>CAWIUI010000001.1:0-143372 GCA_963839265.1 uncultured beta proteobacterium
ACCTGCGGCCGGAGAAGTCCGAGCAGGCGACCTTCGGCATCGTGCTGGAGCCGACCAACGCCTTCTCCGTCTCCGGGGACTACTTCAAGATCCGGCTCGCGAACGGCATCACCAACGGCGTCCCGATCGCGACCATCCTCGGCGACCTGGCCACGTACGGCCAATATGTCAGGCGCGGGCCGGTCGATCCCGCGTTCCCGAACCTGCCCGGCCCGATCGCCACCATCGACCAGAGGTACATCAACCTGGGCTCGACGCACATCGAGGGCGTCGACCTCGAGGCGCACTACAAGTGGCCGCAGATGCGCTACGGGCGGCTGCGCTTCGACATCTCGGGCACGTACTACAGCCGCTACGATTTCCAGAACCTGGACAAGACGTACAGCGGCTTCGTGAGCACGGCGTTCGGTTCGGTCGTGGTGGGCGTGATCCCGCGCTGGAAGCACTACGCCAGCCTCACCTGGGACGCGGGCCCGTGGTCGACCACGGTGGCGAATACGTACCAGTCCAGCTACACCGACTGGCAAACGGACTTCAACAACAACGAGCGCACGGTGAGCTCGATGAGCCTGTGGGACCTGCAGGAGCAGTTCACGGGCATCAAGCACTGGACCTTCACGCTCGGCGTGAAGAACGTGCTCGATACCAACCCGCCGGCCACGAACCAGCAGAACACGTTCCAGGTGGGCTACGACCCGTCGTACTACGACGCCCGTGCCCGCCTCGTGTACGGAACGCTCAAGTACGAGTTCCGCTGATCCGCGAAGCAGGGCGCAGCAAGGGAAAGGGGCCGCGAGGCCCCTTTTTTCTTCGCCGTATTTCCGCGGCGCTCGCGCCGTTGGACGGGGGCGCCTCTTCCGAAGCGACGCTCAGCCCGGGGCGCTTCCCTGGATCTTCCGGGCGAGGCTTGCGCGCGCCGCCGACCGCCTGCGAGAACGTCTCGCGCCCGATCTTCCTCTCGATGCAGGCCTGCGCCGCCTTCCAGCGCGGCATCGCGCTGGAGAATGCCTTGCGCCCCTTGGGCGTGGAGCTCGCGAGCTTCATGCGCGCGTCCGGGCCCGGCCTGAGCTCCACGAGGCCCATGTCGGCCAGCATCGCGACGTTGCGGCTGACGGTGGTCTTGTCCATCACCAGCCAGTCGGCGACCGCGCCGAGCGACAGCGGCTCGGCGGCGATGACCGACCACAGCACGGCAAGCTGCCCCGACGTGAGCCCCGAGGGCGCGAGGTAGGAGTCGTAGAGCTGCGTGAGCGCGCGCGAGGCCATGCGCATGTTGCCGCACAGGCAGTCGAAGCCGCGTGCGCGGTACGCGCGCACGTGCGACGCGATTCGCTTCTCGCTCGGGGATTTCATCGCGACTCCCATTCTATGCTGCGTTCGCCCCGTCCGGCCGGCCCTCGCGCCCGGCGCCCCTATTGACTCGCGGGCTGAAACCATCCGACCATATCGTTGCATATACAACCAAACGGCGGCACCCGCGTCAAGCCGGCGCGCGGGCGCCCGGGAGTGCAACGGTGAAGGTACCTAACGCTGGGCGCAACGGCGGGCGCTATCGCAGGAGCCTCACGGAGAAGCTCGCGATCGTGCGCGAGTCGATGTCGCCCGGGATCTCGGCGGCGTGCGTCGCGCGCAGGCACCAGGTCTCGCCGAACGTCCTCTACTACTGGCGCAAGGTGTACCGCGACCTCCTCGACGCCGATCCCGCCGACGTCTCCCGCAAGAACGACCTCGCCGACCTGGAGCTGCAGGTGCGCAACCTCGAGCGCCTCCTCGGCCAGCGCACGCTCGAGGTCGCGCTGCTTCGGGAAAAACTGGGGATGCCACCGAAAGATGAGCTCGACTGAAAGCAGCCGCAGGCACGTGCACCTGGGAACGAGGCTGGAAACCGCGGAGCGCGTGCGCCGTCGCCTGGTGGGCGCGGCCGAGGCGGCCCGCTCGCTCGGCGTCGAAGAGGGAGAGGTGATGCGCTGGGTGGAAAGCGGCGAGAGGCCCGTCTCGCTCGACGACATGTTCGCCTCGCCCGAAGCGCGGCGCCTCGCGCGGCGCGCGCGCCGCCTCGTCGCCATGATCGCGCAGGCCGAGCGCGACATCCGCGCGCTCACGGTCCGCCTGCTCGAGGGACGCGGCCGCGAGCCGCAGGGTGCCGACTAGGATTCGGGGAACCCACAAGAAACTTGTCGGACATGCACCAGAAAGTCACCGTGGGTTGCGCCGCGGCAACGGTGCGCGCCGCTGCGTGCCGGATTTCGTTGACGGGCGAAATGCGCGCTCTGTAATTTCCGCAGGCCACTTCATCCTGGGGAAGACATGAATCGAAAACAACGTTTCGAAATGACGCGCGCGGCGATGCTCGCCGCGGCGGTCGCGGCGGCGCTGCACTCGGCCGGCGCCGCGGCGCAGGAACAGGGCGCGCAGGCCAAGGAGCGCATCGAGGTCACCGGCACGAGCATCAAGCGCGTGGAAGGCGAGACGGCGCTCCCGGTCACGGTGATGTCGCGCGAGCAGATCGAGAAGTCCGGCGCCACGACGCCCATGGAGCTGCTGAACTACATCTCGGCCAACAACAGCCTCGGCAACGTGGGCCTCACGAGCGTGATCGGCGCGGCCACCTCCTCGGCGCAGACGGCTTCGCTGCGCGGCCTGCAGGGCGCGCACACGCTGGTGCTCATCAACGGCAAGCGCGTCAACGGATTCGCCGGCGAGACGCAGGGCGTGCAGGGCACGAACCTCGCGATCATCCCGTTCAACGCGATCGAGCGCGTGGAGATCCTGAAGGACGGCGCCTCCGCCGTGTACGGGTCGGATGCGATCGCGGGCGTGATCAACTTCATCATGCGCTCGGATTACGAGGGCGCGGAGGCCTCCGTCTACTACGGCCAGCCGACCCGCAGCGGCGGCGGCGCGGAGGAGAAGTACACGGCATCGCTGGGCTTCGGAGACCTCGCGAAGGACCGCTACAACGTGTTCTTCAACGCGTCGTACGACCACCAGAAGCCGCTCGACCAGAAGGACCGCAACTTCTCCGACAACTCGACCGACCGCTTCCTCGTGCAGCTCGGCGGCTTCGCCGGCTCGAGCAACACGTTCCCGGGCACGGTCACGACGGGCGGCATCGGCATGGTGGGCGCGAGCGGCACCTCGTGCCCGGGCGTGGCCAACGTGTACGTGGCGCTCCTCGGCGGCTGCTTCTTCGATCCGACGCAGCAGGCCGGGGTCGAGAGCATTCCCGAGGACAAGAACACCAACTTCTTCCTGCAGGGCAAGTTCCAGCTCACGCCCGATTGGCAGCTCTATGCCCACGGCCTGTACGGCGAGGACAAGAACCACTACATCATCCAGGGCGTGCCGATCTCGAGCGTGTTCAAGTACGGGCCGAACGGCGACATTCCGTCCACCATCACGCTGCCCGCGACGAGCCCGTACTATCCGCACGACCTCGCGGCGGCGGCCGGTGTCGACGGCCAGCCGCTCGACGTGCGCTACCGTGCGGTGGTGAACGGCAACCGCGACACGACCGACACCAACACCGGTTACCAGGTCATCGGGGGCCTGAAGGGCACGATCGCCGATCGCTGGGACAGCGACGTTTCGTACTCGTATGCCGAGGGCAAGCTCGAGGAGCGCCTGAACGGGGGCTTCCCGCAGTACTCGCTGCTGATGCCGCTCCTCAACAGCGGCCAGGTGAACCTCTTCGGACCGAACACGCCCGGGATCGACCAGCAGATCGCAGCGTCCAACTTCATCGGTACCGTCACGAGCGGCAAGGCCTCGACGGCGGCGCTGAACGCGAAGATCTCCGGCGACCTCTTCAACATGCCGGCCGGGACGGCCGCCGGCGCGATCGGCGTCGACCTGCGCAAGGAGAAGCTCGACGAGGATCCGGCGCTCGCCTACCAGATCGGCGACATCTCCGGCTACGGCGGCAATGCGCGGCCGGTCCATGCCGACCGCGACGTGAAGGCCGCGTTCGCCGAGGTGAACCTGCCGCTGCTGAGGAGCCTCGAGCTCGACGCCGCGGTCCGCACCGACGACTACAGCGACTTCGGGCGCACCAACAATCCCAAGTTCAGCCTGCGCTTCCAGCCGAACCGCGACGTCCTCCTGCGCGGCTCGTACGGCACGGGCTTCCTCGCGCCCTCGCTCTACCAGCTCTTCAACCCGCAGATCTCCGGGGTCTCCCAGACCGGGCAGTCGGACCCGATCCGCTGTCCCGTCACGGGCAATACCGGCATCGACTGCGTGACGCAGTTCGGCGTGATCTTCGGCGGCAACCCGAACCTGCGGCCGGAGAAGTCCGAGCAGGCGACCTTCGGCATCGTGCTGGAGCCGACCAACGCCTTCTCGGTCTCGGCGGACTACTTCAAGATCCGGCTCGCGAACGGCCTCACCAACGGCGTCCCGATCCCGACCATTCTCGGGGACCTGAACACGTACGGCCAGTACGTCACGCGCGGGCCGGTCGATCCCGCGTTCCCGAACCTGCCCGGCCCGATCGTCTCGATCGACCAGCGCTACATCAACCTGGGCTCGACGCACATCGAGGGTTGGGACGTCGAGGCGCACTACAAGTGGCCGCAGATGCGCTACGGGCGGCTGCGCTTCGACATCTCGGGCACGTACTACACCCGGTACGACTTCCAGGCGCTCGACGGCACCTACGCCGGCGCCGTGAGCAACGCGTTCCAGTCGCCGGTCGTGGGCGTGATCCCGCGCTGGAAGCACTACGCGACGCTCACGTGGGACGCGGGCCCGTGGTCGACCACGGTGGCGAACACGTACCAGTCCAGCTACACCGACTGGCAGACGGACTTCAACAACAACCCGCGTACGGCGAGCTCGATGAGCTTGTGGGACCTGCAGGAGCAGTTCACGGGCATCAAGCACTGGACCTTCACGCTCGGCGTGAAGAACGTGCTCGATACCGACCCGCCGGCCACGAACCAGCAGAACACGTTCCAGACCGGGTACGACCCGTCGTATTACGACGCGCGCGCACGCTTCGTGTACGGGGTGATCCGCTACAGCTTCCGCTGAATCTCCGCGAAACCCCAGCGGTCCCTTCGGGGCCGGCCTCGCGCCGGCCCTTTTTACTTTCGCCTGCCCGGAGTCCGTGCGGACGACGATCGAGTAGCCGCTGCCCGTGGCATTCCTGGGAGACCGCAGAGGGCGCGGACGCGCTAGTCTCTCCGATCGTCCGACCATCCACAGGTCGTGAAGAATGCGTTCCAGGAATCGAGGGAGGCTCCGAGCCTCGTGCGATCGCCCGATTCGCCGAGCCGGAGAAAATCGTCCATGAAGCGATCGCGAATCGCGGCGTACGCGGAATTCGCCATTCGCCGGAGCGATTTCAGTCGCCCATCACGCTCGAGCACTACGTCGGCGAACTTCGCCTCGACTTCGAGGAACGCGAAAATCCGGCGCATCTCGGCCGTGGGATCGGCGACGAGGTCCTCGTAGTCGATGCGGCAAGGGTTGACGCCCATCCGCGCGAAGTAAGTCTCCGAATTCACGTTGTTCGCGCAGACGATCATGACCTTGGAGAGAATCGAGAAGAAATCGTAAGGGATTGGCGGGGGTGGCGTGTCCTCCTGCGATGAAGCGATGTGCCAGCGATCGGTGCACGTCAGCGATGTACCAGGACATCGCTTGCGCGATCACGTCCCGGCGGCGCATGAAGATCCACTTGTGGTGCGGGAGCGCGTCGGACAGAGATACGTATCCCGGCAAGCCTTCGCGCAAGTGCCCATCCAAATGCGCCCGATGATCGTGTGACATCTTCGAGCCGAACGCGTTGCCCTGTTGCCGTTGCAGGACGAGCTGGCGGAACCACTCCGTGACCGGCAGCCCGTCCGAATTCGGGAAGTACGGGTTGCGATCGTAGGGGTATTGGAAGTACTCGGTGGGCCGCCCAACCGCGAACGTCTGCAGCGTCTGCGATAGCACTGGCGCTTCCGCACGCATGGAGAACGCGATGGAATAGGAAGAGCGAACGCCGTTGCGCTCGAAATCTCGTTGCAAATCGCTCGCGATCATCTTCGTTCTGCCTCGGCGATTGCGCGCTGGGTCGCCTCCCGCCATCGGCCGATTATAGTGGGGCCGGATCCCGATGCCTCGTTGTCGCCGCCGGGGCGGCCGCGGGGCCGCGTGGGGATCATCTCCACACATAGAGCGTGAGCTTCCCGCTGCGATATACGGGCCGCAGCCGATGCGCGAGCGGCGTCGCCTGGAACTCGCGGCGCCGCGCGTCGGCGACGACGATCGGCTCATCGGGCCGCGCTCCGGAACTGCGCTACATCCGGAAAGCGCCGCGCGTCGGGCCTCAGGCGGATACCGTACTCGAGCTCGTCGCTGTTCGGGTCGATGATGCCGACCGGACTGCCGAGGTGCCGCCGCAGAGACGTTCGGGAATGGCGCGAGGATCCGCGAGATGGCGAATCTGAAATGCGCGGCGTGTGACGAAAGCCTCGCGCAAGCCCCGGGGCCGCGCGCACATCAGCGCGCCCCCGAGCGCACCTGCCGCTTACGGAAGGGTGAACGCCCCCACCACGCTCACGCCGACACCGCCTCCGACGCCCTGCACGATCGCCGTATACGCGCCGGGATCGAGCGTGATGAGGATCGCCGACTCGTGCGGATCGGTCGGCGCGAAGCCGCTCGCCGTGATCGCCGCCGCATTCGACGCGCTTTGCCAGTTGTCGTTGGTGGCGATGGCCGCGTGATCGCTCTGCCGCACCAGCGTGAGCGTGGGATCGGCCAGCGGGTTGGTGATGCTGAACGGCACCAGCGAGGGACCGGTCGCCGTGATCACCACCGTCTGCGGCCCGCTGCCCTGTACGATGAGCCCGGCGATCATCATGTTGTTGCCGGTGAGCACCTCGCCGCGCGTGGAGATGTTGACCAGCGGAACCTCCGGATGGTCGATCTCGAAGACCCCCACCACGCTCACGCCCACGGTGCCGCCCACTCCCGAGACGATTGCCGTGTAGGCACCCGGCGGCAACGTCACAGCCAGCCCGACTCGAGCGGATTGGTGGGCGCGAAGCCGCTTGCCGGCGAGCTGCCCGGCGTTGGGGTCCGTCTGCCAGTCGTCGTTGGTGGCGATCACCACTGGTCTGACTGGCGCACCAGCTGGAGCGTGGGATTGGCGAGCGGGTTGGTGATCCCGAACGCCGCGAGCGACGGGCCGGTCGCCACGATGGCGAGCGTCTTCGGCGTGGATCCCCCGATGATGAAGCCCGCGATCATCACGTTGTTGCCGTTAAGCACCTCCATGCGCGTGGAGATGTTGGCGAGGCGCGGCGGATTCGTGGGCGGATCCACGCGCGGCGTAGCAACCACCGTGACGTCGTTGCCGTTTACATTCGCGACGTAGATCTTGTTGGTGACCGGGTTCAGCGCGATGGCATCGGGATTGGTCCCCGCCGCGACGGTCGTGGTCGTGTTGCTTGCCCCGTCGATCACGAGTGACGTTGTTGCTGGTTTCGTTCGCAACGTAGATCTTGTTGGTGACCGGGTTCGCCGCGATGGCATCGGGATTGGTCCCCGCCGCGACGGTCGTGGTCGTGTTGCTGGCCCCGTCGATCACGGTGACGTTGTTGCTGAAGTTTGTTCGCAACGTAGATCTTGTTGGTGACCGGGATCACCGCAATGGCAAAGGGAGATGGCTCCCGCCGCGACAGTCGACGTGGTGTTGTTCGATCCGTCGATCACGGTGATGTCGTTGCTGCTCTCGTTCGCAACGTAGATCTTGTTGGTGACCGGGTTCACCGCGATGGCATCGGGAGTGGTCCCCGTCGCGACAGTCGACGTGGTGTTGTTCGAGCCGTCGATCACGGTGACGTTGTTGCTGATCTCGTTCTCCACGTAGATCTTGTCGGTGACCGGGTTCACCGCGATGGCAAAGGGATTGCCTCCTGCCGCGACAGTCGCCGTCGTGTTGTTCGATCCGTCGATCACGGTGACGTTGCTGCTGGCGGCGTTCGCCACGTAGATCTTGTTGGTGACCGGGTTCACGGCGATGGCAGCTGGAGAGGTCCCCGCGGCCACGGTCGACGTGGTGTTGTTCGAGCCGTCGATCACGGTGACGTTGTTGCTGGTGACGTTCGCAACGTAAATCCTGTTGGTAACCGGGTTCACCGCGATGGCAATGGGGGCGGACCCCGCCGCGACGCTCGTCGTGATGTCGTTCGAGCCGTCGATCACGGTGACGTCGTTGCTGCTGACGTTCGCAACGTAGATCTTGTCGGTGACCAGGTTCGCCGCGATGGCAGCGGGATTGGTTCCCGCCGGGACAGTCGAGGTCGTGTTGTTCGAGCCGTCGATCACGGTGACGTTGTTGCTGATGAAATTCGCAACGTAGATCTTGTTGGTGACCGGGTTCACCGCGATGGCAATAGGGGGCGGACCCCGCCGCAACGGTCGTCGTGGTGTTGTTCGATCCGTCGATCACCGTGACGTCGTTGCTGCCGGCATTCGCCACGTAAATCTCGTCGGTCACCGGATTCACCGCGATGGCAGCGGGCTTGGTCCCGGCCGCGATGGTCGCTGTGGTGTTGTTCGAGCCGTCGATCACGGTGACGTTGTTGCTGCTCTCGTTCCGCAACGTAGATCTTGTCGGTGACCAGGTTCGCCGCGATGGCAGCGGGATTGGTCCCAGCCGCGATGGTCGCTGTGGTGTTGTTCGAGCCGTCGATCACGGTGACGTCGTTGCTGCTGCTCTCGTTCGCAACGTAGATCTTGTTGGTGACCGGGTTCACCGCGATGGCAATTGGATTGGTTCCCGCCGGGACAGTCGAGGTCGTGTTGTTCGAGCCGTCGATCACGGTGACGTTGTTGCTGATGAAATTCGCAACGTAGATCTTGTTGGTGACCGGGTTCACCGCGATGGCAATGGGGGCGGACCCCGCCGCAACGGTCGTCGTGGTGTTGTTCGATCCGTCGATCACCGTGACGTCGTTGCTGCCGGCATTCGCCACGTAAATCTCGTCGGTCACCGGATTCACCGCGATGGCAGCGGGATTGGTCCCGGCCGCGATGGTCGCTGTGGTGTTGTTCGAGCCGTCGATCACGGTGACGTTGTTGCTGTTCTCGTTCGCAACGTAGATCTTGTCGGTGACCAGGTTCGCCGCGATGGCAGCGGGATTGGTCCCAGCCGCGATGGTCGCTGTGGTGTTGTTCGAGCCGTCGATCACGGTGACGTTGTTGCTGTTTCCGTTCGCCACGTACATCTTGTCGGTGACCGGGTTCACCGCGATGGCTTGGGGAAAGTCGCCCACCGCCACGGTCGCGGTCACGCTCTGTCCGAGGCAAGGCGCGGCCCACCACAGCGCGGCAACCAGCAAGGGGTACAGAAATCGGGAAGCGCGCATCGAAGTCCTTCCGTTGCGTAAGGGCATGCCGTCATGCGAGACGCTGGTTCGCGACCATGGTGGCACAGCGCGCGGCGTAGCGCATCCCTTAATTCGGGTAATGCCTGGACCGGGTCACTTGCTGTTTCGGCCAGAACAGCAATACAATGCGGGATGGAAACGGTGGATGCGACCGAGCTCAAGACGAACCTGGGAGGAGTGCTGGCGCGCGCTACGGTCGAGAAGCTCGCGATCAGAAAGCACGGGCGCGTCGTCGCCTACCTGGTGCCGGCACGCGAGCTCGATGCGGCGACAAGAAATCCGAAGCTGGAGCCGATGCCCAGGTCGCTCTCGAGGCAAGAGGAAGAGCGCTTGCTCGATCTCGTCGTTTCCGGGGATTTTCGTCTGTCGCGCTGGAGGCGGGCGGGCCACCCGCAGCTCCTCGCAGGGGTCGCGATGATGCTGGCTACCCTCGATCTGGGGGATCGCGACCGATTGCTCGCGCTCGCCGAGAAGCTTCATCCCGGCATGAGCACGCTCAAGACCGCTTCCCGGTGGCTCGCGCGTTCGCCCGTGAAACCCGACCGCTTCGTTCCCGTGCTGCGCGCCCGCCTTTCGCATCGGCAAGCTCGAGCATAGGCATGGAGCCGATCGCCATCAGGGCGGATCGGCGTACTGGGAAGCCTTCGCCGAGATCATGTCGCGCATCGAAGTCTCGCTCGGCGACTACGACGGCCCGGCGATTCCCGTGTACGTAGCGGGCGGGGCGGCACGCACATCTACACGGGCGCCCGGTTCAGTGGAGACATCGACGCGTCGCTGGGACGCCGCGTGATCCTTCCGTCCAACCTCGATGCGATGTTCCGCGACGGCAGCGGAAAGATGCGCATGGTCTACTTCGACCGGCAGTACAACGACTCCCTCGGCCTGCTTCACGAAAATGCGCATGCGGATTCGGTGCCGATCGAGGTGCCCGGCGTAAACGCGAGGCGACTCGAGGTGAGGCTGCTCTCCCCGGTCGATCTCGCGGTCTCGAAGCTCGTGCGCTTCGCCGAGCCGGATCGGGAAGACATCAAGTCTCTTGCGAAACTCGGCTTGGTGGACGCAGCCGAGCTCGGGGAACGGGCCGAAGACGCGCTCGGCGCCTACACCATCGGCAACCAGAACTTCGTTCGGATCTCCATCGATCAAGCGTGCAAGATGGTGGACAAAACTGCTCGGTCACGGCGTTCCGGGGTCCGGGGCGGCTAGGGACCGACTTCGCCGATCGCCACCTGCCACCCTGGTGGCTAGGGGCGATGTCGATCCGGGATTGCTCTGCCTGACTTTCGGGGCGACACCCTCTGTTCCTGTCGCCCGCGAGCTCAGGGCGCGACAAACACCCCCACCACGCTCACGCCGACACCGCCTCCGACGCCCTGCACGATCGCCGTATACGCGCCCGGATCGAGCGTGATGAGGATCGCCGACTCGTGCGGATCGGTCGGGCGAATGGCGAGCAGGAGTCCAGCGATGAAGGAGCGCACGCGCGCCATGGGCTTTCCAGTGGGAGATGCACCAAGCGCATCACGGCAGCGCGCACATCACCGTTCCCTCGACGGACCAGCCTTCGTCCCCCATCGCGCGGATGGTGGAGTCGCTGGTGCTGAAGCGGTGATTGGAGTCGTTGCGCGGGAAGCCGTTGTTGTACGCGCGATTCACCTGCAGGTAGCCGGCGGGGCATTGGCCGTTCGCATCGACCGGCCGGATGTAGAACCCGATGCCTTCGTAGAACCAGCCGCCGTTGCGCTTCACGAGGTCGCATTCGTCGGCCTGCGCGGTGAAGAAGTGCGAGTTCGGGCCGCCCGCGGGCACGCCGTAGAAGCGGCACACCGGCACCGCGCCGAACGCGGGATCGGATGGGGGCGTGAGCCACGCCTTGAATCCCTGGCGGGTGAGCTCCCAGCCGGGACCCGCCGCACCGCTCTCGATCCCCTCGATCTCGTCCGGGCCGGCGGCGATGAAGTAGTGGTCGAGGATGGTGTTGTGGAACTCGACGACGTCGGTGTCGCCGTTCGTGTTCGCCGTGGGCACGTGCACGTCGAGGATCATGTGGTCCGTCCTTCCGCCCACCACGTCGTCCATCCGGATGAAGCGCGCCATCGCGGTGGGATCGAGCGGATTGGGCACGTACGCGTCGAGGAAGGTGATCGTCCACGTGAAGAGGTCGGGCGCGTCCTCGGGGCGCAGCTCGTGCTGGCCGTTGATGTATTCGACCTGGAAACGCGAAGACTGGAACTGGTCGATGGCCTCGTTCGCCATGCCGAGCGGAGCCGTGGTGTCCGCGGTTCCCGAGATGCCGAGGAAGGGACGGTTCACGGCCTTCGCGCCGCTCTGGCCGGAGCAGAACGCGGGCAGGAACGACCAGCCGGCGAACGGCACGTATCCGACCGCGGCCTTGATGCGCGGGTCGTGCACCGCCGCGTCGCTGCAATCCTTGGCGAGAGAGGTGGTGATGCTCGCCCCCAGGAGCAGCATCATCGCCTCGCCGCCGAGGCTCGCGCCGAAGCCGACGATGCGCCCGGGATCGATGCCCGGCGCGTAGCCGGGATCCGCGAGGAGCCTGTCCACCATCACCTTCAGCGACAGCGGCCGCATGAGCTCCATCTCCACCACGCGGTCGAACTGGTCGTAGAGGTAGTAGAGATCGGTCACGTCCTGGAGCCGCACCCGCGAAAAGCGCGGATCGCCGTGGAACGGCGCCGCCACCATGAAGCCCTGGGCCGCGAGCTGCTCGAGCGCGAGCACGTACCCGGTGCTGATGGGGCTCCCCGTAAGCCCGTGCGAAAAGACGATCAGCGGAAGCCGCATGGGTAACGGCTCGTTGAGATCGTAGCCGGGGTAGTACTCGGAGATGGGGATGATGTTCGGGATGGCGCCCGGCAGCGCCATGTGCGGGATCACATCCCCGGTCTCGGGCAGCACGTAGTTCGGGTCGGTGTTCGTGCTCGACGTCGGATAGCACACGATCGCCACGAACTTCACGTTCTCCCCCGCGTGCCCGGGATAGAGCGAGCGCTGGTCGGGCACCGGCGCCTCGTACGTGAACGCCGCCTCCGGGTGCGCGAGGATCTCGTCGACGTAGTGGTCCACTCCGTTCACCGGGCGCCCTTCCCAGTAGTCGGACGGGCTCGCTCCGGGCGCGATCTTGCTCACGTCCTGCTCGATGTTCGAGCACGCCACGGGAAAGCGCCCGGGCGGGAGCGGGTTCACGATCGTGTCGTGGTTGTAGGCGAAGACGCTCGCGGGGACGAGAAGGGCGAGCGTCGCAAGCAGGCGACGAATCGCGCGGCGGGGCAGGGTAGAATCCATGGAGTCGATTATAGGTGCCGCACCCGCCCGATGGACGACAGCGAGAAAACGCGCCGGATCCTGCTTCGGAACAAGACCATCGCCGTCGTGGGCCTCTCCGCCCAATGGCACCGCCCGAGCTACTTCGCGGCGAAGTACATGAAGGAGCACGGCTACCGCGTGATCCCCGTGAACCCCATGTACGAGGAGATCCTCGGCGAAAAGTGCTACAAACGGCTCCGCGACATCCCGGAGAAGGTGGACATCGTCGATTGCTTCCGCAAGAGCGCGGAGATTCCCGCGATCGCCGAGGACGCCATCGCGATCGGCGCGAAGGTGCTCTGGATGCAGCTCGGCGTGGAGAACGGCGAGGCGCGGCGCAAGGCCGAGGCCGCGGGGCTCGAGGTGGTGGAGAACCGCTGCGTGAAGATCGAGCACGGCCGCTTCTTCGGCGGGCTCGGCTGGGCGGGCGTGAACACGAAGGTGATCTCGGCCAAGCGGCCCGCGGCCTGAGGCGGAAACCGGCGCAAACCGGAGCAAACCGGCGCAAAGGGGGCAAGCATGGAACAGTGGCTCGTGTGGGTGATCGTCGGATTCGTGCTCGTGATCGCGGAGCTCATGACCGGCACCTTCTATCTGCTCGTGATCGGCCTGGGCGCCTTCATGGGCGCCCTGCTCGCCTGGCTGGGCTTGAACGAGCTGGTGCAGGCGGCGCTCGGCGGCGTGGTGGCGATCGCGGGCGCGGTGTTCGTGCACCACTGGAACAGCCGCAACCGCGCGGGCGACAAGGGCTCGAACCTGCTCGACCGCGGCCAGCCGGTGGTGCTCGAGGGCTGGAGCAACGAGGCGGCGCGCATCGCGCGCGTGAAGTACCGCGGCGCCGTGTGGGACGCGAAGCTCGCGCGTCCCGAGGAGAACCCGCCGCCGGGTGCGACGCTCTACATCGAAGGGCAGGACGGCAACACGCTGCTGGTCGCCTCTGCGCCGCCGGCCCGCTGATCGTCCCGGCATCACAACGAACAACGAAAGGGAGCACGTCATGTTCTGGAAGACGTTGGTCGCGATCATCCTCACGATCGCCATGGCCTGGTTGAGCCACAGCACGGCGGCCACCATCGCGACGTTCCTCGTCGCCATGCTGGTGGTGCTCGTCGCCGAGGGCGTGCGCATCGTGCCGCAGCAGAACGCGTGGGTGGTGGAGCGCCTGGGCAAGTTCCACTCGGTCCTCGA
This sequence comes from uncultured beta proteobacterium, assembly GCA_963839265.1. GTDB lineage: Bacteria > Pseudomonadota > Gammaproteobacteria > Burkholderiales > Usitatibacteraceae > Usitatibacter. The sequence goes on from CAWIUI010000001.1 coordinate 13,908, forward strand.
GCCCGGCATGAACCTCATCGTGCCGTTCATCGACCGCATCGCCTACAAGCACTCGCTCAAGGAAGTGCCGCTCGACGTGCCCGAGCAGGTGTGCATCACCAAGGACAACACGCAGCTCGCCGTGGACGGGATCATCTACTTCCAGGTGGTCGACCCGCGCCTCGCGAGCTACGGCACGTCCAACTACGTGCTCGCGATCTCGCAGCTCGCGCAGACCGCGCTCCGGAGCGAGATCGGCAAGATGGAGCTCGACAAGACCTTCGAGAGCCGCGACGAGATCAACCACAAGGTGGTCGAGGTGCTCGACGAGGCGGGGCGCACCTGGGGCATCAAGGTGCTGCGCTACGAGCTGAAGAGCCTCACGCCGCCGGAGTCGATCCTGCGCGCGATGCAGGCGCAGATCACGGCCGAGCGCGAGAAGCGCGCGGTGATCGCGACCTCGGAAGGCAAGCGCCAGCAGGAGATCAACATCGCCGACGGCCAGCGCCAGGCGGCGATCCTCGAGTCCGAGGGCCAGAAGCAGGCGCAGATCAACAAGGCCGCGGGCGAGGCGGGCGCGATCGAGCTGGTCGCCAACGCCACCGCGAACGCGGTGCGGGCCGTGGCCGCGGCCATCGAAGCGCCCGGCGGGATGAGCGCGGCCAACCTGAAGGTCGCCGGGCAGTACATCGAGGCCTTCGCGAACCTCGCCAAGCAGGGCAACACGCTCATCATCCCGTCCGACCTTTCCAACGTCGCCGGGCTCGTCGCCAGCGCGATGACGGTGCTCGATCGCACGAAGCTGGGCGGGGCGGGGAAATCTTAGCCAGGATAGGAACCACAGATGAACACAGATGAACACAGATAAGCGGGAAAGGTGCCAACGGCTGCCACGTGACAACCGCTCCATTATTTGTGACGAACCATCTGTGTTCATCCGTGTTCATCTGTGGTTTCACTGACTTGGTTTTCTGAAGCAGAGCGGAAATGCCCGACCGCGAATTCGGATTCGAGACGTTGTGCCTGCACGCGGGCCAGATTCCCGACGCGCAGACGGGCTCGCGCGCGGTGCCGCTCTACCAGACCACCTCGTACGTCTTCGACAGCGCCGACCACGCCGCGAGCCTCTTCAACCTGCAGACGTTCGGGAACGTCTACACGCGGCTTTCGAATCCCACCACCGCGGTCTTCGAGGAGCGCATGGCGGCGATCGAGGGAGGGCGCGCGGCGGTCGCGACCGCTTCCGGACAGGCCGCGGAGATGGTCGCGTTCCTCAACATCCTCCAGGCGGGAGACCACGTCGTCTCGTCGGCGAAGGTGTACGGCGGCACGCACACGATGCTCTCGGTCAACTTCGCGAAGCTCGGCATCGAATCGACGCTGGTCGATCCCGACGACCCGGAGAATTTCCGCCGCGCGCTGAAGCCGAACACGAAGGCGGTCTTCTCCGAGACGCTGGGAAACCCCGCGATCAACGTGGTGGACCTCGCGGCGATCGCGCAGGTCGCGCACGAAGCGGGCGTGCCCTTCATCGTCGACAATACCTCGGCTTCGCCGTATCTCTGCCAGCCGTTCGCGCACGGCGCCGACATCGTCGTGCACTCGGCGACCAAGTTCATCGGCGGCCACGGCACCTCCATGGGCGGCGCCGTGATCGAGAGCGGCAAGTTTCCCTGGGACAACGGCAAGTTCCCCTCGATGACCGAGCCCTCCGCGGGCTACCACGGCGTGCGCTTCTACGAGACCTTCGGCGATTTCGGCTTCACGATGAAGGCGCGCATGGAGATCCTGCGCGTGTTCGGGCCAGCGATCTCTCCCTTCAACGCGTGGCTCCTCCTGCAGGGCCTCGAGACGCTGCCGCTGCGCATGGAGCGGCACTGCTCCAACGCGATGCGCGTCTCCGGATTCCTCGAGGGCCATCCGAAGGTGGCGTGGGTGAACTATCCGGGCCTTCCCGGCAATCGCTATCACGCCCTCGCGCAGCGCTACCTTCCGAAGGGCGCGGGATCGCTCCTGTCGTTCGGCATCCGGGGCGGCTACGACGCGGCCGTGAAGTTCATCGAGGCATTGCAGTTCGTGAGCCACCTCGCGAACATCGGCGACGCCAAGTCCCTCGTGATCCACCCGGCCTCCACGACGCACCGGCAGCTCGCGGAGGCGGACCTGGTGAAGGCGGGAGTCCCGCCGGACATGGTGCGGCTCTCCATCGGCCTCGAGAGCCTGGACGACATCGTGTGGGACCTGGATCGCGCGCTCGCCGCGGCCTGAAGCGAAAAAAGGGGTCAGATTACTTTTTCCAACAGCGGAAAAAGTAATCTGACCCCTTTCCGCTTAGTGGCAGTCCTTCCGCTTGAGCTCGACTCGGCGGTTCTTCGCGCGGTTCTCGTCGCTCGTGTTCTTCACGAGCGGCTGCGTGTCGCCGTACCCTTGCGATGAAAGCCGCGAAGGCGCAACGCCGTGTGCGACCAGCCATTGCACGACGGCGGCCGCGCGCTCGCCCGAGAGCTTCAGGTTGTAGTCGGGCTTGCCGACGTTATCGGTGTGGCCGCCGATCTCCAGCATGAGCTTCGGATCGTCCTTCATCAGGGCGAGCACCTGGTTCAATGCGGGCTGCGAGTCGGGCCGCAGCGTCGCCTTGTCGAAGTCGAAGTTCACGCCGTAGAGCGCGGCCTTGCACCCTTTGAGCAGATCCGTGCGCAGCGCGCTCCCGGCGTCGGACATGAGCAACTTGTAAGGGCGGTTGTCCGGGGCCAGGCCGTGGCTTCGCACGAGGGCCCACACGTCGCGGCCGTTTCGCGTGTAGTGCGCGTCGATGTCGCCGATGCCGGAAAGCTGGCATACGTCGTCCCATCCGGCCTCGCGCAGCGCCGCCTTGTAGCTTTCCTGCACGGCGTACGCGGAGACCCCCGGCGGCGCGTCGTATTCGCGCTCCGAGTATCGCGTTCCGAATGCCTCCGTCGGCACGTTGAGGTCGCAGTGGGGGTGGATGAAGATCGGTTCCTTCACGTCGTTCCTTCCCGAGCCTCGCTTGCTCCCGGGAATCGGCGGCAGGAACGGAATGTCTTCTTTCGCACTGAACGCCTCCCGCTTCGCCGCGGGCGGCTTCGACGCAAGGTGGTAGGGAGCGGGTCCGGCCTCGACGATCGCGACGACGCAGCTCGCGTTGTTCACGTAGGTGCCCGTCTCATCGGGCCCCTTCTGCAGCACGGTGCCGCCGCAGCAGGGGTCGCCCGCCTTGTGGAAGCCCAGCGCCTCGAGCTTCGGCAGGATCGATGCGAACGCTTGCAGGCATTTCGCCTTCGGAGGGTCGCCGTCCCCCGGGAACACGATGCGGAACTGCCATACCTTGCCGGCGACCGGAGTGTAGTCGCCCGAATCCCTGGGCAGCTTGTTGCGCTTGTCGAGGACGAGCCCGCGGTACCGGTCGTAATCCGAATGCTGCAGGTCGTGGACCGAATACCCTTCCGGGGCAGGGAACCACGAAGGCAGCGCTGGCTTCGTATCGGCTGCGGATGCGCACAATGCCGGAAACGCGGCGAGCGCGATGGCGAGACGGCGCAATTCGACCTCCCTTCGTTTTTTTGATGGCCGGAGTGTAACGCGCCCGCGAGAGCGCGGTAAGTGAAGGGACACGATCCGGCGATGCTCGTCGCCGCGCTCCTCGCGCTCCCGTTCTCCGCGGGCGTGGTCGATGCGGTGAGCTTCCTCGCGCTCGGCCAGGTCTTCACCGCGAACATGAGGTGACGATGGCCGCACACGGCACGGCCGCGAGGGCGAGAAGCACGAAGAGGACAGGCCGGATGCTCACGACGCGATTCTGGACCAAGGCTCTCGGCGACCCGGGGCAAACCGGATATGCTGTGCGCGGCTCGATGCATCTCTCCATGAAAACATTACCGATCGTTGCGAAAATGGGAGCTGTGGCGCTGCTGGCCGCGGCGGGCTCCGTCTTCGCGGCCGAAGGCGAGCGCGTGGCGGACCTTGCCGACTACTCGCTCGAGCAGCTCGCGAACCTCAAGGTAACGACCGTCTCGCGGCGTGCGGAGCGCCTCGTCGATGCTCCGGCATCCATCTTCGTCATCACGTCGGAGGACATCCGCCGCTCGGGCGCCACCTCGATCGCGCAGGCGCTGCGCCTCGCGCCCAACCTGATGATGATCCAGGGCGACCAGAACCAGTTCGTGGCGAGCGCGCGCGGCGGGCTCTCGGGGCTCGCCAACAAGATGCTCGTGCTGATCGATGGGCGCACCGTGTATTCGCCGCTTTTCTCGGGAGTCTTCTGGGACGCGGTCGACGTCGTGCTCGCGGACATCGACCGCATCGAGGTGGTGAGCGGACCGGGCTCGACGCTGTGGGGCACGAACGCCGTGAACGGCGTGATCCGGATCATCACCAAGTCGGCGCAGAAGACGCAGGGCCTTCTCGCCTCCGGATACGCCGGTGGCAAGGAGCGCGGTGCCACGCTGCGGATGGGCGCTCCGGTCGCCGACGGCGCGTACCGGCTCTACGCGAAATACGCGAAGCGCGACGACCTCGCGCTCGCGAGCGGGGCTTCGGCCGAGGACGCCTCGGAGCGCTCGCAGGCGGGCTTCCGCTCCGACTGGAATGGCGCGACGTCGCGCAGCACGCTCCAGGGCGACATCTACACGGATAACGTGGGCAACCTCGGCGGTGCGCGCGACCTCGACGGCGGCAACCTCCTCGGCCGCTGGCGCAGCACGCTCGATTCCGGCTCGCGCCTTTTTCTGCAGGCCTACTACGACCGCACGCATCGCGTGCACCAGGGCACCTTCGACGAGACGCTCGACACGTACGACCTCGAGATGCTGCACACGGTGCATGCGGTCGGGCCGCACGAGCTGAACTGGGGCGCGGAATGGCGCAGCTCCCACGATCATACGCAGCCCACCCCCGCTCTCGCGTTCTTGCCGAACGACCGCGTCGTGAACGTCGCCGCGCTCTTCGCGCAGGACGAGATCGCGCTCTCGCCCGCGCTGGGCCTCACCGTGGGGCTGCGCGCCGAGGACAACCCGTACAGCGGCCTCGAGTGGCTTCCGGACCTGCGGCTTTCGTGGAGCGTCTCGCCGAAGAGCTTCGTCTGGGCCGCGCTCACGCGCTCGGTGCGCTCGCCCTCGCGCATCGACCGCGACCTGGTGGTTCCGGGAGCGCCGCCCTATTCGATCGCGAACAACGACACCTTCCAGTCCGAGACCGCGGACGTGGCGCAGCTCGGCTATCGCGCGCAGATCGCGCCCGGCGCCACGCTCTCGCTGACCGCGTTCCATCACGAGTTCGACCACCTGCGCACCCTGGAGCCCGCGAGCGGCGCCCTCGTCGTCATGAACGGCGCGCGCGGGCGCGAGACCGGTGTCGAAGGCTGGCTGGACTGGCGCGTGATGCCGGCATGGCGCCTGGTCGGCGGCTTCATCGCGATGCACCAGAAGACCTGGCTCGAGGCGGGGCACGTGAACCTCACCGAGCCGCCGCTCGGCACCAATCCCGATCGCACCGCGATGCTGCGCTCGCTCTGGAACATCAGCGACCGGCACGAGCTGGACCTCGATTGGCGCTACCAGGGCGCGCTCTCCGGCTCGCAGGTGCCCGCGTTCTCGGTCCTGGATGCGCGCTTCGGCTGGCGCGTCACGCCCGATTTCGACGTCTCGCTCGTGGTGAACAACGCCTTCGACAAGAAGCACGTGGAATTCCCCGGGAGCGTGGCCGAGTTCGGCCGGAACTGGGTCGTGAAGCTCACCTGGATGCCCTGAATCGGCGCCATTTGACTCCGGCCCCGCCCGGCCGTACGATGGAAATTCAAACGGGCGTTTGAATTCCCGCAAACCCGTAGACGGGTCCTTCCATGGCCGCATCGCGTCCCGCACGCAAGAGCGTCGCGCTCGACGCGACTTCCGCAGACACGAAGACCCGCATCCTCGACGCGGCCGAGGAGCTTTTCACCGAGCACGGCTTCGAGGCGACGAGCCTGCGGCAGCTCACCAACGCCGCGGGAGTGAACCTCGCGGCGGTGAACTATCACTTCGGCTCGAAGGAAACGCTCTTCCAGGCGGTGCTTACCCGGCGCCTCGATCCCATGAACCAGGAGCGCATCGAGCTCCTGGAGGCGCTCGAGCGCGAGGCGGGCACGAAGCCGCCGTCGTGCGAGAAGGTGCTCTTCGCGATGCTCGTCCCGGCGCTCAGGCTCGCGCGCGACGAGAAGCGCGGGGGCAAGAACTTCCTGCGCGTGCTCGGGCGCGCGTACGCCGACCCCGCGCCCTTCATCCGCCATTTCCTGCACGAGCAGTACGCGGAGATGATCGCGCGCTACAAGGAGGCGTTCCTGCGCGCGCTCCCGCAGCTCTCGCGCCAGGAGCTCACGTGGCGGCTGCATTTCGTGATGGGCGCGCTTTCCTATTCGCTCGCCAGCACCGACGCGCTCAAGCAGTTCGCGCAGGTGACGCAGGCCGAGAACGACGAGCTGATCCTGCAACGACTCGCGCCATTCCTCGTCGCCGGGCTCAAGGCTCCGGCGCTCGTCGACACACGCAAGCTCGAGCTGGTCTCGGGCTCCTGAGGGAGGTATCGCATGATCGTGACATCGATAGCGTTGGGCTGCGTCGCCGTCGCCTGGGCGCTTGCGTATCACCGCGCGAGCGGCCTCGCCTGGTCGGTCGCATTCGCGGCGGGAGCCGGAGCGCTGCAGGCCCTCACCGCGGCGCCCGCGTGGCTCGCGACGGTGCTCTGGGCGTTCGTGGCGGTGTTCGCCGCGTTCTCGATCGTGAAGCCGCTGCGGCGCGCGGTCGTCACCGGCCCGATCTTCGGGCTGTACAAGCGCATCCTGCCGCAGGTCTCGCAGACCGAGCAGGAGGCGCTCGACGCCGGAAGCGTGTGGTGGGATGCGGACCTCTTCACCGGCAAGCCCGACTGGCAGAAGCTCCTCGCCTATCCCGAGGCGAAGCTCTCCGCCGAGGAGCGCGCGTTCGTGGACGGGCCGGTCGAGGAGCTGTGCGGCATGCTCGACGAGTGGGACATCACCCACAACCGCATGGACCTTCCGCCGGAGGTGTGGAAGTTCATCCGCGACAAGGGCTTCCTCGGGATCATCATCCCGAAGGCGTACGGCGGGCTCGGCTTCTCCGCGTATGCCCATTCGGAGATCGTCACCAAGATCTCCACCCGCAGCGGCACCGCGGCGGTGACGGTGATGGTGCCCAACTCGCTCGGTCCCGCGGAGCTGCTCATCCACTACGGCACCGAGGCGCAGAAGGACCATTACCTGCCGCGCCTCGCGAAGGGCCTCGAGATCCCGTGCTTCGCGCTCACCAACCCGGAAGCCGGCTCCGACGCGGGATCGATCCCCGACTTCGGCATCGTGTGCAAGGGCATGCACGAGGGCCGCGAGCTGGTCGGCATCCGCCTTACCTGGGAGAAGCGCTACATCACGCTGGGACCGGTGGCGACGATCCTCGGCCTCGCGTTCAAGCTCTTCGACCCGGAGCGGCTCCTCGGGGCGGAGGAGGAGCTCGGCATCACGCTGGCACTCGTGCCCACGTCGCACAAGGGCGTGAACATCGGGCGGCGCCACATCCCCCTCGATTGCGGCTTCATGAACGGTCCGACGCACGGCAAGGACGTCTTCATCCCGATGGAATGGGTGATCGGCGGCACGTCGCAGGTGGGGCGCGGATGGCGGATGCTCGTCGAATGCCTCGCGGCGGGCCGCTCGATCTCCCTCCCGTCGATGTCGATGGCGGCGGGCAAGATCGCCAGCCGCGCGACCGGTGCGTATGCGCGGGTGCGCTCGCAATTCAGGACGCCGATCGGGAAATTCGAGGGCGTGCAGGAGCCGCTCGCGCGGATCGGCGGCAGCACCTACCTCATGGACGCGACGCGCCGCCTCACCATGGCCGCGCTCGACCTGGGCGAGAAGCCCTCGGTCATCTCGGCGATCTGCAAGTACCACATGACCGAGCGCATGCGCTCCATCCTGATCGATGCGATGGACATCCACGGCGGCAAGGGCATCTGCCTCGGGCCCAACAACTACCTCGGCCGCGCGTGGGAGACGGTGCCCATCGCGATCACGGTGGAGGGCGCGAACATCCTCACGCGCTCGATGATCATCTTCGGGCAGGGCGCGATCCGCTGCCATCCGTTCGTGCTGAAGGAGATCGAGGCCGCGGGAAAGAACGACCTCGCCGCCTTCGACCGCGCGTTGTGGGGGCACATGGCCTTCACGGTTTCCAACGCCGCTCGCTCGCTGTGGCTCGGCATCACGGGCGGCAAGGGCATCGACGTGCCGGGGCCGCGCGAGACGAAGCGCTACGTGCAGATGATGACGCGCTTCTCGGCCGTCTTCGCGCTGCTCTCGGACGCGTCGATGTTCGTGATCGGCGGAAGCCTCAAGAGGAAGGAGATGATCTCGGCGCGCCTGGGCGACATCCTCTCGCTCCTCTACATGGCCTCGGCCACCGTGAAGCGCTTCCGCGACGAGGGCTGCCAGAAGGAGGACGTGCCGCTTCTCACGTGGGCCATGCACGACAGCTTCCTCAGGATGCAGGTGGCGATGGACGGCGTGCTCGAGAACTTCCCCAACCGCTTCGTCGCGGCGTGGCTGCGCATGCTCGCCTTCCCGAAGGGGCTCACGCTCGACGCGCCGCGCGACGTGTGGGTCTCGCGCGTCGCGGAGATCCTCATCACGCCCGGCGCCGCGCGCGATCGCCTCACCGCGGGGGCCTACGCTCCGCGCCGCGAGGACGACGTGATCGGGTGCCTGGATTTCGCGATGGAGGCGACGGTCGCCGCGGATCCCATCGAGGCGAAGATCCGCCGCGCGGCGAAGGAAGGGAAGCTTCCCCAGCGCACGCTCGCCGAGCGCCGCGCCGCCGCGCTCGCGCAGGGCATCATCACGCAGTCCGAGCTCGAGCACCTCGACTACACCGACCGGCTCCGCCGCGAGGTCATCCGCGTGGACGACTTCGAGCATGACCTCTCGCGCGGGGCGAAACAGGGAGAAGCTCCATGGCAGGAGGCGCGCAGGAAGGCAGCCGTCGAGTCTTTGTAGTCGACGGCGCGCGCACGCCGTTCCTCAAGGCGCGCACCGGTCCGGGGCCCTTCACGGGCTCGGACCTCGCGGTGAACGCGGGGCGGCCGCTGCTGCTTCGCCAGCCGTTCGAGCCGGACGCGTTCGACGAGGTGATCGTCGGCGCGGCGCTGCCCTCGGCGGACGAGGCGAACATCGCGCGCGTGGTGTCGCTGCGCCTCGGATGCGGCGACAAGGTGCCGGCATGGACCGTGATGCGCAACTGCGCCTCGGGACTGCAGGCGCTCGATTCCGCCGCCGTGAACATCCTCGCGGGCCGCTCGGAGCTGGTGCTCGCGGGCGGCACCGATGCGATGAGCCACGCGCCGCTCCTCTTCGGACCGGCGATGGTGGCGTGGCTCGCGCAGTGGTATGCCGCGAAGGGCATCGGGCGGAAGGCGGCGCTCGCCGCCCGCTTCCGTCCCGCGTATCTCGCGCCGGTGATCGCGATCCTGCGCGGGCTCACCGACCCGGTCGTGAAGATCTCCATGGGGTCCACCGCGGAGATCGTCGCGAAGCGATTCGGCATCACGCGCCGGATGATGGACGAGTACGCCGTCGAATCGCATCGCCGGCTCGCCTTCGCGCAGGACAACGGACACCTGGACGAGGTCGTTCCGATGTACGGGCCGGACGGCACCGTGTACGCGGCCGACGATGGCCTGCGCCGCGACTCGAGCGTCGAGAAGCTCGCGAAGCTGAAGCCCGTGTTCGACCGGACCTACGGCAACGTCACCGCGGGCAACAGCTCGCAGGTGACCGACGGCGCGGCGATGCTGGTGCTCGCCTCGGAGGAGGCCGTGGAGAAGCACGGATTGAAGCCGCTCGGGCGCATCGTCGACACGAACTGGGGCGCCCTCGATCCCGCGCAGATGGGACTCGGCCCCGTGCACGCCATCACGCCGCTCCTGATGCGCCACGGCTACACGTGGGACGACATCGACGCGGTGGAAGTGAACGAGGCCTTCGCGGCGCAGGTGCTCGGCTGCCTCGGCGCGTGGGAGAGCGACGACTACTGCCGCGAGCACTTCGGGCTCGACCACGCGTTCGGGCGGCCCGATGGCGCGAAGCTCAACGTGGACGGCGGCGCGATCGCGCTCGGCCATCCGATCGGCGCCTCCGGCGCGCGCGTGCTGCTCCACGTGCTGAAGGTGCTCGAGCGCACCGGCGGAAAGCGCGGCGTGGCCTCGCTATGCATCGGCGGAGGGCAGGGCGGGGCGATGCTGGTCGAGCGCGCGTGACCCTCGCCACTCGCGTGCGTCGCGGCGGCGATCGAGCGCAGGCTCCGGCGGGAACCACCGGGGCATGAGCCAGGGATTCCTTTCGCGCTTCGATTTCGGCGCCGTGGGCATGCGGCGCCTCTTCAACTGGTGGCCGCCGTTCCGCGCCGCGGGCATCCGCGTGCGCGAGCTCTCACCGGATTTCCGCTCCGCCACCGTGGAGCTGCGCATGCGGCTCTTCAACCGCAACTACGTCGGCACGCACTTCGGCGGCTCGCTCTTCGCGATGACCGATCCCTTCTTCATGATCCTGATGATGAAGAACCTCGGGCCCGGGTACGTCGTGTGGGACAAGCAGGGCACGGTGCGCTTCCTGAAGCCCGCGCGCGGCACGGTGACGGCGCGCTTCGTGCTCCCCGAGGAGCGCATCGCGGAGGCGAAGGCAGCCACCGCGGCCGGGGAGAAGTTCGAGCCTGCGTTCCGCGTGGACATCGTCGACGCCGACGGCGTGACGGTCGCCGACGTCGAGAAGGTCCTCTACATCCGCAGAAGGAAGGGCTGAGCCGATGGACCTCGAGCACTGGAAACTCACCGTCGACGGCGACAACCTCGCATGGCTCGCGTTCGACCGCGCGGGCGAAGGCACCAACACGTTCTCGAGCGAGGTGCTGCGCGAGCTCGGCCGTCTCGCCGACCACCTCGCCGCGATGCCGCCGAAGGGCCTCGCGATCCTCTCGGCGAAGGACAACGGCTTCGCTGCGGGCGCCGACATCGACGAGTTCACGTCGATCGCCAGCGCGGAGGAAGCCGTGGCCTTCATGCGCCTGGGCAACGAGGTGTACGACAAGGTGGCCGCGCTGCCCTTCCCGACCGTGGCGCTCATCCACGGCTTCTGCATGGGCGGCGGGCTCGAGCTCGCGCTCGCGTGCCGCTATCGGGTCGCCGACGACGGGCCCAAGACGCGCCTGGCGCTGCCCGAGGTGATGATCGGCATCACGCCGGGCTGGGGCGGGGCGCGCCGCATGCCGGCGCTCATCGGTGCGGCCGCGGCGCTCGACCTCATGCTCACCGGCCGTGGCGTGGACGGGCGGCGCGCGAAGAAGCTCGGGCTCGTGGACGCGGTCACGCCGCGGCGCCACTTCGCCAACGCCGCGCGCCGGTTCCTCCTGGATGCGCCGGCGCCCCACCATCCCTCGCTCGCCGCCGCGGCGGGCGACTGGCCGTTCGTACGCTCGCTGCTCGCGCGCCTGTCGGCGAAGAAGGTGGCCGAGCGCGTGCGACGCGACCAGTATCCCGCGCCCTACGCGATCATCGACACGTGGAAGGATTTCGGCGGCGATCCGCGCAACATCCCGAACGACCATCCGGCCTCCACCGCGAGCCTCTTCGCGCATCCGACGACGCGCAACCTGATCCGCATCTTCAAGCTGCAGGAACGGTTGAAGGCGTTCGGGAAGGGCGCTCCTTCCCCCTTGGGGGAGGGCCGGGGAGCGGGTCCCGCCGTGAAGCATCTCCACGTGATCGGCGCGGGTGCCATGGGCGGCGACATCGCGGCATGGGCGGCTTTCAAGGGCGTGACGGTCACGCTGCAGGACCTCGCGCCCGAGCGCATCGCCCCCGCCGTGAAGCGCGCCGCGGACTTTTACCGCAAGCGCCTGCGCCAGCCGCACCTCGTGCAGGCCGCGATGGACCGGCTGATCCCGGACGTCGCGGGCGACGGCGTCGCGAAGGCCGACCTGGTGATCGAGGCGATCGTCGAGAACGCGGAGGTGAAGCGCAAGCTCTTCGCGCAAATCGAGCCGCGCATGAAGGAATCGGCGATCGTCGCGACCAACACGTCGAGCATCCCGTTGCAGCTGCTCTCCTCGTCGCTCGCGCACCCGGATCGCCTCGTGGGAGTGCATTTCTTCAACCCCGTCGCGCAGATGATGCTCGTCGAGGTCGTGCGCGGTCCGCAGACGTCGGAAGCGGCCATGGCGATCGGGCAGGCGTTCGCGAAGCAGATCGACAAGCTGCCGCTGCCGTGCAAGTCCGCGCCGGGCTTCCTCGTGAACCGCGTGCTCTCGCCGTACCTCAACGAGGCGATGCTGATGCTCGACGAGGGAATCGCGCCGGAGACGCTGGACGCGGCCGCGAAGGATTTCGGCATGCCGATGGGACCGATCGAGCTCGCCGACCTGGTGGGCCTCGACATCTGCTGGGCCGTAGGACAGGAGCTCGCGAAGCCCGGCGCGACGGTGCCGAAGAAGCTCCAGGCGAACGTCGACGCCAGGCGCTTCGGCAAGAAGGCCGGGCAGGGCTTCTACAACTGGGTCAAGGGCAAGCCGCGCAAGGGGCGCGCGGATTCCGGCGCGGACCTGAAGGCGCTCGCCGATCGCATGGTGGCTCCGGCGTTGAACGAGGCGGTCGCGTGCGTGCGCGAGGGCATCGTGGCCGACGCGGACCTGTGCGACGCCGGCGTCATCTTCGGCACCGGCTTCGCGCCCCATCGCGGCGGTCCGATCGCCTCGATCCGCGAGCGGGGCAAGGACGAGTGGCTGCGAGTGCTCGGCGACCTCGAGCGCAAGCATGGGGCGCGCTTCGCGGCCGATCCCGGATGGCAGTCGATCTGATAGGATGCGCGCGCCCCAAGAGGCACCCATCCACACAAGGAGAACCTGATGAAATCGCCGATCCACATGCTCGCCGTCCTCATTGCGGCGTCCGCCCTCGCCGCGGGCGCCGCCGAGGCTCCCAGGAAGCCGCTCACGCCGCAGCAGCAGCGGATGTCCGAGTGCTCGCACGAATCGAAAGGCATGAAGGGCGAGGAGCATAAGAAGTTCATGAGCGAGTGCCTGAAGAGCAAGGACTCGCCCGCCGCGTTGAAGGCCGCGATGGCCAAGGGCAAGCCCAGCCAGCAGGACAAGATGAAGAGCTGCAACGCCGAGGCCGGCAAGCAGGGCCTGAAGGGCGCCCCCCGCAAGAAGTTCATGAGCGAGTGCCTGAAGGGCTGACGGCGTTCCTCTCAGCGGAAAAGGCGGGGTTTTCCCCGCTTTTTTCCTTTTCCCGGACCAAATCCCACATCCCCGGGTAGGGGTCTCCCGGGGGGGCCCTCGGCATCATGGGCACGGCACTTTCCGAGTCCCGCACACGGGAACGCGAACCGCCCGAAGAGGCGAGCCCAGCCGACCACGTTTTTGCTGCCGGCTGTCCATGAGCGTCACCCCGGCGTCAGTGCGCGGCGCCAACGATGCGTTCCATCGTCCTTTACGAGGCGCGGTGCCGTGCGGCGTTTCCTGCTCGTCCTTTTCGCATTGGCCCTGGCGGCGCCCGCTGCCCGGGCCGAGCGCGTCTTCTCGGCCCAGGCGCCGCACGGGGCCCATCCGAAGTCGGCCGCGGTCGTGGGACTGCGGCTATCCGGCGCATCCTCCGCGGCGATCCGGATGCCCGCGCTCGACGCCGCGACCGTGGAGGCGATCGCGCGCGAGAACGCCCGCGGCGGCGCGCGAGCGCTCAAGCTCGGCGTCGTCCGCGAGGCGCCGGCGGGCGTGCGCCGAAGCGCCGCGCTGCAGTGGCGCCCGGTGCCGGGGGGAATGGCCGCGCAGTGGACCGTCGCGGTGGATGGCGCGCGCGCCCTGCGCATCGAGCTCGCGATCGATCGTGCTGCAGCGGGCTCGAAAGTGCGCTACGCGTCCGCGGCCGATCCCTCCGGCGCCCGCGAATTCGCGCTGCCCGCCTCGGGCACCACGTGGAGCCCGGTGATCGACGGCGACTCGGCGATCGTCGAGCTCTTCGCGCCGGGCGCGAGCGCCGCGACGCTCTCGGTTTCCCTCAGCCGGGTCGCCGACCACATCGCGAATCCCGCCGAGCGCGGCTTCGAGAAGGACGCCACGCAGGACGCGGCCGGAAGCTGCGAGGTCGATTTCGCCTGCGCGGCCTCCGGCGATACGGCCCTCGAGCGCGCGGGCTCCTCGGTCGCGCGCATCACCTACGTGAGCGGCGGCTACGTGTACGCGTGCACGGGCACGCTGCTCAATCCGGGAGACGGATCCTTCACCCCTTACTTCTACACGGCGGCGCACTGCGTGCACGACGCGCAGGCCGCGGCGAGCGTCGCGACGCTGTGGTTCTACCAGGAAGCCTCCTGCGGCTCGGACGCGAGCGTGCCGGGCGTGCAGCTTTCGGGCGGGGCACAGCTCCTCGTGACGGATACCTCGCGCGATGCGACGCTCCTTCGCCTGAACGACATGCCGCCGGAAGGCGCGGTGTACGCGGGCTGGGATTCGAGCCCGATCGATTACGGCGCGACGAGCGTCGGCATCCACCATCCGGGCGGCGGCATGAAAAAGGTGAGCGAGGGCATCACCACCTACAACCCGGCCGACGATTACGTGCGCGTCACCTGGTCGATGGGCGTCACCGAGCGGGGCAGCAGCGGCTCCGGGCTCTTCACCGCCGCCTCGGGAGCGCAGCCCGACTACCTGCTGCGCGGCACGCTCTACGGCGGGGAGAGCGCATGCAGCGGCGCGCCGGCGAACGCGTTCGACGTCTACTCGCGCTTCGATCGCGTGTGGCCCGAGGTGGCGCCCTACCTCAGCGCCGAGAGCACGCAGGCGAACCACACCGGCCTCTGGTCCGATCCAACGGAGCCGGGCTGGGGCGTCTCGCTCGACCAGGAGCAGGGCGTGATCGTCGCCACGCTCTTCGCCTATGGCCCGGATGGCGCGCCCGCATGGCTCAGCGCTTCGGCGCTTCACGAGCAATCGGCGGACACGTACTCGGGCGAGCTCTACAGCACCACGGGGGCGCCCTACGACGCGACCGCGTGGACACCGATCGGCGTGTCTTCGGTCGGAACCCTGAGCGTGTCCTTCACGGCGGCCGGCCAGGCGGTGCTCACCTACGTCGCCGACGGAGTCACGGTGACGAAGACGATCGCGCCCATGGCATTCGGTCCCGGCGGCCCGCCCTCGTGCCGGCTCACCACGGATAGCCGCGCGCAAGACGGCAATTACCAGGGACTGTGGTGGAATCCCTCGCAGTCGGGATGGGGCGTATCCATCGCGGACCAGGGCGGCGTGCTCTTCGCCGTGCTCTTCGTCTACGACGCCTCGGGCCGTCCGCTGTGGCTCGTCGCCTCCGACGTGCGCGCGAATGCGGACGGCAGCTATTCGGGAACGCTGTACCGCACGCGCGGCCCCGGGCTCCAGAAGCAATGGCAGCCGGCGACGGCGAAGGCCGTCGGCACGCTCGCTCTGCGCTTCACCGACGGCGTGACCGGCACGGTCTCGTACACCGTCGACGGCGAATCGATGAGTGCGCCCATCGTGCGCTTCGCGGCGGCGCCCGCGGTCCCGACCTGCGACTGAGGCGGGCGCCTCCCGATCAAGCGGGAACGCGCTCGAGCGCGAGCACCGCCGCGCTCGACGCGAGCGCGGCATGTCCCGGCGTCCGCGCCTCCACGACCGGCTCCGCCCTCTCGTCCAGCTTGAACACGCGCATCGCCTCGAACAGCGTCTCGGCCTGCGTGTGCAGGCTCGCCGCCGCGGCCGCGGCCTCCTCGACGAGCGAGGCGTTCTGCTGCGTGGTCTCGTGCATTTGGCCCACTGCCTGGTTCACCTGCATGATCCCGGCGTTCTGCTCCTGGCTCGCCGCCGTGATGTCGGCCATGATGCTGGTCACCCGCTTCACGCTGTCCAGGATCTCGCCCATGGTCTTGCCGGCGCGATCCGCGAGGTCGCCGCCCTGCGAGATCTTCGCCACGCTGCCTTCGATCAGCGCCTTGATTTCCTTCGCCGCGCCGGCGGCGCGCTGGGCGAGGTTGCGAACCTCGGAAGCGACTACCGCGAAGCCGCGTCCCTGCTCGCCGGCGCGCGCCGCCTCCACGGCCGCGTTGAGGGCCAGGATGTTGGTCTGGAACGCGATGCCGTCGATCACGGAGATGATCTCCACGATCTTGCGCGAGCTCGCGTTGATCTCGCCCATCGTCGACACCACCCGGTCGACCACCGCGCCTCCCTTCATCGCGATGTCCGAGGACGTGATCGCGAGCTGGTTCGCCTGGCGCGCGTTGTCGGCGTTCTGGCGCACGGTGGCCGCGAGCTGTTCCATGCTCGCGCTCGTTTCCTCGAGGCTCCCCGCCTGGTTCTCGGTGCGCGAGGAAAGATGCTGGTTGCCCGACGCGATCTCCGATGTGGCGTTCGCGATCGTCTCCGTCGACTCGCGCACGCGCGAGACCGTGTCGCGCAGGTTGGATGCCATGCGGTTGAGCGCGTGGAAGAGGTTGCCGATATCGTCCGTGCGCCTGGACTTGATGTGGACGCGCAGGTCGCCCTCGGCGATGCGGTTCGCGGCCGCGGACGCCTCGATCAGCGAGCGGACGATGGCTCCGCGGATGATGGAGCCGAGCAGCACGAACAGGAGGATCGAGGCGACGCCCATCGCCACGGCGAACGTGACCGTGTGGCGCAGGCGCGAGCTGCTGTTCTCGTAGGTGGTGAGGCTCTCCGCCTTCTTGATCGCGATCAGCTTGTCGAGCACCTTGATGAACGCCATCTGCACATTTGGCCAATCATCGGAGAAGACGGATTCCAGCTCCTTCTTGTCCCTTTTCTCGTAGGTCGCGAGCAGCTTCGCGTAGAACGAATCCACGACCTCGATGCCCGAATCGCCCTTCTTGACGAGCTCCAGCTCCGCGGGGCTCGCGGTGCCCGATTCCTTGGCGCGGGCCGAGTACTGTCGCCACAACGTTCCGACCTCGGCGACGGCGTCCTTGGCCTGGTTCTTCGAGCCCTCGATGGGAATCTCGTCGATGAGGACGCCGGCGAGCCGGAAGCTGGTCTCGTGCAACGTGCTGCCGATCGTGTTGAGCGCAACCAGGGGACCGAGCGAGTCGCGGTGCTCGAATTCCAGCGCGCCGATCCCGCGCCATGCGGCGTACCCCGCCGCGCCGGTCGCGACGACGACGGCGAACGTCGCCACCGCGACCAGCAGCCAGCACTGCAGTCTGATGCATATCCGGTCGACCATGGGGTCCTCCTGTGCCTTTCGACTAGCCGACGCGCATCACTCGGTCGGCAGGTGCTTCGATTTCCACTCCGGCATGCCGCCGCGGAACCAGATGAGGTGCGTGTAGCCGGCACGCTGCGAGACGACGGTCGCCTTGTAGCTCTTCCAGCATTCGCCGGCGTTGCAGTAGAACACCAGCGGTGCGCTCTTGTCGTGCGGCAGCTTCGAGAGGTCGAACGAGTCCTTGCTCGAGTCGAAGTTTACGGACTTCCCGCTCTTCTCCTTGTAGGGCACGTTCTTCGCGCCCTTGATGTGCTCCTCCGCGTACTCGTTCGCGACGCGTGCGTCGACCACGGGAACGCCGGAGCTCATGAGCTTCTCGACTTCCTCGGCGGTGACCACTTTGACGCCGGGGATCGAGTCGGGCGTGACCTGAGCCTGGGCCGCGATGGCGGCGAAACCGAGAACGAGGCCGACGAGCGGCGCGATGGAGCGCCGAGTGATTTGTCGCATGTGCCTTCTCCCTTCATGTGGAAGCCTGCGCAGGGCCGAAGCGATCGCGGATCCCCGAGGCGTGCGAATTGATAGCACGCGCGCTTCCGGCGAGACAATCGTCCGACTGTTACATCGGAAAGGTCGGAAACGAGGCGGTAACGTTCGCGATCCGCGGGGGCATCCGAAGTTGTGCGGCCGTTCACTTTTCGAGGGTTGCCGAAGGCTGGCCGAAGGCTCGGTGTTTCGGAGCGTGCAATCGTTCCGCGCGGGTGTTGCATGTGCAACGCCGCGCGGCCCGATCGCGAGCGGAAATGCGCCGTGCATCACATCGCGCGCACCCGTGCTTCGATAGCGTTCGCGGTGGGAATGTTTCCCAATCATAAGGAGATCTCCATGTCCGTCGTGCCCGCACCTTCCGTCTCGGCGAGCGAGTCCATTCCGGCCATCGCCGCGCTCGTCCTCGCAATCGCGGTCCTCGTTGCCGTGGCGCTCCAGCCCGAGCATTGGGGCGTGCCTGCCGCGTCGGCCGGCGACGCCTGCAGCTACAACTGCATGTACATGCCTTAGCCTCGGCTTTCGCAAGACGGGAAGGGCCGCCGCGCGCGGGGAGCGGCGGTCTCGCAAGCAATCGCATCGCCCCTGAACGCGCTTGAATCGCCGGGCCGCCATCGCGGCCCGCCGAGCGCCCTTTCCCGATCCGGAGTACCATTCAAACGCCCGTTTGAATCGTCCGGATCTTCCCGTCCCGATGACCAGCCTTCCCGAGCGAGAGCAGCCCGTCCTTCGCATCGTCCCGATGCCCGCGGATACCAACGCGCACGGCACCATCTTCGGCGGATGGGTGATGTCGCAGGTGGACGTCGCGGGCAGCGTCGCCGCCTGGGAGCGAGCCCTCGGCCGGATCGTCACCGTCGCCGTCAATTCCTTCGTCTTCCGCGAGCCCGTCTTCGTGGGCGACGTGGTGAGCTTCTACGCGCGCGTGCTCAAGGTGGGACGCACGTCGATCACCGTGGACGTGGAGGTCTTCGCCGAGCGCCGCCGCGAGGCGAAGAAGGAGGTGGTGAAGGTCACGGAAGCGCAACTCACCTATGTCGCCGTGGACGAGCAGCGCCGGCCGCGCCCGGTCCCGCCCGGGGACGGCCTCGTGGAGGCGTGACATGAGCGAGACCGTACTCGAGCCCGCGCATGCCGCGGGCGAACGCGAACCCCGGCCGCAGGAAGGCGGCGCGCAGTCCGACGAGGCACGCGTGCCGGTGCGCCGCGCCGCGGTGCTGGGCGCGGGCGTGATGGGCGCGCAGATCGCCGCGCATCTCGCCAACGCCAACGTGAGGCCCTACCTCTTCGAGCTCGCCGCGGAAGGCAAGGACCGGAGCGCGAACGCGAGGAAGGCGATCGAGGGACTCGCGAAGCTCGAGCCCAGCCCGCTCGCCACCAGAGGCGTCGCGCAGCAGATCGTTCCCGCGAACTACGACGAGCACCTCGCCCTCCTCGGAGAGTGCGAGCTGGTGATCGAGGCGATCAGCGAGCGCATGGACTGGAAGAAGGCGCTCTTCGAGAAGGTCGCGCCGCACATCGCGCCCGACGCGATCTTCGCGAGCAACACCTCGGGCCTGTCGATCACCGAGCTTTCGAAGACGCTCCCTGGGCAGCTCCGCCGGCGCTTCTGCGGCGTGCACTTCTTCAATCCGCCGCGCTACATGCGCCTCGTGGAGCTGGTCCCGACGGCGCAGACCGATGCCGCGGTGCTCGACCGCCTGGAAGCGTTCCTCACCACGACGCTCGGCAAGGGCGTGGTGCGCGCCAAGGACACGCCGAATTTCGTCGCGAACCGCGTCGGCGTCTTCTCGATGCTCGCGACCATGCACCACACGCTCCAGTTCAAGCTCGGATTCGACGAGGTGGACGCGTTGACCGGCCCGGCGATCGGGCGCGCGAAGAGCGCCACGTACCGCACGGCGGACGTGGTCGGGCTCGATACGATGGCGCACGTCGTGAAGACGATGGCGGATACGCTCCCCGGCGATCCATGGCGGCGCTACTACGAGTCGCCCGAGTGGCTCGCGGCGCTCATCGCGAAGGGCGCGCTCGGCCAGAAGACGCGCGCGGGCATCTACGTGAAGAAGGGGAAGGAGATCCAGGTCCTCGACCTCGCGAAGGGAGACTACCGGCCCTCGGGCGGCGCCGCGGCCGCGGAAGTGCAGGCGATCCTCAAGGAGAGGAACCCCGCGCAGCAGCTCGCGAAGCTTCGCGCCTGCCCGCATCCCCAGGCGCAGTTCCTGTGGGCGATCTTCCGCGATCTCTTCCACTATTGCGCGGTGCACCTCGCCGAGATCGCTCATTGCGCGCGCGACGTCGACCTCGCGATCCGCTGGGGATTCGGCTGGCAGCGCGGGCCCTTCGAGCTGTGGCAGGCGGCGGGCTGGCGCGAGGTCGCGAAGTGGATCGAGGAGGACATCGCCGCGGGGAAGACCATGGCGAAGGCGCCCCTTCCCGCGTGGGTGACCGACGGCCGCCAGGGCGTGCACGGGCCGCAGGGGTCGTTCTCGGCCGAGGACGGCACGATGCATACGCGCTCGACGCTCGCGGTCTACCGGCGCCAGCTCTTCCCCGAGCTCGTGCTGGGCGAGAAGCCCGCCGACCGGGGCGCCACGGTATTCGAGGACGATGGCGTGCGCATGTGGCACCAGGGAGACGGCATCGCGATCGTTTCCCTCAAGAGCAAGATGCACGCGGTGGGCGCGGAGGTGCTCGCGGGCTTGAACCGCGCGCTCGACGAGGCCGAGCGGCGCTTCGACGCGCTGGTGATCTGGCACGAGCCGCCGTTCGCGGTAGGGGCGAACCTCAAGGCCGCGCTCGAGGCGATCGAGGCCGGGCGCTACGGCGAGGTCGAGGCGATGATCGCGCTCTTCCAGCAGACCTCGCAGCGCCTCAAGTACAGCCTCGTTCCCACCGTCGCGGCGGTCGAGGGGATGGCGCTCGGCGGCGGCTGCGAATTCGTGATGCACGCGCAGCGCGTGGTCGCGGCGCTCGAGAGCTACATCGGCCTGGTCGAGGCGGGCGTGGGTCTCCTTCCCGCCGGCGGCGGCCTGAAGGAGCTCGCCGCGAGGAGCGCCGCATGGTCGAAGGGCGGCGACGCGTTCCCCGAGCTGCAGCGCGCGTTCCGGCAGGTGGCCATGGGCGAGGTCTCGAAGAGCGCCGAGCACGCGCGCGAGATGGGCTACCTCAAGGCTTCCGACGTCGTGGTCTTCCACCCGGCGGAGCTGCTCTACGTCGCGAAGCGCGAGGCGAGGGCGATGGCGGAGGCGGGCGCGCGTCCCGCGCTTCCTCCCGCGCGGATTCCGGTCGCGGGGGACACCGGGATCGCGACGCTCAAGATGATGCTCGTCAACATGAAGGAAGGCGGCTTCGTGTCCGATCACGATTACGAGATCGCCTCGCGCATCGCCGAGGTGCTGTGCGGCGGCGAGGTGGATCCCGGAAGCCTCGTCGACGAGAAGTGGCTGCTCGACCTCGAGCGCCGCCACTTCGTCGAGCTCGCGAGGATGCCCAAGACCCAGGATCGCATCCGCTACATGCTCGCGAACGGCAAGCCGCTTCGCAACTGAGGAGGTCGACATGAGCAGGCAAGTGCAGGATGCCTACATCGTCGCCGCGGTGCGCACCCCCGTCGGCAAGGCGCCGCGCGGCATGTTCCGCAACGTCCGGCCCGACGACCTCCTCGCGCACGTGCTGAAGGGGGCGCTCGCGAAGGTGCCGGGGCTCGACCCGCGCGAGATCGCCGACGTGATCGTGGGCTGCGCGATGCCCGAGGCGGAGCAGGGGATGAACGTGGCGCGCATCGGCGTGCTCCTCGCGGGATTTCCCGACAGCGTGCCGGCGATGACGATCAACCGCTTCTGCTCCTCGGGCCTGCAGGCGGTGGCGCTCGCCGCCGACCGCATCCGCACCGGCGACGACGAGGTGGTGGTCGCGGCGGGCACGGAATCCATGTCGATGGTCCCCATGATGGGCAACAAGGTCGCGCTCAACGACGCCGTCTTCCGCGGCAACGAGCACGTCGCCATCGCCTACGGGATGGGCATCACCGCGGAGAACGTCGCACGGCAATGGAAGGTCTCGCGCGAGGACCAGGACGCGTTCGCCGTGGAGAGCCACCGGAAGGCGGCCCGGGCGATCGCGGCCGGTGCCTTCCGCGACGAGATCCTTCCTTACGGGATCGACAGCTCCGCGCCGGACCTTTCCAGCGGAGAGGTGGTGCACCGCAGCCGCGTCGCCGGCGACGACGAGGGGCCGCGACCCGATTCCACGGTCGAATCCCTCGCGAAGCTGAAGACCGTGTTCGCGGCGAAGGGCACGGTGACGGCCGGCAACAGCTCGCAGATGTCCGACGGCGCCGGCGCGATCGTGCTCATGAGCGAGAAGGCGATGAAGCGCCACGGCCTCGCGCCGCTCGCGCGCTTCGCCGGCTTCGCCGTGGCGGGCGTGCCGCCGCAGATCATGGGCATCGGCCCGATCGAGGCGATCCCGAAGGTGCTCGGAGCGACCGGCGTGAAGCAGGGCGACCTCGACTGGATCGAGCTGAACGAGGCCTTCGCCGCGCAGTCGCTCGCCGTGATCCGCCACCTCGGACTCGATCCGGCGAAGGTGAACCCGCAGGGCGGCGCGATCGCCCTCGGCCATCCGCTCGGCGCGACCGGTGCCGTGCGCACCGCGACGCTGGTGCACGGCATGCGCCGCACGAACGGAAAGTACGGAATGGTGACGATGTGCATCGGCACCGGGATGGGTGCCGCGGGCCTATTCGAGATGATGCATTAATTGCGACAATAGCCGCCGCCAGGTAGACGGCACGCGCACGGCAAGCGCGGCCGTGAAGAAACAACAAACAGAGAGAGGAGAACCGCCCCATGAGACCCGCTTTCCGCCTCGCCGCAAAGCCGCTCGCCCTGGCGCTCGCATTGCTGGGAACGGCGCCCGCCCACGCGCTGCAGTTTTCGTGGGACAACGGGATCGACATGAACCTCGATACGACGGTGAGCTACGGCGTGTCGGTGCGCACCGAATCGCCCGACGCGTCGCTCATCGGCATCGCGAACGGCGGCACCTCGCGCTCGACCAACGAGGACAACGGCGACCTCAACTTCAAGAAGAATCGGCCCTTCGCGAACCTGGTGAAGGCGACGAGCGACCTCGAGATCAAGTACAGGAACTTCAGCTTCTTCGGGCGCGGCACGGCGTACTACGATTTCGACCTGCACGACAGCAACAAGCTCGGCCCCACCGGCCGCGATCGCCTGGGCCAGAACGTGATCGGCCTCGACGGGTTCGTGAGCGGGACCTTCGAGCCAGCCGGGCACCGCACCAACCTGCGCATCGGCCGCCAGGTGATCAGCTGGGGCGAGAGCACCTTCATCCCCAACGGCATCAACGTGATCAACCCGGTGGACCTCTCCTTGCTGCGCTCCCCGGGCGCGGAGCTCAAGGAAGCGTTCATTCCCACCGCGGGCATCTGGGGCAGCATGGAGCTCACCCGGGCGGCGAGCATCGAGGGCTTCTACCTCACCAACTTCGACAAGATCCGCATCGATCCGAAGGGCTCGTTCTTCTCCAACAACGACACGGTGAGCGACGACTCGGATCGCGTGATCGTGTCCTTCGGCCGGCGCCACGACGACACCACGCCGCTCACCAACCCCGTGCCTCCGGGCATTCCGGTGATCAGCGACACGGCGCAGGCGCTCTACGGCCCCTTCGATCCGGCCGCCTCGATCTGGGTGCCGCGGCAGGCCGACAGGAACCCGAGCGACTGGGGCCAGTACGGCGTGGCGATGCGCTACTTCGCCACGAACCTGAACGATACCGAGTTCGGCTTCTACTTCATGAACTACCACAGCCGCATCCCCTTCGTGAGCGGCATGAAGGGCACGACCACCTCGGCGCTCACCGGCGGCCCGCTGGTCCAGCCGATCTGCGGCGTGGCGGCGCTGCGCGCGCTGTGCGCGACGGGAACCGCGCGCTACTTCGCCGAGTATCCGGAGAACATCCGGCTCTTGGGCGTTAGCTTCAACACGTCCGGGCCCTACGGCGTCGCGCTGCAGGGCGAGTATTCGTACCGGCCCAACCAGCCCATGCAGCTCTCGGCACCCGAGGTGATCCTCGCGACGCTGGGCCTGCCCAACCTCATCACCGGCTCTACGCAGATCCCGGGCGCGCCTGCCGGGGCGACCGCCGCGGCGCTCGTGCCGGACGGCTCGTATATCCAGGGCTACCAGCGCGTGAAGATGAGCCAGCTGCAGCTCACGGGCACCAAGTCGTGGCCGAACGTGATGAAGGCCGACAACCTGGTGGTCGTCGGCGAGGTGGGCGCGACCTACCTGCACAACCTGCCGAGCGACCAGAAGTTCGCGGCGCCGGCGGTCTACCTGCCCGCGACCTCCTTCGGCTCGATCGTCTCGCAGGCCTACTCGGTGCAGCCCGGCGGCTTCCTCACCAATTTCTCGTGGGGATACCGCCTGCTCGGCCGGCTCGAGTACAGCAACCTGCTCTTCAACGGCAACGTCGCGCCGCGCATCGCCTTCGCGCACGACGTGAACGGCACGGGCCCGACGTTCAACGAGGACACGAAGTCCCTCTCCATCGGCGCTTCCTGGGAATACCAGCAGAAGTGGGTGGTGGACGCGCAATACACGAGCTACTTCGGCGGCCGCACGTACTGCGGCACCGACCAGCCGCCGCCCGGCAGCTCGGTCACGCCCGGCCAGCCGGCGAGCTGGTGCTCGAGCGCCAACCCGCTCAAGGACCGCGACTTCTACTCGGTATCCGTGAGCTATTCGTTCTGACGCGCGTCGACCAAAAACCAGATACAGGAGGAAGGAAATGAACTCGACGAAAACCTGGGCCGCGCTCGCGGTCGGCGCCGTCCTCGCGCTTCCCGCCGCGGCGGAGCTTCCCGCCTCCGAGCTCGCGAAGCTCGGCACCACGCTCACGCCGATGGGCGCGGAGAAGGCCGGAAATTCCGCGGGCACCATCCCCGCGTGGGACGGCGGCATCACCAAGCCCATCGCCGGCTACAAGGAAGGCGGCTGGTATCCCGATCCGTACGCGGGCGACAAGCCGCTCTTCACCATCGATGCGAAGAACATGGAGCAGTACAAGGACCATCTTCCGGTGGGTGCGATGGCGATGATGCGCAAGTACCCCGACTACAAGATGATCGTGTACCCGACGCACCGCTCCGCCGCGTTTCCCGCGTGCCACTACGAGGAGACGAAGCAGTGCGCGGCGAAGGCGAAGCTCGCTCCCGGCGGCAACGGCGTCGAGGGCTGCACCGGCGGGATTCCGTTCCCGATCCCGAAGAACGGCAACGAGGCGATCTGGAACACGCTCCTGCGCTACCGCGGCGGCACCTACGGGCTCGATTGGGACCAGGCGGCCGTCACCGCCGGCGGCGACTACGCGCTGGTGAGGTTCAAGTACGAATACGACTTCCAGTACGGCAACTGCGCGATCCCGCCCGACAAGCGCGAGCCCAACCTGATCCTCAACTACCTGCAGGAAACCACGGCGCCGGCGCGCCTCGCGGGCTACATCCTGCTCGTGCACGAGACGGTGAACCAGGTGAAAGAGCCGCGCACCGCGTGGACGTACAACCCCGGCCAGCGCCGCGTGCGCCTCGCGCCGCAGGTCGCGTACGACAACCCGGGCACCGCCTCCGACGGCCTGCGCACCAACGACGACTTCGGCATGTACAACGGGGCGACCGACCGCTACGACTGGACGCTGGTCGGCAAGAAGGAAATGTACGTCCCGTACAACTCCTACGAGCTGGACAACCCGAAATACAAGTACCGCGACGTCCTCAAGCCGGGCCACCTGAACCAGGACCTCGCGCGCTACGAGCTGCACCGCGTCTGGGTGGTCGACGCGAAGCTCAAGCCCGGCGTGAGCCACATCTACTCGCGCCGCACCTTCTACATCGACGAGGACAGCTGGGCGATCGTGGCGATCGACGCCTACGACGCGCGCGGCCAGCTGTGGCGCTACGCCGAGCAGCACAACTACAACTGGTACAACGTCCCGATGTGGTACGCCGGAATCGAAGTGCACAACGACCTGCAGTCCGGCCGCTACATCGCGATGAGCCTGCGCAACGAGGAAAAGCGCGTCTACGAGCCGCTCAAGCGCACCGCGGGCGACTACACGCCGGAAGCCCTGCGCGGCATCGGCACGCGTTGATACGGAGCAAGCCCCGGCGGCTTCGATGAGCAAGGCCGGCGCCGCCGGGCGCGCGCTTCTCTTCGCGATCCTCGCTTCGCTCGCCGCGTGCGCGCCGGCGCCGGGCGCGCGCGCGCCTTCCGAGGCGCGGGTGCTTCCCGCGAAGGGCCCGATCGCGCCCGCGACCATCAGGCGCCTGTTGCTCGTCGACGCGGCGCGCGCGGGCAACCGCATCGTGGCCGTGGGCGACCAGGGCTGGATCGTGCTTTCCGACGACGAGGGTGCCAGCTGGCGGCGTGCCTCCGCGCCCGACACGCCGCTCCTCACCGCCGTCGATTTCGTCGACGCGCGCCACGGCTGGGCCGTGGGCCACGACGCGACCATCCTCGCGACCGACGACGGCGGCGAGACCTGGACCAAGCAGTTCTCGCACGCCTCGGCCGCGGGCCCGCTCCTCGACGTGCTCTTCCTCGACGCGCGGCACGGCATCGCGCTCGGCGCCTACGCGTCGTACTACGTGACCGCCGACGGCGGTCGCACCTGGACGAAGCGCAAGATCATCCCCGACGACCGCCACCTGAACGCGATCGTGCGCGTGCCCTCGAGCGCCCCCGTCGGGGGCCTCGCCTCGAGCGATTCCGTCGCAGGCGTCGCCGGATCGCACCTCCTCATCGTCGGGGAGGCGGGAACCATCCTCTCCTCGAGCGACGCGGGCCTGCATTGGACGGGCGTCGCCTCGCCGTACAAGGGCTCGCTCTTCGGCGCGGTGGTCGCCTCCGACGGTTCCGTGATCGCCTTCGGCCTGCGCGGGAAGATCTTCCGCTCGGAGGACGGCGGCGCGACGTGGGCCGCGGTGGAGGACGCCTCGCAGGCGACGCTCATGGGCGGGACGCGCCTGCCCGATGGCGAGCTCGTTCTCGCGGGGAGCAGCGGCACCGTGCTCGCGAGCCGCGACCAGGGCCGCACCTTCGTGCCGATCGGCAGCTCCGAGAGCGCGCGCCTGTATTCCTCCGCGCTCGCCGGGCCGCGCGGCGAGGTCCTGGTCTTCGGCGATGCGGGCGCCCGGGCGTTCCCGCTCGCGCCCGCGCGGGGACCGGCGGCGAAATGAGGCTCGAGCGCTTCATCCGCGCGGTCTCCGGCGCGATCTTCGGCCACCGGCGCGCGTGGCTCGCGATCTTCGCCGTGCTCACCGCGTTCTTCGCGTTCTCGGCCTCGCGCCTCACGATCGATGCCGGCTTCAACAAGATGGTGCCGCTGCAGCACCCGTACATGAAGGTGTATCGCGAGTACGAGAACGTGTTCGGGAGCGCGAACCGCATCGCCATCGCGCTCATGCAGGAGCACGGCGACATCTACACGAAGCAGTACATGGCGAAGCTCAAGGCGCTCACCAACGACCTGTTCCTGCTGAACGGCGTCGATCGGGCTTCGGTGAAGTCGCTCTTCACGCCGAACACGCGCTTCATCGAGGTGATCGAGGAGGGCTTCGCCGGCGGGAACGTGGTGCCCGCCACGTTCCAGGGTACCGACCAGGACCTCGCGACCGTTCGCGCGAACGTCGACAAGTCCACGGAGGTCGGCCGGACGGTCGCGACCGACTTCTCCGGGGCGCTCGTTACCGCGACGCTCCTCGAGACCGACCCGCAGACCGGCAAGCGCCTCGACTACTTCGATTTCGCCCGCAAGCTCGAGGACCTGCGGCGCAAGTACGAGGGCGGCGGACAGACGGTGGCGATCATCGGATTCGCGAAGGCCGTGGGCGACATCGCCGACGGCGCGAAGAGCGTGCTCCTCTTCTTCGGCATCGCGTTCGTCATCACCTTCGGCCTGATGCTGTGGTTCGTGAAGGACGTGAAGCTCACGCTGGTCGCGCTCGGCGTGGCGCTCATGCCCGTGCTCTGGCTCCTGGGCACGCTCCCGCTCCTGCACTTCGGCATCGATCCCCTCTCGATCCTGGTGCCGTTCCTCATCTTCTCGATCGGCGTGTCGCATGCGGCGCAGATGACGAAGACGTGGGAGCGCGAGGTGCTCGCGGGCGCCGATTCCCTCACGGCCGCGCGCAACGCGTTCGCCAGGCTCTTCATCCCCGGGACGCTCGCGCTCCTCACCAACGTGCTCGGTTTCGCCGTGATCATGCTGATCCCGATCGACATCGTGCGCGAGCTCGGCATCACCGCCTCGCTCGGCGTGGCCTGGATGATCGTCACCAACAAGATGCTGCTGCCGATCCTGCTCTCGTACGTGCGCATCTCGCCGCGCGCGCTCGCCCGGGAGGCGAGCCAGGAGAGCCGCGCGGAGAAGATCTGGCGCACAGCCGCCGGCAGCGTGCGCCCCGGACGATCGACCGCCATCATCGCGCTCGCCCTCGTGGTCCTCGCGATCGGGCTCCTGCAGGCGCGCCACCTCAAGGTGGGCGACTACGGCATCGGCGTCCCGGAGCTCCGGCCGGACTCGCGCTACAACCTCGACAACGCCGAGATCGTCCGCAAGTTCCGCATCGGCGTGAACACGCTGGGCGTGGTCGCGCAGACCGAGGGCGTGCCGGGCGCGTGCACGAACTACGGCATCATGAGCGCGATCGAGCACTTCGACTGGTACATGCAGAACGTGCCGGGCACCCAGTCGGTGATCTCGCTCGCCGGCATCGCCAAGGTGCTGAACGCCGGCTTCAACGAGGGCAGCGTCAAGTGGCGCGAGCTGCCGCGCGACCCGCAGGTGATGGCGCAGGACGTGACGCCGGTCGACACGTCGACGGGACTCCTCAACTCGGACTGCAGCGCGATGCAGGTGCTCATCAACACGACGGACCAGCAGGGCCAGACGCTCGCGCGGCTGGTCGCGGCGGTGAAGGAATACGCGGCGGCGCACCCCACGCCGCACCTGCAGCTCAAGCTCGCGACGGGCAACATGGGCGTGGCGGCGGCGACCAACGAGGCGGTCGACCAGGCGCGCTTCGAGATGGATTTCGCGATCTTCGGCGCGCTCCTCCTCATGTGCCTCGCCACGTTCCGCAGCCTGCGCGCGACGCTGTGCATCCTGATCCCGCTCGCGATCGTCTCGGTCCTGTGCGAGGCGCTCATGCCCACGCTCGGCATCGGGCTCAAGATCTCGACGCTGCCCGTGATCGCCCTCGGGGTCGGCGTTGGCGTCGACTACGGCATCTACCTCTACGACCGCATCGAGGCGCACCTGCGCGAAGGGCTCGACCTCGAGCGCGCGTTCTACGAGGCGCTGAAGGAGCGCGGGACCGCGATGGTCTTCACGGCGGTGACGATGACGATCGGCGTGGGCACGTGGGCAGGCTCGGCGCTCAAGTTCCAGGCCGACATGGGCGTCCTTCTCGCCTTCATGTTCTTCCTCAACATGCTGGGCGCGCTCTTCCTGCTGCCCTCGCTCGCCGCGTTCCTGCTCGGCCGCGGCGCGCACGCGCACAAGGAGGCGTAGCGATGGCGAAGGCGTTCCTGTTCCTCGGCGCGATCTTCATGGCGCTTGGCGTCGCGGCCGGCGCCTACTCCGCGCACGCGGCACGGGCCGCGGCGCATCCCGAAGCCGCGCGCCTGCTGCAGACCGCGGTGCTCTACCAGCTCGTGCACGGGCTCGGGCTCGTCGGTGTCGGCCTGGCGGCGCGGGGCGGAACGTCGCCGTGGCTCGCGGCCGCCGGCATCCTCTTCGCCGCGGGCATCGCGCTCTTCTGCGGCGCGCTCTGGTTCCTCGCGCTGACGGGACGATCGCCGGGGCCGTTCGCGCCTTTCGGCGGCATGGCGTTCATCGTGGGCTGGCTCGCATTCGCGGTGCATGCGGTCGTGAGGTAGCCAGAGCCACCCGGCTGCTCGGAATGTCGACCGGGTAGGCGCCGGACCTTCACTGTCCTGCGACTGCCACGCGCTCGGGCGAGAAGCGGGCACTTTCTGCCGTGTTCGGTGCGCAGCGTCCGCTATGGAGAAGGGCGAATTTCCGAGAACGGCCAATAGCGGACCTTCAGAGACCGCCGTCTGACGCCTGAGCCAAGCGTTCTTGAGCCGGCGTGTTTTCACGTTGACGTAAGATCTGGTTGCTATCGCCCCCCAATGAAATCCTAGGAGCGCCGATGCCCTCCGCCTACTCCGTTCGGAAGATCAGTGGCCTTGCAGCTCTGGTTGGCGTGCTTGCTGCAATACCGGCTGCGGGACAGCAACTCGTCCAGGATCCTCCGCCCGAGCTTTCCTTTCTTACGACGGTCCTCAAAGTCAGGAAGAACATTCCCTACGAGCTCTGGGGGGAAGTGAAATTTCCGCCCAACCGAGACGTCGGTCCGGCCAGACAGGGCAAGCACTGGTACGTCGGGGCCGACGCCCCGAGTGGCGCGGACATGTTAGCGGAATGGAACAAGATCAAGCCGGTGTTCCTGCAAAACGGCTGGACCGTCGTCAAGGAATATCGGTCGGGCGGATTCCTGGAAGTGCTGCACTACGCCAAGGGCGGCGTCGAGGCCTGGGCGAACATGGACAACGACTTTTACGTTTTTCGCCTGGACGTGATCGAAGTCACTCCGCTCCCCTTCACGGTGACCCTCGCCGCGCCTGCCTCGACGCCCGAGAAGATCGCGACCGACAAGGGAGACTTTCCATATCTGGCGCCGCTGCCAGGATCTAAATTCCATCGCGGCGGCGCGGACAACACGCCGTTCCGGGTGACGCCCCCCGGGGCCGAACAAGCGGAAGTGGTGGCGAACGGAACGCTCTTCCGGGATTACGATTTTCCGGCGATGTCGAACGTGCTCTTGACTACGGCGTACCGCGACGCGCTCACTAAAGGCGGCTGGGCGATCGTGCAGGAATTCCCCGGCGGCATCAAGGCTCATTACGCGCAAAAGGGAAGGAACATCTGGGCCATGGTGTCGCCGAATGGCCCCGGCATGTACACCATCAACGTGGCCGACGCAGGGTCCGTGCACCTGGGAACGACTCTGACGAAGGCATGTCACGTCGCGCTCTACGGCGTGTTGTTCGACTTCAACAAGGCGACTTTGCAACCGACTTCTGATGCGGCGCTGCAACCGGTGGCAAACATGATGGCGGCGGACAAGTCGCTGAAGCTGGAAGTTCAAGGCCATACCGACAACGTCGGCAACGATGTATATAACCAGAAGTTGTCCGAAGATCGGGCGAAGGCGGTGATGACGTGGCTCACGCAACACGGCGTCGTAGCCGACCGGCTCACGGCCAAGGGCTACGGCAAGACCAAGCCCGTCGCCGACAATGGCAGCGACGAAGGCCGCGCAAGGAATCGCCGGGTCGAGATCGCTGATCCTAGATGCTCGCCTAAAGGCAATTAGAGACGGCGCGAGTCGACTTTAAACTACTTTCTCGGGCGCGGCGATGTCCCTACTGCTTCCAGCAGCAGCCCTTGTGGGTAGGATCGTGGTCCGGGGTTGGCAACGCTTCTTCGGACCAGAGGCCGACCACTAATGTCCGTTTTGGTCGCTAAGCGACGCCGATACTCGGCCAGGCGCGGACATTTTGACCGTGGTGTCAGGTCGCGGAAAAATGGCTGAACCCGGTCGTTGGGCCCGTACACTTCGGGGGAATTCATGTTCGACCACGTCAAATTCGGCGCTAGCGACTATGCCGCGAGCAAAGCGTTCTTCCTCAAGGCGCTCGAGCCGCTCGGCGTAGTCGCCAGCTCGGAAGGGCCGCCGACGTACGGTATCGAGCTCTACCGCCCCGACAGCAAGGCTTCGTTGTGCCTCTATCAAGCCGAGGAGAAGCCGGCGCCTCTTCACTTGGCGTTCACGGCCGAGAATCGCCGGCAAGTCGAAGCTTTCTATCGCGCGGCTCTGGAGGCGGGTGGCAAGGACAATGGTGCGCCCGGCCTGCGCCCGCACTACCACGCGAACTACTACGCGGCTTTCGTCATTGGTCCGGACGGGCACAACGTCGAAGTGGTTTGCCACGAACCCGGGGCCTGACCTCCGATCGACGCACATCCACCATGACTCGATCGCACCCAAGCACGCCCGCGGCCGACGTCGACGTCGACGCTGCGCTGGTTCGACGGCTTCTCATCGCGCAGCACCCGGATCTTGCCGACCTGCCGATACAACCGCTCAACGCCGGGTGGGACAACGCGATGTTTCGCCTGGGCACCAAATTGGCGGTACGACTGCCTCGCAGATCGGCCGCCGCACCGTTGCTGACGCACGAACAGCGGTGGCTTCCGGCCTTGTCCAGGAGGTTGCCGATTGCGATTGGAGCACCGGCGCGCATCGGGCGTCCGGGCGAGGGGTATCCGTGGCACTGGAGCGTGGTTCCATGGATTCGCGGCACCGCGGCGGATGTCACGCCTCCGGACGACGATCAAGCCGAAGCTCTCGCCCTCTTCTTGCATTGCCTGCATGTCGAGCCGCCACCTGATGCGCCCAGAAGCCGGGTGCGCGGTGTGCCGTTGGCACAACGCGCTGCGGTAGTGGAGGATCGCCTGCGTCGGCTCGAATCGAGGACGTCGATCGTGACCGAGTCCGTCTGGGAAGCATGGCGGCATGCGCTCGAAGCGCCGTGGGAGGGTGACGCGACGTGGATTCACGGGGATCTGCACGCAAGAAATGTACTCGTCGATGACGGCTCCATCAGCGGCGTCATCGACTGGGGCGACATCGCTTCCGGCGACAAGGCGACGGACCTTGCGGCGATCTGGATGCTGTTGCCGAGCGCGGCGTCTCGTCGGCGCGCCATGGAGGCCTACCTCGACGGGTCCGAGGAACTGTGGGCGAGAGCACGTGGGTGGGCGGTGTTGTTCGGCGCCCTGTTGCTCGATACGGGGCTGGAAGATCACCCGAGGCATGCGCGCATGGGCGAAGCGACGCTGCGTCGAGTCGTGGAGGAGTAGGTCGGGAAGCCGGCGAGCCTTTTCGTCAGTCTTTCCAGACCACCGGCGAAGCGGGCGCCTCGTTCACGACGAGCTGGAAGACGTCGGGCCGCGCGTAGTGTCCCGCGACGTCGAAGTCGAACTTGCCGCGGCCGATGTCGCCCAGGTCGAGGTCCGCGGTGAGGATCGTCTCGCCGCTGAAATCCGGGCCCGCGAGCACCTTGCCGAGCGGGCTCACGATGGCGCTTCCGCCGCGCATGATCACCGAATCGGGCGAATCGCCGAGGGACATGCGCACCGATGCGGGAAAGTCACGCTTCCGGATGAACTGGCAGGCGGTGAGCACGAAGCAGCGGCCCTCGAGCGCAACGTGCTGCATGGAGGCGAGCCACGTGTCGCGGTCGTCCGCCGTCGGCGCGCAATAGAGCGCAACGTTCTTCGCGTACATCGCCATGCGCAGCATCGGCATGTAGTTTTCCCAGCAGATCACCGCGCCGATGCGCCCGTAGGGGCTGTCGATGGCCGTGAGCGTCGATCCGTCGCCGAAGCCCCAGATCATCCGCTCGAGCGCGGTGGGCATGAGCTTGCGATGCTTGCCGAGGAGCGCGCCGTCGGGACCGAAGAAGAGCACCGTGCAGTAGCACGTCCCGCCGTCGCGCTCGATCACGCCGATCACGAGGTGCACGCCGTGGGCGGCCGCCGCTTCGCCCAGGCGCTGCGTGTGAGGGCCCGGAACCGGGATCGCCGCGTCGAGGTAGATGCGGAATTCCTCGCGACCGACGGGATCGCGCGCGCCGACGACAAGGCCGTAGTTGAGGCCCTTGGGATAGCCGGGCACGAAAGCCTCCGGAAACACGACGACCTTCGCGCCTTTCGCGGCAGCCTCGCCCACGAGGCGCACCGCCTTCTCGACGCAGGCGTCGGCGTCGAACGGCACCGATCCCGCCTGCACCACCGCCGCGCGCACCGTCTGCGTCATCTCCCGTCTCCCGTGCAACGCGCGATCATGCGCGCACCTCCACCGCGATCGCCGACCCGGATCGCGCCGGACTCCATCACGAACCAGTTCATCCCGAACATCACGCCGAACACCGGATGCTCGCGATACGTCGCGAGCGTCGCGAGCGGCTCGGGCCCCAGCACCTCCCCGGTCGACTGGTCCGTCGTCGTGACCTCGCAACGGCCGCAGGGCTTCGCCGCGCCGAACCGCGCGCCGCCGATCGCGATCTCCTTCCACCCGTCCTCGGCGTAGGCGGCCGCGCCCTCCAGCACGAGGCTCGGCCGGAAGCGGTTCATCGACAGCGCGCGGTTGCCCTTCGCGACGAGACGCGCATTGAGGTCCGCGAGCGAGGACTCGGAGGTCGCGAGGCAGGCGTAGCCGTCGGCGAAGCTCACGATGCTTCCCGGGGCGTATTCGGGGTTCGATTCCCTGCGCGTGGATTCCGGCATGTACACGATGCGGCATTCGATGCCGAGGTATTCCGAGAGCCACGCGTCGGCCTTCGCGGAGGGCGCGAGCGCCTGGCAATCGCTGCTCCAGACGCGTACGCGGATCGCCTCCCCCGCGCCGGGATCGACCGGCAACGCGATGGCCTCCATGTCGGGGGCGGAGAGGACGAGCTCGGCGCCCTCGATCGCGGTCCACACGGTCGCCATCTTCGGCATCGCGCGCTGGCTGAGGAATTCCCCCGCGCGGTCGACCACCATGAAGCGCCGGTCGTGCTCGAGGCCGCGCTCCGTGCAATGCGCGGCCTCGAGGGCGATCCCCTTGAGCCCCTTCACCGGGTAGATGTTCAGCGCCGAGACCGTGACCGGCATCCGTGGAATTCGCCGTTGAATTCGTATGCGTCTAAGGGTACCTTAGCCCGGTCAATCACGGGAAAAAGGGAAGAGGGAACGCCATGGCCCTGTGGGACAAGCTGATGGGCGAGCTGGTCGACATCGTCGAATGGCTCGACGACACCAACGACACGCTCGCATACCGATTCGAGCGCTACCAGAACGAGATCAAGTACGGCGCGAAGCTCGTGGTGCGCGAAGGGCAGATGGCCGTGTTCGTGAACGAGGGCCAGCTCGGGGACGTCTTCAAGCCCGGCACCTACACCCTCACCACGCAGAACCTGCCGGTCCTCGCGACGCTGAAGGGCTGGAAGTACGGCTTCGAGAGCCCGTTCAAGGCCGAGGTGTACTTCATCTCGACTCGGAAGTTCACCGACCTCAAGTGGGGCACTCCCGGTCCCGCGATGATGCGCGACAAGGACTTCGGCATGGTGCGCGCCACCGCCTTCGGGATCTACTCGATCCGCGCCAGGGACGGCGGCATCATCGTGAAGGACCTGGTCGGAACCGACGGGCGCTTCAGCATCGAGCAGGTCGAGGACAACCTGCGCGGCAAGATCGGGCTGCGCATCAAGGAGCTCATGCCCGAGCTCGGCATCTCGGTGATCGACATGTCGGCGAAGGTCTACGAGATGGGCAACCGCCTGCGCGACCGGCTGCAGCCCGATTTCGAGGCGCTTGGCCTCGAGCTCGTGGAGGTCCAGGTCCAGAACGTGGGCCTGCCCGAGGAAGTGGAGAAGGCGATCGACGCGCGCGGCGCGATGGCCGCGGTCGGCAACCTCCAGGCCTATACGCAGTACGAGGCCGCCTCGTCGATCCGCGCTGCGGCGAGCAACCCGGGCGGGACGGCGGGCGCGGGCGTGGGCCTCGGCGCCGGCGTCGCGATGGGCGCGCAGATGATGAACAGCATGGGCGCCGCGGCGGGGGCGGCGCCGCCTGCGATCCCGTCGGCGATCGCGTTCCACGTCGCGGTCGGACAGGCGCAGACCGGACCGTTCGACCTCGGGGCGCTGCGCCAGCAGGTGGCAGCGGGCCAGCTCACGCGCAGCTCGCTCGTGTGGCGCGCGGGCATGGCGCAATGGACGAAAGCGGGAGACGTGCAGGAGCTGGCATCGCTCTTCGCCGACGTTCCGCCGCCGGTTCCCCAGTAGCGCGATGGAAGCCCAGGTCCAGGCCGGCGCTCCCGAAGCGCTGGTCCGCAACATCGCGTGCAAGTCGTGCGGGGCGAAGCTCTCGTTCGCGCCCGGCACCCGCAGCCTCAAATGCGGTCATTGCGGCGCCGAGAACGAGATTCCCGAAGAGGCCGCAGCGCCCGTCGTGGAGCAGGATTACGAGGCGGAGCTGAAGGCGCTCGAGGGGAAGGCGGAGACCTACGAGGAGGAGCACGTCAAGTGCCCGGGCTGCGGCGCGGAGCAGACGCTCGCGAAGGATCTCTTCGCCGGGCGCTGCGCCTTCTGCGGCGCGCCGATCGTCGAGCAGGGATACGCGAAGCGCCTCGTGAAGCCCGAGGCGATCCTGCCGTTCCAGGTGGATCGCGCGCGGGCGCAGGACAACTTCCGTACGTGGGTGCGCCGCCGCTGGCTCGCGCCCGGCGACCTCAAGCGCTACGCGCAGAGCGACTCGGGCCTCGCCGGGATGTACATCCCCTACTGGACGTTCGATTGCCGCACCTCGAGCGACTATCGCGGCGAGCGGGGCGACGACTACTACACGACCGAGACCTACACCACGCGCAACGCGCAGGGCCAGGACGTCGTGCAGACGCGCCAGGTACGGCAGACACGCTGGACGGCGGCCGCAGGACACGTGGACGCGTTCCACGACGACGTGCTCGTCATGGCCTCGTCCGCGATGCCGGGCGAGCTGCTCGGCGCGCTCGGACGCTGGGACCTGAAGGCGCTCGTGCCGTACCAGCCGGAATTCGTGAGCGGCTTCCAGGCGGTGGCGTACCACGTGGGGCTGAGCGACGCCTTCGTGGTCGCGCGCCAGGACATCGACGGCCGGGTGGAGGGGCTGGTGCGCCGCGACATCGGTGGCGACCACCAGCGCATCGCGAACGTGGCGACGCGCTATGGCGACATCACCTTCAAGCACATCCTGCTGCCGATCTGGAGCTCGACCTACCGCTACCGCGACAAGGCGTACCGCTTCACCGTGAACGCGCAGACCGGCGAGGTGACCGGCGAGAGCCCGTATTCCTGGTGGAAGGTCGCGCTCATCGCGATCGTGGTGCTCGCCGTGCTCTTCCTCGTCCTCGTCTACGGCTCCAAGAACTAGAAAAGGGGTCAGAAAAAGGGGTCAGGTTACTTTTCCTCCACTCGGAAAAGTAACCTGACCCCTTTTTCGATCTGACCCCTTTTTCGGTTTCTACACCAGCGCGAGCATCTGCTCGCCGCCCGAGACCTCGAACTTGCCCGGGGCCTCGACGTTGACCGCCTTCACCACGCCGTCGTCCACGAGCAGCGCGAAGCGCTGGCAGCGCATGCCCATGCCGCGCGCGTTGAGGTCGAGCTCGAGTCCCAGCTTCTTCGTGTAGTCGGCGCTCCCGTCGGCCATGAAGCGGATCTTGCCGTTCGCCTTCTGGTCGCGGGCCCAGGCGCCCATCACGAAGGCGTCGTTCACCGCGAAGCACCAGATCTCGTCGACGCCTTTCTTCTTCAGGGCATCGTAGGTGGCGAGGTAGCTCGGCACGTGCTTGGCGGAGCAGGTGGGCGTGAAGGCGCCGGGCAGCCCGAAGAGGATGATCTTCTTGCCCTTGGCCTGCTGTTGCACGTCGAAGGTGTTCGGCCCGACGGTGCAGCCGTTGCCTTCCACCTCGATGAATTCCTGCAACTTGCCTTCCGGGAGGCGGTCTCCGGCCTTGATCGTCATGCGAGTCTCCTTCGGTTGTTCGTGGTTTGGAAAACAGGCCCCGCGCGCGGTTCCTTCCGTCACGTCGAGGAGGCGGCGCGCCGGAATCCCGCGAGTGCCAGCCCGGCGGCGATGAACGTCCCGCCGAGCGTGCGGTTGATCCAGCGCAGGTGCTCCGGGTTCCTCATCACCGCGAATACCTTCGCCGCGAGCGCGGTGTAGCCCATCATCACCACCACGTCCACGGAAAAGGTGGTCGCCGCGAAGATGCCGTACTGCGGGAGCTGCGGGCGCGTCGCGTCGATGAACTGCGGCAGGATCGCGGCGAAGAAGAGGATGCCCTTCGGGTTGGAGATGTTCACGAGGAAGCCGCGCAGGAACACCTCGTGCGGCGTGCGCGCGCGGTCGTCGCGGTCGCGCACGAACCCCCTGGGGCTCGAGCGCCACGTCACCACGCCGAGGTAGATCAGGTAGGCCACGCCCAGCCACTTCACCGCGGAGAAGAGCATTTCGGAGGCGAGCAGGATCGCGCCCAGGCCCAGCGAGACGATGGCGACCAGGATCGCGTTGGCGGCCTGCATGCCGACGCCGTTCCACAAGCCCAAGCGGAAGCCGTGGTTCAACCCGCTCGAGATGCTCGAGAAGACGCCCGGTCCGGGCGTGAGCGACAGGACGATCGTCGCGAGGAAGTAGGTGAGCCAGACGGTGGCGCTCATCAGCGGCCTTGCTCGACGGCGCGCCGCGCGATCCGGTCCACCAGCCCCGGGGCGACGAGCTTGAGCCAAAGTCCCATTCTACCGCGAGCGGTCATCACCACTTCGCGCTCGCGCCGCTCGATCGCGCGCACGATGCGGCGCGCGCAATCCTCGACCGACATCACCTCGCCCTCGCGCACCGGGCTCACGAGGATCGGCTTGCCGTCGGGCCCCGTGGCGTTCTCGCGGATGCCGGTGGAGACGAAGCCGGGATAGGCCATCGTCAC
Organism: uncultured beta proteobacterium; assembly: GCA_963839265.1. Taxonomy (GTDB): domain Bacteria; phylum Pseudomonadota; class Gammaproteobacteria; order Burkholderiales; family Usitatibacteraceae; genus Usitatibacter. Next base: position 52,393 of record CAWIUI010000001.1, read on the forward strand.
CGTGACGCCCGAGTCCTGCAGCTCGATGCGCAGCGAATCGAAGAAGCCGGTCATGGCGTGCTTGCTCGCGGCGTAACCGGTGCGCGTGGGCACGCCCGTGCGGCCCGCGAGGCTCGAGATGCCGACGATGCGTCCGCGCGACTCGCGCAGGTACGCCAGCGCGTGGCTCGTGCAATAGACGGCGCCCATGTAGTTCACGCGCATGATGCGCTCGAGCACCGAGACGTCGCGGATCTCCTCGAAGCGCGCCCACATGGTCATGCCGGCGTTGTTGACGAGCGTGTCGACGCGGCCGAAGGCGAGCACGGCGCCGGCGACGATCGCCTGGCAATCGCGCTCCTCGGCGACGTCGGCCTTCACCGCGACGACCGCCGCGCCCGCCTTGCGGCATTCCTCCGCCACGGTGTCCAGCTGCGCTGCGCTGCGCGCGGCGAGCACGAGCTTCGCGCCCTTCGCGGCGAGCTGGCGCGCGAGCTCGGCGCCGATTCCCTTCGACGCGCCGGTGATGATGACGACGTTGTCCTTCACGCGGATCGCCTCACTTGTCGGTCTTCGGGTCGGGGATGTGGTTGAAGGCGATGTGCAGTCCCCCGCGGTCGCGCGCCTTGTGCGCGCTCGCGAAGTAGACCGCCTGCCTGCCGAAGCGCGAGTTCAGGGAATCGAGCGTGGCGTAGAGCGCCTTCGACTTGCCTTCGACGGCGAAGAGCGACCCGGTATGCGCCGCCTCGCTCACCAGGTCCGAGTACGCCATGCCGACTCGCAGGATCGTGCGCCGGTCGCGAGGCCGCGCGGCCCAGAGCTTCTCGAGCGCATGCAGGAACGTGACCGTGTCTTGCGTATCCACGAGCCGCATCTCCTGGCGCCAGTGCGAGCCGTCGAGGTACTTGAGATCGATGGAAAGCCGGGCGGCGTAGTAGCCGGCCTTGCGAAGCCGCATCGCCGCCTTCTGCGTGAGCCGATCCAGCACCGCGAAGGCGTCCTCGGGATTGCGTCGAGCGGGCCCGAGCACGCTCGAGTGCGAAATCGACCCGGTCTCGTTCTCGAGCGGGTGCTGGGGCTCGCCGCGAATGCGCGAGTGCATGATCTCGCCGCCCACACCGCCCCAGATCGCGCAGAGCTCCTCCTTCGAGCGCGCCGCGAGGTCGCGCACGGTTCGAATGCCCCGGCGGGCAAGCCGCTTCTCCATCTGCGCGCCGATGCCGGAGAGCGCGCGCACCGGAAGCTCGAAGAGCCGCTCGGGCAACTCGCGCTTCTCGATCATCACGAGGCCGTCGGGCTTCATCATGTCCGACGCCGTCTTCGCGATGAACGTGTTGGGGCCGATGCCGATCGAGGTGCGCAGGTGCTCGCCCATCTGCGAGGCGAGCGTCGTCTTCACCTTGCGCGCGAGGTCGAGCGCCTTCGCCGGCTCGCGCCACCGGCCCGTGAGCTCGCAGTCCATCTCGTCGATCGAGAGCACCGCACGCACCGGGACCACCGAATCCACCGCGGCGACCGCGCGATGGTGATAGTCGATGTAGAGCTCGTGGCGCGCGATCACGAACTCGATCTGCGGGCAGAGGCTGCGCGCCTCGGCGACCTTCGTGCCGGTCTTCACGCCGAAGGTCTTCGCTTCCACGCTCGCCGCGATGCACACCGTGGTGTCGGCGAGCATCGGCACGATTCCGAGGGGCTTGCCGCGCAGCCGCGGCTGCGCCTGCTGCTCGACGGAGGCGAAATACGAGTTGAAGTCGACCAGCAGGGAGCGGAGCGTCATGGTCTCGGGGGCGCTGCACGGCCGGCGGAGGAGCTGCGCCGTGTCCCCCTCAGCGCGGCATCGTGATCGGGCGGTCCGTGGCCTCCATGAACTTGCGGCGGAAGACCAGCGGATCGGCGATGTTGGGGATCGGCTCGATCGAGCCGCCGGTACCGGTCATGAGGATGGTGCCGAAATTGAGGATGCGTCCCCAGAAGCCCTGCTCGACGCGCAGCGCCTCCACCTTCTCGAGGTTGATCTCGACGGTGTCGCGCTTGATGAAGCCGAACTTCGCGATCACGCGGCGATTGGTGATCGCGAGCTCGGTGGAGTGCACCTTGATCCAGGCGCCGATCAGAAAGAACAGCCCGACGACGACCACCAGCAGCAGCACGCCGAGCACGACGAGGCCGGCCTGCGACCACCAGGAGACGCGCGCACGGTGCAGGACCGTTTCGCCGGGGACGAGGGAATCGTCGATGTAGGACATGTCAGCCGAGGTCGCTCGCTTCGACGAAGGCGCGCACCACGGCTTCCAGCGCCGCCGCATCCTCCAGGGTGAAGCGCTCCTTGCGCGGGCTGTCGAGGTCGAGGACGCCGAGCACTCGACCCCCGTACATCACCGGCACGACGAGCTCGCTCCTGGAGGCTGAATCGCACGCGATGTGGCCGGGGAACGCGCCCACGTCCGGGACGATCACCGTGTGCGCCTGGGCGGCCGCGGTGCCGCACACGCCCTTGCCGAGGGGAATCCGAACGCACGCGGGCTTGCCCTGGAAGGGCCCGAGCACGAGCTGCCCGCCGCGCAGCCAGTAGAAGCCCGCCCAGTTGAGCTCGGGCAACGAGTGGTAGAGCAGGGCGGCGAGATTGGCGGAATTCGCGAGCGCGTCGCGCTCGCCCTCGAAAAGGGCGCGAGCGATCGGAAGCAGCTCCTCGTAGAGGGCCGCCCTGGAACGGGATGGGGAGGGGGCAGTCGCGAACATGGGAGGATCGCCAAGGACGATTCTACCCCCGCGGACGAGTTGGGGCGCCCGCGAGCCTCGGCCCGCGGCGCCCGGCTGCTCCGCGCGAGCGCTCAGGTGGCGGGCAGCGCACATTCAACGGAACTCGGCCTGGCGCGTTGACTCGCTATAATTCGCCCTTGCCCCCGGCGCGCGCCCCGCCGCCATGCTCCCCGAATCCCGAGAATCCCTGCCCCAGCCGTCCCTGGACGCCGGCGCCGCCATTCCTCCCGTGGCGCGCCGCCGTCCCAAGGTGCTCGCCCGCTTCGGCGAACGGCGCACGGATCCGTACTTCTGGCTGCGCGAGCGCGACGACCCGGAGGTGATCGAGTACCTGCGCGCGGAAAACCGCTACACCGAGGCGGTGATGAAGCCGCTCGAGCGCTTCCGCGAGTCGCTCTACGCCGAGATGCTCGGCCGCATCCGGGAGACGGACCAGAGCGTGCCTTACCGCCATCGCGGCTACTGGTACTACCAGCGCGAAGTGGAGGGTCTGCAGTACCCGATCTACTGCCGGCGCGAGGGCTCGATGGAGGCGCCGGAGCAAATCCTCCTCGACGAGAACGAGCTGGCGAAGGGCCGTGCGTATACCTCCATCGGCGCGCTCGAGGTGAGCCCCGACGGGGACCTCCTCGCCTATACCGTCGATTTCACCGGGTTTCGCCAGTACACGCTGCTCGTGAAGGACCTGCGAACGGGAGCGCTGACGGCCGATGCCGCGCAGCGCGTCACCTCGCTCGCCTGGGCCGCGGACGGCCGCACGCTCTTCTACGTGGAGGAGCACGAGACCACCAAGCGCAGCTACCGCCTGCATCGCCTGGCCCTCGGCGGCAAGGCCGTCGAGGTATACCTCGAGCCCGACGAGGCCTTCGACATCGGCATCTGCGATTCGAGGAGCGAGGCCTTCCTCGTCCTCGCCATCGTGAGCAAGGACACCTCCGAGATGCGCGTGCTGCCCTCGAACGAGCCGCTCGGCGAGCCGCGCGTGCTCGTGCCGCGCCGCAAGGGCCACGAGTATTACGTCGAGCACCGCGGCGACGAGTTCTTCATCCGCACCAACGACCGCGGCCGCAACTTCCGCCTCGTGCGGGCGCCCGTCGCCGATCCGTCGCCGCGCAACTGGAAGCAGGTGCTCGCCCATCGGCCGATGGTGATGCTCGAGCAGGTAGAGGTGTTCCGCGATTTCCGGATCGCCGTGGAGCGCGACAAGGGGCTGCTCAAGCTGCGCATCGACGATTTCGCGGGCGGGAAGGGCCGCTACATCGCGTTCGACGAGCCGGTGTATTCCGCGTATCCGGGCACCAACCTCGAGTTCGACACCAGCCGCTTCCGCTTCATCTACGAGAGCCTCGTCACCCCGCGCTCGGTCTACGAGTACGAGCTCGCGAGCTCGAGCTCGATCCTCCTCAAGCGCTACCCGGTGCTCGGCGGCTACGATCCGTCGCAGTACGCCATGGAAGCCCTGACCGCCGTCGCGAAGGACGGCACGCGCATCCCGATCTCGCTCGTCTACCGCAAGTCGCTTCGCCAAGGCGCGCCGCGACCGCTGCTGCTCTACGCCTACGGCGCCTACGGCATCCCGATCGACCCGTACTTCAGCTCCTCGCGCATCTCGCTCCTCGACCGCGGGATGATCTTCGCCATCGCGCACGTGCGCGGCGGCGGCGACCGCGGCAAGCTCTGGTACGACGAGGGGAAGCTCCTCAGGAAGAAGAACACCTTCACCGACTTCATCGCGTGCGCGCAGTCGCTCGTGCGCCGGCGCTATACCGCGCCCGACCGGCTGGTGATCCTCGGCGGGAGCGCGGGCGGGCTCCTCATGGGCGCGGTGGTCAACCTGCGGCCCGATCTGTTCCGCGCGGCCGTGGCGCAGGTCCCCTTCCTCGACGTGGTCAGCACCATGCTCGACCGCACCCTGCCGCTCACCGTGGGCGAGTACCTCGAATGGGGCAACCCCAACGAGCGGCGATACTACAAGTACATGCGCTCGTACTCGCCTTACGACAACCTGAAGCGCCGCGCCTATCCGGCCATGCTCGTGGAGACCTCGTACAACGACAGCCAGGTGATGTACTGGGAGCCGGCCAAGTACGTGGCGAAGCTGCGCACGCTGAAGACCGATCGCAATCCCCCGTTGTTGTTGAAGACCATCATGGAGGCCGGTCACGGCGGCGCTTCCGGCCGTTACGACGCGCTGAAGGAGCTCGCCTTCACCTACTCGTTCGTCCTGGACCAGGTCGGGCTGGCGAAAGCGCCTTGAGCAACCTCCAGCTCTTCGTCGCCTGCGTGGCGATCTGGGGCTCCACCTGGCTCGCGATCACGTTCCAGCTGGGGTCCGTCGCGCCGGAAGCGAGCGTCGCATGGCGCTTTCTGCTCGCCTCGACGATCGTCTTCGCCTATTGCCTGGCGCGGCGCCTGCCCCTTCGCTACACGCCGCGCGAGCACGCCGGCATCGCGCTCCAGGGCATCCTCATGTTCAGCGCGAGCTACATCGCGGTGTACTACGCGGAGCAGAATGTGGTTTCGGGCCTCGTGGCGGTGGGCTACTCGGCGAGCCCGCTGCTCGGCATGCTCGGAATGCGCCTCCTCTTCCGCACCCCGATGACGCACGCGGTGATCGCTGGCTCCATCCTCGGCATCGCGGGCGTGGCCCTCGTGTTCTGGCCGGAATTCGGGCTGCTGCGCGGCGACCGGCGCACCGCCCTCGGCGCCGCGTTCACGGCGGCGGCCGTGGTGCTCTCCACGCTGGGAAGCATGGCCGCGCACCGCAACCAGGAAGCGCGCATCCCCCTCTGGCAGGGAATGGCGTGGGCGATGCTCTACGGCGCCCTCTTCTCGCTCGCGGTCGCGCTCGCCGCCGGCAAGCCCATCGCCTTCTCGTGGACGGCGCCGTACCTCGCTTCGCTCGCGTACCTCGCGGTCTTCGGATCGGTCATCGCCTTCGCGGGCTATCTCACGCTGATCCGGCGCACGGGCGTGGCGCGGTCCGGCTACATCGGCGTGATGGTGCCCGTCGTGGCGCTCGCATTCTCCGCCGTATTCGAGGGATTCCGCTGGCATGCCTTCACGGGCCTGGGCATCGCGATCTCGATCGCAGGCAACGTCGTGGTGCTGCGGGAGCGTGCGCGCACGTGAATGCCTCGCCTCGCCGTCGCTTCATCATCGCGCTCGCGCTCTCGATCGTGGCGCACGTGCTGCTCTTCACGCTCACGCCGCGCAAGCCCGAGTACCATCCGCCGCTTTCCGCGCGCGCGGGGCCGCTCATCGTCACGATCGTGCAATCGCATCCGCAGGAAGCGCAGGCGGCTCCCCCCGTGCCCGCCGCGCAGCCCACGCCCAGGCCGGCGCCGCGGCCCGCGAAGCGCATCCTCGCCGCCAGGCCGCACACGCCGCCCGCCGCGCCGCCCGTGGTGGTTCCGCCCGAGGAGCCGAGGCCCGCGCCGCCCATGCCGGCGCCGCCCGCGATGGACATGCTCGCGATGCTCAACGCGCGCCGCCAGCAACGCCGCGCCGCCGAGGCCGAGGCGGCGGCCCGCGAGGGCTCGCCCTCGCCCGCGCCGGTCGAGGACGAAGGCGCGGCGGCGATCGCGCGCAACCTCCAGTCGCTGCGGGACGACCGCACCGGGGGCATCTTCCAGATCCTCGAGAAGGACAGCTACGCCGCCGAGTACGCGTTCAACGGATGGGCCCCGGACACGCGCCGCCGATGGCGCGAAGTGATCGACGTGCACGTGAAGCCGGGCGAGGACATCGATCGGGCGATCGTGCGCAGCATGATCGCGCTGATCCGCACGCACTATACCGGCGACTTCCAATGGGAGTCCCAACGCCTCGACAAGGTCGTCACCCTCTCCGCGCGCCCCGAGGACAACGGGTACCTCGAGGATTTCCTGATCCGCGAGTTCTTCGGCACTCCGTTGATCAATACCGACCGGCGCTGAAGCGCTCCAGCGAGCGCGCCGCGCGCTGGCGCACCGACCAGCGCAAGGGGCCGAACCAGCCCAGGGCGGCGCCCGCGGGGCCGAGGGCCCGGGCGATCCAGCGCCAGAGCGAGTAGTGGTCGTAGTGGCGCGAGATGCGCCCGTCGCGGAAGGCGAACATCGAGCGGCCCTCGGTGAGCACGGTGCGGCCGCGAAAGCTCTCGCGGCTGGCCCAGCGCGCGCTCGCCCCGTTCGCGTCCCCGGTCGCCTCGAGGAGCCGTATCTCGCGTGCGTTCCCCGCCTCGAGCCGCATGCGCCAGAGGTCCACGGCCGCTTCCCCGCGCAGCCTCGGATACAGCGGATCGGAAAAAAGGACGTCGGGCCGGTAGCAGCGGGACGCGCCCTCGGCGTCCCCGCAGGCGAGGCAGGCGTAGAACCGGCGGACGAGCGCTTCGTTCGGATGCATGGGTGGCCGCAGACGCTTGACCCGAGTCAAGGCCGGCCCATTCTCCCGCTTTCTATACTCTCAAGCATGGCGGTGGGGGTCCTCTCCACCGGCCGGCGCTTTCAGGAGAACCTCCCCATGGTTACCGCAGTCGCCGCCGAGGCGAAACCGAAGAAGCCTGTCCCCAGCGACATCGAGATCGCGCAGGCCGCCAAGATGCTGCCCATCGCCGAGGTGGCGAAGAAGCTGGGCATCCCCGACGAGGCCATCCAGCTCTACGGACGCTACAAGGCGAAGATCTCCCTCAACTACATCGACACGCTCAAGGGCAAGCCGAACGGGAAGCTCGTCCTGGTCACCGCGATCAGCCCGACGCCGGCCGGCGAAGGCAAGACCACGACGACCGTGGGCCTGGGCGATGCGCTCAACCAGATCGGCAAGAACGCGATGATCTGCCTGCGCGAGCCCTCGCTGGGGCCGGTATTCGGCATGAAGGGCGGTGCCGCGGGCGGCGGCTACGCGCAGGTCGTCCCGATGGAGGACATCAACCTGCACTTCACCGGCGACTTCGGCGCGATCCAGCTCGCGAACAACCTCCTCGCGGCGATGATCGACAACCACATCAACCACGGCAACGAGCTCGGCTTCGACGTGCGCCGCATCACGTGGAAGCGCGTGCTCGACATGAACGACCGGGCGCTGCGCGAGATCACCGTCGCGCTCGGCGGCCCGGCGAACGGTTTCCCGCGCGAGGACGGCTTCGACATCGTGGTGGCCTCCGAGGTGATGGCGATCTTCTGCCTGTCCACCAGCATCAAGGACCTCAAGGAGCGCCTCGGCAAGATCGTCTGCGGCTACACGCGCGACCAGAAGCCGATCCTCGCGAAGGACCTCAAGACCCACGGCGCGATGGCCGCGCTCCTCAAGGACGCGCTCGCGCCCAATCTCGTCCAGACGCTCGAGCATTCGCCGGCGATGATCCACGGCGGCCCGTTCGCCAACATCGCCCACGGCTGCAACTCCGTGCTCGCGACGCAGACGGCGCTCAAGCTCGCCGACTACGTGGTGACCGAGGCGGGCTTCGGCGCGGACCTCGGCGCCGAGAAGTTCATCGACATCAAGTGCCGCAAGACCGGCCTCAGGCCCTCGGCGGTGGTGCTGGTCGCGACGATCCGCGCCCTCAAGTACCACGGCGGAGTGGACGTGAAGGAGCTCGGCAAGGAGAACCTCGAGGCGCTCGCCAGGGGCATCTCCAACATCGAGCGCCACGTGAACAACATCCGCAACAACTACGGGCTGCCGTGCGTCGTGGCGATCAACCACCGCACCGAGGACACGGATGCCGAAGTGAAGATGCTGCAGGACAAGATGGCGCACCACCAGGCGAAGGTGATCCTCGCGCGCCACTGGGCCGAGGGCGGCAAGGGCGCGACGGACGTGGCGAAGGAAGTCGTGCGCCTGTGCGAGGAGCCCAACAGCTTCAAGTTCGTCTACGACGAGAACGACACGCTCTGGGACAAGATGAAGTCGATCGCCACGAAGATCTACGGCGCCTCCGACATCACCGCCGATTCCAAGGTGCGCGCCCAGATCAAGAAGCTGCAGGAGTCGGGCTACGGCCACTATCCGATCTGCGTGGCGAAGACCCAGTACTCGTTCTCGACCGACCCGCAGCTGCGAGGCGCGCCCTCCGGCCACGTGGTGAACGTGCGCGAGGTGCGGCTCGCCGCGGGCGCCGAGTTCATCGTGATGGTCTGCGGCGACATCATGACGATGCCGGGCCTGCCGAAGGTGCCTTCGGCCTGCGCGATCGACGTGACCGACGACGGCAAGATCACCGGCCTCTTCTAAGGTTCCCCCCGAGAGCCGGGCTGCCGCGGCCGCGGCGGTCCGGGACGCCGTCCCCGTCTCGCGGGGGCGGCGTTTTCATTTGTGGCGCAGAAAATGGGGTCAGATTACTTTTCGGGAATGCGACCAGAAAAGTAATCTGACCCCATTTTCCGCACCCGAGCCGCTTTCGGCGATAATTGCGACGCATTAATTTTCGGCAAAGACGACGGGAAGCCAATGCGACTCCAGGGCAAGGTGGCGATCGTCACGGGCGCGGGATCCGGATTCGGCGAGGCGATCGCGAAGCGCTACGCGGAAGAGGGCGCGAAAGTGGTGGTGAACGACATCGTCGCGAAGGGCGCGGAGCGCGTCGCTTCCGAGATCCGCGCGAAAGGCGGCGAGGCGCGCGTGGAGCTCGCCGACGTCTCGAAGGACGCCGACGTCGCGCGGCTGGTCGGGTCCGCGCTCTCGGCCTACGGCAGGCTCGACATCGTGGTCAACAACGCCGGAACCACGCACCGCAACCGGCCGATGCTCGAGGTGGGCGAGGACGAGTTCGACCGCATCTACGCGGTGAACGTGAAGTCGCTCTTCCTCAGCGCGAAGCACGCGGTGCCGCACTTTCGCAAGGCGGGCGGCGGCTGTTTCGTGACGATCGCCTCCACCGCCGGCGTGCGGCCGCGGCCCGGGCTCACCTGGTACAACGGCTCGAAGGGCGCGGCGATCGTCACCTCGCGCTCGATGGCCGCCGAGCTCGGCCCCGACGGGATCCGCGTGAACGTGATCAACCCGGTGATCGGCGAGACGGGCCTGCTCGAGATGTTCATGGGCGTGCCGGACACGCCCGAGAACCGCAGCAGGTTCGTCGCGACCATCCCCATGGGCCGCATGTCCAAGCCGATGGACATCGCGAACGCCGCGCTCTTCCTCGCCTCCGACGAGGCCTCGTTCATCACCGGGGCGTGCCTCGAGGTGGACGGCGGCCGCTGCGTATGAAGGCCGGCCAGACGATCGGGAAGTACCACGTCGTCGCGGAGCTCGGCCGCGGCGCGACGGGGAAGGTCTACCTCGCCGAGGACCCGTTCGCCAGGCGCAAGGTCGCGATCAAGGTCGCCTATCCGGACGCGCTCAAGAACAGCGAGGACGTCGCGTTCTACCGCAGCATGTTCCTCAACGAGGCCGCGCTCGCCGGCAAGGTGAACCACCCGCACATCGTGCAGATCTACGACGCGGTCGTGGAGGAGGACTACAGCTACATCGTGATGGAGTACGTCGAGGGCGGCACGCTGGAGAAATTCTGCCTGCCAGGCCAGCTCCTCGAGCCGCGCGAGGTGGCGGAGATCGTCTTCAAGTGCGTGCGCGCGCTCGCGTTCGCGCACGCGCTCGGGCTCACCCACCGCGACATCAAGCCCGGCAACATCCTGCACAACGAGGGCACCGACATCAAGATCGCGGACTTCGGCGCCGCGATCAACCGCGTTTCGGACCGCACCATGATCATGAACGTGGGCTCGCCCGCGTACATGGCGCCGGAGCTCGTCACCGGCAGCGGCCAGGCCTCGCACCTCACCGACATCTACGCGCTCGGCGTGGTGATGTATTACCTCCTCACCGGGAAGCTCCCGTACCAGGGCGCGAACACGATGAGCGTGATCTACCAGATCGTGAACACCGAGCCCGAGCCGCCGGCCCAGGCGAAGCCGGGGCTCGCGCCAGAGCTCGACTCGATCGTCATGAAAGCGATCGCCAAGGACGAGGCGAAGCGCTTCGCCAGCTGGGACGAGTTCGGCCAGGCGCTCGCGGAGACCTGGAAGAAGGACCAGAAGTCCGAGGAGAAGCGCGGCCAGTCCGACGCCGAGCGCTTCAGCCTGTTGAGGACGCTGCCGTTCTTCCGCAACTTCCCGGAGAACGAGCTGTGGGAAGTGATGCGCCTGAGCAAGTGGGCGCGGTTCCATCCGGAGGCCGCGCTCATCAAGGAAGGCGATCACGGCGATTCGTTCTACATCCTCGCCGGGGGCTACGTGCGCGTCACGCGCGGCAAGCGCACGCTCTCGGTGCTCACCGCCGGCGACTGCTTCGGCGAGATGTCGTACCTCGCGCACGACAAGAACGGCTCGCACCGCTCGGCCACGGTCACGACCACCTCGGATTGCATCGTGATGAAGATCCGTGCCGAGGACCTGCGCGCGGCCTCGCTCTCCTGCCGCCGCCTCTTCGACGAGCGCTTCCTCAACACGCTCGTCGAGCGCCTCGAGGTGGCCAACCAGCAGCTCGCCGTGATGTCGTGAAAACCGGGGACAGACCACGTTTTTCTTAGGACGAAACGATGTAGCGCGAATCTTCGTTTCGCTCTAAGGAAAACGTGGTCTGTCCCCGGTTTCGTCAGCCGTTGAAGAAGTAGAAGGCGAGGAACGTCGCGACCATCGCGAAGGCGAGCACCAGCTTCGCGATGGCGCCGAGAAGGAGGCCGAGCGAGGTGCCCAGCCCGACCTTCCCGGCGCGCACGAGGCCACCGCGGGCGAGGAGCTCGCCCAGCACGGCGCCCACGAGCGGGCCCAGGACGAGCCCGGGAATGCCGAAGAACATGCCGGCGAAGGCGCCGATGCCCGCACCGGCGAGCGCCTGCGGGCTCGCGCCGACGCGCTTCGCGCCCAGGATGGAAGCGGCGAAATCGACGGCGAGGGAGAGGAGCCCCAGTAGCGCGACGATCGAGAGGCCGCCGAACCCGACCCGCGCGAAGTCGTCCGCCCAGGCGGCCACGAAGAGCCCGGCGAAGACGAAGAGCGCTCCGGGGGTCACCGGAAGAACCGTGCCGACGATGCCCGCGATCACGAGCAGCACCGCGAGCGCGTCGAGGAGGAGGCGGGTGGTCACGGTATCATTGTAGGGTGAGCGCCGTGCGCGAAGCCCCCGTCGATCGTCGGTCCCGCCAGTCGGAGGCGGCCGCACGCCTGTCTCGTGTCCTTCCGCCGGGCTCGGTGCTGGTGGAGCGCGAGGAGCTCAAGCCCTACGAATGCGACGGCCTCTCGGCCTACCGCGAGACGCCGCTCGTTGCCGTCCTCCCCGCCGACGAGGCCGGGGTCGCCGCGGTGCTCGAGGTGGCGCGCGAAGCGAAGCTGCCCGTCGTCGCGCGCGGCTCCGGCACGGGGCTTTCCGGCGGAGCGCTGCCGCTCGCCGACGGGATCCTCCTTTCGATGGCGAAGTTCAACCGCATCGTGGAAGTGGACGCTCTGGCACGCAAGGCGCGCGTGCAGCCGGGCGTCACGAACCTGCGCATCTCGCAGCACGTGGCGCCGCTGGGCCTGTACTACGCGCCCGATCCCTCCAGCCAGATCGCATGCTCCATCGGCGGCAACGTCGCGGAGAATTCCGGCGGCGTGCACTGCCTCAAGTACGGGCTCACGGTGCACAACGTGATGCGGGTGCGCGCGATCACCATCGAGGGCGACACGCTCGAGATCGGGAGCGAGGCGCTCGACGCGCCCGGCTACGACCTCCTCGCGCTCATCATCGGCTCCGAGGGCCTCCTCGCGGTGACGCTCGAGGTGACGGTGAAGCTCCTCGCGAAGCCGGAGACCGCGCAGGTGGTGATGGCCTCGTTCCGGGACGTCGAGCACGCCGGCGAGGCGGTCGCCAACGTGATCGGCGCGGGCATCGTTCCCGCGGGCCTGGAAATGATGGACCGGCTGGCGACGCGGGCGGTGGAGGATTTCGTGCATGCCGGCTACGACCTGGAGGCCGAGGCGATCCTGCTCGCGGAATCCGACGGCACTCGCGAGGAGGTGGCGCACGAGACCGCCAAGGTGATCGAGGTGATGCGCGCGAGCGGCGCGACGGACATCCGCTGCTCGGCGAACGAAGCGGAGCGCCTGCGCTTCTGGTCCGGCCGCAAGGCCGCGTTCCCCGCCGTCGGCCGCATCTCGCCCGACTACTACTGCATCGACGGCTCGATCCCGCGCGGCGCGCTCGCAGGCGTGCTGAGGAGGATCGAGGAGCTTTCGGCGCAGTACGGGCTGCGCTGCGCGAACGTCTTCCACGCGGGCGACGGCAACCTCCATCCTCTCATCCTCTACGACGCGAACGTGCCGGGGGAGCTCGAGAAGACGGAGCGTTTCGCTTCCGACATCCTCGAGCTGTGCATCGCCGTCGGCGGCACGATCACCGGCGAGCATGGCGTGGGCGTCGAGAAGATCAACCAGATGTGCGTGCAGTTCGCAGGCGCGGAGATCGAGCAGTTCCACGCGGTGAAGGCCGCGTTCGACCCGGAAGGCCTGCTCAATCCGGGCAAGGGCGTGCCGCTGCTCGCGCGCTGCGCGGAGTACGGGGCGATGCGGGTGAAGGGCGGGGCGCTGCCCCACCCGGACCTGCCGCGCTTCTGATGGCGGCCGTCGCCGTCCAGCCCGCGGCCCGCGCACGCGTGCTCGAGCGGCTGCGCGCCGTGCGCCCGCCGCTCGCGATCATCGCCGACGACGAGGGCCTCAGGCCCTTCGAGACGGACGCGTTCATCTCCCATCGCGAGACGCCGATGCTCGCGGCGCTTCCCGAGACCGAGGAGCAGGTGCGCGATGCGGTGCGCATCTGCCGCTCGCTCGGCGTGCCGGTGGTCTCGCGCGGCGCGGGCACCGGAATCTCGGGCGGCGCGATCCCGAGGAGCGACGGCGTCCTGCTCGTGCTCACCAAGATGAACCGCATTCTCGGGATCGATGCCTCGGCGCGCATGGCCTGGGTCGAGCCTGGCGTGCGCAACCTGCGTGTTTCCGAGGCGGCCGCGCCGCTCGGCCTGTTCTACGCGCCCGATCCCTCGAGCCAGTCGGTGTGCTCGATCGGCGGGAACGTCGCCGAGAATTCGGGCGGCGTGCACTGCCTCAAGTACGGCCTCACCACGCACAACCTGCTCGCGGTGCGCGCGATCGACGCCGACGGCGACGTGCTCCAGGTGGGAAGCCTCGCCCTCGATGCGCCGGGATACGACCTCCTCGCGCTCCTCACGGGAAGCGAGGGCAACCTCGGCGTCATCACGCGCGTCGCGGTGCGCCTTCTGCCGCTGCCGGAATCGACGCAGACACTGCTCGCTGCGTTCCCCGCCGTGCGGCAGGCCGCGGAAGCGGTGGGCGAGATCATCGGCGCGGGGATCGTCCCCGCGGGCCTGGAGATGATGGACCGCGTGGTGATCGAGGCGTGCGAGCGTTTCATGGCGATGAATTTCCCCGCCGGCGCGGAGGCCCTGCTCCTCGCGGAGGTGGACGGCTGCTCCGAGGAGGCGCTCGAAGCGATGCGCGGCGTGCGCGCGATCCTCGAGCGCTGCGGCGCGACCGAAGTGCGCGTCGCCGCCGACGCCGCGGAGCGCGAGCGCCTGTGGAAGGCGCGCAAGGGCGCGTTCACCGCGCTCGCGAACATCCTGCCGGATTTCTACACCATCGACGGCACGATCCCGCGGCGCTGCCTCCCCGACATCCTCGACCGCGTGTACGAGCTCGCGAAAGAGTACGGCCTGATGGTGGGCAACGTCTTCCACGCGGGCGACGGCAACATCCATCCGTGCATCTTCTACGATGCCAACAAGCCGGGCGACCTCGAGCGCGGCGAGGAGATGGGCGGGCGCATCCTGGAAGCCTGCGTCGAGGTGGGCGGGACCATCACCGGCGAGCACGGCGTGGGCGTGGAGAAGCTGCGCCAGATGTGCGTGCAGTTCGCGCCGGCGGAGCTCGCGGCCTTCCATGCGGTGAAGGCGGCGTTCGATCCCGACGGCATCCTCAACCCGGGCAAGGCGGTGCCGTCGCTCAAGCGCTGCGCCGAGCTGGGCGGCATGCGCGTCGAGGGCGGCCGCATTCCGCGTCCCGACATCCCGCGCTTCTGACCATGGCCGACGCATTCATCGCCGAACTTTGCGATCGCATCCGCGCGTGCGCTGCGGGGCGCAGGACGGTGTGCATTCGCGGCGGCGGCACCAAGGACTTCTACGGCGGCACGCCGCGGGGTGACGAGACGATCGCGATGTCCGGATGGTCGGGAATCGTCGCCTACGAGCCGAAGGAGCTCGTCCTCACGGTGCGTGCCGGCACCGCGCTCGAGGAGGTCGAGCGGGCGCTGGCCGCCGAGCGGCAGATGCTGCCCTTCGAGCCGCCGCACTTCGCCGGCGATGGCGCCGGGGGCGCCACGATCGGCGGCGCGGTGGCGAGCGGGCTCTCCGGCCCGCGGCGCCCCTACGCCGGCGCGGTGCGCGATTTCGTGCTCGGAACGCGCATCGTGAACGGCAAGGGCGAAGCGCTCGCGTTCGGCGGGCGCGTCATCAAGAACGTCGCGGGCTACGACGTCTCGCGGCTCATGGCGGGCGCGCTCGGCACGCTCGGCGTGCTCACGGAAGTCTCGTTCAAGGTTCTTCCGCAACCCGCCGCCGAGGCGACGCTCGCGTTCGCGATGGAGCAGGGTGCGGCGATCGGGCAGGCGAACCGCTGGGCCGGACAGCCGTTGCCGCTCTCCGCGGCCGCCTGGCAGGACGGGACGCTGCGCGTGCGCATCTCGGGCGCTCCGGCCGCCGTGGCCGCCGCCCGGGCGAAGATGGGCGGCGAGCAAGACGCGCGAGGCGCCGAGTACTGGGCGAAGCTGCGCGAGCAGCGGCTCGATTTCTTCACCGGCGCGGCGCCGCTCTGGCGCATCTCGGTGCCGCAGACCACCGCGCCGATGCTCGAGGGGCACGCGCAGCTTCTCGATTGGGGCGGAGGCGTGCGGTGGATCCACGGCGACGCGGACGCGCTCTCCATCCGCACCTCGGCCGAGCGCGCCGGAGGCCACGCGACGCTCTTCCGCGGCGGCGACAAGTCCGCGGGTGTGTTCCATCCGCTCGCGCCCGCGATCCTCAAGATCCACCGGCGGCTGAAGGCGGCCTTCGATCCGGCGGGCATCCTCAATCCCGGCCGCATGTACGACTTCTAGATTCGATGCAAACCCGACTCGCCGACTGGATTCGCGCCACGCCCGAGGGAGAGGAAGCGGACTCGATCCTGCGCCGCTGCGTGCATTGCGGCTTCTGCCTCGCCACCTGCCCCACCTACAACCTGCTGGGCGACGAGCTCGACAGCCCGCGCGGCCGCATCTACCTGGTGAAGCAGATGCTCGAGGGCGCGCCCGTCACGCGGCGCACCCAGCTGCACCTCGACCGCTGCCTCACCTGCCGCGCCTGCGAGACGACGTGCCCGTCCGGCGTGCAGTACGGGAAGCTCGTCGACATCGGCCGCGCCATCGTCGAGCGCAAGGTGGCGCGCTCGCCGTGGGATCGCATGCGCCGATGGTTCCTCGCGCGCACGCTGCCTTCGCGCACGCTCTTCGGCGCGGCGCTGGGGCTCGGGCGCGCCGTAAGGCCGTTGCTGCCCGCGGCGCTCGCGCGGCGGATTCCGCGCCGGCGCGGGGCTGGCGCCTGGCCTGCGGCGCGCCATCCGCGCCGCATGATCGCCCTGGCGGGCTGCGTGCAGCCTTCGCTCGCGCCCTCCATCAACGCCGCGGCTGCGCGCGTGCTCGACCGCCTCGGCGTCTCGCTGATCGAGGTGGCCGGGGCCGGCTGCTGCGGCGCCGTGACCTTCCACCTCAACTACCAGCACGATGCGCTCGCCTACGTGAAGGCGAACATCGACGCGTGGTGGCCGCACGTCGAGGCGGGCGCCGAAGCGATCGTCGTCACGGCGAGCGGATGCGGCACGATGGTGAAGGACTACGGGCACCTGCTGCGCAACGATCCCGCGTACGCGCAACGCGCCGCGCGCATCTCGGCGCTCGCCCGCGACGTCTCCGAAGTCGTGGCGGCGGAGCAGGCGGGCCTCGCCTCGCTGCCGCGCGGCGGCTCGAAGCCGCCGCTGGTGGCGTTCCATTCGCCGTGCACCCTGCAACACGGCCTGCGGATCCAGGGAGTGGTGGAATCGATCCTTCACGGCGCCGGGTTCACGCTCACCGCAGTTCCCGACGCCCACCTGTGCTGCGGATCGGCAGGAACCTACTCGCTGCTGCAGCCGGAGATCTCGGGCAAGCTCCTCGCCGACAAGGTGCGTGCGCTGGAATCGGGCGCGCCGGAAGTCATCGCCACCGCGAACATCGGCTGCCTCACGCAGATCGAGACGGGCTCCCGGCTGCCGGTCGTGCACTGGATCGAGCTGCTCGACCAGCGCTTAGCGTAGAACTTCAAGATCCCGGGAAGGTTGGAAGTTTCGCGCGGCGCGAGTAGCTAGCCGCGTGTCCTTGCTTCTGCAACCCTGTCGTACAGGATGAAGAGCTCGGTGCTGTCCCCGGGCCGCGAGCCGCGCCAGTGCTCGGTCCATCCCGGCGGCACCTTCGGCGTGTGGAGTGGGCTCGCCTGCACGAGCAGCGCGCGGCACTGCGAAGCGGCCGGCAACCCCTCGGGAACCGTCCTCAGGTTCACGAAGTAGTCGAGCAGCGCGCGCTGCGCGTCGCCCACGTTCTGGCGCGCGACGCAGCGGAAATCCGCCGGCAGGTTCTCCATCAGGCGCGAGGCGACTCCGCGATAGCTGCGCGCCTGGTCGATGAGCGGCACGCCCAGCGTCATCACCAGCATCCATACCATGGTGATTCCGGCGGTCCAGTTGACGAGCGCGCGGCGCGTCGAGCGCAGAGAGCGCGCGACCACGACCGCCCACATGAGCGTGAGCAGCGCGGCGAGCGCGACGGCGAGGAAGTTGAACCCGTAATGGAAGCCGGGCACCTCGCGCCGCACCAGCGCCGCCGCGAATTCGGGCTTTCCCGTGAGGGCCGCGGCCCATGCGACCCACAGCAGCGCCGCGAAGAGGACGAAGGTCGTCATCCCGAACCAGTCGAACGCCGCCGCGGCCCCGCGCGGCAGGCTGTCCAGCTCGGCGATGCCGAGGATCGCGAGCGGAAGGAGGAGCGGGATCGCGTCGATCTCGCGCGGCGCCCCGAACACCGAGCTCGTGATCAGGAACGCGATGAACGCGACGAGCGGCAGCAGCACGGCCTTGCGCGCGAGCAGGGTGCGACGCGTGCGCCAGATCGTCCACGCCGCGAGCGGCAGCGCGGGCCACGCGTACCAGGGCAGGATGCGCACGAAATAGAGCAGCTCCAGCGGTCCCTCGTCGGCCGAGGGATCGTTCCAGTGGGTCTGCAACGCCTGCGTGAGCCAGGCGTGCATCATGGCGCCCGACACCCGGTCGAGCAGGAGCAGCCAGAAGGCGACGAACGGCGCCGCGCACGCGACCGCGGCGAGCAGCGTGAGGGCATAGCCGCGGTTGCGCCAGAAGGGTGCCACGAGGGGGAGAAGTCCCAGCGTCATGACCAGCATCGCGAGGGGCAGGAAGCCGTTCCCGAGGAAGGCGATGCCCATTCCGCAGCCTGCGAGCGCCCCGCCCAGCGCGGGACGGCGCGCGGAGAGCGCGAAGCCGTAGATCGCCATCGCGATGCCCGAGAGGCCCGCGAGCGCCGTGATCATCTCGTGGGCGCGCGCGAGCAGGCCCACCGAGCCGATGAACAGCAGCACGCCGCCACGGCCGGCGCGCTCGCCCATCAGCTCGTGGCAGGTGAGCGAGACGAACGCGAGGGTCGCCGCCATGAAGAGGCCGGAGGCGAGGCGCGCCGCGTCGTGCAGCGGCATGGCCCAGCCGAACAGCTTCACCATGACCGTCGCCACCCAGAGGTAGAGCGGCGGCTGGCCGAGCCAGGGCTCGCCCACGATGCGGAAGTTCACCCAGTCACCGGTGCGCAGCATCTCCATCACCGCGCCGAAAGCGGTGGCCTCGTCCACCTTCCACGGGTCATGGCCCACCAGGCCCGGCAGGAGCCATGTGGTGCAGATGACGAGGAAGAGGATCGACTTGAGGCGCGTCGGGGTGCCGTCATAGGCGATCCTGCCCCATGGCGGCTCGCCGAGGCGCCCAGGGGCTTGCCCGTGATCCGTGGCGTGCCCGTTATCCATCATGGTGCCGTCATTCTAGGGGACGGAGGCAACAAAAAAAGGCAGCCCGCGGGCTGCCTTTTTCCCATTCCCCGTGTCGGCCTATTCGGCGGCCTTGGCGGAGTTGCCCTTGCGCGCGTAGCGCTTCTTGAACTTGTCGACGCGGCCGGCGGTATCCATGATCTTCTGCTTGCCCGTGTAGAACGGGTGCGATTCGGCCGAGATCTCGATCTTGTAGACGGGATACTCCTTGCCGTCCTTCCACTTGATGGTCTCGTTGGTCGCGACCGTGGAGCGCGTGACGAATCCGAAATCGCAGCTGGTGTCGAGGAAAACGACCTCGCGGTAATTGGGGTGGATGCCTTCTTTCATGATTTTCGCCTTGTTGGGGGCGCCGAAGGTGGGGGGGTAAAGCCGGTTCGGTCCCGGGAATGGTTGATTATCCGCGAAAACATGAATCAAAGCAAGGGCTTGTTACAGACCCTTGCGGTTTCCCAGGCCATTGAGCGGACTGGCTTTTTTGGCGCGGATCGTGCCAGAAGGTTCCCTCGACGCATTGCTCGGTGTGACGATTTTCGTCGGTCGGGCGAGCGGCAGGAGGATAGGACAGGGATCCTGACCGCTCTATCCCTTCTTCATCGAGTTGAAGAACTCATCGTTGTTCTTCGTGGCCCGCAATTTGTCGAGGAGGAATTCGGTCGCCTCGAGCTCGTCCATGCCGAACAGGAGCTTCCTCAGGATCCACACCTTCGGCAGGATCTCCGGCGGGATCAGCAGCTCCTCGCGGCGGGTGCCCGAGCGGTTCACGTTGAGCGAGGGATAGATGCGCTTCTCGGCCATGCGGCGATCCAGGTGGATCTCCATGTTGCCGGTGCCCTTGAACTCCTCGTAGATCACGTCGTCCATGCGCGAGCCGGTGTCGATGAGGGCCGTGGCGATGATGGTGAGCGAGCCGCCTTCCTCGATGTTCCTCGCCGCGCCGAAGAATCGCTTGGGGCGCTGCAGGGCGTTGGAATCCACGCCGCCCGTGAGCACCTTGCCCGAGGCCGGCACCACGGTGTTGTAGGCCCGCGCGAGGCGCGTGATCGAGTCGAGCAGGATCACGACGTCCTTCTTGTGCTCGACCAGGCGCTTGGCCTTCTCGATCACCATCTCGGCCACCTGCACGTGGCGCGTGGCGGGCTCGTCGAACGTGGAGGCGACCACCTCGCCGCGCACCGTGCGGCTCATCTCGGTCACTTCCTCCGGGCGCTCGTCGATGAGCAGGACGATGAGGACCGCCTCGGGGTGGTTGGCGGTGATCGCGTGCGCCATGTGCTGCATGAGCACCGTCTTGCCGGCCTTGGGCGGGGAGACGATCAGCCCGCGCTGCCCCTTGCCGATGGGCGCGATGATGTCGAGGATGCGCCCGGTGAGGTTCTCCTCCGCCTTGATGTCGCGCTCGAGCCGCATCGCCTCGTCGGGGTGCAGCGGCGTGAGGTTCTCGAAGAGGATCTTGGTCTTGGCGTTCTCGGGCGGCTCGCCGTTGACGGTATCGACCTTCACCAGCGCGAAGTAGCGCTCGCCGTCCTTCGGCGTGCGGATCTCGCCGATGATGGAGTCGCCCGTGTGCAGGTTGAAGCGCCGGATCTGCGAGGGCGACACGTAGATGTCGTCCGGACCGGCGAGGTACGAGGTGTCGGGCGAGCGCAGGAAGCCGAAGCCGTCCTGGAGCACCTCGAGGGTGCCGTCGCCGAAGATCGCTTCGCCCTTCTTCGCCTGATGCTTGAGGAGCGCGAAGACGAGCTCCTGCTTGCGCAGGCGGTTCGCGCCTTCGAGCTCGCTGGCGATCGCCATGTCGACGAGCTCGGTAACGTGCTTGAGCTTGAGGTCGGATAGATGCATGCCGCAGGCCTGGCTGGTGTGGTGTTCGGGAACGGGCCCGGGAGACGTCACGGGCCGCAGAAACTCAAGGAGAGTCGGGAGTCAGCCTGGCTGCGGGGAGATGCTGCGGGATTTTTCTTGGGAGACTGCTCGAGCGAGCAGCCAGGACGCGATCAGGGTAGCGGTTTCAGATATTGCTGTCAATGAAGGCGGCAAGCTGGGACTTGGACAGGGCGCCCACCTTGGTGGCCTCGAGGTTGCCGTTCTTGAACAGCATCAGGGTCGGAATGCCGCGGATGCCGTACTTCGGCGGCGTGGACTGGTTCTCGTCGATGTTGAGCTTGGCGACCTTGAGGCGCCCGGCGTACTCGGAGGCGATCTGGTCGAGCGCCGGCGCGATCATCTTGCACGGCCCGCACCACTCCGCCCAGTAGTCCACGAGAACGGGCGTCTGCGACTGCAGCACCTCCTGCTCGAACGTATCGTCGGTGATGTGGATGATCTTGTCGCTCACTCTGCGGCTCCTGGTGGGGTGGCGCGCTGCGCGATGCCTCGCGTTCCATGGGCACGCCGAACGTCCATCGTAGACCAAACGCCCGCGCGCTGGCAAAGCGGCGCGCCGCGGATCGCCTCCGCGCTCTGGTAAAATAATGACCTTTTCCGCGCAAAATCTCCTCGCGTTTCGAAAGGCTCCTTCCATGGCGTATGTGGTGACCGAGACCTGCGTGAAGTGCAAGTACACGGACTGCGTCGATGTCTGTCCCGTGGACTGCTTCCGCGAAGGCCCGAACATGCTGGTCATCGATCCGGATGAGTGCATCGACTGCACGCTCTGCGTTCCGGAATGCCCCGTCGAGGCGATCTTCGCCGAGGACGACGTCCCCGGCGGCCAGAAGGACTTCATCGGCATGAACGCGGAGCTCGCGAAA
Source organism: uncultured beta proteobacterium (assembly GCA_963839265.1). Lineage (GTDB taxonomy): Bacteria > Pseudomonadota > Gammaproteobacteria > Burkholderiales > Usitatibacteraceae > Usitatibacter. Next base: position 74,026 of record CAWIUI010000001.1, read on the forward strand.
GTCTGGAAGCCGATCGTCGAGCGCAAGGACGCGCCCCCCGACGCCGACGAGTGGGCGAAGGTGAAGGAAAAGAGGGGCTTGATCGAAAAGTAGCGGCGGGAACCGTGTCGGGGCGGACGCCTGGAGTGCCGCCCGAGACGGCCGGGCAAGAGATCCCCTTCAATCGTAGAGCCCCGCCTTCGCCTTGCCGCGGAAGATTCGGTAGGAGAGGATCGTGTACGCCGCGATGAAGGGCAGCACGATCGCCGCGCCGAGCAGCACCGCCTCGAGTCCCGCGGTGGGTGCCGCCGCATCCCAGATGGTGAGCCGGTCCATCACCACATAGGGATAGAGGCTGTAGGCGAGGCCGAGGAACGCGAGCACGAAGATGGCCGCCGCCGCCATGAAGGGGCGCGCGTGGCTTTCCGCCTCGCCGCGCCGGATCCGCCCGGTCGATCGCCACAGCCAGAAGCCCGCGGCGACGGTCGCGAGCGGAAGGATCATGACCCAGAGGGTGTGCGGGAAGTCGAACCAGCGCTCGCGCACGGTCTCGCTCTGCAGCGGCGTGGCGATGCTCACGAGCGCCACGCCGAGGGCGACCCAGGCGAGGCCCCAGCGCGCCCACCCGATCGACTTCCTCTGCAGCTCGCCCTCGGTCTTGAGGACGAGCCACGTCGCGCCCATCAGCACGTAGCCGCCGCAGACGCTTGCGCCCACGAGGATCGCGAAGAGCCATTCCCCGAGCCCGCCATGGAGCCCGGAGACGTAGCGGCCGAGCATCATTCCCTGGCAGAAGGAGGCGAGCGTGGAGCCCGCCCAGAAGAGCCAGTTCCAGAGCTCGCGATGCCAGCCATGCGCCTTCGTGCGGAACTCGAACGCGACACCGCGGAGCATCAGTCCCACCAGCATCGCGACCACCGGAAGGTAGAGCGCGCCCATCACGATGAGCAGCGCTCCCGGGAAGGCGGAGAGCAGGATGCCGATGCCCAGCACGAGCCAGGTCTCGTTCGCGTCCCAGAACGGCCCGATGGAGGAGACCATGACGGACTGCTCCTCGTCGGAAGCGGCGGGAATGAGCATCGCCACGCCGAGGTCGTAGCCGTCGAGCACCACGTAGGCGAGAACCGCCACACCCATGAGGACCATGAAGACCAGGGGCAGGATGTCCATGTCAGCTCGCTTTCTTCGCCGCGTCGGCGGTGGCCGTCCAGCTCGTGGGCGGCGGCTCCTCGCGCGCGCCCTCGCCCGCCATGTGCGTGAGCACGACGATGTAGGCGATGAACATCACGGCATAGGTGAGGATGTAGCCGGTGAGGCTCGCGCCGAGCTCCGCGCCGCTCGCGTCGCCGGCTCCCTGGGCCGTCGCGAGGATCCCCGTGACGAGCCAGGGTTGGCGGCCCACTTCGGTCACGATCCATCCGGCTTCCACCGCGATCCAGCCGGCGAAGGTGAACGCGGCGAGCATCCAGAGCAGCCCCCGCTTCGGCTCGCGGGCGCTGCGCGTTTTCCAGGTGGCCCACCACGCGACGAGGACCATGAGGATGCCCATGCCGACCATGATGCGGAAGGCGAAGAATACGGGAGCCACCGGCGGGTGCTGCGCGAACTCGTCGAGCCCGGGAACCTTGCCGTCGAGGGAGTGCGTGAGGATGAGGCTTTCCGCGTACGGAAGCTCGATCGCGTAGTCGTTGCGACGGCGCTTCTCGTCGGGGATCGCGAAGAGCGTGAGCGGCGCCCGCCGCTCGGCGTGCCAGTTCGCCTCCATCGCGGCGATCTTCGCGGGCTGGTGCTCGAGCGTGTTGAGCCCGTGCTGGTCGCCGGCGAAGATCTGCACGGGCGCGAGCACCGAGGCCGTGAGGAGCGCCACGCGCAGCGTCCGCCGTGCGCCCGCGTCCGCCGGGACGCGCAGCAGGCGCCACGACGAGAGCCCCGCGATCACGAACGAGGCGGTGAGCCCGGAGGCAATCAGCATGTGCGCAAGGCGGTACGGGAACGAAGGATTGAAGATCACGCGCAGCCAGTCGCCGGCGATCCACTGGCCGTCCTGGAGCACCTGGCCGGTCGGCGTCTGCATCCAGGAGTTGAGCGCGAGGATCCAGAACGCGGAGACGGTGGTGCCGACCGCGACCAGGATCGACGCGGTGATGTGCAGCCAGTCGGGGACACGATCGGCGCCGAAGAGCATGACGCCGAGGAAGGTCGCCTCCAGGAAGAACGCGGTGAGCACCTCGTAGGCGAGGAGGGGGCCCGCGATCGCGCCCACGCTCGTCATGTAGCGCGGCCAGTTGGTGCCGAACTGGAACGACATGACGACCCCGGTCACCACGCCCATCGCGAACGTGAGCGCGAAGATCTTCACCCAGATGCGATAAGCGGCGACCCAGGACGGGTCGCGCGTGCGCTGGTAGCGGATGCGGAACGCCACCAGGAACCACGAGAGCCCGATCGTGAGCGCCGGGAAGAGGATGTGGAATCCGATGTTGATGCCGAACTGGGCGCGCGAAAGAAGCAGGGCATCATCCATGGCGGCTCCTCCGGGGGGTGCGCGGCAATGTCGCTACAATTCTAGGATGGCTCGGGGAAAGCTCAAGATCTTCTTCGGCGCGTTTCCGGGCGCCGGGAAGACCAACGCGATGCTCACGGCGGCGCGACGCGTGCGCGAGGCGGGCCGCGACGTGGTGGCCGCGGTGGTCGATACCCATGACAGCCCGGATACCGTGGAGTTGCTCGACGGCTTCGAAATGCTGCCCCCGCTCACCGTGGCCGGCGGCCCCGTACCCGGGGAGCTCAACCTCGACGGAGCCCTTGCGCGCCGCCCCGAGGTCGTCCTGATCGACGACCTCGCGCATCCCAACCCGCCGGGCTCGCGCCATCCCAAGCGCTGGAACGACGCCGACGAGCTGCTCGCGAACGGCATCGACGTCTTCACCACCCTGGGCGTCCAGAACCTCGAGAGCCTGAACGACGTGGTGGGCGAGATCTGCGGAATCCACGAGCGCGAGACGGTGCCCGACACGTTCTTCGACAGCGCCGAGGAAACGATCATGGTGGATATGTCCGCCGACGAGCTGCTCGCGCGGCTCAAGGAGGGCAAGGTCCACGTCGGCGAGGCCGAGCGCGGCGCCGAGAAGACCTACTTCAGCAAGGGCAGCCTCCTCGCGCTGCGCGAGATCGCGCTGCGGCGCACCGCCGACGTGGTCGAGGACGAGGTGCAGAAGGTCCGGGCCGAGAAGCACGTGGACGCGGTCTGGAAGACGCATGGGCACCTCCTCTGCTGCGTCGGGCCCGAGCCCGGCTCCGAGCACGTGGTTCGCAGCGCCGCGCGCCTCGCGAAGCAGCTCGACTCGGAGTGGACCGCGATCTACGTCGAGACGCCGCGCCTGCAGCGCCTGCCCACGGCGGAGCGCGGCCGGATCCTCAACGTCGTGCGGCTCGCCGAGGAGCTGGGCGCGCGCACCGCGATCCTCACCGGCACCGACGTCGTCCATGCGGTGGTCGACTATGCGCGCGAGCAGAACATCGGCAGCGTGGTGGTGGGCCGCGGTCACGCGGCGCCGGTGCGCTTCTCGCGCACCATGAGCGACGCGATCGCGGCGGCGAGCCCCAACATCGACGTGATCGAGATCGGGCGCGGCGGCGCCGAGGCCGGCACGCAGGTCGCCGCGCCGCCGATCCGGCCGGACACGCCCGGGTCGCGCGCCGGGGAAAAGCGGCTGCGCTACGTCTGGACCTTCCTCGCGAGCGTGGCGACGGCGCTCGCCTCGCTCGCGCTCTACCCGCACTTCGAGCTCGCGACGGTGGTGCTTCTGTTCATGCTCACGGTCGTGCTGATCGCCGTGCGCTGGGGGCGCGGGCCCGCGATCTTCGCCGCGATGCTCGATGTCGCGCTGGTGGATTTCTTCTTCGTGCCGCCGCGCTTCTCGTTCGGCTTCGCCGATCCGCACTACCTCCTCACCTTCGTCGTGATGCTGGCGGCGGGGGTGGTGGTGGGCCAGCTCGCCGGGAACCTCCGCTTCCAGGTGCGCGTCGCCTCGCATCGCGAGAAGCGCGCGCGCACGCTCTACGAGTTCGCGCGCGACCTCGCCAAGCTGCAGACCACCTCGCAGGTGATCGAGACCGCCGAGGCGTTCATGTCGCGGCAGTTCCGCGCGCGCATCTCGGTGCTCGTGCCCGACGCGACCGGCATGCTGGTGTCGCCCACCGGCAGCGGAATGAGCAATCCGTTCGACAGCACGGCCGCGCAGTGGGCGTACGACCAGGCGCAGCAGGCCGGCGCCGGCACGGACACGCTTGCCGGAAACGAGTACCTGTTCCTTCCGCTCAAGTCGCCGACGCGCACGCGCGGGGTCCTCGCGGTGCGGCCCGAGCGCACGCGCGATCTCTTCATCCCGGAGCAGCGCCACCAGTTCGAGATCTTCGCCGCGCTGGTGGCGACCACGCTCGAGCGCGTGCATTACATGGACGTCGCGCGCGACGCGATGCTGATGGCGCGGATCCAGAGCCGCGACATGCGGCTCGAGCTCGAGCGCCGCCCGCTCGCCGAGCTGGTCGATGCCGCGATGCGCCAGCTCGGAGCGCTCACCGCCAGGCACCCGGTCGAGGTCGAGGTGCCGCCCGACCTGCCGCTCGTGAACGTCGAGCCCGACCTCATCGAGCGCGTCTTCACGAGCCTGGTCGGCAACGTCGTGAAGCACACGCCGGCCGGGACGCACCTCACGATCTCCGCGCGGGTCGCCGGCGACTTCGTGGAGGTGAGCGTGGAGGACGACGGGCCGGGGCTGCCCGAGGGGCGCGAGGACGAGGTGTTCGAGTCGTTCTCGCGCGGCGAGAAGCCGGGGGCGCGGCGCGGCGCGGGACTCGGGCTCGCGATCTGCCGCGCGATCGTCGAGGCGCATGGCGGCACGATCCGCTCCGAGCGCCGCGCGGAGAAGGGCGCGCGCTTCGTCTTCACGCTGCCCCTGCGCCGCAATCAGGGATAGAGGCGGCCCGCGCCGATGACCTTCTCGATGGTGCACGTCTCGGTCGTGTCGAGCTGCACGTCGAGGTGGATCGACAGGGCGTTCTGATTCACGAGGATCGATCGCGAGGTGAAAGTGCCTTGCTTGCCGTCGCTGCAGGAGTAGTGCCCGGACCAGGCGAGCGTCTCGCCGGCGCCGCCGTACGTTCCGCCGTACGTGCAGGTGAGGCCCGTGATCCCCTTCTCGTCGATCGCGAGGATGTGCGCGCTGCGGTCGGTGGCGAGGTCGAACTCCGCGTACGTGCCGCGCGAGCCGTCGTTCTGCGCGTTGGTGCACGCCGATCGCCGCTCGAGGTCGGTGCCGTTCCAGACGCCCTCGATCGGGGCCTGCGAGATCACGCCCCACATCCCGCGCCCGAGCGGGTTGTCCTGGGCGAGCGCATGCGGCGCCGCCGCCGCGAGCGTGCACGCCGCGGCCAGGCACTTCCAGGCGGCATTCGAGGTCAATCGCGTTCCTCCCTGCTCATCCGAAAGGCGTCCAGCATGCTCCTGCCCGCCACCGCCGGCGCACCCCTGCCATGAAGCGCCGGGCGCTCGGCAATACCGGCATCGACGTCGCGCCGCTCGCGTTCGGCGGCAACGTCTTCGGATGGACCGTCGACGAGCCCACCGCGTTCCTGCTCCTCGACGCCTTCGTGGACCATGGCTTCAGCCTCGTCGACACCGCCGACGTCTACTCCAAGTGGGCGCCGGGCAATTCCGGCGGCGAATCGGAGGCCGTCATCGGCCGCTGGATCGAGCGCTCCGGCAAGCGCGATCGCCTCGTCGTCGCGACCAAGGTCGGAATGGAGATGCCCGGTGGGGGCAAGGGACTCTCCGCGGGCCACATCCGGGCCTCTTGCGAGGCATCGTTGCGGCGGCTGAAGGTGGAACGCATCGACCTCTACCAGGCCCACGTGGAGGATCCGGCGACACCCATCGAGGAGACGCTCGAGGCGTTCGATCGGCTCGTGCGGGAGGGCAAGGTGCGCGCGATCGGCGCGTCGAACTACTCCGCCCCGGCGCTTTCCGCGGCGCTCGAGGCCGCTTCGCGGCGCGGCGTCGCGAGCTACGCCACCCTGCAGCCCGAATACAACCTCTGCAACCGCCTCGAGTTCGAGGGCGCGCCGATGGCGCTTTGCGTGCGCGAGGGAATCGGGGTGATTCCCTACTTCGGCCTGGCGGGCGGTTTCCTCACCGGGAAGTACCGCACGAAGGCCGACCTCGCGCGCGGCGCCCGCGGCGCGAGGGTCGAGAAATACATGAACGAGCGCGGCATGCGCATCCTCGCGGCGCTCGACGACGTGGCTCGGGAGGTGCACGCGAAGCCCGCGCAGGTGGCGCTCGCCTGGGCGATGGCGCGTCCGGCGATCAGCGCGCCGATCGCCAGCGCGACCACCCTCGCTCAGCTTCGGGAGCTGATGGCGGCCGCCGACCTCGCGCTCGACGCGCGGCAGATGGAGCGGCTGGATCGCGCAAGCGATTGACGCGCGCGAGCTTGCAATACCGTCGGCAGGCGGGCAGCTCGGAGAGGGCGCGCCGCCTCATGCGACCGCGGGCAGTCCCTCGCCCTCGTTGTTGAGGAAGCCCGCCGCGCGCGCCGCGTCCACCGGGCGCGAGAGGAGGAATCCCTGCCCGTACTCGCAGCCGAGCTCCTGGAGCAGCGAGAGCTGCGCGCCGGTCTCGATGCCCTCGGCGAACACCTGCTTGGAGAGCGCCTGGCCGAGCTTGAAGATCGCCTTCACGATCTCGCCGCCGTCGCCGTCGCGGCTCATGCGCTCGATGAACGAGCGGTCCACCTTGAGCGCGTCGATGGGGAGCGTGGCGAGGTAGGAGAGGCTCGAGTAGCCGGTGCCGAAGTCGTCGATCGAGAGCGTGACGCCCATGTGGCGCAGCGCCGAGAGGGTGGAGACGGCATTCTCTATGCCGTCCATGAGCACGCTCTCCGTCACCTCGAGGGTGAGCTGCGACGGGTTCATTTCCGCCGCCTGCAGGGCGCGCTGCACGTGCGAGACGAAGTCCGGGTGCGTGAGCTGCAGGCTCGAGACGTTCACGCTCATGCGCAGCCCCGAGCTGTCGTGGATCGCCTTCCACTCGCGCATCTGGCGGCAGGCCTCGGTGAGCACCCAGTTGCCGAGCGGGACGATGAGCCCGGTCTCCTCGGCGATCGGGATGAACGTGGAGGGCTCGAGGAGTCCGCGCTCGGGATGGTTCCAGCGCACCAGCGCCTCGAAGCCGATGAGCTTGCGGTCGCGCAGCGAGCAGATCGGCTGGTACTCGAGATAGATCTGCCCCTGGCCCAGCGCGCGGCGCAGCTCGCTCTCGAGCTGGAGCTGTGCCGTCACGTGCTGGTGCAGGCTCGAGTCGAAGAGCGCGTACTGGGCCTTGCCCTTGGACTTCGCCTTGTACATCGCGATGTCCGCGTCGCGGATGATCTGGTCGGAGGTCTGGTAGCCGTTGGTGCTGAAGGTGATGCCGATCGAGGCGCTGATCGCCACTTCCATCTGCCCGAGCTGCACCGGCTTCTGCAGCTCCTTCTGGATGCGCTCGGTGAGCTCCACCGCGTCCCTCTGGCGGTGCAGGTCCTCGACCAGGATCGCGAACTCGTCCCCGCCCAGGCGCGCGAGCACGTCGGTCGGGCGCAGCATCTCCTTCAGGCGCCGGGCGAGGTTCACCAGCAGCTCGTCGCCCGCCTTGTGGCCGAGCGAGTCGTTCACCATCTTGAAGCGGTCGAAGTCGAGGTACATGACCGCGAAGCGCTGCTCGGGATGGCGCTGTACGCGCGCGATGGCGCGGTTCAGCTGCTCGTTGAAGTGCGTGCGGTTGGAAAGCTGCGTGAGGCTGTCGTGGTAGGCGTTATGGTAGAGCTCGGCCTCGGCGCGGCGCCGGGCGGTGATGTCCTGCGCCTGCACGATCAGGTTGTGCGTGCGGAACTGCCAGTCGCGCGCGAGCGAGATGTTGAGCGACATCCACACGTCGGAGCCGTCGCGGTGCATGCCACGCACCTCGGTGTGCACGCTCGCGAGCTCGCCTTTCACGAGCCGGTCGACCGGGCCCTGGAGCGCGCCGAGGTCGTCGGGGTTCACCACCGACGGAAGCTGGGTCGCGAGGAGCTCGGGCAGCGAGCGGCCGAGCATGTCGCAGAAGGATTTGTTCGCCTGGATGAAGCGGCCCTCGGTCGAGACCAGCGCCATGCCGATCGCCGCGTGGGTGAACGCGCTGTGGAAGCGGCTCTCGCTCTCCTTGAGCTCCTCCATGTGGCGCTGGTCCGATTCCTTGCGCTGGAAGTAGGAGTGCAGCGTCGAGAGGAACATCGCGATCACCGGGACCGACACGAGCAGCACCGGGAGGCCGAATTGCTGGAAGCTCACGAACAGCAGCCCCGCGATGGAGGCGCCCGTGAGGTAGGCGAGGCCGATCCAGCCGAAGTTGCGCAGCCACTTGACCGGCGTGAACGGCGAGCGGGTCTTGAGCGCGAAGAGGGTGGAGGTGAGGACCGTGTTGGCGATGAAGTAGAGCGCCGCGAAGCCGAAGAGCAGCGTGATGAGCATCGCGCCGCCCTCGTGCTCGAGGTGCGTGCGCAGGTACTGGAAGGCGCTCGCGCACAGGATCATCGCGAGCGAGGCCATCGCGGGCGTCCCGATCCGGCTGGTCCAGCGCTTCGACGTACGCCACGAGGCGACCAGGCCCTCGAACGCGGCCGCGATCACGGCCGCCTCGGCGCCGTAGAGCAGCATCACGAGGAAGATGAAGATCTCGGCGCCGGCGATCGACGTCTTCGCGCCCGGGATGCGCACCGGGAAGAGGCCGACGATGGCGGCGACCGCGGCTCCCACCAGTACCTGGATCAGGAACTTGCCGTCGATCGCGATCACCGTCGAGATCGACCAGGCGAGCGCCGCCATCCCGCAGAGCGTCACCGCCCACCAATAGCGCCGGGCTACCGGGTTGTAGTCCTGCATGTCGATGAACGCCACGGGGCCCTCGCCTTCGTTCCGTCGTCGTCCGGATCAGGGCTCGCCGAGGCCCGCGGTCTCGCTGAGCACGACGCCCTCCGAGAGCACGACCCCTTCGGAGAGCACGACCCCTTCGGAGAGCACGACCCCTTCGGAGAGCACCACGCCTTCCGAGAGCACCACGCCCTCGCTGAGGATGATGCCTTCCGAGAGGATGATGCCTTCGGAGAGGATGATACCTTCGGAGAGCACGATTCCCTCGGAAAGGACGATGCCCTCCGAGAGCACGATGCCTTGCGTGAGGACCTTGCCCTGCGACTGGGCGGCCTCGCCGGCGATCACGATCGACGGCGTGAACACGCCCTTGTGCGCGGGCAGCACGCTCGGGCCGAGCAGCTTGCTGAGCGTCTGGACGCCCGGGCTCACGAGCAGCTGCGGCTTCACCGGGTCTTCCTCGAACCCCGAGATGTAGAACGAGAACGGGTAGTAGTCCGCGCTCGTGTCGGTGACGCGGTTCCCCACCCACTGGATCGTCGGGTCGTAGGCGAGCTGGAACTTCGTCATGAGCGCGGAGCCGCCGAGCACCTGCTGGCCGCCCATCGTCACGAACTGGCTCCACTGCACCCGGCGGCCCTCGATCGTCGAGTAGGGAGCCGGCATGGACTTGCCGAACCCGAGCATCGAGTCGCCGACGCGGATCAGGTGGAAGGCGGAGCGCAGGGCGATGTCCTTGGAGAGCGCCGCCGACATCGTGAGCGCGCCCGGCACGTTCACCAGGCCGGCGCCCTGCTCGAGCAGGTTGTAGCCGGGCAGCGCCTCGGCCGTGTACTGCAGGATCGCCTTCACGAGGGGCGGCGTGAGGCCCGGATTCACCTGCAGCATGAGCGCGACCGTGCCGGAGACGACCGGCGCCGAGAACGACGTGCCGCTCACCCGGATGAGGCCGGTGTCGAGGCCCGTCTGCTGCACGAGCTGCGGAAACTGGATCGCGAGCTGGCTCGGGAGCGCGCCGGTCACGTCCGTCGAGAGCGCGCCGATGACGTGGTTGCCCGGCGCGATGAGATCGGGCTTGAGCACGTTGTCCGGGTGGAAATGGCCTTGCGCGTCGACATATCCGCCGCGCGTCGGGCCGCGCGAGCTGAAGAAGTTGACCGTGTCGTCCGCGCGCGTGATCGTGTCGTGCGGATTGTCGGAGCCGACCGTGATGACGGAGGGCTCGTTGCCCGGCGCGCTGATGCTGCCGTACACCTCGTGGCCGCTGGCGTCGCGGCCGTAGTTGCCCGCGGCGACCACCACCGTGATGCCGGCGGCGACCGCGTTGCGCACCGCGCGGCACAGCGGGTCGGTCATGTACGACTCGGTGGAGTCGGCTGCGAGGCTCACGTTGAGCACCTTGATGCCGTACTCGCGGCCGTGGTAGATCACCCAGTCGATGCCTTCGAGCGCGTCGGCGACGTTGCCGACCCCGTTCGGGTCGAGCACGCGCACGTCGTAGAGCGAGGCCCCGGGGGCGATACCCGTGTTGTCGATCGCGCCGTACACGTCGCCGCCCGCGGCGATCGACGCGACCGCCGTGCCGTGGCCGAGCGGATCCTGGAAGGTCGCGCCGGCGCTGTCGATCGTGGACTCGAAGTTCGCGCGGCCCGAGCTGTTCGGGTAAAGCTGCTTGCTGTAGTCGTAGCCGCCGACCCACTCCTTCGCACCGTGCATGGCGACATCGGAGTCCCTCAGCATGTCGACGCTGCGCTTCACGCGCGACGTGCCGCCGGCTCCGAGGAACGCATTGTGCGTGGACATGATGCCGGAATCGAGGAACGCGATGCCGACACCGGCGCCGTCGACGCCCGGCGAGACCACCGCACCCGCGCCATTCGACTCGTAGGAGCCGCTCACCGACTGCACGAGGCTGCGCGTGCGGACCGTGACGCGGTTCGGCGAGATGCTCTCGACGTCGCTGCGCTGCGCGATGCTGGTGAGCTTCGATGCGGGAAGGAGCGCGTACACCGCGTTCACCGAGAGGAACTTGTAGTACACGGAGCCGCCCGCCGACACGATCGCGGAGCGCAGGCCCGTGAGGTCCGGATCGTCGGTGCTGAAGCCGATGACGAGCACCTTCACCATGCGGCCGGAGGCCGTGTCCCGCGCCCAGGCGAGGCTCGAGACGCTCGCCGAGGCGAGCGCCTGCCGCAGGTCAGGCGCGAGCTTCGCGTTGGCGGTCGATGCCGTGGTGTAGGTGAGCGTCGCACCGGCCGTCGCCGAGGCGAGCAGGAGCATCGACGCGGCGATCCAGGCGGCGGAGCGTCGGGCGACCTGCAGCAGTTTGCCGAGGATTCGAATTTGGTTGTCGGTGCGCATTTTCGCCTCCCTGCGCAGTGATTTACTGCACAGTTCTATCGAGGGACGGCCCGAGCATATGCCGCACGCCACGGAACTTTTGTGACTTACCGCACAGCCGCGATTACAGCTGTAAGCCCCGTTACAGCTGTAAGAAACGCGGGGCGCGGCCTATGATGGAAGCGTCATGCCGAACCCGCTCCAGCCCCTCCCGCAGGACGCGCTTTTCACCCGCCTCGCCGAGGGCCACGCCGCGCAGGTCACGGTCCTCACGCCCAACGCCCGGCTCGCCCAGGCCCTGCAGGCGGAGTTCGACGCGAACCGGCTCGCCGCCGGACGCAGCGCCTGGGAAGCGCCGGACATCCTCCCCTTCGGCGCCTTCGTGCAGCGCTGCCACGAGGAGGCGCTTTTCGCGGAGGGCGGCGGGACGCTTCCGGGGCTCCTCGCGCCGGCGGCGGCATCGCTCCTCTGGGAGGAAGCGGTGCACGCGAGCCGCTGGAACGGTCGGCTGCTCTCGGTGCCGGCCGCCGCGGCGCTCGCCGCCGAGGCGTGGGATCTCGCCCATGCCTGGCGCATCGAGAGGGCGATCGAAGGGTCGGAGGGCGGGGAGGACGCGCAGGCCTTCGCCGCGTGGTGCGCGCACTATCGCCGGCGTACCGCGCGCGACAACCTCGTCGATGCCGCCCGCCTGCCCGCATCGGTCGCCGCGCGCTTCGCGAGCGGGGCCGCACGGCCTCCGGCGCTGATCGTCCTTCATGGCCTGGACCTGCCCACGCCGCAACAGGAGGACTTCCTCGCGGCCTGCGCGCGCGCCGGAGCCGCGCTCGCCCGCACCGAGCCGCCGCGCAATGCGGGCCGATCGAGCCGCCTGCTCCTCGATTCGCCGCGCGAGGAGCTCGAGCATGCTGCGCGATGGGCGCGGCAGCGCCTCGAAGCCGCGGGCGAGCGCGCGCCGCGCATCGCGGTCGTGGTGCCGCAGCTCGGCCAGATGCGCGCGCAGGTCGCGCGCATCTTCTCGCGCGTGCTCGGCAGCGGCGCGCGTCCCGCCGAAGCGGCGGCGGCGCTCTTCAACGTGTCGCTCGGCGCGCCGCTCGCATCGTTCGCCCTGGTGGATGCGGCGCTCGACCTCGTCGAGCTCGCCGCGTCGCCGCTCGCCTACGAGCGCGTGAGCCGGCTCCTGCGTTCGCCGTTCCTCGCGGGTGCGGAAACGGAGCGCGACGCCCGTGCCCGCCTCGATGCGGCCCTGCGCGGCATCGCGCCCGTCGCGCTCTCGCTCCATCGGCTGCGCTCGCTGGTGCCGGAAGTCGCCGCGCGCCGCGCCGCTCCCTCCTGTCCGCTGCTCCTCGCGGCGCTCGATCGCATCGCGGTCGCCTGCGACGAGGAGGGGCGGGCGCCGGCGCACGAGTGGGCGCGCCGCTTCACGGCGCGCCTCGATGCTGCCGGATTTCCCGGCGAACGCTCCCTCGACTCCGCCGAGTTCCAGGCGCTCGGGCGATGGCGCGAGCTGCTCGCGGAGTACGCGTCGCTGGGATCGGTCGCCCCCTCGTGGAACGGCGCGGAGGCGCGCGCACGGCTGCGCCGGCTCTGCGCGGGCACGACCTTCCAGCCGGCCTCGGGCGCGGCGCCGATCCAGGTCCTCGGCATCCTCGAGTCGGCCGGCCTCTCCTTCGATCATCTCTGGGTGAGCGGGCTCACGGAGGAAGCGTGGCCGCTCGCGGCGCGGGCGCATCCGCTGCTCTCGCCCGCACTGCAACGGCGCGCGGGAATCCCGGGCGCGAGCGCGGAGCGTTCACTGGAGGTGGATGCGGCCCTCACGCAATCGTGGCGCTCGGCGGCGCCGGAGGTCGTCTTCACGAGCGCGCGCGCCGACGGGGATCGCGAGCTCCTGCCGAGCCCGCTCATCGCCACGATCGAGGAGTCCCCCCGCCGGGCTCGCCATCGCGCACTTCGCGACGCGCCGGCGCGCGCTCTTCGACGCGGGTCGCGCACCGGGCGCCATCGCTTCGCGCGCCGACAGCGTTGCGCCCGCGCTGGGCGCTGCGGCGAGCCTCGGGGGCACCGGCGTGCTCGCCGACCAGGCCGCGTGCCCCTTCCGTGCGTTCGCTCATTTCCGCCTGGGAGCGCGCGCGCTGGAAGCGCCGGCGACGGGCCTCGCGCCGGCGGAGCGCGGGCAGCTGCTGCACGCGATGATGGCGCGGCTGTGGAGCGCGCTGGGCGACCAGGCGACGCTCAAGGCGATCGACGAGGTGCGGCTGGCCGAGCTCATCGACGCTGCGGCCGCGTTCGCCGTGGCGCGCGTGCGCGCCGAGCGTCCGGGCCGCCTCGAGGGCCGTTTCGCCGACCTCGAGCGCGAGAGGCTCGCACGCATCGCGCGCGAATGGCTCGAGATCGAGCGCTCGCGCGCGCCCTTCGAGGTGCGCATGCGCGAGGAAAAGATGGTGCTCACGGCGGGGAACCTGCGCCTCGCGGGACGCGTCGACCGCGTCGACCGGCTGCTCGACGGCGGCCTCGCGGTGATCGACTACAAGTCCGGCTCCGTGAGCGTGTCCGCGTGGCTGGGGCCGCGTCCCGACGACGCGCAGCTGCCGCTCTACGCCCTGGCCGCCGGCGACGAGGAGATCCGCGCAGTGGCGTTCGCGCGGCTCAAGGTGGGACAGCTCGGGTTCGCCGGCCTCGCGCGCGACGAGGGGCTCCTTCCCGGCGTTCGCTGCGTCGAAAAGAGCCCGGGCGCGCGCAGGCACGCCGGCTCGTGGAGCGCGCTCCTCGCGTCGTGGCGCGAGGAGCTCGACAGCCTCGGCGAGAACTACGCGAGCGGCGATGCGCGCATCGACCCGAAGCGCGGGCTCGCCACGTGCGAGCGATGCGACCTCGCCACCCTGTGCCGCGTGCACGAGCGCCTCGGCATCCCGGCCGGGGACGACGCGCTCGAGGAGGAGGAGGCGTGAGCGATGTCCTCTCGCCCGGCCTTTCGCAACGCGGCGCCTCCGGCGCGATCGTCGACGCGGCCGAGCGCGAGGCGGCGCTCGACCCCGCGCGCTCGTACATCGTCCAGGCGCCGGCGGGATCGGGAAAGACCGGACTCCTGATCCAGCGCTACCTGCGGCTCCTCGCGGGCGTCGAGAAGCCGGAGGAGATCCTCGCGATCACGTTCACGCGCAAGGCGGCCGCGGAGATGCGCCGGCGCGTGCTGCAGGCGCTCGAGGCCGCGGCGCGCAACGCCCCGGTGGCCGAGGCGCCGCACGCGAAGCTCACGCGCACGCTCGCCGCGGCCGCGCTCGAGCGCGAGCGCAGCCGCGGCTGGCGCGTGCTCGACAATCCGGCCCGCCTGCGCATCCAGACCATCGACGCGCTGTGCGCCTCGCTCGCGCGCCAGATGCCGGTGCTCTCCGGCGTGGGTGCGGCCGCTTCCATCGTCGAGGACGCGCAGGAGCTCTATCGCGAGGCGGCGGAGCGCGCGCTCGCCCACGTCGAGGCGACGGACGCGGTGGCCGCCGCGCTGCGGCGCTTCCTCGTGCATCTCGACGGCGACTGGGCCGCGGCGCGGACGCTGCTCGTGGCGATGCTCGCGAGGCGCGACCAATGGATCCGCCGCGTGGCCGGCTTCGAGGCGAACGACTCGGCGCGCGCGATGCTCGAGGAGGCTTTCCGCGGCGAGCGAGCGCGCCTCGTGGCGCGCACCCGCTCGCTCCTCGCGCCCGGGGAGGAGGCCGAGCTCGCGAATCTCGCCGCCTACGCCGCGGGCAACGTCGCGCGTACGCGGCCCGATTCACCGATCGCTCGCCTCGCCGGCATCACGCGCTTCCCGCCGGCGACGCAGGAGGGCATCGCGGACTGGTGCGCCCTCGCCCAGCTGCTGCTCACGAAGAAGGGCGAGTGGCGCGCGCGGGTGGACAGGAACCTGGGCTTCCCATCCGGCGAGCACGGGATCGACGCGCACTTCAAGGAGCGGATGAGGAGCCTCCTCGGACGCTTGCGCGCGATGGCGGGACTTTGCGAGGCGCTCCACGCGCTGCGCCACATGCCGCCCGCGGGATTCAGCGACGCGCAGTGGGAGGCGCTCGGCGCGATGGTGGCGATCCTCCCGCGCGCGGCCGCCGAGCTGCAGGTCGTGTTCGCCGAGCACGGCGCCATCGACTTCACCGGCCTCGCGCAGGCGGCGGTCGCCGCGCTCGGCGACGAGGACCAGCCCACCGACCTGCTCCTCGCGCTCGACGTGCGCGTGAAGCACGTGCTGGTCGACGAGTTCCAGGACACCTCGCTCAGCCAATGGGAGCTCCTCAAGCGCCTCACCGCCGGCTGGATGGAGGGAGACGGCCGGACCGCGTTCCTCGTGGGCGATCCGATGCAGTCCATCTACCGCTTCCGCGAGGCCGACGTCGCGCTTTTCCTGCGCGCACGCGAGCAGGGTTTGCCGCAGGTGAAGCTCTCGGGCGTGCGCCTGGCGACCAACTTCCGCTCGCAGGCGGGCATCGTCGCATGGGTGAACCAGACGTTCGGGCAGGTGCTGCCCGGCGCGGAGGACGCGGAGGCGGGCGCGGTGCCTTATTCGCAATCGAGCGCCCACCATCCGGCGCGAACCGGCAACGCCGTGCAATGGCATCCGTACGTCGGGCGCGACGCGCACGCGGCGCGCAGGGCCGAAGCGCTCAAGGTCGCGCAGATCGCGCGCGACACGCTCGCCTCGAGCCTCACGGAGACGGTGGCGATCCTGGTGCGCAACCGCTCGCACCTCGACCGCATCGTGCCCGAGCTGAAGAAGGCGTGCGTGCGCTTTCGCGCGGTGGACATCGAGCCCCTCGGCGCGCGCCCGGTGATCCGGGACCTCCTCGCGATCACGCGAGCGCTCTCGCATCCCGCCGACCGCGTCGCCTGGCTCGCGCTGCTGCGCGCGCCGTGGTGCGCGCTCGGCGCCGCGGACCTGCACGCGCTCGCCGGCGTCGAGC
Source organism: uncultured beta proteobacterium (assembly GCA_963839265.1). GTDB lineage: Bacteria > Pseudomonadota > Gammaproteobacteria > Burkholderiales > Usitatibacteraceae > Usitatibacter. The sequence continues at coordinate 90,234 of CAWIUI010000001.1, forward strand.
GCGATCCCGCCTCGGCGAAGAGGACGGTGTGGGAGCTGCTGCACGACGAGGACCGGCTCGCGGCGCTCTCGCCCGAGGCGCGGGTGCGCACGGGCTGCGCGCGGGAGCTTCTCGCGCCCTTCGTCGAGCACCGGCTGCGCGGCAGCGTGCGCGAGCGCGTGGAGGCCGCGTGGCTCGCGCTGGGCGGACCCGCGTGCGCGAAGGCCGAGAGCGACCTCGAGGACGCCGAGACCTTCTTCGACCTGCTCGACGAGCTCGAGCACGGAGGCGACATTCCCGATCCGGCGGTGCTCGAGGAGCACCTCGCGGAGCTCTACGCCGCGCCGGATTCCGCGGGCGAGGCGCGCGTGCAGCTGATGACGATCCACAAGGCGAAGGGGCTGGAGTTCGGCACCGTCGTCCTCGCCGGGCTCGATCGCATCCCGCGCGCGGCCGAGCGCCCGCTGTTCGCCTGGAAGGCGTGCGCGGACGGCACGCTGATGATGGCGCCGGTGGGCGCCGCGGGCGAGACCGAGGAGTCCGCGTACGACTACCTGCTGGGCCTCGAGCAGGCGGCGGCCGGCCACGAGCTCGAGCGACTTCTGTACGTCGCCGCGACGCGCGCCGCGCACCGGCTGCACCTGCTCGGCTTCGCGCGCGTCGAGGAGAGGGCGGGAACGCTGCAGCTGCGGGAGCCCCCGCCGCGATCGTTGCTCCGCAAGGCGTGGTGCGTTGCGCAAGGCGAGTTCGAGGCGGCGCTCGCGCACGTCGACCTCTCGCAGGGCGCGGCAAAGCCCGAGAGCGCCCCGTCGGGCGAGCTGCGGGTGCTCTCGCCCGCGGTCCTCGCGATCGAGGTGCCCGGCGCGCGCGCGACGGCGGTCGCGGTCGTATCGCCGTCGCCGCCTTCGATCGAGTTCTCGTGGGTCGGCGAGACGGCGCGCCACGTGGGCACCGTGATCCACGGTTGGCTGCAGCGAATCGCGGCCGACGGGGTGGAGCGATGGGATGCGCCGCGCGTGGCCCGCATCGAAGGGGGCGTCGCGCGCGAGCTCGCGCGGCGCGGCATCCCCGAGGCCGAGCGCCTCGAGGCCTGCGGGCGCGTCCTGCGCGCGCTCACGGCCGCGATCGAGGACGAGCGAGGACGCTGGCTGCTGCGCGCGCGGCCCGGGGCGCGCTCGGAATACCGGCTGCGGCTCGCCGCTGCCGAGGGCGTGCGGCTGGCGGTGATCGATCGCACGTTCGTGGACGACGACGGAAGGCGCTGGATCGTCGACTACAAGACGGGAGCGCACGAAGGCGCGGAACCGGAGCGTTTCCTCGATCGCGAGCTCGAGCGCTATCGTCCGCAGCTCCTCGTGTACGCCTCCGCGTTCCCGGGCGAGGCCGTGTCGCTCGGGCTCTACTTCCCGCTCATGAAGAGCTGGCGTGAGCTCCCCGCCACAGAAAAAGGGATCTGACCCCTTTTTCGTTGCGGGAGGGCGTCAACCGCCGCCCAGCTCGGCGCGCAGTTTCTCCATCGCTTCGCGCAGCTCGACCAGCTCGCGCCGCAGCTCGTCGATGTTCGCCTTCATGGCCGCGATCTCGCTCACGGAAACGGCATCGTCCGGCCTGGCCGGCGCAGCGGGCGCCGCGGCGGCCGGGGCCGGCTCTCCCGAAAGCAGGTGCATCCAGCGCGTTTCGCGCGCGCCGGGCATGCGCGGCAGCTCGCTCACGAACGAGCGCTCGGCGAGCTCGCGGAGGAATCCTTCCACCGCGAGGATGTCGCCGAACCTGTGCAGGCGCTCGCTGTTGATGCGCAGCTCTCCCGCGGTCTGCGGCCCGCGCAGGAAGAGCGCGGCGAGGAGCGCCACGGACTGCGGCGGGAGCGACAGCGCCTTGCCGGCGTTGTGCGCGTAGCGCATCACGCGCCCCCCGCTCGTCTCCGTCGCGAGCGAGAGCTGCTTCAGGCGGTCGAGGGCCGCCTGCACCTGCGCCTCGGCCGCCTCGATCACCGGGTCGCGGCTGGTCTTCTGGTTGCAGCCGGCGACGAGCGCGTTGAGCGTGAGCGGGTACGTGTCCGGAACCGTGTGCTGCTTCTCGACCAGCACGCCCAGGACGCGCGTCTCGAGGAGCGAGAGGACCGGGAGGGGCGCGCTCAGATCCGCATCCCGCCGAACAGGCCGATGAGCCCGATCACGATGAGGTACACGGCGACGATGTAGTTGAGGAGCCGCGGGACGATGAGGATGAGGATTCCCGCGATGAGCGAGATGACCGGACCGATTGCGACGTAAGTGTGCATCGTGTTCTCCTTTACGCGTTGGAGTTCGGATTCATCGCAGCCACCCGGCGAGGAGCTCCGTCACCTTCCCGGGCTGCTCGAGCGGGGCCATGTGGCCGCAATCCTCGATCACCTCGAGCCGCGCGCCCGGAATGCCGCGCGCGAGCTCCTCGAGCCATTCGACCGGCATGATACCGTCGTCGCGCCCCGCGATCACGAGCGTCGGACAGCGGATCGCCCCGAGGTACGGGCGGCTGTCGATGCGGCCGATGATCGCGCGCTGCTGGCGCTGGAACGCTTCCTCGTCCGGTCGCGAGCGCCATCCCGCTCATCTTGCCGATGAGGCCCACCTCGCTCAGGTGCTGCGGCGCGAGGAGCTTCGGCGCGAGCTCGGTCATGACGCCCGGAAAATCGGTCTGCGCGAGCGCCATCAGCCGCCGCCGGTTCGCGGTGGACTCGGGGGTGTCGGGGCGGGCGTGGGTATTGAGGAGCGCGAGGCGCTCGACGCGTTCCGGCGCGCGCCGCAGGATCTCGAGCGCCACGTATCCGCCCATCGAGTGTCCCGCGAGGGCGAAGCGCTCGGCCGGCGCCTGCGCGAGCGCATCCTCGGCGAGCCCGGCGATCGTGTCCGAGCGCGTGAGCTCGGCCGCGCGGCAGGATGCGACGCCGGCCAGCCCGGTGAACTGGGGCTCGAAGGCGTCCGCGTCCTCGAGGAGTCCGGGAAGGAAGATCAGGGGCGTCGGCGGCATGGGCTTTGGTCGCTTTCCCGCGCGGAAAGTTGCGGGACGCCCATGCTGCCACAATGCGCTCGCTCGCCCGTCGGCGAGGGGAGAGGCGCTACCCGGCCCTCCCCCCGGACAAAGGCGGCGTGCTAGTACTTCGGCACCGAGCGGCGCAGGAAGGTGTCGGCTTCGACCGCGCGGCGGTCGAGCTCCGCCGCGTAGCCGTGCTGCATCGCGGCGCCGAGGCGCTTGAGCGAGCGCAGCAGCGCGGCGCCGCCTCGGGCGATGAGATCGCCCACGTAGACGCTGCGCTCGACGTTGGCGCGGCGGATGTACTCCTGGATCGGGGTGAAGTCGCTCTTGGTGACGTCGTTGCTCATGTTCCTGCCTCTCGTGGAAGGTGGCTTCCGGGGCCCCGGATTCTGTCCTCGGCCCGTCCATGGCAATATATCGGTTATGCTGCACTGCAACAAACGATTTGTTTTCCCCCGACAAACGAGAAAAATTGACCCATGGGACGTCCCCCGGAACGCCTGCCGCCGCTGAATGCGCTGCGCGCCTTCGAGGCCGCCGCGCGCCTGCTGAGCTTCAAGAAGGCGGCCAAGGAGCTGCACGTCACGCCCGGCGCGGTGAGCCACCAGATCAAGCTGCTGGAGGACCATCTCGGCATCGCGCTCTTCCGCAGGCTTACGCGGGCGCTCGAGCTCACGGCCGAGGCGCAGGCGATGCTTCCGAAGGTGCGCGAGGGACTGGAGAGCCTCGCGGCCGCCGTGGAGCGTGTGCGCGCGCGGCAGGCCTCGTACACGCTCACCGTCATGTCGCCGCCGAACTTCGCATCCCGCTGGCTGGTGCCGCGCCTCGCACGCTTCACGCGATCCCATCCGAACCTCGAGCTGCACGTCGCGAGCCGCCTCGCGATGATCGACGGGCGCGAGAACGGGCAGGTGCACGCGCCGAGGGATGCGGCGGAGGATGCGCCGATGGTGATGGTGCGCTTCGGCGAGGGCCGCTATCCCGGCGCGCACGTGGACCAGCTCTTCAGCGCGGTCTACGTGCCGGTGTGCAGCCCGAAACTGCTCCGCGGCGAGCACGCGCTGCGCAAGCCCGCGGACCTGCGCTTCCACACGCTGCTCCACGACGAGACGGTGGTGGAGGAGGGCGTGCGGCCCAATTGGCACGACTGGCTGGAAGCGGTGGGCGTCGACGGCGTGGACGCGAGCCGCGGCCCGCGCTTCAGCAATGCGTCCCTCGCCCTCGAGGCCGCGATCGAGGGCATGGGCGTGGCGCTCACGATGAAGCCGCTGGTGCGCTCGGAGATCCAGGCGAAGCGCCTCGTGGTGCCCTTCGACATTCCCGCGGCGTCCACATTCTCGTACTACCTCGTCACGCCGGAGGCGGGCGCGCAGAACCCGGGCGTCGCTGCGTTCCGCGAATGGATCCTCGCCGAGTCGGCGCCGGAGCGCGGGCGCGAGGCTAAAGCCACCCCACCCGTTTGAAGTTGCGGTAGAGCAGCCAGTCCGCGACGGTCATCAGCGCGATCGACAGCGGATAGCCGAGCGCCCAATCGAGCTCGGGCATGAACTTGAAGTTCATCCCCTCGATCCCCGCGATGAGCGTGGGCACGGCGATCAGCGCGGCGTAGGAAGCGAGCTTCTTCGTGACCTCGTTCTCGGCGAGCGTGATGAGCGACAGGTTCACCGACATCGCGGTCCCCACCATGTCGCGCAGGCCGTCGAGCGCCTGGCTCACGCGCAGCAGGTGGTCGTGGATGTCGCGGAAGTACTCCTGCGTCCCCATGCATACCTGCGGCACCCGGCCGCCGTAGAGGCGGTACGTCACCTCGATGAGCGGCTCGACGGCGTGGCGGACCACCATCACCTTGTGCTTGAGATGGTAGAGCTCCTCGATGTTCCTCTGCGCCATGGCACCAGCGAAGATGCGGCCTTCGAGCTGCTCGAGCTCCACTTCGAGCGCGTCCACCACCGGGAAGTACCGGTCCACGACGTTGTCCATGAGCGCGTAGAGGACGAAGCCCGCCCCGTGGCGCAGCAGCTCGGGCTCGCGCTCGGCGCGCTCGCGCACGGCGATGAAGCCGTGCTCCGTTCCCTTGCGCACCGAGAGCACGTAGTTCGGCCCGGCGAAGATGCTGAGCTCCGCGACGTCGATGTCGTCCCCGCGCGGCTCCACGATGTGCAGCACGGCGAAGACCGAGTCGCCGTACTCGTCGATCTTGGGCCGCTGGTGGCCGTGGGTCGCGTCCTCGAGGGCGAGGGGATGCAGGTCGAACTCCTCGCGCATGGTCTCGAGCTCGTCGTTCGACGGGTCCTTGAGCGCCACCCACACGAAGCAGCCCGGGCGCTTCAGGTACTCGCTCACCTCCTCGACCCGGATGTCGGCGACCTTGCGCCCGTCCTGGTACGCCACGCAGTTGACGATCATCGAATTCCCTTCTTGTTGTAGTGTCTGCGACGATCATGCGATCCGGGACCTCGACGCCGCGACCGAACGCTGGGCGGCGAAGGCGATCGTCGAGCTTGCGTTAAGTCCACTCGGCGGTCGCATCCATCGTGATGGCGCCCTCGGCGTCGCGCGTCCAGAGCCGTGCGCTGCGCGCGGCCTCGTCGGGAAGGCCGCAGGTAGTGAACGGGGCGGTATCGAACAGCGGGCGCAGCGCGCGGAACGAGTAGCGGCGCAGCGCGGCTGCCGGCCGGTTGCGGCGCAGGAGATCCACGAGCAGCGTGGCGATCAGCGGCCCGTGCACGACCAGGCCCGGATAGCCCTCGACGCCCGTCACGTACGGATGGTCGTAGTGGATGCGATGGCCGTTGAAGGTCACTGCGGAATAGCGGAAGAGCAGCACGGGATCGGGATGGATCTCGCGCCGCCATGCCTCGCCCGCGGGCGCGGGAGCGGGCGCCGCGGCCGCGCCGCCTTCGCCGCGATAGACGATGTCGTGCTCGTCGGTGAGCGCGAGGCCGTCCGTGCCGGAGATCTCGTGGCGCACGGTGACGAACACGAGCGTGCCGCTGCGACCTTCCTTGACGCTCACGTCCTTGATGGTGGATTTGCGCGTCGCACGCGTCCCGACGACGAGCGGGCGAAGGAACTCGAGCCGGCTCCCGGCCCACATGCGGCGCGGCAGCGGCACCGGCGGCAGGAACCCGCCGCGGCGCGCATGGCCGTCGCGGCCGAGATCCGATTGGCGGTCGGCGGGAAGGAAGTAGAGCCAGTGCGCGAGGGGAGGAATGGCGTCGCCTTGCTTCGGCGCGGGATCGTCGCGGTCGAGGAGGGCCGAAAGTCGGGCGAGGGGCGCGGCGTCGATCGTGTCGTCGCGCGATTCGCTGCGCCCGATCCAGCGCGCGAGATCGGAGAGTCCGGCGGTCTCGCTCACGGCGCGGCCTCCCACGTTCCGCCGAGCGCGCGGATCAGCGCGACGCTCGCGGCGAGCCTGCGCTCGAGCAAGGTGACGACCGAACGATCCTCCGCAAGCTGGCTCGCCTGCACCACCGTGACGTTGAGGAAGCTCACGGTGCCCGCCTTGTACTGGTTGAGCGAGAGCGCGACGCTCTCGCGCGCGGCGCGCGCGGCCTCGTCCTGCACGGCGGCTTCCTCGGAAAGCCAGTGCAGGGTCGCGAGGTCGTCCTCGATTTCCTGGAACGCGGTGAGCGAAGCCTGCCGGTAGTTGGCCACGGCCTCATCGTATGCCGCCCGCGCGGAAGCGACGTCGGCGCCGCGCGCGCCGAAATCGAGGATCGCGTCGGCGGCCGCGACGCCGAGCGACCATGTGCGATTCGGCGCCGAGACGAGGCTCGCGATCGCGGCGCCCGCGAATCCGCCGCTCGCCGTGAGGTCGATCGAGGGAAAGTACGCCGCTTGCGCGACGCCGATGCGCGCGTTCGCTTCCGCGGCGCGGCGCTCGGCGGCGGCGACATCCGGGCGGCGCTCGAGGAGCGTCGAGGGGAGGCCGGGCGGAATCGAGGGGACGTGCAGGTCGACGCTCGCGGGGGCGATGGAGAAGGTGGCCGGGGGCTTGCCGACCAGCACCGCGATGGCGTGCTCGAGCTGCGCGCGCGTCGCCCGCAGGTCGATCTCCTGCGCCTGGGTGCTCTTCAGCTGCGTCTGGGCCTGCGCGAGGTCAGACTTCGCCGCGACTCCCGCGCGATAGCGGTTCTGCGTGAGGGTGTAGGAGGTCTGGAACGCCTTCACGGTGTCCTGGAAGAGCACGATCTGCGCGTCGGTCGCGCGAAGCTGGAAGTAGTCGGTCGCGAGCTCTCCCTGGAGCGAGAGCCGCGCGTTCTCGACGTCGGCGGCGCTCGCCTCCTCCTCTGCGCGGCTCGCCTCGACGAGGCGACGCACCCGGCCCCAGAAATCCGGCTCCCAGCTCGCGTTGAGCGAGAGGTTGTAGCGCCGGCCCGTGTCGCCGGGGACCGTGGAGCGGCTGCGTGTGGCGCCGGCGTTCGCGCCCAGCGTGGGAAAGAGCTGGGCGCGAGCGGATTGCACCGCGGCCGTCGCCTGGCGGTAACGCGCTTCGGCCGCCTTGAGCGACTGGTTGGAGACGCTCACCTGCTCCATCAGGCCGTCGAGCACCGGATCCCGGAACGCTTCCCACCATTGCCCTTGGGCGCGCTGTCGGCGGGCCGTGCCTTCACCCACGGGCCGGCTTCCTTGAATGCCGCGGGCGTCTCCACCGGCGGCTTCTGGTAGTTCGGCCCGACCGCACAAGCGGCGAGGATGGCGAGAGGAACCACGGATGAACACAGATGAACGCGGATGAGACGCGCGAACGACCGACGTCGGCGAGCATGGCCGCCATCCACCGGCATGTCCGCACGTTTTCCGATGACGCTCATTCGGGAAAGCCATCCGTGTTCATCTGTGTTCATCTGTGGTTTCAATCGCCTTTCAGGATGCGTCCGCCACAAGGTCGGGATGCCGCCGGCGCAATCCGCGGCGTGCCCAGAGGCGGAAGCGGTCGAGGTAAAGATAGATCACCGGCGTCGTGTAGAGCGTGAGGAGCTGGCTCACGAGGAGTCCACCCACGATCGAGATGCCGAGAGGGCGGCGCAGCTCCGCGCCCTCGCCCAGGCCCAGCGCGAGCGGGAGCGCCCCCAGCATGGCCGCCATCGTCGTCATCATGATCGGCCGGAAGCGCAGCAGGCACGCCTCGTAGATGGCGTCCTTGGGCTCGCGCCCTTCGCGGCGCTCGACGTCCAGCGCGAAGTCGACCATCAGGATCGCGTTCTTCTTCACGATGCCGATGAGCAGGACCACCCCGATCAACGCGATGATGGTGAAGTCGGTGCGGAAGAGAAGCAGCGCGAGGAGGGCGCCCACGCCCGCCGAGGGCAGCGTGGAGAGGATCGTGATCGGGTGCACCAGGCTCTCGTAGAGCACGCCGAGCACGATGTACACGGTGAGGAGCGCGGCGAGGATGAGCCAGGGCTGGTCCTGCAGTCCCTGCTGGAAGAGCTTCGCGGTCCCTTCGAAGGAGGGGTAGATCGTGGACGGGACGCCGATCCGCGCCATCGTGTCGCGGACGAGGTCCGAGGCCTCGGACATCGAGACGCCGGGGGCGAGGTTGAAGGAGAGCGTGGTCGCGGCGAACTGGCCCTGGTGCTGCACGGCGAGCGGGGCGAGCGTGGGCTCGTAGTGCGAGAACGCCGAGAGCGGCACCTGGCCCTTCGTCGGCGAGAGCACGTAGAGCGACTTGAGCGTCTCGGGGCTCTGCCAGTATTCGGGCGCCGCCTCCATCACCACGCGGTACTGGTTGCGGTCCTGGTAGATGGTGGAGACGACCGCCTGGCCGAATGCGAGGTTCAACGTCGTGTCGATCGCCTTGGGCGTGATGCCCATGCGCGAGGCCGTCGTGCGGTCGATCACGAGCGTCATCTGCAGGCCCTTGTCCTGCTGGTCCGAGTTCACGTCGGTGAGCTGCGGCAGTCCGCGCAGCGCCGCCTCGAGCTTCGGCCCCCACTCGCGCAGCTGGTTCAGGTCGTCGCCGCGCAGCGTGAACTGCGTGCTGGCGTTCGCCTCCCGCCCGCCGGCGCGCAGGTCCTGGATCGGGTTGAGGAACAGGTTCGCGCCCGGCTCGCGGTCGAGCGCGGCGCGCAGGCGCGTGGTCACGGCGTCCATCGAGGCGCGCTCGCTCTCGGGCTTGAGCGAGATGAACATCCGCCCCGTGTTGCGCTGGCCGAAGCCGCCGCTGCCGGTGAACGCCGTCACCTTGTCCACGGCCGGGTCGCGCCGCACGATCGCGACGAAGTCGTCGAGCTTCTTCTTCATCGCCTGGAAGGAGATCTGCTGGTCGGCGCGGATGAAGCCGATGATGCGTCCGGTGTCCTGCTGCGGGAAGAAGCCCTTCGGCACGATCACGTAGAGCCAGAAGTTGAGGCCCAGCGTGATGAAGAACACGAGCAGCGTCGGCAGCGGGTAGCGCAGCACGAATGCGAGGCTCCTCGCGTAGCCGCGGTGCAGGCGCGCGAACGCGCCCTCGCTCCAGCGCGCGAGGCGTCCCGGCGCTCGCTCGCCCTCGCCGCCCGGGCGGCGCAGCAGGCGCGAGCACATCATCGGCGTCGTGCTGAGCGAGAGCACGAGCGAGATCGCCACCGCCACCGAGAGCGTCACCGCGAACTCGCGGAACAGGCGCCCGATGATGCCGCCCATGAAGAGGATCGGGATGAACACCGCGATCAGCGACGTGCTCATGGAGAGCACGGTGAACGCCACTTCGCGCGCGCCGACGAGCGCGGCCTGGAAGGGCGGGGTCCCGCGCTCGATGTGGCGCGACACGTTCTCCAGCACCACGATCGCGTCGTCCACGACGAAGCCGGTGGCGATGGTGAGCGCCATCAGCGAGAGGTTGTTGAGGCTGAAGCCCATGATGTACATCGCGGCGAACGTGCCGATGAGCGAGATCGGCACCGCCACCGCCGGGATCAGCGTCGCGCGCGCGCTCCGCAGGAACGCGAACACCACGAGGATCACCAGGATCGTCGCGATCACGAGGGTGGTCTCGACGTCGTGCAGCGCCGCGCGGATGGTCGTCGTGCGCTCCATCATGAGGAGCAGCTTCACGTCCGGCGGGATGGACGCCTGCAGCTCGGGGATCATCGCGGTGATGGCATCCACCACCTCGATGATGTTGGCGTCGGGCTGGCGGTTGATGATGAGGAGGACCGCGGGCTTGCCGTTCGCCGTGCCGTAGTTGCGCACGTCCTGCACGCTGTCGACGACGTTGCCGAGGTCGCCCAGGCGCACCGCCGCGCCGTTGCGGTAGGCGACGATGACCGGCAGGTACTCGCGCGCGCTCTTCGCCTGGTCGTTCGCCTGCACCTGCCAGTACTTGTCGCCCTGCTCGAGGAAGCCCTTGGGGCGGTTCGCGTTCGTGGAGGTGATCGCGGCGCGCACGTCGTCGAAGCCGATGCCGAGCTTGTCGAGGAGCGTCGGGTTGAGCTCCACGCGCACCGCCGGAAGCGCCGAGCCGCCCACGGTCACCTGCCCCACGCCCTTCACCTGCGAGATCCGCTGCGCGAGGTTGGTGGAGGCGATGTCGTACATCTGCCCCGGCGTGAAGGTGTCGGAGGTGAGCGCGAGGATCATCACCGGCGCGTCGGCGGGGTTCACCTTGCGGTAGGTGGGATTGTTGGGAAGGCTCGAGGGCAGGTCCGCACGCGCCGCCTGGATCGCGGCCTGGACGTCGCGCGCCGCGCCGTTGATGTCGCGCGACAGGTCGAACTCGAGCGTCACGCGGGTGTTGCCGAGCGAGGAGCTGGAAGTCATCTCCGTCACGCCGGAGATGCGGCCGAGCGCGCGCTCGAGCGGCGTCGCGACGGTGGCGGCCATCACCTCGGGGCTCGCGCCGGGAAGCTGCGCGGTGACCGAGACCACCGGAAAATCGACCTGCGGCAACGGCGACACCGGCAGCAGCCCGAACGACACGATGCCCGCCAGCGCCACGCCGATCGTGAGCAGCGTGGTCGCGACGGGCCGCCGGACGAAGGGCTCGGTGATGTTCACGAACTACACCAGGACGCAACCGCAGATGAACACGGATGAACACAGATGGGTCGTGAGGGCGCGGACGAATGTGACCCTGGGCACGAATGACCTGGTTTCGGAGGCCATCTGTGTTCATCCGTGTTCATCTGTGGTTCCATCATTCGTCATTCGCCAGCCACCGCCGCCTCATCCCCGCGGTGCGAGCGCTCGCGCCAGCGTTGCGACATGCGGTCGAAGTAGAGGTAGATGACGGGCGTCGTGAAGAGGGTCAGCAGCTGCGAGAAGAAGAGCCCTCCTACCATCGCGATGCCGAGGGGGTGGCGCAGCTCCGCGCCCACGCCCCAGCTCACCATGAGCGGGAAGGCGCCCAGCATCGCCGCCATCGTCGTCATGAGGATCGGGCGGAAGCGCAGCAGGCAGGCGCGATGGATCGCGTCGCGCGGGGCCATGCCCTCCTCGCGCTCGGCGTCGAGGGCGAAGTCGATCATCAGGATCGCGTTCTTCTTCACGATGCCGATGAGCAGGATGATGCCGATCACCGCGATGATGCCGAGGTCCTGGTGTGCGATGAGCAGGGAGAGGAGCGCCCCGACGCCCGCCGAGGGCAGCGTCGAGAGGATCGTCACCGGGTGGATGTAGCTCTCGTAGAGCACGCCCAGCACGATGTACATGGTCACGATCGCGGCGAGGACGAGGAGCAGCTCGTTGAGCAGCGAGGCGCGGAACGCGAGCGCCGCGCCCTGGAAGCTGGTGCGCACGCTCGCCGGCATCGCGAGCTCCTTTTCCGCCTTGTCGATGGCATCCACCGCCTGCCCGAGCGAGTAGCCCGGCGCGAGGTTGAACGATACCGTCGTCGCGGGGAACTGGCCCAGGTGGCTCACCGAGAGCGCGCCGGGGCGCTCGCTCACGGTGGCGACCGCAGTGAGCGGCACCTGCACCCCGCCCGCGCCCGGGACGTGGATCGCGTCGATCGCGTCCAATCCCTGGCGGAATTGGGGCTGCACCTCGAGCACGACGCGGTACTGGCTCGCCTGGGTGAAGATCGTCGATATGAGGCGCTGCCCGAAGGCGTCGTAGAGGGCGTTGTCGATCGCGGCGGTCGTCACGCCCAGCCTCCCCGCCGTGTCGCGGTCGATGGTGACGTACGCCTGCAGCCCCTGGTCCTGCAGGTCGGAGGCGACGTCCATGAGCTGCGGCAGCGTCGAGAGCCTGTCCACCACGTGGCCGGTCCACGTGGCGAGGTCGTCGGCGTTGGCGCTCTCCAGCGTGAACTGGTACTGGGTGCGGCTCACGCGGTCCTCGATCGTGAGGTCCTGCACCGGCTGCATGTAGAGGCCCATGCCCGCGACCCGCGAGAGGCGATCCTTGAGGCGCTGCATCACCACTTCCACGGAATCGCGCTGGCTCTGGGGCTTCAGGGCGATCAGGACGCGCCCGGAATTGAGCGTGGTGTTCTGGCCGTCCACGCCGATGAAGGTGGACACGTTGTCCACCGCGGGATCCTGCAGGATCGTCTGCGCGAGCTTGCGGCTGCGCACGGACATCGCCGCGAAGGAAACGCTCTGGGGCGCTTGCGAGATTCCCTGGATGAGGCCGGTGTCCTGCTCGGGGAAAAAGCCCTTCGGGATCGCGAGGTACAGGATCACGGTGAGCACGAGGGTCGCCAGGAACACGAGCAGCGTGAGCGGCTGGTGGTCGAGCACCCACGTGAGCGCCTTGTCGTAGCGCGCGATCAGGCGGTCGAACATCCGGCCGCTCCAATGGTAGAGGCGCCCCTGCTTTCCGGGCGGCGTGTGGCGCAGCAGTCGCGCCGCCATCATCGGCGTGAGCGTGAGGGATACCGCGCCGGAGATGAGGATCGAGACCGCGAGCGTGATGGCGAACTCGCGGAAGAGCCTGCCCACCACATCGCCCATGAAGAGCAGCGGGATCAGCACCGCGATGAGCGAAAACGTGAGGGAGATGATCGTGAACGCGATCTGCCGCGAGCCCTTGAGCGCGGCTTCCAGCGGTTTCTCGCCCTCCTCGACGTAGCGCGAGATGTTCTCGATCACCACGATGGCGTCGTCCACCACGAAGCCGGTGGCCACCGTGAGCGCCATGAGCGTGAGGTTGTTGATGCTGAAGCCGGCGAGGTACATGACCCCGAAGGTGCCGACGATGGAAAGCGGCACGGCGACGCTCGGGATGAGGGTGGCGGTGCCGCTCCTCAGGAAGAGGAAGATCACCATCACCACCAGCGCGATCGCGAGCATCAGCTCGAACTGCACGTCGTGCACCGAGGCGCGGATGGTGACCGTGCGGTCGGTGAGGAGTTGCGTGTCCACCGAGGCCGGAAGCGTGGACTCGAGCGTCGGCAGCAGCTGCTTCACGCGGTCGACGACCTCGATCACGTTCGCGCCCGGCTGGCGCTGCACGTTCACGATGATGGCCGGCGTGTCGTTCATCCATGCGGCGAGCTGCGAGTTCTCCGCGCCCTGCACCACGTCGGCGATGTCGGAGAGGTGGATCGGGGCCCCGTTGCGGTAGGCGATGATGATGCTGCGGTAGTCGTCCGCGCTCCTCAGCTGGTCGTTCGCGTCGATGGTGTAGGCGCGCGCCGGCCCGTCGAAGCTTCCCTTCGCCTGGTTCACGTTCGCCGCGCCGATCGCGGTGCGGACGTCTTCCATCGAGAGCCCCTGCGCGGCCGCCGCCTTGGGGTTCACCTGCACGCGCACGGCGGGGCGCTGGCCCCCGGAGAGCGTGACCAGCCCCACGCCCGCGATCTGCGAGATCTTCTGCGCGAGCCGCGTGTCGACGAGGTTCTGCACGTCGGTCAACGGAATCGTCTGCGACGTGATGCCGAGCGTGAGGATCGGGGCGTCCGCCGGATTCACCTTGTTGTAGATGGGCGGCGAGGGAAGGTCCGGCGGCAGCAGGTTCGAGCCGGCGTTGATGCCGGCCTGCACTTCCTGCTCCGCGGTGTCGAGGTCGATCGAGAGCTCGAACTGGAGCGTGATGACCGAGGCGCCGCCGGAGCTGGTCGACGACATCTGCTTGAGGCCCGGCATCTGCCCGAACTGCCGCTCGAGCGGCGCGGTGATGGACGAGGTGACGACGTCGGGGCTCGCGCCCGGATAGAGCGTCACCACCTGGATCGTCGGGTAGTCCACCTCGGGAAGCGCGGAGAGCGGAAGCTGCCGGTAGGCGACGATGCCCGAGAGGAGCACCGCCACCATCAGCAGCGCCGTCGCGACCGGCCGCAGGACGAAGATCCGCGACGGGTTCACTGCGTGCCCTGCGTCCCGCCCGCGCTTGCCTTGCTGGCGCGGCGCTTGCCGCCGCCCTTTTGCCGCTCACCCTTGCCCGACCGGGAGGTCGCCGGCGCCGATGCGGGTGCGCTCGCGCCCGGCTCGATCACCTCCACCTTCGCGCCTTCGCGGATGCGATCGACCCCGTCGGTCACGACGCGCTCGCCGGCCTTGAGGCCCGACTCGATGGCGGTGTTCAGTCCCTCGGTGGGCCCGGTCGTGACCGGCCGCAGCGACACCGTGCCGTCATCGCTCACGACCCAGACCACCGCTCCCTGCGTGTTGAGCTGGATGGCGGCGGTGGGAACGACCACCGCGTTGTGCAGCGTGTCGACCACCATGCGCACGTTCACGAACTGGTTGGGGAAGAGCTTGTGCTGCGGGTTCGGCATCTGCGCCTTGAGCTTCACGGTGCCGGTGGTGACGTCGATCTGGTTGTCGGTGCTCATGAGAACGCCGCGATCGAGCAGCTCCTTCTGGTCGCGATCCCACGCCTCGACCGGGAGCTTGTCGCCCTTGCGCATGCGCGCGAGCACCTGCGGCAGCGCGTCCTGCGGGATCGTGAAGATCACGCCGATGGGCTGCACCTGGGTGATCACCACGATGCCGGTCGTGTCCGAGCTGTGCACCATGTTGCCGGCATCGACCTCGCGCAGCCCGAGCCTTCCGCCGATGGGCGCGACGATGCGCGTATACGAGAGCTGCAGCTTCGCGTTGTCGACCGCCGCCTGGTCGACCTTCACGGTGCCGTCGAGCTGCTTCACGAGTGCCGCCTGCTGGTCCACCTGTTGCTCGGCGATGGAGTCCTGCTTGAGCAGGCCCTGGTAGCGTGAAAGATCCACCTTCGCGATCTCGAGCTGCGCGCGGTCGCGCGCGAGCTGCCCCTCGACCTGCTCGAGCGCCACCTGGAACGGCGCCGGATCGATCTCGGCGAGCATCTGGCCGGGCTTCACGTCCTGGCCGTCGGCGAAGACGATGTGCTGCAGCAGTCCGTCCACGCGCGGCCGCACCGTGGCCGTGCGCGCGGCGGTGACCGTCCCGAGCGCCGTCTGCACGACGTTCACGTCGCCCAGCTTCGCCGCGACCGCCGTGACCGGCTGGATGCGATTGGCATCGACGGCGAACCGTCCGCGGCCCTTTCCGGCCTTCTGCTTCGCGGCCACCGCGGCGGGCGAGGAGGTGTGCGTCCAGCCCCAGGCGAGCCAGGCGCCGACGGCGACGATGGCGAGGATCGCCACCACGAGCACCGGCTGCACCCAGCGCTTGCGCGGGCGCTCGTCGAGGCTGGGGCGGCGGGAGGGGGGTTGCGGCGACGAGGGAGGAATGGGCGCGGACATGGGCCAAGGGTCGGTATTGGAGCGGGCTTTCGCCGGGCAGTTTCCTCCCGAATCGGGCCCGCGTGCGCCCCAAAGTGTAACGAGACGCTATTCGGGCACCGGCGGCGGCTCGTGCAGCGCCGCCACCTGTTCCCGCAGCTCCAGGATCCGGTCCTGCCAATAGCGCGGCGTATTGAACCACGGGAACGCAATCGGGAAGGCGGGATCGTCCCAGCGCCGCGCGAGCCACGCCGAGTAGTGGATGAGGCGAAGCGTCCGCAACGCCTCGACGAGATGGAGCTCGCGGTCGTCGAATTCGGCGAAGTCCTCGTAGCCCTCGAGGATGCGGCCGAGCTGGCGCCCCATGGAGTGCCGGTCGCCGGAGATGAGCATCCACAGGTCCTGGACCGCGGGCGCCATGCGGCTGTCGTCCAGGTCGACGAAGTGCGGTCCGCCGGGCGAGTTGCCGGTGTCGGGCGTCCACAGCACGTTGCTCGGATGGCAATCGCCGTGCACGCGGATGTACGCAACGTCTCCCGCGCGCTCGTAGGCGTGGCGCACGCCTTCGAGCGCGAGCCCGGACACCTGCTTCCATGCAGCGACGAGATCGGGCGGGATGAAGCCGCTCGCGAGCAGGAAATCGCGCGGCTCCGCGCCGAAGGTCCCGAGGTCGAGCCGCGGCCGATGGACGAACGCGCGCGTGCCGCCCACCGCGTGGATGCGTCCGATGAAGCGCCCGAGCCAGACGAGGATCTTCTCGTCCTCGAGGTCGGGCGCGCGGCCGCCGCGGCGCGGGAAGACCGCGAAGCGGAAGCCCTCGCGCTCGTGCAGCGTGCGGCCCTCGAAGGCGAGGGGCGCGACGACCGGGATCTCCGCCGCGGCGAGCTCGAGCGCCAACGCGTGCTCCTCGAGGATCTGCGCGTCGGTCCAGCGCGCGGGACGATAGAACTTCGCGACCACCATCGGCATCGCCGAAGGCGGCGAGCCGGGCAGCGGCTCCTCGATTCCGACCTGGTAGACGCGGTTCTCGTAGCTGTTCAACGCGAGAAGGCGCCCGTCGCACGCGAGCCCGAGGGAGTCGAGCGAGTTGAGCACGACGTCGGGCGTGAGGCGGGAGTAGGAATGAATCGCTTCCATTCGACAATGATAATCGGCGGCCGGGCGAGGATCGCATGCTATGATCGGCGCGCCTCGTTTCGTTCCCTCGATTCCGGAGACAACCATGAAGAATCCGCTGGATTCGCTCTGGGGAACCGTCCTGTGCGGGCTCGTGCTCACGGCCGTCCTCTACTACCTCGCGCGCGCGATGATGGGAGGCTGACGATGAGCTGGGAGTTCATCCACTACGGGCTCGGCCGCTGGCTCCACATCTTCTTCGGCGTGATGTGGGTCGGGATGCTCTACTACTTCAACTTCGTGCAGGTGGATGCGCTCAAGCGCGCGAACGCCGATACGCCGCCTTCGGGCGCCGCGATCACGAAGCACGTGGTGCCGATCGCGCTCTTCTGGTTCCGCTGGGCCTCGATTGGCACCTGGGTGATGGGGGCCTTCCTCCTCGGCGACAAGTTCGACGAGGCGTTCCTCTTCCGCGAGACCGCCTACGTGCCGATCGGGATCGGCGCCTGGCTCGGCACCATCATGTTCTTCAACGTGTGGGTCCTCATCTGGCCCAACCAGAAGCGCGTGCTGGGGCTGGTGGCCGCGAGCGAGGAGGAGAAGGCGAAGGCGCGTCGCGTCGCCTTCCTCGCCTCGCGCGTGAACGTGATGCTGTCCATCCCGATGATCTTCTTCATGTCGTCGTCGGGACTGCTCCACTATCCCGTGTTCGGGGCGTAGGCGGCTGGCGGATCCGACGCGTTTGCGCGCGCGTCGCTCGCCGCCAATCAATGGATCGGCAGCCCCGTGACCTTGTCGCCCGCCTGGACGCGGTGCGCGGCGAACCAGCCCTTGTTGGTCTCGATGGCGTAGAGCGCAGGACCGTTGGCGATGTGGGTGTCGAGCGTTTGCGGCTCCATGTCCGCGATGTTGAGGATCACGCCCGCGCGGTCCACGAACGCGACCGAGAGCGGGACGAGCGTGTTCTTCATCCACATCGCGTAGTAGCCCGGGTCCTGGAAGACGAAGAGCATGCCCTCGTCCCGCGCGAGGCTCTTCCGGAACATGAGGCCGCGCTCGCGTTGCGCATCGTTCGCGGCGACCTCGACCTTGAGCGGATGGGAGCCGATCCGGAGCACGGCCGTCGGGAGCTTCGCGTCCCCGGGCGCGGGAAGCGCCGCGGCGGCGAGCGTCGCGGCTGCTAGCGTCGCGGCGGCGAGAACCGGCAGCAAGGAACGGCGGTCGAAGCGCAGGACCGAATCGATCTTCACGGATGTCTCCACGGAATGACGCCCAAGGTTACCGCATGAGGCCTGCAATGCGCCGACACCTGCTTTTCGCCCTCGTCCTCCTCGCCGCCGGATGCGCATCGATCCCCGAGGGATCGGAGACGTCCGCGCAGGCTACCGCCCGCCGCGTCCACGCGCCGCGTCCCGCCTACAATCTCGCCGGGTACCCGCCCGCCGCTCGCGACGGCTACATCGACGGCTGCGAATCGGCGAAGCGCTCCGAGTACGCGCACAAGGACCCGAAGCGCATGGCCGGCGATCCGCAGTACGCCACGGGTTGGGACGACGGCTACTCGATCTGCTCGCGCCGCTAGCGCGTCAGTCCGCGCGGGCGAGGATCCACTCGGCGACCGCGCGCTGGATTCCCGGCGCATCGCCGATCGCCGCCTCCATGCCGATGGGAATGCGCGGGTGCGAAGCGCGGATCGCCTCGAGCAATCGCGGCAGGTCCTGCCGCAGGTGCCCGCCCTGCGCCATGAAGAGCGGAAACACCGTGATCGCGAGCGCGCCCTCCTGGACGAGCGAGCCGACCGCCTGCTCGAGCGTCGGCGCCATGATGTCGAGGTAGGCGAGCTCGATCGGGTACTCGGGACGGCTCTGGCGCACGATCTCGCGGATCGCCTCGAAGGGGCGCGCCCATTCCGGATCGCGCGAGCCGTGGGCGAAGAGGACGATGCCGCGCATCAGTGCTTGCCGGTGGATCCGAACCCGCCGGCGCCGCGCTCGCTCTGCTCGAACGAGTCGACCACGTTGAGCTCGACCTGCACGACGGGCACCACCACGAGCTGCGCGATGCGCTCGAGGGGATTCACCACGAACGGCTCCTTGCCGCGGTTCCAGCACGAGACGAGCACCTGTCCCTGGTAGTCGGAATCGATGAGCCCCACGAGGTTGCCGAGCACGATGCCGTGCTTGTGCCCGAGGCCCGAGCGCGGGATCACGATGGCGGCGAGCCCGGGATCGGCGAGGTGGATCGCGATGCCCGAGGGGATGAGCGAGCTCTCGCCGGGGCGCAGCGTCATGGGCTCGGCGATGCAGGCGCGCAGGTCGAGGCCCGCGGAGCCGCCGGTGGCGTAGGCGGGAAGGTTCGCGCGGATGCGCTCATCGAGGATCCTGATGTCGAGTTTTCTCATTGACATCCGTATTCATCTGTTCATCCGCGGTTCCAATGCCGTAGTCCGCCGACGGCGGCAAGGAAACCACCCGGGAGCGTTCAGGAAACCTGCTTGAGGTGCGCGGGCGCCGCCTTCGCGCGGCGCTCGGAGAGCGCGAGCGCGTGGGCGACGATCTCGCGCGCGATCCGCGACTTCGGCGCGCGCGCGAACGGGTGCGCGCCCTCGTCGTCGTAGATCGTCACCTCGTTCTCGTCGCGGCCCACGGCATCCTGCACCAGGTTCGCGACGATCATCGGGATCTTCTTGCGCGCGCGCTTTTCCTGGGCGTAGCGCGCCACATCCTCGCTCTCCGCGGCGAATCCCACGCAGAACGGGCCGTCGGCGAGCGCCGCGACGTAGCCGAGGATGTCCTCGGTGGGCTTGAGCCGGATCTCCATGCCCTGGTCGCTCTTCTTGATCTTGCGCGCCGATTTCACGACCGGCGTGTAGTCCGCGACGGCAGCCACGCTGAAGAAGAAGTCGGCGTCGGCGAGGCCCGCCTTCACCGCGTTCATCATCTCGGCGGCAGAAGTCACGTACACGAAGTGCGCCGCGGCGGGGGGCGCGATGCCGGTGGGCCCGCTCACGAGGGTCACGTCGGCGCCGAGCGAGAGGGCGGCTTCCGCGATCGCGTAGCCCATCTTGCCGGAGCTCAGGTTCGTGATGCCGCGGACCGTGTCGATGGCCTCGAACGTCGGCCCGGCCGTGACGAGCACGTTGCGGCCCGCGAGCTTCTTCGGGCCCAGGAACTCGAGAACGGCCTCGAGCAGCTCCTCGGGCTCGAGCATGCGGCCCATGCCGACCTCGCCGCACGCCTGGTCGCCCGAGGCGGGACCGAGGATGCGCACGCCGTCGCCGCGGAGCGTCGCGATATTGCGTTGGGTCGCCGGGTTGTCCCACATCTCGCGGTTCATGGCGGGCGCCACCAGGAGCGGGCAGTTGCGCGCGAGGCAGACGGTGGAGAGCAGGTCGTCGGCCAATCCATGCGCGAGCTTGGCGAGGAAGTCGGCGCTCGCCGGCGCGATGAGCACCGCCTCCACTGCGCGGGTGAGCTCGATGTGCGCCATGGCATTCGGGAAGCTCGCATCCCACAGGTCGGTGATCACGGGCCTGCCGGTGAGCGCCTGGAACGTGGCGGGCGTGACGAAGTGCGCCGCAGCCTCGGTCATCGCGACCTGCACTTCCACGTTATTGCGGATGAGGAGGCGCGCGGCTTCCGCCGCTTTGTACGCGGCGATGCCCCCGGTCACTCCGAGCAGCAGGCGGCGATTCAAGGCCCTGTCCATCGAACCATTCTACCCACGACCCCCGAGGCTTGCATGGAACTGGCCGATGCCGCGCGCGGCGAGCGTCCCCGCGAACGATTGCTGGCGCAAGGCGCCGCGTCTCTCTCGGACGCGGAGCTGGTGGCGATCTTCCTCGGTGCGGGAAGCCGGGGCAGGAGCGCGGTCGAGGTCGCCCGCGCCCTCATCGCGCGCTTCGGGCGCCTCTCGCGCGCTGCTTTCGGCGCCGCCGCGCGAATTCGCTTCGCTAAGCGGCGTCGGCGCCGCGCGCTCGGCGCAGATCGCCGCCGTGATGGAGCTCGCGAGTCGCGCGCTCGCCGAGGAGATGAAATCGCGCGACAGCCTCGTCTCGCCCGCCGCGGTGCGCGGCTACCTGCGGCTGCGCATGCAGGACCTCGGGCACGAGTGCTTCTACTGCGTGTTCCTCGATGCGCAGAACCGGGTGATCGCCGCAGAGGAGCTTTTCCGCGGCACGCTTACGCAGACGAGCGTCTATCCCCGCGAGGTGGTGAAGCATGCGCTCGCACACAACGCGGCAGCGCTGATCCTCGCGCACAACCACCCATCGGGCGTCGCGGAGCCGAGCCTGCAGGACCAGGCGCTCACCCGCACCCTTGCCGAGGCGCTCGCGCTCGTCGACGTGAAGGTGCTCGACCATTTCATCGTCGCGCCAGGCGCTTGCCTCTCTTTCGCCGAGCGCGGGCTCCTCTAGCGGCGCAGGAGCTGCAGCGTGTAGCCGGCGAGGTTGATACCGATCTCGCCGTCGCCGTACACCTCGTCGTTGAAGTGGAAGTTGTCCACGAGGTAGTCGTCGGGCGTCGCGGAGAGGGCGGGGTCCACGGTCCGCCCGGCGTCGAGGACCCGCTGGAACTCGTCGCGGCTCATCCGGAATTCGAAGTAGCCTCCCCAGCCCCAGGGATTCGGAGGCACGAAGCCCGAGGGCGTCGCGAGCGTCGGCAGGCCGAGGCTGCGGCCGAAAGGCGTATCCGGACGGAACGTGGTGCCCACGATCACCTTGCCGGTGCTGACGTCGGGCGCGAGGTAATCTCCGGCGGGAACGGCGGGCGGCGTGCCGTAGGTCATCACGGTGAAGTAGAGATGATGGCCCGAGCGCTGGTCGATGAACTCGATCGTCGGATGGCCGTAGGCGGCGCTTCCCGTGCCGCGCGTCGCGATGCTCTTCACGTTGAGCGTGAAGCGGATCGCGAGCTCGACCGCGGACTCACGTCCCGACCAGGGAAAGAAGCGATCGTCGAACCTGCCCGGATCGACGCTCGTGTGGAATTGGTAGAGCGGGTTCACGCTCGAGTACGGGCTGGCGCCGCGCCCGTCGCTGTCGACGTGCACGCCGATCGTCCCGTCCGCGTCCTGCACGAAGGCGAGGCTCGATGGGTCCGCCGCCTGGGTCGGTACGACGAAGAGCCGCCTCGCGTAGAGCTGCCCCGTGAAGTCGGTGAAGGCGGCCGGCAATTCCCCGCCGCCCATGATCGGATAGAGCGCGGAGGGCACCGGCAGGTTGTTGATCGCGATGCACGGGCCGCGGTTGACCGTTTCGTCCTCGCACTGCGCGCTCGGCAGCACGCGCGTGGGCGAGGACGCGGTGATCCGGTACGACTCGATCGGCACCGGGCCTGCGCCGAGTGCGCAGAAACGCACGCCCTCGTCGATCCAGCCCTTCGCGGCCATCCTCGCGCGCTCGCCGGCGTCGGTGACGAAGCGGTGATTGCTGTCGTGCAACGCGAAGCGATCGTTGTAGAGGCGATAGACCGGCACGAGTCCCGTCGCGCAGTTTCCCTGCGCATCGGGCAGCGGGATGCGGAACTCCTCGCGCTCGAGCATCCACTCGCTTCCCGGCTGCTGGATCGCTGCGGCTTCGGCCGCATCGGCGGTGAAGAAGTGCGAATTCGAATATGCACTGTAGAAGCGACTCACGGCAACGCCGCAGCCGTCGGAGCCGCAATAGGTGCCGGGCGTGGGAGCGTCGGCAGGGTAGGCGAGGAAGGTCCATCCCGTGCGTGTCCACCCCGGCCCCGCGGAGCCGGCTTCGATGGCGGCCATTTCGTCCGCGTGCGCGCTGAGGAAGTAATGCCCGAGCCGGGTGTTGTAATACTCGACCACGGGGATGCTCGGCTGCGGCGCCGGAATGAAGAACGCCCGCGAGGGAGCCGCCAGCCAGGCGATGCAAAGGATTGATGCGGCGAGGAAAAATCGGTAGATGCGGCGGGACGTGCACGAGCACATACGGCTTCTTTCGGCTTGCGGGCGACGCGCGAAAACTGCTACAATTCAATGCTTTGATTCTAACGCAGCGAGTGAGGCCTTTTCCATGTCCCGCGTTTGCCAAGTGACGGGCAAAGCCCCGCGCGTCGGGAACCACGTTTCCCACGCGAACAACAAGACCAAGCGGCGCTACCTGCCGAACCTGCAATACCGCAAGTTCTGGGTGGAGAGCGAGAACCGCTGGGTGAAGATGCGCCTTTCGAGCGCGGGCCTCAGGCTCATCGACAAGAAAGGCATCGACGTCGTGCTCGTCGAGATGCGCGCGCGCGGCGAGAACGTCTGAGGAAAGACTGAACCATGCCCCGCGAAAAGATCAAGCTCGAATCCTCGGCCGGCACCGGCCACTTCTACACGACCACCAAGAACAAGCGCACCTCCCCCGACAAGCTCGAGATCAAGAAGTACGATCCGGTGGCGCGCAAGCATGTGATGTACAAAGAGGGAAAGCTCAAGTAGGGCTCGAGCGAGAACGAGCAGAACGAAAGCCCCGCGATGCGGGGCTTTTTGTTTGCGGGCGATCTCATGGATGCTTCACGAACCGCAAATAGAACGCCCAGAACACCAGGACGATTCCGACGTTCACCATCAGCCGCTCCCAGAACCGGTCCCTGAAGAACAGGATGTCCACGCCGGCAACGATGGCTGCCAGCGCGAGCACGCAAAGGACGACTGCCGTTCTTCCCATGCTTCCTTTCCCGCCTTCCTTCGCCGCAAACAAAAAAGCCCCGCATCGCGGGGCCTTTCGTTGCTGCATTCCCGCCTTCGCGGGAACGACGGCTACGCGTACCGGCGAAGGCGCCGGGAGAACGCGACCAGCGGCTCGACGCCGCTCTTCTCGGCGCGCTCGCACCAGTCCTTGAGCTGGCCCACGAGCTGCTCGGTGTTGAGCGTCGAGCGCTCCCAGATGCGCGTGAGGTCGTGGCGCATGGTGAGCGTCGTCTTGAGCGCGGGGCTCTGCTCGACGATGAGGTTGATCGTGGCGCGGTGATGGGCGGGAACGACGGCGTCGTTGCGGTGCAGCCAGCGGCGGATCTTGCGCAGCGCCGTGCAGTCCGCGCCCTTCTCGCGCAGGGCCGCGATCTCGAGCTTGGCGGCGCGGTTGATCGACTTCGCGTAGTTCTTCATCACGTCGTAGCGGTGCGCGATGACGGCCTGGAGCGTGGCCGCATCGACCTCGAACTTGGACGGATCGAGCTTCACTTTCGCCGCCTGCTTGCGAACCTTCGCGAGCCCGAGCGCCTGCAGCGTGCGGATGTAGAGCCAGCCGATGTCGAGCTCGTACCAGCGCAGCGAGAACTTGGCCGACGTCGGGTACGCGTGGTGGTTGTTGTGCAGCTCCTCGCCGCCGATCCACAGCGCCCACGGCACGATGTTCGTGCTGTCGTCGTCGGTGTGGAAGTTGCGGTAACCGAACCAGTGCCCCACGCCGTTGATCACGCCGGCGGCCCAGAGCGGGATCCACATCACCTGCACGCCGTAGATGAGGGCGCCCGGGATCACGCCGAAGATGGCCAGGTCGATCGCCGCGAGCAGGATCACGCCCCACTTGGTGAGCGGCGTGTAGAGGTTGCGCTCGATCCAGTCGTCCGGCGTGCCATGGCCGTAGCGGCTCATCGTCTCCGGCTTGTGCGACTCCGCCACGTAGAGCATCACGCCGCCGAAGAGCACGCGGTTGATGCCGTAGATGCGCGGGCTGTGCGGATCGTCCTCGGTCTCGCATTTCGCGTGGTGCTTGCGATGGATCGCGGCCCACTCCTTGGTCACCATTCCCGTGGTGAGCCAGAGCCAGAAGCGGAAGAAATGCGAAACCACCGGATGCAGCTCCAGCGCGCTGTGGGCCTGGCAACGGTGGAGGTAGATGGTGACCGCGGCGATGGTGACCTGCACGAGCACGAGGCCCGCGAGGATGTCGCCCCACCACGGAAGATTCAGGAGACCGCTGAACATGCTAGATGCGCCCTTTCACAGGAAGCCGTCCTCGAATGGGACAGCAGTTTTCTCCTGTGATTGTACCCCGCATGGAGCGCGGGCGCCTGCCGGCGCCGGGCATCGATCTCAAGCTCTTGAGCCGGCAGGGTTTTCCGATCCTTCGGCCGACGCGAGGATGCGCACATCGCGCCTCGGATACGGGATGTCGATCGCGTGCGCCTTGAAGCCCGCGAGGATGTCGAGCAGGAGGTCGCTGCGCAGCTTTCCCTCGCCCACCTGCGGATCCGCGATCCACACGACGAGTACCAGGTCGATGCCGTTGTCCCCGAAGCCCTTGACGAGGGCCGCGGAGGCCGGTTCGTCGAGCACCCGCGCGTGGCGCCTCGCCGCCTCGAGGAGCAGGGCGCACGCCTTCGCGACGTCGCTCTCGTAGGCGACGGAAACGGGGATCACCACCGAGACCTTCGGGTCGCTGTAGGTGTGGTGGCTCACCGTCTGCGTGATGAGCGTCTCGTTCGGGACGATCGATTCCACCCCGTCGATGCCGCGGATCACCGTGTAGCGAGACGCGATGGCCTTCACCTCGCCGCGGCGCCCGTCGACGGTGACCACGTCGCCGATGCGCAGGCTCTTGTCGAGCAGCACGATGAAGCCGCTCACGTAGTTGCTGGCGATCTTCTGCAGCCCGAAGCCGAGCCCGACGCCGAGCGCCCCGCTGAAGATCGAGAGCGCGGTGATGTCGATCCCGGCCATCGGGAGTGCCACGAAGATCGCGAGGAGCACCGCCGCGGCGCGCACGACCTTCGCGATCACGATGCGCGTCGACATCTCGAGCGAATCGGCCGCGAGCACGCGCGATTCGGTGATCCGGCCGAGCCACAGCATGATCGCGAGCGCCGCCCCGAGGGCCGTGATCGCCTGCAGCACGAGCCAGAGCGTGATGCGCTGCTTCGATGGGCCCGGCGCGAAGCCCACGTCGTTCAGCGCGCGGACCACGTCGGGGAGCAGGCCCGCCACGTGCAGCACCACGGCGATCCACGCGACCCACGCGATGGCGCGCACCGCGGCGCGCAGGAACGCGCCTTCGGGAAGGATGTGCCCGAGGATGAACACCGCCGCGCGGATGATCGCGAGCGCCATGAGCAGCGACTTCACGACGTTCACCAGCACGACGGTCTGGAAGCGCCCGAGGATGACCTCCGCGAGCGCGACGAAGCCGAGCGCGAACAGCGGGCGCGCCACCCGCTCGAAGTCGCCCTTGCCGAGCTTCCAGCGCGGGTCGGTGCGGATCCGGTGGCAGACGGCGCCCGAGGTGAAGAGGCCGAGGAGGAGCGCTGCCCCGATCGCCGCGAGCTGCCACAGCCACTCCGCCGGCGTGGCCGAGGTCGCCACGGCGCGGACGAAATGCAGGGCTGGCGTGAGGTCGAAGCTCAGCGCCATGGGGCGGCCTGCGCGCGGCGCATCACGCGGCCTTTGCGCCTTCGCGGTCCATCACGGCCGCGAAGAAGCCGTCGGTGCCGTGCAGGTGCGGATAGAGGCGCAGGTACGGACCTTCCATCGGCAGGTGCACGCCCTGTTTCTCCAGCACGGCCGCGGCCGGAACCAGATGGAAATCCGGATGCGCGGCGAGGAAGGCCTCGACGATCTGCTCGTTCTCCTCGCGAAGCAGGCTGCAGGTGCCGTAGACGAGCCGTCCGCCGGGCTTCACGAGCGAGGCGGCCGACTCGAGGATGGAGCGCTGCTTCACGTTGAGCTCGGCGAGCCCCTCGGCGGTCTGGCGCATCTTGAGGTCGGGATTGCGGCGCAGGGTGCCCAGGCCGGTGCACGGCGCATCCACGAGCACGCGGTCGATCTTGCCGCGCAGGCGCTTCACCTTCGCATCGTTCTCGCCGGCGATGCGCTGCGGGAACACGTTGGAAAGCCCCGAGCGCTTGAGGCGCGGCGCGAGGTTGTCGAGGCGGCGCTCGGAGACGTCGAACGCGTAGAGGCGGCCGCTCGAGGCCATCGCCGCGCCCATCTGCAGGGTCTTCCCGCCGGCGCCCGCGCAGAAATCGACCACCATCTCGCCGCGCTTCGGCTGCACGAGCATGCCGAGGAGCTGGCTGCCCTCGTCCTGCACTTCCACGGCGCCGTCGAGGAACATCGGGTGCCTGTTGAGCGCGGGCTTGCCGCGCAGGCGTACTCCCAGCGGCGAGAAGCGCGTGGGCTCCGCGGGAATGAGGTCGTAGTCGAGCCGGTCGAGCACCGCCTCGCGCGGGGCCTTGAGCGTGTTCACGCGCAGGTCGAGGGGCGCGGGCTCCTGCAGGCCGCGCGCGAGGGCGAGCAGCGACTCCTCGCCGAGCGCCGGAAGCAGGCGCTCGATCACCCAGTCGGGAAGGTCTGCGCGTACCGCGAACGGGAGCGACTCGACGTCCAGCGCCTTGAGCTGCGCGAGCCACTCCTTCTCGCCCGGGCGCAGCGCCGCCTCGATCTGCCCCACGCCCACGCCCTGCAGCTTCACCAGGGCCGCCAGCGCGATCTCGCGCGGGGTCGCGGCGGGCGTCGCGCTTTCCAGCAGGCGCCGGCGGCGCAGCGCCGCGTAAACCGTGTCGGCGACGAGCGCGCGATCGCGCTGGCCGAGGTTGCGATGCTCGCGGAAGAAGCGGTTGAGCACGGTGTCCGCCGGCTCGCGCGCCGGCAGCGCCACGGTGAGGGCGTCGACGATCGCCTCGAGCTGAGCGCGGGCGATCGTCACCTAGCGCTCCGAGATCCGCGCGGCATCCTGCTCCACCATGAACTTCATCCTGGCCACCGGGTAGCGCATCTTCACCGGCAGGTAGTGCTGGTCGACGCCCAGCCAGACGTCGATCACGTCGCCGTCCTTCGGATCGACGTGGCGCAGGTGGAGCGCGCGCACCTTGCCGAGCGGGATCTCGATTTCCTCCAGGCCGATCACCTTCAGCGTGAAATCGTAGAGCTTGCGCTGGGTGAAGACGTGCAGGTCGAGCTTCCCGCCGTCGGCGCGCGGCGGCACGTGCGCGAGCTGGAAGATCATGGTGAGCCAGTCGACCGTGTCGTCGCTCAACGCCATGGTCTTGCGGCTCGCGCCGTGGTCGAGCGTCACCTCGTGCTTGAGCCAGTCGAACTCGAGGCCCTCGTCGTCGGCCCCGGAGCGCTTCTCGAGGAAGCGCTCGGGACGCAGCCCCGCCGCGGTGATGGTGCCTTCGCTCTCCTGCAGGATCGATCGGTCCATGAAGACGCGGAAGAGGCCCGTCGCCTCGCCCTCCCCGATGATGCGATACATGTCGCCCTTGCGCCGCCAACGGTATACGGCGTGCGCGGTGAGCGGGCCCGTGGAGAGACGATAATCGATGGACAAGCGCTTCGGCAGCGCATCCATGGGGAACAGCGGTGGTTCCGGCGCCGCGGGCGGCATCTGCGGCATCCAGGGAATGATGGGCTCGGCGAGCGCGATCGCCTCCGGCGGGGGCGGCGCGGGCTCCTGCGGGGCAGGCGCTACGGGCGCCAGCTCAGGGGAAGGAGCGATCGCGGTGAGGAGCTTCGGCGCGGGAGCGGGCGCCTTCGCCGGCGTGTGCCTCGGCACGGCGCGCGCGCGCCGCACGATCCTGCGCACGGCGGGCTTGGGCGCGGTCGCGACGGGCTTCGCCGCGACGGGTGCGGGCGCCGGTGGTGGCGGGAGCAGCTCGGCGGATAACGGCTGCGCGAGCGCCTCGACGGGATCGGGCGGCGGCGGCACGGAAACGAACAGCGCCGCATGCAACGCCGCCGAGGCCGCGAGCGCGACCGCGAGGAAGCGGTAGCGCGAGAGAAATGCGGTGGCGCGCGGCATGCGCCGTCAATGCGCCTGCAGCCCGACGAGGATCTGCTCGACGCGCAGGCCCTTGGGATCGTCGAACACCACGCGCACGGGGAAGTTGAAGCGATCCTTCGCGAGCCACACCTGGGCCTTGCTCTCCTCGGGGCTCGAGGTCACGCGCTCGTAATGCATCGTGTCGAACCGGCCGGCGGGCGTGTCGAGCGGCTGCTCGTCCACGAAGCGATAGGTGTAGACCTCGACCTTCCTGCCGTTGGACATGGGCATCGTGACGGTGCCGGCGCCCGGCTTGAGGTTCATGAACTGGTACATGATCGAGATGCGGTCCTGCGTGTGCTGCGGCAGCGGCACCTCGCTGCGATCGCCGCCGGAGGTGGAGCGCATGACGCCGTGCTCCCAGTCGAATGTGGCATGCACTGTGCCCTTGCTCGTGTTCCTGCGGTGCTGCGTGAACTCGAGCGGCTGCAGCCCCGTGGCGACGACGCGGCCCGAGCTCTGCATGGTGAGCTGGTCGTCGAGGAAGAGCTTGAGCGGGCCCTCGGCGCGCGCGACGCTCTGGATGGCGTACGTATCGCCGCTGCGGGAATAGGTTTCCGAGACGTGGCCGATGGTGAGGCCGGTGAAGACAAGGCGGTACTCCGCCGCGATGTCCGTGGGCAGCGACGCGAGCGCCCCGGTGGAGGCGGCGAGGCCGAGGACGAGAGCGAGCAGGGTTCTCATTCGGGGTTCCGCGGCGCGACGATCCAGTCGCCGGAAACGCCGGAGCGCCGTACCTGGACGACATCCCGGCCGATGAATTCGATGCGGTCCTCGGCGAGCCAGCGCAGCGCCTGCGGGTAGATGCGGTGCTCCACCGCGAGCACGCGCTCGGCGAGGCTCTCCTCGGTGTCCGAGGCGAGCACCGGCACCGCGCCCTGGGCGACGATGGGCCCGTTGTCGAGCGTGGGCGTCACGAAATGCACCGTGGCGCCGTGCAGCTTCACGCCCGCGGCGAGCGCCCGGCGGTGCGTGTGCAGGCCCGGGAACGCGGGCAGGAGCGAGGGATGGATGTTCAGCATGCGTTTCGGGAAGCGCGCGACGAAGCCCTCGGTGAAGATGCGCATGAAGCCCGCCAGCAACACGAAGTCGGGCCGCAGGCGCTCGATTTCAAGGGCGAGCCGCTCGTCGAACGCCTCGCGCGAGGGAAATTCGCGGTGGTCGATGATTCGCGTGGCGAGCCCCTGTTGCGCGGCCCAGGGCAGGGCCGCGGCGTCGGGACGGTTCGAGATCACCGCTTTCACCTCGATGCCGGTGCGCGCCTCGACGATCGCGCGCATGTTGCTGCCCCGGCCGGAGACGAGGATGACGGCCGATTTCACCGCGAAGGCTCAGTCGACGGTCGTCGCCGCCGCGCCTGCCGCGCGTTCGGCGATGGCGCCCACCTCGAAGGCCTCGACGCCGGCCGCGGCGAAGGCGTCGATCGCGGCCCTCGCATCGGAGCGCGCGACGACCACCACCATCCCGATGCCGCAGTTGAACGTGCGCAGCATCTCCGCCTCCTCGATGGCGCCGTGGCGCTGCAGCCAGCCGAAGATGGCCGGGCGCGGCCAGCGGCCGGAATCGAGGTGCGCGCACGTGCCCCCGGGAAGGATGCGCGGGATGTTCTCGGTGAGGCCGCCGCCGGTGATGTGGGCGAGCCCCTTCACGGGGAGCTTCTCCATCACGCCGAGCACCGGCTTCACGTAGATGCGCGTGGGCTCGAGGAGCGCCTGGCCGAGCGTGCGCTCCGCGTCGAGGGTTTCGTAGGTGTCGGCGCCGCTCACCGCCAGCACCTTGCGCACGAGCGAGTAGCCGTTGGAGTGGGGGCCGCTCGAGGCGAGCCCGATCACGGCGTCGCCCGGCACGATCTTCGAGCCGTCGAGGATCCTCGACTTCTCCACCAGGCCCACCGCGAAGCCTGCGAGGTCGTACTCGTTCGGGTCGTACATTCCCGGCATCTCGGCCGTCTCGCCGCCGATGAGCGCGCAGCCGGCGAGCTCGCAGCCCGCGGCGATGCCCTTCACCACGGCCGCGGCCACGTCCACGTCGAGCTTGCTGCAGGCGAAGTAATCGAGGAAGAAGACCGGCTCGGCGCCCGAGCACAGGATGTCGTTCACGCTCATCGCCACCAGGTCGATGCCGATGGTGTCGTGCTTCTTCATCCGGAAGGCGAGCTTGAGCTTGGTGCCGACGCCGTCGGTCCCGGACACCATGACCGGGTTCCTGTACTTCTTCGAGACCTCCACCAGTGCGCCGAAGCCGCCGATGCCGCCGAGGACTTCGGGACGCATCGTGCGCTTCGCGAAGGGCTTGATGCGCTCGACGAGGGCGTCTCCCGCGTCGATGTCGACGCCGGCGTCGCGATAGGTGAGGGGGGTGGGCGCGTTCACGGCGGATCCGGTTGATTCAGAGGCGGAATTTTAGCCGATTTGCCCCTGCCACGCCCTCTTTATTCGGAGCGCCGGACGGCATATCCGGCTCGATCCCGGCTGGGGCGATACGGGCCGCCGCGATGTACCATTGCCGGCCCATGAGCGACATTCCAGCGGCCGACCCCCGCTTCGCGGACATCGAGAGCCATCGGCCTTACCTGCTGCGCTACGCGCTCGCGCAGCTGCGCGATGCGCAGGCGGCCCAGGAAGTCGTGCAGGAAGCGCTTCTCGGGGCGCTCGAGGCGCTCGCGTCGTTCCAGGGCCAATCCACGCTGCGCACCTGGCTCACCTCGATCCTGCGCTTCAAGATCGCCGACCACCAGCGCCGCGCGGTGCAGGATCGCGCGCGCTTCGCGGATGCGCCCGACGCGGACGACGAGTCGTGGCTCGACGCGCTCTTCGACGAGACCGGCCACTGGCGCGACCCGCCGCAAGCGTGGGCGAACCCGGAGGCGGCGTTCGAGCAGCGGCGCTTCTGGGAGGTCTTCGAGCGATGCCTGGGGCGCGTGCCGGGCGCCGGGGGCCGCGTGTTCTTCAAGCGCGCGGTGCTGGGCGAGGAGACGGAGGACATCTGCCGGGCCGAGCGCATCACGGCGAACAACTGCTGGGTGATGCTGCATCGGGCGCGCATCTCGCTGCGCTCGTGCCTGCAGCTCCACTGGTTCGGCGAAGGCGAGAGCGATGCAGGCTGACGCGGACCTCGATTGCCGCGAGGCGTCGCGGCTGCTCTCGCTCGCCTTCGAGCGCGCGCTCACCGAGGGCGAGCGCATCGCGCTGCGCACGCACCTCGACGAGTGCCTCATGTGCGTGAACTTCGAGGCGCAGCTCCGGTTCCTCGACGAGGCCGCGCGGCGCTACCGCGAGGGGTGATTACCCCTCCTTGCGGATGCGCCCCGCAAGCTCGCGGAAACGCGGGCTCAGGCGTCGCCGCTGCCGCGGAATGCGGGAAGGTGCATGCGTGCGAACTCGAGCATGCGCTCGATCGGCACGCGCGCGCGCCGTCCGACCTGCGGATCGACGGACACCTCGTGGCCGGGGGCGCCCTCGAGGGTCTCGACGAGGCTGTGGAGGCCGTTCATCGCCATCCACGGGCAGTGGGCGCAGCTCTGGCACGTGGCGCCCTTGCCGGCGGTGGGCGCCTCGATGAACGTCACGTCCGGCATGCGCTTGCGCATCTGGTGGATGATGCCGCCGTCGGTCGCGACGATGTATTCCTTCGCGCCGAGGCGCTCCGCGGCCTGGATGATGCCGGTGGTCGAGCCTACCGCGTCGGCGAGCGCGATGATGCTCGCCGGCGATTCCGGGTGCACCAGCACCTTCGCGTCGGGGTGCAGCGCCTTCATCTCCTCGAGCTGGATCGCCTTGAACTCGTCGTGCACCACGCACGACGCGTTCCACATCAGCATGTCGGCGCCGGTCACGCGCTGCACGTAGTCGCCCAGGTGCTTGTCGGGTGCCCACAGCACCTTCTTCCCCTGGGCGTGCAGCCACCCGACGATCTTCTCGGCGATGGAGGAGGTCACCATCCAGTCCGCGCGCGCCTTCACCGCGGCGCTCGTGTTGGCGTACACCACGACGACGCGATCCGGGTGCTCGTCGCAGAACCTGGAGAATTCCTCCGCCGGCGTGGCGAGGTCGAGCGAGCACTCCGCGGCGAGGTCCGGCATCAGCACGCGCTTCTCGGGATTCAGGATCTTCGCCGTCTCGCCCATGAAGCGCACGCCCGCGACCACGATCGTCTTCGCCGGGTGCTCGTGGCCGAAGCGCGCCATCTCGAGCGAGTCGGAGACGGTGCCGCCGGTATCCTGCGCGAGGTCCTGCAGGTCCGGGTGCACGTAGTAGTGCGCGACCAGGACCGCGTCGCGCTCCCCGAGCAGGCGCTTCGCCTTCGCGACGAGCGCGGGCCGCTCGGCGGGCGTGACGATGCGCGGCGGCTTGGCCGGCGCGAGGCCGATGTCGCCGGTGTAACGCTCGAAGCGGATCTGGATAGGTTGCGCGATCGCCATCGGTGGAGTTTAAGGCATGGACGGCATGCTAAAATTGCACTCTTGTCGCTCCCGCCCTTACCGGGGGCGCGCCCGGGCCAAGCCGGCCGGCGGAATCCTCCGAGGCGGCGCCGGCCCAGGGAAATGCCAATGAGGCAGCTCCTCCTCGACTTCACCCGGGCCCCGGCGCCCACCTTCGCAAACTTCGTCCTCGGCGGCAACGCCGAGGCGACGCACGCGCTCGAGGCCGCCGCGCGCGGCGAATGCGCCGAGCGCGTGATCTACATTTGGGGCGAAGGCGCCGCAGGCAAGAGCCACCTGCTGCGCGCGTTCGCCGCGGCCTGCGGCGGGCGTTGCGTGGCGGGCGCGGACTTCGCCCCGGCGGACGCGCACGGCATCCTCGCGCTGGACGACGTGGAACGCCTTTCCGATGCGATGCAGGTGGCGCTCTTCAACGCGTTCAACGAGCACGCCTTCCCGCTCCTCCTGGTCTCGGCCCGTGCGGCCCCCCGCGACGTGCGGCTGCGCCGCGACCTCGCCTCGCGCCTCGCCACCGGGCTCACCTACCGCCTGCTCGCCCTCACCGACGAGCAAAAGCGCGAGGCGCTCGCCGCTCACGCGCGCTCGCGCGGCTTCGCGCTCGCGGACGACGTGGGCGCCTACCTCCTCACGCACGCGCGCCGCGACATGGGCTCCCTCGTCGCCGCCCTCGATTCGCTGGACCGCTATTCCCTGGAGACGGGGCGGCCGATCACGGTGCCGCTGCTGAAGGCGGCGCTGGCATGACGAAGCCCCGGCTCGCGCTCTTCGACCTCGACCACACGCTGCTCGACGGCGACAGCGACGTCTCGTGGGCGGAGTTCCTCATCGAGGAAGGCGTGCTGCATCCCGAGGAATTCCACCCGAAGAACCAGTGGTTCTTCGACCGCTACAAGGACGGCACGCTGGACATCGGCGAGTTCCTCGAGTTCCAGCTGGCGCCGCTCGCCGCGCACCCGCGCGCGCAGCTCGACGAGTGGCACGAGGAATACATGCAGCGCAAGATCCGTCCCATCATCCACGCGCGCGCCGCCGAGCTCCTCGCGCAGCACCGCGAGGGGCTCGTGGCGCTGGTCACGGCCACCAACCGATTCATCACCGCGCCGATCGCGCGCGAGCTCGGCATCGAGCACCTCGTCGCGACGGACCTGGAGGAGGTGGAGGGCCGCTTCACCGGCCGGCCGCGCGGCACTCCCTCCTTCCGCGAAGGCAAGATCGCCCGGGTGCGGGAATGGCTCGCCGGCATGGGGCGGCGCCTGGAGGATTTCGAGAGCTGGTTCTACAGCGATTCGCTGAACGACCTCCCGCTCCTCGAGCGCGTCACCCACCCCGTGGCGGTGGATCCCGACGCGACGCTCCGCGCGACGGCGATCGAGCGCGGCTGGCCCATCATTTCGCTCAAGCAGAGCGAAGACGCCGTTTCCTCCGCCGACGAAGACGATCGCGGCGGGGCTGCGGCGCGAACCCGAGGATTCCCGTCTCCACGGGAATGACGATCGCATGATCAAGAAATACATCGAGAAGCTCTTCGGCCGCAACAGCCGCCCCACGCACAAGGACGCGCGGCCGACGATCCACGGCCCGGACAAGCATGCGATCCGGCGCGACGACATCAGCCGCTGCGCGCGGCGCACCTGCGAGGAGCTGCAGCGGGCGGGCCACGCCGCGTTCGTGGTCGGCGGGGCCGTGCGCGACCTCCTGCTCGGCTGCAAGCCCAAGGACTTCGACATCGCGACCAGCGCCACGCCCGAGGAAGTGCGCGCCACCTTCCGCCGCTCGCGCATCATCGGCCGGCGCTTCCAGATCGTGCACGTGCTCTGCGGCCCGGAGACGGTGGAGGTCTCCACCTTCCGCGCCCACTTCGCCCGCGAGCCCGACGCGGAGAACACCGACGAGCACGGCCGCATGCTCTCGGACAACGTGTTCGGCACGCAGGCCGAGGACGCGCTGCGCCGCGACTTCACGGTGAACGCGCTCTTCTACGACCCGGTGAAGGAAGAGGTCTGGGACTACGTGCACGGGCTGAAGGACCTCAAGGCGAAGAAGCTCGTGATGATCGGCGACCCGGGCACGCGCTATCGCGAGGATCCGGTGCGGATGCTGCGCGCCGCGCGCCTCGCCGCGAAGCTCGCGCTCGAGATCGATGCGAAGACGCGCGCCCCGATCCAGGAGCTGCGCCACCTGCTGGAGAACGTGCCCCAGGCGCGGCTCTTCGAGGAAATCCTCAAGCTCCTCCTCTCCGGCAACGCGGTCGAGTGCGTGCGCGTGCTGCGCGAGCTGCAGCTGCACCATGGGCTGCTCCCGCTGCTCGACACCGCGCTCGACGACCCCGAGGCGGGACCCTTCGCGCTCGCGGCGCTGCGCGCGACCGACCAGCGGCTCGCGGAGGGCAAGCCGGTCTCGCCCGCGTTCCTCCTCGCCGCGCTCCTCTGGGGCCAGGTCGAGAGGAACCTGCGCAAGTTCGAGACGAACGGGCAGGCGACGATCCCGGCGCTGCACGCGGCGATGCACGAGGCGCTCGACGTGCAGCGCGATTCGCTCGCCATCCCGCGCCGCTTCGATGCGACCATGAAGGAGCTGTGGCTCATGCAGCCGCGCTTCCTGCAGCGCGGCGGCCAGCGGCCCTTCCGCCTGCTCGAGCATCCGCGCTTCCGCGCCGCCTACGATTTCTTCGCGCTGCGCGCCGCGAGCGCCAACGCCCCGGAGGAAGCTGCGCAGTGGTGGGAGCGCTTCCAGGACGTGAGCCCCGACGAGCGCGAGCGCATGCTCGTCTCGGAGGAGGCCGGTTCGAAGAAGAAGCGCCGACGCCGGCGCGGGGCGCGCAAGACGCCCGCGACGGGCGAGGCGGCGCTCCTGCCCGACTCCCAGGGGGCGAGCGAAGAGTGAGCCCGCCGGTCACCGCCGTGGTCGCGCTCGGCTCCAACCTCGAAGATCCGGAGGACCACGTGCGCCGCGCGTTCGGCGATCTCGCGCGGATTCCCGATACGTGGGTCGTCGCGCGCTCGCTGCTTTATCGCACCGCGCCCGTCGGCTACGCCGACCAGCCGCCGTTCGTGAACGCCTGCGCGAAGGTGGAGACCCGGCTCGCGGCGCGCGCGCTCCTCGACCAGCTGCTCGCGATCGAGCGCCGGCATGGGCGCACGCGCGGCATCCCGAACGGCCCTCGCACGCTCGACCTCGACATCGTGCTCTACGGCGGCGCGATGATCGAGGAGCCGGGCCTTTCGGTGCCGCATCCGCGCGCCCACGAGCGGGCCTTCGTGCTCGCCCCCCTCGTGGACGTGTGGCCCGAGGCGACGATTCCGGGAAAGGGAAAGGCAACGGCGCTGCTCGCTACCCTGGGGCTCGAGGGCATCCGGCAGATCGTGGGTCCCGCGGAGGCGGGAGCCGCGGTGGATTCCCGGCGACACGGGAACGACCGGAAATGAAGCACCGCTACATCGTGGTCGAAGGGCCGATCGGGGCCGGGAAGACCAGCCTCGCGGTGCGCCTCGCCGAGCGCTTGAACGCGACGGCGCTCCTCGAGGACCCGAAGGCGAATCCGTTCCTGCCGCAGTTCTACCGCGACATGCGCCGCTATGCGCTCGCCACGCAGCTCTTCTTCCTCTTCCAGCGCGTGCAGCAGCTGGAATCGGTCAAGCAGCCGGATCTTTTCGGAAAGCCGACGGTCGCGGACTTCACGCTCGCGAAGGATCCGCTCTTCGCGCGGCTCACGCTCGACGACGCCGAGTACCAGCTCTACGACAAGATCCACGCCCACGTGAAGCCGCAGGTGCCGGCGCCCGACCTCGTGATCTACCTCCAGGCCTCCGTGGACACGCTCGTCTCGCGCGTGAAGCGGCGCGGAGTGCCCGCGGAGGCCGGCATCGACGAGGGCTACCTGCGCCGCCTTTCCGAGGCCTACACCCGCTACTTCCACCAGTACGAGGCAAGCCCCCTCCTCATCGTGAACAGCGAGCGGCTGAATTTCGTCGACGTGCCCGAGCACCTCGAGCTCCTCATCGAGCGGGTGAACGCGATGCGCGGCGGAAGGGAATTCTTCAACCGCGCCTGAGGCGCCGCTATGCTGCGCCGCGCCAGCCGTGCCCGCGCAGGGTGTCCGGGCGCGGCTTGCCGCGGTGCACAATATTGCCAAGCGCCTGCGGGGTGTGCAGAATTCGCGCTCCGGCCGCACGGTCCCGCGCCAACAGGAAGCCAGACCATGAGTGCCCAGAACGCCGAGAAGAGAGTGACGGTTCCCCAGCTGCAGGCGCGCGCCCGCGACGGCGAGAAGCTCGCCATGCTCACGTGCTACGACGCGAGCTTCGCCGCGCTCATGGAGAAGGCCGGCGTCGACATCCTCCTCATCGGCGATTCGCTGGGGATGGTGATCCAGGGGCGCGAATCGACGCTCGCGGTGACGCTGGACGAGGCCGAGTACCACGTGCGCTGCGTGGTCGCGGGAAGCCGCACCGCGCTCATCGTGGCCGACATGCCGTTCGCGAGCTTCCAGGAATCCCCGCGCGACGCCTTCCGCAGCTGCGCGCGCATGATGGCGGCCGGAGCGCAGATGGTGAAGCTCGAGGGCGGCGCGGTGATGGTGGAGACCACGCGCTTCCTCGTGGAGCGCGGCATTCCGGTGTGCGCGCACATCGGCCTCACGCCGCAGTCGGTGCACGCGCTCGGCGGCTATCGCGTGCAGGGCCGGAGCGAAGACGCGGCGCAGCGGCTCGTGGCCGATGCGAAGGCGCTCGAGGACGCCGGCGCCGCGATGGTCCTCATGGAGGCGATGCCCGCGGCGCTCGCCAGGCGCGTCACCGAGTCGCTCACCGTTCCCACCATCGGCATCGGCGCCGGGCCCGACGTCTCGGGGCAGGTGCTGGTCCACTACGACATGCTCGACATCTATCCCGGGAAGAAGGCCCGCTTCGTGCGCAACTTCATGGCGGGCGCCCCGTCCGTCGGGGACGCCATCGCGGCCTACGTGCGCGCGGTGAAGGACAAGAGCTTCCCCGCGCCCGAGCACTGTTTTTGACGAAAATGGGGTCAGATTACTTTTTGGTGCGCACCGACCCGACTCCATTTTGGCCACGGCAAAAAGTAATCTGACCCCATTTTCGATGGACCTGATCCACACCGTCGACCGACTGCGCGCCCGCCTCGCGGATGAGCCGAGGGTGGCGTTGGTGCCCACCATGGGCAACCTGCACGCGGGCCACCTCGCGCTGGTCGGGGAAGCGCGCAAGCACGCGTATTGCGTGGTCGCGTCGATCTTCGTGAACCGCCTGCAGTTCGAGCCGGGCGGCGACTTCGAGCGCTACCCGCGCACGCTCGACGCCGATTGCGGGAAGCTCGAGCGCGCCGGGTGCGACGTCGTCTTCGCGCCCGACGAGCGCGAGATGTATCCGGAGCCGCAGGAGATCGTGGTGGCGCCCCCGAGGCTCGCCGAGCAGCTCTGCGGCGATTTCCGCCCGGGCCATTTCCAGGGCGTGGCGACGGTCGTCACGAAGCTCTTCCACATCGTGCGGCCGGACACCGCCGTGTTCGGCAAGAAGGACTACCAGCAGCTGCACGTGATCCGCGCGCTCGTGCGCCAGCTCAACTTCGGCATCGGCATCGTGGGCGTCGACACGGTCCGCGAGGTGGACGGGCTCGCGATGTCGTCGCGCAACGGCTACCTCTCCCGCGAGGAACGCGCGGAGGCGGTCCGCCTCAACCGCACGCTCGCGCGCGTGAAATCGGCGATCGAGGGCGGCGATTCCGGCTACGACGCGCTCGTCGAGGCCGCGCGCGAGGAGCTCGCCGCGAACGGCTGGCGTGTCGACTACGTGGCGCTGCGCACGCGGGCGAACCTCGCGCCGGTAGGCCCGGCGGACCGCGAGCTCGTGGTCCTGGGCGCCGCCTGGCTCGGCAAGACGCGGCTCATCGACAATCTCGAAATCGGCTTGCCGCCGCGATGAGCCGCCTGCCGCTCGACGCAGTGCGCGTGGTCGAGTTCTCGCACATGGTGATGGGACCGACCTGCGGACTGGTGCTCGCCGACCTCGGCGCCGAAGTGATCAAGGTCGAGCCCGAAGGCAAGGGCGATCCGACGCGCTACCTGCGGAGCACCGGCGCCGGCTTCTTCGCCGCCTTCGGCCGCAACAAGAAGAGCGTCACGCTCGACCTCGCATCGCCGGAGGGGATCGATCTCGCGCTTCGCCTGTGCGACACGGCCGACGTCTTCCTCGAGAATTTCCGGCCCGGGGCGCTCGAAGCGAAGGGGCTGGGTTACGCGGCGCTCTCGAAGCGCAACCCGCGGCTCGTCTACTGCTCGCTCAAGGGCTTCCTGCCCGGGCCCTACGAGAAGCGCACCGCGTTGGACGAGGTGGTGCAGATGATGAGCGGGCTCGCCTACATGACCGGTCCCGCGGGCCGGCCGTTGCGCGCCGGGGCGCCCGTGAACGACATGATGGGCGGCATGTTCGGCGCGATCGCGATCCTCGCCGCGCTGCGCACGCGCGATCGCACCGGCCGGGGCGAGTACGTGCAGAGCGGGCTCTTCGAGAACGCGGCGTGGCTCGTCTCGACGCACATGATGCAGCACGCCGTGAGCGGCGTGGCGCCGGAGCCGATGCCGGCGGGGCGGCGCGCCTGGGGCGTGTACGACGTGTTCGAGTCGGCCGACGGCGTGCAGGTCTTCATCGGCGTGGTGACCGAGCGGCAGTGGGAGATCTTCACGCGCGCGCTGGGCGAGCCCGATCTGCTCGATCCCGCCTACGCCACCAACAACCAGCGCGCGGCCGGGCGCGAGACGCTGATCCCGCTCGTCGCGCGGCTGCTGCGCAAGCACTCCATCGAGGAGCTCGAGCGGATCTGCGAGGAAGGCGGCCTGCCCTTCGCGCGCATCCGTACGCCCTCGGATCTCTTCGACGATCCGCAGCTCGGCGCGGGCGGCATGATCGAGCTCGCGCTTCCCGACGGGACCAAGACGCGCATCCCCGCGCTTCCGATCGAGCTCGACGGCGAGCGTCCCGGATTGCGCTACGGACTGCCGAAGCCGGGCGAGCACAACCACGAGATCCTCGGCCCCTTGGGGACGGAGCCCAATTTCCGCTGACCGCGCAAGCGGACCTCCCGCCCGGAAATTGGGGTCTGTCCCCGGTTTTCGGTTCTAATGACGGCCATGTGGAATCTCACGTTCTCCCCGCCGCACGTGATCCAGGCGCGCGTGCTCACGCGCCTGCCCGACGAGTTCCGCCGCAGGGTGAAGAGCGAATGGGGCGATGCGAACAAGCCCGGAGAGTCGATCGAAAGCTTCCTCGAGGGGCCGTCCTTCGACCGCGAGGGAAACCTCTACGTGACGGACATTCCCTTCGGCCGCATCTTCCGCATCTCGCCGAAGCTCGAATGGAGCCTCGCCTGCGAGTACGACGGCTGGCCCAACGGCATCGCGATCCACAAGGACGGCTCGCTCTGGATCGCCGACTATCGCAATGGGCTGCTGCGCCTGGAGCCGAACGCAAAGAAGCCGCAGCCGATCCTCTCGCGCCGCAACAGCGAATCGTTCCGGGGACTCAACGACCTCACCTTCGACGCGCAGGGGAGCTGCTACTTCACCGACCAGGGCCAGACGGGGCTGCACGATCCCACGGGCCGCGTGTTCCGGCTGCGCGCCACCGGCCAGCTCGAGATGGTGCTCTCCGGCATCCCGAGCCCGAACGGCGTCGCGCTGAACGCGCACGGACGCGCGCTGCTCGTGGCCGTCACGCGCGCGAACCAGGTGTGGCGCGGGCCGTTGCTCGCCGACGGCAGCGTCTCCAAGGTGGGCGCGTTCCACACGTTCTTCGGCACCAGCGGTCCCGACGGCCTGGCGGTGGACGTGGAGAACCGCCTCGTGGTCGCGCACGCGAGCCTCGGCGGCGCGTTCGTCCTGAACGTGCGCGGCGAGGTGACGCACTTCGTGAAGAGCCCGGGCGGCTCCACCGTGACCAACGTGGCGTTCCGGCCCGGCACCTCGCAGCTGGTGCTCACCGAATCGGAAACGGGCGCGGTGCTCGAGGCGGACCTGCCTTCCACCGGCGCGCCCCTCTTCTCCCACGCCTAGGAAAACCGGGGTCAGACCACATTTTCCAATCCGCGAAACCTCGAACGCTCGACGCGTTTCTCGCTATGGAAAATGTGGTCTGACCCCGGTTTTACTTGCCCTTGAACAGCGGCTTGCGCTTTTCCATGAAGGCGCGCCGGCCCTCCGCGTAGTCCTCGCTGTCGAAGCACTCGAGGATGAGGCGGTGGCAGAGCTCCATGTCGATGTCCGCGTCGGGCCTGGTGAGCTCCTGGATCGTGCGCTTGGTGGCTTTCACGCTGAGCGGCGCGCCGGAAGTGATCGCCTTCACGTACTCGTCGCGCAGCGCGGGCAGGAGCGCCGGATCGGTCACGCGGTTCACGAGGCCGATCCGCAGCGCCTCGGCGGCGTCGAGGCGCCGCGCCGTGTAGACGATGTCCTTCGCGCTGCCCGGGCCGACGAGGTCGGTGAGGTTGCGCGTCGAGGAGAACAGGTAGCCCAGGCCCAGGCGCGTCGCGGGCACCGAGAAGACCGAATCCATCGAGGCGATGCGCAGGTCGCACGCGACCGCGATGTTGAGCCCGCTGCCGATGCAGTAGCCGCGGATCGAGGCGAGCGTGGGCTTCGGGAAGTCGTGGATCGCCTGCAGCGCCGCCTCGGCGATCTCCTCGTAGCGCAGCACCGCCTCGTGGGCCGCGCGCCGGTCCTCGAACTGCGAGACGTCGTCGCCCGAGGCGAACGCCTTCTCGCCCTCGCCGGAGAAGACCACGAGGCGCACGCGCTCGTCCTCGGCGGCGCGCTCGAGCACGCGCGGGATGGCTTCCCACATCTCGAGGGAAAGCGCGTTGTGCTTGGTGGGATTGTTGAATCGGACGTGGAGGAGCCCCCCGCCCTCGGCCCAGGACTTGAGGCGCGGCGTCGGGGACCAGAAGCCTTGCTCGTCGCTCATCAGTAGACTCCCGCCGATTTCATGCGCTGCAGGTCGGCGTCGCCGAAGCCGATCTCGCGCAGGACCTCCTCGGAGTGCTCGCCGCGCTTCGGCGTCGCGCGCGCGATGGTGGACGGCGTGCGCGTGAGCGTGACCGGCTGGCCCATCAGGGTCTGCTCGCCGAGGCGCGGCGAGACGACTTTCTTCAGGGTCCCCAGGTGCTTCACCTGCGGCTCCTCGAACACTTCCTTCACGTCGTTGATGCGCCCGCACGCCACGCCCTCGGCGTTCAACTTCTCGATCCAGTAGTCGCTCGTCTGGCCGGCGAGCTTCTTCTCGATCTCGGCGTTGAGCCAGTCGCGGTGCACCGAGCGGTTCGCCTTGCTCTTCGAGCGCTCGTCGGCGATCCATTCGGGGGCTCCCAGCGCGTGGCAGAAGCGCTCCCAGATCTTGCCGCCGAAGACCGCGATGTTGATGTGGCCGTCGCGGGTCCGGTAGACCCCGGTCGGGATGCTCGTGGGGTGGAAGTTTCCCGCCTGTCCCGGGATCTCGCCGTCGATCGTCCAGCGCGCGGTCTGGAAATCCATCATGTACATGAGCGCCTCGAGCAGCGACGTGTGCAGCCACTGGCCGCGGCCCGAATGCTCGCGCTCGAGCAGCGCCACCGTCACCCCGTACGCCGCGAAGATGCCGGCGCAGAGGTCCGCGATGGGAATGCCGACCCGCAGCGGCCCGTGACCCGGCAGCCCCGTCACCGACATGAGGCCGCCCATGCCCTGCGCGATCTGGTCGAAGCCCGGACGGTTCGCGTAAGGCCCGGTCTGGCCGAAGCCCGAGATGCTCGCGTAGACGAGGCGCGGGTTCACCTTCGAGAGCGACTCGTAGTCGATGCCGAGGCGGTGCTTCACGTCGGGACGGAAGTTCTCCAGCAGCACGTCGGCGGTCGCGACGAGCTTCTTCAGCACTTCGATCCCCTCCGGTTCCTTGAGGTTCAGCGTGATCGAGCGCTTGTTGCGATGGGTGTACTGGTAGTCGGAGCCCTCCTGCCCGCCCAGCGTGTCGTCCCCACGCATGTGCTCGGGCATCTGGACCTGGATCACGTCGGCGCCCCAGTCGGCGAGCTGGCGTGCGGCCGTGGGACCGGCGCGCACCTGCGTCATGTCGATCACGCGGAATCGGGCGAGGGCAAGCGAAGCGGGGATGTGCGGCATTCTCAGGCGTTCAGGTGGCGTTGGAAGAATTCCAGGGAGCGCCGCCACGAGAGCTTCGCGGCGGCCTCGTCGTAGCGCGGCGTCGTGTCGTTGTGGAAGCCGTGACTGCGTGCCCGGATAGACGTACGCGTGGTATTGACGTGGTGCGCCGTCAGCGCCTCCTCGAAGGCCGGCCATCCGCCGTGATGCGATCGGTCGAGGCGGCGTAGTGCAGCAGCAGCGGCGAGTGGATCTTCGCGGCTTCCACCGCGCCCGGCTGCTCGCCATAGAACGGGACGCCGGCCGCGAGGTCCGGGATCGCGCATCGCGAGCGGTTCACGATGCCGCCGCCGAAGCAGAAGCCGATGGCGCCGAGTTTCCCGTTGAAGTCGGGCCGCAGCTCGCAGCATAGTCCACTGCGGCCACGAAATCTTCGGCCATTTTTGCGCGTCGAGCTTCGCGAACATCTCGCGGGCGCGTTCCTCGTCGCCCGGATAGCCGCCGAGCGGACGTGAGGCGCGTCGGGCGCGAAGGCGACGTATCCCTCGACCGCCAGCCGCCGCGCGACGTCCTCGATGTACGGATTGAGGCCGCGGTTCTCGTGGATCACGACGATCGCGGCGCGCTTCCTTCCCTTTTGCGCGGGCTGGGCGAGATAGCCGCGCATGCTGCCGGAGCCCTTCGGCGCGAGGTAGTCGGTGTAGCCGGCGGCGATGCGCGCATCGCCGGGCTTCACCTGCTCGGCCCAGGCGAAGTTCGGCGTGAGCGCTTCCAGCATCGCCGCCGCCGTGAAGCCGCCGACCGCGTAGCGCGCGGCGCGATCGAGGAAATCGCGGCGCGAGATCCGGCCGTGCACGACGCCATCGAAGAGCTGCAGCACCTCCGGCGGGAAATCGCCGGCCTTCATTCGCTTCATGATTCCCTCCTTCTCACGGCTTCTTCGCCCGCGCGTTCATCGTCCGGCTCACCCTGCAGGCCGGGCGATGTGCCCGCACTCCGAGGAGAATACGATCATGGCGGCAATGACGATCCCGTGGCGGCAATGACGATCGGCCAGGGAGCACGTTCGCTCGGGACGCCCGCGGCTGCCGGACTGGCCGGAGGAGTAAAGGCTTCTCCTCTCCGCGCAAAGGCCCCGGAGAGGCCCTAGCCCTTGCCTTCCAGCACCGGCACGTCGATCTGGGTATACGTGGATTTCGCGTCCTCGAAGTAGAAGCCGGACTCGAGGAGCTTCACGTCGACGATGCGCGCCGTGTCCCAGATCACCGCGCAACGATCGAGGAGGGCGATCGCCTCGGGGGTGCCCATCATGTGCCGCGGGCTGATCTCGCGGCCGTCCACGAAGCGGCGGAAGCGGTAGACCTCGACCTTCTTGCTCATGCGTGGGCGCTGGACTCGGGCGGCGTGGCGAAGGACGCGTACTTTACGTCGAACGTTTCCGTCATGCAATCGGCGGCCTTGACGGCGGCGGATCGCCGGCGTCAACTGATGCGACGGTCGTCGACTCGGGAAGGATCCATGGATCGAGAGCGCGCACAGCGTCCTGCCGCGGCGGGGGCGGCAGCGTCCGCGCGGCGCAAGGCGCACGGCTTCGTCGCCGGGTGAGCCGGTCCGCGCCGTCGGCCGCCTGCATCGAAAGCGACGTCCCGGCGCGGCTCGACGCTCTCCCCTGGTCGCGCTTCCACACGCTGGTCGTGGTGGCGCTCGGCATCACGTGGGTGCTGGACGGCCTCGAGGTGACGCTCGCGGGCGCGGTCTCGGGCGCGCTGAAGGCGAGCCCGGCGCTTCGCCTCACGGACGCCGAGGTCGGGATCACCGCGAGCGCGTACCTCGCGGGCGCGGTCAGCGGCGCGCTCCTCTTCGGCTGGCTCGCCGACCTCTTCGGCCGCAAGCGGCTCTTCTT
This sequence comes from uncultured beta proteobacterium, assembly GCA_963839265.1. Classification (GTDB taxonomy): domain Bacteria; phylum Pseudomonadota; class Gammaproteobacteria; order Burkholderiales; family Usitatibacteraceae; genus Usitatibacter. The sequence continues at coordinate 135,161 of CAWIUI010000001.1, forward strand.
CGTGACGCTCGGCATCTACATCGCCGGAACCGCGCTGAGCGCGCTGTCGCCCGGCTTCGCGTTCTTCATGCTTTCGCGCTTCATCACCGGCGCGGGCATCGGCGGCGAATACGCTGCGGTCAACTCCGCGATCGACGAGCTGATTCCGGCGCGGTTCCGCGGGCGCGCCGACCTCGCGGTCAACGGCAGCTACTGGGTGGGCGCGGCGCTCGGCGCCGACGGCTCCAGCCTGCTGCTCGACCCGGGCTTCTTCCCGCTGGACATCGGGCTGGCGCGCGGCGTTCGGCATGGGCGCGGTGCTCGGCGTCGCGATCCTCCTCCTGCGCCGCCACCTTCCCGAGAGCCCGCGCTGGCTGCTGCTGCACGGCCGGCAGGACGAAGCGGAGCGCATCGCGGCGCAAGTCGAGCGCGAGGTGGGAGCGGCCGCGGCGCCGCGAGGAGCGCACACCGAGGCTGCGGCTGCGGCTGCGCGGGCGTGCGACGAGCTTCGTCGACCTCGGCGCGAGCCTCTTCCGCCTCTACCGCGCCGCGCGGTCCTCGGGCTCGCGTTGATGGTCGCGCAGGCTTCTGCTACAACGCGATCTTCTTCACCTACGCGCTGGTGCTCGGACGCTTCTACTCGGTGCCGCCCGAAGACGTCCGGACGCTACCTGCCAGAAGTAATAGATGGTGTCCTTGACCACGAAATTGGTGAAGATGAACCGCTCCAGAGCGGGAGGGATCGCGACGAGTAGACGAGAGGAGGCTTGCCTGACCGAAGCGCCGGTTCATGATTTCATTACCAATCAGGCCGAACCCGCCGACCATGATCCCGAGCATCAGGTAGTTTGCATGGATGATGATCGTGAGGTCGCCGGCGGGGAGGCTTGTCCGCATCAGCGGGACGAGGAACGCGCCCATGAACGCGATCCCGAAGATCATGACCGGGAACATGGCAAAGGAGAGGCTGCCGAACATGGTCGAATGGAGCCGCCACTCCTCCTTCATCATAGCGACGAAGAGCTCAAACATGGCGATTCTTCCGGAACAAGCGAGAGGAAGTACACGGGCAGGTGCTCGCCCCGCGAAGTAAGTTCGGCTACGGTCCCGGTGTGGAGCAGCGTTCCCTTGTGGAGGATCGCAAAGTCCGAGCAGATCTCTTCGGCGACTTCGAGGATGTGGGTCGAGACGAAGATAGTCCTTCCCTTCTTCACATACGCGGCAAGATATTCCTTGACAACGTCCTGCATGATGGGATCGAAGTTGATAAGCGGCTCATCGATCAGGGCGAGCGTCGGTTCGTGAATGAACGCCTGCGCAAACATCAGCTTCTGCCGGGTTCCCCGGGAGAGATCCTTGCAGAGTACGTTCTTCTTATCAGCGAAGTCGAGGAATTCAAACCACCAGTCAGCCTTCTTTTCGATACCGGGATATTCCGGACCTCACCAACAAATTCAAGGTACTCGATAGCGGTGAGAAAACTCGGTGGTGTCTCCTGCTCGGGGATGATCCCGACCTGTGCCCTGACACCGACCGGATCCTTCATGACATCGATCCCGAGCACGGTTGCCCAGCCGCCGGTCGGCCGGGTCTGCCCGGTCAGCATCTTGATCATCGTGGTCTTGCCAGAGCCGTTTGGCCCAAGGAGGCCAAAGAGTGCTCCCTCACTGACCGAGAGGTTTACGCGATCGACTGCAAGTACGTCGCCATAGGTTTTTCGTGAGATTTTTTGATTCCAGCACAATTTCCATTCGTTGCTCCTGTTGCTGAAATAGAGTGCTCGTTTCTTTGCCTAAATACCTCACGGTACATAAACCGGTATAAAAAACAGTATTTCAGTGTCCCGGACTATACGGGACCCTTCTTTTTCTTTTCAAGCCGTTCAGTAAAGCCGCCAACCAGGGAGAGAATTGCCGGGCATGATAAAGATCGCTCCCATCAGGGAGAACCCGACGGCAATGAGGGTCGTGATACCAAAGTTGCTGATGATAGGGAAACTGGCGAGGCACAGGGCTGAGAAGCCGAAAAATGTTGCCGGGCCGGAAACGGTGATTGCCGTTCCTATCTTGTTGACGCTTTCCTGGATGGCAGCAAGATGGTCATGCAACCGCTCCTGTTCTTCGGTATATCGCTCCATCACAAGGATCGTATACTCGGCAGCAACACCTATGGTCATTGAACCCAGTGTTGCCGTTAGAGGGTTATATGCAATCCCGAGGGTGTACATGGCTACTGCATTCCACCCGATGATCATAATGATCGGGACAAGAGGGGAAACCGCGTGGAGATGCCGGTACACGAGCACGAGGAATACAAAGACCAGGATGAACCCAAGGAAGGTCATGCTCTCCTTGGACGACGAGAGTTCACCCATCAGGGAGGTAAAGAGATCGAAACTTCCGGTCGGTTCTACCTTGATCCCAACCGGCGGCTGGAGGAACGCGATATCCTTTACCATCTGTTCTTTTAACGATGATTTCTCCGTCGATTCGAGTTTTTGTGTACCAAACTGGATCACCGCATCCATGGAACCGCTGAGATAGGGTTTCTTTATATCCGAAGGGATTTTTTCAAGCACCGTATCCAGCTGGTCCTGGGTTTCAGGCATTACACCCCCGTTATAGGCAAGAATATAGGTCACAATGCTTGTTGCCCGGGTCAGTTTTGCATGATGGGAGAGTTCATAATCCTGAAACTGTTGCATCCATTTCACGCAGTCAAGATCCGTCACTCTCTGTCCCTGGACATAGAAGGAGGCAGAGTCAGTTGCTCCGATAACCCTCGAGACCTTATCCATCGAGATCAGGGCAGGCATATCACTCGGGACAAATGCGTTTTCACTTGTCTCGATGGGAATGATGGTGTCGATCTGGAACCCAATCACCGCTCCAAGCGCGGCGATAAGAAGTATTGGGACCGGATTTTTCGCAATTTTCACCGATGTTTCCGTAAGGAACCGGCCATAGGACCAGGTACTTTTTTTCTGCTTGCGGGAGGGTAAGGATTTTGTAGAATCTTCGATGACTGAATCGCATGCCTCTTCGCCAACCGCATAGCAGAGTCGGTTTTCTGCACTTTTGGTGTATAGTTAAGCAGGAGAGCAATGGTGGGCAGACCTATGAGAGAAAGGGTGTACGAACACATGACGCCGATAATGGATACAAGGCCGAACGACCGGATCATCGGTACAGGGGAGATGAACATCGCGAGGAATCCCATGCAGGTAGCGAGCATCGCATACATGACTGCGGGACCTGTGCGGGTGACGGTCATAAAAACTGCATCGTTAAGGGATCCTTTCCGCGACTCTTCGTCAAACCGGGCATGGAACTGGATTGCATAATCGATTCCAAGGCCGATGAGCACCGGGAATGCACCCACTACGGCCATGTTCAGCTGGATCCCAGCAAGGCCCATCAGTCCCAGCGATGTAATAAGCCCCGCGCCTACAAGGACGACCGGCAGGAAGCGGTAGCGGACATAGGCAAAGAGTATGGCCATGACCACGATCATCAGGACCATGGCACCACCGATGAGCACACCCATGTTGCTCATGAGTGCACTGGACATCTCTTTTTCAAATGCCGGGCTCCGGTGACGGTTACCTTTGTTCCCGGCGGGGGGCTTGATGCATCAACAACAGATATGACATTGTCCAGTGCACCATTCCTGGCCTCTTCCGACAACCCCTCGGAGAGCTGGATCTGGACAAGCGACATCACGTTGGATGGAACAGCGGTGGTACGGGTTTCTGGCGGGATCAGTGCAACGATGGCATCGACCTCTGCACGGGTCCGTGGCAGTTCTCCGCCATTCATACTCTTGAGGATATCGACAATACTATAGACCGATTTGATATTCTGCTGCTGGCGGACGTTAGCCTCAAGTTCATCCACGTAGGCCAGAATATTCGGGTCGAGAGGGTCGCTTGTTTCAATGATAAAAATAAGGGTATCCGACTGGAACGTGGCCGTATATTTATCGTTGAGGATCCCCTTTTCCGAATCCTTGTTCAGGTACGTCGCCGTCCCGGTTTCCATGCTGATCTGGGTCATGCCGTACAGGGCGACGAAGAAGACCAGTATCAGCAGCCACAGCATCAGTTTCGGGCGGTGGGTTATAGCGCCGGCGACCTTTTCGAAAAGTGTATCTATCATGGAATCCCGATTCCCCGGTTTTGGCGTTTCATGTATTCATGATATTTTCTGGTGGTATTCCCGTATGCAGGCATGATGTGTGAACCGGAATGCAGTGTTTGATCCTTGTTTGAACGGAAAATGAAGGAATATGAGGCCTCATCTGCGCTGACGGTAGATGAAAAATCCTGTTCCGATGATTAGCACACCTATAACAGACAGGGCGATCGGGTTCGATACGATTCCTGATACGAGGCCCTTGTCTGTACCGACCCTGACACGGACCTTCAGGGGGTTTGAGATCAGGGAATTGTCAAGTGCATCGCGGTACCGGATCTCTGAATCGAGGGCGTACTCCTTGATTGTTGCTGCCTTGTCGACCGAAATTTCAAAGGCCGCCACCCCGGATTCTCCGGGTGCAAGCGTTCCGAGAAATGCTGTATCATCGCTGCTGGTGAAGGGATCAACGGCACTGATGCGGGCCTGAACATTGTAGGCCGTGGCACCGCCTGTGTTGATGTACTCAACATTGATTACCTTCTTTTGCCCGGGTGGAGTTCACCGGGAAGGGAGGTGACATTAAAATCAATCTTTTTACCGACTGGCATCCCGATGGTTTCAGCATCTGATGTCACCTGCTCCCCCTCGCTGTTCTCGTAATTCACGAGGACATCAAGGGGATAGGTCTGCTCTTCTGCATCACTGGATACGGATACCTTAAACCTGCCGGTCAGGGTCTGATCAACCGGGAAATCCCCTATATAGATGCTGCCTGTTGTGGGTATAACCGGGCTCTTTTCATTGCGGACAATCCTGAGGATTGCAGTCTTACCGTTCTCGTGACCAATATTTTTCACAGTAAGGGTTATGTAGCCTTCAGTCCCGGCGTTCAGGTGCTCCCCTTCGGAAGAAAGTACCTGTATCTTCAGTTCCGGCCTGATGGTAATCGGGAGACTGAAGGTTTCATTTCGCTCCTTGTAATAATACTGGATGGTATCAAGCCCGTATTGCTCCGCCTCGTACATGTAGGAGTACTTCAGGAGAAGGGGAAGATTATATACCCCGGCAGCAGCATCGGGCTGGATTTTTGTTGTGAATACACAGGTTGCGGTACTGCTTCCCTTCAGATCTCCAAGCATCTGCGGATCGGATTTGACAACTATCGGCGCATCACCCGGGGTGAGTGAGACGGTCAGGAATTTTGCAGTATTCGGCAGATCGTCACGCTCGATGATGGATGACTGGATAAACTTGAACTCGTTTACCCCTTTATTCTCGATGATTACCTTCAGCGAAATCGTGTCCCCGGGACTTACCTCATTGGTTCCGGAAATATACGCCGACAGTTCGGGGCTCCCTGCCATATATTTGGATGCTGCACTTACGGGAGAGATGATCATGACGGCAGTAATGATGGCAATGACACCAGCATACCAGATCCTTGAATTCCGATGATTCGGACTGCCTGTGCCTGATCGCGGGATTGTACCAGAATTTTTTCCTTGATGGGTATTGATCATAACTGTCCTCTTGAAAGGGATGTTGGTATAGGTTGAAGATTATTATATATAAATTTATGTCTTATTGATTATACATGGAACTCCGGGGGGTGCAAAAATCGATTGCAGTATCAGCCAATAAGGTGCTGCAGTTCAGCGATCCGGTTGGAGTGCCTTCTCCCGTTCCGTTGCTTCTGTAATATCGGTCATGGTGACATAGGAGTCTACTATGGTATCCCGTACTGCCGTTGTGATACGGCCGAGGATACAGCGACGACTGCCATCTTTCCGGGTAATCCAGAAGGTAATTTTCCGGGAGTCTTCAGAGCCGGGAGAGGTTTTTGTAATAAGATTTTCTATATGGTCACAATCTCCCCGGGACACAAGATCCGATTGTTTCATTCCTTTCAGCTCCTCCATGGAATAACCGGTGATTGCAGAAATTCTACGGTTGGCAAAGACAAATTGCCCGTTTTCCACAATTATGAGACCATCCTGAATATTTTCGACCATCGTGCGGAACCTCTGCTCACTTTGCAGAAGTGCCGCCTCCTTATCCTTGAGTTCCGTGATATCGGTGAAGATAATGAAGCTGTACCGGTAACCTGCATCCTGTGTTGTGGTGACCCTCCCATAGACAAACCGCCGTTCCCCGTCTTTTCGTATGATCCACATCTCGAGTTTACGGAGCCCCCCCTCATATCCGGTTTCCATCATCCGGATCTGGTCGGCTGCCTGCTGACGATCCTCAGGAGCCACAATGGAAAGCGGGTTCATTTTCCGTAATTCTTCATAGGAAAAGCCACTGATCTCCGCTATGCGGCGATTCACAAAGACGGTCTTATCATTTTCCATAATGATGATGCCGTCCTGGATGGTTTCCGTCATCAGCCGGAATCGTTCCTCGCTTTTACGGATCTCGCGATCTGCAAGTATATGTTCGGTGATATCTTCGAGGATGATTGTTCTGCCTTTTTTACCATCTTCAAATACCGTCGGTACAGATTTCTGGGTAAAGATCCGCTCGCCTTCTTTTTTTAGCATGAAGGTGATTGCACGTCCCTGTTCCTCGGTTCCGCTGGTGAGCGTCTCGAGGAGTTCATGGACATCCACATCAGGAGGATTCAGGTAGGTGACATTCTTTCCCGTCGTTTCCTGTCTCGACAGATTCAGGAGTTTGAGGAGGTTGTCATTCACATTGACAATCCGGGACTCGTCATCAAGAACCATAATAAGTTCTTTCGAATAACTGAGCATGGCGGAGAGGGGAACCCTGTGTGAGAGCGTGAAAACCTTGGCCATCCCGTAGGTCCGCATATCCACCTGCCCGGAAATAAGAAGGATGTCAAGATATCTCCCGATGGTATTCTTGTTTTTATTGAGCGCCTTTGAAATATCGGTAACGCTCATTCCCTCAGGGTTCTTCTTGAGAAGATCCCTGATCAGGGAAAATTCGTGCTCGTAGTCAAGCATCATGGGAGCATCCGTACAGATTTTTCATGAAAAAAAATATGGTATGAATAATCTGTGTGTATAGTTAATGCAACAAAACTATTTATAAAAGTTTGTTTGGCGCTCATATTTAGCATGTACTCGCATCTTCTTATGTATCCTGAAAAATATCGTAGTACATGAACCTTGAGCTGTTCGACAGGATGCCGGATGATGACAAGCATGAGTATCTTGAGTTTCTGTTATGGCATTACCGGGTCGTAGACGCATTCTGGTTTATCAATATCACTGAACAGTACGGCCAACCCTCCGCAGAAATGATCAATGAACAGGTCTGGGGTCGGGTAGCCGTATGGCAGCCAAGGATATCGTGAACCGGTTCAGTATTACTGAAAAAGGGCTGAGGGGATTTGTCAGGGCGCTCCGCCATTTTCCCTGGGCGATGATTGTCGGTTATGATATTGACGAACGGGAAGACGAGGTAATTCTTACTGTTCCGTCATGTCCAACCCAGGAAGCCAGGCTCCGGCGGGGCCAGGCGGAATATAACTGCCGCGAGATGCATCGGGCGGAGTTCACCGGATTCGCCCGGGAGATTGATCTCCGGATACGAGTTGAATGTTGTTTTGCTCCTCCTGACCCCCATCCTAAGGAAATGTTCTGCACCTGGCGGTTCTATCTGGAACCCGGATAACTGATCAACGGAATTGAGGAAAGATCAACTGTTTTGGATACTAATCAGATTTTTTTTACAGATATCCTTTTTCCAGAACAGTGTATGATTTGTTATTTGTACGAACCATCACTTGTTTGTTTCAGTCAGCTAAATTGCAGGTATAAAAATTATTATATCATCCCTTTACCAGAGAGCCCACTATCCAGAATCTTTGATATCCTTTACGGAGGTTATTCCGATGAAAATACTTGGTATTGTAATTATACTGGCGTTATGCCTTGGAGCGGCCGGATGTGTTACAAATACAAATCCGGGACCTGCGACACCTTCCACGACAAGTGCCATGGTGAATATTTCCAGCAATGGAAAGAGTTATCCTGCCTATGTAAGTGTGCCGTCCAGTGCTGGGATGTATCCCGGCATTGTACTGCTCCATTCCTTCAACGGGCTCGAACCCGGTACCTGACACT
>CAWIUI010000002.1:0-791055 GCA_963839265.1 uncultured beta proteobacterium
AAGCCGCGGAAGAAGCCGGAGCAGCTCCGCAGCCATCGCTGGTACGGCGTGAACGACCTGCGCGGCTTCGGGCACCGCTCGAGAACCGCACAGATGGGCTACACGCGCTCCGACTACGCGGGCAAGCCCGTGATCGCGGTGATCAACACCTGGAGCGAGATCAATCCCTGCCACACGCACTTCCGGAGCCGCGCCGAGGAAGTGAAGCGCGGCATCTGGCAGGCGGGCGGATTCCCGATCGAGATGCCGGCGATGTCGCTCTCGGAGCCGTTCCAGAAGCCCACGACGATGCTCTATCGCAATCTCCTCGCGATGGAGACCGAGGAGCTCCTGCGCAGCTACCCCGCCGACGGCTGCGTGCTGATGGGCGGCTGCGACAAGACCACGCCGGCGTTGCTCATGGGGGCGCTGTCGATGAACCTGCCCGCGATCTTCATGCCGGCCGGCCCGATGCTGCGCGGCGATTTCCAGGGGCGGTTCCTCGGCTCCGGGAGCGACACCTGGAAGTACTGGGCCGAGCTTCGCGCGGGCAACATCACCGAGGACGAATGGAAGGGCGTCGAGGACGGCATCGCGCGATCGCCCGGCCATTGCATGACGATGGGCACGGCTTCGACCATGACCTCGGCGGTGGAGGCTTTGGGTTTCACCCTGCCCGGCGCCGCGTCGATTCCCGCGCCCGATTCGCGCCACGCGCAGATGGCCACGCTCACGGGCAAGCGCATCGTCGACATGGTGTGGGAGGATCTCGAGCCGCTCGACATCGCCGACGCCCGCGCATTCGACAACGCGGTGACGACGGTGCTCGCATTGGGCGGCTCGACCAACTCGCTCGTGCACCTCGTGGCCTTGGCGCGACGCGCGGGCGTGCCGCTCGACATCGATCGCTTCGACGCCCTCGCCCGCAAGGTGCCGGTGCTCGCCAACGTGCGCCCCGCGGGGAAATACCTCATGGAGGATTTCTTCTACGCGGGCGGGTTGCGGGCGCTGCTCGCGCAGCTCGGCGATCTCATCGAGCGCTCCGCGCCGACCGTGAACGGGCATACATTGGGTGAGAACATCGCCCACGCGAAGGTGTGGAACGACGACGTGATCCGTCCGCGCTCCGATCCCCTGGTCCCGCACGACGGCCTCGCGGTGCTGCGCGGCAATCTCGCTCCCGGCGGCGCCGTGATCAAGCCGCCGGCGATGGAAGCGCGGCTGCAGAAGCATGTGGGCCGCGCGGTCGTCTTCGGGAACTACGACGACATGGCCGCGCGCATCGACGATCCGAAGCTCGACGTCGATGCCGATTCGGTCCTCGTGCTGCAGAACGCCGGCCCGCGCGGCGCGCCCGGAATGCCCGAGTGGGGACAGCTTCCGATCCCCAGGAAGCTGCTGCAGCAAGGCGTTCGCGACATGGTGCGGATCTCGGATGCGCGCATGAGCGGCACCAGCTACGGCGCGTGCGTGCTGCACGTGACGCCCGAATCGTTCGTCGGCGGCCCGCTCGCCCTGGTGCGCGACGGCGATCGCATCGAGCTCGACGTTCCGGCTCGCCGCCTGCAATTGCTGGTCGACGATGCCGAGCTCGAGCGCCGCCGCGCCGCCTGGAAGGCGCCCAGGCCGCACTTCACGCGCGGATTCGGGACGCTATACCTCGAGCACGTGACGCAGGCCGACCAGGGCTGCGACTTCGATTTCCTCGAGGCGGGCGGGAAGACCGAGGAGCCGGAGATCCACTGAGCGGGCGCCGGCCGCGTCCGCTACCGCGGCCGATCCGCGCCGCGCCGGGCGAGGTAGCGCCGGAAGTCCTCGAACGAGATCGAGCCCGTGCGTGCGGCGTCGATCTCGTCGAAGTGCCGCGCGACGAAGCCGAGCCCGGCAGCGCTCGCCTCCGCGCGCGTGAGGCGCCCCGCTTCGTGACCGTGCGCCGAGTCGAAGATGCCGCGCAGCCTCTGCGAGACTTGCGCCTCGAACGCCTTGCCCTGCGTGGGCGGCGAGGGTGCGAGGCTGCGCATCGATTCGGGGAGCGAGGGACCGTGCAGCCGGGTCTCGAAGACCGCGGGCGGCATCGCGGCGAGCGAAGGCGGCGTCTGCGGCGGCGCGGCCCCGGCGGCCGTGGGCACCGCGGCGCGCGATTTGAGCGCGACCACGGCGCCGTAGAACGCCGCGAGGTCGGCCTTCTCCGCGACGCGCCCGTCATCGTCGAGGTAGGTCATATGGCCGCCGGGATAGAAGCGGACGGTGACGCCGGGATTCGCGCCAAGCCGCGCGAGGTCGCCCTCGGTCTGGTAGAACGGCGTCACGATGTCGTAGTAGCCGTTGGCGCTGAACACGCGCAGCTTCGGGTCCAGCGTCATCGCGGCGGCGAGGTCCGGGACGGTGTCGGGAAAGCGCTCGCCGGCATGCGAGTAGTCCCAGACCTTCGCCTGGTTGCCGAGCATGGTGTAGCTCGACGGCGTCGTGTAGTGCAGTTCGTTCGCGAGGTACGAGACGATGGTCGAGGCGAAGGACGAATCGTAGTAGGTGGACGACGGATCCTCCTCGGAAGCGAGCGGCGTGCCTCGTGCGGCCACCATGCGCCCGTCGTAGAAGCCGATCACCGACCCGGGCACGAGGTTGTCGTGGAAATACGTGGGGTCCATGTTGAAGCGCGCGCTCCACTGCGCGCTCGCCATGCCGGTGTCCGCGGCGAGCTCGCCCAGGAGCTCCGGGGACGCGGGCGTCATCGAGCCCAGGAACTCGCGCACCGCGGGATCGTACTGCGCGCTCGCGAAGCTGCGCATCCGGTCCATGTACGCGGCAAGCTGCGCGGTCGGCTGCGGCGGCTGCACGAGGCCGAGCCACGCGCCCACCGCGGCGTAGCTGGGGACGTAGCCGTAGCAGCTCACGCTGGGTCTGGCGTATATCCCGCAATTGGCGTTGTAGTCGAGGATCGACGATTGCAGGACCACGCCGTCGAGCGGCGCACCGGCGCTCTCGAGCAGGCTCGCGAGGATCGCGCTCCTCGTGGTGCCGTACGATTCGCCGAAGAGGAAAGTGGGCGAAGCATCGCGGTGGTTGGCGGCGACATAGCGCATCACGAAGTCGCGGAAGCTCGCCGCGTCCGCATCCACGCTCCAGAACGAGCGATTGACGTTGGGCGCGATGGCTTCCGAGAACCCCGTGCCGACCGCGTCGACGAACACGAGATCGCTCACGTCGAGCAGGCTCTCGGCGTTGTCGGCGAATTCGAGCGGCGTGGGCAGGGTGGTCGCCGGCGCGTGGGTCACGATGCGCTTCGGCGCGAAGGATCCGAGGTGCAGCCAGACCGACGCCGATCCGGGCCCGCCGTTGTAGAAGAACGTGACCGGGCGAGCCGCGGGATCGGCACCGTCGAGGGTGTACGCGACATAGAAGAAGGACGCCTCCGGCGCGGCCGATCCGGGTGCCGATGCCGTGAGGTGCCCCGCCGTCGCCGTGTAATCGAGCGTGGTGCCGCCGACCACGACCTGGTGGCGCGTGACGGCCGCGATCTCCTGCGCCCCGGACAACGATGCGGTGGCCGACGAGGAGTACGCGACCGGGTCGGTGAAGCCGCCCGTCGACGGCGGCGGCAGGTCGGCGTTGTCGCCGCCGCCCCCGCCTCCGCCCGAGCAGGCGGCGAGCGCGAGGAGCGCGGCGATCGCGGGCGGGTACCTCATCACGTCGTGCTCCGGCGCTAGCGCAGTGTAGCGCCGCATTATGCAGGACGCGCGCGGCGGCGGGGCGCTTCAACGCCTGGCGAGGGAAGGAAGCGGCACGGAGCACGAGAGCCGAGCGCACGTTCAGCGCTGGGGCTCCCCCGAACGCCGCACCACGTGCACGCTGCAAGGCGCATTCGCGCTGACCGACGACGTCACCGATCGCCACCAGGCAAGCGTGCGCTCATCGGGAGCCGGTGCGCCGAGCACGATGAGGTCCACGTTGTTGCGCGCGGCGAAGTCGACGAGCGCCGAGGCCGCGTCGGGCGCCTCGAGCACGTGCAGCGACACGCGCTCGGGCTCGATCGCGAGGGGCCCGATCCAATGGCGCAATCGAATCCGATGCTCCACCTGCACGTCGCCCGCGCGCGGATCGGGCATTCCCAGGCCCGCGGTCACCACCGATGCGCAGATGAGGCGGAACTCGTCGCTCAGCGAGAGGATCTGGCGCGTCACGCGCTGCAACTCCGGCTGGCGCGGATCGTCGGGATGCATCGTATCCACCGCGACCATGATCACGGGCGCGCGCCTCGATTCCTCCTTCGCGCCGCCGGGAAGGATCGCCGATGCGCGCGCACGACACCAGCGGCCTGCCCGCGCGAGCACGCCCGCGCGGTCCTTCCGGGAGCTGCGCGACGTGAGCGCGACCTGCTCGGGATGGCGCAGGTCGAACGCGAGGTGCGCGGCCGATTGGTAACGGCGCTGCGCGTCGGGCTCGAGGCAGCGCAGGATCACTTCCTGCAGCCACGGCGCAATCTCCGGGCGCACGCTGCGGGGCGGCGCGGGATCCATCCACAGCCGCTCGCGCAACCCCGCGAAGCTCGCCGGAGCGCCGAAGGCAGGCACGCCGGTCGCGAGCTCGTAGAGCACGGCCCCGAGCGCGAAGAGATCGCTCCTCGCATCGCTGCGCGTGCCGCGCACCTGCTCCGGAGAGACGTACGGCGCCGAGCCCGCGCCGTAGCGGCGCTCCTGCGCGACGAGATCGGGAAGATCGCGGTGATGCGCGAGCGCGAAGTCCACCAGCACGGCGCGCCCGTCGGAACGCACGATGATGTTGCCGGGCTTCACGTCGAGATGCAGCACGTCCTGCGCATGGAGGCTGTGCAGCGCGTCCGCGGCCGCGGCGCCGATCGCGGCGACCTCGAACGCGGGAAGCGGCGCGCCGGGGCGTCGATCGATGCTGCGGCCCGCGATGCGCTCGGTGACGAGGTAGGGAATCGTCGCCACGTCGCCCGCCGCGACGAAGCGCGGCACGTGCGGGCCCTTCAGGCGCGGCAGGATCATCGCCTCGGTCTCGAACGCGAGCATCAGCTCCGCGGAATCCGCGGCGCCCATGCGCGGCACCTTCATGAGCATCGGGAACGCCATGTCGGATCGCGTCACGGCGAAGAGCCGGCCCGTCGCGCCCTCGTGCACGCGCTCCCGGACGAGGAATCCGTCGACGCTCTGGCCGGGCTCGAGGTCCGCGGCCGACATCAGATCCCGCGCTCGAGGCGATAGGCGAGCCCCTCGGGAAGTCCCGCCTCGCGAACCTTGCGCGCGGCGGCGCGGTTGTCGTAGGCAACGCGATGGAAGGTGACGCTCTTCGCCTCGGTATCGAACGTGGCGTAGGCCGCCGCGGGATCGCCGTCGCGCGGCTGCCCCACCGAGCCCACGAGTGCCAGCCAGCGCCGGTGGGTTCCCACGGGAATCGCGACGCCGGGCTTCGGGCGGAAGGCGACCATGCGCTCTTCGGCCGCGCTCACGAAGAGGGCCTGGTCGTGCACGTGGCCCGAGAACGTGTACGTCGTTCCCGCGGCGGCTACGCTTCTCTGCGCCGCGGCGGGACTGTCGACATACTCCCAGCTCGCGGGATGCACGGCCGACGCATGCACGAAGCAGGCATCGCGGACGCGGATGCACAGGGGAAGCGAGGCGAGGAACGCGCGATCCTCCTGCGAGAGCCGCGTGCGCGTCCAGTCGATCGCCGCGGCCGCGGAGGCGTTGAGCCACGCGTTGGGAAGGTCGACCGCCTCGTCGTGGTTGCCCTTGAGGACAACGGCGCCTTTCGCCGCATGCGCTCGCACGACCTCCACCACCGCTTCGGGATCCGCGCCATATCCGACGAGGTCTCCCAGGAACGCGAAGTCCTGCGCGCCGCGCTCCCCGGCATGGGCGAGGCAGGCACGGAGGGCCTCGATATTGGAGTGCACGTCGGAGAGGATGGCGAGGATCACGGGCCGGGAGTCGGGCTTCCCGGACTAATCTACGCCAGAGGCCGGCGCACGATCAAAGCGGCGATCGCGCGGCGGCCATGTTCCCGACGATTCCGTATCCGGTGGCGTAGACTCGGCGACATGGACATCGAGAAGATCAAGGTACGCACCGAGGCCGGCCAGCTGCTCGAGGTGGTCGTGCTCCACAAGCGCCCGGAGCACATCCAGGTGGTTCTGGGGCAGGGGGAGCACAGCGTGAAATGCGACCTGTCGCCGACCCGCAACGGCCTCGCATATGCCGGAAGCGTGATGGGGCGCGAGCTCGTCTACGAGCGCAGCCGCGAGCAGGTCCAGGCCGATATCGATCGATTGAATCCCACGTTGCGGCAATCGTCGCGGCGGCGCTGATCGCCGTCGCATGAAGGAAAAGCCCCGCCGAAGCGGGGCTTTTCGTGCTACCGGAATGGATCCCCGACTGCCCCTCGGGGATGACGTCCATTCGGGACGTCACATATCCATGTCGCCCATGCCGCCCATGCCGCCACCCGGCATGCCGCCCGCCATTCCCTTCTCGTCCTTCGGCAGCTCCGCGACCATCGCGTCGGTGGTGAGGATCAGCGCGGCCACGGATGCGGCGTTCTGCAGCGCGTAGCGGGTGACCTTGGTCGGATCCAGCACGCCCATCGCCACCATGTCGCCGTACTCGCCCGACTGGGCGTTGTAGCCGAAGTTGCCCTTGCCTTCGAGCACCTTGTTGATCACCACGCTCGGCTCGTCGCCGGCGTTGCGCGCGATCTCGCGCATCGGCTGCTCCAGCGCCCGCAGGACGATCTTCACGCCGGCGGCCTGGTCCTCGTTGTCGGTCTTGATCTTCGCCACCGCGTCGCGGGCGCGCAGGAGTGCCACTCCGCCCCCGGGAACGATGCCTTCCTCGACGGCGGCACGGGTCGCGTGCAGCGCGTCTTCGACACGGGCCTTCTTCTCCTTCATCTCGACTTCGGTAGCCGCGCCCACCTTGATCACGGCCACGCCGCCGGCGAGTTTCGCGACGCGCTCCTGCAGCTTTTCCTTGTCGTAGTCGCTGGTGGCTTCCTCGACCTGCTTCCTGATCGACTCCACGCGGGCCTTGATGCCTTCTTCCTTGCCGGCGCCGTCGATGATCGTCGTGTTCTCCTTGCCGATCTCGACCCGCTTGGCGCGCCCCAGGTCCTTCAGCTGGACGTTCTCGAGCTTGAGACCCAGCTCCTCGGCGATCACGGTGCCGCCGGAGAGGATCGCGATGTCCTCGAGCATGGCCTTGCGGCGGTCGCCGAATCCCGGCGCCTTGACGGCGGTGGTCTTCAGGATGCCGCGCAGGTTGTTCACCACGAGCGTGGCGAGCGCCTCGCCGTCGACGTCCTCGGCGATGATGAGGAGCGGCCGTCCGGCCTTCGCGACCTGCTCGAGCACCGGCAGGAGATCGCGGATGTTGGAGATCTTCTTGTCGTGCAGGAGGATGAACGGGTCTTCGAGGATCGCGACCTGCTTGTCGGGATTGTTGATGAAGTACGGCGAGATGTAGCCGCGGTCGAACTGCATGCCTTCGACCAGGTCGAGCTCGTTCTCGAGGCCCTTGCCGTCTTCCACGGTGATGACGCCTTCCTTGCCGACCTTGTCCATCGCCTCGGCGATCGTCTTGCCGATCTCCGGATCCGCGTTGGCGGAGATGGCGCCCACCTGGGCGATCTCCTTGGAGGTCGTGCAGGGCTTGGAGATCTTCTTGAGCTCCTCGACCGCGGTGTGCACCGCCTTGTCGATGCCGCGCTTGAGATCCATCGGGTTCATGCCCGCGGCGACGAACTTCATCCCCTCGGTGACGATGGATTGCGCGAGCACGGTCGCGGTCGTGGTGCCGTCGCCGGCCACGTCGGAAGTCTTGGACGCGACTTCCTTCACGAGCTGCGCGCCCATGTTCTCGAACTTGTCCTTGAGCTCGATCTCCTTCGCGACCGAGACACCGTCCTTGGTGACGGTGGGGGCGCCGAAGGAGCGCTCGAGCACGACGTTGCGGCCTTTCGGGCCCAGCGTGACCTTGACCGCATCGGCCAGGATGTTGACGCCCGCGATCATGCGAACGCGCGCGTTCTCTTTGAATTTGACGTCTTTGGCTGCCATGGTGTGTTCCTCTCGATTTTGATTCGGCCGATCAGTTCACGACGGCCATGATGTCTTCCTCGCGCATCACGAGGAGCTCGTCGCCCTCGACCTTCACGGTCGTGCCCGAGTACTTGCCGAAGAGCACCTTGTCGCCGACCTTGAGGTCGACGGGGGTGAGCTTGCCGTCGTCGGTGCGCTTGCCGGGGCCGACGGCGAGCACTTCACCCTGATCGGGCTTTTCCGCGGCAGTGTCGGGAATGACGATGCCGGAGGCGGTTTTCCGCTCCTCTTCGAGGCGCTTGATGATCACGCGATCGTGCAACGGACGAAGTTTCATGACTTTGCTCCTGATTGGACTTGAGGTGGGAAGCTCCCGGCTGCTCCGCACGAACCTCGGCGGAAGGGGCGGTTGCATCCCGGTTTTGAATGCCTGGCGGGTTTTGGCACTCACCCGCGACGAGTGCTAATAATAGGCCCGACGACGGCCCATTACAAGGGCTCCGAGGCTTCCGATCGCATTGCCGGACCGGTAAAAAATGGCTCGGGTCAGCAGCCTACGGCGGGGGTTAGCGCTTACTTTTCACGGGGCGCCCCCGGACCGCCCGCACCTCGCCGTCCCCACGCGCATGTCGAATCCTCCGGGTTTCCAGACCGATTCTGTAGATTAGAATCGAGCACAAATTACCGGGCGAGGAACCGGCAGGTGAGGCACTACTCGATCCTCGAGTACGCGAACTTCCGCTGGTTCAAGCTCGGCGTGGCGCTCGTCGCCGTCGCCTCGGTGGCCTACGTCTGGCACCAGCCGCCGGTTCGCCCGTATGGGGGGACCTGGCTCGGCTATACGCTCGGGACGGTCGGAGCGCTCCTCATCCTGTGGCTCCTCTGGTACGGGGTGCGCAAGCGGCGCTACCGCTCGACGAGCGCCACGGTGCAAGGCTGGCTCTCCGCGCACGTCTACCTCGGCACGGCGCTCCTCGTCGTGGCCACGCTCCACACCGGGTTCCACATGGGATGGAACATCCACACGCTCGCCTACCTGCTCACGGTGCTGGTCGTGCTGAGCGGCTTCTACGGCGTCTTCGTCTACCTGCGCGTGCCGGGTGCGATCACCGAGGCGCTGGGCGAGGACACCATCGAGTCGATCGTGCTGCGCATCGCGGACCTCGACCGGCAGATGCACGAGGAAGGGATCTCCCTTCCCGACCCGCTGTACGCGCTGGTGGAGCGCTCGATCTCCGGCACGCGCCTGGGCGGGAGCGCGCTTCGCCTGGTCTCGGGCGCGGACCGCAACTGCCCGACGACACGGGGGCTCGCCGAATGGCCCGCCATCGCGCGCCGCCTTACCGGCGAGGTGGCGAAGCGCGACAAGGACGTGTACGCGCTGATGCTGCGCAAGAACGAATTGCTGGTGCGGGCACGGCGCGCCCTGCGCGACAAGGCGCGCCTCGACCTCTGGCTCTACGTCCACGTGCCGCTCGCGATCGCGCTGCTGGCCGCGCTCACCGCCCACGTCGTCTCGGTCTTCATCTATTGGTAGCCGCATGAGGATCCTGCTCGAGGTTCGCGGAGCGCCCGGCCCCTCGGGACGCGCTTCGGTCGCGAAGAAGACGATCACCGCGGACTGGATCCGCATCGGGCGCGACGCGGCGTGCGAGGTCCACCTGCCCGATCCGCGGGTTGCGCTGGCCCAGGGCATGATCGTGCAGCGCGATGGGCTCGTCTACATCGAGGGCGAGGCGGGCAGCCAGGACATCACGCGCAAGACGGTGCGCTCGGTGCGCCTCAAGCCGGAGGAGCCGATCGACATCGGGCCCTATCGCATGCGCTCGCTGCCCGCCCCCGAGGGCTACGACGGCGCGATCGCAGTCGAGCTCGCCCGGCCGCTGCAGGCGGGCGCGGGGATCGCGGCGCGCGCCTCGCGCACCACCCTCGCCTCGCTCGGACTGTCCAAGCGCGCCGCCGCATGGGTGCTCGGGATCGCGGTGCTCGCGTTCGCGTTGGTGATTCCCGCGGGCCGCGTGCTGCACCTGCCGTGGAAAGGCGCCGCGCAGACCGCCGTCGGCGACCGCGTGTGGAATCCGGGGCCGCTCATGCTCGCGCACCAGCCGATCGGCGAGCATTGCGCGGCGTGCCACGAGGTGGCGTTCCGCCGCGTAAGCGACGGCGCCTGCCTGGAATGCCATCGCGACATCGGCGACCACGTGGCGCCCGGGCTGCACACGGCCGCGCTCTTCGCCGGCTCGCGCTGCGCGAGCTGCCACCTCGAGCACAAGGGCACGCGTGCCGTGATGCGCGACGACGACCGCAACTGCATCGGATGCCACCGCGACCTGCGCGCGCGCGTGCCGGGCACGACCACGCGCGACGTGTCGGATTTCGCGCTCGCGCACCCGCAGTTCCGCCTCTCGATTCCCGACGGCAAACGCATCGTGCGCGTGCGCCAGGGCGCGGGCCCGATGCTGCGCGAGACGGGCCTGCGCTTCCCCCACGACAAGCACCTCGACCCCAAGGGCGTGCGTTCGCCCGACAAGGGCCGGGTCACGCTGCATTGCGACGCCTGCCACCATCCCGACGCCTCGGGCCGCGACTTCGAGCCGATCTCCATGGCGCGCGATTGCCAGCAATGCCATCGCCTGCAGTTCGAGCCCGCCGTCACCTCGCGCCAGGTCCCGCACGGCAAGCCTTCGGACGCGGCGCAGGTGATCGAGGAGTTCTACGCGAGCCTCGCGCTCAAGGCGACGCGCGACAGCTTCCAGAAGGCGTTCGGCGTGCCGGGCGAGGGGCTGCTGCGGCGCGCAGGCGAGCCGAGCGACACCGAGCGCGAGAACGCGCTCGCCCTCGCGTCGGCGAAGGCGCGCAAGGTGACGCACGACCTCTTCCAGGTGCGCGTGTGCAAGACCTGCCACGCGGTGAGCGCCGAGGTGCACGGCGCGTCGACGACGTGGAGCGTGGCGCCCGTGCCGCTCGTGCGCCGCTGGATGCCGCACGCGCGCTTCGACCATGGTGCGCACGCCGCCTCGCGCTGCGAGGATTGCCACCGCATCGCGCGCTCCAAGACCGTGCGCGAGGTGGCGATGCCGACGATCGACGACTGCCGCAAGTGCCACGGGGGGTCGAAACCTCAGCCGCGCAAGGTGACCTCGAACTGCCTCCTGTGCCACGGATACCACGAAGCGCCGCACCGCCGCGGCCCGGGAGCGCCCAGCCGGATGGCCGATGCGCACTAGCCCCGCCTGGCGCCTCGCGGCCGCCGCGCTCGCCGCGCTCTGCGCCCTCGGCGGCTGCGGGGGCTCGTCGAGCGGCGCGACCGCGGCCACCACGCCCTCGGGCGCATTCCTCACCGAGGCGGACGTGCGCGCAATCCTCGCGCGCGCGATCTTCGAGGCGCAGTCGCGCGGCGTGCATGCGCACGTGGCCGTGGTGGACCGCATGGGCAACGTCCTCGCCGTCTTCTCCATGCCGGGGGCGCCCACGGCCATCACGATCACGAGCGGGCTCGGCGTGGCGGGCGGCCTCGACGGCGTGGCGGGCACCGTGCCCGCCACGCTCGCCGCGATCACGAAGGCGATCACCGGTACCTATCTCTCGTCGCAGGGCCACGCGTTCTACGACGCGCACCGCGGGCCAGATCGTCCAGGAGCATTTCAATCCCGGCGAGCAGGGCCAGCCCGGCGGCCCGCTCTACGGCGTGCAGTTCTCGCAGCTCACGTGCTCCGACGTGAACCGCAACGTGAACGAGGGCACGGTGGGGCCGAAGCGCTCGCCCCTCGGCCTCGCCGCCGATCCCGGCGGGCTTCCGGTATACAAGGACGGCGTCCTCGTCGGAGGCATCGGCGTGGAGGCGGACGGCGTCTATTCGTTCGACCGCGACATCGGCGACGTCGACAACGACGACGAGGAAGCGATCGCCGTCGCCGGGACGACGGGTTTCGCCCCGCCCGACGACATCCGCGCCGATCGGATCACGGTGGACGGACGCACGCTGCGCTACGTCGACTCGGCCGCGCTCGCCTCGGATCCCGCCGCGGCGCCGCCGCTCGCCTCGCTCGCCGGCTCGCTCGTGGCCGTAGAGGGCTACGTCGCGGCGCAGGTGAACGCGGGCATCGCGTACGGCACGCCGGCCTCGGGCGTGCGGCCCGACGACGGCGCGCTCGCGGCGGCGGGCGGCTGGATCCTCGTCGACGCGGCGAACGCGAACCGCTACCCCCCGCGCGCCGCCGACGGCGGCGCCGGCGGCGACCTCACCGCCCCCGAGGTGAAGGCGATCCTCGCAGACGCGCTCGCCGTCGCGCAGCATGCGCGCGCGCAGATCCGCAGGCCGCTCGGATCGACCGCGCAGGTGACGATCGCAGTCGTCGATCTCGAGGGCAACGTGCTCGGCCTCGTGCGTACGCGCGACGGCGCGCTCTTCGGCGTGGACGTCGCGGTGCAGAAGGCGCGCACCGCGATGTTCTTCTCGAGCGCCGGCGCGGCCGGTGCGATGGCGGCGTTCCTGCCCGCGCACGAGCTCGCGGGGCCGGCCGACGTCTCCGTCGCGAGCTACCTCGCCGCGAGCCGCGCCTTCCTCGGCGATGCTGCCGCCTTCACCGGCGCGACCGCATGGAGCACGCGTGCGATCGGCAACCTCCACCGCCCGCTCTTTCCCGACGGCATCGACGGCACGCCGCCCGGGCCGTTCTCGACGCCGATCAGGCAGTGGAGCCCGTTCAACGTCGGCTTCCAGCTCGACCTCGTCTACGACCAGTTCGTGAGCGGCATCCTCGGCGACCTCTCGCGCGGATGTGCGAGCCGCCTTCCCCACGGGCAGGCGGGAGCCGACGGCTTCGACGCCCTGCGCGACGGCGCGCAGATCTTCCCCGGCGGAATACCGATCTACCGCGGCAACCGGCTGGTGGGCGCGGTCGGCGTCTCGGGCGACGGGGTCGACCAGGACGACATGGTGGCGTTCCTCGGCCTGGCGCACGCCGGCGCGGATCTCGGCGGCGCGATCGGCAACGCACCGGCCGCGATGCGCGCCGACGAGCTCACGCCGCAGGGCTCGCGCCTGCGCTACGTCGAGTGCCCGCAGGCGCCCTTCGTCGATTCGACGGACGAGAATGTCTGCGCGGGCGAGTGAGGCGGCATCGCAGCGCGCGCGCATCGGCGCGGGCCGCTTCGCGGCGCTCGCGGTCCTCGCGATGCTGTGCGCCGCGCGCGTGCTCGCCGACGAGAAGCTTCCCCAGGACCGCGATCCCGACCGCGAGATCATCCAGCGCCGCCCCGGACCGAGCGTTCCCGAACGCTACGTCCCGCCGGTGCCCGACGCGAGCCAGGTGCCCCCACCCGCGCCGGCGCTGCCGCGCGCGACGCTGCCCGTGCCCGACCGCTGGCGCATCATGCAGACGCTGGGCTTCAAGGCGCCCTGGTTCGATCCGTACGACCAGAACGTGCTGAAGGGCGACCTGCCCATCGGGACCGAGCCCTGGGTGCGCGAGCATCTTCCCTCGCTCGCGCACCGCCTCGGCGACGAGTGGTTCCTCGACCTGGGCCTCGTTTCGGACACCGTGGTGGAAGCGCGGCGGCTTGCCACGCCGGCGCCGCCGCAATCGCCCACCCGGCCCGGGACCAACGACGTCTTCGGCCAGGGCGAGCAGTCCACGCTCGAGGAGCTCGTCGTCGCCTCCTTCTCGCTCGTGAAGGGCGACACGACCTTCCGCCCGCCCGACTACGAGGTCCGCATCACGCCCGCGTTCGACATGAACCGCTCGCGGGCGCAGGAGGACCGCGTGCTCTCCGTCGATCCGCGCAACGGCCGCAGCCGCGACGATTCGCACCTCGGGCTGCAGGAAGCCTTCCTCGACAAGCACCTGCGCAACGTCTCGGCGCGCTACGACTTCGACTCGATCCGCGTCGGCATCCAGCCGTTCCAGTCCGACTTCCGCGGCTTCCTCTTCGAGGACTCGCCGGTCGGCGTGCGCCTGTTCGGCAACCGCGACGACAACCGCTGGCAGTACAACCTCGCCTGGTTCCGGCGCCTCGAGAAGGACACCAACTCGGGACTCAACGACCTCTCCCGGTCGCCGCGCCGCGACGACTTGCTGGTCGCGAACCTCTATCGCCAGGACTTCCCCGCGCCGGGCTTCACGTCGCAGGCGACGCTGGTGCTCGACGACAACCGCGAGGGCTCCGCCGAGTTCTACGACGCGAACGGCTTCCTCGTGCGCCCGGCGGTGCTGGGCGATGCGCGCGGCCACGACTATCGCGTCGCCTACCTCGGCTACAACGGCGACGGGCACTTCGGACGCTGGAACCTCACGGCCTCGCTCTACGCCGCGCTGGGGCACGACGACCGCAATCCGATCGCGGGACGGCCGCAATCGATCCGCGCCGGTTTCGCCGCCGCGGAGCTCTCGCGCGACTTCGACTGGATGCGGCTGCGCCTGAACGCCCTCTTCCAGAGCGCCGACCGCGATCCCTTCGACGGGAAGGCGACCGGCTTCGACGCGATCCTCGAGAATCCGCAGTTCGCGGGAGCGGAGACGAGCTTCTGGATCCGCCAGGCGGTCCCGCTGGTGGGCGGCGGCGGAATCACGCTCTCGGGAAGGAACGGCGTGCTCGCGGACCTGCGCTCCTCGAAGGACCAGGGACAGTCGAACTTCGTGAACCCGGGGCTGGTGCTGCTCGGCGCGGGCGGCGACGCGGACCTGCTTCCGCAGCTGCGCCTCACCACCAACGTCTCGTGGCTGCGCTTCGGCGACACGACGGTGCTCGGCGCGCTGCGCAACCAGTCGCCGCCCGCGCGCGACATCGGCTGCGACGTCTCCGCCGCGCTGCAATGGCGTCCCTTCATGAGCCAGAACCTCGTGTTCGCCGCCTCGGCCGCGGCGCTCCTGCCGGGCCGGGGCCTCAAGCAGCTCTACGACGAGGGCCGGCGCGGGCCCCAGTACTCGATCCTCCTCGACGTGGTCGCCGCCTTCTGACATGACGAGAGCCCTGCGCATCCGCGCCTGCATCGCCGCGCTCCTCGCCGCGGCGAGCTCGTTCGCGTGGGCCGGCGCGCCGCCCGCGCCCAGGTCGCAGACCGCGGCCGAAGCGCAGCGCAAGTCGGCGGGCTGCGAGTCGTGCCACACGAGCACCGACCGTCACACCATGCACCGCAATCCCGCGGTGATCCTCGGCTGCACCGACTGCCACGGCGGCGATGCCGGCGTCGAGGCGCGCGGGCTCAAGCGCGGCGACGCGGCCTACCCCGCCGCGATGCGCAAGGCGCACGTGCTGCCGCGCAACGAGAACGCGTGGCACTGGCCGTCGAGCGCCACCCCGCAGCGCACCTACACGCTCCTCAACCGCGAGAGCCCCGAGTTCGTGCGCTTCATCAACCCCGGGGACCTGCGTGCCGCCCGCGACGCCTGCGGCGCGTGCCACCTGCCCATCGTGCAGGCGAGCGAGCGCAGCCTCATGGCGACCACGGCGATGTTCTGGGGCGCGGCCGCGTACAACAACGGCATCCTTCCCTACAAGCACTCGATCCTCGGCGAGGCCTACACGCGCGACGGCGAGGCCGCCTCGCTCGTGAACCCCGTGAAGCCGGACGCGTTCATGCATTCCAAGGGAATCCTCGACTCGGTCACCGCATTGCCCGCGTGGGAGTCGGTGCCCGCCGGCGGATATCTTCCGCGTGTTCGAGCGCGGCGGGCGCGTCGCCTCGAGCCAGTTCCCGGAGATCGGCCTGCCGAACGCGAGCGGCTCGCTCGAGAAGCTGGACGAGCCCGGCAGGCCCGACATCCGGCAGTCGAGCCGCGGCCCGGGCACCGGCAGCCGCGTCGCGATCCCCGCCCTCAACCTCGCCAAGACGCGCTTGAACGACCCCGACCTGTGGTTCCTGGGCACCGAGGACCAGCCCGGCGACTACCGCTCCTCGGGCTGCAGCGCGTGCCACGTGATCTACGCGAACGACCGCGATCCGGCGCATTCGGCCGTGTACGCGCGCTACGGGCACTCGGGCCGCACGTTCACGAGCGACCCCACCATCCCGCGCGCCGAGCGCGGCCACCCGATCCGCCACGAGTTCACGCGCGCGATCCCGTCTTCGCAGTGCATGGTCTGCCACATGCACCAGCCGAACGTATTCGTGAACAGCTTCTACGGCACGATCATGTGGGACTACGAGAGCGACGCGCCGGCGATGTGGCCGAAGAAGCAGAAATACCCCAGCGCCGAGGAGGCGCACCGCATCCTCGAGCGCAACCCCGAGGAGGCGGCGATCCGCGGAAAATGGGGCGACGAGAAGTTCCTCGAGAACGTGGCGAAGCTCAATCCGACGCTCAAGGACACGCAGTTCGCCGACTACCACGGGCACGGCTGGAACTTCCGCTACGTGTTCAAGCGCGACCGCTCCGGGCGGCTGCTCGACCAGGACGGGAACGTCGTCCCCGATTCCGATCCGCACAAGTTCCAGAAAGCGGTGCACCTCTCCTCGATCCACATGGACATGGGCTTCCAGTGCGTCGACTGCCACTTCGGCCAGGACGCCCACGGCAACGGGCACCTCTACGGCGAGGTGGCGGCGGCGATCGAGATCGACTGCGTCGACTGCCACGGCACCGTCGACAAGTACCCGACGCTGCGCACCTCCGGGCCCGCCTCCCCGCCCGGCGGCATGGACATGTCGCTCCTGCGCACCGAGGATGGACGGCGGCGCTTCGTGTGGCGCGCGGGCAAGCTCTACCAGCGCTCGGCGGTGTACCCGGACCGCGAATGGGAGGTGACGCTCGTGAAGGACACGGTGACGCCCGGCAACCCGCACTACGACGAGAAGGCCGCGCGCGCGAAGCTCATGCACGCGGGCGCTTCCGGGCGCGCGGGGGAGTGGGGAAAGACCGGCGCCGGCTACGCGCACGACAACGGCAAGATGACCTGCTATACCTGCCACACCTCGTGGACCACGAGCTGCGCGGGTTGCCACCTTCCCATCCAGGCGAACTGGAAGACCGCCCGCCACCACTACGAGGGCGGCGAGACGCGCAACTTCGCCACCTACAACCCGCAGGTCGCCCGCGACGACATGTTCCAGCTCGGCATCCACGGCACGGCGAAGGCAGGACGCATCGCGCCGGTGCGATCGAGCTCGGCGCTGGTGCTCTCCTCGACCAACATCAACCGCGAGCACATCTACGTGCAGCAGGCGCCGATCTCGGCGAGCGGATTCTCCTCGCAGGCGTTCGCGCCGCACTATCCGCACACCGAGAGGAAGACCGAGACCAAGACCTGCAGCGACTGCCATATCTCGGAGAAGGACGACAACAACGCGATCATGGCGCAGCTCCTGCTCCAGGGCACGGGCTTCGTGAACTTCGTCGGGCTCGACGCCTGGCTCGGCGAGGAGCGCGACGTGGAGGCGGTGCGCGTCACCGAGTGGGACGAGCCGCAGGCGGTGATCGGGAGCTACCTGCAGCGCTACGCCTACCCCGACTGGTACGCAGCGCACCTGAAGCGTGGCCGGCGCCTTGCGGAGGCGCACCACCATCGCGCCGGGGGGCCGGTGGGCTGCATCGCGCTGCGCGGCGAGTACCTCTACTCGGCCGAAGGCGCGGGCGGGCTGCGCGTGTACGACGTCGCCTCGATCGCCAACAAGGGCGTCTCGCAGCGCATCGTGACCGCGCCCTTCTCGCCGCTGGGGCACGACACGCACGTCGCGTCGAAGGACGCCACCTGCGTGGCGCTGCCCACCGACCAGCCGATCGACCCGATCCGCAACCGCGACGTGCGCATGCGCGCGGCGAACGAGGAGCAGGCGTTCCACCCGATCTACAGCTACGCCGCGGTGGCGGACGCCAGGGAGGGCCTGATCCTGGTGAACGTCGAGACCCTCGCCGACGGCGAGCCGCGCGACAACTTCCTGCGTCGCGCGGTGACGTGGAATCCCGGCCACGTGCTGGACGGCGCGCGCCACGTCACGCTCGGCGGCGACTACGCCTACGTGGCGACCGGTTCGGCCATCGTGGTCGTGGACCTCGCCGATCCCCTGCATCCGCGCCTCGCCGCGCGCGTGCCGCTCCCCGGCGCCCGCGCGAGCGCCCTGCAGTTCCGCTACCTCTTCGTCGCGAGCGCCGCCGGGCTCGAGGTGGTGGACGTGACGGTGCCGGAGAAGGCGCGCCTGGTGGAAGGCGCGCGCGTGCCGCTCGCCGACGCGCATCGCGTCTACGTCGCACGCACCTACGCCTACGTGGCCGCGGGGCGCGAGGGCCTCGCGATCGTGGACGTGGAGCGACCGGAGCATCCGCGCCTCGCGCAGAAGTTCACGGCGGACGGGCGCATCGACGATGCCCGCGACGTGGTGATCGGCTCGACCAACGCGTCGCTCTTCGCGTACGTCGCCGACGGGCGCCGCGGACTCGCGGTGCTGCAGCTCACCGCGCCCGACACCCAGCCGGACTTCTACGGCTTCAGCCCCGAGCCGCGCCCGGAGCTCATCGCGTGGCGCGAGACCCGCTCGCCGGCCACCGCGCTCGCGCGCGGGCTCGATCGCGACCGCGCGGTGGACGAGACCGGCGGGCAGATCGCCGTCTTCGGCCGCGTGGGCTCCCGCCCGTTCAACCTCGAGGAGCAGCGCAAGCTCTACCTCGCCCCCGACGACAAGGTCTGGACCGTGAAGGACACGCCGTGAGCCCGCGCGAGCGCATCGCGCTCTCCTCGCTCGCCGGGTTCGCCGGGGCGGCCCTCGTGGGCATCGCGCTCGCCGCGCCCGCGCCGCAGCTGCCGTACCGCTCGCAGGCGAAGAGCCTGGGCGTCGTCACCTGCGCGAGCGAGCTCTGCCACGGCTCCATCTCGCCCTGGAAGGACTCGGACATCCTGCAGAACGAGTACGTCACGTGGTCGCGCGTCGACAAGCACGCGACGCGCGCCTACGCGGTGCTCGCGAGCGAGCGCTCGAAGCGCATCGCCGCGAACCTGGGCCTCAAGGAGGCGCCCCAGCGCGCGAAGCTCTGCCTCGATTGCCACGCGTTCGATCCGCCGCCGCGCCTGCGCGGCGCGCGCTTCAAGGTGGAGGACGGCGTGAGCTGCGAGGCCTGCCACGGTCCCGCGGAGCACTGGATCGAGCGCCACGTCGAGCCGGGGGCCACGCACGCCGACAACGTCGCCCACGGCCTGTATCCCCTCGAGGATCCGGTCGCCCAGGCGCGGCTGTGCCTCTCGTGCCACTTCGGCAACCGCGACAAGTTCGTGACGCACCGCATGATGGGCGCGGGGCATCCGCGCATGAGCTTCGAGCTCGACACGTTCGCCGCCACCGAGCCCGCGCACTACGTGATCGACGCGGACTGGCATCGCCGCAAGGGCGAGTGGGATACGGTGCGCATCTGGGCGGTCGGGCAGGCGCTCGCCGCTTCCGAGCTCCTCGACGTGCTGCTCGACCCGAAGCGCAGCCGCGACGGCCTGTTCCCGGAGCTGGTCGTGTTCGACTGCAACGCCTGCCACCACCCCATGTCGCAGCGGCGATGGACGCCGCTCCTCGGCACGAGCCCGGGCCACATCCGCCTGAACGACTCGAACCTGCTCATGCTGCGAGCGATCGTCCGGCAGGCGCTGCCGGGGCCGCAGGCGCAGCGCTTCGACCGCGAGGTGCGCGAGCTGCGCCGCGCCGTCTCGGGCGACGGCGGCGACGCGCTCGGCGTCGCGCGCGAGCTGCGCGGCGCGATCGCCGCGCTCGTGCCGCGGCTCGCGACCCATCGCTTCCGCACCGACGACCTGCGGGCGATGGTGGCGCTCCTTTCCACCGCGGACGTCGACGGCGGATACCACGACTACGCCGACGCCGAGCAGGCGACGATGGCGATCGCGAGCCTCGCCGACTATCTCGCCCGCCACGGCGGCCTCGCCGACGTGCGCTCCGTGAACGGCGCGCTCGATCGCGTATACGATGCGGTGAAGAGCGACGAGAACTACCGGCCCGAGCGCTTCCGCGAGGCGCTCGCCCACCTGCATGCGACGGTGACACGATGACGACGCCCGGCTTCGACGAAAGGACCGAGTTCCGCTGGCTCGAGCTGGGCATCGTGGGCTCGGGTCCGGCGGGACTTTCCGCGGCGGCGCATGCGGCCGAGCTCAAGATCTCCCACGTGCTGCTGGAGGCGTCCCCGCATCCGTCGAACACCATTCACAAATACCAGAAGGGCAAGCACGTGATGGCCGAGCCCCAGGTGCTGCCGCTGCGCAGCCCCCTCACCTTCCGCGCCGCCAGGCGCGAGGAGGTGCTCGAGACCTGGGAGCGCGAGATCGGCAAGCTCGGCGTGGACGTCCGCTTCGGCTCGGAGGTAGCCTCCATCGGCGGGCGCGACGGCCTGTTCGAGCTCGCCACGCGCTCGGGCGAGGTGCACTTCTGCCGCAAGGTGATCCTCGCCATCGGCCTGCAGGGGAACCTGCGCAAGCTCGGCGTCCCCGGCGAGGACCTGGAGCGGGTGCAGTACCAGCTCGACGATCCCGGCGAGTACGAAGACGAGACCATCCTGGTGGTGGGCGCGGGCGACGCGGCGATCGAGAACGCGCTCGCCCTCGCCGAGCGCAACCGCGTGATCCTCATCAACCGCAACGAGGAGTTCACGCGCTGCAAGGAAGGCAACCTCACGCTGGTGATGGCGGCCATCAAGGAAGGCCGCCTCGAGTGCCGCTACGGCACGTCGGCCGTGAAGGTCGTGCCCGGCGCCGCCGGGGAGAGGCCGCTCGCTTTCCACGCGCGCACCCCGGGCGGTCCCGACGTCCTCGACTGCGACCGCGTGATCGCGCGCCTGGGCGCCGTCCCGCCGCGCCGCCTGGTGGAGAGCTTCGGCGTGGAGTTCCCGAGCGCGGACCCGAACTGCGTACCGCGGCTTTCCGACCGCTACGAGTCGAACGTGAAGGGGCTGCACATCATCGGCGCGCTGGGCGGCTATCCGCTCATCAAGCAGGCGATGAACCAGGGATACGAGGCGGTCGAGTTCGCGCTCGGCCGCGACATCGCGCCGGCCGACGAGCCGCTCCTCGCGCGCAAGTTCGAGAATTTCTCGCGCCGCCGGACGCTCGCGCAGGTCCTCGACCTCATCCAGGAGAGCGTGCCGCTCCTCGCCGGCATGAACCGGCTGCAGCTGCGCGAGTTCCTGCTCGAGAGCGAGGTCCGCACGCCCGACGAGGGCGAGACCCTCTTCTACCGCAACGACTACACCGACTCGTTCTTCATGGTGGTCGGCGGCGAGGTGCAGGTCGAGGTGGCGAGCGACGGCGAGCCCGGGCGCTGGTTCCCCCTCGGGCCCGGGGAGTTCTTCGGCGAGCTCGGCCTCATCTCGGGACGGCGGCGCTCGAGCACCGTGAGGGCGGGCCCGAACTGCGTGCTGATCGAGGCGCCGCGGCGCGCGATGCTCAAGCTCATCGCCTCGGCCGAAGCGGTGCGCCGCCAGGTCGACGAGGCGTTCCTCAAGCGGGCGGTGCGCGCCTACCTCGCGCCGATGCTGCCGGAGTCGGACCTCGCCGAGCTCATCGCGGCCGGCGTGAACGTGAAGAGCTACGGCAGCGCGGACGTCCTCTTCCAGGAGAACGACCCGCCCGACGGCCTGTACCTCATCCGGCGCGGCTCGGTCACCATCTCGCGCCGCATCGGGGGGCGCGACGTGGTGCTCTCGTACGTTTCGGCCGGCAACTACGTGGGCGAGATGGCGCTCATCTCCGAATCCCCGCGCACCGCCACCGTGCGCGCGGCGACCACGACCGAGGCGCTGGTCCTCGACGCCGCGGCCTTCCAGCGCGTGCTCGCGCGCAACCCGAAGTGGCGCGAGGAGCTCGAGGCGCGCTTCCTCGAGCGCATGCGCGTCAACGCGGCGATGGAAGCGCAGTCCGACCCGGGCAACCTCATCTCCTTCCTGATGCAGCAGGGCATCGGCGAGGCGACCGACGTGCTGCTGATCGACGAGTCGCTGTGCATCCGCTGCGACAACTGCGAGAAGGCGTGCGCCGACACGCACGACGGCACCTCGCGGCTCGACCGCGAGGCCGGCCCCACCTTCGCGAGCATCCACGTCCCCACCTCGTGCCGCCACTGCGAGCACCCGCACTGCATGAAGGACTGCCCGCCCGACGCGATCCACCGCTCGCCCGAGGGCGAGGTGTTCGTGAACGACTCGTGCATCGGCTGCGGCAACTGCGAGCGCAACTGCCCGTACGGGGTGATCCAGCTCGCGGCGATCGATCCGAAGCGGCGGCGACCGAGCCTGTGGTCGTGGCTGCTCTTCGGCGCCGGACCCGAGCCGGGGGCGGAGCCCGCGGCGCACGCCAAGGACGTCGTCAAGAAGGCGGTGAAGTGCGACATGTGCAAGGACCTTCCGGGCGGCGCGGCCTGCGTGCGCGCCTGCCCCACCGGTGCCGCGATCCGCGTAAGCCCGGAGCGCTTCCTCCACTACGCGGGGCCGCGCGGCTGACGCCGGCTACAGGAGGTGCGCCGTCATGCGGGCGGCCGACTCGCGCAGCCGCTCGTAGAGCGAGCGCTCGCGCCATGCCTGGAGCGTGATCGCGCGCGAGCGGGCGACGTCGCGCGCGAAGGCCCGCTCCATGCTCGCGGCGAAGTCGGTCCCGAGCACGACGGCGTTGAGCTCGTCGTTGTAGGCGAGGCTGCGGTAGTCGAGGTTCGTGGAGCCGACCGTGGACCACACCCCGTCGATGGTGGCGGTCTTCGCGTGCAGCAGCCGCCCCTCGATCTCGTGGATGCGCACGCCCGCCGAGAGCAGCTCGTCGTAGTACGAGCGTCCCGCCTCGAGCGCCACCCAGGTATCGAGGCGGCTCGGCAGCATGAGGTCGACGCGCACGCCACGCGCCGCGGCCGCCTCCAGCGCCTCGCGCAGCTCCTTCGCCGGCACGAAGTAGGCGTTCGTGATCCGCACCGAGGTCTCCGCGCTGTCGATCGCCGAGACGAGCGCGATATAGCTCGCGTCGGCGCCGTCGTCGGGATTGCCCGCGATAGCGCGCGCGAGCTCGTGGCCCGCCTCGGGCACGCGCGGAAAGTAGCGCGGATCCTCGCTCGCGGGCTCCTGGCGCTGCTTCGCCCACTGCTGGAGGAAGAGCTTCTCGAATTGCGCGACCACCGGCCCCTCGATGCGCACCTGCGTGTCGCGCCACGGGAGATCCGGCTCGGCCTCCTTCGCCTTCGCGCCCCGCTCGCCGTTGCCTCCCGAGGACCCGGACGAAGCGCCCGAGGGCTTCGATCCCGCGGGTCCGCGCGGCGTCGAGCCGTACACATGGCTGATGTTGATGCCGCCCACGAACGCGACGCGTCCGTCCACCACCAGGAGCTTGCGATGGTCGCGATGGTCGAGCGCGGGGCCCTTCTTCACCACCTTGCCGGGCGAGATCGGGTTGTACGCGAGCACCTCGATGCCCGCGCGGCGCATTTCGTCGAAGAACTCCTTCGGCGTGTCGAGCGAGCCCACGCCGTCGTAGATCACGCGCACTTCGACGCCGGCCCTGCGGCGCGCCACGAGCGCGTCGGCGAACTCGCGGCCGACGGCACCCGCCTCGAAGATGTACATCTCGAGGTGCACGAAGCTCTTCGCCCCGCGGATCGCTTCGAGCATCGCGCGGTAGGTGGGCGGGCCGTCCTGCAGCAGCGTCGCGCGGTTGCCGGCGCTCAGCACCGTGCCGGCGAGCGTCTGCTCGATCGCGGCGTGGCGATCGAGGAGCGTGGTGTCGGGCGAGCGCCTGCGAAGCTCGGCGAGGATGCGCTCGCTCTCGGCGTGGGTGAGGACGCCGTGGGCAGTGGCGACGCGGACGGGCGTTGCCGGTGTGTCGGCGAGGT
Organism: uncultured beta proteobacterium; assembly: GCA_963839265.1. Classification (GTDB taxonomy): domain Bacteria; phylum Pseudomonadota; class Gammaproteobacteria; order Burkholderiales; family Usitatibacteraceae; genus Usitatibacter. The sequence goes on from CAWIUI010000002.1 coordinate 23,829, forward strand.
AGCGCCGGATCGGCGGTCCGCTCACGCACGCGCCGGCAACGACGAGCGCAGCCGCCGCGCCGAAGGCGAGGATCCTCCGCGATGGGCTCATCGCGGAGGCCGCCGCGGGGCTACCGCGCGAGGCGCGCGGCGCGGCCGAACTGGTAGGTGACGCGCCGCGGGCGGCGTGGGTGCCCCGCCCGGGTCGGAAGCGCCAGGTACGGGCACGGCGGATTGCGGTATCCGCCCTCCTGCAGCGTCACGTCCTCCGCCACCTCCGCCCAAACGCCGCCGCGGACGGGCCGAAACAGCCACGAAAGGTAACCCGCGCGCGAGGCGGCCTCGATGAGCTCGCCCGCATCGGGCACTTCGGCCACGATCGGCGGCTGGCCCTCGATCTCGATGGGCAAGTTGCCGAAGGCGCCCATGCACTCCAGCGATTCCTGCTCCTGCGCGCCCGGCCGCACGAACGGCAGCGCCTCGGTTCGAGCGAGGTCCCAGGAGCCGAGCTCCCAGGCCACGTCGAGAACCGCGCCCTCCAGCTCCTCGAGACGGTCCCAGCGCTCGTTGATCTGCAACGCCGAGCTGGGCACCGACTGGTACGCCACCACGTTCGCGTCCGTCACCTCCGCGAGGCGCGTCTCGACGAATCCGTGCCAGTGCAGCGTGAGCACCACGGGCGTGTTCGCATAGGGCAGCGCCGCGACGGTGATGCCCACGAGCGGCAATCGATTCGAGATGAGCTGGGTCTCGATGCAATCGAGCAGTTCCATTCGTCGAGTCCTCCCGTTTGAGAAGAGAATTTCGCCGGCGAAGTTCCGCCTCCTGGCTCCACCGGAAGCAACCAGCATGCTCATTTCCGCTTTTCTCATGAAATCAAGGACCCGTGTTGCTAGCACTCCCGGCGCATGGATGCCAACGCACCGCCGCGGCGCCCCTTCCGGCAATTGTGTCCGGCGCCGCTTCCGGTCGGCGGGCTAGAATGAGCGCGGATTCGTTTTCCGAGGGCGATCGATGCCGCTGCTGGGGAACGCCGAGAAAGCGGAGCTCGAGAAGCTGATACTCGACCGGTTCACGGCGTATTTCGACGCGCACGGATCGGGCGCGCTGCTCGACCCAGGGCTGCGCGTCGTGGTGAATGCCGCGGGCGTCGTGCTGGTCGCGGGCGAGGCGCCCGAGGCGCTCGCGACGGTCGAGGTGCGCACGCTCTTCACCGCGCTCTGCTACGCGACCGGCGGCACGATCGCGCTGCCGCGCGACGCGCTCACCGCCCTCGCCTCCGAGGCGACCAGCTCCATCGCGGCGCAGATCAACCGCATCGCGCAGGACCGATGAGCAACCGGGAGATGGTCGCGCGGAGCCTCGCCGCGATCTGGCATCCCTGCACCCAGATGAAGCACCACGAGCGCTTCCCGCTCGTGCCCATCGCGCGCGCGCAAGGCGCGTGGCTCACCGATTTCGACGGCCGGCGCTACCTCGACGGCGTGAGCTCCTGGTGGGTGAACCTTTTCGGCCACGCGCATCCGGCGATCAACGCGGCGTTGCGCGAGCAGCTCGAGACGCTCGAGCACGTGATGCTCGCCGGTTTCACGCACGCGCCGGCGGTCGAGCTCGCCGAACGCCTGCGCGCCGTCGCGCCGGGCGGCATCGGCCACGCCTTCTACGCATCGGACGGCGCCTCCGCCACCGAGATCGCGCTGAAGATGGCGTTCCACTACTGGGCGAATCGCGGCCGGCCGGACAAGAGGCGCTTCGTCTCGCTCGCCGGCGGCTACCACGGCGAGACGGCGGGGGCGCTCGGCGTCACCGACGTCGCGATCTTCCGCGACGCCTACGCGCCGCTGGTGCGCGAATCGATCGTCGCGCCGTTTCCGGCACGCGGCGACGACGACCACCGCTTCGGGGGAATCGGCGGCGCGGTCGAGGCGGCCGACGCGCTCGCCAAGCTCCTCGCCGAGCGCCACGGCGAGATCGCCGCGCTCATCGTCGAGCCCCTGGTGCAGGGCGCGAGCGGCATGCGCTTCTACCATCCCGAATACCTGCGCCGCGCGCGCGAGCTCTGCACGCGCCACGAGGTGCTCCTCATCGCCGACGAGATCATGACCGGCTTCGGCCGCACCGGAACGATGTTCGCGTGCCAGCAGGCCGGCATCGCGCCGGACCTGATGTGCCTCTCGAAGGGGATCACCGGCGGCTATCTCCCGCTTTCGTGCGTGCTCTGCAGCGACGACGTATACGCCGCGTTCTACGACGACGACGTGAGGCGCGCATTCCTGCATTCGCACTCGTACACCGGCAACCCGCTCGCGTGCCGCGCGGCCTGCGCCGTGCTCGACCTCTTCGAGCGCGAGGCGGTGCTCGCGGCGAACGAGCGCAAGGCGGCGCGCTTCGTGCCGATCGCGGCGCCGCTCGCACGGCATCGCAACGTGCGCGACTTTCGCCACCTCGGCACGATCTGGGCATTCGAGGTGCAATCCGACGCGCCCGCCTTCGCCGCGCGCGCCTTCGAGATGGCGCTCGCGCGCGGCGTGCTGCTGCGGCCCATCGGCCGGACCGTCTACTTCCTGCCGCCCTACGTGATCGACGAGGCGGAGTTCGCCGAGCTGGTGGCCGCCGGGATCGAGATCGCCGACCGGCTGGGCCGCGGCGCATGAGGCTCGCGCGCCTCGTCCTCGCGGCGCTCCTCGCGCCGATGGCGCTCTGCGCGCGAGAGCTGCCCGCGCCCGTGCGCGACGCGCTCGCCGCCCACGGCGTGCCGCTCTCCGCCGTGGCCGTGCGCGTGGAGGCGGTCGACGGCCGGCCGATCCTCCTCTCGCATCGCGAGCACGCGGCGATGAATCCCGCATCGGTGATGAAGCTCGTGACGAGCGAAGCCGCGCTCGACCTGCTCGGCCCCGCGTTCCGCTTCCACACCGACGTGCTGCTCGACGGCGCCCTGAAGGACGGCGTGCTCGAAGGCAACCTCGTGCTGCGCGGGGGCGGCGACCCGAAGCTCACCTACGACCGTCTCTGGCAGATGCTCCACCGCCTGCGCGCGCGCGGGTTGCGCGAGATCCGGGGCGACGTGATCGTCGACCGCGGCTACTTCGCGCCCGAGACCTACGATGCCGCGGCCTTCGACGAGCGCCCGCTCCGCGCCTACAACGTCGCGCCCGACGCGCTGCTCGTGAACTTCGGCGCCATCGACTTCACCTTCGTGCCCGGCGACGAGGCCGTGAGCGTGGTTGCCGAGCCCGACCTTCCGAACGTGCAGGTCACGAGCCGGCTGCGCCTCGCCTCCGGAAGCTGCGGCGCATGGCGCCACGACGTGCGCTTCGACGTGCACGAGGAAGGGATGGTCGCCACGGTGGCGTTCACGGGCGCATACCCGCAAGACTGCGGCGAGCAGGGATGGCCGCTCGCGGTGTTCGACGCGCACCGCTACTTCGAGTCGCTGTTCCGCTGGCTGTGGAGCGAGGCGGGCGGGAAGCTCGCGGGAAAGGTCCGCGACGGGGCGACGCCGGCGGGCGCGCGGCTCTTCTACCGCGAGCGATCGCAGCCGCTCGCGCTCCTCCTGCGCGACATGAACAAGTACTCGAACAACGTGATGGCGCGGAACCTCTTCCTCGCGCTCTCCGCGGAGCCGAACGGCGGCGGAGGGAACATCGCGCAGAGCGCGCAGGTCGTGCGCCACTGGCTCGCCGCGAAGGGGATCGACGCGCCGGAGCTCGCGCTCGAGAACGGCTCGGGCCTGTCGCGCGGCGAGCGGGTGAGCGCGGCGACCCTCGCGGCGCTGCTGCGCGCGGCCTGGGCGAGCGACTCGATGCCGGAGCTCGCCGCGTCGTTTCCGATCTTCGCCGTCGACGGCACCTTCAAGGACCACGAGGGCGTGCAATCGCAGGGGCACGCGCACGTGAAGGGCGGAACGCTCGACGGCGTGCAGAGCCTCGCCGGTTACGTGCTCGACCGCGCCGGCCGGCGCTGGATCGTCGTGATGCTGGTGAACCACCCGAACGCGAACCGCGCGCAGGATGCGTTGGACGCCCTCGTCGAATGGGTGAGCGAAAGGGGCGCGCCGCCCGGGCGCAAGCGACCATGAGCGAACGCACGCACGAGGTCGCGAACCAACCGCCGCCGCTCGCGGGCTACGACGCGTGGTCCGGCGACCCGTGGCTGCGCGGGGCCGCGGCCCGCTCCGGCGCGCGCGACATCGGCACGGCCGCGGACGCCCTCGGCCGCTTCGTGGGAAGCGCCGAGGCGCAGGAGCATGCGCGCCTCGCGAACCGCCACGTCCCGGAGCTGCGCACGCACGACCGCTTCGGCCATCGCATCGACTCGGTCGAATACCACCCCTCGTATCACGCGCTGATGGCCGAGGCGATCGGCGCCGGGCTGCACTCGCTCGCCTGGAAGCGCAAGGAGGGCGGCTTCGCCGCGCGGGCGGTGCTCTTCTACCTGTGGAACCAGCTCGAGCAGGGCACCGCCTGCCCGGTCACCATGACCTTCGCCTCGATCCCGGTGTTCGCGCAGGCGCCGGCGCTCGAACGCGCGTGGCGGCACAAGGTCCTCGAGGACGCCTACGACCCGCGCCCCCTTCCACCCGAGCGCAAGGAAGGCGTCACCATCGGCATGGCGATGACGGAGAAGCAGGGCGGCTCGGACCTGCGCGCGGTCGCCACGCGCGCCGTGCGCGATGCCGAGCAATGGCGCCTCACCGGGCACAAGTGGTTCTGCTCCGCGCCGATGAGCGACGGCTTCTTCACTCTTGCGCGGCGCGAGGAGGGCGTGAGCTGCTTCTTCGTGCCGCGCTCGCTTCCCGACGGCACCCGCAATCCGTTCGAGATCCAGCGCCTGAAGGAAAAGGCCGGCAACCGCTCGAACGCCTCGGCGGAGATCGAGTACCGGGGAACGTGGGCGGCGGAGGTGGGCGAGCCGGGCCGCGGCATCGCGACGCTGATCGAGATGGCGCACCACACGCGCTTCGACATCGTGGTGGCCGTCGCCGGGATGATGCGCGCCGCGCTCGACCATGCCCTCAACCACGCGCGCCATCGCTCGGCGTTCGGCAAGGTGCTCGCGGACCACGCGCTGATGCAGAACGTGCTCGCGGAGCTCGCGCTCGAGGCCGAGGCGGCGCTCCTCGTGGCGTTCCGCCTCGCCGCCGCGTTCGACGCCTCGTCCGCGAACGAGGCGGAGCGCAGCCTGCAGCGCATCCTCACGCCGATCGCGAAGTACTGGCTGTGCCGGCGCATGACCCCGGTCGCCGTGGAGGCGATGGAGTGCCTGGGGGGCAACGGCTACGTGGAGGAGAGCCCCCTCGCGCGGCTCTTCCGCGAGGCGCCCCTCAACGGCATCTGGGAGGGGAGCGCCAACGTGATCTGCCTGGATGCGTTGCGCGCGATCGCGCGCTCGCCCGCGGCGCTCGAGGCGCTCGCCGCCGAGATCGCGGCCGCGCGCGATTCCCGCGCCGATGCGCTCCTGGAGCGCGCGAAGCGTCTCCTGGGCGACGCCGATCGCGCCGAACGCAACGCGCGCGTCGTCGTGGAGTCTCTCGCGCTCGCCACGCAGATGTCCCTCATGAAGCGGCATTCGGACGCGCGCGCGGCCGAGGCGTTCTGCGCCTCGCGGGCGCAGGGCCGGTACGCGTTCGGGACACTGGGAGATGCGGACGACGGCGCGATCATGCGCCGGGCGATGCGGGAGTAGGCGTTACGCCGCCTTCGCGTCCTCGAGCAGGGCGAGCTTCGCGCGCGCGCTTTCGAAACGGCCGCCGAGCCCGGCGAGGCTCTGCGCATCGAAGCTGTGCGCGAGCCGCGCGAAAAGATCCTCGTGCTCGTTCTCGATGTGGCGTGCGATGAGGTCGCGCGCCACGTTCAGGCGCGCGCTCCATTCCTGGCTGCCGGGGCGCACGCGCGCGAGCTTGCCGAAGAGCGACTCGACGAGCTCGTGCTCGACGAAGCGCTCGTCCGAACGGGTTCCCGCGAAGGGACCGCCCTCGGCGCCCTCGAGCGCGCGGTAGACCACGGCCTCCTCGGCGAGTGCGTGGATCACCCAGGCGCGGCGAAGCGCCGCGAGGAGGTGCAACGCCCGCTTGGCATCGCGCTCGGAGCGCAGGCGATCGGCGTCGGCGAGCGTCGCCTCGTGATCGGCGCGCAACCGATCGCGGATGTCGCCGACCGCGGCGCCGGGTGGCGGCGCCGGGTCCATCGGTTGCGGCATGATCGCCGGCGGGCGCTGCGACTCAGCGGTTGTTGTCGGCCGCATGCTCGATCTTCTTGCCACCCGACTGCACGTCCTGGCCGAAGCCTTCCATCGTGTTGCAGGCGGTGAGGACGAACGCGCCGAGGATGAGGGCGATGATTGCTTTCATTGTTGCCTCCGTCGAGTCCCGGGTCGGGACAAACAGGTTGAGAGAGGGAGGGCCATGGCGGCCGTCCCACCGGAAACACGCAATCCCATCCTGAACGAGGCGCCGGCCGGGGCAAATCAGGCGAGGTCGCTGGCTCTTGTCGGCCGGGTCCTACGGGCTCGCGCTGCGCCGGGCGAGGCGCGCCACGGCGAACACCGCGGCGAGCGCCCCCGCGACCGCCGCGGCGAATCCCGCGACGATCCCGAGCGCCGCGAGCGCCATGGCAAGAACGAAGAAGAAGGCGGTGAAGCCGGAAAGGCCCACCACGAAGCCGCGCACGAGCCGCGCGAGCGCGTCCGGCCCGTAGAGCGCGAGCGTGAAAGGCGGCATGATCGAGCCGGTCACGGGCACCGAGAGCATCACGCCGCTCACCACGGGACCGAAGGCGCGCGCGGCGGCGAGGATCGCCGCGGCGAGCACGAGCGCCGCCACGAGGCGCAGGCGCAGCTCCGCGCGCGGGATGGCGGGCGGCTGCGAGGCGCCGCGCGCTCGCGGAAGCCAGAGCCATGCGGCCGCGAGCCCGGCGACCGCGAGCGCGAGCGCGAGCGGCGGCGAGGGCGACCCGCGGACGACGGCGAGCGCCACCGCGAGGAACGAGCCCCAGCCCGCGGCGAGCGCGAGCGGCCAGCGCGCAAAGCGGCCGGCATGGGAGAAGGCGAGGAGATGCGCGGCCTGGCCGAGGATCATCGCGAGCGTGAAGGTGGCCGAACGCGCGGCGAATTGCGGCCCGTAGTCGAGGGCGAGATAGAGCGTGATCGGGCCGCCGATCATCGGCAGCCCGCCGAGATAGCCGGAGAACGCATGGCCCCAGCGCCGCGCGCCGAGGCTCGCGAGCCAGACGGCACCCGGCACCAGCGCGAGGCGCAGCAGCGTATGCGAGTCGAGGCCGACGACGCTCCCCGCGAGCGTCACGGGCCGGAGGGCGGCGCGACCGGATGCGGGCGGTTGCCGCCGGCCACCATTCGGTACTCGTAGAGCCGGCACTCGAGCGCGCCGTTGAAGAGCACGGTCTTGCGCGAGGGATGCAGCCGGATGAGCCGCGCGAGCTCGGGGTCGCCCGAGAAGACGAAGGCCGTCCAGCCGGGAAATTTCTTCTTGAGCACGTCGCCGAGCTGCGGATAGAACTGGGCGAGCCGCTCCTTCTCGCCCAGGCGCACGCCGTAGGGCGGATTGGTGACGAGGATCCCGCGCGCCGCGGGCGCCGAGAGCTCGAGCAGGTTCGCCTGCTTGAGGCCCACCGCGGCCTCGAGCCCCGAGTCGCGCAGGTTCATGCGCGCCTGCTCGACCGAACGGCCGTGCAGGTCGGAGCCGAAGACGGGAAGCGGCGCGAGCGGCCGCTCCTCGCGCGCCGCGGCCGCGTGCTCGCGCTCCCACGCGGCGGCGTCGAAGCGCGCCAGGCGCCGGAAGCCGAAATCGCGATCGCGCCCCGGCGCGCGCCCGAGCGACATCTCCGCGGCTTCCGAGAGAAACGTCCCCGCGCCGCACATCGGATCGAGCAGCGCGATCCCCGGCCGCCAGCCGGCGATGTGCAGGATTCCGGCCGCGAGGTTCTTCTTGAGCGGCGCCTCGCCCACGTGCTCGCGCCGGCCGCGCTTGAAGAGCGGCTCGCCGCTCGTGTCGAGATACAGCGTGCATTCGCGGGCATCGAGGAACGCGTGCACGCGCACGTCCGGATCGCGGGGAGCCACCGAAGGACGCCGGCCGATCGCGTCGCGGAAGTGGTCCGCGACCGCGTCCTTCACGCGCAGCGTCACGAAGTCGAGGCTCTTCACCGGGCTGCGATGCGCGTTCGTCTCGACCTTGAAGGTGCGCTCGGCCGAGAAGAGCTCGCGCCAGCGCACCTCGCGCGCGCGCTCGTAGACCTCGTTCTCGTCCTTGTAGGGAAAGCGCGCGACCCGCCAGAGGATGCGGCTCGCGATGCGCGAGCGCAGGTTCGCGGCGTACACGAGCTCGAACGGGCCGGAGAATGCGACGCCGGCATCGCCGGGCTGCGGATGCGCGGCGCCGAGCGCCGCGAGCTCCTCGGCGAGCGCCGCGGCAAGCCCGCGCGGGCAGGGCGCGAAGAACGACTGCGCTGCCGCCGCCTCCTTGCGCAATATTCGCGGCCTTTCGCTGTTCACGGTAGGGATCCGAAAGCGACCCCGGGTCCTCTAGAAGGGCTTCACCACGACGAGGATCACGATCGCCACCAGCAGCACCGTGGGGATCTCGTTGATCCAGCGGTAGAAGACGTGCGAGCGGCGGTTGGCGTCGCGGGCGAAGTCGCCGCGCAGCTTCGCCAGCCAGAAGTGATAGGCGACGAGGAGCACGACGAGCGTCACCTTCGCGTGCAGCCATCCTCCGGCGAAGCCGTAGCCGAGCCAGAGCCACAGGCCCGAGGCGACGGTGAGGACCATGCCCGGCAGCATGATGCCGCGATAGAGCTTGCGCTCCATCACCTTGAAGCGCTCGTTCGACGCCGCGTCGCCGGCCTGGGCGTGATAGACGAAGAGGCGCGGCAGGTAGAAGAGTCCCGCGAACCACGAGACCACGAAGATGATGTGGAAGGCTTTCAGCCAGAGCATAGGTGTATCATTTTACGCGATGTTTTCCCGTTTCTCCGGTGCGGCCGCAGCCGCGCTCCTTTTTGCCGTGAGCCTCGCGCAAGCCGCGCCGCTCGTCCGGACCGAGCATGTCGAAGCGCAGCTCGTGAGCGACCAGCTCTCGGCGCAGCCCGGCAAGCCCGTGCTCGTGGGACTCAAGCTGCGCATGGTGCCCGAATGGCACACCTACTGGAAGAATCCCGGCGACTCCGGATTGCCGACGCGCATCCACTGGGAGCTGCCGCCGGGCTGGAAGGCGGGACCGATCCAGTGGCCCTATCCCTCGCTTCTTCCGGTCGGCCCGCTCATGAACTACGGCTACGAGGACGACGTCGTGCTCCTCTCGGAGCTCACGCCGCCCGCCGATGCGAAGCCGGGCAGCGCGGACATCAGGGCGAGCGTCCAATGGCTGGTGTGCAAGGACATCTGCGTGCCGGAGAAGGCCGAGCTCGACCTCGCGCTTCCCGTCTCCGCCGCGCCGCCGGAGCAGGACATCCGCTTCCTCGCGCACATCCAGCGCGCGCAGGACATGCTGCCGGCGTCGCTCGCAGGGTGGAAATCGGAATCGGCGATCGTGGGCAAGTCGCTCGTGGTCCGCATCTCGGCGCCGCAGGGTGAGGTGCCGCCCGCGAAGGTGACGTTCTTTCCCGAGCGCGAGGAGCTCATCGTGCCCGCGGCGCCGGAGAAGGTGACGCGCGCCGGCCGCGACCTCACCGTCGAGATGCAGCTCGCCGACCCGCCGCCGAAGGACGTCGCGTCGGTGAAGGGCGTCGCGGTGGCGCCGGCCGGATGGCCCGGCACCGACCAGCGCCGCGCGATCGAGGTCGATGCGCCGAGGGTCGCCTCCCTTCCCGTCGCCGCGGGCAATACCGCGATCTCGGCCAACGACGACGGCATCGGCGGCAGCGTCCTCGCTGCGCTCGCGTTCGCGTTCCTCGGCGGGCTCCTCCTGAACCTCATGCCGTGCGTGTTCCCCGTGCTCGGCATCAAGGTGATGGGCTTCGTGAAGCACGCGCACGGCGACGCACGCGCGATGCGCCTGCAGGGCGCGATGTTCGCCGCAGGCGTGCTCGCTTCGTTCGCCGCGCTCGCGGGCGTGCTGCTCGCGCTGCGTGCGGGCGGGGCGCAGCTCGGCTGGGGATTCCAGCTGCAGTCGCCCGCGGTGGTGACGCTCCTCGCCTGCCTCTTCTTCGTGCTCGCGCTCAACCTCTCGGGGCTCTTCGAGTGGGGCGCCTTCGCGCAGTCGATGACGTCGAACCTCGGCGCACGCGGCCGCTATGCCGACGCGCTGCTCTCGGGGGTCCTCGCCACGGTCGTGGCGACGCCGTGCACCGCGCCCTTCATGGGAGCGGCGGTGGGCTTCACGGTGACGCAGAGCGCCGGGCTCGCGATCGCGGTGTTCGTCGCGCTGGGCGCCGGCATGGCGCTCCCCATATTCCTGCTCTCGCTCTTCCCGAAGCTCCTCAAGCGCCTCCCGAAGCCGGGCGTGTGGATGCAGACCTTCAAGCAGGTGCTTGCATTCCCGCTGTACGCGACCTCGGCCTGGCTCGCGTGGGTGCTGGGCGCGCAGGCGGGCAACGATGCCGTGCTCGCACTGCTGCTGGGTCTCGTGCTGCTCGCGCTCGGCGCGTGGATGTACGGACGCTGGGCGCACGCCGGAGCGCGCTGGCAGCCCGCGCTCGCGGCGCTGCTCGGCGCGCTCGGCCTGGTCGTGGCGTGGCCGGCGACGCAGGCCACCACGGACACGAGCGCGGTCACGCGCGCCGAGGGCGCCTGGGAAGCGTGGTCCCCGGATCGCGTGCAAGGCCTGCTCGCGCAGGGGCGCCCCGTGTTCGTCGATTTCACGGCCGCGTGGTGCGTGACCTGCCAGGTGAACAAGCGCGTCGCGCTGCACGACGCGGTGGTGGCGAAAGCGTTCAGCGACCGCGGCGTCGCGCGGCTCACGGCCGACTGGACGCGCCAGGATCCGCGCATCACGGAAGCGCTCGCCGCGCTCGGCCGCAACGCGGTGCCGGTCTACGCACTGTACACGCCGGGCTCGAGCGTGCCGCACCTCCTTCCGGAGCTCCTCACGCCATCGATCGTGCTCGCCGCGCTCGAGAAGCTACCGGCCTCCCGCGCCGGGACCGCCCTCACCCGGCGCTGACTTCAGCGCAGCAGGCGGCGGCGAAAGAGCCGCATCGCGATCGCGAACGCGGCCACCGAATAGGCCGCGAGCGCCGCGACGTGCACCAGCGCCTCCGCGGGCCAGCGCCCGAGCAGCAGCGGCCGGCCCAGCTCCACGCCGTGCGTGAGCGGAAGCACGCGCGCGAAGGACTGCAGCCACGCCGGCATGTGGGTGACGGGGTAGAAGACGCCGGAGAGCAGCATCATCGGCATCAGCGCGAGCGTGAACCAGTACTGGAAGAAGTCGTAGGACTTCGCGAGCGCGGTCACCACCAGCCCGAGCGCGGAGAAGGTGAGCCCCGTGAGGAACGCCACCGGAAGGATCAGCGCCGCGCTCCACGAGCGCGCGAGCCCCAGCGCGGCCGCCACGGCGAGCACCGCCATGCCCGGAAGCACGCTCTTGGTGGCGCCCCAGATCCATTCGGCGAACACCACGTCCTCGAGCGCGACCGGCGCGTTGAGGATGCCTTCCCAGGTGCGCTGCACGTGCATGCGCGTGTAGCCGGAGTAGAGCACCTCGAAGGAGGCCGACATCATCGTCGAGTAGCACACCATGCCGCCGGCGAGGTAGGCGACGTATTTCACGCCGTCCACCTCGGGGAGCATCGCGCCGAACCCCGCGCCGAAGCCCGCGATGTAGAAGAGCGGCTCGATCACGTCGCCCAGCATCGATTCCGCGGCGAGCTTCCTCCAGACGAGGTAATTGCGTCGCCAGACGGCGATCCACGACGCGGATGGAAGCCCGAACGTCATCGACCTGATTCGGCAAAAGGCGGGGGAACCACAGATGAACACGGATGAACACGGATGAGAGTCGCCGGGATATGCAGCGTACCCATCGCACCCGCCGCAATTTCATGCACGAACCATCTGTGTTCATCCGTGTTCATCTGTGGTTCATTCATTGCCTGCATCACTCCCTGAGCTCTCTGCCCGTGAGCCGCAGGAAGACGTCCTCGAGGTTCGCGGGACGGTGCACGAAGCGAAGACGCGGGAAGGCACGCAGGCTCGCGACGACCGGCGCCGGGTCCCGCAGGTAGCAGAACGCCGTCTCGCCCTGGAGCTCGGCGCGCGCCGAAAGCCCGCGCCCGTGCGCATCCAGCCACTCCTCCACGCCGTCGCCGTACACCTCCACCACCTCGGGCTCGATGTGCGAGGCGATGAGCGCCGCGGGCGATCCCTCGGCGAGCTTGCGGCCGGAGTCGATGATCTGGATGCGATCGCAGAGGCGCTCGGCCTCGTCCATGAAATGCGTCGTGAGGAGGATGGTCCTGCCCTCGCGAAGGAGGGCGCGCAGCTTCTCCCACATCAGGTGACGTGCCTGCGGGTCGAGACCGGTGGTGGGCTCGTCGAGGAACAGCAGGTCCGGATCGTTCACGAGGGCGCGCGCGAGCACCAGCCGGCGCTTCATCCCGCCGGAAAGCTCGTCGATGGGGCTCGCCGCGCGCGCCTCGAGCGCAGCGAACCGGAGCAGGGGCGGAACGCGCCGGGCCGCCTCCGCCGCCGAGTAGCCGAAGTAGCGTGCGTAGACGAGCAGGTTCTCGCGCACCGAGAAATCCGGGTCGAGGTTGTCGATCTGCGGCACCACGCCCACGCGCCGGCGCGCCTCGCGCGCGTCGCGGGGAACCGCGTGGTCGAGCAGCGTGACGGAGCCCGCGTCGGGCGGAGTGAGGCCGAGGAGCATGCGCAGCGTGGTCGTCTTTCCCGCGCCGTTCGGCCCGATGAGGCCGAAGCACTCGCCGCGCGCGACCTCGAGGTCGAGGCCCGCCACCACCTCGCGCCCGCCGTACGACTTGCGCAGGGCGCTCGCCGCGAGGATGGTCATCGCACCCAGCGCAGCACGATCTCGCGCAGGACGTGGAGCTTGCGATGGAAGAAGTGCTCGCCGCCGGGCACGACGATCACCGCCACCTCGCGCGGCGTGGCCCACGAGATCGAATCGGAAAGCGGCACCGTCTCGTCGCGGTCGCCGTGCACGATCACCGTGTTGGCGGTCGTATGGCGCCCGGGCGCGCCGAGCTGCGGGTCGTCGGGTTCGGGCGCCGCGCCCATGCCCTCGGCGCCGATGCGGCGGAAGCCGGGCGCGACGAGCACGAGCTGCGCGAAGTCCACCCGGCCGCTCGCCCGAACGGCGACGGCGCCGCCGAACGAGAAGCCCGCGAGCGCGAGCGGCAATCCGGGATGCAGCGACCGCGCGTGCTCGATCACGCGCACCATGTCGTCGGCCTCGCCGCGCCCCTCGTCGTGCGCGCCCTCGGTCGCACCCACGCCGCGGAAGTTGAAGCGCAGCGTGGCGGCCCCCGCCTCGCCGAAGGCGCGCGCGACCGTGGTGACCACCTTGTTGTCCATGGTGCCGCCGAAGAGCGGGTGCGGATGCGCGATCACCGCGACCATGCGCGGGGCCGCGGGATGCGTCGCGGCGACCTCGATGCGCCCGGAAGGACCCGCGACGAACGTGCGATCCGCCGCCACGGCCATCAGATGCGCAGCCGCTCCACGACGCGCCCGTGCACCAGGTGCTCCTCGATGATCTCGTCGATGTCCTGGCGATCGACGTACGTGTACCAGACCTCTTCCGGATACACGACGACCACGGGACCTTCCTCGCAGCGGTCGAGGCATCCCGCGGCATTGATGCGCACCTTGCCCGGGCCGGAGAGGCCGAGCTCTTTCACGCGTTGCTTGGCGTACTCGCGCATCGCCTCGGAGTCGTGGCAGGCGCAGCACGCGCGCGGCGGCTCGCGACGATTGGTGCAAAAGAAAACGTGGTGTTGGTAATACGACATCGATGGCTCCGTGCAAACCGGGGTCAGACCACATTTTCCTTAGTGCGAAAAACCGTGGGAGACCGCGCGCGTTTTTGCTCTTTGGAAAACGTGGTCTGACCCCGGTTTCGATCAGCGCGGGATTATGGCATGGGCGGCGCGGCGGTCGCGCAGGAACACGGCGACGAGGAATGTGAGCGCGGCGAAGGGCCAAAGTTCGTGCACGAAGCGCGTGAGCGTGGTGAAGTTGGCGAGCTGGCCGTAGGGCCAGCGGAACACGTGCAGCAGCTCGGCGAGGGGGCTGTACGAGCCGAAGATCTTCGAGATGAGCGCGCCCGCGAGGATGGCGAGGATGGCGAGGTACGCGCGGCCCGCCCGGGGCAGCCGCCGGAGCGGCGCGAGCGCGGCGATGCCGACGGCGAGGCCGGCGAAGCGGCCGGTGGTCACCCATTCGTCGGAGAAGTGCGGCTGCAGCATGAGCGAGGCGGCGACGAACTTGAGCCACAGCGCCGCGCTCAGCAGCACGAGCGTCACGCGCAGGCTTCCCTGCTCGCCGCGCAGGAGCGTCGACACGAAGAGCCCGAAGCCGCAGATCCCGAGCGCCACCGCTTCCCATTCGAGGCCGTGCGCCTGGGGCGGGGCGTCGCCCGGCGCCGCGATGTTGCCCGCGCCGAAGAACGGCAGCGCCGGGTTGAGCTGCGCGAGGAGCCACAGTCCCACGAGCACGAGGCCGGCATCGCCCCACGGGCCCGGGATGAAGGAATCCTCGCGCCAGCGCGCGACCTGGCGCGTGACCACGGAATGGAACGGATCGGCGAAGGCGAGCGCCCCGAGGAGCGTCCCGGCGCCGTTAGAGAGCACGTCGTAGATCGAGGAGACGCGCCCGGGAATGAAGAGCTGGCACCCCTCCATCGCGAAGCTCAGCGCCACGCCGAACGCCAGCGCCTTCGCGAGCGCGGAAGGGCGCACGCCCGCACCGGAGAAGTGGAGCGTCCCGAGCACGCCCACGGGAAAATAGGCGAGGACGTTGAGCGCCACGTCGAACGGGACCACGTAGCGCGGGCGCGTCGCGAACTCGGCGAGCGCGTCCGGCGAGGGAAGCCGCAGCGGGCCGAACGGGTAGAGGCTCGCGTAGGCGATCAGCAGCAGCCAGACGGCGAGCGATCCGCGGTAGCGGCGCGCGGTCATCCGACGGGCTTCAACTCCCGGCGATAGATCCCGGAGCGCTCCACGTAGTGCTCGGCGATCCACGTGTTGATGGCGATCTCCTCGGGCGTGAGGCTGCGCACCACCTTGCCGGGGACGCCGAGGACGAGCGAGCCCTCGGGGATCGACTTGCCCTCGGTCACCATGGCGCCCGCGCCGATCAGGCAGTTCTTCCCGATCACGGCCTTGTTGAGGATGATCGCGCCGATGCCGATCAGCGAGTTCTCGCGGATCGTGCAGCCGTGCAGCATCACGAGGTGGCCCACGCTCACGTTCCTCTCCAGCAGCACGGGAACGCCCTCGTCGGTGTGGATCACGCTCCCGTCCTGCACGTTCACGTTCTCGCCGAGCGTGATGACGTCGTTGTCGCCGCGGATGGTGACGTTCCACCATACGCTCGCGTTGCGCTCGAGCACCACGGAGCCCATGACGGCGGCGTTGGGGGCCACGAAATACTCGCCCTTCATCACGGGCTTGCGGTCGCCGAGCTCGTAGATCATGGTCGCCATTTTCGCACGAGTCGAAAAAGGGGTCAGATTACTTTTCCGATTGTCCGCTGGAGCGGACAGCCCGCGGAAAAGTAATCTGACCCCTTTTTCTACATCTGCTTGAAGAGGTGCGAGTAGATGCGCGAGACGACGAGCGCCTCGTCGCGCCCGCGCATCTTCACGTGCGCCTGGCCGCGGAAGTCGCGCGTCACTCCGGCGATCGCGGCCGCGTTCACGACCGTAGAGCGGTGGATCTGCCAGAACGCGTCGGAATCGAGGCCGGCGAGGAGCTCGCGGATCGGCGTCTTGATGAGCGCCTCGCCCTCGGCGGTGACGACGCGCGTGTACTTCTCGTCGGACTGGAAGTAGAGCACGTCGGCCACGGGGATGAGGCGCAGGCTCTGCCCGACCGTCGCCTTGATCCACTTGAGCCGCTCGCGCCCGGGCTCGAGCTTCTGCGCGAGGCGCGAGAGGACCGCGGTGAGGTCGCGCGGGGGCGTCGCGAGCTTTCCCTTGAGGCGCTCGATCGCGAGCGAGAGGCGCTCGTCGGTCGCGGGCTTGAGGAGATAGTCGACGGCGCCCGCTTCGAAGGCTTCGATCGCGTACTCGTCGTAGGCGGTCACGAACACCACGTGCGAGCGCCCGCCCACCACGCGCGCCACCTCGAGCCCCGTCGCCTCGGGCATGCGGATGTCGAGGAACATGAAGTCGGGCGCGTGGTCCTCGAGCGCCTCGAGCGCGGCGGCGCCGTCGCCGACGGCGGCGAGCACTTCCAGCTCGGGCCACAGCTTCGCGAGCTTCGTCTGCAGCTGCTCGCGCAGGATCGGCTCGTCCTCGGCGATGATGGCGGTGGGCATCGCGGGATTCTACGGCGCGGGAGACGCCGGCGGATCGGCGGGTGGCGGATCCGGGGGCCGCGGATTCGCCGGCGGCGAGGACCGGGAGGCACGCCGCACGAGCCACCAGACGAGGAAGCCCAGCAACACGAAGGGCGCGAGCACCGGAAAGAGCGCGACGAGGACCATGATCGGCACGAAGATCGCGAGGCCCGCGAAGAGGAATCCCAGGCCGTACACGATCGCCACGACGATCGCGAGCGCGAGCACCACGACGACGAAGGCGATCGTCACGCCGACCGCGCCGATGAGCGCGCCGGGGGCGCCGCCGATGTATCCATGGCCGATGCGCACGTGCAGCGCGCCGGTGAGGATGCCGACGATCGCGAGCCCGGCGCACACCGCCGCCAAGACGACCAGGAAGACGAAGGCCGATGAAAGCCCCTTGCGCCACGCGCGCTCCGCGGTTCCGACGGCGGCCATCGTGCGCGCCGCGGTGCGCCGCGCGGGGGCTGGCGCCGGCGGCGCAGGCGGCAACGGGGGCGGCGCGGGTTTCGCCGCGGCGGCCGGCGCCTCGCGCGGCACTTCGAGCGTCGCGCGCACGCCCTGCGGCTGGTTCGCCTCGATCACGAGCCGGCCCGCCTCGCCGTAGAGCGCGGCGAGGCGCTCGCGGATGTTCGCGAGGCCCACGCCCTGCCCCGGCGCCTCCGGGAGCCCGCGCCCGGTATCGGCGACCGTGACGCGCAGCTTGCCGTCCAGGGCCTCGGCCGCGATCGTCACCTTGCCTCCCTCGCGCTGCGGCTCGAGGCCGTGCTTGATCGCGTTCTCCACCAGCGAGGGCAGCATGAGCGGCGGGAACGGCGCCGATTCGAGGCCGGGCGGCACCGAGATCTCGAACGCGAGGCGCTCGCCCATGCGCATCTGCAGGATGTTGAGGTAGGCGCGCGCGAGCTCGACCTCCTGCCCCACGGTGGAGAGCGACTCGCGCATCTTGGGAAGGGCGTTCCTCAGGTACTGGATGAGGTGCCCCGTCATCTGGTTCGCGCGCTTCGGGTCCACGTCGGTGAGCGCCTGGACGCTCGCGAGCGTGTTGTAGAGGAAATGCGGCTCCACCTGCGCCTGCAGCGCCGAGAGCTTGGCCTCGGTCACCTGGCGCTTCATGCGCTGGAAGTCGGCCTCGCGGCGCTCGCTCTCGGCGACGCGTTGGGCGGCGCGCGAGCGGTCGATGTAGAACTTCGCGACGACCGTGAGGATGAAGAGGGGGATGAAGATGAGGATGAGCGCTCCACCCACGCCCATGCGGTACAGGTCGGAGCGGATGCCGCTGCGGATCTCCTCGCGAACCTCCGGCGGCAGCGGCACGACGGGCTGCGTGTCCGAGTCGGAGTCGGACATCTGGATCTCCACCGCATCGGAGCCGAGCGGATGCACCTTGATCACCGTGTCGCCCGGGCCGGGCACGCCCACGGCGGCAGCGGGCGCGGCGCCGGCCGATGGAGCGGCGGGCTGTGCCGGCGCAGGCGCGACGGGCGCCGCAGGCGCAGGCGCTGCGGGCAGGCCGGACCCGTTCGCGGATTTCGCGGCCCCCTCCGCCTTCGCGGCCCGATCCTTCTCCTTCGCTTCCTCGAGCGCCCGCGCCACTTCACGCGTCGCCCGGTCGATCGCTTCGCCCACCGAACGCTTGGCATCGCTGCCCGCCTGCTTGGCCCCGCTGCCCGCCTGCTTCGCCTCGCTGCCCGCCTGCTTCGCCTCGCTGCCCGCCTGCTTCGCCTCGCTGCCCGCCTGCTTCGCCTCGCTGCCCGCGTGGTTCACGCGCTCGCGCGCGTGCTCGATTTCGGCGAGCGCGTGGTCGAGCTCCTTGCGGCGCGCGGGGTCGCGCTCGCGGCCGCGCATCTCGAGCACGATGCCGCGCGCCATGTCGATCGCGCCCTCCGAGAAGGTGGACTCGATCTCGTGCTTGATCGCGCGCTTCTCCTCGGGCGTGGCGGCCGCGTGCTCCAGGCCGATGAGGTGGACCGGCACCACCATCACCACGAGAGCGACGAAAAGCGCGAGGCCGCCGGCGAGGAGCGCCCACCAGGGGATGCGATGCAGCACGTCGCTCAGGGACTTCATGGCTCACCGGGCATGGCAGTAGACGCCACTTTACGTGGACGCCGGCCGACGCTCCATGCGCCCGGCCCCGGAATGCAGAAACCGGGGTGCGAAACGACGCCGCAGCGGACCACCGGAAAAGGAATCTGACCCCTTTTTTCCGCCTCTACATCTGCTTGAAGAGGTGGGTGAAGGCGCGCGAGACGACCAGGACCTCGGGATTGCCGCGCAGGCTGATCTCCGCCTGGTCCTTGAGGCCGCGGCGCACGGAAGCGATGTGGTCGACGTTCACGATCGTCGCCCGGTGCACCTGCCAGAACTTCGCGGGATCGAGCTCGGCGAGGAGCTCGCGAATGGGCTTGCGGATGAGCGACTCGGCCTCGGCGGTCACGACGCGCGTGTACTTCTCGTCGGAGCGGAAGAAGAGCACCTCCTCGACCGGGATGAGGCGCACGTTCGGGCCGACCGAGGCCTTGATCCAGCGCAGGTGCGCCGCTCCGCGCGGGCCGATCCGCTCGGCGAGGCTCTCCACCAGCGCCTCGAGCCCCGCCGGGCGCGCGCCCAGCCGCTCCTTGAGCCGGCTCACCGTGAGCGCGAGGCGCTGCTCGTCGAAGGGCTTGAGCACGTAGTCGATCGCCCCGCGCTCGAAGGCCTCGACCGCGTAATCGTCGTATGCGGTGACGAACACCACGTGCGCGCGCGAGCCGATCGCGCGGGCCGCGTCCAGGCCGTTCACGCCCGGCATGTGGATGTCGAGGAAGAAGAGGCCGGGCGCATGGCGCGCGATCACGTCTTCCACGCCGCGGCCGTCGCCCATCTCGTGCACCACGGCGAGCTCCGGCCACGCGCGCGCGAGCCGCGTGCGCAGCTGCGCGCGAAGCAGCGGCTCGTCGTCGGCGATGACCGCCGTGGGCCCGCCGCGACCCGCGATCGCGCTTCCCGCGCCGTGCCGCTCGGCCGCGGCACTCATGCCGGCACCTCGATCGACGCCACCACGCCGTGCGGCGCATTCTCCTCGAGCACCAGGTGCGCCGCGGCGCCGTAGAGCGCCTTCAGCCGCTCGCGGATGTTGGCGAGGCCCACGCCGCCGCCCTTCTTGGGGAGGACGCCCTCGCCGGTGTCCGCGACGGAGACGCGCAGCCGCCCCCCTTCCTCGCGCGCCCGGATCACGATGCTCCCGCACTCGCAGCACGGATCCACGCCGTGCTTCACCGCGTTCTCCACGAGGGAGATCAGCATCATCGGCGGGAAGGGCCGCGATTTGAGAGCGTCGGGCACGTCGATCGCGAAATCGAGGCGCGAGCCCATGCGCACCTGCTGGATCTCCAGGAACGCGCGCGCCATGTCCAGCTCGCGCCCGAGGTTGGTGCTCGATTCGCGCATCTGCGGGAGCGCCGCGCGCAAGTACCGGATCAGGCTCTCCAGCACGCGCGAGGCGCCCGGCGGATCGGTCTCGACCAGGTGCTGCACGTTGGCGAGCGTGTTGAAGAGGAAGTGCGGCTCGACCTGCGCCTGCATGAGCGCGAGGCGCGCCTCGAGCACGCTCTTCTCGAGCTGGTGGCGCTCGGCCTCGGCCCTGAGGATGCGCGCCTGGTCGCGCGCGTGCTTCTCGCGCAGGATCAGCCCCGCGACCACGACGCAGCCCACGCCGATGCCCAGGCCCATCGTGATCATCACGCCCGAGAGCCGCTCGCGGAACATTTCCGAGAGGTCGCGGCCCTTCA
Source organism: uncultured beta proteobacterium (assembly GCA_963839265.1). Classification (GTDB taxonomy): domain Bacteria; phylum Pseudomonadota; class Gammaproteobacteria; order Burkholderiales; family Usitatibacteraceae; genus Usitatibacter. The sequence goes on from CAWIUI010000002.1 coordinate 44,057, forward strand.
CGATGCCCGTGAGGATGGTGCCGAGGAAGGAGCCGACGACCACCGCGGCGACCTGCAGCGCCTCGCGCGGCAGGAGCGACTGGCGCAGGTTCCCGGCGAGGGTGAAGAGCAGCATGCTGGTGTAGCCCACGCAGAGCGCGCTCACCAGCAGGTCCCAGTACGTGTTGTCGAAGAGGCGCACCACCGCGAGCGCCGCGGCGGCGCATAGCGCGGTCACCGCGAGGACGCGGCGGACGGTGAGTCCCTCGAGCAGGGTGGCGGACGCGTTCACGCCCGCCACGTTACCGAATGTCGGCCTCCCTTTCCAATTCCGTGCGACGAAACGCGCATTGCCCTATCCGCGCCGCGCTTCCACGAGGATGGTGTCGTGCATCGCGGGTCCCTCGGCGAGCACCGAGGTGGCGCATCCCTTGGCCGAAACCGCGGCGGGGCGCGCCCCGGGACGGGCATCGGCGCGGTCGGCGAAGATGGCCACTCCCGCGGCGAAGAACCACGCGGACACCACCAGCGTGAGGAGCGTCGGGACTGCGGATTCGCCCCGCAGGGCGTCGATGGATCGGCGAAGCATGGCTTTTTTCTCCTTTTGTTCCGCGGCGCACGCGGCGCGCCCGGCATGGACGCGAGATTAGGGGCCGCGCGCCCGGGCCAAAAGGAGAAAGCGACGAAATGCGGAAAAGGCGGGGTGAAACGCCGCCGGGCAAGAAGCGGCCGGCCCGCCCTAGCGCGACCGCTCGGCCGCGTGGGCGGCCTGCGGCACCTGCCCGGCGAACCACGTCGCGAACACCGTGGCGGTGACGATGTACATCGGAAGCCGCCGGCCTGCGACCGCGAAATCCCTGGTGTTATGGACCCAGCGCGCGGCGACAAGGCCGATGGCGACGGAGACGACCCAGTAGGCGACGACGAACCAGAACAGCATCAGGCGGCCTCGAGGCGCTCGAGCGGAAGAGACGCGCCATTTTAGAGGACTCCCGCCTCGCGCAGCACGCCCCGACCGATCTCGAGCCGCTCGCCGGCGCCCATGGCCGCGCCCGGCGTGAAGTTCGTCGCGAAGTACGCCTGCGGCCGCCCCTTGCGCTCGATCCAGCCGATCCACCACAGGAGCGCCTCCTTCCCGCTCGCCACCGTGCCGGTCTTCGCGTACAGGGTGTGCCCGCGCGTCTTCTCGACCACGAGCGCGTGGCGCACGAGCCGCTGCGCCCGCTGCGTCATGGGAAGCCGCCCTTCGGCGAGCCGATGCAGGAAGCGCACCTGCTCCATCGCGCTCACGCGCAGCGCGCCCTGCAGCCAGAAGTGGTCGATTCCGCCCGCGAGGTCGCGGTTGCCGTACTCGAGGCGGTCGAGCCATTCGCGCATGCGCGCCTTCCCGGTGCGCCGCGCCACTTCCTGGAACATCCATACGACGCTCGCCTGCATGCCGCTATCGAGCGTGTGGTCGCGCTCCCATGCGGCGACGGGCTTGGGCCTGCCGTCCCAGAGGAAGACCTCGTTCTCGTCGGCGATCGAGCCCACTTCCAGGCCGATCAGCGCGTTGGGAATCTTGAACGTCGAGGCCGGAAGGTAGCGGCGCTCGGCGCGGGCCGTATCGAGCACGCGGTAGCGGTCCTGCATCGGCTCGAAGAGGACGAAGGTGCCCTTCACGCCCTTCGCGTCGAAGTGGCGTCGCCATTGCGGCATGGCGACGGTCTCGGCGGCCGAGGTGCCCAGGCCGGTGAAGAGCATGAGGAGGGAAGTCGAGAGCCGGTCCATGGGGCGCATCCTTCGAGGCAACGATGCGCCGAGCATGCGGGTCGATTCTGGCAAAATCGGGGCGAAAGGGCGGCAAATTGCGATGAAGCTCGTCACCTGGAACATCCAGTGGGGCCGGGGCATCGACGGGCGCGTGGACCTCGCGCGCATCGTCGCGACGGCGCGCGCGCTCGCGGACTTCGACGTGCTGTGCGTGCAGGAGGTGGCCGACAACTTCCCGGCGCCGGGGCTCGCGGGCAACGACGACCGCGACCAGTTCGCCGAGCTGGGGAAGCTCCTGCCCGGATACGCGCGGGTGCAGGGCTACGGCGTGGATCTCGCCGGCGAGAACGGCCGCAGGCGGCGCTTCGGCAACGCGATCTTCAGCCGCTACGGCGTCCTGTCCGCGCGCCGCCATGCGATGCCGTGGCCCGCGGATCCCGGCGTCGAAACGATGCCCCGCGTCGCGCTGGAAGCGACGCTCGAGGCGCCGATCGGAGCCATCCGCGTGACCACGACGCACCTCGAGTACTACTCCGACGTGCAGCGGCAGGCGCAGGCGCGCCGGCTGCGCGAGCTGCACGCGGAAGCGTGCGATCGCGCGCTTCGTCCCGCGCCCGCGACGCGCGAGGCGGGACCGTTCGAGGCGACGCCGCAGACGGCGCTCGCGATCCTCGTCGGCGACTTCAACTTCCCGCCCGAGAACCGCGCCTACGACGAGATCCAGGGCCCGCTCGAGGGGGGCCTTCCGCGCTACCGCGATGCATGGCCGATCCTGAACGGCCACCGGCCGCACGCGCCGACGTTCTGCGTGCACTCGCAGGCGTACTCGAAGACGCCCTACTGCTGCGACTTCGCCTTCGTGAGCGAGCCGCTCGCCAAGTGCGTGCGCTCGATACGCGTGGATTCGGCGACGCAGGCTTCCGACCACCAGCCCGTGCTGGTCGAGATCGACGACCTGTAGCCGCACGGCGACTTCACTTTCCGCGCGCTTCGCCGAGGGCCGGACCCGGGCTCTCCTGCGCGCATTCCTCGGGCGGCCGCACGCTGCGGAACATGAGGAGCAGCGCGACGTCGTAGGCGATCTTGATCGCCCCCGCCGCGACGAGCGGCCAGCCGAAGGCGGAGATGCCGAGCATCCAGCCGGCGAGCGACGGGCTCGCCACCGCCGCGAGGCTGCGCGGCACCGTCGTCACGCTCGCCGCGGCCGGGCGCTCGGCGGGCGTCACGATCGCCATCACGTAGGAGCTGCGGGTCGGCACGTCGATCTGGGAAAGGGCGCCGCGCACGAGGAGCAACGCGACCACCGCGCCCAGGCTCGGGGCGAACGGCACCAGGATCAGGCATACGCTCGAGGGGATGTGCGTGAAGACCATCGTGTTCACCAGCCCGATGCGGCGCGAGACCGGCACGGCGGCGAGGAACGATGCGGCCGAAGCGAGCCCCGTCCAGAAGAAGAGCGTGCCCGCCGCCGCGGCGGACAGGCCGTGCGCGCGATAGAGCCATAACGCGAGCATCGACTGCACGATGAGGCCTCCCGCGAACGCGTCGACGCTGAAGAGCGCGGCGAGCGTATAGACGCGCGATCGCGACGGGCCGAGGGCGCGCTGCGCGCGCCGCTCGCGCTCCGGCTCCACGCGGGGCAGTCCGCGGTAGATCGCGGCGGCAGCGGCGGCGACGAGGGCATAGAGGACGAACATCGCCCGATAGCCGGTGCCCAGCTCCATTCCGGTCGCATGGGCGAGGAGCGCCGGAAGGCCCGCGGCGAGCGAGCCGACGGCGGCGGCCAACGCGCCCGCGAGGCTGTAGCGCGCGAACGCGTGCGTGCGTCCCCGGTCGTCGGTCGCCCGCGTCAGGGACGCGTGCTCGAGCGGCAGGAACACGCTCACGTCGCCGCTCGAGGGGTTGAGCGTGCCGACGAAGGCGATCACGAGCAGCGGAACGAGATCGGTGCAGAAGGCGAACCCGAGCCCGGTCGCGGCCATCAGCAGCGAGGCCGCGAGCAGCAGGTCGCGGTAGGCGAAGCGCCGCGCGATCCAGCCGATCGCGAGCGTCGCGAGCCCCGATCCGGCGAGGGTGGCGGTCGCGACGACGCCGACCTGGATCGGCGAGAACCCGCGATCCAGAAGGTACGCCGGAAGCAGCAGGGCCACGTACCCGTCGGCGAAGGCGCGCAGCGCCTTGGCGGCGAAAAGCCGCCGCACCACGGGGCGGTTCATGCCGCGCCCCGCGACGGGTTCGCGGAAGAAACCGGAATCGAAACGGCGGATCGAACGACCGTGGTGTCCATGCGTCCTCCCTTCGAAGGGTTCGCGAGCCGCAGCGCTTGGACGGGACACCGTCTTGGAACGCCGGGAGCGTGCGGTCCCGGCGGCGAATCGAAGATAATGCTACACCCAACCGCGAGGTGCCCCATGCCGGGACGGCTGCTTCCCTTCACCGAGTCGCTCCAGTCGTACGTCGACGCACATGGCGCGCGCGAGCATCCGGTGCTCGCCCAACTGCGCGCGGCGACCACGGGCATGCCCCACGCGCAGATGCAGATCGGAGCGGACCAGGGCGCCCTCATGGCGCTCCTCGTGAAGCTCCTCGGCGCGCGCCGCACGATCGAGGTCGGCGTCTTCACCGGTTACAGCTCGCTCGCGGTCGCGCTCGCGCTTCCGGCCGACGGCAAGGTCGTCGCCTGCGACATCAGCGAAGAATGGACCTCGATGGCGCGGCGCTACTGGGAGAAGGCGGGCGTCGCGGGGAAGATCGACCTGCGCCTCGCCCCCGCCGTGAAGACGCTCGATGCGCTCATCGCCGCAGGCGAGGCGGGCCGCTACGACTTCGCGTTCATCGACGCCGACAAGAAGAACTACCTCGCCTACTACGAGCGCTGCCTGCAGCTGCTGCGCGCGGGCGGCCTCATCGCGGTGGACAACACGCTCTGGAGCGGCGCGGTGATCGATGCGAAGGACACGAGCGAGGACACGCGGGCGATCCGCGCGTTCAACGACGCCGTGCACCTCGACGAGCGCGTCGACGCGGCGCTCCTCACGGTGGGCGACGGCGTTACGCTCGCGCGCAAGCGCTAGTCGGCGTCGACGCGGAACATTGCGTGGCCGGACTGCGCGAACGGCCGGCGCGGCGCGGCCCCTCAGCGCAGCAGCACGGCCGCCACCAGCAACGCGAGCACCGCCGCGATGCCGAAGAGCATGCGCACCTGGCGCTGCTGCGTGCGCTCGAGCCGCTCGATCGCCGCCTCGAAGCGTGCGGTGCGGTCCTCGGCGAGCGCGCGATGCACGAGGCGCGGAAGCTGCGGCAGCATCTTCGTCCAGAGCGGCGCCTCCTCGCGCACCTGGCGCAGGAATGCGCGCGCGCCGACCTGCTCGTTCATCCACCGCTCGAGGATCGGCTGCGCCGTGCGGCGAAGATCCAGCTCCGGATCGAGCTGGCGGCCCAGGCCTTCCACCTGGAGCAGCGTCTTCTGCAGGAGCACGAGCTGCGGCTGGATCTCCATGCGGAAGCGGCGCGACACCTCGAAGAGGCGCAGCAGGAGCTTGCCGAAGTAGATCTCCTTCAACGGCCGGTCGAAGATCGGCTCGCACACCGAGCGGATGGCGCCCTCGAACTCGTCCACGCGCGTGTCGCGCGGCACCCATCCCGCTTCCACGTGCGCAACCGCGACGCGGTGATAGTCGCGGTGGAAGAACGCCATGAAGTTGGTCGCGAGGTAGCTCTTGTCGCCGTCGGAGAGCGTGCCCATGATGCCGAAGTCGACCCCGCAGTAGCGCCCGTCGCGCCGCACGAAGATGTTGCCGGGGTGCATGTCGGCGTGGAAGAAGCCGTCGCGAAAGACCTGCGTGAAGAAGATCTCGACGCCGTCGCGCGCGAGGCGCGGGATGTCGATGCCGGCTTCGCGAAGGCGCGCCACGGCGTTCACCGGGATGCCGTCGATCCTCTGCATCACCATCACTTCGCGATTGCACCAATCCCAGTACACCTCGGGCACGACGAGCAGGCGCCCGTCGGCGAAATTGCGCCGCAGCTGGCTCGCGTTGGCCGCCTCGCGCAGCAGATCCAGCTCGTCGGCGATCGTGTGCTCGAATTCGACGATCACCTCGCGCGGACGAAGGCGCCGCCCCTCGGGCAGGAAATCCTCGACGAGTCCCGCGAGCGCGTGCAGGAGCCCCACATCCTGGGCGATCACCTCGCGGATGCCGGGGCGCAGGATCTTCACCGCCACCTCGCGGGCGTCGGGGAGCGTCGCGAAGTGCACCTGCGCGACCGAGGCGCTCGCGATGGGCGCGGTGGAGAACGTGGGGAAGACCTCGGTATGGGGACGCCCGTAGGCGCGCTCGAGCGTGGCGGCCACCTGCTCCCACGGGAAAGGCGGCACGTTGTCCTGCAGGCCGGAAAGCTCCTCGGCGACATCCTCGGGGATGAGGTCCGGGCGCACCGAGAGGAGCTGCCCGAACTTCACGAAGATCGGCCCGAGGGATTCGAGCGCGAGGCGCAGGCGCTCGGCGCGCGGGCGCGAGCGGTCGGCCCAGAAGTAGGCGATCGAGAACGGCAGCCGGAGGAGGCGCGTGCCGCGTCGCGGCAGGAACTCGTCCAGGCCGTACCTGCCGATCGTGTGGAGGATGCGCGTGAGGCGCAGGGCTCGCATGGAACCCGGAATTCTACCCTGCGCGCCTTGCGCGACTACCGGCCCTGCTTGAGCCGCTTCGAGAATTTCTGCCGCAGCTTGGCGACCTTGGGATCGATCACGAAGGTGCAATACGGATTGCGCCCGCCCACGCGCTCGTAATACTCCTGGTGGTATTCCTCGGCCTGGTAGAAGGGCTCGGCCGGCACGATCTGCGTGACGATGGGAGCGGGAAACGACGGCTGCAGGCGCTGCACGGCCTCGCGCGCGATGCGTTCCTGCTCCGGCGAATGGAAGAAGATGGCCGAGCGGTATTGCGTGCCGGCGTCGTTCCCCTGGCGGTCGCGCGTGGTCGGGTCGTGGATCGCGAAGAAGACCTCGAGCAGGTCCGCGAACGAGATCTCGTCGGCGTCGAACGCGACGCGGACGACTTCCGCGTGCCCGGTGTCGCCGGCGCACACGTCTTCGTAGGTCGGATCGGGCGCCTTCCCGCCCATGTAGCCCGATTCCACCGATTGCACGCCGCGAAGCTGGTCGTAGACCGCCTCCAGGCACCAGAAGCAGCCGCCGGCGAGCGTCGCGATCTCGGTCTTCATGGGGACGAAACCACTAGTGGCAGTGTCAAGTGATTAGGATCAAACTAGATCTTGTGAGGTTGCGGCATTAATCCCGGACCCAACCGAAGAGTCGATCATGGCACAAACCACCAGGCCCGCAGGCCGCCGTCCCGCCGTCGAAACCCTTCCCGAGCAGGAGATCTCCCGCGAGGTGCTGCTCGAGAAATACGCGAAGGGCGGCGAGCAGTCGTGCGGCGATGTGCGCGCCCGAGTGGCGCGGGCGCTCGCATCGGTCGAGCCCGAGGCGAAGCGAGCGCACTGGGAGGCACGGTTCCTCGAGGCGCAGGAGCGCGGCTTCATCCCGGCCGGGCGCATCAACTCGGCGGCCGGCACCTCGCTTACCGCGACGCTCATCAACTGCTTCGTGCAGCCGGTCGGCGATTCCATCACCGAAGTCGTCGACGGCAAGCCCGGCATCTACACCGCGCTCGCCGAGGCGGCCGAGACGATGCGCCGCGGCGGCGGCGTGGGCTACGACTTCTCCGCGATCCGGCCCGAGGGCGCGTTCGTGCGGGGCACGGCTTCGCGCGCGAGCGGGCCGGTGTCGTACATGCGCGTCTTCGACCAATCCTGCGAGACGGTGGAATCGGCCGGATCGCGGCGCGGCGCGCAGATGGGCGTGCTGCGCTGCGACCATCCCGACATCGAGCGCTTCATCCACGCCAAGGACCAGGGCCACCTCACCAACTTCAACGTGTCCGTGGGCGTCACCGATGCGTTCATGCAGGCGGTGCAGGCCGATCGCGACGTCGAGCTCGTGCACAAGTCCGAGCCCTCGGCCGATATCCGGGAAGCGGGCGGCTACCAGCGCGGCGACGGGCTGTGGGTCTATCGCAAGGTCCGCGCGCGCGAGCTGTGGGACCAGGTCATGCGCTCGACGTACGACCATGCGGAGCCCGGCGTGCTGTTCCTCGATCGCGTGAACCGGGACAACAACCTGAATTACTGCGAGACCCTGGAAGCCAGTAATCCCTGTGCCGAAGAATTCTTGCCCTCGTATGGTTGCTGCTGCCTCGGATCCATCGATCTCACGCGCTTCGTGCTCGATCCGTTCGACAAGAAGGCGCGCTTCGACTTCGATGCGTTCGCGCAAGTCGTCGCCGTGGCGGTGCGCATGCTCGACAACGTGCTCACCGTGACGCCGTGGCCGCTGCCGCAGCAGGATGCGGAATCCAAGTCCAAGCGACGCGTCGGACTCGGCTTCACGGGGCTGGGCGATGCGCTGCTGATGCTGCGCCTGCGCTACGACGACGCTCCGGCGCGCGAGACGGCGGCGAAAATCACCGAGTTCATGCGTGACCGCGCGTACCTCGCGTCGATCGAGCTCGCGAAGGAGCGCGAGCCCTTCCCGATGTTCAACCGGGATCTTTATCTCTCGGGCGGCAACTTCGCATCGCGCCTGCCCGGCGACATCAAGGAAGCGATTCGCAAGCACGGCATCCGCAACTCGCATCTCCTCGCGATCGCGCCCACGGGCACCATCAGCCTCGCGTTCGCGGACAACGCATCGAACGGCATCGAGCCGCCGTTCTCGTGGACGTACACGCGCAAGAAACGCATGGCGGATGGCACGCACAAGGAGTTCCGCGTCGAGGACCATGCCTGGCGCCTGTATCGGCACCTGTTCGGCGAGGAAGCGAAGCTGCCGGAATACTTCGTGACCGCGCTCGAGATCTCGGCGAACGCGCATGAAGAGATGGTCGCCGCGGTCGCGCCCTTCATCGACACCAGCATCTCGAAGACGGTGAACGTGCCCGAGGACTATCCGTACGCCGATTTCGAAGGCCTCTACATGAAGGCCTGGCAGTCGGGGTTGAAGGGGCTCGCGACGTATCGTCCCAACACGGTGCTGGGCGCCGTGCTCACCGCGGACAGCGCGAAACCCGCCGCGCGCGAGCTCGCGACGATCGGGGCCGATGCGAACCGCCGCCTCGCGATCAACACGCTCCCGCAGCCCGTGCTCACGAGCCTGCGCTGGCCGGGACGCCCCGAGCTTCCCGAGGGCAACCTCGCCTGGACCTACATGATCGATTCGCCCTCGGGACGCTTCGCGCTCTTCGTGGGCGAGGTCGAGGAAGCGGGACGCAAGTTCCCGTTCGAGGTGTGGGTGAACGGCGCGGAGCAGCCGCGCGGCCTGGGCGCGGTGGCGAAGACGCTCTCGATGGACATGCGCGCCGACGACCGCGCGTGGCTCAAGATGAAGCTCGACGTGCTCGCCAACACCGTGGGCGACGACGCGTTCGACCTGCGCTTCCCGCCGCACGGCGAGAAGCGGCGTGTTCCCGGCGTGGTGTCGGCCGTCGCGCAGGTGGTGCGCTGGCGCTGCGAGCAGCTGCACGCGTTCGAGGGCGCGGCGAAGACGCCGGTCATCGACCACATGTTCAGCGTCGAGGAGCCGCGCACCGGCACCGAGGGCACGCTTTCGTGGACGGTGGACGTCGCGAACCCCGCTTCCGGCGACGAGTTCGTGCTGGGCCTGAAGGAGATCCAGCTTCCCGACGGCACGACGCGCCCCTATTCGATCTGGCTCTCGGGACACTATCCGCGCGCGCTCGACGGGCTCACGCGCATCCTCTCGCTCGACATGCGCGTGGTCGATCCCGCGTGGATCGGGATGAAGCTCCGGAAGCTCCTCGACTACTCCGAACCGCTCGGCGACTTCATGGCGTTCATTCCGGGCGAGCGGCGCCAGCAGAACTGGCCCTCGACGGTCGCCTACGTCGCACGCCTCGTGATCCACCGCTACGCGATGCTGGGGCTCCTCGACGAGCGCGGCTATCCGACGCGGGAGATGGGCGTGCTCGAAGCGCCGCGCGAGAACGACGAGCCCGCGGTGATGAAGGGCGCGCGCTGCGCCGAGTGCGGCAACTTCACCGTGATCCGCAAGGACGGCTGCGATTTCTGCAGCGCTTGCGGATGGGTGGGGGCCTGCGGCTGATTTCGCTGGAGGCGACGCCGGAAGTCCTTCCGAGGGGAACTCGGGCCCGCGCTCGTTGACGAAGCGTGGCATGCGGCCGCGCTCGCGCCGCGGGCGCGGTGCGAAGCGCGACGCCATTCCCGCCCACCCCATGATCTTCCGCCAGCTCTTCGAGCCGCTCTCCAGCACCTACACCTATCTGATCGGCTGCGAGCGCACCGGCGAGGCCCTGCTCATCGATCCCGTGCTTTCGGCCTGGGAGCGCGATCTCGGCGTGCTGGGATCGCTCGGGCTCAAGCTCGCCTATACCGTCGAGACCCACGTCCACGCGGACCACATCACTTCGGCGCTGCGCCTGAAGCGCGAGGCGGGAAGCCGCATCGCGTATCCCGCGCCCGACGCGTTCCCGTGCGCGGACCTCTTCGTCGACGAGGGAAAGCCGCTCGTCATGGGAAGCATTGCGCTCGAGGGGCTCCATACGCCGGGGCACACCGACGATCACTTCGCCTACCGGCTCGGGGAGCGCGTGTTCACCGGCGACGCGCTCCTCATCGACGGGTGCGGGCGCACCGACTTCCAGAACGGGGATGCGCAGACGCTCTACCGCAGCGTGCATGGAAAGCTCTTCACGCTACCCGACGAGACCCTGGTCTTTCCCGCGCACGATTATCACGGGCGGCGCGTGTCCACGATCGCGCAGGAGAAGGAGCGCAATCCGCGGCTGGGCGGGGGCCGCAGCCTCGAGGCCTTCCTGGAGATCATGCGCGACCTGCGCTTGCCCTATCCGAAGTTCATCGACCACGCCGTTCCGGGAAACCGCGAATGCGGCGTCTGCCCCGAGGCCATCCCCGAATCCCTTCAGGAGTACTGCGAAACCATGCAGGCGACGGTGCAGGGCTGAAACGCGGAGAAGTTCTTCGGGCACCACCGTCGCATGCGCCCCGCGCCGCGCCCGGTGATCGCGATCCGAGCGCTCGCGGCTACCAGAAAAGCCGCATCACCCCGCCCACCGGCACGCCGTGCCCCTGCAGGGTGATGCGCATCTCCCCGGGCTGCGGGTCGTCCATCGGCGCCACCTGGTGGTAGCTCATGCCGTCGTGCACGGCCATGGCGCCGTGGCGGTAGCCGCGCAGCGTCTTGCGCCGGCCGGCGAGCGCCGCGTGCAGCTGCGCATCCGTGAGCCCCGCCGTCTCCGCCATGCGCAGGTCCCACACGTACATGCCGGCGCCGGTCGCGGGCATCGCGATCGCGAGCGTGAAGGAAATCGGGCGGTTCATCGCGACGCGCGACGCGTCCCCGCCCCAGTCGACCACGTAGTGCGGCGTGTCGCAGTGGATCGGGCTCGCGACGAACGCCGGGTTGTCGCGCTCCTGGAACCATTCGCGGTGGGTAAGGCCGCGGATCGTGCGGAACGACTCGTCGGCCTCGAAGATGTGGAAGCCGGGATGGGCCAGGCGCTCGGTGAAACCCACCGGCATGTGCACGTGGTCGGCGAGCGTGCGCGCAACGGCGCGCAGGAGATCGCCGAAATGCTCCATGAGCACCGGGTTCAATTCCGCGGCCATCCGGTAATAGGGCAGCTCCGGGTTGTGCGCGATGTCGAAGTAGTTGGAGGCGCCCAGCGTGTAGAACGGCGCCGAGGGATGGCGCTTCGTCCACAACGCACGCAGCGACTCGAGCTTGGCCCGCACCGCCTCGCACCCCGCGGCGTCGAGCACCTGCAGGTCGACAACACGCTCCTCGAGCGCACGCGCGAGCTTCATGCGAGCACGCTCTTCAGGAAGTCGACGAGGAGGACGACGCGCGTGCCCTGCGAGCGGTTCCACGCCTCGTGCTCGATCGCGTCGTCGAAGCACAGGCACTCGCCTTCCTTCCAGCCCGCGACCTCCTCGCCCACCCGGATCGCGCAGCCGAGGTCGGTATAGGTGGGCGGCACCACGATGCCCATGTGCAGGCGCAGCACCGAGGTGTTGAGCTTGCGCTGCGTGGTGAGCGAGCCGTCGGCGGCGGTCTCGTATTCGTAGCCGAAGTGCGGCGCGATCTGCGTCATCGGCTTGAGCGACGAGAACCCGGCCGTGACGAGGCCCGGGACGCGCTCGACGACCGCGGCGGTATGAGGAGCCTTCGCGCAGTTCTCCTCCAGCCGCCGCCCGAAGGCGTAGAGCCCGAACACGTCCCATCCGGTTTCGTAGAGATCGGTCTCGTGCCACGGCACGAACGTCGTGCCGTCGAGGCCGAGCAGCTCCTCGCGGATCGGCTTCCAGCTCTCCCGCAGCATCGGCACGAACGGCACCTTCGCGACGTCGACGAACAAGCGCGCCCTTACACCATCTGGCGCGAGGCGAGCTCGCGGAAGGGCCCGGCCTGCGCCATCAGCTCCTTGAAGGAACCCTGCTGTACCAGGCGCCCACCCACGAGCACGAAGATGCGGTCGGCGCCGATGACGGTGGACAGCCGGTGCGCGATCACGATGCGCGTGGCATTGAGCTGCTCGAGGCTCGCGGTGACGATCGACTGGTTGCGGTTGTCGAGGGCGCTCGTCGCCTCGTCGAAGAGCAGCACGCGCGGGCGCGTCACGATGGCGCGCGCGATGAGCAGGCGCTGGCGCTGGCCGCCGGAGAGCGTGCCGCCGCCGTCGGGCAGCAGCGTGTGCATGCCCATCGGCATGCGGTCGATGTCCGCGTCCAGCCCGCAGGCCTTCGCCGCCTCGCGCGCGTCCTCGATGCCGAGTCCCGAGGAGCCGACGATGTTCGAGAAGATGTCCCCCGAGAGGAGTTGGCCGTTCTGCAGCACGACGCCGATCTGGCGGCGGATGGCGCCCACGTCGAGCGAGGCGAGGTCCTGCCCGTCGTAGAACACCGAGCCCTGCAGCGGCTTCTCGAAGCCGAGCAGCAGCCTGAGCATCGTCGACTTGCCCGAGCCCGAGGGACCGACGAAGGCGACGAACTCCCCGGGATTGATGCGGAAGGAGACGTTCGAGAGCACGGTCGGCGCGTCCTCGGAATACTTGAACGTCACGCCGCTCACCTCGATGTCGCCGGTGATCACGCCCGGGTCGGCCACCTTGCCGGAGGACTCGGGCTGCGAGCGCAGGATCGGCTTCGCCCGGTCCCAGATCGGCACGATCACCAGCAGCGACATCATCGTGCCGGTGAGGCCGACCATCGCGCCCATGAACGAGCCGAAGGCGGTGTTGAACGCGAGGTACTCGCCGGTCGAGAAGACCTTCTCGGCTTTCGAGAAGTACGACACGGCGAAGAAGATCACGCCGGTGGACAGCAGCGGATAGATCGCGTTCACCGTGGTCATGACGTTGCCCACCACCCGCGCCTTCATGAGCTGGCTTTCGTGGGCGGCGTGGCGCTCGGCCCAGCGGCCGAAGGCGCGCGACTCCGCGCCGGTCGTGCGCAGCTTCGAGACCCCGGTGAGGAACTCCAGCACGACGCTCGCGAGGCGCCCGCCCAACTCCGCGATGCGCCGCTCGTAGCCGATCCGCACCAGGCCGAACGCCACGGTGAGCAGGATCTGCACCGCGACCAGCACCACCGCGACCCAGGCGAGCTTGCTGCTGTAGTAGAAGAGCAGGAAGAAGTTGAACACCGAGAACACCGACGTGAGGATCGTGTGCACGGTGCTTCCCGAGAGGTGCTGGCGGATCGCGTTGATGCCGTTGGCGCGCAATGCGAGGTCGCCGGCGCCGAAGCCGCGGAAGAACGGCACCGGCAGGCGCAGCAGCCGGTCCCACACCGCGGCCTGCACGCTCGAGTCCATCTTGCCCTCGATACGCAGCATCGTGAACGAGCGCGCCACGTCGAACATCGCGGAGGCGAAGCCGGCGCCCACCAGGATCATGGCGAGCTCGCCGAGCTGCGAGCGCTCGGCGCCGGGAATCACCGTGTCGAAGAGGAGCCCGGTCACGAAGGGGCTGAGGAGCCCCAGGGCGCCCACCAGCAGCCCGATGAGGATCACCATCGCCACCTCGCGGGACAGGCCCGCGGAGCCGAAGCGCATGAGGGAGACCAGCCCGATCGGCTCGTCGCCGAAGCCGCGGTAGAAGGCGTGCGCCATGGGGGCGAGCGCGGCCGCCGATCCCTCGTCGACCGGCGCCTCGGTGCCGTGCGCCGGGTCGAGCAGCACGTAGCCGCCGTCGCGCGGCAGCAGCGCCACCGGCGCACGGTTCGCCTCGAGGAAGCCAAGCAGCGGCCCGTTGTCCACCTCCCACCAGCGCCCGCGCAACGCGACCTCGCGATGACGCGCACCCGCATCGCGCACGTACGACTCGAGCGTGCCGGCGGGGGGAGCGGACTCCTCGGGCGCGAGCGCCTCGACCGAGCCCGCCGCCGCCACCGCGTCCTCCCGCGCGATGTGGCGCGGGCGGAACCGGATGCCGCAGGCCGCGCCGATCGGGACGAGCGCCGCGAGCAGGGGATCGGCGCCCGCCGCCCAGGTCTCGGCCTGCAGCTTCGGCTCGATCACCTGGTTCAGGCGGCGCAGCGCCACGTTGATGGCGGCGCGCGAATCCTCCTGCTTCCTCTCGATGCGCCTCTTGTTGGCCTCGCGATCGAGCTCGCCGGCGATCACCGCGCGCGCGACGAAGCGGCTCTGCAGCCGCGCGAGCGCCTCGACGAAGCGCCCGCCGTCGATCGCCTCGCGCGTGCGCTCCGAGGCAAGCACCGTCGCCTCGCCGCACTCGAGCCAGGCGTCCTCGGAGAGCGCGATCGCTTCACCCTGGCGCACGCCCGCGCCGTCGAGGCCGTTCACGCGCACGCGCCCCTGCCTCACGGCGACCCAGCCGACCTCCTGCCCGACCACCACCAGGTTCGACTCCTGGAAGGTGCGCGCCGCGCCCGGCTCGAGGCGCTCGAAGGTGTTCGGGAACTTGCGCACGCGCATCGAAGCGCACAGCAGCTTCACCCAGCGCTCGGCCGACTCGACCAGCGTGTCGAGGCGCTGGCCGGAGGCCGCCGCGAGGAGATCGGCCACGCGCACCTCGAGGCAGCTCGTGCCCGGGACAGGCACGCCTTCGATGCGCCAGCCCGCGGCGAGGTCGATGCCGAGCGCGCCGCCCAGCCCGGACGCCGTGAGCTCGTGCTCGTCGTCGCGCGATCCGCGATCCGGAATCGTCGACAGGCCGAAGAGCACCTCGCCCGCGGTCACGCGCAGGAGGAAGGCGCGGCGCGAGATTCCGGCCGCGTCCGGAGGACCGACCAAAAACGCGTCGACCTTGCCCTCGAGGACCGCCCATGCGCGCCCGGGATCGGCGACGTCGAGCGGGTTGCCGCGCACCAGCGCGACGGCGCGCGCTCCCGCATGGGAGAAGAGCGCCTCCAGGGCGCGCACGGCCTCGGAAGCGGCGGCGCGGGGAGCGCCGGAATCGGCCGCGGCGACCGGAGCTTCGTCCTGCGATGCGAGGGTCGCGTCGGTCATTGGGTGCGGATGAGCTGCGCGTAGAGCCCCTCGCCGTCCTCGAGCAGCTGGTCGTGGGTCCCGCGCTGAACGACCTTGCCGCGGTCGAGCACGATGATCTCGTCGCAGTCGCGGATGGTGGAAAGCCGGTGCGCGATGATGAGGCAGGTGCATCCGCGGCGGCGCAGGTTGTCGTCGATGCGCGCTTCGGTGGTCGGGTCCAGCGCGCTCGTCGCCTCGTCGAGCACCACCACGGCGGGATCGACCGCGAGGGCGCGCGCGAGCTCGAGGCGCTGGCGCTGGCCGCCGGAGAAATTGGCGCCCATCTCGGAGACCTGGGCCTCGTAGCCGCCGGGACGCGACGCGATCACGTCGTGGATCTCGGCGTCCTTGGCCGCGCGCACGACCGCCGACTCCGCCAGCGTCTCGTCCCACATGGTGAGGTTCTCGCGGATCGTGCCCTGGAAGAGGCTGATGTCCTGGTCGACCATCGCCACCGAGTTGCTCATGATGAGCCGCGGAAGCTTCGAGCGAAGCGCGCCGTCGAAGAAGATCTCGCCCGACCACGGCTCGTACAGGCCCATCACGAGCTTCGACACCGTGGACTTGCCGCAGCCCGAGGGCCCGATCAGCGCGACGCGCGAGCCGGGCCGCAGCTTGAGGTCGAAGTTCTGGATGAGCGGATTGGCGAGCCGGCTGTAGCCGAAGGTCACGCCGCGCATCTCCACCTCGCCCTTCAGCTTCACCTGGCGATCGGCGGTGTCGAGGTTGGCGGTGTCGGCCTTCGGGTCGGCGTAGCGGTCGAGCGGATAGTTGAGCACGTCGTCCAGGCGGTTCATGTCGCCGTGCATCTCCTGGATGCGCCCGGCAAGCCCGACCAGCTGGTTGATGGGTCCGATGAACGCCGCCATCAGCGCCTGGAAGGCGACCAGCATGCCCATCGTGAGGTGGCCCTCCATCACGCGCAGCCCGCCGAAGGCGAGGATCGCGACGCTGTTCATCGTCGAGAGCAGCGGCGGCACCGACTGCAGGAAAAGCTCCTGGCTCCCCACCACCTGCTGCCCGGTCATCACCTTGCTCTGGTAGCCGGCCCATTTGCGGAAGAAGTCGCTCTCCATCCCCGAGGCCTTGAGCGTCTCGATGAGGCGCAGGCCGTTCATCGAGGTCCCGAAGAGCTTGCCGCCGTCGATGGCGAGGCGCTGCGTGGCGTCGATGCGCCGGCGCGCGATCGCCTTGAGGAAGACGATGTTCGCGACCGCCACCAGGAGGCCCACGAGCGTGAGGAACCAGTCGTAGAAGAACATCAGCGCCGCGTAGAAGACCACCATCGCGACGTGGAGCATCGCACGCGCCGCGTCTCCGGCGATGACGCCCGCCACCTTGTCGTTGATCTGCACGCGCGAGCTGATCTCGCCCGCCGAGCGCTGCGAATAGAAGCCGACCGGCAGATGCAGCACGTGCCAGAAGAAGCGCGCGCCGCTGGTGAGCGCGAGCGCGGCGTGGAACCGGGAAAGGAAATACGACTGCAGCCACGTGAGGCCGGCCATCAGCACCATGGTGACCGACATCCCGAGCAGCAGCGGCTTCACCCAGCTGTCGAAGTGCTTCACCAGGATCTCGTCGACGAACACCTTGCTGAAGATCGGCACGACGAGCCCCGGGATCACCAGCGCGAGGCCCGCGAGCAGCAGGAAGCCGATGGAGGGCGCGGTGCCGGGCAGGCGGCTCGCGAGCGCGGCGAGGATGCCGGGGTTCTCGCCGCCGGGCTTGAACTCCGGCCCCTTCTCGATCGCGAGGATGACGCCGGTGAAGGACTGGTCGAATTCCCCGGCCGTCACCACGCGCGGGCCGGTGGCCGGGTCGTTGAGGTACACCTTGCCCGGCTTGAAGCCCTCGACGACCACGAAGTGGTTGAAGTTCCAGAAGACGATGAAGGGCAGCGTGAGATCGGCGAGCTTGTCGGGCTCGCGCTTGAGCCCCTTCGCGTTGAGGCCGTAATGGCGCGCGGCGCGTACCACGTTGCTCGCCTTGGAGCCGTCGCGCGACACGCCGCACTCGACGCGCAGCTCCTCGGCCGGCACGAAGCGCCCGTAATAGGCGAGCACGATGCGAAGCGCGGCCGCGCCGCACTCGACCGCCTCCATCTGGATGATGGTCGGGGTGCGCACGCGGCGCGCCGGCGTCGGGGCTGCGGCTGGCGCGCGCGCGGGCGGCGCCGACGGGGACGCGGACGGTGCGGCGGGGGCGATCGCGCTCATGCCGCTACACCCCGAGGAATTTCTTGAGCGCCGGGATCACGAGCGCGATCGGCGGACGCTTCTCGGTCGTGATCGTCGCGTTGGAGAGCGTGCCGCTCTTCACCTGGAAGTCGGGCCCGCGTCCCGAGGACCATTTGTATCCGCTCGGCGTCGACGGATCGGGAATCAGGTCGGCGACGACCTTGATGGGCGGCCCCTTGCCCGAGAGCGCGCTCACCAGCTTCTCGTTCTGCAGCAGCTGCATGATGCCCTGCTGCGAGGAGGGATAGGTCGATACCCAGCGCACGCGCCCGAGCATGAAGCCGTGCTCCTCGGGCTTCACGCTACCGGGACTGAGCTGCACTTCCATCCCCGGATGCACGCTCGGGCCGTCGTAGGCGGAGACGAAGATCACGGCCTCGAGGGGCCCGGCGCCCGCCTCGGCGTCGCGCTCGAGCGTGAAGAGCGAGGAGCCGAGCCCCACGAGCGCGCCCGCGCGGCCCGACTTGATCTCGAGGATGCGCCCGCCGTACGGGCTGCGCACCACCGACTGCAGCGCGAGGCGCTCCTTCTGCGCGCCGATCTGGCGCTGGAGGTCCGCGATCTGCAGCCCGACGTTGGCCGCCTCGGCATCGGACTGCTTGCGCGCGTCGAGGCTTTGCAGCGAGAGCTGGCGCAGCTGCGACCTCGATCCCTCGGTGTCCTGGCGCAGCTGCTCGAGCTCCATGCGGGAATTGAGGAGCGTCTGCTTCGTGATGAGGCCCTGCTGGAGCAGCACCTCCTCGCTCTTGATGCGGTCCGCGAGCGTCTTCTGGTTGGCGAGCCCGAGGCGGATCTTCTCCTCGGTCTGCTGGCGGCGCGCGGTGAGGAGCTCGCCCTGCAGCTCGGTGCCGCGGCGCTCGAATCCCTTGAGGCTCGCCTGGCGCGCCTGGAGCTCGGCGAGGCGCGACTGGAGCGAGGAGATCTCGTATTCGAGCTCGGGCTGCTCGATGCGCGCCACGACCTGGTTGGGCTTCACGACGTCGCCCACGTCGACGTCGAGCTCGGCCACGCGCCCCTGGGCCGTCGCGGGCACGTCGAACACGCCCCCCGCCCGCGTGAGCATCGCCTGTCCCGAGACCTTGTTCGGGATCTCGCCGAAGACGCCCCAGAGCGTGGCGACCAGCACGGAGAAGGCGAGCGTGCCGAGCACGAGCCAGCCCTTGGTCCCCACCACCTGCGTGAGGAGGTCCAGCTGGTCGGGCGAGGAAAGGCGCTCGAGCGCGACCTTGCGGAAGATCTCTCGGGGTTTCGAAGCGGCGAAGTCGGCGAGCATGGCGAATTCCGGTTGCGAAGCTAGCGGGGGACCTCGGTGAGGCTCGCGAGGTCGATCGTCATCTGCGAGGGCGCATCGTCGGCGAGGCGCGTGAGCGTTCCGGTGGCGAGGCGCAACTGCGCGACCGCGAGAGCGTACCCCAGTTGCGCCGAGTTGAGGTTAAGCTGCGCCTGCAGGAGCCGGTCGGCCACCGTGATCACGTCGATCAAGGTGCCCTGGCCCAGCTGGCGCCGCGTCTCCTCGTTCGTGACGGAGCGCGCGTACAGCGTCACCGCGTCGCGCGCGTCGCGCAACTGCAGCGAGGCGCGCCGCACGGCCTGCGCGATCGTATCGACGCTGGTGAGGATCGTCTCGCGCAAGTCCTGCTCGCGCACCAGCGCCTGCTCGTGGGCGGCGATGCGCTGCGCGAGCTGTCCCTGCGCGACGTTGTTCTGCACCGGGAACTGGTAGGTGAACGAGAGGAGCGCGTTCGGCCCGCGCAGCTTCGAATCGAGGGCCGAGACGAAGTCCGAGGAGGCGTTGCCCTCCTTGAGCCCGCTCGATCCCACCGACATCGTCATGTCGAGCTGCGGGGCGAGGTTCCTGCGCAGCGCGACCAGCGCCACCCGCGCCTCCTCGACGCGCAGCGCCGAGGCGCGCAGGTCCGCGCGCCGGTCGAGCGCCTCCTTGCGCAGGGCCGCGAGGTGGTTCACCACGTCGTCGGCGGCCGCGTCGGTCGCGGGATAGTCGTCCGCCGGCGGCGCGATGGCGGACGCTTGCATGGCGGTGAGCCCGATCGCGCGGGCGAGCGAGCCGCGCGCCTCGGTGAGCGACTGCTCGGCGCCGATGCGGCTGGTGCGTTTCGCGGCGATGTCCGCGGACACGAGGTCGCGCTGGGCCGCGGGCACGCGGTCGGCGGCGATGAGGCGCTCCACGTCGCGGCCGCGGCGCACGGTCGCCGACTCGGCCTGGTTCGCGATCGCGAGGTTGCGCGCCGCCGCCACGTAGTTCCAGTACGCGGCCACCACGTTGTACGTCGACTGCGACACGTTCTGCGCGAGGTCCCCGCGGGTCGCCTGCACCTCGCGCTTCGCCACGGTCTCGCCGGCCGCCACCACGTCCGCGCCCGAGTTCTTGAGCAGCGGCACCGTCACGTTGATGGCGTAGACCGGGACGGTCGCGGCGTCGAGTCCCTGGAGGCGCGAGATGTTGTCGGTGGTGCGCGTCTCCGTGACGGTGGGCGAGACCGAGATGCCGTTGCGGAAGACCTGCGTCGCGCCGAGCTGCGCCGAGGCGGTGTCGCCGAATTGCGCGTTCGGCGCGGGGAAGCCCGGCGGGAATTGCGCCTCGAGCGCCTGCGTGAGCACCGTATAGTCCCGGCGCCGCGTGGCGTTCGCGAAGAGCGTGAAGTCGAACTGCCCCGAAGCTTCCTGCAGCGAGCCGCGCGCGGCATCGAGCTGCAGCCGGCTCACGCGGATGTCGGGATTGTGCTCGAGGGAGAGGCGAACCGCCTCCATGAGCCCCATCGAGCCGAGCTCCGAAGGCGCCGCCTCGCCGGCGCGCGCGGCGCGCGCGGCGGGCGCGAGCGCGAGCGCAAGCGCGAGGAGGTATGGTGTAATTCGCCGGCCATGTACCTCGACCCTTCGCGCTTTTCCTTCACCGCGGCCCTCGAATCGCAATGGCAGCGCATCCGCGACGAGTTCCGCACGCTCGAGCGCGGCGCGCTCATGGCGTGGCCGGAGAAATTCCTCTACGACCGCGGCTGGGAGGTCTTCGGCCTGTTCGCCTTCGGCGCGAAGCTGATCGACAACTGCGCGCGCTGCCCGGAAACCGCGCGCCTCGTGCAGGAGATCCCCGGCATGACCACCGCGGGCTTCTCGCTCCTGCAGCCGGGAACCCACATCCGCCCGCACGTGGGCTACACGCCCGCCGTGCTGCGCTGCCACCTCGGGCTCATCGTGCCCGCGGGCTGCGAGATGCGCGTGGGCGCCGAGGTCCGCTCGTGGAGCGAGGGGCGCTGCCTCGTGTTCGACGACACCGTCGAGCACGAGGTGTGGCACCGCGGTAGCGAGGACCGCGTGGTCCTGCTCGTCGACTTCCGCAGGTCGGCCCATGGCGAGGCGCCCGGCGCTATCGGGGCGTCGCATCCAGCAGCGACTTGAAGATGCGTTCGAACCGGGCCCCGGCGAGATGGAGGTTGTCGAGCACGTCGATGTCGATCTCGCCCTGGGAGTCGCCCTCGCGCTCGAAGCTCACCCCGGGCGCCGTGGAGTCGTAGCCCATCTTCTCGATCGTCGAGCGCATGCGGTCGGCGAGGAACGTGGAGATCGCCCGGTAGAAGCGCAGGCCGAAGCCCTGGTCGAGCTCGATCTTCTCCAGCAGCCGCGCCTTGTCGACCTTGAGCACCGCCGAGGGACGCATCGCGGTGACGGAGGCCGAGGCCGGCCGCGAGTCCACCAGCGAGAGCTCGCCCACGATCTCGCCCGCCTCGAGCTGCGCGATCTCGCCGAGCTTCTTCATGTGCACGCGCAGCGTGCCGTCGACCAGCAGGTACATGCTGCTCACCGGCTCGCCCTCGCCGATCAGCTGGCGCCCCTCCGGGATGCGCACGAGCTGGCCGGCTTTCGCGAGCCATTCGGAGTCGGCGTCCGATAGCTGTCCCAGGATGAACAGAACTTTGCGCATTCTTCCACTCCTCTTCGACACTCGCGCCCAACGGCGCATCCGGATTGGGAAAACGGAAACCCCCCGCGCGAAGACAATGCGCGGCTCGCAACCGCCAGGCTGGCGGGGGTCCGGGGGGCGAATGGTTGAAACTGCCCGCCGCCTTTTTTTTTGGTTGCCACGGCGGGGGGTTGAGAGCTATCGTAGCGACCGCTGGAGTGTAGTAGCAGTCCGGCGAAACCCGCAAGCACGCTGTCACTCGCTTGTCACGCCCCCAAGTGAAGCTGCGAACGGGAAATTGCCGACCGTATCGATCGGCGCACCCCTTCCATTTCCTATCGCTGCAAATCTTCGAGGGAGTCCGTGCTATGGCAACCGTGCAGGAAGCGCTGCAAAAAATCTGGAGCGATCCCCAATTCAAGAAGAAGCTTTTCGCCAATCCCAAGCCGGTGCTTGCCGAGCTGGGCATGAACGTTCCCGCCGGCCAGGACGTGCAGATCTGGGAGAACACGCCGCACGAGATGAACTTCGTGCTCCCCAACAAGGCCGAGATGCCGGCCAACTACGATCCCGAGACCACCAACGCCGTCGTCGGCAAGGTGATCAAGAAGGCGTGGAAGGATCCGTCGTTCAAGTCGAAGCTGATGTCGGATCCGAAGGCCGCAGTGGCGGATGCCGCCGGCATCGAGCTGCCCGCCACCCTCAAGGTGCGCGTGCATGAGGACACGGCGAAGCTGAAGAACCTCATCCTGCCGGTGAATCCCGCTACCGAGGACCTGAGCGACACCGACCTCGAGGCGATCGCGGGCGGCGGGATGTCGAAGGGCGTGCAGACCTCTACCGGCTGTGGCGGCGCGGCGGCCGTTACCGGCGGCATCGCCGCGGGGCTCGCGTTCACCGTGGTGGGCGCCGGCGTGACCGGTGGCATTGCCGCGGCTGCGGCTGGCGGCTCGGTCGTCGGCGGAGCCATCGCGAGCAACAACAGCAAGTGCTGAGCTGACGCGGCAGTCGTTGCCGACAGGAAGCCGGAAAGCGCGGGCCTGCACGGCCCGCGCTTCTTTCTGTTCCGCTCTTGGAAATGTCGAAGGAGATCGAGCCATGGCCACCTCGCACGAAGTGCTTCAGAGGATCTGGAGCGATCCCGAATTCAAGAAGAAGCTGCTCGCCAATCCAAAGGCGGTTCTCGCCGAGCTGGGCATTGGCGTCCCGGCAGGGCGGGACGTGCGCATGTGGGAGAACACGCCGCAGGAGATGAACTTCGTGCTGCCGAACCAGGCCGACATGGTGCCGGGTTTCGATCCCGAGGCCGCGAACGCAGTGGTGGGAAAGCTGATCAAGAAGGCCTGGAGCGACGCGTCGTTCAAGGCGAAATTGCTGGCCGACCCCAGGCAGGCGGTCGCCGATGCCGTGGGCGTCGAGCCACCCGCGACAATCCAGGTGCGCGTCCACGAGGACACGCCTGGGGTGAGGAACCTCGTCCTCCCGGTGAACCCGGCCGCGGAAGAGCTCAGCGATGCCGACCTCGAGGGGATTGCGGGCGGCGCATTTTTCAAGGGACCGGCGGCTCCGATCTGCGGCGGTGCATTGGGCAGCGGCGGCATGGTGTTCGCCGGCGGCGCGAATCCGGGGCTCGGATTCCTCGGCGGCCTTCCCGGCAGCGACCCCGTGGCACCGGGTTCCGCCCTCGGCCCGGCGGTTACGGTCGGGATCGGGAACAGCAGCCTCGGCCCGTGTTGAAACCAAGGCCCGGGGGGAGCAGGCGGCCCTCGCCTTCGCGCTGAACCGGAGCTCGCGATGACGCAGGTGCTTCTCGCGAGCATGCCGTTCGCGCCGCTATTCAAGCCGTCGATCGGGCTGGGCCTGCTGCAAGCGGCGGTGAAGCGCCGCGGCATCGGCTGCGAATCCCTCTATTTCACCTTCGATTTCGCCGCTGCGACCGGCGTGCTGACCTACCTGCGTTTTTCGGAATCGTTTCCGGTGACCGATCTCGCGGGCGAATGGGTGTTTCGCGAGGCAGCGTTCGGGCCGGACGCCGAACGGGACCGCCGCTACGTCGAGGAGATCACGGCCCGGCGCGGGCGCGCGCGCGACCAGGCGATGGCGCTCGAATTCGCCGGCGAGGCGGACGCGCGTGCCGCGTTCGAGCGCGAGCTCGCCAAAGCGCGCGCGCACGCATCGCTCTTCGTGGACGAGTGCGCGCGCCGCATCGTGGAGCGCGCACCCCGCATCGTGGGAATCACGACCGTCTTCCAGCAGCAGCTCGCCTCGATGGCCCTCGCGCGCCGCGTCCGCGCGCTGCTGCCCGGCGCCTTCCTCGTAGCGGGCGGCGCGAACGTCGAGGGCTCGATGGGCGCGCAGGTCCTGCGCGAGTTCGACGCGCTCGATGCGATCGTTTCGGGCGAGGGAGACGTCGCGTTTCCCGAGCTGGTCGAGCGCGTGCTGGCGGGCCGCTCGGTGGAAGGCATCCCGGGCGTCCTCACGCGCCGCGCGGCCCGCACGGGATTCGCGCCCATGCGCTCCGTCCCGGTGGAGGACCTGGATGCGCTGCCCGATCCCGACTACGGCGACTACTTCCGCCAGTACGCCGAGGTGATGCCGCGCCTGGACCGCAGGCACGTGCCGCACATCCTCTTCGAGAGCTCGCGGGGATGCTGGTGGGGCGAGGTCTCCCACTGCACGTTCTGCGGCCTGAACGGCCAGACGATGCGCTTCCGCTCCAAGAGCGCCGCCCGGGCGCTGGACGAGCTCGAGCGCCTCGCGCGGCGCCATCCCGGCTCCCCGGTCGCCGTCGTCGACAACATCATCGACAACCGCTACTTCGACGACTTCGTGCCGATGCTCGCGGAGCGCGGGCTCGGCCTCGAGCTCTTCTACGAGGTGAAGGCCAACCTGCGCCGTACGCACGTGCGCAAGCTGCGTGCGGCGGGCATCACGACCATCCAACCCGGCATCGAGAGCCTCGACAGCGAGACGCTCGCGCTCATGGGCAAGGGCGTGAAGGCGCTGCACAACGTGCAGTTGCTCAAGCTCTGCGCCGAGGAGGGCGTGGATCCGCGCTGGAACGTCCTGTGGGGTTTCCCGGGCGAGAAACCCGAGGGTCTCGCGGCGTCCGCGCGCCTCGCCGCCCGCCTTTCCCACCTGCCGCCTCCGGTGGGCGGCTCGCCGATCCGGCTCGACCGCTTCAGCCCCAACTTCGAGCAGTCCGCCGAGCGCGGCTTCGCCGACGTGCGGCCCAGCGCGGCCTACGGGCTCATCTACCCGTTCGCCGAGGAGTCCGTGCGCCGCCTGGCGTATTACTTCGACTACGGCTATGCGCGGCCCTACGACGTGGATGCCGCGGCGCGCCCGCTGGAGGAGGCCATCGAGCGCTGGAGCGCCGAGCACGCGGCCGGGGCATGCCTCTTCGCGAGCGACCTCGATGGCGTGCTGCTGGTGTGGGACCTGCGTCCGTGCGCCGCGCGCACGCTCCACGCGTTCAGTGGAACGAAGCGCGAGCTGCTCCTCGCCTGCGCGGACATCGCCGCGCAGCACGTGCTCACCGGCGAAGGGCCGTCGGCCGGGCCGCGGCTCGCGGCGCTCGAGGCGCTCGAGCGCGACGGCCTGGTCGTGCGCGAGGGCCGCTCGTGGCTCGCGCTGCCGCTCGCGCTCGGCAGCTGGGCGCCGAGCGCCCGGTCGCTGCGATGCTTCGTGGCGGCGGCGGCAAGCCTGGGCAAGCGCGAACGCGAGGGCGGCGACGCGCTGATCGAGCTGTCCGAAGGGCGCGAGGCGCGAGCGGCGGCCGTTCGGCATGCGATCGATCCGCTTCGCCTTTCGCCGGGACATTTCTCGTGGGAAGCCGAGGGCACGCTGCGCGTGCACCTCGAAGCGCTCTCCCAGATCGAGTGGAACCGGGTTCGGCTCTCGTTGTCGGGCATCCCGCAGGCGGAGCGCGCATGGACGTGATCGCGGAGCGCCCGCGCCTTCTCGACTGCATCGAGGCCGCTTTCACGCCGCACGACTGGGAAGCGGCGGGGACAGCCCCGTCGGCGCCGGACGCCGAGGCGCACCGCCTTCTCGAGCGCTGGGAGCGGACGGTCGCGCGCCACGGCGGGCCGGAGGCCTTCGAGCGCCGCCTGGCGGCGCGGGGATTGGACCGCGCAGCGGCCCTGCGTTGGCTCTCGCCGCGCGCCGTGCGCCAGGGCGCGCCGCTTCCACCGTGGGCGCTCGCGCTGCTGGCACTCGACGATCCGCGGCGATGGCCCCCCGCGCCGCAAGGGCTGGATGCCTGGACGGCCGAGGAGCGCGCGGCCTACGACCTGGACGAGGCCCGCATTCCCGTCTTCCCGGGCTGGCTCTACCCGTTCGTGGGCCTCGCCCTCGCCCGGCTCCCGCACGCGGCGCACGACGCGCCCACGCCGGCGGCCGCCGCGAGCGTCGCGCGCGCGGTGCTGGTGCGCCTGTCGCATCTCGCGAGCCGGACGCTCGCCGCGGAAATCGCGCGGCGCGGCCGCGGCGATGCGCCGGCGCCGGGCGAGATCATCGATTGGCTCGCGCGCCATCCGGCCCTCGCTCGCCTGCTCGCGCAATCCACGCTCGCGAGCGCGCAGGCCTTCTCCGAGATGCTCGCGCACGCACGTGCCGACGCGGACGAGATCGCGCGCATCTTCAACGAAGGCGAGGATCCGGGGACCGTGGCCTCGATCGTCGCGTGGCGCTCCGACGCCCACCGCGGGGGGCGCAGCGCCGCGTTCGTGCGCTTCTCGTCGGGCCTCGAGCTCGTGTACAAGCCGCGCTCCCACGACATCGACCTCGCCTTCGCGCGCTTCGCCGAGGCGGCCGCAGGCGCCGGCGCGCCGCGGCTTCACCTGCCACGCACGCTCGCGCGCGGCGAGCACGGCTGGTCGGAGCGCATCCGCGAGAGCGATTGCGTCGACGCGGCCGGCGTCGTGCGCTATCGCGAGCGGCAGGGCTGCATCGCCGCGCTCGCGTATTTCCTCTGCGGCATGGATTTCCACTACGAGAACTTCATCGCGTGCGGCGAGTGGCCGGTGCCCATCGACCTCGAAGGGCTCATGTCGGCGGCGCGGCACCTCGTGGAACCCGAGGCGCGCGGACTGCCGCGCCACCTCGCCGCGGCCGGCATGGCGAGCGTGCTGGCGACCAGCATGGGAACCTACTGGCGCATCGGGCAGGACGACCGCGCGCTCTTCGCCGCGAGCGGCATCGCCGGCTGCGGCGAGCGCCTCTGGCCGCAGAAGGTGCCCGAGTGGCAGGGCAGCGCCGATGCGCCGCGGCTGGCCTGGCGCGCGCGCCGCTACGAGTACCGCAACAACCTGCCGCGGCTGGCGGGCGAGCGGGTCGCGCTCGATGCCGCCGGCGTCGAGGACGTCGTGCGCGGTTTCCGCGCGGCGTACGGAGCGGTCGTGTCGCAACGCGCGGCGCTGGCCGCGGCCGATGGTTGCGTGGCCGCGTTCGCCGCGTGCCCCACTCGCGTGATCCTGCGCGACACCTCCGAGTACGCATCGCTTCTCTTCTGGAGCCTCGCGCCGGCGCACCTTGCCTCCGGGCGTGCGTATGCCATCGCCATGGAGATGCTCTCGGGCGAAGCCCCGCAGTACGAGCTTCCCGAGGCCGAGGTGCTTGCCGAGGATCTGAAGTGCTGCCTCGAGCAGGACGTGCCGCTCTGGCGCTCGGAAGCGCGATCGCGCATGCTCCTCGCCCCCAGCGGCCGGCGCCTCGGACCGGTCGTCCCGGAAACGCCGCTCGAACAGGCGCACGCCCGGCTCGCGGGCGCAGGCGCTGAAGACCTGCAGTACCAGTCGGAGGTGCTGCGTTCGTCGCTCCTCGCCGCGCTGGTGAGCCGCGACGAGGCGGCGCGCCTCGCGCAGCCGGTGGCGGCGCTCGACTGGAACGTCCTCTCGGGCTGGGCGCTTCCCGAAGCGCCGCCGCCTGCGCCCGAGGATCGCGACGATGGCCCGGAGCGCGAAGCGCTCGCTTTCGCGCGCCGCATCGGCGATGCGCTCGCCGACCTCACGCTGCGGCTGCCGGACGGCGCGGCTTGGCTCGGGCTCACGCGGGTGGCGGGCAATGCGACGCAAATGGCGCCCATCGTCGCGTTCCCGTGGACCGCCGCGGGCGCGGCGGGAACCGCGCTGCTCTTCGCGAACCTCTTCCACGCGTTCGGCGACGCCCGCTACGCGGAGCTTGCCCGGTCGGCCCTCGCGCTCTGCGACAGAACCTGCCGCGCCATCGCGGACGCCGGATGGTGGCACCGATTGCCCGCATCCGCATACACCGGCGCCGCCTTTCCAGTATATGCACAGGCCGAATGCGCTCGGCTGCTCGAGGACGAGGCGCTCTTCGACGCCGCCCTGGAGCGTGCGCTGCAGCTCGACGCGGCGCGCCTGGCCGCGGACGAGAACCCCGATTGGCTGGCCGGCATCGCGGGAACCGCCGCGGCGCTCGTCCATCTCGGCACGCTGCGCCCCGATGCCAGGCTTGCCGAGCGCGCTCGCGCTTGCATCGAAGCGATCGCGCGGGCCGAGGTTCAGCAGGGCGGATTCCGCGTGCCGGGCTTCGAGCGGCCGCTCCTCGGCATGGCCCATGGCGCAGCCGGCATCGCAGCGGCCTGCGCGAGGGTGCACGCCGCCACGGGCGATGCGCACGCACTCGCGATCGCGCATCGCGCGCTCGCCTTCGAGCGCGAGCGCTTCGACGCCGGCGCGCGCGACTGGCCCGATCTGCGGCGCGAAGGAACGACGCGCTTCATGTCGGGATGGTGCGCCGGCCCCGCCGGCGCCGGCCTCGCGCGGCTGATCGCGCACGACGTGGAGGCGTGCGACGCCGAGATCGAGCAGGCGATCGACAACACGCGCGAGCGGATGGGCATCGACCGTCATCACGCCTGCTGCGGCGAAGCGGGACGCATGCTCTTCCTCGCGGAGGCGGCCGCGCGCCTCGATCGTCCCGAGCTGCGCCGCGAGGCGCTCGCCGCCGGCTGCAAGCTCGCGGATTTCCACCGGGAGGCCGGGTTCCTGCGCTTCCAGGAGCTCAACGATCGTCCCTGGACGCCCGGGCTGCTCGACGGCGCCGCGGGCGTGGCCCTCGCGCTGGTCGCGGCCGCGATCCCGGGCGCATCGAATCCGCTCTCCCTGGGCATCGTGGGCGGCGGTGGGGAGGCGGCATGAGCGCCCGCGCCGAACGCAGGTGCTGGAGCCCGAGCGAGGACATGGCGCAGCTCGACGTGCTCGACGCCCCCGAATGCGCGCGCGCCCTGGAGACGGTGGATGCGCTGCGATCCCGGTGGACGCGGCGCAATCCCGCATTTCCCTTCTTCACGCTCGGGGCGGCAAGCTACATCGATGCCGCGGCCTCGCGCGACGCCTACAAGGCGCAGGCGCTGCGCGAAAACGTGCTCCTTGCCACGCACTTCGATTGGCTGCTCGAGCGTGTGCGCGCGACCCTCGGGTCCGCGCTCGCCGCGCCCGTCGCCTGGCAGCCGAATGCCGCCCTGCCGGGATTCCACATCTACCTCGCGCACAAGATCTTCGAGCAGCCGATCGCCTCGATCCATTGCGACAGCCAGTACGAGCTGATCGACTGGGCCGGGTGCGGCGAGCCGGACTTCCGCGAGGTGGCTTCCTTCACGCTTGCGCTCGCGCTGCCGCGCCATGGCGGCGGGCTCAACGTGTTCGCACTGCATCGCGAGGAGGCGCGCGGGCTCGACGACGCCGCGTTCGCCCGGCGCGTGCGCGAATCGGCGATGACCTACCATCCGTACCGGGTCGGCTCGATGGTGCTCCACTCCGGCAACGTGATGCACCAGGCCGCTCCGGGGCGCGACATCCGCTCCGACGAGCGCCGCATCACCCTGCAGGGCCACTGCGTGCGCGCGGGCGGGCGCTGGTACGCCTACTGGTGACGCACACCCCCATGATCCAGGTGACGAGACTCAACGCGCTCGACTCGCTGCCGTTCCATGGCCTCACGTACGCGAGCCTGCAGCCGCTGCTGTTCAGCGCGGGCAACGGCGACGTGACCGCGGTGGGCGCCATGGAAGACGGCGAGGCCGCCGGCCTCGCGCTCGCGCTGCGCCTGCCGCACAAGAACTTCACGCGCCTCGCCTCGCTCTTCGTGCGCGAGCGCTCGCGCCGCCGCGGGATCGCGACGCGCCTGCTCGCCGCGCTCGAGGAAGAGCTGCGGCGCGAGGGCGTCGCGCGGCTGGAGGTGAGCTACCAGACCGGGCGCGCGACCTCCGAGGCGCCGCCGCGCCTGCTCGCGCGCCTCGGATGGCCCGAGCCGCAGCCGGAACGCCTCATCTGCCGCTGCGACCGGCGCATGCTGGACTCGCCCTGGCTGCGCGACTATCCCGTCGCGCACGACGCGCGGATCGTGCCGTGGGGCGAGGTGAGCGCCGCCGAGATCGACGAGCTGCGCGCGAGCCAACTCTCGGATCCGTGGATCCCGGACTCGCTGCGCCCCTGGCAATACCACGACCTCGCGTTCAACAGCGTGGCGATGCGCCGCCGGGGAGCGCTCGTGGGCTGGGTGCTCACGCAGCGCTTCGATTCCTCGACGCTCATCTACAGCAACAGCTACATGCACCCCACGCTGCAGCGCACGGCGCGCATCCTGCCGCTCTATGTCGAGGCGGTGCGCCGGCAGTCGGCGGATCCCACGCTGCCGAACGCGCTGTGGGTCGTGCCGTTCGTGCATCCGGCCATGGTTCGGTTCGTGCGCAGCACAATGGCGGCCTACATGAACAAGGTCGAGGAGCTGCGCGTGAGCATCAAGGAGCTCATCAAGCCCGCGCAGGCCACGGCGGCATGAAAGCGCGCGAAGCCCGGCGCGTCGCGGCGATCGGCTCCGCTGCCATCCGCGGCCTCGCCGCGGCGCGGGAGCCCGTGGTGATCGAGGGCTTCCTCGACGGCGCGGCGCTCGCGCACGCCTCGACCGCGGCCTCGGCGCGCGCGATGCTGGGCGAGCTCCCGCTCGAGCTGCGCGAAGAGTTCGTCGCGTGGTCGCTGCGCCACGGCGCCGCCGCCGACCGCCGGCCGCTGCGGGCGAGCTCGCTCGGCGAATATCTCGACCTGCTCGAAGCCGAGCCGCGCACGCCGTGGATGTGCACCGAGTTCCCGACTCCGGCCGCGCTCCACGAACGCATGGGCCCCGGCGCGCGCGCGCTCGCCGACGACGCGGAGCGCCCGGTGTCGTTCTCCTTCGTCGGCGGGCGCGGGCACCACGCGCACCTGCACTACGACGGCGACTTCCGCAGCGTGCTGCTGGTGCAGGTGTTCGGCCACAAGCACGCGATCATGGCTTCGCCGGAAGCCTCGGACCGGCTGCTGCCGGTCGGCAACTTCTCCGGCGTCTTCCTCGACCGCCTCGGCGGCGAGCGCCGCGCCGCCTTCCTCGACCTGATCGAGGCGTGGACCGCGGCGATCGGCCCCGGCGACGCGTTGTTCATGCCGGCGGCCCTCTGGCACTACCTCGAGTACCCGGACACCGGCATGTCGATCAACCTGCGCTTCGGCGCGAGCGCCTGGAACGAACGCCTCGCGGGACGCTTCCATGCGCATGGGTCGCTGCAGCGCATCGCCTGGCATCTCGCCGACGGGCATCGCCCCGGCGCCGGGGAGGAGGAAGGACTCGAGCGGCTGCTTGCGCTCGCGGGGCCTTCCCCCGTCGACCCGCGCGAGCGCGGCGCGCAGGTGGAAACGCTCACGGGCCGGCTCGCGGCGCAATGGTGCGGCGAAGCGCCCGCCGCGCCCTTCGCAGCCAACACGGACGCGCTGCGCGAGGCGGCGACGCGCCACGAATGCGCGCGGCTCTACCCGCCGGCGGCGGGCGCGATGGCGCTCGCCCTCTCGGGCTGGGAGACCGTCGGCCGCTGAGGCCCCGCGGATCCGGAGCGCGGCCGGGCGCCGCGACTCAGGCCGGCGTCGAGGCCGTCTGCGCCGTGTCCGCGTCGCCCGCGGCCCGCGCCTGCGCGCGCACGGAGGCCGCGAGAACCTGCCGCACCTCCTGCATGAGGTGCTCGCGGTCCTGCCCGCTCTTGCGCACCACGGCCTCGACGTGGCCGTTCAGGCGCGCGCGATCGGCGGCGCTGAGGTCCATCGAGCTCACCACGACGACCGGGATCTCGCGCCACTCCGGGTTCTCGCGCAGCTGCGCGAGGAAGTCGAAGCCGTTCATCTCGGGCATCATCAGGTCGAGGATGATCGCGTCGGGACGCTCGGCGCGCACCGACTCGAGCGCCTTCACGCCGTTCGCCGCCTCCACCACCGTCCAGCCCTCGCGTTGGATCGCCTGGCGCACGAGCGAGCGCGAGCCCTCGTCGTCGTCCACCACGAGGAGCCGGCCGCCGCCACGCCCCGAGATCGAGCGCAGCAGCCCCGAGAGCCGCGTGCGGTCGATGGGCTTCACCATGTAGTCCGTGGCGCCCAGCGAGTAGCCGCGCTGCTTCTCGTCCACGATGGTGACGAGGACCACCGGGATGTCGGCGAGCGCCGGATCGCCCTTGATCGCGGCGAGCACGGTCCAGCCGTCGACCTGCGGCATCATGACGTCGAGCGTGATCGCGGTCGGATGGTGCTCGCGGGCGAGCGCGAGCGCCTGGATGCCGTCGGGGGCGGTGATCACGCGGTAGCCGTCGCGCTCGAGGAAGCGCTGCATGAACTCGCGCACCGACGCGTCGTCGTCGACCACGAGGACCAGCGGCGCGTCCTCGGGCGCCCGCGGCCCGCGCGCCGCGGGCACGGCGGCCGGCTTCTGCGCGGCGGGCTCCACCGTCGAGGAGGGCCCCGCGGGGAGCTGGATGGTGAACGTGGATCCGGCGCCCGGCGTGCTCTGGACCACGATGTCGCCGTGCATCATGCGGCAGATGCGGCGGCTGATCGCGAGTCCCAGCCCCGTGCCGCCGTACTTGCGCGTGGTGGACGCGTCGGCCTGCTGGAAATCGCGGAAGAGCTTGCCGACCTGCTCCACCGTCATGCCGATGCCGCTGTCCTTCACCTCGAGCATGATCGTCTCGTGCCCGGGGATGCAATAGCGCGACGCCGTGATCGTGATGGTTCCGTCCTTGGTGAACTTGACCGCGTTGCTCGCGAGGTTGAGCAGCGCCTGGCGCACCCGCGTGGGGTCCGCGTGCACGGTGCCGAGGTCGTGGCCGCAGGAGACGACGACGCGGTTGCCGTTCTTCCCGGCCGTGGGACGCACGGTCTCCGCCACCTCGTGCACGAGCGGCTCGACCTCGAAATCCTCCGGATGCAGCTCCATCTTCCCGGCCTCGATCTTGGAGAGGTCGAGGACGTCGTTGATGAGCTCGAGCAGGTGCTTGCCCGACGAATGGATCTTGCGCAGGTCCGCCTGCGCCGCCTCGTCCGGCACGTCCTCCATCAGCAGCTCGCTGTAACCGATGATGGCGTTCAACGGCGTGCGCAGCTCGTGGCTCATGTTGGCGAGGAACTGCGACTTGTTGCTGCTCGCGGTCTCGAGCTCGAGGCTGCGCGCCTCGCTGTCGCTGCGGCGCAGGTACTGGCCCACCTGGCGCCCGATCGCGTCCATGATGCGCAGCTGCTCCTCGTCGGGCTCGCCGGTGTCGCGGCTGTAGAACTCCATCACGCCGATCGGCTGGCTGCCTGCCATGACCGGGAAGGCGAACGCCGCGTGCAGGCCCGCCTTCGCCGCCTGCGCGCTCCTGCGGAACGTGCGCTCCTCGCGGATGTCGCGGAAGGCGACGGGCTTCGCCGTCGTCCAGGCGCGGCGCACGAAGCCGACGGCCGGCTGGGGAGCCGCGTCGGCGTTCGGCGCCGGCGCCTCCTGCAAAGTCTTCGCGGTCGCGCTCAGGTAGTCGGCGACCTCCGGGTTGTCGATGTGCCACGTCTCGTGGCAGCGCAGGACCTGCGCCGGCTCGTCCCAGCGCCAGTTCGCGCCGCAGGCCCACCCGAGGCTGGTGCAGATCGTCTCGAGCACCCGGGCGAGCGCCTCGGAGCCGGTCTGCGCCTCGGAGAGCACACGCGTCACCGCATGCTCCATTTCGCGATGGCGCGCGGCGAGCTTCACCTCGGTGTCGTCGATGATCGTGCCGATGAGGCCGCCCACGCGGCCGTCGGCGCGCCGGAACGTGGCCTTGTAGTAGGTCGTCTCGCGCCGGCGCCCGTCCGCGGCCGTCACCACGGCGTCGTAGACCTGCGAGTCGGCACCGTTCCAGAGCTCCTGGTCCTTCGCGTGCATGCGCTCGGCCACCGCCCGGTTGTCGGGGTAGAGCTCGAACACGGTCTTGCCGATGAACTCCTCGCGCGTGCGGCCGAAGAAACGCTCCCAGGCGCGGTTCACGCCGATGTAGCGCCCCTCGGTGTCCTTGAAGAAGATCGGCAACGGGATCGCCTCGATCAGCTGCAACGCGGCCCATTGCTCCTTCTCGATCTCGGCCATGTCGTCACCTCCCTGCGCCATTCGCTATCCCTTCTTCAATCCCGTGACGTTGTAGACGGACTGCGGCTGCGAGATGCCCTTGAGGGTCATCTCGCCCACGACCTCGGACTGCGGCTCCCCGCCGATGCGCTTGAGCGTCTTCTCGTTCACCAGGACCTGCCCGGCCTTCGCCTCGCCGCACAGGCGCGCCGAGAGGTTCGCCACGCCGCCGATGCAGGTATAGGCCCAGCGCCCCTCGAAGCCGACCACGCCGAGCGTCGCGTAGCCGATGGCGATGCCGATGCCGAGCCCGAGGTTGTGGCCGCGCCGTTGCCACTCGTCGTGCAGCGGGACGAAATCGCGCTGCATCTCGAGCGCCATGCGCACCGCGCGCCCCGCGGGATCGTCGACCGGCAGCGGGTCGTTGAAGACGATCATCAACCCGTCGCCGAGGAAGGCGTCGAGCGTCGCGTCGTGCGCCATCACGAGCCTGCCCATCACCGCGTGGTACTCGGCGAGCACGCCCATCACCTCCTCGGGCTCCGAGGTGTCGGTGAAGGCGGTGAAGCCGCGCAGGTCGAGGAACACCACCACCACCTCGCGCCGGTGGGTCTTGAGCGCGCTCTCGCCCGTGCCGAGGATCGACTCGGCCACCTGCGGCGAGAAGAAGCCCTTGAGCTTGCCCAGCCGGTCGAGCTGCGAGACCTGCTCCTGCACGCGCGCCTCGAGCGTGCGGTTCCACTCGATCACCTCGTCGCGCAGGCGCTTCTTCTCGAGGCTCGCGCCGACGCGCGCGCGCAGCAGCGTCGGATCGAAGGGCTTGGAGAGGTAGTCCTCGGCGCCCTGCTCGACGCAGCGGATCACGCTCTTCATCTCGTCCAGGGCGGAGATCATGATCACCGGGATGTGCCGCAGGCGCTGGTCGCGCTTCATCGTCTCGAGCACCTGGTAGCCGTCGACGTTGGGCATCATGATGTCGAGGAGCACGAGGTCGAAGGGCTGGCGCTCGAGCAGCTCCAGCGCCTCGCGGCCGTCGCTCGCCTGCACCACCTGCTTGTAGCCCTCGCGGTTCAGGCGCCGCGTGAGCACCTCGCGGTTGTTCTCGTTGTCGTCCACCACGAGGATCGCGGCGCCCGACTTGTCGAGCGGCGCGGTGGAGGCGGCGCGCGCGGGCTCGGCCGCCGGCGCCGCGGCGGTCTCGGGCCGCAGCAGCGCGCGCAGGCGCTCGGCGGCCTGGGACATGCGGTCCATGTCCTTGCGCAGCTCGGCGTCGCCGTCGCGGTCGAGCATCGCGCCGAGAGTGGCGATCGAGGCGGCCACGGAGGCGAGGGGCGCGGTGAGCTGGGGCATCAGCTCGCGGATCCGGGAGCGCGTGGCCTCGACGTCGGCGGCGCCGCCGAGCTCCTTGATGCGCTCGAGGAGTACACGCGCTTCGCGGACGAGGTCCTTGAGCGGCGCGACGAGCGGTTCGCGCGCCTGCGCCTGGACATCCTCGAGCATCATCTCGGCGTAGCCGATGATGTGGTTCAACGGCGTGCGCAGCTCGTGGCGCAGCTCGTCGAGCTCGCTGGGCTGGCCCATCACGCCCCCGCGCCGCGCGCGAGGAGCGCGGAGATCTTGCCGAGCAGGCGCTCGATGTCGATCGGCTTGGTATCGAAATCGTCGCAGCCGGCCGCCATCGCCTTGTCCTTGTCGCTCGCCATCGCGTGCGCGGTGAGCGCGATGATGAGCACCTTCGCGGTCTGCGGGTCCGCGCGGATGAGGCGCGTCGCCTCCCACCCGTCGATCTTGGGCAGGCTCATGTCCATGAGGATCAGGTCGGGCGCCACGGTGCGCGACATCTCGACGCCCTGCTCTCCATCGGTGGCGATCACCACCTCGAAACCCTTGCGGGCAAGTCGCCGGGACAACATGTCGTAGTTCATCTCGTTGTCCTCGACGAGAAGGATCTTCGGCACGTGGAATTCTCCTTCTTCGTTCCCTTCGTTTTGACCCCGATAGTGCTGGACGAAGGGCCGATTGGCAAGATCGGCCGCGGAGCGCGCTCGCCGGCGAGCGGCGGCGTCCCGCGCTTCAGCCCGATGACAACTTCGAGGCGTCGCGCATCGTTCGCTCCGGGCGATCGATCTAAGATTCGGGGATGATCCAGGCTTTCCTCGGCATTCTCGTCGGCGCGGTCCTCGGCCTCACCGGCGCAGGCGGCGGCATCCTCGCCGTCCCGGCGCTGGTGTTCGGCCTCGGATGGCCGGTTTCGCGAGCCGCGCCCATCGCGCTGATCGCCGTGGCGACGGCGGCCGCGCTGGGTGCGGTCGAAGGATTGCGGCGCGGTCTGGTGCGCTATCGCGCGGCCGCCTTCATGGCGAGCGTCGGCATGCTGCTCGCGCCCGCCGGGCTGCGAGTCGCGGCGGCGGCGCCGGAAAAGCTGCTGCTCCTCGCCTTCGCCGCCGCGATGCTCGTGGTCGCGGGACGCATGTTCCGCCATGCGGCCTCGACCCGCGGGCACGGCGCGCCGCCGCCGGCGCGCATCGATCCGGCGACGGGCCGCCTGCGCTGGACCGCCCGGACCACCGGCGCGCTCGCCGCGATCGGCGCGGCGTCGGGATTCCTCACCGGGCTCCTCGGCGTCGGTGGCGGATTCCTGATCGTGCCGGCACTGCGGCGGTTCACCGACATCGCCATGCCGGGCATCGTGGCGACGTCCCTCGCGGTGATCGCGATCGTTTCCGCGGGCTCGGTGCTGGTGGCCTCGCTCGGCGCGGCCGCGACGGCCTTCCAGGTGGCCGGGCCTTTCGCGGCGGGAGCGGCCGGCGGGATGGTCCTCGGGCGCATCGGCGCGCATCGCCTGGATGCCGCGCACCTCCAGCGCATCTTCGCGGTCGTCGCGGCGGGCGTGGCGGTGGGCCTCGTCGTTCGCGCGCTCCGCACCTGAGAGCGGCGGCGCGAAGGCGCGACTACCTGCGCTGCGATGCTCCCGGCTTCACCAGCGGGACGAACGCGTGGTAAAGCGGCATCGTGAAGACCATCCCGACGACCACGCCGACGAAGGCACCGGCCAGCGCGACCAGCTTCGAGTTGAACGCGTCGCCGATGAACCACAGCCCCGCGACGGCGCAGAGGAAGAGGGGGATCGCCGCAAGGTGGGCGCGTCCCCACGGCACGCTCACGTGGCGCCGGCAATCGCCGCAGCGCAGCGTGTGGTTCGGGCCGAGCGACTGCTTCTGCCAGAAAGAAAAGCTCTTGCGGCTGCACCACGGGCATTCGTACATCAGGACTCCTGGATCGCGGAAAACGACGACGGGACGTAGCCGTGATTTTACCGCCGCGTAGGAGCTTGCGAAGCCCCGCGCCGTTACGAATACAACGCGGCCCCCGCCGACCGGACTACGCGCATCCCCGAAAAAGGACGAAAAAGGGGTCAGATTACTTTTCCCGTAGCGGCGGCGAACCGGCGAAAAAAGTAATCTGACCCCTTTTTCGCTCAGGGGAAGGTCCAGCGGTAGACCGCGTCCAGGCCGGGCAGGTAGCCGGTGCGCGCGAGGAGCTGGAACTTCCTCGTGAGGTTCCACGCCAGCTTGAGCGTGCCTTCCGCGGCGCCCAGCTCCTGCTCGTACGACAGGTGCAGGTCGCGCGTGAGGCTGCGGCCCACCGTCACCGATTCGGCCGCGGAGGCGGTGCCGGTGCGACCTGCGACCGTGCTCTCGGGCAGCACGCCGAGCACGCTGCTGCTCGCCCGCCCCACCTTCACCTCGTCGAAGCCGAGCTTCTTGCCGATGTCCTCGCCCGGCGTCTTGCCGAGCATCGAGGAGGCGGCCTGCACGAGGAGCGAGGCGTCGCCCGCGGTGAGGTTCGAAGGCCCGCGCCCGAGCACCAGCCACGAAAGCTTCTCGGGCTCCGGCACGTCGGGCGTGGAGACGAGGCGCACGCGCGGATGGGCCACGGTGCCCAGCACCTCGACGCCCGCCACCACGGGCAGGCCCGTGCGCACCGCACGCACGTTGAGCTGCGGGTTCTCGATCGGACCGCGGAACTGCAGCACGCCGCGCTCGATGGTGAGGATCTGCCCGTAGCCGTTGTAGGTGCCACCCTCGGTGCGTACGGCGCCCATCGCGCGCAACGCCGAAGGCGGGCCCGTCACGCGCAGGCTTCCCGCAAGCCGCGTGTCGAGGCCGCGTCCCTGGAAGTAGAGGGCGTCGCCGAGATCGAACCGCGCATCCACCAGGATCGGCTCGCCCGTGATCCCGGCCTGCGGCTTCTCCGGCGGGTGTGCCGCGCGCACCACCACCACGTCGTCGGAGACCGAAGGCGGAGTCGATTCCAGCGCGCCGATCCAGCCCGCGTCCACCCGCAGCTCCGCCGTCGCGAGCACGCCTTCCTTCGTCGCCTCGATTCGGGTGTCCCCCGAGAGCGCGACGAAGCGGCCCGGGGTCTGCGTGACGGGAAGCGCGGCGAGGTGGATGCGGATCGCGCCCTGCCGCGAATCGAGGTCCAGCGATCCGCTCGCCGAGAGCGTGCCGGGCGGATGATCCTTCGCGGCGGCGATCTTCTCCTGCGCGCCCTGCGGCGCGTGCCAGGGCGCTTCCGCCGTGAAGCGCTCGATCGCGATGGAGCGCCCGGCGAGCTTGAGCGCGATCTCGCCGTGCGCGATCTCGAAGCCCAACTGCGGCTCGCGCATCGCGACGTCCGAGGCGCGGAGCTCGCCCGCGATGCGCGGCGCGGAACCGCTTCCGGATACCGTGAGGTTCGCGGCGAGCCGTCCGTGCGCGTCGGCGTCGGGGCCCATCCACGCGGCGAACACCGCGATGTCGGGCACTTCGGCGGAAATGCGCGCCGATATCGGCGCGTCGGGCGCGCTCGCCCAGCCCTTCGCGCTCCGCGCGAGGAGCGCCGTTCCTTCGCCGTGCACGCGCCCGATGCGGGTGCCCGCGATGTCGAGGCGTGCGCTCGCGCGTCCGCGCACCACGTCGGCGCGAAGCGCGAGCTCGGTGAGGCCCAGGTCGAGGGCGGGATTGCCGACGCGCACGTCGCCGGAAAGGCGATGCAGCTCCACGGAGCCGTCGATGCTCTCGGCCGCGTGCACCTTCCAGCTGCCGGCGACCACGAGGTTCGAGCGCGGCGCGTTGCCGAGCCGCAGCGAGCGCGCGAGCGTGCGAATCTCCACGCCCGGCGTATTGCCCTCCACGTCGAGCGTGGTGGGCGTCCACCGCGTGACGTGGAAGCGCGCCTCGCCCCAGTCCCCGC
Source organism: uncultured beta proteobacterium (assembly GCA_963839265.1). GTDB lineage: Bacteria > Pseudomonadota > Gammaproteobacteria > Burkholderiales > Usitatibacteraceae > Usitatibacter. The sequence continues at coordinate 83,181 of CAWIUI010000002.1, forward strand.
GCAAGGTGGCATCGCCCAGCTCGATGCGCCGCGCCGAGGCGCTGAGCGACACGGGCCGCACGAGCGCGAACGAACCGGGGCCGCCGAGCGCGAGCGATTCCACGCGGCCGTTCCACGCGAGGCGGGGCGAGCGCGGGTCGAGGCCGCCCGCGAGCGTCGCCTGCACGCGCGAGTCGCGCGTCATCTGCGCGTCGAGGCGCAACGTGTGCTCGGCGCGCGTTCCGCGGAGGGTCGCCGCGATCGACTGCGCGAAGGGGGGCGGCGGACTTCCCTTGCCGAGCGCGATCCCGTGCGCGACGAGGCTCGCCTCGATGCGGCTCGAAGGGTCCGTGCCCGCCTGCGCGTCGAGCTTCACGTCGACGACGCGGACGCCGGCAGGAAGCGAGAGGTTCGCGCCCGTGAGGGAGAGGCGCCCGGCCGGCGCGTCGAAGGTGCCGGTGAGCCGCGCCCGGGCGTCGAGCCTTCCGGCGGCCGCCACGCCGAAGGGATGCGCGAGCGTCGCCAGGTTCGGCGCGTCGAGCGCGATCTCCAGCGCGTCGCCGCGGCGCCCGAAGCTCCCATGCGCATCGATGCGCGCGTCGCCGAGCGCGAGCCGCACGTCGCTCGAGGCGATCCGCTTCGCGTCACCGGAGACGAACACGTGCCCGGTCGTGGCGAGCCCCGCGTAGCGGCTGGGCGAGAAGGTCACGCGCGCCTCGCCCGAGATCCCGCCCGCCATGGCGCCCTTCGCCGTAAATGCGAAGTTGAGGTCGCCCGCGGCGGTCTTCACCAACGCCGCGGGATTGAAGTGCTCGGCACGGCCCTCGAAATGGAAATCCTTCGCGCCCTCGAAGGCGACGTCGCCTTTCGCCGTGACGGCGCCGGCGCCGGTGCGCACCGTCGCGCCCTCGATCTCGAGGCGGCTCGCCCGGTAGCTGCCGCTTCCCCGCAGCGAGAATCGCGGATCCTCGAGCGCGACCCGGAAGCGCTGCGCCGCACGATCGCCCGAGACGGAGACCGTGCCCGTGAGCTTCGTGGGCTGGAGCTTGCCGTGCAGCGCGGAAAGATCGACCGCGGCGAGGCGCAGGTCGGCCTTCATGCCGCCCTTCGCGATCGATCCGCTTCCGCTCGCCGTTCCGCCGCCCGAAAGCGCGACCTGCAGGCCGGAGACGCCGGCGCTTCCCGCCGGATCGAGCGCGACGCGGCCGGAAGCCTGCGTGAACGGGAGCGCATGCTGGTCCCATCGTCCCGGCGCCGCGTTCGCGATGCGCACCGGCCCCGCGAAACCTTCGCCCTGCGGCGCGAGCTCGGCGTGCACGTCGAGGCGCGTCGCCGGAAGGCCCGCCTGCAGCGAGGCCAGGTCGAGCGCGCTTGCGTCGAGCGCGAGCGACCTCACCGGCTGCTTCGCGAAAGGCTCGAGCGCGGCGCGCGCCCGCACGCGGGCACCGGAAACCTCCCCGTTCGCGCTCGCCTCGAGCTTCGCCAGCGTTCCGCGCACGGCCGCGGCGACGCGATAGGCGCGCTGCTCGAGGCTCCCCGCGGCATCGGCGTCGAGATCGAGGCGATAGGGACTCGCGTTCCCGATCGTGCCCTTCGCGTGCGCGGTCCCGTAGGCGCTGGTCGCGGCGGCACTGCGGATCGTCCAGCGCCGCGAGTCGCCCGAGCCGGCGAGCGCGATGTCGGTGAGCACGAGATCGCGCGCACGGGCCGCCTCGCGCGCGGCGCGCTTCGCCGCCGGGTCCTTCGCCGCCTGCTCCAGGGGCGTGATGGCGCCGTAGCGAAGCCGCGCGACGCGCCCCTCCTCGAGGAGCACGGGATACGGCGGCCTGAAGATCACCGGCACCTTCGCGGCAGCGCCCGAGGAAGCGGTGCGCACCTCGATCCTGCGCGCGGTGAGCCTGCGCACGTCGAGCGTGCCGTGCAGCGCGGCGAGCGGCAGCGTGTCCATCTCGAGGTCGTCCACGCGCACGTACAGGTCCGGCCGGTCGATCTCGATCGAGCGGATGCGCAAGAGGCCGCCGATGCGCCCCTCGACGCCCTCGATCCTCGCGCCGCTGCCGAGCATCGCACCCGCCCTCGTCGCCAGGAACTGCGCGCCGCCCGGGGTGCCGAGAAGCCACCCGGCGAGCCCCACGACGGCGAGCACGAGCAACACGATCAGGGCGAGCACGATCGCGAGCACGCGCGGCCACAGGGCGCGCGGGCGCCGCGGCGGGGCGGCGGGAGCTGCGGCGCCCATCAGAATGCGACCGTCACGGAAAACGAGAGGCGCAACCGGTGCGGGTCCGCCGCGTAGGCGAGGTCGAGGCCGAGCGGTCCCGCCGGCGTCTTGAAGCGCGCGCCGACGCCGTAGCTGGGATTGGCGCGGAGGTCCTTCCAGCTGTCCTTCGCGTCGCCCACGTCGGTGAAGGCCGCCGCGCCCCACGTCTGGTTCAGCCAGTGCACGTACTCGACGCTTCCGGTGGCGAGGTAGCGCCCGCCCACCACCGCATCGCCTTCCTGCACGCCCAGGCCCTGGTAGGCGTAGCCGCGGTTGGAGCGCGAGCCGCCCGCGACGAACAGGAAATCCTGCGGCAGCCCGAGGCGGCTCGCGGCGAAGGTGCGGCCGATCTCGCCGCGCACGAGGAGCTGGTCCATGCTGCCGAGCGGGAACCAGAACTGGGTCTCGCCGTAGGTCTTGACGAAGTCCTCCCCCGAGGCGAGGTCCTTGGCGCCGCCGGCGAGCTGCACGCTGAGCACGACGCCGCGGCGCGGATCGTACAGGTTGTCGACGTGGCGCCAGGTCGCGAACACGACCGGGGCGAGCGCCCGCGTGACGCGCGGCTCCGCGCCCTCGGGGTACTGGCGCTCGATCTGGTAGGAGAGGCCCACGCGGTATTCGGTCGCGTCGAGGTCGAAGTGCCGGTAGCCCGCGGCGGCGAAGCGGCTGCGCACGTTCTTCTGCACCGTGCTGTGCTCGGCCAGCACGCCGAAGCTGTCGGTGAAGGTGACGGGCTTGCCGTGCCATCGGCCGAAGCGCCCGGGCGGGAGATACACGTCGGCGTAGCCCAGCTGGTCCTGCTGCGCCGCGCGGATCGAGCTCTGCAGGTCGAAGCCTCGGTCGAAGAGGTCGCGGTCGCGGAAGGAGGTCTCCACGCGGGCCCCGTCGTCGGTGCCATAGCCCAGCGCGAGGCCCACTTCCCGGCGCGGCCTTTCCACCACCGTCATGCGCACGGGCGCTCCCTGCGGATGCGCGGCATCGCGGTCGATGTCGATCACGACGCTCGAGAACCACGGGCCGGCCTGGATCGTGTGCTGCAGCTCGTCGAGCCGGCTGCGCACGTAGCGCTCGCCGTTCTCGAGGTCCACGAGCCTGCGGATCACCGCCTCCGGGTAGTGGTGCAATCCGTCGATGTAGACGTCGCCGAAGGTGAAGCGCGGGCCGCTGTCGAGGACGACCCGCAGGTCCGCGCGGTTCGCCTCGGCGTCCACGCGCGCCTCGCTCTCCGCGATCTTGCCCGCCGCATAGTCGCGCGCGTCCAAACGCTCCTGGATCGCCGTCTTGGCCGCTTCCCAGTCGGCGCTCACGAACGGCGCGCCGGTCTCGAGCTTCCAGGACTTGCGCAGCTCCTCGCGCCGCTTCTCGCGATCGGCGCCCGCGCCGGCGAGGTCCCCCGCGAACTCGATGTCCACCTTGCCCACCGCCGTGCGCGGGCCCGGATCCACCGCGATCGTCACGTGGTCGCGCCGGCTCGCGTCGAAGCGGATGTCCACCTTCGGCGAGAACCATCCTTCGGCCGCCGCGATCTGGGGAACGCGCTTGCGCAGCTCGCGCGCCCAGACGCGGCCGGCGACGACCGGATCCTCGTTGGGATCGGCCTTGGGCGGCGGAAGGTATTTCTCGTAGAGGCCGCGCAACGGCTGCGGCGCATCCCACGTCACGGTGAGCGTCGCGGCGGGACGCTTTTGCGCGGCAGGCTTCGCCTCGGCGGAGGACGGCGCGGACGCGGCCGGGTGCGCCTCCTCGCCGAACGCGGAGCCGGCGGCGAGCACCAGCGCGAGCAACGCGGCGGTGAGCGGCCTCATGGCATTCCTCGCGATGGTTCGGCGGCCATTGAGGCGGTTCCGCGCATGTTGTGTGCTTTTCACGCAGACCATGCACCGCGGGGACTAGTTCCTCGCGGGCGGCGCGGAAGGCTAGCGCTTCGGCGCGCTCCCCAGCCGCTCGACGCGCTTCTCGAGCCGGTCCACCGCGTCGCGCAGGTCCGATACCTCGCGCACGAACGATTGCACCTTCACGCGCGAGGCGATGAGCGGCGACTCCTCGGTCCAGTACTCGGCCGCTGCCTGCGCGGTGCGCAGGGTCGCGTCGCGGCCCCAGCGGGACAATCCGCGGGCCGCCCCGGCGATGCGGTGCGCGGCGATGTCGCCCACGACCTTCGAGAGGTCCTCCTCGAAGTCCCAGGAGAGGTTCCGCGCGAGGAACGAGACTTCCTGCGCGAGCTCGGCATCGCCCTGCATCTCGATCTCGCGGAACGCCGCCTCCTCGCCGGCGGCGAGCCGCGGCACGAGGAAGGGCGAGATGCGCACGCGCAGGTCCTCGGCGGCGCCGGGAACGGCGGCGGCCACCTCGCCCGTGGTCTGCACCGTGAGCGCGAGGGCGAGCGGCCCCACGCGGAAGGCGACGGTGCGCCCGGCATGCGGACGCAGCCGCTCGAGCGCGAGCGGACGGCTCCTCAGCACGTGGTTCACCGCGCGCTCGCCGGGATGGGGCAGCAGCGCCATCAGGCCTTCCAGCCGCGGTGCAGGGCCACGACGCCCGCGGCGAGGTTGAAGTACTCGACCCGCGCGAGGCCCGCGCCTTCCATCATCGCCTTGAGCGCCTCCTGGCCGGGGTGCACGCGGATCGACTCGGCGAGGTAGCGGTAGGCCGCCTCGTCCTTCGCGACGTACTTGCCGAGCGCCGGCAGCACCGAGAAGGAATACGCGTCGTAGGCCTTCGCGAGCGGCTTCCACGGCTTCGAGAACTCGAGCACGATCACGCGGCCGCCGGGCCGCGCGACGCGCGCCATCTCGGCGAGCGCGAGCTCCTTGTGCGTCATGTTGCGCAACCCGAAGGCGACCGAGACGCAGTCGAACGCGTCGTCGCGAAACGGCAGCTTCTCCGCGTCGCACCGCGCGAGCGGCGCCACGATGCCCTCGTCGAGGAGCTTGTCGCGGCCCACGGCAAGCATGGCGGCGTTGATATCGGTCATCACGACCCGGCCCGAGGGGCCCGCGCGGCGCGCGAAGGCGCGCGCGAGGTCGCCGCTGCCCGAGGCCACGTCGAGCACGCGCGATCCCTCGCGCACGCCGGACAGCTCGAGGGCGAAGCGCTTCCAGAGCCGGTGCAGGCCGAGCGACATCAGGTCGTTCATGAGGTCGTAGCTCGGCGCGACCGAGCGGAAGACCTCGCCCACGCGAGCGGCCTTCTCTTCCTCGGCGACCTCGCGGTAGCCGAAATGCGTGGTCTTCCCTCCCGCAGCGCCCGGGGACTCCGGGGGATTGCGCTTCGGCTCGCTCACGGCTCGCGGCTCTTTCCGGCCTGGGCCAGGCGCGCGAGGTACGACTTCCAGTTCGCATCGCGCTTGGCGCCCAGCTCGTGCAGGTATTCCCACGAATAGATGCCGGTGTCGTGGCCGTCGGTGAAGGCGAGCTTCACGGCGTAGACGCCGACCGGCTCGATCTCGCGGATGCCCACGTCCTTCTTGCCGAACTGCAGCACCTCCTGCCCGGGGCCGTGACCGCGCACCTCCGCCGACGGCGAGAAGACGCGCAGGTACTCGCAGGGAAGCTCGAAGCGGCTGCCGTCGTCGAAGGCGATGTCGAGCACGCTCGACTTCTGGTGCAGCGTGATCTCGGTCGGTTGGGGTGTCTTGGCGTTCATGGGCGCGACAGTGTTGAGCGGCGGCGCTTCCCCGCGCCCGCTCGAGGACCGCGTCGAGCGGCGCCGCCTGCCGGCGTCCGCTCCGGCACGGCGTCCTTGATTATCGCACCCCCGCGCCGCCGCGGCTTGACGCGCGGCGCCTGCCCGCCTCCCGCCGTGCCTTAAGATGGCGCCCATGGTCGGCATCCTCCTCGTCTCCCACGGCGCGTTCGGGGAGTCCCTCATCCACTCGGCGAGCCACGTGCTGGGAAAGCGCCCGCTCTACCTGCGCCAGCTCGGCGTGACGGTGCACGACGATCCGGAGGCGATCCAGCCGGTGGCCGAGGACCTCATCCGTTTCCTCGACCAGGGCGACGGCGTCCTCGTGCTCACCGACATCTACGGGGCGACGCCTTCGAACGTCGCCGCGCGACTGCTGCGCCCCGGGCGGGTCGAGGGAATCGCCGGCGTGAACCTGCCGATGCTGATCCGCGTCCTCAACTACCGCGAGGAGCCGCTCGCGGCCCTGGTGCACAAGGCGCTCGCGGGCGGCACCGAGGGCGTCATCCGCATGTCCCATTCGTGCTCGAACGACGCATGATCAAGCGCTCCATCACCGTCAGCAACAAGCTCGGGTTGCACGCACGCGCCTCGGCGAAGCTCACGCAGGCCGCCTCCCAGTTCGAGTGCGCGGTGTGGATCGCCCGCAACGGCCGGCGCGTGAACGCGAAGAGCATCATGGGCGTGATGATGCTCGCCGCGGGGCTGGGCTCGACCGTGGAGCTGGAGACCGACGGTCCGGACGAGGAGGCGGCGATGACCACGGTGGAACGGCTCTTCACCGACAAGTTCGGCGAGCCCGAGTAGGAAGCGCCATGCCGCCCGACGCCGCGCGCGAAGCCGCCTCGACCATCTGCTTCACCATGCACGGCATCGGCGTGTCGGGCGGGGTCGCGATCGGCCACGCGCACCTCTTCGCCGGCATGTCGGCGGAAGTGGCCCACTACGAGATCGCCGCCGCCGACGTCCAGCGCGAGCAGCGCCGCTACGACCGCGCGGTGAAGGAGGTGCGCGAGGAGCTCAAGGGCCTCGCCGAGAGCGTGCGCCACAGCGGCGCGGCCGAGCTCGCGCCCTTCGTGCGCGTGCACCTCATGCTGCTGGACGACGACGCCTTCACCGACGCGCCGCGCGAGATGATCCGCGCCGAGCGCTGCAACGCGGAATGGGCGCTGCGCCTGCAGCTCGACGAATTGCTCGCGCAGTTCGGCGACGTCACCGACCCCTACCTGCGCGAGCGCGAGGCGGACGTGCGCCAGGTGGCCGAGCGCGTGCTCGGCGCGCTCGCCGGAAGCCAGCGGCGCATTCCCGCCAAGCCGGTGCGCGAGGACGGCGTGATCCTCGTCGCGCGCGACCTGTCGCCCGCCGACGTGATCCTCTTCCGCGAGCACCGCTTCCTCGCGTTCATCACCGACCTGGGCGGCGCCACCTCGCACACCGCGATCGTCGCGCGCTCGCTCGGGATCCCGGCGATCGTGGCGCTGCACCATTCGCGCTCGCTGGTGCGCGAGGACGAGCTCATCGTCGTCGACGGCACGCAGGGCGTGGTGATCGTGAATCCCGACGCCCGCGTGCTCGCCGAGTACCGGCGCAAGCAGAGCGAGGCGCGGCTCGAGCGCGACAAGCTCAAGCGCCTGAAGACGGCGCCCGCGGCGACCCTCGACGGAACGCCGGTGCAGCTCTGGGCGAACATCGAGCTGCCGTCGGACATCGAGGCCGTGAAGGCGAGCGGCGCCACGGGGATCGGCCTGTTCCGCAGCGAGTTCCTGTTCATGAACCGCCGCAGCCTGCCGGACGAGGACGAGCAGTACGAGGCGTACCGCGAGGTGGTCGAAGGCATGAAGGGCCTGCCGGTCACCATCCGCACGCTCGACATCGGCGCGGACAAGACGACCGAGGGCGGCGGCTACGCGGCCGTGAACCCGGCGCTGGGACTGCGCGCGATCCGCTACTGCCTCGCCGAGCCCTCGGTGTTCCACACGCAGCTGCGCGCGATCCTGCGCGCCTCGCGCCACGGGCGCGTGCAGATCCTGATCCCGATGCTCACCACCTGGCAGGAGCTCAACCAGGCGCTGCACGCGATCGACTACGCGCGCGCGGAGCTGCGCGCCGAGGGCGCGAAGTTCGACGAGGCGGTTCCCGTGGGCGGGATGATCGAGGTGCCGGCGGCGGCGATCGCGCTGCCGATGTTCATCCGCAAGCTCGACTTCCTCTCCATCGGGACCAACGACCTCATCCAGTACACGCTCGCCATCGACCGCGCCGACGACAAGGTGGCGCACCTCTACGATCCGCTGCACCCGGCGGTGCTCACCCTCATCTCGAGCGTGATCCGCACCGCGCGCCAGCACGAGAAGCCGGTCGCGGTATGCGGCGAGATGGCGGGCGACGTGGAGCTCACGCGGCTCCTGCTCGGCTTCGGGCTGCGCCACTTCTCGATGCACCCGGCGCACCTGCTCGCGGTGAAGCAGCGCGTGCTCGGCACGAGCGTGGCGGACCTCTCGCCGATCATCGCGAAGATCCTCAAGGCGGACGAGCCGGCGAAGCTGCAGGCGCTGATGGAGCGGCTGAACGCCTGAGCGGAGCGCGGGCCGCGGCTCTATGACCGGGCATGTACGGCGTCAGCGCGGCGCGGCGAGGAGCGCCGGCACCACCTCGCCCACCTTGCGCCGGAGGAGGTCCCGCACGGACGGGAGCCGGTTTTGCTATCATTCACCTCCTACGCGCCGATTTGAGCTCAGCTTGCGGGCGCGAAACAAATACGGCTAAAGCGAGTGGCGGCGCGAGACCCGACACGAGCTTTATCCGGTCGGGTTTTTTATTGGCCGAATGAACGATGCACCGTCCGGGTCCGTCGGGGCCGTCGCGCCGCAGCGCGCCGGCTTCCTCGAGCCCTTGATCCTCAAGGCAGGCAAGACCCTCGCCTCCTACGAGCTCGTCTACGAGACGTACGGGACGCTCAACGCCGAGCGCTCCAACGCGGTGCTCGTGTGCCACGCGCTCTCCGGCAGCCACCACGTGGCGGGTTGGTACGCCGACGATCCGCGCAAGGTGGGCTGGTGGGACAACCTCGTGGGGCCCGGCAAGCCCGTCGACACCGAGCGCTTCTTCGTGATCGGCGTGAACAACATCGGCGGCTGCCACGGCTCGACGGGGCCCGGCTCCGTCGATCGCGCGACCGGCCAACCCTACGGCGCGAGCTTCCCGGTGGTGACGGTGGAGGACTGGGTCGTTTCGCAGGCGCGCCTCATGGACCGCCTCGGCATCGAGCGGCTCGCCGCGGCGATCGGCGGATCGCTCGGCGGCATGCAGGCGATGCAATGGACGCTCTCCTTCCCCGAGCGCATCGGCCACGCGCTGGTGATCGCGGCGGCGCCCCGGCTCTCCGCCCAGAACATCGCGTTCAACGACGTGGCGCGCCAGGCGATCGTCTCCGACCCCGACTTCCACGGCGGCAACTTCTACGCGCACAAGGCGATCCCGGCCCGCGGCCTCAAGCTCGCGCGCATGCTCGGGCACATCACGTACCTCTCCGAGGACGTCCTCATGGAGAAGTTCGGGCGCGTCCTCAAGCGCGACGAGTACGGCTTCAACTACGAGGTCGAGTTCGAGATCGAGTCGTACCTGCGCTACCAGGGCGACAAGTTCGCGCAGGTGTTCGACGCCAACACGTACCTGCTGATGACCAAGGCGCTCGACTACTTCGATCCGGCGAAGGAGGCCGGCGGCGATCTCGCGCGCGCGCTCTCGGCCGCCCGCGCCGGCTTCTTCGTCGCCTCGTTCCGGAGCGACTGGCGCTTCCCGCCGGAGCGCTCGCGCGAGATCGTGAAGGCGCTGGTCGCCTCGAACCAGGACGTGAGCTACGCGGAGATCGACGCGCCGCACGGGCACGACGCCTTCCTGCTCGACAACCCCCAGTACCACCAGCTCGTGGCGGCGTACATGGACAACGTCGCGAACGAGGTGGGCGCGGGCAAGCGCCTCGCGCCGCTCGCGCTCGCCGCCGGCGAGCTCGAAGAGATGCGCGGCTACGCCGGGCGGCGCGAGGCGCGCGAGGGCACCTGATGCAACGCTACGACTTCGAGCTCATCGCTTCGTGGATCCCCGAGCGCTCGCGGGTGCTGGACCTCGGTTGCGGGGACGGCGCGCTGCTCGCGGGGCTGGCCGCCACGCGCGGCGTGCGCGGCTACGGCATCGAGATCGACGACGCGAACCTGCTCGCGAGCCTCAGGAACGGCGTGAACGTGATCCAGAACGACATCGAGGAAGGCATGACCGCCTTCGCCGACGGCGCGTTCGACTTCGTGATCCTGTCGCAGACGCTGCAGGCGATGCGCGACGCCGAGCGGGTGCTGAACGAGATGCTGCGCGTGGGCCGCGAGGGCATCGTCACCTTCCCCAACTTCGGCTACTGGCGCCACCGCCTCGACATCCTCCAGGGCCACATGCCGGTCTCGAAAACCCTGCCGCACGACTGGTGGAACACGCCCAACATCCACCTGTGCACCGTGAAGGACTTCGAGGCGCTGTGCGTGAAGGTGGGCGCGCAGATCCTCGACGAGCGCGTGATCCACGACGGGAAGACGGTGCACGTGCTGCCCAACCTGCGCGGCAGCCTCGGCGTCTTCCGCTTCCGCCGCAGGTAAACCGTCGCTATTTCCCGCGCCGGTCGAGGCGCTTGCTCTTGCGGCGCCGCTCGTGCAGGGCGCGCAGCTCCCGATTGATCCGGGCGCGAAGCTTCTCGGCGCTCGCGATCGCCGCCTCCACCTCCTTGCGGCGCGCGGCGAGGAAGGCGCGGTCCACGAGCTGGGTCTCGGGCTGCATCTCGCCGCCGGGACCCGGATCCCACAGCGCGCGGGCGAGGTGGATGCGCGGCTCGCGCGCGCCCATCTCGCGCATGTAGGTCGAGCGCGTGAGGAGAGCGCGCACGCGCTCGGCCACCTCCAGCCGCCTCGCGAGCTGCTCGAAGTTGTATTCCGCCTGGATGCCGTGGAAATCGAAGAGGTCGTGCACCGCCGCGATGTACTGGCGCGGCCGCGGCAGCTTCAGGATCACCCGCCCCTGCCGGATCGAGATCTCCATCAGGCTGTACATCACCTGCCCGAGCACCCAGTCGAGGTAGGCGTGGCGGGCGAGCGTGGCGCCGACCGCCGATGCGATCGAGGCGGGCAGCGGCTGGGTGAGGGGAACGAGGTCGGTGCTGAACATGGCGGGTCTTCTCGGCATGCCTAGGTTCTCCGGTCGAGCGCTTCGATGGCGGGCCGCCTCCAGGCGAGCAGGACGAGGCCCGGCAGCGCCATGATGAACGTGCAGAGGAAAAACGTCGACCACGCGAGGCCCAGGTAGCGCGGATCGGTGGCGTAGCCCGCGGCGGGACCCACGTACACCCGCCCGAAGGTCGCGAGGGCCGAAAGGAGCGCGTACTGGGTGGCCGTGAAGCGGTGGTCGCAGAGCGCCATGAGGAGCGCCACGAAAGCGGCGGTGCCCATTCCCGAGGTGAGGTTCTCGAATCCCACCGCGAAGATCATGAGCGGATAGCTCTTTCCCACCAGCGCGAGCGCCATGAACGAGAGGAGCGAGACGGCCTGGAGGATCCCGAAGGCCATGAGCGAGCGGTACAGGCCCAGCCGCACCATGATCGCGCCACCCGCGATCACGCCCGCGATGGTGGCCGCGACGCCGATCACCTTGTACACGTATCCCACGTCCGCGAGCGAGAAGCCCGGTCCGCGGATCAGGAACGCGGTGGTGAGCGAGCCCGCGAACGCGTCGCCCAGCTTGTAGAGCACGAGGAGCAGCAGGAGCCATCCCGCGCCGGGCCGCGAAAGGAATTCCTGCAACGGCTCCGCCACCGCCTCGCGCAGCGTGCGCGGCGGCGGCGCGGCGAGCGCGGGCTCGCGGCCGAAAAGCGTCGCGAGGACGCCGACGCCCATGAGCGCGGCCATCAGCAGGTAGGTGGTGCGCCAGCCGAGCGCGGGCAACAGCCCCGAGCCGCCCACGAGCAACAGCGCGAGCGCGCCCGAGACCAGCATCGCGATGCGATACCCGACGACGCCCAGGGCTCCGGCCAGGCCGCGCTCCTGCGCACTCGAGATGTCGGTGCGGTAGGCGTCGACGACGATGTCCTGCGAGGCCGACGCGAACGCGACGAACACCGCGACGGCGGCGAGCGCCGCGAGGTTGCGATGCGGCGTGAACGTGGCCATGAATGCGATGCCGGCGGCGAGCGCGAGCTGCGTCACCAGCAGCCAGCCGCGGCGCCGGCCGAGGAAGCGCGGCACGAAGCGGTCCATCGCCGGCGCCCACAGGAACTTCCAGGTATAGGGAATGCCCACCAGCGTGAAGACACCGATCGTGGAGAGGCCCACGCCGTCCACCGTCATCCACGCCTGCAGCGTCTGTCCGGTGAGCGCGAGCGGAAGCCCCGAGGAGAAACCGAGCAGCAGGATGACGGCGAGGTTGCGGTCGGTGAAGACCGCGCGATAGTCGTGCGGCGGCGCGTTCAAGGTGCCCACAGGATAGCGCACCGTGCGCGGCGACTAGAATGGGTGCATGGGTTTCCCTGCATTGCGGGAACGGAGGACGAAGCGATGGACGAGGAGACGCGGGCTGCGGACAAGGTGGTGAAGCCGGAAGAGCAGTGGAAGGCGGAGCTCACGCCGCAGCAGTACCAGGTGACGCGCAAGCACGGCACCGAGCCCGCCTTCACGGGCGAGTATTGCGACTGCCACGACGCGGGCACCTACCGCTGCGTGTGCTGCGGCCAGGAGCTCTTCCGCTCCGACGCCAAGTTCGAGTCGGGCAGCGGCTGGCCGAGCTTCTGGCAGCCGATCGCGCAAGGCGCGGTGACGCAGAAGGACGACCGCAGCTGGTTCATGCGCCGCACCGAGGTGCTGTGCTCGCGCTGCGACGCGCACCTCGGCCACGTGTTTCCCGACGGGCCCGAGCCCACGGGGCTGCGCTATTGCATGAACTCCGCGGCGCTCAAGCTCGAGAAGGAATGAAGGAGCGCACGCCGAACCTCCGCGCAAGGCGCAAAAGGGATCCGACCCCTTTTTCGCTCCTACCCGGCGTTCGTCGGCTGGATCTTGCCGAGCTTCTCCAGGCGCAGGCGGATGGAGCTGTGCGTGCGCATGTGCTTGCGCGCCATCTCGGGAATGCCGGCGCCGGCGTCGAACTCGGCGGCCAAAGTGCGATCCTCGCCCTCGCTCCAGGGCTTGCCGAAATTGGCGGGCAGGCGCTCGCGGCGCTTCTCGCGCTCCACCTCGCGCGCCATGAGGTCCACGGCGGAGTAGAGCGCGCGCAGCGTGCGCGGCTCTGCGTAGGGGCTGGTTTCCGGATACGCCTCGCCGGTGACGGGGTTCACGCCGTCGGCGAGCGCGCGGACGATGGGCAGTGCGGCATCGAGTTGCATGGGTCTTCCCTCCGGGGTTCGAGTGGGCCCTTGCGAGAACGGCGGCGCGCGCGCACCGGTTGACGCGCGGCTTCAGCCGAGGTCGAGGGGAGGGCTCGCCTCGAGCATGTCGAGCGCGAGCTTCGCGGCGCCCGCCGTCACCGCGTGGTCGTGCAGCTTCGCGACCACGATCCGCGCCGCGCCCGCCGCCTTCGGCGTTGCATGCGCCTGCACCGCCTTCGCCACCTCGCGCTGGATGAGGCGCGGCATCGCCTCGACCAGGCCCCCGCCCAGCACCACCATGTCCGGATTGATGAAGTCGACGAAGTTCGAGATCGCCGCGCCGACCACGCGCGCGCGGCTCCTCACGAGCTTCTCGACCGCCTTGTCGCCCTGGCGGATCGCCTCGGCGATGTCGCCGCTCTTGATGGCGGTGACGTCGGTGCCCGACCTCGCGCGCAGCTTCGGCGCCCAGCGCTTCGCGGCGAGCGCCGCGGCGTCGCCCGCGATCGCCGGGCGGCTCGCCACGTTGTCCAGGATCTCCGGGCGCGGCGCGTGCTCGGACTGCGCCGAGGCGTGCAGCACGTAGTTGCCGATGTCGCCCGCCAGCCCGCAAGCGCCGAGGTGCAGGCGCCGGTCGATCGCGATCGCGCCGCCCACGCCGGTGCCGAGGAAGATGCCGATCACGTGGCGCGCCTTCCTCGCCGCGCCGAGCATGAGCTCGCCGTAGAGGCCCGCCTGTACGTCGTTGCCTACGAAGACCTTCGCGCCGGTGAGCTTTTCCAGGCGCGCGCGGAACGGATAATCGCGGAGGAAGCCGATGTTGGGCGAGGAACGCACCACGCCCTCGCGCATGTCGATGTCGCCCGCGCATCCCACGCCGACGGCGCGCACGCGAAGGCCGCGCCCTTCGGCCTCGGCCATCAGCGCCCGCACCGCGCTGCGCAGGTTGCGCGTGAACGCCTTCTCCGCGCCCCGATCGGGATGGGTGCGCAACTTTTCCTGCGCCACGATCTCGAACCTGTCGTCGAAGAGCGCGTAGAGGCTCTTCGTGCCGCCGATGTCGATGCCCAGGGTCGCGCGAGCTTTGTCCTTGGCCACGGCATGCGCCTCGAGGTTGGTGTTTCCGAAAGACCCGCTCCGGAGCCGCCCGGTTCAATGCGCTACACCGCAGTCGCCCTCGATTTCGACGGAACCATCGCCCGCGACGGCGTCGTGCCGCCCCACGTGGTGGAGGGCCTCGCGCGCCTGCGCGACAGCGGCAGGAAGCTCCTGCTCGTGACCGGACGCGAGCTCGAAGAGCTCCTCTCCATCTTTCCCGGCGTGAAGCTCTTCGACCGCGTCGTCGCGGAGAACGGCGCGCTCCTCTACCGGCCGGAAAGCGGCGAGCGGGAGGCGCTCGGCGAGCCGCCGCCGCGGGAGCTCGTCGAGCGCCTGGCCGCGCGCGGCGTGCCGCTGCGCGTCGGACACTCGATCGTGGCGACGGTGGTGCCGCACGAGACCGCGGTGATCGAGGCGATCCGGGAGCTGGGGCTCGAACGGCAGGTGATCTTCAACAAGGGCGCGGTAATGGTGCTCCCCGCGGGCGTCACCAAGGCGAGCGGCCTCGCGATCGCGCTCGCGGAGCTCGCCCTCTCGCCGCGCAACCTGGTGGCGGCGGGCGATGCGGAGAACGACCATGCCCTGCTCGATTGCGCGGAATACTCGGTCGCCGTCGCCAATGCCGTCGAGGCGCTGCGGATGAAGGCGGACCGCGTGACGCGCGAGACGCACGGCGACGGGGTCCTCGAGGTGATCGCCGACCTCATCGAGTCGGACCTGCAGCGCGCCCCGCCGCGCCTGCCGCGGCGCACGCTCCTCCTCGGGCACGACGCGCACGGCGCTCCGGTGGCGCTTCCCACCGCCGGCGTCTCCCTGGTGGTCGCGGGGCCGGCGAGGAGCGGCAAGACCGCGATCGCGATGGGCCTCGCGGAGCGCGCCGCCGCGATGGGCTACCAGGTCTGCGTGATCGACACGCGCGGCCACTATTCCGATTTCTTGCCGGCGGTGGCGATCGGCAGCGGCGAGCGCGCGCCCGGCACGCTCGAGGTCCTCGCCGCGCTCGAGAAGCCCGGGATCCACGTCGTCGTCTCGCTCGCGGCGCTGGCCGTCCCCGAGCGGCCGCGCTTCATCACGGAGCTCGTTCGGCGCCTGGGCGCGCTGCAGGAGAGCACCGGCCGCCCGCACTGGATCGTGATCGACCAGGCCGAGCACGCGCTTCCGGCACGCGGATTGAACGACGAGATCGCGATCGCGCCCGCGGAGAGCACGATCCACGTCGCCTCGGAAGCGTGCCGCCTTCCGCCCGACCTCCTCGCGTCGGCGACCGCCGTCGTGGCGACCGGCGAGGGCGCGGGCCGCGAGCTCGCGGCGCTCGCCCGCTCCCTCGAGGTGCCGCCGCCGCCCGAGCCTTTGCGCGATCCCGGTGCCGGCGAGGCGCTGGTGTGGTCGCGCCGCTCCGGAGAGGCGCCGGTGCTGGTGGCGCTCGCGCCGCCGGAGCGCGCGAAGGACCGCGAACGCGCGGGCGTAGGACGCCTCCTACGGCGCGCCTGAGCGCGATCGGCCATCATCGGGCGCGAGGGAGCACCGCCGTACCGCGGAAATTTCGCGCATCGCGCCCGGTCGAATCCACGACGCCTCCGACAAACGACTTCGCCGAGAGAGACCCGCCGATGGCGCGCACGATGAACGAGCTGCAGACGATCCTTCCGGGGCGCCACGGCGCGGCGCGCGCGGCTGCCGGACCGCTCGACCATGGCGCAGCTCGCGCGCCAGACGGTCGCGGTGGTCCTCGCCGGCGGGCGCGGCTCGCGCCTGGGCCCGCTCACCGCCGGCCGCGCGAAGCCCGCGGTGCCCTTCGGCGGCAAGTTCCGCATCATCGACTTCGCGCTCTCCAACTGCATAAACTCCGGCATCCGCAGGATCGGCGTGGCGACGCAGTATCATTCCCACGGGCTCATCAACCACGTGCAGAAGGGATGGTCGTTCCTCGACGGGCGCTTCAACGAGTTCATCGAGCTCCTGCCCGCGCAGCAGAGTCACAATTGCGACTGGTACAAGGGCACCGCCGACGCGGTGTACCAGAACCTCGAGGTGCTGCGCCGCCACGCGCCGCGCTTCGTGCTGGTGCTCGCCGGCGACCACATCTACAAGATGGACTACACCTGCATGCTCTACGAGCACGTCGACCGCGGCGCCGAAATGACCGTGGGCTGCGTCGAGGTACCGGTCGAGGAGGCCGCCGGACAGCTCGGCGTGATGGAGGTCGACAAGGACTTCCGCGTGATCGGCTTCGAGGAGAAGCCGCAGCGCCCACGCGCCATTCCCGGCAGGCCCGCGCAGCGCCCTGGGCAGCATGGGCATCTACGTCGTTCGATGCGGAGTTCCTCTACGAGGAGCTGGTGGACGACGCGGCGGACGAGGAATCGGGCCACGACTTCGGCCACGACCTCATCCCGAGGCTGCTGCGCAACCAGGCGCGCGTGTACGCGCACCGCTTGCAGGACAGCTGCGCGCAGCTCTCCGACGGGCGCCCGTACTGGCGCGACGCGGGCACCATCGACGCGTTCTGGGAGGCGAACCTCGAGCTCACCCGCGTCTCGCCGGCGTTGAACCTCTACGACGACGCTTGGCCGATCTGGACCTTCCAGGAGCAGCTGCCGCCCGCGAAGTTCGTCTTCGACGAGGAAGGCCGGCGCGGCGCGGCGATCGATTCCATGGTCTCCGGCGGCTGCATCGTGAGCGGCTCCACCCTCGGAACTCGCTCCTCTTCTCGCGCGTTCGCGTGCACAGCTACTGCACGGTGAACGAGGCGGTGCTGCTTCCCGAGGTGGAAGTGGGCCGCGGCGCGATCCTCTCGCGCGTCGTCGTGGACCAGGGCACGCGCATCCCGCCGGGGCTGCGCGCCGGCGTCGATGCCGACGAGGACCGCAGGCGCTTCCACGTGACCGAAAAGGGCGTGACCCTCATCACGCCCGCCATGCTCGGCCAGCCCCTGCAGCAGCTGCACTGAGCGTCGATTGCCCGCGACGCCATGGCGATGCTGACCGAGCACGACATCTATCTCTTCAAGGAAGGCACCCACGCCAACCTCTACCGGAAGCTGGGCTGCCAGCTTCGCGCCGAGGGCGGCGCGCGCTTCGCGGTGTGGGCGCCCAACGCGCGCGCCGTCTCGGTGATCGGCGAATGGAACGGCTGGAAGCCGGGCGTCGACGTGCTGCACCCGCGCTGGGACCAGTCGGGCATCTGGGAAGCGGACGTGGGCGGCGTGCGCGCGGGCGAGGCCTACAAGTACTCGATCACCAACGTGCACGGCCGCCGCGAGGACCGCGCCGACCCGATCGCGTTCTACAGCCGAGGTCGCCCCGGCCAGCGCCTCGCGCGCCTGGTCGCTCGATTACGAGTGGGGCGATGCGCAGTGGATGGCGCAGCCGCGCGAAGGCGAACGCCCTCGAGGCGCCCTTCGCCGTCTACGAGGTGCACCTCGGCTCGTGGCGCCGCGAGCCCGCAGGACCGGCTTCCGACCTACCGCGACGTCGCGCAGCCGCTCGCCGAGTACGTGCAGTGGCTGGGCTTCACGCACGTGGAGCTGATGCCCATCACCGAGCACCCGTTCTACGGCTCGTGGGGCTACCAGACCACCGGCTACTTCGCCCCCACCTCGCGCTACGGCCCGCCGCAGGACTTCATGTACCTGGTCGACGTGCTCCACCGCCACGGCATCGGCGTGATCCTCGACTGGGTGCCCTCGCACTTCCCCGCCGATGCGCACGGCCTCGCGCGCTTCGACGGCACGCACCTCTACGAGCACGCCGACCCGCGCCTGGGCTTCCACCCGGAGTGGAAGAGCGCTATCTTCAACTACGGACGCAACGAGGTGCGCGCGTTCCTCGCCTCGAGCGCGCACTTCTGGCTGGAGAAGTACCACATCGACGGCCTGCGCGTGGATGCGGTCGCCTCGATGCTCTACCTCGACTACTGCGCGCAAGCCGGGCGAGTGGATCCCGAACGCTTACGGCGGCAGGGAGAACCTCGGGGCGATCGAGTTCCTGAAGCAGCTGAACGTCGGCATCGGGCGCGACTTCCCGGACACGCGCACAATCGCGGAGGAATCGACCGCATGGCCGCAGGTCTCGCGGCCCGTGCACTCGGGCGGCCTCGGCTTCTCGATGAAGTGGAACATGGGCTGGATGCACGACACGCTCGACTACTTCGCGCACGACCCGATCCACCGGCGCTACCACCACTCCGAGCTCACGTTCTCGCTGTGGTACGCGTTCTCGGAGAACTTCATCCTGCCGCTCTCCCACGACGAGGTGGTGTACGGCAAGCGCTCGCTCATCGACAAGATGCCGGGCGAGCGCTGGCGCAAGTTCGCGAACCTGCGCCTGCTCTACGGGTACATGTGGACGCACCCCGGCAAGAAGCTGCTCTTCATGGGCGGGGACATCGGCCAGTGGCGCGAATGGCACCACGACCGCGGCCTCGACTGGGAGCTCACGCACGAGACCGACCATGCCGGCGTGCAGCACTGGCTGCGCGACCTGAATCGCTCCTACCGCGAGACGCCCGCGCTGCACGAGGTCGACTTCTCGCCCGCAGGCTTCCAGTGGGTCGACATGAACGACAGCGACGACAGCGTGATCACGTACCTCAGGCTCGCCAAGAACGGCGCGCCGGTGCTGGTCGTGTGCAACTTCACGCCCGTGGTTCGTCACGGCTACCGCGTGGGCGTGCCGCTCCCGGGGCGCTGGCGCGAGCAGCTCAATTCCGACGCGCCGTTCTACGGCGGCAGCGGCGCGGGCAACCTGGGCGGGGTCGACGCGGCGCCGGTGCCGTGCCATGGGCGAGCGCACTCGCTCACGCTCACGCTGCCGCCGCTCGGGTTCTCCCTCTTCGTGCCCGAGGTTTCGCCGTGAACGACCTCTCGCGCGCCGCGGTCCGCGACACGCTCGCTCCCACGGCGGTGGTCGAGAGCGTGTCGCCGCAGGTGGACGGCGGGCGCTTCGCGGTGAAGCGGGTCGTGGGCGAGGAGATCGCGGTGAGCGCCGACTGCTTCGCGCACGGCCACGAGCGCGTGTGCGCGGAGCTGCGCTGGCGCGCCCCGGGCGATGCGGCATGGACCGGCATCGCGATGGAGCCGCTGGGCAACGACCGGTGGGGCGCGCGCTTCGTCGTCGACCGGATCGGCCCGTGGCAATACGCCGTCCAATGCTGGATCGACCCGCTCGCCACCTGGCGCGACGGTTTCCTGCGGCGCACCGATCCCGCGGACCTGCGCGTGCACGCGCTCGTGGGAAGCGACCTCGTCGCCGCGAGCATCGCGAACGCGGAAGGCGCGGCGCGCGAGGACCTCATCCACTGGGCGCGCATGCTGCGCGAGGAGACGGATCCCGCGAAGCTCCACGAGCTCGCGCTGGACGAATCGCGCCTGGAGCTCGCCCGGCGGCACGCGCCGCGATCGGGCGCCGCGCAGTCCGCCAGCCTCGCCGCCTGGGTCGACCGCGAGCGCGCGCGCTTCGGCAGCTGGTACGAGTGCTTCCCGCGCTCGATGTCGGCCGGGGCCGGCAGGCACGGCACGCTCGCCGACGTGGAGGCGAGCCTCGAGCGCATCCGGGCGATGGGTTTCGACGTGCTCTATCTTCCGCCGATCCATCCCGTCGGCCGCACCCGGCGCAAGGGCCGCAACAACGCGACCGTGGCCGAGGCGCGCGACGTCGGAAGCCCCTGGGCGATCGGCGCGCGCGAGGGCGGGCACACGGCGATCCATCCCGAGCTCGGCACGCACGAGGATTTCCGGCGCCTGGTCGATGCCGCGCGCAGCCACGACATGGAGATCGCGCTCGACATCGCGCTGCAGGTCGCGCCCGACCATCCGTGGGTGACGCAGCATCCGGAGTGGTTCCGCCGCCGCCCCGACGGCAGCGTCCAGTTCGCCGAGAACCCGCCGAAGAAATACGAGGACATCTATCCGATCGACTTCGACACGCGCGACTGGCGCTCGCTCTGGCAGACGCTGCGCGAGGTGTTCGAGTTCTGGATCGGCGAGGGCGTGGAGATCTTCCGCGTCGACAATCCCCACACCAAGCCCTTCGCGTTCTGGGAGTGGCTGATCGCGGCGATCCGCCGCGACCATCCCCGCGTGATCTTCCTCGCCGAAGCGTTCACGCGCCCGCGCGTCATGCACCGGCTGGCGAAGCTCGGCTTCACCCAGTCGTACACGTACTTCACCTGGCGCGTGACCAAGGCGGAGCTCACCGAATACTTCACCGAGCTCGCGGCCTCTCCCGCGCGCGAGTACTTCCGGCCCAACTGCTGGCCGAACACCCCCGACATCCTGCCGCGCCACCTGCGCAACCAGCCGATCGAGGCGTTCGCGGTCCGGCTCACGCTCGCGGCCACGCTCGCCGCGAGCTACGGCATCTACGGCCCGGCCTTCGAGCTGGGCGAGAACCGCCCGCGCGACGAGGCGAGCGAGGAGTACCTCGAGAGCGAGAAGTACGAGATCAGGCGCTGGGAGCTGGACCGCCCGCGCAGCCTCGCGCCGCTCGTCTCGCGCCTGAACGCGATCCGCCGCGAGCACCCGGGGCTGCAGTCCGACTGGAGCCTCGCCTTCCACGGCACCGACAACGACATGCTGCTCTGCTACTCCAAGCGCTCCGGCGACGACGCGATCCTGGTCGCCGTGAACCTCGATCCGCACCACGTGCAGAGCGGCTGGGTGGACGTCGACCTCGACGCGCTCGGGCTCCCCGACTACGGCGCGTGGACCGTGCACGACCTCCTCTCCGGCGAGCGCCACCCGTGGTGGGGCAGCCGCAATTTCGTCATGCTCGACCCGCGCCGCGCCCCGGCGCACGTCTTCGCCGTCACGCCCGGCCACCCGTGATGGACGCGCGGACCGTCCACCGCGCGGCGCCCGCCCCGGCCCTCGAGGGCGATCCGCAGTGGTACATGGACGCCATCATCTACCAGCTGCACGTGAAGGCGTTCTTCGACTCCGACGGCGACGGCATCGGCGACTTCCGCGGCCTCACCGGCAAGCTCGACTACATCCGCGACCTCGGCGTGAACACCCTCTGGCTGCTGCCGTTCTATCCGAGCCCCATGCTCGACGACGGCTACGACGTCGCCGACTACCGCAACGTCCATCCGGCGTACGGCACGAGGAGCGATTTCCGCCGCTTCGTCCGCGAGGCGCACGAGCGGGGGCTGCGCGTGATCACCGAGCTCGTCGTGAACCACACCTCGGATCAGCATTCCTGGTTCCAGGCGGCGCGCCGCGCCCCGCGCGGCAGCCTCAAGCGCGACTACTACGTCTGGAGCGACGACCCGAACAAGTACGCCGGCACGCGCATCATCTTCACCGACACCGAGTCCTCCAACTGGGCGTGGGACCCGGTCGCGCAGCAGCACTACTGGCACCGCTTCTTCAGCCACCAGCCGGACCTGAACTTCGACAACCCGCACGTGCTGCGCGCGGTGCTCAAGGTCATGCACTTCTGGCTCGACATGGGCGTGGACGGCTTTCGCCTCGACGCGATCCCCTACCTGGTCGAGCGCGAAGGCACCGGGAACGAGAACCTTCCCGAGACCCACCAGGTCATCAAGCGCATCCGCGCCGACCTCGACCGCAGCTACCGCGACCGCCTGCTGCTCGCCGAGGCGAACCAGTGGCCCGAGGACGTGCGCCAGTACTTCGGCGACGGCGACGAATGCCACATGGCGTACCACTTCCCGATGATGCCGCGGCTCTACATGGCGATCGCCATGGAGGACCGCTACCCGCTGGTGGAGATCCTGTCGCAGACGCCGCCGATTCCGGCCAACTGCCAGTGGGCGATCTTCCTGAGGAACCACGACGAGCTCACGCTCGAGATGGTGACCGATCGCGAGCGCGACTACATGTACCGCATCTTCGCCAACGACCCGCGCATGCGCGTGAACGTCGGCATCCGGCGGCGGCTGGCCCCCCTCATGGAGAACAGCCGGCCGAGGATCGAGCTCATCACGTTCCTGCTGATGACGATGCCCGGCGCGCCGATCCTCTACTACGGCGACGAGATCGGCATGGGCGACAACATCTACCTGGGCGACCGCAACGGCATGCGCACCCCGATGCAGTGGTCGCCCGACCGCAACGGCGGGTTCTCGCGCGCCGATCCGCAGCGCCTGTACCTGCCGCCGGTGATGGACCCGATCTACGGCTACGAAGCGGTCAACGTCGAGGCGCAACTGCGCAATCCCTCCTCGCTCCTGCAATGGACGCGCCAGCTGGTCGCCACGCGCCGCAACTTCAAGTGCTTCGGGCGCGGCACGATCTCCTTCCTCGAGCCGGGCAACCGGAGGATCCTCGCGTACGTGCGCGAGCACGGGGACGAGGCGGTGCTGTGCGTCGCGAACCTCTCGCGCGTGCCGCAGGCGGTGGAGCTGGACCTGGCGCGCTTCGAAGGCCGCGTGCCGGTGGAGATCCTGGGGCAGGAGCCGTTCCCGCCGGTGGGCAAGCTCCCGTATCTCTTCACGCTCGCCGGGCACGGCTACCTCGCCTTCCGGCTCGCCTCCGACGTGAAGCCGCCGGGCTGGCACGAGGAGCGGCTCGCGACGCGGCGCATCCCCGTGTTCGTGCTCGCGCCCGGATGGCAGCAGGCGCTCGAGCGCACCGGGGGCGCGCCGCAGCCCGGCGAGTTCTTCCTGCACGCCTCGCACGAGAAGCTGCGCGACGAGGCGCTGCTGCCGTACCTGCGCCAGCGCCGCTGGTTCGCCGCGCGCGGCGCGGCGATCACCGACACGCGGACCGCCATGCTCGCGCCGTGGAAGGCCGCGGGAACCACGTGGACCATCGTGTTCCTCGACGTGGACCTCGCCGCCGGCGGCTGCCAGCGCTACTTCGTCCCCTTCGGCCTCGACTGGGAGACGCGCAGCCACGACCCGATGGCGCGATTCGGCAACAACGCGATCGTGCGGGTGCGGCACAAGGATCGCGTCGGCGTCTTCTACGCCGCCTTCTCCGATTCCGCGTTCACCCGCGCGGTCGCGCGCGCGATGGGCGAGGGCCTGGACGTGCCGCTCGGGCCGGGAAGGCTGCGCTTCTCCGCGACGGCCGCGTACCCGGCCGGCGCGGCCGCCATCGACGACGAGGTGCGGGTGCCCGCGGTCGAGCAGAGCAACACCGCGGTCTTCTTCGGCAACCGGCTCTTCCTCAAGGGCTACCGGCGCGTGCGCGAGGGCGTGAACCCCGAGCTCGAGCTCGGCCGCTTCCTCACGGAGGTGTCGCCCTTCCCGAACGTCGCGCCGGTGCTGGGCGCGATGGAGTTCGTGCGCGAAGGCGAGGAGCCGGTCACGCTCGCGATCCTGCAGAAATTCGTCGAGAACCAGGGCGACCTGTGGCAGGTCACGCAGCGCAGCCTCGGCAACATGCTCAACCCGGCGCATCCCGCGGCCACCGGCGCGGCGAGCGCGGGCGAGGCGGCGGCGATCGAGTTCCTGCTGGGCCGCATGGCGCTCCTCGGCCGGCGCGTGGCCGAGATGCATCGCGCGTTGTGCATCGCCACCGGCGACCCGGCCTTCGATCCCGAGCCCACCACCGATCGCGACGTCGAGGCGTGGAAGGCAGCCGTGGAGAAGGAGATGGAGGCGAGCTTCGCGCTGCTCGAATCGGCGATCCCGCGCCTGGGGGAGGCCGTGCGCCCCGATGCGTCCGCGCTCGCCGCGCGGCGCGAGGAGCTTCGCGCGCGCATCCGCTCGACGCGCGCGCCCGGGACGGCGGTCGTGAAGACGCGCTTCCATGGCGACCTGCACCTGGGCCAGGTGCTGGTCGCGCAGGACGACTTCGTCGTCGTGGACTTCGAGGGCGAGCCCGGGCGGCCGATGTCCGAGCGCCGCGCGAAGTCGAGCGTGCTGCGCGACGTGGCGGGGATGCTGCGCTCCTTCACCTACGCGGCGCACGCCGCGCGGCTGCGGCGCGAGCCCGGCGCGCCCACGCAAGCCGCGCTCGCCGCCGTCGCCGCGTGGGAGCGCGACGCCGCGCGCCACTTCCGCGAGGGCTACGCGCGCGGCGCGACGGGCCTCGCCTCGGTGCCCTCCGATCCCGTCGCCTTCCAGTCGCTGCTCGATCTCTTCCTCGTCGAGAAGGCGCTCTACGAGCTGCGCTACGAGATCGCGCAGCGCCCCGACTGGGTCACCATCCCCCTCGCCGGCCTCCTCGAGCTCTGCGCATGACGAAGGCCGTCACGCAGCCGCACTCCGAGCTGTGGCAGGGCTCGCCCCATCCGCTGGGAGCCACCTGGGACGGCGAGGGCGTGAACTTCGCGATCTACTCGCGCCACGCGGAGAAGGTGGAGCTGTGCCTGTTCGACGAGACCGGCCGGCGCGAGGTGCAGCGCATCGCGCTTCGCGAGCGCACCGATTTCGTGTGGCACGGCTACCTCCCGCAGGCGCGCCCGGGCGAGCTCTACGGCTACCGCGTGCACGGCCCGTACCAGCCCGAGAAGGGCCATCGCTTCAATCCGCACAAGCTGCTGCTCGACCCGTACGCGCGCAGCATCGTCGGCCACCTCCGCTGGAGCGACGCCCACTACGGCTACACCCTCGGCCACAAGCGCGACGACCTCTCCTTCGACCGGCGCGAGGACGCCGCGGCGATGCCCAGGTGCCAGGTGATCGACCCCGCGTTCAGCTGGGGCGACGACCGCCATCCGCACCGCGCCTGCAACGAACGCATCGTCTACGAGATGCACGTGGGCGGCTACACGAAGCGCCATCCCGACGTGCCGGAGGCGCTGAGGGGCACGTTCTCCGGGCTCACCACGCCGCAGGTGGTGGACCACCTGAGGTCGCTCGGCGTCACGACCCTGGAGCTCCTGCCCGTGCACGCGTTCGTCGACGACCGGCCGCTCGCCGCCCGCGGCCTCGCGAACTACTGGGGCTACAACTCGATCGGCTTCTTCGCCCCCGACCCGCGCTACGGCGTGGCGAACCCGGTGAACGAGTTCAAGACGATGGTGAAGACGCTGCACTCGGCGGGCCTCGAGGTGATCCTCGACGTGGTCTACAACCACACCGGCGAGGGAAACGAGCACGGCCCGACGCTGTCGTTGCGCGGCATCGACAACCATTCGTACTACCGCCTCGCGCAGGACCGGCGCTACTGCGCGGATTTCACCGGCTGCGGCAACACGCTGGACCTGCGCAACCCGCGCGTGCTGCAGCTCGTGGTGGATTCGCTGCGCTACTGGGTCACCGAGATGCACGTGGACGGCTTCCGCTTCGACCTCGCGACGGCGCTTGCGCGCTCGAGCCCGCACTTCGATCCGCTGGCCAACTTCTTCGCCGTGCTGCGCCAGGACCCGGTGCTCTCGCCGCGGCTGCTCATCGCGGAGCCGTGGGACCTCGGCGAGGGCGGCTACCAGGTCGGCAACTTCCCGCCGGGGTGGGGCGAATGGAACGACCAGTACCGCGACACGATGCGCGCCTACTGGAAGGGCGACGGCGGGCTGATCGGCGATTTCGCGCGCCGCCTCACCGGCTCGTCCGACCTCTACGGCGCGAACGACCGCGGCCCGTGCGCGAGCGTGAACTTCGTCACCGCCCACGACGGCTTCACCCTGGACGACCTCGTCTCCTACAACGAGAAGCACAACGAGGCGAACGGCGAGGACAACCGCGACGGCAGCACCAACAACCTCTCCTGGAACTGCGGCGCCGAGGGGCCGACCGACGACCCGGCGATCCGCGAGCTGCGCGAGCAGCAGAAGAGGAACCTCCTCGCGACCCTCTTCCTCTCGCAGGGCGTGCCGATGCTCACCGCGGGCGACGAGGTGAGCCGAACCCAGGGCGGCAACAACAACGCCTACTGCCAGGACAACGAGCTCTCGTGGCTCGACTGGCGCTGGGACGACCCGAAGTGGCGGCTCCTCAACTTCGCGAAGAAGATGATCCGCCTGCGCAAGGCGCATCCGATCCTGCGGCGGCGCGACTTCTTCAAGGGCGTGCCGGTGGGCGGGGAGGGCCGCAAGGACGTCGCGTGGCTCAAGCCCGACGGGCACGAGATGACGACGGAGGAATGGGCCAAGGACTTCGCGCGCTGCCTGGGCATGTGGCTGAACGGCGAGCGGCTTCCCGAGACCGACGAGCGCGGGCGCACGCTCCACGATGCGAGCTTCCTCGTGCTCTTCAACGCCCACCACGACCTGATCGAGTTCCACCTCCCCGATCCCGGCGACGGCAGCACCTGGCTCGGCGAAGTGGACACGTCGACCGAAACCGGCGAGGTGCCGCCCGAGCGCGCGCGGCCCGGGGCGAGCTACCCGCTGCAGGGCCGCTCGCTCGTCGTGCTGCGGCAGGTGCCGCCCGATTCGCCATGAGGCGCGCGCACGACATGCCCTTCGGCGCCGCGCTCACGAAGGGCTCGGCGCGCTTCGGCTTGTGGGCGCCGGCGTGCGCCGCGGCGACGCTGCTGATCGGCGAAGGCGGCGAGCGGCGCGAGGTGCCGATGCAGGCGCTCGCCGACGGCTGGCACGGCGCCCAGGTCGAAGGAGTGCGCGCGGGAACTCCGTACCTGTTCCGCGTGGACGACGGAGCGCCGGTGCCCGATCCCGCCTCGCGCATGCAGGCGCACGACGTGAACGGGCCGAGCCTCGCCGTCGATCCGCGGGCCTTCGAATGGCGCGACGACGACTGGCGCGGCCGCCCGTGGCACGAAGCCGTGGTGTACGAGATGCACGTCGGCACCTTCACGCCGGAAGGCACGTTCCGCGCCGTGGAGTCGCGCCTCGACGATCTCGCGGCGCTCGGCGTGACGGCGCTGGAGGTGATGCCCGTCGCCGATTTCGCCGGCCGGCGCAACTGGGGATACGACGGGGCGCTGCCTTTCGCCCCCGACCGCGCGTACGGCACCCCCGAGGACTTCAAGCATCTCGTGGCGCAGTGCCATGCGCGCGGGCTCATGGTGCTGCTCGACGTGGTGTACAACCACTTCGGCCCCGAGGGCAACCACCTGCACCGTTACGCCCCGCAGTTCTTCAATCCCGCGCACCGCACGCCGTGGGGCGCCGCGATCAACTACGACGGCGAGCATGCGCGGACCGTGCGCGAGTTCTTCCTGCACAACGCGCTCTACTGGATCGAGGAGTTCCACCTCGACGGCCTTCGGCTGGATGCGGTGCACGCGATCGCCGACGACTCGCCCACGCACATCGTGACCGACATCGCGCGCGCGCTCGCCGCCGGTCCCGGGCGCGAGCGCCACGTGCATCTCGTGCTCGAGAACGAGCGCAACCAGGCGCGCTTCCTGCGCGGGCCGGCGCGCGCCGCCGCGCAGTGGAACGACGATTGGCACCACGCCGCGCACGTGCTCGCGACCGGCGAGGCCGACGGCTACTACGCCGACTACGCCGCGCGCCCCGTGATGCACCTCGGACGCGCGCTCGCCGAAGGCTTCGCGTGGCAGGGAGAGCCCTCCCCGCATCACCGCGGCCACGCGCGCGGCGAACCCTCGGCGGACCTCGCGCCGCTCGCATTCGTGCCGTTCCTGCAGAACCACGACCAGGTCGGCAACCGCGCGCTGGGCGAGCGGCTGTGCGCCCTTGCCGACCCGGCGGCGCTCGCGCTCGCGACGGCGACCCTGCTGCTGGCGCCCTCGATCCCGCTGCTCTTCATGGGCGAGGAGTTCGCGGCGAGCGCCCCGTTCCTCTTCTTCTGCGACTTCCACGGCGAGCTCGCCGCGGCGGTGCGCGACGGGCGGCGGCGCGAGTTCGGCGCGTTCGAGCGCTTCGGCGATCCGGCGTCGCGCGCGGCGATTCCCGATCCGGGCGCCGAGGAGACGTTCCTGCGCTCGAAGCTCGACTGGAGCGAGGCCGGCCGGGGCGAGCACGCGAGATGGCTCGCGCTCTACCGGGAGCTCCTGCGCGTTCGCGCGCGCCGCATCGTGCCGCACCTCGCGGGCGAGCGCTTCGGCGCACGCTTCGCAACGCACGGCGCCGCGGGGCTCGCGCTCGACTGGACCCTCGGCGACGGCGCGCGCCTGCACCTGCGCGCCAATTTCTCGGAAGCGCAATCGCACGCCATCCCGCCCGCGCCGGGCGATGCCATCCACGTCGCGGGCGCGGCGAGCGGCGATCGCTTCGCGCCGTGGAGCGGGCGCTGGTCGATCGAGGAGCGATGATGGAATCGGCCCTCGCGCGCCTCGCGCGGCTCTACGGCATCGAGCCGGGCTACCACGACATCTGGGGCGAGTGGCGCGCCACGTCGGAGGACACGCTGCGGCAGCTGCTGCTGGCGCTCGGCGTCGACGCCCACGACGAGGCGGCGGCGCAGGCGACGCTCGCCGCGTGGAGCCGCAGCCGCTGGGAGCGCATCGTCGCGCCGATGAGCGTGGTGCGCCGTTCCGCGCTCGGGCAGGGCATCCGCGTGCAGCTTCCCGAGGACGCGTTCGGGCGCGCCCTCTCGTGGCGCATCGCGGAGGAGGGCGGCGAGATCCGCGAGGAGCGCTTCGATCCCCTCTCCCTCGAGCGCGTCGAGGACTTCCGCCGCGACGCATGGCGCGTGAGCGCCTTGCGCCTTCCCCTTCCCGGCGACCTTCCCGAGGGCTACCACCGCATTGCCATCCTCGCCGGCGTGGCGACGCTCGGCGAGGGCCTGCTCGCCGTGGCGCCCGAGCGCTGCTACCTCCCGCCGCTCATCGCCGAGGGCTCGCGCGTGTGGGGAACGACGGTGCAGCTCTACGGCCTGCGCTCCGCGAGGAACGCCGGCATCGGCGATTTCACGGACCTGCGCCATTGCGCCGAGGTGTGGGGCGAGCGCGGCGCGGCGATCGTGGGCACCAATCCGCTGCACGCGCTTTCGCTCCGCGACCCGGGGCACGCGAGCCCCTACAGCCCCTCGAGCCGGCTCTTCCTCAACCCGATCTATCTCGACGTCGAGGCGATCGACGACTTCGCGGAGATCGCCGCCGCCGATGCGAGCTTCACCACGCGATGGCGTGCGGAATGCGAGAAGCTCCGCGCGAGCGAGCACGTCGACTACGCCGCGGTGGCCGGCGCGAAGCGCGCGGTCCTCGAGACGCTCTACGCGCATTTCGCGCGCCGCCACCTCGAGCCGGGGACGCCGCGCGCGCGGCTCTTCGCGCAGTTCCGCGCGAGCCGCGGACAGGCGCTGCGCCACCACGCGCTGCACGAGGCGCTCGCCGAGTTCCACGGCGCGGGCTGGCGGCAGTGGCCCGAGGAGCATCGCGATCCCGCGGCCGAGGCGGTGCGCCGCTTCGGGCGCGAGAATGCGCAGCGCGTGGCGCTGCACGAGTACCTGCAATGGCAGGCGGACGTGCAGCTCGCACGGGCGCAGGAAACCTGCCGCGACCTGGGCATGGCGGTCGGCCTCTACGCCGACCTCGCGATCTCCATCGGGCCCGACGGCTCCGAGGCGTGGGCGAACCAGCACCTCTACGCACTGGGCGCGGCGGTGGGCGCGCCGCCCGACGCCTTCAGCGCGGAGCGGGCAGGATTGGGGATTGCCGCCCGTGGTGCCGTGGCGATTGGGCGACGCCGCGTACGCGCCGTTCATCGCGACGCTGCGCGCCAACATGCTGCGCGCGGGCGCGCTGCGCATCGACCACGTGATGGGCCTCGCGCGCCTGTGGTGGGTTCCCGCCGGCCGCGGCCCCTCGGAGGGCGCCTACGTGCGCTATCCCCTCGAGGACCTGCTCGGCATCCTCGCCCTCGAGAGCCATCGCAGCCGCTGCCTGGTGATCGGCGAGGACCTGGGCACGGTCGCCGACGAGCTGCGCCGCGCGCTCGACGCGAACGAGGCCTTCTCCTATCGCCTCGTGCTCTTCGAGCGGCACGGCGACGACTTCAAGCCGCCGGCGGAATATCCCCGCCGTGCGCTGGTCGCCTGGTCCACGCACGACCTTCCCACGCTCGCCGGGTGGTGGCGCGAGGAGGACCTCGCGACGCGCGCGAGGCTCGGGCTCCTCGACGAGGCCTCGGGCGCGAAGGAGCGCGACGAGCGCCGCCGCTCACGCGCGGCGCTCGTCGCCGCCCTGCGGCGCGAGCGGCTCGTCCCCGAGGACGCGAATCCCGACGCCGCGCTCACCGACGAGATCGCGGTGGGCGTGCAGGCGTTCGCCGCGCGCACGCCCTCGGCGGTGCTGGTCGTGCAGATGGAGGACGTGCTCGACGTCGCCCAGCAGGCGAACCTCCCCGGCACCGTGGACCAGCATCCGAACTGGCGCCGCAAGCTCCCCCTCGCCGTGGAAGCGTGGTCGCGCGACCCGCGCGTGCGCCGCATGACGCGCACGCTCGCCGCGATCCGCGGCCGGACGCGCGCGCGCCGCGAGCGTCCCGCGGGGCTGGAGAAGGCGCGCATCCCGCTCGCGACGTACCGGCTGCAGCTGCACGGGCAGTTCACGTTCCGCGACGCGACCTCGCTCGTGCCCTATCTCGCCAAGCTGGGGGTGAGCCACGTCTACTGCTCGCCCTTCCTGCGCGCGCGCCCCGGCAGCATGCACGGCTACGACATCGTCGACCACGACTCGCTCAATCCCGAGATCGGCACGCGCGCGGAGCTCGAGGCGTTCGTCGCCGGGCTGCGCGAGCACGGCATGGCGCTCATGATGGACATCGTGCCCAACCACATGGGCGTGCTCGCCGCGGACAACGCGTGGTGGCAGGACCTCCTCGAGAACGGCCCCGCTTCCGCGCTCGCGGATTTCTTCGACGTCGACTGGCACCCGAGCGCCGAATACCTCGCCAACCGCGTGCTGCTGCCGATCCTGGGCGACCATTACGGCGTCGAGCTCGCGGGGGGCCACCTCGTGCTCGGGTTCGACGCGCACGCCGGCACCTTCGCCGCGCACTATCACTCGCACCGCCTGCCGATCGACCCGCGCGAATATCCGCGCATCCTCGGCACCGCGCTGCACGAGCTGGAGGAGGCGGGGGCCGGGGCCGCGCACCAGGCGCAGGCGCTGCGCTCGATCCTGGGCGGGTTCGCGAAGCTGCCGCGGCGCGAGGAGCGGCGCCGGCCCCTGGCGGACGAGAGGAACGTGCAGAAGGAAGTGCTGAAGGGCCGCCTCGCCTCGCTGGCACGCTCCAGCGCCCCGGTCTCCCGGGCGATCGAGCGCGCCGTGGAATCCCTCAACGGCCGCGCCGGCGATCCGGGAAGCTTCGACGCGCTGCACGAGCTCCTCGAGGCGCAGCCCTTCCGCGTCGCCTACTGGCGTGTCGCCTCCGACGACATCAACTACCGCCGCTTCTTCGACATCAACGAGCTCGCGGCCCTGCGCCAGGAGAACGACGCGGTCTTCGATGCCACCCACCGCCTCGTGCTCGCGCTGGTGAACGAGGGGCTCGTCGACGCGCTGCGCATCGACCACCCCGACGGGCTCTACGACCCGAAGGCCTATTTCGCGCGCCTCTTCGCGAGCTGCAAGCGGCCGCCGTACGTCGTGGTCGAGAAGATCGTGGCCCCATTCGAGAACGTTCCGGAAAGCTGGGCCGTGCACGGGACCACCGGCTACCGCTTCGCGAACGTCGTGAACGGCCTGTTCGTGGACCCGGCCTCGGAGGCGCGCCTCACGCGCATCTACAACCAGTTCGTGGGCGACGAGGACGCCTTCGACGAGGTCGCGCGCCGTTCGCGGCGCGAGGTCCTGCGCAGCGCGCTCGCGAGCGAGCTCACGGTGCTCACGAGCCGGCTCGCCCGGATCGCGCGCGCCGACCGCAACACGCGCGACTTCACGTTCAACACGCTGCGCGAGGGCCTCACCGAGGTGCTCGCGGCGTTCCCCGTCTACCGCACGTACATCGACGACCAGGTGCATGCCGACGACCGGCGCTACATCGACTGGGCGGTCGCGCGCGCGCGCTCCGAGAGCCGCACCCCGGACGTGGACGTGTTCGACTTCATCCGCGACGCGCTCACCGGCGAGCTGCCGGTGCGTTCGCCGGCGCTCGCCGCGGCCGTGCGGCAGTTCGCGCGCAAGTTCCAGCAGGTCTCGGCGCCCACGATGGCGAAGGGCGTGGAGGACACGGCGTTCTACCGCTACAACCGCCTCGTTTCGCTGAACGACGTGGGCGGCGACCCGAGCGAGTTCGGATTCCCGCCGGCGAAGTTCCATCGCGCGAGCGCGCACCGCGCCAAGCACTGGCCGCACACGATGCTCGCGACCTCGACGCACGACAACAAGCGCTCCGAGGACGTGCGCGCGCGCATCGACGTGCTCTCGGAGCTCGCGGCGGGCTGGCGGCTCCGGCTGTGGCGCTGGCACCGCATGAACGCGGCGCGCAAGGCGGTGGTCGAGGACCTGCCCGCGCCCTCGAGGAACGACGAGTACCTCCTCTACCAGGTGCTGCTCGGAAGCTTCCCGCCCGAGGCGCCCGACGCCGCGGCGCTCGAGGCGTACCGCGAGCGCATCGTCGAGTACATGCGCAAGGCCCAGCGCGAGGCGAAGACGCGCACCAGCTGGGCGCGCGTGAACCGGGAGTACGAGGCCGCGACCACCGCGTTCGTCACCGCGCTCCTCGATCCGCGGCCCGGCAACGTGTTCCTCGAGGACCTGCGCAGCGCGGCCGGGGCGGTGGGCTGGCTCGGGTTCGTGAACAGCCTCGCCATGGTGGCCGTGAAGTACACCTCGCCCGGCGTGCCCGACTGCTACCAGGGCAACGAGATCCTCGACCTCTCGCTCGTGGATCCCGACAACCGCCGTGCGGTGGACTACGGCGTGCGCCGCGCGCTCCTCGATCGCCTGTCCGCGCTCCCGGACGCGCCGGATGGCTCGCAGCTGCGCGAGTTGTTCACCGCGTCGAGCGACGGACGCGCGAAGCTCTACCTGATGTGGCGGCTGCTGCGCCTGCGCCGCCAGCGTGAGGCCCTGTTCCTCGAGGGAGGCTACGTGCCGCTGCACACGACCGGGACCCATGCGCGCCATGCGATCGCATTCGCCCGGCGGCACGGCAGGCAATCGGTCGTGACCGTCGTGCCGCGGCTCGTCGCGAGCCTCGGCCTCGAGCCCGGGGCGCTTCCGTGCGGCGCCGGCGTGTGGGCGGATACGCGGGTCGATGTCCCGTTCCTCGCCGCCGACGCCGGGCTGCGCGACGTGGTGACGGGGCGCGCGGTGAGGATCGAGCGCGGCTCGGTCGCGTTGGGCGATCTCCTCGACACCGCGCCCGTCGCGGTGCTCGTCACCTCGCAAGCTTCGGGCTGACCCGCCGCCAGGCATAGCCGCGGGCCCACGGGCACTCAGCCCTCGCGCGAGTCCTGCAGCGCCCGCTCGAGGTGGGCGTGCGCCTCGAGCCAGTCGTCCTCGAGCGAAGCGATGCGCGAGCTCGCCTCGCCGCGGCGCTTGAGCGCCTCCTGCAGGCGCTCGCGATGCGCCGCCTCGTACGCCTGCGGCGAAGCGAGCCACGCCTGCGCCTCGTCCGACTCGCGGCGCAGCGCCTCGATCTCGGCCTCGATGCGCGCGATGCGCTCCTCGAACGGGCGCCGCACCTGCGCCTCGCGCTGGCGCCGCTCGGCCTCCACGCGCCGCTCTTCGCGACGGCTCACGGCCGGCGCGGCCGGCGCCGGCGCTGCACCGGGGCGCCGCGCGTGGTAATCCCGCGCCCATTCGCGGTAGTCGTCGAGCGTTCCCTCGAATGGCCGCACGGCGCCGTCGGCCACGAGCAGCCACTGGTCGGTGGCCGAGGCGAGGAGGTGCCGGTCGTGTGCGACCACCACGAGCGCGCCCTCGAAGTCGACGAGCGCCTCGGCGAGCGCCTCGCGCATCTCGATGTCGAGGTGGTTCGTGGGCTCGTCGAGGAGCAGGAGGTTGGGCCGCTGCCAGACGAGGAGGGCGAGGGCGAGCCGCGCCTTCTCGCCGCCGGACAGGCTCGCCACCGGCTGCGCCACCGCGTCGCCGCGGAAATCGAAGCCGCCGAGGAAATCGCGCAGCGCCTGCTCGCGCTCCTCGGGCGCAACGCGGGCGAGTTGCGCGAGCGCGCTTTCGCCGGGGCGAAGCTGGTCCACCTGGTGCTGGGCGAAGTAGCCCACGCGAAGCGCCTGCGCCCGGTGCAGCGTACCGGCGAGCAGCGGGAGCTCGCCGGTGATCGACTTGAGGAGCGTGGACTTGCCGGCGCCGTTCGGGCCGAGGAGCCCGATCGCATCGCCGGGGAGCACGCTCCACTCCACGCCGGAAAGCACCGCGCGTCCGTCGTAGCCCACGGCGGCCTGCTCGAGGCGGAAGAGCTGGCGCGGCTTCTCGGAGGGCGGCCGGAAGCCGAACGAGAAGGGCGTGTCCACGTGCGCCGCGGCGATGCGCTCGAGCTTCTCCAGCGCGGTGAGCCGGCTCTGCGCCTGGCTCGCCTTGGTGGCCTTGGCGCGGAAGCGCGCCACGAACGCCTCGAGATGCGCGATCGTGCGCTGCTGCTTGTCGTGCGCGGCCTGCTGCTGCGCGAGGCGCGCCGCGCGCTGCTGCTCGAAGGCGCTGTAGTTGCCGGGATACGCGTCGAGCCGCCGATCGACGAGGTGCACGACGACCTCGGCCAGCGCGTCGAGGAACTCGCGGTCGTGCGTGACGAGGATCACCGCGCCGGGAAACGCCTCGAGCCAATCCTCGAGCCACAGCACCGCGTCCAGGTCCAGGTGGTTGGTGGGCTCGTCGAGGAGCAGCAGGTCCGAGCGGCACATGAGCGCGCGGGCGAGGTTCAGCCGCATGCGCCAGCCGCCGGAGAAGCGGGAGACGGGGCGCGCGTGGTCCTCGTCGCGGAAGCCGAGGCCGGCGAGGAGCGTCTGCGCGCGCGAGCGGGCGCGATACCCGCCGATCTCCTCGAGGCGCGCATGCAGCTCGGCGATGCGCTCGCCCGCGCCGTGCGCTTCGTGCGCCTGCGCGATGGCCGCTTCGAGCTCGCGCAGCTCCGCGTCGCCGTCCATCACGAACTCGAGCGCGGGGCGCTCGAGCGCCGGCGTCTCCTGGGCGACGTGCGCCAGCACCCACCGCGGGGGAAGCGCCACCTCGCCGGCATCGGCGTGCAGCTCGCCGCGCACGAGCGCCATGAGGCTCGACTTGCCGCTGCCGTTCGCGCCCACGAGCCCGATCTTCTGCCCCGGGTGCACGTTCATCGACGCGCCCTCGAGGACGACCTTCGCGCCGCGGCGCAGCGTGACGTTCGCGATCCTCAGCACGGCATCCCGGCCGGCGCGGCGCAAAGCAAGCTCGCGGCGAGCGCTCGCGGTCCGCCGTGAGCGGCGCGTGCCGGGAGATGGGCGAGGGTGCGCATGTCGACCCGCGATGGTAACCTCTGCGCCACGACGATGAACACGGCCGCCGCTCCCGTGCCCACCCCCGATCGCGAAGCGTTTCGCGGCGAGTTCGTCGATTTCACGATCCGCGCCGGCGCGCTGCGCTTCGGCGAGTTCAGGACCAAGGCCGGGCGCCTCTCCCCGTACTTCTTCAACGCGGGCCTCTTCAGCGACGGCGAGCGGCTCGGCGAGCTCGCGCGCTACTACGCGCGCGCCGCGCTCGCCTCGGGCATCGCCTTCGACGTCCTGTTCGGGCCGGCCTACAAGGGCATCACCCTCGCCTCCGCGACCGCCGTGGCCCTTGCCGGGCTCGGTCACAATGTGCCGTTTTGCTTCAACCGCAAGGAGGCGAAGGACCACGGGGAGGGAGGCAACATCGTCGGAGGGCCGCTCGCGGGGCGCGTTCTCATCGTGGACGACGTCATCACCGAGGGGGCCTCGAAGCGCGAGGCGATCGAGATCATCCGCGCGGCCGGCGCCACGCCCGCTGGCGTGCTAATTGCTCTGGACCGGCAGGAGCGCGGCCAGGGCGAGCTTTCGGCGAGCCAGGAAGTGACGCGCGATTTCGGCGCGCCCGTGACCGCCATCGCCACCCTCGAGGACGTGCTCGCCACGCTGCGCGGCCGTCCCGGGGAGCGTGCGAACGTCGAGCGCATCGAGGCATATCGCGGGCGCTACGGCATCGCGCCGTCGTAGCGAATCCCGCGCACGGGAGGCAGGACGAGAATGAAGAAGATGTTGGGGCTGCTGCTGATCGCGCTGCACGCGCCGCTCGCCCTGGCCGTCTACAGATGCGTGGACGACCAGGGCCACACGCGCTTCGGCGATACGCCGCCCTCGGGCTGCGGCAACGTGCCGATCTACGAGGTGACGCCGTCGGGCAACGTGATCCGCCGCATCGATCCGACGCCGACGCCGCAGCAGCTCGAGCTGCGCCACGAGGAGCAGGTGCGGCGCAGGAAGGAAGAGCTTGTCGCAGCCGAGCAGAAGCGCAAGGACATGGCCCTCCTCAACACCTACGACAGCCCCGGCGAGTTCGACGTGGCGCGCGACCGCAACATCGAGCCCGTGAGCGGGCGCATCACGGCGGCGCAGGAGCGCCTGAAGGAGCTGGACGTCCGCGAGAGCCAGATCGGCGAGCAGATGCAGACGTACGCGCACGCGGCGAAGGATGGCACGCAGGCGCAGGCGCCCGCCTGGCTGGTCGCGAACCTCAAGCAGGTGCGCGAAGAGAGGAAGACCCTCGAAGAGGCGCTCGTGCGCTACCACAAGGAGATCGACGAGCTGCGGCTGCGCTACGACACCGACAAGAAGCGCTGGCTCGCGCTCAAGGCGGCGGGCGGATCGCTTCCGCCGCCCGATGCGAGCCCGCCCGCGGCGCAGCCCGTGAAGGCCGCGCCGCCCGGCCGCCCTCGCCGCGGCTCCTAGCCCGCGAGCTTGCGCCGCAGGATCTCCGCCGCCTGCGCCGGGTTGGCGTTGCCCTGCGTCGCCTTCATCACCTGGCCCACGAGGGCGTTGAACGCCTTCTCCTTGCCGCAGCGGTAGTCGTCCACAAGCTTGCCCTGGGCGGCGAGCACCCGGTCCACCGCCGCCTCGAGCGCCCCGGCATCGGAGATCTGCGTGAGGCCGCGCTTCGCGATCACGGCGTCCGCCTCGCCCTCGCCCGCCGCCATCGCTTGCAGCGCCGCTTTCGCCGACTTGGCCGAGACGGTGCCGTCCTCGATCCGGGCGAGAAGGCGCGCGAACGATTCGGCGGCCACCGGCGCGGCGGAGAAGTCGGCGCCGCGATCGTTCAGGAGCGCGGACATCTCGCCGTTGGTCCAGTTCGCTGCGAGCCGCGCAGGAAGCGCCGGGACGGCGGCGAGCGCGCGCTCGAAGAACGCCGCCTTCTCGCGACTCTCGGTGAGGAGCGCCGCCTCGTACTCCGAGATGCCGAGCTCCTCGCGGTAGCGGCGACGAAGCGCGTCGGGCAGCGCCGGGAGCGACTCGCGAACCGCTTCGATCCACGATGGCGCGATCTCGAGCGGCAGCAGGTCCGGATCGGGGAAGTAGCGGTAGTCCTGCGCTTCCTCCTTCGATCGCATCGAGCGGGTCTCGCCGCGCTCGGGGTCGAAGAGCCGCGTCTCCTGCAGCACCTTGCCGCCGTCCTCGAGGAGCTCGATCTGGCGGCGCGCCTCGAACTCGATCGCCTTCTCGAGGAAGCGGAAGGAGTTGAGGTTCTTGATCTCGCAGCGCGTGCCGAGCGGCGCTCCGGGGCGGCGCACCGAGACGTTGGCGTCGCAGCGGAACGAGCCCTCCTGCATGTTGCCGTCGCAGATGCCGATCCAGCGCACGAGCGCGTGCAGCGCCTTCGCGTAGGCGACGGCCTCCGCGGCGCAGCGCATGTCGGGCTCGGAGACGATCTCGAGGAGCGGCGTGCCGGCGCGGTTGAGGTCGATGCCGCTCATCCCGTGGAAGTCCTCGTGCAGCGACTTGCCCGCGTCCTCCTCGAGGTGCGCGCGGGTGAGCCGCACGCGCTTCTCGGCATCGCCCGCCACGATCGCGAGCGAGCCGCCGGAGACGACGGGCTGCTCGTACTGGCTGATCTGGTAGCCCTTCGGGAGGTCGGGGTAGAAATAGTTCTTGCGCGCGAAGACGCTGCGCGTGGCGACCGTCCCGCCCACCGCGACGCCGAAGCGGATGGCGCGCTCCACCGCGCCGCGGTTGAGCACCGGGAGCGTTCCCGGCAGCGCCAGGTCCAGCGCGCTCGCCTGCGTGTTGGGCGGCGCGCCGAACGCGGTCGAGGCGCCCGAGAAGATCTTCGACGCCGTCGTGAGCTGCGCGTGGGTCTCCAGCCCGATGACGATTTCCCAGCTCATCGGTGGTGCGTTCATCTGCGTTTCATCTGCGTTCATCCGCGTTCCCCGCCTCAGTCGAAACCCGGAGGGACACGGGTGTGCCAGTCGGTCGCCTGCTGGAAGGCGTGGGCGGCGGCGAGCATGCGCGCTTCGTCCCAGTAGTTGCCGACCAGCTGCAATCCCACGGGGAGGCCGCCTGCGCCGAAGCCGCACGGGATCGAGAGCCCCGGAAGGCCGGCGAGGTTGATCGGGATCGTGTAGAGGTCGTCGAGGTACATCTGCACGGGATCGTCCTTCTTCGCACCGAGCCGGTAGGCGACCGACGGCGCCGCGGGACCGGCGATCAGGTCGCACGTCGCGAAGGCCTCGGTGAAGTCGCGCGCGATGAGGCGCCGGATGCGCTGCGCCTGCAGGTAGTACGCGTCGTAGTAGCCGTGGGAGAGCACGTACGTGCCGATCATGAGGCGCCGCTTCACCTCCGCGCCGAAGCCCTGCGCACGGGTCTTCGCGTACATGTCGTTCAGGTCCGCGTACTGCGGCGCGCGGTACCCGTAGCGCACGCCGTCGTAGCGCGCGAGGTTGGAGGACGCCTCGGCCGGAGCGATCACGTAGTAGACGGCGACGCAGAGGTGCTGGTTGGGCAGCGTCACCTCGACCGTCGTGGCGCCGAGCTTCTTCAGCTCCTCGATCGCGGCGTGGATCGGGGCGCCGACGTCGTGGGCGAGATCCTTCGTGAAGTACTCGCGCGGCAGGCCGATCCGCAGTCCCTTCACGCCGCGGCCGAGCGCCTTCGAGTAGTCCTCCTTCGGCCGGTCCATGCAGGTGGAATCGCGCGGGTCGAACCCGGCCATGGCGCCGAGCAGGATGGCGAGGTCCTGGGCGCTCCTCGCCATCGGCCCCGCCTGGTCCAGCGACGAGGCGAAGGCCACCATGCCGTAGCGGGACACGCGGCCGTAGGTGGGCCGCAGTCCCGAGATGCCGGTGAACGATGCCGGCTGGCGGATCGAGCCTCCGGTGTCGGTGCCGGTGGCCGCGGGGGCGAGCGCAGCGGCGATCGCCGCGGCCGATCCGCCCGAGCTTCCGCCGGGCACCATATCCGCGTTCCACGGGTTGCGCACCGGGCCGAAATGCGAGGTCTCGTTCGACGAGCCCATGGCGAACTCGTCCATGTTCGTCTTGCCCAGGAGCACCGCGCCCGCGGCGGCGAAGCGCTCGATCACGTGCGCGTCGTAGGGCGCGACCCAGTTCGCGAGCATCCTCGAGCCGCAGGTGGTGCGCCATCCGTTCGCGCAGAAGAGGTCCTTGTGCGCGACCGGGATTCCCGTGAGCGGCCCGATGTCGCCGCGCGCGATGCGCTCGTCGGCCGCGCGCGCGGCGACCAGAGTCTTCTCCGCGTCGACGGTGATGAAGGCGTTCAGGCGCGCGTTGAAGCGCTCGATGCGCTCGAGAAAGGCGCGCGCGAGCTCCGCCGCGGAAACCCGTTTCGCGGCGAGCTCGCGGCCGAGCTCGGCCAGGGACGCTCGATGCATCGGATTCCTTCGGGCTACTCGATGACCTTCGGGACCAGGTAGAGGCCGTCCTCGACCTGCGGGGCATTCGCCTGAAACGCGTCGCGCCGATCCTCCTCGGTCACGCGGTCCTCGCGCAGGCGCTGGCCCACGTCTTCCGGGTGGGACATGGGCGCGACGCCGCGCGTGTCCACCGAGGCCATGCGCCCGACCAGGTCGAGGATGCCGTTCAGCTCGTTGCGGAGGGCTTCGGCCTCGGCCTCGGCCACCTCGAGCCGCGCGAGCCGCGCGATGTGCAGGACCTGATCTCGGGACAGCATTCGAAACTCTCTCTAAGGCCTTAATTCGGCGCGAAATCGGGCTATTATAGGGGCCCGCTCCTCCCCGCGACACGCAGCAGCTAGAAACTCTTTACGGATCAAGATGTTCTCCTTCGTTTCCAAGTATTTCTCCACCGACCTCGCGATCGACCTCGGCACCGCCAATACGCTCATCTACGTTCGCGGCAAGGGCATCGTGCTCGACGAGCCGTCGGTGGTCGCGATTCGCCAGGAAGGCGGGCCCAACGGCAAGAAGACCATCCAGGCGGTGGGCCTCGCCGCGAAGCAGATGCTCGGCCGAACGCCGGGCAACATCACGGCCATCCGGCCGATGAAGGACGGCGTGATCGCCGACTTCACGATCACCGAGCAGATGCTCAAGTACTTCATCAAGAAGATCCACGACAACCAGTGGTTCCGGCCGAGCCCGCGCATCGTGATCTGCGTGCCGTACGGATCGACGCAGGTCGAGCGGCGCGCGATCAAGGAAAGCGCGATCGGCGCGGGCGCCTCCCAGGTGTTCCTCATCGAGGAGCCGATGGCCGCGGCGATCGGCGCGGACCTCCCGATCGCCGATGCGACCGGCTCGATGGTCGTGGATATCGGCGGCGGCACGACGGAAGTCGGCGTGATCTCGCTGGGAGGCATCGTGTACTCCGCCTCGGTGCGCGTGGGCGGCGACAAGTTCGACGAGGCGATCATCAACTACATCCGCCGCAACTACGGCATGCTGATCGGAGAATCGACGGCGGAGAACATCAAGAAGACCATCGGCTCCGCGTTCCCCGGCAGCGAGGTGCGCGAGATGGAGGTGAAGGGACGCAACCTCGCCGAAGGCATCCCGCGCTCCTTCACGATCTCCTCCAACGAGATCCTCGAAGCGCTCACCGATCCGCTGAATTCCATCGTCTCCGCCGTGAAGAGCGCGCTCGAGCAGACGCCGCCCGAGCTGGGCGCCGACATCGCGGAGAAGGGCATGGTCCTCACCGGCGGCGGCGCGCTGCTGCGCGAGCTCGACCGCCTGCTGATGGAGGAGACGGGCCTTCCGGTGATCGTCGCCGACGACCCCCTCACCTGCGTCGTCCGCGGCTCCGGAAGGGCATTGGAGGAAATGGACAAACTTGGCACGGTGTTCACGAACGATTGAGGCCTTCCTGGAGTCCGGCCCTCGGGCCATGACCACAAGCCGGGAACCGTGCCACCAACGATTGACCTGCCTTTTTTGGAGCGTGGCCCTGAGGCCATGAGCCGATCCCCGGGGACAGGCCCGCTTCCGGTTGATCTCGCGGCGATCGCCATCGCCGGTCCCCGATGATCCGCGAACCTCCCTCGTTCTTCCATCGCGGGCCCTCGCCGCTCGCGAGGCTCACGTTCTTCACGCTCGCCGCGTTCGCCGTGATGATCGCCGACCACCGGTTCCACGCGCTCGCGACGCTGCGGCTGTCGCTCAACGTGCTCGCGCAACCGCTGCAGCAGGTGGCGGCGATGCCGTCGCAGGCGCTCGCACGCGCGGCGGATTTCTTCACCACGCAGGGCGAATTGCTGCGCGAGAACCGCGACCTGCGCGCGAAGCTCCTGGAGCAGTCGGCGGCGGCGCAGGAGGCGAGGCTGCTGCGCGCGGAAGAGGAGCACCTGCTCTCGATTGCGCCGGGGCACAGCCGCTACGCCGACCACGGCGTCGTGGCGGAGGTGCTCTACACGGCTCGCAACCCGTTCACGCGCAAGATCGTCGTCGACAAGGGGCTCACGCACGGCATCAGGGCCGGCATGCCGGTGATCGACGGCACCGGCGTCGTGGGCCAGGTGACCAGCGTCGCCACCTTCACGAGCGAGATCACCCTCGTCACGGAGAAGGGGCAGTCCGTGCCGGTGATGCTGGTGAGGAACGGCCTGCGCGCGATCGCCGTGGGATCGGGCAAGGACGGCACGATCGACATCCCGTTCATGCCGGTGTCGGCCGACGTGCGGCAGGGCGACCTCTTCGTGACCTCGGGCATCGACGGCAGCTATCCGGCCGGGCTCGTGGTCGCGAAGGTGTCGAGCGTGGAGAAGAACGCCGCGTATACCTTCGCGCGCATAGTGGCGCATCCGATGGCCGCGGTCGACAACTATCGCTACGTGCTCCTGCTGCCGCTCGCGCCCACGCCGCCGCGGCCGGAGACGCTCCGCGAGGAAGTGCGCAAGCCCGCGAAGGAACGTCCGCCGCGCGTCCGGCGGCAGGAAGGCCGCGTTGCGCCCCGCTGACCTCACGCCCGTCGCGCGCGACGTGATGAAGGGTCCCGCGAGCGCGGGCCTCATCTTCGCCTCGTTCCTCGCGGCCTACCTCTTCGCGGTGCTGCCCTGGTCGGGCACCGGGCTCCTCGCGCGTCCCGACCTCATCCTGCTGCTGCTCCTCTTCTGGACGCTGCACGAGCCGAGCGCCGTAGGCCAGGGCGCCGCCTTCGCGATCGGCCTCCTGATGGACGTGAGCGACTCGGTCCTCCTCGGCGAGCATGCGTTCGCCTACGTGGTGGCGGTCTACGGCGCGCAGGTGCTGCGGGTGCGCATCGTCTCGTTCCACCTGCCCGAGCAGTCGCTGCACGTGCTCGGCCTCACGCTGGTGGCGAGCTGCGTGATGCTGCTCCTCAACCTGCTGCTCGGCGCAAATTTCCCCGGCTTCGCGTACTTCGCCTCGCCGGCGCTCACGGCGCTGCTGTGGGCGCCCGCGAGCGGGATCCTCCAGTCGGCGGCGGTGCGCCGCCGCCGCGAGGCGCCGCCATGATGCTCGGCCAGGCGCTGCGCGACCCGCGGCGCGAGCTCACGGTCTTCCGCAACCGCATGCTGGTGGCGGGGCTGGCGATCGTCGCGGCCTGCGTCGTCCTCGTCGCGCGCTTCGTCTGGCTGCAGGTCGTGCAGCAGAAGTACTACCACACGCTCGCGGAGCAGAACCGCATTTCCGTCGTCCCGGTGGTACCGAGCCGCGGCCTCATCCTCGACCGCAACGGCCGCGTGCTCGCCGCCAACTACTCCGCCTACACGCTCGAGATCACGCCGAGCAAGGTGCCGAACGTGGAGCAGGCGATCGACGCGCTTTCCCGGGTGATCGAGGTCTCGCCGCGCGACCGGCGCCGCTTCCGCAAGCTCGAGGAGGAAAGCAAGAACTTCGAGAGCCTGCCGATCCGCACCCGGCTCACCGAGGAGGAAGTCGCGCGCTTCGCGGTGAACCGCTTCCGCTTCCCCGGATTCGAGATCAAGGCCCGGCTCTTCCGCTCCTATCCGGAGGGCGAGATCGCCTCGCACGCGATCGGATACATCGGGCGCATCAACGACGCCGACCTGGAACGCATCGACCGGGACGGCCTCGCCGCCAACTACAAGGGCAGCGACCACATCGGCAAGCTCGGCATCGAGGGCGCCTACGAGAAGGAGCTGCACGGCGTCACCGGCAGCGAGCAGGTGGAGATCGACGCCGGCGGCCGGGCGATCCGGTCCCTCTCGCGCACCGAGCCGCAGTCGGGCAACAACGTCGTCATCACCATCGACCTGGAGCTGCAGAAGATCGCCGAGGAGGCATTCGGCGACTACAAGGGCGCGCTGGTCGCGATCGACCCGCGTAACGGCGACGTGCTGGCGCTCGTCTCGAAGCCCGACTTCGATCCCAACCTTTTCGTCGACGGCATCGACCCGCAGAACTGGGACGCGCTCAACAACTCGCCGGACAAGCCGCTCAACGACCGGGCGCTGCGCGGGCAGTATCCGCCGGGCTCGACCATCAAGCCCTTCATGGCGCTCGCGGCGCTCGAGGACCACAAGCGCTCGCCCTCCTACACGATCTCCGATCCGGGCTACTTCACGCTGCCGGGCGTGTCCCACCGCTACCGCGACTGGAAGAAGGGCGGCCACGGCATGGTCGACATGCACAAGGCGCTCGTGGTCTCGTGCGACACGTACTTCTACGGCCTCGCCAACGAGCTCGGCATCGACGCGATCCACGACTTCCTCTCGCGCTTCGGCTTCGGGGCGAAGACCGGCATCGACATCGAGGGCGAGCTTCCGGGCCTCGCGCCCTCGCCGCAATGGAAGATGCAGCGCTTCCGCCAGAAATGGTATGCGGGCGACACCGTGAGCGTGGGCATCGGCCAGGGCTACATGCTCGCCACGCCGATGCAGCTCGCGGTGGCGACCGCCACCCTCGCGAACGGCGGCGTCCCGGTGCATCCGCACCTGCTCAAGGCGATCCAGGACGCGAAGACCCACGACGACCACCCGTACGTGCCGCCCGCCGGCAGCCAGGCGCCGATCGTGAGCCCGGAGAACCTCGCCATCATCCGCAGCGCCATGGAGGACGTCACGAAGCCCGGCGGCACGGCGGCGCAGACCGGCGCCGGCGCCGCGTACCTGATCGCCGCCAAGACGGGCACCGCGCAGGTGGTCGGAATGAAGCAGGGCGAGCGCTACGACGAGAAGCGCATGAAGCGCGCGCACTGGGACCACGCGCTCCTCAT
This sequence comes from uncultured beta proteobacterium, assembly GCA_963839265.1. Lineage (GTDB taxonomy): Bacteria > Pseudomonadota > Gammaproteobacteria > Burkholderiales > Usitatibacteraceae > Usitatibacter. The sequence continues at coordinate 127,951 of CAWIUI010000002.1, forward strand.
CGCCTTCGCGCCCGCCGAGAATCCCAGGCTCGCACTCGCGATCCTGGTGGAGAATGGCGAGCACGGCGGCACCACCGCGGGACCGATCGCGCGCGCGGTCTTCGACTACTACCTGACGGGCAAGAAGCCCGCCATCAAGTCCCTTCCGCCCCCGCCGGAAACGGGCAGCATCCAGCAGGAGGTCGAGCATGATTAACCGCGCCTTCGATTTCCTCGCGCGGCGCATCGACGGGCCGCTCATGGCGGCCATCGCGCTCACGGTGGCCTTGGGGCTCACCGTCGTCTATTCCGCCTCCGGGGGCGGATCCTTCGAGCGCGTGCTCAGCCAGTCGCGCAACCTCGCGTTCGCGCTCGTCGCGCTCTGGCTCTTCGCCCAGGTCCATCCGCAGACGCTCATGCGCCTCGCGCTCCCGGTCTACGTCGCGGGGCTCGCGCTCCTCGTCGGCGTCGCGCTCTTCGGCGAGGTGCGCAACGGCGCCCGGCGCTGGCTCAACCTCGGCTTCACCACGCTGCAGCCCTCCGAGGTGATGAAGATCGCCGTGCCGCTGGTGCTCGCCTGGTACTTCCACCGGCACGAGGAGGGCGTGCGGTTGCGCGACTTCGCGCTCGCCGGCGTGATGCTCGCCCTGCCGGTCGGGCTCATCGCGCGCCAGCCCGACCTGGGCACGGCGCTCCTCGTCTTCGCCTCCGGCTTCTTCGTGATCTTCCTCGCGGGGCTCTCCTGGCGGGTGCTCCTCTCGATCCTCGTGGCCGGCGCCGCCGCGGTGCCCTTCATCTGGCCGATGCTGCACGACTACCAGCGCCAGCGCATCGTCACGCTGCTCAACCCGATGCAGGACCCGCTCGGTGCGGGCTACCACATCATCCAGTCGACGATCGCGATCGGCTCCGGCGGCGTCTTCGGCAAGGGCTGGCTCAACGGCACCCAGGCGCAGCTCGACTTCGTGCCGGAGCGCTCCACGGATTTCATCCTCGCGGTGTTCGGCGAGGAATTCGGACTCGTGGGCAACATCGTCCTGATCGCGCTCTACGTCCTCATCATCGCGCGCGGGATGATGATCGCAGCCAACGCCTCGACCGTGTTCGCGCGGCTCACGGCGGGCGCGATCACGCTCACCTTCTTCACCTACGCGTTCGTGAACATGGGAATGGTGAGCGGGATCCTCCCCGTGGTCGGGGTGCCGCTTCCCATGATCAGCTACGGCGGCACGGCGCTCCTTTCGGTGCTCGCGGGATTCGGCATCCTCATGTCGATCGCGACCCACAAGCAGCTGGTGTCCAGTTGAGGCTCGCCATCGCGCTCTTCGTGCTGGCGATCGCCGCCGCGGGCTGCGCGACCACGGCCAAGCGCAACCCGTACTACTCGGACGACGGCCCACCGGACAAGGTGCCCCAGGCCCTCGACAAGGTCCCCGACGCGGTGCCCCGTGACGAGCCATACAACGCCTTCGCGAACCGGCCCTACACCGTCTTCGGGACCACGTACGTGCCGGTTGTCGACCGCCAGCCGTTCCGCCAGCGCGGGCTCGCCTCCTGGTACGGGCGCAAGTTCCAGGGGCAGAGGACCGCCTCCGGCGAGCCCTACGACATGTTCAAGATGACCGCGGCGCACAAGACGCTGCCGATCCCCAGCTACGCGAAGGTGACGAACCTCGCGAACGGCAAGTGGGTGATCGTGCGCATCAACGACCGCGGGCCGTTCTACGCGAACCGCATCATCGACCTCTCCTACGCCGCCGCGGCGAAGATCGGCCTCGCCGCGAAGGGAAGCGGCATGGTCGAGGTGGAGCGCGTGTTCGAGCCGCCGAAGGAAGACCCCGGGAAGGCCGCGCCGTCCGGCGACCGGCGGGCGGACGAAGCGCCGGCACCGGCGACGACCGGCGCGGCCGCCGTGCGGCAGGCGGCCGCTGAGCCCGAAGCGCCCGAAGCACCGCCCGCCGAAGCGACGACGCCCGACGCGAAGGACGCGTACACCGGGGCCGCTGCGACGTTTCCCACCGTCCGCACGCCGGTCGTCGCACGGGACGCGGGTTCCCTCTGGGTGCAGCTCGGAGCCTTCTCGACCGACCAGGCGGCCGAGGCGTTCCGCGACAAGGCCGCGCAGGACCTGCCGTGGATCCTCGAGCCCATCCGCATCGTGCAGCGCGGCGGGCTCGCCCGCGTGCGGCTCGGACCCTACCGCAACCGCGAGGAAGCCGACGCCATCGCGGCGAAGCTGCGCCGATCGCTCGGCTACGCGCCGACCATCGTCGACCGCTAGTCCAATCCGCAATCCGGAAACACGCAATGAAGGCATTCCTCGCCGTGCTCGTTTCGTGCGCGGGCCTCGCGGCCGCCGCACAGACCCCCGCCGAGACCGTCGCGCCGCCGCCGATCGCCGCGCGCGCCTACTTCCTCGTCGATGCGACGAGCGGCCAGACCCTCGCCGCGCAGGCCGCCGACGAGCGCTTCGATCCCGCCTCGCTCACCAAGCTCATGACCTCGTACGTCGTTTTCGCGGCGCTGCGCGACCACGAACTCGACGAAAGCCGCTCGATCGTGCCGTCGGCCGTGGCCGCGAACGCCAGCGGCGCGCGCATGTTCCTCGAGGCGGGAAAACCGGCGACGATCCGCGAGCTGCTGCAGGGGCTCATCGTGGATTCGGGCAACGACGCCGCGATCGCGCTCGCGCAGGCGGTGGCGGGAACGCAGGAGCGCTTCGTCGAGCGCATGAACCGCGAGGCGCGGCGGCTGGGGCTCGCGAACACGCATTTCGCGAACCCGACGGGGCAGCCCGGCCCGGACCACTACTCCACGGCACGTGACCTCGCGAAGCTCGCGCTCGCGCTGATCCGCGATTTCCCGGACCGCTACCCCCTGTACTCCGAGAAGGAATTCGCCTACAACCGTATCGCGCAGACCGACCGCAACCGCCTGCTGTGGAGCGATCCCACCGTGGACGTGGTGAAGACGGGGCACACCGATGCGGCCGGCTACTGCCTCGTCGCGTCGGCCAAGCGCGGCGAGCGCCGGCTCGTGACGGTGCTCCTCGGTGCGCAGACCGACGGGCTTCGCGCCACGGAGAGCCAGAAGCTGCTCAACTTCGGCTTCCAGGCCTACGAGACGCGCCGCGTGTACGCGAAGGGCAAACCGGTCGCCGAGCCCGTGATCTACAAGGGAACGAAATCGCGCGTGGCGCTGGGCTTCGCGCACGACGTCTGGCTCACGCTGCCGAGCGGGCAGTTCGAAGGGATCCGGGCGGTGCTCGACACGCGCCAGCCCTTCGTCGCTCCGCTTGCCGCCGGGGAGAAAGCGGGGATAATGAAGCTCATGCGCGGCAACGCGCCGCTGGCGCAATTCCCGGTCGTCGCGCTCGAGGATGTGCCGGTGTCAGGCTTCCTGTCCCGCGGCTGGGACACGCTCAAACTGATGGTCCGATCCTCGCCATGACTTCTCCTATCGCCCACTTCAACGGCGAGCTGATGCCGCTCGAGCGCATCCACGTCTCGCCCCTCGACCGCGGCTTCATCTTCGGCGACGGCGTCTACGAGGTGATCCCCGTCTACGACGGCGTGCCGCTGCGCGCGCGCGAGCATTTCGAGCGGCTGCAGCGCTCGATGGACGAGATCCGGCTCGACAACCCGCACAGCGTCGACGAGTGGATCGAGGTCACGCGCCGGCTGCTCGTCCACCATCCGGGCAACCAGTCGGTCTACATCCAGGTGACGCGCGGCGTGCCGCCCAAGCGCGACCACGTGATCCCGAAGGGCCTCGCGCCGACCGTCTTCATGATGTGCCAGCCGCTCGCCACGCCCTCGCGCGAGGCGGTCGAGAACGGCGTCGCGTGCGTGACCGCGCGCGACTTCCGCTGGGAGAAGTGCCATATCAAGTCCACCTCGCTCCTCGGCAACGTGCTCGCGCGCCAGATCTCGGCCGATGCGGGCGCGACGGAGACCATCCTCATCCGCGACGGATTCGTCACCGAGGCTTCCGCCTCCAACGTCTTCGTGGTGAGGAAGGGCGTCGTCGCCGCGCCGCCGCAGGACAACCTGATCCTGCTCGGCATCACCTACGACCTCCTCACGCGGCTCGCCGACGAGGGCAAGGTCGAGCTCGAGGTCCGCCCGGTTTCCGAGGCGGAGCTGCGCGCCGCCGACGAGGTCTGGCTCTCCTCCTCGACCAAGGAGGTCCTCGCCGTCACGGCGATCGACGGAAAACCGGTCGCCAACGGCAGGCCGGGGCCCGTCTTCCGGCGCATGCACGCCCTCTACCAGGACTACAAGGAGAAGCTCAAGGCAGGCCGGCGCGCGGCGGCTTGAAGCGGCACGCGCGCGGCACCATCTCAGGTTCATGAAGTCGCCCATGGACACTCCTCCCGAGAACCCGCCCTCGCTCCTCACCTTCCCCTGCGTCTTCCCGATGAAGGTGATGGGGCGCCGCGAGGACGGCTTCGCCCAGATGGTCTCCGAGATCGTCCTGCGGCACGCCGAGGATTTCCGCCCCGAGACGATCGAGATGCGCTCCTCGAAGAACGCGCGCTACCTGTCGCTCACCGTCGTGATCAACGCGCGCTCCCGCGAGCAGCTCGACGCGCTCTACTCGGAGCTCTCGAAGCATCCGATGGTGATCATGGTGTTGTGAGCGTCGTGAGGATCCGCCGCCTCGGCCGCGTGGCCTACGAGCCTACGTGGCGCGCGATGCGCTCGCTCACCGAGCGCCGCGACGCCTCGGCCGAGGACGAGCTGTGGCTCCTCGAGCATCCGCCGGTCTACACGCTCGGCCTCGCCGGCCGGCGCGAGCACGTGCTCGCGCCGGGCGCGATCCCGGTCGTGCAGGCCGACCGCGGGGGGCAGGTGACCTACCACGGCCCCGGCCAGGTGGTCGCCTATGCGATGCTCGACTTGCGGCGCCGCGCCCTCGGCGTGAAGGAGCTGGTGCGACGCCTCGAGCAGGGGGCGATCGACGTCCTCGCCGGGTACGGCATCGCGGGCGAGCGCCGCGCGGGAATGCCCGGCGTGTACGTCGAGGGCGCGAAGATCGCCGCGGTCGGCCTGCGCGTCGCCCGCGGCTGCACGTACCACGGCCTCGCGCTCAACGCGAGGCTCGACCTGGAACCCTTTTCGCGCATCGACCCCTGCGGCTATCCCGGGCTTGCCTGCACGCAGCTCGCGGACCTGGGGGTCCGTGATAGCATCGATGCGGTGCAGCAAAAGCTCTCCGATTGCCTCGAGCGATGCCTGACCCCGACGTGAAGCTGCAGCAGAAGCGCGCGCTCAAGACGGCCCGCATCCCGATCAAGGTGGTGCCGCAGGGCGAGCGGCTGCGCAAGCCCGAATGGATCCGGGTGCGCGCCGGCGGCGGCGAGCGCTTCCACGAGATCAAGCGCATCCTGCGCGACGCGAGCCTGCATACCGTGTGCGAGGAAGCGTCGTGCCCGAACATCGGCGAGTGCTTCGGCCACGGCACCGCCACGTTCATGATCCTCGGCGACCTGTGCACACGCCGCTGCCCTTTCTGCGACGTCGCGCACGGCCGCCCGCAGCCTCCGGACCCCGAGGAGCCGCGCCACCTCGCCGACACCATCGCCGCGATGAAGCTCGCCTACGTCGTGGTGACGAGCGTCGACCGCGACGACCTGAAGGACGGGGGCGCCGCGCATTTCGTCGAATGCATCCGCGAAGTGCGCTCGCGCTCGCCCCGGACGCGCATCGAGATCCTCACGCCGGATTTCCGCGGGCGCGCCGAACGCGCCCTCGCGATCCTCGCCGCGGCGCCCCCCGACGTGATGAACCACAACCTCGAGACGGTGCCGCGTCTCTACCGGCAGGCGCGGCCCGGTTCCGATTACGCGCATTCCCTCCGGCTCCTCGCCGATTTCAAGGCCGCGCACCCCGGGGTGCCCACCAAGTCGGGGCTGATGGTGGGCCTCGGCGAGACCAACGAGGAGATTGTGCAGGTCATGCGGGACCTGCGCGCCCACGGCGTGGACATGCTCACCATCGGGCAATACCTCCAGCCTTCCGCGCACCACCTTCCGGTGGTCCGCTACCCGCATCCCGACGAGTTCCGGATGTTCGAGGCGCAGGCCGTGCGCATGGGATTCGTCAACGCCGCATGCGGCCCGATGGTGCGTTCGAGCTACCACGCCGACCGCCAGGCGGCCGACGCCGGGCTCGCCTGAGCGGGCCCGTTCGCTCGATTCTCGTACCCGGGTGAGGTGAATAGCCGCGGGCGGCCAATCACCCTATACTCCGGTCCGCGATATGGACCGATTCAAGGAGCTCACCACCTTCGTGGAAGTGGCGCACCGCGGCAGCCTCTCGGCGGCTGCCCGCGAGGAGGGGATCACGCCCGCGATGGTCGGACGGCGCATCGACCAGCTGGAGGAGCGCCTCGGGGTGAAGCTCTTCAAGCGCTCGACGCGCAAGCTCACGCTCACCCCCGAGGGGGCGACCTTCTACGACGATTGCCACCGCGTGCTCGAGGAACTGCGAGCCGCCGAGGAGAGCCTGAGCGTGGGCGCCAAGAGCGCTTCCGGGCGGCTCATCGTCACGGCGCCCACCGCCTTCGGGCGCAAGCACATCGCGCCGCACCTGCCGGCGTTCACCGCCGAGCATCCGAACCTCGCGATCACGCTGCACCTTTCCGAACGGCTCGTGGACCTCAAGAACGAGCGCTTCGACCTCGCGGTGCGCATCGCGGACCTGAAGAGCGCCGACCTGATCGCCGCGAAGCTCGCGCGCAACCACCGCGTCGTGTGCGGGTCGCCCGCCTACTTCAAGCGTGCCGGCCGCCCGAAAGGGCTCGCCGATCTCGCGCGCCACAATTGCCTGGTCACCAGCACCGAGGACGGCGTCCCCGACGCGTGGAGCTTCCTCGACAAGGGACGGCCGGTCGCCGTGAAGGTCTCGGGGAACCTGCAGTGCAACGACGGCGAAGTGCTCACGCGCTGGGCGATCGCCGGGGAAGGCCTCGCATGCCGCTCGGCGTGGGAGGTGAGCGAGGAGGTGAAGCGCGGCCGGCTCGTCACCGCGCTCGACGAGTACGCGATGCCGGGCAACAACGTCTACGCGGTCTACGCCGAGCGCCGCCTGCTTCCGGCGAAGGTGAGATTCTTCATCGAATTCCTGCGCAGGACGTTCGGCGACCCGCCGTACTGGGAGTGAAACCGGGGACAGACCACGTTTTCCAAAGGGCGAAATGGGAGCAAGCGCCCCGCATTTCGTGCTTTGGAAAACGTGGTCTGTCCCCGGTTTCAGCGGAATTGCTTTACGACGTGCTGCTGGCGACGGCTCACCGGCAGCTTCTCCCCGGTGCCCTTGACCACCACCGCCCACCCGGATTCGCTTTCCTCGGCGTTGCGCGCGAACCCCGCGACCGCATGGCGGGCGACCAGGCAGTTGCGATGCACGCGCACGAACGTCTCCCGGAACTCCTCCTCGAGCCGGGTGAGCGACTCCTCCACCAGGTACTCGCGCTCGACGGTGCGCACCGTGACGTACTTGAGCTCGGCGCGCAGGTAGAGGATGTCGGGCACCGCCACGAGGTGGATCTTGCCGCGCTCGTGCACGGAGAGGTGCCGGCGCGGCTGGTTCGCGGCGGCATCGAGCGCCTCGCGGCTCGGCGGCGCGGCCGCGCGCGCCTTGTTCAGGGCGGCGAGCAGGCGCTCCATGCGGATCGGCTTGAGCAGGTAGTCGATCGCGTTCACCTCGAAGGCCTTGATCGCGTAGCCGTCGAACGCCGTCGTGAAGATGATGGCGGGCGGGTTCGGCATGCCGGCGATGTGCCGGGCGGCCTCCATGCCGTCGATCTCCGGCATGCGGATGTCGAGCAGCACGATGTCCACCTTCTCGCGATTGAGGACGTCGAGCACCTCGCGCCCGGTGCGTGCCTCGTCCACGATGGTGAGCGCGAAGCGCTCGCGGCACTCGTCGAGGAGGTCGCGCAGGCGCTGGCGCGCCGGCGCCTCGTCGTCGGCGATGAGGATGCGCGGGATCTCGTTCTGGGCAAGCGTCATGCGACCGCCGTGAGGTAGGGCATGCGGATCGTGACGCGGTAGGAGCCGTCGTCCACCTCGGACTTCATGCTCGCTTCGGCGTCGAAGTGCAGCTGCAGGCGCTCGCGGATGTTGGCGATCGCCATGCGGTTGCCGGCTGGGCTGCGGGTCCCGGCGGGCACCGGGTTCACGAGCGTCATCACGAGCTGGGGGCCGTCGCGCCGCACCTCGATCGAGATCTCGCCGCCCTCCGGCGAGGGCTCGATGCCGTGGTACACCGCGTTCTCCACGAGCGGTTGCAGCACGAGCGGCGGCACCAGGGCGTCGCCGGGCATGGCGTCGACGCGCCAGGAGACGCGCAGGCGCTCCCCGAGCCGCAGGCTCTCGATCGCCAGGTACTGGCGCGCCAGCTCGACCTCCTCCGAGATCGGGGCGAGCGTGCGGTTCTCGGACATCAGCACCCGGAAGAGATCGGCCATGTCCTCCAGCGCGCGCTCCGCGCGCCTGGGCTCGGAACGGATGAGCGAGATCACCGCGTTGATGCTGTTGTAGAGGAAATGCGGGCGGATGCGGGCCTGCAGCGCCTGGATGCGTGCGTCGGCGATCGCCGGTGCGAGCGCTCGCGCCCGCAGGTCGAAGTAGGCGAGCGTGACCGCCGTGGCGAAGAGCGCCAGCGCGCCGATGCGCGGGAAGGAAGCGCCCGCGTAGTCGGCGAAGAGGCTGCCGACGGCGCGCCACGCCGCCCACGAGAGCACGAGCTCGAAGGCCGCCACCGCCGCGATCGATCGCGCATAGCCGAGCGCATGGAGCCAGCGCCGTGCGCCGCACAGCGCGAACAGGCTCACGATCAGCACCGGCTCGGCGAACGCGGCGAGGAGCATGAACTCGAAGGGGACGGCGGACAGCCGCGGCGCGCGCTCCACGGCGGCGGCGGCGAGCAGCAGGTTCACCACGACCAGCGAGCGCAGCATGACGCCCTGGTTGCAGAAATTGGGCAGCCGGATGCCTGTAGCCGTCTGATTTATACTCGCCACGTTCCCCATTTGGCCATCGCCGCCGTTTCCATGCAACAAGACGACAAGCCGGCCGGAAAGGCGAGCGCCGGCAAGGCATGGTCCGGCCGATTCGCCGAGCCCATCGACGAGCTCACCAGGCGCTTCAATGCCTCGGTGGATTTCGACCGGCGGCTGGCCGAGTTCGACATCCAGGGCTCGCTCGCGCACGCACGCATGCTCGCGCGCTGCACCATCCTGTCCGCCGAAGACCTCGCCGCGATCGAGCGCGGACTGGCGGCGATTCTCGGGGAGGTGCGCTCCGGGACGTTTCCCTGGTCCATCGAACACGAGGACGTGCACCTCAACATCGAGCACCGGTTGACGCAGCTCGTCGGCGACGCCGGGAAGCGCCTGCACACGGCCCGCTCCCGGAACGACCAGGTGGCGACCGACATCCGCCTGTGGCTGCGCAGCGAGATCGACGCGCTGCTCGGGCTGCTCGGGCGCGTGCGCGGCCGCATCCTCGCCCTCGCCGAGCGCAATGCCGCGACCCTCATGCCCGGCTTCACGCACATGCAGGTGGCGCAGCCGGTGACCTTCGGCCACCACCTCATGGCCTACTTCGAGATGTTCACGCGCGACGCGGAGCGCTTCGCGGACTGCCGGCGGCGCGCCAACCGCCTGCCGCTGGGCGCCTCGGCGCTCGCCGGCACGAGCTACCCGATCGACCGGGAATCGGTGGCCTGCGAGCTCGGCTTCGACGGGGTGTGCGAGAACTCGCTCGATGCGGTCTCCGATCGCGACTTCGCGGTCGAATTCGTGGCCGCGGCGGCGCTCGCCATGGCGCACGTCTCGCGGCTCGCCGAGGAGCTGGTGACCTGGAGCAACCCGCGCTTCGGATTCGTCGAGATCCCGGACCGCTTCTGCACCGGCTCCTCGATCATGCCGCAGAAGAAGAACCCGGATGTCCCGGAGCTGATGCGCGGCAAGACCGGCCGCGTGTACGGTGCGCTCGTGGCGCTCCTCACGCTGCTCAAGGGGCAGCCGCTCGCCTACAACAAGGACAATCAGGAGGACAAGGAGCCGCTCTTCGACGCCGCCGATACGCTGCGCGACGTCCTCGCGATCCTCGCCGAGCTGCTCGGCGGGCTCGAGGCGCGGCCCGAACGGATGCGCGAGGCGCTCGCCGAGGGCCACGCCACCGCCACCGATCTCGCCGACTACCTGGTGCGCAAGGGAATGCCGTTCCGCGATGCCCACGAGGTGGTGTCGCGCGCGGTGCGGGCGGCCGAGGCGGCAGGCAAGGATCTCTCGGAAATGCCGGCGGCGGAGCTCGCCGGGTTCTCGCCGCTCATCGGCGCCGACGTCGCTCAGGTGCTCACTCCGGAAGGTTCGGTGGCGGCGCGCCGCCACATCGGCGGGACGGCTCCGGAAGCGGTGCGCGCCGCGATCGAGCGCGCCAAGAAGCGCCTCTGACCGCTTCGGCGGCCGCCTAGGCCGCTTCGTCGGTCTTCTTCGCCTCGAAGATGCGGCAGATCTTGCGCGTTTCGGGGCCCGAGAGGCGGTCGCCCATCCGCCCGCAGCGGTAGATGCGCTGCGAGAGCTTCTGGCACCAGCTGCAGTTGTGGCACACGCCGAAGGGAGCGCCCTCGTTATCCTCCTGCAGCGTCGTGAGCGCCTCGCGCAGCGCCGAGACGGCGTTGCGGATGCGGTTCGGGCTGATGTTGCGGGTGGCGTTCTGCCAGGCGAGCGTCGGCTGGGACTCGTAGAGCAGGCGCTCGCCGGACGGCGAAAGCCTCAGGCGCACGACGCGCCGGTCGATGTCGTCCTCGAAGCGCTCGATGAGGCCGCGCCGGTCGAGAAGGAGCAGCGTCTGCGAGACCGTTCCCTTGGTGAGGCCCAGGTATTCCGCGAGGGCCTGAGGCGTGTTGGAGTAGCGGTTCGCCCTGCTGAGGTAGATGAGGGACTGCAGGTGCACCGGCTGGAGCGACTCGTCGGCGCCGGCGCGGCGCAGCTCGGTGCGCATCAGATTGCCGAGCCTCTCGACCAGCTCGAGAAGAACGATCGGGTTCTTGTCCAGTCGCGCCTCCGGATCGCGGTTGAGGTCCGCGTCCGCGCATTAGTATCGGGTCGACACGGAAAAGTCAAGGATTTGATGCGCCGATTTGTCGTGTCGGGTCGAAACCAACCCGCCGAAAGCCGCCGACGGTGCCCGATTTCGTCGCTTTGCGACGCGCGCGATCAACTCCAGCGCACGCGCTCGCCCGACTGCGCCTCGATCAGGCGCGCGAGCGAAGCGAACAATTCCTCGCCGCTCCTCGTATCGCGCCACGCCCCCTCGCGCGACGCGAAGTGGAAGCCGCCGGAGCGCGCGGCGACCCAGATCTCGCGGTTCGGCGTCTGGCGGTTCACGATGATGCGGCTCGCGTCGGGACACTCGATGGAGAGCACGCCGCCCTCGAGATCGACGTCGAGCGCGTCGTGCGCCGCCAGGGCCGACTCGATGCGCTCGAGCACGGCGTCGGCGGCCCGGTGGAATTCCGATTCGTTCATAATTCCCGGCATGATACGCGCCGCCGCGGTCCTCGCCGCCTTCTTGGCCCTCGCCGCCTGCGGGCAGAAGGGACCGCTCCGGCTGCCTCCCCAGACGCCGCCCGCCGCCGCGCCGCCGGCTCCGACCGCGCCGCCTTCCTCGCCATGAGCACGCTCGAGCGCGTCGCGGGCGAGCTGCGCTTCGAAGGCGTCTCGCTCGAGGAGGTCGCGCGGCGCTTCGGCACGCCGTGCTACGTCTACTCGCGCGCCGCGATCGAATCCGCCTTCCGCGACTTCGACGAGGGGCTCGCCGGGCTCGACCACCTCGTCTGCTACGCGGTGAAGGCGAACTCCAACCTCGCGATCCTCGACCTTCTCGCCCGCATGGGCGCGGGCTTCGACATCGTCTCGGGCGGGGAGCTCGCGCGCGTGCTCGCGGCCGGCGGGCGCGCCGATCGGGTGATCTTCTCCGGCGTGGGCAAATCGGAAGCGGAGATGCGCGTGGCGCTCGAAGCGGGCATCAAGTGCTTCAACGTCGAGAGCGAGCCGGAGCTCGAGCGCCTCGATGCGGTGGCGGCCGCGGCCGGCAGGCGCGCGCCGGTGGCGCTGCGCATCAACCCCGACGTGGATGCGCGCACCCATCCCTACATCTCGACGGGCATGGCGGGAAACAAATTCGGCATTCCGCACGCCCGCGCGCTCGCCGCGTACCGCCGCGCCGCGCGTCTGCCCCACCTTCGCGTGACGGGCATCGGCTGCCACATCGGCTCCCAGATCCTCGAAACCGCGCCGCTCTCCGAGGCGCTCGAGCGCGTGCTGGAGCTCGCCGACGCGCTCGCGGCCGAAGGATTCGCGATCGGAGCACCTCGACATCGGCGGCGGCCTGGGCATCCGCTACCGCGAGGAGGAGGAAGCGCCGGACATCCGCGCCTATTGCCGCGGCCTTGCCGCGCGCCTCGCGGGGCGCCGCCTCCAGGTCCTGCTCGAGCCGGGGCGGGCGATCGTGGGCGCCGCCGGCGTGCTCCTCACGCGCGTGGAATACCTGAAGCTCGACAAGGCGAAGCGCTTCGCGATCGTCGACGCCTCGATGAGCGAGCTGCTGCGGCCCGCGCTCTACGAGTCGTGGCACGAGATCGTGCCGGTGCTCGAGGCGCGCGGGCGCGAGGCCGGGCGCTACGACGTGGTCGGTCCCGTGTGCGAATCGTCCGACGTGCTGGGCCTCGACCGCAGCCTCGCGCTCGCGCCCGGCGACCTGCTCGCGATCCTCGCCGTGGGCGCGTACGGGATGGCGATGAGCTCCAACTACAACTCGCGCCCGCGGCCCTGCGAGGTGCTCGTCGACCGCGGCGCCGCCGCGCAGATCCGCGCCCGCGAGACGACCGAATCGCTCTACGCGCTCGAGCGCCGGCTCCCCGATCGCTGAGCCCGGCACGCAACGCGTGCAAATCGGGCGGAGCTCACGACTTTGGTGTCGACACGATACCAAAACCCCGCGAGTCCGATCAAATAGTCAGGCTTGACATGCATGGATTTCATCGACTTGCGTCTAGAATCGGCTCACCAATCTCGTTCGATGCGAATCCGAACGCTTGGTAGTGCGAAAGAAGCCGCCCGCCGGGCGGCACGCACGTCAGACAATCGGTCAACATTGAAAGGAGTCAAGCATGGCTACGAAGAAAAAAGCCGCGAAGAAGAAGTCCTCCAAGAAAAAAACCGCGAAAAAGAAGTCATCGAAGAAGCGCTCATCTAAAAAGCGCGTAGCGAAGAAGAAGTCGACGAAGAAGAAAGCGTCGAAGAAGAAAGCGTCGAAGAAGAAAGCGGCCAAACGTAAGCCCGCCCGCAAGGCGGCCAAGAAGAAGCCCGCGAAGAAGAGAAAGGCGGCGACACGCAGCAAGCCCGCGATGCCCGCGGCGCCCGTCAGGCCCATGGCCCCGGCGGTCACTCCGGTCATCACGCCGCTGATCAAGCCGATGAGCTGACCGGGAGCCGCAGGCACCCGAAGGCAAGACGGCTGGACCCGAATACGAGGCGCGACCCGACCGGTGCCGCGCGAGCGGCAGGCAACACGGCCGGGTAGCGCCTCGCAAGCGGGCTCCGATTCCGCGTCAGCCGGCGCGGTATTCCTCCAGGATCTCGTAGCGCCCGTTGCCGGTCCCCGACCGGACCAGTGTAAAAGCGTCGACCCGCCATTCGATCGGCTCGATCGCCGCGAGCGGAACCGCGCGGCGCGTCCGGCGCACGAGCGTTGCGTGCAGCGCGAACGGCCGCTCCTCGAGGACGAAGCGCGCCCCGGCCAATCGCGTAGCGAGCGCGGCCTGCAGCCCGACGAGCGGCGCGGGCGCGTGAGCGCTCCCCGCCCATGCAACCCGCGCCGCGCGAAACGAGCCCACACGGTCGAGCACGAACGAGAAGCGGTCGACGGCGAGCCCGCGGGCCGCCGCGCGCGCCGCCTCCGTGCTCTCCCCGCCCAGCTCGCCGAGAAACGCGAGCGTGATGTGGATCTTCTCCACCGCCACGGGCTTGCCTTCGGAGACGATCGCGACGTCGGAACCGAGCCGCGCGAGCTTCGCCGCCGCCTCGCCCGGCCATACCGCGAAGAAGAGCCGCGCCATGGCTACGGCAGCTCCGCCTGCGGCATGCGCGCGAGGATCGTCTGCGTGTGCCGCTCGAGCCAGCGGGTGTGGCGGCGACGGTCGTAGAAACGGGGATTCGGGATCATCGCGGCGAGCCGGGCGGCCTCCTGCGGCGAGAGCGCCGCCGCGCTCACGCCGAAGTAGTGGCGCGCCGCCGCCTCCGCGCCGAAGACGCCTTCGCCCCACTCGATCACGTTGAGGTAGAGCTCGAGGATCCGGCGCTTGTCCATCACATGCTCGATCATCACGGTGATGAGCGCCTCCTCGCCCTTGCGCCACGGCGTGCGCGAGGCGGAAAGGAACAGGTTCTTCGCAAGCTGCTGCGAGATGGTCGAGCCGCCCGCGACGATGCGGCCGCGGCTCAGGTTCTTCTCGCGCGCCTTCTCGATCGCCTCCCAGTCGAATCCGTCATGATCGACAAAGCGCGAGTCCTCCGCCACCACCACGGCGCGCTTGAGGCTCGCGGAGATGCGCGAATACGGCACCCAGGCGTGCTTCAGCTGCGCATGGGGGTTGCGCCGGCGCAGCTCCTCGAGGCTCTCGCGCATGAACGCGGTCGTCGGCGGATCGTGGCCCCTCCACCACCAGACGCCCGCGAGGTACGAAAGCTGGAGCGCCAGGAACGCGCCGGCCGCGGCGGCGGCGAGCCATCCCGCGTAGCGTGCCCAGCGCTTCACGCGCTACCCGCGCGCAGCTCCGCGATCACCTCGCGTGTCGCGGGGCGCCGGCCGCGCCACAACCGGTAGGATTCGGCCGCCTGCTCGACCAGCATGCCGAGGCCGTCGCAGGCGCGTGCCCCGCGGGCGCTCGCGCGCTGCAGGAACGGGCGTGCCGCGGCGCCATAGGCCATGTCGTAAGCGAGCACCCCCGGACGCAGCATCGAATCGTCGGCGAGCGCGAGCGGCTCGCCCAGCGTCGAGGCGGAAGTCGCATTCACCACGAGGCCGAACTCGAGGCGCGGGATCCGGTCGAGCGCGCACGCTTCGATCCTTCCACGCGCGGCGAAGCGCGATGCGAGCGCGCGGGCGCGCTCCTCGCTGCGGTTGGCGATCACGAGCCGCGCGGGCGATTGCTCGAGCAGCGGCGCCATCACGCCCTGCGCCGCGCCTCCAGCGCCGATCATGAGGATCGTCGCCCCGGCGATTTGCACGCCGAGGTTGCCGCGCAGGTCCGCGACGAGCCCTGCTCCATCCGTGTTGTCGGCGACGATGCCGCCGTCCTCGCCTCGCGCGAGGAGATTCGCGGCGCCCGCTTCGCGCGCGCGCTCGGAAGGCGCGTCGGCGAGCTCGAACGCCTGCGCCTTGAAGGGCAGCGTCACGTTCGCTCCGCGTGCGCCTGCGCCGAAGAAGCGTTCGACGGCCGAGCGGAAGCCGTCGAGTGGCGCGAGCAGTGCGACGTACTCGATGCGCTCGCCGAGTTGCGCGGCGAATCGGGCGTGGATCGCGGGCGAGAGGCTGTGCGCCACGGGGTTGCCAATGACGGCGTAACGGTCCATCGAGGAAGGTGGGCGGAAGCGGGGCGGGGGCCGCGCGTCATCATAACGGGGGCGCGCTCGGACGCCAATTTTAATAGTATGGGCGATCCGGCCGGCGAGATCGGGCCGCATGCGCTATGATGGTGCGCCTCGAGGGTACATCGCACCAATTCTGTGCGGTACGCCGCCTCCGAGCCGTTGGCATCCATACAAGTCAATGGCTTGCGATGCACCGGAAGGCGGCATGCTTCCTGCTCCCCGATCCGCTCGTTCGAAGGCCGCGAGGCCGCCTCTTCATATTCATTCCGGACCATCCACAGGAGACAAACCAATGGCAGTCGCCGACGTATTCAAGAACATCAAGGAAAACGAAGTCCGCTTCGTGGACCTTCGCTTTACCGATACCAAGGGGAAGGAGCAGCACGTCTCCGTCCCGGTAAAGTCCTTCGGCGAGGACAAGTTCAAGGACGGCCACGCGTTCGACGGCTCGTCGATCGCGGGATGGAAAGGCATCGAGGCCTCGGACATGCTGCTCATGCCGGATCCGGATTCGGCGCGCATGGATCCGTTCTTCGACGAACCCACGCTCGTCCTCACCTGCGACGTCCTCGAGCCGTCGACGGGCAAGGGATACGAGCGCGATCCGCGCACCATCGCGAAGCGCACCGAGGCGTACCTCAAGAGCACCGGCCTCGGCGACACCGCCTACTTCGGCCCCGAGCCCGAGTTCTTCATCTTCGACGCGGTCGAGTGGAAGGTGGACATGTCGGGCAGCTTCGTGAAGATCTACTCCGAGGAAGCGCCCTGGTCGTCCGATGGGAAGATCGAAGGCGGCAACCTCGGGCATCGTCCGCCGGTGAAGGGCGGCTACTTCCCCGTTCCGCCGATCGATTCGCTGCAGGACATCCGTTCCGCGATGTGCCTCGCGCTCGAGGAGCAGGGCGTCGAGGTCGAGGTGCACCACCACGAAGTCGCAGCGCCGGGACAGTGCGAGATCGGCACCAAGTTCAACACGCTGGTGAAGCGCGCCGACTGGCTGCAGATCCTCAAGTACACGGTCTGGAACGTCGCGCGCTCGTACGGCAAGACCGCGACCTTCATGCCGAAGCCGGTGGTCGGCGACAATGGCTCGGGCATGCACGTGCACCAGTCGGTGTGGAAGGGCGGGCAGAACCTCTTCGCGGGCGACGGCTACGCGGGGCTCTCCGAGTTCGCGCTGTACTACATCGGCGGCGTGATCAAGCACGCGAAGGCGCTCAACGCGATCACCAACCCCGGCACCAACTCGTACAAGCGCCTGGTCCCGCACTTCGAGGCGCCGATCAACCTCGCCTACTCCGCGCGCAACCGCTCTGCCTCGTGCCGCATCCCGCACGTCGCGAGCCCGAAGGGACGCCGCGTGGAGGTGCGCTTCCCGGATCCGACCGCGAACCCGTATCTGTGCTTCGCCGCGTTGCTGATGGCGGGCCTGGACGGCGTCCAGAACAAGATCCATCCCGGCGATCCGCTCGACAAGAACCTCTACGACCTGCCGCCCGAGGAGGCGCAGAAGGTGCCGCATCCTTGCGCGTCGCTCGACGAGGCGCTCGAGCACCTCGACAAGGATCGCGACTTCCTCACCCGCGGCGGCGTCTTCACCAACGATATGCTCGATGCGTACATCGGGCTCAAATACGAGGAGGTGCAGCGCTTCCGCATGACCACGCATCCGGTCGAGTTCGACATGTACTACTCGGCGTGATGCGCGGCGGGCGCGGGGAGGCGCGCGGGCGCTTCCTTGCGCCCCGCTGGACCGGGCGGTTGTGTCCGGGCTGCGCCGAAACCACAACAGATTGTGAAGTTCATGCCGCATCTCGTTGACTTCATTGCTTTTTCGATGGACGCTGCCTATCCTGTCCCTCCCGTTTGGATAAAGGGAGCGCGGCATGAAGACCGTGTGGATCGCGGGTTGCATCCTGGCGTTTTCCGCGAGCGCGGCTGCGGAGACGACGATCTACAAGCGGGTCGACGAGGATGGGCGCGTCACGTATTCGAACAAGCCCATGAAGGGCGCGATGGTGATGGAGCTCGACCCCCTCACGACCCTGCCGACACCGCCCGCGGTTCTCGCGGCGAAGGCTTCGTTCACGGCGGACGCGCCCGCGAAGGCCGAGCCGAAGGCGCCGGTCGCGGCCGCGAAGCCGATGCGAACCGCGCTCGCGTCGATCGACGTGCGGACGCAGAGGCGGCGCGACGACGCGCGGCGCGGCATCCTGGAGGACGAGCTGTCCAAGGAGCAACAGGTGCTCGACCAGGCGCGTGCAGCCCTCACCCAGGAGCAGCGGAATCCGCAGCTGGTGGCCGCGGTGCGCATCGCGCAGAACGCGATCGATCCCACTCCCGCGCAGCAGCAGGATTTCCGCGACAACATCGACAAGGCTTCGGGGCGCATCCGTGGCCTGCAGGCCTCCGTCGCCGAGCACGAGAAGAACGTCGAGGCGCTCCAGAAAGAGCTCGGCGCGCTGAAGCCCTAGCCTCGAGCAGTCTCCCCTTCCGGCATTCCCATTTCGCCGAAGCGCCCGCCTTCGTGGCGGGCGCCGCTTTCGCCGGCGAGCGCGGGCCGCCCCGGTGAACCGAGCGTTCGCAGGCCTCGAGCTCCTCACGACCGCCGTGCTGCTGCTCGACGAGGGCCTGCGCGTGACCTACGCCAACCCGGCCGCGGAGACGCTCCTCGCGCAGGGGCTCAAGCACCTCATCGGCGCGCGCCTCGATCGCGCCCTGCCCGGGAACGAGGCGTTCTTCCAGCGCCTCGCGCAGTCGATCGAGTCGGAGGCCGGCTTCAACGAGAACGAGCTCACGCTCGAGGTCGCGGGCCAGCCGCTGCACCTGAACTGCGTGATGAGCCCCGTCGAGGCGGGCGAATCGCGGCTGCTGCTGGAGATGCGCGAGCTCGAGCAGCAGCTCAAGATCGCGCGCGAGGCGAAGATCCTCGAGCAGCAGGAGGCGAACCGGGAGCTCATCCGCAACCTCGCGCACGAGATCAAGAACCCGCTCGGCGGGATCCGCGGCGCGGCGCAGCTGCTCGAGCGCGAGCTCGAGAACCCCGAGCAGCGCGAGTTCACGCAGGTGATCGTGAAGGAAGCCGACCGCCTGCAATCGCTGATGAACCGCCTGCTCACGCCGAGCCGCCTGCCGCGCATCGAGCCGATCAACATCCACGAGCTGACCGAGCGCGTTCGCACGCTCCTCCTCGCGGAGTTCCCGTCGGGACTCGCGATCGGCCGCGACTACGACACGAGCCTGCCGGACCTGCGCGGGGACAAGGAGCAGCTCATCCAGGCGCTGCTCAACGTGGCGCGCAACGCCGCCCAGGCGACCGGGGGCCGCGGCGAGATCCGCATCGCCACGCGCATCGCGCGCCAGGTGACGATCGCCCGCAACCGCTATCGCCACGCCATCGCCGTGTCGATCGAGGACAACGGTCCCGGCGTTCCCGCGGAGCTCGCCGAGCGCATCTTCTATCCGCTCGTGAGCGGCCGCCCGGGTGGGACCGGCCTCGGGCTGTCCCTCGCGCAAAGCTTCGTGAGCCAGCACCACGGCCACATCGAGTTCGAGAGCGCGCCGGGACGCACGCGCTTCACGATCCTGCTGCCCATCACCGAACGGAGCGCGAATGCACCTTCTCCCGGACCCGCTCCCAGGGCGGCCGAGCCAACCGCGGGACGCGTCGCCGATGAATGACGCCGTGTGGATCATCGACGACGACCGCTCGATCCGCTGGGTGTTCGAGAAGGCCCTCGCGCGCGAAGGGATCGCGCACCGCACATTCGAGAGCGCACGCCAGGCGCTCGACCGGCTCGGGGAGGAGACGCCGCGGGTCGTCGTGAGCGACATCCGCATGCCCGGCACCTCGGGCCTCGAGTTCATGAAGGAGCTGAGGAGCCGGCTGCCGGCGACGCCCGTGATCATCATGACCGCGTACTCCGACCTGGAGAGCGCGGTGCAGGCGTTCCAGGGCGGAGCGTTCGAATACCTTCCGAAACCGTTCGACGTCGACCACGCGGTGGAGCTGGTGAGGCGGGCGATGGAGGAAAGCCGCCGGCCCGCCGAGGCCGCCGCCGAGGAGCAGGCGGCGCCCGAGATCCTCGGCCAGGCGCCGGCGATGCAGGAAGTGTTCCGCGCGATCGGGCGCCTCGCCCATTCGCAGGCGACCGTCCTCATCACCGGCGAATCGGGAACGGGCAAGGAGCTGGTCGCGAGGGCGCTGCACCGCCACAGCCCGCGGGCGGGGAAGGCATTCGTGGCGATCAACACGGCCGCGATCCCCAAGGACCTCCTCGAAAGCGAGCTCTTCGGCCACGAGCGCGGCGCCTTCACCGGCGCGCAGACGATGCGCCGCGGCCGCTTCGAGCAGGCGGAAGGCGGGACGCTCTTCCTCGACGAGATCGGCGACATGCCGCCGGAGCTGCAGACGCGGCTGCTGCGCGTGCTCTCCGACGGCCACTTCTACCGGGTCGGCGGCCACACCCCGCTCGCCGCGAACGTGCGCGTGATCGCCGCTACCCACCAGGACCTCGAGGCGCGCGTGCGCGAGCGGCTGTTCCGCGACGACCTGTATCACCGCCTCAACGTGATCCGGCTGAGGCTCCCGGCGCTGCGCGAGCGGGGCGAGGACATCCCGGTGCTTGCGCGGTACTTCCTCGCGAAGAGCGCGCGCGAGCTGGGCGTCGATGGCAAGCGCCTCACCGAGGCGGCGATGCAGTTCCTCGCCGCGCGCGACTGGCCGGGGAACGTGCGCCAGCTCGAGAACGTCTGCCACTGGCTCACGGTGATGGCGCCGGGCCAGGTCGTCGACGTGAACGACCTGCCGCCGGAGGTGCGCGCCGAGGGCGTGCAGGCGGCCGCGACGACGGACGACTGGCGCCGCGCCCTCGCGAGGGAAGTGACCGGCCGCCTCGGCCGCGGCGAGTCGAGCATCGCCGATTCGCTCACGCGGGATTTCGAGACGATCCTCATCGCGAAGGCGCTGCAGCACACGGGCGGGCGCCGCATCGAGGCCGCGAACCTGCTCGGCATCGGCCGCAACACCCTCACCCGGAAAGTCCAGGACCTCAAGATCGAGACGCCGCCGCACGATTGACGGCGTGCTCAGCGCGGGGCGTAGCGCTTCTCGAACTCCGCGGCGGGAAGGGGCGCGCTCTCGAGGAACCCCTGGTACTCGTCGCACCCGAGCGCGCGCAGCGCCTCGAGCTGCGCGGCCGTCTCCACGCCTTCGGCCACCACCGACAGCCGCAGCGAATGCGCCATCGCGAGGATCGCCCGGATGATCGCCTCGTCGTTCGGGTCCTGCGCCATGTCGCGCACGAAGGAGCTGTCGATCTTGATCGAGTCCACCGGCAGCTTCTTGAGGTACGAGAGCGACGAGTAGCCGGTGCCGAAATCGTCGATCGCGAGCCCGACGCCGAGCTCGCCCAGCCGCGTGAGGAGCGCGGCGTTCTCCGGGATGTCCTGCATGAGGTGGCTTTCGGTGAGCTCGAGCTCCAGGCTCGCCGGATCGATGCCCGAGCGCCGCACCGCGCGCTCCACCGCGGCGTACAGGCGCTCGCCGTCTCGCACCTGCCCCATCGAGATGTTGACCGCCATGCGCAGGCCCGGCTCCACGCGGCGCTGCCATGCGCGCAGCTGCGCGCAGGCCTCGCCGAGGGCCCACTCGCCGATCGGGACGATGAGCCCCGAATCCTCCGCGATGTCGATGAACTCCGCAGGATCGAGGAGCCCGCGGCGCGGATGCTGCCAGCGCATCAGCGCCTCGGCCGCGACGAGCCGCGAGCCCGCGATGCGCATGCGCGGCTGGTAGTGCAGCACCAGCTCGGCGCGCTTCAACGCGAGGCGCAGGAAGTTCTCCATGGAGAGCCGCTCCTGCGCGCGCGCGTTCATTCCCGCCGAGAAGAACTGGTAGTTGTTGCGCCCCTTCTCCTTCGCGTAGTACATCGCGACGTCGGCGTTCTTCATGAGCGTCGCGCCGTCGCGCCCGTCGGCCGGATACAGGCCGATGCCGATGGAGCACGAGGTGCTGAGCGGCTGGCCGTCGACGATCATCGGGGAGGCCATCGCGGAGATCATTTTTTCGGCCACCTGCTGCGCGCCCTCGTCGTGCTCGTCGCGCAGGTCCTCGAGGATCACCGCGAACTCGTCGCCGCCCAGGCGCGCCACGGTGTCGTTCGCGCGCACGCATGCCGTGAGCCGGTCGGCGACGCCCTTGAGCAGCAGGTCGCCCGCCTGGTGGCCCAGCGAGTCGTTGATGGTCTTGAAGCGGTCGAGGTCGATGAACATGAACGCGAAGCCCGAGCGGTTGCGCGCGGCGTTGAACACCGCCTGCTCGAGGCGATCGTGCAGCAGGACGCGGTTCGGCAGGTTCGTGAGCGGGTCGCGCGTGGCGAGATACTCGGCGCGCTCCTCGGCGAGCTTCCTCTTGGTGACGTCGGTCGAGGTGCCCGTCATGCGCAGCGCCCGCCCGGAATCGTCGCGCTGCGTGACCTTGCCGCGCGAATGGATCCAGGTCCAGCCCCCCTGCGCGTTCACCACCCGGTACTCGCAGTCGAGCTCGTCGCTCACGCCCTTCGTGGCGTTGCCCATGGCGGCCACGAAGACGCCGCGGTCCTCGGGATGGTTCCATCCCGCCACCTCGGAGCCCGAGCACGTGAGCTCGCACGGATCCGCGCCGAGAAGCGCCGCCCAGCTCTCGTTGAAGTAGACCTTGTCGTGCGCGAGGTCCCAGTCCCACAACGCGAGGCGCGAGCCGGAGAGCGCGAGGTCGAGGCGCTCCTTGGCGCGCGCCATCTGGCGCTCCGTGCGCCTGCGCATGGTGATGTCGGAGGCGGCGCCGATCATGTAGCGCCGGGCTCCGAGCACGAGCGGGCGCCCGGTGAGCGCGTAGGGACGCACGTTGCCGTCGCGGTCGACGATCTCGGCCTCGAGCGCGATCTCGCGCCCCTCCTCGATCACCTCGCGCATCGCCGCCTCCACCTGCGGGCGGTCGCGAGGCGAGACGAAATCCGCCGGCCGCATGCGCGCGATCTCGGCGTCCGCATAGCCGAGCGCGGCGGCGAGGCTCGCGTTCCAACGCAGCATCGCGCCGTCGGAAGACACCAGGAAGAAGCCGCTCGCGAGGCTGTCGAGGATCGCCTCCAGGAGTCCCTTCTCCCGCTCCAGCTCCTCCTCGGCCGCGCGCCGGCGGCGCATCTCCGCGTCGAGCCGGTCGGCGATGCGGTGGCCGCCGCCGCCTTCGGCCTGCGCCCGCTCCTCGCCGGCCGGCGCGGCGCGCCGCGCCTCCAGCCGCGCCACGGCGATCGAGGCGAGGTTCGCAAGCGCGGTCCTTTGCGCGGCGCCGAGCGCGCGGGGCTTGCGATCGAGCACGGTGAGCGCGCCGACGGCGAACCCCTCCGCCGTGACGAGGGGCACCACGCCGATGAAACGCGCGTGGGGCTCGCCGGCGACGCGCGGGTGGGTGCGCCATTCGGAGGCGAGCGCATCCTCGACGAAGAGCGCCTCGCGCATCTCGCCCTGGTCGAGGGCGAACGACTCGCCCGGGTCGAGCTCGGCGAGATCGGTGCCGCGCGCCGCGTGCAGCCGCTCGCGGCCGCCCACGAGGAACGAGATCCAGGCGATGGGGAAGCGCGCGACCTCCTGCGCGCGCCGCACGAGCTCCTCCAGCGCGGCGAGCGGAGCAGGCGAATCGAGGACGCCGTACTCGCGCAGGCGGGCCGCACGCCCGGCGGCAGCGCCCTCGGGCACGGCGACGCCGCTCAGGGAATGGCGCGCTCGCACACGACGGGCGCGTGGTCCGCGGGGCGCTCGAGAGGGTGCGCAAGCCGCACCCGGAGCGAGTTCACGTTCCAGGTGGCGATCTTCACGGCGCGGGGCCTAACGAGTCTGCGCGGCGGGATTCGCCGGGGCGGGCGGGGCGGGCGGGGCGGGCTGAGCGGCGGGAGCCGGTGCGGCGCCCGAAGCGACGGGCTGGCCGGGAAGGCGCGTGCGCGGATATCCGGCGCTGTCGAGTGCGGAGTTCCACGCGTCCTCGTCGTACCCCTTGATCTTCGTCTCGCCCACGAGGAGGAAGGGCACCTCGCCGCTGCCGCCCGTGAGCTTGCGCAGCGCCTCGAGATCGGCGTTGCTCGCCATCGCGTTCTTCTCGGCGAACGGCACCCCGCGCGTCGAGAGCAGGTCGCGTCCGCGCTCGCAGGGCGCCCCGCAATCCTTCGCGGTGTAGAGCGTCACCGGGTTCCTGCGCTTCGCGATCTGCGTTGCGTACGGAAGGCTCGATTCCTCGACGCTCGCCCCGCCCATGGGCTTCTCGCTCAAGTCCTTCACGTCGGCGGGCGCCGGCGGCGTGTCCGAGAAGTGCACCTTGCCCTGCTTGTCGACCCAGCGATAGACGTTGGTCGCGGCATGGGCCGCGGCCATCGCCGCGAGCACCGCCGCGACGGCGGCGCCCGCGATCAAGCGCGATTGCATGGAACCCCCCCCTTGTCGCCTGGCGCCGTGGCTCGGATGCGGACGCTTCAAGCCGCCTCTGTCATTCCATTATGACGCAGAAGCGCGTCGATCTGCGGCCGGCGGCCGCGGAACGCGACGAAGGACTCGAGCGCCGGGCGGCTGCCGCCCGCCGCGAGCACCTCGCGCCGGAACCGCGCGCCCACGTCCGCGTTGAGCACGCCGGCCTCCTCGAAGGCCGCATACGCATCGGAGGACAGGACCTCGGCCCATTTGTAGCTGTAGTAGCCCGCCGCGTACCCGCCCGCGAAGATGTGCGAGAACTGGTTCGGGAAGCGGTTGTACTCGGGAACCGGATACACCGCGACCTTGCGCCGC
The DNA here is from genome assembly GCA_963839265.1 of uncultured beta proteobacterium. Classification (GTDB taxonomy): domain Bacteria; phylum Pseudomonadota; class Gammaproteobacteria; order Burkholderiales; family Usitatibacteraceae; genus Usitatibacter. The sequence continues at coordinate 152,410 of CAWIUI010000002.1, forward strand.
ACCTCCTCGAGCACCTTCGCGACGCCGCCGCGCGGATCGTAGCCGTGGTGCAGCCGCATGTCGAAGATCGCGAACTCGAGCTGGCGCACGAACTGCATGCCGCTCTGGAAGTTCTTCGCCGCACGCATGCGCTCGAAGAGCGCGCGCGGGATGCGCTCGCCGGTGCCGACGTGGCGCGTCATGGGCTCCACCACGTCCCATTCCCAGCAGAAGTTCTCCATGAACTGGCTGGGAAGCTCCACCGCGTCCCACTCGACGCCGTTGATGCCGGTCACGCCGAGCTCGTCCACCTGGGTGAGGAGCTGGTGCAGGCCGTGGCCGAACTCGTGGAAGAGCGTCGTCACCTCGTCGTGCGTGAAGAGCGCGGGCTTGCCGCCCACGGGCGCGGAGAAGTTGCAGGTGAGGAACGCGACGGGCGTCTGCACGCGGCCGTCCACGCTGCGGCGGTTGATCGCGTCGTCCATCCACGCGCCGCCGCGCTTGCCCTCGCGCGCGTAGAGATCGAGGTAGAACCGCCCGACGCGCTGGCCCGCGCGGTCGACGATCTCGAAGAAGCGCACGGCGGGGTGCCACGTCTGCGCCTCGGCCCGGCGGATCGAAAGCCCGTAAAGGGCCTCGACCAGGCCGAACATGCCCGCGAGCACCTCGTTCTCCGGGAAGTACTGCTTCACCTCCTGCTCGGAGAACGAGTAGCGCCTCTCGCGCAGCTTCTCGCTCACGTACGCGATGTCGCACGCGCGCAGGTGGGCGAGGTTCAGCTCCTCGCGCGCGAAGGCGGTGAGCTCCTCCATGTCGCGCTGCGCGAACGGGCGCGCGCGCCTCGCGAGATCGTCGAGGAAGCGCATCACCTCGCCGGCCGATTCGGCCATCTTCGTCGCGAGCGAGACCTCGGCGTAGGACGCGTAGCCGAGCAGCCGCGCGATCTCGCCGCGCAGGTCCAGGATCCGCTCCATGCTCGCGGTGTTGTCCCACTCGGGCCTGCCGAACTGGGAGGCGCGCGTCACGTAGGCGCGGTACATGCGCTCGCGCAGCCCGTGGTGGTCGGCGTATCTCATCACCGGCAGGTAGCACGGCATGTGCAGCGTGAGCTTCGCGCCCTCGCGCCCCTCGCCGCGCGCCGCCGCGTGCGCCGCTTCCACGACGTCCGCCGGGATGCCGGCAAGCTCCGCCGGGTCGGTCACGTACAGGCCGAACGCGTTGGTCGCGTCGAGGAGGTTGTCCTGGAAGCGCGACGCGAGCTTCGCGAGCTCCTCCTTCACCTCGCGCAGCCGCGCCTTCTCGGGCGGCGCAAGCTCCGCGCCGCCGAGGCGGAAATCGCGCAGCTCGTTCTCGATGTAGCGCCTGCGCGGGCGTGCGAGCGACTCGTAGGAGCCCGAGGCGCGCAGCCGCTTGTAGCCCGCGTGCAGGCGCTGGTCCTGTCCCTGCTCGGTGAAGAACTCGGTGACGCGCGGCAGCGCCGCGTTGTACGCCTCGCGCAGCGCGGGCGTGTTCACCGCCGCGTTCAGGTGGCTCACCTGCGCCCACGCGCGCGACAAGCGCTCGTTCGCGTCCTCGAGCGGACGCACGAAGCTCTCCCATGCGGGCTCGCGCTCGTCCGCGGCGACCCGCTCGATCGTCTCGCGGCCCTGCGCGACGAGGGCGCCGACGGCGGGGCCGACATGCTCGGGACGGATCTCCGAGAACCTCGGCAGGCCCGAGAAGTCGAGCAGCGGATTGGTCATCGGGCCATCAGGCGGCATGGACGCTACGTCCTCCGACGAGGGTGCGCACGACGCGGCCGGTGAGCACGAGCCCGAGGAACGGCGTGTTCTTGCCCTGGCTCGCGAGCGCCTCCGGCCTCACGATCCACTCGCGCGCCGGGTCGAAGAGGCACACGTCGGCGGGCGCGCCGACCGCGAGCGTGCCGGCATCGACGCCGAGCACCGCGGCCGGCCGCGACGTGACCGCGGAGAGCGTGCGGACGAGGTCGAGCCGGCACTCCCGTCCCCATTGGAGCGTGAGGGGCAGCAGGAGTTCGAGGGCGGTCGCGCCCGGCTCGGCTTCGCCGAACGGGACGAGCTTCGCGTCCTCGTCCACCGGGGTGTGGTCCGAGCAAACGGCGTCCACGATCCCCTCGGCCAGCGCGCGCCGCAGCCGCTCGCGATCCGACGGATCGCGCAGCGGCGGCGCGAGGTTCGCGCGCGAATCGAAGCCGGCGATGTCGCGATCGCTGAGGTGCAGATGGTGCACGCCCACGTCGCACGTGAGCGGCGCCCCGCGCGCCTTCGCCTGCGCGACGAGCTCGATCGCCGCGCCGGTCGAGAGCCGCGCGAGATGCACGCGTGCACCCGTCGCCTCCATCAGATCGAGGATGGTGTGCAAGGCGACCGTCTCCGCGATCGCGGGGATGGGCGGCAATCCCAGGCGCGTCGCCACCTCGCCCTCGTGCGCCACGCCGCCGCGCGCGAGCGCCGCGTCCTGCGGACGCAACCACACCGTGAAGCCGAAGGTCGCGGCGTAGCGCATCGCCTGGAGCAGCGTGCCGTTGTCGGGGAGCGGCGCGTTGCCCTGGAAGAAGCCGATGCAGCCCGCCTCGGCGAGCTCCACCATCTCGGCGATGCGCTCGCCCCGGAGACCGGTGGTGAGCGCTCCCAGCGGGTGCACACGGGTTCCGCGCACGCCCGAGGCGCGCCCCTTGAGCATCTCGACGAGGCCCGGCTCGTCGAGCGGCGGATCCGTGTCCGGGGGACAGGCGAGCGTGGTGACGCCGCCCGCGGCGGCCGCGGACATCTCCGACTCGAGGGTCGCCTTGTACTCGAGGCCGGGCTCGCGCAACCGCGCCGAGAGGTCGACCAGGCCGGGGCACGCGACCAGGCCCTGCGCATCGATCGTCTCGTCGGCGCGCAGGCCGGAGGGCGCCGCGCCGATCGCCGCGATGCGCCCGTCGGCGATCCAGACCGAAGCGGTCTCGTCGCGCCCGCTCGCCGGGTCCACCACGCGCGCGCCGCGGATCTCGATGTTCATGCGGGCGACCCCAGCATCGACATCACCGCCATGCGCACCGCGATCCCGAAAGTCACCTGCGGCAGGATCACGCTCTGCCGCCCGTCCGCGACCGACGAATCGATCTCCACCCCCCGGTTCATCGGACCGGGGTGCATCACGATGGCGTCGGGCCTGGCGCGCGCGAGCTTCTCCGAGGTGAGGCCGTAGCACTTGAAGAACTCGCCCGCGGAAGGCAGCAGCGCGCCGTTCATGCGCTCGTTCTGCAGGCGCAGCATGATCACCACGTCGCAGTCGCGGATGCCTTCCTGCATGTCGTGGAAGACGGACACGCCCATGCGCTCGACCTGCGCGGGGATGAGCGTCTTGGGCCCCACCACCCGCACGTCGGGAACGCCGAGGATCTTGAGCGCATGGATCTGCGAGCGCGCGACGCGCGAGTGAAGCACGTCGCCCACGATCGCCACCGTGAGCCGGGTGAAGTCCTTCTTGTAGTGGCGGATCGTGTACATGTCGAGCAGGCCCTGCGTCGGATGCGCGTGGCGGCCGTCGCCCGCGTTGATCACGGCGACGCCCGGCTTCACGTGGCGCGCGATGAGGTGCGCGGCGCCCGATTGCCCGTGGCGCACGACGAACATGTCGGCATCCATCGCCTGCAGGTTGAACACGGTGTCGAGCAGCGTCTCTCCCTTCGAGGTGGAGGAGAGGCCCACGCTCAGGTTGATCACGTCCGCCGAGAGGCGCTTCGCCGCGATCTCGAACGTGGTGCGGGTGCGCGTCGAGCTCTCGAAGAAAACGTTGAAGACCGAGCGCCCGCGCAGCAGCGGGACCTTCTTCACCTCGCGCTCGCTCACCGAGACGAACTGGTCGGCGGTGTCGAGGATGCGCCGGATGGTCTCGGCCGGCAGCCCCTCGGTCGTGAGGAGGTGGCGCAGCCTCCCGTCGCTTCCGACCTGCAGGGAATCGGCGCGCATCGTCATGGCGCGGGCCTCTTCACGGCGGCGAGCCGCAGCTTCCCCGCCTCGCTCGAGAGCACCAGCTCCTCGTCCGCGCCGACCTGCACGCGAGCGCCGACGAAATCGGCGGCGATCGGAAGCTCGCGCCCGCCGCGATCGGCGAGCACCGCGAGGCGCACCGCGCGCGGCCGCCCGAAGTCGAAGAGCTCGTTCAGCGCGGCGCGCACCGTGCGCCCGGTGTAGAGCACGTCGTCGACCAGCACCACCTCGCGGCCGTCGACCGGGAAGGGAATGAGGCTGCTCCTCGCCTCGCGGTGCAGGCCGATGCGACCGAAATCGTCGCGATGCAGCGTCACGGCGAGCGTGCCCGGCGGCTCGAGGCCGAGGGCGCGGTGCAGCCTGTCCGCGACCCACACGCCGCCGGTGTAGATCCCCACGAGCACCGCATCGGCGGCCAGCCGGCCGCGCATCTGCGCGGCGAGCTCGCCCACGAGGAGCTCGGGATCAGGAAGCGAGGCGCTCATGGCTTTGCGGGTCGTCGAGGTAGGCCTGCAGGATCACGGCCGCGGCGAGCGCGTCCAGGTCGCCGGCTCGCGGGGCGCGCGTGCGCACGCCGCGCAAGCGCGATTGCGCCTCGGCGGAAGATAGCGTCTCGTCCACGAAGGCGACCGGAAGCGCGTGGCGCGCGGCAAGGCGGCGGCCGAACTTCTCCGCGAGCTTCGCCACCGCATGGGGACTCCCGTCTGCGTGGCGCGGACGACCCACCACGAAGGCCGCGGGCCGCCACTCGCGGACGAGCTCCGCGATCGCGCGGAAGCGCTCCTCGTTCGCCGTGGCGTCGATGGCGCCGAGCGGGTTCGCGATGGCGACCGAGGTCTCGCCGACCGCCACGCCGATGCGCCGCTCCCCGAAATCGAATCCGAGCAGCGTTCCGCGGATTTCCCGTGCGGCGCGGCTCTCCGGCCGCGCCTCGCCGCCGGAGCCGGAAACCGGCATCACGCGTGCCCCGCGTCCTCGGAGAGGTTGGCCGCGTTCACGCCGAGCAGGCCCATCGCCCCGTCGTAGCGCGCTTCCGGCGGCGCGCGGAAGATGAGGTCGTGGGTCGCGCGCACGGTGAGCCAGCCGTTGCGGCGGATCTCGTCCTCGAGCTGGCCCGGGGCCCATCCCGCGTAGCCCAGCGCCACGAGCTGCTCGCGCGGCCCGTGGCCCGCCGCCATCGCCTCCAGGATGTCGCGCGAGCTGGTGAGGCCGATCTCGCCCACCGGCAGAGTCGACTTCCACGTGCCGACCGGGCGATGGAGCACGAAGCCGTGGTCGAACTGCACCGGGCCGCCGAAGAACACCGGCTGCGCCGCGAGCATCGCGTCGTCGAGCGGGATCTTCACCTGGTCGAAGAGCGCCTCGAGCGTCACCTCGATGGGCCGGTTCACCACGATGCCGAGCGCGCCGCGCTCGTTGTGCTCGCAGACGAAGGTGAGGGTGCGGGAGAAATTCGGGTCCGACATCGCCGGCATGGCGATGAGGAAGTGGCTGGTGAGGTTGATCGTTTGCATTGGCCACCGGTCGACCATTCTAATCCCTGGCGAGGTTTGGCTCAAATGGCGCAGCGAAGGTTCCGGCGGATTCGCGCGGAGGCGGGCGCGGCAGGCGGCCGCGCCCCGGGCAGGCGCCGGCGCTACTGGGAAACGATCTGGTCGGCGCGGGTGAAGGTCCATGTGCGCGTGATGTGGAGGATGTCCGTATCCACCCGGATGTTGTCCGGAAAGCGCTCGAAGGGCGCGGCGAGGCGCACGATGCGCACCGCGGCCTGGTCGAGCACCGTGTGGCCGGACGATCGATTGATCTGGATCGATTCCACTTCGCCGTTCGCGCGGATCGCCACGGTGAGCTGCAGCGAGCCGTAGATGTGCTTCGCCTTCGCCTCGGCCGGATAGTTGAGGTTCCCGACCCGCTCGATGCGGTGGCGCCAGTTGTCGACGTATTGCGCGAAGCGGTATTCCTTCACCCGCGCGCCCACGAAGGTGCGCCTGGGCCGCTCCTGGTAGGCCTGGTACTCGCGGCGGATCTGCGCCTCCAGCCGCGCGACTTCCAGGCTCTTCTCCACCAGGTCGCGCGCCGCGGGATCGGGCTTCTGCTGCGGCTGCGGCGCGAGCTCGGCGTGCATCACGGCGGCGTTCGATTTCATCTGCGTCATCAGCTGGCGCGCCTGCGCCTCGAGCGCCTTCACGCGCCCCTCGGCAGCATGCAGCTCCTGGCTCGGGTCGCGCTGCCGCAGCGCCGGCAGGGGGCTCTGCGCGCGCAGCTTCTTGTCGGTGTTGCCGCCGCCGTCGAGGTTCGCCTGGGCGAGGGCGTCCGCCTTCTCCGGCCGGTGGGCGCTCTTGGCGTTCACGAGCACCACGTCCATCACGTTGTGCGGCTCGTCGAGGTTGCCCACGTGCGGGAGCCGGAAGCCCAGGCCGAGGATCAGGAACAGGTGCAAGGCGATCGAAGCGAGGATCGCCACCTGCATCGACGCGACCAGGCCGAAGCGTTCGAGCAGGAAATCGGAGAAGGAAACGAGCGCGTCGGGCGAAGGCTGCCGGAGCTGCATCGGAGCCGCTACGAGGCTCGGTAGGGACGTCGCGACATGAGCGGGAATTTTAGGCTATTTGCCCGCGTAGCGGCATATCACGTTGGCTTCCCACAGGTCCGCCTCCCCGAAGGCGACGCGGACCTTCTCGCCCGGGGCGAGCGGCGGGAGCCCGATCGCGCGGCAGACGAGCGGCAGCTCCTCGATGCGCACCAGCTCCTCGCGCACCACGGTCGCGGCGGCCGCGTCGATCCCCTCCTGCTGCAGGTACTTGAGGCACCAGTAGCGCTCGAGGTGGCGCTGGTGCTCGGCGTAGGCGTCGTAGGCCGTCTCGAAGTCGCGCGCCGCGGCCTCGAGCTCGGCGCGCGTATAGGCGGGCGGCGCGCCGGACAGCGCGGCGGCGAGCTGGCGCTGGTTCGCCAGGTCCGAGTAACGGCGCAACGGGGAGGTGGTCCATGCGTAATGCGTGACGCGCAGCCACTCGTGGGAGCCCGGCTCCACCTCCATGCGGGTCTTCATCCCGCGCTGGTTGCGGTAGATGGCGGGGTAGCCGCGTTCCTCGAGGAGCTTTCCCCACGTGGCGTTGGTATGGATCATGAGCTCCGCCACCACGCTGTCCACCGGCGTGCCTCGGGGCCGTCGTTCGATGGCGACGCGCCCGGCGTCGACGCGGAAGGTGTAGTCGTGCCGGTCGGCCCGCTCGTCGGCCGCGCCGCGCTGCGTGCGCAGCGCGCGGGAGAGCCTCCAGAGCGCGAAGAGCTCCTCGCCCCAGGGGCCTTCGATGCGCCCGGCCGCCACGGTCCCGGCATTCATTCGCGCGTCGAGCTCCGCGAGGTGCAGGTTCGCCGCGATGGCCACCCGCTCCAACCGCGACTCGACCTCGAGGACGGCGAAGCTCTCCGCATCGACCGTGAGATAGAGCGAGGCCGCCGGCACCTCGCGTCCCTGGGCGAGCGTCGCGCTCTCGATCGCATCCTGCGGGAGCATGGTGATCTTGCCGCCGGGGAAGTACACCGTGGACAGCCGCTCGCGCGCCACCGCCTCGAGGGGGTGCGTGCGGTCGAAGAAGAGCGCGGGAAGCGCGATGTGCACGCCCACCCGGATGCGGCCGCCGCCGAGGAAGCGGACCGACAGGGCATCGTCGATCTCCGTCGTCTCCGCGTCGTCGATGGAGAACGCGCCCGGTGCGGCGAGCGCAAGCCCGGGGGGATCGGCGAGCGGCGGCGTCGAGGGAAAGCCGGTGCCCTGCGGGAACAACTCGAAGGCGAAGCGCCGCAGGAAGTAATCCTCCGGGCCGCCGAGCGCGCCCGCGTGCGCAAGCAGGCGCGGCGCCGACAGCCCCTTCGCCGCGGCGGCCTGCTCGAGCGCGCGCCACTCGAGGCTCATCTTGTCGGGCTTGAAGAGCAGCGCGTCGATGCGCGTGCCGATCGGTTCCGGGAGCCGTCCCGCCTCGAGCTCCGCGGCCCACGCGTCGACCTGCTCCTGCTGGCGCCGCTTCTTCTCCTGCCCGGCGAGCGCGGCCTTGAGGTTGTCCTCCGGCGCCGCCTGGTAGCGGCCCTTGCCGCGCTTGTAGAAATAGATCGGGTTGCCGTGCAGCACGAGCGCGACCGCCGCCGCTTCCTGGGGCGTGGGCTCGCGCCCGAAATACTCGCGCGCGAGCGCGTCGAACCCGAACTCGCGGTCGCCGCAAACCTCCCACAGGAAGCGCGGGTCGACCGGATCGGCGAGCCTCTGCGCGTCGGCCATGAAGGCGGAAAGCGGCTGACCGTCGAAGCGCAGCAGCACGCTGCCCGCCTTCACCTTCGAGCGCTTGCCGTGCGCCGCCTCCACCTGGAACGACGCGCCCGCTTCCGCGAGGATCGTTCCCACGCGGAACGCGCCGTCCTCCTCGAAAAGGACCTGCTTCATGAGGCGGCCCACTCCACGATGTCGGGAACGAATTCCGGGAACGACGTGAGCGTGTGGTCGCCGCCGCGCACGATCGACTGGCAGGCCGCCGCGTAGTACTCGACCGCCTCGCGATAGTCGAGCACCTCGTCGCCGGTCTCCACGAACAGCCAGTAGCGCTCGGGACGCGTGATCGCGGGCGGGTCGAGCGCCATCAGCTCGCCCACGTGCTCGACGGTGAGGTCGAACCGTTCGCCGGTGTAGAGGTTGCGCTGCGGACCGAGATAGCGGCCGAAATGGCGGTGCGGGTGCACCGCCGGATTGAGGAGCGCCGCGCGGCAGCCCAGCCGCTCCGCCATCACCGTCGCGTAGAAGCCGCCAAGCGAGCTTCCGACCAGCGTGAGATCGGCCGCCGCGCGTCCCGCGCACGCCTCGGCGACCTGCCCGATCGCGCGCGCCGGGCGGTGGTGCAGCTCCGGGACCAGGTAGTCGATGCCGGAAACGCAGTTCGCCAGGTAGTCGGCGAGCATCGTCGCCTTGCGCGAGCGCGGCGAGCTCACGAAACCGTGCAGGTAGACGATCGCCTTGCGGGCGGGAGGAACGGCGGCCATGCGAGAGGCGGGGATTCAGAGCTCCACGGTGCCGCGGCCGAGCTCGATCACGCGGCCGCCGACGAAGATCGATCCGTCGCGCACCGTGAGCCGCAGCGTCGAGGGCCGGCTCGCCTGCTCGCCCTGCGCGACCACGCGCTCGACGCGCGCGCCCGGGCGAACCGCGCAGAACCAGCCGCCGAGGTTCGCGCACGCCGATCCCGTCGCCGGGTCCTCGAGGATCGCCGCACCGCTCGGAAAGAAGAAGCGCGCATCCACCGTTCCAGCCGCGTCGCCCGCGTCGGCGAACACGTACGCCATGCTCTGCCCGTCCTCGCTCGCCAGCCGCGCGAACGCATCGGCTCGCGGGCGCGCACGGCGCACGGCCTCGGAGCTCCTGACCGGCACCACGAGCTGCTCCTTGCCCGTGTTGACCCACAGCGCGCGCTCGCCGATGTCCGAGGCCTCGAGCCCGAGGATCGCCGCGAGCTCGTCGCGCGGCTCCGACACCTCGCGCCAGCGCGGGCGGTTCGCGCCGAGCGTCCACACGTCGCCCCGCGCCTCGACGGGGATGAGCCCCGCCTTCATCTCGAGCGTCACCGAGTCGCCGCCCTTCAGCGCGCGCACGACGTGGGCGGTGCCGAGGGTGGGATGACCGGCGAACGGCATCTCGTAGCCCGGCGTGAAGATGCGCACGCGCGCGCTCGCGCCCGTCGCAGGCAGGATGAACGTGGTCTCCGAGAGGTTGAATTGGCGCGCGAGGGCCTGCATCGCCGCGTCGTCGAGGCCGCGCCCGTCCTCGAACACGCACAGGGGATTGCCCGTGAGGCGGCCCTCGCGCGCGAACACGTTGAGGATGCGGAACGCGCGGGAATCCATGGCTAGTCCGCAGCGGCCGACCGGGCGCGCGGGGAAAGGCGCTCGAGGAGGCGCTCGTGCACGCCGCCGAACGCGCCGTTCGACATGACGAGCACGCGATCGCCCGGGCGCGCCTCGCGCGCGATCGCCTCGACCAGCGCGCCGATCTCCCGGTGGATCGAGGCGCGCGCCCCGAGGGGAGCCAGCGCGCGCGCCGGATCCCACCCGAGGTCGCGCGCGTAGCAGTACACGAGGTCGGCGCCCGCGAGGCTCGCGGCGAGCCGCTCCTGCATCGTGCCGAGCTTCATCGTATTGGAGCGCGGCTCGAACACCGCGACGATGCGGCCCTCGGGCGCGTTCGCGCGAAGCCCTGCGATCGTGGTCTCGAAGGCCGTCGGATGGTGCGCGAAATCGTCGTAGACGCGCACGCCCGCCGCGGAGCCGCGCAGCTCCATGCGCCGCTTCACGCCCTCGAAGCGCGCGAGCGCGTCGATCGCGGAGGCGACCGGCACGCCCGCGTGGCGCGCCGCGGCAAGGGCGGCGAGCGCGTTCAGGCGGTTGTGCGCTCCCATGAGATCCCAGCGCACGACGCCCTGCGCCTCGCCGTCGAGGAGCACCTCGAACGATCCGTCGCGGCCGACGTCGCCCACGCGCCACGGGCAAGCCGACCCGAACCGCTCGACCGGCGTCCATGCGCCGCGCGCGAGGACGCGATCGAGCGCCTCGCCCTCGCCGGCGATGATGCGTCCGCCCGAAGGCACGATGCGCACGAGGTGATGGAACTGCGTTTCGATCGCCGCGAGGTCGGGGAAGATGTCGGCGTGGTCGTACTCGAGGTTGCCGAGGATCGCGGTGCGCGGCCGGTACCAGACGAACTTCGAGCGCTTGTCGAAAAACGCCGTGTCGTATTCGTCGGCTTCGATCACGAAGAAGGGCGAGTCGCCCGCGCGCGCGGAGACGCCGAAATTGCGCGGAATTCCTCCCACCAGGAACCCCGGCGCGAGCCCCGCGTCCTCCAGGATCCAGGCGAGCATCGAGGAGGTCGTGCTCTTGCCGTGCGTCCCCGCCACCGCGAGCACCCACTTGCCCGGAAGCACGTTGTCGGAGAGCCACTGCGGACCCGAGACGTACGGCAGCCCGGCGTCCAGCATGGCCTCGACGACGGGCTTGCCGCGCGTCATCGCATTGCCGACGACGTACAGGTCCGCCGGATAGCGCGCGAGCTGCGCGGCGTCGTAGCCCTCGTGCAGCTCGATGCCGAGCGCGTGCAGCTGCTCGCTCATGGGCGGATACACCTGCGCGTCGCAGCCGGTGACGCGATGGCCCAGCTCGCGCGCGATCCTGGCGAGCCCGCCCATGAAGGTGCCGCAGATTCCGAGGATGTGCAGATGCATCTTGTCGTCGTTCGCGCCGGGCGAGGAACCCATCAGCCCTTGAAGATGAAGTACACGGCGCCCAGCATGCACAGCGCCGCCCACGCGTAATTCCAGCGGATCGTCTGGTGCATGTAGAGCATGGCGAACGGCACGAACACCGTGAGCGTGATCACTTCCTGCACGATCTTGAGCTCCGCGAGCGTGATGCCGGCCCTGAACCCCAGCCGGTTGGCGGGCACCTGCAGCAGGTACTCGAAGAACGCTACGCCCCAGCTCACGATCGCCGCGACGTACCAGGGACGCGATCCCAGTTCCTTGAGGTGCCCGTACCACGCGAACGTCATGAAGAGGTTCGAGCCGATGAGCAGCAGCACGGTCGGACCGATCGCGTTGAGCGGTGGCATGGAAGGTGTCGGCGCGCGTGGCAAGCCTTGCATCTTAGCATTGGCGAGCGTGTAAACTGACCGTCCGGCGCGCTCGGGCGTTGCCGCGGGAAATCCTTCCCTCGAGGCCCACGACCATGGTTCCGCACCTCACCACTTCCCTCACCGGCCCCCTGCAGGAACTCGAGCGCATCGTGCTCGACAGGCGCCCCGAGATCGAGCGGTGGTTCCGTGCGCAGTGGCAGCAGCACCTCGCGCCCTTCTACGCCTCGTGCGACCTGCGCAACAGCGGCTTCAAGCTGGCACCCGTGGACACCAACCTCTTCCCCGGCGGCTTCAACAACCTCAACCCGGAATTCCTTCCGCTCTGCGTGCATGCCGCGATGTCTGCCGTGCAGCGCATCTGCCCCGACGCGCGCGGCTTCCTCATCGTCCCCGAGAACCACACGCGCAACCTCCATTACCTGCAGAACGTCGCGGTGTTGAAGCGCATCGTCGAGGGCGCGGGCTATGCGGTGCGCATCGGAAGCCTCATCCCCGACCTGCAGGCGGTGATGGAGGTGCAGACCTCCGGCGGCGAGACGCTGCGCCTCGAGCCGCTGCAGCGCCACGGCAATCGCGTGGGCGTCCAGGGGTTCGATCCTTGTGCGGTGCTCCTCAACAACGACCTCTCGGCCGGCATCCCGCAGATCCTCGCCGGGATCGAGCAGCCGGTCGTGCCGCCGCTGCAGGCGGGCTGGACCACGCGCCGCAAGTCCCACCACTTCCACGTCTACGACCGCGTGGCCGAGGACTTCGCGAAGCTCGCCGCGATCGATCCGTGGGTCGTCAACCCGTACTTCAGCCAGTGCGGCAAGGTGAACTTCACCGAGAAGGGGGGCGAGGATTGCCTCGTCGCCAACGTGGAGTACGTGCTGGGCGAGGTGCGCGAGAAATACGCGCAGTACGGCATCACGGAGGCGCCGTTCGCGATCGTGAAGGCCGACGCCGGCACCTACGGCATGGGCATCATGACCGTGAAGAGCCCCGACGACGTGAGGAACCTCAACCGCAAGACGCGCAACAAGATGTCCGTCATCAAGGAAGGCCAGCCGGTGCACGAGGTGATCATCCAGGAAGGCGTGTACACCTTCGAGAGCGTGGACGGCGCCGTGGCCGAGCCGGTCGTCTACATGATGGACCAGTTCGTGGTCGGGGGCTTCTACCGCGTGCATACCGAGCGCGGCATCGACGAGAACCTCAACTCGCCCGGCGCGCACTACGCACCCCTCGCGTTCGAGACCGATTGCCACACGCCCGACTGCGGCGGCAAGCCCGGCGACCCGCCGAACCGCTTCTATACCTACGGCGTCGTGGCGCGGCTCGCCGCGCTCGCCGCCGCGATCGAGATCGAGGAGCTGGTCGCCTCCGCCGACGCCCCGCAGGCGCGCGCCGCGAACGAATGAGGATCGCGTTCGTCGTCGATCCGCTCGACGATCTCAAGCCGTACAAGGATTCCTCGATCGCGATGATGCGCGAGGCCGCGCGGCGCGGGCACGAGGTGAGCGCGCTCGAGGCCCGCTCGATGTACGTGAGCGGCGGATCGGTGATGGCGGCCGTGGCGCATCTGTCGATCCACGAGGAGGACCATCCGTGGCACCGCGTCCTCGAGGTGCGCGATGCCGCGCTCGCCGCCTTCGACCTCGTGATGATGCGCAAGGACCCGCCGTTCGACCAGGAGTACTACTACGCGACGCTGCTCCTCGAGCGCGCACAGGCCGCGGGAACGCGCGTGGTGAACGACCCGAGGGCGCTGCGCGACTGGAACGAGAAGCTCGCCATCCTGCGCTTCCCGCACCTCGCGCCGCCCACCCTCGTCGCCGCGGACATGGCGCGCATCCAGGCCTTCATCGACTCCGAGGGCGACGCGGTGGTGAAGAAGCTCGACGGGATGGGCGGCGCGATGATCTTCCGCGTCGCCGCCGCCGATCCGAACCGCAACGTGATCGTCGAGACCATCACCGACTTCGGCCGGCGCACGGTGATGGTGCAGCGCTACCTTCCGGAGATCGCCGCGGGCGACAAGCGCGTGCTGGTGATCGGCGGGAAGCCCTTTGCGCATTGCCTCGCGCGCATCCCGAAGAGCGGCGAGACGCGCGGCAACCTCGCCGCGGGCGGAACGGGCGTCGCGCGTGCGTTGAGCGCGCGCGACCGCGAGATCGGCGAGGCCGTGGGGCCCGAGCTGGTGAAAGCCGGGATCGTCTTCGCCGGCCTGGACGTGATCGGAGAGCGGCTCACCGAGATCAACGTGACGAGCCCCACGTGCATCGTGGAGATCGCGCAGCAGACCGGCGAGAACGCCGCGCGCGAGCTGATGGACGCGCTCGGGGTGTGAGGCGCGCGCGCCGCTAGAAGACGGTGACGCGGTCGAAGTCCGCGCCGTGCTCGAGCACCTCGTAGACCGTCGTCTCCTTCGGCGCCCCGTCCTGCCAGACCTCGACGCCGCGCCCGCGCACCGCGAGCGCGCCGGGCACGACGATCGAGGCGGGAACCTGCAGGCGCTCCAGCGCCGGAAGCCTGAATGCCTGCATCCATTGCGCCGAGGAGCGATGCCGCGCGTCGCCCGCCCGGACCGCGATCGGCTCGGGCTTGCCGGGGAAGAGCGCGACGGTGGCGACGATGCGTCCGTCGGTCTCCTGCACCAGCGCACGCAGCACGCCGATGAAGAACGGCCCGCCCTCGCCCAGCCGCACGCCGACGATGCGCCCGATCGCCACGCCCTTCGACGCGGACTGCGGGCGCCGCAGCCGCCAGGATCCGGGCATCTCGTCGACCACCGCCCACGCCTCGGCCGTGTAGTTGTGCTCGGCCTGCATGCGGTTCTGGGTGCGCTCGGTGATGCGGCCGAACACCTCGATGTCCTGCTTTTCCTGCGACGTGAGATCGCGGGTCCTTCCCGGCTGCTCGAAGACCTTGCCGCCGCTCGCGAAGAAGTGGATCTCCGGGATGGCGAAGACGACGCCCGCGGTCTTGAGCTCCGAGGCCTTCCCGGGGGGGCGCGGCGGCGCGCCTTCGCACCAGAGCTTGTGCAGCCGCTTCAATTGCGCCGCAAGGTCGAGGCCGGCGGCCTGCGGCGGGAGCCCGAGCTGCGCCGGGTCCTCGTCGGATTGCAGGGCGTGGATGCGCCTGCGCATGCTCTTGGAGATCGCGTCCACGTCGAACACGCGATGCACGGCCTTGAGCTCGGCGCGCGCGAGCGGACGCGCGCCGATGCAGGACCCGAGGTCGACCACGACGGCAAGCGCGTCGAGCGCGGGCGCCGCCGAAGGCGCGAGCACGCGAACCTTGCGCAGCCACTGCTTGAGGAGCGCCTCGGCGAAGTCGATCTGCGCGCCGGTCATCTCCGAAAGGTACGCCGCCTGCAGCAGCACCACCTGGATGTAGGCCTCCTCGACGCTCGAGAGCCCCTCGCCGTCGCCCTCGAGCGAGTCCTTCACGCGCTCCGCGGCGAGCCCCGCGGATTCGGCCTCGAGGTAGCACGCGTGCAGCCGCTGCCAGATGGCCGGGTCGAAGCGCCGGTAGACGATGGCGTGGAAGAGCATGAGCGCGCCGATGGAGCGCATGAGCCGCTGGCCGATGAGCGCGCGGTGGGGCAGCGAGCTCGCCCGAGGACTGCGCCAGGCAGCGCCGGTAGCCCTCCTCCATCTCGGCGAGGAGCGCGGCGCCCGTGGACCACGCGGCGCCGTCGTTCGCCGAGAGCGGCAGCGACTTTCCGAAATAGCGCGAGCGCTGCTCGCCCTGCAGGAAGGCCGCCTTGTCGCGAAACAGCTCCATGCATTTCAGCCGCTCGATCGGCGCGAAGGTCGCCGCGTTCAGCGCCCGCAGCTCGTTGAGCACCAGCGATTGCGCCTGCGGAATGTTGGTGAGCGGAAGGGCCCCCAGCCACTCCTTGCAGCTGCGCGCGTCGCCGAAACCGACGCCGCCCTCGCCCTGCGTGCCCGAAGCGCTCGTCATGGCGCGAGGCGCTCGAGGCGCTCGCCGATCGCTTCGGGCAGGCGCGCGGCGCGCGCGGCGCGCTGCGCGTTCGCGGCGGGCTCGCGCCGCGGCGTGCACCACACCGGAGAGGGGAAGTGCGCGTCGTCGCGAAAGCGCGGGATGACGTGCCAGTGCACGTGCGGCACCCCGTTGCCGAGGCTCGCGACGTTCATCTTGTCGGGACGCATCGTCTCGCGCACCGCCTCCTCCACGGCGAAGACCACCGCCACGAGCCGGGCGCGCTCCGCCGGGTCGAGATCCGTGTTCTCGCGGACGTGCCGCGCGACGATCACCCGGCAGAACCCCGGGTAGCCCGGCTCGTCGGCCTGCACCACCCGGCACAGGTCATTCTGCCAGAGGATCGTTCCGCCGGGCTCTTCGCAGAGCTCGCAGGGGGGCGCGCTCAAAACGGCTGCCTCGTGATCGGCTTCGATTGGGTGATGCCGTCGATGGTGTACGTCATGACCGCGTGCGAAGGGTCCGTGAAGGAAAAGGTGACGTTTCCGGCCGCCGTGGCCGCCAGCGCCGAAGCATCGTACGCCCGGCCGAGCCAGGGTGAGCCGCTCGTGCGGTACGCGGTCCCGGTGAAATGGGTCGCGTTCGTCCATTGCCCGCCGGGAACCACGTACCAGGCCGGCGCGCCGTTCGTATCGTACGTATACCAGAGCACAAAGAGCGTCCGGTACTGCTGGTTGATGGCCACGCCCCAGCCGTTCTGCGAGTCCCCGCCCCACCAGAGGTCGCCGTAGCTCGCCACCGGGGTCGAATCCGCGACGCCGAAGGGCTGGCGCACGATCGACTTCGTGCCGGAGACGCCGTCGATGGTGTAGTCGAGCGTCGCCGTGCCGAGGCCCGTGAAACGCAGCGTCGCCGAACCGACGGGCGCGTTGGCGGCGAGGCGGCTCGCGTCGTAGGCGCCGAACCAGCTGCCGGTCGGGACGTAGAGCGCGCCGGTGAAATCCGTGAAGGCCGCGTTCCACGATCCCCCGGGCATGACCACCCATGTCGGTCGCCCGGAGGCGTCGTAGATGTACATCGCCGCGAAGATCATCGAGCCGTGCTGGGTGATGCTCATGCCCCAGCCGTTCTCGGCGCTTCCCGCCCACCACAGGTCCTGGTAGCTGGGCGGCCCGCCGTTCGCGACGGAGATCCGGTACATGCCGCGGCCGTAGGTCGCCGCGCCCAGCGTCGAGTCGTCGATCCAGAACAGCTCGCGCACGCGGATGTTCGCCGGGCCCTCGTTCGATGTGGACCATGTCGCGCCGCCGTCCTGGCTCGCGAACACGCCGACCGAGGTCGCGGCATACAGCCAGGCGGGATCGTGCGGATGGATCTTCACGTCGAAGACCGGCGCGCTCGGCAGGTTCCCGGTGATGGATTTCCACGTCGCGCCGCCGTCCGTGGTCTGCCAGACGTCGTTCGGCACGAAGCCGGTGAAGGCGACGATCACGCGACCGGGGTCGGCCGGATCGATGGTGATGCGCTGCACGAGGCGCGCGGGCAACACCCCGGCGCCCACGCGGGTCCACTGCGGCGCCGCCGAGAGCGCGTTGGCGCTGCGGTAGACCTCGCCGTCGTTGTGCCCCACCCAGACGACGTTGCCGTTGCCCGGCTGGATCGCGATCGCGTTGATGTAGTTGTCCCTCGCGAAGAGGGTGGGCGGCTTGATCGAGCGCCATCCCGGCGCCCCCTTCGCGCTCGTGGTCTCCCAGAGCGAGCTCGCCCCCGCGAGGATGCGGTTCGAGTCGTTGGGATCGAGCACGAAGGGGGCGATGAAGTTCGCCTGCTTGGTCGCGCCGGATCCGCAGTAGGTGTTGCCCGTGTCGTCGGGCGGAAGGCCCTCGGTGATCCCGCTGCAGAAATAGTCGGAGCTGGATCCGCCGTTGAGCGTGCGATGCAGCGACAGGTAGATGTACTCGCCGTAGAGCGTGAGGTCGGAGGCCGGATCGACCGCGACGAAGCCGCCGTCGCCGCCGCGGTAGATGCGCCAGGCGCCGTTGTACAGCACGAGGGTCCCGTTGTCCTGCGTGCCGCCCACGATGCGCCCGCCGGCCGCGGTACGGCCCGCGCCGCTGTAGAACTGGGTGACCGCGAGCCCGTCGTCGAGGTTGGTCCAGCCCGCGCCGCTCTGGCCGCCGGAGATCGCGTACACGTCTCGCGCCTCGTACACGCCGCCGTCGTTGCCGTCGTAGAGGGCCGGGTGCGCAGGGCCGAAATCCGGCGGCGAGACGAGCGCATGGTGGTCGGCGTGCGGCGAGAGCGGCGCGCGCCTCCAGTCGCTCACCTGGGCGAAGGTGGCGCCGCCGTCGCGCGACTCGTAGATGTCGAGGCCGGCGACGAGCACGTGCGATGCGTCGGTGGGGTCGACCCAGATCGCGTTGTCGTAATCGCCTTGCACCCCGAGATGCCCCGGGGTGCTCATGAGCTGCCAGGTGGCCCCCGAATCGGACGAGCGCCACACCTCGCCCTTGTTGTCGTCCACCGAGGCATACACGAAGGGCTGGGTGCGCGCGAAGGCGATCTCGGCGCGCGCCGTGTTGCGGCTGCCCGAAGGAGACGGTACCAGCGGCGCGGTGCGCGTCCACGTGAGCCCCGCGTCGCGCGAGTAGGCGATGGTGCCGTCGTCGAGGCCGGCCACGGCGTTCGCGGCGTTGCGCGGATCGAAGTCGAGGTCGAGCGCCTTCGCCGTCGAGACGCGCGTCCACGATGCGCCGCCATCGGCCGAGCGGTAGATCGCGCCGCTCGCGAGGTTGTCGTTGGTGACGCCCGCGAGGAGCACCTGCGGATTCGCCGGATCCACGGCGAGGCGGTTCACGAAACGCCAGTCGGGGTTCGCGTCGGGACTGGTCGCGGAGAGGTGCTGCCACGTGTTGCCGCCGTCGAGCGACTTGAACGCGCCCACGCCGACCAGTCCCGCGCTCGCTTCCCCGGTCCCGGCGTACACGATGGCCGGGGTCGAGGGATCGAAGACGATCGTGGTGATCGAGAGGTTGGGCAGGAAGTCGTTGTCCGCGCCCCACGTCGCGCCGCCATCGGGCGAGATCCACAGGCCCCCCGAAGCCGAGCCCGCGAGCAGGCGCGACGGGTTGCCGGGATCGAATGCCAGCGAGCGCACGCGCCCGCCGACGTTCGAGGGGCCGAGCGCCTGCCACTGCCCCGGCTGCAGCCCCGCGGACTTCTCGCGCATCGCGGGGGCGGGCGCGACGAGCGCCTTGCGCTGCTGCTGCGCGCGCAGCAGCTGCCAGACGCGCGGCGGGCCGTTCTCGTCCGCCTCGTTCTGCAGGTTGTAGCGGATCGAGATCGCCGTACCGCGTTCGGCGCCGGCATCGTGGCCGCCGTCGTCGTCGCCCGCGAGCGCCGCGGGATCCATCGGGTAGCCGGCCGTCGGGGGCGCCGACGGGGGCACGAGCGCGCGCGGCGCGATCGAGGAGCAGCCGGCCGCGAGGAGCAGCCCGGCCAGCGCAAGGCAAGGGCGGCAGGAAGCCCTCATGTCCGGCTCACAGGAGCACGCGCTCGATACCGCCCTGGCGTGCGCGCGCGACGAAATCCTCCATCCACGTCGCGCCGAGGAGATGCCGCGCCATCTCGACCACGATGTAGTCGGCCGAGGTCGCGGCGTCGTCGTCGAAGCGCTGCAGGCCCTGCAGGCACGACGGACACGAGGTGAGCACCTTCACCTCGCCCGCGAATCCATCGGAGCGCGCCAGCGCGGCGCCCTGGCGCATCTCGGCCTCCTTGCGGAAGCGTACCTGCGTGGCGATATCGGGACGGGTCGCGGCGAAGGTGCCCGACTCGCCGCAGCAGCGATCGTTCAGGCGCACCTCCTGCCCCATCAGCCGGTTCACCACCGCGAGCGGCTTGTGGGTCTTCATCGGCGTGTGGCAGGGATCGTGATACATGTAGCGCACGCCCTGCACGCCTTCGAGCTTCACGCCCTTCTCCATCAGGTACTCGTGGATGTCTAGCAGGCGGCAGCCCGGGAAGATGCGGTCGAATTCGTATTTCTGCAGCTGGTCCATGCACGTGCCGCAGGACACCACGACCGTGCGGATGTCGAGGTAGTTCAGCGTGTTCGCGACGCGATGGAAGAGGACGCGGTTCTTGACCGTGATCTCCTCGCCCTTGTCGGCGCGGCCCGCGGAAGTCTGCGGATAGCCGCAGCAGAGGTAGCCGGGCGGCAGCACGCACTGGCTTCCGACGTGATAGAGCAGCGCCTGGGTGGCGAGCCCGACCTGGCCGAACAGGCGCTCCGACCCGCATCCCGGGAAATAGAACACCGCATCCGATTCCTCGTTCACCCGGGCCGGATCGCGCACGATCGGCACGATCGCCGGATCCTCGACGTCGAGGAGCGCGCGCGCCGTCTTCTTCGGCAGCCCGCCCGGCATCGGCTTGTTGATGAAGTGGACCACCTGCGCGCGCAGCGGCGGCTTGCCATGGGTCTGCGGCGGGCGGCGCACCTGGTTCTGCACGACGGGAAGGCGTCCCCAGAGCTTGTTCGCCATGCGCTGCACGCGGTATCCGACGTCGATCAGTCCCGCCTTGATGAGCTTGATGCGCGCCGGATCGGTCGCGTTGAGGAACGCGAGCGAGGCCCAGGCGCCGGGATTGAAGCGGCGCTTGCGAAGGCGCGAAAGGAGGTTCCTCATCGCCACCGACACGTCGCCGAAGTCGATGTCGACCGGGCACGGCGAGACGCACTTGTGGCACACGGTGCAGTGGTCCGCGACGTCGCCGTATTCCTCGAAGTGGCGGATGCTCACGCCGCGGCGCGTCTGCTCCTCGTAGAGGAACGCCTCGGTGAGGAGCGAGGCGGCGAGGATCTTGTTGCGCGGGCTGTAGAGCAGGTTCGCGCGCGGCACGTGCGTCGCGCAAACCGGCTTGCACTTGCCGCAGCGCAGGCAGTCCTTGAACGAGTCGGCGATGGCGCCGATGTCGCTCTGCTCGAGGATCAGCGACTCGTGGCCGATGAGCGCGAAGGAAGGCGTGTACGCGTTGGAGAGGTCCGCGCCGCGCGCGAGCTTGCCGCGGTTGAAGCGGCCTTCGGGGTCCACGCGCCGCTTGTACGCCGCGAAGGCCTCGAGCTCCACGGGCTCGAGGTACTCGATCTTGGTGATGCCGATGCCGTGCTCGCCGGAGACCACGCCGCCCAGGCTCTTCGCGAAGCGCATGATGCGCGCGACCGCCTGGTTCGCCTCGTTGAGCATCCCGTAGTCGTCGGAGTTCACCGGGATGTTCGTGTGCACGTTGCCGTCCCCGGCGTGCATGTGCAGGGCCACGAACACGCGCGAGCGAAGGACCTGCGCGTGCACCGCCTCCGCACCCGCGACGACCGGCGCGAAGGCGCGGCCCTCGAAGATCTCGCGCAGGCGCTCGAGCACCTCGCGCTTCCACGAGACGCGCACGCGCCGCGCCTGCAGCTCGGCGAACGTCGCCGGATCGTCGATGCGCGCGAGGTACCCGGACCAGCGCCCGCGCGTCTGCTCGAGCAGCTCCAGGGCCTGCGCCGCGCGATCGCCGAAGAACTCCGCCTTGTCGAGCTTCGCCTCGTCGCCCGCCACCGGAAGCTCGCCCAGGAAATAGTCGGCGAGCGCGGCGAGGAGCTTCAGCTTGTTGCCGATCGACAGCTCGATGTTGATGCGCTCGATGCCGTCGGTATAGTCGCCGAGGCGCTCGAGCGGGATCACCACGTCCTCGTTGATCTTGAAGGCGTTGGTGTGCCGGGAGATCGCGGCGGTGCGCGCGCGGTCGAGCCAGAAGCGCTTTCTCGCCTCCGGGCTCGCGGCGACGAAGCCTTCGCCGTCGCGGGCGTTCGCGATGCGCACCACGCGCGAGGCGGCCTCGCCCACCGCATCCTCGTCGTCGCCGACGATGTCGCCCAGCAGGATCATGCGCGGGCGCCCCCGGCTCCTCGCCTTGGTCGCGTAACCCACCGCCTTCACGTAGCGCTCGTCGAGGTGCTCGAGGCCCGCGAGCTGCACGCGGGGATCCGCCTCGAGCGACTTCTTCACCTCGACGATCGCCGGCACGGCTCGCTTCACATCGCCGAAGAACTCGAGGCAGAAGGTGCGCGTGTGCGCGGGCATGCGGTGGAGCACGAAGGTGGCCGACGTGATGAGGCCGTCGCAGCCTTCCTTCTGCACGCCCGGAAGGCCGCCCAGGAACTTGTCGGTCACGTCCTTGCCGAGGCCCTCCTTGCGCAGGCGCCGCCCCTCGATCTCGAGCATCTCCTCGCGCTTCACGGTGCGGCCGTCGGGCTCGAAGGCGCGGATGCGGAAGCGCGCGAGCGCCACTTCGTGGATCTTGCCGAGGCTGTGCCCCACGCGTTCCACCTCGAGCCAGTCGCCGGAGGGCGTGACCATGCGCCAGGACGCGAGGTTGTCGAGCGCGGTCCCCCACAGCACCGCCTTCTTGCCGCCCGCGTTCATCGCGACGTTGCCGCCGATGCAGGAGGCGTCCGCCGAGGTGGGGTCGACGGCGAAGACGAGCCCTTCGGCCTCGGCCGCTTCCATCACGCGCTTGGTGACGACGCCGGCGCCGCAGCGGATGACGGGCACCGGCGCCTCGAGCCCGGGAAGCGCCACGCGCTCCACGGCGCCCAGCGATTCGAGCTTCTCGGTATTCACCACGGCGCTCATCCGCTCGAGCGGAACCGCGCCGCCGGTATAGCCGGTGCCGCCGCCGCGCGCGATGATGGTGAAGCCGAGCTCCGCCAGCGCGCGCACCAGCGGCGCGCACTCTTCCTCCGTGTCGGGACACACGACGACGAAGGGATATTCGACGCGCCAGTCGGTGGCGTCGGTCACGTGCGAGACGCGCGCGAGGCCGTCGAAGCAGACGTTGTCGCGGCGCGTGATCGCTCCGAGGCGCCGCAGCGTCCTGCGGCGCAGGTCGCGGGTCTCGGCGAACTCCGCCTCGAAGGCGTCTACCGCCGATCGCGCGAGCGCGAGGAGCTGCGCAACGCGGTCATCGGCAGGGGCGCCGGGCGCGCGGCGCTTCTCGATCTCGCGCAACCGGTGGCGCATCGCCTCCACGAGGAGCGCCAGGCGCCGGGGGCTGTCGAGGAGGTCGTCCTGGAGGTAGGGGTTGCGCCGCACGACCCAGATGTCGCCCAGCACCTCGTAGAGCATGCGCGCCGAGCGCCCGGTGCGGCGCTGGCTGCGCAGCTCCTCGAGCGCGGCCCAGCCGGGCGCGCCGAGCAGCCGGATCGCGATCTCGCGATCGGAAAACGACGTGTAGTTGTAGGGGATCTCGCGCAGGCGCGCGGCGGTCATGGGCGTGCGATTCCCGCGGGCGCGGAGGAAACGATCCATCTTACCGCACCGCAGCATCCATGGGGACCGTAGTACGATTGTTGGTTCCATGTCCGAGATCCCCGCACGCATCCGCATCGCCACGCGGGAAAGCCGCCTCGCGATGCGCCAGACGCAGATGGTGGGAGAGGAGCTGCGCGCCCGCCACCCCCGCCTCGCCGTCGAGGCGGTGGGCATGACGACGAAGGGCGACCGCGTCCTCGACCGCCCGCTCGCCCAGGTGGGCGGCAAGGGCCTGTTCGTGAAGGAGCTCGAGGTCGCGCTCGACGAGGGGCGCGCGGACATCGCGGTCCACTCCCTGAAGGACGTGCCGATGGTGCTCGCGCCGCAGTTCGCCCTCGCCACCTTCGGCCCGCGCGAGGATCCACGCGACGCATTCGTCTCGGACAAGCACGCATCGCTCGAGTCGATGCCCGCCGGCGCGCTCGTCGGCACCTCGAGCCTGCGGCGCGAAAGCCAGCTGCGGCGCGCGTTCCCGAAGCTGCGCTTGCGCGCGCTGCGCGGAAACGTGAACACGCGGCTCGCGAAGCTCGATTCCGGCGAGTACGACGCGATCATCCTCGCGGCGGCGGGGCTGCGTCGCCTCGGGCTCGAAGCGCGCATCCGCGCGACGCTTCCGGAGACCCTGGCCCTTCCGGCGATCTGCCAGGGCATCCTCGCCATCGAATACCGCCGCGACCGGGCCGACATCGCCTCGCTCCTCGCGCCCTTCGAGGACGCGCAGACCGCGTGCGCGGCGCGCGCCGAGCGCGCCTTCGGCCTGGTGGTCGAGGGCAGCTGCGAGGTGCCGCTCGGCGCCATCGCCCACGCGCAGGGGCGCTCGCTCTCGCTCGAGGGATTCATCGCGCTTCCCGACGGCACGCGCCACGTGCGCGACCGCGTCGAGGGAGACGCGGGAGAAGCCGAAGCGCTGGGCGCCTCGCTCGGCCGGCGCCTCCTCGACGCGGGAGGACGCGAGATCCTCGACCTCCTCGCGCGCCGCTCCGCATGAACGGCACCGGCCGCCTCGACGGCCTGGGCGTGGTGATCACGCGCCCGCGGCCGGCCGCAGAAGCGCTCGCCGCGGCGCTGGGCGAGGAGGGCGCGCGCGCCTTCGTCTTCCCGTCGCTCGCGATCGAGGCGGCGCCGCTCTCGCAGCGCTCGCAGGACGCCCTCGCGCGGCTGGAAGAATGCACGCTCGCGATCTTCATCAGCGCGAACGCGGTGGAGCACGGGCTCGCCGCGGCGCGCGGCACCGGTCGCTGGCCCGGGGGCACGAAGGTGGCGGGGGTGGGCGAAGCGACCGCGGCCGCGCTCCGGAACTCCGGATTCGACGCCGTGATCTCACCTCGCGAGCGCCAGGACAGCGAGGGGCTCCTCGCGGCGCCGGAGCTGCGCGTCGTCAAGGGGGAAAACATCATCGTGTTCCGCGGCGAAGGCGGAAGGGAGCACCTGCGCGAAGTCCTCGAGTCGCGCGGCGCGCGCGTCGACTACGTCGAGTGCTATCGGCGCGCGCGGCCGAGCGCCGACCCGGCGCCGCTCCTCCACGCCTGGGAGCGCGGCGAGGTCCATGCGGTGAACGCGTTGAGCGCCGAGACGCTCGAGAACTTCGTCGCGATGCTCGGCAAGGAGGGCGAGGCCCTGATCGCCGATTCCACGCTGGTCGTGCCCCATCCCGCCATCGCCGCCCATCCCGATGCGCGCCGTTTCGCGAACGTCCTGGTCGCCTCGCCGGGCGCCGAGGGCCTCGCGAACGCGCTCGCCACGATGAGGGTCGCGCCATGAGCGAGCCCACGCCGGCGCCGCCGCGGCCCGAGCCGCCCCGCGACCGCGTCGCCCGCTCGCTCGCGATCGCCGCGATCCTGGCGGCGATCGCCGTGGGCTGGCTCGCGGTGCAGGCGCGCCTGGGCGTGACTTCCATGCAGGCGAGCGCCGGCGGGCGCCTCGCGGAGCTGGGCGCCGACACCGCCCGGACCCGGGCCGACCTCGCTCAGACGCAGGCGGCGCTGCGCGAGGCGCAGGCGCGCATCGGCGATCTCGAATCGCGCATCGCCGACACGCAGGAGCAGCGCGCCGCGCTCGAGGCGATGTATCGCGACCTCGCGCGCAGCGCCGACGACCGCGTGCTCTCCGACGTGGAGCAGATGCTGGTGCTCGCGAGCCAGCAGCTGCAGCTCGCCGGCAACGTACGCGCCGCACTCGCGGCGCTGCAGGCCGCCGACCAGCGCCTTGCGAAGGCGGACAAGCTCGCCGCCACGCCGCTCAGGCGCGCCATCGCCGCGGACATGGAGCGCCTCAAGGCCGTCCCGCAGGTCGATACGGTCGGCATCGCGGTGAAGATCGACGGGCTCATCGACCAGGTCGACACGCTGCCGCTCGTGATCTCGGAGAACCTGCCGCCGCCGCGTCCGCCGTCGCGCTGGCGCTCAAGCGACGACCGCAACGGGCTCACGCGCGCGGCGCGTGAATTCTGGGAGGAGATGAAGGGGCTGGTGCGGATCCGCGACATGGAGAGCACGGACGTGGCGCTCCTGAGCCCCGCCCAGAGCTATTACCTGCGCGAGAACCTGAAGCTGCGCCTGCTCTCGGCGCGCGTCGCGCTCCTCGCGCGCGATGAGCCGTCGTTCCGCGAGGACATGCGGGCGACCCAGGCGTGGGTCTCGCGCTACTTCGATCCGCACGCGAAGCCCACCACCGTCGCGCTCACCACCATCAAGCAGCTCGCGGACACGCCGGTCTCGATCGCGGCTCCGAACATCAACGCGAGCCTCGCGGCGATGCGCACGGCGCAGGCCGCCCGGGAGAAGCGTTAGCCATGCGATTCGCGCTCTGGTCCCTCGTCCTCGCCGCCCTCGCCGTCGGCATCGCGCTCTTCGCCGAACGCTCGACCGGATACGTGGTCATCGTATCGGCGCCGTGGCGCGTCGAGCTTTCCGTGAACCTCTTCGTGTTCCTGATCCTGGCCGGCTATTTCGCGTTCTATTTCCTCACGCGGCTCGTGGGCACGCTGCTCGCCATCCCGCGCCGCGTGCGCGCCTATCGCACGGAGCGCGAGCGCACGATCCACCGGCAGTCCCTCAACGACGCGCTGCTCGCCTTCTTCCAGGGCCGCTACGCCTCGGCCGAGAAGAACGCCGCGCAGGCGCTCCTCAACGAGGAGACGAAAGGGATCGCCTCGATCATCGCGGCGCGCAGCGCCCACGAGCTGGGGCGCTTCACCGAGCGCGAGCAATTCCTCGACCACGCGAAGGGAGCGGCCCCGGCGGTCGACCAGGCGCGGCTCACCACGCTCGCGGACCTCCTCGTCTCGCAGGGCCGCCACGCGGAGGCGCTCGCGGTGCTGAAGGACCTCTCGGCGCGCGATTCGCGCAACCTGCGGCTGCTGCGGCTGAAGCTGCAGGCGGAGCAGGCGCTGCGCAACTGGGACGAGGTGCTCGAGACCGTCTCCTCGCTGGTGAAGCTGGGCGGGCTGGGGCCGGACGAGGCGGGCGCAGCGCGGCGCGCCGCGCATCTGGGCAACCTCAACCGCAAGTCGCAGGACGCCGCGGCGCTCGAGTCCTACTGGAAAACGCTTCCCGGCGACATGCGGGTCGACCCGGCCGTGGCGGCCCCCGCGGCGCGCTATCACCTCGCGCTCGGCAACCCCGCCGCAGCGCGCGCGATCGTCGAGCAGGCGCTCGAGCGCGAGTGGAATCCGAGCCTCGTCGCGCTCTACGGCGAGGCGGCGGGACCGGACGCGCTGCCGCAGATCGAGCGCGCCGAGCGGTGGCTGCGAGTACACGCGCGCGACCCGGCGCTGCTCCTCGCGCTGGGCAAGCTCTGCATGAAGCAGGGCCTGTGGGGCAAGGCGCAAAGCTACATCGAGGCGAGCCTCGCGCTCGAGCCCACGCACGACGGCCACATGACGCTCGCCGCCCTCATGGAGCAGCTCGGCAAGCACCAGGAGGCCGTGCTGCATTTCCGGCGCAGCGCCGAGCTCGCCGGCTGACACCGCAGGAGGTTGCCATGCGCGAGTACGCACCGCTCACCCTGAAGCCGCTCACGCCCGGCGCCCGCGTGGCGACGCCCAACCCACCGGGCCGCGTGAACCTCGACGATCCGGCCTTCTCGGTGATGACCGACCTGCGCGAGGTGAGCGCGGCCATCACCACGCCGGAGGAGCCGATCGACGCCGCCCACGCCATGATGATCCGGCGCGGCGTGCGGCTGCTCTTCGTGCTCGACCCGCAGGGCGCGGTAGCCGGCATCATCACGGCGAGCGACCTGCTCGGGGTGAAGCCGATGCAGTTCATGCAATCGCACGGCGTGTCGCACGCGGAGGTGCAGGTGCGCGACATCATGACCCGTGCCTCGCAGCTCGACGCGCTCTCGCTCGTCGAGGTCTCGCAGATGCGCGTGGGGCACGTGGTCGCGACGCTCAAGGCGGCGCGGCGCCGCCACCTCACGGTGGCCGAGGATGGCGGGCAGCGCATCCGCGGCCTCTTCTCCGCCTCGCAGATCGCGCGCCAGCTCGGCATGGAGCTGCAGACCTTCGAGGTGGCGCAGACCTTCGCCGACATCGAGGCCGCGCTCGCGCGATAGGAGGACCCCGATGGACCGGTACCGGGAACGCTACGGATCCTTTCGCTGGCGGGTTCCCGCCGACTTCAACATCGCGCAATGGGCCTGCCGGCGATGGGCATCGGATCCCGCGCGCGTCGCCGTGCACTGGGAAGACGAATCGGGGGAGCGCCGCACCCTCACCTTCGCCGCGCTCGCCGCCGCGGCGAACCGGCTCTCGAACGCGCTCGGCGCGCTCGGCGTGCGGCGCGGCGAGCGCGTGGCGCTGATGCTTCCGCAGCGCACCGAGATGGTCGTCGCCTACATCGCGTGCTTCCAGATGGCCGCGATCGCCGTGCCGCTCTCGTTCCAGTTCGGTCCCGAGGCGCTCGAATACCGGCTGCGGGACAGCGGCGCGAAGGCCGCGATCGTCGATCCCGCGACGTACGCGAACCTCGAGCCCATCCGCGAGCGGCTGCCGGAGCTCGCGAGCGTGATCGGTGTGGCCGGCGCGCGCGGACCCGGCGTGCTCGCATGGGAGGAAACGCTTGAGCGCGCGGCGCCGGAGTTCGAGCCGGGCGCGACCGACCCCGGCGATCCGGCGGCGATCATCTACACGAGCGGAACGACGGGGCCGCCCAAGGGCACGCTGCTGCCGCACCGCGCGCTGCTCGGCAACCTCCCCGGCTTCGAGCATTCGCACGACGAGTTCCCGCAGGAAGGCGACGTGTTCTGGACGCCTTCGGACTGGGCGTGGACCGGCGGGCTCTGGGACGCGCTCATGCCGACGCTCTACCACGGCAAGCCGATCCTCGGCTTCCGCGGCCGCTTCGATCCGGAGCGTGCGTTCGGGCTCATCGCGCGCTACGGGATCCGCAACGCCTTCCTGGTGCCCACCGCGCTCAAGATGATGATGAAGGCGTTTCCTTCGCCCAGGTCGCGCTTCCCGATCCGGCTGCGCTCGCTGATGAGCGGCGGGGAGGCGATGGGACCGACCCTGTTCCACTGGGCGCGCGAGGAGCTCGGCGTGACTCCCAACGAGATCTTCGGGCAGACCGAGATCAACTACATCGTCGGCAACTCGCACCGGTTCTGGCCGGTGCGGCCCGGATCGATGGGCCGACCCTATCCGGGACATCGCGTCGCGGTGATCGACGGCGAGGGCCGCGAGGTGCCGCGCGGGACGGTGGGCGACGTCGCGCTCGCGCGCACCTGGATCGACGGGACGCCGGACCCGGTGTTCTTCCTGGGCTACTGGGGGAACCCCGAGGCGACCGGGAGGAAGTTCAGCGGCGAATGGTGCCGCACCGGCGACGAAGCCTCGATGGACGAGGACGGCTACCTCTGGTACCAGGGACGCTCGGACGACGTCTTCAAGAGCGCCGGCTATCGCATCGGGCCGTCGGAGATCGAGAATTGCCTCGTGAAGCACGAAGCGGTCGCGAACGCTGCCGTGGTGCCCACGCCGGACCCGACGCGCGGCAACCTCATCAAGGCGTTCGTGCTGCTCGCGTCCGGCCACGCGCCGTCCGAGGCGCTCAAGGAATCCATCCGCGCGCACGTGAAGCAGCACCTCGCGCCGTACCAGCAGCCGCGCGAGATCGAGTTCATCGACGAGCTGCCGATGACCACGACCGGAAAGGTGCAGCGGCGCGTGCTGCGGGAAAGGGAAGCGCGCAGGGCCGATCCCCGGCGCCTCGAGGAGGACGCGCACCGCTCGGGCTGAAGCCGCGCGTCACTTCCTGGGATCCACCGAAGGGGTGAAGGCGTCGCAGTAGAACTCGTCCTCGGGCAGGCCGCGCTGCTCGACGAAGGTCTTGCGCGCGATGTCGGTCATCGCGGGCGCGCCGCAGGCATAGACCTCATAGCCGGAAAGATCGTCGAAGTCGTCGAGCACGGCCTGGTGGACGAGGCCCGTGCGTCCGCTCCACCGGTCCTCGGCCTGCGGCTCGGAGAGCACCGGGATGAACGTGAAGCTCGGGTGCTCCTGCTGCCAGCGGCCCGGAAGGTCGCGCATGTACAGGTCCTTCAGCGAGCGCACGCCCCAGTAGAGCACCATGGGACGGTCGATGCCCGCGTGCAGGCAATGCTCGATCATCGCCTTGATCGGCGCGAATCCCGTGCCCCCCGCGACGAACACGATCGGCTTGTCGGAGTCCTCGCGCAGGTAGAAGGTGCCGAGCGGGCCCTCGAAACGCAGGATCGCCCGTTCCCTCATCTGCTCGAACACGTAGCTCGAGAACGCGCCGTTGGGCGACTTGCGCACGTGCAGCTGCAGGAACGCATCGTCGTGCGGCGGATTCGCCATCGAGAAGCTGCGGCGCTTTCCTTCCTTGAGGAGGATGTCGATGTACTGTCCGGCGAGGAATTGCAGGCGCTCGCCGGCAGGAAGCTTCAGCGACAGGATGGCCACGTCCTCCGCGGGCTTCTCGACCTTCTCCACGCGCGCGGGCATGGTGCGGATCGCCAGATCCTTCGCGCCCGACACTTCACGGACCTCGAACACGATGTCGCTCATCGGGCGCGTGCAGCACGTGAGCGCCTTTCCCGCAGCCTTCTCGTTCAGATGGAGCGCGCGCTCCTGGTACTCGCCGTATTCGAGCGTGCCCGACTTGAGGATGCCCTTGCACGCGCCGCAGGCGCCGTTGCGGCAACCGTACGGCAGGCCGACTCCCTGGCGAAGCGCCGCTTCGAGGATGGTTTCCCCGGGGGCGACGCTGAAGCGGTGCCCGCTCGGCTCTAGCCGGACCTGGTGTCCGTTCGCGGGGGCTGAGGGCAATTCGGGCTTTCGTGGCGAGCGCTGGCACGGGCGCCTCGCGAGGGACGCGAGGGCGACCGAATTCTAACGCATGGGCCGCACGGCGCGCGGCGGGCAATCAGCGACTGCGGCGGAATTCGCCCTCGATCAACGCGCCCTCGCCCGCGCGCCGCATGCGCGACTGGCTCGCAACGCGCGGACCGGGAAGCAGGAGCAGCGTGATCGCGATGAGATCGGACACGACGCCGGGAAAGATCAGCAGCAGGCCGGCCAAGACGGTTCGCGCGCTGTGACTGAGGGCGGTGATCGAGAACTCGCCTTCCGCGAACCCGGCCGCCAGCTGGGCGAGCAGCGTGAAGCGCGCCTCCTTGATGAGCGCCATGCCCGCGCACGCCGAGAGCACCACCCATGCGAGCACCCACCAGCCGAGCGTCTGGCTGAGGCGCACGAGGACCAGCGCTTCGAGCAGGGGGAAACCCAGTAGAATCGAAATCAGCAGCAGCCGCATCCCGAGCACCGCTCCATCCGCATGTCCCAGCGCCGCCCGACGGGGCGGGTCGCCATGGCCGCGATCTTCATTCTCACCAACCTACCCGACTCCGACGCCGCTTTCAATCTCGCCGAGGCCCTCGTCTCGATGAGACTTGCCGCCTGTGCGAACGTTCTTTCCGCGGCCACGTCGTTCTATCGCTGGGAGGGCCGTCTCGAACGGGCGACGGAATATCCGGTGCTGATCAAGTCGACCGCCGAGCGATACGAGGAGCTCGAAGCGGCGATCCGCGCGCGCCATCCCTACTCGCTCCCCGAGATCGTATCGTGGCCGGCGGAGCGCGGGCTCCCGGGCTATCTGGCCTGGATCGAGGACGAGACGCAGTCCCCGAAGCCCGCCGCGGCACGATGAGCCCGCCGCAGCGGGAGCGGGCATGAGCGAGCGACCATGAGCGGTGGAAGGGTCTTCATCGCGGTCGGCCTGTTCGCGATGCTCGCCGGCGCCGCGCTCTGGCTGCTGCACGCCGAACGCGCGACGTCCCCGGCGCCGCTCACGGCGGACGCGATCTACGCCGCCCGGTTCGACGAGCCCGGAGGAGGCGTGCGCTCCATCGGCGAGTTCCGCGGCAAGGTCGTGGTCCTCAATTTCTGGGCGACGTGGTGCCCGCCTTGCCGGGCCGAGATGCCGGGCTTCTCGCAACTTCAATCGCGTTGGGGCGCCCGCAACGTCCAGTTCGTGGGCCTCACGGACGACGACCCGGTCAAGGTCGAGCGCTTCCTGCGCGATCGACCGGTTCTCTATCCGGTGCTTCTCGGCGGCGCGTTGGCCGACGATTGGGCAAGGCGCCTGGGCGATGTAGAGGGCGGCCTGCCCTTCACGGTCATCCTCGGTCCCGATGGCAAGGTCCTGAAGCGCAAAGTGGGTCTTTACTTCGAGGATGACCTGGAGCGCGACCTGAATCGGCTCGGCCTCGAAACACCCGCAAACGACCGGTAAGTTCTGGAATCCTCGGCGATTCCCCCACCCTCGATCCGCGGCAAGCGGGATTCGTGCCGGAGCGGCTGGCCGAAGGAGGGCCTGCGGGCGGCACGTCGCCGAAACTGGACATTCGCTGCGGAACTGCGGCAAACTCGTTGGTCATGCCTACGATCCTGGTGATGCACGGGCCGAACCTGAACCTGCTGGGCGGCCGCGAAACCGAGCACTATGGCACCGAGACGCTGGCGTCGATCGACCAGCGCCTGGCCGACCTGGGCCGCAAAAAGGGCATCTCGGTTCAAAGTTTCCAAAGCAACTCCGAATCGGACCTCGTGAACCGCATCCAAGCCGCGAAAAGCGATGGAACTTCGTTCATCGTCATCAATCCTGCCGCTTTCACCCACACCAGCGTCGCGCTGCGCGATGCGCTTGCGGCGGTCCGGGTTCCCTTCATCGAGGTCCATCTATCCAATGTCCACGCGCGAGAGCCGTTCCGGAGCCATTCGTATCTCTCCGACCTGGCAGCCGGGGTCATCGTGGGCCTTGGGCCGCTCGGATACGAGCTCGCTCTCGAGGCAGCCATCCGCGCGGTAAACGCGCCGCCGGCGCATTGAAGGGAGCCAGGATGGATCTGAGGAAGCTGAAGAAGCTGATCGATCTCGTCCAGGAGTCGGGAATCGGCGAGATCGAGATCACGGAAGGCGAGGAGAAGGTGCGCATCTGCCGCCAGCCGGCCGGCTCCCCGCAGGTCCTGATGGCCGCCGGGCCGATGCAGATGCCGATGGCGCCGCCGCTTGCGGCGGCAGGCTCGGCACCCGAGGCGGCCAAGCCGGAGGAGCCCGCCGGGCACACGCTCAAGTCGCCCATGGTGGGAACGTTCTATCGCGCCCCCTCGCCGGGCGCGCAGGCGTTCGTCGAGGTGGGCCAGTCGGTCGCCAAGGGCCAGACGCTGTGCATCATCGAGGCGATGAAGCTGCTGAACGAGATCGAGTCCGACGTGGCGGGCACGATCAAGGCGATCCTGGTGGAGAACGGCCAGCCCGTCGAATACGGGCAACCGCTGTTTCTCATCGAATAGCGCCCGGAATGACCCTTTCCCCGGCCCCCTCCCAAGGCAGAGGGAGCAAACGTTCGATGCGTCTGCACGATGTTTGAGAAGATCCTGATCGCCAACCGTGGCGAGATCGCGCTGCGCATCCAGCGCGCCTGCCGCGAGATGGGGATCAAGACGGTCGCGATCCATTCCGAGGCCGACGCCGACGCGAAGTACGTGATGCTCGCCGACGAGTCGGTGTGCATCGGGCCCGCCGCATCGCGCGACAGCTACCTGAATATCCCGGCGATCATCAGCGCCGCGGAGGTCACCGACGCGCAGGCCATCCATCCCGGATACGGGTTCCTCTCCGAGAACGCGGACTTCGCCGAGCGCGTCGAGAATTCGGGCTTCGTCTTCATCGGCCCCAGGGCGGAATCGATCCGCACCATGGGCGACAAGATCGCCGCGAAGGTGGCGATGAAGAAGGTCGGCATCCCGTGCGTCCCGGGATCGGACGGCCCGCTGCCCGAGGACCCGAAGGAGATACGCCGCCTCGCATCGGTGGTGGGCTATCCGGTGATCATCAAGGCGGCGGGCGGAGGAGGAGGCCGGGGCATGCGCGTCGTCCACACCGAGGCGGCGCTGATCAACGCCGTCACGATGACGCGGGTCGAGGCACAGAACGCCTTCAACAACCCCGTGGTCTACCTCGAGAAGTACCTGGAGACCCCGCGCCACATCGAGATCCAGGTGCTCGCCGACGAGCACAAGCAGGCGATCTACCTGGGCGAGCGCGATTGCTCCATGCAGCGGCGCCACCAGAAGATCATCGAGGAGGGCCCGGCGCCCCTCGTGAAGCCGCGCCTCATCGAGCGCATCGGCGAGAAGTGCGCGGAGGCGTGCCGCAAGCTCGGCTACCGCGGCGCGGGCACGTTCGAATTCCTGTACGAGAACGACGAGTTCTACTTCATCGAGATGAACACGCGCGTGCAGGTCGAGCACCCCGTGACCGAGGTCATCACCGGCGTGGACATCGTTCAGGAGCAGATTCGCGTCGCGGCGGGCATGAAGCTCAAGCTGCGCCAGCGCGACGTCGTGAAGAAGGGGCACGCCATCGAGTGCCGGATCAATGCGGAGAACCCGTACACCTTCGTGCCCTCGCCGGGCCGCATCACCCAATACCACGTCGCCGGCGGCCCGGGCATCCGCTACGACTCGCACGTCTACGCGAACTACTACGTCCCGCCCTACTACGACTCGCTCGTGGGCAAGCTGATCGCCTACGGCGATACGCGCGAGCAGGCCATCGCGCGCATGCGCGTCGCGCTTTCCGAGATGGTGATCGAGGGCATCCAGACCAACATCCCCTTGCACCAGGAGCTCATGAGCGACGCGGCCTTCATCCGCGGCGGCGTGAACATCCATTACCTCGAGGAGAAGATGGCGGCGCTCAAGTCGATCCAGGCGGAGAGCTGAGCGCGCCGTGAGCTGGCAGCGCGTGGATCTCGTCGTGGAGGGGGCCCGCGCCGAAGAGCTCGCCGACGCGCTCGCCGAGGCGGGCGCGATCTCCACCGACCTCGCCGACGCCGACGCCGGGACGGGCGACGAGCATGCGGTCTTTGGCGAGCCGGGCGGCGAATGCGCGACCTGGCCGCGCACGCGCGTGAGTGCGCTCTTTCCGGACCACCACGACGTCTCCCGGGCGCTCGACCATGCGCTCGCAGCGTGCGACCTCAAGCAACCCGAGGCGGCTTCGATCGATCGCGTCGAGGATGTCGACTGGGTCTCGCGCACCCAGCGCCAGTTCGTGCCGATCCGCGTCGGCGAGCGCCTGTGGATCGTTCCCAGCTGGCACTCGGTTCCCGACCCGCGTGCGGTCAACGTGATCCTCGATCCGGGCTCCGC
Organism: uncultured beta proteobacterium; assembly: GCA_963839265.1. Classification (GTDB taxonomy): domain Bacteria; phylum Pseudomonadota; class Gammaproteobacteria; order Burkholderiales; family Usitatibacteraceae; genus Usitatibacter. The sequence continues at coordinate 187,023 of CAWIUI010000002.1, forward strand.
CTTCGGGACAGGCAGCCACCCGACCACGCGGCTGTGCCTCGCCTGGCTCGAGCGCAACGTGCGGGCCGGCGACACCGTGCTCGACTACGGCTGCGGCTCCGGCATCCTCGCCGTCGCCGCGATGAAGCTCGGCGCGGCGATGGCGCGCGCCGTCGACATCGACCCGCTCGCCCTCGAGGTCGCGCGCTACAATGCCCAGCGCAACGCCGTTCGCCTCGAGATCGTGGATGCCCACCGCGGATTCCCGGGCGACGCGCGCATCACCGTCGCGAACATCCTCGCCAATCCGCTGCGCATGCTCGCGCCCACCATCGCATCGCACACCGCGCCCGGAGGCGAGATCGCGCTCTCCGGCATCCTCGAGGCGCAGGCCGCCGACGTCGCCGCCGCCTACGCGCCGTGGGCGAAGCTCGCCGTCGTGGGGCGTGAATCCGGGTGGGTCCTCCTCGCCGGGGCGAGGTACGCATCGTGCTGATCACCACCTGCACGAATTGCCTGGCGCGCTTCCGCGTCACGCCGCAGCAGCTCAACGCGCGCCAGGGACGGGTGCGCTGCGGCAAGTGCCGCCAGGTCTTCAGCGGCTTCGAGGCGCTCGAGCGGGTGCCCGACGACGACACCGGCACGCGGCTGCTCGCGGCGCGCGAAGCGCTGGAACGCAAGCCGCGCGCGGCGGCGCCGCCGCCCGAGGAGCTCCCCGAGCTGGAGACGGTCGAGCCCGTCGCGCCTGCCGAGGGCGCGAGCAAGCCGAAGCCGGCATCGGAGCCGGAGCCGGAGCCGGCTAGCGCCGAGCCTCCCGCGGTCGAGCGGCCTCGCGCGGTCGAGCGGCCTCGCGCGGTCGAGCGGCCGGACTCGGCGAGCGTCGCGCTCGCCGAGCCGCTCGACCTCATCGAGCCGCGCAGGCCGGTGGCGCGCGCCTGGTCCTTCGGCGTGCTGCTGCTCGCGTTCGTGCTCGCGGCCGAAGCCGCATACGCGTTCCGCGCGCCGCTCGCGCAACGATATCCCGTGCTGCGCCCCTGGCTCGAATCGGCGTGCCTGCGCTTCGGCTGCGTGGTGCACTGGTCGCGCGACGAGCGCCAGCTCAAGCTGGAGGAATCGCAGCTCCTGGAGGTTCCCGGACGCCCGGACCAGATCTCGCTCGCGGCGCGCATCCGCAATCTCGCTCCCGTGCCCCAGGAATACCCGGACCTCGAGCTCACTCTCACGGACATCGGCGGCCAGCCGGCCGCGCGGCGCGTGCTGCGCCCTTCCGATTACCTCGGGCGCGCGCCGCCGCCCGGCGAAGTCCTCGCCGCGGGCGCGGAAGTCGCGATCCAGCTGCGCCTCGCAACGCCGGGCCTCAAGCCCACGGGCTACGAGCTGCTGGTCTTCTATCCCTAGGCGGCGCCGGCCGACGCTCCCTCGCGAAGCGTCGCCAGCATCGAGTCCACCGCGCGGTCGACGAGCGATGCGTCGTCGAGCACGCGCGCCTCTCCCAGCCGCATCTGCTCGGCGAGCGCTTCGGGCGAAATGGACACCGCGGCGTCCCCGGAAAGGGGGTTGGTGAACAGGTAGACCCCCTTGTTCGGGCTGATCCACGTGAGCCGCGCCCGCTTCGCGGCGTCCGCGCCGGCGAACTCCACCCAGGTGCCGCGCTGGAGATTGGTCCAGATGCCGGTGCGCGTGAAGACGTTGCGCACGGCGCCGCGCTGCACACGCAGGCGGATCTCCTCGACACGGATACCGGCGGCGGGCACGACCGCGCGCTCGATCGCCGGCTCCTCGCCTCTCGCAGGAAGGGGCACCTCGGGAAGGGCCGCGAGGCCGCGCAGGCCCGACTTCACGGCGGCCGCGTGACAATCGACGAGAGCGCCGAGGAAGGCGTCGCGCCCGGCCGAGTCGAGCGAGCCGCGCCGCAGGCCCTCGATCAGGTCCTTGATCATGCCGGGAAGGATCGCGACCAGGCGCCTGCGGTCTTCGGCCTGCGCTTTCGGCTCGACGCTCCAGAGGAGGTCCTCCATCGTCTTCACCAGCGATTGCCACGCTGGCGACCCCTCGCCCTCGACTTGCCGTGCGGCGGCGAGCGCACGGACCCACGTTGCCTCGAGCATCTCGCGCACCACGGCCGGAACCCAGGGGCTCGCCTGGAGCCGGCGCGCCACCTCGTCCTCGGCGAACGCGCGCGCGATCTCCTCGCGCTCGCGCTCCTCCACCAGGCGCGCGGAGCGCTCCACGATCTCGGCCTCCACCCGCTTGCGTTCCTCGATGAACGCTTCCACGCGCGCGAGCTGCGATTCGAACGGCGCGATGTCCGTGTCGAACTCGGCGAGGATGCGGCCCACCACGCCCTCGACGAGCGCCATGCAGCCGTTGCCGTCGGCGTTCGCTCCGTCGAGGCCGATCGCGCACTCGGCCAGGCGGTCGATCAGGCGGCGCGCCGGATGCGCCTTCGACGAGAAGAAGTTCCGGTCGAGGAGCGCGACCTTGAGCGTCGGGATCTGCAGGCGCGCAAGGCAGGCCTTCACGCCGGCCGGGATGTGGCGGTCCTCGAAGATGTAGTCGAAGAGCATCGACACGAGGTCGATCGTCATCGCGTCCACCGTCGAGAGCGAGGCGCTCTGCGGCGCTGCGCGGATCCCCCTCACCACGTTGACCGGGACCCCTGCGCTCTGCGCGGCCGCCACGTCCTCGCGGTGCATCCGCGTGAGCTCCGAGAGGAAGGACGCGGGAGTCGGCGCGGAGCTCGCGCCGCACGCCGCCGCCGCCGCAGCCGCCCCCGCTCCATGCGGCATCGCCGCGCCGAGGAGCTGCGCGAGTGTGCCGAAGAGGTCGTCGGGATCGACCTGCGGTTGCCTCGGGGACGGGCGTTCGGGGCGCTCGGGGCGCTCCGGACGCGCGCGCGTGGCCGTCTTGCGCACCTCCACCCGCACCTCGGGAAGAATGCGCCGCTGCACCAGGTGCTGGTTGAGCTCGTGATAGATGGACAGCAGCTCCGCCTGCGCGTAGCCCTCGAGCTGGCGCAACAACGCGAGCTTCACCTTGAAGCCCGCGCCGATCTGCTCGCATGCATCCTTGAGCGCCGCGCACACCGTCGAGGGGCTCAACGGATTGGCATCGCCCGCGAGGTCCGGGCGCTCGAGCAGGAATCCCATGCGCCGACTCAGCGCGAAGAGCTCGCCTTCGCACGCGGCGCCGAGATTGCGCGACATCTCCTGCATCGCGATCGATTCCTCGAGCTCCTCGGGCGCGACCAGCGTGAGCTCGCCGGACGACGGGGCGCCGGCGCCTGCGGGCTCGCCGCGCACCTTGCGGTTGAAGAACTCCACGAAATGCCGGCGGAACGCGGCCTCGATCGACGGGCGCTTCTCACGCGCCTTGGCGCGCGCGTCGAGATACGTGTTCTGCGCGTCGCGGTCGATGGCCTTCTCGGCGAGCTCGAACAAGTCGTCCTCGACCCGATCCAGCATCCCGCCGAGCGAGCGCGCCATGCGCTCGAGGGCGAGCTCGCGGCAGCCGGCGAGGACGTCCGCCGATTCGCGCGCGCTGAGCCTCGTCCGCGCCCTCGGGTGGTCGCCGAGGGGCACCACTTTGCCGCTTGCCGGTTGCGTCATGATGCACCGCTCCTCCCAGGACGCAACGGACCGGAAAGGGGGACGCAACGGACAGGGGAGCGCGGCTTCGGACCGGTGCGGTCCATGGCGACCCTGGCGATCCCGCTGTCATAGGGCGCGAGCCCCTTAGACCGGAGATTTTGCGTCCCCACCTTTCGGTGGGTTTGCCCTGTTGCAGAAATCGTGCGCCGCAAGTTCCGGCCTGGCACCGGCCGGATTACCGTTGTAACCATCCTACGCGGGCGAGATTGGTCCCCGGAAGGCCGCGCGTCAATGCCGCTCATCGGGCGATTGCGGCCGCGCGTCCCTCAAAGGTGAGCGCTTCCTAGCGTCTATACTTGCCGCCCATGACAATCCTCGTTTGCGGCTCGCTCGCTTACGACACCATCATGGTGTTCCCGGACCAGTTCAGGAAGCACATCCTTCCCGACCAGATCCATATCCTCAACGTCTCGTTCCTGGTGCCGGACATGCGCCGCGAGTACGGCGGCACGGCCGGCAACATCGGCTACAACCTGAAGCTCCTCGGAGAGGACCCGTGGATCATGGCCACGGCCGGCCACGATTTCGAGCCGTACGAGCAGCGGCTGCGCGGCCTGGGCATTTCGACGCGCCACGTGCGCCGCCTCGAGGAGCAGTTCACGGCGCAGGCCTTCATCACGACCGACGTCGACGACAACCAGATCAACGCTTTCCATCCGGGCGCGATGTCCTTCGCGCACCTGAACCGGATCGAGGATGCGCCCGGCGCTTCGCTCGGCATCGTTTCTCCCGACGGGCGACAGGCGATGATCGAGCACGCGCGCGATTTCGCGGCGCGCTCGATCCCGTTCGTTTTTGATCCAGGGCAAGGTCTGCCGATGTTTTCCGGCGCGGAGTTGCTCGAGCTGTCATCCGGGGCCGTCGCCCTCACGTTGAACGATTACGAAGCGCGCGTTGTCGAGCAGAAGACTGGAAAGCCGATCGCGGAGCTCGCCCGGGTGGCGCGCGCCGTCGTGGTCACCCGCGGTGGCGAAGGATGCGTGGTCGTCGCAGCAGGACGCGAGTTTCACGTCCCCGCAGTGCCGCCGGAGGGCATCGTGGATCCGACCGGTTGCGGCGACGCGTTTCGCGCGGGCCTGCTGTACGGACTGGCCCGCGATTGGGGTTGGGAGAAGTCGGCCCAGCTCGCCTCGGTGATGGGCTCGATCAAGATCGCCCATCGCGGAGGGCAGAACCACCGCCCCGGTCGCGAGGCGATCGCGCGGCGCTTCAAGGAAGCATTCGGGCATACGTTGTGATCGCGAGGAAGCCGGCGGTGCGCAGGCGGATTCGCAAGGAGACAGAGAAATGATTGGATACCGTGGTTGGACCGCAGCGGCCGCGTGCCTGCTCGTTCTGGGCGGCTGCGCCTACCCCGCCGGCAGCTACGACTACCCCGGCTACCAGGTGATGGGCGAGCAGACGGTGCGCTTCGGCGTGATCGATTCCGTTCGCCCCGTGCGCATCATGCCGGGCGAAACGGGCGTGGGCACGGCCGGCGGCGCGATCCTCGGCGGCATCGCGGGAAGCAACGTGGGCGGCGGGAGCGGCCAGGTGGCCGGCGCGGTGGGCGGCGCGATCCTCGGTGGCATCCTCGGCTCCAACATCGAGCGCTCCGCGAACGAGCGTCCCGGCGTCGAGGTCACGGTGCTGCTCGACAACGGACGCTACATCTCGGTAGTGCAGGAGGCCGACGAGGTATTCCGTCCGGGCGATCGCGTGCGCGTGCTGTCGGGACGCGGCGTGACGCGCGTCACGCACTGAGCACGGCGCCGCGCGCCGGGCGCGCCGCGCGCGTGATGCGCTGGGCGCGTCTCCTCGGCCATGCCGCGCGCGCGGCCTGGATCCTTCGCTTCGTCTTTCCGCGCGCCGCCCCGCGCACGCGGCGGCGCCTGGCGCGCTGGTGGGCGCGGGGGCTGCTGCGGATCCTCGGCGTGCGTCTGCGCGTATCGGGAAGGCCGCCCGCGGCGCACGGCGAGGCCGCGATGATCGCCGCAAACCACGTCTCGTGGCTCGACATCTTCGCGATCATGAGCATCCGGCCGGCGCTCTTCATCGCGAAGAGCGAGATCCGCCGCTGGCCGGGCGCCGGCTGGATCGCCGATCGCGCCGGGACGCTCTTCGTGCACCGCGCACGACGCCACGACACGGGCAGGATCACCGCTCGGGTGCACGAGGTCCTCCTGCGCGGCGATTGCGTGGGCCTGTTCCCCGAAGGCACCACCACGCAGGGCGACCGGCTGCTGCCGTTCCACACCTCGCTCTTCGAGCCGGCCGTCGCGAACGAGGCCACGATCCATCCCGCGGCGATCCGCTACGAGAACGCCGACGGCTCGCCGCGTGCGGACTTCGCATACGTCGGCGACATGACGTTCCTCGAGTCGCTCGCCCGCGTCGTGGCCGGCCGCGGCGTCGTCGTGCGCGTGGACTTCGGGCCGCCGATCGAGCCGTCGGAAGGCCGCGACCGGCGCGAGGCCGCGCGGCTCGCGCACCAGCGGGTCGCTACTCTTCTGCGCCTGGACCCGCGGGACAATCCACCTGGAAGAGCGCGCGATCCTCGAGCCGCACGGCGGTAAGCGCGCGGCCCCATACGCAGCCGCTATCGAGTCCCAGCAGGTCGGGCCGCACGGCCAGGCCAAGGGCCGACCAATGCCCGAAGACGACCGTGTGGTCGCGGCTGCGCCGCTCCGGCATGTCGAACCAGGGGATGCGCCCCGGGCTGGACTGCCCGGGCTCGCCCTTGAACCACAGGGCCATGGCGCCATCCGCCTCGCAGACGCGCAGGCGCGTCATCGCGTTCACGATCACGCGCAGGCGATCCATGCCGCGCAGCGAATCGCTCCATCGCGCCGGCTCGTCGCCGTAGAGCCGGCCGAGGAAGTCGCGATGGCCCGGGGCGCGAAGCACCGCCTCCACCTCGCCCGCGAGCGAGCGCGCCTCGTCCACGGCCCATTCGGGAAGCAGGCCCGCATGCACCACCGCGAAGGGGCCTTCGACGTGCATGAGCGAGCGCGTGCGCAGCCATTCCAGCAGCGCGTCGCGATCGGGCGCCTGGAGCACGTCGCCGAACGTGTCGCGCTTGCGCGCCGGCTCGACGCCCTCGGCCACGCAGAGCAGGTGCAGGTCGTGGTTGCCGAGCACCACGACGGCCGCTTCGCCCAGGTCCCTTACGAAACGCAGGCAGGCGAGCGATTGCGGGCCGCGATTGACCAGGTCGCCCACGAACCAGAGACGGTCGCGCGCGCGATCGAACGAGATCCTGGAAAGGAGCCGCTCGAGCGGCTCGAAGCAGCCCTGCAGGTCGCCGATCGCGTAGGTGGCCATCGCTTCCGGTGCGCGATCGAGAAGAGGCGAGCGTCGCTTTTCGCGGCGCGACCGCCTATTTCGCCGCCGCGACCATGTAGTCGACCGCCGCCTTCACGTCCGCATCGGAGAGCGAGGAATTGCCGCCCTTCGCCGGCATCGCGCGCAGGCCGTGCAGCGCCGCGTTGTACAGCGCGTCCTTTCCGGTCGCGATGCGCGGAGCCCACGCCGCCTTGTCGCCGAACTTCGGCGCGCCGAGGACGCCGCTGCTGTGGCACGCGGTGCACACCGTCTCGAACGTCTTCTTGCCCGCGCCGTTTCCGGCCTCCGCGGTCTTCTGAGCCGCGGCCGGCGGCGGAACCGAGACGGTCGCAGCAACCGGCGCCGCGGCCGGGGCCGGCGCGGCGGGAACGGCCGGCGCATTGGGATCGATGGCGACCTGCGCGACGGGCGCGATGCGCTCCGCGACGCGGTCCGGACTCATGCTCGGATCGTTCCGCCTCGGGCGCTCGCCGTAGCTGCCGATGGCGAACTGCACGACCAGGATGATGGCGATGATCGTCGCGACCGCGCCGATCAGCACTCCGATGGCGACCGTCGCGGGGTGGGAGTCGATGTTCTCCTCGATGGGACCGGGGTGATGCGGCTCGGACATTGGCTTCCTCGGAAAGCGGGATTGGTGGCGCGGGAGAAGCGCGATTATAGCGGTTATCGCGGCCCCGGCTTCGGCGTGCGGTTGGACGGAACCCCTCCAACCCGTTTAGAATCCGATAGATACGCGCCCGTAGCTCAGTTGGATAGAGTACTGCCCTCCGAAGGCAGGGGTCGCACGTTCGAATCGTGTCGGGCGCGCCAGTCTTCCTTTCGACCGTACCCCGCCGAGCCGTTTCGTCGTCGCGCGGGACGGCTCCGCCGCATTGCTGCTCCGGCAGGCCTCGGCAACACGCCCAGGCCGATCCATGTCGACGACATTGATCGTCACCACGCGCGTGTACTCGGCGTCCGACTAAGATCGTGCTCAAGGGGCGACCGGAACGCCTCGAGGTGGGCCGGTCCTTCGCGCACCTCGTCAGGTCTTCCTGAGGGAATTCGTCGATAATCGGGCTCCGTCCCGCATGTCGCACGGAGCCTTGGCCATCCCGCGTGAGCTGCAGCCGAATCCCCGGGCCGCCGTGGCGGCCGGGCAGGCGCTCGCGTTCGCGACCTGCGCGTTCCTCCTCTTTTCCGCCTTCGCGAGCAGCGCGGGATGGCGCGCGTCGTTCCTCACGCTCGCCGCGATCGCGCTCCTCGCGCGCTGGCGCGATTCGCTGCGCATCCTCGCCGAAAGCATGCCGCGCGACGTGGCGATCCTCGGCCTCGCGTGGATCGCGCTCTGCTCCGCATCGCTCTCCTGGAGCGTCGATCCGGCCTACACCGCGGGAGAGTTGAAGCCGGAGCTTCTCTACGCGGCGATGGCGTTCGTCGTCTTCTTCGTCGCCGCCGCGCACGACCGGACGCTCTGGGCGAAGTGGTGGGCGTTCGCGATGGCCGGCGCCGCGCTCGCGTTCGTCGGGCGCTTGCTGCAGGACGTGGTGCCTTTCGAGATCTCACGCCAGGAAGTGGACGCCGGCGCGGGCCCGTATTCCACCCACCTCGTCCTGCTGCTGCCCCTGCTCCTCGCGCTCGACTGGCCCCGGCCCTGGGGGCGCGGGCACCGGCCGCGCGCGCTGCTCGCCGCGCTTTGCTTGCTCCTCGCCGCGGCCTGGTACACCGGCAACCGCATCGTGTGGCTCGCGTTCGGCGCCCAGCTCATGGTGGGAATCGTCACCTGGCGGCGATTGCCCGGCACGCCGCGCGAACGCGCGGTGACGTTGCGCCGCCTCGCCGTGGTCGCCGCCGTGGCCTTCGCGATCGCCTTCGCGGCATCCATCGCGGAGCGCTACGAGCGCAACCTCCTGCACGATACCGGCGTGCCGCCGGGCCTCGAGCACGACCTGCGCCCGAAGATCTGGGAGACCGCGTGGGGAAAGCTGCGCGAGGCGCCGTGGCTCGGGCACGGCTTCGGACGCGAAGTGCTGGCGCCGACCTTCGCCCCCCTCACCCCGAAGGGCGTGAACCACCCGGAAATCCGGCACGCCCACAACACCTTCCTCGACATTTCGCTCGAGGTCGGAGTGATCGGCCTTGCCGTGTTCCTCGCCCTGCTCATCGCGCTCGCCCGGCGCTACGCGGCACTGCTTCGCGACGCGGAGCTCGCGCCGCTCGGGAGCATCGGCCTCGCGCTCATCGCCGGCTTCGTGGTGAAGAACCTGACGGACGATTTCCTGTACCGCCAGAACGGGCTCGTGTTCTGGGCGCTCAACGCGATGCTGCTCGGATTGGCGAGCGGCGCGCGCAACGCGCGCGGCAGGAGCTAGCTCCCGGCGCTTCCGCTGCGCGCAGGCGCGACGGTCGCGAGGCGCGGGCGCACCTGCGATTGGTACTCGGGAACCCAACGCTTCAGGTCGCGACGCACTTCCGAATCGCTCGGGATGCGGTCCTGGCGCAGCCAGCCGTGCAGTCCCTCGAGCCAGCCCGGATCCACTTCGCGCGCCTTGGCGATGCGCAGCTTCGGGTGCGGCGTCGGACGCGTGTGCTCGTCGTCGGCGAGCAGCTCCTCGAAGAGCTTCTCGCCGGGGCGCAGCCCCGTGTACACGATGCGGATGTCGCTCTCGGAGAGCTCGGAAAGCCGGATCATGTCGCGCGCCAGATCCACGATCTTCACCGGCTCGCCCATGTCCATCACGAACACTTCGCCGCCGAGGCCCATGCAGCCGGCCTGCAGCACGAGCTGCGCCGCCTCCGGGATCGACATGAAGTAGCGGACCATCTCCGGGTGCGTCACCGTGACCGGGCCGCCGCGGTCGATCTGCTCCTGGAACTTGGGGATCACGCTTCCGGCGCTGCCGAGCACATTGCCGAAGCGCACCATCTCGAAGCGCGTGGCGCTCGTCGCCTGCAGCGCCTGGCACACCATCTCCGCGAGGCGCTTGGTGGCGCCCATCACGTTGGTCGGGTTCACCGCCTTGTCGGTCGAGATGAAGACGAACTTCCTCACGCCGCATGCTCGATCGCGGCGCGCGCGAGGACGTACGTTCCCGAGCACGTTGTTCTGCACCGCCTCCCAGGCGTTCTCCTCCTCCATGAGCGGCACGTGCTTGTATGCCGCGGCGTGGAAGACGATCGAGGGGGAGAACTGGTGCATCGGCCTGGTTCACGCGGCGCGCGTTCTTGATGTCGCCGATCACGCTCTCGACCGCGAGCTCCGGAAACTGCTCGCGCAGCTGCTCGTCGACCTTGTACATCGCGTATTCGCTCACCTCGTAGAGCACGAGCACGGCGGGCTGGAAGGCCGCGATCTGGCGGCAGAGCTCCGAGCCGATCGAGCCGCCCGCCCCGGTCACCATGCACGACCTGTCCCGTCAGGAGATCGTGCAGTCCCGCGTCGTCGAGCATCACGGGATCGCGCTTCATCAAGTCCTCGACCGCCACCTTGCGGATGCGCGCGGCGCCTCCCTTGCCGCCGGGAAGGTCGTTGAGCGTCGGGACCGTCATGATCGTCACGTTCGCGCGCTTGCAGACGCCGACCACGTGCCGGCGCACGGCATAGGGAACCGAAGGCATCGCGATGATCGCGTGGCGAAGCTTCAGGCGCTGCGCGAAGCGGGGCAGGTCCTCGAGCGTGCCGAGGACGCGCACGCCGTGCAGCAGCCGGCCGCGCTTCTTCTCGTCGTCGTCGAGGAAGCCCACGACGCGCCACTCGTGGCTGCGCGAGAGGTCCTTCACCAGGCCGACCGCCGCGTCGCCGGCGCCCATCACGATCACCGGCGCGCCCTGCTCGCCGCGTCCGTAGAGCGCCCATTCCTTGAAGGAGCGGTAGGCCATGCGGCTCGCCGACATGATCGCGACGAGGAACACCGGATACAGGATGTACTCACGGTAGCCGAAGGCGGGCTCGATGCCCGTGCCGTGGAGCGCGACCGAGATGCAGACGGTTCCCGCGAGCACCGCGAAGATGATGCGCTGGATGTCGGGCAGGCTCGTGTAGCGCCAGATGCCCTGGTAGATGCCGAACAGGAAGTTGATCGCGATCTGGATCGGGATCGCGGCGACGAACACCGCCAACAGGTCGCCCGTGATATCGGGCAGCGTGCGGCTCTCCAGGAGCAGGGTGGCCGCGACACACGCGAGCACGAGCGCGGCGGCATCGTGCAACGCGGCACCGAAGGCTCGCGCATCGAAGTGGACCGATTGCATTATGCGACCACCGATCTAGGGGGCGCCGCGCGGGCGGAGGTGGCTCTCGATAGCGACCAGAACCACTGCGTACGCTGCGGTCGCGGCGAGAAGTATACCGCATTGCAACATGGGCCCCGCCGCGCGCCCCGCGAGCGCCGCGACGGCCGATGCGAGCATCAGCCCGTACGCGCAAAGCGTAACGCTCCTCGGAGCCCATCCCGAGAGCACCAGGCGTTGGTAGTAGTGGCCGCGGTGCGCACGCCACACCCGTTCCCGCCGTGCGGCGCGCCGCAGCAAAGTCGCCGAAGCATCGACGACGAACGGCGCGAACGCCAGCACCGGGAACCACGCGGGCCACGCTCCGGATGCGTATCCCGCGAAGCCCAGCGCTCCGGCGAGGAAGCCGAGGGGGATCGATCCCGCGTCGCCGAGGAACACGCGCGCGGGAGGAAAGTTACAGGCGAGGAAACCCGCCGAGGCCGAAGCGAGTGCCGCGCTCGCGAGCGCGAGCCACGGCGCGCCCGCCGAATGCGCGGCCCACGCGTATGCGGAGAAGCCGATCACCGCCATGCCGCCGGCAAGTCCATCGGCTCCGTCCATGAAGTTGAAGAGGTTCGTCATCCACGCGATGGCGAGCGCGACGACGAGCACTGAGATTGCGCCGGCTGCACCGAGTTCAATGGCCGCCACCGCGGCGGCCGCGAGGTGCGCGGAGAGGCGCACGACGACCGGAAGGCTGCGGTAGTCGTCCGCAAGCGACACCACCGCGAGCGCGAGCGCACAGGCGAGCACCGGGCCGAGCGGCGCACCGCTCGTCCACGCGACAACCGGCAGCGCACCGAGCAACAATCCGATCCCGCCCACACGGGGCGTGGGCAGCGTGTGCAACGACCGCTCGTTGGGGTGATCGACGAGCCGCCTCGCCAACGCCGAACGCAGCAGCAACGCGATCGCAAGCCACGCGACGATGGCCGGCAGCAGCGATGCGATCCAGAAGGCGCTCATCGCCCCGCCCCTGCGCGGGATGCCGCCACCATTTCGCGTACCGCCGCCTCGAGGGACACGTCCGCTCGCCATCCGAGCTCGCGCTCGGCGGCCGAGGCATCGAGCTCGAGGGACCTCGTGAGCCTGCGTACCGCCTCGGCCCGGCCGGCGATCGCACCGAGCCGCTCGAGGCGCGCCGCAGGAAAAGCGAAGAGGCGTGGCGCCCGCCCCAGCGCCGATCGGATCGCGGCGACCAGCTCGCGAGTGGAAAACGGCTCGCGATGCGCCGCGAGATAGGTGCGGCCGGCCGCGAGCGGGCGCTGGGCGCACAGGACGAGGAGGCGCGCGAGGTCGTCGACGTGCACGAAGCTGCGGCGGTTGTTCAGCGCGCCGAACGGCAAGGGCCAGGGCGAGTCGCAGATGCGCAGCAGCGACGCGAGGTTTCCCTTCGCGCCCGCGCCGAGCACGAGCGGCGCGCGCACGACGGCGTATTCGAGCGCGGCGGATCTCGCAGCCTCGGCGATCGCCTGCTCGGCGGCGAGCTTCGAGCGGCCGTATCCATCGAGCGGATGCGGCGCATCCTCGAGCGTGAACGGCCTTGCGCCGGTTTCCTCGCCCATCGCCCGGGACGAGCTCACGAAGACGAGGCGGCGTGCGCCGCCACGCGCGGCGGCCTGCGCGAGCGCGAGCGTCTTGTCGCGGTTGTCGCGCAGGAACGGCGCGTCGTCGCGCCCGGCGCAGTGCACGCGCGCGGCGAGATGGAACACCGTCGCGCCGGAGAAATCCGTGGAATCGATGCGCTCGCGCCAGTCGGCGGGCGCGAGATGGAGCGCATCGCAATGCGTGCCGAGGCGCGCGACGAGCGCACGCCCGACGAACCCTCGGGCGCCGGTGACGACGATGGGGCCGTGCGGCGTCATGGCCTGGAAAGCGAAGCGGGCACCCCTTTCGGAATGCCCGCGTTCGATGGACTACGCGATGCGATTACGGACAGCTCGCCGGGTTGTTCACCGTGAGCGTCGCGAACGAGGAGCCGTCGGTCACCGTAACCGTCGACGCGACGCTGCCGCCCGAGCCGGGGCCGGGGCCGCTGCGCGTCACGCTCAACGTGGTGCCGCTCACCGCCAGGCTGAGGTTCGGGTCCGTCGTGCTCGCGCTGAACGTGGTGCCGCCGGAGCCGCCCGAGCCCCCCGCCAGGGACGCGGAGACGGTCTGCGAGCAGCCGACGGTCACCGGGTTCGGCGAGATCTGGATCGGCGTGGGCGGCGTCGGAGGCGTCGCGCTGCCCACCGCGGTCGTGACGGTGACAGTGGTCCGGGCGCCAAGCGAATCGGCAAACACGATCGTCGCATCGCCGCATAGGGACGCGTTGCCCGCGGAGACCGTGAAGACGCCGGGCTGCGTGCTGCTGGTGCTCGGGTTCACGGCCACGAGGGAATTGTTCGAGCTCGTCGCCGTGTACGGCGGGACTCCATCGAACACCTGGACGGTCCCGCTTCCGACGCCGCAATCCGCCGTCGTCGCACCGGTGAACGTGAAGGCGCTGGGCAGCGCCGTGATCGTGCTGGTGGTGCCGCCTCCGTTGACCGTGTACACGGTATCCATGTAGACGCCGGTGGACGCTTCCTGGATGCGCAGGACTCCGAGCTGCGTGGGCTGGTTCGCCGGCACCTCGAGGATCGCCGTCACCGCACCCGTGTGATCGCTGTTCACGGTGATCGTATGGCCGCTCGCTCCGGTGTCCGGATTCACGAGGCTCCCCGGCCCGAGCAGGACCGTGAGGTTGAACGCCTCGTCACCGTGCAGGTTGCCGTTCGTCACGGCGGAGAAGCGGATGGCGGTCTGGCCGCCCGCGCACGCGAAGGCACCGGTCGCGCTCGTCGGCGCCGCGCCCGTGCCGGGGCAAGCCAGGGGACCGAACGACGCGCCGTATCCAGTGAGGAAGTTCTGGGCCACGTGCACCGTCGAGTTCGCCGAGAGCCCGTTGCCGGAGTGCACGGAGACGGTGACGGTACGGATCGGCAAGGACCCCGCCGGCAAGCCCGCGTCGATGACGCCCGGATTGTTGGGGATGACGGTGAAGCTGTTCGAGTCGACCGTGGTCGGTACCGGCAGGACATTCGGCTCGCTCGCCGTGACGAGGTAGGGCTTGGTGCCGCCGATCATCTGGAACGTCGCCGGGAGGCCCGCATAGATCGTCGTCTCGACCGGCAGGACCGTCAGTGTGGAACCGCCCGGTTGCGACGGATTGCCGGAGGCGCCCCCGCCACCGCACGACGCCAGGACCAGGGCCGATATCAGTGCAAGAAAACCGCCTGCAAGGGAGCTCAGCGAGGGCAATTTCACGGTCATTCCCCTTTGTTATGGGACCCGCATTCTGAAATTCTTGAAAATTAGCGGGTTACGGCGGGTTATTAAAGCGCAACTTTCAGTTGCGCGCAAGTCTTTCGCGCTGGCCCCAGAACCCGCCGATCGGAGCGCGCACCGCGGTTAGCAGTTGCCCGTCCCGAGGACGTGAACGGTTACCGGCTGCACCGTCCGCCCATCCGAAAAACCGGCCTGCAGGTCGAAGGGCAAGGTTGGCGGCAACGCGCCTACGAAGGCGCTAGGAGGCAGCTCGATGTTGCCGAAGCTGCCCGCAACTTGGACGATGAGCGGCGTCGTGCCGGTCCCGGACGCGGTGCTGGCGTAGTAGTTGCCCGTCCCTCCCGCGAGCGCGACGCCGGCCTGTTGGCCGCAACCGGTGAAGGTGACCTCGCTGGGCGCGACCACAAATGGAGGCACCGCGACGGTACCGAGGGAGTTGGTCGCGGTCACCGACACCGAAGCGCCGTTCGCGTCGACGATCGCGATGGTGGAGCCGGTGGTGCATTGTCCCGTGGCGGTCACGGTGAAGCGGCCGCCGCTGGCGGTCACCACCGTCGGGAAGATGCCGAAGGGGCCCGGATTCGAGATGCTGTAGGGCGGACGGCCGCCGAAAACGATGACGTCCGCAGAGTTGGTCGCGCACGTGTTCGAGTCGGGCCCCGTGAAAGCGATCGTCGTCGGCTGGGCATTGAGGGCCGCGCTGCTCGCCGGCGAGATCGTCACGCTCGCCGTCTGCGAGAAGCCGGAGCTGAGGTCGGTGATCCGCAGGAGCGCGGTCTGCGACGTGGCGCTCGCGAGCACGCGGATGCGCATCCGCGCCGTGCCGGTGGTGTCCGTCGTCGTGGTTCCCGAGAGCGAATCGACTTCCGGAGCGCCGGGCGCCGACGTGATGATGCGCACGTCGCCGGAGACCACGTCGAAGCGCACGTTGCGATTGGCGAGCGGCAGGCCCGCCTGGGACAGCACCGCCGTCACCTCCGCATCGCCGCCCGAGCAGATCGCGGTGCCGCACGCGGCCGCCTGCGTGGAGCTCGGGGTGATGGTCACGACGCTGCTGATCGTCCTCGCCTTGACCGTCAGCGTGGCCGTGGCGGGAACGGAACTGGCGTCGTTCGCGTCGCGCACGGTGAGCGTGACCGGCGTGTCGCCCGCGACGTCGGAGGGAACGACGGTGAAGGAATTGATCCGGATGTTCGAAGCGACGGGCACGACGCTCTGGTCGCTCGAAGCGACGAGATAGGAGCCGGAGCCGCCGCTCAGCACGAACGTCGTCGGCATCTCCGAGTACAGCGTCACGGTGTCGGGAGAGATGCTGACGGGGCCCGTGCCGGCCGCGGTCGCATTGTCGTTGGAGACGCCTCCGCTGCCGCACGACGCGAGCAACACCGTGGCGAGGGCGAGCGCTGCGGCGCTCGCGAGGCGGCGGCATGCGCCGGAGGCAATGCGGTTCACGATGGCTCCCTGGTTTTTCCGGTTTTCTTCTTGCCCGGCGTCATGGCGCGGCGGGCATGCGTGGATTCTACTCAAAGCCATGTTGCGGGCGCCGTGCGGCCGGACACGTTTTTTGATGGCATTTATATTGCAGTGCAGCGAGGGCTGCGCTACCATGATCCGGTTTCGCCCGATTTCCGCGCGCCCCCTCCCAGGAGGCCGCAACGGCCACGAGCCGCGCAGGAATTCCGGCCGAATCCTGGCCGGTGCCAAGAGCCCGATACTCGCCCTGACCGTCTCCCCGGCGCGGGGCAAAACGTGTCTACCATTGTGGTGAGGTCCCCGCCCGGGAAGGGGACGCGATTCGAGAAGGTGCCTCTCATGGATTCGTACGCCGGCCGTCCGCCGAGACAGGGACTCTACGACCCCGCGCACGAGCACGATGCGTGCGGCGTGGGCTTCGTCGCGCACATCAAGGGCAGGAAGTCGCACGACATCGTCGAGAAGGGCCTCACGATCCTCGACAACCTGCGCCACCGCGGCGCCACGGGCGCGGACCCGCTGCACGGCGACGGCGCCGGCATCCTGGTGCAGATCCCGGACGCCTTCTTCCGCGAGGAGATGGCGAAGCAGGGCGTGAAGCTGCCGAAGGCGGGCGCCTACGGCGTGGGCATGATCTTCCTGCCCAGGAACCCGGCCGCGCGAGCGGCCTGCGTGCGCGAGATCGAGCGCGCCGTCGTGAACGAGGGGCAGACGCTGCTCGGCTGGCGCGAGGTGCCCGTGGACGACAGCTCGCTCGGCGAGACCGCGCGGCGCACGATGCCCGTGATCCGGCAGGTGTTCGTCGGCGCGGGACGCAAGAGCCTCGACCGCGACGCGTTCGAGCGCAAGCTCTACATCATCCGCAAGGCTTCGGGCCACGCCATCCGCGCGCTCGGGCTCGCGAACGCGGGCGAGTTCTACGTGCCGTCGTTCTCGCACCGCACGATCGTCTACAAGGGCATGCTCCTCGCCGAGCAGATCGGCCCCTTCTTCAGGGACCTATCGGACAAGCGCTTCACGTCCGCCATCTGCCTCGCGCACCAGCGCTTCTCCACCAACACGTTCCCCTCGTGGGACCTGGCGCACCCGTTCCGCTTCATCGCGCACAACGGCGAGATCAACACGCTGCGCGGCAACCTCAACTGGATCAAGTCGCGCCAGGCGACCATCCACTCGAAGCTCCTGGGCGAGGACCTCGACAAGATCTGGCCGCTCATCTATCCGGGCCAATCGGACTCCGCCTCGTTCGACAACGCGCTCGAGCTCCTGGTGATGGGCGGCTACCCGATCGCCCACGCGATGATGCTGATGATCCCCGAGGCGTGGGCCGGCAACCCGCTGATGGACGCGAAGCGCCGTGCCTTCTACGAATACAACGCGGCGCTCATGGAGCCGTGGGACGGCCCCGCGGCGGTCGCCTTCACCGACGGCAAGTTCATCGGCGCCACGCTCGACCGCAACGGCCTGCGGCCCGCGCGCTACTTCGTCACCGACGACGACCTCATCGTGATGTCCTCCGAGATGGGCGTGCTCGACATCCCGCAGCGCAAGATCGTGCGCAAGTGGCGCCTGCAGCCGGGCAAGATGCTGCTGGTCGACATCGAGCACGGCCGCATCGTCTCCGACGACGAGCTCAAGCGCGAGCTCGCCGCCGCGCGTCCCTACCAGGACTGGCTGGATCGCACGCAGATGCGCCTCGAGGACATCGAGACGCCGAAGGAAGTGCCCACGCCGGACACCGACAAGCTCCTCGACCGGCAGCAGGCCTTCGGCTACACGCAGGAAGATCTGAAGATGCTGCTCACGCCGATGGCGGTCGCGGGCGAGGAGCCGATCGGCTCCATGGGCGACGATACGCCGCTCGCCGTGCTCTCGAACCGCGCCCGGCCGCTCTACGCGTACTTCCGGCAGCTCTTCGCGCAGGTGACGAACCCGCCGATCGACCCGATCCGCGAGCAGCTCGTGATGTCGCTGGTGTCGTTCATCGGACCGCGTCCCAACCTGCTCTCGCCCGACCAGACCGAGCCGGTGGTGCGCCTCGAGGTCTCGCAGCCGATCCTCACCTTCGAGGACATGGAGAAGCTGCGCCGCGCGCAGACCTTCACCAACGGCCACTTCCGGAGCGAGATCCTCTCCATGTGCTACCCGGCCGAATGGGGCGCGGAAGGCATGGAGCCTGCGCTCGCACGCCTGTGCGCGGACGCCGAGGACGTGGTGCGCAAGGACGACGCGACCAATATCGTGATCCTCACCGACCGCGACGTGTCCGCGGGGATGATCCCGATCCCGGCGCTGCTCGCGACCGCGGCGGTGCACCACCACCTGGTGCGCGCCGGGCTGCGCACGCGTTGCGGCCTCGTGGTCGAGACGGGCAGCGCGCGCGAGGTGCACCACTTCGCGTGCCTCGCGGGCTTCGGCGCCGAGGCGATCCACCCCAACGTCGCCTTCGCCACGCTCGTCGACATGCGCGCGGAGCTGCCGCAGAAGGTCGACGAGAAGGAGATCGTCAAGCGCTACATCAAGGCGATCGGCAAGGGCCTGCTCAAGGTGATGTCCAAGATGGGCATCTCCACCTACCAGTCGTATTGCGGCGCGCAGATCTTCGAGGCGGTGGGCCTCAACGAGAAGTTCGTGGAGAGGTATTTCGAGGGGACGCCCACCGCCGTGGAAGGCATCGGGCTGCAGGAAGTGGCCGAGGAAGCGGTTCGACTGCATCGCATCGCCTACTCCGACGCGCCGCTCTACCGCGAGCAGCTCGACCCGGGCGGCGAGTACGCCTACCGCGTCCGCGGCGAGGCGCACATGTGGACGCCCGACTCGATCGCCAAGCTGCAGCACGCGACGCGCTCGGGGAGCTTCTCCACGTACAAGGAATACGCGAAGCTCATCAACGAGCAGAGCGAGAAGCTCCTCACGCTGCGCGGCCTCTTCCGCATCCAGGAGTCGCCGAACCCGGTGCCCCTCGAGGAAGTGGAGCCGGCGAAGGAGATCGTGAAGCGCTTCGCGACGGGCGCGATGTCGCTGGGCTCCATCTCGCACGAGGCGCACTCCACGCTCGCGATCGCCATGAATCGCATCGGCGGGAAATCGAACACCGGCGAGGGCGGCGAGGACCCGATCCGCTACCAGAGGCTGCCGTCGGGCGATTCGATGCGCTCGGCGATCAAGCAGGTGGCGGCGGGCCGCTTCGGGGTGACGACCGAATACCTGGTGAACGCGGACGTCCTGCAGATCAAGATGGCGCAGGGCGCGAAGCCGGGCGAAGGCGGACAGCTTCCCGGCCACAAGGTCTCGAAGTACATCGCGAAGGTGCGCCACACGGTGCCCGGCGTGGGCCTCATCTCGCCGCCGCCGCACCACGACATCTACTCGATCGAGGACCTGGCGCAGCTCATCCACGACCTCAAGAACGTGAACCCGGACGCGCTCGTCTCGGTGAAGCTCGTGAGCGAGATCGGCGTGGGCACGATCGCGGCGGGCGTCGCGAAGGCGAAGTCCGACCACGTCACGATCTCCGGCCACGACGGCGGGACGGGCGCCTCGCCCCTTTCCTCGATCAAGTACGCGGGAAGCCCGTGGGAGATCGGGCTCGCGGAAACGCAGCAGACGCTGGTGCTCAACAAGCTGCGCGGCAGGATCTCGGTGCAGGCCGACGGCCAGATGAAGACCGGCCGCGACGTCGTCATCGGCGCGCTGCTCGGCGCGGACGAGTTCGGCTTCGCCACCGCGCCGCTCGTGGTCGAGGGCTGCATCATGATGCGCAAGTGCCACCTCAACACCTGCCCGGTCGGCATCGCCACGCAGGACCCGGAGCTCATCAAGAAGTTCGTCGGCAAGCCCGAGCACGTCATCAACTACTTCTTCTTCGTCGCCGAGGAAGTGCGCGAGTACATGGCGAAGATGGGCGTGCGCACCTTCGACGAGATGATCGGCCGCACCGAGATGCTCGACTTGCGCCCGGGCGTGGAGCACTGGAAGGCGAAGGGCCTCGACTTCTCGAAGCTCTTCTACAAGCCCGCGCCGAAGGGCGAGGTGCCGCTCTTCCATTGCGAGGCGCAGGATCACGGCCTCGCGAAGGCGCTCGACCACGAGCTCATCGACAAGGCGATGCCGGCGCTCGGCAGCAAGCGCCCGGTTTCGATCGACAGCCGCATCTACAACCGCAACCGCACGGTGGGCGCGATGCTATCCGGCGAGGTCGCGCGGCGCTACGGCCACGCGGGGCTCGCGGAGGACACGATCCACGTGAACTTCAAGGGCACCGCGGGACAGAGCTTCGGCGCATGGCTCGCGCACGGCGTCACGTTCGAGCTGGAAGGCGATGCCAACGACTACGTCGGCAAGGGGCTCTCCGGAGGCCGCCTCATCGTCTACCCGCCGAAGGAAAGCCCCCTCGTGCCCGAGGAGAACATCCTCATCGGCAATACCGTGATGTACGGCGCCATCTCCGGCGAGGCGTACTTCCGCGGCGTCGCGGGCGAGCGCTTCTGCGTGCGCAACTCGGGCGCGACGGCGGTTGTGGAGGGGCTGGGCGACCACGGCTGCGAATACATGACCGGGGGCACCGTGGTGGTGCTCGGCAAAGCGGGACGCAACTTCGCGGCCGGCATGTCGGGCGGAATCGCCTACGTGCTCGACGAGGAAGGCGACTTCACGCAACGCTGCAACCTCGCGATGGTGGAGCTCGAGCCGATTCCCGAGGAGGAAACCGCGGCCGCGGCCGAGGGCAGCGAGGTCGAGGCGCACGGCAAGGTGCACATCGACCACCTCGCCGGCAACGACGACGCGATGCTCAAGGCCCTCATCCAGCGGCACCTGCTCTTCACGGGCAGCGAGCGGGCGCGGCGCATCCTCGAGAACTGGGCGATGTACCTGCCCCGGTTCGTGAAGGTGATGCCGGTCGAGTACCGCCGCGCGCTCTCCGAGATGGCGCGCGAGCAGCAACGCGTCGAGCCCCCCGCAACCCGCACGGAAGTGCGCGCGAGCAACTGAAGAGACCCATGGGAAAAATCACCGGCTTCATGGAGTTCGAGCGCCGGGACCGGCCTTATGCGCCGGTCCCGGAGCGCATCCGGTTCTTCAAGGAATTCGTCCGCGCGCTGCCCGACGAGGAGATGAGCCGCCAGGGCGGGCGCTGCATGGATTGCGGCATCCCGTTCTGCCAGACCGGGTGCCCGGTCAACAACATCATCCCGGACTGGAACGACCTCGTGTACCGCAATCGCTGGCGCGAGGCGCTCGAGGTCCTGCATTCCACCAACAATTTTCCCGAGTTCACCGGACGCGTGTGCCCGGCCCCATGCGAGGCGGCGTGCACGTTGAACATCAACAACGATCCGGTGACGATCAAATCGATCGAGCAGGCCATCGTCGATCGCGGTTGGGCCGAGGGCTGGATCGGCCCGCAGCTCCCGCACCGCAGGACGGGCCGCAAGGTGGCCGTCGTGGGCTCGGGTCCCGCGGGCCTCGCTTGCGCCCAGCAGCTCGCGCGTGCGGGGCACGACGTGACGCTCTTCGAGAAGAGCGACCGCATCGGCGGGCTGCTCCGCTACGGCATTCCCGACTTCAAGATGGAGAAGCACCTCATCGACCGGCGCATGGAGCAGATGGCCGCCGAGGGCGTGACCTTCCGCGCGGGCGTGCACGTGGGCGCCGCGATGCCGGTATCGGAGCTCCTCGCGCAGTTCGAGGCGGTGGTGCTCTCCGGCGGGAGCGAGCAGCCGCGCGAGCTTCCGGTCCCCGGGCGCGAGCTCGCCGGGGTCCACTTCGCCATGGAGTTCCTGCCCCAGCAAAACAAGGTGAACGCCGGCGACAAGGTCCGCGCCCAGATCCTCGCCACCGGCAAGCACGTCGTGGTGATCGGCGGCGGCGATACCGGCAGCGACTGCATCGGCACGTCGATCCGCCAGGGCGCGGCCTCGGTCGTGAACTTCGAGCTCATGCCGCAGCCTCCCGAGCAGGAGGACAAGCCGCTCACGTGGCCGTACTGGCCGCTCAAGCTGCGCACTTCCTCCTCCCACGAGGAAGGCGCGGAGCGCGACTTCGCCGTGGCCACCAAGCGCTTCAACGGCCGCGACGGCAAGGTCGACAGCCTCACCGCGTGCCACGTCGAGTGGGTCAAGGACGAGAAGGGCGGCACGGCGATGAAGGAGGTGCCCGGCACGGAGTTCACGATTCCCGCGCAGCTGGTGCTGCTCGCGATGGGCTACGTGCACCCGGTGCACGAGGGGCTCGTGAACGAGCTCGGCGTGGCGAAGGATGCGCGGGGCAACGTGCGCGCCGCGACCGAAGGCGCCGGATCCTACGCGACGTCGGTTCCGCGCATCTTCGCCGCGGGCGACATGCGGCGCGGCCAGTCGCTGGTGGTGTGGGCGATCCGCGAAGGCCGGCAATGCGCGCGCGAGGTGGACGCCTTCCTGATGGGCAGCTCCGACCTGCCGCGTTGAGGCGGGAAAAGGGCGGCCCTCGCGGGCCCGGCCCGGAGCCCGTGCGAGAATCCGCGTCCATGAAGAACGACACGTTCCTCCGCGCCCTGCTGCGCGAGCCGACCGAGTACACGCCGATCTGGATCATGCGCCAGGCCGGGCGCTATCTCCCCGAGTACAACGAGACGCGGCGCCGCGCCGGCAGCTTCCTCGCCCTCGCGAAGACGCCGGAGCTCGCGTGCGAAGTGACGCTGCAGCCGCTCGACCGCTTTGCGCTCGACGCCGCCATCATCTTCTCCGACATCCTCACCGTGCCCGATGCGATGGGCCTGGGGCTCTACTTCGCCGAGGGCGAGGGCCCGCGCTTCGAGCGTCCGGTGCGCGACGAGCGCGACGTGAACCGGCTCGCGGCGCCCGAGCTCGGCAAGCTTCGCTACGTGTTCGACGCGATCGCCATGACGCGCAAGGCGCTCGGCGGGCGCGTGCCGCTCATCGGGTTCTCCGGGAGCCCGTTCACGCTCGCGTGCTACATGGTCGAGGGCGGAGGGAGCGACGACTTCCGCCTCGTGAAGACGCTGCTCTATGCCGAGCCGCGGTTGCTGCACCGCATCCTCGCCGTCAATGCCGAGGCCGTCACGGCCTATCTCAACGCGCAGATCGACGCGGGCGCGCAAGCGGTGATGATCTTCGATACCTGGGGCGGAGCGCTTTCCGCTCCGGCCTACGCGGAGTTCTCGCTCGAGTACTCGCGGCGCGTGCTCGCCGGGCTCAGGCGCACGAGCGAGGGGCGAGTCGTACCGCGCATCCTCTTCACCAAGGGCGGCGGGCAGTGGCTCGAGGCGATGGCCGCCTCGGGCGCCGATGCGCTTGGCGTCGACTGGCAGACGAGCCTTGGTGGCGCGCGGCGGCAGGTCGGCGAGCGGGTGGCGCTGCAAGGCAACATGGATCCGATGGCGCTCTTCGGCACTCCGGAGGCGATCGAGCGCGAAGCCGCGCGCATCCTCGAGGAGTACGGGGCCGGTCCGGGACACGTCTTCAACCTCGGCCACGGCGTCTCGCAGCACACGCCGCCGGAGCACGTGCAGGCGCTCGTGGAAGCGGTGCATGCGCGCTCGCTCGGGGCCCACGCGCGGTGACCCCTGTCAAGAAAAAAATTTGGCCGGATGTGATTGCTTATTCACAAAGGCCTCGTTCTCGGGGCGTCCGGCGCCGCGCGCGCGCCCCGAAGCGTGGAAATAGCGATTTCCTTTTCCATTCAGGGACATGCCCCTTGATGCAGTGCATCAACCCCCGCGGCTCGCGCGCCGGACCAGCGCGGCACGCGGCGCCGGGCCAAGCTGTTCACAGACTTATCCACAGCCTTTCCGGCACGGCCTGAGAGGCCGTTCACGAGCGTGAAGATCGCGCGCGTGGCCCTCGACGTTCCGCTCGACGAGGCGTTCGATTTCGCGCTCCCGGAGGGCATGGATGCGGCGCCCGGGGCGCTCGTCGTCGTGCCGTTCGGGCGCTCCCGCAAGGTCGGCGTCGTGGTGGCCCGGGCAGCCAGGAGCCCGATTCCCGCCGCGCGCCTGAAGGAGGTCGAGGGGGTCGTCGCCGACGTGGCCCCGATCGCCGAGCGCGACCTCGAAGTGCTGCGCTTTTGCGCTTCCTACTACCAACGCGGCCTGGGCGAAGTGATCGCGGCGAGCCTTCCGCCGCGCCTGCGCCAGGTCCGCCGGCGTCCCATCCGTCTCGGCGACATGGAAGCCGCGGCCGGGGACCGCGAGGTGCCGCCGGCGCTCACCGAGGACCAGCGGCACGCGCTGGAGGTGTGCCTTTCGGGCGCCGATCGATTCCATGCGGTGCTCCTGCACGGCGTGACGGGCAGCGGCAAGACCGAGGTCTATCTGCGCCTCATCGACGAGGTTCTCGCCCGCGGCCGCCAGGCGCTTTTCCTGGTGCCCGAGATCGGCCTCACGCCGCAGCTCGAGGCACGCGTGCGCCGCCGCTTCGCCGGCATCCCGGTGGCCGTCGCGCACAGCCAGCTCGGCCAGGGCGAGCGCGCCGCCGCGTGGTTGCGCGCCCAGTCCGGGGCCGCACGCATCGTCCTGGGCACGCGCCTCGCGGTCCTCATGCCGTTCCGCGAGCTGGGCGTCATCGTCGTCGACGAGGAGCACGATCCGTCGTACAAGCAGCAGGAGGGGCTGCGCTACTCCGCACGCGATGTCGCCGTACGCCGCGCGCAGGAGCTCGCGATCCCGGTGGTCCTGGGCTCGGCCACGCCGTCGCTCGAGAGCTTCGCGAACGCGCGCGAGGGCCGGTATGCCCTGGCGCGGCTTCCGACGCCGCGCCGCCGCCGGCGCGGCGATGCCCACCGTGCGCACGGTCGACACGCGCGCCGACCGCCCGCACGAAGGGCTCTCCTTCGCCCTCGTACGCGGGCTTCGCGAGCGGATCGCCCGCAGCGAGCAGGCGCTGGTGTACGTGAATCGCCGCGGCTTCTCCCCGGTGCTCTTCTGCCGCGCCTGCTCGTGGCACTCCGCCTGTCCCCGGTGCAGCGCGAACCTGGTGCTGCACCTCAAGGCGGGCGAGCTGCGCTGCCATCACTGCGGGCATCGCGAGCGTCCGCCGCAACGCTGTCCCTCCTGCGGCGCGGCGGAGCTGGCCCCGGTGGGGCAGGGTACGCAGCGCGTGGAGGAGGCGTTGCGAGCCGCGCTTCCCGGCGCTCGCGTCGAACGCGTCGATCGCGACGCCGCGCTGCGCAAGGGCGCGCTCGCAGGCGTGCTCGAGCGCTTCGGCGCCGGCGAGGTGGATGTGCTGGTCGGCACGCAGATGCTCGCCAAGGGGCACGACTTCCCGAGGCTCACGCTGGTCGGCGTGCTCGACAGCGACAGCGCGCTCTTCAGCGCCGACTTCCGCGCGGCCGAGCGGCTCTTCGCCCAGCTGGTGCAGGTCGCCGGGCGCGCGGGCCGCGCCGAGGCGCCGGGCGAAGTGCTCATCCAGACGGACTTCCCCACGCACCCGCTCTACGCCGCGGTGGGGCGGCACGATTACGAGGCGTTCGCCGACGCGGCGCTGGAAGAGCGCCGGCTCGCCGGCTTTCCGCCGTTTTCGCACCTCGCGCTGCTGCGGGCCGAATCGAAGAAGGCCGGGGAGCCGCGGTCGTTCCTGCGCGAGGCGGCGCGCGCCGCCCGCTCGATCGGCGCGAAGGTGGAGGTGTTCGATCCGGTCGCCGCGCCCCTCGAGCGCAAGGCGGGCTTCGAGCGGGCGCAGCTCCTCGTGCGCGCGGCCACTCGAGGCGCGCTGCAACCCTTCCTTCGCGAGTGGCGCGCGTGGCTCGCCGCGCGCAGCACGCGCAGCGTGCGCTGGTCGCTCGACGTCGACCCGCAGGAGGTCTAGACGGCCGGCGCCCGTATAATGGGCGGTTTGGATTCTTCGGTTCCCGTGTCTTCCCCCGATTCGAAAACCCGCCTCGCCGAAGCGGTGCGCGCCGCCGTCCTCGCCGCGTTTCCCGGCGCGGAGAGCCCCGTGGTCGAGCTCGAGCGCCCGAAGAAGGCCGAGCACGGCGACTTCGCGACCAACGTCGCGCTGCAGATCGCGAAGCAGGTGGGCCGCAAGCCGCGCGAGGCCGCCGAGGCCATCATCGCAGCCCTCGGTCCTCACGCCGAAATCGCGCACGCCGAGATCGCCGGGCCGGGCTTCATCAACTTCACGCTTTCGCGCGACTCGCGCTTCGCGGTGGTGGCGGCGGCCCTTGGCGCCGGCCCCGCCTTCGGGCGCGGCACCGCGGGCGAGGGCCGCCGCGTGCTCGTCGAGTTCGTCTCGGCGAATCCCACGGGGCCGCTTCACGTGGGCCACGGGCGCCAGGCCGCGCTCGGCGATTCGATCTCGACGCTGCTCGAGTGGCAGGGCTGGCGCGTCACGCGCGAGTTCTACTACAACGACGCCGGCAACCAGATCGCGAACCTGGCGCTGTCCGTGCAGGCGCGCATCCGCGAGGCGCGCGGCGCGACCGTGGAGATGCCCAAGGACGGCTACCTGGGCGACTACATCAAGGACATCGCGCGCGAATACGTCTCGGAGCATTTCGGCGACGCCGCCGGGGAGAACCTCGACCAGATCCGCCGCTTCGCCGTGGCCTACCTGCGCCGCGAGCAGGACGTGGACCTGCGCGCGTTCGGGGTGAAGTTCGATTCCTACTTCCTCGAAAGCTCCCTCTACGAGAACGGCAAGGTGCTCGAGACGGTCACGGTGCTGCGCGATGCGGGCCATTGCTATGAATCGGAAGGGGCGCTGTGGCTGCGCACCACCGACTTCGGCGACGACAAGAACCGCGTCATGCGCAAGTCCGACGGCACGTTCACGTACTTCGTGCCCGACGTCGCCTACCACCTCGACAAGTACCGGCGCGGCTTCGAGCGCGCGGTGAACGTGCAGGGCGCGGACCACCACTCCACCGTCACGCGCGTGCGTGCGGGCTTGCAGGCGCTCGACCTCGGCATCCCGAAGGATTATCCCGACTACGTGCTCCACCAGATGGTCACGGTCACCCGCGGCGGCGAAGAGATGAAGATCTCGAAGCGCGCCGGGTCCTACGTGACGGTAAGGGACCTCGTCGACGAGGTGGGGCGCGACGCCGTGCGCTATTTCTTCCTCATGCGCCGGGTGGATTCGCACCTGGTCTTCGACGTCGACCTCGCGAAGAGCCAGTCGGAGGACAACCCCGTGTATTACGTGCAATACGCCCACGCCCGGATCTGCAGCGTGCTGCGCGAGTGGGGCGGAGAGGCCGCGGCGCTCGCCGCGGCGGACCTCTCGATGTTGCAGACTCCGCACGAGGTCGCGCTCGCGGCGCAGCTCGCCGAATTTCCCGCGGTCCTCGCGCGCGCGGCCGAGGAACATTCGCCGCATCTCCTCACGCACTACCTGCACGACGACGTGGCGGCCCGCCTGCATACCTACTACAATGCCGAGCGTTTTCTCGTCGAGGACGAGGCGCTGAAGCATGCGCGGCTCGCGCTCGTCGCCGCCACGCGACAGGTGCTCGCCAACGGCCTCGCCGCCCTCGGGGTGAGCGCTCCCGAAAGAATGTGATGCCCAAGGACTACAAGGACGCGCCGGCCTCGCGCGGCTCAAGCCGGCCCGGTCACCCGCTGCTGCTCGGTGTGCTCATCGGCCTCCTGCTCGGCATCGTGATCTCGCTCGCGGTCGCGCTCTGGCTCAACCGGCTCTCCAATCCCTTCGTGCAGAAGAACCGCTCCGTGGAGCCGCTTCCGCGCATGGGCGCGGTGCCGGCGCCCCCCTCCGACGAGGCGGCGGCGAAAGCCGCCCAGGGCGCCACGCAGGGTGCGGGTGCGGACGCACCCGCGAAGGGCGAGCGTCCGCGCTTCGAGTTCTATCAGATCCTGCCCGGCGAGAAGGAGGCGACGCAGCGCCCGCCCCAGGCGACGGCGCCCGCTCCTTCCCAGGCCGCTCCCTCCCAGGCCGCTCCTTCGCAGCCTCCTTCCTCAGCGCCCGCGGCCGCGCCGAAGGCGGCGGCGGCACCGCGCCTCGGCTCCTCGCCCGCGACGCCGAAGCCGCATACGGGCGACAACTACTGGCTGCAGGCCGGCGCCTTCTCCGACGAGAAGGAGGCGGACAACCTGCGCGCGAAGATCGCGTTAACCGGGTTGGAAGCCTCGGTGCGCCCGGTCTCTTCGTCAGGCAAAGGCAAGCTTTATCGCGTACGACTCGGGCCATACCAGAGCGTGGATGACGCGAACCGCATCAAGGCAGTCCTTTCGCAGAACGGCGTGGAGGCCGCAATCATCCGCGCCGGCGACGAACCGAAGACTCAGTAAAGGAAAAACTCCCATGTCCCTCCGCAAAGCGTTCATTCCCTTCCTGTTGCTCCTCGCGAGCGCCTTCTCCGCGAACGCCGCGGACTTCGGGCTGGTCTCTCCGCCGCAGCCGACGGAGTCGAACGGCAAGATCGAGGTGATCGAGTTCTTCTGGTATGGATGCCCGCACTGCTACCACCTCGAGCCGATGGTGAATGCGTGGCTGAAGAACAAGCCCGACGACGTCGTGTTCAAGCGCGTTCCCGCGTATCCCGCCGAGAGCTGGGGCGTGCTGGCGCGCGTCTTCTACACGGTCCAGGCCATGGGTCTGCTGCCCCAGCTCCACGAGAAGATCTTCGCCGCCATCCACAAGGACGGCGTGAACCTGCAGAACAAGAAGATCCTCGAGCAATGGCTGGCCAAGAACGGCGTGGATCCGAAGAAGTACGAGGCAGTGGAGAAATCGTTCACGGTCCAGAGCGACATGCAGCGCGCGAAACAGATGACCATCAACTACAAGGTGGACAGCGTGCCGCGGCTGGTGGTGAACGGGAAGTACTACACCTCGGGCGAGCTCGCCGGCAGCCCCGAGCGGATGTTCCCCGTCGTCGACGAGCTGATCGCCAAGGTGCGCGCGGAGAACGGCAAGAAGGCGCCGGCGCCCGGGAAGAAGTAACGGCCGCAGGGCGCCGCTGCGGGGCCGGTCGCAAGTGCGCGTCTTCCTGACGGGCGCCTCGAGCGGAATCGGCGCCGCGCTGGCGCGACACTACGGTGCGCGCGGCGCGACCCTCGGCCTGGTCGCGCGGCGGGAAGAGGAGCTCCGGCAGGTCGGCCGGGAGAGCGGCTGCGCATTCGCCGCCTACGCCTGCGACGTGCGCGAGCCGGGCGTGCTGCGCGCGGCGGCCCACGACTTCATGGCCCGCCACGGCGTTCCCGACCTCGTCATCGCGAACGCAGGCATCTCGCACGGCACCCTCACGGAACACGCGGAAGACCTGCGCACCTTCGCCGAGATCCTCGAGGTGAACCTGCTCGGCATGGTGGGGACTTTCCAGCCGTTCGTGGCACCGATGCGCGAGCGGCGAAGCGGACGCCTCGCGGGAATCGCATCGGTCGCGGGGTTCCGCGGCTTCCCGGGCGCCGGCGCCTACAGCGCGTCGAAGGCGGCTGCCATCCGCTACCTCGAGGCGCTGCGCGTGGAGCTTCACGGAAGCGGCGTGGGCGTGAGCACCATCTGCCCCGGTTATGTCGCATCGCCGATGACCGAGCGCAATCCCTATCCGATGCCTTTCATGCTGCAGGCCGACGAGGCCGCGCGGCGAATCGCGCGCGCGATCGACGCCGGCCGCTCCCTGGCCGTGATCCCGTGGCAGATGGCGATCGTGGGAAGGATCCTCGCCATCCTGCCGAACGCGCTCTTCGACCGCCTCGCGTCGCGCAGCGGCCGCAAGCCGCGCAAACCGCGCTAAGGGCCGGAATTCAGGGCCGCAGGCGCGCGGGCGGCTCGTGCAGCTCCAGTGTCTGGCCGGCCCTCATCACCTGTCCCGGCACGTCGTGCTCGACGATTTCCGGGATGCGCCGCGCCACGGCGAGCAGCTTCGCAAGGTCCACCCGCGTGTCGTAGCCCATGTCCTCGAGCATGTTCACCATGTCCTCGGTGCAGATGTTGCCCGTCGCGCCGGGCGCGAAAGGGCAGCCGCCCAGCCCGGAGACCGATCCGTCGAAGGACCGCACGCCCGCCTCGATCCCGGCCACGACGTTCGCGAGTCCCATGCCGCGCGTGTTGTGGAAATGCAGCGTGTAGTACGTTTCGTCGGGAGGCGCAAAGCGCTCCAGCACACGCTCGGCCAGCTCGCGCACCTGCGCCGGGTTCGCCATGCCCGTGGTATCGGCCAGGGAGATGCCGTCGAATCCGAGGCCGCGGAAGCGTTCGACAAACGAGAAGACGACGTCCTCCGGCACGCGGCCCTCGAAAGGACAGCCGAACGCGGTGGAAAGGCTCATCGTGATCTTCATGCCCGCGTCGTGGGCTGCGCGCACCATGGCGGGCAGCTCCGCGAGCGATTGCTCGTGCGTGCGGTTGATGTTCGCGCGATTGTGCGTTTCGGACGCGGAGACGACGCCGTTCACCTCGTCGGGCTTGCGCGCGCAATCGGCGGCATCGCGCACTCCGCGCAGGTTCGGCACCAGGGCGACGTACGTCACGCCGGGCACGCGGTCGATGCCGGCGAGGACGTCGCGCGCATCGGCGAGGGCGGGAACCGCCTTCGGCGAGACGAAGGACGTCGCCTCGATCTTGTGCAGCCCGGTGCGCGAGAGCTGGTTGATCACCTCCACCTTGGTCGCGGTGGGGATGAAGCGCCGCTCGATCTGGAAGCCGTCGCGAACGGCCACGTCGTTCACGTAGATGCGCATGGGAGGAGAGGGGCGAACAACGCAGATTCTACTCCCCGAACGCAGGATGGTCGCCTCGGGCGAAGCGCGAACCGTGCCGCCGGCTCCGCGCCTGCCGGCGCGGCTGCAAGCCCGTCGCGGCGGGTTGAGCGCGAGCGCATGCGGTAGCATCGTTGCCTTGCAAGGAGGCGATACGTTGCACACCGAGGACAGTTACGCGGAGATTCGCGAAGGCGTTCGCGATCTCTGCTCGCAGTTTCCGGCCGAGTATTTCCGCGACGTCGACGCGCGGCGCGCCTATCCCGAGACCTTCGTCGAGGCGCTGACGAAGGCGGGCTGGCTCGCGGCGCTCATTCCGGCCGAGTACGGGGGCTCGGGGCTGGGCCTCGCGGAGGCCTCCGTCATCATGGAGGAGATCAACCGCTGCGGCGGCAACGCCGGCGCGTGCCACGGGCAGATGTACAACATGGGCACGCTGCTGCGCCACGGCTCATCCGAGCAGAAGGCCGAGTACCTGCCGCGGATCGCGCGCGGCGAGCTTCGCCTGCAATCGATGGCCGTGACGGAGCCGACGGCCGGAACGGATACCGCGGCAATCCGGACGATCGCCGTGAGGCACGGCGACCGCTACGTCGTGAACGGCCAGAAGGTCTGGATCTCGCGCGTCCAGCATTCGGACCTCATGATCCTCCTCGCCCGCACGACACCCGCCGCGGAGGCGAAGAAGCGGTCGGAGGGCATGTCCGTCTTCCTCGTCGACCTGCGCGAGGCGATCGGCCAAGGGCTCACGGTGCGCCCGATCGCGAACATGGTGAACCACGAGACGAACGAGCTCTTCTTCGACGACCTCGAGATCCCCGCCGCGAACCTGATCGGCGAGGAAGGAAAGGGCTTCCGCTACATCCTCGACGGGCTGAACGCCGAGCGCGCGATCATCGCCGCCGAATGCATCGGCGACGGCTACTGGTTCATCGAGAAGGTCACGCGCTACGCGAGCGAGCGCGTGGTGTTCGGCCGGCCCATCGGGCAGAACCAGGGCGTCCAGTTTCCGATCGCCGAGGCGTACATCGAGCTCGAGGCCGCGAACCTCATGCGCTTCGAGGCGTGCCGCCTGTTCGACGCCGGCAAGCCCTGCGGCACGCAGGCGAACATGGCGAAGCATCTCGCCGCGAAGGCCTCGTGGGAGGCGGCGAACGCCTGCCTGCAATTTCACGGCGGCTTCGGCTTCGCGGCGGACTACGACGTCGAGCGCAAGTTCCGCGAGACGCGCCTCTACCAGGTGGCGCCGATCTCCACCAACCTCATCCTCGCGTACGTCGCCGAGCACGTGCTCGGATTGCCGCGGTCGTTCTGATCGCCGGCGCCGCTCCATCCGGCCTCGGGATACCGGGACGGGTCTCCGACTCGCTTCCCACGCGGCTCGGACGCACGGCAGACTTGCCTGCAGCACCCCGGATCGGGTCTACTTCAGCCCACGCCTGCGAAGGCGGAACGATCGGCCGCAAAGAATCCACTGATCCGAACCGCGCGAGCGGCTCAACCCCACAAGGCCCGCTCTCTCGTGATGAAATCCGTCAAGACTCGTCGATCGTTGATCGTGCAATCGATCGGCGCGCTGATGTTGCTGTTCGCCTCGAACGCGGCGCTCGCCCTGACGACGCTCACCGTTACGCTCAACTCGGACAACAATCCGGGCGGCATCGGCGACGTGGGCGATTTGCGATACGCCCTAAACACGATGAATCAAGGGTTGAGCACCACACCCGACGACTACGCGATTGTCTTCGCCTTTCCGATGACCATTCAACTCAACGGGATCCTGCCGGTCGTCAACAATTCCTCCAACCCGGTGAACATCACGATCGGCAATCCGGGCTCGGTTCCCACCGTCACGATCGACGGCAACAGCGGCGCTTACCGCGGATTTTTCATTCCCATCGGGAACGTGACGATCCAGAACATGGCGCTGCAGAACATGACCGCGCAAGGAGGTAATGGCGGAAACGGCATCGCGGGGGGCGGCGGCGGCGTCGGTGCGGGAGGCGCCATCTACGCGCCTCAAAATTTCCTGAACGGCTCGAATCCGTCGGTCACCCTGCTGAACGTATCGATCAACAACACCTCCGCGGTCGGCGGCAATGGAGGCAGCTATTCCGGCCTTTCGCTGACCGGCAATGAAGGCGGCGGCGGCGGGGGCGGATTTGGCGGGAACGGCGGCTCCGTGACCACGACGGGGAGCACCGGTGGCGGCGGCGGCGGCGGTTTTGGTGGGAATGGTGGCGACGTCACGCTTTCCACCGCCGACCCGCTCGGTGGAGGCGGCGGCGGAGGGGGAGGACTGGGATCGCGCGCCACCTTGGGAGTGCTCACGAATCTGGGAGATGGCGGTTCCGATCAGGGCCTCGGGCTGGACGGAAACGGCTATGGCCTCGCGATCACCGCCGGCTCCGGCGGAGGCGGCATGAGCGGCGGAAACAACGCGGGAGGCGGCGGTGGCGGGGGCGGGATCGCATTGTCCGGCGGCGGCGGCGGCGGAAGCGCCGGCTTGAATGGACTGCCGCCTCAAGGCTCGATACCACCGATGGCCAAGGTTGCCGTGAGTTCCGGAGGCAATGGAGGCGATGGCGGGGGCGGCGGCGGCGGGGCCGTCGTCATGACGAGTATCACCAACGACGTGGACGGGCACGCCGCGAATGGCGGCTATGGCGGGGGCGGCGGCGGTGGCGCCGGCACGGGCGCTTACGACATCGCGTACACCGTTCAAGGTGGAATGGGTGGGCTCGGCGGCGGCGGCGGGGGCGGCGGCGTCAATCAATCCGGCACGACGGCGGCCGGAGGCGGCAATTCGCTAGGCGGCGGCGGGGGTGGAGGCGGTGGA
Source organism: uncultured beta proteobacterium (assembly GCA_963839265.1). Lineage (GTDB taxonomy): Bacteria > Pseudomonadota > Gammaproteobacteria > Burkholderiales > Usitatibacteraceae > Usitatibacter. The sequence goes on from CAWIUI010000002.1 coordinate 220,510, forward strand.
CCTTCGAATGGCCCCAGTGCCACAGGCGGAGCCGACATTGGAAACCTCGGGGGAGGATCCGGAGGGATTGGCGCCAATACGTACGGAGCGGGTTTCGGGGGTGGCGGGGGCGGCGGCGGTAGCGGTCTCGGCGGCGCCATCTTCGTCGACAGCAATTTGAATTTCACGCTGGGAGCACTGCCGGGGATTCCGACCACGTTCGATACAGTGAACGACACGACGCAGGCGGGAACTCATGGCACCGGCGGCCTCGGTGGCTCGGACGGCACCGATGGGTCGGCGTTGGGGAACAGCATTTTCCTGCGCACCGGTTCTTCGCTCACGTTGATGGCACACGATGCGGGTGATCTTTTGACGCTCGGCGCTCAGGTCGCGTTCACCGATGACACCCCTTTCGGCGCGGGGGGAACCACTGTCTTCGTCACCGGCAATGGAACCGTCATTTACAACGGCACGACGGATTATCAAGGCGCCGTCAAGATCAACAACGCGAATTTTCGGGTGAACGGCGAGATCGATCAGGCATCCGTCCTGGTCGATCGGAACATCGGCTTCAGCGCGCAAAAGGGAACGCTCAGCGGGACCGGAAGGCTGACGGGTGATGTCTCCGTCAACTCCGGAACGCTCGCTCCCGACGCCGGAGGAACGCTCACGGTCGGAAGCTTGAACCTCGCGAGCCCCGGCACGGTCCACATCGAGATCGATTCGGGGGGCACGTCATCGGTGGCCGTCATTGGCGCCGCTTCGCTGGCCGGCACCCTGGAAATCCATCTCGATCCCGCGGCGAACCAGGCCGGCTCGTACACGCTTCTGTCGGCGTCCGGCATCACGGGAACCTTCGCCGCCCTCAGCTTCACAGGAGCGACTCCGGCGAATTATTCGCTCTCCTATCTGCCGGCCGGAGCCCCCACGCATGTGCAACTCACGATCCTCGATTCGGCGGACATGACGGCGACCGCAAGCTTCCCGCCAACGGCGACGGCGGGCACCACGGTGAGCGGCACGTTCACCTGCACCAACAACGGACCGAATCCGGCCGCCGCCGCGACGTGCTCCATCAGCGGTCTGCCGGCGGGCGCTACGGTGAGCTGTGTGCCGAATGTGCCGACGACAACGCCGCTCGCGTCCGGCAGTAGCATCACCTGTTCGGCGAGCTACACGGCGCCAAGCGGCGGCGCGGTGACCGCGACCGTCACCGCGGGCAGCAGCACGAGCGATCCGAATTCGGCGAACAACGCATCGCCGGTGACGACGTCGGTGGTCGATTCGGCGGACATGACGGCGACCGCAAGCTTCCCGCCAACGGCGACGGCGGGCACCACGGTGAACGGCACGTTCACCTGCACCAACAACGGACCGAGTCCGGCCGCCGCCGCGACGTGCTCCATCAGCGGTCTGCCGCCGGGCGCTACGGTGAGCTGTGTGCCCGGTGTGCCGACGACGACGCCGCTCGCGTCCGGCAGTAGCATCACCTGTTCAGCGAGCTACACGGCGCCAAGCGGCGGCGCGGTGACCACGACCGTCACCGCAGGCAGCAGCACGAGCGATCCGAATTCGGCGAACAACGCATCGCCGGTGACGACGTCGGTGAACGCGGCTGCCGCGGCACCGGTTCCGGTTCCGGTGAACTCCTGGTGGAGCCTCGCGGCCCTGGCGCTTCTCATGATGGGTGCCGCCGCGGTGGTGGGGAATCGCCGGCGGCGCTGAAGCGGCCGGCCTCTGCGCAATTTAACTTATTCTCAGATTACGAGCCTATTCTCGACAAACACGCACACGCGCTTCTCCCGCAAGGGCGTCATTCGACCGTGACCGCCTTGGCAAGGTTGCGCGGCTTGTCCACGTCCGTGCCGCACCGCAGCGCCGCGTGATAGGCGAGAAGCTGCACCGGAACGGCGTGCACCACAGGGGACAGCGCACCGGCGTGACGCGGTGTGCGAATCACGTGCACACCCTCTTCCTCGCGGAAGCGGCTGTCGAGGTCCGTGAAAACGTATAGCTCCCCGCCGCGCGCGCGCACCTCCTGCATGTTCGATTTCAGCTTCTCCAGCAGCGCATCGTTCGGGGCGATCACGACCACGGGCATCGATGCGTCGACGAGCGCGAGCGGCCCGTGCTTGAGCTCGCCCGCCGGATAGGCCTCGGCGTGGATGTACGAGATCTCCTTGAGCTTCAGCGCGCCCTCGAGCGCCACCGGATAGTGGATGCCGCGTCCGAGGAAGAGGGCGTGCTCGCCCGCCGCGAAGCGCTCGGCCCAGGCGGCGATCTGCGGCTCCAGCTCGAGGACGTGCTGGATGCTTCCCGGAACGAAGCGCAACTGCTCGAGCGCTTCGGCCTCCTGCGCGGCGGAAAGCCGGCCGCGCGCCTTGGCGATCGCGAGCGCGAGCGCATGGAGCGCCACGAGCTGCGTGGTGAACGCCTTCGTCGACGCGACGCCGATCTCGGTGCCGGCGCGCGTGTAGAACACGAAGCGCGATGCGCGCGGGATCGCGCTCTCGCGCACGTTGCAGATGGAGAGCGTTTCTCCATGGCCGAGCGCGCGCGCGCGCTTGAGGGCCTCGAGGGTGTCCAGAGTCTCTCCGGACTGGGAGATCGTCACGACGAGCTGGCGCGGCACCGGGATCGAGTCCCGGTAGCGGTACTCGTGCCCCAGCTCGACGACGCACGGAACGCGCGCGATGGACTCGATCCAGAAGCGCGCGATCAGCCCCGCGTAGTAGCTCGTGCCCGAGGCGAGGATGAGGACGCAAGGCAGCTCGCGCAACGCAGCCTGCGCCCCGTCGCCGAACAGCCCGTCGATGTCCAGGCCGCCATCGAGCAGCGCCTCCAGCGTGTCGGCCACGGCGCGCGGCTGCTCGTGGATCTCCTTCTGCATGTAATGCGCGTACGGACCGAGATCCACCGCATCGGGCGAGAGGTCCGACAGGTGCACCGGCCGCTCCACCGACCGGCCGTCGCGATCGACCACCTGGATACCCGAGCGATGCACGGCGACCACGTCGCCGTCCTCGAGGTACATCACGCGGCGCGTCTGCGCGATGATCGCGGAGACGTCGGAGGCGAGGAAATTTTCGCCTTCGCCCAGGCCCAGGACGAGCGGGCAACCCATACGCGCGCCCGTCATCGTGTCGGGCTCGGCGAGCGACACCACGCCGAGCGCGTACGCTCCGTGGAGCTGCGCGACGGCGCGGCGCGTCGCCTCGAAGAGATCGCCGCTCGCCTTGAAGTAGTGATGGATGAGGTGCGCGATCACCTCGGTGTCCGTCTCGGACTCGAACCGATAGCCGAGCGCCTTGAGGCGCGCGCGCTGCTCTTCGTGGTTCTCGACGATGCCGTTGTGCACCACCGCGACCTCGCCCATGGATATATGCGGATGCGCGTTGGGCTCGCTCACGCCGCCGTGCGTCGCCCAGCGCGTATGGGCGATGCCGACGATGCCGCTCACCCCCTCGGAGCGCACGGCGCTCTCCATTTCCGCGACGCGTCCGACCCGCCGCACCCGGCGGATGCCGCCGTCGAGAACCGCGAGGCCCGCGGAATCGTAGCCGCGGTACTCGAGACGCTTCAGCCCCTCGGTGAGGATGGGGACGACGTCGCGTCCGGCGATGGCACCGACGATTCCGCACATGGAGGCGAGGTCCGCGCGAGCTGGAAGGAGCGCCATTTTCTCATGCGGCGGGCCGGGCGCGGCGGTGAACAACAAGGACTCTCCCCGGCTTGGGACCGGGGAGAGTCAAGCATAGGCGCCATGGCATTGGCCTCAAGTCGCCCAGCCGGGATCACAGGAGAGGAGGAGACCTGCGAACCCGAAGCCATCGTGCGCCTCCTCGGGGAAGGGGACAGCGGCATTTCTCTCATCCGCCGTGCCGAATATCGGACAGCGCCGCGTGCGCCCTTCCACCGCGGCCGGGCCCGGATCGGTCGACAAAATGGCGGCGCCAGCGCCGCGCCCCGCGGGGCGCGTCTTAACGAGGCCGGGTGCGGATGCTAGACTCTCCTGCGTCTGCCCCGGCCCGTTGGGAAGAAAATGACAGGGGACACACCGAGCACCGCACAGCTTCAGGCGATCCAGGATCCGTTCGTGCGCTCGCTCGCCGGACTGGGTCGCCTGCGCACCTACCCGAAGAACACCGTCTTCATCACGGAGGGAGACTCCAGCGACTCGGTGTTCGTCGTCCTCTCCGGCCGCGTGAAGGTGTTCATCTCGGACACCGAGGGGCACGAGATGATCCTCGACACGCAGGGCGCGGGCGAATACGTGGGCGAGATGGCGCTCGACGGCAAGCCGCGCTCGGCCTCGGTGATGACCCTGGAACCCACGACCTTCTCGGTGGTGGGCCGCGACCCGGTGCGCGAGGCGATCCGCCGCAACCCCGACTTCGCGCTCGACATGATCTCGCGCATCATCGACCGCGCGCGCATCGCGACGAACAGCGTGAAGGACCTGGCGCTGCTCGACGTCTACGGCCGGGTCGCGCGGCTGCTCCTCAACATGGCGGTCGAGGCGGCCGACGGGAAACTGCAGATCCCGGACAAGATCACCCAGCAGGAGATCGCGGAGCGCGTCGGCGCCTCCCGCGACATGGTGAGCCGCATCTTCCGCGATCTCACCGCGGGCGGCTACATCAAGGTCGAGAACCGGATCGTCACCATCAACAAGAAGCCGCCCGCGCGCTGGTAGCGCGGAATCTTCCGCATCGAGTCTCCGAATTCCTCCGTGGGCGCCGGCCGGCCCTCGGCCCTAACCTGCATTCGCCCGTTCCCGATCCCCGTACGAAAGGCGACTGCGATGCTCGACGACCTGCGCAACCACGACTCCCGAGCGAACCGCGAAGAGATCGACTGGATGGAGCTCGACCCCCTGACCGCCGGCACGCGCGCGCTGGTTCTCGTCGGCGTGTCGCTCATGATCGGCGTGGCGGGGAGCTACCTGGTGTCTCCCGACGACCCGGGAGTCTCGACGGTCGCCTGGATCGGCACGGCCGCCCCCTGAGGACGGAGGCTACTTCTTGCGGGGCCGCTGCCAGTCGGGCTTGGTGACCTGCTTCTTCTGGGTCAGGGTGAGGCCGCCCGGGGGAACGTCGTCGGTGATGGTGGCTCCGGCCGCGATCGTCGCCCCGCGCCCCACCGTGACGGGAGCGATCAGCTGCACGTCCGACCCGATGTGCACGTCGTCCTCGATGATGGTGCGATGCTTGCTCGCGCCGTCGTAGTTGCACGTGATGGTGCCTGCACCGATGTTCACGTCGCTGCCCACCGTGGAGTCGCCGACGTAGGCGAGGTGGTTGGCCTTGCTGGCGCGCCCGATCCGGCTCGCCTTCACCTCGACGAAGTTGCCGACGTGCACCTCCTCCGCGAGCTCGGTGCCGGGGCGAATGCGGGCGAAGGGGCCGATCCTCGCGTTGGCGCCGACGCGTGCCTCCTCCAGGATGCTGAAAGGCCGGATCTCGGCGCCGGCGCCGATTTCCACGTCCTTCAGGATGCAGCTCGCGCCCACCTTGACCCCGTCACCCAGGACCACGCGCCCCTCGAAGATGCAGTTCACGTCGATGGAGACGTCGCGCCCGCACTCGAGCTCGCCGCGCAAGTCGATGCGCGCGGGATCGGCGAGGGTGACGCCGTGTTCGAGGAGTGTGTCGGCCTGGTTCATCTGGTAGCGGCGTTCGAGGCAGGCGAGCTCGGCCTTGCTGTTCACGCCGAGGCACTCCGAGGAAGTGGACGGATGGCGCACCTCGATCGGCACGCCGTCGGCAACCGCCGCCGCCACGATGTCGGTCAGATAGTACTCGCGTTGCGCGTTGTCGTTGCGTAGACGCCCGAGCCAGTCGTCGAGTTTCGCGCGCGGCAGCGCCAGGATGCCGGTGTTCACCTCGCGAATGGCGCGCTCGCTTTCTGCGGCATCCCTTTCCTCGACGATGCGCGCCACGCGCCCGTCGGTGTCGCGGACGATGCGCCCGTAGCCTTTCGGTTCGGCCAGGATCTGCGTGAGGAGGGCGAGGCGCCCGGGGGCGGCGGCTTCCACGAGGGAGCGGAGCGTGTCCGCTGCGATCAGCGGTACGTCGCCGTAGAGAACCAGTACCACGCCGTCCGGCGCGAGATGGGCCAGCGCCTGCATCACCGCGTGGCCCGTGCCCAGCTGGGGCGACTGCTCCGCCCAGGCAACGTCCGGGGAAGCGAGGGCCTCGCGCACGATCGCGCCGCCATGCCCCACCACGACGCAGATCCGGGCCGGCGAAAGGCCGCGTGCGGTCTGCACGACGTGGGCCAGCAGTGGCCGGCCCGCCAGAGGCTGCAGGACCTTCGGAAGCCGGGAGCGCATGCGCTTGCCTTGGCCGGCCGCCAGGATGACCACTTGGAACCCGTTGCCCATCATGAGAACGCCGTCTTCGGCCCGGCAAACAAAAAGGGCAGGGGAATTCCCCTGCCCGCACGTGTTGCGCCTCTAAGTAAAGGAGTTTCGTGATCCCCTAGTACTACGCCGATTATTCTAGCACGTTCAGCGCCTTTGCCGCAGCTTCCGGATCGCCGAGAGCTGGGCCACCGCCTGGGCGAGCTCGGCCTGGGCCTTCGCGATCTCCATCGCCCCGGTCTTGTTGACGAGCGCTTCCTTGGCGAGCCGCTCGGCCTCCATGGCCTTCGCCTCGTCGAGGTCGTGCGCTCGCACGGAGGTATCCGCGAGGACGGTGACGCGGTCCGGCTGCACTTCCATCATCCCGCCCGAGACATAGATCACTTCCTCGGGCGAATCGGTGCCCGGTCGAATGCGGACCGTGCCCGGCTTGATGCGCGTGAGGAGCGGCGTGTGCTCCGGCAGGATGCCCAGCTCGCCCGCCTCGCCCGGGGCGACGACCATCTCCGCCTCGCCCGAGAAGATCGATTCCTCGGCGCTCACGATGTCGACGTGCATTGTCTTTGCCATGTCTTGCCTCATGGGCCGCCTCCCAAAGGAGAGGCAGCAAACGCGGGGTGCGTGTCGCCTATTGGAGCGTCTTCGCCTTCTCGAACGCTTCGTCGATCGTGCCGACCATGTAGAAAGCCTGCTCGGGGAGGCTGTCGCACTCGCCGTCCACGATCATGCGGAAGCCCTTGATGGTGTCCTTGAGCGTCACGTACTTGCCGGGCGATCCGGTGAAGACCTCGGCCACGTGGAACGGCTGCGACAGGAAGCGCTGGATCTTGCGCGCGCGTCCGACCGCGAGCTTGTCCTCGGGCGAGAGCTCGTCCATGCCGAGGATCGCGATGATGTCGCGCAGCTCCTTGTAGCGCTGGAGCACCTGCTGGACGGCACGCGTGGTGTTGTAGTGGTCCTCGCCCACCACGTTCGGGTCCACCTGGCGCGAGGTGGAATCGAGCGGGTCCACCGCAGGGTAGATGCCGAGCGCGGCGATATCGCGCGAGAGCACCACGGTCGCATCGAGGTGGCCGAAGGTCGTCGCGGGAGACGGGTCGGTGAGGTCGTCGGCCGGCACGTAGACCGCCTGGATCGAGGTGATGGAACCGGTCTTGGTCGACGTGATGCGCTCCTGGAGCCGCCCCATTTCCTCGGCGAGCGTCGGCTGGTAACCCACGGCCGAGGGCATGCGGCCGAGCAGCGCCGATACCTCGGTTCCCGCCAGCGTGAAGCGGTAGATGTTGTCGATGAAGAGGAGGATGTCGCGGCCCTCGTCGCGGAATCGCTCGGCCATGGTGAGGCCGGTGAGCGCCACGCGCAGGCGGTTGCCCGGAGGCTCGTTCATCTGGCCGAACACCATCGCCACCTTCGACTTGCCGAGGTCTTCCTGCACGATGACCTTCGCCTCGGACATCTCGTGGTAGAAGTCGTTGCCCTCGCGGGTGCGCTCGCCCACGCCGGCGAACACGGAAAGGCCCGAGTGCTGCGTCGCGATGTTGTTGATGAGCTCGAGCATCGTCACCGTCTTGCCCACGCCCGCGCCGCCGAACAGGCCGATCTTGCCGCCCTTGGCGAACGGGCAGACGAGGTCGATTACCTTGATGCCCGTTTCGAGCAGCTCCACCGACGGCGAGAGCTGGTCGAACCTGGGCGCCGGCGCATGGATCGAGCGGGTCTCCTCGGCGTTCACCGGTCCGCGCTCGTCGATCGGGCGGCCGAGCACGTCCATCACGCGCCCCAGCGTCGCGGGGCCGACCGGCACCGAGATCGGCGCGCCGGTGTTGTTCACCTTCATGCCGCGGCGCAGCCCGTCCGTGGAGCCCATGGCGATGGTGCGCACGACCCCGTCGCCCAGCTGCTGCTCGACCTCGAACGTGAGGCCCTTCTCCGCGAACGAGTCGCCCTCCTCGACGAGCGTCAGCGCCTCGTAGATCTTGGGCATGCGCTCGCGCGGAAACTGGATGTCGATGACCGCGCCGATGCACTGGACGATCCTGCCTTGCGCCACGGGAGTAGAGCTCATGTGTCTTCCTCGAATTTCGATTCTCAGACGGCGGCCGCGCCGCCGACGATCTCGGATAGTTCCTTGGTGATGGCCGCCTGCCGCGACTTGTTGTAGACCAGCGTGAGCTGGTCGATGACGCTCGAGGCGTTGTCGCTCGCGGCCTTCATGGCGACCATGCGCGCCGACTGCTCGCTCGCGAGGTTCTCGGCCAGCGCCTGGTAGATGATCTGCTCGACGTAGCGCGTGAGGAGCTGGTCGAGCACGGCGCGCGCGTCGGGCTCGTACAGGTAGTCCCAGTTCTCGCGCGCCGCGCGCGATTCGCCCTCGAGCCGGTCGGCGGGAAGCGGCAGCAGCTGCTCGACCACGGGTTCCTGCTTCATCGTGTTGATGAAGCGCGTGTAGACGATGTAGAGCGCGCCGATCTTGCCGGCGGAGTACGCGTCGATCTGCACCTTCATCGGGCCGATCAGCCGCTCCATGTGCGGCGTGTCGCCGATCGCCGTGAGGTGCGAGACCATGTTGCCGCCTACCCGCTGCAGGAAGCCCAGGCCCTTGTTGCCGATGGCGGTGAGCTGCACGTTGCGGCCCTCGCCCTGCCACTCCTTCAGCTTGTTCACGGTGAGGCGCAGGGCGTTGGTGTTGAGTCCGCCGCACAGGCCCTTGTCGGAGGTCACCACGATGACCCCGACGTCCTTCACGTCCCCGCGCTTGGCGAGGAACGGATGGTGGTACTCGGTGTTCGCGTGCGCGAGGTGCGCGGCGATCACGCGGATCTTCTCGCCGTAGGGGCGCGCGTGGCGCATGCGCTCCTGCGCCTTCCTCATCTTGGAGGCGGCGACCATCTCCATGGCCTTGGTGATCTTGCGCGTGTTCTGCACGCTCTTGATCTTGGTCCGGATTTCCTTGCTGCCTGCCATCTAGGTGCCCTTGGTCGCTACGGCCGCTTTGTGGTTCATGTCGCCTTCTGCCTGGTGGTGTTGAGCGGCGCCCTGGCGTCCGCTCCAACAGCGTTCCCGCTTTCCGCGACTAGTAGGTGGCGTTCTTCTTGAAATCCTTTATCGCCTCGTGCAGCTTCGCCTCGTCGTCCTTCGACAGGTCCTTGGTCTGCTCGATGCGCTCGGCGAGGTCGGAGTACCTGGCCTTCACGAACTCGCGCATCGCGCGCTCGGCCGCGAGCGCGTTCTTCACGTCGACGTCGTCGTAGTAGCCGTTGTTCACGGCGAAGAGCGTGAGCGCCATCTCCCACACCTGCAGCGGGTGGTACTGCGGCTGCTTCATGAGCTCGGTCACCATGCGGCCACGCTCGAGCTGCTTGCGGGTCGTCTCGTCGAGATCGGAGGCGAACTGCGCGAAGGCCGCGAGCTCGCGGTACTGGGCGAGTGCCAGGCGCACGCCGCCGCCGAGCTTCTTGATGACCTTGGTCTGCGCCGCCCCCCCCACGCGCGACACCGAGATGCCGGCGTTGATGGCGGGACGGATGCCGGCGTTGAAGAGGTCGGTCTCCAGGAAGATCTGGCCGTCGGTGATCGAGATGACGTTGGTCGGCACGAACGCGGACACGTCGCCCGCCTGCGTCTCGATCACCGGAAGCGCCGTGAGCGAGCCCGTCTTGCCCTTCACCTGGCCCTTCGTGAACTTCTCGACGTACTCCTCGTTCACGCGCGCGGCGCGTTCGAGCAGGCGCGAGTGCAGGTAGAACACGTCGCCGGGATACGCCTCGCGGCCGGGCGGCCGGCGCAACAGCAGCGAGATCTGGCGATAGGCCCACGCCTGCTTGGTGAGGTCGTCGTAGATGATGAGCGCGTCCTGGCCGCGGTCGCGGAAGTACTCGCCCATCGTGCAGCCCGAATACGGGGCGATGTACTGCAGCGCGGCGGAGTCCGAGGCGGAGGCGGCCACGACGATGGTGTAGTCCATCGCCCCGAACTCCTCGAGCTTGCGCACGACGCTCGCGATGGTCGAGGCCTTCTGGCCGACCGCCACGTACACGCAGACGAGGTCCTTGCCCTTCTGGTTGATGATCGTGTCGACGGCCACCGCGGTCTTGCCCGTCTGGCGGTCGCCGATGATGAGCTCGCGCTGGCCGCGGCCGACCGGCACCATGGAGTCGATCGCCTTGAGACCGGTCTGCACCGGCTGCGATACCGATTTGCGCCAGATGACGCCCGGGGCCACCTTCTCGATCGGGTCGCTCAGCTTGGCGGTGACCGGGCCCTTGCCGTCGATCGGCTGGCCGAGCGAGTTCACCACACGGCCGATCAGCTCGGGACCGACGGGCACCTCGAGGATGCGCCCGGTGGCCTTCACGGTGTCGCCCTCGGAGATGTGCTCGTAGGGGCCGAGCACCACCGCGCCCACGGAGTCGCGCTCGAGGTTGAGCGCAAGGCCCAGCGTGTTGCCCGGAAACTCGAGCATCTCGCCCTGCATCACGTCCGCGAGGCCGTGGACGCGGCAGATGCCGTCGGTGACGGAGATGACGGTGCCCTCGGTGCGCTTCTCCGCCGCGACCTGGAGGTTCTCGATCTTCGCCTTGATGAGTTCGCTGATTTCGGAAGGGTTGATCTGCATCGCTTGCTCCTGGATCGCTATCGGGCGAGCGCGGCGGCCATCTGGGCCAGCGCGTCACGCACCGAGGCGTGGATGACTTGGTCGCCGATCTGCACGCGGGCGCCGCCGAGCAGCTCGGGGTCCACGTCCAGCTCGGCCTCGACCTTCTTGCCGTAGCGGCGCTCGAGGGCCGCCACGATCTCGCGGCGCTGCGCGTCGTCCAGCGGCTTCGCGCTGGTGATCCGCGCCTTGATCACGCGGTCGTGCTCGCGCTGCAGCTGCTCGTACTCCCGGGCGATCGCCGCAATGAGCGCCTCGCGGCGGTTGTCGACCAGCAAGCCGACGAGGCTCTTCGCCACCTCGTCGAGCCGGTCGCCCGCGATCGAAGTGAAGAGATCCTTCTTCTGCCCTGCGCTCACGCGCGGATCGGAAAGGACGTAGCGAACGCGCTCGTCGGCCGCGATGGCCGCGAGGAAAGCGAGACCTTCCCCCACCCTGGCGAGCGAGCCCTTGTCGAGCGCCGCCCTGAAGGCAGCCTCGGCATATGGGCGGGCGACGGTTGCGATCTCGGCCATGGCTCAGATCTGCGACTTCAGCCGGTCGAGCATCTCGGCATGGGCGCGGGCATCGACCTCGCGGCGCAGGATCTTCTCCGCGCCGCCGACGACGAGCGCGGCGACCTGCTCGCGCAGCTGCTGCCGGGCCGACTGCACCTCCTGCTCGATCTGCGCCTTGGCGGCGGCGAGCAGCCGGTCGCCCTCGACTTTCGCCTGCGCCTTCGATTCCTCGATGCGCTGGTTGGCGGCCTGCTCCGCCTGCGTCACGAGCTCGTGCGCGCGGCCGCGCGCCTCGTGCAGGATCTTCTCGGTCTGTTTCCGGGCGTCTGCGAGCGAGGAGCGGCCGCGCTCGGCTTCGGCCAGGCCGTCGGCGATCATCTTCTGCCGCGCCTCGATCTTCACGAGAATCATCGGCCAGATCCAGATGACGGTGATCCAGATGAACAGCAGGAACGAAAGCGCCTGCGCGATCATCGTGAGGTTCAAGTTCATGGCGCTTCCCTTGCGCTTTCGTTGCCCGGATCTACTTGAGGCTTCCGAGGAGCGGGTTCGCGAACGCGAAGAACATGGCGATGCCGAGGCCGATGATGAACGACGCGTCGATGAGGCCGAGCAGCAGGAAGACCTTGGCCTGCAACTGCGGGATCAGCTCGGGTTGGCGCGCCGCACCTTCCAGAAAGCGGCTGCACATGATGCCGATGCCGACGCAGGCGCCGAGCGCGCCCAGGCCGATCATGAGGCCGATGCCGATGCCGGTGGCGGCCTGGATCTGAGCAATCAGTTGAAGCTTGTCCATGGGGGTTTTCCTTTCGGTGATGACTTTGGGGAAGGCGGTGCGACGCGGGCTCGGTCGACTAATGGCTTTCGTGCGCCATGGCGATGTACACGATCGTGAGCATCATGAAGATGTAGGCCTGCAGCAGCACGATCAACACGTGGAAGATGGACCACAGGATGCCCAGGGGGACGGCGAGCAGGCCGGCGTACGCGATCCCGGCCGAGGCGAGCATCCACAGCAGCAGGTAGATGATCTCGCCGGCGTACATGTTGCCGAACAGCCGCAGCGAGTGCGACAACGGCTTGGACACGTACTCCACGGCGTTGAAGACGAGGTTGACGGGCCAGAGAAGCGGATGGGCGCCGAATGGGGTGGCGACGAGCTCGTGCGCGAAACCGCCGACCCCTTTCGCGCGAAACGAGAACAGGATCATCAGGAGCCACACCGACAGGGCGAGCGCGAAGGTGGTGTTCACGTCGGCCGTCGGTACCGGCCGGAAGTGACCGAGCCCGAGGTGGGCGGTGATCCACGTGACGAAGTCGGCCGGCAGGAAGTCCATCGCGTTCATGAGGACGACCCAGACCGCCACGGTGAGGGCGAGCGGCGCCACGAACCGGTTGCGATCCCCGTGCTGGAAGATATCCCTCACCTCGCGGTCGACGAAGTCGAAGAAGACTTCGACGAAAGCCTGCCGCTTGTTGGGCACCCCGGTCGTCGCGCCCCTTGCGATCCAGTAGAAAAAGCCGAGACCCACGAAGCCCAGGACGAGGCTCACCACCAGCGTGTCGATGTTGAGCGACCAGAAGCCACCATTGCTTCCCACCGGACGGTTGAGAAACGTGAGGTGGTGCGCCATGTACTCCGCGGGGGTGAGGGTCGTCTGCTCTGCGGCCATCGGTCTGTCCGGTCACTATTCCCCGTTCGCACGGGGCATCTTGTTGTCCTCGTCACGATCCCGCACGGCGACCGCCGCCGCGAAGATCGCCACCGTGACCGCGAAGCTTCCGAGGAAGACGCCGTGCACGATGGAACGGTAATTCGCCATCGCCAGCCAGAGGAGTCCGATGATCAGGAGCACCTTCACCGCCTCCGCCCTGAACACCGTGCGCAACGCCTCTCCGGCCGTGCGCGCCTTGCGCCGCGAGACGATCCAGGCGTAGGCCGATCCCGCCGCGATGTTGATCGCTCCCCCGAGGGCGGCCGAGATGGCGCCGTCCTTGCCCCAGGGAATCGCGGCGAGAAGCGCGAGCGCCACCGTGGCGAGGATCTGCCACGAGAGCACGGTACGGAAGGGCCTCATGTGGACTGTCGCATGGACCCGCCGCGCCGGCTTTGCGCCCCGGCAAGAAGCGCGAAACGCGGTGTGGAAAGCCCGCGAAGCAAAACCGTTCGATTATAGCTGCCGCAGGCGCCGCGCGTCAAAAAGTCGTGCACTGCAACAGGAGCCTCAGGGCCGCTTCAGGCGGGCGAGCAAACCCTCGAGCTGATCGAGGCTGGCGTAGTCGATCTCGACGCGGCCGCGGCCGGCGCTGCGCGGCCGCAGGTGGACGGTGGCCCCGAGGATCTCGCACAGCTCTTCCTGCAGGCGCCTGGAGTCCGCGTCGAGGCCGGGCGATGCCCGTCCGCGCGCCGTTCGCGGTGCGGCGGCCGATTCCTGCGCCAGGCGTTCCGCCTCCCGGACCGAGAGGCCCTTTTCCGCGATCTGGTGCGCGAGCTCCACCTGGCGCGCCTTCGAAAGCGCGAGCAGCGCGCGCGCGTGTCCCATGTCGATCCGCCCCTCCTGGACGAGGGACTGCACCGCCGGCGAGAGCTCGAGCAGGCGCAACAGATTGGTGACGCCCGCCCGCGAGCGGCCCACGGCCCGCGCCGCCTCCTCGTGCGTCAGATGGAACTCGTCGATCAGGCGCTTGAGGCCCATCGCCTCCTCGATCGGATTGAGGTCCTCGCGCTGGATGTTCTCGATGAGGCCGATGCCGAGCGCGGCCTCGTCGGGCACGTCGCGCACGATCGCGGGAATGCGCTCGAGGCCGGCGATGCCCGCGGCCCTCCAGCGGCGTTCGCCCGCAAGGATCTCGTAGTGCCCCTCGCCGATCGCGCGCACCACGACCGGCTGGATCACACCCCTTGCGCGGATCGAATCGGCGAGCTCCGCGAGAGACGCCTCGTCCATGCGCGTGCGCGGCTGGTATTTCCCGGGCCGCAGGCGCGCGACCGGAAGCTGCGCGAGGCGCTCCTCCTCACGCGACTCGGGCCCCGCGCCGAGCAGCGCGTCGAGTCCCCGCCCCAGGGCCTTGTGGCGCGCCATCGCTCAGGCCGCTTCCGCGACGGGGCAGCCGTTGCGCTCGAGAAGCTCGCGCGCGAACTGCAGGTGCGCCGCCGCTCCCTTGGAGGCGGGATCGTGGAGCAGCACCGGCTTGCCGAAGGAAGGCGCCTCGGCGATTCGCACGTTGCGTGGAATGACGGTATCGAACACCTTGTCCCCGTAGTGGCGCTTCAGCTCATCGGACACCTGCACGGTAAGCGTGCTGCGCGGGTCGTACATCGTGCGCACCAGCGCCTCGATCTCGATCGCCGGATTCAGGTTCTGCTTCACCTTGCGCAGGGTGCCCACGAGATCGGACAAGCCCTCGAGCGCGTAGTACTCGCATTGCATCGGGATGATGACCGCGTCGGCGGCCGCGAAGCCGTTCACCGTGAGCATGTTGAGAGCGGGCGGGCAATCGATCAGGACGAAGTCGTATCCCTTGGCCGCTTCGCGAAGCGCATCGCGCAGCCGGAACTCGCGCCGCTCGATGCCGATCAGCTCGACCTCCGCCCCCGCCAGCTCGCGATTCGAGGGGACCATGTCGTAGCCGCCTTCGCACGCGCGCACCGCCTCGTCCATCGGATACTCTCCCAGCAGCACGCCGTAGACCGTCTTCGCGCAAGCGGTCTTGTCGATCCCGCTGCCCGTCGTGGCGTTGCCCTGCGGATCCAGGTCCACCAGCAACACGCGGCGACCGTAGTGCGCGAGGCTCGCCGAAAGGTTCACGGCGATCGAGGTCTTCCCCACGCCGCCCTTCTGGTTCGCGATGACGAAGATGCGGCCCATCACGCCGCCTCCAGGAATACCAGGTGGCGCTTCGCGTCGAGATCCGGCACCGCGAGCTCCAGCACCTTCGCCACCTTGTGCGTAGCCGGCACGCGCGCGATTTCCTCGAAGGGATACACGCCTTTCATGGCGATGAGCTGCCCGCCCGGCACGACGAGGTGCTGCGCCTGCGCCACGAAGTCGCTCAGCTCCGAGAATGCGCGCGAGACCACGATGTCGAATCGAGTCCCGGGCCGCCAGTTCTCGACGCGTTCGCAGGCGATCTGCGCGTTCGCGAGCGCGAGCTCGGTCTTCGCCTGGCGTAGAAAGGCGCATTTCTTGTGGCTCGAATCGAGGAGCGTCACCGCGAGGTCCGGACGCGCGATCGCGAGCGGGATTCCCGGCAGTCCGGGCCCGGTGCCGACGTCCAGAAGCGTGCGGGCGGAGGCGATGTAGGGAAGCAGCGTGAGGCTGTCGAGCAGGTGCAGCACGACCATCTGCTCCGTTTCCCGGACCGCGGTGAGGTTGTGCACGCGGTTCCACTTCTCGATCAGCTCGAGGTAGCGCTGGAATCGCGAGGGGGCCTGCGATGCGAGCTCGAGGTTCATCGCAGCGAGCCCGCCGGTGATGCGCGCCTCGACGCTCACGCCGCGCCTTCTCCCGCCGCCGTCGGTTCGGCCGTGCGGCGCTTCAGGTGCACGAGCAGCAGCGAGATCGCGGCCGGCGTCACGCCCTGGACGCGGGAAGCCTGCCCGACGGTTTCGGGTCGATGCTGCGTGAGCTTTTGGCGGACCTCCCGGGAAAGGCCGCGGATGCTTGCGTAGTCGAGGTCCGGCGGCAGCGGGGTGGTTTCCTGCGCGAGCTGCCTCTGTACTTCGGCGGCCTGACGCTCGATGTAGCCGGAGTACTTCGCCGCGACCTCGATCTGTGCGATCACGGATTCGTCCAGGGTTGCGCGGTCCTCTCCGAGCCAGCGCACGACGTCCTCGTATCGCACATCCGGACGCCGCAGCAAATCGAAGAGTGAGCATTCACGTTCCATCCGTTGCCCGAGCACAAGGCACTGTTCTTCCTCGGGAATTCGGGCCGGATTGACCCGGGTCGCCTTGAGTCGCGCCGTCTCGCCTTCGATCGCCTGGCGCTTCGCCACGAACGCCGACCAGCGCGAATCGTCGACCAAACCGAGGCGCCGGCCGGTCTCCGTGAGACGCAGGTCCGCATTGTCCTCCCGCAGTTGCAGGCGGTACTCGGCGCGGCTGGTGAACATGCGATAAGGCTCCGACACACCGCGCGTGACGAGGTCGTCGACCAGGACGCCGAGGTAGGCTTCATCCCGTCGGGGGCTCCACCCAGCTTCGCCACGCGCCGCCAGGGCCGCATTGAGCCCCGCGAGCACTCCCTGGGCAGCCGCCTCCTCGTACCCGGTCGTGCCGTTGATCTGTCCCGCGAAGAACAAGCCGCGCAAGGCCTTGGTTTCCAGTGTCGCCTTGAGGGCGCGAGGGTCGAAGTAGTCGTACTCGATCGCATATCCGGGGCGAAGGATGTGCGCGCCTTCCAGGCCGGGAATCGAGCGAACCATCGCCACCTGGACGTCGAAAGGCAAGCTGGTCGAGATGCCGTTCGGGTAGTACTCGTTCGTCTCCAGGCCCTCCGGCTCGAGGAATATCTGGTGCGACTCCTTGTCGGCGAATCGATGGATCTTGTCCTCGATCGACGGACAGTACCTCGGGCCAATGCCCTCGATCGCTCCGGTGAACATCGGCGATCGGTCGAGGCCGCCGCGCACGATCTCATGCGTGCGCAGGGTCGTATGCGCGATCCAGCAGCTCACCTGGCGAGGATGCTGCTCCCGCCTGCCCAGGAACGAGAAGACCGGTTCCGGTCGATCGCCCGGTTGCTCGGCCAGCCGGGAGAAATCGATCGTGCGTCCGTCGATTCGGGGCGGCGTCCCGGTCTTGAGCCGGCCGACGGGCAGGTTCAACTCTCGCAGGCGCGCTGCCAGCGAAAGCGACGGCGGATCGCCGGCCCGCCCCGCTGGATAGCGCGACATGCCGACATGGACGAGGCCGCCGAGGAAGGTCCCCGCGGTCAGGACCACCGAGCGGGCATGAAACCTGAGGCCGATCGAGACCACCGCGCCAACCACGGAATCCCCGGCGAGGATCAGGTCGTCGACGGCCCCCTGGAAGACGAACAGGTTCGGCTGGTTTTCCAACCGCCGGCGGATCGCCGCCCGGTAGAGCACCCGGTCCGCCTGGGCCCGGGTGGCCCGAACCGCCGGACCCTTGCTGGCATTCAGTGTGCGGAACTGGATACCGGCCTCATCCGTGGCGGAGGCCATGGCGCCACCCAGGGCGTCGATCTCCTTCACGAGGTGGCCCTTGCCGATCCCACCGACCGAGGGATTGCAGGACATCTGCCCGAGGGTCTCGATGGAGTGCGTAAGGAGGAGCGTGCTCGCGCCCATGCGAGCGGAGGCGAGCGCCGCCTCGGTGCCGGCGTGGCCACCACCGACTACGATCACATCGAAACGGGTGGGGAAATCCATGGAGCGGAAGGAGCAGTGTCGGGATCGAATTCTACGCGAAAGCTACGGGGCCTCCGGCATTGTTCCACGTGGAACACTCCAGGGCTGCCAGGGGGCGCGGGCGGATTCGGTGGTGTTCCACGTGGAACATCACTTGCCGATGCAGAAACTCGCGAAAATCCGCCCAAGCAGGTCGTCAGCACTCACTTCGCCGGTAATCCGGCCCAGCGCGCGGTGAGCCAGGCGCAACTCTTCGGCCGCCAAATCAAGGGCTTGAGCCTCCCCACCGGCGTTGGCCACATGGGCGCTCGCCTCCTCGAGCGCCCGAAGGTGGCGCTCTCGAGCGATGAAGACCGCCTCTCCCTGCGACCTCCACCCCGCCATGTCGAGCAACCATGCGCGAAGGCCGTCGATGCCTTCGCCCGTCTTTGCGGAAACGCGAAGGTGCGCTCCCCCGGACGCGCTGCGCTCGACCGATCCGTGCGGGAGGTCGATCTTGTTCACCACGCATGCACGCGGCTGCCCGGAAGGCAGGCGCTTCAGCACCGCTTCGTCCGGGTGCTGCGGGTCGACGGCCGATTCGATGACCAACGCGGCGCCGGCCGATTCGATGGCGCGCCAGGTCCGCTCCACGCCGATGCGCTCTACGGGATCGTCGGTCTCGCGCAGCCCCGCCGTATCGACCAGATGGATGGGGACGCCCTGGATCGCAATGGTGGCGCGCACGCAGTCGCGCGTGGTGCCCGGGACCGGCGTGACGATCGCGAGGTCCTCTCCGGCCAGCCGATTGAGCAGGCTGGACTTGCCCACGTTCGGCCGTCCGACGAGCACGACCGTGAGGCCCTCCCGCAGCACCGAGCCCTGGCGCGCCACCGCGAGAAGGGATTCGAGCTCGCGGGACAGTGCGGCGCGCTTGCGCTCCGCCGCTCGACGGTCCGCGGCGTCGATTTCCTCCTCGGGGAAGTCGATGCACGCCTCCACGTGCATACGCAGCTCGAGCATGCCGTCGGCGATTGCCGACACGCGCCGCGAGAACTCACCCGAGAGCGAGCGCGCGGCGCTGCGCGCGGCTTCTTCGCTCTGCGCGTCGATGAGGTCGGCCACGCTCTCGGCCTGCGCCAGGTCGACGCGACCGTTCAGGAACGCGCGCCTGGTGAACTCGCCCGGCTCCGCGATGCGTGCCCCGGCACGCACGCATCGACCGAGGAGCTGCTGCATCACGAGCGGGCCGCCGTGGCCCTGCAGCTCGACCACGTCCTCGCCGGTGTACGAGTGCGGGGAGGGAAAGAAGAGCACGATCCCGCGGTCGATGAGCTCGCCCGACTCCGTGCGGAAGTCGCACAACGTCGCCTGGCGCGGCTCCGGCAAGCGCCCGACGACGGCCCGCGCGATCTCGCGCACGCCGCGGCCGGAGATGCGGACCACGCCGATGCCGCCGCGTCCCGGCGGAGTCGAGACCGCGGCGATCGATTCTTCCGCGATCAGCGCCGGGCTTTCGCCTTCGCTTCCGCGGCGAGGGTTCGGTTGATGTGCCACTGCTGCACGATCGACAGCAGGTTCTGACAGACCCAGTACAGCACGAGGCCCGATGGGAAGAACAGGAAGAAGACGCTGAACATGATCGGCATGATCATCATCACCTTCGCCTGCACCGGATCGGCCGGCTGCGGATTGATGCGCGTCTGCAGGAACATGGACGCCGCGTAGACGATCGGCAGCACGAAATACGGGTCGGGCGCGGACAGATCGTGGATCCAGCCGAGCCAGGGCGCGTGGCGCAGCTCGATCGATCCCAGCAGCACCCAGTAGAGCGAGATGAAGACCGGGATCTGCACCACGATCGGCAGGCAACCGCCGAGCGGGTTGATCTTCTCGGTGCGGTAGAGCTCCATCATCGCCTGGTTGAGCTTCTGGCGATCGTCCCCGTAGAGCTGCTTCAGCTTCTCCATCTTCGGCGCGAGCACCTTCATCTGCGCCATCGACCGGCCGGCCTTGGCGTTCAGGGGATAGAAGGTGAGCTTGATGAGGATGGTGAGCAGGATGATCGACCATCCCCAGTTGTGAACGAAGCCATGGATGGTCTTCAGGATCCAGAAGATCGGCACGGCCAGCACCTTCAGCCAGCCGTAGTCGACGACGAGATCCATTCCCGGGGCGGTCGCGGCGAGACGATCCTTTTCCTGCGGCCCGATGTACGACGACACGTCCACGCTGCCCGTCGCGCCCGGCGCGATGGTTCCCATCGGCACGACGACTCCGGTCGTATAGCGGTTGTCGCCGACCCTCTTGGTGAAGTACTCGCGCTCCTGCCCGTTCTTCGGGATCCACGCGGAGACGAAGTAGTGCTGCACGATGGCGATCCAGCCGTCCTTCGCCTTGCGCGGCTCGGGCATCTTGCCCTTGTCGATGTCCTTGAACTGGATCTTCTCGTACTTCGATTCCGTGGTGTACACCGCAGGGCCGGTGAACGTCGTGACGCCGCCGAAGTGCCTGGTCTGCGCCGCATCCTGGCTCGGCGGATTGCCGTCGCGCAGGAACTGGTAGTAGGCGAACGGCTGGAGCGGCTTTCCGCTGCCGTTCGTGACGTCGTAGGCGAGATCGAAAAGATACTTCCCGCGATGGAACACGTAGCGCTTCACGACCTCGTCGCCACTGGCATCGCGCGCGCGCAGCCGGACTTCGATCGAGTCCTGCCCGGGCGCGAGCCGGTAGGAGCGTTGCTCGGCTTGGTAGACGGTGTTGTGGTTGGGAAGGTCGTCGCCGAGGAGGCCGGATTCGGTGACGAAGAAATGCTGCGGGTCCGGCTCGAGCAGCGTGAGCGGCTTCGTCCGGTCCTGCGAGGCGTGCACCTGCCGCAGCGTGAGCCGGCGGATGTCGCCGCCCACGGGATCGATCTCGACATCGAGCAGGTCCGTGGTGACGCGAATCGGGGGCATCGCGGGAGCGGCCGATTGCGCGACGGGAGGGGCCGGCGACGCGGCCGCGCCGGGCGCAGAAACGGGCGCGCCCGTAGTCGCAGGGACGCCGGAGGTCCCAGGGACATTCGGCACCGTGGAAGGCGCGCTGGTTCCCGCCGTCATGGCCGCATGCGGTACGGGAGCCGGCGCATTGTGCTTCTGCCAGGCCTCCCACAACAGAAGCGCCGACAAGGAAAAAACGATTAGCGCGATGACGCGTTGGGTATCCATCATGATTCCGGGACGATTCAGGGAACCGGGTCGAATCCACCGGCGCGCCACGGATGGCAGCGCAAGATCCTGCGGAGCGCGAGCACCGATCCCTTCCACGCCCCATGGCGTTGCAGCGCCTCGATCGCGTACTGCGAGCAGGTCGGCGAGAAGCGGCACCGAGCGCCCCACCACGGGCTCAACAGGTAGCGATAGGCCCCGACCAGGCCAATCAGCACACGCGCGATCATCGGCGCCCTGCCTGCTGCAATTGGTCGAACAACGCCGTCAGTTCGCGCGCGAGCTGGCGTCCGGAAATCGAATCGACCCTGCCGCGCAGCCCCACGACGCAATCGCGAGAAACGTCCTTCACTCCATGCCGGCGGAAGACTTCGCGTACGATCCGCTTCACGCGATTGCGTTCGACGGCGAGCGGCACGAGCCGTCGCGCCAGCGCGACGCCGAGCCGGGAGACACCCGCTGGCGCAGCAAGCGCATGCACCACGAGGTTCTCGCCGCGAACCCTCTGCCCGCCGCGAAGGATCGGACCGAAGGAACCCTGAGAGGTAAAGCGGTGGCGCCGCGAAAGCGCCTGCGCACGATGGCGCGGCGGCATCGCGCCCTCAGACCGCGACGCGCTTGCGGCCCTTGGCTCGGCGCGCGTTGATCACCGCGCGACCGCTCGCCGTCTTCATGCGCACACGGAAACCGTGCGTCTTCTTCCGATGCGTGGTGGACGGCTGGAAAGTCCGTTTCATGGCGATGCCCTTGGCTCGTTCGTTATGCGGATGGCGAAAAGCCCGAAATTATAGCCGATGCCGGCGCTGGCGGCGATTGGGTGAGACACTACCGAAGCTTTCCGGATCCCCCGGGGCTGTGGATAACACAGCCCGATCCAGATAAAATTTCGCATTGCCCCCCTCCGCAATCCTTTCGCTTCCTTCCAGACCGTTCCTGCCCATGGATTCGCTTTGGCCATCGCTCGCCGCCGAGCTCAAGAAGGAGCTTCCGGCGCAGCAGTTCGATACGTGGATTCGCCCACTGCGTGCCGAGCGGCATGACGACCAGCTGGTCCTCGTGGCGCCGAACCACCACGTGCTTCGCTGGGTGCGCGCGAACCTCCTTTCCCGCATCGAATCGCGCATCGAACGCGTGGCCGGAAGCCGCCTCAGCGTGAATCTCGTGCTCGAGGAGCGCCCGGCGGAAACGGAGATCGTGGTTCCCGAGCCGATGCCCGTGCCGCCCGCCCAGGACCGCGGCAACCGCGAGGAGCACCGCCTCAATCCGGGATTCACCTTCGCCAATTTCGTGAACGGCAAGGCGAACCAGATCGCGCGCGCCGCGGCCATCCAGGTCGCCGAGAACCCCGGTACCGCGTACAACCCGCTCTTCATCTACGGCGGGACCGGCCTCGGCAAGACGCACCTCCTCCAGGCGATCGGCATCGAGGTGCTCAAGCGCAATCCCAAGGCGAAAGTGCGCTACATCCATGCCGAGCAGTTCGTCGCGGACGTGGTGCGGGCCTACCAGCACAAGAGCTTCGATTCGCTCAAGCGCTATTACCGTTCCCTCGACCTCTTCCTGATCGACGACGTCCAGTTCTTCGTGGGCAAGTCGCGTTCACAGGAGGAGTTTTTCTACACGTTCAACGCGCTGTTCGAGGCCCACAAGCAGGTGGCCATCACGAGCGATTGCTTCCCGAAGGAGATGACCGGGATCGAGGAGCGGCTCATCTCGCGCTTCGGCTGGGGCCTCACCGTGGCCGTCGAGCCGCCGGAGCTCGAGATGCGGGTCGCGATCCTCCTCAAGAAGGCGGAGAACGACGGCGTGCGCGTCGACGAGAACGTCGCCTTCTTCATCGCGAAGCACATCCGTTCCAACGTGCGCGAGCTCGAGGGCGCGCTCAAGCGGGTGCTCGCCTATGCGCGCTTCAACAATGCCGCGGTGAACGTCACGACGGCGCGCGAGGCCCTCAAGGACCTGCTCGCGGTCCTCAACCGCCAGGTCTCGATCGAGAACATCCAGAAGACCGTGGCCGACTACTTCAAGATCAAGGTCTCGGAGATGTACTCCAAGAAGCGCTTCCGCTCGGTGGCCCGCCCGCGGCAGGTCGCGATGGCGCTGGCGAAGGAGCTCACGCAGCAGAGCCTGCCGGAAATCGGCGAAGCCTTCGGCGGCCGCGACCATACCACGGTGCTCCACGCCTGCCGCAAGACGCAGGAGCTGCGCGAGACCGATCCGGAATTCGCGCGCGACTATGCGCAGCTCCAGCAGATCCTCCTCGGATGAGCCATGCAAAGCGCCGGGAGAACCTGTGGATCGTTTCGGCCTGTAGGCCGGCGCTCCGGATTATCCACAGGCACTGGGTGGAAACCCGACAAAGCGCCCCCATGTATTCTGAGGTCAAGCCGTTGATCCCTTTGCCGATTCTGGAGTTATCCCGCTCCGGGCCCCCTCCTATTAGCTGTCAACTGTCTTTCTTTTCATAACATCATGCTGAAAATCAAGACCACCAACGACAAGGTGTTGGGCCCGTTGCAGCAGGTCACCGGCATCGTCGAGCGCCGGCATACGCTGCCCATCCTCTCCAACGTACTTGTAACCGCGTCGGGCCACGAGCTCGAGTTCCTCGCCACGGACCTGGAAGTCCAGATCACGTCGAAGGCGGATCTCGAAGGCAACGCCGAGGGCGCGATCACCGTCGGTGCGCGCAAGCTCTACGACATCCTGCGCTCCCTTCCCGAGGACGCCGAGGTGTCCATCGAGTCGAAGGAAAACCGCATGGTGGTGCGCGCGGGCAAGAGCCGCTTCAATCTGCAGACGCTGCCGGCGGCCGATTTCCCCCGCATGGTCGAGGCGAAGGACGCCTCGAAGACCCTCACCCTTCCCCAGAAAGCGCTGAAGGATGCGTTGAGGCTGGTGCAATTCGCGATGGCGGTGCAGGACATCCGGTACTACCTCAACGGCGTCTTGTTCTCGGTGGACAAGGACATGCTGCGCGTGGTGGCGACCGACGGGCACCGCCTGTCGTTCGCGAGCCGATCCCTGGGAGGGGACCACGGATCGGTGGAGGCGATCCTCCCGCGCAAGACCGTGCTCGAGTTGATCAAGCTGCTGGGCGATACCGAAGACCCGGTATCGCTCGCGATCGGCTCGAACCAGGTCCGCTTCAGCTTCGGCGCGATCGAGATCGTCTCCAAGATCGTCGAAGGCAAGTTTCCGGATTACCAGAAGGTGATCCCGACCACGCACAAGAATCGCGTCACGCTCGATCGAGCGCTGCTCGCGCAGTCGCTCAACCGCGCGGCGATCCTGTCGAGCGAGAAGATCCGCGGCGTGCGGCTCGTCTTCACCAAGGACTCGCTGTCGATCATCTGCACGAACAACGAGCAGGAGGAGGCGGAAGAAGGGCTCGCCGTCGAATACGATGGCGATCCGCTGGACATCGGATTCAACATCTCCTACCTCCTCGACGTCCTGAACCACGTCGATTCCCCCGACGTGACGGTCGCGATGGGCGACTCCAACTCGAGCGCCCTCGTGCAGATTCCCGGCCGCGACGATTTCCAGTACGTCGTGATGCCGATGCGCATCTGAACGGCGCAAGGACGCACCCGAACCCAGGAACTCAATGGCAACCCTACCCGAAGTGACCCATCCGAACGGCCGCGCGACGGCCGAATACGATTCCAGCAGCATCAAGATCCTCAAGGGGCTCGACGCCGTGCGCAAGCGCCCCGGCATGTACATCGGGGACACTTCCGACGGCACCGGCCTGCATCACATGGTGTTCGAGGTCGTCGACAACGCGATCGACGAGGCGCTCGCCGGGCATTGCGACGACATCAAGGTGATCATCCACACCGATAACTCCATCTCGGTGGTGGACAACGGCCGCGGGATCCCGACCGACATCAAGGAGGACGACGACCTCAAGCGCTCCGCGGCGCAGATCGTGATGACGGAGCTGCATGCCGGGGGCAAGTTCGACCAGAACTCCTACAAGGTCTCCGGGGGCCTGCACGGTGTCGGCGTCTCGGTGGTGAACGCGCTCTCGGAGTGGCTCAAGCTTCGCATCTGGCGCGACGGCCACTCGTACTTCATGGAATTCCACGATGGAGTGGCGGTGAAGCCCCTCGAGGTCACGGGCGCTACGGACCGCCGCGGGACCGAAGTCCATTTCCTCGCCTCGAAGGTCACCTTCGGCAACGTCGAGTTCCACTACGAGATCCTCGCGAAGCGCCTGCGCGAGCTCTCGTTCCTCAACGATGGCGTGAAGATCGAGCTGATCGACCAGCGCGCGGGCAAGGGCGAGAACTTCGCCCACACCGGCGGCGTGAGGGCATTCGTCGAGTACATGAACCGCTCGAAGACGGTCCTGCACAACAACATATTCCACGCGATCGGCGAGAAGGAAGGCATCACGGTGGAGATGGCGATGCAGTGGAACGACTCGTATGGCGAGTCGGTCCAGTGTCTTCACCAACAACATCCCGCAGCGCGACGGCGGCACGCATCTCACCGGGCTTCGCACCGCGATGACGCGCATGATCAACAACTACATCGAGAAGGAAGAGATCGCCAAGAAGGCGAAGGTCGAGACCACCGGCGACGACATGCGCGAAGGCCTCACCTGCGTGCTTTCGGTGAAGGTGCCGGAGCCGAAGTTCTCGGCGCAGACCAAGGACAAGCTGGTCTCCTCCGAAGTGCAACCGGTGGTGCAGGAAGTCGTCGTCGAGAAGCTCGCGGATTTCCTGATGGAGAAGCCGGCGGACGCGAAGATCATCTGCACGAAGATCGTGGAGGCTGCGCGGGCGCGGGAGGCGGCGCGCAAGGCGCGCGAGCTCACCCGCCGCAAGGGCGTGCTGGACGGCGGCGGGTTGCCCGGGCAAGCTCGCCGATTGCCAGGAGCGCGATCCCTTCCAGTGCGAGCTCTATCTCGTGGAGGGCGACTCCGCCGGCGGCTCCGCCAAGCAGGGGCGCGACCGCAAGTTCCAGGCGATCCTGCCGCTCAAGGGCAAGATCCTCAACGTCGAGCAGGCGCGCTTCGACAAGATCATCACCTCGCAGGAAATCGCGACGCTCATCACCGCGCTCGGCGCGGGCATCGGCAAGGAGATTCAACATCGAGAAGCTGCGCTACCACCGCGTCATCATCATGACCGACGCCGACGTGGACGGCGCGCATATCCGCACGCTGCTGCTCACGTTCTTCTACCGCCAGATGCCGGAGCTGGTCGAAGGGGGCACATCTACATCGCCCAGCCGCCGCTCTACAAGGTGAAGAGCGGCAAGGAGGAGCGCTACCTCAAGGACGAGCACGAGCTCAAGAGCACCAGCTGCGCGCGCTGCACGGCGCGGCGCTCGTTCCCGGCGGCCGGGCGCGGCGCCGCTCGCCGGCGAGGCGCTCGAGAGGATCGCTTCCGAATACCTGGTCACCGAGGCGGTGATCGAGCGCTGTCGTCGCGATGGATTCCGGCGTGCTGCGCGCGATGCTCGGCATGCCGAAGATCTCGCTCGGCGGACCAGGAGGGCGCGCAGGATGCCGCGAAGCGCCTGCACGAGCTGCTTTCTGCGCATGCGCCGAAGGCGCACATCGAGCGCGACCCCACCTCCGACGGCTGGCGCCTGCGCCTGGAGAAGTTCGTCCACGGCAACAAGGTGGAGACCGTCATCGACCACGCGTTCCTAGAAGTGGCGATTACGCGCAGATCGTGAAGACCGCGCAGACCCTTGCGGGTCTCATCGGCGGCGAGGCGCAGGTGAAGCGCGGAGAAACCGCCCGTTCCATTCACAGCTTCAAGGAAGGCCTCGATTGGCTGCTTTCGGAGGCGAAGGGCGGAATGGCGATCCAGCGCTACAAGGGCCTGGGTGAGATGAACCCGGAGCAACTCTGGGAGACGACGATGGATCCGCAGAAGCGCGTGCTTCTCAAGGTCCAGATCGAGGACGCGATCACCGCCGGCGAGATCTTCTCCACGCTCATGGGCGACGAGGTGGAGCCGCGCCGCCAGTTCATCGAGAACAACGCGCTGGGCGTCACGAACCTGGACGTGTGATTCCGGTCGCAGCACCGATGGCCGACCTTCTTCCGCCCCGGTGCTGACCGGCACCTTCCGCTCGCTGCAGGGCCGCAACTATCGCCTGTACGCGAGCGGCGCCTTCGTGTCGAACGTCGGCACGTGGATGCAGCGCACGGCACAGGACTGGATCGTCCTCGCCGAGCTCACGCCGCACAACGCCACGGCCGTCGGCATCGTCATGGCGCTGCAGTTCGGGCCCGCGCTGCTGCTCCTGCCCTTCACCGGTTTCGCCGCGGATCATTTCGATCGCCGCAAGCTGCTGCTCGCGACCCAATCCGCGCAGGGCATCCTCGCGTTGGTGCTGGGGCTTCTCACGGTGACCGGCCTCGTCGAGCTCTGGCACGTGTACGTCTTCGCGCTGCTGCTGGGATGCGTCACCGCATTCGACGCGCCGGCGCGCCAGACCTTCGTCGCGGAGCTGGTCTCGGATTCGCTGCTTTCGAATGCCGTCGCCCTCAACTCGACCTCTTTCAACGCGGCACGCATGATCGGTCCCGCGCTCGCAGGCCTGCTCATCGCGGGGATCGGGACGGGCTGGGTGTTCCTCATCAACGCGGCGTCGTTCGTGGCGGTGATCGCGGCGCTCGCCCAGCTGCGAGTTCTACGAGCTGCATCGCAAGGAGCGGGCGGTGCGCAAGCCCGGAAGCTTCATCGAAGGCTTCCGCTACGTGCGCAGTCGCCCGGATCTGCTGACGGTGCTCGGAATGCTCTTCCTCATCATGACTTTCGGGATCAACTTTCCCATCTTCGTTTCCACGATGGCGGTGACGGCGTTCCACGCCGGTTCCGGGGAGTTCGGCCTGCTCAGCTCGATGCTCGCGATCGGCTCGGTGACGGGCGCGCTGTTCGCGGCGCGCCGCGAGCGTCCACGCGTCACCTTCCTCCTCGCGGGAAGCGCGACCTTCGGCGTCGGGCTCACCGTCGCGGCCCTCATGCCGACCTACATCCTGTTCGGGCTCGCGCTCATTGTCGTCGGCTGGTCCGCGCAGACTTTCAACACCACCGCGAACAGCACGGTGCAGTTGTGGACGGAGCCGGTGATGCGCGGGCGCGTGATGGCGATCTACCTCGGCATCGCGCTCGGCTGCACGCCGATCGGAGCGCCGCTGCTGGGGTGGGTCGCGGACCGGTATGGCCCGCGCTGGTCGATCGCCGTCGGCGCGTCATCGGGGTTCCTCGCCGCGCTGCTCGGGATCGTCTACCTCGTCCGGCATCGAGGCCTGCGCCTGCACCTGCAAAACGGACACATGCGCATGACGGTGGACGGACGCGATCACGGCGCCGAGGCGGCGCAGTCCGAATACCGCGCCGCCGAGTCCTCCCCGGTGACGAAGCTGGATGCCTGACGGCGCAGTGGCCGCCGCTAGGCGCGCGCCTTGGGTGCCTTCGCCTTGGTCGCCCTCGCCGCCTTGGGCGCCTTCGCCTTGGTCGCCTTCGCCGCCTTGGGCGCGGCCGGCCTCACCTTCCCCTTGCCGGCCTTGGCCCGCAGCAACTCGACCGCCTCCTCGAGCGTGATCGTGGAAATCATGTCCTTGTCGGGCAGCGTCGCGTTCACCTTGCCGTGCTTCACGTACGGGCCGTATCGGCCCGAATAAAGCGCGACGGGCTGGTCGTCCCCGGGATGCTTGCCGAGGACTTTCAGGGCGCCCCGCGCGTTGAACGACTTCGGCTCCTTGAGGAGCGCGACCGCCCGTTCCAGCGTGATGTCGAACACGCTTTCGTCCTTGGGGATGGACTTGAAGTTGCCGTCGTGGCTCACGTACGGGCCGAAACGGCCGATCGCGGCGTTCACTTTCTTGGCCGTTTCCGGGTGGCCGCCGAGGTCGCGCGGCAGCGCGAGGAGCTTGACGGCCGTCTCCAGCGTGACCGATTCCGGGGCGATGTTTTTCGGCACGGAGACGCGCTTGGGCTTCTGATCGCCTTCCGGCTCCCCGAGCTGGACGTACGGGCCGTAGGGGCCGTGCATCAGGTACACGGTCTTCCCGCTCTCGGCCTGGGGGCCCAGCTCACGCTTCGCGTTCTCGCCGCCCTCGGCGCCGTCGAGGTTGCGCGTGTAGTCGCAATCCGGATAGCCGGCGCAGCCGATGAAGCGGCCGCGGCGTCCGAGGCGGATCGCGAGGTGATGCTTGCCGCACTTCGGGCACATCTCCTCGAGCTGCTCCTGCGTCACTTCCTTGCGCGAAACCGATTCCTTGAGCCCGATCTGCGCCGAGAAATCCTTCCAGAATTTCTCGAGCACCGGCAGCCACTCCTCCTTGCCGTTGGAGATGTCGTCGAGCTCGTCCTCGAGCTTGGCGGTGAAGTCGTAGTCGACCCAGTGCGCGAAGTGCTCGGTGAGGAATTTGTTGACGACGCGGCCCACGTCCGTGGGAACGAATCGCTTCTTGTCGAGGATCACGTACTCGCGATTGACCAGGGTCGAGATGATCGAGGCATAGGTCGACGGGCGGCCGATGCCGTACTGCTCGAGCGTCTTCACCAGGCTCGCCTCCGAGTATCGGGGCGGAGGCTGCGTGAAGTGCTGCTCGCCGTAGAGGCGGTCGATCCTCACGTCCTCGTTCCTCTCGAATGCGGGGAGGCGCTTTTCCTCCTCCTCGACCGCGTCGTCCTGGTCCTCGTGGTAGACGGCGTAGAAGCCCGGGAAGATCATGGTCTGCCCCGTGGCGCGGAACATGTTGCCGGAGCCGCCGACGGAGAAATCGACCGCGACGGTGTCGAACTTCGCCGGCGTCATCTGCGAAGCGATCGCGCGCTTCCAGATCATCTCGTAGAGCTTGCGCTGCTCGTCGTTCAGGTACGGCGCGACCGAATCCGGGGAGCGGGCGACGGAGGTCGGGCGGATCGCCTCGTGCGCCTCCTGCGCGTTTTTCGCGGTGCTGCGGTACTCGACGGGGGTCTTCGGCAGGTAGTCCGCGCCGAAATTCTTCGTGATATAGCCGCGCATCTCGGCGACCGCCTCCTTCGAGAGCGTGACCGAATCGGTGCGCATGTAGGTGATGAGGCCGGTGACGACCTTGCCCACGGCGACGCCCTCGTAGAGGCTTTGCGCGACCTTCATCGCGCGGTCGGTCGAGAAGCCGAGCTTCCTCACGGCCTCCTGCTGCAGCGTCGAGGTGGTGAAAGGGGCGGCCGGCGAGCGCAGCCTGTGCTTTCGTTCGATCTCGACGACCTTCGCCGTGCCCTTGCCGTGCTCCTCGAGGAAGGCGCGGATCTGCTGCTCGCGCTCGGCGCTCGGCACCGCGAACTGCTCGAGCTTCTCCCCCTTGAAATGCGTGAGGCGCGCGGTGAACGCGATGCGATCCTTCTGTGCATCGAAATGCAGCGTCCAGTACTCCTGGCTCTTGAACCGCTCGATCTCCTGCTCGCGCTCGACGATCAGGCGCAAGGCGGGGCTCTGCACCCGGCCGGCGGACAGCCCGCGGCGGATCTTCTTCCAAAGGAGCGGCGAGAGGTTGAAGCCCACGAGGTAGTCGAGCGCGCGGCGGGCCTGCTGCGCGTTCACGAGGTCCATGGAGATGGCGCGCGGATGCTTCACGGCTTCCTTGACCGCGCCCTCGGTGATCTCGTAGAAGACGACGCGCTTCACCTTCTTGTCCTTCAGCGCGCGGCGCCCCTTGAGGATCTCCGAAAGGTGCCACGCGATCGCCTCCCCTTCGCGGTCCGGGTCGGTTGCGAGCAGCACGTTATCGGCATCCTTCACCGCCCTGGCGATGGCGTCCACATGCTTGGTGTTGCGATCGATGAGCTCGTATTTCATCCGGAAGTTGTCTTCCGGATCCACGGCGCCGGTCTTCGGCACGAGATCGCGTACGTGCCCATAGGACGCGAGGATCTCGAAATCCTTGCCGAGATATTTCTTGAGCGTCTTCGCCTTCGACGGCGACTCGACGATGAGCAGGTTCAAAGCCATGGAATCTTTCGTGGGGGATGCATTTATTCTATAACGCGGGTTGCGCGCTTCCCGCCCATTGTCACTGCGCCGTCAGCGCCTGGAACGTCCCGCCGGCGAGCGCGACGACCTGTCCCTGCAGCTCGAGCATCGACATGCGGGCCGCGAGGCTCGCAGCGTCCAGGCCGGTGCGCGCCGCAAGCTGATCGAGTGTGGCGCTCGCGAAACCGAGCGCTTCGAGCACCGGATCGCTCGCCCGCGCGTGGGGCGCCCGGCCGCCGTCCTGCCGTTCGCTCCCACGCCAGCCGAGCTCGGCGAGCACGTCATCCGCGTTCTGCACGAGCTTTGCTCCCTCCTGAATCAATCGATGGCATCCCTTGGAGAGCGGCGAGTGGATGGAGCCGGGAATCGCGAAGACGTCCCGTCCCTGCTCGATCGCGAGCTGCGCGGTGGTGAGCGAGCCGCTCGGATTCCCGGCCTCCACGACGAGTATCCCCTTCGACAGTCCACTGATGAGCCGATTGCGCCTCGGGAAGTTCCTCGCGAGCGGCGGGGCGCCCAGCGCAAACTCGGACAGCAGGCAGCCGCCGGCAGCAAGGGCCGAGGCGAGCGCGCGGTTGCCGGCCGGATAGACGATATCGGGTCCGTTGCCGAGAATTGCAATGCTGGACCCGGCCTCGGCGAGGCCCCCGCGATGCGCCGCGGCGTCGATTCCCACCGCGAGACCGCTCACGATGGCGAGGCCCGCGCGCGAGATCGCCTTCGCGAAGCTTTCCGCGTCGCGCAGGCCTTGCGCGGTCGCGTTGCGGCTGCCGACGATCGCGAATGCGGGCGCGGCAAGCACCTCGAGCCTGCCCCTCGCGTAGAGGACCGGCGGCGGCGCATGGAGCTGCAGCAAGGCGGGCGGATAAGCCGGGTCCGCAACGCACAGGATGTGATGATCCTCATCCTCGACCCAGCGCAATGCGGCTTCGACCAGCTTGCGGTCCGGGCCGCGGGCAAGCGCATCGGCGATCTCGTCGCCGGCCACCCGGCGGACTTCGCCCGGTGGCGTGTCGAGCAGTGCGAGCGGCGTACCGGCCCAGTCGAGCAGGGCACGCAGCGTTCGCGGATGCAGGCCCCGGATGAGCGATACACGCAACCACGCGAGGGTCTGATCGGGCGGGCAACGATTCGAGTCCACGGCAACGGGTGTGGGGACGGTTCCGGTTAAACGGCGAAGCGCGCCGGCGCGCCGACGGCCGACAAAAGAAAAGGGGGCGTCGAGCCCCCTTGTGGCAGGCGAAGACAGCCGCTCAGGGCGTGCGGACGATGTCGCCGACGTAGATCGGCCGGGTCGCCTTCATCACCATGGCGTACGACATCTTGTTGAAGACCCGGAACACGAAGAGGAGCCCGTTGCGCTCGTCGGGAAGCTTGATCGGACCGCCTTGCAGCGTCGCGCCGGCCTTCGCATGCGCCGTGTCCTCGACTTCGGCGGGGGGGACGATATACACAGGCTTGACTTCGACCCCCTTGAACCAGTTGCCGGTATCGAAGAACCCGCTCGTGTCATGACCGTCGGTGATGAGCGCGCCGCGATGGTAGCTCGCGAGCACATGGCCGACCTCGAGGCCGTCGCGGATGCCGCGATTCAGGGTCACCACCTGGTATTGGCCGATCTCCGCAACGCCGCCTTCCACCGACATGATCGCGCCCTGGATCATCTTGTCGGGCGCATGCGGCACGTAGTTCGGGAAGCTGCTCTCGCGGGCGGGGATCAGCCGGTCGCCGGGCGAGATTTCTTCCGTCGACTTGGTGATCTGCAGCGTCGTCGGGTTGCCGAAGCGGCGCACTCGCGCGTCGCCGAGATACTTCGCCTCATAGCCGAGGATTTCCCCGGTTTCGGGATCGCGCAGCGGAACGCCGGGACGGAAGACCTGCCAATTCACGCCGGCGTCCGTGCCGATGCGATCGGCGTAGGCCGTCTCGCCGGCGCTCACCGCAACGCGCCCCTCCTCCGTCGCCACGATGCGCGGCGCCGTATCCAGCCCGTCCTCCTCGACCACGAGGGGCTGCGTGAGGAAGGGGCCGATTGCCGACCCCGGAATGCTCGGGATCGCTGCGCGGAGCGATTCGACGCGCACGCGCGGCTCCAGCTTCACCACGTTGGCGGCCGCCGCGGCAGCGCCGCCGGCCTGCAGCGAAAGGTGCGGGTAGGCTCCGCTGCGGTCGAGATGGATGAGGTCGCCCGGATAGATCCAGTGCGGGTCCTTGATCTCCTCGCGGTTCATTTGCCAGACCTGCGGCCATTTCCATGGATCTTTCAGGAAACGGGCCGAGATTCCCCAAAGCGTGTCGCCCTTGACGACCGTATAGTCGGTCGGCGCGTCCGCCTGGAGGTCGGCTTGCGTGACATGCTGCTCGGTCGCCGCGGCCAGGACGCAGACCGGAACCAAACTGGCCAGGGCCGCGACTAAAGATATAATTGCCTTTCGCATGGCGGCACTCACTTGTGGATATGGAGCTCGGGACCCATATTCAGAAAAAGGGTTACGGCCCCTTTTTCAAGTAGTGCGGTAAATTCTGCACATAATTTCTTCAATTAGCAAGCTTTTATGGCGATTCTCGAGATCCTCCAATACCCCGACCCGCGCCTGAACAAGCCCGCCGAGCGCGTCGAGAAGATCGACGCGGCGACCCGCACGCTGATCGACGACATGGCGGAGACCATGTATGCCGCCCCGGGAGTCGGCCTCGCCGGCACCCAGGTGGACGTCCACAAGCAGGTCATCGTCATCGACACGAGCGAGGATCACAGCGATCTTCGGGTCTTCATCAATCCCGAGATCACGCGGCGCGAGGGACTCGCCGTGAATCAGGAGGGCTGCCTCTCGGTTCCCGGCATCTACGACAACGTGGAGCGCGCGGAAAGCGTCACCGTGACCGCGCTCGACCGTAACGGCTCCCGCTTTACCCTGAACGCTTCGGGGATGCTCGCCACCTGCATCCAGCACGAGATGGACCACCTGCAGGGGCGCGTCTTCGTCGAGCTGCTCTCCGAGCTCAAGCAGAACCGCGTTCGGGCGAAGCTCAAGAAACGCCAGCGGAAGGCGGCCTGACGAAGCCGCACCGCCTGCGCGTCGCATTCGCGGGTACGCCCGCGTTCGCCGCGCGGGCCCTCGAGGCGATTGCCGCCGAGGGCCATGCGATTCCCCTCGTCCTCACCCGCCCGGACCGGGCGGCCGGCCGCGGCCTGCGGCTCGTGCAAAGCGAGGTCGCGCAGAGCGCCGAGCGTCTCCGGCTCGACGTGCTCAAGCCCACCTCCCTCAAGTCCGCGGACACCCATGCCGCGATCCGGCGCGCCTCGCCCGACGTCATGGTGGTAGCGGCCTTCGGGATGATCCTTCCGCCGGAGGTGCTCGAGGTGCCCGCCCACGGCTGCCTCAACATCCACGCTTCGCTCCTTCCTCGCTGGCGCGGTGCCGCACCCATCCAGCGCGCGATCCTCGCGGGGGATACGCGCACCGGCATCAGCATCATGCGCATGGACGAAGGGCTCGACACCGGCGCCGTGCTGCTGCAGCGCGCGGTCGAGATCGGCGCGCGCGATACCACGGGCTCCCTCACCGACACCCTGGCGGCGCTGGGCGCGAGCTGCATCGTCGATGCGCTCGCATCCCTCGATCGCCTCGATCCCCATCCGCAGGACGCGCCCCTTGCCACCTACGCATCCAAGGTCGACAAGGCGGAAGCCCGCATCGACTGGAGGCGCAGCAGCGTCGAGATCGGCCGCCAGATCCGGGCATTCAACCCGTCGCCCGGCGCCGAGACCCGCGTCGACGGCGATCCGCTCAAGGTCTGGGAGGCCGAGCCGACTGCGGGCCACGGAGCGCCCGGAACCGTCCTCGAAGCCGGCCGCGCCGGGATCGTGGTCTCCTGCGGCGAGGGCGCTCTTCGGCTGACCGTGGTGCAGCGGGCTGGCGGAAAGCGTCTCCCCGTGGCGGCATTTCTGCAGGGATATGCCCTCCCGCCGGGACGAATCCTCGGCTCCGCGGCCATCGCTTCGCCCGAAAAGCGAACTCCTTGACGTAAGCCATTGATTAAACTCGCCTCTTGAGGGCCGCCCGGCGCGAGCCGATGCTGGCAAGTCCTTGAGAATGGTGGTAAATTGGCTTCGGCTGCCGGAGTGTCTCGAACTTGCCACAGGTGTTGTGGAAATGCCTAGCACGCGCGTTGCGACGACCGCGGTGGCAACCAGGTGATTCGATGAGCTTGCGACGTTTCCTTTCGACGAGTCTTCAAGGTCTCGCGCCGTTCACGGCGCGCGCCGTGGCCGTGCTCGCGTTGCTCGTCGGAATCGTTCCCGCCGCGTGGTCCGACGGCATCCAGGTGCGCAGCGCGTCGATCCAGCCCTCCGACGACGGCTGGCAGCTCGATGCGCAGTTCGATGTCCAATTCAGCCCGCGCCTCGAGGAGGCCGTGAACCGCGGCGTACCCCTCTATTTCGTCGTCGAGTTCGAGCTGTCGCGGCCGCGCTGGTACTGGTTCGATGAAAAACCGGTGCAGGTGTCGCAGACCTACAAGATCAGTTACACCCCGTTGCTGCGCCAGTATCGCCTCTCGGTGGGCAACGTCTACCAGAACTTCACGCGCATGGAGGAAGTCACGCGCGTGCTCTCGAGAATTCGCGGATGGCATGTCGCGGACCGCGGCGCTCTGAAGAAGGACGGCACCTACCAGGCGGCAGTGCGCATGCGCCTGGATACGGGCCAGCTGCCTAAGCCGTTCCAGCTGAACGCCATCGCCTCGCGCGACTGGACGCTGGATTCGGACTGGTATCGCTGGACCATCAGTCCATGAAGGCGCTGATCTTCCTGTGTGTGGTCACCGGCGCCGCGCTGGTCTACCTCATGTCGGAAGCGTCGTCGAACACCGCGCTCTTCGCGCAGAACTACCCCCTCCTGCTCGGCGTCGGTGGCGGCCTCGCGCTGGGCCTCATGGCGCTCATCGTCTACCAGCTGGTCGTGCTGCGCAGGAAGCTGCGCGAGCGCGTGTTCGGCTCGAAGCTCACCCTGCGCCTGATGGCCGTGTTCACCCTGATGGCGCTCATTCCCGGCGGGCTGGTGTACGCGATCTCGTTCCAGTTCCTGCAGCGCTCGATCGAGTCGTGGTTCGACGTGAAGATCGACGATTCGCTCAAGGGCGGCATCAACCTCGCGCGGAGCGCGCTCGAGAACTCGCTGAAGGACCTCAGTCAGAAGGCGGATGCGATGGCGCATTCGCTCGCCACCTCGCAGGCGACCGATCCCACCACCCTCAACCGCCTGCGCGAGCAGCATTCGGTCGAGGAAGCGACCCTCCTCACCACGCGCGGCCGCGTGATCGCGCAATCGGGC
This sequence comes from uncultured beta proteobacterium, assembly GCA_963839265.1. Taxonomy (GTDB): domain Bacteria; phylum Pseudomonadota; class Gammaproteobacteria; order Burkholderiales; family Usitatibacteraceae; genus Usitatibacter. Next base: position 256,899 of record CAWIUI010000002.1, read on the forward strand.
GTGGAGCCGATATCTTTGCTGCCGGACATTCCCTCGCCGACGGTGCTGAGGCAGGTGCGCCTTCAGCAGATGGTGACCTCCATCGAGGCGATCCCGGACCGCGGGTTGTACCTGCGCGTGATCGTGCCCGTGAACGTGCTCACGATCGCCGACGACACGCGGGTCCTGCAGGTGCTCCAGCACGTCCCGGAGACCATCGCGAAGGATGCCGAGATCGTGGAGGCGGGATACAAGGATTACCAGGAGCTCCAGTTCGCGCGCGTCGGCCTCAAGAGGATCTTCGGGCTGACGCTCACGCTGGCGATGCTGCTCACGCTCTTCTCCTCCATCGCGCTCGCGTTCGTCCTTTCCGAGCGCCTCTCGGCGCCGCTTTCCGCGCTCGCCGAGGCGACGCGCGCCATCGCGAAGGGAGACTACTCGAAGCTCAACCCGGTGAAGAGCCGCGACGAGTTCGGCGTGCTCACGCAATCGTTCAACACGATGACGCGCCAGATCGCCGACGCCACCGAGGTGATGGAGCGCAACCAGCAACAGCTCGAGAACGCCAAGACGTACCTCGAGAGCATCCTGTCGAACCTGAGCTCCGGCGTGCTCACGTTCGACGAACGGATGTACGTGAAGACGATGAACGCGGCGGCGAACGAGATCCTCGCCGTGCCCGCCGGCGCCTTCCACGGACTGAAGCTTTCGGACTGGCCGCGGCACGTGCAGGCCGTCGCGCCATTCGCCGAGATCGCGCTGCGCCATTTCGCGACGACCGGCACCGGCCAGTGGGAAGAGCAGATGGAGTATCGGAGGCAGGACGGGCCGCGCACGCTCCTCCTGCGCGGCACGCGCCTGGGCGCTCGCGGCGAGCCGGGATACGTGGTCGTGTTCGACGACATCACGCACCTCATCCAGGCGCAGCGCGACGCCGCCTGGGGCGAGGTGGCCCGGCGGCTCGCCCACGAGATCAAGAACCCGCTCACACCGATCCAGCTTTCGGCCGAACGGCTGCAGCACAAGCTCCAGGACAAGCTCCCCACGGCGGAGGCGGACATCCTCCGGCGCGCGACCGGGACGATCGTGAGCCACGTCTCGGCGCTGAAGGGAATGGTCGACGACTTCTCGCAGTATGCGCACGCCTCGCGGATGAATGCGCGGCCGATCGTGCTGAACGACCTGGTGCGCGAGGTCCTCGTCCTCTACGAGGCGATGGGTGTGGCGATCGAGGCGCGGCTCGCCGACGGCCTGCCGCAGCTGCACGCCGATCCCGGCATGCTGCGCCAGGTCCTGCACAACCTCTTCCAGAACGCGATCGACGCCCTCGCGGGCATCGAATCGCCGCGCATCCTCGTCGCCACCTCCATGGGTACCGGCGGCGTGCTGCTCACGGTTCGCGACAACGGCAGCGGCATCGCCGAAACCGTCATGGGACGGATCTTCGAGCCCTACGTCACGACCAAGCCGAAGGGAACGGGCCTCGGCCTCGCCATCGTGAAGAAGATCGTCGACGAGCACCACGGGCGCATCCTGGTGGAGAACGTAAGGCCGCACGGGGCCACCGTGAGCATCGTCCTGCCCTCCAGGGCCGCGGCCTAGGCGCCGGCATGTCGGCGAACCAGATCCTGGTGGTGGACGACGAGGTCGGCATCCGCGAGCTGCTCTTCGAGATCCTGCGCGACGAGGGCTATGGCGTGCGCCTGGCCGAGAACGCGCAAACCGCGCGCTCCGCCCGCAAGGAGATGCGGCCCGACCTCGTGCTGCTCGACATCTGGATGCCCGATACCGACGGGATCACGCTCCTCAAGGAGTGGGCCGGCAGCGGCCTGCTCACCATGCCGGTGGTGATGATGTCGGGACACGGAACGATCGATTCGGCGGTGGAGGCGACGCGCATCGGAGCCTTCGATTTCCTGGAGAAGCCGATCAGCCTGCCGAAGCTGCTCGCGACCGTCGGCAAGGCGCTCGCGGGCGGCCGCGTGCTGCCGAAGAGCGGGCTCACGCTTGCGAACCTCGGCCGCGCGCGCGTGATCCAGGAGCTGCGCCAGCGGCTGGAGCAGGTGGGACGGCTCCATACGCCGGTCCTGCTCACCGGCGAGCCGGGTTGCGGCTTCGAGGTCTGCGCGCGGCACCTGCACCTCGCCAACACGCCCTGGGTCGCGCCCGAGGAGCTCGAGTGGCTCGCGACGAATCCGTTCGAGCCGCTCAACGAGGCGCGCGAGGGCATGCTCTTCCTCTCCGAGATCTCGGAGCTCTCGAAGGCCGGGCAGAAGGGCCTGCTGCAGCTGATCGGCAAGCTGGAAAAGTTCAACGTGCGGCTGGTGTGCGCGGCGACGGCCCCCCTGCCCGCGCTGGTGGACGACGGGCACTTCGACGCCATGCTCTACAACCAGCTCTCCGGACTCACGATCCGCGTGCCCTCGCTCGCCGACCATCCCGAGGACATTCCGGACATCGCCACGACCCTGCTCACCCAGCTCGTCGACGCGAACGAGGTTCCCCTGCGCACGATTACCGTGGGTGCGCTCAACGTGATGCGCAACCTCGACTGGCCCGGCAACCTGCCGGTGCTGCAGAACGTGGTGAAGACGCTCGCGCTCACGGCGCTCTCCAACGAGATCACGGGCGAGGAGGTGAACCGCGTCGCACGCGAGTTCAACCTCGGGCCTCGCGAGCCGCCGACGATGGAAGTGGGCGTCTCGCTGGACCTGCCGCTGCGCGACGCACGCGAGCAGTTCGAGAAGCAGTACTTCCTGCACCACATCCGGCGCGAGGAAGGGAACATGTCGCGCGTCGCGGACCGGGTCGGCCTCGAGCGCACGCACCTCTACCGCAAGCTCAAGCAGCTCGGCATCCGGCCTTCGGGCAAGAGCGACGACGCTTCCGGCTAGCGCGTCTCGATGCGGCCCAGGCGCACCGCAGTAAGCCCGGTCTTCACGTTGTTCGGAACCGGCATCACCAGCACGCAGTTGTCGTAGGGCGCGCGCACCGCCTCGCCGCCGTCCCAGGCGATCACGTCGCCCTCGCGCGGCACCACTTCCATCCCGGCGAAGCTGCGCGCGAACCGGAACGAAGGGGAACTGGCGATCACGGCTTCGGTCACGCGCACGAGCATCTGGCGCGCGGCGTTCGCCTCGATCTCGCGCTCGGCGCGCAGCGGATCGATCACGCCGGTCCGCCGCAGGAAGCGCCACGTCGCCTGCCATGCCACGCGCTCCGCGCTGCGTTCCCAGTGCTGCCCGCACTCGACCAGCAGTGCGTTCTTCTCGCTCGAGGCATCCCCGAAGCCGCCGTAGTCGCGCATGCGCGTTCCGTTCGCGTGCCCCACGTCGCTCACCACATGTTCCGGGATGCCGACGTCGAACGCGAAGCGGATGCCCTTCTCGAGCGGCCCGCAGATCATGACCGGCGGGCTGGGCTCGAGCATCGAGTGGATGTCGAGGAGGAAGTCCGCGGCGTCCACGAACGGCCGGATCTGCCTCGCCCTCGAAAGCTCCGCGCTCTGGCGCGGCCCGTCCAGCGTCTCGCGTGTCCACACCCGGTTGAAGTCCTCGTCGATGAAGCGCGAGGCATAGGGACTGCGCGGGTCGAAGCGACCGAAGGCGGCGACGTTGTTGAAAGCGAGGGTAAGCCTGCCGCGCGTGGGGCGAAGCCCTTCGCGCAGCAACCGGTCCACGACGATGGCGCCGCAGATCTCGTTGCCGTGCGTGAGGGCGCACACCATCGCGTGCGGGCCGGGCTCGCCGCTCTCGAAGGTATGGACCCAGTCCACGCCGGTCGAGGAGCGGCGATGGGGTTCGATGTCCGGCGCGTCGAGCTCGATGGGAATCGCGATCATGTGGGATCAGTGCCTGTGCGGTTTGCGGGATTCGGGGTGGGTGTGTCCATGCGAATGGTCGTCCCCATGCGAATGGTCGTCCCCATGCGAGTGGCCGTTCCCATGCGAATGATCCTGCGGGTGGGAATGGCCGTGATCGTGGCCATGATGATGGTGACCGTCATGGTCGTGCCCGTGCGCGTCGCAGGCGTGGGAGCCGCGCTGCGCGGCGTAATCGGCCACCGTATCGAGAAGGTGCGCCAGGTCGTGCTGCAACGCGTCGAAGCCCGCGGTCTTCGCACGGCTCGCCTCGTCCAGGTACAGGCGCCGGTTGACCTCGATCTGCAGGCTGTGGCGGCCGGCGGCCGGATCGGAGAACGCGCGCACCAGCTCCACCCCCTTGTAGGGATCGTTGATCTTCACCGCGTAGCCCATGCCGCGCAGCGCCTCCGCGACGGTGTGCGTGAACTCGGTGTCGCAGGTCGTGCCGTCGCGATCGCCCAGCACGAAGTCGGCGCGCGGCTTGCCCGGCCCCTCCTCGGAGATCTTGCCGCTCACCGACGGCATCGAGTGCAGGTTCAGGTGCCACACCGCTCCGAAGTGCTCGCAGGCGCTGTCGATCGCATCCTTCACCGCGCGCTGGTAAGGCTGATGGTAGCCGACGATGCGCCGCTTGACCTCCTCCACCGAGAGTTTGCGCGAATAGATCGGCGCGCCCGAGTCGAGCACGCGCCAGATGAGCCCGATGCCGAGCTGGGTCTTGCGCGAGGCCACGGCCGGGCCCGGCCACGGGGCGTCGAGGAGCGACGTGTCGATGTCGAGGAGCGAGCGGTTCGGATCGATGTAGCTGCGCGGGAAGCGCGCGGCGATGAGCGTCGCGCCGATCCCGGGGCCATGGGAGAACAGCTCGTCGACGAAGCTGTCCTCCGCCTGCTGCAGCTCGGCGATCGGGACGCCGGGACGGAAATCCTCGGGATACTCGGTGCCGCTGTGCGGCGAATCGAGGACCAGCGGCACGTTGCGGTCGTGGGGCCGGGTGATGCGGAATGGCTGGTTCATGGGGCTTCGTTCAGGTGACAGGCGGAAAGGTGTCCGGGCGCGACCTCCCGAAGCAACGGGCGCTCGGCGCGGCAGCGGTCGAAGGCCTTCGGGCATCGCGGGTGAAAGTGGCATCCGCTCGGCGGCGCGAGCGGCGAGGGGATCTCGCCGCGGATCGGCACATAGCGGCGGCGCCGCGCTTCGATGCTCGGGACCTCGAGGATCAATGCCTCGGTGTAAGGATGGTTCGGGTGCGCGTAGAGCTCGGCGGCCGGCGCCGATTCCAGGATTCGCCCCAGGTACATCACGACGACGCGATCGGAAATGTGGCGGATCACGCCCAGGTCGTGGCTGATGAAGAGGTAAGCGAGGCCCAGCTCCTCGCGCAGCCGGATGAACAGGTTGAGCACCTGCGCCTGGATCGACACGTCGAGCGCCGCCACCGCCTCGTCGCACACGAGGAAGCGCGGCTTCACCGCGAGCGCCCGCGCGATGCCGATGCGGCTGCGCTGGCCGCCGGAGAACTGATGCGGGAAGCGGCGCATGAGAGACGGATCCAGTCCCACGCGCTGCAGGAGTTGCGCGACGTATTCGTCGCGCTCCCGCGCCGGCACCAGGCCATGAACCACGGGCGCCTCGCCGACGATGCGGGCGACGCGCATGCGCGGATTGAGCGAGGCGTACGGGTCCTGGAAGATCATCTGCACCGCGAGCCTTTCTGCGCGTTGCGAGCGTCCGTCGAACTCGGCGTAGGGCCGTCCCCTCCAATAGCGCTCGCCCTCGCTCGGCGCGAGCAGGCGCGAGACGATGCGGCCCAGCGTCGATTTGCCGCACCCCGATTCGCCGACCAGGCCGACGACTTCGCGCTCCCGGACACCGAGGCTCACGCCGTCGAGCGCGTGCACCTGGCGCGCCGAGCGGCGTTCGCCGAATCGCTTCGAGACTCCGCGCAGCTCCACGAGCGGCGTACCGGCGGCGGCGTTCATGCGAGGGGCCGCAGGCACCGCAGCGTTCGCGATGGCGTGGGTCGCGACATGGGCGGCGAAACGGCGCAAGCCTCCGCGGCACGCGGGCAGCGATCGCGGAAGGCGCACCCCTCGCCCAGCGCGGTCGGCGAGGGCGCCATGCCGGGAATCTGCGCGAGCGGTCGGCCCGGCACGTTGCGCCCGGGTATCGAGTCGAGCAGGCCCCGGGTATACGGGTGCAGCGGCGCATCGAGGATGTCGTCCACGGGCCCGGATTCGACGATGCGCCCGGCGTACATCACGCACACCGAGTCCGCGAGCCCGGCGACCACCGAAAGGTCGTGGGTGATCCAGATGAGCGCCGCCCCGCTCTCGTGGCAGAGCCGCTGCATCTCGGCGAGGATCTGCCCCTGGATCGTGACGTCGAGCGCCGTGGTGGGCTCGTCGGCGATCACGACGGCGGGGCGGTTGAGGAGCGCGATCGCGATCGCGATGCGCTGGCGCATGCCGCCCGAGAACTGGTGCGGATAGGCGCGCAGGCGCTCATCGGGCGAGGCGATGCCCACCCATGCCAGCGCCTCGCGGCAGCGCTCCAGGGCGGCGGCCCGCGAGATGGCGTGGTGCGCGTGCACCGCCTCGGTCATCTGCGTGTCGATGCGCAGCACCGGATTCAGCGTCATCATCGGATCCTGGAAGATCATCGCGATGCGGTTTCCCCGCAGCCTGCGCCATGCCTCGTTGTCGAGGCGGGTGAGCTCCGCCCCCTCGAGGCGAATGCTGCCCGAGACGATGCGGCCGGGCTCGTCCACCAGGCCCATGATCGAATATCCCGTGATCGACTTTCCGGAGCCCGACTCGCCGACGAGACCCAGCACCTTGCCGCGCTCGAGCGCGAAGGCGACGTCGTCCACGGCCTTCACCACGCCCGCGCGCGTGAAGAAATGCGTCCGCAATCCCTCCACCTCGAGCACGGCGCTCATCGCTTGAGGCGCGGGTTGAGGATGTCGCGCAGCTGGTCGGCGACGAGGTTGATCGCCATGATCGTCGCGAGCAGGGCGAGGCCGGGATAGAAGCTGATCCAGTACTTGCCCGAAAGCAGGTACTGGAAGCCGTTGGCGATGAGCAGGCCCAGCGACGGCTCGGTGATCGGCAGGCCCAGCCCGAGGAAGGAGAGCGTCGCCTCGAGGGAGATCGCGTGGGCCACCTGCACGGTCGCGACGACGATGAGCGGCGGGAGGCAATTGGGAAGGAGGTGGCCGAGAACGATGCGCGACTCGGGAAGCGCGAGCACCCTGGCGGCCTCGATGTACTCCTTCTGGCGCTCGACGAGCGCGGCCGAGCGCACGGTGCGGGCGTAGTAGGCCCACTGCACGGTGACCAGCGCGACGACGATCTTGCCCACGCCCTGGCCCAGCGCGGCGAGCAGGATCAGCGCGATCAGGATCGCCGGAAAGGAGAGCTGGATATCGGCGACCCGCATGATCACGGCGTCGAGCCATCCGCCGAAGTAGGCCGCGGCGAGGCCGAGCGCGACGCCCAGCGCGAGCGCCGCGACGGTGCTCGCCACGCCCACGGTGAGCGAGATGCGCAACCCGAAGAGGATCGCCGAGAGCATGTCGCGACCCTGGTCGTCCGTGCCGAGCCGGTAGGGCATGCCCGCAGCCGAATGCGAGCCGGGAGGCAGCGTCGAGTCGAGCAGGTCGAGCTGCGCGAGGTCGTAGGGATTCTGCGGCGCGATCCAGGGTGCCGCGATCGCGACGACGGCGAGCGTGGCGAGCACCGCGAGCGCGGCGAGCGCGAGGCGGCTCGCGGCGAACTCCGCGGCAAGGCGGCGCCACGGCGATTCCGCCCCCTCGAGGGCGTGCGCGTCGAGCGCGGGCCGGACGGTCGCGGTGCCCATCGCGTCAGTGCGCCGGCGCCGCGCCGAGCCGCACCCGCGGATCGAGCAGGGAATACAACAAGTCCACCACGAAATTGATCACGATGAAAATGGTCACGATCACAAGCAGGTAGGCGACGATCACCGGCCGGTCGAGCTGGTTGATGGAATCGATGAGGAGCTTGCCCGTTCCGGGCCACGCGAAGATCGACTCCGTGACGATGGCGAAGGCGATGACGCTGCCCAGCTCGAGCCCGATCACCGTGACGATCGGGACGAGGATGTTCTTGAGCACGTGCACCCCCACCACGCGGCGCATCGGAATTCCCTTGGCGCGCGCGAACTTCACGTAGTCCTGGAGGAGCGCCTCGCGCGTCCCCGCCCGCGTGAGCCGCACGAGGAGCGAGAGCTGGAGGAGCGCGAGGTTCAACGCCGGCATCGCGAGGTGCCGGAGGCCGTCGAGGGTGAGGAAGCTCACCGGCACGCCGAGGAGGGAGACGGTCTGCCCGCGGCCATTCGGCGGCAGCCAGCCGAGATGGACCGAGAACACCATGATGAGCACGAGCCCGACCCAGAACGTCGGCAGGCTGAAGCCCATGATGGAGCCGGCCATGATCGACCGCCCGATCCAGGAGTGGGGCTTGAGCCCGGCGACGAGGCCGAGCGGGATCCCGACGAGGATCGCGATCGTCGTGGAGGCGAGTGCCAGCTCGAGGGTGGCCGGAAGGCGCTCGAGGATGAGCTGGATCGCCGGGACGTTGTAGACGAACGAGCGCCCCAGATCGCCCTTCGCCGCGTGCAGCAGGAAGAGCCCGTACTGGACGAGCAGCGGCTTGTCGAGCCCGAGCGCGTGCGCGGCGCGAAGTCGCTCCGCGTCGTCGGCTTCCGGGTTCACCAGGAGCTCGATCGGATTGCCGATGGCATACACGCCCACGAAGACCAGCAACGACATCAGGGCAAGGACGACGACGCTCTGCCCCAGCCGCCGGAACGCGTATGCCGCCATCAGGACTCAGGGGGCCGGCCGCAAGTCCATCGCGAGGGTGTACTGGTCGGTGCGCGGCGTGTACCGGTAGCCGGACGCCGTCGCCCAGTTGCTCACCTCGTAGTGGATCGGGATGAGGGCGGTGTCGCCCATGGCGAGCTCCGCCGCCTGCCGGATCAGCGCCTCACGCTTGCCGTCGTCGATGGTCTCCATCGCCGTCTCGATCAGCTGGTCGAGCCTGGGATTGGAGTAGCGCGCGCGGTTCGTGACGCCCATGCCCTTCGCCGGGTCGTGCGTCGCGAGGAGCGAGCGCAGGCTCGATCCCTGCTCGCCCGACTCCGTTCCCCAGCCGAGGAGCATGTAGCCGAACTCGAGCTTCGTGGCGCGCGTGAAGTAGACGCTCGAGGGCATGGTCTGCACCTTGGCGTCGATGCCGATACGCGAGTAGAACTGCGCGATCGCCTGCGCGACCTTCTCGTCGTTGATGTAGCGGTTGTTGGGCCCGTAGATGGTGAGCGCGAAGCCGTCGGGATAGCCCGCCTCGGCGAGCAGCTTCTTCGCCTCCTGGGGATCGTACTTCGCGGGCTTGAGCTTCTTGCTCGTCCCGAAGAAGAAGTCGGGCAGGAGCTGGCTCGCGGGCACGGCCTGCCCTTGCATGATGCGCTGCGCGATGACGTCGCGGTTGATGGCGATGGAGAGCGCCTTGCGCACGCGCGGGTCGCGGAACGGGTTGTGCGGAAGGGGGTTGCCGGATTTGTCGCTCACGCCCGGCGGGCACTGGTCGCTTCCCTGCTGCAGATGTACGTAGATCACGCGGTTGGATACCTTCTCCACGACGTGGAAGCGCTTGTCCTTGCGCATGTGCGCGAGGTCCGCGGTGGGGACGTTCTCGATCATCTGCACGTCGCCCGAGAGGAGCGCCGCCACCCGCGCTGCCGGGTTGCTCAGGATCTTGAACGTGACCTTGTCCCAGGGCTCCTCGCCGCCCCAGTAGCCGTAGTTCGCGGTGAGCACGATGCGCTGGTTGGGGACGTATTCCTTGAACTTGTACGGGCCGGTGCCGATCGCCGCCTTGCCCGAGTTGTAGTCCTGCGTCGTCGCGTTCTCGCCGTACTTCTTCGAGACGATCATCACGGCCGCCATGTCGCTCGGCAGCAGCACGTGCGGCTTGGCGGTCTTGAAGACGATCGTGTACGGATCGACGATCTTCACGCCCACGATCGGCTTGGTGTACGTGGCGAACGACGACGGGCTGTTCGGCACGTTCGGCACGCGCTTCAGCGTGAAAGCCACGTCCTCGGCGGTGAACGGCGAGCCGTCGTGGAAGTGCACGCCCTTGCGCAGCTTGAATTCCCAGGTGAGGTCGTCGAGCGCCTTCCACGAGGTGGCGAGGCACGGCACGAGCTTCATGTTCTCGTCGCGCCGGATCAGCGGCTCGAAGATGTGCATCACCAGAGCGTCGTTCGGCGTGAGGTTGTGGTAGTGCGGATCGATCGACGTGATGGCGGCCTGCAGGCCGATGGTCACTTCCCGATCGCGGGCGACGGCGCCGAAGGCGAGGAGCGAAGCGAAAAGGGCAACCGCGGCGATGCGGATCGTGCGCAGCATCGGGTCCTCCTGGATGGAATGGGACGGGGCGGAGCCGGTCGCGCCAGCGCCCGGCGCAGGAGATGATACCGTGAAGAACATGGACCCATCCGCCCGATTCGAGGCCCTTCTCGCCGCCGGCAAGGACGGCGCGCTCCTGCGCTTCGGCCTCGGCTCGCACTACCTCAAGGCCGGCGATGCCGCGCGCGCCGTCGAGCACCTGCGCCGCGCCGTCGAGCAGGACCCGGAGTACTCGGCCGCGTGGAAGCTGCTCGGAAAGGCACTGGAGGCGGGGCCCGATCCCGCGGGCGCGGCGCAGGCCTATCGGTGCGGAATCGCGGCCGCCGAGAAGCGCGGCGACAAGCAGGCGGCGCGCGAGATGGCAGTCTTCCTGCGCCGGATCGAGCGAGTGTCCGGTCCCGGCGGCGAGGCCTAGGCGGACGCGAGGAACTCCTCGATCGCCCCCGGCGCTGCGTCCTTCACGATGGCGGCGCGGCCGAGGCGCTCCAGCAGGATGAGCGTCACCCGGCCCGCCTCGTTTTTCTTGTCGCGACCCATGTATTCGAGCCAGACGTCGGGCGCGATCGCCGGCGGCTTCACCGGAAGCCGCAGCCGCTCGAGGAGCCGCACGAGCCTTTCGGCTTCGGCGCTCGCGAGGCGGCCCTGGGCCACGGAGAATCGCGCCGCGAGGGCCATTCCCGCCGCGACCGCCTCGCCGTGGAGCCAGTTGCCGTAGCCCGCCGCCGATTCGATGGCATGGCCGAAGGTGTGGCCGAAATTGAGCAGCGCGCGCGCGCCGCTTTCCCGCTCGTCCTCGGCGACGACCGCGGCCTTCACCTCGCACGAGCGCTGGATCGCGTGGCCGATCGCCTCGGGGTCGCGCGCGAGCAGGCGATCGGCGTTCGCCTCGATCCAGGCGAGGAACGCCGGATCCTGGATGGCGCCGTACTTCACCACTTCGGCAAGCCCCGCGCCGAGCTCCCGATCGGGAAGCGTGGCGAGCGTCGCCGTGTCCGCGACGACCGCGACCGGCTGGTGGAAGGCGCCGATCATGTTCTTGCCGAGCGGATGGTTGATCGCGGTCTTGCCGCCGACCGACGAATCGACCTGCGCGAGCAGCGTCGTCGGCACCTGCAGGTGCGCCACGCCGCGCTGGTACGTCGCCGCCGCGAAGCCGGCGATGTCGCCGACGACGCCGCCGCCGAGTGCGACGAGCACCGTGCGCCGGTCCGCCTGGGCGCGCAGCAGCGCGTCGAAGATGAGGTTGAGCGTCTGCCAGTTCTTGTAGGCCTCGCCGTCCGGGAGCGCGATCGAGAGGCAGCGCGCGCCCGCGCGCGCGAGCGTCCTCGTCAGCCGCTCCCCGTACAGCGCGCCGACCGTGGTGTTGGTGACCACCGCGGCGGTACGTCCATTGAGGTGGGGCGCGAAAAGCGACGGCTCGTCGAGCAGGCCGTCGCCGATATGGATCGGGTAGCTTCGATCGCCGAGGCGGACGTCCAGGCGCCGCATCACGGTCCGTGCCCCTGCATCTCCTCGTGCTGCCGCAACGCCGCGAGGACGCGGGTCACGAGGGTGGCGCCGCTTTGCGAGGAAGTCTCGACCACGACGTGCGCCGCCTCTCGGTAGATCGGGTCGCGCTGCTCGAGCAGCGACCCCAGCGTCGCGTGCGGGTCGGGCGTCGCGAGGAGCGGGCGGCTCGCGTCGTAACGCGTGCGCTCCCAGAGGTTGTCGAGGCGCGCGCGCAGGTACACGACCGTGCCGGAGGCGCGCATGAGGCGCCGGTTCTCCTCGGAGAGCACGGCGCCTCCACCGGTCGCGACCATGCAGCCGGATCGCGCCGCGAGCTCGGCGATCACCGCCGATTCGCGGCGCCGGAAGCCATCCTCCCCCTCGATCTCGAAGATGGTGGCGACGGGAACGCCGGTCCGGTCGACGAGGATGCGGTCGGTGTCCACGAACTCCTGTCCCGTCTTCTGAGCGAGCGCCCTGCCGAGCGTGGTCTTGCCTGCGCCCATCATGCCCACGAGGTACACATTGCCCGCCATCGCGCCTTCTTCGCCCGTCCGGCCTTCGAGGATAGCCGAAAAAAAACCCCGGAGGTCCGGGGCTTGGGGGGTGTGGACGGCTCCGGCTAGCGCACCGTGAGCGTGTCCTTCACGATCTTGGGCGTCACGAAGATCAGGAGCTCCGTCTTGTCGTCCTGCTTCACGACGTTGCGGAACAGGACGCCGACCAGCGGCAGGTCGCCGAAAAACGGCACCTTGTTCACCGTCGTCTGGGTGGTCTGCTCGTAGATGCCGCCGAGCACGATGGTGTCGCCGTTGTCGACCAGCACCTGCGTCTGCACCTGCTTCGTGTCCACCGACGGGATGCCCGAGAAGATCTGGCCGACCGAGTCCTTGCGCACCTCGAGGTCCATGATGATGCGGTCGTCGGGCGTGATGCGCGGCGTCACCGCGAGCTGCAGCACCGCGGGCTTGAACGCGACCGTGGTCGCGCCGCTCGCCGCCGCGGTGAGGTACGGGATCTCCGTGCCCTGCGAGATGATCGCCTTCTTCTTGTCGGCCGTGATGACGCGCGGGCTGGAGACGACCTTGCCGCGGTTGTCGGCCTCGAGGGCGGAGAGCTCCACGTTCACGAGGTTGCCGCTGCCGAGGTTGAGGATCGACATCGCGAGCTGCCCTGCGGCGCCCACCACGGGGAGGTTCACGTTGAGCTGCTCGGGCTGGGCGCCGTTCGGCACGAGCCCGGCGGTCGAGTTCGCGAAGCCTCCCGCGGAGGCGCCTAGCGAGCTCGCGAGCGCAGCGGAGCCGCGCGACACGGGGTTGCCCGACACCGGCGTCACGGTATCGGCGAGGCTGCCCGACACGCCCACGTTGTAGTTGTTCGTGTTGAACGCGGATTGCGTGCCGAAGCGCGCTCCGAGCTGGCGGCCCCACTTGTCGTCGGCGATCACGATGCGCGCCTCGATCAGGACCTGGCGCACCGGAACGTCGAGCTGCTGGATGAGCTTGCGCGCCTCCTCGAGGCGCCCGCCGGTGTCCTGCACGAAGAGCGTGTTCGTGCGCTCGTCGACCGTCGCGGTGCCGCGCTTCGAGAGGATCTTCTGGTCCTTGTTGGTGAGGAGCTTCTGGATGTCCTCCGCCTTGGCATACGAGAGCGCGAAGGACTCCGTGCGCACCGGCTCCAGGTCGGAGACGGCGGCCTGCGCCTCGAGCGCGAGCTTCTCCTTCGCCGCGAGCTCATCCGTCGGCGCGATCAGGATCACGTTCCCGTTCTTGCGCTTCGAAAGCCCCTTCGCCTGCAGGATGATGTCGAGCGCCTGGTCCCACGGAACGTCCTTCAGGCGCAGCGTGAGGTTGCCCCCCACGGTATCGCTCGTGATGATGTTGAGCCCGGTGAAGTCGGCGATCACTTGCAGCACCGCGCGGACCTCGACGTTCTGGAAGTTGAGCGAGAGCTTCTCGCCGGCGTAGCCCGGAGTGGCACTCTGTACCAGCCGGTTCGGATCCTCCTTGACCGGCTTCACCTCGAGGATGAACTGGGTGTCCGTCTGATACGCGGAATATTCCCAGAGCCCGCGCGGCTCGATCACCATGCGCGTGTTGCCCGCCTGCTCGAACGTGTCGACGAAGCGCACCGGGGTGTCGAAGTCGGCGACGTCGAGGCGGCGGACGAGGTTGGGCGGGACGTCCGTGTTGATGAAGTCCACCAGCACCTGGCGCCCCTGCTGGCGGATGTCGATGCCCACGTTCGGCGACGAAAGGTCGACGACGATGCGGCCCTCGCCCATGTTGCCGCGCCGGAAGTCGACGTCGCGCACGTTGTAGCGCACGCCGCTTCCGGGCGCCGCCTCCGCGAAGACGGTGGACGACGAGGGCGCCGTGCCCGCGGTCGCGCCGGGCGCCACCTGCGTGCCGGCGAGCGTCACGACCAGCTGCTTGCCGTCGACGGCCTGCGTGAACGACATGCTGCGGCTCAGGTTCAGGACCAGGCGCGTCCGGTTCGCGGTCTGGACCACCGAAACGTTTCTCAGGTCTCCCTCGCCCGCCTCGACCTGGCTGCGGTTGAGCGCGTTCACCGTGTCCGGCAGGTCGATCGCGACGCGCGGCGGGTTCGTGACGGAGAAGGCCTGGGGCACGGTCGCGAGAGCCTGCCGCAGCCCGATCTTCACCACGACCTTGCCTCCCTGTACCGAGGAGAAGTCGATCGACTCGACCGCGTTCTTGCCGGCGTCCTGGGCCCATGCGAAAGGCGCGGCAAGCGCGAGCGCGACGAGCGCGGCGCCCAGCCTGCCGAGCATGGGAATGCGGAGCGTCGTTGTCATTTCTTGTCCCCTTTGCCGGTTTCTTCCAGCAGCGGCAGAACGCTCTGCCGTTCCGCCCAATCACCGGCGCTGTCTTGAACGATTTCCTTGAGCTTGATCTCGTTGTCGGTCACTTCGGTGATGAGGCCGAAGTTCTGTCCCATGTAGTTGCCCTTCTTCACCCGGTACAGCGTCTTGTCCGCACGCACGATGGCGTACATCTCCTTGTCCATCGAAAGCGTCCCGACCATCTTCAGCTGCTCGAGCGGGAAGGCCTCCAGGGGCTCCTTGCGTCGATTGAGGTCCGGCGCGAGCGCGCCGCCGCCCTTGGGCGCGGTGAGCTTGCGGGGCTTGAACGGGTCCGGCAGGTCGAAGCCCTCGTAGGTGAACGGCTCGAACGGCTTCACCGCGGGAAGCGCCTCGATCTTCGGGGGCACTTGCTTGTCCGAGTCGCGCACGAAGCGCTTCAGGTCCTCGTTATCCGAGGTGCAGCCGGAGATCAGCAACAGCGCGACTGGAACGAGGACGCGCTTCATTTTTTCGCTCCCGGCTTGCCCGGCTTCTTGGCCTGCTGCCGCTGCTTGGCGATCTCGTCGGCGTCGAGGTAGCGGTAGGTCTTGGCCACCGCCTCCATCGTGAGGGGGCCGCCGCTCTCCTTCGGAGGATCGATCTTGAGGTCGGTGAGCAGAACGATGCGCGGCATCTTCGCCACGTCGCTCGCGAAGGCGCCGAGGTCGTGGTAGTTGCCCGTGACCTTGATCTGCACCGGCAGCTCCGCGTAGAACTCGCTGAAGTTCTCCTTCGCCGCGGGCTTGAAGAGCTCGAAGGTGAGGCCGCGCCCGAGGCCCGCCTGGTTGATGTCGATGAGGAGCGCGTCCATCTCGCTCTTGTTCGGCAGCTGCTTGAGCAGGGCGCCGAACGCCTGTTCGATCTCGACGCGCTGCTGCTTGTACGCCTCCAGGTTCACCGCGAGCTTCTTCTTCTGGAGGAACACTTCCTTCTGCTTGTCGACCTCGCGCCGCAGGCTCTCGATGTTGTCGTTCTGGGCTTTCCAGAAGAAGAAGTAGGCGCCCACCTGGATCGCGATGATCAGGAGCACGAGGGCGCCGACCTTGACCGGCCAGGGCCAGTTCCCGGGCTTCTTGGGGTCGAGCGTTCGCAGTTCGTCGATCAGGTTCATTTCCTCACCGCCGCCTTGGTGGCTGCGCCGCGCCGACCGGTATCCTCGGGCTGCGCGCGCTTGATGAAGATGTTCATGTTGAACTCGTTCACGCGATTGCCGGATTTATCCGGGGCGGGAACCGCCTTGATCTCGATGAGTTCCGGGTTCTCCAGGTACGGGGAGGCGCCCAGGTTGCGCATCAGCGTGGAGACCCGCGCGTTCGACTGCGCGTATCCCTCGATGTTGACCTTCGTCCCGGTCTGCTTGATGGACTTGAGGTAGACGCCCTCGGGAAGCTGGCGAAGCAGCTGGTCGAGCAGCTGCACCGGCTCGGAGCGATTCGCCTGGAGGCTCTCCACGACGCGCTTCTTGGCGAGCAGCGCGGCCGTCTCCTCGCGGATCTTGCGGATCTCCTCGATCTGCTTGTCGAGCTTCGCGATCTCGGTCTTCATGTACGCGACGTTCTGGCGCTGCTGCGACACCTGGGCATCGAGATACAGCCAGACGGCGCTGGAGGCCGCGATGCCGAGCAGGGCGCACAGGCCGAGGAGCACCAGGAACTGCTGCTCGCGGCGCTTGCGCTTCTCTTCGCGGTGCGGAAGGAGGTTGACGCGGATCATGACGGGTCGAACCTCCGCATCGCGAGGCCGCACGCGACCATCAGCGACGGCGCGTCCATGGTCAGCTGCCGCGGCTTGATCTTGGAGGAAAGCGCCATGTTGGCGAACGGATTCGCGACCACCGTGTGCACCTGCGTGCGCTGCGCCACCATCTCCTCGAGGCCGTCGAGCATCGCGCAACCCCCGGTGAGCAGGATGTGGTCGACCTTGTTGAACTGGGTCGAGGTGAAGAAGAACTGCAGCGCGCGCTGCACCTCGAGCACGATCTTCTCGTTGAACGGCTGCAGGACGTCGGGGCCGTAGTTTTCCGGCAGGTTCCCGACGCGCTTGGCGGCTTCGGCCTCCTCGGCCGGCATGTCGAACTGGCGCGCGATGTCCTGGGTGAGCGCGTTGCCGCCGATCTGCTGCTCGCGGCTGTAAACCGTCTGGCCGTTGTGGAGCACGGTGACGCGGGTCACCGTCGCCCCGATGTCGACGATCGCGGTGACGTCGCTATCCGAGATCCCGGAATTGCCGCCGCAGATGAGCTCGAAGGCGGTCTGCGCGGCATAGGACTCCACGTCCATGACCAGCGTCTTGAGGCCGGCCGCCTCGGCGGACGCCACGCGGTCCTCGATCTTTTCCTTGCGGGATGCGGCGATCAGCACCTCGACCTCGTCCTCGCCGCTGGGGGCGGGCCCGAGCACCTGGAAATCCAGGTTCACCTCGTCCAGCGAGAACGGAATGTACTGGTTCGCCTCGCCCTGGACCTGGACCTCCATGTCTTCTTCGCGCTGGTTGCCGGTGAGGATCACCTTCTTGGTGATCACGGCGGCCGACGGGAGGGCGAGCGCCACGTTCTTGATGCGCGATCCGAGCGCCTTGTGCGCCCGCTTGATCGCTTCCCCCGCCGCCTCGATGTTGGCGATGTTGCCGTCCACGACGGTGTCCTTGGGCAGGGGCTCTATGGCGTAGCGCTCGACGCGGTAAATGTTGCGCCCCGCCTCCGCGATCTCCACCATCTTGACCGATGAAGAGCTGATGTCGCAGCCCACCAGCGGCGGCGCCTTGGCCTTCAGGAAGTCGAACTGGGCGGCTAATTTTTCTTTAAGCATGGTGGATGGTTAGCACCCAAACAGAGAATCTACTTTAGATGCTAGCAACAAGTCCTAGGCCTGTAAAGCAAATTGTGGCAAGGCTCGGGGCCCCTGCCGGCGGCTATAATGGCGGCGATCCCCTGAACCCGCAGGCCGCTGCGCCGGCCTCTCGGCGCCCGCTTCCGATTCAATCCCAATGACTTCCCGTTGGTGGTTCTACCCGGCGCTCATCGCCACCTCGCTGGCCGTCGTCGCGGCCGGGGTCGCGGCGCTCACGGTCGTCCTCCTGTGGCCGAGCCTGCCCAGCCTGGACGTGCTTACCGACTACCGTCCGAAGATCCCTTTGCGCATCTACAGCGCCGACGGGGACCTCATCGGCGAGTTCGGCGAGGAAAAGCGCGCCGTGGTGAAGATCCAGGACGTGCCGCGCCTCATGAAAGCCGCCATCCTCGCCGCCGAGGACGACCGTTTCTACCAGCACGGCGGGGTCGACTTCGCCGGCGTGGTGCGTGCGGCGATCGCGAACGTGCGGCACCACGGGCGCATGGAAGGGGCGAGCACGATCACGATGCAGGTGGCCCGCACCTTCTTTCTCACCCGGGAAAAGACCTTCGCCCGCAAGATGTCGGAGGCGCTGCTCGCCTTCAAGATCGAGGCGAACCTCACGAAGGACCAGATCCTCGAGCTCTACATCAACCAGATCTACCTGGGCGAGCGTTCCTACGGCTTCGCGGCCGCGGCCAACGTCTATTTCGGCAAGACGCTGCAGCAGCTGACCCCGGCCGAGGCGGCCATGCTGGCGGGGCTGCCGCAGGCGCCCTCGAAGAAGAACCCGATCGTCGATCCCAAGGCGGCGCGCGCCCGCCAACACTATGTCCTGCGCCGCATGCGCGACGTGGGCTGGCTGTCGGATGCGCAATACAAGGAGGCGCTCGCCGAGCCGCTCCACCTCGCCACCTCCAGCGACCGCGAGGCCTATCCGCTGCAGGCCGATTACGTAGCGGAGATGGCGCGGGCGGCCATCGTCGAGCAGTACGGCGAGCCGGCCTACGTGAGCGGGCTGCGGGTCTACACGACGATCCGGCGCAAGGACCAGGAAGCCGCCGACCAAGCGATGCGCAAGGGTGTGCTCGAGTACGACCGGCGCCACGGATACCGGGGCCCCGAGGGCCATGTCGACCTCCCCCGTTCCGCACCCGAGCGCGACGAGACGATCGAGCAGGCGCTGCAGGATCGCGACACCGTGAACGACCTCGTTCCGGCGGTTGTGGTCGCGGCCTCGCCGCAGCAGGTGCGCGCCGTGGTGCGCCGCGGCGGGGAGGTGCGCATCACCGGCGAGGGGCTCAAGTTCGCCGCGCGAGCGCTGTCCGAGCGCAACCCGGACCGGGCGATCCGTCCGGGCTCCGTGATCCGCATCCAGCAGGGCGACAAGGGCCAATGGAGCATCACCCAGCTACCGAAAGCCGAGGCGGCGCTGGTCTCGATGGACCCGGCGAACGGCGCGGTCCTCGCGTTGGCGGGCGGGTTCGATTACGCGGCCAACAAGTTCAACCACGTAACGCAGGCGTGGCGCCAGCCGGGATCCAGCTTCAAGCCGTTCATCTATTCCGCCGCGCTCGAGAAGGGCTTCACGCCGGCGACGGTGCTGAACGATGCACCGTTCGTGATCGACCCCTCGAAGACCGGCGGCCAGCTCTGGGACCCGCACAACTACGACAACAAGTACGACGGCCCGATCCGGCTGCGCATCGCCCTCGAGAAGTCCAAGAACATGGTCTCGATCCGCCTGCTCCAGGCGATCGGGACGGGATACGCGCAGGACTACATCCAGCGCTTCGGCTTCGATCCGAAGATGCACCCGGCTTACCTCACCATGGCGTTGGGAGCGGGCTCCGTGACGCCGTTGCAGATGGCGTCGGCATATTCGGTTTTCGCCAACGGGGGCTATCGAGTGAAGCCGTGGTTCATCTCCAGGGTGGAGGACGAACGCGGGCGCGCGCTCTACGTCGCGAAGCCGGAGACCGCCGGCATCGACGCCGAGCGCGTCATCGACCAGCGCAACGCCTTCATCATGACGACGCTGATGCAGGGCGTCGTGCGGCACGGCACCGGCGCGCGCGCCATGGCGCTCGGACGCAACGACCTGGCGGGCAAGACCGGAACGACCAACGATCACGTCGACGCGTGGTTCTGCGGCTTCCAGAGCCGGGTGGTGGCGGTGGCGTGGATCGGATTCGACACCCCGGCGAGCCTGGGCTCCAACGAGACCGGAAGCGAGGCCGCGCTTCCGATCTGGATGGGATACATGGGCAACGTGCTCAAGGGCGTTCCGGAGACCGATCTCGTGCCGCCGCCGGGTGTCGTGACGGTGAGCATCGATCCGAACACGGGGCTGCGCGAGCCGGACGGGCACAGCCATGTCGTGGACTACTTCTATCAGGAGTCCCAGCCGCCGCTCGCCGATCCCGGAACCCTTGCGCGCGACGGGCGTCCTCCCGAGGAAGTGAAGAACCAGATCTTCTGAGGCGCAGATGGCGAAGGCCCGTTCGCGGCGCGACAACAACCTGCGGCGCCAGCTCGCCTACATCGCCGCGCGCATGATGGCCGAGGACGGCGTCCCGGACTTCGCCGCGGCGAAATGGAAGGCCGCCCGGCAGGCGGGCCTCGAGGACGCGAGGCTGCTTCCCGACAACCAGGAGATCGAGGCGGCGCTGCGCGAGTACCAGGGCCTCTACCAGAGCGAGGAGCGGCCCGCGCACCTCAGGCGCCTTCGCGAGGTCGCGGTGAAGGTGATGCGCGAGTTCGGCGAGTTCCGCCCGGCGCTCGTGGGCCCGGTCCTTTCGGGCACGGCGGGGCAGCACTCCGACGTGAGCCTGCAGCTCTTCACCGACGACCCGAAGTCCCTCGCGCTCTTCTTGCTGAACCGGCGCTACCGCTTCGAGGAGGGAAGCCGGCGTGCAAGGCGCGGCGAACGGATGGACGAAGTGCCGTGCTTTCAGCTCGAGGTCGACGGAATCCCGGTGACGCTCACGGTGCTCGGCCGGGACGACGAGCGAACCGCACCGGCACGCCCTCGCGGCACGGCGGAACCGCAGAGGGCCCGCCTGGCCGAGGTGGAGGCACTGCTGGTTCGCTGAGGCGTTTCAGCCGGCCGCGCGAAGGCGGCGAGCCGCGTCCAGCGCGAAGTAGGTGAGGATCGCGTCGGCGCCCGCGCGTCGCAGGCACAACAAGGCTTCCATCATGCAGGCCTCGCCATCGATCCATCCCTGGGCCGACGCCGCCTTGAGCATCGCGTACTCGCCGCTCACCTGGTAGGCGAAGGTCGGAACGCCGAACCTCTCCTTCACGCGGCGGACGATGTCGAGGTAGGGAAGCCCCGGCTTCACCATCACGAAATCGGCGCCCTCCTCGAGGTCGAGCGCCACTTCGTGCAGCGCCTCGTCGGAGTTGCCCGGATCCATCTGGTAGGTCCTCTTGTCGCCCTTGCCGAGGCTCGTCCCGGAGCCGACGGCGTCGCGAAAGGGTCCATAGAAAGAGGAGGCGTACTTCGCAGCGTAAGCGAGGATGCGCACATGGATGAGTCCGCGCTCGTCGAGGGCCGCGCGGATGGCGCCGATGCGTCCGTCCATCATGTCCGAAGGCGCGACGATGTCGACGCCCGCATCCGCGTGGCAGAGCGCCTGCTTGCGCAGGACCTCGATCGTCTCGTCGTTCACGACGTAGCCGGCCTCGTTCACCAGGCCGTCCTGGCCGTGGATCGTGTACGGGTCGAGCGCGATGTCGGTGATCACGCCGAGCTCCGGGAAGCGCTTCTTGAGCTCCCGCGCGCAGCGCGGCACCAGGCCTCTATCGTTGAACGCCTCTCGCGCGTCGGCGGTCTTCAGGCTCGCGTCGACCACGGGAAAAAGCGCCAGCGCGGGAACCCCGAGCGTAAGTGCTTGCTCCGCGACCGGCAGCAGGCGATCCACGGAGGTCCGGTTCACGCCGGGCATCGATGGGACGGCCTCGACCTTGCCGTCTCCATCCAGGACGAACACGGGGAGGATCAGGTCGTCGGTCGCGAGCCGCGTCTGCCGTACCAGCCGGCGCGTGAAGTCGTCGCGGCGCGCGCGGCGCATGCGACGCGTGGGAAAACGGCCGAGGGAAAAGGACATGGCGCAATCTTGGTCGAGCGCGGGAACTTTAGCACGGCGGGAATGCTCTGACTTGCTGAAGGGTTACTCCTTCCCCGCTTCTCCTCCCTGAGCGGGTGCCTTAATCCCAATTAAGGCCTTTTTGCCCCGGCTTTACTCCCCTTTAGCCGGGGCTTTGTTTTTTTCGGCCGCCGCGACGAGCGACGCCAGCCGAGCCGCGGCTTCCTCGATTCCCTCGTGCTTGAGGCTCGAAAAAAGCTGCGCGGTCGCGCCCGGATGCATCTTCGCGAGCTCCGCGCGCACCCTGTCGAGCGTCGCGCGAGCCGCTTGGCGCGAAAGCTTGTCCGACTTGGTGAGCAGGACGTGTGCCGGGCGCGCCGCGGCGCGCAGCCACTCGAGAAGGGTGAGGTCGAGCGCGGTCAACGGATGGCGGCAGTCCATGACCACGACTACGCCCGCGAGCGAGCTGCGCGCCGAAATATAGGTTCCCACCAGGTGTTGCCAATGGCGCCGGACCTCGTGGGGCACTCCCGCGTAGCCGTATCCGGGGAGGTCCACAAGGTAGGCGCGATCGCCGAGCGCGAAGAAGTTGATGAGCTGCGTGCGGCCCGGCGTCTTGCTCACGAAGGCGAGGCGCCTGCGCCCGGCGAGCGCGTTGATGGCGCTCGACTTGCCCGCGTTCGAGCGGCCGGAGAAGGCGAGCTCCGGCACGCCGGGCGCCGGAAGCCCCTCGGGATCGTGCACGGAAAGCGCGAACTGCGCGCTCGCGAGCGCGAGGCTCGACCGGGCGCGCCCACCGGTGGCGCCGCCTGCACGCGCTACTGTAAAATTCCGTGGTTTCGGTCCTTCCCTCGCTTCCGCCTTTCCACCACGAGGTTTTCCGATGCGCGCTTTCACGGGTCTTGGCGGCGTCATGCTGCTAGTTTACGCAAGCCTAACCACGGCCGCCGAACCGGCCGCCCCGCCCAAGCCCGACCTCGCACGCGGCCAGCAGATCGCCTCGACCGTGTGCGCGGCGTGCCACGGCGCGGACGGCAACAGCGTGAATCCGACGTTCCCCGTCCTCGCAGGACAACAGGCCGACTACATCGCCGCGCAGCTCGCCGCGTTCAAGTCCGCCGCGCGGCCGAGCCCGATCATGCAAGGCATGGCTGCGGGTCTCTCCCCGGAGGACATGCGCAATGTCGCCGCGTGGTTCGAATCGCGCAAGCCGGTGCAGCACTTCGCGCACGACAAGGCGCTCGTCCAGCGCGGCCAGCAGATCTGGCGCGGCGGCATTGCGGCGAGCGACGTCCCGGCGTGCGCCGGCTGCCATGGCGCCGCCGGGCACGGCATTCCCGCGCAGTTCCCGCGCGTCGCGGGCCAGTACCCGGACCTGAGCGTCGGGTGGCTCAAGGCGTTCGCCGCCGGCACTCGACCGAATACCGTGATGGGGGTGATCGCAGCCAAGCTCCCCGAGAACGACATGAAGGCGGTCGCCGAATACATCTCCGGCCTGCACTGAAGGCGCCGGCCGGAGCGCATCGAGCCCACGCGCGCGGCAGCGGCGGCGTTTCTACGCCACCTTCAGTTCCGCGAACGCGCCGCGCGCGGCCTCGAACGTCTCGTGGAGCTCGCGAGCGCCGTGTGCCGCCGACACGAAGCCCGCTTCGTACGCGCTCGGCGCAAGGTACACGCCGCGCTCCAGCATCGCGTGGAAGAAGCGCGCGAACGCTTCGCGGTCGGCTTGCATGACCTCGCGGAACGTGGCGGGAGGCGCGGCGCGGAAGAAGAACCCGAACATTCCACCCAGGCTCGCGCCGCTGAACGAGACCCCGGCGGACTCGCCTTCGCGACACAGGCCGCTCACGAGCGCTTCCGTGGTCGCGCCGAGCCGCTCGAAGAATCCGGGTTGCAGGACACGGCGCAGGGTCGCGAGCCCCGCGCTCACCGCGACCGGGTTGCCGGATAGCGTTCCCGCCTGATACACCGGGCCGACGGGCGCGAGCCGCTGCATCACGTCGCGCCGGCCGCCGAACGCGCCCACCGGCATGCCGCCGCCGATCACCTTGCCGAGCGTCGTGAGGTCTGGGCGGATGCCGAACAGGCCCTGCGCGCCTTGCGGCCCGACGCGGAAGCCCGTCATCACTTCGTCGAAGACGAGCAGCGCCCCGTGTTTCGTGCACGCGGAGCGCAGGGCACGGAGGAACTCCATCGAAGGCCGCACGAAGTTCATGTTTCCTGCCACGGGCTCGAGCACCACCGCCGCGATCTTCGAGCCGAAGCGGCCGAACGCGTCCTCCACCTGCTGCGCATCGTTGTAGTCGAGCACCAGCGTGTGCGCGGTGAGCTCCGGGGGGACGCCCGCCGAGGTGGGATTGCCGAAGGTGAGCGCGCCGGATCCGGCCTTCACGAGCAGGAAGTCGCTGTGACCGTGGTAGCAGCCCTCGAACTTCACGATCACCGAGCGGCCCGTGAACCCGCGCGCGAGGCGCAGCGCGCTCATCACCGCCTCGGTTCCCGAGCTCACGAGGCGCACTTGCTCGAGGGACGGCAGGCTCGACGTGAGCAGCTCGGCCATCTCGAGCTCGAGGCTCGTGGGCGCGCCGAACGACAGGCCGCGCGCGGCCGTCTCACGCACCGCCTCGAGCACGTCGGGATGCGCATGGCCGAGGATCAGAGGCCCCCAGGAACCGACGTAGTCGATGTAGCTGCGCCCGTCCTCGTCGGTGATCCTCGCTCCGGCTCCCTCGCGCAGAAACACGGGCACGCCGCCCACCGCCCCGAAGGCGCGCACCGGGGAGTTCACCCCGCCGGGGATCAGTTGCCTGGAACGCTCAAACAGCGCGCGGCTGCGCTCGTACATCTCGGCTTACCTCGGTCGCATCGAACATGCGCGAAATGGAGAGTGCGGCGGCGCGCACGTCCGCCGCGTCGTAGAGCGCGGAGATGATCGCGAGCATGTCCGCCCCCGCCTGCACGGCCTGCATCGCGTTCGAAGGCGCGATTCCGCCGATCGCCGCGACCGGCAGGCCGCCCGCCGCCTTCGCGCGCGCGATCGCCTCGAGCGGGGCGCGGGGCGCGGTCCGCTTGGTCGTGGAGGGAAAGACGCTGCCGATCGCGACGTAGTCGGCGCCCGCCGCGGCCGCCGCGCGCGCCCGCTCCGGCTCCGCGTAGCAGGAAACGCCGATCACCCCGCGCGGAAGTCGTGCCCGCGCCTCGCGCGGGTCCGCGTCCTCGCGCCCGAGGTGCACGCCGTCCGCGGCCACGGCGAGCGCCAGATCCACCGAATCGTTCACGATGAAGAGCGCGCCGGCGGCGCGGCATTCGTGCGCGAGCCGGCGCGCCTGCTCGAGCGCCAAAGCGGGTTGCAGCGACTTCGCCCGGTACTGCACGAGCCTCGCGCCGCCGGCGAGGCACAGGCGCGTGCGCTCTACCAGCTGCTCGGTCGCCGCGGTCTCCGGAGTGACTGCATAGAGCCCGCGCAGCTGCGTGCTTTCACTTGCCATCTTCGGCGGCCTCGCGCGCCCAGAAGAGGCGGTCGGGAAGGTACTGGCCCATGCCGGGCCGGAACGCGTGCGAGAGCGCGTGCCATGTGTAGTCCTGCGCTTCGTAGGCCGCGTCGCCGATTTCCAGCCCGCGCGCGAGGTTCGCCGCGAGCGCGGCCGCGAGCGTGCAGCCCGAGCCATGGTAGCTCCCCGGAAGTCGCGGCCAGGTGTCGGCGCGGATCACGCCGCCGCGATGGTAGAGCGTGTTCACGACGTCGGGCGTCGCGTCGTGGGTGCCGGTGACGAGCACGTATTCGCAGCCGCTGTCGAGCAGTGCCTGCGCGCACTCGGCCAGGTTCGCGCGATCGTCCTCGTCCTCGCGCGCGAGGCGGCGCAGCTCCGGGATGTTGGGCGTGACCACGGTGCTTTGCGGCACGAGCAGCTCGCGGATCGCCGAGACCATGTCGTCGCCGGCGAACTCGTCGCCGCGCCCGGAAGAGAACACCGGGTCGAGGACGAGCGGCACGTCCGGATAGTCCGAAACGACCTCTGCCACGACGGTCACGATTTCGGTAGAACCGAGCATTCCCATCTTGAAGGCGGCGACGGGCATGTCCTCGAGGATGCAGCGCGCCTGGTCGGCGACCCAGTCCGGATCGATCGCGAGAAAGGATTCGACTCCTGCGGTGTCCTGCACGGTGAGTGCGGTGACCACGGACAACGGATAGCAGCCCATGCTCGCGAGGGCGAGGAGATCGGCCTGCAGCCCCGCGCCGCTCGTCGGGTCGGACGCGGCGAAAGTGAGCACGGCGGGCGGCGGGGTGGAAGGCTGGTTCATGGACGGCGCGAGACGGCGCGGGGTGGGATTACACTTGAAACCCGGCCTGCGTTGCGCGCGCCAACCGGGGCTGACTACGATTCTTCTGCAGGGAGCGCGCGCGTCCCTACGCATTCTACTCAACCGTACCCGCGTTCGCCTATGCCTTCCGCCACACCGGCCGCAGTGCCGCTCAAGAAATGGCGCTGCCTCGCCTGCGGTTTCATCTATGACGAGGCGGAGGGATGGCCGGAGGACGGCCTCGCGCCCGGCACGCGCTGGGACGACATCCCCGCGGGTTGGTGCTGTCCGGAATGCGGCGCGCGCAAAGACGACTTCGAGATGGTCGAGGAGTAGAGCGACCCACCGGTTGAAGTCGCGCGCCGAACTTCGGAAAAGGCTTCAAGAGAGGCGGGTTAACGGTTGTTTCATCTGGACAAAAAGGATAACCTGAGTATCGACTGAACGCGGCTGCGCGGCACGTCGGGAAGCCTAGCCGACCGCCATGCCTGAGCTCCCCGCCCTCTTTCGAGAGGGCTGTGGGCGCCGCGAAAGACTCGAGGTCAAGCGTGGCGGATTCCAAGAACCTCACGGGCGTGCGCGTGATGGTGATCGACGACAGCAACACCATCCGGCGGAGCGCGGAGATCTTCCTCATGCAGGCCGGATGCCAGGTGATCCTCGCCGAGAACGGCTTCGACGCGCTCGCCAAGATCGCCGACCACCAGCCCGACCTCGTCTTCGTCGACATCATGATGCCGCGCCTGGACGGCTACCAGACGTGCGCGCTCATCAAGAAAAGCGGCAAGCACCGCGCGACGCCGGTGATCATGCTCTCCTCGAAGGACAGCCTGTTCGACCGCGCGAGGGGCCGTATGGTGGGCTCCGACGAATACCTCACCAAGCCGTTCACGAAGGAAAGCCTGCTCAAGGCGGTGGAGATGCACCTTGCCCAGCGCAGCCCCGCGTGATGTCCGAATCCGATTATCCGATCAGGGAGTTCCGATAGATGGCCATTCGAAAGATCATGGTGGTGGACGACTCGCCCACCGAGCGCGCGTTCATGGAGGGGCTGCTCAAGAAGCAGGGTTACCAGGTGCTGGTGGTCGATAGCGGGGAGACGGCGATCGAGCGCGCGAAGAGCGAGCAGCCCGACCTCATCCTCATGGACGTCGTGATGCCGGGCCTCAACGGCTTCCAGGCGACGCGCGCCATCACGCGCGAGGAGAAGACGAAGCACATCCCGGTCATCATCTGCACCACGAAGGACCAGGAAACGGACAAGATCTGGGGGCTGCGCCAGGGCGCCAAGGACTACATCACGAAACCGCTGTCCGAGAGCGACCTGCTCGAGAAGATCAAGGCGCTGAGCTAGCCGGCGATGGCGCGACGCACCGGACTGCGCGAATTCCAGCTCTCGGTCGCCGAGCGGCTGCGCACGGCCTCGAC
The DNA here is from genome assembly GCA_963839265.1 of uncultured beta proteobacterium. GTDB lineage: Bacteria > Pseudomonadota > Gammaproteobacteria > Burkholderiales > Usitatibacteraceae > Usitatibacter. The sequence continues at coordinate 284,182 of CAWIUI010000002.1, forward strand.
GCGTGCCGCGGTCTCCTCGACGCTCGGCTTCCAGGTGGGCGGCGACAACTGGTTCGTGGCGCTCCATCAGGTGAGCGAGGTGATCCCGGTTCCCCCGACGGTCACCGTTCCGCTTGCGCATTCCTGGTTCCGCGGCGTGGCCAACGTGCGCGGCAACCTGTTCGGAATCGTCGATTTCGCGGCGTTCCAGGGAGGCGACGCGATCTCCCCGGGAATGGAGCGGCGCGTGATCCTCGTGTCGGATCGCATCGTCGGCGGGTCGGGGCTGCTCGTCTCCCGCATGCTCGGGCTGCGCAACCCCGAGCAGTTCGCGCCGGCCGTGCGGCCGATGGATGCCCATCCCTGGGTGGGCGCGGTGTACACCGATGCCGGCGGCAGCCGCTGGCTCGAGCTCGACCTTCCCGCGCTCGCCCGTGAGCCGCGGTTTCTGGAAGTTGGCGCGTAGGAGAACTCAATGGCAAAAGCACAAGCGATGAAACCCAAGTCCTCCATCGGCGACTGGCTGCGACGCCTGACCGCACCGAAGGCGAAGAGCGCCGCGCGTCCGTCCGCCGGAGCGTCTTCGACCGCCACCAACATTCCCGCGTCGACCGCCACGCGCCCGGGAACGAGCAAGGCGCCCGCCGCCGCCGCGGCGCGCAAGCCCGCGAAGGCCGCCGAGCCACGCTCGGCGCTCGCGACGTTCCGCATGCCGCTGATCGGCACGAAGCCGGTTACCACGCAGCTCCAGATCCTCGGGCTCGCCGCGCTCGTGCTCCTCGCGGCCACCGGCTTCATGGTCTACCAGGACACGACGCTGCGAACGCGGCACGCGACCTACCTCACGATCGTGTCGCAGATGCAGTACCACACGCAGCGTCTCGCCAAGGCGGCGGGTATCGCGGCGCGCGGCCAGGCGATCGCCTTTCCGCAGCTCAAGAGCAGCCGCGACGAGTTCGCGAGCTACCTCGCCGTGCTCGAGAACGGCGGCCAGGCGTTCGACGTGGCGGTGCCGAGCGCGGCCAAAAGCCCGGAGACCCGCTCGCAGCTCGCGGTGCTCGCGAAGCAATGGCCGGCGAGCGCCAACGCGGCGACGGCGATCCTCAACGCGCAGAGCGACCTCATCTCCCTGTCGCGCAACATCGCCGAGATCCGTTCCCGTTCGGAGCAGATGGCGACCCTGTCCCAGGAGCTCACCGGCCTCATGTCGCAGTCGGGGTCCACGCCCGGCCAGGTGCTGCGCGCCGACCGCCTCATCTTCCTGTCCGAGCGCCTCGGGCGCGGCGCCGCGGAGATCCTGGGCTCGGAGACCATCGACCCCGAGGTTCCGTTCCTGATCGGAAAGGACACGAACGACCTGCGCGACATGGTGCGCGGCCTCGAGGTGGGCGACGAGCGGCTGGGCCTCGTCCCGCTGCGCGATCCCGACACGAAAGCGATGCTCGGCGACCTCAAGAAGCAGTTCGGGCAGTTCGAGATGAACGTGAGCCCGATTCTTCGCGAGCTGCAGAAGCTCGTCTCGGCGCGCCAGGCCTCTGCGCAGCTCATCGCCGGCAGCGAGCAGCTGCAGGGCTCGGTCGCGAAGCTCCAGGACGCGCTCCAGGGCGAGAAACCGGTCGCGACCCTGCTCGCCGTCGGCGTGCTCGCGGTGCTGCTGGTCGCGGTCCTCCTCCTCATGGCGGCGGTGTTCATCGCCGACACACGGCGCCGCGCCGCGGAGGCGGAGGCGGAGAACAAGCGCAACCAGGAGGCGATCCTGCGGCTTCTCAACGAGATGGGCGACCTCGCCGACGGCGATCTCACCATCCGAGCGCAGGTGACCGAGGACATCACGGGCGCGATCGCGGATTCCATGAACTACACGATCGACGAGCTGAGGACCCTGGTCGCGGGCGTGTCGAACGCGGCGAGCCAGGTGACGCAGAAGACCGCGCACGCGCAATCGATCTCCTCCGAGCTCCTCGGCGCCGCGGAGCGGCAGTCGCGGGAGATCGAGGAGACGACGGCGCAGGTCCTGCAGGTGTCGAGATCGATTTCCGAGGTGTCCTCCACGGCGGAGGAAGGCGCGCGAGTCGCGCAGCGCTCCCTCGCGGCCGCCGACAAGGGGCGCCTCGCGGTGCAGAGCTCCATCTCCGGCATGAACGACATCCGCGAGCAGATCCAGGAGACGTCGAAGCGGATCAAGCGGCTCGGCGAGAGCTCGCAGGAGATCGGCGAGATCGTGGAGCTCATCTCGGACATCACCGAGCAGACGAACGTGCTCGCGCTCAACGCCGCGATCCAGGCCGCCTCCGCGGGGGAAGCCGGGCGCGGCTTCTCGGTCGTGGCCGAGGAGGTGCAGAGGCTCGCGGAGCGCTCGGGCGAAGCGACCAAGCAGATCGGCGCGATCGTGAAGACGATTCAGGCCGATACGCAGGACGCGGTGGCGGCGATGGAGAAGTCGACCATGGGCGTGGTGGAGGGCGCGAAGCTTTCCGACGCCGCGGGGCAGGCGCTCTCCGAGATCGACCAGGTGACGAAGAACCTCGCGCAGCTCATCCAGACGATCTCGCAGGCGACGCACACGCAGGCGAGCGCGACCAACAAGGTCGCCCAGAACATGCAGGACATCCTCGAGATCACGCGCCAGACGACGCGCGGCACGCAGCAGGCGGCGGGCTCGATTCGCGACCTTGCCACGGTGGCCCAGGAGCTCAAGAGCTCCGTCTCGGGCTTCAAGCTCTAGGGCGTTTCCAGGAAAGCCGCGAGACCGCAGACCATGGCCGCAAACCCCGCCACCGATCTCGACCTGGGCCCGCTCAGCTGGGTCAAGACCGAGATCGACCACTCGCTCAACCAGGCGCGCGAGAACCTCGACAAGCTCGCCGCCAACCCGGGCGAGCGCGGGCCGGTCAAGTACATCCTCACGCACCTGCACCAGGCGACGGGTGCGCTCGCGATGGTCGGGCTCGCTGCGGCTACGCGCTTCAACGAGGAGCTGGAAAAGCTCGTCGCGTTCCTCGAGACCGAGGACGCGTCGCGCCTGCCCGCGGTCACCACGGTCGCCAAGCGCGGCATCGCCTCGCTCTCCGCCTATCTCGATGCGCTCCTCGCCGGCGAGCCGGACCGCCCGATGCGCCTCCTCGCGCCGTACCTCGAGCTCAACCGCGCGCGCGGCCATAGCGACGCGAACGAGGGCGACCTCTTCTATCCGGACCTTTCCGCGCCGCTTCCGCCGCTCGCATCGAGCGAGCCGCTCGACGACGTCGTGCTCTCGAAGGCGCTCGCCCTGCAGCGCGCGCAATACCAGCAGGGATTGCTGCGCATGCTCAAGGGCGCGGACGTCCCCGAGGCGCTGCGCCAGATGCACGCCGCGGTCTGCGCCATCGAATCGCTGCAGGCGAGGACGCCCAACCGGCCGTTCTGGACCGCGGCCGCCGCGTTCTTCGACACGCTGGTGTTCGGCGGCGGCGAGCCCGGCCCGGCGACGAAGCCGCTGTTCGCGAAGATCGACCAGCAGGTGAAGCAGCTGATCGATGGCTCGGCCAAGGTCGCCGAGCGCGTCTTCCGCGACCTGTTGCTGGTCGTGGGCCGGTCTTCCGCGGTGTCGGAGAGGATCGGCCTGCTCAAGGAAACGTACCGCCTGGAGCCGCTCCTCGAGATGCCGGACCGCGCCGCGCGTCCCGCCGACGACGAGGCGCTCGCGCCCCTCGTGCGCGAGCTGCGCGAGCTCACCGGCCAGCAGAAGGATGCGTGGCTCAAGTACACGTCCGGCAATCGCGCGGCGCTGGAGCCCTTCGGCAAGCAGGCCCTGGCGCTCGCAGAACGCGCCGGCAGGCTCGCGAACCGCGACCTGCCGCTGGTGCTGGTACGGCTCACGGAAGTCGCCCCCGCGCTCAAGGCGAAGGCGATCCCGCCCTCGGAATCGCAAGCCCTCGAGGTGGCGACGGCGATGCTGTTCGTCGAGTCCGCGCTCGAGAACCTCTCGCGCCTGGGCCCCGATTTCCCGCGGCAGGCGCGCGCCGTCGCCGAGCGCCTGCGCGCCGTGATGGCGGGCGAGCCGCTGCCGCCGGTGGAGACGATCGAAGGCGGCCTCCTGGACGAGATGACGCGGCGCGCCCAGGAGAAGCTGCTCATCTTCCAGGTGGGGCAGGAAGTGCAGGTGAACCTGCAGAACATCGAGCAGGTCCTCGACGCGTTCTTCCGCGATTCCTCCAAGCGCGGCGAGGTGAAGGGCCTCACCACGCAATTCGCGCAGGTTCAGGGCGCGTTGATGATCCTCGAGCTCACCGAGGCGGCCGCGCTGAACGCTGCCGTGATGGCGCGGGTGCAGCAGTTCGCCGACGGTTCCGTCGACGGCGCGGGCGAGGCGGCGGAAATGGTCGCCGACGGGCTCTCCGCGCTCGGGCTCTTCGTCGCGGCGCTGCAGGAGGGCGCGGCCACCCCGCGCGCGGCGCTCCTTCCCGCGTTGCTGCGCTTCGGGCTCGCCGAGCCGCAGGCCGAGGTGCAGGTGCGCCGTACCGGCACCGTCTCGCCGCTCGACATCGACGTGCAGAAGCAGAAGGTGCAGGCGCTCTACGAGGACTGGAAGGAGCAGCCCGGGCAGGGGACGCGCGAGCGGCTCGAGAAGGCCGTCGGCGACCTGCAGCGCGATGCCGCGGTGGTCTCCGATTCCGCCGTCGCGCGCAAGAGCGAGGAGGTGCTCCAGGTCATCAAGCAGGCGGTCGCGCCCGATACCGGCGTCTACCGGGCGCTCCAGGGCCTTGCGCCGCAGAAGCAGCCCGAAACGCCCACCGCCCAGATGGTGCAGCTCGTCGACGCGCCCGGCGCCGAGATCGACAAGGAGCTCCTCGAGATCTTCCTCGAGGAGGCGGGCGAGGTGATCGGCACCATCGAATCGAATCTGCAGTCGTGCCGCGAGGCGCCGCACGACCGCGAGGCGCTCACCACCATCCGCCGCGGATTCCATACCCTCAAGGGCAGCGGCCGCATGGTCGGCCTTACCGACCTGGGCGAGATGGCGTGGCAGTGCGAGCAGGTGATGAACAAATGGTTGAAGGAGGAGAAGCCGGCCTCGCCGCCGCTCCTCGCCTTCATCGAGCTCGCGCGCGGCTCGTTCGCCCATTGGGTGGGCGAGCTCAAGGAAAGCGGCACCGCGGCGATCGAGGGCGCGGAGATCGTGCGCCACGCCGAGGCGCTCAAGAGCGACCAGGAGCTCGCGCCGGCACACCCGCCCGCAGCGGCCGCGCCTGTCGTCGAGGCGGCGCCGGAGCCGCAACCTGCGTCGGTGGCCGCATCGCAAGCGGAAACGAGCGTCCGGACCGAGGCGCCGCAAGAGACCGAGGCGCCGCAGGCCGAGCCGTTCTCGCTCGACTTCGAGTCGCTCGGCCTCGGGGAGGCGAAGCCCACGCAGGCGCCGGCGCGCGAAGAGCCCCAGCGCGAAACGCCGCCCGCGATGCCGGACCTCGCGGAGCTCTTCGGCATACCGGCGCCGGCCGCGCAGCCCGAAGCGCAGCCCCAGGGCGCGCAGCCGCAGGCCGCACCCGAAGAGGAGCTCGCCACGATCGGCAGCGTGGAGCTGCCGCGCCCGCTCTTCTCCATCTACATCGGCGAAGCGGAGCAGCACATCGCGGCGCTGCAGGAGAGGATGGCGCTGCTGGAAGCCGATCCGATGCATCCCGTCGAGCCCGCGTTCATGCGCGCCGCCCATACGCTCTCGAGCAGCTCGCGCACCACCGGCTTCGAGGATGTCGCGGCCCTCGCCTATGCGCTGGAAAAATGGCTGCAGGACGCGATCGACCTGCCGCCCGAATTCGATGCCCGCCGCCTCGGCGTCACGCGCCGCGCGGTGGATGCGCTTCAGGCGATGGTGGAATCGGTGCGCGGGCTCGCACTGCCCTATCCCCGTGACGATGTGATCGCCGATCTCGGTGCGCTGCGCGAGGGACTGCGCGAGGCGCGCAAGACCGGAGAGGGAACGCACATCCGCATGCCCGGCCTCTTGCGCGAGGTTCTCGAGGCCAACGCGCAAGCAGCGGAACCCACGGTTTCGCCCGAGCCTGCCGCGCTGCAGGAAGCCGTCGCGCCGATGGAGCCGGTCCCGCCGCCCGAGGCGGTTGCACCTCCGGAGGAGCCGGTCCTGGCGGCCGAGGCGGTTGCATCTCCGGAGCCGCCCTCGCCGCCCGAGTCCGCCCCCGCCTTCGCTCCGATCGCCGAGGCGCCGGCCGAGGCCGCGCCGGTCGAAGTTGCGCCCGTCGAACTTGCGCCCCTCGCCGCTTCGATCCCGGCTACGGCCGAGGAGCCTGCGAAGCCGCTCGAGCCGGCCACGCCGCCGCAACCCGCGGTCGCGGCGCCCGCACGGGAAGTCGCGATCCCGGCCCAAGCCGCCGCTGCGCTCGCGGCGCAGGCGGCCGCGATCCCCGCGCCCGAGGAGCCGAATCTTCCGTTCGAGGCCGGCAAGGAACAGCGCAAGATCCACGACGACCTCGACCGCGACCTGCTGCCCGTCTTCCTCGACGAGGCGAAGGAGATCGTGCCGCTGGTAAGCGAAGGCATGCGCCGCTGGAAGGCTGCGCCCGCGGATCACTCGCCCGCCGGCGAGCTGCAGCGCCACCTGCACACGCTGAAAGGCAGCGCGCGCATGACGGGCCTCATGCGCCTGGGCGAGCTCGCGCACGTCCTGGAATCGCGCATCAACGCGATGGACGAAGTGGAGCTGCCGGAGGCGAAGGATTTCGACGAGATCGAGGAGCGCGTGGACCGCTTCTCGATGTCGCTCGAGCGCCTGCAGCGCGGCGAGGACATCCTCGAGGCCGAGCCGATCGAGGTGCCGGTCGCCGCGGTCTTCGAGCAGCAGAAGGACAAGCCCGGCGCGCTCGCGGTGATCGCCGCCGCCGCGCAGGAGAAGGCGGCGCGCGAGGCGCTGCCGCCGGAGTTGCGCGAGAGCCGCGCCGCGCTCCTGCGGGTGAACGCCGAGATGATCGACCGCTTCGTGAACGAGGCGGGCGAGCTGTCCATCGCGCGCTCGCGGATCGAGGGCGAGATGGCGGCCTTCAAGCGCGCGCTGGGCGACCTCACGGACAGCGTATCGCGCATGCGCACGCAGCTGCGCGAGATCGAGATCGCCGCCGAGACGCAGATGCAAAGCACGATCAAGGCGAAGGAGGATTCCGGGGAGACCTTCGACCCGCTCGAGTTCGACCGCTTCTCGCGCATGCAGGAGCTCACGCGCTTCCTCGCGGAGTCGCTGGGCGACGTGATCACGCTGCAACAGGGCCTGCAGAAGAACCTCGACGAGACCGAGCTCGCGATCCACGCCCAGGCGCGCCTCAACCGCGAGCTGCAGCAGGGCCTCATGGGCGTGCGCCTGGTGCCGCTGGGCAACCTCGCCGACCGCTTCTATCGCGTGGTGCGCCAGACCGCGAAGGAGCTCGACAGGAAGGCGAACCTCGAATTCAAGGGCACGCGCACGGAGCTCGACCGCTCGGTGCTGGAGAAGATCACCGCGCCCTTCGAGCACCTGCTGAGGAACGCCATCGCGCACGGCATCGAGAGGCCGGAGGATCGCGTGCGCGCCGGCAAGCCCGAGATCGGCGAGATCTCCATCGACGCGGTGCAGCGCGGCAACGAGGTGGTGCTCACCGTCTCGGACGACGGCGCGGGGCTCAACTTCGCGCGCATCCGCGACAAGGCGATCCACGCCGGCCTCCTCGCCCCCGACGTCGAGCTTCCCGAGGCGCAGCTCGCGCAGTTCATCTTCATGCCGGGGTTCTCGACCGCGTCCGAGGTGAACCAGATCGCCGGCCGCGGGGTCGGCATGGACGTGGTGAAGAACGAGATCACCTCGCTCGGCGGCCGCGTCGAGATCGCGTCCACGCCGGGGCGCGGCGCGACCTTCACGATCACGCTCCCCCTCACGCTCGCCGTGACGCAGGCGGTGATGCTTCGCGCGGGCCCCTCGGTCTACGCGGTTCCCACCGTGATGGTCGAGCAGGTGCAGGAGCTCAAGGCCGAGGCGTACGCCGAGGCCGGCGCGAAGGCCGAGGTCGAGTGGAAGGGCAACCGGTACGCGCTGCGCTCGCTCCTGCCGCTGCTGGGCGAGATCGACACGCCCGTTCCCGCGCGGCAGATCCCGGTGCTGCTCCTGAAGAGCGGCGTGCAGCGCGCGGCGATCCGCGTGGACGAGATCATCGGCAACCGCGAGGTGGTGGTGAAGACGATCGGCCCGCAGCTCTCGCGCCTCTCGGGGATCGCGGGCGCCACCGTGCTCGGCAACGGCCAGGTGGTGCTGATCCTGAACCCGGTGCAGCTGGTGCATCGCGAGACGCCCATCGGCGTGGAGGTGTCGCCTCCCACGCCGAAGGCGCCGGAGCCGGCGTTCACCGTGGAGCAGAAGTCGGGAGCGCCCCTCGTCATGGTCGTCGACGATTCGCTCACGGTGCGCAAGATCACGAGCCGCATGCTCGCGCGCGAGGGCTACGAGGTCGCCACCGCGAAGGACGGCGTGGACGCGCTGCAGCAGCTGCAGGAGGTGAGGCCCGACTGCATCCTGCTCGACGTCGAGATGCCGCGCATGGACGGGTTCGAGTTCGCGCGCAACGTGCGCGTCGACGAGGCGACCAAGTCGATCCCGATCATCATGATCACCTCGCGCACCGCGGACAAGCACCGCAACCGCGCGCTCGAGATCGGCGTGAACGAGTACATGGGCAAGCCCTACCAGGAAGAAGAGCTGCTCGCCCTCATCAAGCGCTACACGAACGAGGCCGCGATCGCGTGAACCGCGCCTAGCGCAGGAAGTAGGCGAGGGTCACGATGCCCAGCGCGATCCGGTACCAGCCGAAGGCGCGGAAGTCGTGGTGGGCGACGTAGCGGATGAGCGCCTTCACCGCGAAGAGCGCCGCGACGAAGCTCACGAGGAATCCGACCGCGATCGTCTCCAGGTCGCCCGCCGAGATGAGCGCGCGATTCTTCACCAGCTCGTAGCCGGTCGCCGCGAACATCACCGGAATCGCGAGGAAGAACGAGAACTCCGTCGCCACGTTCCTGGAGAGCCCGAACAGCATCCCTCCCATGATCGTCGCGCCCGAGCGCGAGGTGCCGGGGATGAGCGAGAAACATTGCGCGATGCCCACCTTGAGCGCGTCGCCCCAGGTCATGTCGTACATGCTGAGCACCCGCACCTCGCCCTTGCGCAGGTACCAACGCTCGACCGCGAAGATCACGAGGCCGCCCACGATGAGCGCGGCCGCGACGCTCGCCGGGTTGAAGAGGTAGTGCTTGATCTGCTTCTCGAAGGCGAGGCCCACGATCGCCGCCGGGAGGAAGGCGACGAACAGGTTCACGGCGAAGCGCTGCTGCACGCGATCGCCCGCCAGGCCCGCGAACGCCCGCGCGATCCGCACGCGGAACTCCCAGCACACGGCGAGGATCGCGCCGAGCTGGATCACGATGTCGAAGATCTTGCCCTTCTCGCCGCCCTGGCCGAGGAGGTCCGAGACGATGATGAGGTGGCCGGTGGAGGAGACCGGAAGGAATTCGGTGAGGCCTTCCACCACTCCCAGGATCAGGGCGTCGAGCAGCGCGTGTAGCATCGGGCGGCTAGTCTAGCATCGGCATCTTGCGCGACGAGGAGGACCGATGGACCGGCGCGGGGCGATCGGGTTCCTCGCCGCTTCGGCCGCTTCTGCGCCGATGCCCGCTGCCGGATCGCAAGCTGCGCGCGCGGATCGCCACGGGCCGCGAGCGGCTCCAGCCGTCATTCCGGCAGGGACCATCGAACCGGCTATTTCGGCGTTGAGTCGAGCGTGCGCCCGGGTGCGGGCGGCGTCGGGGCCGGCGCGCGCGGCGCCTCATCGCGCCGCCAGACCGTCAGGTAGTCGGGAGACTGCGGCGCGCGGGCGGCCTCGCGGCCCCAATAGGCCCGCGGACCGTCGGCCCGGACCTCGATCAAGCCGTCCAGCTGGTAGTGGCGCGCCGCGTAACCGGGGGCCCAGCGCAGCAGGTCCTGGGCGGAGTCCGGTCGGACCAGCCAGGACTGCGGCACGTTGACGAACACGAGGAAGAGAGGCTTGGCCGCTTCGATTTCCCGCATCATGTCTTCCTGCATGGCGCGGGCGAACGGCTGGGGCTCCATCAGCCCGTACATGTAGATATAGCCGGTTGCGGAGAGCCGGTCCGCATAGAAAAAAATCTCGGGTTCCGAACCCAGCACGGCGATCCGGTCCGCGGGCGCGCTGTGTCGGTGCACGTAGTCCGCCACCACGGCGGATTCGAGGAAGGGATTGGGCCAATAGATCTGCCGGCTCACCTGCATGGGCGCGACGACGAAAAGGTAGCCCGTCTCCCGCACGAGCCCCCAGAGCAGGAGGAGGGCCAGGAGGGTCGGGCCGAGCGCGCGGCGCAGGCGGGAATCCGGCGCCCGCGGCAGCAGCAGCGCGCCCGCCTCGGTGACCGCGAAGGCGGCCAGCAGGGCCACGACCGGCAGAAGCAGCACGAAATAGTGCGATCGAAAATAGAATCCCGGGCTGATCGCTGCCAGGGAGGCGGCGAGGAGGCCCAGGAGGAAGGGACGGGCGGGCCGGGGGGCCCCCCGCACGGCCAGCAGGGCGAGACCCACGCCCGCGGCCAGCCAGAGTGGCGCCTCGAAGGAGGCCACCCGCGGGGTCTGCGCCAGAAAGCGGGCCAGGCCGTCGCGCGGCCCGACCAGCGAGACGTATTGGCGCGCGTACTCGACGCACCAGAGCCAGGCGCGGGCAAAAGTGCCGGCCGCGGCGAGCCAGAGGGCCACGAGCAGCATGGGCAGGCCCAGCCCCGCGAGGAAAGCGATGCCGGTTGCGCCGGTCCGCCGCGTGCGCGCGCCGAAGGCTACGGCCGCGGCCAGCCCGAAGGCCGCCAGCAGCAGGGCATGCTGCTTCATCAGCACCGCCAGGCCGAAGCAGAAGCCCGCGGCCGCTGCGGCGCGCAGCCCGCCGCCATCGCGGAGCCGTAGCAGGAGCAGGCAGGCGGCCAGGGAGAAGAGCAGCACGAACTGGGTGGCGTGGGCGAAGATGCCCAAGACCCCCTGGCTCACGGACAGCAGGGCGAAGGCCGCGGCGGCCGCTAGGCCGGCCTCGGCTCCCAGAAGGCGGCGGCCGAGGCGCCAGACCAGCGCGACGCAGAGCAGGTTGGAGAGCAGGAAGCCGAAGTGGATCGCGGCGGCGCTGCGGCCGAAGGCCAGGATGAAAAGCGCGTAGACCAGGCCCACGCCGGGCAGCTTCAGCGTATAGAGCCCGGCAAAGGGCGGCTGACCCTTGAGCAACAAAAGGCCGAGGTAGGCGAACTCGCCCTCGTCGCGCTCCAGCGGCACCCCCAGCAGGCGCAGGCGGGCGGCGATGACGGCGAGCAGGACGGCGGCCAGCAGCAGCGCGTAAGCGCGACCGGGGGCGTCGGGGCGGGGGGGCGTGATCTGGGAGGCGGCCATGCCGGCTGGGTCGGGTGCGCCGGCTTGCCCGGCGCACAGGGCTTCAGCCCCTCTGGTAGATCTCCGCGCCTTGCTTCACGAACTCGACCGCCTTCACCTCCATCCCCTTCTTCAGCGCCTCCTGTTCCGACACGCCGTGCTGCGCGGCGAACTCGCGCACGTCCTGCGTGATCTTCATCGAGCAGAAGTGCGGGCCGCACATGGAGCAGAAGTGCGCGAGCTTGGCGCCTTCCTGCGGCAGGGTCTCGTCGTGGAATTGCTTCGCCTTGTCGGGATCGAGGCCGAGGTTGAACTGGTCGTCCCAGCGGAACTCGAAGCGCGCCTTGGAAAGCGCGTTGTCGCGGATCTGTGCGCCGGGGTGGCCCTTCGCGAGGTCCGCCGCGTGGGCGGCGATCTTGTAGGTGATGATGCCTTCCTTCACGTCGTCCTTGTCCGGAAGTCCCAGGTGCTCCTTGGGCGTCACGTAGCAGAGCATCGCGGTGCCGTACCAGCCGATCTGCGCCGCGCCGATGCCGCTGGTGATGTGGTCGTAGCCCGGCGCGATATCGGTCGTGAGCGGGCCCAGCGTATAGAACGGCGCCTCGTGGCAATGCTCGAGCTCGAGGTCCATGTTCTCCTTGATGAGCTGCATCGGCACGTGGCCGGGACCTTCGATCATCACCTGGCAGTCGTGCTTCCAGGCGATCGTGGTGAGCTCGCCCAAGGTCCTCAGCTCCGCGAGCTGCGCCTCGTCGTTGGCGTCGTAGATCGAGCCGGGACGCAGCCCGTCGCCCAGCGAGAACGACACGTCGTACGCGGCCATGACTTCGCAGATCTCCTCGAACCGCTCGTACAGGAACGATTCCCTGTGGTGCGCGAGGCACCACTTGGCCATGATCGAGCCGCCGCGCGAGACGATGCCGGTCATGCGGCTCGCGGTCATCGGCACGAAGGGCAGGCGCACGCCGGCGTGGATGGTGAAATAGTCGACGCCCTGCTCGGCCTGCTCGACGAGCGTGTCGCGGAAGATCTCCCAGGTGAGCTCCTCGGCCCTGCCGTCCACCTTCTCGAGCGCCTGGTAGATCGGCACGGTGCCGATGGGCACCGGGGAATTGCGCACGATCCACTCGCGCGTCTCGTGGATGTGCTTGCCCGTGGAAAGGTCCATCACCGTGTCCGCGCCCCAGCGGATCGCCCACGTCATCTTGTCGACTTCCTCGCCGATCGAGGACGTGAGCGCCGAGTTGCCGATGTTCGCGTTCACCTTCACCAGGAAGTTGCGGCCGATCACCATCGGCTCCGATTCCGGGTGGTTCACGTTCGCGGGGATGATCGCGCGGCCGCGCGCCACCTCGTCGCGCACGAATTCCGGGGTGATCTCCGCGGGGATCGATGCGCCGAACGATTCGCCCCGATGCTGGCGGCCCATGAGCTCGGCGAGCTTCGCGCCCTTCGGGCCGGCGGCGCGGAGCTGCCCGAGGTACTCGCGCCGCCGCAGGTTCTCGCGGATCGCGATGAATTCCATCTCCGGCGTCACGATCCCGCGGCGCGCGTAGTGCATCTGCGTGACGTTGGCGCCGGCCTTCGCGCGGCGCGGCCTGCGCTTGAGGTCGAAGCGCAGCTGCGCGAGCTTCGCGTCCGCGAGGCGCTCGCGCCCGTATTGCGAGCTGGGGCCGTCGAGCACCTCGGCGTCGCCGCGCTCCTCGATCCACGCCGTGCGAAGCGCCGCAAGCCCCGAGCGGATGTCGATGCGGGCGGCCGGATCGCTGTAGGGACCGCTCGTGTCGTACACGAAGACGGGCGGGTTCGCCTCCGCGCCGAACGCCGCGGGCGTATCGCTTTGCGAGATCTCGCGCATCGGCACCCGAACGTCGGCGCGCGTGCCTTCGGCGTACACCTTGCGCGAGCGCGGCAGCGGCTGGATGGCGGCCTCGTCCACGTGGGCGGAGGCGGCGATGAATTTCGGATGGGCGTTCATGATGGCTCCTTCGGGCGGGCGGGGATAAGGAGCGGGGAGGGGATCTCGCACGCTCCCTACGCCGGCATGACCCGGATCAGGTTCCAAGGGACTCTCTCACTGCGGAGAAGTTTTCCGCAGACCCCTGCGTCGAATCCGGAGTATAGCAACGCGGCGCCGGGCCGGACGGCTCCGGTCAGGCCGCTGCGGCCGCGGCGAGGAGCGTCTCGGCGAGCGCCTCCACGGGCTCGTGACGGTCGAAGAGCGCGCCGCGGCCCGCCCGGATCGCCTCGCGCAGGCCCGCGTTGCGCTCGCGCTCGCGCGCGACCGCGAGCGCGATGCGGACATATTCCTCGCGCGATCGCGCGACCAGCGCTTCGATGCCCATGAGGCCCAGCATCGCCGCCGTCTGCCGGCCGCGCATGAAGCGGCCGGGGATCGTGACCACGGGCGTCCCCGCGGCGAAGGCGTCGAGGCTCGTGTTGCCGCCCGACCAGCGGACCGTATCGAGGATCACGTCCGCGACCGAAAGCGCGGCGCGGAACGCGTTGCCTCCCATTCGCGGGAGGAACTTGAGCTGGCCGCGCGCCTGCACTCCGTGCGCGCGCAAGGCGCGCTGCAGCCGTTGCGCGAACTGCAGCGTCACCGGTCGCGCCGTCGCCTGGAAGAACACGAGGACGCCTTGCGGGTCGGCTTCGAGGATCCGGGCGAAGAGCGCATCCATCTCGGGATGCACCTTGAAGAGCGATTGCGGGCACATGTACACGCGGGCCGATTCCGGCAGCCGGAAATCCCCGCGGGCCGCGGGAGCCGGCGGCACCGGCATCGAGTAATCCACGCCGATGCCGGGCAGCGCCGCGAGCTTCTCGACGTAATGGTCCGCGCCGTCGGGGGGCTCCATGGCGCCGCAGGTGAGGTACAGGTCGATCGCGTCGCTGCCGGTGGTGACGGGGTGGCCCCATCCGGCGCACTGCAGCGGTGCGAGGCGAAGCGCGGCGAGCACGCACGTCGAGGACATCATGCCGACCTCGGGATAGACGATCGCGTCGAGCGCGTCGGAGGCGAGGCGCGCGGCCAGCTCCTCCAGCTCGACGCGCAGCGCGTGGAAATGCTCGACGGCGCCGGCGATGCGGCGCGTGAAATCGTCGTCGACGGAGGCGGTGTGGTAGACGAAGCGCTCGAAGCGCCGCGCGTCGAGCCCGGTCACCCAGCGCTCGAAGTAGCGGCCCGCGGTGCAATCGCGGAAGATGCTCGAGACGAAGCCGATGCGCAGGCGCCGCGCGCCGTCGAAGGTGCCCGCGCGCGGCGCGCGCCATTCGGGATGCACGGCGCCCGCGAGGCGCCCGAGGAGGGCCGAGTACTGGCGCTGCAGCTCGCGGTCGTTCTCGCCCTGGTAGGCGAGCAGGAAGTTCTGGTGGTCGAGGCGGAAGACGTCGCGCGCGCGAGGCATCCAGCGCTCGATGCCCCCGGAAAGCCGCGCGAGGCCGTCGGAATAGCGTTGCCGCCAGCGCGCGGCGTCGGCCTCGTCCGCGTAGACCTGCGGCAGGACGAGGCTCTGCGCGAGGGCGACGCGCAGGTCGGCAGGATCGCGCGCGCTCGCGAGCGACAAGGCGCCGAGAGCGCCCGCCATGTCGCCCGTCTCCTGGTTCGCCAGCGCGCGCAGCGTCTCGATGGCGGGGAGGCCGGGATCGCGGCGCGACGCCTCGTCGAGGGCGCGCTTCGCCTCCTCCCAGCGCCAGTTTTCCGCGCGCAGGCGGCCGATCTCGCCCCACGCGCTCGCGCCCTCGGGCGCGAGCGCCTCGGCGCGGCCGGCGCTCGCGAGCGCGCCGTCGGAGTCGCCGAGGGCGGCTTGCGCGCGGGCGAGGCGCAACCATAACCCCGACTCCTGCGGCAGGAGCGCTACGCCGCGCTGCAGCACCTCGCGCGCGCGGTCCAGGCGGCCGGCCTTCGCGTGGAGCATCGCGAGGCTTTCGTACGCGAGCGCGCTCGCCGGCTCGATCGCGAGCGCCGATTCGAGCGCGCTCGCCGCCGCGCGATCGTCCCCGCGCGTCTGCTCGAGGCTTGCGAGCTGCAGCTCGAGCCCGGCCGAGGGACGCTCGAGCCGCGCGCGAAGCGCGAGGAGGGCTTCGCGCGCTTCGTCGATGCGTCCGGCCGCCTCGAGCGCCCGCGCCGCGGCGAGGGCGGCCTCGCGTGCTGCATCGGCGTCGAGAGGAGATTCCATGCCGCCATTCTACGAACACGGAAAGCTGACGGAGCGCAAATGGGGCAGGCGGCGCCTTTGCTACAATTTCGGGTGGCTCGCTCCTTCCGCCGCTCCTTCTCCTCGCCCCGCGCATGAACGTCGAACAAGCCCGCTTCAACATGATCGAGCAGCAGATCCGCACCTGGGAGGTGCTCGATTCCACGGTGCTGGACCTGCTTTTCGAGGTGAAGCGCGAGGAGTTCGTGCCGCCGGAGTACCGCAGCGTCGCGTTCGCAGACCTCGAGGTCCCGCTCGGGCACGGCGAGTCGATGATGGCGCCCAAGCTCGAGGCACGTATCCTGCAGGAGCTCGGCGTCCAGCCGCACGAGGAGGTATACGAGGTGGGGACCGGATCGGGCTACCTGACGGCGCTCCTCGCCCGTCGCGCACGGCATGTCACGAGCGCCGAAATCCATCCCGATCTTCGCGCCCGCGCCGCCGCAAACCTGCGTGCCGCGGGCGTGACGAACGTCACCCTCCTCGAGGGCGACAGCGCGCGCGCGCCGCTCTCCGATTGCGCCTACGACGTGATCGTGCTCACGGGCTCGACGCCGATCCTTCCGCAAGCCTTCCTCGATCGGCTCAAGCCGGGGGGAGGCTCTTCGCCGTCGTGGGCGACGTGCCGGCCATGAAGGCCACGCTGGTACGCCAGCCGGCGCCGGGATCGTTCCAGCACAACGAGCCGTTCGAGACGGTCGTGAAGCCCCTGGTGAACGCCGTCCAGCCCGCGCGGTTCCGCTTCTGATGAAGGCCCTTCGCGCAATCCTCGCAGTCGCGGTGGCCGCCGCGCTCGCCCCGGCCCATGCCGACGACCTCCTCGCCGTCTATCGCGACTCGCTCACCAGCGATCCCGTATACCAATCGGCGCGCGCGCAGTACCGGGCGGCCGTCGAGGTGCTTCCGCAGGCGCGATCGGGGTACCTGCCGCTCATCTCCGGCACGGCCTCGGCGTTCCGCAACGACGTGCAATTCGACAACGTGCCGAGCTTCGCCTACAACACCACCACCTATGCGGTGACGCTCTCGCAGCCCGTCTTCCGCCTGCAGAACTGGATCGCCATCGGCGAGGCGAAGCAGCAGGTGGTCCAGGCCGAGGCGGGGCTCGCGTCGGCCGGCTCGGACCTCATCCTGCGCGTCGCGCAGGCCTACTTCGACGTGCTGCTCGCGCAGGACAACGTCGCGCTCTCGGAGTCGCAGATGGCGGCGATCTCGGAGCAGCTCGCCCAGGCGAAGCGCAACTTCGAGGTCGGCACGGCGACGATCGTCGACACGCTCGAGGCGCAGGCGCGCTACGACCAGGCGAGCGCGCAGGAGATCTCCGACAAGAACAACCTCGAGGTGAAGCGCCGCGCGCTGCAGCAGCTGCTCGGCAAGCTGCCGGATCGCCTCGCGCCGCTCAAGGATCCGCTGGTCCTCGCGCCGCCGCAGCCCAGCGACATCGAGGCGTGGGTGCGCACCGCGCAGGACTCGAGCTTCGCCGTGGTTTCGGCGAAGGCCGCCGACGAGATCTCGCGCGAGGAGGTGAGGCGGCAGGAGGCGGGGCACCTTCCGACCCTCGACCTCACGGCGAACTACAGCCGGGGCTACAACCCGGTCACCTCCAACGCCGACGTCGTGGGCTCGCGCACCAACACCTCCTCGGTCGGCCTCACGCTCTCCGTCCCGTTGTTTTCCGGCGGTCTCATCCAATCGCGCGTGCGCCAGGCGCTCGCGAACCGCGACAAGTCGGACCAGGACCTCGAGAACGCGGTGCGCACCGTGGCGCAGTCCGTGCGCCAGAACTACCTCAACGTGACGAGCGGCATTGCGCAGGTGCAGGCGCTCGAGCGCGCCCTCACCTCCATCCAGAGCCAGCTCGATTCGACCATCCTCGGCCGCGACGTCGGCGTGCGCACGAGCGTGGATGTGCTGAACGCGCAGCAGCAGGTGTACCAGACGCGCCGCGACCTGCAGCAGGCGCGCTACAACTACCTGCTCAACACGCTGCGGCTCAAGTCCGCGGCGGGGCAACTCGCCGAGGCCGACGTCGAGGACGTGAACCGCGCGCTCGCGCGCTAGGCGTTGCGCGCGAGCGCGACGCGCGGCGCGAGCCACTCCACGAGGCGCTGCACGGCGCCGCGGTGCGCGGCGACGAAGTCGCGCGCCTTTTCTCCCATCTCGCGCCGGCGCGCGTCGTCGCTCGAGAGCGCCGCGGCGGTGCGAAGGGCCGCTTCGGCGTCGGGCACGCGCAGCGCGGCACCGGCGGCGATCGCGCCCTCGCTCGCCTCCTCGAAGTTGTACGTGTGCGGTCCGACGATCACCGGCCGCCCCAGCGCGCACGCCTCGATGAGGTTCTGGCTACCGTACGCGAGCAGGCTCCCGCCCATGATCACCACGTCGGCGGCGGCGTAGTAGGCGAGCATTTCTCCCATGGAATCGCCGACCACCACGCGCACGCCCGCATCCACCGCGCGCTCGTCGCTGCGCCGTGCGACCGCGAACCCGTGCGCGGCGGCGAGGCGCGACACCTCCTCGAAGCGCTGCGGGTGCCGCGGCACGACGACGAGCAGCGCGTGCGGTGCGCCTTCCAGCCGCGCGAGCGCATCGAGGAGCAGGGCCTCCTCGCCTTCGCGCGTGCTCCCGGCCACCCACACCGGGCGCGCCGTGCCGAAGCGGCCGCGGAACTCGCGTCCGCGCTCGAGCATCCCGGCGGGAACGTCCATGTCGAACTTCACGTTGCCCGTCACCGCGACCTCGCGCGCGCCGAGCGCGCGGAAGCGGCGCGCGTCGGCCTCGGTCTGCGCGGCCACGCCGGCGAGGTTCGCGAAGGCCCAGCGGGCGAGGGAAGGGATGCGCGCGTAGCGCCGCGCCGATCGCTCGGACAGGCGCCCGTTGGCGAGCACGACCGGGACGCCTTCGTGCGCGCATTCCTCGAGGAGGCGCGGCCAGAGCTCCGTCTCCAGGATCACGCCGAAGCGCGGGCGCCAGTGCGCGAGGAAGCGCCGCACGGCGAAGCGCAGGTCGTACGGCAGCCACGCTTGCTCGACGCGATCGCCGAAGAGCGACTCGCCCGTCTCCCGGCCGGTGGGCGTCATGTGCGTGAGGAGGATGCGGTGATCGGGAAAGCGGCGCGCGAGCGCCTCGACGATCGGCGCCGCGGCGCGCGTCTCGCCCACGGAGACTGCGTGAATCCAGATGCGCGGCGCGCTCCCCGCCGGCGCGTAGATCCCGAAGCGCTCGCCGAGGCGATCGAGATAGCCGCGCTGGCGGCGCGAGCGCCACGCGAGGCGCGCGAGCGCGAAGGGCGTGGCGACGATCCACGCAGCCGCGTACGCGGCGCGCATCATGCGCCGGCGTGCCCGATGCCGGCCGCTGCCGCGACCGCTTCCACCCCCGGCGGCGTCCGCGGTCCGCCGAGGTTCACCGCGAGATCCCCGCCGTGCAATCCGGTGAGGCCGGGCGAGGTGGCGCAGTAGATGCCCACGGTGGGCACGCCGAGCGCGACGGCGAGGTGCGAAAGACCGGTGTCGACGCCCACGACGCCGCCCGCGTGCGCGAGCACCGCCGCCGCCTCGGCGAGCGTCATCGGCGGCGCCGCGACGGCGCTCGCGCCGATCGCGCGCGCAATGCGTGCGGCATCCGCGCGTTCGGCATCGCTTCCGCCGGGCAGCACCACCGGATAGCCGGCTTGCGCGAGCCGCTTGCCGAGCGCGATCCAGCGATCGTCGGGCCAGCGCTTGTCGGGACGGCTCGCGGCGTGAAGCAGCACCGCGTAGCGGCCCGCCGGAAGCCAGGAAGGACGCGCGCCCGGCGCCACCAGCCCATAACGTGCCGGAAGCGCGGCGCGCAAGCCGAAGACTTGCGCGAGGAGCTGGCGGTTGCGCTCGACCGCGTGCAGGTTGCGCGGCACGGCGAGCTTCACGTCGTAGAGGCGCGCGGCGAGGCGCTCGCGCGCGCTCGCGCGATCGAGGCCGAATACGGGCGATCGCGACCAGCGCGAGACGCACGCGCTCTTGATGAGGCCCTGCGCGTCGACCACGTAATCCCAGCGCTGCGATCGCAGCGCCGCCTTCGACTCGCGCAGCGCGCGCCATGCCGCGATCGACCACGGCCGGTCGCGCAACGCGCGCAGCCCGACCGGAATCGCGCGGCTCACGGCCGGGTGCAGCCGCACCAGCTCGGCGTAGGGAGTCTCCACGGCCCAGGCGATCTCCGCCCCGGGATAGCGGGCGGCGAGATCGGTCACGGCAGGGAAGAGATGCACCACGTCGCCGAGCGAGGAGAGCTTCACGAGCAGGATTCGCGGCGCGGGCATGGCGCATTCTAATCCCCCGCCGGAGGGTAGAATGACGGCCTCGTGCCGCAGCCCCCGGCCATCGTGGCGCACACCGCCGAAGACAAACTCCCCATCACCGTCGCCATCATCTCGCTCAACGCAGCCGCGCAGATCGGTCCTTGCCTGGAGAGCGCCGCGTTCGCCGACGAGCTGCTGGTCGTCGATTCGGGAAGCACCGACGGCACGGTGGACATCGCGCGCGGCCATGGCGCGCGCATCGAGAGCCGCGAATGGCCGGGCTTCGGGCGCCAGAAGCAGCATGCCGTGTCGATCGCGCGCCACGAGTGGGTGCTGTGCCTGGACGCCGACGAGCGCGTCACGCCCAGGCTCGAGCGCTCGATCCGCCAGGCGCTCGCCTCGCGCCGCTATCGCGCATGGCGCGTGGCGCGGCGCAACCGCTTCCTCGGCCGCTGGCTGGCGCACGGCGAGGGTTATCCGGACTGGACGGTGCGACTCTTCCATCGCGCCCACGCGAGCTGGTCGAACGACGAGGTGCACGAGGCGGTGCTCACCACCGCGGAGATCGGGCGCCTGGAAGGCGACCTGCTGCACGATTCGGCCGAGGACATCGCGACCTACATGACCAAGCAGAACCGCTACTCGAGCCTGCACGCGCAGGCTCTCTACAAGCAGGGGGTGCGCGCGGGGTACTGGCGCCTCGCCGCGAGCCCGCTCGCGCGCTTCGTCAAGTTCTACGTGCTGCGGCTGGGCTTCCTCGACGGCGGCGCGGGCTTCGCGCACATCGTGATCGGCTGCAACAGCACGTTCCACAAGTACCTGAAGCTGATCGAGCTGCAGCAGGCGGCCGGGAGGAAGGGCGCATGATCCTCGTCACCGGCGGCGCCGGCTTCATCGGCGCGAATTTCGTGCTCGACTGGATCGCCGCCACCGGCGAGCCGGTCGTGAACCTGGACAAGCTCACGTACGCCGGCAACCTTGGCAACCTTGCGGCGCTCGCGGGAGATGCGCGCCACGCGTTCGTGCGCGGCGACATCGCCGATCGCGCGCTGGTGGAGCGGCTCCTCGCCGAGCACCGTCCCCGCGCGATCGTGCACTTCGCCGCCGAGAGCCACGTGGACCGCTCGATCCACGGGCCCGCCGCGTTCATGCAGACCAACGTGGTCGGGACTTTCGAGCTGCTCGAGGCCGTGCGCGCCCACTGGCAGCGGCTCGAGGGCGAGGCGCGCGCCGCCTTCCGCTTCATCCACGTGTCGACCGACGAGGTGTACGGCTCGCTCGGCGAGAACGATCCGGCGTTCACCGAAGAGACGCCCTATGCGCCGAACAGCCCCTACTCGGCGTCGAAGGCGGCCTCGGACCACATGGTGCGCGCGTACCACCACACGTACGGCCTGCCGACGCTCACCACGAACTGCTCGAACAACTACGGCCCTTTCCAGTTCCCGGAGAAGCTGATCCCGCTCGTGATCTCGCACGCGCTCGAGGGAAAGCCGATCCCGGTGTACGGCGACGGGCGCCAGGTGCGCGACTGGCTCTACGTGGGCGACCATTGCGAGGCGATCCGGACGGTCGTCGAGCGCGGGCGCACCGGCGAGACGTACAACATCGGCGGCAACTCCGAGAGGCGCAACCTCGAGGTCGTGCACGCGATCTGCGACGCGCTGCAGGCGGCGCGCCCGTGCGAGGGCGGATATCGCGGCCTGATGACGTTCGTGAGGGACCGCCCGGGCCACGACCGGCGCTATGCCATCGACGCGGAGAAGATCCGGCGCGAGCTCGGCTGGGCGCCGCGCGAGTCGTTCGCTTCCGGCCTCGCGAAGACGGTGCGCTGGTACCTGGACCACGCGGCCTGGGTCGAGCAGGTGAAGAGCGGCGAGTACCGCGAGTGGCTCGAGGTGAATTACACGGCGCGGAGCGCGGCATGACGCGCAGGGGAATCATCCTCGCCGGCGGCTCGGGCACGCGCCTCTACCCGGCGACGCGGGTGGTATCGAAGCAGCTGCTGCCGGTGTACGACAAGCCGATGGTGTACTACCCGCTCGCCACGCTCATGCTCGCCGGCATCCGCGAGATCCTGGTGATTTCCACGCCGCAGGACACGCCGCGCTTCCGCGAGCTGCTGGGCGACGGGCGCGACTGGGGCTTGTCGCTTTCCTACGCCGTGCAGCCCCGGCCCGAAGGGCTCGCGCAGGCGTTCCTCGTCGGGCGCGAGTTCCTCGGCGGCGGGCCGAGCTGCCTCATCCTCGGCGACAACATCTTCCACGGGCACGACCTCGCGGCCTCGCTCAAGCGCGCGGCGGCGAGCGAGTCCGGCGCGACGGTGTTCGCCTATCCCGTGCAGGACCCGGAGCGCTACGGCGTGGTCGAGTTCGATGCCGGCGGCCGCGCGGTGAGCATCGAGGAGAAGCCCGAGCGGCCGAAGTCGCGCTACGCCGTGACCGGGTTGTACTTCTACGACGAGCGCGTGGTCGATGTCGCCGCGCGGCTCAAGCCTTCGGCGCGCGGCGAGCTCGAGATCACCGACGTGAACCGCGATTACCTCGAGGGCGGCCATCT
Source organism: uncultured beta proteobacterium (assembly GCA_963839265.1). Taxonomy (GTDB): domain Bacteria; phylum Pseudomonadota; class Gammaproteobacteria; order Burkholderiales; family Usitatibacteraceae; genus Usitatibacter. The sequence goes on from CAWIUI010000002.1 coordinate 306,611, forward strand.
TTCCGTCGAGGTGATGGGGCGCGGCACCGCATGGCTGGATACGGGGACGCACGAGAGCCTGCTCGAGGCGGCGCACTTCATCGAGACCATCGAGCGCCGCCAGGGGCTCAAGATCGCGTGTCCGGAGGAGATCGCGTATCGCATGGGCTACATCGACGCGTCGCAGCTCGAGCGGCTCGCGCAGCCGATGCGCAAGAATTCGTACGGCCAGTACCTGCTCGCGGTGCTGCGCGAGCGCGTCTTCTAGGGCGCTCGCGTGAAGGCCATTCCCACCGCCGTTCCCGAAGTCGTCGTCATCGAGCCGCAGGTCTTCGGCGATGCACGCGGCTTCTTCTTCGAGAGCTGGAACCGGCGCGCGTTCGAGGCGATCGCGGGAGGCGGCGTCGAATTCGTGCAGGACAACCATTCCGGATCGGCGCGCAACGTGCTGCGCGGACTGCACTACCAGGTGCGCCAGCCCCAGGGAAAGCTCGTCCGCGTGGTCTCCGGCGAGGTGTTCGACGTCGCCGTGGACCTGCGCCGCTCCTCGCCCACCTTCGGGCGCTGGGTCGGCGAGCGGCTCTCGGCCTCGAACCATCGCATGATGTGGGTGCCGCCCGGCTTCGCGCACGGGTTCCTCGTGCTCTCCGAGTGGGCGGAGTTTCTCTACAAGACCACCGAGTACTGGGCGCCGGAGCACGAGCGGACGCTTCTCTGGAACGACCCGGCGCTCGGCATCGCCTGGCCGCTCGACGGCGAGCCGGTGCTCAAGCCCAAGGATGCCGCGGGGGCGCGCCTCGCCGAAGCGCAAACCTACCCGTGATGCGCGTCCTCGTGACGGGCGCGGGCGGGCAGGTGGGAACCGACGTCGCGCGCCTGTTCGAAGGACGCGCCGAGGTCCTCGCGCTCGATCGTGCCGCGCTCGACCTCGCGAGCCCCGAGGCGATCGTCGCTCGGGTGCGCGAAGCACGCCCGCGCATCATCGTGAACGCCGGCGCGTACACGGCGGTGGATCGCGCGGAGTCGGAGCCCGAGGCCGCGCACGCGGTGAACGCGCGCGCTCCCGCGGTGCTCGCCGAAGAGGCGCGACGATCGGGCGCGTTCCTCGTGCACTACTCGACGGATTACGTATTCGACGGCCGGAAACGAGGTCCCTACGAGGAGCCGGATGCGACCGCGCCGGTCAACGCGTACGGGGCGACCAAGCTCGAGGGCGAGCGCGCGATCGCGGCGAGCGGCTGCGCGCACGTGATCCTGCGCACGAGCTGGGTCTACGCGCCGCGCGGGCGCAACTTCCTGCTCACGATGCTCAGGCTCGCGGAAACGCGCGAGGAGATCCGCGTGGTGGACGACCAGCGCGGCGCACCTACCGCGAGCCTCGAGCTCGCGCGCGCCACACTCGGGCTCTTCGTTCCCGCCGCGCAGGCGCGGCCGATCGAGGAGGCGGACCTCGAGCGCGTGCGCTCGCACGGCGGGCTCTATCACGCCACCGCCGCGGGCGAGACGACGTGGTTCGGGTTCGCGTCCGCGATCTTCGAGGAGTGGTCCGCCCACGCGGGTGCGAAGTTCCGCGCGCCGCGGCTCGTTCCGATTCCCACGGCGCAGTACCCGACGCCGGCGAAGCGCCCGGCGAACTCGGTGCTCTCCTGCGAGCTTCTCGCGCGCACCTTCGGCGTGCGGCTCGCGCACTGGCGCGAAGGCCTCGCCGAGGCGCTCTCAGCCCTGGCTCGCTGATGCGCCGGCGGCGCCCCGGAAGAGGCTCAGGCACACCGCGCCGTCGCGATTCGGCCCCAACTCGATGCGATAGCCGGCCTTCTCGGCGAGGCGCGCGGTGTTGAAGAGCCCGATGCCCAGGCCGCCCGGATTTTCGGTGGGCTCGCGGAAGAGCCGCTCGGCGACCCGTTCCGGCACTGCGGTTCCCGTGTCGCAGACGCGCAGCGCCACGGTCTCGATGGAGCACTCGAAATCGACCGCGATGCCGAGGCCGGGCTCGCGCGTGGCTTTCGTGCGCGCGTTCTCCAGGGCGTTGTCGACGAAGTTGTCGAACAGCGCGGCCGGCACCTGCGCATCGGCGTCGATGATCGCCTTCATCACGACGCCGCTTCCCTCGAGGCGTCGTCCGAGCTCGTACCACCAGGCCCACGCGGTGACCGGCAGCTCCGCGGTCGCCACTTCCGGCGCGCGCAGCTTGTCGAGCGTGGCCTGCAGGCGGCGCGTGAGCTGCGGCAGCTGGCGCTGGAGCAGGTTGGAGTAGCCGTCCTGCGCATCCCTCGGGGCGATCGAGGTGAGCGCGTAGAGCGACTGCAGCAGGTTCTTCACGTCGTGCGTGAGGCGCGCGCCGGTCTCGTGAACCGCCTGCAGGTACGCGTTGCGGCGAAGCGTGGTCTCGCGCCGCTTGCCTTCGTAGAACTCGCCGACGACCTGCGAGAGCAGCCGCATGTGGAGGAAGAGCGCCGGCGAGAGCTCGATCTGCGTGTAGAACACGACCTCGAGCCCGTGCACCGTGAATCGCGCCGGGTGACCCCGCGCCTCGCCGAAGCGGCCCTCGCCGCCCGGCGAGCGCCATTGCGCGCCGCGCACCCAGGGCAGCTCGGAGATCTCGCGCAACGACTGCTCGAGGAAGCGGCTGGGGTCCATCTCCGTCTCGGCGAGCTCGGCGATGCGCCGCATCCAGAGCTCGAACGGCATGCCGACCGAGAGCAGGTAGCGCGAGAAGTACGTGCGCAATCCGCCGAAGCCGCGCATCGGGTTCCAGAGGACCGCGAGCACGAAGAGCGCCACGCCGAAGGCGAGCACGGTGAGCACGACCGAGGCGAGGTAGTTGCCCTGGGTGAAGCGGGTGAGCGCGATCGCCCCGAGCACGAGCACCACGCCGAGCTGGAAGACCAGCACCGCATAGAAGAAATCGAACACCTGCGCCGCGGCCGGAATCGCGGGACCCAGCGGCCACAGGGCGAGCAGCACCAGCATCGCGGGAAGCAGGAACTTCGCGAAGCGCTCGAACTGGGCCGGCATCTGCTCCGCCCCGCCGAGGACGAGTCCCGGCACCGCACGCAGCAGCAGCACGATCAGCACGTACGCGAACGCGATCAGGTAGAAGCGGTTGCGGCTCGGCGCCTGCACCGTGAACACCCGGCCGCCGAGGATGCCGAGCAGCACCAGCAGCCACATCACGATCATCCAGCCGGCGAGGAAGTAGAGGATCGCGGCGGTGATGGCGAGGAGCAGCACCACCGACAGGGGCTCGAGCTCGTGCTCGGTCGCGAAGAACGGCTGCCACAGCAGGAACAGGCCGAAGTGGACGAGCAACCAGATACGCTGGAAAAGTTCTCCGGGTTCCGCGAACAACGCCGCGTGCAGCGCGAGCAGCATGAACAGCACGACCCACCGGGCGTTGGCCGAGAGGCGCTGCGCGAAGCTGGAAGCGGACGGCGGCAAGTCGGGAATCGCGTGAGGGTGCCGCCGAGAATAATGAAAAGCCGCTGGCCGCGCCATGCGGCAGGCCTGTCGGCCTTCCGACAGGCGATGTCGGCAAGCGGGCGGTTTGCGAGTTCCGACCGAGCGTAATCTTTACCCTGGCGGCATTGAAATGCATGCAATAACATGTGCTTGCGTGCATTGGCATGCGTCATGCTCCGGTGGTGCCGAGGAGTTTCAAATCTAAGGGAGGAAGAACCATGCGAAAGCAACAATCCGGCTTCACGCTGGTCGAGATCGCGATCGTGCTCGTGATCATCGGCCTGCTCCTTGGCGGCATCCTCAAGGGCCAGGAGCTCATCAACAGCGCGAAGGTGAAGAATCTCGCGAACGACTTCCGCGTGATCCCCACCTACATCTACGGCTACCAGGACAAGTTCAAGGCGCTGCCGGGCGACGATCCGCAGGCGGCCGCGCACGTGAACGGGGCGACCACCGCGACGACCCCGGCCGGGAAGCAGGGCAACGGCGTGATCGACGGCGCGTGGAACTCGACCACCAACACCGACGAGTCGTTCCTCTTCTGGCAGCAAGTCCGGCTCTCGAACCTCGCCGCGGGCCCGACCGACGTCACGGATCCGACGTACATCCCGACGAACGCGGTGGGCGGCAAGCTGGGCGTGAATAGCGCGACCACCGCGCAGGTCGAGATCACCGGAATGACGGGCACCTACCAGGTGTGCTCCACGGGCATTCTCGGCAAGTTCGCGAAGCAGCTCGACGTGCAGATGGACGATGGCAATACCGCGACGGGTTCGCTGCGTGTCGTGGCGGACAACGCAACCGTCGGAACCGCGGCGATCGCCACCGCCACCATCGACGACGCGACCAACTACACCGTCTGCATGACGTTCTGACCGCCGCTGCAGGCCGCTGTGGGGTCAGGTTAGTTTTTGAACCTGTCCCCATTTCTTGATTCGCGGGGGCCTGCTTTTGCGGGCCCTTTTCTTTGGTACGCCATTGTGCGGATCAGGCGTTTATTCCGGCATGGCTCGCTTGCCCCGAATCGATTTCCCTGGGGTGCCCCAGCACCTGATCGTCCGAGGCAACAATCGGGGGCTGATGTTCCGGGATGACGGCGATCGCATCATTTTCCTTCGCTACCTCCAGGATGCCCTGGGCGCGTGCGTGTGCGACTTGCACGCGTATGTCCTGATGGACAACCACGTCCACCTTCTTGCCACAGGCCACGTCGCGGGAGAGCTTTCGGAGCTCATGCAGCGCATCGGCCGCAAGTTCGCGCGGGTCGTCAACTTGCGCTGGGGCCGAACCGGGACGCTGTTCGAGGGCCGCTTTCGCTCGAGCCTCGTCGACACCGAGACGTACCTGCTCACGTGCATGAGTTACATCGAGCTCAACCCCGTTCGCGCGGGCATGGTGGCGGCGCCCGGGGACTACGAGTGGTCGAGCTACCGCCAAAATGCCAGCGGAACCCCTCGGCTCCCGGTGGTGCCGCACCCGCTATACCAGGCACTGGGCGCCGGTCCGGCCGAGCGGGCGAAGGCATACTCCGGCATGGTTGCCGCAGGACTCAGCGATTCCGATCTCGACCGAATCCGGACGAGCGCGCGCAAGTGCAGAGCCCTTGGCTCCGAGCAATTCTGCGCACAGCTCGAGGTGCGAATCGGGCGCGCCATCGTCCCGCGGGACCAAGGCCGACCGAAAAAAGAAAAAGGGGACAGGTTCGAAAACTAACCTGACCCCATAAGCAGGCGGATCTCGGCGCGAGCGAGGTTTTCCTGCGTGCCGAGGAGCACCAGCACGTCGCCCGGCTGCACCGAGATGTCCGGCCCCGGGTTCACCTCGCGCGAGCCCTTGCGCCGTACCGCGGTCACCTGCACCCCGAGCCTGTCGAGGCCGAGATCGCCCAGGGCCTTGCCCACGCTCGGGGCGTCCGGGCCGATCATCACCGTGCGCAGCCGCGGCTCGTCGCGATCGTCCACGTCCGCGTCGGTCGCTCCGCGGAAGAAGCCCGGCGTGTAGCGGTAGCGTTCCTCGCGCACGTCGCGCAGGCGCCGCAGCACGCGATTGAGCGGCAGCCCGAGCTGGATCATCGTCTGCGTGCCGAGCATGAGAGAGCCCTCGATGACCTCGGCCACGATCTCGGCCGCGCCGGCCGCGCGCAGCGCCTCCACGTCGGTGTCGTCGAAGGTGCGCACGACCACGGGGAGGTCGGGCCGCAACTCCCGCACGTGTGCCAGGATCGCGAGCGCCTTGGGCGTATCGGCGAAGCTCACCACGACGGCGACGGCGCGCGAGAGCGCGGCGGCGACCAGCACCTCGCGGCGCGAGGCGTCGCCGAACATGACCGAATCGCCGGCGGCGGCCGCCTGGCGCACGCGCTCCGGATCCGCGTCGAGCGCGATCACCGCGATCTTCTCGCGCTCGAGGAACCTCGCGAGGGCCTGGCCGCTGCGCCCGTAGCCGCACACGATCACGTGGCCGCGCGCCGCCATCGCCTTCACCGCGAGCTCGTGCAGCGCCACCGCACGCGTGGTCCACTCGCTCTCCACGAAGTACAGGACGATGCGCTCCATGCGCGCGAGGACGAGCGGGGCGGCGAGCATCGACAGGAGCGCCGCGGCGAGGACCACCTGGAGCGCGCCGGCGCCGAGCGCCTCCTCGCGCAGCGCGAGCGCGAGGAGCACGAAGCCGAACTCGCCGGCGGGTGCCAGCGCGAGCGCCGTGCGCAACGCCGTCGGCTTCTCGCTCGCGAAGGCACGCGACAGGACGTACACCACCGCGAACTTCACCCCGAGGAGCGCGGCGAAGATCGCGGCGACCGCCAGGAAGTGCTGCACCAGCACGCTCGGCTCGAGCAGCATGCCGATCGTCACGAAGAAAAGTCCCAGCAGCACGTCGCGGAACGGCTGGATGTAGTCCTCCACCTGCCAGCGGTATTCGGTCTCCGAGATCATCATCCCGCCGAGGAAGGCGCCGAGGGCGAGCGACAGGCCCGCCCGCTCGGTGATCCACGCGAGCCCGAGCGTGACCAGCAGGACGAAGAGCACGAAGAGCTCGCCCGACCTCTGGCGCGCGACCAGCTCGAACATCGGACGCATCAGGCGCTGCCCCGCGTAGAGCACGATGGCGAGCACGATCGCCGCCTTCACGAGCGCGACGCCGATCGCCTGCGCCATCTGCCCGGTGGTAAGCGAGAGCGCGGGAATCAGCACCAGGAGCGGGATCACGGCGAGATCCTGGAAGAGCAGCACGCCCATCACCTGGCGCCCGAACCCGCTGTGCAGCTGCCCGCGGTCGGCGAGGGTCTTGGAGACGATCGCCGTGGAGGACATCGCCGCGACGCCGCCCACGACGAGGCCCGCGCGCCAGTCCGCGCCGGCTGCGATGGCCGCGGCCGCGCCGAGGGCCATCGTGGCCAGGACCTGCGCGCTTCCGAGGCCGAACACGATGCTGCGCATCGCCACCAGTTGCGGCAGGCTGAATTCCAGCCCGACCGAGAACATGAGGAACACCACGCCGAACTCCGCGAGGTAGCGCTGGTCCTCCGTGGCGGGAACGAAGCCGAGCGCGTGCGGGCCGACGAGCGCCCCCACGATGAGGTAGCCGAGGATCGGCGGCAGCGCGAGGCGCCGGAAAAAGGCGACGACCGCCACGGCGGATGCGAGCAGGATCAGCGCGACGGAAAGGGCGTCGTGCATGGGGGCGGGGCGGCGCGCGGGCGGGTTATTGGATTTATACTTTGCGGTCAATGACCGACTTGCTGCAACCCCACGCGGTCGCCGACGCCGAGCGCTACCTGGAGCTCGCGCGAGGCGTGCTCGACATCGAGGCCGATGCCGTGCGCGCGCTCAAGAACCGCCTCGGCGAAAGCTTCCTGCGCGCGCACCGCCTGATGCTCGAGACCCGCGGCCGCGTCGTGGTGACCGGGATGGGGAAGTCGGGACACATCGCCCGCAAGATCGCCTCGACCCTCGCGTCCACCGGCACGCCGGCGTTCTTCATGCATCCCGGCGAGGCGAGCCACGGCGACCTCGGCATGATCACCGCGCACGACGTCGTGGTCGCGATCTCCTATTCGGGCGAGTCCGACGAGATCCTCAAGGTGCTGCCGACGATCAAGCGCCGCGGCGCTGCGGTGATCGCGATCACCGGCCGCGCCGGCTCCACGCTCGCGACGGAGGCGGACGTCCACCTCGACGCGGCGGTGGAGAAGGAAGCCTGCCCGCTCAACCTCGCGCCCACCGCGAGCACGACCGCCACCCTCGCGCTCGGCGACGCGCTCGCGCTGGCGCTCCTCGACGCGCGCGGCTTCGCGAGCGAGGACTTCGCGATGCACCACCCGGGCGGGACCCTCGGCCGGCGCCTGCTGGTCCACGTGCGCGACATCATGCGCAAGGGCGAGCAGCTGCCGAAGAACTCGCCCGACGCGCTCCTGCCCGAGGCGATCATCGAGATGTCGAAGAAGGGCATCGGCATGACGGCGATCGTCGGCCGCGACGACCGGCTCCTCGGCATCTTCACCGACGGGGACCTGCGCCGCACGCTGGAGAAGCACGACGTGATCCGCAACGTCCGGGTCGGCGACGTGATGACCGCCAATCCGCGCACCATCGCGCCGGAGAAGCTCGCCGCCGAAGCCGCGCAGGTGATGCAGAACCACCGCATCGGCGGGCGCATCGTGGTCGCCTCGCCCGAGGGGACGCTGCTCGGCGTCGTCACTTTCAACGACCTGCTCGCCGCCGGTGTCGTCTAGCCTCGACGAAGCGCTCGCGCGGGCGCGCACGGTGCGCCTCGCGATCTTCGACGTCGACGGCGTGTTCACGGACGGCACCCTCTACCTCGGCCCTTCGGGCGAGGCGTTCAAGGCGTTCAACATCCTCGACGGGCACGGCGTGAAGATGTTGCAGTCGGCGGGCGTGGCGGCGGCGATCCTCTCGGGCCGCTCCTCCGAGGCGGTGGCGTTGCGCTCGCGCGAGCTCGGCATCGAGCACGTGCTGCAGGGCATCGGCGACAAGGTCGCCGCCTTCGAGCGCCTCACCGCCTCGCTGGGCATCGACGCCGCATCGTGCGCCTTCGTGGGCGACGACCTTCCCGACCTCGAAGTGATGAGGCGTTGCGGCTTCGCGGTGGCGGTGGCGAACGCGGTGGACGGTGTGAAGGCGGCTGCGCACTACGTGACGCGCGCTTCGGGCGGCAGGGGCGCGGTGCGCGAATTCTGCGAGCTCGTGCTGCACGCGCGCGGACCGCGCGGGCCGGATCGCCGCGCCTGAGGTGGCGGAGTGCGGCCGACGACGTGGCTTCCCCTCGCGGTACTGGCGCTGCTGGTGGCGCTCACGGTCTGGCTCAACCAGCTGGTGCGCGCGCCGCAGTCGCGCGAAATCGGACCGCCGCGCCACGACCCGGACGCGATCGTGGAGAAGTTCGACGCGCGCAAGTTCGGCACGGATGGCCGCCTGCTCTACACTCTCGCCGCGCGGAAGATGGTACATTATCCCGACGACGACACCGCTCACCTCGATTCCGTGAAGCTCGAGGCATTCGAGCCCGGCCAGCCGAAGATGACGGTCACCGCCGACAAGGGGCGGCTCGAGCGCACCGGGGACCGGGTGTGGATCGAGGGCCACGTCGTGCTGGTGCGCGGAGGCGATGCGAAGATGGAGCCGGCGCGCGTCACCACCGACCGGCTGCTCGTGCTTCCCGATTCCGGGATCGCGCGGACATCGAGCGAGGTGACACTCGAAAGCCCGTCGAGCCACGTGGTGGCCCAGGGGCTCGAGCTCGACAACAAGGCGCACACGCTCACCGTGGGTCGCGTGCACGCCGTCTACAAGTCCGCGACTGCCACACGCTGATGCGCACCGCCATTCCCGCCGGCCTCCTCGCTGCGCTCCTGCTCGCCGGCGTCACCGCCTCCGCCGAGAGGGCGGACCGCGAGAAGGAGATCGTGGTGAACGCCGACAAGCTCACCGCCGACGACGCGAACAAGACCAGCACGTTCTCCGGCAACGTGGTGGTCACACAGGGCACCATGCGCATGACCGCGGCGAAGGTGACCGTCCGCGAGGACGCGCAGCACCACAAGTACTACGTCGCGAGCGGCGATCCCGTCACCTTCCGCCAGAAGCTCGACAACTCCGACGAGTGGGTGGAAGGTTACGCGCAGCGCGCCGAATTCGACGATCGGAACGACATGCTGCGGCTCTACGAGAACGCACGCGTGAAGCGCGACCAGAACGAGATCACGGGGAACTTCATCTCCTACGACATGCGCAGGGAGCTCGCCGAGGTGTCCGGCGCCCCGCCCGGATCCTCGTCCCCGGGCTCGCGGGTGAAGGCCGTGATCCTGCCGCCGAAGAAGGCCGCGGGCGAGGGCGCGCAGGCGCCTGCCGGGGCGTCGCCCCAGCTCAAGACCGACCCAGGGAAGGTCGAGTGATCGCGCGGCCCGCGCCGTCGCAGCACCTCACGCTCGTGCGTCCGGAGCCGAGCTCGTCGGTGCTGCGCGCCGAGGGCCTGATGAAGCGTTACCGCAAGCGCACGGTCGTCTCGGACGTCTCCCTCACGGTGGAAAGCGGCGAGGTGGTGGGGCTGCTCGGTCCCAACGGCGCGGGGAAGACCACGTGCTTCTACATGATCCTCGGCCTCGTGCCCATCGACCGCGGCGCGGTCACGCTCGACGGCGAGGACCTCACGCACCTGCCGATCTACCGGCGCTCGCGCCTCGGCCTTTCGTACCTGCCGCAGGAGGCGTCCATCTTCCGCAAGCTCAGCGTCGCGCAGAACATCCAGGCGGTGCTCGAGCTGCAGGGGATCGAATCCGAGGAGATCGAGACGCGCCTCGAGCAGCTGCTCGACGACCTGCACATCGGGCACCTGCGCGCGAGTCCCGCGCTGTCGCTCTCGGGCGGCGAGCGCCGGCGGGTGGAGATCGCGCGTGCGCTCGCGACCAGCCCGCGCTTCATCCTGCTCGACGAGCCGTTCGCGGGCGTCGACCCGATCGCGGTGCTCGACATCCAGCAGATCATCCGGTTCCTCAAGGAGCGCGGCATCGGCGTGCTCATCACGGACCACAACGTGCGCGAGACGCTCGGCATCTGCGACCACGCCTACATCATCAACCAGGGCTCGGTCCTCGCCTTCGGGAAGCCGGAGGAGATCGTCTATAATGAGGCCGTCCGAAAGGTGTATCTCGGGGAGAACTTCCGGCTCTAGCGGACAGTCAGTTCTCCGGGAACCTTCGACATGAAGCACAGCCTCCAGCTCAAGCTATCGCAGCATCTGACGCTCACGCCGCAGCTGCAGCAATCGATCCGCCTGCTGCAGTTGTCCACCGTCGAGCTCAACCAGGAGCTCGAGCGTTACCTGGCCGAGAACCCGCTCCTCGAGCGGGCGGACCTCGCCTCTCCCGAAGAAGCTCCCGCCGCCGCGCCCAACGGCGGCGAGGTTGCGCAGAGCGCGCCCGAGCCCGAGGAGCGCCGCGAGGACGGTGCCAGCCTCGCCGAGGACCACGGCTTCGGCGACGAGCACGCGCCCACCGGCAGCTCGCGCCGCGACGACGACGAGCGCGACGATTTCACGCAGTTCGCGGCCGCGGAGCCCACGCTCCAGGAGCACCTGCTGCAGCAGATCTCGCTCACCGGGCTCACCCCGCGCGACAAGCTGATCGCCGAGTTCGTGGTCGGGCACCTCGACGAGGACGGCTACCTCAAGCAGGAGCTCGAGGAGCTGCGCGAATCGGCGCTCGCCGCGATGTCCGACGTGGATATCGAGGAGCTGCAGATCGCGCTGCGCCACGTGCAGAACCTCGAGCCCACGGGCGTGGGCGCCCGCGACGTGGCCGAGTGCCTCGAGCTGCAGCTCGAGGCCCTTCCCGAATCCACGCCGCATCGCGACATGGCGTTGAAGCTCGTGACGCAGCACCTCGACGTGCTCGCGGCGCGCGATTTCAACCGGCTCAAGCGCCTGCTCGGCGTGGACGAGGACGAGCTGCGCGACGTGCGCTCGCTCATCCTCACGCTCGATCCCAAGCCCGGCCGCGCGTTCGGCCAGGGCGACGTGCGCTACATCGTTCCCGACGTCGTCGTGCGCAAGGCCTCGGGCCGGTGGACCGCCTCGCTCAACCGCGACGCGATGCCGCGGCTTCGCGTCAACAAGATGTACGCCGACATCCTGCAGGCCTCGCGCGAGAACGGCGGCAAGCACCTCGCCGGGCAGTTGCAGGAAGCGCGCTGGCTCATCAAGAACGTGCAGCAGCGCTTCGACACGATCCAGCGGGTGACGCAGGCGATCGTCGACCGCCAGAAGAACTTCTTCGAGCACGGCGAGGTCGCCATGCGCCCGCTGGTGCTGCGCGAGATCGCCGAGGCGGTGGGCCTGCACGAATCGACCATCTCGAGGGTGACCACGCAGAAGTACATGCTCACCCCGCGCGGAATCTTCGAGCTGAAATATTTCTTCGGCAGCCACGTTTCAACCGACACGGGGGGGGCCTGTTCGGCCACCGCGATTCGTGCTTTGATCAAGCAGCTGGTAGCCGCGGAGGATTGCCGCAAGCCCCTGTCGGACCATCGCATCTCGGACATCCTGGCGCAGCAAGGCATCCAGGTGGCGCGCCGGACCGTGGCGAAATACCGCGAGGCCATGCACATCCAGCCCGCCAACCTCCGCAAGTCGATCTGACTTAGAAAAGGAGCGCTCGATGAACCTGCACCTCACCGGCCATCACGTCGAGATCACCGCCGCCATCCGCGACTACGTCGTGGCGAAGCTCGAGCGCATAAGCCGGCACTTCGACCACGTCATCGACGTGAACGTGATCATGACGGTGCAGAAGCTCGAGCAGCAGATCGAGGCGAACGTCCACCTCTCGGGCAAGGACATCCATGTGCGGTGCAACGACGGCGACATGTACGCGGCGATCGACCAGCTCATGGACAAGCTCGATCGGCAGGTGATCCGCCACAAGGAGCGCTTCCAGGTGAACCGGCACGCGCCGGGCATCAAGCGCATCCCGCTCGCCTGATGCAGGCGGCGCGCGCCCGGGCCCCGGCCCCGACCGCCATGAACCTCGTCTCCCGGCTGCTCCCGCGCGAGCACGTCGTGCTCGGCCTGGACGCCACGAGCAAGAAGCGCCTCTTCGAGCAGATCGGCCTGCTGTTCGAGAATTCGCGGCAGATCCCGCGCGCACGCGTGTTCGACAGCCTCTTCGATCGCGAGAAGCTCGGCTCCACGGCGCTCGGATATGGCGTCGCGATCCCGCACGGGCGCATCAAGGGCCTCAAGGAGCCGGTGTGCGCCTTCGTGCGCACCGCCGCGCCCATCCCGTTCGAGGCGCCCGACGGGGCGCCGGTCTCGCTCGTCTTCGCGATGCTCGTCCCCGAGCACGCGAACGAGACGCACCTCGAGCTCCTCTCCGAGCTCGCGCAGATGTTCAGCGATGCGCACCTGCGGGAAGCGCTTGCCGCCGCGCACGACGCCCAGGCGGCCCACCGGCTCATCACCGAATGGTCGCCCTATGCCCCGACTCAGCGTACAGCGGCTCTTTGACGAACGCCGCGAGCGCCTCGGCCTCGCGTGGGCGGCCGGTACCGCGGGCGCGGTGCGCGAGTTCACCGACGCGATGCTGCACCGCCCGGGCGTGGGCCTCATCGGGCACCTGAACCTCATCCACCAGCTGCTCGCGCAGGTGATGGGCCCGCGCGAGGTCGACTACGTCGAGGGCCTCGGTCCCGAGCTCAAGCGCCCGACGGCGGAGCGCATCTGCTCGGCCGACACGTTGTGCGTGGTCGTCACGGACGGCGTCGCTCCTCCCCAGGTGCTGGTTCAGGCCGCGGAGCGCTCCGGCGTGGCGCTCCTCACCTCGACCGAGCCCAGCCAGCACGTGATCAACGTGCTGCGCCCCTACATGCAGCAGGAGCTGGGGGAGGTGACGACGCTGCACGGCGTGATGCTCGACGTGCTCGAGATCGGCGTGCTCATCACCGGCGAGTCGTCGATCGGCAAGAGCGAGCTCGCGCTCGAGCTGATCTCGCGCGGCCACGGGCTGGTCGCCGACGACGTGGTCGAGCTGCAGCAGATCGGCCCGGAGACGATCCAGGGGCGATGCCCGCCCATGCTGCGCGATTTCCTCGAGGTGCGCGGGCTGGGCGTGCTCAACATCCGCTCGATCTTCGGCGAGACGGCGGTGCGGCCGAGGAAGACGCTGCGGCTCATCGTCCACCTCGATGCGCCCGAGAGCGGGCAGGAGCCGAAGAATCGCCTCGCCACGCGCTCGGGAACGCAGGAGCTCCTCGGCGTGGAGATCCCAACCGTCACGCTCGCGGTCGCGCCCGGCCGCAACCTGGCGGTCCTGGTGGAGGCCGCGGTGCGCAACCACATCCTGCTCACGCGCGGGCTCGATTCCACGCGCGAGTTCATCGCGCGGCAGGAAGCGGCGATCCGCCAGGAGGGCTCGGGCTCGGCGGAGCTCGCGGACTGATGCAGCTGGTGCTCCTTTCGGGCGTCTCCGGTTCCGGCAAGAGCGTGGCGCTCAAGGCGCTCGAGGATGCGGGCTTCTTCTGCGTCGACAACCTTCCGGCGGACCTGATGGGCCCGCTCGCCGACTACGCGATGTCGCGCGGCGAGCCGAAGGTGGCGATCAGCGCCGACGCGCGCAGCCGCGAGAGCCTGGGCAAGCTTCCGGGGATCGTGGCGAAGGAGCGCGAGCGCGGCAACGATGTGCGCGTGATCTTCCTCGACGCGAACGACGAGAGCCTCGCGCGCCGCTTCTCCGAGACGCGCCGCCCGCATCCGCTCGCGCGCGAGGGCCAGGCGCTCCCGGAGGCGATCTCCGAGGAGCGCGGCGTGCTCGCGTGGCTCGCGGAGATCGGCCAGCGCATCGACACGAGCATCCTCACGCCCTCGCAGCTGCGCGGCTGGATCCAGGACCTCGTCGTCACCGACCGCACGCGCCTCGCGCTGTGCTTCGAGTCCTTCGGCTTCAAGGGCGGCGCGCCGCTCGACGCGGACTTCGTCTTCGACGCGCGCTGCGTGCTGCCCAACCCGCACTACGATCCGCTCCTGCGCCCGCTCACCGGCAGCGACCCCGAGGTGATCGAGTTCCTCGAGCGCGAGACGCAGGCGGGCATCCTGGTGGAGGACATCCAGCGCTTCCTGCAGCGATGGCTCCCGCGCTTCGTGCTCGACCAGCGCGCCTCGCTCACGGTGGCGATCGGCTGCACCGGCGGGCGGCACCGCTCGGTGTACATCGCGAACCAGCTCGCCGAGCGCTTCGCGTCGGACTATCCGGTCGTCCTGCGCCACCGCGACCTCAAGGACTAGGCTGCCCTTGCCCATCCTCAGCCTCTTTCCGGCGGGCAGGCGAGCGCGCCGCGTGCCGATCTTCCCGCTGAAGACCGTGCTCTTCCCGGGCTCCGCGCTGCCGCTCAGGATCTTCGAGGTGCGTTACGTCGACATGGCGCGCGAATGCCTCAGGAGCTCGAGCCCGTTCGGCGTGTGCCTCATCCAGGAAGGCGAGGAGGTGGGAACGCCGGCGGTGCCGGAGCGCATCGGCTGCCTCGCGCGCATCGACGATTGCGACGCCGAGGAGCTGGGCGTGCTCAAGGTGCGCGCGGTGGGGCTCGAGCGCTTCCGGATCGTTTCGAGCGAGGTGACGAAGCCGGGGCTCATCGTGGCCGAGGTGGAGCCTCTGGCCGCCGAGCCGGAAACCGCCGATGCGCCCGGCCTCGCGGAATGCGCCGGGTTCCTGCGCAAGGCGATCGCGGCGATCGGCGTGGAGCGCTTCGTCGAGCCGCTGCGCCTGGAGGACGCGACCTGGGTCGGCTTCCGGCTCGCGGAGATCCTGCCGCTCAGGACCGACGTGAAGCAGAAGCTCCTCGAGCTCACCGACGCGACGCTGCGGCTCGCGATCCTGGACAAGTTCCTGCGCCAGCAGCGCCTGATCGAATAGGGTTCACGGCCTCGGAGGAGACATGGCGGCACCACCATCGCTTCGCGCGAGCCGGACCTACGTGGCGATTCAGTTCGTGCTGCTCTTCGCCTTCGCCGCGATCGTGCTGTGGAATCCGGGCGTACCGCTGCTTGTTTCTCCGGCCGCGGCGATGGCCGGCATCGTGATCGGCGTCGCGGGGCTCGCGGTGATCGCCGCGGGCTTCCTCGCGCTGGGCCGCAACCTCCAGGTCGCGCCGCACACGAAGCCGGGCGCGCGTCTCGTGCAATCGGGCATCTACCGCGCGCTGCGCCACCCGATCTACACCGGCATCGCTCTCTGCGTCGTGGGGTTGTGGCTGAGGGAGCCCACGCCGGCTGCAGGCATCGCAGGCATCGTCGTGATCGCCTTCCTCGGCATGAAGCGCCGCCTGGAGGAACGGTTCCTGCTGGCGGCGTACCCGGAGTACGCGGAGTACCGCAAGCGCACGATCGCGCTTCCGTGAGGTGCACGGCGTGACGCAGCGAAAGCCCGTCGTCCTCGCCCCGGCGCGACGGCCGTGGCTATCCGAGCGCGATCGAGGCGAGCAGCCGGCGCACCGGCGAGGGTAGCGCCGCGCCTTCCAGGTCGTCGAGGCCCATCCACGTCGCGGACTTGCCTTCGGCGAGCCGTCTCGCGCCGCGCGCGACGATCCGCCACGGAGTCACCTCGAGCGTGAAGTGCGTGAACGCGTGCGCGAAGGGCTCGAGCCGGCGCACCTCGGCGGCCTCGATGCCCCAGTCGCGTTCGAGCGCCGCCGCGGGCTTCGCGCGCGCGTCGACCTCCGGCAGCGACCACATTCCGCCCCAGATGCCGGTGGGAGGCCGTTTCTCGAGCAGCACCTCGCCGCGAACGAGCACGACCAGCATCGACACCTGCCGGCGCGGGCGCTCCACGCGGCGGCGCTTTCCCGGCAGCTCGGCGATGCGCGATTCGCTTCGCGCGACGCAATCCGCGCTCACCGGGCAGAGGAGGCAGCGCGGATTGCGTGCGAGGCACACGCCGGCGCCCAGGTCCATCATGCCCTGCGTGTAGCGCTCGATCGCGCGCCCGGGAAGCCGCGCTTCGGCGACCTCCCACAGCCGCGCGATCGTGGCGCTCGAGGATGGATCGCCGTGGACGCCCGCGTGGCGCGCAAGCACGCGGCGCACGTTTCCGTCGAGGATCGCGCGGCGCTCCCCGCTCGCGAAGGCGGCGATCGCGGCGGCGGTGGAGCGGCCCACGCCAGGCAGGGTCGAGATCTCTTCGAAGCGCGCGGGAAACGCGCCGCCGAAGCGATCGCGCACCTCGCACGCCGCGCGATGGAGGTTGCGCCCCCTCGCGTAGTACCCGAGGCCGCTCCAGAGGCCGAGCACCTCGTCGACGCTCGCGGCGGCGAGACCGGCCACCGTGGGCCAGCGCGCGAGGAAACGCTCGTAGTACGGAATCACCGTCTCCACGCGCGTCTGCTGCAGCATCACCTCCGAGAGCCAGATGCGGTAGGGATCGCGCGTGCCCTGCCACGGAAGCCCATGGCGTCCCTCGCGGCGCTGCCACTGGATCACGCGCGACGCGAAGGGGCGAAGGGACGACGGGGCCATCGCCCCATGATGCCGCAAACGGCGCGCTCAGGCGCCGGTCGGGGAAAGCCGGCTGTCGACGCGCACCACGCCACGAACGCGAGCGGCGCACGCCACCATCTCCTCGATCTGCGCGCCGGTGGCCGGTCCCTTCAGGATCACCGTGCCGCGGTGGACGCGCAGGTCGATGGCGCGCGGGTCGGCGATGGTCTGCGCGAGGGCGTTGCGCACGCGCTCGCGCAGGACGCGGTCGTCCACACGCTCGACGAGCGCGTCATGCCGAGCGCCGCGTGCGAAGCGGCGATCCAGGAAATGGACAAGCGCCGCGCCGAGGGCGAACCCGAGCAGCATGTCGAATGCCCTCGGGGGAACGCCGAACGTGCGCGGCGGGCGAAACGGGAGTCGCATGGAAAGCGCCGCCTGGATCCGGTGCTGGTAGACCGGGAGGGGCGGCGACGGTTCGGCGCCCTGGTCGGATCGGACTGCGCCGCGCCAGGATCGGCGGGAAGGGTTGGAGCGGGTGAAGGGAATCGAAAGCATCACCAACCGTTGATTCCCAAGCGGTTCTCTCGAGTCGTGTGACTCGCGTATGAAAATGGGGAACGCGAGGTCGTGCTTTGCGTGCGCAAGCCAAATCGGCTGATTCCCCCTTAGACGTTCGCCACCGGTGTCACCGGGGAGCCAACGGCACCCGGAAGCCGCAGCGGAGGCGCGGTCAGCAGGAACGAGTGGCGGTGGTGCTCCCGCAACCACTCGGCGAGATCCGAGAAGTGCCACAACTCGCCGAGCGGAATTCCTCGCAGGAAGAGACAGTGATAGTGCAGCGGGACGTACGACTTTGCGCCGGCGTCGCTGGCGAGGCCGATGCGCTCCACCGCATAGTTGTCCGCTGAAATGGCGGAAATCCGCGAGTCCGTGATCCAGTCGAGCAACCGCCGGTCCGTACCATCCAGCGCCGCGCACATCCGGTGCACCCGGTCGCGATCGACCCTGCGATTCATGGCGAGCAACTCGCTGGCGAATCCGGTATGGAGGCAGAGAATGTCACCCGGCCGGATCTCGATGGCATCGATCTCCAAGACCCGTTGGATTTCGTCGAAACCGATGTTGCGAAATCCGCGCCCGAAATGGTGCTCGAGGTCGAGCATCACGCCGCGGCCCTGGATCGGGTGTGCAGCGAACACGTCGATGCCGAGCGGCATTGCCACGGAATCGCTTCGCTCCTCCGGCGGGCGGATATCCCGGCCGGCGACGAAGCCGTTGTAGTAGCAGAGCTCGGCAACGCCATCCCCGTCGACGTCGAATTCATGGCCGATGTGCGCGAAGCTGTCCCACTGCGTCGAGTATTGGGTGCACAGCGTTACCACGTCGTCGCAGCCCACGTCGCGAAAGCCCGGCCCCTCGTGCAGTCCGAAGCGATAGTTGAAGAAGGGTTGCCCGCGCCGTTCCGTGGCCCTGAGCGTCGGCGGAAAGCGGTGAGGGGCGAGCGCGCTTCCTCCGGGGTAGTCGAGCGGGAGGCTCAGGCAGAACGAGAGCCCCGTGACGATCTCCGAGGCCGCGTTCCGGATGATCTCCGGCGTGATGTAGTTGAGGCTGCCCAGCTGATCGTCGTCGCCGAACTCGCCCCAATTGGAGCCTTCGGGGCGGCGCGACCAGCGCCTCGCGGGCGGTGTCGATGCGGACATGGTCAGGCGCCTTTCGCCGGGCCAAGCGGGAAATCGCGCGCGCCGAGCCCGATCCAGTCGTTCACGTGGAAGTACAGGAACGAGATGCCACGCCGCCGCCAATCCTGGAGGTCCGCCGGCTTGACGAGGATGCCCGACCTGCGGCCGGCGGCCTTCGCCTGGCGGCAAATGTCCTCGATCGCGGCGGCCACTTCCGGGCCACCGTAGTCGCCCGCGTGGCCCATGCTCTTCGAGAGGTCCACGGGCCCGATGAAGAACACGTCGATTCCGTCGACCGCGAGGATCTCGTCGAGCCGCTCGTAGGCGGCGCGGCTCTCGAGCTGTGCGACGACCACCTTCGATTCGTGCGCCTTCGGGAAGCAGTAGCGGACGTCGCGCACGAGCTGCCTGAACTGTTCCGGCGTCTCGAGCCGCGGAGCGACGATCCCGTCGACGCCCCGGAGCAGGACCCGCTCGATGACCCAGGCCTCGGGCGAGAAGACGCGGACCAGGCTGCACAACCCGGCCAGCCGCGCCGCACGCGCCATGTCCTCGAGTCGCTCGATGTCCGCGCTTCCCTGCTCGAGGTCGATCATCACCGCATCCACGCCGAGCTCCGGCCGCCCGAGGAACTCCACGAGGGCGGGGCTCGGGTAGTCGGGATTCACGACGGTCACCGGGCCGCGGTGCAGCTTGTCCTTGAAGCGAACGGCGGAAGGTTGCGTCATCGGCTATCGGCTCCCCTTCGCGGCTCGTGCAGGAGCGCCGAGCATCGACTCGATCGCCGCCCGCTCCCGCTCGAGCAGCTTCACGACGGTGCCGCGCCGCGGAGGCGCCATGCGGCTGCGGATCGCCGCGACCGAGATCGCCGCGATCGTCTTCCCGCTGCCGCCGTGGACCGGCACCGCGACCGCCGCCATTTCCTCCAGGATGAGCCCGTCGTTCACGGCGAATCCCTGCCGGCGGGTCTTCGCCGCCATCTCCTTGAGCCTCGCGGGATCGATGCCGGGGTACGCCGCGAGCTTCGCGCGGTTTCGCGCGTTCACGTGCCGCGCCTCGTCCTCGGGCAATGCCGCGAGCAGGGCAAGGCTTCCCGCGCCGACTCCCAGGGGCCGGAAGTCGCCCACGTTGAGCGTCAGCGTGCGGATGGGGAAGGCGCCGATCTTGCGCGCCGCGCACAAGGCGCTGTCGCCATGGCGCAGCGAGAGGAAGACCGTGTCGCCGGTCTCGTCGGCGAGCCTCGACATGCTGCGGTCCGCGAGCTCCACGATGTCGAACCGCGCGGCCGACGCGAGGCCCATCCGATACGCCTTGAGGCCGGGGAAGAAGCGGCGCGCCTCCGCGTCGTAGTCCACGAACCCAAGCTTGCGCAGGCTGAGGAGAAGGCGGTGCGCCGTCGGCCGCGACAGACGCGTTGCCGCGGCGAGCTCGTTCAGGGAAGCGCCGGCGAGCGGCCGGTCGACCACGGCCTCGAGGAGCGACATGCCGCGCTCGAGACTCTGGCTCGTCGCGCCGAGCGACGGGTCCTCCACGGCGCGCGACGGCGTTCGGACTTTCTTCAGGCTCGATCGCGGCACGGACGTAGGGCGTCGGAAGGCGCGGAGGGCGCGGGCACAAACCTTACCTCGAAGCGCGCGCTTTGGGAAGAAATGAGATGGGCATCTTGACGCATGAGATGAAACGGGCCTACGCTCGATTCCCGAAACCACGTAGGGCGCCTGCCGTGAACGCCTCGCCCCAGCCGAAGGAAGACCCGAGCACAGTGACCCTGACCGGCGGCGCTGCCGTAGCCCACATGTTCCGGGAGCACGGGGTCGGGCCGATCTTCGGCATGGGAGGGTTCCAGCTCCTGCCGTTCTACGAGGCCTGCCGCCAGCTGCGCCTGCGGCACATCCTCGTGAACGACGAGCGGTGCGGGGCCTTTGCCGCGGATGCGTACGCCCGCGTGACGAACCGCGTGGGCGTCGTCGATGCGACGCTCGGTCCCGGCGCCACCAACCTCGTCACCGGCCTCGCCGAGTCGTTCAACGCGGGCATTCCGATCGTTGCCCTGGTCGCCGAGGCCCATCGCGAGCACGCCTGGAAGAACATGACCCAGGAGGTGCGCCAGCTCGAGGTCCTCCGCCCCGTGGTGAAGGAAGTGATCCGAGTCGAGTCGATCCGGCGCGTCCCCGAGCTCGTGCGGCGCGCGTTCACCGTCGCCACCTCGGGGCGTCCGGGGCCGGCCATCGTCGCCCTGCCTGAGGATATCTCGCACGCGGAACACGCGTTCGATCCGGCGGACCTGCGGATCGACGAAGGTTCGACGGCGATCCCCTCGCACCGCTCACGTCCGGACGCATCGGAGGTCGCTCGCGCGGCAGCGATGATCGCGAAGTCGAAGCGGCCGCTCCTGCTCGTGGGAGGAGGCATCCATTTGTCCCAGGCCTACGACGCGCTCCTCGCCCTGGCCCGATCCGAGGGAATCCCGGTCGCGCACACCATGAGCGGGAAGGGTGCGATCGCCTGCACCGATCCGTTGTCGGCAGGCCTCTTCGGTCGCTACGACCGGATCGCGAACGAGCTCATCGCGGCGTCCGATTGCCTGGTCGTCGTGGGATGCAAGCTCGGCGAGATCGCGACCCGGCGCTACTCCATCATTCCCGAGGCGACTCCACTCATCCACATCGACGTTCTGGGCGAGGAGATCGGGCGCACGACGCATGCCAACCTCGCGCTGGTCGCCGATGCGCGGCTCGCGCTGGAGGATTTGCGCGCCGCGCTCGCGCCGCAAGCCCCCCGCCGCGCGGCTCGTGAGTCCTACTGCGCGGAGGTCGGCGCCCGGATGGCGAGCTGGATCGCGGGCGCGCGCGACCGCACGCAGTCGCGCGAGCGCCCGATCAACATCGGCAGGATCCTCGGCGAGATCAACCGCATCCTTCCTGCGGACGACGTGCTCGTCGCGGACGGGGGATTCGCCGCGCACTGGGGCGCGCTCCTCTTCGATACGAAGCGGGCAGGGCGGCACTTCGTGCCCGACCGCGGCCTCGCGTCGATCGGCTACGGCGCGCCGGCGGGCATCGGCGCCCAGATCGGGGTGGGGCCGGGCCGGCGTGTCGTCGCGTTGACCGGGGACGGCGGTTTCAACATGACCATGGGCGAGATGGAAACCGCGCGGCGCGTGGGAGCGAACTTCGTCCTGTGCGTGTTCAACAACGCCGCGTCCGGTTACGTGAAGGCGCTGCAGCATTCCATGTACGGCGCGGGAAGCTACCAGTCGTCGGATCTGTACGAACTGAACTACGCGGACGTGGGCAGGGCACTCGGATGCATGGGAATCCGCGTCGAGGATCCGGAGGAAGTGGCGTCCGCGCTCGAAAAGGGCCTCGGCAACACCACCACGCCGACCATCATCGACTTCGTGGTAACCCGCGATCCGGCCCGGATGCTCCCGGCCGTCGACAACCGGGCGCTCAAGGTCGCGAAAGGCGATCGCCCGGTATAGGCGAGCGAAAACAACGAGGTTCGGAGCATCGGACCATACATCGATAAAGGAGGAGACCCGATGGGCCGTATTGTTCGCTTCTTGTCGTTCCTGGTTCTGGCGCTTTCCCTGCCGGTCGCCGCGGCACCGGTCGAATGGAAGTTCGTTTCCATCAGCCCCTCGGGCCAGATCTTCGCCAAGGTGTTCGAGGAGCTCGCTCAGGAGATCACGAGCAAGACGAATGGTCAGGTGAAGGTCACGTTCTACCCGGCGGGCGAGCTGCCCTACAAGGGCACCGAGTACATGCGGGTGACGCAGCAGGGCCTCGTGCAGATGGCCGAGGTGGTGGGTGTGTTCAACTTCGGCGACGCCCCGCAGCTCGTCCTTCCCGACCTGCCGTACCTCGCGCTGAACGATCGCGAGGAGCAGATCCTGGCGCGCGACATGATGCCGGTCGCGGAAGCGGCGCTGCGCAAGCACGGCGTGGAGCCGATCGCGTGGGGCGTCTATCCGCAGCGCGAGATCGTGATGCGCCAGCCGGTGAAGGGCCTCGCAGACATGAAGGGCAAGAAGATCCGCACCGCGGGCGGCCTGGAATCGGAGTACCTGAAGGTGTGGGGTTGCGTACCCTCGTTCACCACGTGGGCGGAGGTGTATCCGGCCGTGCAGCGCGGCGTGATCGACGGCGTCATGACGGCCACCGTCGGCGTCCAGACCGCGAAGCTCTACGAGGTGGCGCCCTATTTCTTCAAGATCGACGGGCCGGTGAACCATTTCTACATCAGCGTGAACCGCGCGGCATGGGACGCCCTGAGTCCGGAGCTGCGCAAGACGGTGAAGCAGGTGGGCGACGAGTGGACGAAGACCTGGGAGCGCAAGATCGTCCAGGGCGCCGACGTCCAGGCGCTGCAGCAGATGCAATCCAAGGGACAGATCAAGTCTGTCGTATCGCTCTCGCAGCAGGATCGCGAGCAGACCCGGCGCGAGGTGATCCCGCTTCTGCGGGAATACGTGAAGACGAAGATCGGCGCGGATGGCCTGACGGCCTTCGAGAAGGTGCTCGGTGACCTCGGTCTGAAGCAGTAATGGCGGGCTTCCGAAGCATCGTCCGGAAGCTCAACCGGGGCGCGGCGGCGCTCGCCGCCGCCGCGCTCCTCGCGATGATCGCGCTCATCACGCTGCAGGTCGTCCTGCGCCGTCTCTTCAATTCGCCGATCGAGTACACCGACGAGGTTTCCGGCTACCTGCTCGTCGCCCTGACGCTCCTCGGGGTGTCCTACGCGATGGAGAAGGGAGACCACATCCGCGTCGACATGGGTTTGGAGCGCCTGCCGCCGCCCATCCTGCGCGGGTTTCGAATCGGGTGGTGCGTGGTGGGCATCGTGTTCAGCGCCGTGCTGGCGTACGAGACCGGCGCCTACGCACTCGAAAGCGCGCGCTTGGGCAGCGTGTCCATCGATTCGCAGACGCTCCTCTGGCCGATCCAGGCGCTCCTCCCCGCGGGTTTTGCACTGCTCGGGTTCGAGCTCGTCACGCAGCTCCTCGATGCCATCGCGGGTCGATCCCCGTGAGCTGGGAGGTCGCGGGGACGCTCTATCTCGTGCTGATGGTTGTGCTCCTCCTGGGGGGCGTCTGGATCGCGGTGGCGCTGGCGATGGTCGGGATCGTCGGCATCGCCGTCCTCCAGCCGTCACTCCTGGCGGGTGTCGCATCCATCGTGTGGGGACAGCTCAACAGCTTCGTGCTCACCGCGGTGCCGCTCTTCCTGTTCATGGGATCGGTCCTCATGGGGAGCGGCGTCTCCGGACGGTTCTATCGCGGCCTCGCGCCGTGGCTCGCGCGCGTTCCCGGCGGGCTCGCGCAATCGAACATCGTCGCCTGCGCGATCTTCGCCGCGCTGTGCGGCTCGAGCGTCGCGACCGCCGGGGCGATCGGCTCCGTCGCGATTCCCGAGATGCGCTCGCGCGGCTACGACCCGCGGATCACGGCCGGGACTCTCGCCGCCGGCGGCACGCTCGGGATCCTCATTCCCCCGTCGATCCCGTTCATCATCTACGGCTCGAGCGTCGGCGAATCGGTGGGACGGCTCTTCGCGGCGGGAATGGTGCCGGGGCTGCTGCTCACGCTGCTCTTCATGCTGTTCCTCGGCGTCCAGACGAAGCTTCGCCCGGGCCTCGTGCCGGCGCACGCGGAGGCGGCCTGTCGAGGGGAAGCTCAAGACGATTCCGGACATGGTGCCGATCTTCGCCCTGATCGCGGTCGTGCTCGGCGGAATCTACGCGGGGGTGATGACTCCCACCGAGGCGGCGGGTGTCGGCGCGAGCGGCGCGCTGGGCATTGCGGCGTTGTACCGGAAGCTCTCGTGGTCCGTCCTGCGCCAGAGCCTGCTGGAAACCGTGCGCGCGAACGCGATGATCCTGCTCATCGTCGTCGCCGCGCAGGTGATGTCCTTCGCGCTCGTGTCGGCGGGCGTCCCGCGCGGTGTGGTCGGCTGGATCGCTGCGCTCCACGCCTCGCGTTGGGTCGTCTTCGGCGTGATCGTGGTCGCGTACCTGGTCCTCGGCTGCCTGATGGATGCGTTGTCGCTCATGCTGCTCACGCTTCCCGTCGTCTACCCCATCGTGCAGGCGCTCGGCTTCGATCCGATCTGGTTCGGCGTGGTGCTCGTCCTGCTGCTGGAGGTCGGGTTGATTACGCCGCCGGTGGGCATGAACCTGTTCGTCATCCAGGGCATTTCCGGTCGCCCCCTGGGCGAGGTCTCGCGGGGCGCCTTTCCCTACGTGATCATCATGCTGGTGGAGATCCTGTTGCTGGTTTTGTTTCCTTCGATTGCGCTCTGGCTTCCTGCGAAGGCGTTCTGAGCGACGGGCGTTGATGCGAACCGGCAGCCACGGCGCGACGCTCATCCGGCCCGGAATCTTCGTCGCCGACAGCGTTACCAGTCTCGGCCGGGAAGTCGGCGGCAATGTCGTCATCGCCGGCTCGCATTGCGGCGTATACGCGGCATACCTGGCTGCACGGGCGAAGGTGCGGGCGGTGATCCTGAACGACGCCGGGATCGGGTTGGACCAGGCGGGCATCGGCGGCCTTGCGTACCTCGAGCGAATCGGAACGCCCGCGGCCGCGATCGATCACCTGTCGGCGCGCATCGGGGACGGGCAGGACACCGCCGCCCGGGGCATCGTTTCCCATGTGAATGAAGCCGCCCGCGCGTTGGGATGCGTGCCGGGCCAAGACACCCTGGAGGCCGCCATGCGGCTGCAGTCGGCTCCCGTGTCGCATGGAGACATGCCGGAGGTGAAGGAGGGGCGTCATGTCCTCGAGCCTGCCGGAGCGCGCCCCGCGGTCGTCGGGGTGGATTCCGCGTCGCTGGTATCGGACGAGGACGAGGCATGCATCGTAGTGACCGCGTCCCACGGAGGGCTTCTTGGCGGAGATCCGGATTCGGCGCTCAGGGTCGGCGCCCGCGCGGTTTTTTTCAACGATGCCGGTGTCGGGCGTGACCGCGCCGGGATCTCGAGGCTGCCGGAGCTCGATCGGCGCGCAGTGGTCGCGGGCACGGTATCGCACTGGACCGCCCGCATCGGAGATTCACGATCGAGTTGGCAGACAGGCGTCCTGTCGCACCTCAATCAGGCCGCCCAAAGGGCCGGAGCGAAGCCCGGGATGCGCTTGGCCGACTTCATCCGGTCAATCGCCGGCGGCTGAACCGACGGCTTTGTCCAGTGCAGAGCGGAAATCGCCGGTTGAGGCGCCGTCAGGGCGGAGTTTCGCCGGCTTCGCGACTTCTGCGGCTGGTGCGTCGCCGCATCGCGGACTCAGACCGATCCGAGGACATCCGGAAGGCGATCGCATATCTCTAGACTGCTGGTTGGAGCGGGTGAAGGGAATCGAACCCTCGTCGTAAGCTTGGGAAGCTTCTGCTCTGCCATTGAGCTACACCCGCAGATCGCGAAGCATTTTACCGTTTCGCGCCGTCCGGCGGCAGGTCGTCGCATCGCCGTGCGGCCGCGCGCGGCCGGGCGCTACGATGGCGCCCATGGACTCGCCGATCTCCTGCCAGGGCCCCGCCCGCTTCCACCCGCTGGAGCTGATTCCGTTCTTCCGGCGCTTCCCCGCGGGCCGCGGCCGCTACCTGCTCCTCACGCTGATCTGGAACCTGCTGATCGCGGCGCTGATGCTGCTCGCCAACGTGAGCATCAATTCCGCCCTGCCGAGCGCCCGGATCGTGTGGATATACGTGGTGATCGCCAACTTCGCGGGCTTCGCGATCCATGCGCTGTTCGAGGGCGGCCGGATCCTCGGGCTGGAGGCGCTCACGGTCCGTCACGGCCACCTCGCCAAGACGGCCTACTACACCATCCTTCCGATGATCGGCGTCATCGCCGGTTTCCAGGCCGCGGAGTGGATCCTCGGCATCGGCTTCACCGGCTGGTTCGCCAACTCGGGCTGGATCGTCTCGATCGCGGCGACGAGCCTCATCATCTCCCTGATCATCTCGGCGATGATGTTCATGCGCGAGCGCGAGGCGAACGCGCAGGCGGCCCTGCAACGCGAGCGCGCGCAGAGCGAGCGCATCCAGCGCGAGGCGCTCGCCGCCAACCTGCGCGCGCTGCAGGCGCAGATCGAGCCCCATTTCCTCTTCAATACGCTCGCCAACATCTCGAGCCTCGTGGACCGGGAGCCGGCGGGCGCCAAGCGCATGCTCGACCGCTTCATCCGCTTCCTGCGCGCCTCGCTCGCGGCCACGCGCAGCGACACCACGACGCTCGGCGCGGAACGCGAGCTCATCTCGGCCTATCTCGACGTGCTGCAGGTTCGCCTGGGTGCACGGCTGCAGTATCGCGTCGACGTGACCGCCGAGGCGTCGGGCTTCGCGATCGCACCCATGCTGCTCCAGCCGGTCGTGGAGAACGCCATCCGCCACGGGATCGAGCCGAAGGTCGAGGGTGGACGCGTCGAGTTCGAGGCGCGGCGTGAAGCGGGCGCGGTGGTGGTCGAGATCCGCGACACCGGCGCGGGCTTCGCGTCCACCACCCGCGGCGGCGTCGGCCTCACCAACCTGCGCGACCGCCTGCGCGGCCTCTACGGCGAGGCGGCGAGCCTGTCGATCGGGGACAACGCGCCCTGCGGGACGCGCGTCACGATCCGGATTCCCGCATGAAGGCGCGCGCGCTCATCGCGGACGACGAGCCGAACCTCGCCGAGGACCTGCGCGACCGGCTGCGGTCGCTGTGGCCGGAGCTCGAGATCCCTGCGATGGCCTCGAACGGGCTCGACGCGCTGCGCGCGATCGACGACGAGGCTCCCGACGTCGCGTTCCTCGACATCCGGATGCCGGGGCTCTCCGGCATCGAGGTCGCGAGCCGCATCGATCCGCGCACCCGCGTGGTCTTCGTGACCGCCTTCGACCGGTACGCCGTGGACGCGTTCGAGCGCGACGCGGTCGACTACCTGCTCAAGCCCGTGTCGGACGAGCGCCTCGCGCGCTGCGTGGAGCGGCTCAAGCGCGGGCTCGCCGGGGAGGCGGCCGAGCCGCCGGCGATGGCCGAGGTGCTCGAGCGCATCGCGCGCGCGCTCCCGGGCGCAGGCGCCGCGCCGAAGCTGCGTTGGGTGCGCGCGCTGAAGGGCGACGTCGTGCAACAGATCCCGGTGGACGAGGTGCTCTATTTCCAGGCGTCCGACAAGTACACCTGCGTGATGACGCGCTCGGGCGAATACCTGATCCGGACCGCGCTCGCGGAGCTCGCCTTGCAGCTCGACGGCGAGGTGTTCTGGCAGATCCACCGCGGCACCGTGGTCAACATGAACGAGGTCGCCGCGACGCGCCGCGATCTGGCCGGCCGTGTCTACGTGCGGCTCAAGCACGGCGATGCCGAGCTCGCCGTGAGCCGCGCCTACTCGAGCCGCTTCAGGCAGATGTGACCGGCGCGGAGCGGGATCGCGGCCCACGGCGTTGTAGAATTCGATCTCCATGTCCGCGCCCGTTCGCGTCGTCCTCAACGGGGCGCCGCGGGAGTTCCCCGCCCCGCTCACGTTTTCCGAGCTGCTCGACGAGCTGTCGCTCGCCGGCCGCAGGCTCGCGGTCGAGAGGAACGGCGAGATCGTGCCGCGCAGCCGCTTCGGCGAGGCGCGGCTGCGGGACGGGGACCGCATCGAGCTGGTGATCGCCGTGGGAGGTGGCTGAGTGAACGCGCCGGAGACAATTGCAGCGCAGGACGAGCTCGTGATCGCGGGGAAGGCGTACCCCTCGCGGCTGCTCGTCGGCACCGGAAAATATCGGGATTTCGACGAGACGCGCCGCGCCATCGAGGCGAGCGGCGCCCGGATCGTGACGGTCGCGATCCGCCGCACGAACATCGGCCAGAACGCGGGCGAGCCCAGCCTGCTCGAGGTGCTGCCGCCCTCGCGCTATACGATCCTGCCGAATACCGCGGGGTGCTACACCGCGGAGGACGCGGTGCGCACGCTGCGTCTCGCGCGCGAGCTCCTCGAGGGACACGCGCTGGTGAAGCTCGAGGTGCTCGGCGACCCGCAGACGCTGTTCCCGAACATGCCGGAGACGCTCGCCGCGGCGAAGACGCTCGTCGCCGAGGGCTTCGAGGTGATGGCCTACTGCAGCGACGACCCGATCCTCGCGAAGCAGCTCGAGGACCTGGGCTGCGTCGCGGTGATGCCGCTCGCCTCGCTCATCGGCTCGGGCATGGGCATCCTCAATCCGTGGAACCTGCAGATCATCCTCGACCGCCTGTCGGTGCCGGTCCTCGTCGACGCCGGCATCGGCACAGCGTCGGACGCGGCGATCGCGATGGAGCTCGGCTGCGACGGCGTGCTCATGAACACGGCCATCGCCAAGGCGCGCGACCCGGTGCGCATGGCGAGCGCGATGAAGCTCGCGGTGGAAGCGGGCCGCGCGGCGTTCCTCGCGGGGCGCATGCCGAAGAAGCCGTACGAGGCGAGCGCCAGCTCGCCGCAGGCGGGGCTGATCGCGCCCGCGAAAAAGACCGCCTAGCTCAGAACCGCCAGCTCACGCCGATCGAGAACAGGTCGGCGTCGGTGTCCCGCGCGAGGGGCGCGGCGAGCGGGGAGTAGCGTTCCACCTCGGCACGCACGCCGAGGGAATGCGTGAAGTCGTAGCGCACCCCCAACCCGTAGCGCCAGCGAGTGCGTTGCGCCGCATCGCCGAGGAGCGAGGTCGAATAGCTCGCGAAGTCGTAGCGCGGCTCACCGTAGTAGGCGCCCATCTTCCCGTAGAGCGAAAACCGCCACACCGGGAGCGTGGCCACCGTGTCCACTCCGAAGCCGCTCGAACGGAACGGGCTCGCCGCGCTTTCCGGGGTGCCGAACGGGTATGCGGGCAGCCGCGCCATGTCGTTCAGCTCGCCTTCGAAGGAGAAATAGCGCGAGTAGCGATAGCCGAGCTTGAGGTGGAACGGCTGCTCGGAAGACGCGCCGCCCGAGAGCGACGGCGGCGCGACGGACGTGAACGAATACAGCCCGCCGGGGAGCGGGAGCGAGACCTTCGGAAGGCTCAGCATGCCGAGGTAGTCGCCTGCCGTCGCAACGGCGGGGAGGGCGACGAGGACGGGCGCGAGAATGCCGGCAGGGAGTCTCATGGTTGTCGGGATGCCCGGCGATGGGGCGCAGGCGCGGTGCGGCCCCAATTTAGGGCCGCGCCCCCCGGCTGTCAAATCGGCGGACTGCCCTATAATCGGCGCCGCGCCAAGACCTCCTCGTGACCCATCCTCCGATCCGTAGCTACGTCCTGCGCCAGGGGCGTTTTTCCCCGGCCCAGCAACGCGCGTATGCCGAGCTCATGCCGCGCCTGGGCGTCGCCTACCGTCCGGAGCCGCTGGATTTTTGCGTCCTCTTCGGGCGCCGCGCGCCGGTCGTCGTCGAGATCGGCTCCGGCATGGGGGAGACTACCGTGCGCATCGCCGCCGAGAATCCGGAGATCGACTACATCGCGATCGAGGTGCATGCGCCCGGCATAGGAAGCCTTCTGCGGCAAGTCGAAGAGGCGGGGCTCACGAACCTTCGCGTCGCGCAGCACGATGCGGTCGAGGTGCTGCGCGAGATGATTCCCGCGGGCTCGCTCTCCGGCATCCACGTGTTCTTCCCCGATCCCTGGCCGAAGAAACGCCACCACAAGCGCCGCCTGGTGCAACCGGCGTTCGCCGCGCTCGCGGCCTCGCGCCTCGCCCGCGGCGGGCGGTTGCACGTCGCGACGGATTGGCAGGAGTATGCGCAGCAGGTGCTGGCGGTGCTCGGCGAGACGCGCGGCCTGCGCAACACGGCCGAAGGCTTCGCGGCGCGACCACCGTGGCGCCCCGAGACGAAGTTCGAGCGGCGCGGGCGCAAGCTCGGGCACGGCGTGTGGGACGTTCTTTTCGAGAAGGAGTGACGATGCGCAAATCGGCGGCAAGGCGCGCCTGGCTGCAGCGTTTCGCCGCGGGCGGTGCGCTCGCGAGCGGCGGCATCCTGGGGATCGTCGGCCGCGTGCTCGCCAATGGCGATCTCGGCGGCAGGCAAGGCGTCGTGCAGCTCGAGGGGACGGCCACGGTGAACGGCCGGCCCGCGCGCGTCGGCACCGCCGTGCAGGTGGGAGAGCGGGTCATGACCGGGCCGGAGAGCCATGCGGTCATCGTGCTCGGCAAGGACGCATTCCTGCTGCGCGACAATACGAACATCGAGACGAAGGGCGCTTCCGGCGCGCTCTCCGAGCTGCTCGTGAGCACGGGAAAGATCCTCTCGGTCTTTTCGAAGAAGCCGCTCTCGATCCGCGCCTCCTACGCCACCATCGGCATCCGCGGCACGGGTTGCTACATCGAGGTCGAGCCCGCCGATGTGTATTTCTGCCTCTGCTACGGGGAGGCGGTGGTGCAGGGACCGGGCATGGCGGACAAGCTCGTGAAGACCACGCACCACGAGATGCCGCTGTTGCTGCGCGAGGATGGCTCGGCGATGCAGGCGGACAAGACGAAATTCCGCAACCACACCGATGTCGAGCTGATCATGCTCGAGTCGCTGGTGGGGCGCGAGCCGCCCTTCATGAAGGACGGGAAGTATCCCGCGGGGAAATACGGATAGCGCGCACCGGCGCCGCCGGGCGGCCATCCGGAAGGAACCGCTCGAGCAGGTCGTTCAGGAAGCGCTGCCCCTTGCGGGTGGGCGCGATGCGAAGGTGGTCGCGCACGACGAGGCCTTCGCGTTGCGCGGCTTCGAGCTCGTGCTCCACCACCGTGATCGGAAGCCCGGTGCGTTGCGCGAAAAGCGCCACGGGGAATCCGTCGACGAGCCGCAGGGCGTTCAGCATGAATTCGAACGGCAGGTCCGCAGCCCCGACTTCGCGCGAGTCGTCGATCGCGTCCCCGGCGAGCGCGGCGCGGACGAAGCCCGCGGGCTTGCGGATGCGCGATTCGCGGACGACGCGATCGCGGAACGAGATCTTGGCATGCGCGCCCGCACCCAGCCCGAGGTAATCGCCGAATGTCCAGTAGTTGAGGTTGTGCCGCGCCCGATGTCCGGGGCGCGCGAAGGCCGAAGTCTCGTAGTGCTCGAAGCCGTTCGCGGCGAGCACGTCCTCGATCGCGAGCTGCATGTCCGCGGCGACGTCGTCCTCGGGAAGCGCGGGCGGATAGCGATGGAAATGCGTGTCGGGCTCGAGCGTGAGGTGATACGCGCTCACGTGGGGTACGCCGATCGAGACGGCCTCGCGCACGTCCGCGACGGCCTCCTCGAGGCGCTGCCCCGGAAGCGCGTACATGAGATCCGCGTTCACGGTCGGGAAGACCGCGAGCGCATGCTCGAGCGCGCGGCGCGCCTCGTCGGCGCCGTGCACGCGCCCGATCGCGGCGAGCTTCGCATCCGAGAAGCTCTGCACGCCCACGGATAGCCGGTTCACCCCCGCCTCCCGATAGCCGCGGAAGCGAGCGGCCTCGAACGTGCCGGGGTTCGCTTCCATCGTGATCTCCGCCTCCGGATCCAGCGCGAGCCGCGTGCGGATCGCGACCAGCAGGCGGTCGATCGCTTCGGGTGCGAAGAGGCTGGGCGTGCCGCCGCCGATGAAGATCGTGCGTACGCGCCTTCCCCATACGCCCGGCAGCGCCGCTTCCAGGTCCGCGACCAGCGCGTCGACGTACTCGCGCTCGGGAAGCTCGCCTCGCTTCTCGTGCGAGTTGAAATCGCAGTACGGGCATTTGCGCAGGCACCACGGGATGTGCACGTAGAGCGAGAGCGGCGGAAGCTCCGCGAGGCGGACGCCGCCGCCCCGGGGCGCGGGGGCGCTCACGGGTTCGCGCGCGGCTTGCGCGCCGCTTGCGCCTCGTCGCGCGCGAGGTTTGCGAGCAGCGCGGCGAGGACCCGGCGCACGAGCGCGACCTCCGTGGGTGCGATTGCGCCGACGGCGACGCGGCTCACCTCCTCGGCGAGCGGCACGAGCTTCCTCTTCAGCGCTCGCCCTCGCGCCGTCAGGAATATGTACACGTTCTTGCGGTTGTCGGGCATCTGGCGGCGTGCGATGCAGCCGGCGGCCTCCATGCCTTTCAGTGCCGAGAACGTGGTGGGCTCCATCACGCCGGCCTGCTCGGAGAGCTCGCGCTGCGTGAGCCCGTCGTGCTCCCACAGGATGCGCAGGAACTGCCAGTGCCCGGGCGAGACGCCGTGCGCGTCGAGCCGCGATTGCAGCGCGCGGGCGAACGCGCGGTTCGCTTCCTTGACCAGGTGCGGGAGGCGGTCCTCGGGAACGGCTTCGTGCCAATCGCGAACGACGCCCGGGGCGGGCTGCTTGTCGAGGAGGTTTCGGGCCATGGCTGTCGTCTCGGGATGCGGCTCGATTCCCTGCCGCGGGACGCCGTCGCGGGCCCCGACCGCGGTGCGCTGGATCGGGCGGCGCCGGATGATTAGAGACCTAACTACAGCCGATGCTACGCCGTTGCCGGAAAGAATGCGAGGGGATGCGCAGCTGAAGCTTCACCGGGACGATGTCACGCGCCGCTCGAAGGGTTGAAGCCGGGGAGCGCGCGCAGCTTTGCGGCGAGGGCGGCGAGCGCGCTCGCGCGGTGGCTCGCGCGGTTCTTCTCCTGCGCGGGGAGCTCGGCGGCGGTCTTTCCCGACGCGGTGCGGAAATACGGGTCGTAGCCGAAGCCGCCCGTCCCGCGCGGCTCGGGCACGATCTCGCCACGCCAGTAGCCGTCGGCCACGATCGGCGTCGGATCCTCGTGCGAGCGCAGCAGGACCAGCACGCAGTAGTAGAACGCGCCGCGATCCTCGTGCCCGGCGAGCGCCGCGACCAGCTTCGCGTTGTTGCGCGCGTCGCGCTCCTCGCGACTGCCGGCCTTGCCCGCGTAGTAGGCGGAGTGCACGCCAGGCACTCCGCCGAGGCACGGCACGCACAGCCCCGAGTCGTCCGCGAGAGCGGGAAGCCCGGTCGCGCGGTTCGCGTTGCGCGCCTTCGCGAGCGCGTTCTCGAGGAACGTCTCGTGCGGCTCTTCCGCCTCGACCACGTGGAAAGCGGATTGCGCCAGCGCCTCGATCCCCAGCGGCGCGAGGAGCGCCGTGAGCTCGCGCAGCTTGCCGGGGTTGTTAGAAGCGACGACGATCTTGTCCATGGCTCGCGCGCGGGCGCCCTCCATCCCGGTACTCGACTCGGACCCGTCCAGGCCTTCTTCCGTGTTCTGCGCCGCTCCCGCGCCGCTCTGCGGGCCTCAGCTCGATTCCAGGGCGGAGCGCTGCAGCGAGATGAGCTGCGCGATGCCGCGCGAAGCCAGGTCGAGCATCTCCGAGGTCTGCGCGCGCGTGAAGGGCGCGCCCTCGGCCGTTCCCTGCACCTCGACGAAGCGCCCGGCGCCCGTCATGACGACGTTCATGTCGGTCTCGCAGCCGCTGTCCTCGGAATAGTCGAGGTCGAGCAGCGCCTCGCCTCGCACGATGCCCACGGAAACCGCCGCCACGAAATCGCGCAGCGGATCGCGCGCAACGAGCCCCTTCGCGCGAAGCCCGGCCAACGCGTCGGCGAGCGCGACCATGGCTCCGGTGATCGAGGCGCAGCGCGTGCCGCCGTCGGCCTGGAGCACGTCGCAGTCGATCGTGATCTGCCTCTCGCCCAGCGCCGGGAGATCCGTGACCGCGCGCAGGCTGCGCCCGATGAGCCGCTGGATCTCGTGCGTGCGGCCCGATTGCTTCCCGGCGGCGGCCTCGCGCGCGCCGCGCGTGTGCGTGGCGCGGGGGAGCATCCCGTATTCCGCGGTCACCCAGCCGCCCCCCTTGCCCTTGAGGAACGCCGGTACCCTCTCCTCGACGCTCGCGGTGCACAGCACGTGCGTGAGCCCCATCTCGACCAGCACGGAGCCTTCGGCGTGCCGTGTGTAGCCGCGCTGGAAGCGGACGGGCCGGAGCTCGCCGGCGGGACGATCGAGGAAGCGGGGCATGGCGAAGCCTTCGTGAATCGCGGACCTAGCGGGGGACCTTCCGGATGGCGCTCTGGATCTCGGCGATGGCCCGCTCGATGTCCTCGTCGGTCACGTCGTCCGCGGGGGCCGCGACCGAGTCGAGCTGCGCGGTGGTGTTCGTGGAGGTGGCGAATTGCTGGTCGTCGAGCGCCTGCGTGTCGGGAAGCCGCGCGTCGTCCTGGTTCTCCCAGGTGATCGCGACCACCGAGAGGTTGTCGGACTCGCCCTGCGCGCGGCGTTGCGCCTCCGTGAGGAGCCCTGGAAGGAGATCGAGCACCGACTGCTTGCGCAGCATGTTGCCGAGGATGTTCACGGGAATCTGGCTCCAGAACCCGTCGGTGGAGAGCACGATCGTGTCGCCCGCCTCGAGCGCGATGTCGCGGCCGGTATCGATGAGCGGCGGCACGACGCCGCCGAGGCAGCTGTAGATCTTGTTGCGGTCGGGATGGCGCGCCGCGGCCTCGACCGTGATCTCGCCCGCGTCGATCATCTGCTGCACCTTCGAGTGGTCGTGGGTCGCCGCGACGAGGCCGCCCTGCCGCAACACGTACAGCCGCGAATCGCCCGCGTGCGCCCAGAACGCGCGCCCGTTCTGCACGATGCAGGCGACGCAAGTGGTGCGCGGGCATTCGAGGAGGTTGTGCTCGACCGCGTGCGAGACGATGGCGCGGTGCGCGGCCTGGATCGAGGACACGAGGAACTCGAACGGCCGGCGCAGGCGGTTCCTCGCCTCCTGCTGGAAGCGGCGGGTGATCTCGGTCACGGCGATCTCGGCGGCGACCTCGCCCTGCTCGTGCCCGCCCATGCCGTCGGCGATCACCATGAGCAGCACGTCGCGGCTGTACGAGTAGCCGACGCGATCCTCGTTGCCCTTGCGGTCGCCGAGCCGGCTGTCCTGGAAGATGGTGAAGCGCATGTCGCTACGGACTCGGCGTATGTGTTGCTTTGGGGCGGGAAGGAGCGACGGCGGCCGACACGATGGCGTTCATGATCCTTGATGGTCGAGGAGGCCGCGCTACCGCGAGAAGAGCTTCGAAAGCGGCCGGTTGATCGTCTCGAGGAAGCCGCGCTTCTCGGTCCCCGGGCCCGGCTC
This sequence comes from uncultured beta proteobacterium, assembly GCA_963839265.1. Classification (GTDB taxonomy): domain Bacteria; phylum Pseudomonadota; class Gammaproteobacteria; order Burkholderiales; family Usitatibacteraceae; genus Usitatibacter. The sequence goes on from CAWIUI010000002.1 coordinate 342,221, forward strand.
GTTCATGAGACGGCGCTGCAGCTCGTAGGCGGTCTGCGGCCGCTTCATGTAGTCGACCGCCAGGCAGTCGTCGACGAGCTGGTACAGGTCGTCGGAATAGTCCTGGCGCGCGAGCGTGCGCAGCGGGATGAGGTGGTCCTTCTCCTCGCGCTGGTCGCCTGCCTGCGGAGGCGTCCCCGCGATGCACGTGTAGATCGTCGCGCCCACCGAATAGATGTCGCTCCAGGGACCGAGCTCGCCCGGCTTGAAGCGGTAGTGCTCGGGCGCGGCGAAGCCCGCCGTGTACATGGGCTTCAGCTTCATCGCCTCCTCGGAAAGCGTGATGCGCGCGGCGCCGAAATCGAGCAGCACCGGGCGGCCCTCCATGGAGATGAAGATGTTCGCCGGCTTGATGTCGAGGTGCAGCAGCTTGCTCGTGTGCACCTCTCGCAGGCCGTTCATGAGGTGGATGAAGATGCGGCGGATGAAGGGCTCGGTGAACTCGTGGCGGTGGCGCTGGATGTGGAACTGGAGCGTGCGCCCGCGAACGTACTGCATGACCATGTAGCAGGTCTCGTTCGCGCGGAAGAAGTTCTCCACGCGCACGACGTTCGGGTGCGAGATCATGGCCAGGGCGCGCCCTTCCTCGAAGAAGCACCTGAGGCCGTGGCGGAACACGGAGAGGTTCGCCTCGTCGGCGATCCGCACCTCGACGCCGTCGGAGCGCAGCGCGAGCGAGGAAGGCAGATATTCCTTGATCGCGAACGGCGTGCCGCTCTCGTCGCGCGCGAGGTACACGATGCTGAACCCGCCGGACGAAAGCGGCTTCTCGATCCGGTAGCCGTTCAGCACGTAGCCGGCCGGCAGCGGCTGGTTCGCCTGCTGGGGCATGAATGGAGCGGGGGGTTCCGATATAATTCCGGTCATTGTCGGCAACCGGTTGCGCCTTGTAAAGGCGAGTTGCCGCCTCGAAGCGCCGTAATCGCCGCTATGTTGCGAACGTAACGCGGCGCCCCCTCCCCAATCGCGAAAACGGGGCCTCCTTGATCCAGAACCGCAGGTCCCGAGCGCCATGATCTCCAGCATGACCGGCTTTGCCGCCTCCGCGCGCGAGAACGCGCAGGGCAGCCTCGCCGTGGAGCTGAAGACCGTCAACCACCGCTATCTCGAGTTCCAGACGCGGGTTCCGGAGGAGATCCGGCCGCTCGAGCCCGCGATGCGCGAGGCGGTCGCCGCGCGGCTCACGCGCGGCAAGGTGGATTGCCGCATCACGTTCACGCCGGCTACCGCCGCGCGCAGCACGCTGGTCCCCGATTCCGGCGCGCTCTCGGCGCTGCACGAGGCGTCGGTGCGCGTGCTGGAGCGCTTTTCCGGAGCCCGGCCGCTTTCGGTTTCCGAGATCCTGCACTGGCCCGGCGTGCTTTCCGAGGAAACGCTCTCCACGGACCGCGCGAAGGAGGACGTGATGGCGCTCCTCGCGCAGGCGCTCGGTGAGCTCGACCAGACGCGCGCGCCGCGAGGGCGCCAAGCTCGAGCAGGTGCTGCGCGAGCGGCTGGCGAGCATGTCCGGGCTCGTCTCGCAGGCGGCGCCCCCTCATGCCCGCGGCGGTCAAGGCCTACCAGGAAAAGCTCGCCGCGAAGATCGCCGAAGCCGCGGCCTCGCCCTCCGACGAGCGCATCCAGCAGGAGATCGTGCTCTACGCTTCGCGCATCGACGTCGACGAGGAGATGGCGCGCCTAGGCACGCACATCGCGGAATTCGGGCGCGTGCTCGACAAGGGCGGCGCGTGCGGCAAGCGCCTCGACTTCCTCTGCCAGGAGCTCAACCGCGAGGCGAACACGCTGGGATCGAAGTCGGTGGCGAGCGAGATGACGCGCATCTCGGTGGAGCTCAAGGTGCTCATCGAGCAGATGCGCGAGCAGGTGCAAAACATCGAGTAGCGCCTGGCGCGATGTCCGTGCGGCGCGTCGAACGTTCAACGGGACGCATTGGATGGCGGGCAACCTTTTCGTCGTCGTGGCTCCTTCGGGCGCCGGCAAGACCAGCCTCGTCGCGGAGCTCCTCAAGCGCGAGCCGCGCATCCGGCTTTCCATCTCCTACACCACGCGCGCGCCGCGCGAGGGCGAGGCGCACGGCCGCGAGTACCACTTCGTCCCGCGCGAGGCGTTCGAGAGGATGATCGCTTCGGGGGATTTCCTCGAGCACGCGAACGTGTACGGTAACTACTATGGTACTTCGCGCCGCTGGATCGAAAACGAGCTCGAGGGGGACCACGACGTGCTCCTCGAGATCGACTGGCAGGGGGCGCGCCAGGTGCGCGCGCTCTTCCCCGCCACGGTCGGGATCTTCATCCTGCCGCCCTCGCTTTCCGAGTTGAAAAGGCGCCTGGAAGCGCGCGGCAAGGACTCGCCGGAGGTGATCGCGAAGCGCCTCGCGGGGGCTCGCGACGAGGTCTCGCATGTTCTTGAATTTCAATATATAATTGTTAACGAAGCTTTCGACTCGGCGGTTTCGGACCTGCAGGCCGTGGTGCGCGCTTCGCGCGTCGCCTGCGCCCGGCAATCCGTCCGGCTCGATTCGCTGCTCGCCGAATTCAAGTAACAGGAGACCGCGCCATGGCCCGCATCACCGTAGACGACTGCATCAGGTTCTTTCCCAACCGTTTCGAGCTCACGCTCGCCGCCACCAACCGCGCGCGCCAGATCGCGCTCGGCGCGACCCCGCTCGTCGAGCCGAACAAGGACAAGCCGACCGTCATCGCGCTGCGCGAGATCGCGGGAGGCAAGGTGGGCAAGGAGCTGCTGAACCCGCCCGCGCCCACGCCGCCGGTGCTCTGAAGGAACGGAAAAGGGGTCGGATTACTTTTTCGATCGGAGCCTTCCTCCGGAAAAAGTAATCCGACCCCTTTTTCTCTTCGATGAACCCGCCCGCGCTCGGCGTCCAGACCATCGCAGGGGCTCTCAAGCCTTCGGGGGCGTCGTTGCCGGGGCCGGGGCCCGAGGAGCTCACCGCGGTCCTGGGCTACCTCAGGCCGAAGGACATCGAATCGATCGAGAAGGCCTACGAGCTCGCGCGCGCGGCGCATTCGGGCCAGTATCGCTACAGCGGCGAGCCGTACATCACGCACCCGCTCGCGGTCGCGAAGATCCTCGCCGAATGGCACCTCGATGCGCAGGCGCTGATGGCGGCGCTCCTGCACGACGTCGTCGAAGACACGCCCACCACCAAGGCGGAGATCGCGAAGCATTTCGGCAAGGCGGTCGCGGAGCTGGTCGACGGCGTCTCGAAGATCGACCGCATCGAGTTCGCGACGCTGCAGCACGCGCAGGCGGAGAACTTCCGCAAGATGCTGCTCGCGATGGCGCGCGACGTGCGCGTGATCCTCATCAAGCTCGCCGACCGGCTGCACAACATGCGCACGCTCGAAGCCGTGCCGCCGGAGAAGCAGGAGCGCATCGCGCGCGAGACGCTCGACATCTACGCGCCGATCGCCAACCGCCTGGGCCTCATCTCGCTCTACTACGAGCTCGAGGACCTCGGCTTCCACTATCTGCATCCGACACGCTTCCGGGTGCTCGAGAAAGCGCTCAAGAAGGCGCGCGGCAACCGCCGCGACGCGGTGGGCAAGATCCAGGACGCGATCCAGGCGCGCCTGAAGGAATTCAAGGTCGAGGCGCAGGTGAGCGGGCGCGAGAAGCACATCTCCTCCATCTACAAGAAGATGCAGGAGAAGAACATCTCCTTCTCCGAGGTGTTCGACATCTACGGCTTCCGCATCATCGTGCCCGACGTGCCGAGCTGCTACCTCGCGATGGGCGCGCTCCATACGCTCTACAAGCCGATCCCGGGCAAGTTCAAGGACTACATCGCGATCCCGAAGGCGAACGGCTACCAGTCGCTGCACACCACGCTCTTCGGCCCGTTCGGCATGCCGATCGAGATCCAGATCCGCACCCAGGACATGCACAAGGTGGCCGAGGCGGGCGTCGCCTCGCACTGGATCTACAAGACCGCCGAGGGCGACACGAAGGACGTGCAGCTGAAGACCCACCAGTGGCTGCAGTCGCTGCTCGAGATCCAGAGCGAGAGCGGCGACGCGCTGGAGTTCCTCGAGCACATCAAGGTCGACCTCTTCCCCGACGAGGTGTACGTGTTCTCGCCCAAGGGCAAGATCTTCGCCCTGCCCAAGGGCGCGACCCCCATCGACTTCGCCTACTCGGTGCACACCGACGTCGGCAACCACTGCGTGGGCGCGAAGGTGGACGGGGAGCCGGTCCCGCTCGGCACGATCCTGCGCAACGGCAACCGCGTCGAGATCGGCACCGATCCGCAGGCGCGTCCCAACCCGGTGTGGCTCTCGTACGTCGCGACCGGCAAGGCGCGCTCGCACATCCGCCACTACCTCAAGACGATGCAGCTCGCGGAGTCGGCGGAGGTGGGGGAGCTGCTGCTCGTGCAGGCGCTGCGCTCCCTCAAGGCGAATCCCGACGAGATCGGCGAAGCGCAGTGGACGCGCTTCTTCAAGGGGGACGCGGCGAAGTCGCGCGAGGAGGTGCTCGCCGACATCGGCCTCGGCAAGCGCCTCGCGGTGGTCGTGGCGAAGAAGCTCCTGTCGATCGCGGAGTCCTCGCCCGACGGCGACCACCGCCTCGATCCGATCACCATCCGCGGCACCGAGGGGCTCGCGGTGCAGTTCGCGCAGTGCTGCCATCCGATTCCCGGCGATCCGATCATCGCGCAGATCAAGAAGGGCCAGGGCCTGGTCGTGCACACCCACGACTGCCCCGCGATCCATCCGTTCCACTTCGATCCGGAGAAATGGGTCGACGTGCAGTGGGACACGTCCTCGGACCGCTTCTTCGACGTGAACGTGCGGCTCCTCGCGCAGAACCATCGCGGCGTGCTGGCGCGCCTCGCCGCGGAGGTGTCGGAGGCCGATTCCAACATCGACCACATCGAGACCGAGCAGCGCGCGAGCCCGGCCTACACCACGGTCGTGTTCACGATCCAGGTGAAGAACCGCATGCACCTCGCGCACGTCTTCCGGCGGCTGCGCAGGATTCCGGAAGTGGTGCGGATTTCGCGCCTGAAGAAAAAGGCCACGTAAAGGGAATTTCGGGTAGCGGGAACGGCGTCGGACCGGACAAAATGGGGCCAGCGTCGGTAAGCCGGCATCGGGAACGGCGTTGGACCGGACGATAATCGCCGCTCAACGCCATCGAACAGGAAGCACGTCTTTCCATGAAACCCATCTCCACACCCGAAGCGCCCGCGGCCATCGGCACCTACTCGCAGGCCGTGCGCGCGGGCGACACCGTGTACCTCTCCGGGCAGATCCCGCTCGATCCGGGCACCATGCAGCTCGTGGAGGGATTCGAGGCCCAGGTGAAGCGTGTGTTCGACAACCTGCGCGCGGTCTGCCGCGCCGCCGGCGGCGATTTCGACCGCGTGGCGCGCGTGACCGTGTACCTCACCGATCTCGCGAACTTCGCGAAGGTGAACGAGGTGATGGCGACCTGTTTCCGCCAGCCGTACCCCGCGCGAGTCGCCGTCGGCGTCGCGTCCCTGCCGCGCGGCGCGCTGGTGGAGATCGACGCCATCCTCCATCTGGGATCTTCGCCGGGCGCGTGAAGGTCGCCGCCAGGGCCCCCGCCGGCACCGACAAGCCGCCCAAGCGCGCCGCGCAGCCCGCGCCCGACGCGCGCCTCGAGAAGCTCGGCATCCGGTCGAAGCTGGACCTCGTGCTGCACCTGCCGCTGCGCTACGAGGACGAGACGAAGCTCACCCCGCTCGCGGAGGTGCGTCCCGGCGAGCCGGCGCTGGTCGAGGCGGAGGTGGTCGAGTCGAAGGTGGAGTACCGGGGAAGGCGCGCGCTGGTGGTGAAGCTCCGGGAAACGGCGCCAGGACAAGTCGATGACGCCCGCGGCGAGCGCGAGCTGTGGGTGAGGTTCCTCCATTTCTACCCGAGCCAGGTGAAGCAGTTCGCGCCGGGCAGGCGTGTGCGCCTCTTCGGCGAGGTGCGCCCCGGCTTCTTCGGCGACGAGATGGTGCATCCGCGCTACCGCGTCGTCGCGAAGGGCGCGCCGCTCGCGAAATCGCTTACGCCCGTGTACCCGACCACGGCGGGACTCTCGCAGGCGACGCTGCGCGAGAAGATCGGCGAGGCGCTCGACACGCTCGCGCTGGAAGACACGCTCGACGAGGTGCGGCTCGCGAAGCTCGGATTGCAGCCGTTCCGGGAAAGCGTGGTGCTGCTCCATCGCCCGCCGCCGGACGTGGACGCGGAGAGCCTCGAGGAGCGCAGCCACCCGGCGTGGCGCCGCCTCAAGTTCGACGAGCTCCTCGCGCAGCAGCTCGCGATGCGCATCGCCTACCGCGAGCGCCGCGCGCGGAGCGCGCCAGCGCTTCCCGACCAGCACACGCTCACCAACGCGCTCGCGCGCTCGCTTCCCTTCGCGCTCACGCGCGCGCAGCGCCACGCGCAGGCGGCGATCGCCAGGGACCTCGCCCAGCCCCATCCGATGCGCCGCCTGCTGCAGGGCGACGTGGGCAGCGGCAAGACGCTCGTCGCGGCGCTCGCCGCGCTGCAGGCGATCGAGAACGGGTGGCAGGCCGCGCTCATGGCGCCCACGGAGATCCTCGCCGAGCAGCACTACCTCAAGCTCTCCCACTGGTTGGGGCCCCTCGGCGTGAGGATCGCGTGGCTCTCGGGCCCGCTCAACGCGCGGGCGAAGAAGGCGGCGCTCGACGCGATCGCGAGCGGCGAGGTGCAGCTCGCGATCGGCACGCATGCCCTCTTCCAGGAGGGCGTCTCGTTCGCGAAGCTGGGCCTGGCGATCGTCGACGAGCAGCACCGCTTCGGCGTCGAGCAGCGCCTCGCGCTCGCTTCCAAGGGCGGGGGCGAGCCGCACCAGCTCATGATGAGCGCCACCCCCATCCCGCGTACGCTCGCCATGAGCCACTTCGCCGACCTGGACGTCACCGTGATCGACGAGCTCCCGCCGGGCCGCACGCCCGTCGTGACGAAGCTCGTCTCGGAGGAGCGCCGCGACGAGGTGATCGCGCGGATCCGCGAGAGCTGCCGCGAAGGCGCGCAGGCCTACTGGGTGTGCCCGCTCATCGAGGAGAGCGAGCAGCTGCAGCTCAAGACCGCGATCGAGACCTTCGAGACGATGCGGGCCACGTTCCCCGACCTCGCGGTGGGCCTCGTGCACGGCCGCATGAAGCCCGCGGAGAAGGCGCAGGTGATGGCCGACTTCAAGGCGAGGAAGCTGCAGCTCCTCGTCGCGACCACGGTGATCGAGGTGGGCGTCGACGTGCCGAACGCGACGCTCATGGTGATCGAGCACGCCGAGCGCATGGGGCTATCGCAGCTGCATCAGCTGCGCGGGCGCGTCGGGCGCGGCGCGCAGCAGAGCCTCGCGATCCTGCTCTACTACCAGCCGCTCTCCGACACCGCGCGCCGGCGGCTGAAGATCATCTACGAGAACCATGACGGGTTCGAGATCTCGCGGCAGGACCTGATGCTGCGCGGGCCCGGCGAGTTCCTCGGCGCGCGCCAGAGCGGCGCGCCGCTGCTGCGCTTCGCGGACCTGGAGCGCGACGCCGATCTCGTGGAGGCGGCGCGCGGCCTCGCCGACGACCTCCTCGCGTCCCGTTCGCATGCCGCGTCGAAGCATCTCGACCGCTGGCTCGGCACGCGCCAGTTCTACCTCAAGGCATGAGCGCGAGCCTGCATGGCGTCGCCAGGCGCCTCGACGCCTACGAGCGCCTGGTGCGTCTCGACCGCCCGATCGGCATCCTGCTGCTCGCGTGGCCCACGCTCTGGGCGCTGTGGCTCGCGCGCCATGCGATTCCGCCGCCCGCGGTGCTGTGGATCTTCGTGCTCGGCACCGTGCTCATGCGCTCGGCGGGATGCGCGCTCAACGACTGGGCCGACCGCGGCTTCGATCCCCGAGTGGAGAGGACGCGCGCGCGGCCGCTCGCCGCGGGCGAGATCGCCCCGGCGGAGGCGCTCGCCGTGGCGGCGGTGCTCGCGCTCTGCGCGTTCCTGCTGATCCTGCGCCTGAACCGCCTCACCATCGGGTTGTCCTTCGCCGCGCTCGCGATCGCGTCGATCTATCCCTTCACCAAGCGCTTCTTCCGGATGCCGCAAGCCATCCTCGGCATCGCGTTCGGCTTCGGCATCCCGATGGCGTTCGCGGCGCTCATCGGCACGGTCCCGCCGCTCGGCTGGGCGCTGCTCGCCGCGAACGTCTTCTGGACCATCGCGTACGACACCGAGTACGCGATGGTGGACCGCGACGACGACGTGAGGATCGGACTGCGCACCTCGGCGATCCTCTTCGGCAGGCACGACGTCGCGGCGGTGATGGGCTGCTACGCGACCTTCATCGCGATCCTCGTCGCGATCGGTTGGTGGCAGGGCTATGGCGGCTTCTATTTCGCGGGCGTGCTCGGCGCGGCGGCGATCGCCCTCTCGCACTACCCGATGATCAGGGGGCGCACGCGCGAGGGCTGCTTCCGCGCCTTCCGGCACAACAACTGGGTGGGCGCCGCCGTCTTCGCCGGCATCCTCGCCGACACGTTCCCCTGGCAGCGGCTCCTCGGGATGCCTTAGTGGTCGTCGTCCTCTACGCGCATCCGTACCCCCGGCATTCGCGCGCGTGCGCGGCGCTCCTCGCCGCGATCGCGGACCTGCCGGGGGTCGAAGTGCGCTCCCTCTACGATCGCTATCCGGACTTCGACATCGACGCCGCGGCCGAGCGGGAGGCGCTGGAACGCGCGCGCCTGGTGGTCTGGATGCATCCCCTCTACTGGTACACGAGTCCCGCGCTCCTCAAGCTGTGGCTGGAGCAGGTGCTGGTGAAGGGATGGGCTTACGGCGAGGGCGGGGGCGCGCTCGCGGGCAAGGACTGCCTGTGGGTCGCGACCACGGGCGGCGACGAGGCGGCGTTCTCGGCTTCCGGCCGCCACGCGCACGAGTTCGATGCCTTCGCGCCGGTGATGCGGCAGACCGCGCGCTTCTGCGGCATGAACTGGCTCGAGCCCTTCGTGGTCCACGGGGCGCACGTCGTCCCGGAGCAGGAGCTCTTGGATGCGGGCGCGAGGTTGCGACGGCGCGTGCAGGAGTGGCTCGAGAAACGAGAGGCGTTGAAACCACGGATGAACACGGATGAACACAGATGAGTTTGCCGGAATGATCGCGACGGGGCTCATCAAGCGCCCGAGATTCCGATCCTGGTGGAATTCGTCCCGGGCCATCCGTGTTCATCCGTGTTCATCTGTGGTTCCAATGGTTTTCAAGCAGCTCCTGCGGCCATGACCGAAGCGCTGATCTTCCTCGCCGCCGCCGTGATCTGCGTGCCGATCGCCGCGCGCCTGGGCCTCGGTTCCGTCCTCGGCTACCTCATCGCGGGTGCCGCCATCGGCCCGTGGGGCCTGGGCCTCGTGCACGACGCGGCCGTCACGCAGAACCTCGCCGAGCTGGGCGTCGTGCTGATGCTCTTCGTGATCGGGCTCGAGCTCGACCCGCGGCGCTTCCTCGCGATGCGCGGCATCGTGTTCGGCGGCGGATCGGCGCAGCTCGCGGCAAGCGGGCTCGCGCTCGGCGTCGCGCTCGCGTGGCTGGGCCTGTCGTGGCAGGCGGCGCTCGTGGGGGGCCTCGCGCTCGCGCTCTCCTCCACGGCGATCTCGATGCAGATCCTCGCCGAGAGGAACGAGCTCGATACGCCCACCGGCCGCTCCGCGTTCGGCATCCTGCTCTTCCAGGACCTCGCCGCGATCCCGCTCATCGCGCTCGTGCCTTTCGTGGGCCAGGTGCAGAAGAGCGGCGCGAGCCCGCTGTGGATGCGCCTCGCCATCGCGGTCGCCGCGGTGGCGGGCGTCGTGGTGATCGGGCGCTACCTCACGCGTCCGGTGCTGCGCCTGCTCGCGAAGGCGAACCTGCGCGAGGTCTTCACCGCCTTCGCGCTGCTCCTCGTGATCGGCATCGCGGAGCTGATGTCGTTCGCGGGCCTGTCGATGGGACTGGGCGCGTTCCTCGCCGGCGCGCTCCTCGCGAGCTCGGAGTTCCGCCACGCGCTCGAGAGCGACATCGAGCCGTTCAAGGGCCTCCTCCTCGGCCTCTTCTTCATCTCGGTGGGCATGACGATCGACTTCGGCCTGGTGGCAAGCCAGCCGGGCACCGTGGCGCTCCTCCTCGGCGGGTTCCTCGCCCTCAAGATCGCCTCGCTGTGGGCGATCGCCTGCACGATCCGGCTGTGCCGCCAGCGCTGGCTCTTCGCGCTCCTGCTCTCGCAGGGCGGCGAGTTCGCGTTCGTCGTGTTCGGCGCGGCGCGCGCGGCGCGGCTCTTCGACGGCGAGTGGGAAGGGCTCCTCACCATCACCGTGGCGCTCTCGATGGCGACCACCCCGCTCCTGCTCTTCCTCCACGACCGGGTCGTCGCGCGGCGCGCGCGGCCCTCGCGCAAGGCCGACGCCGTGGCGCCGGAAGGGCCGGTGATCGTCGCGGGCTTCGGGCGCTTCGGCCAGATCGTGGGACGCCTCCTCTTCGCCAACGGCATCCGGGCGGTGGTGCTCGACCACGACCCCGACGAGGTCGATACGCTGCGCAAGTTCGGCTTCGACGTGTACTACGGCGACGCGACGCGCCTCGACCTGCTCGAGGCGGCGGGGGCGCGCAACGCCCGGCTCCTCGTGAATGCGATCGACGACGTGGAGGCGAGCCTCGCCCTCGTGGACCGCGTGCGTGCGAATTTCCCCGACCTCGAGATCGTGAGCCGCGCGCGCAACGTGAGCCACTATTTCGAGCTCAAGCTGCGCGGGGTGCGGGTGGCCGAGCGCGAGACCTTCGAGTCGGCGCTGCGCGTGGGCCGCGCGGCCCTCGAGAGCCTCGGCATGGAGCCGTACCGGGCGCGCGAGATGGCCGACGCGTTTCGGCGGCACAATATCGCGAGCGTGGAGGCGACGCTGCCCTTCTACCAGGACGAAGCGCGCCGCATGTCCATGGCGAAGGCCGGCCGCGAGGAGCTCGAGCGGCAGTTCGCGCACGACCGGGAGCGCTTCGAGCGCGAGCATGGCGGGAAATGAGCGCCGGGAGACCGATTCGATGGAAATGAGCGCGATTCCGTTCGGCACCACCGATGGGTCTTCATCGTGGATTGAGGACGCCATGCGGACACTCTTCGCGCTTTTCGCCGTTGCCGCGGCGCTGCAACTCAGCGGCTGCGGCACCACTTACGCGACCGTCCACACGAGCCGCGGCGAGGACCTGATGCTCCTCGGCTACGACCCGGTCGGCTACTTCAAGGAAGGCAAGCCCGTCCGCGGCAGGCACACGATCCCCGCGACCTACGAGGGCCGCACCTACTACTTCGCGAGCGACGAGGACCGGCGCGCGTTCCTGCGGGCGCCGTCGAGATACGAGCCGCAGTTCGGCGGCTTCTGCTCGAACGGCGCGGCGTACGAGGTGAAGCTCGGCAGCGACCCCACGCAGTTCGAGATCCGCGAGGGCCGGCTCTTCATCTTCGGCGACATCCTCGGGCACGAATTGTGGCTGCTCGACGAGAAGGAGAACATCGCCCACGCCGACCAGGTGTGGCCCGCGGTGCGCGACAAGGGCTGGCGCGAGGCTACGCTCGAAGGCTGGATCCTGCGCGTGCCCTGGTACAAGACCGGGCCGCAACTGCGCGAGGAGTGGCGCGAGAAGCATCCCGGCCGACCGGACATCCGCTACGACACGGGCGGCGTGCTGGACAACATCGTCTTCAAGTATCCCGGCTGGCGCGCGCGCGAAGGGCACGACCAGATGGCCCTCGGCGTGCCGGGCGAGCCGGACGATCCGGAGCGAGGCAAGCCGTGAACGGCAATCGCTGGATCGTCGCCGGCCTGCGCACGCCCTTCGCGCGCGTCGACGGAGCCTTGCGGCGGCTCGACGCGGCCGCGATCTCGGTGCCCGTCGCGAGCGCCATGGCCGCGCAGCTTGCCGCAGGGGACCGGCCGGATTTCGTGGTGTGGGGAACGGTCGCGCCCAACATCGGCTGGAGCAACATCGCGCGCGAGGTCGTCATCGACGCGAAGCTCGAACCGTCGACGCCCGCCTTCTCGACGGTGATCGCGTGCGCGACGAGCATGGCGGCGGCGATCGAGGCGGCCGGGATGCTGGGCGGCCCGCGCTCGCTCGCGCTGTGCGGCGGCGCGGAGAGCATGAGCCGCGTGCAGATCGGCCTCACCCAGGGGCTCTCGGACTGGCTGCGGCGCGTCGGGCAGGCGCGATCCTTCGGCGAGCGCATCGACCGCATGGCGGAGCTTCGCGCGCGCGACATCCGCCTGCACGTGCCGAGCATCGCCAACCGCGCGACGCGCAAGAGCATGGGCGAGCACTGCGAGGAGATGGCGAAGCAATGGAACATCGCGCGCTCCGACCAGGACCGCATCGCGCTGCAGTCGCACCAGCGCGCGGTGAAAGCGATGGCGGGCGGCTTCTTCGACGACCTCGTGATTGCCGTGGAGGGATTCGCGAAAGACGGCCTGCCTCGCGCCGACAGCTCCGCCGAGAAGCTCGCGACGCTCAAGCCCGCCTTCGACCGGACGAGCGGCCGCGGCACGATCACCGCCGGCAACGCCTCGCCGCTCACCGACGGAGCGGCCGCGCTGTGGGTCGCGGACGACGCTGGACTCGAGCGGCTGCCTGCGGCGCGCCCGCGAGCGCGCCTCGTCGACTGGGAGATCGCGGCGGTGGACATCTTCCACGAGGGGCTGCTCATGGCGCCCGCCTACGCGATCCCGCGGCTCCTCGCGCGCCACGGCCTCGCGCTGGCGGCGATCGACCTGTGGGAGATCCACGAGGCGTTCGCGGCGCAGGTGCTGTGCAACGTCGCGGCGCTCGAGAGCGAGGACTTCCTGCGCGAGAAGGTGCGCATCGACGCGCGCCTGGGGCGCTTTCCGTGGGAGCGCTTCAACCCCAACGGCGGCAGCATCTCGATCGGCCACCCGTTCGGCGCAACCGGCGCGCGCATCCTGTCCCAGGCCGTGAAGGAGCTCGCCGCGATGGGTCCGGGCAAGCGCGCCATCGTCTCGATTTGCGCCGACGGCGGGCTTGCCACCGTGGGTTTGCTGGAAAGCGCATAGCCGCGCGATCGTCGTCCATGCCGGGAGGTGCCATGGCCACGCTGCGTTCGTCCATCGCCTGCTTGCTCGCATGCCTCGCCGCCTGCCCCGCGCTCGCCGAGCCGATCGGCCAGCGGGCCGAGTTCCTCGTCGCGCGCAAGAACCTCCCCGATCCCAATTTCCACGACGCGGTCGTGCTCCTCACCGAACACGGGGCCACGGGCGCGCTGGGATTCATCGTGAACCATCCCGCGGACGTGACGCTCGCCAAGGCGCTTCCAGACGTGAAGCGCGCACAGCGGCTCGAAGACAAGGTGTACGTCGGCGGCCCCGTGATGCGCGAGATCGTCGTGTTCGTGTTCCGGTCGCCTACGCCGCATGCCGGCGCGACGCAGATCCTCGACGGAGTGCTCGCGAGCTCGAGCGCGACGCTGCTCGACGAGCTCCTCCAGCGCGACAAGCCCACCGAGGGCCTGCGCGTGTTCGCCGGGCTCGCGGGATGGGGGCCCGGGCAGCTCGAATCGGAAATCGCGCGCGGCGATTGGCGGCTCATCCCGGCGGACGCCGATTCGATCTTCGACGACCATCCCGCGACGCTCTGGGGGCGGCTCTACCGGCGAGCGTTCGCGGTCCAGGTGCGCAACGGAAGGACTTCACCGGTGCTCGCCGCGACCGTCGGCCGGTAGGTTGCCGCGCCGCCCGCCGGCACGGGAACCCGTGGCCGGCCGGGCGGGTCGATTCGCAACCCACGACGTCGAAAGGCAACATGCCGAACCCCTCCGGAAGCCGAACGCTGCGCCACGACGTCGCCGCCTGGGCCATCGCTGCGGCGTCGCTCCTGCTCGTGCTCTACCTGGGGCTGCTGCCCGCGCTTCTGGCGGGCCTGCTCGTCTTCGAGCTCGTGCACGTCATCGCGCCGCGGCTGGGCATGGGACGCGGCGGCGCCGGCAAGCTCACCGCCGTCGCGCTGCTCGCGGTCGCCGTCGTGGTGATCCTCACCGGGCTCCTCTTCGTGACCCTGGACGTGCTGCACAGCGAGAGCCTCCCGCGGCTGCTGCAGAAGATGGCGGACATCCTCGACGAGTCGCGCGGCAAGCTTCCGGACTGGGTGCTTTCCAGCCTTCCCGCGGACACCGACGCGTGGAGGGACGCGGTGATCGACTGGCTGCACACCCACGCGGCGGAGCTGCGACACCTTGGCGGCGAGGCGGGACGCGTGATGGCGCACATCCTCATCGGCTTCGTGATCGGTGCGCTGGTGTCGCTTCGCGAAGCGCGCCCCGTCGAGGGCGGCGGGCCGCTCGCGCGCGCGCTCGGCGAGCGCGCCGCGCGACTCGGCGAGGCCTTCCGCCGCGTGGTCTTCGCGCAGGTGCGCATCGCGGCGCTAAACGCCGTGTTTACCGCGGTCTACCTCCTCGCGGCGCTGCCGTTGCTCGGCATCCACCTGCCATTCGCGAAGACGCTCGTCATCATCACGTTCCTCGGCGGGCTCATCCCGATCGTCGGGAACCTCATCTCGAACACCGTGATCGTGGTGATGAGCATGAGCGTTTCGCTCGAGCTCGCCATCGCCTCGCTCGTGTTCCTGATCGTCGTGCACAAGCTCGAGTATTTCCTGAACGCGCGCATTGTCGGGCGCGGCATCCACGCGAGCGCGTGGGAGCTGCTCACGGCGATGCTGATCATGGAGGCCGCGTTCGGCCTGGCGGGGCTGGTCGCGGCGCCGATCTACTACGCGTACATGAAGGACGAGCTCGCGTCCCGCGGGCTGGTATGAACGGTGCGCCAATTGATCGCTTCGCCGCCGCCACATGCGTTGACCCAATCGGCGGCCGGGGGCCACAATTCCGCGTTATCGATCAAGCGGGGGCGCATTCGATGCTGTTATTTGCCATGCTGATAACCCCTGTGTCCCCAATACCTAGTTAGACGTCGTTCGGTGGCTTCGGCGAACATAGCGGATATGCTATACTGCAGTTTTGGCCTGGTCCGTCACCTTCTTCAGCGACCGCGTCGAGGCAGAGATCCTCGCCCTCGCGCCAGGATTTGTCGCTCGCTTCATCCGATATGCCGAGCGAATGGAGCTATTCGGTCCAGACCTGGGAATGCCGCACACCCGCGCGATGGGTGGCGGTTTGTTCGAACTCCGGATCAAAGCCGCAGAGGGAATTGCGCGGGTCTTCTATTGCACGGTCGTTGACCGTCGCATCGTCATTCTTCATCAATTCGTGAAGAAGTCGGAGAAGACACCGTCCAAGGAGCTCGAGATCGCGCGGCGACGAATGAAGGAAGTGACATGACTAGCAGCCTCAAGCAGTTCAAACGACGCGCGCTCTCTCGCCCGGGCGTCAAGGCGGCCTACGACGCGTCTGCGGAAGAGTTCGCATTTTTCGACGAAGTGCTGAAAGCCCGGGCCGAGGCCGGGCTGACCCAAGCCGAGGTGGCTGAGCGCATCGGGACTACGCAATCGGCGGTAGCAAGATTGGAATCGGCCGAGGCCAAGCACTCTCCGTCCATAGCCACCCTGCAGAAGTACGCCAAGGCGCTTGGGTACACCGTGCAATTGAAGTTGGTGAAAGAACGACGTCTAACAACGCGTTCGAGCGCAACGGGGAAGAGCGTGGGCCGCGGCGGCGCGCAGGGGAAATGATGCGCGCCGCCGCGTCGCAATCATCGTGGTCGGTCGCTCAACTCGGTCGTTAGGCGGCAACGGATGGCAGTCATCGCGAATCTCGGGCAGGCGTTGAATCAGCTATCCCCCCGAAGGTTGGCGAATTGCTCAAACTGCTCAGTCACGATGGTTGGTACATCGTCACGATGCGCGGCAGTCACCGCCAGCTCAAGCACCCCAAACCAGGCCGAGTCACCGTTCATGGCAAGCCCAGCGATGACATCGCACCGGGTACACTAAACAGCATCCTGAAGCAGTCGGGGCTCAAGAAGTGAGGGAACCTATGCGCTACGCGGTGGTGATCGAAAAGGTCCAGCACAACTACTCGGCATATGTGCCGGATCTCCCTGGATGCATTGCCACGGGAAGCACCGTCGGCGAGGCGCAGCAGGCCATCCGTGAGGCGATCGAGCTTCATCTCTCAGGCATGCGTGAGGACGGCGTGCCATTTCCACCACCGTCCAGCCAGGTCGACTACATAGACGTTGCCGCCTAACGACGCGTAGGAGCGGACCGTGGGGAATTGTGGACCGCGTCTGGCCGCGGCATCGGCACCGTGGCCGGCCGCTGATCCGGCCATTTCGTCAGGGCTCGCGGCAAAGGTGTTCGTGTGACGTTGCGCCTGGACCTCATCACCGCGAAGACGCTCGAGCACTACAACGACCGGGCGGACGAGTTCTGGCAAGGCACCCGCGAACACGATGTGTCGCAGAACATCGACGCGCTGCTGCGCCACATCCGCGGCACGCCCCCGTTTCGCATTCTCGACTTCGGATGCGGGCCGGGGCGCGACCTCGCGGCATTCCGCGCGCTGGGCCATGAGCCCATCGGCCTCGAGGGATCGCCGCCGCTCGCCGCGATGGCGCGCGAGCACGGCGGCTGCGAGGTCTGGGAGCAGGATTTCCTTGCGCTGGACCTTCCCGCCGGGACTTTCGACGGCGTCTTCGCCAACGCGTCGCTGTTCCACGTGCCGCGCAGCGAGCTGCCCCGCGTGCTGGGAGAATTGAGCATGGCGCTCAAGCCCGGCGGCGCGCTGTTCGCTTCCAACCCGCGCGGCGACAACGAGGAGGGTTGGAACCGCGGGCGCTACGGGGTGTATCACGACCTCGAATCCTGGCGCGCGTTCCTGCGAGGCGCGGGGTTCGCCGAGCTGGAGCACTACTATCGCCCGCCGGGGCTGCCGCGGGAGCAGCAGCGGTGGCTCGCGAGCGTGTGGCGCAAGGCGACGGACGCCCGCGCCGATCGGAGCAAATGAAATGTCCGGCGTCCTCGCCCTGGGACTGCGGTACGGTCATCCTGGCTGGCCGGCCGCTCGACTCGGTCGTCAGCCCGCTTCGATCTGATGGATCCGTTTCCTGCCATCGATCAGCTCGCTTCGAACTTGCGGGGCTTGGGCAGCGAGGTGCCGCAAGCAGCCAGGCTTGGCGCATTCGGCGACTCGGCAGAACAGTCGCGTGAGCTCCTCCACCTCATTCGAGGCGGCCGAAAACGCGCGGGAGCCTGTCCTTCTCCGGCGCGTGGCAGGTGCGGTTCCAACGCACCCTGGTCGCCTTCGGCATCGCCTCCGAGGTCCTCGTCGCGTCGCCCGCGAAGGCGGCGCGCCGAGGCTCAGTCGAGCGTTCGCCCGGCCCGATCCGCCTCGCGGACCGTCCTGTGTACGTAGCGCACGCCGAGCGCGGCGAGCACGAGGACGATGGGAATCGCGATTCCCGATGCGAGCTCCACATCCACCGGGTAGCCGGCCGCCTTTACCGCCTTCGCCACATAGCCCACGAGGCCGACGATGTAGTACGTGATCGCCGCGACGGAAAGGCCTTCCACCGTCTCCTGCAGGCGTAGCTGCAGGCGTGCGCGCCGGTCCATGGAGGCGAGGAGCTGCCGGTTCTGCCTCTCGTGGACCACGTCCACGCGCGCGACGAGGAGGCTGTTCGACTGCGCCACCCGCTCC
Source organism: uncultured beta proteobacterium (assembly GCA_963839265.1). Taxonomy (GTDB): domain Bacteria; phylum Pseudomonadota; class Gammaproteobacteria; order Burkholderiales; family Usitatibacteraceae; genus Usitatibacter. Next base: position 359,930 of record CAWIUI010000002.1, read on the forward strand.
GACAGCTCGAGAAGGCGGTGCGATACCGACTCGCAGGTGGCGATCGCGGGCGCAAGACGGCGCGCCATGAACTCCTCGATCGTCTGCGTTCCCGCGAGCCGCCGCTCACGCAACTCGCGGATGCGCGCCGTCACGAGGTCGTCATAGGCGCGCATGGCGCCGAAGCGGAAGCGGGAGGAGCCGATCGCGCTCTCGACGTCGGCGGAGAGCTTCGTGAGCCGATCCAGCAGCTCCTCGTCGCGCCCGTCGCCGCGCGCGAGCTCGAGCGCCACTGTCGCGAGCTCGCGCTCCATGCCGGCGAGCCGCGGCGCCATCTCGCGCGCGATCGGGAGCGCGAGGAGGGCCATCATCCGGTACGCCTCGATCTCGAAGAGGCGCTGCAGCGTTCGCCCGGCCTGGAATCGCGAGAGCGAGCGGTCCACCACGAGGAATCGGCCGAAGCCGTCGCCGTGGATGCGGAAGTCGGTGAACGCCGCCGCGGCCCCCCCGCTCACCTCCGCGCCGATCACGTAGTTGCCCTCGAAGGCCGCGGCGATCTCGCGTGCCGAAAGCATCGGGGTGTCGCGCTCGAGGATCTCCGCGTGCGCGGCGGCGAGCGTGCGTCCCGGGATCGAGCGCAGCCACTCGGCCGGGACGCGCGAAGCGGCCGGCTCCGCGAAGCGTGCGGGACCGAGTCCCGCGCAGAAGAACGTGTATGAGGAGAACTCGGTGTGGCGTTCCCAACGCAGGCGCAACGTGCCGAGGTCGGCGCTGAAGTGGATCGCCTCGGCCGCCGGCGGCGTGACGCCCGCTTCGCGGCAGAGGCGGCTCACGTGCGCATGCTCGGGCGTGCGATCGGCTGCGTCCACGAGCACCGCGACGTGCGAGGCCCGCAGCGGCGCGCTGAGCGCCTCGTGGGGCCGCGCGTGCACCTCTCCCGCGAGCTCGAAGCGCAGCGCGTGGTTCTCGGGCAGCTCCACGGCGCTCACTGCGCCCACTTCGCCACCGCCGCGAGGATCCCCTCGAGGATCGCGAGCGGCGGGGGCGGGCAGCCGGGAACCGTCACGTCCACGGGAATCACCTTCGAAGCGCCGCCGCACGTGGCATAGCTCGTGCCGAAGATCCCGCCGTCGCGAGCGCAATCGCCCAGCGCCACGACGAGCTTCGGCTCCGGCATCGCGGCGTAGGCGATGCGCAGCGCCTCTTCCATGTTCTTCGCGACCGGCCCCGTGACGAGCAACATGTCCGCGTGGCGCGGGCTCGCCGCGAGGCGGATGCCCAGCCCCTCGATGTTGTAGTACGGGTTGGAGAGCGCGTTCACCTCGAGCTCGCAGCCGTTGCAGGAGCCCGCATCCACCTCGCGGATCACGAGCGCGCGGCCGAGGAGCCGCAGGACCTCGTCGCTCACCTGTGCCGCGCGCGTGCGCCATTCCTCGCGCGCTTCGGGCGCGGGCTCGCTCACGATGCCGGTTCGCAGGCTGCGCAGGAGGATCGGGATCATCAGCAGTCGGGTCCGGAGTAGCTCAGGTTGAAGCTCTTGTTGATGAGCGGGAAGTCGGGAACGATGTTGCCCATGATGGCATGCTCGACGAGCGGCCAGTTCTGCCACGACGGATCGTGGGCGTGGGCGCGGCGAATACGGCCGCCTTCGCCCGCCTCGATCGCGACGAACACCTCGCCGCGCCAGCCTTCGATCCAGCCCACTCCGAACGCGCCGGCGCGCGGCGCGGGCAGCTCCACGCGCGTCTCGCCCGCCGGCATCGACTCGAGGATCGCGCGCACGAGGCGCAGCGATTCGAAGAGCTCGTCGAAGCGCACCCGCACGCGCGCGGCGACGTCGCCCCCGAAGTGCACGACCTTTTTCGCTTCGAGGCGCGAATACGGCTCGATGGGCAAGTCGGCGCGCAGGTCCATCGCCTGCCCGCTCGCGCGCCCGGCGAGCCCGACGAGCCCCAGCATGCGCGCGAGATCCGGCGTGACGCGCCCGGTGGTGATGAAGCGGTCCTGCAACCCCGAGTGCTCGTCGAAGATCTCGCGCATCGCGCGCGCTTCCTCCTCGATCGCCCCGGTGCGCGCGACGATGCCGCGCGCCGCCTCGGGGTTCACGTCGGCGGCGACGCCTCCGGGCACCACGCGGTCCATCATCAGCCGGTGGCCGAACACCTCGCCGCAGGTCCGCAGCCAGTCTTCGCGCAGCCGGGAGAACTGCGCGAGCGCGAAGGTGAAGGCGGCATCGTTGCCGAGCGCGCCCAGGTCGCCCAGGTGGTTCGCGATGCGCTCGGCCTCCAGCATCAGCCCGCGCAGCCACCGTGCGCGCGGCGGCACGACGATCGCGAGCACCGACTCTGCCGCCTGCGCGTAGGCCCACGCGTACGCGACGGTGGAATCGCCGGAGCAGCGCCCGGCGAGGCGATAGCCTTCGGCGACGGTGAAATCGCCGAAGCGCCGGTCGATGCCCTTGTGCGTGTAGCCGAGCCGCTCCTCGAGCCGCAGCACCTTCTCGCCTACCACCGAGAAGCGGAAATGGCCGGGCTCGATCACGCCGGCGTGGATCGGCCCGACCGGGATCTCGTGCACGCCGTCGCCTTCGACGCGCACGAAGGGATAGGGCTCGATCGCGTTCACGCGGAAGGCTTCCGGATCGAACTCGCGCCGCAGAGGATGGTCGCCGGGCCTCCAGGCGCCGTGGCGCAGCCACGGGCGCAGGTCCGCGGCGCCCTCGGCAACGAGTCCGAGGAGGTCGTGCACGGCGCGCTGCATCCGCGAGGCGCACGGGAAGAGGCCCGAGAGGTCGGGATACGACTCCTCGGCGGAGGCGACGTGCAGGTCGAGCACCGTGAGCCCGTCCGTGGTCGCGTAGGCCGCGTAGACCGAGAACGCATGGCCGGCGTCGCGCCGGTCCGCGCCCCAGATCGCGACGAGCCTTCCGCGTTCCTCGTGCACGAGCCGCGCGGCCTCGGTCCATTGCGCGGGCGTCACGCGCGCGTACGACGCGGGCGCCTCGCCGGCGAGGGGTTTCGAGATGGGCAGTCCCGCGATCGCCATGTCAGCCGAGGAGCTTCGCCGCCTGCTCGTACCACGCGGCGAGGTAGGGCGGGATGTAGAGGCCGAGCATCAGGCCCAGGCCCAGGTGGACGAATACCGGCACGAGCGCCGGCTGGTAGGGCAGGCGCTGCAGGTTGGTCTCGCCGAAGACCATCGGCTGCACGCGGCTGAAGATCGCGGCGAACGCCACGCCCAGCGCGAGCAGGAGCAGCGGGGTGGCCCACGCATGCTCGCGCATCGCGGTCGTGAGGATCAGGAACTCGCTCGCGAAAACGCCGAAGGGCGGCATGCCGAGGATCGCGATGGTGCCGATCATGAGGCCCCATCCGACGCGCGGGCTCACGCGCAGCAGCCCCCGGATGTCCTCCATCACCTGCGTGCCCGCCTTCTGCGCGGCGTGGCCCACCGCGAAGAAGATCGCGCTCTTCACCAGCGAGTGCACGGTCATGTGGAGCAGCGCGGCGAAGTTGGCGATCGGACCGCCCATGCCGAACGCGAACGTCATGAGGCCCATGTGCTCGATCGACGAGTACGCGAACATGCGCTTGATGTCGCGCTGGCGCGAGAGGAAGAAGGCGGCCGCGACCGTCGAGACGAGCCCGAATCCCATCATCATGTTTCCCGCGAAGCGCGAGTCGAGCGCGCCCTCGGCGAGCACCTTGCAGCGGATCACGCTGTAGAGAGCCACGTTGAGGAGGAGGCCGGAGAGCACCGCGGAGATCGGCGTCGGGCCCTCGGCGTGGGCGTCGGGCAGCCAGTTGTGCAGCGGCACGAGGCCCACCTTGGTGCCGTAGCCCACGAGCAGGAACACGAACGCGAGCGACATGATGGCGGGCTCGAGCTGGTGCTTCACGAGGTTGAGGTGCGTCCAGAGGAGGGCGTCGCCCTGCGGCCCGAGGACGCGCTCGGCGGCGAAGTAGAGGAGGATGGTGCCGAACAGCGCCTGCGCGATCCCCACGCCGCACAGGATGAAGTACTTCCACGCCGCCTCCAGGCTCGCCGCGGTGCGGTACACCGAGACCAGCAGCACCGTGGTGAGCGTCGCCGCCTCCATCGCCACCCACAGGATCCCCATGTTGTTCGTGGTGAGCGCGAGCAGCATCGTGAACATGAAGAGCTGGTACATGCTGTGGTAGAGCCTGAGCCTCGCCGCCGTCATGCGGCCCTTGTCGCGCTCGGTGCGCATGTACGGGCGCGAGAAGAGCGAGGTGGTGAGGCCGACGAACGCGGTGAGCGCGACCAGGAAGACGTTGAGCGGGTCCACGAAGAACTGCTCGTAGAATCCGGTGACCGGCCCGGACGAGACGACGCCCTCGGTGAGCCACGCCGCGGCGGCGAACGTGGCGAAGCTGAACGCGACGTTGATCTCGGGCGCGCTGTCGCGCTCGCCCAGCACCCAGAGGCTGAAGCCTCCGGCGAGCGGCACGGCGAGCAGGATCACGAGCGCGTCCATCAATCTTCCTTGAGCTTCTCCAGGTGGTGGATGTCGAGGGAGTCGAACTGCTCGCGGATCTGGAACAGGAAGACGCCCAGGATCACCATGCCCACCAGCACGTCGAGGGCGATGCCCAGCTCGACCACCATGGGCATGCCGTAGGTGGCGCTGGTCGCCGCGAAGATGAGGCCGTTCTCCATCGAGAGGAAGCCGATCACCTGCGGCACGGCCTTGGAGCGCGTGATCATCATGAGGAAGGACATGAGCACGCAGGCGAGCGCGATGCCGAGCGTGCCGCGCGCGATGGAGCGCGAGAACTCCGAGATCGGCAGCGCCAGGTTGAACGCGAATACGACGAGCACGATGCCCACCAGCATCATCATCGGGATGTTGATGAGCGTTTCCACGTCCCACTTCACGTTGAGGCGCCGGATGAGGCGGTGCAGGATCCACGGCAGCACCACGACCTTCAGCGTGAAGTTGACCGCGGCCGAGTAGTAGAGGTGGTGCTGCCCGGTCGCCCAGGCGACGGTCACGGTGGAGGCGGTGAGCGCGAGGCCTTGCAGCGCGTAGAGGTGGATGAGCGCGAGGATGCGGCGCTGCGAGAGCATCGCGAAGGCGAGCAGCAGCATCCCCGCGGCGAAGAGGTTCACGAGCTGGATGCCGAGGGGGTTCACCTACGCTCCGAGCAGCAGGTGCACGAGGAGCGCCAGCACGCCCAGCAGGAACGCCGTGGCGAGGAACTCGGGCACGCGGAAGAGGCGCATCTTGGCGAGGATCGTCTCGATCAGCGCGAGCCCGACGCCGCCCACCGCGAGCTTCGCGACGAGCACCGGCAGGGCGAAGAGGAGCGCGGTGCGATCGTTCGCCTCCGCCACCCCCCATGGGAAGAAGAGCGCGAGCCCCGCGCAGGAATAGGCGAAGAGCTTGAGCGAAGCGGCCCATTCCATCAGCGCGAGGTGCCGCCCCGAATACTCGAGGAGCATCGCCTCGTGGATCATGGTGAGCTCGAGGTGCGTGGACGGGTTGTCCACCGGCACGCGCGCGTTCTCGGCGAGCGAGACCATGGTGAAGGCGATCCCGGCGAAGGCGAGGCTCGGCAGGATGGTGAACTCGCGATGGGCGAGGCTCGAGACGATCGTCGCGAGCGAGGTCGAATCCGAGATCAGCGAGGCGGTGAAGAGCACCATCAGGAACGCGGGCTCGGCGAGGAAGCCGATCAGCATCTCGCGGCGCGCGCCGAGCGAGCCGAAGGCGGTGCCCACGTCCATCGCCGCGAGCGAGATGAAGAGCCGCGCGAGCGCGAAGAGCCCGACCAGCGCGATCGCGTCCGCGGCGGGGGCGAGCGGCAGGTTGGTCGAGAGCGTGGGGATGATCATCGAGGCGAGCAGCATGCAGCTGAACACCACGTACGGCGCGAGGCGATAGAGGGCGCTCGCGTCGTGCGCCATCACCGACTCCTTCCAGAAAAGCTTGTGCAGCGTGCGCAAGGGCTGCGTGAGCGGCGGCGCCGTGCGGTTCTGCAGCCAGGCGCGGCACTGGTTCACCCAGCCCATGAGCAGCGGCCCCAGCACGAGCGCGACGACCGCGGCCGCGAGCTGGGCGAGGATGCCTTCGACGTTCATGCCTGCGCGAGGAGGAGGAGCGCCACGAGCGTGAGGAAGCTGTAGAGCAGGTAGATCGAGATGCGCCCGCGCTGCAGCGATCCCACGAGCCGCGAAAGCGCCTCGGTCGCCGCCGCGATGCGCCCGTAGAGCGCGTGCCACATCGGGTCCTCGATCGTCACGCTGTAGCGCGGCGCGGTGTCGAAGGCGGTGGGAAGCTCGCGCTTCATGCGGAACAGCGGCTCGAAGATCTGGCGGATCGGCTGGCCGAAGCCCTCGGCCGTGTCCTGCATGCGCGCGGTCTGCAGCGGGTAGCCGCAGTCCCACGGCGCCGCGCGGCGCACCCTGCCGTGGTAGAAGCGGCGCACCAGCACGAAGGTGAGCCCGACGACGGCGAGCGCCACCGCGAGCATCGCGAGCGGGCTGTACGAGGCGCGCTCGGCGCTCACGGGTGCGAGGACCAGCCAGTCGCCGATGCGCCCGCCCTGCGCGAGGCCGTGGCCGACGAGCAGCGTCGCCACGGGGTCGATGAGCTCCATCACCGCCACCGGGAAGATGCCGAGAAGGAGGCAGCCGGCGGCGAGCCAGGCGAGGCCGAGGCGCTCGAGGAATCCGGCGTCGTGCGCTTCGGCGAGCTTCTCCTCGCGCGGGCGGCCGAGGAAGACCACGCCGAAGAACTTCACCATGACATAGCCCGCCAGCGCGGAGACCAGCACGACGCCCGCCGCGAAGATCGGCACCAGCATGCGCAGGTACGGGTTGGGCAGGCCGCCGGTGAAGAGGAAGCCCTGCAGCAGCAGCCACTCGGAGACGAAGCCGTTGGAAGGCGGCAGCGCCGCGGCCGCGATCACGCCGACCAGCGCGGTCCACGCGACCCACGGCATGAAGCGCAGCAGCCCGCCGAGCTTGCCCAGGCTGCGCTCGTGCGTCGCGTGGAGCACCGAGCCCGTGCCGAGGAAGAGCAGGCTCTTGAACATCGCGTGGTTGAGGCAGTGGTAGAGCATCGCCATCAACGCGAGCGCCGCGAGCGCCGGCATGCCGTACGCGCGGAACACGATCGCGAGCCCGAAGGCGACCACGATGAGCCCGATGTTCTCGATCGACGAATAGGCGAGGAGCCGCTTCATGTCCACCTGCGCCGCGGCGAAGACCACACCGAAGAGCGCCGTGGCGAGCCCGACCACGAGCGCGACCACGCCCCACCACCAGATGGGCGTACCGAGGAGGTCGAAGGTGACGCGCGCCATCCCGTAGATGGCGGTCTTGAGCATCACGCCGCTCATGAGCGCGGACACCGGCGAGGGCGCCGCCGGGTGCGCCTCGGGCAGCCACACGTGCAGCGGCAGGATCCCGGCCTTGGCGCCGAAGCCGAAGAGCGCGAGCAGGAACGCGGCCGAGGCCCAGAAGGGCGACAGGTGCTGCGCGCGCATGTTGGCGAAGGTGTAGTCGCCGGTGTTCGCCTGCAGCACGCCGAAGCACAGCAGGATGCCGATGGCGCCGATGTGCGCGATGAGGAGGTACAGGAAGCCCGCGCGCTGGATCTCGGGGATGCGGTGGTTCGTGGTGACGAGGAAGAACGAGGCGAGCGCCATCACCTCCCAGCACACCATGAAGGCGTAGGCATCGTCGGCGAGGAGCACCATCGCCATCCCGACGAGGAACACGTGGTACTGCAGGCATATCACGCCCGGCGCCGTTCCCTCGCCCGCGCGGAAGTAGCCCGCGGCGAAGATCGACACCCCCGAGCCGGCGAGCCCCAGCACCACGAGGAAGAACGCGCTGAGGGCGTCGAGCCGCAGGTGGAACGGCAATCCCGGCAGGCCGATCGGAAGGATCGCGGATTGTGCGGCGCCGGGAAGCGCGGTGAGCGCGAAGCCGGCGAGGACGATGCCGAGGAGCGCGGAAAGCGGGAAGAGGAAGAGGGCGACGAAACGGAAGCTGCGCGGAGCGGCGGTGCCTGCGATTCCGATCGCGAACCAGGCCGCGACGACGGCGAGGACCCCGTCGAGCGCGGAGACCGTTGTGCTCACATCGTCTCGACCGTGGAGTTGAGGTAGTACCCGGCGCCCCGCTCGGTGCGAATCAGGCTGGGCTGGTTCGGGCTGTCCTCGATCTTGCGCCGGAGCCGGAGGATCTGCACGTCGATGGAGCGGTCGTAGATGTCGTCGTGCAGGCGGCTCGACTCGAGCAGCTGGTCGCGGCTCAGGATGCGGCCGGGCGCGCGCAGGAAGGCGACGAGCAGCGCGTACTCGCTGTTGGTGAGCTCGACGTTGCGCCCGTCCGGACCCCGGAGCTTGCGCGTGCCGGTATTGAGCTCCCAGCCCGAGAACCGGAACGCGCGCACCGCCTCGCCGCGGCGCGTGGCGCGCTTCGACTCCGTCCGGCGCAGCACCGCCCGCACGCGCGCGAGGAGCTCGCGATTGCTGAACGGCTTCGTCACGTAGTCGTCCGCGCCGAGCTCGAGCCCCATCACGCGGTCCACCTCTTCCTTGCGGCCGGTGAGGATGATGATCGGCAGGTCGAGCGACTCGCGCAGGCGCCGGGCGATGGCGAGGCCGTCCTCGTCGGGAAGCTTGAGGTCGAGGATCACCAGGTCGACGTGCTCGGCGCCGAGGACCTTGTCCATGTCGGCGCCGCTCTCCGCCACCGAGACCTTGAAGTCGTTCTCGGTGAGGTACTCGCGGATGACGTCGCGAATCGCGGCGTCGTCGTCTACGACGAGGATATGGGCTTCCACGGGTCCGGGGAATGCGTGGTTGTTTGGCGCATTCTAGCGCGGGAACCCGTAGAATCCTAAGAGGATGTCCGCCGAGCCCCTCCCGCCGGGGGTGCCGCAGTGAGCGCCCAAACGCCGGCGATCCTCACCTCGCCCCGGTCCGCCTCCCTCCGGCAGACCCTGGCATACGTCGCCTTCGGGGTCGTCTACTACCTCCTCGCCGCGTACTCGGCCCACCTGCCCTTCCACGCCCGGCTGCCGCTCTTCGTCTGGCCGGCGCACGGGCTTGCCCTGGGGGTGCTCCTCGTCGTGGCTCCGCGCCGCTGGTGGGGCTACCTCGCGATCGTGTTCGCGGCGAGCGTCGCGGCGGGGCTGGACCGTGGCGACGGCTGGTCCTCGATCCTCGCCGCCGCCGCGCTCAATTGCGCGCAGCCGCTCGCCGTCGGCGCGGGGTTGATGCGTCTCGCCGCCCCGCGCGTGCGCATCGACACCGTGCGCGGCGTTTCCGCCTTCCTCGTGGGGATGCTGCCGCTGGTGGCCGCGATGGCGCTCTTCGACGCGGCCCTCGGCTACGCGCGCCTGCCCACGAGCTTCCGCAACCAGTGGTCGGTGACGTTCGTCTCGACCATGCTCGGAATGCTGCTCACGGCGCCGTTGATCCTCGCCTGGAGCCGCACCGGCGCCCGGGATGCGAGCGAAGTGGTGCGCCGCCGCTGGCCGGAGCTCGTGGCTCTCTACGCCGGGCTCATCGTCACCACCACGTACGTCTTCGGCGCGACCAACCGGGCGGAAGGCTACATCCCGTCGCTCGCCTACCTCTGCGCCCCGTTCCTCATCTGGGCGGCGCTTTCCTTCGGGCTGCGCGCGGCCACCCTGGGCCTCGCCATCTTCGGGCTCATCGTGTACTGGCATACCGGGCAGGCGATCGGGCCGTTGTCGACGCAGGCCCTGCCCGACGTGCGCGCCCTCCTGCACCTGCAGGGCTACCTCGCGACCCTCATCGTCACCACGCTCTTCGCCGCCGCGCTCCTCGTCGAGCGCCAGGAAGCGGCGCGCGAGACCGAGGCCTGGAGGAACCGGCACGAGGCCGTGATCCGCGCGAGCGGGAGCCTCCTCTACGAGTTCGACCCGGCGCAGGGCGGCGTGCTGTGGGACGGCGACACGATGGCGGTACTGGGCACGCGGCGCGAGCACATCGGCAGCATCCAGAAGTGGGTCGAGCGCGTGCACCCCGACGACCGCATGCGCCTGAAGGGCCTGCGGCGCATGCTCGCCACGGGCGACCTCGCGCACGTCGCCCTCGAGTACCGCTTCAAGCGCGACGACGGCGAGTACACGACGGTCGGGGTGAACGCGTACCGGATCGGCCCGATCGCCGGCGCTCCGGGCTCCGCGCGCCGCGTGATCGGCTTCGTGAAGGACGTCTCGGACAAGGTCCGCGCGGAGGAGGAGCGCCAGCGCCTCGCCGCGCAGCTGCGCCAGGCGGAGAAGATGCAGGCGGTGGGCCACCTCGCGGGGGGGATCGCGCACGACTTCAACAACATCCTCGGCGCGATCCTCGGCTACGGCGAGCTCGCCCAGATGAAGGCCGAGGGCGACATGCGCCGCTACGTCGACACCATCATGAACGCGGGCAACCGCGGCAAGGCGCTCGTCGCGCAGATCCTCTCGTACAGCCGCGCGGAGGCCGGGGAGCGCATCCCGGTGATCGTCGCGCCGATCGCGCAGGAGGTGTGCGACCTCATCCGCGGCTCCTCTCCGCAGACGATCGAGGTGCGCTACCAGGGCGACGGCAACGAGGCGGCCGTGATGGGCGACCCCACGCGGATGCACCAGCTGCTCATGAACCTGTGCACGAACGCGGTCCAGGCCATGGGCGATTCCGGCGTGCTCGAGGTGCAGGTCGCGCAGGAGACCATCGCCGAGCCGCGCAAGGTGCGTACCGGCGAGATGCCGCCGGGCGAGTACATGAAGCTCACCGTGGGCGACACCGGCCACGGCATCGCGCCCGAGGTGATCGATCGCATCTTCGAGCCGTTCTTCACCACGAAGCCGGCGGGCCGTGGCACGGGCCTCGGCCTCGCGCTCGTGCACTCGGTCGTGATGGAGCACCGCGGCTTCCTCGAGGTCACGAGCGAGCTCGGCAGCGGCACGACCTTCGAGGTGTGGATGCCGCTCGTGCATGTCGAGGAGGGCAAGGCGGAGCCCGCCCACACGCTTCCCATGGGCGACGGCCAGGCGATCCTCGCCGTGGACGACGAGCCCGAGGTGCTCGCGGCGCTCGAGGAGATGCTCGCCTCGCTGGGCTACGAGCCCATCGGCTACACCGACAGCCGCCAGGCGCTGGCCGCCGCGCGCGCCAACCCGCGCCGTTTCGACGCTGTGGTGAGCGACGAGGTGATGTCGCAGCTCACCGGAACGCAGCTCGCGATCGAGCTGCGCAAGTTGAACCCCACCCTTCCCATCGTCATCGCGAGCGGCTACGGCGGCGCGGGCTTCGAGACGCGGGCGCTCGCCGCGGGCGTGAACCGCGTCCTCAAGAAGCCTTACCGCATGAGCGACATCGGCGAGGTGCTCGCCGGGTTCTTCAGCGCCCCCTGAGACGCAGGTCTTTACAGTTGCAATCCGGTTCCGCGGCCCGGTAACTGGAGCGTAATCGCCTGGGCGCAATGTGGGCGTGCCGGGAATCTCCGGCTGGCTCGAGGGAAAGGCGATGCACGCAAGGCAGGACCGATCCGGCGCGGACGGCTCGAACGCGGTTTCGACTTCCATGGCGCGCGCGGCCGAGCGCCTGGTGCGCAAGGCCGCGGGGACGGCGCTCGACTGGGAGGGCACCATGCTCGCGTCGCACTTCCAGCCGATCCTCTCGGTCCGCGACCCGGCCTGCGAGGGCTACGAGGCGCTGCTCCGCGCGGCCGACGGCCAGGGCCGCCGCGTCGCCGCGGGCGAGCTCTTCGCGCGCACGCCGGAAAGCGCGCGCGCCGTGCTCGACTGGACCTGCCGCGCGCTGCACCTGCGCAACTATGCGCGCTTCGAGCCCGACGACCGCACGCTCTTCCTCAACGTGCATCCGCAGGCCGCGGCCCACGATGCGAGCTGCGCGATGGAGCTGGGCGAGCTGGTGCGCTACTACGGGTTGCATCCGAAGCGCGTGTGCGTGGAGATCATCGCCGAGGATTGCGACGAGCGCGGGCTCGCCCACGCCGTCGCCGTCTACCGCGCGCTCGGCCTTTCCATCGCGATCGACGATTTCGGCAAGGCGCGCTCGAACTTCGACCGCGTCCTCGCGTTGCGCCCCGACATGGTGAAGCTCGATCGCGCGCTCGTCGCCGATGCGCTCCTGGGATGGGGACGCGCTCGGCGCATGCTCGCGGGAATGGTGGACTTGCTGCACGAAGTTCGCGCGCGCGTCGTGATCGCCGGGATCGAGAGCGCGGCCGAGGCGCGCGTGGCGATCGAGGCGGGCGCGGACTTCGTGCAGGGATTCTATTTCTCGGCGCCCGAGGCGGCCCCGGCCGACGAGGGCGGCGCGCTCTCGCGCCTGAACGCGGTGCTGCGCGCGGGCGGCAACAACCGCAGCCTCGCCATCGCCTCCTGAAGGCGCGCGCCGGAGAAGGGGCTAGCGGGAAGCGGCTCCGCGGCGCTCGGCCGTGCGCCGGGCCGGGGCGGGGAAGCTCATCTCGGCGATGCGCCGCGATTCCGCGAGCGAGGCCTCGAGGCGCCCCAGCAGGCGCTCGCGGCGGCCCGCGATGCGCATCCATGGATCGTGGGTGACGCGGCCCCAGCTCTCGAGGGCCCAGCCCTTCATCTCGCGCAAATGGCCGTGGATCTGGTCGCTGTTCATGATCGTGGGTCTCCGGTCGAAATCAAAGCCAGCGCCCGCGCTCGCTGAGCGTCGGGGCGCGCTGGACGTGGCCGCTCAGGACCGCGCGATGCACGGCCATGCAATCCGGGTCGCCCGCCCTGGCGATCGCCGCGCTCGCGCAGGGCAGATCCTTCGCGATCGGCAGGGACGCGTCGAGGACGACCACGCTCACGGTCCCGAGAAAGGGGGCTGCTGCGGCGGGATCTTCTGCGGCGAGTCCGGTGGGCAGGCAGATGGCAAGGCCCAGCGCGAGGAGTTTCTTCATGGCCGTCTCCCTTGGTCGTTCGTCCATACTGAAGACGACCGGAAGAGGCGGGAGTCGGACAGCGCACCGCCGGGCCTAGGATTGCGCTGATGTTCCTGTCGGAGGCCTCCTACATCGTCGCAGGCCGGCGGCGCCGACCTGCCGGATCGTCACTTGACGATCTCGAGGTGCTCCAGGCCCGAGCCGAGGTCGCGGTTTTTCGCGTTCTTGCTCTCGAGCTTGATCTTCAGGCGCAGGTCGTTCACGGAGTCCGCGTTCCGGAGCGCGTCCTCGTAGCTGATCATGTCGGCCTCGAAGAGCTCGAAGAGCGCCTGGTCGAAGGTCTGCATGCCGAGCTCGCGCGAACGGGCCATCAGCTCCTTCATCTCGTGCACCTGCCCCTTGAAGACGAGGTCCGACATGAGGGGCGAGTTGAGCATGATCTCGATCGCGGCGACGCGGCCTTTCTGGCCCTTCTTCGGGATCAGGCGCTGCGACACGATGCCCTTCAGGTTGAGCGAGAGGTCCATGAGCAGCTGCGGCCGGCGCTCCTCGGGGAAGAAGTTGATGATGCGGTCGAGCGCCTGGTTGGTCGAGTTCGCGTGCAGCGTCGACATGCAAAGGTGCCCCGTCTCCGCGAACGCGATGGCGTACTCCATCGTCTCGCGCTCCCGGATCTCGCCGATCAGGATCACGTCCGGCGCCTGGCGCAGCGTGTTCTTGAGCGCCGAGAACCAGTTGTCGGTGTCCACGCCCACCTCGCGCTGCGTGATGATGCAGTTCCTGTGCTCGTGCACGTACTCGACCGGGTCCTCGATCGTGATGATGTGCCCGTAGCTGTTCTCGTTGCGATGGCCGATCATCGCGGCGAGCGAGGTCGACTTGCCCGAGCCGGTCCCGCCGACGAAGATCACGAGTCCCCGCTTGGTCATCGCGACGTCCTTCAGCACGTGAGGCAGGCCAAGCTCGTCGAACTTCGGGATCGTCGTCGTGATGGTGCGCAGCACCAGGCCCACGCGTCCCTGCTGCACGAAAGCGTTCACCCGGAAGCGCCCGATGCCGCTCGGGCTCACCGCGAAGTTGCACTCGTTGGTCGCCTCGAACTCCGCGGCCTGCTTGTCGGTCATGATCGAGCGGGCGAGCTCCTGGGTGTGGATCGGCGAGAGGCTCTGCTGCGAGACCGGCGTCACCTTGCCGTCCACCTTCATCGCCGGCGGGAAGCCGGCGGTGATGAAGAGGTCCGAGCCCTTGCGCGCGATGAGCGCGCGCAGCAGGTCGTGCATGAACTTCAATGATTGCTCGCGTTCCATCTGGGGCTCCTTGGGGTAGGCGGGGCGCTAGCCGCCGATGAAGATGTCCTTGTTCGCGGCCTTCGAGCGCGCCTCCGCGGGCGCGATGAGGTTGCGCTTCACCAGGTCCTGCAGGTTCTGGTCGAGCGTCTGCATGCCGAGCGCCTGCCCGGTCTGGATCGACGAGTACATCTGCGCGACCTTCGCCTCGCGGATGAGGTTGCGGATGGCGGGCGTGCCGATCATGATCTCGTGCGCCGCGACGCGCCCGCTCCCGTCCTTGGTCTTGCACAGCGTCTGCGAGATCACCGCGCGCAGCGATTCGGAGAGCATCGCGCGGATCATCTCCTTTTCCGTCGCGGGGAAGACGTCGATGATGCGGTCCACGGTCTTCGCGGCCGAGGAGGTGTGCAGCGTGCCGAACACCAGGTGCCCGGTCTCCGCGGCGGTCATGGCCAGGCGGATGGTCTCGAGGTCGCGCATCTCGCCCACGAGGATGATGTCCGGATCCTCGCGAAGCGCGCTCCTCAGCGCGTTCGAGAAGGACAGCGTGTGCGGGCCCACCTCGCGCTGGTTGATCAGGCATTTCTTCGACTCGTGCACGAACTCGATCGGGTCCTCGACCGTGAGGATGTGCCCGTATTCGTTCTCGTTCACGTGGTTGATCATCGCGGCGAGCGTGGTCGACTTGCCCGAGCCCGTCGGGCCCGTCACCAGGACGAGCCCGCGCGGCTGGTTCGAGATCTCGGCGAAGATGCGCGGGGCGTTCAGCTCCTCGAGCGTTTGCACCTTCGAGGGAATGGTCCGGAACACGGCGCCCGCGCCGCGGTTCTGGTTGAAGGCGTTCACGCGGAAGCGCGCGAGGTTCGGGATCTCGAACGAGAAGTCGCACTCGAGCGTCTCCTCGTATATCTTGCGCTGCGAGTCGTTCATGATGTCGTACACCATCCCGTGCACTTCCTTGTGCTCGAGGGGGGGCACGTTGATCCGGCGCACGTCGCCGTGCACGCGGATCATGGGCGGCAGGCCTGCGGAAAGATGCAGGTCCGATGCCTTGTTCTTGACCGAGAAGGCGAGCAGTTCCGCGATGTCCATCTCTTCTCCCTGGAAGCGGTGTCGCCGAGGGAGGCTCAAACGGTTCGCTTTGCTAGAATGCCCTCGGAAAGTCGCCTCGATTATGTCCACAATCGCCGCCAACCTGCAAGCCGTGAGACGGCGCATTTCCGAAGCGTTACAAGGGGATAGCCGCGCCGTGACGCTCGTGGCCGTGAGCAAGTCGCAATCGCCCGCCCGGATGCGCGAGGCCTGGGACGCGGGCTGCCGCGATTTCGGCGAGAGCTACATGCAGGAGGCGCTCGCCAAGATCGCGGCGCTCGCCGACCTCGGGGCGTCCTGGCACTTCATCGGCCGCGTGCAGACCAACAAGGCGCGCGACGTGGCCGAGCATTTCCACTGGGTGCATGCAGTGGACCGGCCGCGCGTCGCGGCGGCGCTCTCGCGCGCGCGCCCGGCCTCGCTTCCGCCGCTCGATTTCTGCATCCAGGTGAACATCAGCGACGAGGCGACGAAGGGCGGCGTCGCGCCGGGAGAGGCGCTCGCGCTCGCGCGCGAAGTGCGCACGCTTCCCGGCCTGCGCCTGCGCGGCCTCATGGGCATGGCGCGGCGCAGCGAGCGGCGCGAGGAGCAGCGCGCGCAGTTCGCGATCCTCGCGCGCACCCGCGACGCGATCGGCGCGGCGGGAATCGCGCTCGACACGCTTTCCATGGGCATGAGCGACGACTTCGAGGCGGCGATTGCGCAAGGCGCGACGATGGTGCGGGTGGGCAGCGCGATCTTCGGCGCGCGCGATCCCGCGGCGCGCTTCGGCATCTACCCCTCGAGCGGGGACCCGGGAGAGGGCCCGCGATGAAGGTCGCCTTCATCGGCGGCGGCAACATGGCGCGCGCGATCATCGGCGGCCTCGTCGCGAAGGGGATTCGCGCATCCGACATCTCCGTGGTCGAGATCGACGGCGCGACGCGCCTTCGCCTCGTCGCGGAGTTCGGCGTGACCTCGCTCGAGGCGCCGGGCGCGGGGCTCGCGAACGCGGACGTGCTCGTGCTCGCCGTGAAGCCGCAGAACATGCGCGAGGCGGCGTCGGCCGCCGCCCCGCACCTGGGCGACCCGCTCGTGGTGTCGATCGCGGCGGGCATCCGGCTCGCCGACCTCGGGCGCTGGATCGGCGAACGCAAGCGGCTCGTGCGCGCGATGCCGAACACGCCGGCCCTGGTGCACGCCGGCATCACCGGCCTCTACGCCGGGGAGGCGGTGCGCGCGGACGACCGGCAGGCGGCCGAGGACCTGCTCGCGGCGGTGGGCTTCACGCTGTGGTTCGAGCGCGAATCCGACCTCGACGCGGTGACCGCGGTCTCGGGAAGCGGCCCCGCATACGTCTTCTATGCGATGGAGGCGCTCGAGCGCGCGGCGCGCGAGCTGGGGCTCGCCGAGGGCGCGGCGCGCTCGCTCGCGCTGTGGACCTTCGTGGGCGCGGCGAAGCTCGCCATCGACCGCGGCGAGGATCCGGCGAGCCTGCGCGCACAGGTGACTTCCAGGGGCGGCACCACCGAGCGCGCGCTCGAGGTGCTCGAGGCCGCCGGCGTGAAGGAGCGCTTCATCGAGGCCGTGAAGGCGGCGTGCGAGCGCTCGCGCGAGCTCGGCGAAGCCCTGGGGCGCGGCTGACCATGGTCGGGCAGGCAGTCGCACTCGTCCTCGGCACCGTCTTCGACCTGGTGATCCTCGCCGCGCTCGTGCGCTTCTGGATGCAGGCGCTGCGCGCGCCGGCGCGCAACCCGATCGCGCAGTTCTCGATGGCGATCACCGATTTCGCGGTGAAGCCGCTGCGCCGCCTGGTCCCGGGCCTCTTCCGGCTCGACCTCGCCTCGCTCCTCGCCGCCTGGATCCTCGAGCTCGTGCTGCAGGTGATCCTGCACGCGATCTTCGGGCCGTCGCCCTTCGCCGTGCCGGCGATCTTTCCCGTGCTCGTGTTCCTCGCCTTCGTCGTGCTGGTGCGTCTGTCGATCTACGTGTTCATGGGCGCGGTGATCCTCCAGGCGGTGCTCTCGTGGGTGGCGCCGCACCACCCGGTGATGCCGTTCTTCGACGCGCTCTCGCGGCCGTTCCTGCGGCCCGTGCAGCGCGTGATTCCGCCCATCGGCGGAATGGACATCTCGCCGCTCTTCGTCTTCATATTCTTCCAGCTGCTCCTCATGCTGCCGGTCGCGTGGCTCGAGCAGGAGGCGGGCACGCTGCTGCAGCAGGCGTTGCTCTAGGCGGGCACGAATATTCGGCATCCGGGGTGCTGCGCGCGCGGCGTGTCCGACGCCGTCCATTCCGTAACGGTCCGCGGCGTTACGAACGTAACTTGGCTCCTCGTGTGCGGCGATCCACGCCGCCGTTACAGGAAAGGGAGCCAGCCATGAGCGGTTATTTCGATCTTCTCGTCCTCGCCGCACTCTTCGCGCCCGTCGCGCTGATCGTCGCGGGAAACCTTGCGGCCTACCGCTCGGGCGGCGCCGGCGACGGGCTCGCGGGGCTGTACCGGCCGCTGCCCGAGGCCGTGCCGATGACCGAGGAGGCCGCGACGACCCTGGCGGAGCTGCGCCGCGCGGCCTGAGCGCCGCCGCAAGAGCGCCCGCAGCCGCCCTTCATGCCGCGAAAACCGCATTTCGTCGCCCGGGCGTGGCGCGGCAGCGGCGCCGCACCTAGATTGGCACCGTCTTCAACGCAACCTACAGGACCGAGCCATGAACACCTTCGCCCTCCTCGTGAGCCTTTCCTTCTTCGCGCCCATCGCGCTCACCGTCGCGATGAACGTCACCGGACTGAGGGCTGCTGCCTGACCCGGTGCCCGCACGCGCGACGCCTCATGCGGAATAGTCGGCATCGCGCTCGCGCAATTTGTCATCGAATCGTAGCGGCCGCATGCCTAAGATACGTCCCATGACCACGCGAACCTGCCCCTCGCCCGCCGCCTGCTGGCGCCAACGCTTCCTCGCCATCGCGCGCCAGGCGCAGGCCGCCGAGTTGCGCCCGGCGACGCCCGGGGGGCTTCGGGTTCGCACGCGAACCGGCCCCCTGGCCGGCCGGCGCGTCGGCGGCGCCTTCGGCCGCCCCTGAATTCCTTCCTCCGGTGGTGACTTCGGCCGGGCCTCGCGCCCGGCTTCGTTTTTTCGCGGGCTGTGCGCCAAGTCACTCTGGAATCAGGCGAAACTCGGATACACTGCGCCGATCCGAACGCCGTGCCGCTCCATGGAATCGTCCATCCCGCAGAACCGATTCGAGACCGAGATCGCCCGCTACAATCGCTGGCGCGAGGAGCTCACGCAGTCGGTTCACGCGTACCACGAGTGGCTCGAGTCGAACGGGCAGCTCGACGTCCAGCAATCGATCCGCTTCTACGACCTGCTCGAGAACCTGAACAAGGGGCGGCTCATGCTCGCCTTCCTCGCCGAGTTCTCGCGCGGGAAGTCGGAGCTCATCAACGCGCTCTTCTTCTCCAGCTTCAAGGAGCGGCTCCTCCCCTCCGACGTGGGCCGCACGACGATGTGCCCCACCGAGATCTTCCACGACCCGGCCGAGGAGCCGTACCTGAAGCTGCTCTCGGTGGAGACGCGCTATCGCGACGAGTCGATCTCGCAGCTCAAGAACATGCCGGTGGAGTGGAGCAAGATCCGCCTGAACACGGGCTCGGCCGCCGACATGAAGCAGGCGCTCAAGGCGCTCGCGGACACGAAGAAGGTCTACGCGCTCGAGGCGCGCATGCTGGGCCTCACGCCGATGCTCGACGAGAGCGGCGAGCTCCCCGGCGAGGAGGAGCTGGTCGAGGTGCCGGCGTGGCGCTACGCCATGATCAACTACCCGCACCCGCTGCTCACCCACGGCTTGTCGATCCTCGACACGCCGGGCCTGAACGCCCTCGGCATGGAGCCGGAGCTCACGGTGAGCACCGTGCCCTCGGCGCACGCGATCCTGTTCCTGCTCTCGATCGACACTGGCGTCACGAGGAGCGACCTCGAGATCTGGGATCGCTACGTGCGTCCCGGGCTGCCGCAGAAGGTCGCCGTGCTCAACAAGATCGACCTCATGTGGGACGAGCTCAAGACCCGCGAGGAGGTGGACAAGGCGATCCGGCGCATGATCGACACCACCGCGCAGCACCTGCAGCTGCCGCACGAGCGCATCTTCGCGATCTCCGCGCAGAAGGCGCTGCTCGCCAAGGTGCGCGAGGACGCGGATCTGCTCGACCGGAGCGGCATCCAGGCCCTCGAGCGCTTCCTCGCCGAGCAGGTCGTGCCGATGAAGCGCCAGATCCTCTGCAAGGCGGTGGTGGGCGAGATCGGCGGCATGATGGCCTCCTCGCGCGCCTCCGTCGCGAAGAAGCAGCAGGCGAACCAGGCCGAGATCGCCGAGCTCACCGGCCTGCAGGGCAAGAGCCGCGACGTGGTGACCAAGCTCTGGGGCCGCATCACGGCGGAGAAGAACGCCTACAACACCGCCCTCGTCGAGTACAAGGTGAACACCGCCGCCTTCGGCGCGCGCCGCACGGCGATCATGGAAATGCTCAACCCGCAGAAGCTCGACACGATGCTCGCCTCGTCCGCGCAGGCCATGGAGGATTCGTGGACCACCGTGGGCCTGCAGCGGGGCATGCGCGAGCTCACGAGGCTCATGAGCGAGAACTTCGAGGCGGTGTTCGCGGCGAGCGAGGAGCTCAAGAAGATGATGCAGGGCGTCTACGACACCTTCATCCAGAAGTTCGCCTTCCAGCCGATGACGCTTCCCGCGCTGGACCTCGATCCGCACCGCACCAAGCTCAAGCTCCTCGTGCACGAGACCGAGGCCTTCGCGCGCGACCCCGTGAACGTCGCGCACTACAAGGGCCCGCTGGTGAAGAAGTTCTACAGCACGCTGGTGAAGCAGGCGCGTGCCACCTTCGGCGACGCGAAGACCCGGACCGAGCGCTGGATCCAGGCCGTGACGCTCCCGCTCGAGGTGCAGATCAAGGACCACAAGGCGCAGCTGCAGTCGCGGCTGGACAACCTCGCGAAGATCAACGAGAAGACCACCACCATCAACGAGCAGATGGCGGTGCTGCGCCAGGCGGAGCTGGAGCTTGCGAAGCAGCGCCGGATGATCGACGAGCTGGTCGGGCGCGTCTCGGTGCACGAGGCGAAGGCCTCGCTCGCCCCGGAGATCCCGTCGCCGGTCGCGCGCCCCGCGCTCGCCGAGCCGATCGAGCTCATGGCCGGGACCGGCGCGTCGCACGCGCACGCCGCGGCGCCCGCGCCGAAGCCCGCGCCGAAGCCGGCACCCGCCGCCCCGGCCGCGAAGCCGATGGTCTCCGACGACCTCCTCGCGCAGTTCACCGCCAAGGGAGCTCCCGCGTTCGATCCGATGGCCACCCAGAAGCTGCCCCCCGAGAGCGAGCGCACGCAGCGCATCGATCCGGAGAGGCTCCCGCGCGCCGCCGAGGGCGAGCGCACCATGCAGATCCCGGCGCTCGACCCCAATTACCGTCCCGAAGCGACGCAGAAGACCGAACCCGGCGCGCCGGGCGACGCCGAGGCGACGCAGCGCCTCGACGACTCGATCTGGCGGCTCCAGGAAGCCAAGCGCATCCTCCAGGGCATCGGCAAGAAGTAAACCGCCGTCGCGCTCCCCGAACCGTCCAGAACGCGGGTTCCACGGTGCGGAAATTGGGGTAACATCCCCCAGCGATATACACCCACCCCGCCCCCGGGAAAATACCGCTTCGTAACGCACAACCGGCAACCTACACGGAGGAGCTCGTCATGCAGGATGGCAAACCCAACAAACAAAGCCGCCGGGACTTCGTTCGCACGGGCCTCGGCGTCGTCGGCGCACTTACCCTGCCCACGGGCATGGTGTCGAACGCCGTCGCAGCGGAAAAGCACCCGCCTATCGGAACCTGGCCCGCCGGCGCCGAGGGAAGTTCGGTCTTCATCGGCATCACGGTGCCGCGCACAGGCACCTACGCGGAGCAGGGCGAGGACGAGCTCAAGGGCTGGCAGCTCGCGGTCGAGCACATCAACGAGGGCCACCCGCTCATCCGCAAGATCTCGCCGAAGACCAAGAAGGGCGTGCTCGGCAAGGAGGTGAAGATCGGCATCGCCGACTCCGCCGCGAAGCCGAACGAAGCGGTGCAGGCCCAGCAGCGCTTCATCACGGAGAACAAGGCGATCCTCATGACGGGCGCTACCTCGAGCGCGGTCGCGGTCGCCCTCAACAAGCTCGCCCAGCGCGAGAAGGTGCTGTACGTGACCGGCATCTCGGGCTCGAACGACACCACCGGCAAGGACTGCGTGCGCTACGGCTTCCGCCAGTGCTTCTACGGGCAGACCGCGGCCGCCGCGATCGCTCCGGTGATCGAGAAGGCCTACGGCAAGAACAAGAAGGCCGCGTACCTCACCCCGGACTACACGTACGGGCACACGGTCACCAAGTCGATGCAGGACTATCTCGCCGGCGCGGGATGGACGACCGCGACCAACCAGGTCGCCCCGCTCGGCGCGCCCGACTACTCGTCGTACCTGCTGAACGTCGCCAACTCCGGCGCCGACGTGCTCATCAACGTGAACTGGGGCCACGACGCGGTGCTCTCGACGCAGCAGGCGAAGCAGTTCGGGATCCTCGACAAGATGAAGCTCGTGTTCCCGTACCAGATCCCGTTCGTCGCCCGCGACGTCGGCCCCGAGCTCACCCAGGGCGTGTACGCCGCGACCGATTTCTGGTGGACGCTCGAGGACAAATACCCGCTCGCCAAGATGTTCGTCGAGGCCTTCGAGAAGAAGTACGGGTACAAGCCGGAATGGGGCGCCAACAACGCCTACATGTCCTTCGCCCTGTGGGCCGAAGCGGTCGAGCACGCCGGCACGTTCTATCCTCCGGACGTGATCAAGTCCTTCGAGGCCGGCCGCACGATCGAGTCGACGGTGGGCCCGGTGCACTTCCGCAAGGAGGACCACCAGCTCGTGCGCCCGGTGATCATCGTGCAGGGCAAGAAGCCTGGCGACATGAAGGGCAAGGAGGACTTCTGGAACGTGCTCGAGGTCCTGCCCGGCGCGCCGCTCATGCAGAAGCCGGACGCGTTCGGCTGCAACCTCGGCAGCTACACCTGATCGAAGCGTCCACTCGATAGGGGAACAGCGCCGCGGGCGGCTCCGGCCGCCCGCGGCGCGCCTGCGCCATGCTGAACTGGGCCAATTTCGTCTCGCAGCTCTTCAACGGGCTCGCCCTGGGCGCGCTCCTCGCGCTCATCAGTTCGGGGCTCACCATCATCTACGGCACGCTGGGCGTCCTGAACCTCGCCCACGGCGCCATGTTCATGCTCGGCGGCTACGCCGGGTTCGCCGCGTACCAGGCGACCGGGTCGTTCGTGGTCGCGGTGATCGCCGGCACGCTCTTCCTGCTCGTGGTCGGCATGGTGATGGAGCGCGTCGTCATCCGCCATTTCTACAAGCGGCCGCACGAGGACCAGCTGCTGGTCACCTTCGGCCTGGGCATCGTCTTCGTGGAGCTGGTGCGGCTCATCTTCTCCAGCAATTCGCGGGTGGTCCCGCCGCCGAAGATCTTCGCCGGGATCACCAACCTGCACTTCATGCTCTATCCCACGTACCGACTGGCCGTGGTGGGGATCGTCGCCATCGCGCTGCTCGTCCTGTTCGTGGTGCTCTACCGCACGCGCCTGGGCCTCATCGTGCGCGCGGGCATCGAGGACTCGGTGATGGTCGATTCCCTCGGGATCAACGTGGATCGCGTGTTCATGGTCGTGTTCGGCATCGGCGCCATGGCGGCCGGGTTCGCCGGCATCGTGAACGCGCCGGTGGTCTCGCTCACCCCGGAGGTGGGCGAGGCGATCCTGGTGCAGACCTTCGTGGTGGTGGTGATCGGCGGGGTCGGGTCGTTCCCCGGGGCGATCCTGGGCGGGCTCATCTCCGGCGAGATCATCAGCCTCACCTCCATGGTGGATCCGGCCTACGCGTACGTGATGCTCTTCGCGGCGATGACGCTGGTGCTCGTGCTGCGGCCGCACGGTCTGCTCGGGGTGAAAGGGCGCGAGTGAACGCGGATCGGCTGTACAGCTCGTATCGTCCCGGCATCGTCGAAATCCTCACCGCGATCGGCCTGATCGCGGTGCCCTTCGTGTTTCCGCTCCTCGACGCGCCGCCGAACACGGTGAACCGCGTCCTGGTGTGGGGCCTGTTCGGCATCGGCTTCGACATCCTCTTCGGGTACACGGGGCTGCTCTCGTTCGGACAGTCGGCGTTCTACGGCACCGGGGGCATGGTCACCGCCTACCTGCTCACCCGCGCCGGTTTCCCGCACGTCGTCACCGCACTCGTGATCGGCATGGTGGCCGCGGCGCTCGTCGGCTTCCTGGTGGGGCTCGTGGCGCTGCGGCGCACCGGCATCTACTTCGCGATGATCACGGTCGCGATCGCGGAGGTCTTCTACTTCATCGAGTTCAACCCGCTCTCCCACTGGACCGGCGGCGAGAACGGCCTGCCCGGGGTGCCGGCGCCGGTGTTCCACATCGGATCCTTCACGCTGCGCTTCGATACCGGCTGGTCGCTCTACCCGTTCCTCGCGTTCTGCTATTTCGTGGGCATCGTCCTCGCGCTGCGCATCGTGCGCTCGCCGGTGGGCGCCGTGCTGCGCGCGATCCGCGAGAACCCGCTGCGCGCCTCTGCGGTGGGACACAACATCCATGCCTACAAGCTCGCCGCCTTCGTGATCGCGGCCGCATACGCGGGATTCGCGGGCGGGCTGCTCGGCGTGCTGCAGGCCTTCATGCCGCCCGACGCGTTCACGTTCGATACTTCCGGGCAGCTGGTGATGCAGACCGCGATCGGCGGCCGCGGCTCCCTTTTCGGGCCGCTCGTCGGCGCCTCGGTGTGGCTCTTCCTGCAGGACTTCCTCCAGGGCACGCTCAAGCTCGGCGCGACGTGGAAGCTGGTCCTCGGCCTGGTCTTCGTGCTGCTGGTGTTCTTCCTGCGCCAGGGCATCGTGGGCGCGATCCGCGACCTCGTCCGCTGGGCCGCGCACAAGCGCACCGCGACCGCGAAGCCCGCGGCGCCCGCCGACGTCCCCGTCGAGATGCCCACGCGCGAAACGCTCGCGCGCCTCGAGCCGGGCACGGCGATGACGCCCGTGCACCACGCGAACGAGCTCTATACCGGCCCCATCCTGCAGACGACCGGCCTCACCAAGCGCTACGGCGGCATCGTCGCGAACTCGGGGGTCGACTTCAGCGTGAACGCGGGCGAGCTGCGCGGGATCATCGGCCCGAACGGCGCGGGCAAGAGCACCTTCTTCAAGATGCTCACCTGCGAGGTCGAGCCGAGCGCCGGGCGCATCGTGTTCGAGGGGCGCGACATCACGGGGATGAGCGTCACCGACGTCTGCCAGCTCGGCCTCACCAAGAGCTACCAGGTGAACCAGCTCTTCAACCGCCTCACGGTGCGCGAGAACGTCACCATCGCGGCGCTCGCGGAGCTGCGCGGCAAGTTCCGCCTCGACCTGCTGAAGAACCTCACCAGGATCCCGGGGTTGCGCGAGCAGGTGGAGCGTACGCTCGAGCTGGTGGCGCTCACCGACCGCCTGGACGCGCCGGTCTCCGAGCTCGCCTACGGCGAGAAGCGCAGGCTCGAGGTGGCCCTCGCGCTCGCCTCCTCGCCGAGCCTGCTCCTCCTCGACGAGCCCCTCGCCGGAATGAGCCCGCACGAGCGGGTCGAGACGGTGAAGCTCCTCAAGTCGATCAGCCAGGGGCGCACCATGATCATCATCGACCACGACGTCGATTCGCTCTTCGAGCTCGCCGAGCGCATCACGGTGATGCACCAGGGGCGCATCCTCCTCGAGGGCACCACCGGCGAGATCAAGGGCAACGAGACCGTCCGGGAGGCGTACCTCGGCGGCGTGGACGAGGTCCTGCACGAATGAGCCTGCTCGAGGTGAAGGGGCTCAACAGCTACTACGGGGATTCGCACATCCTCTTCGACGTGTCGCTGCGCGTCGAGAAGAACGAGGTGGTGGCGCTCCTCGGGCGCAACGGCGCGGGCAAGAGCACCACGCTCAAGAGCCTCATGGGCGTCGTGACGCCCCGATCCGGGTCCGTTGTCCTGGACGGCGTGGACATGGCCGGGATGCCGAGCTATGCGATCGCCAAGGCGGGCATGCAGCTGGTGCACGAGGACCGGCGCGTCTTCGGCAGCCTCAACGTCGAGGAGAACCTGGTCCTCGCCGGCCTCACCGCGCCGGGCCGGTGGCCGCTCGAGCGGATCTACGGGATGTTCCCGCGCCTCAAGGAACGGCGCACGAGCCGCGGCACGGACCTCTCCGGCGGCGAGCAGCAGATGCTCGCCATCGCCCGCGCGCTCATCCGCGACCCGAAGATCGTGCTGCTCGACGAGCCCTTCGAGGGCCTCGCGCCGGTGATCGTGAAGGACCTCATGCGCGCCTGCCGCGAGCTCGCCGCCGCGGGCCAGACCATCGTGCTGGTCGAGCAGAACCTCGCCGCCACTCTCGCGCTCGCGCAGCGCGTCTACATGATCAACAACGGGCACATCGTGCACGAGGGCCCGGCCGCGGAGATCCGCAAGCAGCCGGAGGTCCTGCACCGGTATCTGGGGGTTTGAGGAAGGCCGTACTCAAGCCCCCTCACACCAGGATCACATCGTACTGTTCCTGCATGTACGCGGTCTCGACCTGCATCGAGATCGGCTTGCCGATGAAGTCGCCCAGCTGCGTGAGGCTCGCCGACTCCTCCTCGAGGAAGAGGTCGATCACCTTCTGCGAGGCGAGGATGCGGTACTCCTTGGCGCTGAACTGCCGGTGCGCGCGCATGATCTCGCGCAGGATCTCGTAGCAGACCGTCTGCGCGGTCTTCAGCTCGCCGCGGCCGGTGCACACGGGGCAGGGCTCGCACAGCACGTGCGCGAGCGATTCGCGCGTGCGCTTGCGCGTCATCTCCACGAGCCCCAGCTGCGAGAAGCCGTTCACGGTCACCCGCGTGCGGTCGCGCGCGAGCGTCTTGCGGAACTCCGCGAGCACCGCGTCGCGATGCTCGGCGGTGTCCATGTCGATGAAGTCGACGATGATGATGCCGCCGAGGTTGCGCAGGCGCAGCTGCCGGGCGATCGCCTGCGCCGCCTCGAGGTTGGTCTTGAAGATGGTGTCGTCGAACGAGCGGCCCGAGACGAACCCGCCGGTGTTCACGTCGACCGTGGTGAGCGCCTCGGTCTGGTCGATGATGAGGTAGCCGCCGCTCTTCAGCTCCACGCGGCGAGCGAGCGCCTTCTCGATCTCGTCCTCCACCGCGAAGAGGTCGAAGAGCGGCCGCTCGCCGTTGTAGTGCTCGAGAACGGGGAGCGCCTGGCGCGTGTAGCGCGAGGCGAATTCCTGGATCTTCGCGAAGGTCTCGCGCGAGTCGACGATGATGCGCTCGGTGGAGTCGGTGACCAGATCTCGCAGCACGCGCGTGGCGAGCGACAGATCCTGGTAGAGGAGCTCCTGCGGGGCCGCGCCCTGCGCCGCCTGGCGGATCTGCTTCCAGAGCGTCACCAGGTAGTCGATGTCGGCGGCGAGCTCCGCTTCGTTCGCGGTCTCGGCGACGGTGCGCACGATGAAGCCGCCGGTCTCGCCGGGAGGGATGAGCGACTGCACCTTCTCGCGAAGCTGCTCGCGCTCCATCTCGTCCTCGATGCGCTGCGAGATGCCGATGTGCGGGTCCTGCGGCAGGTATACGAGCAGGCGGCCCGCGATGGAGACCTGCGTGGAAAGCCGCGCGCCCTTGCTGCCGATGGGATCCTTCACCACCTGCACGAGCAGCGTCTGGCCCTCGGAGAGGATCTTCTCGATCGGGCGCTCGATGCCGCTGCCGTTGCGCGCCATCCAGATGTCGGCGACGTGCAGGAAGGCCGCGCGCGCCAGGCCGATCTCGACGAACGCCGACTGCATGCCGGGCAGCACGCGGCAGACGCGGCCCAGGTAGACGTTGCCGACCAGGCCGCGGCTCGAGTCGCGCTCGATGTGCAGCTCCTGCACCGCACCCTGCTCGGTCACCGCCACGCGCGTCTCCTGCGGCGTGACGTTGATGAGAATTTGCTCGTTCATCGTCGTGGAAGGGAACCACGGATGAACACAGATGAACACAGATGATTCCGGCAGGCCGAAGCGAGCCGAAATCCTCGAACAGGGTCAATACGTTACGACGCTAGCTTTCTCCCAGCCGATCTGTGTTCATCTGTGTTCATCTGTGGTTTCCTGGCTTTGGGCCCTTCAGGGGACGGTTACCCCGA
Source organism: uncultured beta proteobacterium (assembly GCA_963839265.1). Classification (GTDB taxonomy): domain Bacteria; phylum Pseudomonadota; class Gammaproteobacteria; order Burkholderiales; family Usitatibacteraceae; genus Usitatibacter. Next base: position 387,465 of record CAWIUI010000002.1, read on the forward strand.
ATAGTCTCAGGAGGTTGGCGGTTTCGTAAAGCGGCAGGCCCATGACCCCGGTGTAGCTTCCCTCGAGGCGCTCGACGAACGCCGCTGCGCGGCCCTGGATCGCGTAGGCCCCCGCCTTGTCGAGCGGCTCGCCGGTCAGGGCGTAGGCCTGGATGCGCGCGTCGTCCAGCGTCCCGAAGGTGACCCACGAGTCGCTCACCGCGACCTCGAAATGCTGCTCGACGCCGACCGCCACGGCGGTGAGCACCCGGTGGCGGGTGCCGGAAAGCAGGCGCAGCATGCGCTCGGCGTCGGCGCGGTCCGCGGGCTTCGCGAGGACCTCGCCGGCGAGCGCCACCGTCGTATCCGCGGCGAGCACCGGCATGCGGCGAAGGCCGCGGCGCATGAGGATGCGCTGCCAGGCGGCTCGCGCCTTCGCCATTGCCACGCGCCGCACGTATTCGTCGGGCTGCTCGCCGAAGTGCACCGCCTCGTCGGTGTCGGGGTCGGCGCGCGCGCCTTCGCGGAACAGCAGGAGCTCGAACTTCACCCCGATCTGCGAGAGGAGCTCGCGGCGCCGTGGGCTCCTCGATGCGAGGTAGATCATGTGTTGGCGACGCGCGATTCGTCGCCCGGATGGAACAGCGTCCGGATGCGCCGCCCGATGAGGTCGGCGCATTCGCGCGGCCGGATCTCGAGCGCGTAGTGGGGCCCCGGGACGCGCAGGACCTCGGCGTTGCGGCACACCTGCTCCAGCTCGCCGCGCGCGCGCGATCCCACGACCTGGTCGCCCTCGAACTGCATGAGGACGATCGGGATGCGCAGCGCCTCGAGCTCGCGGCTCACGTCCTCGTCGGCGATGATGCGCAGGCGCTCGGCGATGACGTCGTCCTGGAGCGCGAGGATCGTGTCGTTGAAGTCGCGCGACCACGCGAGGTGGCGCGGGTCGCGCGTGGCCGGCGGGATCGCCCGCAGGAGCTTCGCGCCGAGCCGCACGATCTCGGGAAGCGCGGCCCCCACCGAGGCGAGCCAGCGCACCGGGTTGCGCACGAACGATGCGCACAGCACGACGGCTTCCACGTGCGGGTCGGTCGAGGCCCAGCGCGAGGCGACCAGGCCGGAGAAGGACTCGGCGACCAGGATGTGGCGCCGGTCCGGCGCCGCCTGCGCCGCCGCGTAGCGGCAATACCCGCGCAACGACCCGAGCGTCGCGTTCGGGTAGCTCACCGCGCGCGCCGGATGATGCGCGTTGAGCGCCGCCACGAACGGCTCGCGCAACGTCGCGTTGCCGTCGAAGCCGGGGAGGAACAGGATCTCGGGTGGCCGGTTCATTCTCGATGGTACGGGTGGCGCGCGAGGATCGACCACGCGCGGTAAAGCTGCTCGGCCAAGACGACGCGCACGAGCCCGTGGGGGAGCGTGAGCGCCGAGAGCGAGACGAGTTTCTGCGCGCGTTCCTTCACTTCGTCCGAGAGGCCGTCGGCGCCGCCGATCGCGAGCACCGGGTGCGTCCCCTCGCGCATCCACCCGGAGAGCATAACCGAAAGGCCCTGCGTGGAGACGGAGCGGCCCTTTTCGTCGAGGGCGATCAGCATGCCGCCTTGCGGGACGGCGGCGAGGATGCGGCTGCCCTCCAGCGCCATGGCCCGCTCGGAGCTCGTCCCGGGGCCGCGCTCCTCGGGCTTGAGCTCCACCAGTCCCACGCGGATCTCCGGAGGCATGCGCCGCGTGTACTCGCGGAATCCTTCCTGGATCCACCCCGGCATGCGGTGGCCCACCGAGAGGATCGTGATGCGCACGCCCCTCAGGCGGCCCTGTGCCCGCGCCGCGCGGCGGTGCGCGGCGGGGTGCGGCGCGCGGCCGGCGCCGGCGACGTGGAGTTCACCACCTTGTCGAAGCGGCCCTCGCTCCACAGCTCCTCGAGGTTGTAGTACTCGCGCACCGCCGGCTGCATCACGTGCGCGACGACGTCCCCCGCGTCCACCAGGATCCAGTCGCCCGACTCCTCGCCCTCGGTGCCGACGATCGCCGAGCCCGACTCCTTCAGCCGCTCGAGCACGTGGCGCGCGAGGGACTTGGTCTGGCGCGCGGAGTCCGCGCTCGCGACGATGATCCAGTCGAAGATGGCGGTCACCTTGCGCACGTCGATCGCCTGGATGTCGTGCGCCTTGATGTCCTCCAGGGCGGAGATGACGAGCTTCTTCTTTGCGAGGGTCGTGAGTTTCTTCATCGGGTGTCGCCGGGCGCCGCCGGCAGCTCGCGGCTACCGGGATAGATGCGGTGCGAGCGGACGAATTCAACGACGGGGTCCGGCGTGAGGTAGCGTATGGAGGCGCCCTGCGCGGAGAGCTCGCGCAGCGCGGTCGAGGAGATGGCGAGCGGCGTCATCCGGAAGGTCATCACCTTGCCGGACGGCGCCGACAGCACCTCGCGCAGGTTCAGCGTGATGCGCGGCCACACCTCGCGCGGGAAAGCGCCCGGCCCCTTGCTCTGCCACGCCTCGTCGTCGCCGCGGATCGCGACCGCGAAGTGCGCGAGGTCGAAGAGCTCTCCCCAGCGGTGCCAGGTGTCGATGTTCGCGAAAGCGTCGCTGCCCACGAGGAACACCAGCACGGCGTCGGGGCCGCGCTCGGCGCGGATCTGGGCGAGGGTGTCGTAGGTGTAGGTCTCGCCTTCGCGCCGGAGCTCGCGATCGTCCACGTCGAAGCGCGGGTCGCGCGCGATCGCGAGCTTGAGCATCGTGAGGCGCTCCTCGCTCGAGGCGTGCGCGCTGCGGCCGCGGTGGTAGGGAAGCCCGGCGGGAAGGAAGATCACGCGCTCGAGGCGGAAGGCTTCGGCGAGCTCGGTGGCGAGCCGCAGGTGGCCGAAGTGGACCGGATCGAAGGTGCCGCCGAAGAGCCCGAGCGGCGAGCGTGGGATGGCGCCGGCTTGTTCCTCGACCACGTCAGCCGCGCACCTGCCCGTCGCCCAGCACGATCCATTTCTGCGAGGTGAGGCCTTCGAGGCCCACCGGGCCGCGTGCATGGAGCTTGTTGGTGGAGATGCCGATCTCGGCGCCCAGCCCGTACTCGAAGCCGTCGGCGAAGCGGGTCGATGCGTTCACCATCACCGAGCTCGAGTCGACCTCGCGCAGGAAGCGCTGCGCGTGCGACCAGTCCTCGGTGACGATCGCGTCGGTGTGCTGCGAGCCGTACTTCGCGATGTGCTCGATCGCGGCGTCCAGCCCGGCGACCACCGCGATGGACACGATGGGCGCGAGGTACTCGGTCGCGAAGTCCTCGGCGGTCGCGTCCTTGAGGGCCTCGATGCCGGCCTTCTCGAGGATCGCCCTCGATTCCGCGTCGCAGCGCATCTCCACACCCTTCTTCGCGTAGATGCGGCCGATCTTCGGCAGCACCCTGGGCGCGATCGCGTGCGCGACCAGCAGGCACTCCATGGTGTTGCAGGTGCCGTAGCGCTGCGTCTTCGCGTTGTCGGCGATCGCGATCGCCTTCGCGACGTCGGCGCGCTCGTCGACGTACACGTGGCAGACGCCGTCGAGGTGCTTGATCACCGGAACCTTCGCCTCGGCCGCGACGCGCTCGATGAGGCCCTTGCCGCCGCGCGGCACGATGGCGTCCAGGTAGCGGTCCATGGCGACCAGCTCGCCCACGGCCGCCCGATCGGTGGTCGCGACGAGCTGGATCGAGGTCTCCGGCAATCCCGCCTCCTTCAGGCCGAGGGCGAGGCACGCGGCGATCGCCTGGTTCGAGTGCAGCGATTCGCTGCCGCCGCGCAGGATGCAAGCGTTGCCCGATTTGAGGCACAGGGCGCCGGCATCGGCCGTCACGTCGGGGCGCGACTCGTAGATGATGCCGATCACGCCGAGCGGGACGCGCATGCGGCCCACCTGGATTCCCGAGGGGCGGTAGGCGAGGTCGGAGACGGCGCCGACGGGATCGGCCAGGCGCGCGACCTGGCGCAGCCCCTCGGCCATCTCCTCGATCGTCTTTTCGGTGAGCTTGAGCCGGTCGATGAACGCGTCGTCGCGGCCTTCGGCGCGCGCGGCCTTGACGTCCTCGGCGTTCGCCGCGAGGATGCCGCGCGTGCGCTGGACCAGCGCATCGGCCGCGGTCTCGAGCGCGCGGTTCTTGGTGCCCGTCGCGGCGCGCGCGAGCGAGCGGCTGGCGAGGCGCGCCGCCTCGCCCATGGCGATCATCTTGGCGCGGAGGTCGGCGGAAGCGTTGAGGTCGTTGGGCATTTCGTTCATGCGAAAAGGGGTCAGATCCCTTTTCGGAAAAGCTTGGACTCTGGCCGAAAAAGGAATCTGACCCCTTTTCCCTCAGGCGACGGGGGCGAGCACCGGCTTGCCGGCCACGGCGAGCGCCAGCTCGAGGAGGCCATCCCACGGATCGCCCGCGTCCACGCCTTTAATCATGCGGTCGATCCGGTGGGCTCGCAAGACCTCGCGGCCGAACGACTCCGCGGAATGCCGTTTCGCGGTGCGCGCGATCGCCTCCATGCGCTCGGGCGGGAGGAAGCGGCGCGGGCGCTGCCCGGCTGCCATCGCCATCACCAGGCGCAGCTCCTCGGCGAGCGTCCAGAGCAGCAGCGGCAGCGGCTCGCCCTCCGCCTCCAGGGATTCGACGATCCGGGCGATGCGCACGGCATCGGCGTCGTGGATCGCCTCCAACAGCGTGTCGCGATCGAAGCGCGAGACGTCGGTCACCGCTTCGCCGATCGCGGCGAGGGACACCTCTCCGCGCGCAAGCAGCAACCCCAGCTTGTCGACTTCCTGCTTCGCGGCGAGGAGGTTGCCCTCGACGCGGTCGGCGAGCCATTCGAGCGTCTCCACCGACGCGCTCTGCTCCTGGCGCCCGAGGCGCTCGGCGAGCCATTCGGGGAGCTCGTCGCGCGTGACCGGCTTCGCCTCGACCACGACGCCCGCCGCATCCAGCGCCTCGAACCAGCGCGACTTCTGCTGCTGCCAGTCGAGCTCCGGGAGCACCACGAGGGCCACCGTGTCGTCGGAAAGCTTCGCGCACCAGGCCTCGATCGCGCGCGCCCCCTCGACGCCGGGCTTGCCGCCGGGAATGCGAAGCTCGAGCACCCGCTTCGTGGCGAAGAGCGAGAGGTTCGCGGCGGAAGCGTTGAGGCGGCTCCAGTCGGCGCCCGGCTCGGCGAAGAAGATCTCGCGTTCGGTGCAGCCCTCGCGCCGCGCGGCCTCGCGGATGCGATCGGCGGCCTCGAGCGCGACGAGCGCCTCGGCGCCGTGGATCGCGTAGAGCCTCGCGAGCCCCTTGCGCAGCTGCGCTTCGAGCTGCCGCGCGCGGATCTTCATCGCGGCGCGGCGAAGGCGGCGGCCGATTCGCGCCGCGCGATGGCGACTTGGCGCAGGATCCGTCCCGCGAGCGCCGCCTGCATGTCCTTGTAGAGCAGCTGCTCCTCGGCTTCCTTCGCCGTCGGCGCCGCTTCGCTGTAGGTGATGAGGCGCGTCGTCGTGAGCTCCGTGGGCGCGATCACCGGCTCCTCGCGTCCCGGGACCCTGAGCTCGAAGCTCACCGTGACGCGCAGCTGGAACTCGTACACGCGGCCGCTTCCGGTCACCGTGTGCACCGTCTTCTCGCGCGACTCCGAGAGGATCGCGAGGCTCGCCTCGGCGTCCTTCTCGTTCGCGACGACGTTCGTGGGGCCGGTCGCGAGGGCCTTTCGCACCTCCACCGCGACCTGCGACGGCACGCGCGAAGCGACGTAGATCGAGTGCAGGCCCACGCTCGGCTCGCCGCGCAGCTCGAAGCCGCAGGAGGCGAGGAGCAGCGCGACGGCTGCGAGGAGGAGGAGCAGCGGCCTAGACAACGACGTTCACCAATCGGCCGGGCACGACGACCACCTTCTTCGGCTTTTGCCCGGCGGTGAACTTGACGACCGCCTCGTGGTGCAGCGCCGCCGCCTCGATCTGCTCGACGCTCGCGGCGGCGCTCACGTCCAAGTGGCCGCGCAGCTTCCCGTTCACCTGCACCACGAGCCGGATCGTGTCCTGCACCAGCGCCGCCGGATCGACGAGGGGCCACGGCTGGTCGAGGAGGCGCGTGCCGGGACGAAGCTCGCGCCACAGCGCCGTCGCGATGTGCGGCACGATCGGCGAGAGGAGGGCGATCGAGGCCTCCAGCGCTTCCTGCGCCACGGCGCGCGCCACCGGGCTGCGGTCCTGCAGGTCCGCGTAGAGGTTGAGCAGCTCCCGCACCGCCGCGATCGCGGTGTTGAACTGCAGGCGCCGGCCGTAGTCGTCGCCCACCTTCTCGATGGTCCTGTGCAGCTTGAAGCGCAGCTCGCGAAGCGGCGTCGAAAGCTCGCCCTCGCCGGAATAGGGCGCGACGACGCCCGCCGCGACGTGCTCGTGCACCATCTTCCAGAGGCGCCGCAGGAAGCGCAGGGCGCCGTCCACGCCCTTGTCGGACCAGAGCACGGTGTCGGTGGGCGGGCTCGCCTCCATCACGTAGAGCCGCGCGGTGTCCGCGCCGTAGCGCTCGATCATCTCCTGGGGATCGACGCCGTTCCTCTTCGACTTGGACATCGTGCCGATGCCCTCGTAGTCCACGGCGCTCCCGTCGCCCCTGAGCTTCGCGCCGGTGATGCGGCCCTCGGCGTCCTGCACGGCTTCCACTTCCTCGGGCGCGAAGTACTCGACGCCGCCCTTCGCCGTGCGGCGCGAGAAGATGTGGTTGAGCACCATCCCCTGCGTGAGGAGGTTCGTGAACGGCTCGTCCACGCGGATGAGCCCGAGGTCCCTCATCGCCTTGGTCCAGAAGCGCGCGTAGAGCAGGTGCAGGATCGCGTGCTCGATGCCGCCGATGTACATGTCGACCGGCATCCAGTACTGCGCGCGCGGGTCCACCATGGCGCCGGCGTCGGGGCAGGCGTAGCGCATGAAGTACCACGACGAATCCACGAACGTGTCCATCGTGTCCGTGTCGCGCCTCGCGGGCCCGCCGCACTTCGGGCACCTGCATTCGTAGAACGCCGGGTCCTTCGCGAGCGGGCTGCCGCTTCCGTCGGGCACCAGGTCTTCGGGCAGGATCACGGGAAGCTCGCCGTCCGGCACGCCCACGTCGCCGCATTTCGCGCACACGACGATGGGAATGGGCGTGCCCCAATAGCGCTGGCGCGAGATGCCCCAGTCGCGCAGGCGGTATTGCACGCGCTTCGCGGCGGGCAAGCCGAGCGCGTCCAGCTTCGCGACGACGAGGTCGATCGCGGCGTCGTATTCCCTGCCGTCGAGCTCCGCGAAGCGCGCGCCGGAATGCACGTTGCGCCCGTGGTCCGCGTACCACGGCTGCCATTCGTCGGTCGAATAGTCCCGGCCCTCGACGTCGATCACCTGGCGGATCGGCAGGCCGTACTTCTTCGCGAAGGCGAAGTCGCGCTCGTCGTGGCCCGGCACCGCCATCACCGCGCCCTCGCCGTAGGCCATCAGCACGTAGTTGCCGACCCACACCGGCACGCGCTCGCCGGTGATCGGGTGGAGCACGTCGAGCCCCGTCGCCATGCCCTTCTTCTCCATCGTGGCGAGCTCGGCTTCCTGCACGCCGCCCTTCTTGCACTCCTCGATGAACGCGGCGAGGGCGGGATTTCCCTTCGCCGCCTCGGTGGCGAGCGGATGCTCGGCGGCTACCGCCGCGAAGGTGATGCCCATGAGCGTGTCGGCGCGGGTGGTGAAGACCTTGAGCCCGGCGCTCGCCGACTTGCCGGCAGCGCCATTCGACGTCACCCCGACCTTCATGCGCGCGGCGGTCTCGGGCGCGTACGGAAGCACGAACTCGACGCCGTAGCTCCGGCCGATCCAGTTGCGCTGCATCTGCTTCACCTGCTCGGGCCAGCCGAGGCCGTCGAGCGAGTCGAGCAGCTCGTCCGCGTACTGCGTGATGCGCATGTACCACATCGGGATCTCGCGCTTCTCGACCGGCGCCCCGGTGCGCCAGCCGCGGCCGTCGATCACCTGCTCGTTCGCGAGCACCGTCTGGTCCACCGGGTCCCAGTTCACGACGCCGGTCTTCTTGTAGACGATGCCCTTCTCCCACAGCCGCAGGAAGAACCACTGGTTCCACCTGTAGTAGGAGGGCGAGCAGGTGGCCACCTCGCGCGTCCAGTCGATGGCCCAGCCCATCGCCTGGCACTGCTTCTTCATGTAGGCGATGTTGTCCCGCGTCCACTGCCCGGGCGCCACGCCGTTCGCCATCGCGGCGTTCTCCGCGGGCAGCCCGAACGCGTCCCAGCCCATCGGCATGAGGACGTTGTGGCCCTTCATGCGCATGTAGTGATAGAGCGCGTCGTTGATCGTGTAGTTGCGCACGTGCCCCATGTGCAGCTTCCCGGAAGGGTAGGGAAGCATCGAGACGCAGTAGTACTTGGGCTTCGGCGAGAAATCGGGCGCGACGAAGGCGCGCGTGGCGGCCCATTCGCGCTGCACTTCGGGCTCGATCGCCTTGGGCTGGTATTGCGGATCCATTGGGTGCGTGGGCTTCGCGCGGCGAATGCCGCGGGGGAAACCGAAATTATAGCAGCGCGATCGAGCAAGCCCTTGATTTGCCGCGCAGTCTCGGGCATTTTTCGCGCGAGGGAGGATGCCGATGAAAACGATCGCGATGGGCCTGGCCGCGGTTGCGGCCTTCGCCGCGGTATCGGCCGCGGCGCAATCGGCGCGCGTGCAGGCGGTGCAGTACCCGGCGTGGCTCGAGCGCGGCGGCTACGCCGTGCCGCTCGTGCCCGGCACGGTGCTGCGCGCCGAGGACCGCGTTCGCACGGGGCGCGACGCGCGCGCCGTCGTGCAGCTCGCCGAAGGAAGCACCGTGAAGCTGGGCGAGAACGCGCGCTTGCGCATCGAGCGCATCGAGAACCGCGGCGTCTTCCGCGCCGCGCTCGCGGTGCTCGCCGGCGCGTTCCGCTTCACGACGCAGGAGCTCGCGCGGCGCCAGCACCGCGACATCACCATCCGGGTGAGCACCATCACGGCGGGCATCCGCGGAACCGACGTGTGGGGGAAATCCACGAGCCAGCGCGACCTCGTCTGCCTGCTCGAGGGCAAGGTGAGCGTCGCTTCCGACGGGCACGAGCCGGTCACGCTCGACCAGCCGCTCGACTTCTACCAGCAACCGCGCGGGGGGGAGCCCACCAAGGCGCGCGTGGACGCGGCGCAGGTGGAGATCTGGAAGAAGGAGACCGAGGTCTCGCCGGACGGCGCCGCGGCGCGCGTGGGCGGAACGTGGCGCGTCGTCGCGAGCAAGTTCGAGCGGCGCGACGCAGCGCTCGAGCTGCGCGCGCGCCTGCGCGCTTCCGGCTATCCGGCCCAGGTGATCGACGAGAAGAACGGCATCTTCGTCGTCCAGGTCGCGGGCCTCGACGGCGAGATGCAGGCCCGCGCGCTGATGGCGAGCCTGCGCGACACTCCGGGCGTCACGATCCCGTCGGTGGGGCGCATGGGGGAAGAAGGGCGCTGACGGGAACTTCGCGCGCGGGCCGGCTGTCGCATTCGGGTGCGCGTTCGGTGCGCGCACAGCAGTTGGGGCAGACAGTTGGGGGCGCCTTTCCGGCGCCCTTTTTTTCGATTCGCGCGCGGCGACCGGCGGGCAGCGTGAGAAAATCGGCTTCGCGGCACGCCGAGCGACCTCCGAATGCGCGATTTCCTCTCCAGCCTCAATCCCGAACAGCTCCGGGCCGTCACGCTGCCGCGCGAATCCGCGCTGATCCTCGCCGGCGCCGGGAGCGGCAAGACGCGCGTCCTCACCACGCGCATCGCCCACCTGATCCAGTCGGGGGAGGTGAGCCCCTCGGGCATCCTCGCCGTCACGTTCACGAACAAGGCCGCGCGCGAGATGCTCACGCGCCTTTCGGCGATGCTGCCCATCAACACGCGCGGCATGTGGGTCGGCACCTTCCACGGGCTGTGCAACCGCCTGCTGCGCGCCCACCATCGCGACGCGGAGCTGCCGCAGCTCTTCCAGATCCTCGATTCCGCCGACCAGCTCTCGCTCGTGAAGCGCCTGGCCAAGGCGCAGGCGCTCGACGAGGAGAAGTATGCGCCGCGCCAACTCGCCAACTTCATCAACAACTGCAAGGAGGCGGGGCTGCGCGCGAACGCGGTGGAGGCGGGCGACGATTTCACGCGGCGCATGGTCGCGTTCTATGCGGACTACGACGCGCAGTGCAACCGCGAAGGCGTGGTGGATTTCGCCGAGCTGCTGCTGCGCACGTTCGAGACGCTCGCGAGGAACCTCCAGCTCCTGCAGCACTACCAGAGCCGCTTCCGCTACATCCTGGTCGACGAGTTCCAGGACACGAACAAGCTGCAGTACAAATGGATCAAGCTGCTGGCCGGATCCAGCGGCTGCGTGTTCGCCGTGGGCGACGACGACCAGTGCCTCGCGGAGGGCACGCTCGTCACCATGGGCGACGGCCGGAAGAGGCCGATCGAGCAGGTTCGCAAAGGCGACGAGGTGCTCTCCTGCTACGGCGCCGGCATGTTCCGCCCCGCCAGGGTGGCCGACACGCATTGCAGCATGGCGCGCGACGGACTGGTCGAGATCCGCACCTCGGGCGGCCGCGTGCTCCTGAGCACGCCCGTCCACACGCACTTCGCCGAGTGTCCGCCGCCGCAACCCAAGCGCACCGGGGAGGTGCTCGTTTCGCTGTGCGCGGACGACGAGGCCGGACGGGTCCTTCACTCGGTGATGGAGGGCAGCCGGGGATCGGCGCGGCGGTTCCATGACTACGCCGCCGCGATGCGCGAGGCCGAGCGCGCGATCGGCCAGGCCGCAGGCCGGATCCGGCAAGTGGCCAAGCTCGGCAACGGTTTCTTCGATTTCGTTCCCGCCCTGCGGATGAGGCCGGGGATGGTGATGATGAGCGAGGAGGGCCTGCCGGAGCGGGTGACATCGGTGCGCCGCCTGTCCGGGAAGGGCCGCGTCTACGACCTCGACGTCTTCCCGACGCACAATTTCGTTGCCGCGGGCCTTGTCACGCACAACTCGATCTACCGCTTCCGCGGAGCGGAGGTCGGCAACATGAACGAGTTCGTGCGCGACTTCGGCGTGAAGGACGTGGTGAAGCTCGAGCAGAACTACCGCTCGCAGGGCAACATCCTCGACGCCGCGAACGCGATCATCGCGCGCAACCAGGCGCGGCTCGGCAAGAACCTCTGGACCTCCGAAGGCAAGGGCGAGGAGCTGCGCGTCTTCGCCGCCGCCAACGACGAGGAGGAAGCGCGCTTCGTCGTGGACGAGGCGAAGCAGCTGCACCGCGAGGGCATCGCGCTCTCGGACATGGCGCTCCTCTACCGCTCCAACGCGCAGTCGCGCGTGCTCGAGCACTCGCTCTTCCGCGCCGGCGTCGCCTACCGCGTGTACGGCGGATTGCGCTTCTTCGAGCGGCAGGAGGTGAAGCACGCGCTCGCGTACCTGAGGCTCGCCGCGAACCTCGACGACGACACCGCCTTCACGCGCGTGGTGAACTTCCCGCCGCGCGGCATCGGCGCGCGCTCCGTCGAGCAGCTCCAGGAGGCGAGCGAGCGCGGGATGGGAAGCCTCATGCACGCGGCGCGCTCCGGGATCGTCACGGGGCGCAGCGGCACGGCGCTCGGGCAGTTCGTGCAGATCGTGGACGGCCTCGCGAAGTCCTCGGAGACGCTCGCGCTGCAGGAGCTCATCGAGGAGACGATCGAGAGGAGCCGCCTCAAGGAGTACTACGCCGCCGAGAAGGACGGCCGCGACCGCCTCGAGAACCTGCAGGAGCTCTACAACGCGGCGGCGCTCTTCGCCGAGGACTTCGAGCACGGCCTCGAGCCCGCGGGCGAGGCGCAGGAGGACGTCGCCGCGGCCGGCACGCCCGAGCAGCAGATCCTCGCCGCGTTCCTCTCGCACGCGAGCCTCGAGGCGGGCGAGCGCGAGGCGGCGGCGGGCGAGGACGCGCTGCAGCTCATGACGGTGCACTCGGCGAAGGGCCTGGAGTTCTCGGCGGTGTTCCTCTCGGGCCTCGAGGAGGGGCTCTTCCCGCACGAGAACAGCATGCTCGAGGATGGCGGCGTCGAGGAGGAGCGGCGCCTCATGTACGTCGCGATTACGCGCGCGAGGAAGCGCCTCTACCTCTCGTACGCGGGAAGCCGGATGCTCCACGGCCAGCCGCGCTACGGCATCGTGTCGCGGTTCGTGGAGGAAATCCCGCCGCAGCTCTGCAAGTGGATCGTGCTGCCGGAGGGCCGGGGACACACCTCGTTCCTGAGTCCGGCGGCGTCAGGACGCAACGCAGGCGGGTCGCCGGGACGGGCGCACTTTGCCTCGCGAGCGGACGGGTGGAGCTCCGGCGGCGGTCGCGCGCCGCAGGCCGATCACAACCGCTACCCCACGCCGCCGCAGCGCGCGGGCTTCGAGACGAAGCGCCCCGACGAGCATCCCTTCGCGATCGGGCAGAACGTGCGCCATGCGAAGTTCGGCGAAGGGGTGGTGCTCAACTTCGAGGGGCGCGGGCTCGACGCGCGGGTGCAGGTGCGCTTCCGCGGCGAGGGCACCAAGTGGCTCGCACTGCAGTACGCGAAGCTCACCCCTGCCTGAAACCGGGGACAGACCACATTTTCCAAAGACCGAAATCCCTCGCTCACGGCGCGGGTTTTCAGTCTTTGGAAAATGTGGTCTGTCCCCGGTTTTCGAACACCTCGCGGTAGCTCACGAAGGTGCTGATCGCCATGAGCGGCAGCACCACCACGAGCCCGACGCCCCACGGGATCAGGCCCACGAAGAAGAGGGCGAGCAGCGTCGCGCCGTAGACCATCATCGCGCCGAGGTTGGCGAGCGCGGCGTAGACGCTCCAGCGGATCGCATGCAGCGTCGGCATGCCGTGGAAGGCGATGAGCGGCGGCGCGAACCAAAGGGCGCCTTTCACCACCACCGTGAGCAGGAAGCCGAAGGCGAGGATCCACTCCTTGCCCTGCAGCGACTCGACGTAATCGGCCATCGTGAAGCCGTCGCCTTCGCCCACCAGCGGCAGGCCCATCGCCGCCATGATGGCGAAGATCGCGATCTCCGAGAGCAGCAGCACGGCGCCCAGGTTCACCTGCGAGCGCATGTTGCGGCGCAAGCCGCTGAAGAGGTCCCCCATCACGACCCGCTCGCCGGCCGACTGCTTGTAGCCGGCGATGGCGAAGCTCGCGAAGAACGCCGGCTGCAGGAAGTTCGCGATCACGCCGCCCAGGAACGGGATGACGAGCAGCGCGAACGTGATCGATATCCAGCCGGCGGTGAGCCCCATCCACTGGATCGGGTTCGCGCGGAACATGCGGAAGGACTCGGCGAGCCATTGCGCGCCGTGCGATGGGGGAAGCTCCGCGACGCGCGTCGAGCCGTCCATCAATCGAGGGGGCGCGCGTGCGCGACGTGGTGCTCGAGGAGCCGCCGCGAGAAGGCGTGATCCTTCGGGATCGTCATCTCCGAGGGCCTGGGGAAATGCGTGTAGCCGAGGCGGCCGAGCCAGGTGCGCAGCGCCGCGCGCCGGAGCATCACCGGCCACATCTCGCGCTCCGGGTCCTCGAGCGGGCGCTCGTGCCCGTAGCCTTCGAGGAACGCCGCGGTGCGCGCCGGATCGAGCGTCGCCTCGCGCGTCGCGCACCAGTCGTTCACGGCGATCGCGAGATCGTAGGCGAGCGCGTCGTCGCAGGCGAAGTAGAAATCGATCACCCCGCCGTTGCCCTCGCCGTCCCAGAGCACGTTGTCGCGGAAGAGGTCGCCGTGGATGATGCCCTGCGGCATCACGCCGTCGTCGTGCATCGCCTGGTAGCGGTTCTCGGACGCGATGAGCTCGTTCTCCGCGCTGGACAGCCGCGGTGCGAGGTCCGCGGCGAAGCGCTCGCGCCATTCGCGGCCGCGCGCGTTGGCGAGCCCCGCGTCGTAGTCGACGCCCGCCACGTGCAGGCGTGCGAGGATCGCGCCGGCCGTGCGGCAATCGTGCACGCCGGGATCCATGCGGGGGGCGCCGGGAATGCGCGTCACGATGCACGCGGGCTTCCCGTTCACTTCCGCGAGCATCTCGCCGTTCTCGCGGCGCATCGGCTCGGGGCAGGCGACGCCGTGGTGCGCGAGGTGGTCCATGAGCCCGACGTAGAAGGGCAGGTCCGCGCGCGCGATGTGCTCGAAGAGCGTGAGCACGTATTCCCCGGTGGTGGTGGCGAGGAAGTAGTTGGTGTTCTCGACGCCCTGCGCGATGCCCTCGAGGCTTTCGAGCTCGCCCAGCGCGTAGTGCTTGAGGAGGGCGCGCGCGTCGCCCTCCGATACGGGAGTGAAGACCGACATTCGTGCGGGGCTCAGAACTCCATCAGGACCCACTGCGGCACGTGCAGGTCGGGCTGGACGGTCTGGTCCATGCGCGTGAAGGTGCCGTCGCCCTTCTGGTCCATGAGCACGTAGGGTTTCCCATGCTTGGGCGTGACCTTCATCATGTAGAGCTTGTTGTGGATGCGGTACTCCTGGACCGTTTCCCCGGGCTCGGTCCGCGTGGTGACCTGCGGCTCGGGCTTGGTGGTGATCATCGGAGGCGGCGGCGGCAGGTCCTCGAGCGGCACGGTGGGCGGCTTCGGCCGCTCGGTGGAGGCGGGCTGGGCCAGGGCGGCGCCGGCGGCGAGCGTGAGTACCGCGGCGAGCGCGATCGCGGAGCGCCGGGGAAGTTCGACGGAAAGCATGGTGGGCCTCGATTCGAACGCGCGAGTCTAGCAGGTTAGAGCGCGAGCTCCGCTTCGCGTTCGGAGGGCGACAGCTCGAAGCCGCGCGACTGGTAATGCCCGAAGATCGCCTCCACCACCTGCTGCGGGTCGTCGATGACCTGCAGGAGCGCGGGATCCTCCACGCCGATCATGCCCTGTTCCTTCAGCGCGCCCTTGATCCACTGCAAGAGTCCCTCCCAGAAGCTTGCGCCCACCAGGACGATGGGAACCTTGCGGATCTTGCCGGTCTGCACCAGCGTGAGCACCTCCATCAGCTCGTCCAGGGTGCCGAAGCCGCCGGGCATCATCACGAACGCGCATGACATCTTCACGAACATCACCTTGCGCGCGAAGAAGTGCTGGAAGGTGTGCGCGATGTCCTGGTACTCGTTGGCCGCCTGCTCGTGCGGGAGCTGGATGTTCAGGCCCACGCTGGGGCTCGCGCCCGCGTAGGCGCCGCGGTTGGCCGCCTCCATGATCCCGGGCCCGCCGCCCGAGATCACCGAGAAGCCGGCCTCCGACAGCCGCTTCGCGATGTCCTCGGCGAGGCGGTAGTACGCGTGGTCGGGCGTCACGCGCGCGCTGCCGAAGATCGCCACCGCGGGCTGGATGGTCTCCAGGCGCTCGGTCGCGGTGACGAACTCCGCGATGATCTCGAACATGCGCCACGCCTCGCGCGCGGAATTCTGCGAGCGGCGGACGAGCTGCGGGTCGGACGGCTTCGGAATCTTCGGGGACATGGTGGCCATGGGGAAATACCGGCGAGGAAGCGGGAACGCGCGATGGAACGCGCCAGCGAATTATAGCCTTCGCATGTACCGGTCCGCCGAGCCGAGCGGCCGCGAGGCCGCCCGGCCCGCAGAACGCAAGTCGACGAAAGCGACCGCTCGACGAGCGGCGTCGCCTCGGATCGGGCGGCTCGGGCGGAAACCGCAAATCCCCCTTGCGCCACATCGCTTTTCGCTTCGGGCCCTGCATCGCGACTCTGGGATAATCATGGATTGCCCCGAGCGCCGCCATGCACGACGCCCCGAAACGCCTCCTCCTCGTCGACACGCCCAGCTATTTCTATCGCGCGTTCCACGCGATCAAGGAGCTGCGCAGCCCCGCGGGCGAGCCGACCAACGCCATCTACGGCGTGGTGAACATGCTGAGGAAGCTGCGCCAGGATTTCCCCTCGGACTACATCGCGTGCGTGCTCGATCCGAAGGGCAAGACCTTCCGCGACGAAATCTATCCGGAATACAAGGCGACGCGCCAGGCGATGCCCGAGGACCTCGCATGGCAGATCGAGCCGATGCTCGAGACCATCGAGGCGCTCGGCTGGCCGGTGGTCGTGGTCGACGGCGTCGAGGCCGACGACGTGATCGGCACGCTGGTCACCGAGGCGCAGAAGAAGGGCTGGCAGTCGGTGATCTCGACCGGCGACAAGGACCTCACGCAACTCGTGAACGAGCACGTAATGTGGGTGAACACGATGGCGGTCCCGATCGAGAAGCTCGATCCGCAGGGCGTGAAGGCGAAGTTCGGGGTGCCTCCCGGGAAAATCGTCGATTACCTCGCGCTCATGGGCGATGCGGTGGACAACGTCCCCGGCGTGGAGAAGGTAGGCCCGAAGACCGCGTGCAAGCTGATCGACCAGTACGGCTCGCTCGAGGGCGTCATCGCGCATGCCGACGAGGTGAAGGGCGCCGTGGGCGAGAACCTGCGCAAGGTGAAGGAGTGGCTTCCCACCGGACGCACGCTCCTCACGGTGAAGACCGACGTCGCGCTTGCGCTGGAGATGGAGTCGCTGGTCGACCGCGGGCCGAACCGGGAGAAGCTGGTCGCGCTCTACACCCGCTTCGGCTTCCGGACGCTGCGCGACGCGCTCGTGAACAAGGAGGATGCACCGGAGCGGGGCGCGTCGGTCCCGCCGCCGGAGGCGCCCAAGGGCGGCGGCCGCAACTTCGCGCTCCTCAACTGGAACGTGGCCCAGGTCCACGACGTCACGCCGTTCGTGGCGACGCGCAACTACGAGACCGTGCTCGACGGCGCGCAGCTCGAGGCGTGGGCGCGCAAGCTCGAGGCGGCGGCGCTCGCCTGCTTCGACACGGAGACCACGAGCCTGGACCCGATGAGCGCGGAGCTGGTCGGCATCGCGGTCTCGGCCGCTCCCGGCGAGGCCGCGTACATCCCGCTCACGCACCGCTATGCCGGGGCGCCGCC
The DNA here is from genome assembly GCA_963839265.1 of uncultured beta proteobacterium. Taxonomy (GTDB): domain Bacteria; phylum Pseudomonadota; class Gammaproteobacteria; order Burkholderiales; family Usitatibacteraceae; genus Usitatibacter. The sequence goes on from CAWIUI010000002.1 coordinate 404,368, forward strand.
GCAGCTTCCCCTCGAGAACGTTCTCCAAAGGTTGAGGCCATGGCTGGAGGACGCATCGAAGCTCAAGGTCGGCCAGAACTCGAAGTACGACCGCCACGTCTTCGCGAACCATGGAATCACGGTGCGCGGCGTCGTGCACGACACGCTGCTCGAGTCCTACGTGCTGGAAAGCCACCAGCGCCACGACATGGACGCGCTCGCCACGCGCTTCCTCGGCGCCACCGGATTGCTGCAATACATCGACGTGGCGGGCAAGGGCGCCTCGCAGATCCCGTTCGACCAGGTCGACATCCAGCGCGCCACCGACTATTCGGCGGAGGACGCCGACGTCACGCTGCAGATCCATGGCGCGCTGTGGCCGAGGATCGGGCGCGACGAGAAGCTCAATCGCATCTACTCGGAGATCGAGATCCCGGTCTCGGGCGTTCTGCTCACGATGGAGAGGAACGGCGTCCTCATCGATACCCAGCTCCTCGCGCGCCAGAGCCAGGAGCTGGGGCAGAAGATGCTCGACCTCGAGAGGAAGGCGCACGAGCTCGCGGGCGGCCCGTTCAACCTCGCCTCGCCCAAGCAGCTGTGCGACGTGCTCTTCACGCGGCTCGCGCTGCGCGTCATCAAGAAGACGCCGACGGGAGCGCCCTCGGTGGACGAGGAAGTGCTCGAGAAGCTCGCGCTCGACCACCCGATCTGCGCCGTGATCCTCGAGCAGCGCGGCGTCGCGAAGCTCAAGAGCACCTACACCGACAAGCTGCCGCGCATGGTGCATCCGAAGACGGGCCGCGTGCATACGACCTACGCGCAGGCGGTCGCGGTCACGGGGCGCCTTTCCTCCAACGAACCGAACCTGCAGAACATCCCCGTGCGCACCGCCGAGGGCCGGCGCATCCGCGAAGCGTTCGTGGCTCCCCCGGGATCGAGGATCGTCTCCGCCGACTATTCGCAGGTGGAGCTGCGCATCATGGCGCACCTCTCGGGCGACGGCAGCCTCCTCGACGCGTTCGCGAAGGGCGAGGACGTGCACCGCCACACGGCTTCCGAGGTGTTCGACACGCCGCTGGGCGAGGTGACGAGCGAGCAGCGCCGCTACGCGAAGGTGATCAACTTCGGCCTCATCTACGGCATGAGCGCCTTCGGGCTCGCGTCGAACCTGGACATCGAGCGCGCGGCGGCGCAGAGCTACATGGAGAAGTACTTCTCGCGCTATCCGGGGGTCGCCGCGTACATGGAGCGCACCCGCCGCGAGGCCCGCGAGCGCGGCTACGTGGAGACGGTGTTCGGGCGTCGCCTTTGGCTTCCCGACATCGGATCCTCGAACGTGGCGCGCCGCCAGGGCGCCGAGCGCCAGGCGATCAACGCGCCGATGCAGGGAACCGCGGCGGACCTCATCAAGATGGCGATGATCGCGGTGCAGGGCTGGATCGAGAAGGAAGGCCTCGCGACCAAGCTCGTGATGCAGGTGCACGACGAGCTGGTGCTCGAGGTGCCGGAGGCGGAGCTCGAGCGCGTGAAGCCTTCGGTGGAGAAGCTGATGACGGGCGTGGCGACGCTCGACGTGCCGCTGGTGGTCGACGCGGGCGTGGGCACCAACTGGGAAGAGGCGCATTGATGGCGACGGTGGCCGAGGGGGCGCGGCGCCTCGCCGAGGGCGGGCTCGTCGCATTTCCCACCGAGACCGTGTACGGCCTGGGCGCCGACGCGACGGATGCGCAAGCCGTCGCGAAGATCTTCGCGCTGAAGGGCCGCCCCGAGAGTCACCCGCTGATCGTGCACATCGCCGATCCGCTCGCGATCGAGCTGTGGGCGCGCCACGTTCCGGAGCTCGCGCGGAAGCTCGTCGACCGTTTCTGGCCGGGGCCGCTCACGATCATCGTGCCGAAGTCCGCGCGGGTGCCGCCGGAGGTGACGGGCGGGCAGGACACGGTGGGCCTGCGCTGCCCGTCGCATCCGGTCGCGCAGGAGCTGCTGCACGCGTTCGCCCGCATCGGCAGCGGCGGCGTGGCGGCGCCCTCGGCCAACCGCTTCGGGCACGTGAGCGCGACCAGCGCGCAGCACGTGCGCGACGAGTTCGGCGAGGCGCTGATGGTGCTCGACGGCGGCCCGTGCGACGTCGGGCTCGAATCGACCATCGTGGACGTCTCGCGCGGGGCGCCGGTGCTGCTGCGCCCGGGCGCGATCTCGCGGCGCGACATCGAGTCGGTGCTCGGCATCGCGCCCTCCGAGCGAGACGCGCATGCGCCGCGCGCCTCGGGGACGCTCGCCGCGCACTACGCGCCCGTGACGCCGCTCGCGCTCGTGGACCTGCGCGCGCTCGAGCCCGAGCTCGCCAAGGCGAGCGACGTCGCGGTGCTCGCGATGCACGGCAAGCCCGTGGGCGCCACGGTGGTCGCCTGGATCAACGCGCCCGCCGATCCGATGCGTTACGGCCACGACCTCTACGCGAATCTGCGTGCGCTCGACCGCAAGCGTGCCGCGCAGATCCTCGTCGAGGCCCCCCCCGCGCTCCCGGGATGGGAGGCGGTGAACGATCGCCTGAAGCGCGCCGCGGCGGGCGCGGCCGCGCTTCCGGACGAGACGTAGGGATGATCGAACGCTGGCAAGATGTTGGTCCTTGCGTCCCCAATTCGCCGGAGGCCTCCATGCGTTCCTTCCTGTGTCTCTTCCTCGCGCTCGCCGCCGCGCTCGCCATCGGCGGCTGCGCCCCGCTCGTCACCGAAAGTCCCGGCGCGGGCCTGAGCCCCGTGAACGCGATTTCCGACGGGCCCGACAAGCACCTGATGCTCTTCGGCTACGACGTGGTGAGCTACTTCACCGACCACCACGAGCAGCTCGGCAACCCGGCGATCAAGAGCGTCTACAAGGAGGTGACGTTCCGCTTCGCGAGCGCCGAGCACAAGGCGCTCTTCGATGCGGCGCCCACGAAGTACATCCCGCAGTTCGGCGGCTTCTGCTCCGACGGGCTGGTCTACGGCATTCCCTGGGGCGGCGATGCCGATACCTGGGAGATCTTCGACGGCAAGCTCTACATCTTCGGCGGCAAGGCCTCGCACGATGCGTTCATGCTCGACGCCCCGAGGAACCTCGAGCTCGCGCACCATTACTGGGACACCGAGGTGAGCGGCTCCAACGCGCTCGTGCAGCGCGTGAAGCGCCTCGTCTTCCGCGTGCCGCACTACAAGAGCGGCAAGGAGCTCGCCGAGGAAGTCGCCCGCGCCGGACCGCAGCCGCCCCACTGCCCCGGCTTCCGATGCCCGTGACGACAAAACCGGGGACAGACCACGTTTTCCAAAGGATGAAATTCCCGGGCAGGCAGACGCAATTTCACTCTTTGGAAAACGTGGTCTGTCCCCGGTTTTCTCAAATGCCCGTGGCTTTGCTCATCAGGGCGCGCCAGCGGCGATAGCGCGCGCGTAGCGCGGGATCGTCGCGCGGCTCGAAGAGCGACTCCTCGGAGGAATCCTCGTTCCAGGGCGAAGGACGTCCCGCGGCGAGATAGCCGATGCCGCGCGCGGTGGCTTCGGGGTCGTGGCGGCGATGCACGGGAAGCCCGCTCACCGAAGCGAGGCGCCGGCACAGGCCGTCGAGACGCGAGACGCCGCCGCTCACGCGCATGCGCCGCGCGGGCTCGACGTACCGGTCGATCTCCTCGACGTTCGCCTGCAGCAGGAACGCCATGCTCTCGACCACGGCCACCGCCTTCTGCCACGGCTCGCCCTCGCCCATGAAGCGCGATTCGAAGTGCGGTTTCCAGAACGGGCCGCCGAGGCCGGCGATGCCGTTGAGAAAGAGGGGCGGCTCTCCCGGGCGCTCGAGCCATTCGGGAAGCCGCGCCTCCACGTCCGCGATGCCGAGCTCCGTGCGCAGCCATTCCAGGGCGGACCCGGCGCCGTTCACGTTGCCTTCGACCGAGTACACCGTCGTCGCGCCGTCGTCGAGGATGATGCCGGTGAGGCTGCGCGGCAGGTACGGCGGCTCCTTCGTGAGCGCTCGCTGCACGAAGGCGCTGGTGCCGATGTTCACGTATGCGCAATCGGCCTCGGGCCATCCGAAGGCGAACACCGCCGCCGACTGGTCGCCGTTCACCGCCGCGAGCGGGATGCGTCGCTCGCCCACGCGCAGCGTTCCATACGCATGGCAGGTCGGCACGCTCTTCGGGAGGAAGCCTTCGGGAAGCTCGAAGAGTGCGAGGAGATCGGTGTCCCAGTCGCGGCGCGCGAGGTTCCAGAGCTGCGTGCGTGCGGCGCATTGGGGGTCGGCGAGAAGCGAGCGTTCTTCGGTCATGCGGAACACGAGGAAGCTCGCCTGCGGCCCCCACGCGAGCGTGCCGGCCTCGCGCGCCGCTCGCACCGCGGGCACATTGTCGAGCGCCCAGCGCAGCTTGCTCGCCCCGTAGTGCGCGGAGAGGAAGAGGCCCGTCTTGCGGTGGATCGCCTCGCCCTGCGGCTCGAAGCGCTCGAGCCACTCGTGCATGCGCCGATCCTGCCAGCTGAAGAGCGGCGCGAGCGCCCGGCCGTCGCGGCGATCCCAGCAGGCGCAGCTCGAGCGCTGGCTCGCGAGGCCGGCGGCGGCGATGTCGCCAGCGCGGGGTCCGAGCGGCGCCACCGCGAGCCCCACCGCATCGAAGATGGAGGCCACCATCTCCTCGCCATCCTGCTCCGCCCAGTCGGGCTGCGGATGCGCGAGGGAAATCGGGCGCTCGCCCTGCGACACCACGCGGCCGACCCGGTCGAGCACGACCGCGCGGCTCGCGTGCGTGCCCTGGTCGATGGCGAGATAGAGTGGATCGCTACTCATCGGGAGACGCGCGGAACGCCTGGCGCGCCACGCCCGCTTCGGATCCGTCCGCCGCGCGGGTCCGTTCCTCGAAGCGGACCTCGCCCGCGGTCGAGACCGTGACGACCGTCGAAGCCCGCGTGCCGTAGTCCGCGCCCGTGATGAGCGCCGCGGCGAGGCGCCGTTCCCACTCCAGGCCGACCCCCGTATCCGGCAGCTGCGCGTCGGGCACGCCGCCGCGATCCGAGAGCAGGTCGAAGAGCGGCGGCGCCGGATCGGATCGATCGAGCGCGCGTTCCATCGCCGCGCGCCCGCGGATCACCTTCGGCCACGGCTCGTCGAGGACGTGGTTGGACAGGCCGTGCACGCCGGGCGCGATCTCGCGGGCTTCCGCCTCGCGGCTGCCGAGGTACCAGAGGCTCGCGCCGTCGCCCACGACCAGGTTGAAGCCGTTGTAGTCGCGCACGCGGGCGGCGACGCCGGCCAAGAATCGCGCAGGCGGCGCGTCGGAGAGCAGGAACTCGGTGACGAGCTCGCCCCGCGATCGCGCGGTCGAGCGGCGGTCCGAGGGATCACGGAAGTTGGTGACCGCCGCGAAGCGCCCTTCGCGCGTCACGCCCAGCCAGGTGCCGCCCGCCTTGAGGTCGCGGCCGGCGAGGATTTGCGGATGGTCTTCCCACCAACGGGCCGGCGCGGCGGGCCGATCGCGCCATTCGTCGCGGTTCGCCGCAACCACCAGCGGAAGGTCCGCGCGCGAGCGCCAGCCGATCACGATCAGGCACACCGTCTCACCTCATGCGCGCGGGAAGCCAGGTGACGAGCCCCGGGAAGAAGAAGATCAGCGCCACCGCCACGACCATCAGGAAGAAGAGCGGCATCGACACCTTCGCGATCCACGTGATCTCGCGTTTCGTCATCCCCTGCAGGACGAAGAGGTTGAAGCCCACGGGCGGCGTGATCTGCGCCATCTCGACCACCAGCACGAGGAAGATCCCGAACCAGACGAGGTCGATGCCGGCCTTCTCGATGGTGGGCAGGATCACGCCCATGGTGAGGACGACCATCGAGATGCCGTCGAGGAAGCAGCCGAGCACGATGTAGAACACCATCAGCCAGAAGAGGAGCCCCAGCCGCGACAGGCCGAGCCCGGCGATGAACTCCGCGAGCCGCCGCGGCAGCCCGATGTAGCCCATCGCGAGCGTAAGGAACGCCGCTCCCGCGAGGATCAGCGCGATCATGCAGTACAGGCGCGTCGCGCCCATCAGGCTCTGCCCGAACACCTTCGCGTTCATCGATCCCTGGACCCACGAGAGGCCGAGCGCGCCCACGACGCCGAGCGCCGCCGCCTCGGTGGCGGTCGCGACCCCGACGTAGATCGAGCCCAGCACCACGACGATGAGCCCGACCACCGGGAGGAGATGCCGCGACGCGTGCACCTTCTCGCCGAACGTCATCTCGCGATCCGGTGCGGGGATGCGCTCGGGATGGACGAGCGACCACACGACCGTGTACGCCATGAAGAGGCCGGCCAGCACCAGCCCCGGGATCACGCCCGCGATGAAGAGGCGCGTGATCGAAACCTCTGCCGTCACGCCGTAGACGATCATGATGATCGAGGGCGGGATGAGCAGTCCCAGCGTGCCCGCGCCGGCGAGGGTGCCCACCGTCATGTCTTCCGGGTAGCCGCGCTTCGAGAGCTCCGGCAGCGTCATCTTGCCGATGGTCGCGCAGGTGGCGGCGCTCGAGCCCGAAACCGCGGCGAAGATGGTGCAGCCGATGATGTTGGTGTGCAGCAGCCGCCCGGGGATGCGCGAAAGCCACGGCGCGAGGCCCTTGAACATGTCCTCCGAGAGACGGGTGCGGAAGAGGATCTCGCCCATCCACACGAAGAGCGGGAGCGCGGTGAGGGTCCACGAGGAGAGCGAGCCCCAGATGGTCACCGCCATCGCGTCGCCGGCCGGCCGCGCGGAGAAGAGCTGCATGCCGACCCATGCGACGCCGAGGAGCGAGATGCCGATCCACAGGCCGCTCCCGAGCAGCGCGAACAGGGCCACGATGAGGACGAGCGTGATGACCGCGTCCACGGCTACTCGATCGCCTTCAGCTCTTCGGCGTGTCCGGCGCCGATCTCGCGGCGGCGCAGCAGCAGGACCAGGTCGTCGACCATCGCGATGAAGAGCACGATCGCCCCGGCGGCCATGGACAGCTCCGGGATCCACAGCGGGGTCGCGTCGTTGCCCTGCGAGATGTCGTGGAACACATGCGACTGCCAGGCGAGGCGCACGCTGTAGAGCGCGAGCAGCCCGCAGAAGAACGTCCCCGCGGCGTGGCTCCAGATCTCCAGCGGCCGCCGCAGGCGACCGCCGAAGCGCTCGAGGAAGAGCATCACGCGGATGTGCTCGCCGCGCTTCAGGGTGTGCGCGAGCGCGAGGAAGCTCGCCGCCGCCATGCAGTAGCCGGCGTAGGAATCGGAGCCGCGCAGGTTGAAGCCCGCCAGGCGCCCCACGACGCTCGCGAGGACCATCGCGAGCACGCCGACCATGAAAAACGCCGCGAGGTACCCCGCGGCGTCGTAAAGCGTGTCGAGCGCCTTGCGCACTTACTTCCGGTACGCGTCGATGATCGCCTTCCCGTCGGGTCCGGCGGACTTGAGCCACTCCTCGGTCATCGTGGCGCCGATCTTCTTGAAATCGGATTCGAGCTGCTTCGAGGGCGGCGCGACGTGCATGCCGTGCTTCGCGAGCTCGCCGAGGTACCACTTGTTCTTCTCTTCCGAGATCTTCCAGCCGCGTGCCTCGGCGGCCTTCGCGGCAGCGAGCACCGCCTTCTGCTCGGGCTTGTCCAGCGCGTCGAAGGCCTTCCTGCTCGCGAACACGATGTTCTTCGGGATCCACGCCTGCGTGTCGTAGTAGTACTTCACCACCTCCCAGGCCTTGGTGTCGTACCCGGTGGCGCCCGACGTGATGTTCGCGTTGACGGCGCCCGTGGCCATCGCCTGCGCGAGCTCGGCGACCTGGATGGTCACGGGCTGCGCTCCGGCGAGCTCGGCGATGCGCGAGGTGTACGGGTTGTACGCGCGCATCTTGAGGCCCTTCATGTCGGCCATGGAGTCGATGGGCTTCGTCGAGTAGATGCCCTGGGGCGGCCACGGCACCGCGTAGAGCACCATGAGGCCCTGCTTCGCGAAGCGCTCCTCGATCGCCGGCCTCGAGGCCTTCCACAACTTCTCCGCCTGCGGGTAGCTCGTGGCGAGGAACGGCACGGAATCGACGCCGTAGACCGGGTCCTCGTTGGAGTATCCGGAGATGAGGATCTCGCCGATCTGCGCCTCGCCCCCCTGCACCGCGCGCTTGATCTCGTTCGCCTTGAAGAGCGAGGCATTGGGGTGGACGGTGATCCTGAGCTTGCCGTGCGTCGCCTTCCCGATGTCGGCGACGAACTGCATGATGTTCTCGGTGTGGAAATTGGTGGCCGGGTAGGGCGTGGGCATGTCCCACTTCACCTGCGCCGAAGCGGCGGCGCAGAAGGCGCCGGCGCAAAGGGCGGCGAGGGCGTGCGCGATCTTCATGGGGGAGTTCTCCGGGGTGGGTCCTGCAAGCTAGCAAACGGTCATGCGCGTGTCAAAATGATCGGCTCCGGCGTCGGGGGGCGATGCGGGCCGGAACCTTCGGAACGCGGATGAGCGCGGATGAAACGCGGATGAACGCAGACAAGGCGGGCTGGCAGTTCTGGATCGACCGGGGCGGCACGTTCACGGACATCGTGGCGCGCAAGCCCGATGGCGAGCTCGTGACCCACAAGCTCCTGTCGGAGAATCCGGAGCGCTACCGCGATGCCGCGATCGCAGGTATCCGGCACCTGCTCGGCGTGGGCGTCGACGAGCCGATCCCCGTGGACCGCATCGAGGCGGTGAAGATGGGCACCACGGTCGCGACCAACGCGCTCCTCGAGAGGAAGGGCGAGCGCACCGTGCTCTTCATCACGAAGGGATTCCGCGACCAGCTGCGCATCGCCTACCAGAACCGCCCGCGCATCTTCGATCGCCACATCCGGCTGCCGGAGATGCTCTATTCGAAGGTGGTCGAGGTGGACGAGCGCATGGGCGCGCATGGCGAGGTGGTGAAGCCGCTCGACGAGGGCGCGGCGCGGACGTCCCTCGCCGCCGCGCGCGCCGAGGGCTACGACTGCGTCGCGATCGTGTTCCTGCATGGCTACCGCTATCCCGCGCACGAGGCGCGCGTCGCCGCGCTCGCGCGCGAGGCGGGCTTCGGGCAAATCTCGGTCTCGCACGTCGTGAGCCCGCTCATGAAGGTGGTGTCGCGCGGCGACACGACGGTGGTCGACGCCTACCTCTCGCCGATCCTGCGCCGCTATGTGAGCCAGGTGGCGGCCGAATTGGGGGGGCAGAGCTCGTCGTCCGTCGAGCGAAGGCGACCGCGCCTCATGTTCATGCAGTCGAACGGCGGCCTCACCGACGCGCTGCGCTTCCAGGGCAAGGACTCGATCCTCTCGGGGCCCGCGGGCGGCATCGTCGGCATGGTCGCGACCTCGGCGGCGGCGGGCTTCGACAAGGTGATCGGCTTCGACATGGGCGGCACCTCCACGGACGTCTCGCACTACGCGGGCGAGCTCGAGCGCGAGTTCGACACGCTGGTCGCCGGAGTGCGCATGCGCGCGCCGATGATGTCGATCCACACGATCGCGGCGGGCGGCGGCTCCATCCTGCACTTCGACGGCCAGCGCCAGCGCGTGGGCCCCGATTCCGCGGGCGCGAATCCGGGGCCGGCGTGCTATCGCCGCGGCGGCCCGCTCACGGTGACCGACTGCAACGTGATGCTCGGGAAGATCCAGCCCGCGTTCTTCCCGCACGTCTTCGGGCCGATGGGCAACCAGCCGCTCGACGCCGAGCTCGTGAAGCGCGAGTTCGCACGCCTCGCCGGGGAGATCTCGCGCGCGACCGGGCGGCCGCAGGGCGCCGTCGCGGTCGCCGAAGGGTTCCTGCGCGTGGCGGTCGCGAACATGGCGAACGCGATCAAGTTCATCTCGGTGCAGCGCGGCCACGACGTGACCGAGTACACGCTCGCCTGCTTCGGCGGCGCCGGCGGCCAGCACGCGTGCCTCGTCGCCGACGAGCTCGGCATGAAGCGCGTCTACATCCATCCCTTCGCGGGCGTGCTCTCCGCCTACGGCATGGGGCTCGCCGAGGTGCGGGCGCTGCGCGAGGAGGCGGTGGAGCGCCGCCTCGACGGCGCGCTCGACGATGTCGTGGAGAAATCGACGCGCCTGGGCGAGCAGGCGGTGGGCGAGCTCGAGTCGCAGGGCGCGACGCTCTCGCGACTGGAAAAGCGCGTGCACCTCAAATACGAGGGGACGGATACCTCGCTCGCCGTGCCGCTCGGCGGGATCGAGGCGATGCGCGCGGAGTTCGAGCGGCTCTACGCCCGGCGCTTCAGCTTCCTCATGCCGGGGCGCGCGCTCGTGGTGGAGGCGGTCTCGGTGGAAGCGGTGGGCGGGGGCGCTTGCGCCGACGCGGGCGAGCGCACGCAGGCGCCGCACGGATCGAGCGACGCGCGCCCGGTGGAGCACGTCGAAATGCACAGCGGCGGCGCGGTGCACCGCGCGGCGGTGTATTCGCGCGAGACCCTCGCGGCCGGGGCGCGGATCGCGGGCCCGGCGATCGTCGCCGAGCGCAACGCCACCACCGTGGTCGAGCCGGGATGGGAAGCGCGCATCGCGGCGGGCGGCGACCTGGTGCTCGAGCGCGTCGTGCCGCGCGAGGCGCGCTATGCGCTCGGCACCGCGGCCGATCCCGTGATGCTCGAGGTTTTCAACAACCTCTTCATGTCGATCGCCGAGCAGATGGGCGTGCGGCTCGCGCAGACCGCCTACTCGGTGAACATCAAGGAGCGGCTCGACTTCTCCTGCGCGCTCTTCGATTCCGAGGGCAACCTCATCGCCAACGCGCCGCACATGCCGGTGCACCTGGGCTCCATGGGCGAGAGCATCAGGACCGTGATCGCGAGGAACCGCGGCACGATGCGCCCCGGCGACGTCTACGTGCTGAACGATCCGTACAACGGCGGCACGCACCTTCCCGACGTCACCGTGATCACGCCCGTCTATCTCGAGTCGAAAATGGGGACGGACCCCGGTCTCGCGGGGCGGGGCGGTCCCGGCGGGCAGCGCGCGCAGGAATCGGGATCCGCCCCGATCTTTTACGTCGGCTCGCGCGGCCACCACGCCGACATCGGTGGCATCACGCCCGGCTCCATGCCGCCCTTCTCGAAGACCGTGGAAGAGGAAGGCGTGCTGCTCGACAACGTGAAGCTGGTCGAGGACGGCCGCATGCGCGAGGCCGAGATCCGCAAGCTCCTTTCGCGGGGCGCGCTACCCGGCGCGAAATCCCGACCAGAACCTCGCGGACCTGCGCGCCCAGGTCGCCGCCAACGAGAAGGGGGTCCAGGAGCTCAGGCGCATGGTGGAGCACTTCGGCCTCGACGTGGTGAAGGCGTACATGAAGCACGTGCAGGACAACGCCGAGGAATGCGTGCGGCGCGTGATCGGCGTGCTGAAGGACGGCGAGTTCGCCTACGAGATGGACAACGGCGCGGTGATCCGCGTGAAGATCGCCATCGGCGCGGACCGGCGCAGCGCCGCCATCGACTTCACCGGCACCAGCGCGCAGCTCGAGAGCAACTTCAACGCCCCTTCGGCCGTGGTCTACGCCGCCGTTCTCTACGTCTTCCGCTCGCTCGTCGACGACGACATCCCTCTCAATGCCGGGTGCCTCAAGCCGCTCACGATCGTGATTCCCGAGGGCTCGATGCTCAATCCCAGGGCGCCGGCGGCGACCGTCGCGGGCAACGTCGAGACCTCGCAGTGCCTCACCGACGCGCTCTACGGGGCGCTCGGCGTGATGGCGGCCTCCTGCGGCACGATGAACAACTTCACCTTCGGCAACGACCGCCACCAGTACTACGAGACGATCTCGGGCGGTACCGGTGCGGGCCCGGGCTTCGCCGGCACCGATACGGTGCAGTCGCACATGACCAACTCGCGCCTCACCGATCCCGAAGTGCTCGAGTGGCGCTTCCCGGTGAGGATCGACGCGCACGAGATCCGGCGCGGAAGCGGCGGCCGCGGCAAATGGCGCGGCGGCAACGGCGCCACGCGGCGCGTGCGCTTCCTCGAGCCCATGACCGCGGCGATCCTCGCGGGGCACCGGCGCATTCCGCCGTACGGAATGGCGGGCGGCGAGCCGGGCGACGTGGGGCGCAACTGGGTCGAGCGCGCGGACGGATCGCGCGTGGAGCTTTCCTACGCCGACGAGACGGACGTCGGTCCCGGAGACGTCTTCGTGATCGAGACACCGGGCGGCGGCGGCTACGGAAAGTGAGGCGGGCGCGCGGCACGGTTCTTGTTCGGCAGGAGAAGCTTGCGCGTGCGCAATCCTCCCTTGACTTTTTTTCCGGCGCCGCCGCCGCGATCACGTGTGCGAAAATTCACTTACCCTTCCCGATGCGCAAGCGTATAAAATGAGCGCCTTTTCCGTGGAGCGCGTGTCGCCGGAAACGGGAAGGAAGACACGGCACAGAACGTGAAGATCGGCTCCGTCACCCTCAAGAACCGTCTCGTCGTCGCGCCCATGGCGGGCGTGACCGACCGTCCTTTCCGCAGCCTTTGCAAGCGCATGGGCGCGGGCATGGCCGTCTCCGAGATGGTCGCGTCCAACTCGCTGCTGTGGGGCTCGGAGAAGACCATCCGCCGCGGCAACCACGAGGGCGAGGTTGAGCCGAAGGTGATCCAGATCGCGGGCGCCGATCCGGCGATGATGGCCGAGGCCGCGCGCTACAACGTGGACAAGGGCGCGGACATCGTCGACATCAACATGGGCTGCCCCGCCAAGAAGATCTGCAACGTCTACGCGGGGAGCGCGCTCCTCCAGGACGAGCCGCTGGTCGCGCGCATCGTCCGCGCCGTCGTCGAGGCGGTGGACGTGCCGGTGACGCTCAAGATCCGCACCGGCTGGAACCGCGACAACCGCAACGCCCTCGCGATCGCGCGCATCGCCGAGGAGAACGGCATCCAGTCGCTCGCCATCCACGGGCGCACGCGCGCCGACATGTACACGGGCGAAGCGGAATACGAGACGATCCGCGCGGTGAAGGAATCGGTGCGCATCCCCGTGGTCGCCAACGGCGACATCACGACGCCGCAGAAGGCGAAGCAGGTGCTCGAGCAGACCGGCGCGGACGCGATCATGATCGGGCGCGCCGCGCAGGGCCGTCCCTGGATCTTCCGCGAGATCGAGCATTTCCTGCAGACCGGGAGCGTGCTGCCTGCGCCCGGCGTGGCGGAGATCCGCGAGGTGCTGGTCGGCCACCTGCACGACCTGTATGCCTTCTACGGCGTCGAGCGCGGCGTGCGGGTGGCGCGCAAGCACATCGGTTGGTACACGAAGGGACTCAAGAATTCCGCCGTGTTCCGCGCCCGCATGAACACCCTCGAGACCGCCGAGATGCAGCTCGCCGCCGTGGAGCGGTTCTTCGACGAGCTCATCGCGCACTCGCCGCGCCTCGAATACGACGAAGAGGTCGCCCTTGCAGCGTAAACACAGGTACGTCGCGAAAGCCGAAGCGACCGCGCGCGAGACCGAGCTTGCCTCCACGGTGCGCAAGCTGATGAGGCAGTACTTCAAGGACCTGGACGGCGAGAAGTGCACCGGCATCTACGAGATGGTCGTGTGCGCGGTCGAGCGGCCGATGCTCGAGGTCGTGATGTTCCAGGCGCAGGGCAACCAGACGCGCGCTGCGGAGCTGCTGGGCCTGAACCGCAATACGCTGCGCAAGAAGCTGCAGCAGCACGGGCTGGACTGACGGGAGCGCAAGCGCTCCCATGTCCTCGCCCGTCAAGATCCGCCGCGCGCTCCTCAGCGTCTCCGACAAGGGCGGCATCGTCGATTTGGCGAAGGCGCTGCTCAAGCACGGCGTGGAGATCCTCTCCACGGGCGGCACGGCGCAGCTGCTCCGGCTCAACGGCGTCGTCGTCACCGAAGTGGGCGAATACACCGGCTTCCCCGAGATGATGGAAGGCCGCGTGAAGACGCTGCATCCGAAGATCCACGGCGGCATCCTCGCGCGCCGCGACCATCCCGACCACGTGCGCTCGATGGAGGAGCACGGCATCGCGCCCATCGACATGGTCGTGGTGAACCTCTATCCGTTCGCCAGGACGGTCGCGAAGCCCGGGTGCACGATGCAAGAGGCGATCGAGAACGTCGACATCGGCGGGCCCGCGATGCTGCGCGCCGCGGCGAAGAACCACGCGTTCGTCGCGGTCGTGACCGATCCCGCCGATTACGCCGCGCTCGCCGGGAAGATGAACGCCGCCGGCGGCGCCCTCGACCTCGAGGACCGCTACGCCCTCGCCGCGAAGGCCTTCAGCCACACCGCCGAATACGACGGCATGATCTCCAACTGGCTCACGGCGCGCGACGCGAAGGGAGCGCCCCGGGAATTTCCCGACCGGTTGAACTTCCAGTTCCGCCTCGCCCAGGCGCTTCGCTACGGCGAGAATCCGCACCAGTCGGCGGCGTTCTACGTCGAGCGCGACCCGCCGCCGGGCACGCTCGCGACCTTCCGCCAGGTGCAGGGCAAGGAGCTCAGCTACAACAATATCGCCGATGCCGACGCGGCATGGGAATGCTGCCGTACGTTCGACGTTCCCGCGTGCGTCATCATCAAGCACGCGAATCCGTGCGGGGTCGCGGTGGCGGAAACGCCGCTCGCGGCCTACCGCAACGCCTTCCTCACCGACCCCACCTCGGCCTTCGGCGGCATCATCGCCTTCAACCGGCCGGTGGATGGCGCGACGGCGGAGGCGCTCGGCGGGCAGTTCGTCGAGGTGGTGATCGCGCCTTCCTACGATGCTGCGGCGCGCAGGCTCTTCGCGGCGAAGAAGAACGTGCGGCTGCTCCAGATCCGGCCCGAGAAGGGCGTGAATCGGCTCGAGCTCAAGCGCGTGGGCGGCGGCCTCCTCGCGCAGACGCCCGACGAGTTCGACGTCGCCGAAATGCGCGTGGTGACGAAGCGCGCGCCCACGCAGGCGCAGAAGAACGACATGCTCTTCGCCTTCCGCGTCGCACGCTTCGTGAAGTCGAACGCGATCGTCTTCTGCAGGGACGGCCGCACGCTGGGCGTGGGCGCGGGACAGATGAGCCGCGTCGATTCCACGCGCATCGCCTCGATCAAGGCGAAGAACGCGGGCCTCAGCCTGCGCCGCTCGGTGGCCGCCTCCGACGCGTTCTTTCCCTTCCGCGACGGCCTCGACGTCGTGGCGAAGGCGGGCGCGAGCGCCGTGATCCAGCCCGGCGGAAGCGTGCGCGACGACGAGGTGATCGAGGCCGCGGACGAGCACGGCATCGCGATGGTGTTCACCGGGATGCGGCACTTCCGGCATTGAAGCTCCTCGTGATCGGTTCCGGCGGCCGCGAGCACGCGATGGCATGGCGCCTCGCGCAGTCGCCCCGGGTCTCGCGCGTCTACGTCGCGCCCGGCAACGCCGGCACCGCGCGCGAGGATGGGGTCTTCAACGTCGCGATCTCGTCGATCCCCGAGCTGGTCCGCTTCGCCGGGAAGGAGGAGGTCCATGCGACGGTGGTCGGCCCCGAGGCGCCGCTCGCCGCGGGCGCCGTGGACGCGTTCCTCGACCAGGGGCTGCGCATCTTCGGCCCCACGAAGGAGGCGGCGCAGCTCGAGTCGTCCAAGGATTTCGCCAAGCGCTTCATGGAGCGCCACCGCATTCCCACCGCACGGCACGCGACCTTCATCGAGGCGGAATCGGCCCACGAGCACGTCGAGGCGAACGCGATCCCGATCGTGATCAAGGCCGATGGGCTCGCCGCCGGGAAGGGAGTGGTCGTCGCGACCACGCCCGCGCAGGCGCACGACGCGATCGACATGATGCTCGGGGGGAGGAAGCTCGGCGAGGCCGGGCACCGCGTCGTGATCGAGGAGTTCCTCGAAGGCGAGGAGGCGAGCTTCATCGTGATGGTGGACGGCAAGAACGTGCTGCCGCTCGCCTCGAGCCAGGACCACAAGCGCATCTTCGACGGCGACCGCGGCCCCAATACGGGCGGCATGGGCGCCTATTCGCCCGCACCCGTCGTGACGCCGGAGGTGCATCATCGCGTGATGCACGAGATCGTGAACCCGACGGTGAAGGCGATGGCCGCGGACGGCATTCCGTACGTGGGCTTTCTCTACGCGGGACTCATGATCGACCGCGAGGGCGTGCCGCGCGTCGTGGAGTTCAACTGCCGCCTCGGCGACCCGGAGACGCAGCCGATCCTCATGCGCCTGAAGAGCGACTTCTTCGAGCTGGTCGAGCACGGCATCGACGGCACGCTCGATTCGGCCGAGGCGCAGTGGGACCGGCGTGCCGCGCTGGGGATCGTGCTCGCCGCGGCCGGCTATCCCGACTCGCCGCGCAAGGGCGACGAGATCCACGGCCTGCCGAAGGACGAGGAGGATTTCCACGTCTTCCACGCGGGCACCGAGCAGAAGGGCGGGCGCGTCGTCACGAGCGGCGGGCGCGTGCTGTGCGTCACCGCGCTCGGCGACAAGGTGAAGATCGCCGCGGAGCGCGCCTACCAGGTGGCCGAGAAGATCCGCTTCGACGGCATGCAGTTCCGCAAGGACATCGGCCACCGCGCGTTCGAGCGGAGGTGATCCGGGTGGAAACGTCCTCGGTTCGCGAATACCTGCTCGACCTCCAGCGGCGCATCGTGGAGAGATTCGAGGCGCTCGACGGCAAGCCTTTCCTGCGCGACGAATGGAAGCGTCCGGAAGGCGGCGGCGGAATCTCGCGCATCCTCGAGGAGGGAAACCTGCTGGAACGCGGCGGCGTCGGCTTCTCGCACGTGAGCGGTACCAAGCTTCCGCCCTCGGCCACGGGACACCGCGCGCAGATCGCCGGACAGCCGTGGGAGGCGATGGGCGTCTCGCTCGTCCTGCATCCGCGCAATCCCTACGTGCCGACGGTGCACATGAACGTGCGCTTCTTCGCCGCGGGCGAGACGTGGTGGTTCGGCGGCGGCATGGACCTCACGCCCTACTATG
Organism: uncultured beta proteobacterium; assembly: GCA_963839265.1. Classification (GTDB taxonomy): domain Bacteria; phylum Pseudomonadota; class Gammaproteobacteria; order Burkholderiales; family Usitatibacteraceae; genus Usitatibacter. The sequence goes on from CAWIUI010000002.1 coordinate 421,257, forward strand.
CGTTCGACGAGGATTGCGTCCACTTCCATCGCGCGAATCGCGACGCGCTGGCGCCGTTCCCCGGGCTGCACGCGCGCTTCAAGAAGGCTTGCGACGAGTATTTCTTCCTGAAGCATCGCGGCGAGCCGCGCGGAATCGGCGGCACTTTCTTCGACGACTTCAACGAGCTCGGCTTCGAGAGGAGCTTCGAGGCGATGCGCGCGGTGGGCGACGCGTTCCTGCCCGCATATGTGCCGATCGTGGAACGGCGCCGCGACGCGAAGTACGGCGAGCGCGAGCGCGATTTCCAGGCGTACCGGCGCGGGCGCTACGTGGAGTTCAACCTGGTGTGGGACCGCGGCACGCTCTTCGGCCTGCAATCGGGCGGCCGCGCGGAATCGATCCTGATGTCGCTGCCGCCGGCGGTGAAATGGCGCTACGATTGGAAGCCGCGACCGGGAACGCCCGAGGCGCGGCTCGCAGGGGTGCTCTCGCCTCCACGCGATTGGTCGGGAGCACAGGAATGAAACAGCAATACCGCTACGTGCCGCCGCTCGCTTCGCGGACCACCCACCGGCGACGCATGCTCACCGCGGGCCGCTTCGGCCTGCTGCTCATCGTTCTCTCGCTCGCCATCGGCATGGCGGGCTACATGGCGTTCGAGCAGCTCGCGCCGCTCGACGCATTCCTCAATGCGTCGATGATCCTCTCGGGGATGGGGCCGGTGCACAATCCGCAAACCGCCGCCGGCAAGCTCTTCGCGGGCATCTACGCGATCTATTCGGGATTCGCGGTGCTCGGCATCGCGGCGATCATCTTCGCGCCGATCGTGCACCGCATCTTCCACCAGTTGCGCATCGCCGATACCGACCGCGACCCTGCTACGTAGGCGCGCCCTCCAGGAGGAGCAGGCGCCCCTGGCTCGCCGCCTGGCGCATCGCCCTGGGTTTCTCGTAATCCGGCGAATTCCACCAGTTGCGCGCCGCCTCCATGCTGGGAAACTCGAGCAGCACGCGCCGCCGCCGGGACCATTCGCCTTCGAGCGCCTCGGACGCGCCGCCCCGGATCAGGAACCGGCCGCCGTACTTCGCGATCGTAGCGGGAACGTGTTTCGTGTATTCCTTGTAGCCTTCGGGGTTGGTGACCTCGATCTCCGCAAGAATGTACGCCGCCATCGCTCCTCCTGTAGGGAACCGCCGAAACCGCGCATCCTAGCAAAATGCCTGCACTCCACATCGTTCCCCGCGTGCGCGACCTGGGCGACGGCTTCCAGGTGCGACGCGCCCTTCCCTCGCACGAATGCCGCAGCGTCGGGCCCTTCGTGTTCTTCGACCACATGGGGCCGGTGCGGCTCGCCCCGGGACACGGCCTCGACGTGCGACCCCATCCGCACATCGGGCTCGCGACCGTGACCTACCTCTTCGAGGGCGAGATCCTGCATCGCGACAGCCTCGGCAACCTGCAGCCGATCCGGCCGGGCGAGGTGAACTGGATGATCGCCGGGCGCGGCATCGCGCACTCCGAGCGCACGCCGCCGGAGCTGCGCGCCGCGGGTCCTGCGCTTTCGGGGATCCAGGTGTGGGTGGGATTACCGCGCAAGGAAGAGGAGTGCGAGCCGGCCTTCGCGCACCACGAGGGGCTTCCGATGATCGAGGACAACGGCGTCACGATCCGCGTCCTGCTGGGCGACCTCCTCGGCCTGTCCTCGCCGGTCGCCACCCTTTCGCCGACCTTCTACGCCGACGTCCGGCTCACGGCGGGACGGCGCATGGCGCTGCCGTCGGACCCCGACGAGCGCGGCCTCTACGTCGTCGACGGCGTCGTCGAGGTCGCGGGCCGTACGCATCGACAGGGCGAGATGCTCGTGTTCGAGGCGGGCGTCGAGGTGCTCGTCGCGAGCCATGCGGGCGCGCGCTTCATGATCTTCGGCGGCGCAGCCCTCGACGGCCCGCGCTTCGTCTGGTGGAACTTCGTCTCGAGCCGCGAGGAGCGCATCCGCGAGGCGGCGGCCGACTGGAAGGCGGGGCGCTTCGTGCCGGTGCCCGGGGAGAGCGAATTCATTCCGCTGCCCGATCGCGGACCGGGTGTGGCCGGCTATCCGTGACGGCAAAAACAGGAAGGCTTTGGATCGGCCGATAACCGCCGATGGACGCCGATCGAGGCAGGCAAGGCCGCCGGAAACCCGGAATGAAGCTCTCGGCTCAGAGACGGTCGTAGGCGTCCCGCACGGCGTCGGTGCCGTGCCGGCGCTCGAGGCGGCGGACGGTGAAGTGGCCGCGCGCCATCTCCTGGTAATGGCCGATGAAGACGGTGTTGATGAACGCGCCGCCCGCGGCGCCGAGGATCGGCACCGCCTGCGCGGCCGCCTTCTCCGAGACGACGATGCCGAAGCGCGCGCCGATGAGCGCGACGAGCCGCACGAGCGCCGGCGCGCTTCCTTTCGCGAGCCCCTTCTGCGCGAGGTGCTTCGAGGCCTCCGTCACCGCTGCGGCGAGTGCCGAGCGCACGGCGAAATAGCCCGACTCCGCGGGATCGTCGCGCGCTTCCCTGGTGCTGCCGAGCGCGAAGACCGTGAGGCAGGCGAGCCGCGTGTCCAGCTCGCGCGGATCCTCGCCGTGCGCCGAGGCGATGTCGGCGATCGAGCGCAGCATGAGCGTGGTGGAGACGGGAAGCTCGATCGCGAGCGCGGGCAGGCCGAACGCACCGCCCGCGGCGCCCGAGATCGCCGCGGCGAGGCGGTGCAGGCGGTCCCTCGGCACGGCGGAGCGGCGCGAGCCGAGCGACTTCACCGCGACCCCGAGCGCCTTCGTGAGCGCGGCCTGCGTCGCCTCGTGCACCGTCGACTGCCAGCTCGAGGGCAGCATTTTCATGCCCTTCTCGACGGGCGAGCCGGCGAGCGCGGAGAGCTTCGCGGCGATGCCCGGGTTCTCGAGCGTCTCCTTCGCGCGCCGGAGCTCCGCCAGCTCTTCCTTGCTAAGAGTCATGGATCAACCACGGATGAGCACGGATGAACACGGATGGTTTTCCCGGAATCGAGGCGACGAGAAAGAAATTTGCCAGTGGCATGCGGAAGAGGCTGCGCTACTCGCCCAGGTATGCCTCCCTCACCCGCGGATCGTCGAGGAGGGAGCGCGCGGGGCCGGAGAGCGTGACCAGGCCGCCATCCAGGACGTAGCCGCGGTGGCTCGTTTCCAGCGCGAGGCGGGCGTTCTGCTCCACGAGGAGGAGCGTCACGCCCTCGGCGGCGATGGTCCGGATCACCTCGAATATCTTTTCCACCATGAGGGGTGCCAGGCCCATGCTCGGCTCGTCGAGGAGGAGGAGCCTGGGCCGGCTCATGAGCGCGCGGGCGATCGCGAGCATCTGCTGCTCGCCGCCGGAAAGCGTCCCCGCGGTCTGCCTGCGGCGCTCGGCCAGGCGCGGGAAGAGCCGGAACGCATGGTCGAGATCCGCGCGCACCGCGGTGCGGTCCTTGCGCGCGTAAGCGCCCATCGCGAGGTTCTCCTCGATGGTGAGCTGCGGGAAGACGCCGCGTCCCTCGGGGACCATGGCGAGGCCGCGCCGCGCGATCTCGTGCACGCGCAACCGCCCGATGTCCTCGCCCGCATAGCGCACGGCGCCGCCCGCGGCGCGCACGAGGCCGGTGATCGCGCGCAGCGTGGTGGTCTTGCCGGCGCCGTTCGCCCCGATCAGGCACACCGTCTCGCCGCTTTCCACCGCGAGATCGATGCCTTTCACGGCGCGGATGCCGCCGTACGCGACCTGCAGCTTCTCGAGCGAGAGGAGCGTCACGCCCCGGCTTCCTCGCGCGGCGTGCCGAGGTAGGCGGCGATCACGCGCGGGTCCTTCTGGATCGCCTTCGGGACGCCCTCGGCGATCTTGCGGCCGTAGTCGAGCACGAGCACGCGGTCGCACAGGCCCATCACCAGCCGCACGTCGTGCTCGATGATGAGGATCGTGATGCCGTCGGCGCGGATCGCTTCGAGGAGCTTCCTGAGCTCCGCCTTCTCCGTGGCGTTCATGCCGGCGGCGGGCTCGTCGAGCGCGAGGAGGCGGGGATCCGTGGCGAGCGCCCGCGCGATCTCGAGCCGCCGCTGGTCGCCGTAGGAGAGATGGCGCGCGAGCTCGTTGCCGCGCTGCGCGATGCCGACATATCGCAGGAGCTCGTGGGCGCGCCGCTCGATCGCGGATTCCTCCTCGCGCGTGCGCCGGTCGCGCAGGATCGCGCCCACCACGCCCGCGCGCGTGCGCACGTGCCGGCCGATCATCACGTTCTCGACGGCGGAGAGGTTCGCGAAGAGGCGGATGTTCTGGAACGTGCGTGCGATGCCGAGCTTCGCGATCCGGTCCGGTGTCGGGTCGCGCAGCAACGCGCCGCGGAAGCGGATGCTCCCTTCGTCCTGGCGGTAGATCCCGGTGAGGACGTTGAAGAGCGTGGTCTTCCCCGCGCCGTTCGGCCCGATGAGGCCGTAGATCTCGCCTTCGCCGATGGTGAACGCGACGTCCGAGAGCGCCGTGAGGCCGCCGAAGCGCTTGCCGATGCGCTCGACCTCGAGGATCGGCGCCGCAAAGGCCGCAATCGTGCCCGGCTCAGTCGACATCTTCCGCAACCGACAGCTCGCGCTTGCGCACCGCCGAAGGCAGGAGGCCGGCGGGACGGAACAGCATCATCACCACCATCGTGAGCCCGAAGAGGAGCATCCGGATCACCTCCGGGTCGATGATCGTCCGGCCGAAGAGCCAGGCCTGCACCGGCTGCACGGTGTAGCGCAGCACCTCGGGGACGAACGTGAGGAGGATCGCGCCGAGGACCACGCCCCAGACGTTGCCCATGCCGCCCAGCACCACCATGGAGAGCACCATCACGCTCTGCGTGAGGACGAAGCTCTCGGGGCTGATGAAGTTCTGGATCGCCGAGAACATGCCGCCCGCGACGCCGCCGAACGAGGCGCCCATGGCGAAGGCGAGAAGCTTCATGTTGCGCGTGTTGATGCCCATGGAGCGCGCGGCGAGCTCGTCCTCGCGGATCGCCTCCCACGCGCGGCCGATGCGCGAATCCTGCAGGCGCAGGTTCACGACGATCACGAGGACGAGGATCACGAGGAGGAAGTAGTAGTACTTGATGGTCCCCGAGAAATCGAGGCCGGCGAAATGGCTGGGGCTGCCGAAGTGGATGCCCATGAAATGCACCGAATCGATGGACCAGATCCCCTTCGGCCCGTTGGTGAGGTTGAACGGATCCGACAGGTTGTTCAAGAAGATGCGGATGATCTCGCCGAAGCCCAGCGTCACGATGGCGAGGTAGTCGCCGCGCAGCTTGAGCGTCGGCGTGCCGAGCAGCACACCGAAGAAGCAGGCGACCGCGGCGCCGATCGGCAGGATCGCCCACCACGGCCAGTGGATGTCGAATTGCGGCGAGGCGAGGAGCGCGTACACATAGGCGCCCACGGCGTAGAACGCGATGTAGCCCAGGTCCAGCAGCCCCGCGAATCCCACGACGATGTTGAGCCCCAGCGCAAGCATCGCGAAGAGGATCGCGAAGTTGGTGATGCGCACCCATGCCGTGCCCACGGAAGCCAGCGCGAACGGCAGCACGAGGAGGGCCGCGACGACCAGCGCCAGGCCGAGCCACCTGGACATCGGGTGCTTGCGAATCTCGGACAAGGTGCCCGTGGCTCCGAAAATCATGGGAACCACAGATGAACACAGATGAACACAGATGGCTGGTGCATGTTCAGCCGTTGATGATCCGGCGAACAAGGAGGCGAGGGCGGGCGAAGTTCATCAGGAGGCATAGCCGATATCCGCTCGCGCGAAGGTAATTGATGCACTGGGCGTCATGAATGGAGTCGAGCGCTCCTACCGCCTTCAATTCGACGATCAATCGGTTGTTCACCACGAGGTCAGCGAAGTACTCCCCAACGATCTCATTGTGATACCTGACCGCCAGACCCCTTTGCTGCTCCACCGCCAAGCCCCTTCTTCGAAGCTCGAGCGCAAGCGCGTTTTCATAGACCTTCTCCAGGAACCCGCATCCGAGTACCGAGCTGACCCTCTGCGCCGCCCCTATTACCCTTTCAGACAGTCGGTTGATTTCGTCGTGGTCCTCTGTGTTGATCCGTGTTCATCTGTGGTTCCCAAGCCTTTTGCACGAATGACTCCCTAACGCACGATCACGCCCGGTCGCCGACGCGCTCGCCGAGCAGCCCCGAGGGCCGGAAGACGAGGACCAGGATCAGCACGATGAACGCGTACACGTCCTTGTAGTTGCTGCCGAAGAGGCTCGACTCGGGGCTCGCGGCGCACACGCCCGCGAAGCCCGGCAGGAAGTGATGGAGGGTGCACACGTTGGTCCAGTCGCCGACGTAGCCCGTGCCGAGCGCCTCGATGAGGCCCATCAGGATGCCGCCGAGCACCGCGCCGGGGAGGTTGCCGATGCCGCCCAGCACCGCCGCGGAGAACGCCTTGAGCCCCAGCAGGAATCCCATCTGGTAGTGCGCGATGCCGTAATAGGTTCCCACCATGACGCCCGCCACGGCGCCGAGGGCGGCGCCCACCACGAAGGTGAAGGAGATCACGTGGTTCACGTCCACGCCCATGAGGCCGGCCACGTGCGCGTTCTGCGAGGTCGCGCGCATCGCGATCCCGATGCGCGTGCGGTATACGAGCGCGAGCAGGCCCGCCATCATCGCGATCGACGTGCCGATGATCGCGAGCTGCATGTTGGAGATCGTCGCGGCCGTCGCCGAATGGCCGAAGTGATAGAGCTTGAGGTCGATGATCTGCGGGAAGGCGATGATGTTGCGACTCCAGACGAGCAGTGCCAGGTGCTGCAGCACGATCGAGACGCCGATCGCGGTGATGAGGGGTGCCAGGCGCGGGGCGTTCCTCAGCGGCCGGTACGCGACACGCTCGACGACGTAGTTCACGGCCATGCATACCGGGATGGCGGCGAGGGTGCCTGCGCCCATGATCGCGAGCGGCGGCAGGCCCGTGGGCGCGAGTGCGACGATCACCGAGAAGGCCACCATGCAGCCGATCATCACGATCTCGCCGTGGGCGAAATTGATGAGCTGGATGATGCCGTAGACCATCGTGTAGCCGAGCGCCACGACGGCGTAGACGCAACCCAGCGTGAGGCCGTTGACGACCTGCTGCAGGAAGGTGTCCATCGCCGGATTCTATGTCAGGAAGCCGTCGCGCGGCCGATCGCGGCCGCATCGCGCACGTGGCGGTTCGCGATCGTGGCCGTGGCGAGGACGAGGAGCACCGCCTCGAACGCCACGACCGTGCTCACGACGCCCAGCCGCTCGATGAGCAAGCCCGAGAGCGCGGCACCGAGCGGGATGAAGCCGAAGGCGAGCAGGCGGAAGACGCTGTTCACGCGGCCCTGCAGCGGGTCGGGGATGATCGAGAGGCGGTAGCTGAACTGCACGACGTTGTAGATCGGGCCCGAGGAGCGCGCTTGCGCCCGTGATCGCCGCGAGCAGGTAGGTACGACGACGCCACCGCGTAGAGCGGAAAAAGCGCCGCCTCGGCGACGAGCGTGGCGAGGATGACCTGGCCGAAGCGCGAAGCGCCTCTGGATCTGGCCGCCGACGAGCGAGCCCACGATGCCGCCGATTCCTGCGAGGCTGAAGATCATGCCGATCTCGGGGTCGCCTCGCGCCGAGCCGTTTTCGCGAGCACGATGACGAGCAGAGGCACGGCGGCGAGGACCAGGTTGAGTCCCCCGGTGAGGAAGGCCATGTAGCGGATCAGGCGGCTTCCTCCAGAGCCAGCGCAGGCCCTCGGCGACCTCGTCGCGCAAGTTGCGCGCGCGCGGCGCCTTGCGCCCACCCTGGAAGCGGGTGCGGATGAGCACGAGCGACGTCGCGACCGAAGCGACGTAGGAGAGGGCGTCGGCGAGGAAAGGCAAGCCGCGGCCGAACGCCTGGAAGAGGAAGGTGCCGAGCGAGGGCCCCACGATGTTCGCCGCGCCGAAGCCCGCCTCGTTCTGCGCCGCGGCGTGCGGGAGCTGCGAGCGACGGGACCACGCGCGGGAGCGCCGCCACCTCGGCGATGTTGAAGAACACGAACAGCGTTCCCTCGACGAAGGTCACCGCGTAGATGAGCCAAGGGAGAGCGCATCGAAGGCGATCGCGAGCGGGATCGCGAGCACCGCGGCGAAGCGCCCGAGGTCGCAGAGGATCATCACGCGCTTGCGGTCCCAGCGGTCGATGAGCGCGCCCACCGGCAGGCTGAACACGAGGTACGGGAGCGCGCGCAGCGCCCCGGCGATGCCCGCGGCCCCGGGAGAGCCGGTGAGGGCGAGGATGAGCAGCGGGAAGACGACGGTCGACGCGGTCGAGCCGAGCGTCGAGACCACCTGGCCGCTCCACAGCAGGATGTAGTCGCGGTTGCGCGAAAGCGGGGGAGGGGCGGGCGTGCTCACGCAGGCGATTGAACGATGCCTCGCGCCGCCGCGTCGCGCGCGAAAAAAACGGCACCGTTTCCGGTGCCGCCCATTCAGCGGGCGTGGCCCGCTGCGGATTCGTTCTTCTCTCTTGTTCGTGTTGTTATTTCTTCGTCTCGGCGGGCTTCGCCTCTCCCTGCTTGGCCGGTTCTGCGGGCGCCGCGGCGGGGGCCTCGGCGGCCGGCGCCTCGAAGGGCGACGTCTTGCCGTTCTTCACGATCGCGATCGGCGTCACCTTTCCGTTCTCCATCTTGAAGATCGTCATCTCGGCGTCCTTGCGGTCGCCCTTGGAATCGAATTGCACGTGGCCGGTCGCGCCGTCGAAGGAGACGTTGAAGAGCTCGGGCGCGAACTTGGCGGGATCCGTCGAGTCGGCCTTCTTCATCGCCTCGATCACCGCGTTGGTCGCGTCGTAGTAGTACGGCGCGTATTGCTTGATCTCGCCGTACTGCTTGGTGAACGCGTCGACGAAGTCCTTGCTGGCGGCCTCGCGCGGAAGCCCCGCCTGCGAGCACACCATGCCTTCGGCGGCCTTCCCGGCGAGCTTGCCCATCTCGTCGGTGCACGCGCCGTCGCCGAACGCGAAGGTCGCCTTGATGCCGAGCTCGCGCGCCTGCTTGAGCATCGGGCCGCCGGTCGCGTCCATGCCGCCGTGGAAGATCACGTCGGGACGCTCGGACTTGATGCGCGTGAGGAGCGCGCGGAAGTCGGTCTCCTTGTCGGTCGTGTGCGAGCGGCCGACGATGCGAACCTTGTCGCCCTTGAGCGTCTTCTCCACCTCGTCGGCGAGGCCCTCGCCGTACGCGGTCTTGTCGTCGACGACCGCGACCTTCTTCGCCTTGAGCTGGCTCGCGATGTAGGAGGCGATCGCCGGGCCCTGCTGGTCGTCGCGGCCGACGGTGCGGAACACGGTCTTGAGGCCGCGCTCGGTGAGCGTCGGGTTGGTCGCGGAGCCGGAGATCATCGGGATGCCGGCCTTGGCGTAGATCTCGGAGGCGGGAATCGCGACGCCGGAGTTGAGGTGGCCGATCACGGCGGCGACCTTGGCGTCCACCAGCTTCTGCGCGACGGTCGTGCCGGTCGCCGGGTCGGCCTGGTCGTCCTCGCTGTCCATCACGAACTTCACCGGCTTGCCGCCGATCACGAGGTGCTTCGCGTTCGCCTGGTCGATGGCGAGGTGCACGCCGTTCTCGTCGTCCTTGCCGAGGTGGGCGATGGAGCCGGTGAGGGGGCCTGCGTGGGCGATGGTGACGGTGACTTCGGCGGGGGCCGCGGGAGCGGCGGTCTGGGCGGGCGCGTTCTGCGCGCTCTCTTCCTTCTTGCCGCAGCTTGCGAGGGCGAGCGCGGCGACCACGGCGATGGCGAGCGTATGGGTGCGGTTCATCGTTTCTCCCTGGTACGGTTTCCGAAGCCGGCCTCGTGGGCCGAAGAGGCGCGCATTATGCGGACGCCCCCGGAGGCGTGTCAATTTGGCGCCAAAGAAAAAGCCGGCTCGAGGCCGGCTTTCCGGAGCGGCGCCTACCGCATCGTCACTTGAGCGAGAGGACCCACTCCACCAGCTTCTTCACGTCCGCGGGCTTCACCTGCGTGTTCGGCGGCATCGGCACCTGGCCCCAGACGCCCGAGCCGCCCTTCTCCACCTTCTGGATGAGCTTGGCTTCGGCGCCCTTGTCCGCGCGGTACTTGGCGGCGACGTCCTTGTACGCCGGGCCGACGATCTTCTTGTCCACGGAATGGCAGGCGAGGCAGCCGCTCTTCTGCGCGAGGGCCGTCTCGTCGGCGGCGAATGCGGGGGCGGCGATGGCGGCCGCAAAGGCCCCGGCGGCGATCGCGGTGTACAGCTTCTTCATGATGAAAGGCTCCTGTGGGGTGGGGGGGCATCCTGCGAGACCGCCATTCTGTCCATACCGACAGCTTCGCGCAATTGCTCCAGATCAGAGATCGGCGATCGGCACGTCGCCCCCTCGCAGAGCCATGCGTTCACCATCTCGGTGGGCGGCTTCGCGAGCGGCGGGGGCAGGCCCGTCGTCTCCGAGGGGAGGAAGAGCACCGTCGCGGCAGGCAGGTAGGCGGGGTCGAGGAGCTCGCGCCAGGGGCCGAACCCGGCGCGCTTTCCGGTCACGAGGAGGGTGCGCGCGGGCGTGAGCTGCTCCTCGAGTGCCGCCAGCATCGTGCCGAACGCCGAGGGGATGCGCTCGAGCTGCGGCCAGAAAAGCGCCACCGTATCGCGCGCCGCATCGGCGAAGCGCATCTCGCCGCCGAGGAGGCCCAGGCGGTTGAGCGCCCACGCCGCCACCGCGTTGCCCGACGGCGTGGCGTTGTCGGGCCCGGGCTTGGGCCGCAGGATCAGCGCCTCGTGGTCGTCGGCCGTGAAGAAGAAGCCGCCGTCGCGCGGATCGTGGAAGCGCTCCATCAGCACGTCGCCCAGCTCGCCCGCCCAGGCGAGGTCGTCGGAGCGGAATTGCGCCTGCATGATCTCGATCAAGGCCGCGAGGAGGTACGCGTAGTCGTCGAGGTAGGCGTCGAGATGCGCGTGGCCGTCCTTGGCCGTGGCGAGGAGGCGGCCTTCGCGCCACATCGTGCGCCGGACGTGGTCGAGCGCGCGGCGCGCCGAATCGAGCCAGAGCGGCTCGCCGAAGACGCGCGCGGCGTGCGCCATGCCGGCGATCATCAACGCGTTCCAGGACGTGAGCACCTTGTCGTCGAGGCCGGGGCGCACGCGCTTTGCGCGCGCGGCGAGGAGCTTCGCCCGCGCCGAGTCGAGCAGCATCGCCGATTGCCCCTCGTTCAAGCTTACCTCGCGCTCGAGCGGGAACGCGGGATTCACGATGCGCAGGTGCCACGCCCCCCCCTCGAAGTTGGGCGCGCCGGTCGAGGCCGTAGATGTACGAGGCCACCGCGAACTCGTCCTTGTCGAGGAGCGAGCGGATCTCGTCCACGCTCCAGACGTAGTACTTTCCTTCCTCGCCCTCGGAATCGGCGTCGAGCGAGGAGTAGTAGCCGCCTTCGGGAGATTGCATCTCGCGCATCGCCCATGCGGCGGTCTCCTCGCATACGCGGGCGAAGAGCGGATCGCGCGTGATCGCCCAGGCGTCGGCGTAGACGCGCAGCAGCCACGCGTTGTCGTAGAGCATCTTCTCGAAGTGCGGGATGGTCCACTCCGCATCGACGCTGTAGCGCGCGAAGCCGCCGCCCACCTGGTCGTAGATCCCGCCTTCGGCCATGCGCGTGAGCGTGAGCGTCGCCATCTCCAGCGCGCGCTTGCCGAACGGCGTGTCCGGCTCCGCGGCGTGGCGGCGCAGGAGGAAATCGATCGTCTCCGCATGGGGGAACTTGGGCGCGCCGTGGAAGCCGCCGTTTTCGGCATCGAACGACTCGGCGAGCTGCTCGTAGGCGAGGTCGAGCGGCGTGCGGGTCATCTCCACGACGCGGTCCTGCGCATGGGGCTGCGTGCGCGCGAGCGCGGCGGCGAGCTGCTCCTTCTGCTCGCGGATCTCCCCGGGGTGCGCGTCGTAGTACTCGCGCACGCGCCGGAGGAGATCGGGAAAGGCTGGCATGCCGTAGCGCTGCGTCTTCGGGAAGTACGTGCCGCCGAAGAACGGCACCTGGTCGGGCGTGAGGAACATCGTGAGCGGCCAGCCGCCGCTCCTCTGCGTGAGCATCGCCTGCGCGGTCTGGTAGATCTGGTCGATGTCGGGACGCTCCTCGCGATCCACCTTCACGTTCACGAAGAGGTCGTTCATCACCTTCGCGACGGAGGCGTCCTCGAACGACTCGTGCGCCATCACGTGGCACCAGTGGCAGGCGGAATAGCCCACCGAGAGGAGGATGGGCTTGCCGGTGCGCTTCGCCTCCGCGAGCGCTTCCTCGCCCCAGGGATACCAGTCGACGGGATTGTCCGCGTGCTGGCGCAGATAGGGGCTCGTTTCCTTGGCTAGTCGGTTGGGCATGGGATTTGAAAGAACCTGAGGAACCACAGATGAACACGGATGAACACGGATAAGGCGGGGCGAACCCGGGCAGCCGGGGAACCTCCAGCGGTCAATTCACGAGGCTATTCGACAGGCCGCCGACCATCTGTGTTCATCCGTGTTCATCTGTGGTTCCGTCCTGACCGCACCGGATGGCGCAGTCACTCCTCGACGATCTCCGGTTCGTGGCGCACCGGGAAATTCACGGAGTTGGCGATGAAGCAGTGGTGGTGCGCGCGCTCGTGCAGGTCGCGCGCCATGGCGAGGTCGGCGCCGCGCGCGACCGTCACGCGCGGATGCAGCACCACCTCGGCCATCTGCGTCTGGCCGCTCGCGTTCTTGCCGAGCTTGCCGGTGGCGCGGTCCTCGTAGCGGCGGATCGCGAGGCCCCGCTTCTGCGCGAGCGCGAGGTAGGTGAGCAGGTGGCACTCGGAGAGCGAGAGGATCAGCAGGTCCTCGGGGCTGTAGCCGCGATCGTGGCCGCCGAGCGAGGGCGGGAGCGCGCCGGGCATGTCGGGATGCCCCTCCGCGCTCATGCGGTTGTCGCGCGAGAACGCGGCGTCCGGCGGCAGCTTCTGGTCGGCGCTCGCGGGATACGCGAGGCGGGTTTCGAAAACGTGCTCTTCGGCCATGGTTCCTCCTCGCGCTTCACGTCGCGGCCCGCGCGGGCATCCGCACCAGGCCGAGGATGAGCGAGCATCCTGCGAGGATGATGGCACAACCGGCGAGGCGCCCGGCGGTGAGCGGCTCGCCCAGCAGGAGCACGCCCCAGAGCATCCCGAAGACGGGCACGAGGAGCGTCACCGTGATCGCCTTCACCGGGCCCACGTCGGCGATGAGCCGGTAGTACAGGATGAACGCGACCGTGGTCGAGACGATCGCCAGGCCGAGCGCCGCGGCCCAGGCGGCCGCGGGAATCGCGGAGAAGTCGCGCGAGGCGGGCGTGAAGGGAAGCATCGATGCCGCGGCCATGAGGAGCGTGCCGGCCGCGGTGGCGAGCGGGTCCGCGTCGCGCAGCCGCACCTTCGTGAACACGATCGTGTAGCCGTAGAGCGCGGTCGCGGCGACCGAGAGCGAGGCGGCGAGGAGCTCGCGCCCGCTCATCGGCACCGGCGTCCATCCGACCAGCACCGCGGTGCCCACGAGGCAGAGCGCGATGCCCGCGAGCTTCGCCGGCGTGAGCGGATCGCGGATCCAGATCGCGGCGACGATGGAAGCGAAGAGCGGCGAGAGCGCGTTGAGGATCGCTGCGGTGGAGGCGTCGATCACGAGCACCGCCTGCGCGATCAGCGTGAACGGCGCCGCGAGTCCTACGGCTCCGACGAAGAGATACGCGCGCCAGTGCCGCTTCCATCCGATGCTTCCGCCCGTCGCGAGGACGAAGGCGAAGAGCGCGAGCCCGGCGATGGCGACGCGCACCTCGATCAGCAGCACGGCGCCCATCGAGGGCACCGCGTAGCGCAGGAAGAGGAACGAGGCGCCCCACATCGCGGCGAGCGCGACGAGGCGCGCGAGATCCTGCCGCCTCACGCGAGCGCTTCCGCGATCGCGCCCTCGAGCGCGAGGAGGCGCGCCTTGCGATCCACGCCGCCCGCATAGCCCGTGAGCGAGCCGCCGGAACCGAGCACGCGGTGGCACGGAACCACGATCGCGAGCGGATTGCGGCCCGTGGCGGCACCCGCCGCGCGTGCGGCGCCCGCGGCCGCGGCACGCTCCGCAAGCTCCGCATAAGTGATCGTCGCCCCGTACGGGATGCGCGCGATCTCCTTCCACACGCGGCGCTGGAAGGCGGTGCCGCGCGCCGCGAGCGGCAGGTCGAACGCACGCCGGCGGCCCGCGAAATACTCGCGCACCTGCCGCGCGCATGCGAGGAGCGCGGGCGAGCGCGGATCCTCGCGCCAGCCGGGCTCGATCCCGCGGGCGTACTTCGCGTCGGTGAAGTCGAGGCTCCACAGCGCGTCGTCCTCGGCGATCGCGACCATCGCGCCGAGGGGCGTTTCGAAAGCATGCCAGGCGATCATGATTCCTCCAGGGACTTCCAAAGGTGCAGCACGGCGTAGGCGCGCCACGGGCGCCAGCGATCGGCGCGCTCGAGGGCGCGGCGCGCGTCCTTCTCCTTCATCGCCTTCAGCACCGCGACGTCGGGATGGGGAAACGCGTCGGGCCATGCGAGCGCGCGCATGGCGACGTATTGCGCGGTCCACGGTCCGATGCCCGGAATGCGTCGCAGGCGCTCGACGGTCGCGTCGACCTCGGCGCCGGGATCGAGGGTGAGGCCGCCGCCGACGATCTCGCGCGCGAGCGCCGCGATCGCCCGAGCGCGCGAGGCGATGATCCCGGCTGCCGCGATCTGCGAAGGATCGAGCGCCGCGATGCGCGCCGCGGCGGGGAAAAGCCGCGTGAGGGCCGCATGGGGCGTCTCGATCGGCTCGCCGAAGGCCGCGGCGAAGCGGCCCGCGATCGAAGAGGCCGCGCGTACCGTCACCTGCTGGCCGAGGATCGCGCGCACCGCGACCTCGAACCCGTCGAACGCGCCCGGCAGGCGCAGCCCCGGATGCGCGGCGGCGAGCGTTCCCAGCGTCGCCGCGACCTCCTCGGGATGGCACGAGAGGTCGAGGAGCTGCTTCGCGCGCGCGATCACGGCGGGGACCGCCGCCGCGAGCGAGGCGCTCGCCGTCACGCGCAGCGCGTGCGGCTTCGTCGACGGCGCGGCCGAGATCCAGCCGTCGATGCGCTTGCCCTCGCGCTCGAGGCGCACCGTGCGCAGGTAGCGTCGTCCTTCGACCGCCTCCACGCCGGCGATCGCGCGCCGCGCGAGGAAATCGCGCATCGAGTCCCAGTCGTACGGCGGCCGATACGCGAGGTCGAACGAGAGCGTGTCGCGCGGCACGGCGGGGGCGGCGCGGCGAAGATCGCCGGGCGTCATGCGGTAGCGGCTGCGGAAGAGATGGTTGAAACGGCGCAGGCTCGCGAAGCCGCTCGCGAGCGCGACCTCGATCACGGGAAGCCCGGTATCGGTGAGCAGGCGCTTGGCGAGGAGCAGGCGCTGCGTCTGCGCGTATTCGACGGGCGCCACGCCGAACTCGTCGCGGAAGACGCGCCTCAGGTGCCGATCCGTGACGCCGAGCGCGGCGGCGAGCTGGGGAAGCCGCGCCTCGATGCCGAGACGGCCATCGTCGATCAGCCCCGCGGCCGCCTGCGCGAGGCGGCGGTTCGCGTCCACCGTCGCGTGGCCCGGCGCGAGCTCCGGGCGGCAACGCAGGCACGGCCGGAACCCTTGCGCCTCGGCGGCCGCGGCGCTGGGGAAGAAACGGCAGTTGCCGCGGCGCGGCGTGCGCGCGGAGCACACCGGCCGGCAGTACACGCCGGTCGTCGCCACACCCACGAAGAAGCGCCCGTCGAAGCGGGGATCGTGCGCGGTGAGCGCGCGGTAGCACTGGTCGGCGTCGAGCAGCATGACGCCATTATCGGCCCCTCAGGAGCCGCCGCTCGCCGTTTTCGGACGGCGAATCCCCAGCGCCAGCCAGAGGATGGCGAGGCCCGCGACGGTGACCAGCGGCAGCGCGACGAAGTTGAGCGTGCGCCAGCCCTCGGTGTTCACCAGCACGCCCGAGGAGAAGGCCGACACCGCCTGCACGCCGAAGACCACGATCTCGTTCAGGCCCTGCGCCTTCGCTTTCTCCGCCGGGCGGTACGCCTCGGTGAGGAGCGTCGTGCCGCCGATGTACATGAAGTTCCAGCCGATGCCGAGGAGCACCAGCGCCCACCAGAAGTGCACCAGGAGCTGCCCCGAGAGGGCGATGCCGATGCACGCGAACATGCAGGCGACGCCCGCCAGCATCACGTGCAGCACGCCGAAGCGGCGGATGAGCGAGCCGGTGAAGAACGAGGGCGCGAACATCGCCACCACGTGCGAGGAGATCACCGTCGCCGAGGCGGAGTACGGCAGCCCGCAGAAGCCCATGGCGAGCGGCGTCGCGGTCATGAGGAGGTTCATCGTGCCGTAGCCCAGCGCCGCCACGCTCGCCGCCACCAGGAACACCGGTTGCGCGACGATGCGCGGAAGCGGCCGCGCGGGCCCGTGCGCCACCGTGTCCTGCGCCCGGGGGATGCTCAGCCGCGAGACGATCGCCATCGCGAGGAGCGAGAAGAGGAACAGCGAGGCGTACGACGCGGCGTAGGTGGTCGACGCGAGCGTGCGGGTGAACTTGCTGATCTCGGGCCCGACGATGCCGCCCACGAGGCCGCCCGCCAGCACGTACGAGATCGCGCGCGACTTGAAGTCGGAGGCCGCGGCGTCGGCGGCGGCGAAGCGGTAGTACTGGCCGAACGCGTTGTTGACGCCGAGCAGGAACGTTCCGAGGCAGAGCATCGCCAGGCTCGAGGAGACCATCGCGTAGGTGGCGACGGTCGAGCCCGCGAGCGCGAAGATGCCGCCGGTGAGGAAGCCGTTGCGGCGCCCGACGCGCCGCATCCACAGGGAGGCGGGCATCGTTCCCACGAGCGAGCCCACGACGTACGCCGACTGCGGGAGCGTCGCGAAGCGCTTGTCGCCGGCGAGGGCGTAGCCGGCGAGGGCGCCGATCGAGATCAGCGTGACGGCATTGGTGAGGAGGAGCGCCTGGCAGCAGGCGAGGAGGAAGACGTTTTTCTTCTGCGTTTGCATGAAAGAGGGGGCGGTTGGAAAGGCCGGAAAAGGGGTCAGATTACATTTTTCCGCGCGAAAAAAGTAATCTGACCCCTTTTCCCTTCCGGCGAACACATCATGGAATACCGGCGACTGGGCCGTTCCGGCCTCAAGGTGAGCGAGCTTTCCTTCGGCTCGTGGGTGACGTACGGCAACCAGCTCGACGCTTCCGCGGCGCGCGAGTGCATGGCGGCTGCCTGGGACGCGGGCGTGAACTTCTTCGACAACGCCGAGGTGTACGCGGCGGGCAAGAGCGAGGAGATCATGGGCGAGGTGCTGAAGAAGCTCGCCTGGCCGCGCCTCAAGTACATCGTCTCGACCAAGTTCTACTGGGGCATCAGCGAGGGCCCGAACGAGCGCAACACGCTCAACCGCAAGTACCTCCTGAACGGGATCGACGCATCCCTGAAGCGCCTGCAGCTCGACTACGTGGACCTCGTCTTCTGCCATCGGCCCGATCCGAACACGCCGGTCGAGGAGACCGTGTGGGCCATGCACGACATGGTCGAGCGCGGCAAGGCGCTCTACTGGGGCACTTCCGAATGGCCGGCCGCCGCGATCCGCGAGGCGTGGGACATCGCCGAGCGCCACCACCTGAGGAAGCCCGCGATGGAGCAGCCCGAGTACAACCTCTTCCATCGCGCGCGCGTGGAGAAGGAATATGCGCCGCTCTACGATGCGATCGGCATGGGCCTCACCACGTGGAGCCCGCTCGCCTCGGGCCTGCTCACCGGGAAGTACCGCGGCGGCGTCCCCGCCGACAGCCGCGGCGCGATCCCGCGCATGAAGTTCCTCGTGGGCGACCTCACCGACAAGGCGAAGAACGAGATCGTCGCGAGGTTGGGCGACGTCGCGAACGATCTCGGCTGCTCGCTCGCGCAGCTCGCGATCGCCTGGTGCGCGGCGAATCCGCACGTCTCCACGGTGATCACCGGCGCCTCGCGTGCGTCGCAGGTGGTGGAGAACATGAAGGCGGCGCAGGTGATCGCGAAGCTCACGCCGGAAGCGATGGCGCGCATCGACGCCATCGCGGGGGGCGCGGCGGACTAGCGGCGGACTGGCGGCGGACTAGAGGTCCGTGCGGCGGTAGGGGATGCCCGAGAAGCCGATGTCGGCGATGCGGAAGCCGTTGCGCCGCGACAGGACCGCGATCGCGTCGGCCACGTTCTGCGGGTCGTGCGGCGTCGGTCCGATGACGACCCGCGAGACGACGTTGGTCACCTCGCGCTCGTCGGGGGCGAGCGGGAGCTTCATCTTCACCGAGGCGTGGTTCGCGCCGAACACCGCGATCATGCGCGGATGGTCGAAGGCGACCGTGCTCGAGATGAGGCGCCACTCGCTCTCCTCGGCGAAGCGGTGGTCCTTGATCACCGGCGCCACGCGCAGGAAGGTCGAGTGGAACTGGCCGATCAGCTCGCGCCGCTCCTCGGCGTTCTTCGGCCGCACGCCGCGGAAGGACTCGAGCAGCATCGTGAGGAGGTCGTTCGAGATCCGCACGTGCAGCGCCGGGTCGTACACGCAGCGCCAGAGCTTGAGCGAGTAGCGCTGCGCGAGGTCCAGCAGCACGCTCGTGTCGAAGCCGAGCGCGATGCCGCGGCCGTCGTTGCCGTAGGAGCGCCATTGCGAGAGGAGGTCGGGCTGCTCGCAGAAGCTCGCCAGGCAGATGTTGGTGCGCCGGAAGCCGTCGAGCTGGCTCGCCGCCTCGTGCAGGAACGAGGCCTCGTCGGCGTCGAGCGCCGCGACGCGCGATTCGACGAAGTTCTGGAAGTGCGTGATCGCGAGCGAGATCTCGGAGATGTCGTTCGAAGCCGTGAACTTCGACATCCACAGCGACTTCGAGGAGAGGATCCCCTCCACGCCCTCGAGGTCGGTGTAGTGGTACAGGTGCTTCGGCGGCCCGGTCTCGAAGGCGGCGCGCGAGGCGATGCGCTCGAAGGAAATCGGGTTCGGCATCGCCCTCAGCCGGTGACCGCGCCCTCGCTCGCGCTGCCCACGAGCTTCGCGTACTTGCCGAGCACGCCGGTGGTGTAGCGCGGGGCGGGCTGCTTCCAGGCGGCCCTGCGCTTCGCGATCTCCGCCTCGGGCACGTCGAGCTGCATGAGGCGCTTGTGCGCGTCGATGGTGATCGAGTCGCCCTCCTTCACGAGCGCGATCGTCCCGCCGACGTAGGCCTCGGGCGCGACGTGGCCCACCACCATGCCCCACGTTCCGCCGGAGAAGCGCCCGTCGGTGATGAGGCCCACGGATTCGCCGAGTCCCTTGCCGATGAGCGCCGACGTGGGCGCGAGCATCTCGCGCATGCCGGGACCGCCCTTCGGGCCCTCGTAGCGGATCACGAGCACGTCGCCCGGCTTGATGCGGTCGGCGAGGATCGCGTCCATGCAATCGGGCTCGCTCTCGAAGACGCGCGCGGGGCCCGTGATCGCCGGGTTCTTGAGGCCGGTGATCTTCGCCACGCACCCGTCGGGCGCGAGGTTGCCGCGCAGGATCGCGAGGTGGCCCTGCTTGTACATCGGGTTGTCCCACGGGCGGATCACGTCCTGGTCCTTGCGCGGCGCGTCCGGCACGTCGGCCAGGGTCTCCGCGACGGTCTTGCCGGTGATCGTCATGCACTCGCCGTGGATGAGCCCGTGCGCGAGGAGCATCTTCATCACCTGCGGGATGCCGCCCGCGCGATGCAGGTCCACCGCGACGTAGCGGCCCGAGGGCTTCATGTCGCAGAGCACCGGCGTCTTCTGGCGGATGCGCTCGAAGTCGTCGAGCGTCCATGGCAAGTCCGCCGCGTGCGCGATCGCCATCAAGTGGAGCACCGCGTTGGTCGAGCCGCCGGTGGCCATCACCACCGCGATCGCGTTCTCGAGCGACCTGCGCGTCACGATGTCGCGCGGCTTCAGTCCGCTGCGGATGGCCCGGACCAGGGCCTCCATGCTCTTCGCCGCGCTCTCGCGCTTCTCGTCGTCCTCGGCGGCCATCGTGGACGAGTACGGCAGCGACATGCCGATCGCCTCGATGGCGGACGACATCGTGTTCGCGGTGTACATGCCGCCGCATGCGCCGACGCCGGGCAGCGCGCAGCGCTCGATGCACTCGAAGTCCTCCTTCGACATCTTTCCCGCCGTGTACGCGCCCACCGCCTCGAACACCGAGACGATCTGCAGGTCCTCGCCCTTGTAGCGGCCGGGCTTGATGGTGCCGCCGTAGACGAAGATCGCGGGGACGTTCATGCGGCAGATGCCGATCATCGCCCCGGGCATGTTCTTGTCGCAGCCGCCGATCGCGAGCACGCCGTCCATGAACTGGCTCTGCACCGCCGTCTCGATCGAGTCGGCGATCACCTCGCGCGAGACGAGCGAGTACTTCATGCCCTCGGTGCCCATGGAGATGCCGTCGGTCACCGTGATCGTGCCGAACATCTGCGGCATGGCGCCGGCCTCGCGCGCGGCGGCGTCGGCGGCGTCGGCGAGCGGCTGGATGCCGGCGTTGCACGGGTTCATCGTCGAGTGGCCGTTGGCGATGCCGACGATGGGCTTCTCGAAGTCCGCGTCCTGGTAGCCGATGGCGCGGAGCATCGAGCGGTTCGGCGAGCGCGGCACCCCTTGGGTGATGGTGGACGAGCGGAGCTTTTCGGTCTTTTCGGTCATGGCGGGCGATGCGGGAATGAACCGCTCATTCTAGTGGATAATCCAACGGCTCCTTCGCTCCCTTCCAGGAACGCCCGTGCTCGTCCACCCGAACATCGACCCCATCGCCATCCACCTCGGCCCCCTCGCGATCCGCTGGTACGGCCTCATGTACGTGCTGGGCTTCATCGGCTTCATCACGCTCGGCAAGTGGCGCATCCGCCGCGGCCTCGGCAACGGGCTCGAGCCGCGCGACGTGGACGACATGCTGGTCTACGGCGTCTTCGGCGTGATCCTGGGCGGGCGACTCGGCTACGTCCTCTTCTACAAGCCCGATTTCTACTTCGCGCATCCGGCCGAGATCATCAAGATCTGGACCGGCGGCATGAGCTTCCACGGCGGATTGCTCGGCGTGCTCATCGCGGTGGCGATCTACTGCCGCATGCGCAAGCTCCAGTGGCTGCGCACGATGGACTTCATTGCGCCGCTCGTGCCCATCGGGCTCGCCGCGGGGCGCATCGGCAACTTCATCAACGGCGAGCTGCCCGGGCGCCCGACGACGCTGCCGTGGGGCATGTGGTTCCCGCAGACCGACCCGCAGCCGCTCGCGCGCCATCCCTCGGAGCTCTACGAGTTCGGGCTCGAGGGCGTGACGCTCTTCATCATCCTGTGGATCTTCACGCGCAAGCCGCGACCGGTGGGCGCCGCATCCGGCGCGTTCCTCATCGGCTACGGCTGCTTCCGCTTCCTCGTCGAGTTCACCCGCCAGCCCGACGATTTCCTCGGGCTCCTCGCGCTCGGCCTGTCGATGGGACAGTGGCTCTCGCTGCCGATGATCCTCATCGGGATCGGGATGAT
The DNA here is from genome assembly GCA_963839265.1 of uncultured beta proteobacterium. Taxonomy (GTDB): domain Bacteria; phylum Pseudomonadota; class Gammaproteobacteria; order Burkholderiales; family Usitatibacteraceae; genus Usitatibacter. The sequence goes on from CAWIUI010000002.1 coordinate 442,827, forward strand.
GGCCTGGGCGTATCGCCGCAAGTGAAAACGGGGTGAACGAAAATGGGGTCAGATTACTTTTTCCGCCGGCGGAAAAAGTAATCTGACCCCATTTTCTCAGCGGGGTAGCAGCACCTTGACCACGAGCGGGCGCGGGACGTCGGCCGGATCGTCGATCGTGCCATCGTCGCGCAGGTGCGACAGGCCGGTGCGCGCGAGCAGGTAGAAGCCGTCGGGCGCGATGGCTCCGGTGGTGGGCTCCTCCAGGGCCGCGAGATGGTGCGAGAGGAGCGTGTGCACGTTCTCGATCGACAGGCCGTCGTTCGCGAGCGTCATGGCGATCACGCGGCCGGGATTGGTGACGTTCTCGACGCCGATCAGCGTGCCCTGCCATTGGTAGAGGCCGTCGATCGCCGCCACGTTCGCGCGCGGGGGAGCCGCGAGCGGCCGCGCCTCGCCGCTCACCAGGTCGATCACCAGGATGCCGGTCGCGTGCGCCACGTACAGACGGTGGCCGTCGGGCGAGGGGGCGAGGCCGTTGGCGCCGCGCACGCGCCCGGCGGCCAGCACGACGCGCGGCTCGCCTTTTTCCGGGATCTCGAACACCGCGCCGGTCTGCGTGTCGGTCGTGTACACACGCCCGCCCGGTGCGATGGTGACGTCGTTCAACTGCACCGCCTGCGGGACGTCGAAGCGATGCAGCAGGTGCCCGGTGACCAGGTCGAACTCGAAGATGGCGTTGCGGTACGGCTTCTTCGCGGGTTCCGAGACGAAGGACGTGCTCACCGCGTACAGGTGCCGGCGCGGCGAATCCACCGCCACGCCGAGCACGGCATCGAGCCCGATGCCCGAGGCGAAGTCGCTCGACTGCTGGAAGGCGTCGATGCGCACGATCTTGTGCTCCGCGACGCTCCCCAGGAAGAACGTCTTCGAGGGCGCGTCGAACGCGATCCCTTCCGGAAGGAGCCCGCGATCGGGCAGCTCGAACACCGTCGGCGCGTAGTCGAGGCGCGGAATGCGCGCGTCGAGCTTCGCGCGGATCGCCTGGAACGACGCGTCCTCCCAGACCTTCCCGAAGCCGATGCCGCGCGGCGGGAGGAAGCCGTCGCCGAGCGCATCCACCTTCTCGAGCGCCGCGACGCAGGATTTCGCGTCGCCGGCGAGCGCGTCGTAGCGCGCGAGGTAGAACCAAAGCGCCGGATCCTTCGGGCGCTCGCGCAGCAGCGCCTCGACGCGCGCTTTGCCGCTCGAGGGCGCCGGCGCCGGTGCCGGTTGTTGCGCGGCGAGCGGAAGCGAAAGGAAGAGTGCGAGGAGGAGCGGGAGGGCGCGCATGGGAGAGCGTTCGAAAATGGCGTCGGGGAAACGGGGTCAGACCCCGATTTCGGCTGCACGCGGGAGCGGACTCCCTGCACCGAAATTGGGGTCTGACCCCGTTTTCCCGCGCCGAGATCGGGGTCCGACCCGATTCTCTCTCAGTCCCGCTTTCTTTGTTTAGCGCGTGGGCGGCGGCGCGCGGTTGGCCGCTTCCCGCGCGTCGCGTCCGCCGACGAGCTGCGGCGCGGACGTCGGATCGAAGTCCGTCCACTCGCCGTTCTCCCAGCGGCCCGCGGTGCGCTCGACCTGGCGCGCGTTGCATTCCTCGAAGATGACCACCACGTCGTCGGCCGCGGGCGCGCCCGAATCGACGTTCACCGCGACGAGCATCTCCGCGGGCCGCACCGTCTCGTGGCCCGGTTGCGGCTCCTTGTTCATCGCGCCGAGGGCGCCGACGAGGGAGCCCGCATAAGCGCCGGCGGCGGCGCCCGCCGCGAGGCCCACGGGACCGACGAAGGGCGTTGCGGCCGCTCCGGCGGCGAGCCCGGCGGCCGCGCCGATCGCGGTGCCCTTGCCTGCGCCCTTACCCGCTTCCCTCGCGCCGGGAGAGGCGCCATGGTCGCCGCCCGCCGGAAGCTTGTGGTGCTCCCCCGCCGGGTTCACGCGGAACGTGCACAGGTCCTCGGCGCGCACGCCGGCGGCGCGCAGGCGCTCCACGGCGGCGTCCGCATCCGTCACGACGTCGAACCCGCCCGCGATGATGGTGGCCATGTCGTCTCTCCCGTTGTGCGGCGATCAGAAGCGGAACTGCACGCCGCCCGACGCCATGTCGACGTCCTTGCTGCCGCCGACGAAGTCGAGGTTGTAGCGGTCCCAATCGGCGGTGAGCGCCCATTGCGGCGTGAGCGCGAACGAGGCGCCTACGCCGTACGTGTAGCCCCAGCCCGCCTTGTGGCCGGTGTCGAAAAGCGTCGACGGATCGGCCGAGACGTCGGTGCGGGCATACACGCCGCCGCCTTTCGCGAACACGTCGAAGCGCTGGCCGATCGGCATTCCCGCGACGAGGCTCACGTTCGCCCCCCACGCCTTGGTCTGCCCGCCCGAGGCCGCGACCTTGCCGAAGTCGGTGTAGCCGAACTCGAGGCCCAGGTTGCGGTTGAACTGCCCGGTCGCGTACACCTTCCACGCGCTGTCGCGATGGTCGCAATGGAACACGTCCGCCGAGGCGCATTCGTTCCTGAACTTCGACTGGCCGCCGCTCAGGCCGAGCGTGCCCCAGAAGTCGCCTTGCCACGGGACGGGTGTCGCTTGCGCGAACGCGCTGCCGGAAACGGCCGCGAGCCCGAATGCCGCGAAGCCCAGAATCACTTTGCTCTTCATCATGCGTTTCTCTCCTTGGGAATCCGGGGAACGCGCATCGCATTGCGGCTCGCGAGGCGCGCGCCCCCGTAGGAGCAAAGACCCCGCTTTCGAACGCGCGTTCCGCCGTGGTCCTAACGGCCTAGAAGCTCTCCCACGGGCTTCCAGTCCTCGTTGTGGTCGCAGATCGTCTTCATGATCGCGAGAATCGGGATGCCGAGCAGCAATCCCCAGAATCCCCAGATCCACCCGAAGAAGAGCAGGCCGATGAACGTCGCGGTCGTGTTCATGCGCGTCTCGCGGCTCGCGAGCCACGTCGCGAAAAGCTGGCCCACGATCGCCGCGACGAGCACGGAGGAGCCGGCTACCGCAAGCGCCTCGCGCCAGTCGCCGAATTGCACGAGCGCGAGGATGAAGCTTCCGATCGCGATGAGCGCGGGGCCGAAGTACGGGATCGTGTGCAGAACCGCCGCGACGAGCCCCCACAGCCCCGCGTACTCGAGCTTCGCATACGCGAACACGCCCCACGTGCCGAGCCCCACGAGCGTGTTGGCGATGAGCATCACCCAGAGGTAGCGGCGGATCTGGCGGTCGATCTCGTCGATCACCTGCACGGTGAACTTGCGCTGCGCGAGCCGCTCGCCCGAGAGCACGACGAGCTTCTTCTTGAAGAGGCTCCCCGAGGCGAGCATGAAGAACACGAGGAAGAGCACGACCGTGACTTGCGTGGCGGCGACCACCGCGCCCTTCCATCCGGTCCATAGCAGCTGCCAGATCGAGATCTGCGAGGTCGCCTCGGAGCGCGGCGGCGGATTGGCCGCCGCGGGCTTGCCGGTCTTCGCGACCGATTCGATGTCGGCGGCGGCCTTCTTCACCTCGGTCATCGGCCCCGAAGGCTGGCGCGCGAACTCCTGCACGGTGCGCGACACGCTCTTCGCGGCGACCGGAACTTTGAGCCAGATCGCCTGGACGTCGCCGCTCCACGACCACGCGGCCAAGACGAGCAGGCCCACGAGCGAGAGCACGACGACGCCGGCGGCGAGCGCGCGAAAGCGCACGACGCGCGTGAGCAGCTCGACGACCGGCGACAGGGCGTACGAGATGATGAGCGACACGAACAGCGGGATGAAGAATTCCGCGCCCCAGTGGAGCAGGAAGACCACGGCCACCGCGGCGATGATCGGCGCGGGCCGGATCGGCCGGATGCCCAGCGTTTGGCCCGCTTCGGGCTCGGCTGCGGGTGGGGAAACGAGGGTCGGGGGCAGCTCGGGCTGGGTTATAATCTCGGTCTCCGCGTGGGGTGGTAGCTCAGCTGGGAGAGCGTCGCGTTCGCAATGCGAAGGTCGAGGGTTCGATCCCCTTCCACTCCACCAATTCCCTTCGTTTCCTTTTTCCTTCCCTTCCGCAAGCTCCCCGCGGTCCCTACGACTGCGCCGCGGCATGAATGTTGCGGATCGCCGGACGCGGGAACCTCCGACAAGCCGGACGGCCCCAACCAGTCCGCAAGCCCGGGAGCGTCGGCCCGGGACGACGAGGGCGCAAGCCGGAAGGAAAGAGCTGCATGCCGCGAAAGGCCGACCCGCACGCGAGTCCGTGGACGCCCGGCAGGATGCGCCACTCGAACGTTCGCGAGCCGGGCCTCGCACGCGTGAAGGGCGCGAAGGGCTTCGCCTACCTGGATGGCGTGGGCCGGCGCGTCGCGGACGCGGCGACGCTCGAGCGCATCCGCGCGCTCGCGATCCCGCCCGCATGGACCGACGTGTGGATCTGCCCCGACGAGCGCGGCCACCTGCAGGCGACCGGGCACGACGCCCGCGGTCGCAGGCAGTATCGCTACCATCCGCGCTGGCGGATGCTGCGCGAAGCGGACAAGTTCGATCACCTGCTCGATTTCGCCCGCGCGCTCCCCGCGATCCGCAGGCGCGTGCGCGACGACCTCGCCGCGCAGGGGCTCAAGCGCGACAAGGTGCTCGCCGCCATCGTGCAGCTCCTCGAGCGGACCTGCATCCGCGTGGGCAACGAGCGCTACGCCGAAGAGAACGAATCGTTCGGGCTCACCACGCTTCGCAACCGGCACGTGAAGGTCCGCGGCGACCGCATCGAGTTCCAGTTCCGCGGCAAGAGCGGCAAGTTCCACCGCATCGGCATCGAGGATCCGCGGCTCGCACGCATCGTGCGCCGCTGCCGCGAGCTGCCGGGACAGGAGCTCTTCGAGTACGTGGACGACGCGGGCGAGGTGCAGCGCATCGGCTCCGACGACGTGAACGGCTACCTGCACGAGATCGCGGGCAACGAGTTCACGTCGAAGGACTTCCGCACCTGGGCGGGGAGCGTGTACGTCGCCGAGCTGCTGCGCCGGCGCAGCCTCGACGGCGGGGTGCGCCTCACCGATATCGCGGCCGCGGTGCGCGAGGCCGCACGCCTCCTCGGCAACACGCCCACGGTTTGCCGCAAGAGCTACGTGCATCCGCGCGTGCTCGATCCGGCGACGTGGACGGGCGCGCCACCGGCCGCTCGCGGGCGCGCGCCGCGCGGGCTTCATCCGGCCGAGGCGGCGCTCGTGCGCCTGCTCCGCCGCCCGGGCGTCACGGCGGCGAGCAGAAGACCGGCCCCTCGTCGATCCATCCCTCCATCGCAAGGTGCTGCAGCGGATCGACCGTGAAGCGATGGTTCGAGTCGTTTTCGGAGGCGCGGCCGTTGTACGAGCGCCAGACCGGCGAGGTGCCGGAGGGACACTGGCCGTTCGCCGGCACGAGCGCGTAGAACGCGATGCCCTCGTAGGCCCAGCCGAGGAACGGCTGGCCGAGCGCCGAGGCCTGCGCACGCTGCGCCTGCTCGAGCGAGCGCAGCCCCGCGCACTCGTCGGCGCTCGCGGTATAGAAATGCGAGTTGGGGCCGGCGGCGTAGAAGCGGCACACCGGCTGCGCCCCGGAAGGCGCGTCCTCGGCGTGCAGCCACGCGTGGAACTGCTGCCCGGTGCGCTGCCATCCACCCTGGCCGCCCGCGTCGACCAGGTCCACCTCGTCCCCGGAAGCGGACATGAAGTAATGGTCGAGCGAATAGGCGTAGTACTCCACCACGTTCGATTCCGCGCCCACCTGGAAGTCCAGCGTGAAATAGCGCGCCGGATCTCCGCCGGTGTCGGGGTGGCCCCACGCTTCCGCGTGGTACGCGCCGGGCGCGAGCCGCCCGATGTCGACGGAGGCGAACGAGGTCATGCCCGCCGGCGCAGGCCCGCCCACCGGCGCGGTCGCGTGGTACGCGAAGTCGACGCGGATGGTGTTGCCGCTCACGCTCGCGTGCAACGTCGACGGATCGAAGTACGCGGCGCTGTGGAGCACCATGTTCACGCGATCGCTCGCGAGCGGCGCGCGCGGCACGGAATAAAGGCCCCAATCCGAAGGCGGGACCACGGCGACGTTGGTCGTGAGCGACTGCGGCGCGAGCCCCGGGTGATTGATGTCGATGAGGCGCGCGGTGACCGAATAGTTGCCGGGGGGCAGCTCGCCGAGGTTCACGTTCGAGCTGCCGAACTGCGCGCCGAGCGGGCCGTAGGGCCCGAAATCCGGGCTGAGGTATTCGTATTCCACCACGATGGAATTGCCGCTGCGCACGTAACGCGTTCCAGGGAGGAATACCGGAGAGCTCGAGCCCTCCAGCTCCACGCCGACCTGTTGCCCGTACTCGGGAACCGCGGGCGTCGGCGCGACGGTCGGTGCGGCCAGCGCGTTGGTGGCGAGCATGGCGGCCAGCAGGAGCAGGCGCTTCATCGATCCTCCTTGCGGCGTATGGCTACAGCCGCGCTTATGTGCAGCCACGATAGGCTCAGGACCGCCAAGAGGTAATGAGAGAATTCCGCGAGTCGCGGTCGGCACTTGTCCTTCGGTGCGTCGGCGGATTCCTACGCGCACGCGTACGAAACAGGGACACCCCCTGGCGCATCCCTCCGGCATACCCTGCCGGATGGCCGGCGCAACATCACTCCAGCCGATTTGCCTTGCCGACCGAAACGGACGGCGAAGGCCGGTGCCGGGAGTCGTCATGAACGTGCTGCTGCTCGCCTTCGCCCTCGCGCTCGCCGCCGCTTCGCTCGGGGCGCGGGCGGCCGCACCCGCCGAGGGCGGCGAGAAGGCGTTGCGCCTGGTGCCGAAGGAGGCGATCGTGTCCTCCGCGCGTGCGGTCCTGTCCCCGGCCAACATCGCGAGCGCGCAGTTGCACGCCCCGTTCCTCCTCGGCGACGAGGATGGGGCCGACCTGGATTTCGAGCCCCACCCGGAGTCGCGGCGGGGCAGCCCCTCCTCCTGCGCCGGGGCCAAGACCCTGTGCTACGACCCTTCCACCGGCCACATCGTTTACAAGCCGATCCGCAGCTTCATGCCCGATCTTCCAGGACTCCAACGTGAAAACATCTCCGTCAATCGCCACCGCGTTCTCTTCAAATACTCCTTCTGAATCAGGCGGTGTAGGATTCCTCCTACAAAGGAATCCGACCGCGCCGACGATGCCCGGTCCGGTACGCCGTGGTGTAATGACCGCTTATCCCTCACCTGCAGGATCGCTCGCAATGATTCGGTTGCTGATCGTCGACGATCACGACGTCGTGCGCATGGGTTTGAAGCAGGTGTTCTCCGGCCGTGTGGACATGGAGGTCGCGGGCGAGGCGCGCACCGGCGAGGAGGCGATCGCCCAGGTCCGGGCCAATCCCTACGACGTGGCGCTGGTGGACCTCTCGCTCGCCGACATGTCCGGCGTGGACGTGCTGAGCCGCACCAAGGCGATCCGTCCCGAGATGGCCGTGCTCATCGTGAGCGGCTACCCCGAGGACCAGTACGCCATCAACCTGCTCAAGGCCGGAGCGTCGGGATTCGTGGCGAAGGATGCGCCTTCGGAGAACCTCGTCTCCGCGGTGGTCGCCGCCGCGCAGGGACGCCGCTACGTGAGCCCGCGCATCGCCGACAAGCTCGCGCAGGGCCTCGCGGGCCCCGCGGCCGATCAGCCCACGCACACCCAGCTCTCCGAGCGCGAGTTCCAGATCTTCTGCAAGCTGGCGGGCGGCCAGAGCGTGTCCGAGATCGCGAAGGAGCTCTTCCTCAGCGTGAAGACCGTGAGCACCTATCGCTCGCGCATCCTCGAGAAGATGAACTTCAAGTCGAATGCGGACATCACTTACTATGCGGTGAAGAACCAGCTCATCGCATGATCATGCCGGCTGCGGACCAGGAAAGAGCGTTGCGGCGCGCGGCGTCCGTCCATCTCCATGCACCGACCCCCCGCAACGGCCCCGGTGATACGCGCGCGAAGCCCGCGGGGTTCGCTCCGCGCCCGGGCGCCGACGAGGTGATGAACGCGCTCGTCGTGGAGGATTCGCCGCAGATCGCCGAGCGCCTGGTGGAGCTCGTGTCCGTTCCGAGCCGCGTCGAGGTGGTCGCCACGGCGGCGACCGAGGACGAGGCGCTCGCGGCATGCGATCGCTACACGATCAGCCTCGCGATCGTCGACCTGCAGCTCGCCCAGGGCACCGGCTTCGGCGTGATCCGGCGACTGCGCGCCGCGACGGGTGCGAATCCCGCGTGCATCGTCGTGCTCACCAATCACGCGGTGCCGGCACTCAAGGTCGCCGCCTTCGAGGCGGGCGCGGACTACTTCCTCGACAAGAGCAAGGACTTCGCGACCATCCCGCGCCTGATCGGCGAGCTCCTCTCGGGCCGCGAGAACTGAACCGAAAAAGGGGTCAGATTACTTTTTCCTTGCCGGGAAAAGTAATCTGACCCCTTTTTTCTAACCCCTTTTTCATCCGTTGGCGGCGGTTGCTTCGAGCGGGATCGAGATCTCGATGCGCGTGCCGGATCCCGAGGGGGAGCGCACCTCGATCGCGCCGCCCAGCGAGCGTACGCGTTGGTGCATGCCGGCGAGGCCGCGCGACATGCGGCGCGCGCCCTCGACGTCGGCGATGCCGACGCCGTCGTCCGAGACGGTCATGTGAAGGCCGGTCGCGACACACGCGATGGTGGCGTCGAGATGCGAACCGCGCGCGTGCAGCACTGCGTTGTCGACCGCTTCCTGCACCAGACGGAAGCAGGCGATCTCGACGTCGGCCGGAAGGCGGCCGAGCTTCGCATCGATCGCGAGGTGCGGCTCCATCCCCGCCTTGCCGCATTCCTCCTCGACATACCACTTCAGCGCCGCGGCGAGCCCGAGGTGGTCGAGCAGCGAGGGTCGCAGCCGCTCGATGATGCGGCGCTTGAGGTCGATCGCCTGGTCGATGAGCGCATCCAGGCGCGCCATGCGCTCGCCGCATCGCGCGTCGGAGGCGAGGCGCATGCGCAGCCATGCGAGGTCCATCTTCGCCGGCGTGAGGATGCCGCCGAGCTGGTCGTGCAGCTCGCGCGCGAGCGCAGCCTTCTCCTGCTCCGCCTCGCCCTGCAGGAATGCCGAGAGCGCCGAGAGGCCGGCCGATTCGCCGAGCGCCGCGCGCAGCCTCGCCGCCGATGCGCGCGCGCTCGCGAGGAGCGCCACGCGATCCTTTTCCTCGCGCGCGGCTTCCAGGCGCGCGAGCGCATCCTCGAGCTCGGCCGAGAGCGCTTCGGCGCGGGAAGCCGGCTGCGATGCGTCTTGCGCGGCGGGCAGCGCGTGCCGGGGCTGCGCTTTCATCGGGGCTTCCTCGCCAAAGGGAAACGGCCACGACGCCTTGTGGCGCCATGGCCGCGCGATGCGAGGCGAGCGGTCATGGGGGAATCTTATCCCACGCCGCCGCCCCGGTGACAGCTCTAGTCGCGGAAGATGCGCCCGTTGTCGACGTGCACGCGATCGCCCACCCGCAGGTCGCCGACCGTGTCCTCGTTGAACGTGCTTTCGCGGCCGTTGCGGAAGCGGACCGTCACGCGGTAGTAGTCGTTGCCGCCGTGGCGCTTCTCGACCTCGTTGCCCACGACCGCGCCGCCGACCGCGCCGGCCACCGTCGCCGCGGTGTTGCCGTTGCCGCTGCCGATCTGGTGGCCCAGCACGCCGCCCGCGATGCCGCCGAGCAGGGCCCCGCCGCCGGAAGCGCGGTGGGAATCGCGCACGACGTCGATCGCGACCACGCGGCCCTCATCCGAGTCGGAGCGCACGTCGTTGGAATAGCGCGGGTCGCGCGCGTCCGCGTAATAGCGATGGTCGTTCGGATACGCCGGGGCCGAGACGAAGCCCGGCCCCGGCTCGCCCGGGTAGTACCCGGGCTCGTCCGCGCATCCGCTCGCGATCACCGCGACGGCGGCGGCCGAGGCCGCCGCCAGCCAATGTCGGGTTCGCATGGCGGCCTCCTATACGCCGCGACGGAACACGCCCATCAGCAGCGAGACCACGAACGCGACGAGGAAGATGAAGAACAGGATCTTGGCGATTCCCGCGGCGCCGGCGGCGATGCCGCCGAAGCCCAGGACCGCGGCGATCAGCGCGACGATGAAGAAAACAGCTGCCCAGTAAAGCATTAGGATCTCCTTCGCTAGGGGTTGATTGCCCAATGGCGTCCTTTTTTCTCGGATCGCCTCCGATACGCACGCAACGCGAGCCGCACCGCCCTTGTTCCCAGCGTGACGAGCACGGGACGGCTCGCGACCTTCGCGACGTAGCCCAGGGCCACGCGCGCGGGGTTCGCATCGATGCGCGCGAGCCGCCGCGCGATCGTCGCTCGCTGCAGCTGGGCCGAGAGCATCACCAGCTCCCGCCTCTTGCGCAGCACCTCGATCTCAGTCATCTCCCGCTCCCTGGAGCTGCCGCAGCGCCTGCTCGTCGCCCTTCAGCACCGCGATCGTCTCCTCGAGGATCGGGTGGCGCTTGCGCGACTCGAGCCAGATGTAGACGGCGCAGCCGAGGCCCACCACGAGGAACACCGCGGTGAAGCCGCCGAGGATCGCGGGACGGTTCTCCGCGGAGGCCCAGAGCGTGAGCGCACACACGCCGAGCAGCAGCCCGAACGTGATCAGGTAGAGGGCGGCGACCGCCACCAGCACGAAGCGCACGACCCACGCCTTCTCCTCCGCGAGCTCGATGGACGCGAGCTCCAGGCGCGTGCGTACCGCGCGCACGCCGGTGGAGGCGAGTCCGCGGACGTCTCCCACGATGCCACCCACCTGGCGGATCACCCTCGCTCCTTCACCGGCGCGCGATGAGGAAGCCGATCAGCGCGCCGATGCCGGCGCTGATCCCGACCGCGCGCCACGGATTGGCGCGCACGTACTCGTCGGTGGTGCTCACGGCCACCCTGGCGCCGTCCTGCACGCTCTGCTGCATCTCCGAAAGCGTCTGCCGTGCCGCGTCGATCTGAGTCTGCACCTTCACGCGCATCTCGCCGATCTTGTCGCTGCCCTGGTCCTGGACGGTCTTCAGCAAGTCCTGAGCGTCGGAGACGACGTTCTGGACGTCACGGGCAACCGGGTTCGACGGGCTGGTGCTGCGCATGGCGATCTCCTCTGGTTTGGCGGTTTCGCAGGACTCCGAATCGTTGTCACGTCCGGGATCGTGTGGGCCGCCCGCGCCGCAGCGCACGCGCCCACCCCGCCAGATTAAGAAGGCGGCCGCGCCGCCTCTGTCGGAACCCTGCGCGGCCCGCACACGGAATGCGCTCATTCCGCGGTGGGACTCGTCCGACAGCGCCGTGTCGGCTCGCGCCGACATGCGTTTGCGGGCCGCGCCGACGTTCCCGGCGCCGGATCGGCAATACGATCCGCTTCCTATCCCCCAACCGCAGGAGACCGCAAATGAGGACCCGATTCCCGCGCGGCGCGCTCGCCGTCGCGCTCTGCGCCGTGGCGCTCGCGGCGTGCGACCGCGCGGACATGCAGCGCGCCGACCGCGCCGGCGCCGAAGTGGGCCGCAACGCCGACGATGCGCTCGCGAAGACGAAGGACGCGCTGTCGCACGCGGGCCGCAAGACCGAGGAGGTCTTCGCCGACGCGGGCAAGCGCATCGATGCCGCCACCTCCGCGCCGCAGAAGGGAAGCAATGCGGCGAGACCCGGCGAGGGCGCGCACGACACCGGCAGTCAAGCCGGCGCCACGCTCTCCGATGCGGCGATCACCGCCTCGATCAAGACCGACATCCTGAAGGACCCGGACCTGAGCGTGCTGAAGATCGGCGTGGACACGCACGACGGCGTCGTCACGCTGAACGGCCTCGCGGCGAACGAGGCGGCGCGCACGCGCGCCGAGGAGATCGCCCACGCGACGAAGGGCGTGCGCGAGGTGCGCAACCACCTGGCGGTGAAGCGGGCCTAGGCGGCCTTCTTCCTCTTCGCCTTGCGCCTGGCGCCGAGCCTCGTGCGGTTGCGAAGCCACTGCTCGAATTCCGGCGCGGGGAGCGGCGGGCAGAGCAGGTAGCCCTGGCAGGCGGGGCAGCCTTCCCGCGTGAGGAAGTGCAGCTGCGACTTGCGCTCCACGCCCTCGGCGACCACATCGAGGCCGAGGCCGCGCGCGAGCCCGATCACGGCCGAGACGATCGCGGCTCCGCCGGCTCCGCCGCCGCCGCGCGCCTTGCGCTGCGGCTCCGCATCGATGTCGGCGACGAACGCCTTGTCGATCTTGATCACGTCGACCGGCAGGTGGCGCAGGTGCGAGAGGCTCGAGAAGCCGGTGCCGAAGTCGTCGATCGCGATGCGCACGCCGAGCGCGCGCAGCTTGGCGAGCACCAGGCTCGCGCCCTCGACGTCGCGCACCATGCTGGTCTCGGTGATCTCGAACTGCAGCCAGCCCGGCGCGCATCCGGTGGCGGCGAGGACGGCCTTGAGATCGGCGATGGTGGCGGTGTCGCGCAGCTGCCCCGCGGAGAGGTTCACGCACACGACGATGTCGCCCAGGCCGCCGTCGCGCCATGCGCGCGCCTGCCGGCACGCGTGCTCGAGCACCCAGTGCCCGACGGCGTGGCCGAGGCCGCTCTCCTCGGCGAGCGGGATGAAGCCCTGGGGAAGCACGAGGCCGCGATCCGGGTCCTGCCAGCGCAGCAGCGCCTCCGCGCGACGCACGGCGCCCGACTGCGTATCGACGATCGGCTGGTAGTGGAGCGCGAGCTCGCCCGTCTTGAGGGCGCGGCGCAGCGCCGTCTCCACCTGCAGCCGCTGCGAGCGGCGCTCCGCGAGCTCGGAGGAGAAGAGGCGCAGGCCGTTCCTGCCGAGCTCCTTCGCGTGGTACATCGCGGCGTCCGCGTTCTTGAGGAGCGTCTCCACGTCCGCGCCGTCTTCCGGATGGAGCGCGAGGCCGAGGCTTCCGCTCACGTGGATCTCGTGGCCTTCGAGGACGAAGGGCTTCCTCACCTCGTCGAGCACCTTGCGCGCGACCAGCTCCGGCGCGTTCTCGTCGGGGAAGTCCTCCATCACGACCACGAACTCGTCGCCGGAGACGCGCGCGAGCACGTCGCTCTGCCGCAGCGCGCCCCGGATCCTGCGCGCGAGCTCCTTCAGCAGCAGGTCGCCCACGCGGTGGCCGTGCGTGTCGTTCACGTCCTTGAAATGGTCGAGGTCCAGGAACATCACGCCCACGCGGGCGTGATGGCGTCGGGCGCGGATGAGCGCGGCGTCGAGGCGGTCGTTGAGGAGCACGCTGTTCGGCAGGCCCGTGAGCCCGTCGTGGGTCGCCATGTACTGCAGGCGCTCCTCGGCCTGGATGCGCGAGGAGACGTCCTGCGCGAGCGAGAGGATGGAGACCAGGCGGCCGTCGCCGTCGCGCAGCGCCGAGTGGTGCCACTCGACCCAGATCACGGAGCCGTCCCTGCGGTAGCTGCGCGACAGGAGCGTCGCGTGGCGGCCCGGCCCCTGCACGAGATCGGCCATCGCGCTGTCCACGGCGTGGTGATCGTCCTCGTAGACCAGGCGCCAGGAGGCGAGCGAGCGGCCGAGCGCCTCGGCTGCGTTCCAGCCGAAGATCGATTCCGCCTGCCCCGACCAGCGCACGATGCGAAGCCCTGTATCCCACTCGATCACCGCGAGCGGGGTGTTGTCGAAGTGCGCCGAGAGGATGGTGTTCGCGCGGCGCAGCTCCTCCTCGACCACCTTCTGCTCGTGGATGTCGCTCGTGGTCGCGAAGTAGCCGAGGTATTCGCCGTCGGAGATGCGCGGCGTGAGGCGCACGATCATCCAGCGCGCGCGGCCGTCGGCGAAGCGCACCAGCCGCTCGACCGCGAGCGACTCGCCCGTCTTCAGGCGCTCGAGGTGCGGATGCAGCTGGCGGAAGCGCTCCTCGCCCAGCACGTCGAGCACCTGGCGGCCGACGATCTGGTCGGGCTTCAGGCCGATGTAGTCGAGGAACGCGTCGTTCACGTAGCGGTAGCGAAGGTCCGCGTCCACGTAGCACATCGGCGTGGGCACGGAGTCGATCACCTGGCGCAGTTGCCGTTCCTTGTCCGCGATCTCCTCCTGCGCGACGCGGATCTCGTGGATGTCGGTGGAGACCGCGTAATAGCCGCGCACGACGCCCGCCGCATCGCGACGCGGCGATATGAGCACGCGCACCCAGCGCTCCTCGCCCGAGGGAATGCGCATCAGCCTCTCGAAGGAGGACTCCACGCCGAGGATCGCCCGCTCGATGTGGGGCCGCAGCTCCTCGAGCACCTCGGCCGGGTACATGTCCTCGGGGAAGCGGCCGATCGCGGCCTCGCGCGAGAAGCCGCGCGTGGCGAGGAAGAGGTTGTTCACGAAGGTGCAGCCGCGCTCGAGGTCCACGTAGGAGATGGCCTCGGGGATGTTCTCCGCGAAGAAGCGCAGCTCCTCCTCGCGCGCGGCGAGCTGCGCCTGGGCCGCCTTCACGCCGTGGATGTCGTGCGCGACCACGTACATGCCGACCACGCGCAGGGACTCGTCGAAGTTCGGGACCGCCTTCACATGGAACCAGCGTTGCGTGCCGTCGGGTAGCGTCGTGAGGCGCTCGTAGGCCACGACCTGGCCCGCGTCGAGCACCTTCTGCGTGCGCTCCGCGATCCACGCCGCGACCTCGGGGCCCATGGCATCGGCCGTGGTCTTGCCCACGATCTGCGGCGGAGTGAGGCCGCGCAGGGCCGCGAACTGCCGGTTGGCGAAGAGGATGCGGCGCTCGCGGTCGAGGTAGGCCACCGCGTCCGGAATGTTGTCCGCGAAGAGCCGCAGCCGCGCCTGCTGCTCGCGCAGCCGCTGCTCGCCGAGCTTGATGTCGTGGATGTCGCTCGCGACGATGTAGTAGCCGTTGAAGCGGCCCTCGCCGTCCAGGATCGGGACCAGGCGCACGAGGTGCCAGCGCGGCTCGGCGCCGGCAGGGCCCACCTGGCGCTCGTACTGGCACGCCTCGCCGCGCTTCAGCGGCTCGACGAACGGGTCGTAGTAGTCGTGCGCGAGCGCCTCGCCGATCACCTCGCGCACCGGGCGGCCCACGATGTCGCCCGGCTCGAGCCCGCGCAGGCGCTGGAACACCTTGTTCGCGAAGACGAAGCGGAACTGCGCGTCGACCACCGCGACGGGGCCGGGCAGGTTCTCGGCGAAGTAGCGAAGCTCCGCCTCCTGGCGCTGCAGCGCCTCGCGCATGCGGTGGTCGACGTCGACGTCGAGCACCAGCGAGTAGGCGCCGCGCACTTCGCCTTGCTCGTCGGTATCCGGCACCACGAAGACGCGCACCCAGCGGCGCTCGCCGCCGGGAAGCGCGGCGAGGCGCTCGTAGACGCGCTTCTCGCCGCGCATCGCCGCCGCGATCTCCGGGCCGATGATCGCGAGCGTCTCCGCCTCGAACACCTCGCTCACGTGGCGGCCCATCGCCTCCTGCACGGTGGCCACGCGCCAGTCGATCCCCGGCTGGTTGGCGAAGCGGACGCGCAGCTCGCGGTCGACGTAGCACATGGGCACGCCGATGTTCTCGAGCACGAGCTGCAGGCGCTTCCTCTGCGCGTCGAGGTCGCGGCGCAGGCGCCAGTCTTCCTCGATGTCGATCAGCACCACGAGGATGCCGCGCACCTCGCCCGAATCCTCGCGATCGGGGATGATGTGGCCGCGCAGCCGCCTCTGCTCGCGGCCGGGCCAGAGCGCCTCGCGCTCGTAGGTGACCGTCTCCCCGGCGAGCGCGCGCTCGATGTAGGGCCCGGCGGCCGCGCGCACCGGCGGGGGGAGGATGTCGTAGAGCTTGAGGCCGATCTCGCGCTCCGGGCTGAAGCCCGCCCACTGCGCGGCCGGACGATTGACGAAGCGGATCACGCGCTCGCGGTCGACGTACACGATGGGGAAGCTCACCGCGTCGGTGATGAGCGAGAGCTGGCGCTCGCGTTCGGCGAGCGCGGCCTCCGCGTCCTTGAGCGGCTGCACGTCCACGAGCACCACGAGCGCGGCCCACACCGAGCCTGCGTCGTCGCGCAGCGCGAAATAGTGCGCGCGGACCCACTTGCCCCTGCGCGGGCCCTCGAGGGTCACGCGGTTGTACGCGACGTCCTCCCCGGCGAGCGCGCGGCGCAGGTGCTCGCGCCGGCCGTCGTCGGGAAAGTGGCCGAGCGCCTCGTCGGGGGTGCGGCCCACGAGGTCTGCGGCGGCACGCCCGAGCTGCGCGAGGTAGGCCGGGTTCGCGTAGAGGTAACGCAGCGAACGGTCGAGCACGCACGCCGGCAGGCCGAGCAGCGCCAGGCCGGGAGTGAGCGCGGCGAGGCGCTCGGCGACCGCGCCCGGGGGAGCGGGGCGGTCGTTCATGGCCAACGAGGGCCCTGGAGGGCGCGAATCATGGGCGACCTATCATTGTCCTTTCGTGGAACTGTAAACTGCTAGGCCGTCCGTCCGCCAATTCCTGCCGCCCGGTCGCTCTCCCCCCGCCCGGGGCCCTCCAGATCCCATGAATCTCCATCGCCTCCTCCAAATCCGCGCCGCCGAGGGCCGGCCGGTGCGCGCCGTGCTCGTCGGCGCCGGCAAGTTCGGATCCATGTACCTCTCCCAGGTGCAGCGCACCCCCGGGCTGCAGATCCTCGCGGTCTGCGATCTTTCCCCCGAGCGGGCGCGCGCCTCGCTCGCACGCACCGGGTGGAAGGCGGAGCACTACGCCGCGCGCTCGCTGGACGATGCCGTGAAGAACGGCACGACCCTCGTCACCGACGACACGCCGCGCGCGATCGCGCATCCGGCCACCGAAGTCGTGATCGACGCGACCGGGCATCCCGCCGCCGGCATCGCGCACGCGCTCGCGTGCTGCCGCGAGGGCAAGCACATCGTGATGGTGAACGTGGAGGCGGACGCGCTCGCCGGGCCGCTCCTCGCGCGGCGCGCGGCGCAGGCGGGGATCGTCTATTCGCTCGCGTACGGCGACCAGCCGGCGTTGATCTGCGAGCTCGTCGACTGGGCGCGCACCGCCGGATTCACGGTGATCGCGGCGGGCAAGGGCACCAAGTACCTGCCCTCGTACCATGCCTCCACGCCGAAGACGGTGTGGGGCCACTACGGGTTCACGGACGAGATGGTGGCGAAGGGCGACTTCAACGCGCAGATGTTCAACTCGTTCCTCGACGGCACGAAGAGCGGGATCGAGATGGCGGCGGTAGCGAACGCGACGGGGCTCACGCCCGCGCCGACGGGGCTCGCTTTCCCGCCGTGCGGCGTGGACGATCTGCCGCGCGTGCTTCGTCCCGCCGCCGCGGGGGGAAGCCTGCATCACGCGGGCCAGGTCGAGGTGATCTCGAGCCTCGAGCGCGACGGGCGTGCCGTGTTCCGCGACCTGCGCTGGGGCGTGTACGTGACGTTCGCCGCGGAAAGCGGGTACGTGCGCCGCTGCTTCCAGGAATACGGAATCGTCACCGACCCGAGCGGCGAGTACGCCTCGATGTACAAGCCGAGCCACCTCATCGGGCTGGAGCTGGGCGTGAGCGTGGCGAGCGCGGCGCTGCGGCGCGAGGCGACCGGCTGCGCGACCGGATGGCGCGGCGATTGCGTCGCCACCGCGAAGCGGTTGCTGAAAGCGGGCGAAACGCTCGACGGCGAGGGCGGCTACACCGTCTGGGGGAAGCTCCTGCCGGCGGCCGATTCCGCGGCGAGCCGCGCGCTGCCCATCGGCCTCGCGCACCACGTGAATCTCAAGCGCGACATCGCCGAGGGCCGCATCGTGAGCTGGGACGACGTCGAGTACGATGCGAATTCCGAGGCGGTGAAGGTGCGGCGGGAGATGGAAGGGATGTTCGGGGTGGGGAGCGATGCTCGCAGAAAACCCGTTGAAACCACAGATGAACACGGATGAACACAGATGGGCTTCATGAAACTCAAGGACAGTGCCGGGCCAGCGAACCAACGCGATAACCTGCAAACGATCACCACTCATCTGTGTTCATCCGTGTTCATCTGTGGTTCCGCAGTAATGGGTTCCGCACTAGGCGATAGCAAGCAATGAAGCTGAGCACCAGGCTCGCGCAGCGGGGAAGGAAGGCGAAGTCGCTGCCGGGGACGGTGAACCTCCCGGTGCAGCGCGCCTCCACGGTGACCTTCGCCTCGCTCGCGGAGATGGAGGCGGCGCAGCGGCGCTTCGAGGCGGACGAGATCTCGCCCACCTACGGCATCGTGAACATGCCGCTGCGCGCCGCCTTCGAGGAGCTGATGGTCGAGCTCGAGGGTGGGCACCGCGCGGTGACGCTGCCATCCGGGCTCGCGGCGGTGGCGGTCGCGATCCTCGCGTGCGTGAAAGCGGGCGACCATGCGCTCGTCACCGACAGCGCCTACGGCCCCACGCGCCGCCTCTGCGATCGCACGCTCAAGCGCTTCGGCGTGGAGACGACGTACTACGACCCCACGATCGGCGAGGGCATCCGCGCGCTGATGAGGCCCAACACGCGCATGGTGTACCTCGAGAGCCCCGGCTCGCTCACCTTCGAGGTGCAGGATTTTCCCGCGATCGCGGCGATCGCGCACGAGGGCGGCGCCGCGGTGATCCACGACAACACGTGGGCGACGGGCGCGTTCTTCCGCTCGTTCGACCACGGCGCGGACCTCGTCGTGCAGGCCGCGACGAAGTATCCGGCCGGACATTCCGACGTCCTCATCGGCGCGGTGGTCGCGAACGAGCAGTGGTGGCCGCGGCTCCGCGACGCCTCGCGCGACCTCGGCCAGACGACGAGCCCCGACGACATCTTCCTCGCGATCCGCGGCATGCGCACCCTCGACCTGCGCCTCAAGCAGCAGGAGAAGAGCGCGCTCGAGGTGGCGCGCCGGCTCCAATCGCGGCGCGAGGTGAAGCGCGTGCTGCATCCGGCGCTTCCCGACGATCCCGGCCACGCCCTGTGGAAGCGCGACTTCCTCGGATCCTCCGGGCTCTTCGGCGTGGAGCTGGCGCCCGTCCCGAAGGAGAAGGTCGCGGCATTCCTCGAGCACCTCGAGCTCTTCGCGATGGGCTACAGCTGGGGCGGCTACGAGAGCCTCATCGTGCCCGCGAACCTCCGCGGCGCGGCGCGCAGCGTGCGGCAGTGGGCCGGCGGGCCGCTCGTGCGCCTGCAGATCGGGCTCGAGGACCCGAAGGATCTCATCGCGGACCTGGAGCGCGGGCTGGAGCGCCTGCGGGCGGCGTGAAGCCCGACGCGACCGCGGCTGTCCTGGCGCGCGCCATCTCGGACGCTACGCAGACGCACTTCGAGCCCGCGTCGATCGAAGCCGTGGCCGGCGGGTGCATCCACACGGCGCTGCGCATCGACGGGGCGACCGCGCAGGGGACGAAGAGCTACTTCGCGAAGGTGAACGAGGCGGCGAAGTCGGCGATGTTCGCCGCGGAGGCCGACGGCCTCGCGGCGCTCGCCGAGGCGAAGGCGCTGCGCGTGCCGGGCGAGGTGGCGCGCGGCGAGGACGGCGAACGGGCATGGCTCGTGCTGGAGTGGCTCGAGCTCGCACCGCTCGATGCGCGCTCCGCCGCGCGGCTGGGCAGCGCGCTCGCCGCGCAGCACGGCATCCCGCGCGAGAAGTTCGGCTGGGGCCGCGACAACTTCATCGGCGCCTCGCCCCAGGTGAACGGCTGGTCGGACGACTGGCTGCCGTTCTGGCGCGAGAAGCGGCTTTTCGCGCAATTGCGGCTCGCCGCGCACAACCGGCTGCCGTCGCGGACGATCGACCGCGGCGAGCGGCTCGCCGCGGACTGCGAGGCGTTCTTCCGCCACCATCGGCCGGCGAAATCGCTGCTGCACGGCGACCTCTGGGGCGGGAACGCCGCGGCGCTCGCGGACGGCACGCCCGTGGTGTTCGATCCGGCCGTGTACGTGGGCGACCGCGAGGCGGACCTCGCGATGACCGAGCTCTTCGGCGGATTCCCGAAGGATTTCCATTCCGCGTACCGGGCCGCGTTCCCGCTGGACGACGGCTACGCGGTGCGGCGCGATTTCTACAACGTCTACCACGTGCTCAACCATGCGAACCTTTTCGCAGGTGCATATGTCCGACAGGCCGAGCAGTCGATCGAGCGCCTGCTCTCCGAGATCCGCTGAAGGCCACACGCCAGACCCCATGCGCACCGCGCCCGGCAGCCAGAACGCACGACGCATCCTCGTAGTGGACGACAACCAGGACGCCGCCGACAGCCTCGCCATGCTGCTGGGCGTGCGCGGCGACGAGGTGCGCATCGCCTACGACGGCTCGCAGGCGCTCGAGGTGGAGCGCGACTTCGAGCCCGACGTCGTGCTGCTCGACATCGGCCTTCCGGCGCTCTCCGGCTACGATGTGGCGCACCGCATCCGCGAGAAGCGCGGCGACTCCGTTTTCATCATCGCGATCACCGGGTGGGGACAGGAGAAGGACCTGCGCCGGGCGGAGGAGGCGGGCATCGACCAGCACTTCACCAAGCCCGTGGACTTCGAGGCGCTGGTGGGGCTGATCGACCGGACCGCGCCGCATCGATCGCAAGCACCGCTGAGCACGGCGCCGCGCTCGCGCCGCTAGCGATCCAGCGGGCTCACCACGCCGCGCCCGCCGCGGTTCAGCACGTGGGTGTAGATCATGGTGGTGCTCACGTCCTTGTGGCCGAGGAGCTCCTGCACGGTGCGGATGTCGTAGCCCGCCTCCATGAGGTGGGTGGCGAAGGAATGGCGCAGGGTGTGGGAGGACACCGGCTTCGCGATGCTCCGCCCTTGCCGCGGCCGCGCTTCAGCGCGCGCTGGAACGTCTGGTCGAACGCGTGGTGGCGCCGGCGTGATGCCGGAGCGCGCGTCGACCGAGAGGTGCTCCTGGGGGAAAACCCAATGCCATGTCCAGCTCGTCGCGGCGGATGGGATTCTTCCAGGCGTACGCATCCGGCAGCTCGACGCCGGCGACCCGCGCCCTGCGATCGCGGTCATAGACTTGCCGCACCTGCCCCAGGTGCTCCGTCATCTCGTCGACGAGCGTGGCGGGAAACATCGTGATGCGGTCCTTTGCGCCCTTTCCCTGGCGGACCATGACCTCGCGGCGGACCAGCTCCACGTCCTTTACGCGCAGGCGCAGGCATTCCATGAGCCTGAGACCCGTTCCGTACATGAGCTTCGCCATCAGCGCGTGAACGCCCCGCATGTGCCCGATCATCGCGTGCACCTCGCATCGCGTGAGGACGACCGGCAATCGCCGCGGCCGCTTCGCGCGGGTGATCTCGTGGAGCCAGGGCAGCTCGACGCGAAGCACCTCCCGATACAGGAAGAGCAGCGCGGCGAGGGCCTGGTTCTGCGTCGACGCCGAGACGTTGCGCTGGTTGGCGAGCGAGGACAGGAACGCCGTCATGTGCTGCGGCCCGAGGTGACGCGGGTGCCGCATGCCGTGGAAGCGCACGTAGCGCCGCACCCACTCGCCATACGACTTCTCGGTGCGCTGGCTGTAATGGCGCAGGCGGATCTGCTCCCGCATCCGCTCGAGGAGGCGCGGCGGCGGCTTCCCGGCCGCCGGGGTCGATACCTCGCGTGCGGGATTTTCAGGGAGGGGTGATTCGTTCGGCATTTTCGATGAACCGGGCGTCCGGAATTTTTAAACGCCGATCAAGCCCTTCGAGTTGACCGGCCGCGCGGGTCGGGGAACAATTAACACATTATCAATCAGGCGGGCGGTGTTATCCGTGATGATGGATAACACCTGTCGCCCTAATACAAGTTAGCCATCATCGAATCATCGTGAGTTCCGCCTTCTCCTTCCTGGTACCGTGCGGAATCATCGCAGTGGCGAGCATTCCTCTCATGCTGAAGGTCGTGCCGCCCAATCGGCCTATGGCTTCCGGACGCAGCAAACCCTCGCAGATCCCGGCTGTGGTTTCGTGCCAATCGCTTTGCGGGGTGCGCACTTTTCATCGCCGCAGGGCTCCGCAAGCGCGGTCATCTTCGTCAATCTCATCCTGAATACGCGTCGGGGCGGTCGTTTGCGGGGCTGGTCGTATTCGTTGTGCCGTTGGTCATTGCACTGGCGGGCAGCTTTGCGTACCGTTCGGCTGTGGGTCGGTCGGTGGTGGAGCAAGCGATGACGGCTAACAACGCGTTGGAGCGGACCGTGAGACATGGTGGGCCGCGTCTGGCCGCGGCATCGGCATCGTGGCCGGCCGCTCAACTCGGTCGTTAGGCCTCATACAGGAGTCTGCGAAATGATTTGCCCTAGCTGCCGAGCCTCGTTGCCATTCAGGTTTGCCCTACACCTGCGCGGTGCGGTTAATACCTGCCCAGAGTGCCGAACAGAAATCGCACCCACCGCCGCCTCCCTGAGACGAGTAGGTTTGCTTACCTATGTCCCCGCGGCAGTTGCCGCTGGGATACTGATACCCGTTGGGTCCCACTACTCAACGAGCGTTCAATAACTGGGCCATCCTGGCTGGCAGTGCTCTTAGTGCTTATCCTAGGAATTACCGTATGGGGTGTCGCAGTCAGTACAAGAATCTGCGAATTTCGGAAAGTCTGAAAGACTCCATTGCGGCCATCGCTGAGGCCTAACAACGCGTTGGAGCGGACCGTGAGGCATAGTGGGCCGCGTCTGGCCGCGGCACCGGCATCATGGCCGGCCGCTCAACTCGGTCGTTAGAGCGCGCCATGACGAGAGAGCGTCGCGAATTCCAGCGCCTTTGTTTGGAGCAGCTCCAGCAATGCGTCAAGGGCACTGAATGGAAGAAAGCTTCAAATGTCGTCTATCGAGTCGAGAAGGACTTCTTCTTGGCCGCCACGTTGGCCGTTCATCTCAACTCGAAGGCGACTCACGCTACATTTGAGGTGAAGCCCATTGCCGTCGACCCGATTCTGTGGGAAATCTTGGACATGCCAGAGAATGCAAGCGAGCCGATGTCATTCCGGGCGAATGGTGCTTTCACTTGCCCAATGCCCGAACTCGCACATGCGGAAATTGAGCCTCCAGCCACCAGTCCGATGCAAGTTGCCGCCGAGCTGCTTGCGTTCGCGAGCCGCAGTGCCGCCTCATTTTTTGAACACCTGAAAGCGCGCCCCTTCATTCACCAGCTCGAACAGCATCCGAATCAACGGGAGCGTGGGGCGTACGCGACAACTCTCGTAGCCAGTCACATCGCCGAGGGAAATTCCGCTGAGGCAACGACCATCGCGCGATCATATTCGAGTGGAGAAATGCAGTCTTGCCTTGTCCTATCGAGCAAGGGGCGGACATTTCACGACCTTGCGATTGAGTGGCTATCGAGGAAGCATGGCAATGCCTAGTATTGGCCGACACATGACCGGGGCGCGCTCTAACAACGCGTTCGAGCGGACCATGAGGCATCGTGGGCCGCGTCTGGCCGCGGCACAGCAGTGGTGGCCGGCCGCTCAACTCGGTCGTTAGCCATAAGCCGTGATGCGCCTGGAAATTAATGAGCTCACGTGGCAGATCGCCGAGGACGCCATTCGGGACATCCTCTACATGTATTGGGACATGTCGCAGTCAGGCGCCTTTTCCCATGACATCGAGCTCGGTCGCTTCAATCAATATTTGTGTCTTGGGGCCTCGTTAGCGGGCGACGGCTATGGTTCGGCCGACGATGTTGCATTGCTCCAACGCGGCTCCGCGGTGAAGATTCTTTGCCTCTTGTCCGACCACATTTACGAACACGATCAGGCGCCCGGCGAAGGTGAGTTCCTGAACACGCGCATACGGGCGCTGCTGAGGGAGGGCAAACTCGATCATCTCCCGAGTGCCAAGCAAGCACTGGAGCTTGGGCTTGCCGGAAACATGGACCCATTTCACAAGCAGCTTGATACCGTTTACCGTGAATACGTTGTCGCGACATTCAGTAAGGCTTATGGCTAACAACGCGTTGGAGCGGACCGGGCAAGGTCGTGGGCCGTAGCGGCGCGCCGAAGAAATGATGCGCGCCGCCACGGCAACCGCATCGTGGCCGGCCGCTCGACTCGGTCGTTAGACAGCATATGTACGTAGTGACAAGTCTTCGGCGAGGCCACTTACCACAGGATCACGGCCTGCAACTCCGGTCGCGCAGGTTCGGAAAGCTCCTCTTGTTCATGATCGTGTTGCTGCCGGAACTCTGCCATGCGCGGGGTGAGCGCATTACGTTTACCCAGGCGCCGGACCTCACCTTCATCGCAACACTCTCTTATTACAACCTGCCCTGCACCTCCGACCTATACGCAATTACCGGATCGCAGGTTTCAGTCATTGCATCGAACGTAAGTATTGTTTCGTTGACCGCGGTCGGCGACTGCCCCCCGGGTACGCCCCCGAGTACTGTTCCAAGTCCGGCGTCGGTGTCGGTGAATCTTGGCCATCTAAGTGATGGGGCCTATTCGGTCAATTGGTCGTTCTTGCTGGCCGCGCTCCAACCATCGTTGGTGGGTTCGTTTGCCGTCCGCGGCGGGGCTTTGGTCGGCCCCGCCGCCATTCCTACGCTCTCGCCAATTGGGTACATCTTCCTGGCCTGCCTCATGTTGGCTTTAGTTCAACGGTACCGAGATCGACCAAATTGAGCCATCAAGCTGCGAAGAGGAAACATGCCGTCTAACAACACGTTCGAGTCGGACCGTGACGCATTGTGGCCGCCCCGTGCTCGCAATGAATTGCGTGATCGCCGGTGCGGAACCGCGCCGTGGCCGGCCGCTCAACTCGGTCGTCAGGCGGCTTCCGAGGGCGCCGTGGCTTGACATGCCATATATGATATAGGCACAATATGGCATGTGGCGCATCGAGGAACATCGTCGCGTGGACAAACAGGCCACGAGCGCGCCGGTGGAAATCTTGAACCGTTACGAGAAGTGGAAGGACATCGCGGCAATGTCCGGCCCAATGGGCCTTCGCCTGATCAAGGGTTTTCGCGACGAGGCATTGGCTGGAGAGTGGAAGGGCTACCGTTCATCCCACTTGGGGGATCAGTGGCGCGTCATTTATCGCGTCGTGGCGGACGAGACGTTGTTCCAGGTCGCGTCGCTCACCGCTCACGACTATCGGAGACCTTGATGAAGGACTATCGCCCCGCCAAGAAGCGAGCGACGGTGAGCGTCGGAGAGTCCGTTCGGATTCTTCGCGAACTCCAGGAGCTGAGCCAGAACCAGCTGGCCGAGGCATCGGGCATCCCTCAAGCCACGATCTCCGCAATCGAGAATGACCGTGTTCGCCTGGGGGTAGAGCGCGCCAAGGTTCTGGCCCGCGCGCTGAAATGTCATCCGGGAGTTCTGGTGTTTCCGGGGTGGACGCATGAGGAAGCTGCCTGAGAACGCGTTGGAGCGGAGGCCTGGCGGGCCGCCGCGGTCTTCTACGAGGCGGCGAAGACGGGACTTGGCGATGCATTCCTCGATGACATACAGCACGCGATCGACACGGTCCGCGAACGGCCGCATCTCGGTGTTGCAGTCGCGTACGGCTTCCGACGAGCGCTTCTTCGCCGCTTCCCATCAACTCGGTCGTTAGCCGCACAAAGGAGGCGGTGCCATGCTCACAGGTTCGTGCCACTGCGGTGCAGTGCAGATCCAGGTTGCTTCCAAGCCGCGGCGGCTCACGAGCTGCAACTGCTCGATCTGTCGCCGCCACGGTGGAATCTGGGGCTACTACGATCCAGGCAAGGTGAAAGTCCTTTCCCGAAAGCGTGATCTGGCTCGTTACGTTTGGGGAGACAAATGCCTCCGGCTTGTTCGGTGTGCCAACTGCGGCTGCGTTACGCACTGGGAACCGATCGATCGATCCAAGAACCGAATGGGCGTCAATTTTCGCAACTTCGATCCCTCCATCATCGAGGCCACTCGGGTCCGGAGGCTGGATGGCGCCAAAACCTGGAAATTCCTGGACTAAATGAATGCGCGTATCCAAGGTGGCGGCGGGCTAACCAGTCGTTCCAGCCCAGATGCCGGCCCGAATCGCGAAGCACACGGTCATCGTAGCCGGCCGCTCGACTAAGTCGTCAGGCGGCACATCGAAGGTCCATGCCCAAGGTATCGCATCAGATCATTGGCTTGCTCGGGTGGCTAGTCTTGTCCTTTGCTGCAGCCGCTGTTGGCGCAGCTGCGTCCGCAGGAGCCGGAGCGTTCTACGAGCAGCTCGTTCGTCCGAGCTGGGCGCCGCCGGGTTGGCTGTTCGCACCAGTGTGGACGGTCCTCTACGCCCTGATGGGCGTCGCAGCGTGGCTCGTCTGGCGAGTAGACGGTTTCAAAAAAGGCAGAACTGCGCTTGCGCTCTTCATCGTCCAACTCGGTGCCAACGCACTCTGGACCTGGGTGTTCTTTGCGTGGCACCAAGGCGCCATCGCGTTTGCAGAGGTCATGGTTCTGTGGGGCCTCATTGTCGCTACTACCGCTTCGTTCCGGCGACTCAATGCCCTTGCCGCCGTGCTCCTGCTCCCCTACCTGGCTTGGGTAACGTTTGCCTCCGCACTCACATTCTCCACTTGGCGGCTCAATCCGAACTTACTGTGAGCCATCAACATAATGCTGCAACACGTTGGAGCGGAGCGCGAGGCACAGTGGGCCGCGTCTGTCCGCGGCAAGGCCCGGATGGCCGGCCGCTCGCCGCGGCCGTTTGATGTCACCATAGGCACCATGACGATTTCCGACATCACCGCCAAAATCACGTTCCTGCCCGAAGGAAGGAGTGTTCGAGCAGGCCCGATCGTCGGACGTTCGCTCGGGTGTGCGCTCGTCATCGACGGCGCGCTTTACGATGTCCGCTTCAACCTCAAACCCGGCAAGACCATCGCACTCGGGTCTACCGCGGTGCTCGATGGCATGTTTCCCGACCTGGACGCCGTTCTCGAGCGCCTCCTGGTGGGAAAGACCTTCACGCTGTGGGATCGCGGGGCCATCGGGCACGGCATCGTCCTGAAGATCCGCGGTGACGCCTAGCATCGTGAGCGACGCCGAGCGCCTCGAGCAACTCTATGGCCTCGAGCTGCAGCTGCTGCAGCCTGCGACGCGAAGCTCGCGCAGGAATCTCGAGGACCTGCTCGCCGACGACTTCGTGGAGATTGGAAGCACGGGGACCATCTACGATCGCGCGAGGGTCATATCGGCGCTGCTCCTCGAAAGCCCCGCGGCGTGGTCCGTCGCCAGCTTCGAAGCGAGGTCCCTCGCCCCGGGCATTGCCCTTGTGACGTACCTCGCCACCAAAAGCGGCGGCGAGTCGTCCCGGCGGTGCTCCATCTGGAAGCTGAACGACGGGCGGTGGAGAATGACGTTTCATCAGGGCACGCGCGTCCAGGGATGAAGGCGCGCAGTTCCTGGAAGCATCCGATCCGGCGCTGCCCGAGGAGCGGCAGGTCGTGATGCCGTGCGATGAATGCCGTGAGCTCACGACGCACGCCTTCCGCTCGATGGACGATCTCGTGCACGCGGTGAGGCTCGCGGCCGAAGAGACGGACCGCGGAGTGCTCAGCCGCGTCCCGGGAGAGCCGCTATCGCAAGCGGCGCTGCAGGCGCTCGATTCGTCGCTCGCGAGCGGCGCGCTGCCCAACACGGTCCGCTACCGGTTTCGCTGCAACGTATGCGGCGATACGTTCACTCTCCACGCCGACACGCGAAGCGGCGAAGGCGGGTGGACGAGGAACGGGATGGAACCCTGAAACCAGAGGAGCATGCAAGCGATGTCGAGACTTAGAGTCCAGAGTTTCGCCGTCTCCATCGACGGCTACGGCGCCGGTCCCGGCCAGGATCTCCAGAACCCCCTCGGGGTGAGAGGCCCGGAGCTCATGGAGTGGTTCTTCAACACGCGATCGTGGCGCAAGATGCACGGCCAGCAGGATGGAGAGACGGGCGCCGACAACCAGGTCGCGGAGCAGGGATTCGAGGGGATCGGCGCCTGGATCCTCGGGCGCAACATGTTCGGCCCGGTGCGCGGCCCATGGCCCGACGAAAGCTGGAAAGGCTGGTGGGGCGAGGAGCCGCCGTACCACGTGCCCGTGTTCGTGCTCACGCATCATGCGCGCGAGCCATTCGCGATGAAGGGGGGCACCGAGTTCCGCTTCGTGACCGAGGGCGTCCACGCGGCACTGGAGCAGGCGAAGGCGGCGGCGAAGGGGCGCGACGTGCGGCTGGGCGGCGGCGTCGCGACGATCCGGCAGTTCCTCCGCGCGCGCCTCATCGACGAGCTGCACCTCGCGATTCGCCCGGTCCTCCTGGGCGCCGGCGAGAGCCTCTTCCGCGACATCGACCTGCGCTCGCTCGGCTACGAATGCACGCGTTACGTCCAGGGCGAGCGTGCCATGCACGTCTTCCTGGGCAAGCGGGCCTGATGCCCGCTCGGCTCGTCGTGCCCGCCGCCGAGAAGCGTGGGGAAATCGTGCAGCGCTACCGCATTGCCTTCGACGGAAACTGACGCATGAAACGCGACCGCCATGGAACTCTCGAGCCGATTCCGGATCGACCCGCTCGCTTCGCGACATCAAATCGTCCTCCATCCGACCCATGCTCCGCGCAATGTCTAGCTTCCGAGTCGTGATCGAAGGCTCGGGGATGGAAGTCCCCGGCGACCTCGTGGCCGTTCCCGGACAAACGGTGCGCGGCTTCTTCGTCGCGCGGGTCGTGAAAGCGCCGGATCGCAAGCAGGCGGGCGAACGCGTTCTCGCCCTCATTGCCGACGATTGGCGCGAGGGACAGTACGCGAGCCTTCGCATCCGCCCGGCGCTGCGGGTGGCCGAGGTACGCCCCGCCAGGCTGCTCGAGTGGTTGCGGCCGAAGGCGACCGGCTACGCATTCCACCCGGGCCTCTAGCCCTTCCAGGAAAGGAGCTCGCCATGACCAAACCGATCCTGAACATCGCGGACGTGGACCTGCAGCCGCGTCCGGCCGCCTTCGCGCCGAAGGGGCCCGCTGCGGAAAGGTTCGACGCGCGGATGGCTTACATCGGCCCGCGTGTCGGCGCCCAGAGGCTCGGCTACAACATCACTGCCGTTCCCCCGGGAAAGCGCGCGTTCCCGTTCCACAATCATCGCGTGAACGAGGAGATGTTCTTCGTCCTCGAGGGGGCCGGCGAGGTGCGCATCGGGCCGCAGACCTATCCCATCCGGAAGGGCGACATCATCGCGTGCCCGCCGGGCGGCAAGGAGAGCGCGCACCAGATCGTGAACACCGGGAGCGAGGAGCTGCGCTACCTCGCGGTGAGCACGAAGATGTCGCCGGAGATCGCCGAGTACCCGGACTCGGGAAAATTCGGCGTGCTCGCCGAGCTCGCGGGCGCGCCCGGCGAGAAGCCGCAGCAGTTCCGCTTCGTGGGCCGCGACGACCGGCAGGTCGACTACTGGGAAGGCGAGTGAACGGGGCGTGAGGATCTGGACCCTGCATCCGCGCTACCTGGACGGCCGCGGCCTCACCGCGCTCTGGCGCGAGACGCTCCTCGCGCGCGAGGTGCTGCGCGGACGCACCGCGGGATATCGCCATCATCCGCAACTCGAGCGATTTCGCGCGATGCCGCGGCCCCTCTCCGCGATCAACCGCTACTTGCGCGAGGTCCACCGGGAATCGATGCGGCGCGGCTACAAGTTCGATCCCTCGAAGCTCGCGCGCGACGGCGCAGGGGCGAGGATCCGCGCGACGTCGGGCCAGCTCGAGCACGAATGGCGGCACCTGATGCGCAAGCTTCGCGGGCGAAGCCCCGCGGAATATCGCCGCTGGCGCAAGGTCGATTCGCCCGAATGCCATCCGGTGTTCGACGTCGTGCAAGGACCGGTCGAGGCCTGGGAGCGGTCGTGACGGCGAGAAGCGGGGCGTGACAATCCGGGTGCGCGGCGCTAGTCTTCCGCGACCCCAGGGAGAAGGGCTCCGTGAACGAACCACCGATCCTCCTCGACGGCGCACGGGTGCTCGAGTTCGCGATCCTCGGCGACTCGGCGCGCGGTTTCGTCGACGGCGTCGCGCTCGGATCGGAAGCCGTTTCGCGGCTCGTGATCGCGGAGAACCTGGTCGAGGCGGGCGCCTTCCTCCTGCATTGCGATGCCGAGTGGGGCACGGTGATCGGAGAGTCCTTCGCGGACCCGCAGTCGGCGCGCGTGGCCGCGCTCGAGGCCTACCGCCGCAGCTCCATCGACTGGATCGCCTTCCGCGCGCTCACGCCGGAGGAGGCGCGCGAGGTGGAGACGACGCGCGCGTTCCTGCGCGAGATCACGGCGGAGTATCCGCCGGGCTAGAGGACTCGCGCGTCATGGCGTCAACGAGAGGCCGCGGCATCGCCGCGGCGAACACGGTGATGGCGCTCGGCGTGCTGCCGCTGCTGGCGTGGCTCGGCATGCTCGTGCGGTCCGTCTTCCGCGTGGAGTCGGGCCGGTTCGGTCTCTCGGACCTCATGTTCGTCGGCGTGGCCGGCGTGTGCGCTTACCTCGTGACGTTCGTGGTCGCCGGTGCGGGCGCGATCTGGGCCGCGGTGCTGGTGCGGCGGGGCTCCACCGGCCGCGCGCTGCGACTCGCGCGGGTCCTGGTGAGCGTCACCGCCGCGATGCTGCTCATTCCCTGGGCCATCGTGCTCGCGCTGGTGGTCCTGCGCTGGCTCGACTGAACGGCCGGCGCGCGGCGGTACCATGTCGGCTCCGCACCCCGAAGGACGCGCCGTGACCGCGAAACCGCCCATCAGCCGCTATCCCGTGCCCGAGATCTCCGCGCTGCCCGAGGACATGCGCTCGCGCATCCTCGCCGTGCAGGAGAAGGCGGGCTTCGTGCCCAACGTCTTTCTCGCCCTGGCGCATCGTCCGGACGAGTTCCGCGCGTTCTTCGCGTACCACGACGCGCTGATGGACAAGCCGGGGGCGCTCACCAAGGCGGAGCGCGAGATGATCGTGGTCGCGACCTCGGGCGTGAACCAGTGCCTCTACTGCGTGGTCGCCCACGGCGCGATCCTGCGCATCCGGGCGAAGAATCCGATGATCGCCGACCAGGTGGCCACCAACCATCGCAAGGCCGACCTCACGCCGCGGCAGAAGGCGATGCTCGACTTCGCGATGAAGGTATCGCGCGAGGCCGAGGCGATCTCGGAGGCCGACTTCGAGCGGCTGCGCGAGCACGGCTTCACCGACGAGGACGCGTGGGATATCGGCGCGATCGCCGCGTTCTTCGCGCTTTCCAACCGCATGGCGAACCTCACCTCGATGCGGCCCAACGACGAGTTCTACGCGATGGGGCGCGAGCCGAGGTGAACGCGCTCGAGCAATTCCGCACGATGGCGCGCTACAACCGCTGGATGAACGAGCGCTTGTACGGGTACTGCGGCGCGCTCACCGACGCACAGCGCAAGGAGGACGTGGGCGCATTCTTCAAGTCGATCCACGGGACGCTCAACCACCTGCTCCTCGCCGACCGCCTGTGGATGGGACGCTTCCTCGGCGAGCCGTTCGTGGTGCGCTCCCTCGACCAGGAGCTCCACCCGGAGTTCGAGACGCTGCGCCTCGAGCGCGCGAAGACCGACGCGCGGATCGAGGCGTGGACCGGCGCGCTCGACGACGCGACGCTCGACGGCGAGCTCTCCTACACCAGCATGGTGAACCCGGCGCCGCGGCGCACGGCGATGCGGCTCGCCGTGGCGCACTTCTTCAACCACCAGGCGCACCATCGCGGCCAGGTCACCACGCTCCTGTCGCAACGCGGCATCGATCCCGGCGCGACCGACCTCATGTGGACTCCCATCGAGTGACGGCGCGGCCCGATCCCGGGGATATCGCCGATCCCGAGATTCGACATCGCACGCCTTTGGTGCGGTAGTGGCCGTCGCGCACGGATCGAGTGCGGGCGTCGGTCCGGCGCGGCCCGCGCTTTTCTTCCTCGACAACGACTTGGGCGTGCACCGCTTCCTGGCACGCTTGCTGCTGGTGGTGGGCATCGCCTTCTAGAAGGACCGCGATGCCTCCGATCGATCCCCGCATCCGCGCCGCGCGCCGGGAGGACGCACGCGAGATCCAGGCGATCTATGCGCCGTACGTGCGCGACACCGTCATCTCCTTCGAGATGGAGCCGCCGAGCGTCGAGGAGATCGCGCGGCGCATCGAGGCGATCCTGGCCTGGTTCCCGTGGCTCGTCTGGGTGGACCAGGGGCGCGTCGTGGGCTATGCGTACGCGAGCCGGCACAAGGAGCGGCTCGGGTATCAATGGTCGGTGGACGTCTCGGCCTACGTGCACCACGACCTGCATCGGTGCGGGATCGGCGCAGGCCTTTATCGCCAGCTCCTCGCACTCGTGCGCCGCCAGGGTTTCTACAACGCGTACGGCGGCATCACGCTGCCGAATGCGGCGAGCGTCGCGCTGCACGAATCGGTGGGCTTCGAGCCGCTGTGCGTGTACCGCGGCGCGGGCTTCAAGATGGGGCGATGGCGCGACGTGGGCTGGTGGCAGCTGCGGCTCGCCGAGCTTCCCGGGAGTCCCGCGCCGCCGCGCCGCTTCGCCGAGCTCGCTCCCGCCTAGAAAAAGGGGTCAGATTACTTTTCCCGAAAAGTAATCTGACCCCTTTATTTGAAATTTCAGGCGGGCTTGGGGTATTCGACGATCTTCCCCGCCGTGCGCTCGAACTTGTCGCGCTTCACGAGCAGCCGCTCCTGGCGCCGGGAGATCAGCGGATAGTGGCGCAGATCCGCGAGCCGGTCGTGCGTCGACCAGCACGACTCGGTCGCGGTGACCCATTGGCGCGGATCGATGCGTCGCAGGTCGAAGGGCATCGAGTAGCTGCGCAGCGTCTTGTGCCCGCGCTTGTTGGAGTACTCGTGGAAGTAGGAGAGCACGAGCTCGCGCAGCGTCCGGTAGATGGGATCGCGATAGCGCAGCGGCGCGCCGTTGGTCTTGGAGATCGCCCCCCATGCTCCCGAACGGCGGAAGAGGGCGATCACGTGCGGGTAGTCGCTGATGTCGCAGTCGAGGTGCATCACGAGCGGCGGCTCGCCGTGGATCCACAGCGCGCACGCTGCCACCATCGCGCCCTCGATGCAGTGCGCGCGCCGCTGGCGCAGCACCTCGCGCACCGAGAGCACGGTCTCCCCGCCGATCTCGTGGTTGATCGGGATCGCGTTGAGGAAGGCCTGGATGCGGTGCGGCGTGTCGAGGCGCGCGAGCTTCGCGTATTCCGAGGGGCGCAGGCCCAGGCGGCTCGGGCGCGCGAAGCGCGGGCGCGGCGGTCGCGGATCGAGTGGCGGCTCCTCGGGACCGGCCTTCTTGGCGTGGCGGGTTCGTGCGGCCATCGGCGTCCTCACGTCGTGCGGCCCCTGCCGGGAAAGCAGGCGAGCCGGGGAGTTCCCTGCGCGGATGCTACCAAAGCCACCTCGATCGGACGCCCGTAAAGCGCCGAAAGGTTTTCCGAATTGACGACCTCGGCGGTGACGCCCGCCGCCATCGTTGCGCCATCGTGGATCATCACCACGCGGTCGGCGATCGCGAGCGCGTGGTCGGGATGGTGGGTGGAGAAGACGACCGACGCGCCCGAGCCGCGAAGACGCGCGATCTCGTCGAGCACCAGCGACTGGTTTCCGAAAT
Source organism: uncultured beta proteobacterium (assembly GCA_963839265.1). Lineage (GTDB taxonomy): Bacteria > Pseudomonadota > Gammaproteobacteria > Burkholderiales > Usitatibacteraceae > Usitatibacter. The sequence continues at coordinate 476,280 of CAWIUI010000002.1, forward strand.
CGAGGTTCGCGGCGGGCTCGTCCATGAGGATGTGCTTTGCCTCGGTGGCGAGCGCGCGCGCGATGAGCGTGAGCTGGCGCTCGCCCCCGCTCACGCGGTGGATCGGGCGCGCGGCGAGCCGCGCGATGCCGAGGCGCTCGAGCGCGGCCACCGAGCGCTCGAGATCGCGCGCTCCCGGCCGCGAGAAGACGCCGCCATGCGCCGTGCGACCCATCTCCACCATCTCGAGCACGCTGAAGTCGAAATAGCTCTCCGCGGCCTGCGGGACGTAGGCGAGCCGCTTCGCGCGCTCGCGCGGCGGCCATTCGTGGAGCGGGCGATCGTCGAGCGCCACCGTGCCGCCGAGCGGCGCGAGGACCCCGAGCAGCGTGCGAAGGAGCGTGGTCTTGCCGCTGCCGTTGGGCCCCAGGATGCACACCACCTCGCCCGCGGGTATCGCGAGATCGAGCGCGCGTCCCACGACGCGATCGCGAAAGCCGTACGCGAGGGCCCGCGCGGCGAGCGTCACGCCGACCGCCGGAACGAAAGCGCGAGGAGCGCGATGAAGACGGGCGTGCCCACGAACGCGGTGGCGACCCCCGGCGGCACCTCGATGGAAAACGCGGTGCGGCAGATCGTGTCGACCACCAGCATGAACGCCGCTCCCAGCACGAGGGAGAGCGGCAGCACGCGCGCGAACGCCGCGCCGGCGAGCAGGCGCGCGGCGTGCGGGATCACGAGGCCCACCCATCCGATGGTGCCCGCGAGCGCGACGGAGCCCGCGGTCGAGAGCGTCGCGCACACGATCACGACGAGGCGCAGCCACACGACGGGGAGCCCGAGCGAGCGGGCCTCGTCCTCCGAGAGCGAGAGCGCGTCGATGCGCCAGCGCAGCAGAGCGAGCGGCACGACCCCGATCACGACGGGAACGAGCGCCGCCTCGAGGTCCGCGGGGAGCACGCCGGAGAAGCTTCCGAGAAGCCAGAACGTGATCGCGGGAAGCTGGTTGTACGGGTCGGCCACGTACTTCACGAGCGCGATGCCGGCGCCGAAGAGCGAGCCCACCACGACGCCGGTGAGCACGAGCGTGAGAAGCGGATCGCGGCCGCCCACCCAGCTTCCGATGAGGACGACGAGGCCCACGGCGACGAGGCCGCCTGCGAACGCGAGCGCCTGGATCGCGCCGATGGGCAGTGACAGGAGCACCGCGACTCCGGCCCCGAGCGCGCAGCCGGCGGTGACGCCGAGGATGTCGGGCGAGACCAGCGGGTTCTTGAAGAGGCTCTGGTAGGCGGCGCCGGCGCCGGAGAGCGCGGCGCCCACGGCGAGGGCGGCGGCGATGCGCGGCGCTCGCACCTGCAGCACGACCGCGTCCACGTTCGCGGGGAGGCCGCTCGGCGCACCCGAGATCTTCGACCACAACGCGCGCGCCGCTTCGGCGAGGCCGACGGGAAACTGCCCCGTTCCGAGGCTCCAGAGCACGAGCAGCACGAGCATCGCGCATGCCGCCGCGAGCCACAGGCCGAAGCGATGCCGCGCGAGGATCATCGCGCGCCGAGCACCGCCTGCGTGCGATCGCCGAGCGAAGCGAAGGTCCCCGCCGCGAGGACGCAGGCGAGGCGGGAGGCAGGCAACGTCGAGGGCCGCATATGCCCATTCTAGAGAAATGGGGTCAGATTACTTTTTCCACGCGACGGAAAAGTACTCTGACCCCATTTCCAGCGCCATTTCCCGCTAGCGAGCGATCAGGTGGACGGCGGTTGCCTTGAAGCTCGCGACCGCTTCGCTGCGGTTCGCCAGGTCCAGCTCGAGGTACGACTGCTTCGACACGTAGGCGACCAGGGGAAAGCCGCAATCGAGGGTGATCTTGAACATGTGGCCGGCGGGCTCGGTCGCGACCACACGCGCCGGGAACTGGTTGCGCACGCTGGAATCGCGCTGGGGCAGCGCCGCGAGCGCGACATCTTCGGGCCGGATGCATGCCAGCACGGGCGCATCCACGGGGGGCAGCACGGCTCCCGCCGCATGCACGAACGTGCCGCCCACGGCGATGCGCGCGACGGCGTCGGTCACCGCAACGACCTTGCCTTCGACCACGGTTTCCACGCCGACGAACGCCGCGATCCCGGCATCGGCTGGCGTGTTGAAGATCGCGGAGGGCGTGCCGACCTGGACGAAGGATCCTTCCCGCATCACCGCGATGGTGTCGGCGAGCGCGAGCGCCTCGGCCTGGTCGTGCGTGACGTAGATGGCGGGGACCGATGCACGGCGCAGGAACTCCTTCAGCTCGCGGCGCAACTGGTCGCGGCTGCGCGCGTCGAGCGCGGCGAGCGGCTCGTCGAAGAGGAACAGCCGCGACGAGGCGGCGAGCGCCCGGGCGAGCGCGACGCGCTGCTTCTCGCCTCCGCTCAGGTGCTTCGGCTTTCGGTCGGCGAGAGGGCCCACGCCCAGCCGCTCGAGCAGCGCCCCGACCGGCTCGGCGTCCGTGCCGGGAGCGGCGAAGCGCCGCCCGAAGGCGACGTTCTGCGCGACCGTGAGGTGCGGGAACAGCGCGTAGTCCTGGAACATGAAGCCGATGCGGCGCGCCTCCGGGGGCGCCGCGGTCACGTCCTCGCCGTCGATCCGGATGCGGCCGCCATCGGGGCGGTGGAAACCGGCGAGCGTCTCGAGCAGCATCGTCTTGCCCGCGCCGCTGGGCCCGAGAATCACGAGGACCTCGCCGGCCGCGACCGTGAACGCGATGTCGCGCAGCGCAAAGGCGCCCACCCGCAGCGAGAGGTTCTCGACCGTGGCCCGATGGGGGGTCATCGGGCGGGCATGGACTCCGGCTCCCGCCGCTCGCGGAACAGATAGCGCGACGCGATGAAGAGCGATAGCGTGATCATGAGGTAGAGCGCCGCCATGGCCGAGGAATCGCCGAGACCCGACTGCAGGAACAGGTCGTAGATCTTCACCGGCGCGGTCATCGGGTAATAGGTGAGCACGATCACGGCGCCGAACTCGCTCACCGAGCGGGCGAAGGTGAGCGCGAGCCCGGTGAGAATCCCGCGCGCGCCGAGCGGCAGCGTGACACGAAAGAACACGGCCCAGCGTCCCGCGCCCAGGGTGCGCGCGACCTTCTCGAGCCGGTCGTCGACGCCCTCGAGGCCCACGCGCGCCGCGTTGACGGCGTAGGGCACGCTCACGTACAGCATGGCGAGGACCACCCCCGCGGCGGTGCCCCAGAACTTGAGCCCCGTCCACTCTTCGAGCGGAGCGCCGATGATGCCGGTGCGCCCGAAGGCGAACAGCAGGGCGATGCCCACCACCGTGTGGGGCACGGCAAGCGGCAGGTCGACGATCGCCTCGACCAGGGGCTTTCCGGGGAATGCCGTGCGCGCGAGCAGGTACGCGAGCGGAACGCCGAGCAGCGCCGCGCAGGCGGTCGTCGCGAGCGCCGCCGTGAGGCTCAGCAGGATCGCGCTGCGCACCTCCGCCATGGCGGCCACGCGCGCGAGGCTCGCTTCGCTCTGCGACCAGTAGAGATTCGCGAGCGGGAGCACGATGAACACGAGGAGCACGGCGCTCAGGAATGCGAACGCGAGCGCGAGGCCGTACGGGCGATGCGCGTCACGCGGCGCCGCAGAGGCGCTCGCGCTCAAGGCGACTTCGGCCAGGGGCTCGTCAGCGGGCGCAACTGCGCGGGCACCTTCGCGAGGTCGTTCGCCAGCGCTCGCGCGGGAGCGCCGAAGCCGCTCGCCGCCATGATCTTCCGCCCGGTCGGGCCGAGCAGGAACTGCACCCACTCGAGCGCCCATTCACGTTGCGGCGCGTCGAAGGGGATCGTCACCGCGTAGACGATGGGCTTGCCGGTGAGGTCGCCATTCGCGGTGTGCGCGACACCGTGCGCGTAGAACCCGGAGTACTTGGCATCGCCGAGGTCGATCTCGGGCGGCAGCTCGAGATACTTGAACTTGTGCTGGCGCGCGTCCGAGCGGTAGATCGCGAGATAGTCGATCTGGCCGGACTGGAGCGCGGCGATCAGCTCGGTCTCGGTGTCGCGCATGTTGGTCTTCGGCGCGTTCGCCAGGATCTTCGCCGCGAGCCCGGGCTGATGGTAGTAGCGCTCCGCGAGCTGCAGCATCTGCACCGTCTGGTAGCCCGACGGGTCGGTGTCGGGGTTCGAGCGCCCGATCTGCACTCCCGGCTGGGCGAGGAGCTCGTACCAGTTCTTCGAGCTGATGCGGTCGGCAGAACGGCTGCGGGGGGTATACACGAACGTCACGGCATTGGTGGCGAATCCGGCGTACCAATCGGCGTATGCCTTGCCGCCCTGCGCGGCGAAGAAATACTTCGGAATGACGCTGTAGTCGGCCACCGCGACCACGTCGGCGCGGCGGTGCAATTCGGTCACCTGCTTCACCATCTTGACGCTGCCCCCGAACTGGGGCTCGATCGTGACCTCCGGGTGCGCGCGCATGAACGCCTCGTCGATCTGCCGGAACGGCGCGGCAAGCGTCCCGGCGGCGAAGATCGTGAGCGTCGCGGTCGGCGCCGCGAACGCGGGCTGCGCGCCGGAAAGCAGCAGCGCGAGCGCGGAGGGCGCCAGGATGCGGTGGCAGACGTGCGCGTACCGGGTCATCGTTCTCTCCATGGTGTCGTTCGCGGGCGCGGGTGCGCGGGTTGCAGCGGGCCACGCATCCGGAGCCTGCAAGAATATCGGCCGTGTGTAATTTATGCAAGATGACGGAAAATCTGCAAATCCCTGCGCCGCCGTAGAATGAGGGAATGCCCCGCAACGACGCCCCGCTGCTCAACGTGCGCGAGCTAGCCCATTGGCTGCGCCTCAAGGAGCGCAAGGTCTACGACCTGGTCGCGAGGAACGAGATCCCGCACACGCGCGCCGGCGCGAAGATCCTGTTCGCGACGCCCGAGGTCGAGCGCTGGCTCGGCGCGCGCGCCGCCGGCGCGATGCCGCGCGCGGCCGCGCCTCCCACGATCGCGGGAAGCCACGATCCGCTCCTCGAGTGGGCGGTGCGCGAATCGCGCTGCGGCCTGGCGCTCCTCACGCAGGGAAGCCGCGACGGCCTCGAGCGCATCGCGGCGGGCGAGGCGTGCGCGGCGCTGCTGCACCTTCCGCACGAGGACCTGGCCGACTTCAACCGCGAGGCGGCCGGCGATCGCCTGAAGGGCCACGACGTCGCGCTCGTCGAATGGGCGCGGCGCGAGCAGGGAATCCTCGTCCCGCGCGGCAACCCGAAGAAGCTCGCCGCGGTGGCGCACCTCGCGCGCCGCGGCGTGCGCGTGATGATGCGCCAGGAGGGAAGCGGCAGCCGCGAGCTCCTCGAGCGGCTGCTCCAGCGCGACGGCCTCGGGCTCCCGGCGCTCCACGGCAGCGCGCACGCGGCGACCACCGAGAGCGACCTCGCCTCGGCCATCGCGGCGGGCCACGCCGACGCGGGTTTCGGCGCGCGCGCCGCCGCGCAGCTCTTCAGCCTGGACTTCGTGCCCATCGCGGTCGAGCGCCTCGACCTCGCGGTCTCGCGACCGCGCTGGTTCGACCCGCCGCTCCAGGCGCTCTGGCGCTTCGCGCGCTCGCGGCGCTTCGCCGCGCATGCCGAGGCGCTCTCGGGCTACGACCTCGCGAAAGCGGGCGAGGTCACCTGGAACGATCAGGCGTAGCCCACGCTGCGCCGGTCGATCGCGATCGCCTTCACCAGCGCGTAGACCTTCACGCCGGGCGCGAGGGCGAGGCGCTCCGCGGATTCGCGCGTGATGCGGGCGACGAGCGGCGTCGGCCCCACCCGCAGGTGCACGTCGACGATCGCGCCGAACTCGCCCCCGATCGATTCGACCTCGCCGCCGAGCACGTTCTGGAAGCTCGCCGCGCGCGGCGCTTCCAGCGCGAGGGCCACGTCGCGCGAGCGGATGCGGGCGCGCACCGGCTCGCCGGGCAGCGCATCGAGGTTCGCGACCACGAGCTCGCCGCCTTCGAACGCGAGCGTCGTGAGGCCGTAGCGCTCGTCGTGCAGCGCGACGCGCGCCTCGATCACCGCGCCCGCCTCGAAGCGGCCGGTGTACGGCCGCAGGTCCGCGCGCGAGAAGAGCTCGGCGACTTCGCCCTGCGCGATGGTGCGCCCGTCGCTCACCAGGACCAGGCGGTCGGCGAGCCGCGTCACTTCCTCGATCGCGTGGCTCACGTACACCATCGGCAGCCGCAGCTCGTCGCGCAGCAGCTCGATGTAGCGGAGGATCTCGGCCTTGCGCGGCGCGTCGAGCGCGGCGAGCGGCTCGTCGAGGAGCAGGAGGCGCGGGCTCGCGAGGAGCGTGCGGCCGAGCGCGACGCGCTGCTTCTCGCCCCCGGAAAGCGTCCCGGGCCTGCGGTCGAGGAGCGCGGCGAGGCCCAGCAGCGCGATCACGCGATCGCGGTCGACGAAGCGCTCGGCGGCGGGCGTGAGGCGCTCGCCGTATGCGAGGTTGGCTCGCACCGACAGGTGCGGGAAGAGGAGCGCATCCTGGAACACGCAGCCCACGCGCCGTGCTTCCGGGGTGAGGTCGATCCCGCGCGCCGAATCGAAGAGCGTGCGTCCCTCGACCACGATGCGCCCCGAGCGCGGCCGCACCAGGCCCGCGATCGCTTCCACGATCGTGCTCTTGCCCGAGCCCGAGCGCCCGAAGAGCGCGACGATCGGCGCATCGCTCGAGAACCTGGCCTCGAGGCGGAAGGCGCCGCGGTCGAGCGCGATGTCGATGTCAAGCATCGAGCCGCGGCGCCGCGCGGCGGCGCACGAGCCATTCGGAGATGGCGAGCGCGCCGAGCGAGAGCAGGAGCGAGAGGATCGAGAGTCGCATCGCGTCCAGGTCCGCGCCCGGGACCTGCGTGTAGGAGTAGATCGCGAGCGGCAGCGTCTGCGTCTCGCCGGGGATGTTCGCGACGAACGTGATGGTCGCGCCGAACTCGCCGAGGGAGCGCGCGAAGCCGAGGAGGACGCCGGTGACGATGCCCGGCCACGCGAGCGGAAGCGTGAGCGTCGCGAACACGCGCCAGGGACGCGCGCCGAGCGTGCGCCCCGCCGCCTCGAGCCGTGGATCGACCGCCTCCATCGAGAGGCGGATCGCGCGCACCACCAGCGGGAAGCTCATCACGGCCGCGGCGAGCGCGGCGCCGGTCCAGCGGAACGCGAACACGACGCCGATCGAGGCGAGCGCGGAGCCGAGCGCCCCGCCGCGGCCGAACGCCACGAGGAGGAGGTAGCCCACGACCACCGGCGGCAGCACGAGCGGCAGGTGCACGATCGCGTCGACCAGCGCCTTGCCGGGGAAGTCGCGGCGCGCGAGGAGCCAGGCGACCGCGATCGCGACGGGCAGGCTCGCCGCGACGGCCGCGAGCGCGACCTTGAGGCTCAGGAGGACGATGCCCAGCTCTTCGGCGCTGAACATCGCCTAGGGCGCGCGGAACCCGTGGCGCGCCCAGATGGCGCGCGCCGCGTCCGATGCGCAGAAGCGGGCGAACGCGCGCGCGGCCGGCGTCGCGCCTTCGACCTCGACCATCCCGTAGACGATCGGCGCGTGCGTCGAATCCGGGAACGTGCCCACGATGCGCACGCGCGGCTCGGCGAGCGCGTCGGTGCGGTACACGATGCCGAGCGGCGCCTCGCCGCGGGCGACGAGGGCGAGAGCGACACGGACGTCACCCACGGGAGCGAGCCGGCTCTCGACCGCGCGCCACGCGCCGAGGCTCTCGAGGGCTTCGCGCGCGTACTTTCCCGCGGGAACCGCGCGCGGATCGGCGATGGCGAGCCGGCCGCCGCCGAGCGCGGCCGCGAGGTCGAATCCAGGCGCGATCTTCAGGCGTGCGGCGCTCGACGCGGGGGCGATCAGGACGAGTTCGTTCGCGAGCAGGCTCACGTGCGGCGCCGCCGCGCGATGCTGCGCCTCGACGTAGCGGACCCAACCCAGGTCGGCGGAAATGAAGACCTGCGCCGGGGCGCCCGCCTCGATCTGGCGCGCGAGCGCGGAGCTCGCGCCGTAGGCGATGCGCGCCTCGTCGCCGGTCGCGCGGTGAAATGCCGCGGCGACCTCGTCGAGGGATTCCTTCAGGCTCGCGGCGGCGAAGACGACGAAGCGGGCGGCTTGCGCGGCCGGAGCGGCGGCGAGCAGCGCGGTGACGAGCGCCGTCGCGACGATGCGGGGGATTCGCGCTCGCCGCGGCGCGCGCACGCGCGGCTCAGGACTTCGCGCCCGCGAGCAGCTTCTGCAGCTCGCCCGACTGGTACATCTCGCGCATGATGTCGCAACCGCCGACGAACTCTCCCTTCACGTAGAGCTGCGGGACGGTCGGCCAGTTGGCGAATTCCTTGATGCCCTGGCGGACCTCCGGGTCCTGCAGCACGTCGACGGTGTACACGTCCTCGGCGCCGCACATCTTGAGGATCTGCGTGGCGGTGGCCGAGAAGCCGCACATCGGCGTCTGCGGCGAGCCCTTCATGTAGAGCACCACCGGGTGCCCGGCGACCTGGTCCTGGATGCGATCTCGAACGTTCATTGGAAGCTCCTGGGTGATGGGTGGTCGTGCGTCGAGCGGTGCCCGCGGCGTCCGCTCCAGAGATTTGTGCGCCCCGCTCATGCGTCGAGCGGCGTCCCCGGCGGGGACGTCCGCTCCAACGCATCTTTACTGCAATACTTCCAATTCTAGCGCGCCCGGCCGCCCGCGACCCGGGCAATGCCGGCGAGGTCGCGAATCGACACGAGATCGTCGAATCCGGCCTCCTCGAGCAGCCGCGCGGCCTTCCCGGCCTGGTCGTACCCATGCTCGAAGAGGAGCGTGCCCCCGGGAAGGAGGTGCTCGCGTGCGCCCGCGACGATCGCGCGGATGGAATCGAGCCCGTCGGGGCTGCCGTCGGTGAGCGCGCCGCCCGGCTCGAAGCGCAGGTCGCCCTGGGCAAGGTGCGTATCGCCCGCCGCGACGTACGGAGGATTGGCGACGATCAGGTCGAAGCGCCGGCCGCGAACCGCCGCGTACCACGAACCGTGCGCGAATTCGACGCGATCCTCGCAACGATGCGCCCGCGCGTTCCCGCGCGCCACTTCGAGCGCCGCGGCGCTCGCGTCGGTCGCGACGACGCGCAGGGCCGGTCGCTCGCAGGCGAGCGTCACGGCGATCGCCCCGCTGCCGGTCCCCAGGTCCAGGACGCCGGCAGCGCCGCTCTCGCGCAGGCGGAGGTCCGCGCGGGCCAGGGCCGCTTCCACCAGCGTCTCCGTCTCCGGCCTCGGGATGAGGACCGCCGGCCCCACCCCGAAATCGCGGCCGTAGAACTCGCGCGCCCCGACGAGGTAGGCGACCGGCTGGCCGAGCGCGCGCAGCGCCACCAGCATGTCGATGCGCGCGTCCTCGGTCTCGGTGAGGATGTGCATGGGATTGGCGGCGATCCAGGCGCGGTTCACGTCGAGCACGTGGGCCATCAGCACCTGCGCGTCGACGCGATCGACCGCGGCGAGCGCCTCCTCGAGCGCGGCCTTGACGGTGTGCATCAGGCGCTCCGCGCGAGGCTCGCGAGCTGCTCGGCCTGGTGCTCGCGCGCGAGCGCCGCCGTGATCTCGTCGATCTCGCCGTCCAGGATCGCCTCGAGCCTGTGCAGCGTGAGATTGATGCGATGGTCGGTCACGCGCCCCTGCGGGAAGTTGTAGGTGCGGATGCGGTCGGAGCGGTCGCCGCTTCCGACCAGGCTCTTCCTCTCGGAGGCCTCCTTCGCCTGCTGCTCGCGCACCTGGCGGTCCTTGATGCGCGCGGCGAGCACGCGCCAGGCCTGCTCCCGGTTCTTGTGCTGGCTCCTCGCGTCCTGGCATTCCACGACGATGCCCGTCGGCAGGTGCGTGAGGCGCACGGCGGAATCGGTCTTGTTCACGTGCTGGCCGCCCGCGCCGCTCGCGCGGAAGGTGTCCACGCGCACGTCGGCGGGATTCACGTGCACGTCGGAGGCGTCGTCCGCCTCGGCCATCACCGCGACCGTCGCGGCCGACGTGTGGATGCGGCCCTGCGTCTCGGTCGCCGGCACGCGCTGCACGCGATGGCCGCCGGACTCGAACTTGAGCTTCGAGTAGGCGCCGCGGCCCACGATGCGCGCGATGATCTCCTTGAAGCCGCCCGCTTCCCCCGCGCTCTCGGAGACCACTTCCACCTGCCAGCGGTGCCGCTCGGCGAAGCGCGAATACATGCGGAAGAGCTCGCCCGCGAAGAGCGCGCTCTCGTCGCCGCCCGTTCCCGCGCGGATCTCGAGGAACAGGTTCTTCTCGTCGTTGGGATCCTTCGGCAGGAGCATGCGCTCGAGCTCCTCCTCGAGCGTCGCGAGCCGTGCGCGCGCCGCGCCGATCTCCTCCTCGGCGAACTCGCGCATCGCCGCATCCTTGGCCATGTCTTGCGCGGCCTCGAGGTCTTCGCCGGCCTTGCGGTAGGCGACGAACGCCTCGACGACCGGGGAGATCTCGGCGCGCTCCTGGGAGAGCTTGCGGAAGTCGTCGATGTTCTCGACCACGCCCGGATCGGCGAGCCTCGCGTCGATCTCCCTCAGCCGCGATTCCAGGCTCGCGAGCCGCGCGGCGATGGACTCCTTCATGCCTCTTTCGCGGGACGGCTTTCTGCGGCCTCCGGGAAGAGGACGCGGACGGCTTCGGCGAGCGCCGCGCGCTCGTTCTCCGCGGCGCGCGAGAGCGCCTGGGTGGGATGGTGCAGGAACTTGTTCGCGAGGCCGTTCGCGAGCGCCTCGAGCACCGCGGCCGGGTCCTCGCCCTTCGCGAGCCGCGCCTTCGCCTTGGCGAGCTCGATCTCGCGGTACTCGTCGGCGCGCCGGCGCAGCTCGACGATCGCCGGCACCGAGGCGCGCGATCCCTGCCATTCGCGGAAAGCGGCCACCTGGCGGTCCACGATCGCCTCGGCCTCCACGACGGCGGATTTGCGCGCCTCCGCGCCCTCGTAAACGATCTTGCCCAGGTCGTCGATGCTGTAGAGGAACACGTCCTCGAGCTTGCCCACCTCGATCTCCACGTCGCGCGGCACCGCGAAGTCCGCGATGAACATGGGGCGGTGCTTGCGCGCCTTGAGGGCGCTCTCGATGAGGCCCTTGCCGAGGATCGGGAGCGAGGAGGCGGTGGCGGTGATCACGACGTCGAACTCGGCGATGCGCGCGGAAAGCTCGGTGAGCGCGATCGCCTGGCCGCCGAAGCGCGCCGCGAACTCATCCCCGCGCGCCACGGTGCGGTTGGCGACGACGATCGCGAGCGGCCGCTGCGCGACGAAGTAGGTCGCGGCGAGCTCCACCATCTCGCCCACGCCGATGAGGAGCAGGCGCGTGCGCGACAGGTCGCCGAAGAGGTTCTGCGCGAGCTTGAGCGCCGCCGCGGCCATCGAGATGGACTGCGCGCCCAGCGCCGTTTCGGTGCGCACCTGCTTCGCCACCGAGAAGGTCGTCTGGAAGAGGCGCGAAAGATGGCTGCCGATGGTGCCGGCGTTCTGCGCCATGCGCACCGACTGCTTCACCTGGCCCAGGATCTGCGGCTCGCCGAGGACCATCGAGTCGAGGCCGCAGGCCACGCGGAAGGCGTGGCGCACCGCTTCCGAATCACGGTGCGAGTAGAGGTGCGACGCGATGGCGAGGCCGGACTTCGCGGCCTCGCGCTCGAGCCACGCGCGCACCGCCGACTCCTCCTCGGCCCGGCAGTAGACCTCGGTGCGGTTGCAGGTGGAGACGAGCACGGCCTCCGAGACCCCGGGCTGCGCGACGAGGCTCGCGAGCGCCTCGCCCTGCGCCTCCTGCGCAAAGGCGAGCTTCTCCCGCGCTTCCAGAGGGGCGCTGCGATGGTTGATGCCGAGGACGTGGAGGGGCATGGGTTGCCGAAAATTATAGCAGCCGGGCCGATGTGGACTTTGCCATGGCGCTCCGACGGGAGTTCCGGGTATGATCGAACGGAACCTTACAAAAAGAACGAACAAGGCGCATTATCACACTGATTTTAAATGAAATCCTGAATGGCTGCACAGCCCACACACTTCAGCGCCCTCGGGCGCGCGCTGGTCCAGCAAGGCCGCCTCCCGCAGGGCGACGCGAGCGCCATCCAGGTGGAAGCGAACCGGGCCGGGGTGGCGTTCGTGCAGCAGCTGGTCGCCTCGAAGAAGCTCTCCGCGAAAGAGGTGTCGCTGTTCGCCGCGCAGACTTTCGGTTATCCCTTACTCGACCTCAACGCGGTTGATCTGGATCAGCTTCCGGTCAACCTCATCGACGCGAAGATCGTGACCAGCCACCGCGTGGTGGCGCTCGGCAAGCGCGGCAACCGCGTGTTCGTCGCGATGTCGGACCCGTCGAACGAGCAGGTGCTGCAGGAGGTGAAGTTCGCCACCGGCATGACGATGGAGCCGGTGGTGGTCGAGGACGACAAGCTCGCCAACATCGTGCGCAAGCTCACCGATTCGTCGGCGAAGGCGCTCGAGATCGCGACCGAGGACGTCGACCTCTCCGGCATCGAGGTGACCGACGGCGAGGCGCAGCCCGACGTCGTCACGGAGGACATCGACGACGCGCCGGTCGTGAAGTACGTGCACAAGATCCTGCTCGATGCGATCAACGGCGGAGCCTCCGACATCCACTTCGAGCCCTACGAGAAGTTCTACCGCATCCGCTACCGCACCGACGGCATCCTCTACGACGTCGCCCAGCCGCCGCTCGCGATCAAGGAGAAGATCGCCTCGCGCATCAAGGTGGTCTCGAGGCTCGACATCTCGGAAAAGCGCGTGCCGCAGGACGGGCGCATGAAGATGACGCTCTCCAAGACGCGCGCCATCGACTTCCGCGTCTCGACGCTGCCCACGCTCTTCGGCGAGAAGATCGTGCTGCGCATCCTCGATCCCTCGAGCGCCACGGTCGGGATCGACGTGCTGGGCTACGAGCCGGACCAGAAGGAGCACCTGCTCGCCGCGGTCCAGCGGCCCTACGGCATGGTGCTCGTCACGGGGCCGACGGGCTCCGGCAAGACGGTCTCGCTCTACACCTGCCTCAACATCCTCAACAAGCCCGGCATCAACATCTCGACGGCGGAGGACCCGGCGGAAATCAACCTGCCGGGCGTGAACCAGGTGAACGTGAACGACAAGCAGGGCCTCACCTTCGCCGCGGCGCTCAAGGCGTTCCTGCGCCAGGACCCGGACATCATCATGGTGGGCGAGATCCGCGACCTCGAGACGGGCGAGATCGCGATCAAGGCCGCCCAGACCGGCCACATGGTGCTCTCGACGCTGCACACCAACGACGCGCCGACGACGCTCACGCGCCTCATGAACATGGGCATCGCGCCGTTCAACATCGCAACCAGCGTGATCCTCATCACCGCGCAGCGCCTGGCGCGCAAGCTGTGCTCGTGCAAGAAACCCGTGGTCATCCCGGAAGAGGCGCTGCAGCGCGCGGGATTCACCGAGGAAGACCTGGATGGAAGCTGGCAGCCCTTCGGTCCCGGCGGCTGCGACCTGTGCAAGAATACCGGCTACAAGGGGCGGATCGGCATCTACCAGGTGATGCCGATTTCCGAGGAGATGGAGCGCATCATCATGAAGAACGGCACTTCCATCGACCTTGCGGACCAGGCCCGGCGGGAGGGCATCCGCGACCTGCGGCAATCGGGACTGCTCAAGGTGAAGAAGGGCCTCACCTCGCTCGAGGAGATCGAGGCCGTGACCAACGAGTAGGGAGAGAACCATGGCAGCCATCGCGAAGAAGCCGGACTCCAGCAAGGACGTCAAGCTCTACAACTACGCCTGGACCGGAAAGGACAAGACCGGCAAGGTGATCCGGGGCGAGCTTCGCGCGGGCGGCGAGAACGTCGTGCTCGCGCAGCTGCGCCGCCAGGGCGTGCAGGTCACCAACGTCAAGAAGGTGTCGCTGCGCGGCGGCAAGAAGATCACCGAGAAGGACATCACGATCTTCACGCGCCAGCTCGCGGTGATGATGAAGGCGGGCGTGCCCCTGCTGCAGGCATTCGACATCGTCGGCCGTGGCCATGGCAACCCCGCGGTCGGCAGGCTCCTGCTGGACATCAAGACCGACGTCGAGACCGGCTCCTCGCTCTCTCAGGCCTTCCGCAGGTACCCGGCGTACTTCGACGCGCTCTTCTGCAACCTGGTGGGCGCTGGCGAGCAGGCGGGCATCCTCGACACCCTCCTCGACCGGCTTGCGACCTACAAGGAGAAGATCCTCGCGATCAAGGGCAAGATCAAGAGCGCCCTCTTCTATCCGACCGCCGTGATCGTGGTGGCGTTGATCGTGACGGCGGTGATCATGATCTTCGTGATCCCGGTGTTCAAGGACCTCTTCAAGAGCTTCGGCGCGGACCTGCCCGGAGTGACGCTCGCGGTGATGGCGCTATCGGACTTCTTCGTGGCGAACTGGTGGTGGCTGCTGGCCGTCATCGTGGGCAGCGTGTGGGGCTTCTTCTTCTCGTGGAAGAGATCGAAGACCATGCAGCAGATGATGGACCGCCTGTTCCTGAAGATCCCGGTCTTCGGCGAGCTGATCCGCAAGGCGGCGATCGCACGCTGGGCGCGCACCCTCTCCACGATGTTCGCAGCGGGCGTCCCGCTGGTCGAATCGCTCGACTCGGTCGCCGGCGCCGCGGGCAACTACGTGTACTACGAGGCGACCAAGAGGGTCCAGAACGAGGTGTCGACGGGCACGGGGCTCACGACGGCGATGACCAACTCCGGCGTCTTCCCCAACATGGTCCTGCAGATGACCGCGATCGGCGAGGAATCGGGCTCGCTCGACCAGATGCTCAGCAAGGTGGCCGACTTCTTCGAGCAGGAGGTGGACGAGGCGGTGGATTCGCTCTCGTCCCTCATGGAGCCGATGATCATGGTGATCCTGGGCGGCCTCATCGGCACCATCGTGGTCGCGATGTACCTTCCGATCTTCAAGATGGGCGAGGCGGTCTAGCGCGGCGGCCGGCAGGCCGCGAAACCCTCGGGCGCGGGGAGCGATTCCCGCGCCTTTCTTTTCCGGTGCCATCGCCGATGCAAATCCTCTCCGTGATGCAGCACTCCACCGCCTGGCTCCTCGCGACCGTCGGGGTCGTGGGCCTGTGCGTGGGCTCGTTCCTCAACGTGGTGATCCACCGGCTTCCGCGAATCATGGAAGCGCAGTGGCGCGCGGAATGCGCGGCGCTCGAGGGACGCGACGCGCCCGGATCCGAGGTCTTCAACCTGGTCACGCCGCGCTCGCGCTGTCCCTCGTGCGGCACGCAGATCACCGCGCTGCAGAACGTTCCCGTCGTGAGCTGGATCGCGCTCGGCGGCCGCTGCGCGGCGTGCCGGGCGCCGATCAGCATCCGCTATCCGGCCGTCGAACTCGCCGCAGGCGCGGTCGCGGTGCTCCTGGGCTGGCGCTTCGGCTATTCGGCGGCGCTTGCGTTCGCGCTCGCGTACGCGTGGGCGCTCCTCGCGCTCACCTTCATCGACCTCGACACCCAGCTCCTTCCGGACGACATCACGCTGCCGCTCCTCTGGCTGGGGCTCATCGCCAATGCGTTCGGCCTGTTCACGGACCTGCGCTCCGCCGTGCTGGGCGCGGCGGGCGGCTATCTCATCCTGTGGCTGGTCTACTGGGCCTTCCGCATCCTCGCGCGCAAGGAGGGGATGGGCTACGGCGACTTCAAGCTGCTCGCCGCGATCGGCGCCTGGACCGGATGGCAGGTGCTGCCCGTCACGATCGTGGTCGCGGCGGGCCTGGGCGCGGTGATCGGCTCGATCTCGCTGTGGCTTTCGCGCAAGGGCACCGATACGCGCATCCCCTTCGGTCCCTACCTCGCGCTGGGCGGAATCGTGGCGCTCCTGTGGGGACACGCCGCGGTGGTCGCCTGGATCGGGCGATTCCCCGGATGACGTTCACCGTCGGGCTCACCGGCGGCATCGGCTCGGGCAAGAGCGCGGTCTCCTCGCGGCTCGCCTCGCTCGGCGCGAGCGTCATCGACGCCGACGTGATCTCCCGACGCCTCACCGCGCCCGGCGGCGCGGCGATCGCCCCGCTGCGCGAGGCGTTCGGCGATCGCTCGATCGCGCCCGACGGGGGACTCGACCGCGCGGCGATGCGCGTGCTCGCCTTCGAGGATCCCGGCGCGCGCGCGAGGCTCGAGGCGATCCTGCATCCGGCGATCCGCGCCGAGGCCGATCGAGCGCTCGCCGCGGCATCGGGACCGTATGCGCTGCTCGTGGTGCCGCTCCTCCTGGAGACCGGCGGCTACGTCGACCGCGTCGACCGCGTCCTGGTGGTCGATTGCGCCGAGGCGCTGCAGGAGGAGCGCGCGGCGCGCCGTGCGGGGATCGAGCCCGGGGAAGTGCGCGCGATCATGCGTGCGCAGTGGCCGCGCTGGCGCCGCCTGCAGGTGGCCGACGACGTGATCTGGAACGGAGCCGGGCTGGGCGCGCTCGAAGCGCAATGCGATACCCTGCATGCGCGTTACGCCGCCGCAGCGGCCCTCGGGCGATAGATTTGTCAATGCACCCGCATTGCCCCACAATCGCGGCCAAGCCAGGGCGGGGCCCGTGATCACGTACGAATATCCCCTCAACGAAAGGGTGCGAACGCTCCTTCGCCTCGAGGACCTCTACGAGCGCGCGGCGTACTTCCTCGCGCGTGAAGCGCCCCACGACCACCACGCCTGCCTCACCAGCATGTTCGAGATCGTCGAGGTCGCGAGCCGGGCGGACCTGAAGAGCGACCTGCTGCAGGAGCTCGACCGCCAGCGCACGTTCCTCGAGGCGCTGCGCAACAATCCCGCGATCTCGGAGGACAAGCTCGAGTCGGTGCTCGCCGAGATCGACGCCGCCTTCGCGACCCTGCACGCGACCTCGGGCAAGACCGGCCAGAGCCTGCGCGAGAACGAGTGGCTCATGGCGATCAAGCAACGCGCCGGCATCCCGGGCGGCACCAGCGAATTCGACCTGCCGTCCTACCACTACTGGCTGCACCATCCGGCGGGGCGCCGCCGCGAGGACCTCGCCGCATGGCTCAAGCCCCTGCTCCCCGTCCACGCCGCGCTCGCGATCGTGCTGCGCGTGCTGCGCGAGAGCGGGCGCACGGCCTCCCTCATGGCCTTCCAGGGCGTGTACCAGCAGACCCCGGCCGAGAAGCCCGCGCAGATGCTGCGCCTCACGCTTTCCGACGACCTTCCCTGCGTCCCCGAGATCAGCGCCAACAAGTACGCGCTGAACGTGCGCTTCCTCCTGCCCGAAGGCGTGCAGAAGAGCCGCGTCTACGAGCAGGACGTTCCGTTCGAGCTCGCTTTCTGCAATCTCTGACGCGATGAGCGGCGATGGCAGCCGCGGCCGGCCGAACTCGGCCGCGCCGCGCACGGTTCCCTGTCCCGGCTGCGGCAAGAAGAGCGTCTTCGAGCCGTGGAATCCCTGGCGCCCTTTCTGTTCCGAGCGCTGCCGCATGGTGGACCTCGGAGCGTGGGCCGCCGAGTCCTATCGCATTCCGGGAAATCCCGGGGAGGACGAGTCCCCGGATGAGAAGGAAGGGGGAAAGGCCCAGCCGGAGGAGTAACCCTTTCGAGTTTCTTTGCGCATCGACAGGCGCTCGGCTAAAATAAGCCGGTTTCAAGCGGCTTCCCCGATGGCTCTTCCCGCGGATTTCCCGCCGTACGTCCACATTTCGGTTCCCAATCGCTCGCTCGCACCCTTCGGCCGGCGCTTGGTTCTCGGAATGATCGCCACGTCGACGTTCGGAGCGGCCGCCGGCGCGGCGATGATCGGCGCATGGCCGGTGATGCCCTTCGCCGGGCTGGAGGTGGCGCTCGTCGCGCTCGCCTTCCGCGTCGTGCAGCTCCACGACGCGGATTTCGAGAGGCTCGAGATCGACGAGCATGAGATTCGCGTCGAGGCGCGGCGCGCGGCGAAGGTCACCCGGTTCGTCGCGTACCGGCCGTGGGCGAAGGTGGTCGTGCGCGACAGCGGCATGCGCTGCACGCTGCGCCTCGCGTATCGGGGCCGGTCGGAGCCGTTGGGGAGGTTGCTGTCGGACGAGGGAAGGCGTGCGCTCGCCGCGAGGCTGCGCGGTCGCATCGCATTCACCGCCAACTAGAGAAATTCGGACAACAAAGGCCTGGCCATGCATCTGAAACACCTCCGCGCCGTCGCCGCCCTCGCGGCGACCCTTCCGGTATCGCTCGCGGCGTTCGCGACCTACGACGTGGACATCCTGCCGCCGGCCTCGCCCATGGCCGAGCAGGCGTACAGGCTGCACTGGGGCATCATGTACGTCTGCATCGCGATCTTCGTCATCGTGTTCGGCGCGATGTTCTGGTCGATCTTCCGCCACCGGCGCAGCAAGGGCGCCAAGGCCGCGCAGTTCCACGAGAACACGACCATCGAGGTGATCTGGACGATCATCCCGTTCATCGTGCTGATCGGCATGGCGTATCCGGCCACCAAGACGATGCTCGAGATGAAGGACCCCTCCGGCGCCGACCTCACCGTGAAAGTGACGGCGTACCAGTGGCGCTGGGGCTACGAATACCTGCAGGAAGGCGTGCACTTCTTCTCGAACCTCGCCACGCCGCGCGACCAGATCGACGACTACAACGGCGGCAGCGCGCCGAAGAACGACCACTACCTCCTCGAGGTGGACCATCCGCTCGTGGTGCCCACCGGCAAGAAGGTGCGCCTGCTCATCACCTCGAACGACGTGATCCACGGCTTCTACGTGCCGCAGCTCGCGGTGCACCAGTACGCCATTCCCGGGTTCGTCAAGGACTCCTGGTTCGAGATCGACAGGCCGGGCATCTACCGCGGCCAGTGCAGCCAGATCTGCGGCAAGGAGCACGCGTTCATGCCCATCGTGGTCGACGCGCGCACGCCCGAGCAGTACGCCGCCTGGATCCAGCAGGAGAAGGCGAAGATGCCGCCCCCGCCGCAGGCCGCGGCCGCCGAGCCCGTGGCGGCACAGGCGAGCGCCGCAGCGGGCGGCAGCCCGGCCGGGACGAGCGCGCCCGCCGGCGGCAAGATGAGCCTTGCCGACCTCAAGGCGGCGGGCGAGAAGGTCTACGCGGCGAACTGCGCCGCCTGCCACCAGGCCAATGGCGAGGGGCTCGCCGGCACCTTCCCGCCCCTCGCGGCGGGCAAGCCTTTCGCGGCGCCGGCGGCGCTCACGAAGCCGCTCGCCGATCGCGGCTTCTTCAAGGACGGCCACATCGTCGAGGGTCCGGCCAAGGAGCACATGGACATCGTGCTGCACGGCATCCCCGGCAGCGCCATGGCGTCCTGGGCGCATCTCACCGACGAGCAGGTCGCCGGGGTGATCACGTACGAACGCAACAGCTGGGGCAACCACGGAGGCGAGGTCCAGCCGTCCGATGTCGCCGCTGCCCGCAAGGCGAAATAGTCCACCGCATCCAACGAGGAAACCGGAGCCATCCATGAGCACAGTCGCCCACGCTCACGACCACCCCCACGGCCAAGCCCACGAGCACCACGGGCCGCCCCACGGCATCACGCGGTGGCTCTACACCACCAACCACAAGGACATCGGCACGATGTACCTCGTGTTCTCGGGGATCATGTTCTTCGCCGGCGGCACGATGGCGATGCTGATCCGCGCCGAGCTC
Organism: uncultured beta proteobacterium; assembly: GCA_963839265.1. Classification (GTDB taxonomy): domain Bacteria; phylum Pseudomonadota; class Gammaproteobacteria; order Burkholderiales; family Usitatibacteraceae; genus Usitatibacter. The sequence goes on from CAWIUI010000002.1 coordinate 495,876, forward strand.
TTCAAGCCCGGCCTGCAGTTCTTCAACCCCGAGTTCTTCAACTCGCTCACCACCGTACACGGGCTGGTGATGATCTTCGGCGCGATCATGCCGGCCTTCGTGGGGCTCGCGAACTGGCTGATCCCGATGCAGGTGGGCGCCGCGGACATGGCGTTCCCGCGCCTGAACAACTGGAGCTTCTGGCTGCTCGTGCCCGCCTCGATCCTCCTGCTCGCGGGCTTCTTCGTGCCCGGCGGCGCGATCGCCTCGGGCTGGACGCTCTACCCGCCGCTGTCGGTTCAGCAGGGCATCTCGATGGACATGACGATCCTCGCGATCCACATGATGGGCGCCTCGTCGATCATGGGCTCGATCAACATCATCACGACCATCCTCAACATGCGCGCACCGGGCATGACGCTCATGAAGATGCCGATGTTCGTGTGGACGTGGCTCATCACCGCGTATCTCCTCATCGCCGTGATGCCGGTGCTCGCCGGGGCGATCACCATGCTCCTCTTCGACCGCCACTTCGGCACCAGCTTCTTCAACGCGGCCGGCGGCGGCGATCCCACGATGTTCCTCCACGTGTTCTGGTTCTTCGGGCACCCGGAGGTGTACATCATGATCCTGCCCGCCTTCGGGATCATCTCGCAGATCATCCCGGCCTTCGCGAGGAAGCCCCTCTTCGGCTACGCCTCGATGGTGTACGCGACGGCCTCCATCGCGATCCTCTCGTTCATCGTGTGGGGCCACCACATGTTCACCGTCGGCATGCCCGCGGCGGCGAACCTGTTCTTCATGTATGCCACCGTCCTCATCTCGGTCCCGACCGGCGTGAAGATCTTCAACTGGATCTCCACGATGTGGCGCGGCTCGATGACCTTCGAGACGCCGATGCTCTTCGCGGTCGGGTTCCTGTGCCTCTTCACGATCGGGGGCTTCTCCGGGCTGGTGCTCGCGATCGAGCCGGTGGACATCACGCTGCACAACACGTACTACGTGGTCGCGCATTTCCACTACGTGCTGGTTTCCGGCGCCGCGTTCGCGATCATGGCGGCGGTGTACTTCTGGCTGCCCAAGTGGACGGGCAAGATGTACAACGAGACGCTGGGCAAGTGGCATTTCTGGCTCTCGATGATCGGCTTCAACGTCGCGTTCTTCCCGATGCACTTCCTGGGCCTCGCGGGCATGCCGCGCCGCATCCCGGACTACGCGCTGCAATTCGCCGAGTGGAACATGTGGTCGTCGATCGGCGCGTGGCTCTTCGGCGCCTCGCAGCTGCTGCTGGTCTACAACGTGATCGCGACCGTGCGCAGCGGCAAGGCCGCGGAGCAGAAGCCGTGGGAGGGCGCCGATTCGCTCGAGTGGACGCACCTGCCCACGCCGGTGCCCTACCACTCGTTCGAGACCGCGCCGGTCATCAAGTGATCCCGACGGCCGCATGAGGCAGATCGCCATGAAGCCCGAGCCGTCGACCCCGCGCCAGCAGAGGAAGCGTGCGATGGTGACGGGCATCGTGCTCGCGGCGATCGCGCTCGGGCTGTATGCCTTCGTGATCTACCGCTACGTCGCGCACTGACATGCCATGATCTTCGACGCGTTCAAGGCGGTCTTCTGGAGCTTCTTCGGCGTGCGCAAGCGCTCCGCCTACGAGGCGGACACGCAGAAGCTCAAGCCGCAGTACGTGATCGCGGCCGCCCTCGTGAGCGCGCTCGTCTTCATCGTGCTGCTGCTGGTGGTCGTGAAGCTGGTGACGCGCTAGGCGCCGAAACAACGGAAACAAAAGGGGACTTCAAAGTGGCCAATACGCAATCGACCGGGTACTACTTCGCGCCGCCGTCCAAATGGCCCGTCGTGGGCTCCACGGCGCTCCTCTTCCTCGCCGTGAGCGGGGTGCTGCTCTTCAACGGCTATCACATCGGCTGGATCACGTTCGCGATCGGGTTCCTGATCCTGCTCTACATGCTCTTCGGCTGGTTCGGCACCGTGATCCGCGAGAGCGAGGGGGGCCTCTTCAACCCCCAGGTGGACATGTCGTTCCGCTGGGCGATGAGCTGGTTCATCTTCTCCGAGGTGATGTTCTTCGCCGCCTTCTTCGGCGCCCTCTTCTACGCGCGGATGTACTCGGTGCCGTGGTTGGGCGACATCGACAACAAGCTGCTGTGGCCCAATTACTCGGCCGTGTGGCCCACCCCGGGTCCGTACCGGGCCCTCGATTTCACGCCGATGGAGGCGTGGGGCATTCCCGCCATCAACACGCTGCTGCTCCTCTCGTCGGGCGTCACGGTCACCTGGGCGCACTGGGCGCTCAAGAAGGGCGACCGCCGCAACCTCATCTTCGGCCTCGCGCTCACGATCATCCTCGGCGTCACGTTCCTGATCCTGCAGGCGACCGAGTACGTCCATGCGTATTCGGAGCTCAACCTCAAGCTCACGACGGGCGTGTTCGGCTCCACGTTCTTCCTGCTCACCGGGTTCCACGGCTTCCACGTGACGCTCGGGGCGACGATGCTGATCGTGATGCTCTTCCGCAGCGTCGCCGGGCATTTCACTCCGGACCACCACTTCGCCTTCGAGGCGGTGTCGTGGTACTGGCACTTCGTGGACGTGGTCTGGCTGCTGCTCTTCGTGTTCGTGTACTGGCTGTAGGCTGTAGGCTGTAGCAGGCGCGATCCCGCCTCGCCAAAGGCCGCACCTCGGTGCGGCCTTTGCGTTCCCAGGGCGCTACAGGCGGCCGTCCTTGATCCAGCCGAAGTAGTAAGAGGCCATGAGCAGCGCGAATACCAGGAGCGAAAGGACGATGCGGATCGTGAGCGAGATGACGGCCCGGTTCGTCGTGCCCTTGTCGTGGTAGACGAAGTAGAGGCCGGAAAAGAGGCTCGCGAGCACGGCGAAAAGCAGGATCAGGATGACGATGCGCATGATTTCCGCGGCGATTGAGTTGCTTTGCCTAGTGTATCCCCCGGGCGGGAGGCGCGCGCGATGAGGATCGGCCCGTGGCGGTTCGCCCCGCGCCTCGTGCCGACCGTGGCCGCGGTGGCGCTCATCGCGCTCACCGGATACCTCTCGCGATGGCAGGCGCATCGCGCCGAGGGCAGGGAAGAGCGGCAGGCCCTCTACGAGCAGCGCATGTCGCAGCCGCCCGTGCAGCTCACCGGACCGGTCGGCGATCCCGCGCAGATCCTCTTCCGTCGCGTCCGCGCGGATGGCACCTGGATCGCGTCGAAGCAGGTCTTCATCGACAACCAGGTGGTCCAGGGGCGCGCCGGGTTCGCCGTCGTGACGCCGCTTCGCCTCGAGCCGGGCGGCGCGGTGATCCTCGTGAACCGCGGCTGGATCGCGCGCACCGCGGCGTATCCGAGCCCGCCGAAGGTCGACGTTCCCGCCGGTCGCGCGCAGGTCCAGGGCCTCGCGGCGCTGCCCCCGGCGCGCTTCCTCGAGCTCGCTCCCGATGAAGCGATCATCGGGTCGGTGTTCCAGAACCTCTCGTTCGAGCGGTACCGCAAATGGAGTGGAATCGACGTCCTGCCCGTCGAGATCTTCGCCGATCCGCCGGGGCCGGGACTCGTCGCCGTGCACGAGCGGCCCGACGCCGGCGCGCAGGAGAACCGGCAGTACGAGGCGACGTGGTTCCTGCTCGCGGCGACGACAGCCGCGCTCTGGGTGGGACTCAATTTCCGGAGGGATGGGTGAAGCTCGGTCCACGCGCGAAGCTCGTGCTCATCGCGGCGCTCTTCGCCGCCCCGATCCTCGCCTCGTACCTGGTCTTCTACTTCGGCCACGCGAGGCCGTCGGCGAACCACGGCGAGCTGCTGCTGCCGCCGGAGCAGGCGAGCGATGCCGCCTTCCGCCGGCCCGACGGGGGCGCCTTCCGGCTGCGTGAGCTGCGCGGCCGATGGATCCTCGTGGCGCAGGACGGGAAGGGGTGCGCCGACGCCTGCCTCCGGAAACTGGTCGTCATGCGCCAGGTGCGCCTCGCGCTCGGCCGCGATGCGAGCCGCGTCGAGCGTGTCCTGCTCGTCGACGACGCGCGCGCGCCCGATCCCGCGAGGCTGGACGCCTTTCCGGGCATGCTGGTGGCGCTGGGGCCGCCGGGAAGCGGCCTCGATACGCAGGCGGCCGGCGACCACCTCCACGTCTACCTCGTGGACCCCAACGGGAACGTGATGATGCGCTGGCTCGCCACGGACGACCCGAAGGGAATGCTCCAGGACCTGCAGCGGCTCCTGCGTGCGTCGCAGATCGGCTGAGCGCCTATAATCGAGGGTTCCCATGCTCCAGCGAACACTTTCCAGCCGCGAGCCCGGCCTCGGCGTGCAGCTCTGGCGGCTCACGAAGCCGCGCGTGGTCTCGCTCATCGTGTTCACGGCGGTGATCGGGATGTTCCTCGCCTCGCCAGGCCTGCCGCCGCCCGACCGCGTGGCGTTCGCGACGATCGGCATCGCCCTCGTCGCCGGCGCGGCCGCCGCGTTCAATTGCCTGGTGGAGCAGAAGCTCGACGCGGTGATGGCTCGCACGCGCTGGCGCCCGACGGTTTCGGGCACCGTGTCCTCCTCGCAGGTGCTGCTCTTCTCGGGCGTGGTGGGAGGCCTGGGGCTCGCGATCCTGTGGCACGCCGTGAATCCGCTCACGATGTGGCTCACGTTGGGCACCTTCGTAGGCTACGCGATCGTCTATACCGTGATCCTGAAGCCGGCGACCCCGCAGAACATCGTGATCGGCGGCGCCTCGGGCGCCATGCCGCCCGTGCTCGGATGGGCCGCGATCTCGGGTGCCGTGACCTACCAGCCGCTGCTCCTCTTCCTGATCATCTTCGCGTGGACGCCCCCGCACTTCTGGGCGCTCGCGCTCTACCGGCGCAACGAGTACGCGCGCGCGGGCCTGCCGATGCTCCCCGTCACGCACGGCGAGGAGTTCACCCGCCTGCACCTGTTGCTCTATACGCTGATCCTCGTCGCGACGACGCTGCTCCCCTTCGCGGCGCACATGTCGGGGTGGTTCTACCTCGGCTGCGCGGTGGTCCTCGACGCGGTGTTCCTCGGATATGCGGTGCGGTTGTGGCTGCGGTACAGCGACGCGCTCGCCAAGCGCACGTTCGCGTACTCGATCTTCTATCTCGCGATGCTCTTCGCGGCGCTGATGATCGACCACTACCTGCCGCTCGCGCGCGGGTGAGCGCGGGACGCGCCGCCGCGGCGCTCTGCGCGCTGCTCTTCGCGATTTCGGGCTGCGACAAGCTCCTCGGCCCGCAGCAGCCGGCGTTCCACGGCACCGACGTCACCGGCATGGAGGCGGGCAACGCGCTGCGCCTCGACGATGCCGCCGGAAAGCTGCGCTCGCTCGCCGATTTCCGCGGCAAGGTAGTCGCTGTGACCTTCGGCTACACGCAGTGCCCGGACGTCTGCCCCACGACCCTCCACGACTGGGCGCAGGCGATGAAGAGCCTCGGCGCGGACGCTTCCCGCGTGCAGCTGCTCTTCGTCACCGTCGATCCGGCGCGCGACACGCCCGAGCGCCTGCGCGAGTACGTGCAAGCGTTCGATCCGCGCTTCGTGGGGCTGCGCGGCGATGAAAGGGCGACCGACGCGGTGAAGCGGGATTTCCACGTCTCCGCCGAGGTGCGTCCGGGCAAGACGCCCGGTTCATACAGCGTCGACCACTCTTCGCAGGTATTCGTATTCGATCCCCGGGGCCGGCTTCGCCTCATGGAACCGGCGGGCACGTCGCCCGGGGACATCGCATCGGACGTGCACGCGCTGCTCGCCTCCTAGAACGAAAGACGGGGCCGAAGCCCCGTCGTCCTTTCGCTCTCCCGCCCGCGCGGTCAGACGAGCGCAGCGAGCTCCTTCTTCATCTTCTGCATCGCCTTCGCCTCGATCTGGCGGATGCGCTCCGCCGAGACCCCGAACTCGCCCGCCAGCTCATGCAGCGTCTTCGGGTTCGATTCGGCGAGCCAGCGCGCGCGGATGATGCGCCGGCTGCGCTCGTCGAGGCTCTCGAGCGCGTGCATGAGGCCTTCGGCCTTGAGCTGCTCGCCCTGCGCGTGCTCGTAGGCGTCGGCGGGCCCTTCGGCCGGATCCGCCAGGTAGGTGATCGGCGTGACCGTCTCCTCCCTCGTGTCGTCGGGAGAGGGCTCGAGCGGCAAGTCGCCGCCCTGCAGGCGCTGCTCCATCTCGACCACGTCGCTCTCCTTCACGTTGAGCGTCTTCGCGACCTGCCGGATCTCCTTGGGCGTGAGCGAGGACATCGTGGGCTTCATGCTGCGCAGGTTGAAGAAGAGCTTCCTCTGCGCCTTGGTCGTCGCGATCTTCACCATCCGCCAGTTGCGCAGGATGTATTCGTGCATCTCGGCCTTGATCCAGTGGATCGCGAAGGACGCGAGGCGCACGCCGCGTTCCGGATCGAAGCGCTTGACGGCCTTCATCAGGCCCACGTTGCCCTCCTGGACCAGGTCCGCTTGCGGCAGGCCATAGCCCAGGTAGTTGCGCGCGACCGACACGACGAGGCGCAGGTGCGAAAGCACGAGGTCGCGGGCGGCGGTGAGATCGCTCTCGTCGCGCAGGCGGCGACCCAACTCCTGCTCGCGCTCCTGGGTGAGCATGGGGATGGCATTGGCGGCCTGGATGTACGACTCCAAGCTGGAAACCGGCGGAAGGGTGGCCGGAAGCGTCAGGGTCATCGGTTGGAATTCCTCCAAGGGGGATTTTAGCACTCGCATCATTGGAGTGCTAAGAAACCCCTAAGTTCCCCTTTTTACCGATCGGCGGCGAACCGCCGCAGCTGCCGGGACACCGCGGCCCAGGCGCCCAGAAGTCCCAGCAGGAGGGAGCCGGCAATCAAGCCGATCCTTTGCATGGGATCGGGGAAAACCACTTTAAATTCCGAGGCGTATTCAGGAGTAAGCACTGACAGCTCATGACTCGCCCAAGCGGCCAGCCCGGCGGCCACGGCGAGGGCCACGGCCCCTGCGAGGAGGCCCTGAAGCGCCCCGTGGTAAAGGAAGGGCCGGCGCACGTCGGCGGCGGTGGCGCCAATGAGCTGGCTCACCTCGATCTCCTCGCGCTGGGTGAGAACCTGCAGGCGGATGAGGTGGGCCACGATGAAAGCGACCGCCCCGCCGAGGAGAAGGGCGATCGCGACGAGCACGCGTTCGCCCAGGGTGGCCCACTTGGCGAGCCGCTCGGACCACTCGAAGTCCGCCACCACCTGGTCCACCTTGGGAAGCCGGGCCCATGCGGCCTTTGCCGCCTCGAGGCGCGAGGGGTCGCCCGGCCGCATGCGCACGGTGAAGGCGTCGGGCAGCGGATTGCTGTCGAGGGCGGCGAGGATCTCCGCGAGGTGCGTGCGGGATTCAAGCTCCGCCAGCGCCTGCGCACGCGGCACGAACTTCACGGCCGCGACGCCGGGTTCGGCACGCAGCGCCCGCTCCACGCGCTTCGCGTCGTCCGCACCCGCATCCAGCGAGAGGTAGACGCTCACGTGCGGCTCGGTATCGAAGCCCGCGCCCGTCGCGATGGCGCTTTCGAGGATCACCGCGGCGAGGACGGGAAGCGCGATCGCCGCGCCCAGGACCAGGATCGAGAGCAGGGAGGCAACGGGGTGCGAGCCGATGCGGCGCAGCGCGTCGGCGAGCGCGTGCCGATGCAGCCGCAGGAGGCCCCTCATGCGGGCTGCGGCGTCGCGAGCACGCCGGCGGCGAGCCCGATCCGCCGGCACTGCAGGCGGCCGAGACTCGCCTCATCGTGCGTGGAGAGGAGCACGGTCACGCCCACCTGGTGGAAGGATGCGAAGAGGCCCACGATCACCCCCGCGTACTCCGCGTCGAGGTTCCCCGTCGGCTCGTCGGCGATCAGCATCATCGGCCGGTTCACGATCGCGCGCGCGATGCAAAGGCGCTGCTGCTCGCCGCCGGAAAGCGCGACCGGCATCGCCTTGTCGCGCGCGAGGAGGCCCACCTTGTCGAGGGCCGCTCGCACCCTGCGTGCCGCTTCCCGCCGCGAGAAGCCCGAGATGCGCAACGGGAGCGCGACGTTCTCGAACGCGTTGCGGTCGAAGAGCAGCTTGTGGTCCTGGAACACGAAGCCGATCCGTCGGCGCAGGATCGCGAGCGCCGATTCGCCCAGGGCTCCCAGGTTCTGTCCCTGCACGACGACCGATCCCGCCGAGGCGCGCTCGATGCCCGCGGCGAGCTTGAGCAGCGTGGATTTTCCGGCGCCCGAGTGTCCGGTGAGCGCGACCATCTCGCCGTCGGCCACCTCGAAGCTCACGCCGCGCAGCGCCTCGAGCCCGCCGGGATAGCGCTTCGCGACCGCGGAGAAGCGGATCACGCGAACAGCGCTTCGACGAAATCGGCGGCGACGAACGGCCGCAGGTCCTCGGCCTTCTCGCCGATGCCGATGTAGCGGATCGGCACCGGATGCTCGCGCGCGATCGCGGCGACCGCCCCGCCCTTCGCCGTCCCGTCGAGCTTCGTCACGATGAGGCCCGTGAGCCCGAGCGCCGCGTCGAACGCGGTCACCTGGCGCACGGCATTCTGGCCGGTGTTCGCGTCGATCACGAGCCACGTCTCGTGCGGAGCCGCGGGATCGGCTTTCGCCATCACCCGCTTCACCTTCCGGATCTCGTCCATGAGGTGCAGCTGCGTCGGAAGCCTTCCCGCCGTGTCCGCGAGCACCACGTCGATCTTGCGCGCGCGGGCCGACTGGATCGCGTCGAAGATCACCGCCGCCGAATCGCCCTTTTCCTGCGAGATCACCGTCACGTCGTGGCGCGCGCCCCATTCGGCGAGCTGCTCGCGCGCGGCCGCGCGGAAGGTGTCGCCGGCGGCGAGGAGCACCGACAGGCCCTGGGACTGGAAGAGCCGCGTGAGCTTCGCGATGGTGGTGGTCTTGCCCGCGCCGTTCACGCCCGCGAGCAGGATCACGAAGGGCTTCGCCCGGCGCGGATCGACGGGTTTCTCGAGCGGCGCGAGGAGCTCGACCAGCGCCGATTTCAGCTCCGCCTCGAGCGCGCCGCCGTCCTCGAGGCGCTTGTCGCGCTGCGCCTTGCGCAGCTTCGCGATGAGGTTTTCGGCGGCCGCGACGCCCACATCGGCCTCGATGAGCTGCGCCTCGAGCTCCTCGTAGAGGGCCTCGTCGATCTTCGGGCGCGAGCGGAAGACGCCGAGCGCCTTCTTCCACCGGGAAGCGGTGAGCTCGAGATCCTTCTTGAGGAGCGACTTGAGGCCGGGCTCGGAGCCGGTGGCGCTCTTGTCCTTGCGGGAGAACAGGGGAAGCATGGGAATGGGCGCTGCGGACCGTCCGGTATTTTACGGTATCATGCCCGACGATGATCGCCGCGCGTCGCAAGCGAGGCGCCTCGCATTCCGCTCCCCAGGCGCCGCAAGGACGCAACCGCGTGCGCATCGTCGGCGGCGAATGGCGCAGCCGGCTGGTGCACTTCCCGCCTTCCGCAGAGCTTCGCCCGACGCCCGACCGCGTCCGCGAGACGCTCTTCAACTGGCTGGGCCAGCGGCTCGACGGCCTCGAGGTCCTGGACCTTTTCGCGGGAAGCGGCGCGCTCGGCTTCGAGGCGCTGTCGCGCGGCGCTTCGCGCGCCGTGCTGGTGGAGCGGGAACGCCCGGTGGCCGAAGCGCTGCGTGCCGCCGCTCGCGAGCTGGGCGCAACGGGCGCGCAGGTCGTCCAGGGCGACGCGCTCGCGTTCCTCTCGCGATGCACGGACAAGTTCGACGTCGTCTTCGTCGATCCGCCGTATGCGAGCGGGCTCGCGGCGCGCGCGCTCGAGCGGCTTGCCGAGCGATTGAAGCCGCGCGGCCGCGTGTACGTGGAGAGCGCCGCGGCGCTTGCGCCCGGCGGGCGCTGGCACGCGGTTCGCGAAGGCCGCGCCGGCGCTGTACGCTATGCGCTTTTCGAGCTCGGCACCCCATGACCATCAACCGCGCCGTCTATCCGGGAACGTTCGACCCGATCACCAACGGGCACGAGGACCTCATCCAGCGCGCCTCGCGGCTGTTCGACGAGGTGGTCGTGGGCGTCGCGCACAGCCAGGCGAAGCGCCCGTTCTTCTCCCTCGACGAGCGGGTTTCCCTCGCCCGCGACGTGCTCGCGCCGTATTCGAACGTGACCGTGCTCGGTTTCACCGGATTGCTCTCCGAGTTCGTGAAGGAGCAGGCGGCGAGCGTGATCCTGCGGGGACTGCGGGCCGTCTCCGACTTCGAGTACGAGTTCCAGCTCGCGGGAATGAACCGGCGCCTCGCGCCGGGGGTCGAAACCCTGTTCCTCACGCCTTCCGACAAGTACCTGTTCCTCTCGGCGACCATCGTGCGCGAGATCGCCGTCCTCGGCGGCGATATCGCCGCGTTCGTGCATCCGCTCACCGTGCAGCGCATGCGCGAGAAGATCGGGCCCGCCGGCGAGGGAGCTTGATCGGGCGTTTCCGAAGATGGCCCTCAAGATCACCGACCAGTGCATCAACTGCGACGTCTGCGAGCCGGTGTGCCCGAACGCCGCGATCTCCATGGGGGAGGAGATCTACGTGATCGACGCGAGGCGGTGCACCGAGTGCGTGGGCCACTTCGACAAGCCGCAGTGCCAGGAGGTGTGCCCCGTCGACTGCATTCCCCTCGATCCGGAGCACGTCGAATCGCACGAAGCGCTGCTCGAGAAGTTCCGGCGCCTGGAGGGCGAGAAGGCAGGCGCCGAAGGCGGCTGAGGGCTCAGGCGAGGGATCGGTCGGGCTCGGCTTCCAGGAGCGCGGCGAGCTTCTGCCGGTGCGCCTCGAGCTGCTCGCGCTGCGCGGCCACCTCGGCCACCATTGCCCTGAGCTCCTCGAGCCGCGCGAGCAGGTCGCCTTCCGCATTCTGTATGCGGCCCATGCCCTCGATGCGCGCGTTGGCCTGCTCCTGCAGCGCGTTCACCTGCGCTTCGAGCGGCCGGATGAACGCGTTCATCCAGGTGCGCACCTCGCGGTCCGCGATCTCGAAGACCCGGACGACCTGCAGCGCGATCGTGTCGAAGAAGAGCGCGCCGAGCGTCTTGCGGCGATGGAGCACGAGGCTCGCGGTGCCCTTGAAGTCGCGCGCGCAGCGCTGCTCGAGACGGTCGATCTCCAGCAGGAAGCGATCGGTCGCGAAGTCGGCCAGGTCGGGCGGGGCGATCCGGGAGTCGCGCGCGAGGGTGCGCGCCGCGTTGGCCATCATCTGTCTTCGCTTCCTCGATGACGCCGATCGCCGATGTGATGCGCGCACGGGCCGCGGCGAAGAACGCGTCGAGCGACTCCCCGATTCCGCTCGAGAACGCGCTGTCGAGCACCGCGCGGCGCGCATGCATCCCGGCGGCGCGCACCTCGTCGGGCTCGAGCAGCTTCGCGAGCGCGTCGGCGTGCTTGTTGTGGATGGTGCGAAGCCCCATGATCGTGGCCCGCGCCTGCTCGATGCGGGCGCGCTCGAGGGAGGCCTTGCGCGACAGCGTCTCGACGAGCTTCTGGTTGCGCCCCTGCAGCGCAGCGAGCTCCTCCATCTGTTCGCGCGCGTAGTCGTAGCGGCTCGTGGCGAGCGCGCGCGCCTCGGCGAACGCCGTGCGAACCTCCGCACGCACGGCGCCGGCATGGTCCATGCGGCGCTCGTTCACGGTGCGCTTCGCGAGCGCCTGCTCGAGGCGGTACATGCGGCTCCTGAGGAGCGCGTCCGAATCGCCCTGGGCTGCGCCCGCGAAGGCCTGCCGCGCCGACAGCGCGAAGACGCGCGTGGGCTCGACCGCGAGCGCCTCGGCGGCCGCGCGCACCTGGCGGTCGATCTCCGCGAGCACCTGGCCCTCCCCGCGGGCCTCGCGCAGCGCGTCGATCTTGTTGAGGACCACGAAGCACGAGTGGTCGAGGCCCTCGATCGGCGCGATATGCTCGGCCCACAGCTCGCGATCGGCTTCCTCGAGGCCGCTCTCGGCGCTCAGGATGAAGACGATCGCCGCGGCATCGGGCACGCGGTGCAGCGTGAGCTCCGGCTCGGCGCCGAGGGCGCTGCGCCCGGGGGTATCGAGGATCGCGAGGCCGTCGGCGAGGAGGCCGATCGGGAGGTTCACGAGCGCATAGCGCCAGCGCGGGATGGCGACCCGCCCCTCGCCCTCGACGCGAAAACCGAGGCTCGCGGCGTGCGACGCATCGACCTCGATCGATTCGGACATCGCCTCGCAGGCCGAGGCGAGCGCCTGCGGATCCGACGCGTCGAGCGGCACCTGCGTCCAGTTCTCTTCGCCCTGGATGTACTCGCGCAGCGCCTTCTGCGTCTCCCGGGTGTGGATCGGAAGCAATCGGAGCGAGGGCGGGCGCGCCGGGTCCCACGCGATCTCGGTCGGGCAGAGCGTCGTGTGCCCCGGGCCGGAGGGAAGCAGGCGATGTCCGAGCGCGCCGAAGAAAAGCGCGTTGATGAGCTCGCTCTTGCCGCGCGAGTATTCCGCGACGAAGGCGATCGTCAGCCGGTCCGCCGCGAGCCTGCGCTCCAGGTGCGCCAGCCGCGTTGCGGCCTGTTCGTCGAGCAGGCGTCCGACGAGCGCCCAGCGGCGGAACGCGGCGAGCGCTTGCGCGGTGGCGTCCCGCCATTGCTTGAGGTCGCGAAGGCTGCGCTCGAGCGATCGCGATGCGGTGGGCCAGGCGCCCGTGGCGCTCAGCGTTGACATGACGGACAGTAGAACGTGGAGCGCTGGCCCTGGCGCAGCGTGCGGATCGGGGTGGCGCACTTCGGGCACGGCTCGCCTTCGCGCGCGTACACCGCGCGCTGGTGCTGGAAGGCGCCGGCGTGTCCCTCGGCCGAGGCGAAATCGCGCAGGGTGGTGCCGCCCGCCGCGAGCGCACGCTCGAGCGTCGATCGCACGCACGCGGCGAGGCGGTCCCATCGGCGCCGGGAGATGCGCCCGACGCTTCTCGACGGATGGATGCCGGCCTGGAAGAGCGCCTCGCTCGCGTAGATGTTGCCCACTCCGGTCACGATGCGCGAATCCATCAGGAACTGCTTCACCGCTACGCGCCGTCCACGGGCGCGCTCCTGAAGCGCGTTGCCGGTGAAGGCCTCGTCGAACGGCTCCGGGCCGAGACCCTTGAGCAGCGGATGGTCCTCGGCCCTTCCGGCCACCCACAACATCGCGCCGAAGCGGCGCGGGTCCGTGAGGCGCAGCGAGCGCGCGCCCTCGAAGCGCACGTCGACGTGGTCGTGGGCGCGCGCGGGCGAGCCGTCCGCGACCAGCGTGAGCCGTCCCGACATCCCGAGATGCACGAGCAGGTGCCCGCGCCGGCAATCGAACAGCAGGTACTTGCCGCGCCGGCGCACGTCCAGCACTTCTTCGCCTTCGAGGTGGCGCGCGAGATCGCGCGCCACCGGCCAGCGCAGGTTGCGGTTGCGCACCACGACCGAGCGGATGCGCCGGCCCACCACGTGCGGCAGCAGGCCGCGCCGCGTGGTCTCGACTTCCGGAAGCTCGGGCATGATGGCGATCGCTTGAAATTCAAGGACTTCTCACCGGCGATTATACGTGGCCGGCATGCTCCTACACGCCTACGCGGAGCCCGATTACAGGGTGCGTCGGAGGGCGTGGAATCGTTCTATGATAGGTGCCAGCGCGCCGATGGAGCAGGTGCGGGAGCAAGGAACAATGGCGTTGAAGAAACGGTGGATCGGTGTGGTGGCCGCGTTCGCGATCTCGGTCGCGGGACCGGTCGTGGCCCAGGACGCGAACGACCCGGCGGCGGACAAACCCGCCTCCCGCTCGGACGCGATGTTCGAGTATCTCGTCGCGGAATTCGCGGCGCAGCGCGGGGATGTCGACGGGGCGCTCGCGATCTACGAGCGCCTCGCGAAGGAGCTGCACGATCCTGCGATCGCGAAGCGGGCGGTGGAGACCGCGATCCGGGCGCGCGAATTCGGACCCGCGCTGAAGGACTCGACGCTGCTCCTCGAGCTCGATCCGGAGTCCGCGCTCGCGCGCGAGATCCTCGCCGCGCTCCTCGCCAACGACGGCGATCTCGCGAAGGCCCAGGGGCTGGTCTCCGGGATCCTCGCCAAGAGCTCGGATCGCGGGCCGCTGCTGATGCAGCTGTCGCATCTCTTCGGGAAGTTTCCCGACAAGGCGGCGGTGCTCGATGCGACCCGCGCAGTGACGCAGCCGTATGCCGCGATGGCCGAGGCTCGCTACGCGAACGGCGTGGCGGCCCTCATCGCGGGCAAGAACGACGTCGCCTCGAGCGAGGCCGACGCCGCGATGCAGGCCAAGCCGGGCTGGGAGCCGGGCGCGATCCTCAAGGCCCAGGTGCTGCGCCGCACGGACGCGACCCAGGTGATCCCGTTCTACCAGCGGTTCGTCGTCGACCATCCCGATTCGGTGGAAGTGCGCATGCAGCTCGGGCGCGAGCTCGCCTCCGAGCGCAAGCTGGTCGAGGCGCGCGAGCAGTTCCGCGCCGTCGACCGCATCGCGAAGAACGACCCGCAGGCCGCGTATGCGATCGGCCTGCTCTCGCTGCAGCTCGAGGACTACGCCGACGCGCAGACCGCGTTCACGAAGGCGCTCAAGCTCAATTACCGCGAGCCCGCCGCGATCTACCTCGGCATGGGCCAGGCCGCCGAGGGCCTCAAGCATTACGACGAGGCCATCGACTGGTACAAGCGGGTCGATTCCGCGGACTGGGTGCGTGCCCAGCTCAAGATCGCCACGCTCGTCGCGAAGCAGCAGGGGCTCGCCGCCGGGCGCGAGTACCTGCGCAAGATCGAGCCGCGCTCCACGCAGGACCGCATCGAGATCATCCAGGTCGAGGCGCAGCTGCTGCGCGATGCGAAGCAGTGGCGCGAGACCTACGACATGCTCTCGCAGGCCGTGGCGAAGTACCCCGATTCGTACGAGCTGCTCTATGACCGCGCCATGGCCGCCGAGCGCATCGACAAGCTCGACGTGATGGAGGCCGACCTCAAGAAGGTCATCAAGATGAAGCCCGATTATGCGCATGCGTACAACGCGCTCGGCTACACGCTCGCGGAGAAGACGAACCGGCTCCAGGAGGCGAAGGAGCTGATCGAGAAGGCCTACAAGCTGATGCCCGACGATCCCTTCATCATGGACAGCATGGGCTGGGTGGAGTACCGGCTCGGCCACGTCGGGGAGGCCCTCAAGCAGCTCCAGCTCGCGTATTCCGCGCGTCCCGATCCGGAGATCGCGGCCCATCTCGGCGAGGTCCTCTGGAAGAGCGGACAGCACGACGAAGCGCGCAAGGTGTGGCAAACGGCGCTCTCGGAGAACCCGAACCACGAGTCGTTGCTCGCGGTGATGCAGAAGTACCACTGAGCGCGGGCGCCGTCCGTGATCGCGCGGCTCGCCGCCGCTGCCGCCTCGCTCCTGCTCGCCGCCTGTGCGGCGCTCGTGCCCCAAGAGACGGCGATACCCTCGCTCACGTCCGTTCCGACCTCGTTCGAAATGAGCGGACGCCTCGCCGTGCGCCAGGGGCAGCAGAGCGACATCGCCGTGCTGCGGTGGACGAGGCGCGGGACGTCCGATACCTGGGTGATCGCCTCTCCCCTCGGCAACGAGGTGGCGCGCATCGAATCCACGCCCTCGGGCGCGACGCTCACGCAGGCCGGTGGAGCGTCCGAGGAGGCGCCGACCTTCGAGGCCCTCACCCGCAAGGTCCTCGGCGTGGCCCTCGATCCCGACTGGCTCGCGGAAGGCCTGCATGGAAAGACGCCCCCGCAGCTTCCCGACGGCTGGCGATTTTCCATCGACGAGACGCAGCCGGCCGGAGAGGTCCGGCTCGCCAAGCGCATGACCGTGCGCAGGGGCGACACGGTGGTGCGCATCGTGGTGGATTCGTATCGCCCGCTCGAGGATTGACGTGGAGCTGCCCGGGCCGGACCATCTCGCGCCGGCGAAGCTCAACCTCTTCCTGCACGTCCTCGGCCGCCGCGCGGACGGCTATCACCGGCTGCAGAGCGTGCTCGTCCTCATCGACCGCTGCGACGTCATTCGCATCCGCGCGCGTTCCGACGGCGTCATCGCGCGCGTGAACGATCTCGCGGGCGTTCCGTCCGAGCAGGACCTGGCGGTGCGCGCCGCGCGGGCGCTGAAGGAGCTCGCCGGCACGCCGATGGGAGCGGACATCGAGATCGACAAGCGCATTCCCATGGGCGGCGGGCTCGGCGGCGGCAGCTCGGATGCGGCGACGGTGCTCCTCGCCCTCGACCGCCTGTGGGCGACGAACCTCGGCGCCGATGCGCTGCTGGGCCTGGGCGCAACGCTGGGCGCGGATGTTCCCTTCTTCCTCTTCGGCCGATCGGCGTGGGTGGAGGGGATCGGGGAGCGGCTCGCTCCGATCGAGGTTGCGCCCCGCTGGTACGCGGTGCTCGTCCCCCCGGTTTCCGTGCCGACCCACTCCATCTTCGCCGCCTCCGAATTGACCCGCAACACGGAACCCCTTAAAATGGAAGACTTTTCGGCGCAGCGTCTAAGCGGATTTCGCAACGACCTGGAGAACGTGGTCGTTTCCCGCCATCCCGCGGTTCGCAACCATCTCGAGTGGCTGCGCGCGCGGGGCGAAGCGCGGATGACGGGCTCGGGGAGCTGTGTCTTCGCGGCGTATGCGAGCCGCGAGGAAGCGCAGCGCGTGATCGACGAGCTGCCCGCCGGAATGAACGGATTCGTGGCGCACGGAATTTCGCACCATCCGATGCGTCCAGAGCTTGCAGCAAGCGCGCCGGTGCATCAGGCGCGGCCATAGGGGAGTCGCCAAGTTGGTTAAGGCACCGGATTTTGATTCCGGCATTCGAAGGTTCGAATCCTTCCTCCCCTGCCACTTTCCTAGGGCGCTTCGCGCAGAGTAACGCTACGCCGGGACCGAGACGATGGCATTCGACAACCTGATGGTGTTCACCGGGAACGCCAACCCGAAGCTCGCGCAGAGGGTGGCGAAGGTCCTCAACATCCAGCTCGGCAAGGCCATCGTCTCGCGCTTCAGCGACGGCGAAGTGATGGTGGAGCTGCTGGAGAACGTGCGCGGCAAGGATGTGTTCGTGCTGCAGTCGACGTGCGAGCCCACCAACGACCACCTGATGGAGATGATGATCATGGTGGACGCGCTGCGGCGCTCGAGCGCGGCGCGCATCACGGCGGCGATCCCGTACTTCGGCTACGCCCGCCAGGACCGCCGTCCGCGCAGCGCCCGTGTCGCGATCTCCGCCAAGGTCGTCGCCAACATGCTCACGATCGCGGGCGTGAACCGGGTGCTCACCATGGACCTGCACGCCGACCAGATCCAGGGATTCTTCGACATCCCGGTGGACAACGTCTACGCGACGCCGATCCTGCTCGGCGACCTCTGGAAGCACGGCTACAAGAACCAGGTCGTGGTCTCGCCGGACGTGGGCGGCGTGGTGCGCGCGCGGGCGATCGCCAAGCGCCTCGAGAGCGACCTCGCGATCATCGACAAGCGGCGCCCGCGGCCGAACGTCGCGACGGTGATGAACATCATCGGCGACGTGAACGGCCGCACGTGCGTGATCATGGACGACATGGTCGACACGGCGAACACGCTTTGCGAGGCGGCCAAGGCGCTGAAGGAGCAGGGCGCGGTCCGCGTGGTCGCGTATTGCACGCACCCGGTGCTCTCCGGCCCGGCGGTGGAACGCATCACGGCCTCGGTGATCGACGAGCTGGTGGTGACGGACACCATCCCGCTCAAGCCCGAAGCGGAGGCGTGCCCGAAAGTCCGGCAGGTGAGCGTCGCGGAGCTGCTGGCCGAAACGATGCGAAGGATCTGTGAAGAGAGCTCGGTGAGCTCTCTGTTCGTGGAGTAGCGCCCTCTTCGCGAGGGTAATCGAAACGCAGCGCAATCTGGTCGCGGATGCGCCGCACAACTGGAGTGAACATGAAGATCGCCATCAAAGCCGAGCCGCGCAAGCTGCAGGGAACGGGTGCGAGCCGCCGCCTGCGCCGCACGGAGAAGGTGCCCGGAATCCTCTACGGAGGGGGCAAGGAAGCGCAGCCTATCGAGCTCGACCACAAGGACCTGCTGCTCAAGCTCAAGCAGGAGGCCTTCCACGCGTCCATCCTGGACATGGAAGTGGGCAGCGAGAAGACGCAGGTCCTGCTGCGCGACTACCAGATGCATCCGGTGAAGCCCCGCGTGCTGCATGCGGACTTCCAGAGGGTCGCGGCCGACAAGAAGATCCACATGAAGGTGCCGCTGCACTTCGTGAACCAGGAGAACTCGCCCGGGGTGAAGGTCGCCGGCGGCCTGGTCCAGCACGTGATGAACGAGCTCGAGGTGCGTTGCCTGCCCAAGGACCTGCCCGAGTTCATCACCGTGGACCTCGGGAGCCTGCAGGCGGGCCACTCGCTGCACCTTTCTTCGCTGCAGCTTCCCGACGGCGTGGAGCCGATCGTGCCGAAGGGCGAGGACCCGACGGTCGCGACGGTCGTGATCCCGCGTGTGATGACGGCGGACGAGGAGGCGGCGGAAGCGGCGGCCGCGGCCGCAGCGCCTTCGGCGGCGGAAGTGCCGACCACGGCGCAGAAGGCGAAGGAAGACGAGGCCGCGACGGCTGCCGGCGGCAAGGAAGGCGCCAAGCCCGCGGCCAAGGAAGGCGCCAAGCCCGCGGCCAAGGAAGGCGCCAAGCCGGCGGCCAAGGAAGAGAAGAAAGAGAAGAAGTAAGGTCCTCGCGGGCCATTGGAGCGGATGCTTCGCGCCGCCGCCCAACGCCCCGCACCATCGGCGCCCGCCCAAGGGGGCGGGCGTTTTGTTTTTCCGCAACGCTCGCCGCGAAAATGCAACCAGCAGATGGAAGACATCCGCCTCATCGTGGGCCTCGGCAATCCCGGCGGCGACTACGAGAAGACGCGCCACAACGCCGGGTACTGGTGGGTGGAGGCGATCGCCTCGCGCAAGTCCGCGTCGTGGAAGCGCGAGGCCAAATTCTCGGGTTGGGTCGCGCGCATCGAGGAGGGCGGGCGCGACTTCTGGCTGCTCAAGCCCGGCACGTACATGAATGAAAGCGGGCGCAGCGTTTCCGCGCTGCTGCGCTTCTATCGCATCGAGCCCGGGCAGATGCTCGTCGTGCACGACGAGCTCGATCTGCCGCCGGGAACGGTGAAGCTCAAGAAGGGCGGCGGCACGGGCGGGCACAACGGGCTCACGGACATCGTGGAGGCCGTCGGCTCGAAGGACTTCTGGCGCCTTCGCGTCGGCATCGGGCATCCGGGCCACAAGGACCTCGTCGCCGACTACGTCCTCGACAAGCCGCGCAAGGTGGAGCGGGAAGCGATCGAGCCGCCGTTCGAGCGCAGCCTCGACCTGCTCCCGCGCATCGCGAGCGGCCGCATGAACGATGCGATGACGTGGCTGCACACCGCGCCCAGGCCGGCCGTGGACGAGACGAAGGAAATGGAAGCGAAGAAGCCATGAGCCTCCAGTGCGGCATCGTGGGCCTGCCCAACGTGGGCAAGTCCACCCTCTTCAACGCGCTCACCAAGGCGGGCATCGCGGCGGAGAACTATCCCTTCTGCACCATCGAGCCGAACGTCGGCGTGGTCGAAGTTCCCGACCCGCGGCTCGCCAGGCTCGCGGCGATCGTGAAGCCGCAGAAGGTCGTGCCGGCGATCGTCGAGTTCGTCGACATCGCGGGGCTCGTCGCCGGCGCCTCGAAGGGCGAGGGCCTGGGCAACCAGTTCCTCGCGAACATCCGCGAGACCGACGCGATCGCCAACGTCGTGCGCTGCTTTTCCGACGACAACGTGGTGCACGTCGCCGGCAAGGTGGATCCCATCTCCGACATCGAGGTGATCCATACCGAGCTGGCGCTCGCCGACATGGCGACCGTCGAGCGCACGCGGGAGCGCAACCTCGGGGCCGCGCGCTCGGGCAACAAGGAGGTGGCGAGGCTCATCGCGGTGCTCGAGAAGGTGCACCAGTCGCTCGACGGTTTGCATCCGGTGCGTGCGCTCGGGCTCTCCGCCGAGGAGATGGCGCTCCTCAAGCCCCTGCAGCTCCTCACCGCGAAGCCCGCGCTCTACATCGCCAACGTCGACGAGCACGGCTTCGAGGGGAACCCGCTCCTCGATCGCGTGAAGGAATATGCGGCGAAGGAAGGCGCGCCGGTGGTCGCGATCTGCGCGAAGCTCGAGTCGGAGATCGCGGACCTCACCGGCGAGGAGAAGCAGCTCTTCCTCGCCGACATGGGCATGACCGAGCCGGGCCTCGACCGGCTGGTCCACGCGACCTACGACCTCCTCGGCCTGCAGACGTACTTCACGGCGGGCGAGAAGGAAGTGAAGGCCTGGACCGTGCGCAAAGGCGCCACCGCGCCGCAGGCAGCGGGCGTGATCCACACCGATTTCGAGAAGGGCTTCATCCGCGCCGAGGTCATCGCCTACGACGACTACATCCGCTTGAAGGGCGAGCAGGGCGCGAAGGAGGCCGGCAAGATGCGCCTCGAGGGCAAGGACTACGTGGTGCAGGACGGCGACGTGATGCACTTCCGCTTCAACGTATGACGCGTTCCTTGACCGTGCGGCGCCGTTCCGCGAAAATATCCAGTTCTCCGGCGAGTTAGCTCAGCGGTTAGAGCAGCGGAATCATAATCCGTTGGTCCGGGGTTCAAATCCCTGACTCGCCACCAATTCCGAGGGGGTGCGACCTCGTCACACAGGTGACAGGTCGTACCTGACACATAGGTGACAACCTCGGACCGTCAGCACCGCCCCGAGGTGCGGGCGCTCAGTTCGTTCGAAGCGCCGGCCCGTCGCGATCGAAGCGTGCGTGCAATGCCGCGCTTCGCGGCGTGGCCCAGCAGTTTGGCGCGCTCCCGATCGCGTCCGGCCGGGCGAGCTTTGCCGGATCGGGCTCGCAGGCCACGAGACTCATCGCGAGGCTTGCGATTCATGTCGTTTCCTCCTTCCTGACGAATTCCTGTCTCGCAATCGTCGCGGGACCGAAGAGCTTGCGCTCCCCCGATCCGGTCGGCAGGGAGGCATGCCGAATTCATGCTCCATCCGGATCAGATGTGGGACGGCACCTACAAATGCAGTGCATCCGCACCGACATGCGTGAAGTCGATTGCTGTAGGATTTCTCCGTCCACCTTGTAGCGAAAGCACCACCCCTGCCCGGATTCAGCTCCGCGACCCAGGAACACATGACGCAAGCGAAGAAGGTTTTCATCCGCACGTTCGGCTGTCAGATGAACGAGTACGACTCGGAGAAGATGGCCGACGTGCTCGCCGCCGCCGAGGGGTTCGAGAAGACCGCGGACCCCGGCGAGGCCGACCTCATCCTGTTCAACACGTGCTCGGTGCGCGAGAAGGCGCAGGAGAAAGTGTTCGCCGATCTCGGCCGCATGAAGCCGCTCAAGCGCGCCAAGCCGGGCCTCCTGATCGGCGTCGCGGGCTGCGTCGCGAGCCAGGAGGGCGAGGAGATCGTGCGCCGCGCGCCGTACGTGGACCTCGTGTTCGGTCCGCAGACCCTGCATCGCCTTCCGCAGCTCCTCGAGCAGCGCCGCTCGACGGGGCGTCCGCAGGTGGACATCTCGTTTCCCGAGATCGAGAAGTTCGACCATCTCCCGCCCGCGCGGGTCGAGGGCGCGGCGGCGTTCGTCTCGATCATGGAAGGATGCAGCAAGTACTGCAGCTTCTGCGTCGTGCCCTACACGCGCGGCGAGGAAGTGTCGCGTCCCCTCGCCGACGTGATGGAGGAAGTGCGCCACCTCGCCGCCTCGGGCGTGCGCGAGGTGACTCTCCTCGGCCAGAACGTGAACGCGTACCGCGGCGAGCTCGCGGGCGGCGAGCCGGCGGATTTCGCGCTCGCCCTCGCGCAGGTCGCGAAGGTGGAGGGCATCGAGCGCATCCGCTACACCACCTCGCATCCGCTCGAGTTCACGCAGCGCCTCATCGACGCGTACACGAAGCTCGCGAAGCTCGTCTCGCAGGTGCACCTTCCCGTCCAATCGGGCTCGGACCGCGTGCTCGCGGCGATGAAGCGCAACTACACCGCGACGGAGTACCGCTCGATCATCCGGCGGCTGCGTGCGGCCCGGCCCGACATCTCGATCTCGAGCGACTTCATCGTGGGCTTCCCGGGCGAGACCGACGCGGACTTCGAGGAGACGATGCAGCTCGTGGACGACGTGCGCTTCGACGGGTCGTTCAGCTTCATCTACAGCCCGCGTCCCGGCACTCCCGCGGCGAGCCTGCGGGACGAGACGCCGCACGCGGTGAAGCTCGCGCGCCTGCAACGCCTCCAGGCGCGGCTGCGCGAGCTTGCGGGGGCGTATTCGCGTGCGATGGTCGGGTCGCGCCAGCGCGTGCTCGTGGAGGGCCCGTCGCGCAAGGACCCGGCCGAGCTCTCCGGCCGTACCGACAACAACCGGGTGGTCAACTTCGCCGGCCACCCGCGGCTAGTGGGCCGCTTCGTCGATCTCGAGATCACGCAAGCGCTGCCGCACAGCCTGCGCGGGCGCGTGATGGTCGTCGAGCCCGCCGCCATCGTTTGAACCTGCAGATGCAGCGAGAAGGAGCCTTCATGATGCACGTTTCAATTCCCTCGATCGTTCGGCGCTTCGCGCTTCCCGCGCTGCTCGGTGTGAGCCTCGCCGCCGCAGCCGCGGTGCCGGACCCGAACGAGCCGGTGCAGGGCGCGCAGCTCACGCCCGCGCCCTCGGCGACCACGCCGGGCGCGCCGGCCCGCGCGCCTGCGCCGGGGCCGGCCGCGCGGCCGTTCCGCGAGGTCGTGAAGGGTGCGAAGGAAACGCCGGGCTTCTTCAACGTGTGGCGCCGGGGCGATCGCGCGTGGATCGAGATCCGGCCCGACCAGTTCGGCAAGCCCTTCTTCTTCTCGATCATCCGCACGAAGGGGGTCGGGGAGCGCATGGTGATCGCGGGCCTCATGGGCGCGCGCCACATCGTGTACTTCAAGCGCGTGAACGGCCGCGTGCAGCTCATCGCGAAGAACATGCGCTTCCGGGCCCAGCCCGGAACGCCGATCGAGCGGGCGGTGGAGGACAGCTTTTCCGACAGCATGCTCGCCGCCGCGCCGATCGCGGGCCAGCCGAGCGCGAAGGACCAGGCGGTCCTCGTGGAGGTGAACGCGCTGCTGTTGAACGACATCCCGGGCGCGTCGACGATGCTCGAGGGGGCGTTCCACATCCCGTACGCGCTCGACGGACGCAACTCGAGCCTGGTGCGGACCGACTCCGACGATTCCGAAACCGGATTCGACGTGTCGCTGCACTTCTCCGTGTCGAAGATGCCGGCGCCGGGCCCGGACTCGAATGCGCGCCCGCCGCTCGACACGCCCGACCCGCGCAGCCTCTTCCTCGGCTACCGCTACAACTTCGCGAAGCTGCCCGCGCCGATGCATCCGCGCGTGGCCGACGAGCGCGTGGGCTACTTCACCACGAGCTTCACGGATTTCTCCGACGACCTGAATCCCGACCCGAAGGTGCACTACATCAACCGCTGGCGCCTCGAGAAGAAGGACCCGAACGCGGCGCTCTCGGAGCCGGTGAAGCCCATCGTGTACTGGATCGACAGGAACATCCCGGAGAAATACCGCAAGCCGATCGAGGAAGGCGTGCTCGAATGGAACAAGGCATTCGAGCGCATCGGCTTCAAGGACGCGATCCAGGTGAAGGTCCAGCCCGACGACGCGAAGTTCGAGACCGCGGACCTGGGCCACGCCTCGATCCGCTGGTACCTCTCGTCCGACGGCGGCCCCGCCATCGGCCCGAGCGAGGTGGATCCGCGCACCGGCGAGATTCTCGACGCGGACATCGTCTTCACCGATGCCTTCGCGCGCAGCAGCCGCCGCTTCGTGGTGGACGACATCCCGCACAAGACGAGCGGGACCGCGCTGCCGTCGATCTCGATGCCGGGCGACACCGACTGCGACTACGCGCAGCAGGCCCACGACGAGGAGGCGTTCGCGCTCGATCTCCTCGAGGCGCGCGGCGACATCGATCCCTCGAGCCCGAAGGCCGAGAAGTTCGTCGACGACTACATCCGCCAGGTGATCGCGCACGAGGTCGGACATACGCTCGGGCTGCGGCACAACTTCCGCGCCTCCACGGCGTACACGCCCGAAGAGCTGGCCGATCCCGGTTTCACGAAGCGCAACGGGGTCACCGCCTCGGTCATGGACTACGCGCCGTTCAACATCGCGGTGAAGGGCGAGGTCCAGGGCGACTACGTGAACCCCGGCCTCGGTCCCTACGACTACTGGGCGATCGAGTACGGCTACAAGCCGCTCGACGGCGCGCACGAGAAGGAGGAGCTCGCGAAGATCGCGGCGCGCGGCTCGAAGGAGCCGTGGCTCGCCTACGGCACCGACGAGGACGCTTCGGTGGGCGCCTCGCCGCAGGGGATGGATCCGACGGTGAACGTCTGGGACCTCTCGAGCAGCCCGCTCGACTACTACCAGAAGCGCCTCGAGCTCTCGCGCGAGCTCTGGACGAGGCTCGAGTCGACGCAGCTCAAGCCCGGCGAAACGTACGACAGCATGCGGCGCAGCTTCCTCGCGGGTTTCGACCAGCTCGCCCGCGGCCTCGTGCCGGCGACCAAGTACATCGGCGGCATCGTTCAGGTGCGCGACCGCGCCGGAAGCGGGCGCCTGCCGTACACGCCCGTGCCGGCGAAACAGCAGCGCAAGGCGCTCAGGATCATCTCGGAAGGGATGTTCTCGGTCGACAGCTTCAAGTTCAAGCCGCAGTTCCTGGCGAGCCTGCCGTACAGCCGCCTCGACTACTACGACGCGATGGCGCAGGGCGCGAACGTGACCAACCAGCCCATGATCAGCCTTCCGGCGACGGTCCTGTCGATGCAGCGGCAGGTGCTCGACCAGGTGATGAGCGGCCCGGTGGCCGAGCGCCTGATCGAGTCGCGGGAGCTGGTGCCCGACCCGAAGCAGGCGTTCACGCTCTCGGAGCTCTACGACAAGCTGCAGGCTTCGATCTGGAGCGAGCTCAGGACCGGTCGCGAGATCACCGCGATGCGCCGCAACCTGCAGCGCGAGCACCTGCGGCGCATGGTGAACATGCTGCTGCATCCGTCGAACGACATGCCGGCCGACGCGAGGAGCCTCATGCGCGTGGAGGCCCAGGAGCTCGTCGCGGAGATCCGCAAGGCGAGGAACAAGCCGGGATTCTCGAAGGAGACGCGCGCGCACCTCGCCGAAAGCCTCGATACGCTCGAGCAGGCGCTCAAGGCGCCTCTGGTGCGCACCGCGGCGTAGCCACCCGCCGCTCTCGATCGAAAAAG
Source organism: uncultured beta proteobacterium (assembly GCA_963839265.1). GTDB lineage: Bacteria > Pseudomonadota > Gammaproteobacteria > Burkholderiales > Usitatibacteraceae > Usitatibacter. The sequence goes on from CAWIUI010000002.1 coordinate 521,125, forward strand.
GGGTCAGATTACTTTTCCAGGCGGCCTGGAAAAGTAATCTGACCCCTTTTTCGTACAATGACGGCTTGAGTACCCGACGCCGAACCCCTTCCGAAGAGCTCACCTTCAAGCCGGTGGACAACGCACGGCTGGCGGCGCTTTGCGGACCGCTCGATGCGAACCTGCGCCAGATCGAGACGGCGTTGGACGTGAGCATCGCGCGCCGCGGCGAGCGCTTCACCGTGAGCGGCCCGAAGGAGAAGGCGGCGCAGGCGGCGCAGGCGCTGCGGCGCTTCTACGACGCGGCCGCGCGCGACCTGAGCGTCGAGGACATCCAGCTCGGCCTGGTGGAGATCGCGCACCCGAGGCCGGCCGGGGAAAAGGGAGCGCCGGCGCTCATGATCCCGCGCCGCACTGAGCTCACCGCGCGCACGCCGCGCCAGGCGCAGTACCTGCAGAACATGCGCAACTGCGACATCACGTTCTGCGTGGGACCCGCGGGCACCGGCAAGACCTTCCTCGCCGTGGCGGCCGCGGTGGACGCGCTCGAGCGAGACGCGGTGAAGCGCATCGTGCTCACGCGTCCTGCGGTGGAGGCGGGCGAGAAGCTGGGCTTCCTCCCCGGCGACCTCGCCGCCAAGGTGGATCCGTACCTGCGCCCGCTCTACGACGCGCTCTACGACCTCATGGGCTACGACAAGGTGAACCGCAGCTTCGAGCGGGGTGCGATCGAGATCGCACCGCTCGCATTCATGCGTGGCCGCACGTTGAACCACTCGTTCGTGATCCTCGACGAGGCGCAGAACACGACGCCCGAGCAGATGAAGATGTTCCTCACGCGCATCGGGTTCGGCTCGAAGGCGGTGGTGACGGGCGACGTCACCCAGACCGACCTCGCGAAGGGGCAGGCCTCGGGGCTCGTCGACGCGCGCGAGGTGCTCGCGGGCGTGCGCGGGATCGCCATGACGCAGTTCCAGTCCGAGGACGTGGTGCGCCACCCGCTGGTGCAGGCCATCGTGGACGCGTACGACCGCCGCGCGGCGAACAAGGCCTGAACCGGCGATGGGGTTGACCGTGCAGCGCGCCTCGCGCGCTTCCCACATTCCCTCCGATCGCCGCCTGCGCCGATGGGCAAAGGCGGCGCTTCCGGACGATGCCGACGTCACGGTGCGCTACGTGGCGAGCGCGGAGGCGCGCCGCCTGAACCGCGAGTTCCGCGGAAAGGACTACGCCACCAACGTCCTGAGCTTTCCATACGGCCCCGCGCGCGGCGCGGTCGCCGGCGACATCGTGATCTGCGCGCCGGTCGTGGCGCGCGAGGCGCGCGAGCGCGGCGGCAGCGTCGAGGCGCACCACGCGCACCTGCTGGTCCACGGGTTGCTCCACCTGCAGGGATACGACCACGAGCGCGAAGCGGACGCGCGGCGCATGGAGCGGCGCGAGCGCGCGGTGCTCGCGCAATTCGGTTTCCCCGATCCGTATTAAAGTATTGCGGTCGCGATTGCCCACACGCCCCTTTCGATGAACGAGTCCACCAAGCCGAGCTTGCTCGAGCGGCTGTCGTCGCTCCTGCTGCGCGAGCCGGAGGACCGCGAGCAGCTGGTCGAGCTGCTGCACCATGCCTTCGAGAGGAAGCTCCTCGATGCCGAGGCGCTTTCGATGATCGAGGGCGTGCTGCAGGTGTCGGAAACCCAGGTGCGCGACGTGATGATCCCGCGCTCGCAGATGGACATGATCGACGTGGCCGAGAGCCCGGCGAAGTTCATCCCGTTCGTGATCGAGACCGCGCACTCGCGCTTCCCGGTCTTCGAGGACAACCGCGACAACGTGATCGGCATCCTGCTCGCGAAGGACCTCCTGCGCTTCTACGCCGAGGAGGAGTTCAGCGTGCGCGACATGCTGCGCCCGGCGGTGTTCGTTCCCGAGGCCAAGCGCCTCAACGTGCTCCTCAAGGAGTTCCGCGCCAACCGCAACCACATCGCCATCGTGGTCGACGAGTACGGCGGAGTGTCGGGCCTCGTCACCATCGAGGACGTGATCGAGCAGATCGTCGGCGACATCGAGGACGAGTACGACTTCGACGAGACCGAGGACAACATCCTCGTCGACCGCAGCGGCCGCTACCGTGTGAAGGCCGGCACCGAGATCGGCGACTTCAACGAGCGCTTCGGCACGCACTTCTCGGACGAGGACTACGACACCGTCGGCGGACTGGTGGTGGGCCGCTTCGGGCGACTGCCCAAGCGCGGCGAGTCCATCAACATCGACGGCTTCAGCTTCCACGTGTTGCGCGCCGACAGCCGCAAGGTGCATTCGCTCCTCGTCGAGAAGCCGAAGGAGCCGCAGCAGTGACGAGCGCTTCCGCGGCGTCGCCGGCGCAGCCGGCGGCCCGCGTCCTCGCGGCGGGCCTCCTCGCGCCGCTCGCGGCCGGGGCGTTCTCCGTCGCCGCCTTCGCGCCGTTCTACGGATGGCCGGTGGAGATCGTCTGCCTCGCGATCCTCTTCGCGACGTGGTCGGCGAGCGGATCGCCGCGCCAGGCCTGGCTCTCGGGATACGCGTTCGGCCTCGGCTGCTTCCTCGCCGGCGTCTCGTGGGTGTTCGTGAGCCTGCACGAGTTCGGGGCGATGCCCGCGGTCCTCGCGGCGATCGCGACCTTCGCGTTCTGCGCGTACCTGGCGCTCTTTCCGGCCTTCGCGGGCTGGCTCGCCGTCCGCTGGGGCGGGGCCGCGCGCGGCCGTCGCCTCGCGCTCGCGGCGCCCGCCTACGTCGTCTTCGAATGGCTGCGCGGAACGCTCTTCACCGGCTTCCCATGGCTCGACACCGGGACGTCGCAGGCCCCTGCCAGCCCGCTCGCGGGCTTCGCGCCGTGGCTGGGCACGTACGGCGTGTCGCTCGCCGTGTGCGCCGCCGCCGCGCTCCTCGCCGCCCTCGTGGTCTCGCGGGCGCGCACCCGCACGCGGTTGCACCTCCTCGCGGGATTCGCGGCTCTCTTCCTCGCCGGCGCCCTCGCGGGCCTGCCCGAGTGGACCCGTCCTTCGGGAGCGCCGCTGCGCATCGCGCTGCTCCAGGGCGACGTCGCGCAGTCGATCAAGTGGCGCGAGGAGGTGCGCACGCGCACGCTCCTCGAGTACCGCCGCATGATCCTCGACGCGAAGGCGAAGGTGGTGGTGACGCCGGAGACGGCGCTTCCCGCGTTCCTCGACCAGCTCCCGGCGGACTACATGCAGAGCCTGCGCGAGGACGCGAAGCGCGCCGGCAAGGACATCCTGCTGGGCACCGTGGAGCGCATCCCCCGCGACGGCGCGTACGACTACTACAACAGTCTCGTGCGCATCACCGGCGATTCGCGCCAGTCGTACCGCAAGCGACACCTGGTCCCGTTCGGCGAGTTCATTCCGCCCGGCTTCGGCTGGGTCCTGCATATCCTGCACATTCCGATGAGCGACTTCTCGCGCGGCACGTCCACGCAGGCCGCGATCGCCGCGGGCGGCACGCGCTTCGGCGTGGCGATCTGCTACGAGGACATGTACGGCGACGAGGTGATCGACTCGCTTCCGGCCGCGCAGGTGCTCGTGAACGTGAGCAACGACGCGTGGTTCGGGCATTCGCTCGAGCCGGAGCAGCACCTGCAGGCCTCGCAGATGCGCGCGCTCGAGACGCGACGCTGGATGGTGCGCTCGACCAACACGGGGGTGACCGCCGCGATCGACGAGCGCGGCCGCGTGGTATCGAGGCTTGCGCCCTACACGCAGGCGATCCTCCTGGCGGACGTCGTGCCGCGGATGGGCATGACGCCGTACGCGCGGACCGGGAACCTGCCCTCGCTTGCGATCGCGTTCGCGGCGCTCGCCGCGCTGCGGCGCCGGCGCAGGCGCGACTGAGCGAGCGTGGCCCAGCCGGTCTGCGTCGCGATCCCCGCCTACCACGAGCGCTATTTCCCCGAGGCGTTCGCGAGCGCGCTCGCGCAGCGCTACGCGCCGCTCGAGATCCTCGTGTGCGACGACTCGCCGGGCTCGGCCGTCGAGGCGACGGTTCGCGCGGCTTCCGATCCGAGGGTCCGGTACGTCCGCAATCCGGGAACGCTCGGCTTCGTGGGCAACTTCACGAAGTGCTTCCGCGAGGCGCGCGCCGACCTGCTCAAGTTCCTGAACGACGACGACCGGCTCCTGCCCGCGTGCGTCGAATCCCTCGCTTCGGTGCTCGAGGCCAACCCGGCCGTGCGGCTCGCGACCAGCCGCCGGCGCGTGATCGGCGCGCAAGGAGAGGCGTTGCCGGACGTGCCGGCGACCTATCCCGTATCGCTCCTTTCCGCCCTGGTCTTCGGGCGCGAGCTGGCGGACCTCGCGCTCGTGAACAGCCTGAACGTGATCGGCGAGCCCACCACGGTCATGTTCCGGCGCTCGCATCTCGCGATCGAGGACGACTCCCTGTTCCGCTGGGGTGGACGCGAATACCATTGCCTCGCCGACATGAGCGTCTGGCTGCGGCTGCTCTCTTCCGGCCTCGCGTACTATTGCGCCAACCCGTTGAGCGAATACCGCAGGCACCCCGGGCAGGAGCAGGAGCGGCCCGGCGTGCGCCTCGAATGCATGGTCGAAAGGTTGTGGATCGCCCGCGAGGCCCACCGCGCGGGATTCCTGGCCTCGCAAGACGCGTGGCGGCGCGCCCTCGAGGGCATCCTCGGACCGGTCGACGCGGCGCTCGCTTCCCCGGCGATCGATCCAGAGGCGCGCCGCACCTTGATGCGCTTCGCCGACGAGCTGCGGGCGGAGATCGCGCCCGCGTGAGGCGAGTCGCCTCGCCTATAATCGAAGCTTTCCCTCGCCGTTCCCCGATGCTCACCTTCCAGCAACTGGTTTTGCGTCTCCAGGAGTATTGGGACCGCCAGGGATGCGCGATCCTGCAGCCCTACGACATGGAGGTGGGAGCCGGAACGTCGCATACCGCCACGTTCCTGCGCTCGCTCGGGCCGGAGCCGTGGCGCGCCGCGTACGTGCAGCCGTCGCGCCGGCCCAAGGACGGCCGCTACGCCGAGAACCCGAACCGGCTGCAGCACTACTACCAGTTCCAGGTCGTGCTCAAGCCCTCGCCGCCGAACATCCTCGACCTGTACCTCGGCTCGCTTTCCGCCGTCGGATTCGACCTCGCGAAGAACGACGTGCGCTTCGTGGAGGACGACTGGGAGAACCCCACGCTCGGCGCATGGGGCCTGGGCTGGGAAGTGTGGATGAACGGCATGGAGATCACGCAGTTCACCTATTTCCAGCAGGTGGGCGGGCTCGATTGCAAGCCCATCACGGGCGAGATCACGTACGGCCTCGAGCGCCTCGCGATGTACCTGCAGGGCGTGGAGAACGTCTTCGACCTGGTGTGGACCGAGTGGGAGGAGAGCGGCGAGGTGAAGCGCCTCACCTACCGCGACGTGTACCACCAGAACGAGGTCGAGCAGTCGGCGTACAACTTCGAGCATTCCGACGCCCCGGCGCTCTTCCGCCACTTTGCCGACCACGAGGGGCTCGCGAAGAAGCTGATGGAGGCCGAGCTCGCGCTTCCGGCCTACGAGCAGATCCTCAAGGCCGCGCACACGTTCAACCTGCTCGATGCGCGCGGCGCGATCTCGGTCACCGAGCGCGCCGGCTACATCGGCCGCATTCGCGCGCTCGCGAGGGCGGTCGCCCAGAGCTACTACGAGTCGCGCGAGCGGCTCGGCTTCCCGATGCTCGCGCGAGGAGCGCCCGCATGAGCGCGCCGCTGCTGGTGGAGCTCTTCTGCGAGGAGCTGCCGCCGAAGGCGCTGCGCCGGCTGGGTGAGGCGTTCGCGCAAGGGATCGCCGACGGCCTCGCCGCGCGCGGCCTGCTCGAGCCGAGCTCTTCGGTGCAGTCCTTCGCGAGCCCGCGGCGCCTCGCCGTGCTGGTGCAGGATGTGCGCGAGAAGGGCGAGGACCGGCCGGTGGAGGAAAAGCTCATGCCGCGCGCGGTCGCGCTCGACGCGGAAGGAAAGCCGACCGATGCGCTGCGCAAGCGGCTCGCGAAGGTGGGACGCGCGGAGCTCGCGGACAGCGCGGATCTTTCGTCCGGGCCGGATCGGATCGAGGTGCGCAAGGAAGGCAACGCCGAATACGTCTACCTCCGCCGGCTCGCGCTGGGCCAACCGCTGTCGCGCGCGCTGCAGGAGGCGCTCGGCGAGGCGATCGAGCGCCTCCCGATCCCGAAGGTGATGAGCTACCAGCTCGCCGACGGCGCGACGACGGTGAAGTTCGTGCGGCCCGCGCACGGCCTCGTCGCGCTGCACGGCCGCGACGTCGTGGAGGTGCGCGCGCTCGGGCTCGCCGCGGGACGCATGACGCATGGTCACCGATTCCAGGGCGCGAAGGACATCGCGCTCGCGGCCGCCGACGAATACGCGTCGAGGCTGCACTCGGAAGGCAACGTCGTCGCCGCCTTCGACGCGCGCCGCGACGAGATCGGCCGCCAGCTCGCGACCGCGGCCGACGCGCTCGGCTCGAGCCTGGGTGCCGCGGAGGGCTACGAGGCGCTCCTGGACGAAGTGACCGCGCTGGTGGAGATGCCGACGGTGTACGCGGGAAGCTTCGAGGCGGAGTTTCTCGCCGTGCCGCCCGAGTGCCTGATCCTCACGATGCGGCAGAACCAGAAGTACTTCCCGCTCTTCGACGCGGGCGGCCGCCTCACCAACCGCTTCCTCATCGTGAGCAACATGCGGCTCGCCGATCCGTCGAACATCGTGCACGGCAACGAGCGCGTGGTGCGCCCGCGGCTCGCCGACGCGCGCTTCTTCTTCGAGACCGACCGCAAGGTGCCGCTCGCCGAGCGCGTCCCGCAGCTCGCGACCATCGTCTACCACAACAAGCTCGGCACGCAGCTCGAGCGCGTGGAGCGGCTGCGCCGCCTCGCGACGCGGGTGGCCGCGATGCTGCCGCGCGGCGAGAAGGGCCGTCCCTACGCGGACCGCGCCGCGATCCTCGCGAAGGCGGATCTCGTCACGCTGATGGTGGGCGAGTTCCCGGAGCTGCAGGGCGTGATGGGCAAGTACTACGCCGAGGCCGACGGCGAGGAACCCAGCGTCGTGCGCGCGATCGAGCAGCACTACTGGCCGCGCTTCCACGGCGACGAGCTTCCGGTGGGCGACGTGAGCATCGCGCTCGCGCTCGCCGACAAGCTCGAGACGCTGGTGGGCATCTGGGGCGTGGGCCAGCAGCCCACGGGGGACAAGGATCCCTTCGGCCTGCGCCGCGCGGCACTCGGCGTGCTGCGCATCCTCTCGGAGAAGCGCGAGGCGTTCACGCTCGACCTGGGAAGCCTGCTCGCCGAGGCCGTGGGCGGCTTCCCGCCGGGCAAGCTCGCGGCCGATACCGCGGCGCAAGTGCACGCGTTCATGCTCGAGCGCCTGCGCTCCATGCTGCGCGACAAGGGCTACGACGCGAACGAGGTCGAGGCGGTGCTCGCCGAGGGCCCGACGCAGATCCACGGCGTGTGGATCCGCATCGAGGCGGTGAAGGCGTTCCGCGCGCTGCCCGAGGCCGAGTCGCTCGCGAGCGCGAACAAGCGCATCCGCAACATCCTTCGCAAGTCCGGCATGGCCGAGCGCGTGGAGCCCTCGCTCCTCGCGCAGGACGAGGAGAAGCGCCTGCACGCCTCGATGGAATCGCTCGCGCCGCGCGTGGCCGGGCGCCTCGAGCGGCAGGATTTCGCCGGGGCGCTCAAGGACCTCGCCGGCATCCGCGACGCGGTGGACGCCTTCTTCGACAAGGTGCTGGTGAACGCCGAGGACGAAAAGCTGCGCCGTAACCGCCTCGCGCTCCTCACCGAGCTCGGCGCGCTGATGAACCGCGTCGCCGACATCTCGAAGCTCGCCGCGGGATGAAGCTCGCGATCCTCGACCGCGACGGCGTCGTCAACTTCGACAGCGACCTGTACATCAAGTCGCCGGCGGAGTGGCGGCCGATCCCCGGCTCGATCGAGGCGATCACGCGCCTCAACCAGGCCGGCTATCGCGTCGCGGTCGCGAGCAACCAGTCGGGCATCGGGCGCGGCTTCTTCGACATGGCGACGCTCAACGCGATCAACGACAAGATGATGGAGATGGTGTTCCGCCACGGCGGGCGCATCGACGCCATCTTCTTCTGCCCGCACACCCCGGAGGACGACTGCAGCTGCCGCAAGCCCCGCACCGGCATGCTCGAGGAGATCGCGGCGCGCTTCCACACCGAGCTCAAGGGCGTCCCCTGCATCGGCGACATGCTGAAGGACCTGCAGGCGGCCGAGACGGTCGGCGCGCAGCCGATCCTCGTGCTCACGGGCAAGGGCCGCAAGACGCAGGAGGCGGGGGGGCTGCCGCGCAGGACGCTCGTGTTCGAGGACCTGGCCGAGGCCTCCCGCCACCTCGTCGCGCACGCATGACCACGCTTCGCTCGGCGCTCTTCCTCGCGGGAGCGCTCGTCCTCACGTCGATCTTCGGCGTGCTGGTCCCGGCGAGCCGCATCCTGGGCCGGCGCGCGCCGTTCATCGTCGCCCGCTCGTACGCGCGCGCGATGCTCGTCTGGATCGAGGCGAGCCTCGCGATCCGCTACGAGGTGAGCGGCTGGGAGAACGTGCCGCGCGGGCCGGTGGTCGTGATGGCCAAGCACCAGTCCGCGTGGGAGACGATCTTCCTCGAGGCGCGCTTGCCCGACCAGTGCTGGATCGTGAAGCGCGAGCTGCTCTGGCTGCCCTTCGTGGGCTGGGGCCTGTGGGCGCTGCGCTGCATCGCGATCGACCGCTCGAGCGGCGTGGCCGCGCGCGAGCAGGTCGTGCAGCAGGGCGCGCAGCGCCTGAAGGAAGGAAACTGGGTGACGATCTTCCCGGAAGGCACGCGCGTCGCGCCGGGCCGGCGCGGCCGCTACGGGATCGGCGGGGCCCTGCTCGCGGCGCGGACCGGGACACCGGTGCTTCCGGTGGCGCACAATGCCGGGGAGCTCTGGCCGCGAAACGCCTTCCGCAAGCGGGCCGGATGCGTGCAGGTCGTGATCGGCCCGGTCATCCGCACCGAGGGCCGCGATGCGGTGAGGGTGAACAGCGAAGTGCAGGAATGGATCGAGGACCGGATGCGGCGAATCTCCGGCAAGCGGGATGCCCGTGCGTGAGCTCGTCTCCCGCGATGCGCGCCGGTTGAACCTCGGCGCGGGCATCGTCGAGTATGTCCTCGTGCGGCGGCGGGGACGCCGCGGCGTCGGGCTCAAGGTGGACGAGAGCGGCCTCACGGTGAGCGCGCCCGCCTCGATGCCGGTGTCGCGGATCGAGGCGCTGGTGCGCGAGAGCGAGCGCTGGGTGCTGCGCAAGGTGGCCGAGTGGAGCGCGCGCCGGGTGCCGCGGGTGTCGTGGCAGGATGGAGCGCCGCTTCCCTACCTCGGCAGCGACCTCGTCCTGCGCGTGGCCGACGGCGCGCGCACTTCGGCCCGGCACGAGGACGGAGAGCTGCGGATCGTCGTGCGCGATGCGCACGAGCCGGAGGTGCGTCGCGTCGTCGTCGGCTGGTACAAGGGCCGCGCACGCGAGCACCTGCACGGGCGCCTGGACGAGCTCGCATCGCGCGCGGGGCTCGCCCAGCCCCGGTTCTTCCTTTCCTCGGCGCTCTCGCGCTGGGGAAGCTGCAACTCCCGGCGCGAGATCCGCCTCGCGTGGCGGCTGCTCAAGGCGTGCCCCGCGCTGGTGGACTACGTGATCTGCCATGAGCTCGCGCACCTGCGCCACATGAACCACTCGGCCGCATTCTGGGCCGAAGTGGAGCGCCAGTGCCCCGACTACAAGCGCCTGCGCGCGGCGCTCTTCGCGAGCGACCACCTCTATCGCGCGTTCTGAGCGCGCCTTCCAGGAGAACCCCCATGCGAATCCTGCACACCATGATCCGTGTCGGAGACCTCGACCGCTCCATCCGCTTCTACACGAACGTGCTGGGGATGAAGGAGCTTCGCCGCAAGGACTACCCGGACGGACGCTTCACGCTCGCGTTCGTCGGGTACGGCGAGGAGAGCGAGCAGGCCGTGCTCGAGCTCACCCATAACTGGGACACGAAGTCCTACGACCTGGGCAACGGCTTCGGCCACGTGGCGGTCGCCGTCCCTGACGCCTACAAGGCCTGCGAGGCGGTGAAGGCGCAGGGCGGGAAGGTGACGCGCGAGGCGGGCCCGATGAAGTTCGGCGGCAGCGTGATCGCCTTCGTCGAGGATCCCGACGGCTACAAGATCGAGTTCATCCAGCGCGCCTGACGCAAAAAGGGGTCAGATACCTTTTCCGGGGCGGCGGAAAAGGTATCTGACCCCTTTTTTTGGCCTTTCAGGTGAGGGCGACCAGGTCCTCGTCGCCCTGCTGCTCGCGCTCGAACTTGAGGAAGTCGTAGTAGCCGCAGCGCGTGCTGTCGGGATACTTGCGGCAGACGCCGGGACGCGCGTGGTAGATCGTGCAGCGGCGCTTCTCCTGGTCGAGGAACATGCAGGCGGAATCGAAGATCCGGTCCTTGCGGTGGCGGAGCATCCGGATCTTGCCTTTCGCGTCCGGCTTCGTGAATCGCTCCTCGGCCACCGCATAGGAAAGGGAGAAGTGGCGGGCGAGACGCTCGATGTCGCGCTTCGTGATCTCGATCTCGGTGTACGTGCAGCAGTAGGCCGGGCACTTGTCGCAGCGGTACTGCACGCGCACGGGCACCGGAAAGGGCTTGGTTTTGTTCATCTGGTTCACGATGGAAGGAAGCGGACGATTCTACTGGCTTGCGCGCTGGGACACGAGTGCCCGGCAAGGGTTCAGGGGGCCGGTCCCGCTTGCCGCGCGGCATCGGCGAGCGCGATGAACTCGGCGACCGAGAGCGTCTCCCCGCGCCGTCCGGGATCGACGCCCGCGGCCTCGTAGGCCGGCTGCGCGACGAAGGCGCGCGCGGCGTTGCGCAGGGTCTTGCGCCGTTGCGAGAAGGCCGCGGCGACGATCGAGCGGAAGAGCGCCTCGTCGCGGGCGCGCGGCCGATCCGCGTCGAGGGGACGCATGCGCACGACCGCGGATTGCACCTTCGGCGGCGGCGTGAACGCCCCGGGAGGCACGTCGAGCACGTCGGCCATGGCGAAGCGCGATTGCAGCATCACGGTGAGCCTGCCGTACTCCGCGGTCCCGGGCGAGGCCACCATGCGCTCCACGACCTCCTTCTGCAGGAGGAAGGTGCAATCGCGCACGCGCTCGGCCTGCTGCTCGATCCGGAAGAGGATCGGCGTGGACACGTTGTAGGGAAGGTTGCCCACGACGCGCAGATCCACGGGTAGCGTCGCGAGCTCGAGCTCGAGCGCGTCGCCTTCGTGGACCACGACCTCCTCGGGCGAATAGCGCTGGCGCAGCTGCCCGGCGAGGTCGCGGTCGATCTCCACGACGTGCAGCGGCCGGACCACGGCGACGAGCTTCGCCGTGAGCAGGCCGGTGCCGGGGCCGATCTCGAGCATCGCGTCGCCGGGCCGCGGCGCGATCGCCTCGACGATCCGATCGAGGTAATGGCGGTCGGTGAGGAAGTGCTGCCCGAAGCGCTTGCGCGGGCGCGGAAGCACGCGATGGTCCTCAGCGCGAGCGCCGCGCCATCTCGAAGGCGAGCTCGATCGCCTGCTCGAGGCTGCCGGGATCGATCTCGCCCCGCCCCGCGAGGTCGAGCGCCGTGCCGTGGTCGACGGAGGTGCGGATGATGGGCAACCCGAGCGTGACGTTCACCGCGCGGCCGAAGGCCGCGTGCTTGAGCACCGGAAGGCCCTGGTCGTGGTACATGGCGAGCGCCGCATCGGCGCCCTCGAGCATGCGGGGCGTGAACATCGTGTCCGCGGGAAAGGGGCCGGAGACGCGAAGCCCCTCGCGGGCGAGCTCCCCGATCACCGGCGCGATCGTCTCGATCTCCTCGCGTCCGAGGTAGCCCGATTCGCCCGCGTGCGGGTTCAGCCCTGCGACCAGAATGCGCGGGGAATCGATGCCGAAGCGGCGCCGGAGGTCCGCGTCGAGGATGCGCAGCACCGAGCGCAGCAACGGGCGGGTGATCGCCGCGGGAACCTGCGCGAGCGCGAGGTGCGTCGTGGCGAGCGCCACGCGCAGCCCGCCGCCGGCGAGCAGCATCACCACCTGGGCCGTGTGCGTGCGCTCGGCGAGGTACTCGGTGTGCCCGGTGAACGGGATCCCGGCATCGTTGAGCACGCTCTTCTGCACCGGCGCGGTGACCATCGCCGCGAACTCGCCGTTCGTGCACCCCTCGAGCGCGCGGTCGAGGAGCGCCAGCACGTGCCTCGCATTCGCGCGATCGAGTCGGCCGGCCGCGACCGGTTTCGCGACGGGAATCGAAAGCAGGGACACGCGCGGCGCGCGATCGCGACCGGGATAGTCGGGTGCGTCGAAGGCAACGGCACGCTCGCGGGCGCGCGCGGCGAGCACCTCGCGATCGCCGAGGATCACGAGGCGGCCGCTGAAGCTGCGCTGCGCCGCCCACACGCAGAGGTCGGGTCCGATGCCCGCGGGCTCACCGGCCGTGAGGGCGACGAGCGGGGCGGCGGATTCGGGCACGGCTCGCGCGCGCCTCAGCGCTCGTCGTAGCGGTTCTCGACGAACGCGCGGTCGCGCTCCTGGCGCAGCCAGTCCTGATAGGCCTCGTCCGCCTTGCGCGCGCGGATCGCCTGCCGCGCGGCCGCCTTCCGCTTCTCCTCGGAGAGCGGTTCCGAGCGGCGCTCGATCACCTGCGCGATGTGCCAGCCGAAGGGCGTCTGGAAGGGCTCGCTCACCTCGCCGGGCTTGAGGGAGTTCATCACCCGCTCGAACTCCGGCACGGTGTCGCCCGGGGCGATCCAGCCGAGGTCGCCGCCCTTCGCGGCGCTCGAGTCCTCGGAGTTCTGGCGCGCGACCTCGGCGAAATCGGCGCCGGCGAGGATCTTCTGGCGCAGCTTCTCGAGGCGATCGCGCGCCTGCGCGTCGGTGAGGCCGTCGTGCGCCCGCAGCAGGATGTGCCGCACGTGGGTCTGCTCGACGCCGCCCGCCGCCGACTTCGTGCGCGTGTCGATGAGCTTCAAGACGTGGAAGCCGTTGGGGCTCTTCAGGATGTCGCTCACGTCTCCCGGCTTCATGCGCTTGAGGACGTCGAGGAAGAGCGTGGGAAGACGCCCGGCGGCCCGCCATCCGAGGCTTCCTCCCTGGAGCGCGTCCGGCGCATCGGAATACTGCGCGGCGATCTGGCCGAAGTTCGCGCCTCCCCTCAGGGCCTCCAGCGCCTGGAGCGCGCGCTGGCGCCGCGCCTGGATCTGCTCCGCGCTCGCCTGCGGCGGCACCGCGACGAGGATGTGCGAAAGCTCGTACTCGACGTCGGCGTTCGCTTCGTGCGCCTCGCGGGCGAGCTCCGTCTCCACCTCCGCGTCGGTCACGACGATCTTGTTGTCGACATCCTTCTCGCGCAGCCGCGAGATGAGGATCTCGTTGCGGATGTCGTCGCGGAAGCGCAGGTACTTGACGCCGTCGTGCTCGAGCGCCTTCCGGAAGTCGGGCACCGACATCTTGTTCTCCTGCGCGATGCGCTCTATGGTGCGGTCGAGCGTGAGGTCGTCCACCTTGATGCCGTCGTCCTTGGCGAGCTGCAGCTGCACGCGATCGTTGATCATGCGCTGGAGGATCTGGCGCGCGAGCACGTCGGCCGGGGGCAGGGTCGCGCCCTGGCGCTGCAGCTGGCGCGTGACGAGCGCGATGCGCTCGTTCAGCTCGTTCTGCGTGATCACGTCGTCGTTCACGACGGCGACGATGCGGTCGACCGGGACGATGCGCGAAGGTGCGTTCTTGAGCTGCGTGTCGAGCCGGCCCGCCGCGGGGGCCGCGGGGGCCGCGGGGGCCGCAGCGGACGCAGGGGAAGCGGGCGGCGTCTGCGCGGCGCAAGCGAGGGCGAGCGCTCCCGCGCACGCGGCGAGGAATCGGAGGAGCTTTCGGCGAATCATGGAGAGATCTCGTCGGATCGGCGGTAGCCGGAAATGTTCTGCCGGAGCGTTTCCAGCGGGTTGATTCCGATCCGCGAAAAGCCGGTGAGCTCGAGCTGGATCTGGAACGACGTCGAATATTGCTGCGTCGACGTGATGAACCGGTTGGCCACCGCGCGCAGCTGCCAGCAGCCTGCATTGTACTCGAAGCCCGCGAGTCCCTCGATGAGCTTGCGGTCCTTCGTGCTCCAGTTCCAACGCGCGACTCCGCTTACCCCGCGGGTGATGGGCCATTGCGCCGAGAGGTCCACCTGCGCGATGCCGGCCTGGACCGAAGGATCGGCGAAAGGATCGGTGCTCCCGCGGGCGTAGCGATAGCCCGCGTTCACGACGCTGCCGGGCTGCGGCGTGTAATGGCCCATCAGCACGACCTGCTCCGACTGGTTGAGGTTGGGGGTGTACTGGAAGCCCGCGTCGATGGAGACCGACGCGGACATCTGGCTGCGGAATCCGGCGAGCAGGTCCGAGTGCTTGGTGTCCGCGGGCGCGAGGCCGAGCGACACCCGCGGCGGATGGAAGTAGTACACCTGCCCGATGGAGGCGGTGAGGCGCTCGAGCCCGGTGGCCGACTCGATCATGCGCGAGGTGAGCCCGAAGGTGATCTGGTTCGCGTCGCCCACGCGGTCGCCGCCCACGAAGCGGTTGTCCGTGAAGATCTGCGCGAAGCTGAAGTCCTTCTCCGCGGTGGTGAAGTTGGGCAGCCGGCTCTGGTCGCGGAACGGCACGTAGAGGTAGTAGAGGCGCGGCTCGAGGGTCTGGTCGAAGCCCCGGCCGCCCCACTCGATCGAGCGGTCGAAGTACAGCCCGCTGTCGATGCTCGCGATCGGCAGGGAGAGCGGACCATCGTCGAGCCCCGGGGAAGCGTGCTCCTGCAGGTTGTAGCGCAGGTAGTAGTACTCGATCTTCGGGACCACGTAGCCGTAGCTTCGCCTGAGCGGCATCGAGAGCGCCGGGTTGAGGATGAAGCGCTGCCCCTCGACGAGCGTCGGATGGCGGAAGTTCGAGGCCTCGGTCGAGACCTGCCAGTCGAGGCCGTGGAAGTTCTGCCGCGATCCAGTGAGCGTCATCTGGGGCAGGATGCGGTAGGGAATCGGCACCGGAGGCCCGGCGGGATCCTGCAGGGTCTGGTAGGACAACGCGCGCGCCATGAACGACCAGGTGGCGTCGTTGTACGCGACCGCCGCGTCGTGCGGCAGGTTGGTCTGCGAGGTGAGCGCGATCTTCGTGGAAAGGTCGCGGAAGTAGTTGTCGTCCGAGACTTCCTGCGCGTTGATCGCCGCGCTCCAGCCGTGGCCGAACTGCTGCACGTGGCTCAGCCCCACGAACCAGCGATTGGTTCCGGTGAGCCGGTCGCTCGGGAGGAACTCGCCGTCGAACTGCCCGGAGAGCCTGGGCTCCAGGTAGCGGAACTCGTCGGCCACCTGGATGCCGCGCTTGGTGAAGGCCCTGGGCGTGACGGTGGTGTCGAGGTTCTCGGCGATGTTCCAGTAGTACGGCAGCGACGCGTCGAAGCCGCTCTGGCCGGAGCTTCCGAAGGTCGGAGCGAGGAAGCCGGAGCGGCGCTTGTTGTCGAGCGGGAAGGTGAGGTAGGGCATGTAGAGGATCGGCATGCCGAGGAAATACACCGTCGAGTTGTACGCGGTGCCGACGTTGCGCGAGCCGTCCACGTCGAGCTCCTTCACGCGCAGGAACCAGTCGTCGCGCGGAGCGGGGCACGACGTGTACTCGGCGCCGAAGAGGCGGCTCTTCTGCTGCTCCTCCAGCTGGGCGCGCGCGGCGTCCCCGCGGGTGGCGATGCGCCGCTCGGGCGTCTTCGGGAACTCGAACACGGGCGCGTCCATCTCCCCGGTGCCGTTGTCGAGGCGGTAGTAGAGGCGCGGGCCGCTCGCCTTGTCGCCGTTCCTCTCGAGCTCGACGTGGCCGGTGGCGGTGGCCGCCTGGTCCTTCGCGTCGTACTCGACGCGATCGGCGCGGATCGAGGCGCCGAGCTGGCGCAGCACGACGTTGCCGCTCGCCACCACCTTGTCGCGGCCCAGCGTCTCGACGCGATCGGCCTCGAGGAACTTCGCGCTGTCGCGCTCCAGGCGCGGCGGCGCCATGTGCAGCTGGTGCTCGAGCTTCAGCCGAACCCCGTCGGGAAGCTGCGCGGCTGCGAGTTGCGGAGCCATTGCGCAGGCGAGCGCGAGCGCCAGCGTCCGTGTGCGTCTCGGCCTCAAAGGCGGCGTCGGGGTGGATGCTAGAATGAATGGCGAAGGATACACGCTCCACGCAAATCCCCGCCACGCCCCGCTTGATGGACGACAGAATCCGCGCGCTCGAAGCGTGGCTCGCCCCGGCGCTCGCGGGCGCGGCCTCGCGCATCGAGCCCGCCTCGGCCGACGCGAGCTTCCGCCGCTACTTCCGCGTCTTCCTCGCCGGCCGCACGCTCATCGCGATGGACGCCCCGCCCGAGCGCGAGGACTCGCGTCCCTTCCTGCACGTCGCGCGGCTGCTGCGCGAGGCGGGACTCAACGCTCCCGAGGTGCTCGCGCACGACCTCGCGCAGGGCTTCCTGCTCCTCACCGACCTCGGCAGGCGCTCCTATCTCGCGGCGCTGAAGGAAGGCGCGGACATCGACCGCCTCTTCGGCGACGCCACCACGGCCCTCGTGCGCTGGCAGTCCGCCACGCGCGCGGGCGAGCTTCCCGAGTACGACGAGGCGCTCCTGCGGCGCGAGCTGCAGCTCTTCCCGGACTGGTACCTGGGGCGCCACCTCGGCGTCGAGCTCGGCCCGGCGCAGCGCGAGAGCCTGGAGAAGGTCTTCCGCGCGATCCTCGCGGCGAACCTCGCCGAGCCGCGCGTGTACGTGCACCGCGACTACATGCCGAGGAACCTCATGGTCGCCGACCCCAATCCCGGCATCCTCGATTTCCAGGACGCGGTGCACGGCCCCATCAGCTACGACGTCGCCTCGCTCTTCCGCGACGCGTTCGTCTCGTGGGAGGAGCAGCGCGTGCTCGACGGGACCATCCGCTACTGGGAGAAGGCGCGCGCCGCGGGGCTGCCCGTGCACGCCGATTTCTCCGACTTCTGGCGCGACGTGGAATGGATGGGCCTGCAGCGCCACCTCAAGGTGCTCGGCATCTTCGCGCGGCTGCACTACCGCGACGCGAAGAAGGGCTACCTCGAGGATACTCCGCGCTTCCTCGGCTACGTGCGCCACACCGTGAACCGCTACCGCGAGCTCGCGCCCCTGGGCCGCCTCCTGGACGAGGTGGAGGGTCGCAAGCCCGAGGCGCGCTACACGTTCTGATGCCGCGCGCGCTCATCCTCGCCGCCGGCCGCGGCGAGCGGCTGCGGCCCCTCACCGACGCGACCCCCAAGCCGCTGCTGCGCGCGGGAGGACGCTCGCTCATCGAGTGGCAGGTGGAGCGCCTGGCCGCGGGCGGCTTCCGCGAGCTGGTCGTCAACCATGCGCACCTGGGCGCGCAGATCGAGGCGGCGCTGGGCGACGGCAGCCGCTTCGGCGCGCGGATCCGATACTCGCCCGAGTCGCCCGCGCTCGAGACCGCGGGCGGCGTCGCGCGCGCGCTGCCGCTCCTCGGCGAGGAGCCCTTCGTGGTGGTGAGCGGCGACATCCACACCGACTTCGACTTCGCCACGCTCGCAGCGCGCATCGCGGCGATCGCGCGCGAGCCGCGCGATTCGATCGCGCACTTCGTGCTGGTGGACAATCCGCCGTGGCATGCGGCGGGAGACATGGCGCTCGCCGACGGCCGCGTTCGCCGCGAGGGATCGCGCCTCACCTATGGCAACATCGCCGTGTTCCACCCGGAGCCGTTCCGTACGCTCGAGCCCGGCGCGCGCGTGAAGCTCTTTCCCTGGATGTACCGCTTCGTGGAGGAGGGACGGGTGACGGGAGAGCGCTACGCGGGGCCCTGGGACAACGTCGGCACCGCGGAGCAGCTCGCCGACCTGGACAGGAGGCTTTCGCGATGACGTTGTACGTTCCACCGGTTTTCCGCGTCGAGGAGCGCGCGGCGCTCGTCGATTTCATCGAGCGCAATGCTTTCGGAACGCTGGTCTCGAGCGGCCCGGCCGGGCTCGAGGTGAGCCACGTGCCGTTCCTCGTGGAGACGCAGGGCGAGGCGCTCACGCTCCTCACGCATTTCGCGCGCGCCAATCCGCATGCCCGCAGCCTCGGGAGCGCCGAGCACGTGCTCGCGGTTTTCCACGGCCCGCACGGCTACGTCTCGCCGACCTGGTACGAGAACCATCCGGCGGTGCCGACCTGGAACTACGCGGTGGTGCATGCGAGCGGCCGCGCGCAGCCGATCGACGAAGCCCGCCTGCGCTCGCTCCTCGCGCGCCTCTCCGCCCGATACGAGTCGGGCCGCCCGAAGCCGTGGCGCATGGAGGACCTCGCACCCGACTACGTCGCGAAGATGCTGAACGCGATCTGCGGGTTCGCGATCGAAGTCGAGAAGCTGGAAGGCAAGTTCAAGCTTTCGCAGAACCGTCCGGGCCGCGACGCGGCGCTCGTTGCCGATGCGCTCGAATCCCGGGGCGAGCGCGAGCTCGCCGAGCTCATGCGCAGCCAGGCCCCATCGGGCAGGAGGTAAGATTCCCCCATGAAACTCGAACATCCCCTCGACGTGAAGCCGTTCAGGGCGCGCCGCGCGCGCCTCGCCCGCGACCTCGAATCCGGGGTCGTCGTCGTGCCGACGGCGCCGGAGCGTCCGCGCAACGCCGACGCGCTCTACGACTATCGCTGGGACAGCGGCTTCTATTACCTCACCGGGTTCCGCGAGCCCGAGGCCGTGCTCGTGATGGTGCTGGGCTCGAAGCCGCGGTCCCTGCTCTTCTGCCGCGAGAAGAACCTCGAGCGCGAGATCTGGGACGGCTACCGGCACGGCCCCGCCCAGGCGCGCGAGCTCTTCGCGTTCGACGAGGCGCATCCCTATTCCGAGCTCGACGAGCGCATGCCCGAGCTCCTCGCGAACCGGGAAGCGGTGCATACGCCGGTGGGTTCCGATGCCGCGTGGGACCAGCGCGTGGCCGGCTGGATCAACGCGGTGCGCGCGAAGGTGAGGAGCGGCGTCACGGCCCCGGCGCAGATCCGCGACGTACGCGCGGCGTTGAACGACATGCGCCTCGTGAAGGACGAGCACGAGCTCGCGCTGATGCGCCGGGCCGCGCAGATCTCGAGCGCCGCCCACGTGCGCGCGATGCATGCCGCGGCGCCGGGAATGCGCGAGTACGAGGTGGAGGCGGAGCTGCTGCACGAGTTCCTGAAGAACGGCGCGCGCGCGCCGGCCTACGGCTCGATCGTCGCCTCCGGCGCCAATGCGTGCGTCCTGCACTACCGCGAGAATTCCGCGCGGCTGCGCAAGGGCGAGCTGCTGCTCATCGACGCGGGCTGCGAGCTGGAGAGCTACGCCTCGGACATCACGCGCACCTTTCCCATCGCGTCCCGGTTCAGCGCGGTGCAGCGCGACGTCTACGAGCTGGTGCTCGCGGCCCAGGAGGCGGGAATCCGCGCGGTGAAGCCGGGCGCGGACTTCATCGACTACCACGATGCCGCGACGCGCATCCTCGTGCAGGGGCTCATCGACTTGCGCCTGTGCAAGGGAAGCGTGGAGAAGGTGCTCGAGGACAACTCGTACAAGCAGTTCTACATGCACCGCACGGGCCACTGGCTCGGCCTCGACGTGCACGACGCCGGCGACTACATGCGCAAGGGCAAGTGGAGGAAGTTGAAGCCCGGAATGGTGCTCACGGTGGAGCCCGGCCTCTACATCCGGCCCGGCCCCAACGTGCCGAAGGCGTTCTGGAACATCGGCGTGCGCATCGAGGACGACGTGCTCGTGACCTCGAAGGGACGCGAGGTCCTCACCGCCGCCTGCCCGAAGCGCGTGAAGGACGTGGAGGAAGCGGTCCTCGACCGCTAGGCCGCGTGCTCGACGTCGCGATCGTCGGAGGCGGACCGGTGGGCGCCACGCTCGCCGCGCTCGCCGCATCGAGCGGCCTTTCGATCGAGGTCTTCGAGGCGCGCTCGGCGGCCTCCGGCGACCGGCGCATCCTCGCGCTCTCGCACGCGAGCCGCGAGCGGCTCGAGGACGCTCGCGCGTGGCCGGAGGCGGCCGCCACCGCGATCGCCTCGATCCACATCTCGCAGCGCGGCGGTCCCGGCCGCACCCTCCTCGAGGCGGCCGAGCAGGGCCTTCCGGCGCTGGGCTACACCGTGCCCTACGCCGCCCTCGAGGCGCAGCTCGCGGAGCGCTTGCCGAAGTGCGGCGTGCCGGTGCGCTACGGCGCGGCGTGCACGGGAATCCGCCTGGAGCCGGATGCCGCGAACCTCAGGCTCGGCTCCGGCGAGGAGATTCGCGCGCGGCTGCTGGTGATCGCCGACGGCGGCTCGAGCGCCGCGCGAATCCCCGGCATCGCGTTCGCCGAGAAGGACTACGGACAGCAGGCGCTGGTCGGCGCGCTGCGCGCGGACCGGCCGCACGGCGGCCGCGCCTACGAGCGCTTCACGCCGCAGGGACCGATGGCTCTGCTGCCGGTCGGCGATCGATACGCCCTCGTGTGGACGGCGGCGCCGGAAAAGGCACGCGAGCTCCTCGCGCTCGACGAAGAACGCTTCCTCGCCGCCCTGCAGGAGAGCTTCGGCGACCGCGCCGGGCGCTTCGTCGCGATCGAAGCGCGCAACGCCTTCCCGCTCAAGCTGCGCACGGTGAACTCGCCGGTGGCGCTGCGCACGGTGATCGTCGGCAACGCGGCGCAGGCCCTGCACCCGGTCGCGGGACAGGGACTGAACCTCGGGCTGCGCGACGCCGCGGCGGTGGCGGACCTGTTGCGAGCCTCTCCGGACACGGCGGGCAGCGCCGCGATGCTCGAAGCCTACCGCGCGGCGCGCCGGCGCGACGCGAGCCGCGGCATCGCCTTCACGGATCTACTGGTCTCCGTCTTTTCCGACGCGCGCCGCATCCCTACCTGGGGACGCGGTCTCGCGCTCGCCGCATTCGACGTGTTTCCCCCTGCGCGCAGGCTGCTCGCCGAGCGCATGATCCACGGGGCGCCCACATGAGGCCGCGCATCGTCGTGGCCGGCGGCGGTCCGGTGGGAATGGCGTTCGCGTGTGCCGTCCCGGGGTGCGACGTGCGCGTGCTCGAAACCGCGCCCCCACGGGTTACGGCTTCATGCGCGGACTACGACGTGCGTGTCTTCGCGCTGAGTCCGGGCAGCCGGTCGCTGCTGCGCGACCTCGGAGCCTGGGATCGGCTCGACGCGGCGCGCATCGCCGCCGTGCGGCGCATGGAAGTGTTCGGCGACGGCGGCGCGCGCCTGGAGTTCTCGGCACGGCCGGGCGCGGCGCTCGCGTGGGTCCTCGAGGCCGGCCGTCTCGCGCAGGCGATCGAGGAGCAGGCGGCGTCCCTGCCCCATGTCGCGGTCTCGCACCAGACGCGCGCCACGGATTTCGGCGTGGAGGGCCGCCTCGCCTGGACATCGCTCGCGAGCGGCGAGCGCCTCGAGGCGGACCTGCTCGTCGGCGCCGACGGGCCCGATTCTCCGGTGCGTGCGCGCATCGGCATCGCGTTCGAGGAGCGGCCCTACGGGAAATCGGCGCTGGTGGCCAACTTCGAGACGGAGCGGCGCCACGCGGACACGGCGCGACAGTGGTTCGGCGAGGACGGCATCCTCGCCTGGCTGCCGCTTCCCGGACCGCGCATCTCCATCGTGTGGTCGACGCCGAACGCGAACGCCGACGCGCTGCAAGCGCTGGACGCGCGCGCATTCGAGCGCCGCGTGCGCGAGGCCGGTGGAGCGGCGCTCGGCGACCTGCGGCTCGTCTCCCCGGTCGCGCGATTCCCGCTGCGGCTGATCCGGGTTCCCCAGCCGGTCGCGCGCGGCGTCGCCCTCATCGGCGATGCGGCACATGCGGTGCACCCGCTCGCCGGCCAGGGAATCAACCTCGGGTTCCAGGACGTGCGCGCCCTCTGCGACGCGATCCAGGCACGCTCGCCGCTGGAAGGCGCGGGCGACCTCGCCGTGCTGCGGCGCTATGCGCGCGAGCGCCGCGAGGACGTGACGGCGATGCAGTTCGTGACCGACGGCCTGGACCGCCTATTCGCCACCGGCCGCCCCGGCGCCTTCAGCCTGCGCAACCTGGGCCTCGGGCTGGTCGACCGGCAGCCCTGGGCGAAGGCCGCACTTGGCCGCCGCGCAATGCGATAATCCGCTGTCGACCCGGCGTTTGCGCCTCCCAGTGCCCATGGGTCATCCCGAGCCCTGCCATGAGAAAGATCACCGCATTCCTCGCGGCCCTCGCCGCCGCCGCAATCCTTCCGCTGCACGCGGAGGTGAGCGTCGACACCATCAAGGCGGAGCTCGCGAAGAAGCTGCCTTCCGACTCGCCGCCGATCCAGAGCGTGCGCAAGACTCCCTACGGCAACCTCTACGAGGTGGTGACCGGCGGAGAGATCATCTACACGGACGCGAAGGCCTCGTTCATCCTCATCGGACCCATCGTGGACCTCAACACGAAGGAGAACGTGACCGAGAAGCGCATGGCGGAGCTCAACCGCATCGACTTCAAGAGCCTGCCCTTCGACCGCGCGATCAAGATCGTGCGCGGCAACGGCTCGCGCAAGATCGCGCTCTTCGAGGATCCGAACTGCGGCTACTGCAAGCGCTTCGAGCGCGACTTCCAGGGCGTGACCGACGTCACCGCGTATGTTTTCCTGTATCCGATCCTCGCGCCGGACTCGGTCGACAAGGCGAAGGCGATCTGGTGCTCGCCCGATCCGGGCAAGGCGTGGATCGACGCGATGGTCCACGACCGGCTGCCGCAGAGCCCGGGCAAGTGCGAGGCGCCGCTCGAGAAGAACGTCGCCTTCGGCCACGAGAAGCGCATCCGCGGCACGCCGACGCTGATCTTCGAGGACGGCGACCGGATTCCGGGCGCGATCTCGATGGCCGAGCTGGAGAAGCGCTTCGCGCAGGCGAAGGCGAAGGTGGCCGCGCGGTAATCGGCGCGCTCAGGAGCCCGCGGCGACGACGGGCGCGGGCAGCGAGTAGCCCTTCGGCAGCAGCACCCACATGCGGCCCGATTGCCGCATCCTGCCCGCGAGCGCACCGGCCGAGTCGCCGAATCCCCAGAAGAAATCGGCGCGCACCGCGCCGTTGATGGCGCCGCCCGTGTCCTGGGCGACCATCAGGCGCTCGAGCGGCTCGTCGCTGTCGGGCCACGTCGTTGCGAGGTACACCGGCGCCCCGAGGGGGATCACGCGCGGGTCGATCGCGATGGAGCGCTCGGGCGTGAGCGGCACGCCGAGCGCGCCGATGGGGCCCGGAAGCGTGCTCGGGAGCTCGCGGAAGAAGACGTAGCTCGGGTTCGCGTCGAGGTATTGCTTGATCTTGCGCTTGTGGCGCTTCGCCCATTCCTTGATGCCCTGCATCGACGCCCGCTCCGGCGGGATCTCGCCGTCGCGGATGAGGAGCGCGCCGAGCGAACGGAAGGGCTGGCCGTTCTGGTCCGCGTATCCGACGCGGATGCGCCGGCCGTCCGGCAACTGGATCTGGCCGGAGCCCTGGATGTGCAGGAAGAAATCGTCGATCTCGTTGTCGACCCAGGCGATCTCCATTCCCTTGAGGAGCCGCGGGTCGGAATCGATGTCGCCGCGCGAGTAGTACGGCACCACGCGGTTTCCCTCGAGGCGGCCGCGCAGGCGCCGGTGCTTGAGCTCCGGGTAGACGGAGGACAGATCGATCGTGAGCAGGTCCGGAGGCGGCGCGTAGATCGGATAGCGGTAACGGCGCGTGCGGTTGCGGCTTCCATGCAGCAGCGGCTCGTAGTAGCCCGTCACCATGCCGGTGGTCGTGTCGTCCGCGTTCACGACGCGGTACGGATCGAACCAGGTGCGAAAGTATTGCGCGAGCTGCGCATCGCTCGCCGAAGCCGGAAGCGCGAGTGCCGCGTCGCATGCGGCCTTCCACGCATCGCGCCCGGCGAGCACGTCGCAACTGCGCGCGAACGCGTCGAGCGACGGACGAAGCGACTCGCGCCCCCAGTCGGGAAGCTCCGCCCAATCCGCGCGATCGAGCTTGCCGCGGTACTCCGCGAGCGGCGCGGGCGTGCTTTGGGGCGCGGGGCACTGCGGCTTGGGCGCGGGCGGGCAGGCGGGCGGCGCCGGCTTGGCGGCGGAGGGCGCAGCCTGTGGCGCGGGCGCGACCTTCGCGATCTCGGGAGGTTTCGTTTCGGGACCGGCGCAGCTCGCGCCGAGCGCGAGCAGCAGCGTAACGAGAATCGGCCTCAATGCAGAACGCGGGGAACGCTCAGCGTGAACTCCGGGATGCTCGCTTCGAAGCGCGTGCCGTCCTCGGCCACGAGCTGGTAGCTTCCGCGCATCGTCCCGACCGCCGTCGGGATCGACGAGCCGCTCGAGTACTCGAACGTGTCGCCCGGCTTGAGCACGGGCTGCTCCCCCACCACGCCCATGCCGCGCACTTCCTGCACCTGGTTGTCGGCGTCGGTGATGATCCAGTGGCGGCTCACGAGCTGGGCGGGGACGCTGCCGTTGTTCGTGATGCGGATGGTGTAGGCGAAGACGTAGCGATCTTCCTCCTCGTCCGACTGGTCCGGGAGGTAGGTCGAGTGCGCGGTCACCGCGACACTGTATTTCTTGGCGTCGGGCATGGTTGCGTGCGTCTGGCGCATTGAAAAGATGGTAGCAGAGAATCGCCGGACGACCGAGTTTCCACGTAGAATTCCGGGCGAAGAACGTCGCGTCCGATCCCCATGCCCGCCTCCGCCCTGCGCATCGCCCCGAGCCTTCTCTCGGCGGACTTCGCCCGCCTGGGCGAGGAAGTGCGCGAAGTGATCGCGGCCGGAGCGGACCTCGTCCACTTCGACGTGATGGACAACCATTACGTTCCGAACCTCACGGTGGGCCCGC
Source organism: uncultured beta proteobacterium (assembly GCA_963839265.1). Taxonomy (GTDB): domain Bacteria; phylum Pseudomonadota; class Gammaproteobacteria; order Burkholderiales; family Usitatibacteraceae; genus Usitatibacter. The sequence goes on from CAWIUI010000002.1 coordinate 546,055, forward strand.
TCGTGTGCGAGGCGATCCGGCCGCTGTGCACGGTGCCGATCGACGTTCACCTCATGGTGAAGCCGGTCGACCGCATCGTTGGCGATTTCGCGAAGGCGGGAGCGTCGATCATCAGCTTCCATCCGGAAGCGAGCGAGCACGTGGATCGCACGCTGGGCCTCATCCGCGAGCAGGGCTGCAGGGCGGGGCTCGCGTTCAATCCCGCGACGTCGCTCGCATGGCTCGATCATGTGATGGACAAGGTGGACCTGGTCCTCATCATGTCGGTGAACCCGGGCTTCGGCGGGCAGTCGTTCATCCGCTCCGCGCTGCCGAAGATCGCCGAGGCCCGCTGCCGCATCGAAGCGAGCGGAAGGGACATCTGGCTCGAGGTGGACGGCGGCATCAAGGCCGAGAACATCGCCGAGGTGGCGCGCGCCGGCGCCGATACCTTCGTCGCGGGCTCCGCCATCTTCGGGGACAAGGATCGCAAGGCGGCGGTCGCGAGGATGCGCTCCGAGCTCGGGCGGGCTACAATTCCGGCCTAGCTCCTACGCAACGTCCCCCGGCTCCTCATCATGATCATGGCACTACGCGGATTGCGCTTCGATTGGCGATGGCAAAGCTGGCGCTAGCGCGCTCGGCCTGCCGTTTCCCGCGAAGCGAACCGTGTGGTGACCCATGACTGAAGACGAATTCCTGGCGCTCGGACGCGCCGGATACAACCGAATCCCGCTGCAGCTCGAGACCCTCGCCGATCTCGACACGCCGCTCTCCATCTACCTCAAGCTCGCCAACCGGCCCGGCTCGTACCTGCTCGAGAGCGTGATCGGCGGCGAGCGCTTCGGGCGCTACTCGATCGTGGGGCTGCCCGCGTGCGAGTGGCTGGAGGTGAGGGGATCGCGCGTGCGGCGGCTTCGCGACGGCGCCGAGGTCGAGGCGTCCGATTGCGCCGATCCTCTCGCCTACGTCGACGAATACCTGCGCGGATTCCGCGCCGCCGCGCCCGCCGGAGGGCTGCGCTTCGCCGGCGGGCTTGCGGGCTACTTCGGATACGACACCGTGGCCTACGTCGAGCCGCATCTCGGCCGCGCGGCGAAGCCCGATCCGCTGGGCCTTCCCGACGTGCGGCTGCTCCTGTCCGAGGAGCTCGCCGTAGTCGACAACCTCTCGGGCAAGCTTCACCTGATCGTGTATGCGGATCCCGCTCGGCCGGGCGCCTACGCGCGCGCGCTCGGGCGGCTGCAGGAGCTGCGCGCGGGGCTGCGCAAGCCCGCGGGCCTTCCGCCCCACGAGCCGCGCCCGGTCCTCGAGCCCGCGCGTTCGAACATCGCCGAGCCGAAGTTCTACGAGGCGGTCGCGCGCTGCAAGCGCTACATCGAGGAGGGCGACATCTTCCAGGTGCAGATCTCGCAGCGCATCGCGCAGCCGTTTCCGTATTCGCCGGTGAACCTCTACCGGTCGCTGCGTTCCATCAACCCGTCGCCCTACATGTTCTATTTCGATTTCGGCGACGCGCAGCTCGTGGGCGCCTCGCCCGAGATCCTGGTGCGCCGCGAGGGCGACCTGGTGACGCTGCGGCCCATCGCGGGGACGCGCCGGCGCGGTGCCACGCCCGAGAAGGACCTCGAGATGGAGCGCGAGCTTCTCGGCGACCCCAAGGAGCGCGCCGAGCATGTCATGCTGATCGATCTCGGGCGCAACGACGTCGGGCGGATCGCCAAGGTGGGCACGGTCAAGGTGACGGAGACGATGGTGGTGGAGCGCTACTCGCACGTCATGCACATGGTCTCGAATGTCGAGGGCACGGTCGATGCCGCGCTCAGCCCGATGGAGCTCCTGCGTGCGACGTTCCCCGCCGGCACCGTCACGGGCGCGCCGAAGGTGCGGGCGATGGAGATCATCGAGGAGCTCGAGCCGGAGAAGCGCGGCGTGTACGCGGGGGCGGCGGGCTATCTCGGATTCAACGGCAACATCGATCTCGCGATCGCGATCCGCACGGGCGTGGTGAAGGACCGCACGCTCTACGTGCAGGCCGCGGCCGGGATCGTGGCCGACTCGATCCCCGAGAACGAGTGGCTGGAGACGCGCAACAAGGCGCGGGCGCTGCTCGCCGCGGCCGAGCAGGTGCACGCCGGCCTCGACGCGCCGATCGAGTGAGGCGCCGGCCATGCTTCTCATGATCGACAACTACGACTCCTTCACCTACAACCTGGTGCAGTACCTCGGCGAGCTGGGCCAGGAAGTGAAGGTGGTGCGCAACGACGAGCTCACCGTCGACGAGATCGAGCGTCTCGGCCCGCAGCGCATCGTGCTATCCCCGGGACCGTGCACGCCGAGCGAGGCGGGCGTATCGCTCGAGCTCATCCGCCGGTTCGCGGGCCGCGTGCCGATCCTCGGCGTGTGCCTGGGGCACCAGGCGATCGGGCAGGCCTTCGGGGGCCGCATCGTCCACGCGAAGACGCTCATGCACGGCAAGGTCTCCGAGATCCACCATTGCGGCCGGGGCGTGTTCCGCGGCCTTCCCACCCCGTTCCGCGCGACCCGCTACCATTCGCTCGCGATCGAGCGCGCGAGCTGCCCGACCGAGCTCGAGGTCACGGCCTGGACCGACGATGCGCAGATCATGGGCGTGCGCCATCGAACGCTGCCCATCGAGGGCGTGCAGTTCCATCCGGAGTCGATCCTCACCGAGCACGGGCACGCGCTGCTCGCCAACTTCCTGCAGGAGTAGAGGGATTCGACGATGTTCACGCCCCACGAAGCGATCAATCGACTGTCCGACAAGCGCGAGATCTTCTACGACGAGATGGTCGACCTCATGCGCCAGGTCATGGAGGGAAAGGTCTCGCCCGTGCAGCTCGCCGCGATCCTCATGGGGCTGCACGTGAAGACGGAATCGGTCTCCGAGATCGCCGCGGCGGCCTCCGTGATGCGCGACTTCTCGACGAAAGTGGATTCGTCGGATCTCGACCATCTCGTCGACACGTGCGGCACGGGCGGCGACAAGGCGCACACGTTCAACATCTCGACCACCGCGGCGTTCGTCTCCGCTGCCGCCGGAGCGCGCGTCGCGAAGCACGGCGGCCGGGCGGTCTCTTCTCAATCGGGAAGCGCGGACGTGCTCGAGGCGCTCGGCGTGAACCTCGCTCTCACGCCGGAGCAGGTGGCGCTCTGCCTTCGCGAGGTGGGGCTCGGCTTCATGTTCGCGCCCAGCCACCATCCCGCGATGAAGCATGCGGCCCCGGTTCGCAAGGAGCTCGGCATGCGCACCGTCCTCAACATCCTCGGCCCGCTCACGAACCCCGCAGGCGCGCCGAACCAGGTGATGGGGGTTTTCCACCCCGACCTCGTCGGCATCCAGGCTCGCGTCCTCAAGATGCTCGGCAGCCGTCACGTGATGACGGTGCACGGCCAGGACGGCCTCGACGAGATCACGATCACGGGGCCGACGTACGTCGCGGAGCTCAAGCACGAATTCATCACCGAGTACACCATCGAGCCGGGGCAGTTCGGCCTGGACGTCGCGCCGATCGAGTCGATCCAGGTGAAGGACGCGGCCGAGTCGAAGGCGCGGATGGAATCGGTGCTCGCCAACGAACCCGGCCCCTCGCGCGACATCGTCGTGCTCAACGCCGCGGCCGCCCTCTACGTTTCCGGCGTCGTGGAGAGCCTTTGGGACGGCGTCGCCCTTGCGCGCGATGCGATCGCGAGCGGCGCGGCGCGGGCAAAGCTGGAGCAGCTTCTGCGCTTCACGCGTGCTTTCGCGAAGGCGGGCTGAATGACGGACGTGATGCGCCGGATCATCGCCGCGAAGCGCAGGGAGGTCGAAGGGGCGCGCGCGACGGTGCCGCTCGCGGACATCGAGCGGCGCGCCGAAGGCGCCGATCCGCCGCGCGGCTTCGAGGCGGCGCTGCGGCGCAGGATTGCGGACGGCCGGCCCGCCGTGATCGCGGAGATCAAGCGCGCCAGCCCGAGCCGCGGCCTCATCCGCGCGGATTTCAACCCCGTGGAAATCGCAAAGTCCTACGAATCGCACGGGGCGGCCTGCCTTTCGGTGCTGACCGACCGCGAGTTCTTCGGGGGCTCCCCCGACGACCTGCAGGCCGCGCGCTCGGCTTGCCGGCTCCCGGTGCTGCGCAAGGACTTCATGATCGACCCCTACCAGGTATACGAAGCGAGGTCCTGGGGGGCCGACTGCATCCTGCTGATCATGGACGCGGTCGCCGATGAAGCGCTGGACGCAATGGCGCGGCTCGCTCGCTCGCTCGGAATGGACGTCCTGGTGGAGTGCCACGATGCCGGACAGCTCGAGCGCGCATTGACGCTGCCCACCCGCCTGATCGGCATCAACAACCGGGACCTGCGGACGTTCGAGACCCGGATCGAGACGACGCTGGAGCTGCGTCCTCTCGTCCCCGAGGACCGGCTGCTCGTCGCGGAGAGCGGGATCTCCAGGCCGCAGGATGTGGAGCGACTCTCCGCCGCCGGAGTGAGCGCCTACTTAGTCGGCGGCGCCTTCATGGAGGCCGACGAGCCGGGCGAGCGGCTGTCAGGGCTGTTTTCGATGGGCTGAACGGCTGTTGTGGCGACACAACAAGGGCCCCCATTTGTTGCGTGATTGGCGAAAAACCCTTGAGCGATCGCAGCGGCTTTGGCATGATGCGGTTGGCTTCCCAAAAAGAATTCCAGGAAAGTTTCCTGAATCGGGGCGACAAAACTCCCCGAGAGGTTTCGAAGAAACACAGAAGCAACACACGGCCTCATCTCAACAAAGGAGATTCTGATGAACAAAAAGCTGATCGCTCTGGCGATTGCGGGCGCTTGCGTAGCGCCGGCCGCTATGGCGCAGACTGCCGGTCCCGTGACGCTGTATGGACGCGTGTACGAGATGGTCTATTCGGTCAAGGCGGACTCGTCCGCAGCCGGATCGGCGATCGATCGTCGTACCCGCATCGATGACGAGGCGTCGCTGCTCGGCGTGCGCGGCACGGAGGATCTCGGCGGCGGCCTGAAGGCGTTCTTCCAATTGGAAACCGCGTTCAAGCCGGACCAGAACGACACCGCGTTCGCCACGCGGAACAGCGGCGTCGGCCTGGAAGGCGGTTGGGGCAGCTTCGTCATCGGTCGCTGGGACACGCCATACAAGGTCTCGACATACGCGATCGACGCGTTCGGCGACCTCACCGCGGGCGCGATCAGCGGGTCGGGCCACGACCAGGGCAACTTCGACCGTCGTGACCAGAACATGATCCAGTACTGGTCGCCCGACTTCGCCGGGTTCCAGTTCAAGGGGATGTGGCAGGCCAACGAAGCCAAGACCGCCACCAGCAACCCGCACGACACCAGCGCGAACGTGACCTATACGCGCGGCCCGCTCTATGCATTCCTCGCCTACGAGGATCACAAGGATCCTTCCGCGGCGGTCACCAAGGAGCACGCCTGGAGCGGCGGTGCAAAGTACAGCTTCGGTCCGCTCCAGATCGGCGGCGAGTACGAGCAGATCTCGCGCGACGCCGCGTCCGGCAGCAACCCGCAGGATCGCAAGGAGTGGCTCGCCAACGTCATCTGGACGTTCGCCGGCCATAACCAGCTGATGTACCAGCGCCAGAACTCGACGGGCGCGTCCACCTCTCTCGTCGACGACAGCGGGAAGTGCTCGAGCGACACGCTCGGGTACAAGTACATCTTCTCGAAGCGCACGTTCTTCCTCGCCCAGTACTTCCGCACCGATAACAAGGACCTGGGTACGTGCAGCTTCGGCACGGCGTCGACGTTCGCGGTCAAGCCGGGCCAGGACGTTCAAGCCTTCGGTGTCGGCTTGCAGCACGTTTTCTGATCGCCGCCGGCATTCGCTGGCACAATGAAGGGCGCGGCTTCGGCCGCGCCCTTTTTCATTCCCGGAACCCGGCCGTGAATCGCGAGAACGCTCCCCGCTCCCTGTCCGCCTTCGTGGATTCGCTCCTCATCGCCGCCGACGAGGCGCTGCGCGCGCTATCCGGCGCCGCGACCGCGGCTCGGCCCTCGCCGGCGGGCGGGGAAGCCGTTCCCGTGCCGCCCGAGGATCGCGAGTTGTCGGGACGCCTGATGCGGATAAACCACACCGGCGAAGTCTGCGCGCAGGCGCTCTACAGCGGACAGGCACTCGTCGCACGCGAGCCGTCGATCCGTCGTGCCCTTCAGGCGGCGGCTTCCGAGGAGCGCGATCACCTCGCGTGGTGCCGCGAGCGCATCGTGCAACTGGAATCGCGTACGAGCGTGCTCGACCCGCTCTGGTATGCCGGCTCGTTTGCGTGGGGCGTGGCCTCGGGCCTCGCCGGCGATCGTTGGAGCCTGGGATTCCTCGCGGAGACCGAAGACCAGGTCGAGCGCCATCTCGAGAGCCACCTCGAGCGCCTTCCCGAGGATGACTTCGCGAGCCGCGCCATCGTGCGCCAGATGCGGGAGGACGAGGCGCGCCATGGCGCCACGGGGCGCGCCCTCGGCGGACGCGAGCTGCCGCCGCCGGTGAAGGCCGCGATGCGCGTCGCGGCTCGCGTGATGACCGGCACGACCTACTGGGTTTGAGCGCTTACGCCTCGCGGATCTCGTAGTCGCAATCGATTTGCGCCGTGTTCGCGAGCATCGCGGTCGCCGAGCAGTACTTCTCCTTCGCAAGCTTGATCGCCCGCTCGACCTGAGCGGCCTGCAGGCTCTTTCCGGTCACGATGTAGTGCATGCGGATCCGCGTGAAGACTTTCGGCTGCTCGGCGGCGCGCTCCGCCTCCAGCTCCACCGCGCAATCGGTCACCACCTGGCGCGACTTGCGCAGGATGAGGACCACGTCGACCGCGCTGCACGAGCCGGCGCCCATCAGCACGAGCTCCATGGGCCGGGACCCGAGGTTGCGGCCCCCCACGTCGGGCGCGGCATCCACGACCACGGCGTGGCCGCTCCCGCTTTCCGCGACGAACGTCATTCCCTCGACGAGCTTGATCCTGGCCTTCATGATCACTCCGTTCCAGTTCCATCAACGATTGCGCTGGGCGCCGCTTCCTCGGGCCCCGCGTCCAGCCAGACCTTCAGGACGCTCCATCCGACGGCGAGGAGCGCGGGTCCGACGAAAAGACCGATGAAGCCGAAGGCGACGGCGCCGCCGAATACCCCCAGGACCACGAGCAGCATCGAGAGCCCGCCGGCCCGGCTCATCAGGATCGGCTTCACGAAGTTGTCGACGGAGCTGATCACGGCGATCCCGTAGATCACCATGAAGATCGCCCAACCCGATTCGCCTTGTGCGTAGAGCCATACAGCGGCGCCGCCCCAGACGAGCACCGGGCCCATGGGCACCAGCGACAGCAGGAACGTCGCCGCGCCGAGCACGAAGGTCGCCGGCACCCCCGCGATCAGGAAGCCCACGACGGCTACCAGCGCCTGCGCGAGCGCGGTCCCGATGAGCCCGTACACGACGCCTTTCACCGCATTCTGCCCGGTGGTCGCGAGGGCGTTTCCGTGCTCGACGCCGGCGAGCCGCATCATCGCCTCGCGCAGCAGCCGCGCGAGGCGCTCGCCGTCGCGATAGAAGAAGAACGCGACGAAGATCGCGATGAGGATCTGCACGAGGCCCTCGCCGATCGCCCCGCCCATCGCCACGAGCAGGGCTTTCGCGGGGTCGGCGAAGCGCCTGGCGAGGGCGACCACTTCGGACTGGCTCTGCATCAGGAGCTGCCAGTATTGGTCGAGCGACGGCCCGATGAGCGGAAGGTCGCGCACGAAGATCGGCAGCGTGAGGTTACCGCGCTCCTCGAGGAAGTTGCGCACGGCTTCGACAATGTCGGCCGCGTGGACGATCAGGCTCTGGGCCGCGAGCGCGACGGGCAACGCGATCGCGACGATCATCGCGCAGACGAGCACGGACGCGGCCAGCCACTCGCGATGCAGGCGGCGCTTGAGCATCAGGAATACGGGCCACGTGGAAAAGCAGAGCACCCCCGCGAAGAGCATCGCGCCGAGGAACGGCCGCAGCACGAGGAAGCAGCCGAGCGCCAGCGCCGCGGCTGCGGCAAGTCGCGCGTAATGCTCAATCCGGCTGGCGGGGGGCGAGGTCACGGGGGGGCGAGGAAAACGGGGGGCGAGGAAACGGCTCGGAATGGTAGATTCTAACGGAAGCCGGTTTGACTCAAAATGCTGATTTCCCTATAATTTCGAATTCACACCCTAAAACAAAGCGGCCAAAGTATTGTCCGGCGATACCGTCGGCAGCACCCAGGGTCGCGAATGGAAAGGAAATCATGAAGACCTTCTCGGCCAAGCCGGAGACGGTGCGGCGCGACTGGTTCGTCGTGGACGCCACGGACAAGATCCTCGGGCGCCTTGCGACGGAAGTGTCGCGGCGCCTGCGCGGCAAGCACAAGCCCGAGTTCACTCCCCACGTCGATACCGGCGACTACATCGTGGTCGTCAACGTGGAGAAGCTCCGAGTGACCGGCGCCAAGGCGACGGACAAGAAATACTTCCGCCACTCGACCTATCCCGGCGGAATCTACGAGACGAATTTCGCCAAGCTGCAGGCGCGACATCCCGACCGTGTGCTCAAGCTCGCGGTGAAGGGCATGCTGCCCAAGGGCCGGCTCGGCTACGCGATGATCAAGAAGCTGAAGATCTACGCGGGCCCCAGTCATCCGCATTCGGCGCAGCAGCCCAAGTCCCTCGAGATCTAAGGAGCGAGCATGATCGGCAAGTACAACTACGGAACGGGCCGCCGCAAGAACGCGGTGGCGCGCGTGTTCATCAAGTCCGGCAAGGGCCAGATCACGGTGAACGACAAGCCCCTCGACGTGTTCTTCTCGCGCGAGACGGGGCGGATGATCGTGCGTCAGCCCCTCGAGCTCACCAATCACGCCCAGACGTTCGACATCACGGTGAACGTGTTCGGCGGTGGCGAGTCCGGGCAGGCTGGCGCGGTGCGCCACGGCATCACGCGCGCGCTCATCGAATACGATCCGACCCTCAAGCCCGCCCTGTCCAAGGCGGGCCTCGTGACGCGCGATGCGCGCGAGGTCGAGCGCAAGAAGGTTGGCCTGCACAAGGCGCGACGCCGCAAGCAGTTCTCGAAGCGGTAAGGCGGAGCCATTCGGAAGGACGCACAAAGCCGCCTCTCATGGGCGGCTTTGTCGCTTGATGGCCATTGTCGTCGGACGGCAACGGAGGGAATGCATCGATGATCAAGGTGGGGGTGGTCGGCGGGACCGGATACACCGGTGTCGAGTTGTTGCGCCTGCTCGCGTTCCACCCTCAGGTCCAGGTCGCCGCAATCACGTCTCGCGCCGAGGCGGGCGTGAAAGTCGCAGATCACTTTCCCTCGCTGCGCGGGCGATACGATCTCGCGTTCAGCGATCCGGCGGCCGCGCCGCTCGCGAAGTGCGACTGCGTCTTCTTCGCCACACCGAACGGAGTCGCGATGTCGCAGGCGCGCGGGCTGCTCGATGCCGGCGTGCGGATCGTCGATTTCTCCGCCGACTTCCGGCTGAAGGACAGGACCGTGTGGGAGAGGTGGTACAAGATGCCGCACGCGTCGCCCGACCTCATCGGGCATGCCGTTTACGGCCTCCCCGAAGTCAATCGGGATCGTATCCGTACCGCAACGCTCGTGGCGAATCCCGGGTGCTACGCGACCGCGGTGCAGCTCGCGCTGCTGCCGCTCGTGGAGACCGATTTCGTCGACCACCGCCATCTCATCGCCGACGCGAAGTCGGGCGTGAGCGGGGCCGGGCGCAAGACCGAGACGGACCTGCTCTTCTCCGAGGCGAGCGACAACTTCAAGGCGTACGCGGTCTCGGGGCATCGGCATCACCCGGAGATCCTCGAAAGCCTTGCCAGTCTCGAGGGTGCATCCGGCCGCTCGCTGGGGCTCACGTTCGTGCCGCATCTGGTGCCGATGGTGCGCGGCATCCTCGCGACCGTCTACGCGCGCATTGCCCGCAGCACCGATTTCCAGGCGCTGTTCGAGAAGCGCTATGCGGGCGAACCCTTCGTCGACGTGCTGCCGCCCGGTTCCCAGCCCGAAACGCGTTGGGTACGCGGCACCAACCAGTGCCGCATTGCCCTGCATCGTCCGTTCGACGGCGATACGCTGGTGGTGCTTGCGGTGGAGGACAACCTGGTGAAGGGCGCGGCGGGGCAGGCCGTGCAGAACATGAACCTGATGTTCGGCTTCCCGGAGGCCCAGGGTCTGGAGCACATTGCGGTGATGCCTTGATGCGCGGAATCGGCCGCCGCCTCCGCAGCAACTTCGGCATCGGATCGTCGCGCATGGCGATCCGGTCGCAGATGGCCTGGTACTGGCGCTGGCTCGCCAACCTGCTCATGATGGCAGTAGTGGCTGCCGCGGTCTGGTGGATCGTCATGAACAGCTACCGCATCGGCGGCGCGAGCGTCGACGAGGTGCAGAAACGGATCACGACCTTGAGCGATCGGAACGCCGTGCTGAAGCACGAGCTCGATACCGCGCGCTCGAGCCTCGTGGAGCGCGACCGCCAGCTGCAGATCGAGAAGGCAGCCCAAGGCGAGCTCGCGCGCACGGTGGCGCAGCTGCAGGACGAGAACGCGGGCCTGCGAGACGATCTCGGCTTCCTGCGCAAGCTGATGTCCTCCGGAACGACCCCGGAGGGCGTCGCGATCTCGGACCTGCGCATCGAGCCCGACGGATCGCCGACCGGGTATCGGTACCAAATCCTCCTCACCCAGGGCGGTCAGCGCAAGCAGGACTTCAAGGGACGCGTGCAGCTCGTCGCGCATGTCCTGCGCGGCGCCGAGCAAGCTTCGATCACGGTCCCCGACGCGGCGGCGGGCGCCGCGGGCAGCACGCTGGATTTCCGGTTCTACCAGAAGGTCGAAGGCCGGTTCTCGGTCCCGGCGGGGTCGACCCTGCGAAACGTCGACGTCCGCGTCCTTGCGCTTCCGGGGGGACAGGTTAAACTGTCCCGAACGGTCAACTTTCCGTAGGGAGGAAAGCCCATGTTCGGAAAGGCGAACAAGCCGAGCCCCATCGACAGCCTCATCGGAGCCGGATCGACGATCGAGGGGAACATCACCTTCACCGGCGGCCTGCGCATCGACGGCCACGTGAAGGGGAACGTCAAGGCGACCGGCACAAAGCCGGGTACCTTGGTGATCTCGGAGCTTGCGAAGGTGGAGGGCGAGATCGACGTCGCGCATGTCGTGATCAACGGTACGGTCGCCGGCCCGGTGCGCGGCACGGAGTATGTCGAACTGCTGCCCAAGGCCCGTGTCACAGGCGATGTGTCCTACAAGTCGATCGAGATCCACGTGGGCGCGATCGTCATGGGCCAACTGGTGTACGAGAGCCCCCAGAAGAGCGAGAAGGTTGTAGAACTGAAATCCGCCACCAATTCAGACTGAATCGAGCCCCTTTTTGGAGAACCATCATGAATGACATGGCCACGGCGATGCCGGATCCGCTCCTCTTCACGGAGAACGCGGCGAACAAGGTGAAGGCCCTGATCGAGGAAGAGGGCAACGCCGAGCTCAAGCTGCGCGTGTTCGTCACCGGCGGCGGCTGCTCGGGTCTGCAGTACGGCTTCACTTTCGACGAGGTCGCCAACGAGGACGATACCGTCATGCAGAAGAACGGCGTGAGCCTGCTGATCGACCCCATGAGCTACCAATACCTCGTCGGAGCCGAGATCGACTACACGGAAGGCCTCGAGGGCGCGCAGTTCGTGATCAAGAACCCGAACGCCAGCTCGACCTGCGGCTGCGGCTCCTCGTTCAGCGCCTGAGCCCCGCAAGTCCACGCGACGGGGAGCCTCGGCTCCCCGTTTCGTTTCAGGCCGGGTAGATCGCCCCGAGCACGCGCGGCGCGCGCGCGCCCGTCACCGCCGTGAGGTCGACCGGCTCGCGGCGCACGCACTTCATCGCGAGCCATGCGAAGGCCATCGATTCGACGTGCGCGGTAGGAACGCCGAGCGCATCGGTGAGTGCGACCGGGCGCCCCCCGGCGAGCCCGGCGATGCGCTCGACGAGCGCCGGGTTCCTCGCGCCTCCTCCGGCAAGGTAGATCTCGTCCGTTTCCGGACAGAACCGATCGAGCGCGCCGACGATCGAGCGCGCGGTGAAGTCGGCCAGCGTGGATTGGACATCTTCCGGCCGAAGTGCAGCCGTCAGCCGTTCCTCGAGCCACGCCATCCGGAAAAGCTCGCGCCCGGTGCTCTTCGGCGGCGGCCGCTGCAGGAACGGCTCCGCGAGGAGCGCCTCGAGAAGCGGCGCATCGGTGCACCCGCGCAGCGCCCAGCGGCCTCCCTCGTCGTAGTGCGCGCCCAGGTGGCGCCGCGTCCATCCATCCAGGAGCACGTTGCCGGGCCCGCAGTCGAACCCCATTGTCGCCCCGCCCGCCGGAAGCCACGTGACGTTGCTGATGCCGCCGATGTTGACGATGCACCGCGAGATCGTCGGATGCCGGAACAGCGCTTCGTGGAATGCGGGGACCAGGGGCGCGCCCTGTCCGCCGGCGGCCATGTCGCGCCGCCGGAAGTCCGCGACCACGTCGATGCCGGTGAGCTCCGCGAGGCGTGCCGCATCGTTCACCTGGATCGTGAAGCCGAGGTCGGGGCGATGGCGCACCGTCTGCCCATGGCACCCGATCGCCGCGACGCTCGTTCGCGCCACGCCGGCCTTTGCGAGGACGTCCTCGACGGCGCGCGCATACAGCTGGGCAAGCTCGATCGAGACGCGGCCCTCGAGCTCCAGGGAATCGGAGCGCGCCTCGCACAGGGCGAGGATGCGCTCGCGGAGCGCGTCGGGAAACGGAACCGTCGCGAAGGCGAGCGTGCGATGCGAGGCGGGCTCGAACTCGACCAGGGCCGCATCCGCCCCATCGAGGCTCGTTCCCGACATGAGCCCGATGAAGAGCCGCCTCACGGCGCTACTCGAAGGGCGCGGGGGCCGAGGAGCTGACGAGGTCGATGGTCGCGCGCGCATCGGCCGCGACGCGCTGGAACCGGGCGCGCAAGCGGGGCGATACGGGCTGCGCCTTCGGAAGCGCGACGCGCATGGGATCCTGGTACACGCCCGCGATGCGGAATTCGTAGTGCAGATGCGGTCCCGTCGCCCAGCCGGTGTGGCCGACGAACCCGATCACTTCTCCCTGCTTCACGCGCACGCCGCCGTGGATTCCCTTCGCGAAGCGCGAGAGGTGTCCGTACAGCGTCGTGATGCCTGCGCCGTGCCGGATCTCGATCGCGTTGCCGTAGCCGCCGCGCCACCCGGCCGAGACGACGGTGCCGTCGGCGCTGGCGAGCACCCGTGTACCCTCCGGTGCGGCGAGGTCGACCCCCGTGTGCTCGCGCATGTTCTTGAAGATCGGATGGCGGCGCATGCCGAAGGCGGAGCTCACGCGGGTGAATTCCACCGGCGATCGCAGGAAGGCCTTGGCGAGGCTGGTCCCGTCGAGCGAGTAGTACGAGTCGCCGCCGTCGCCGTCCTTGAAGAGGACCGCCTGGTACACGTGGCCGGCGTTCACGAACTGAGCCTCGAGGATGCGGCCCGGCGCTACCAGCTCGCCCGAGTCGTAGAGCATCTCGTAGACGACGGAGAATCGGTCGCCCTTGCGCAGGTCGACGTGGAAATCGATGTCGGTGGCGAAGATGCGCACGAGCTGCATCGCGATCGGGTCCGGGATTCCGGCCGCGTCCGTCGCCGCGAAGAGCGAGGAGCCGATCGTCGCCGTCTTGTACACGAGCCGCGGCGCGTCCTGGATCGCACGCTGGCGTGATTCGAAGCCCCCCGGCGTGCGGCGGATCTCGAGAAGCGAGGTCGGGCTCATGAAATAACGCAGCGACTCGAGCTCGCCATCGGGGTGCGTCTCCGCCTGCATGGTCTTGCCGGGCACGAGCTGGCGAAAGATCATGCGACCGGTCGCATCGGCGCGGAGGAAATCGAGGGCACGCGGGTCGTGCACGCCCAGGCGATCGAAAAGGACTGCCACGGTATCGCCGCGGAGCACGCGCTCCTGCGTGAAATAGGTCTGCGCTTCGGGCGCAGCCTGTGCCCAGTCCGACAGCGGCACCTCCTGCTCCACGCGCTTGCGCGCGGTGTCATCCGGGGCGACTCCGGGGGCCACACCGAACGCGGTGAGCACGGTGAGGGCGGGAAGCATGAGCAGCATCACCGCGAAGGCCACCGGATGGGCGAGGCGAAATGCGCTGCGTCGCTGCGCTACACTGTTGCCTTTTTGTACGTTCATCGCGTGCGTGTCGGACTCGGCCCGGCAGAGGATAGCAGATAATCCTGGCGCGAAAGCCGAAAGCGGAACCAAATCAATGAGTCATTCGACGGATCTCGAGCTGATTCGAAGGGGCGCCCACGAGGTCATCGTGGAGGACGACCTGCGACGCAAGCTCGCCAGGGGAAAGCCGCTGCGGGTCAAGGCGGGCTTCGATCCCACCGCGCCGGACCTGCATCTCGGCCACACCGTGGTGCTCAACAAGATGCGGCAGTTCCAGGACCTCGGCCACCATGTCATGTTCCTGATCGGGGACTTCACGGGAATGATCGGGGATCCGAGCGGGCGCAACGTCACGCGCCCGCCGTTGACGCCCGAGCAGATTTCCGAAAACGCGGAGACGTACCGGTCGCAGGTCTTCAAGGTGCTGCGCCCGGAGAAGACCGAGATCCTTTTCAACTCGACCTGGTCCTCGCAGCTCGGCGCGGCGGGCATGGTGAAGCTCGCCGGCAAATACACGGTCGCGCGGATGCTCGAGCGCGACGACTTCGCGAAGCGCTTCGCGGAGCAGCGGCCGATCTCGATCCACGAGTTCCTGTACCCGCTCATGCAGGGATACGACTCGGTCGCGATGCGCGCCGACGTGGAGCTCGGCGGCACGGACCAGAAGTTCAACCTCCTGGTCGGCCGCGAGCTGCAGAAGGACTTCGGCCAGGAATCGCAGGTGATCGTCACCATGCCGCTCCTCGAGGGTCTGGACGGCGTGAACAAGATGTCGAAGTCGCTGGGCAACTACGTCGGCATCGACGACGTGCCCGGCGAGATGTTCGGCAAGCTGATGCGGATATCGGACGAGCTCATGTGGCGCTACATCGAGCTGCTCTCGTTCGAGCCGATGTCCGTCGTCGAGCAGTGGAAGCGGGACGTCGAGCAGGGCGCGAATCCGCGCGACACGAAGGTCCGGTTCGCGCAGGAGATCGTCGGGCGCTTTCACGACCGGGCGGCGGCGAGCGCGGCGCTCGAGGAGTTCAACGCGCGGTTCCGTGAGGGAGCCATCCCCGCGGACCTGGCCGAACAGGTGATCCAGGTCGAGGGCGAGGCGGCACCTCTCGTGCAGGTCTTGAAGTCCTCCGGAGTGTGCCCATCTACGTCCGAGGCCCACCGCATGATCGAGCAGGGCGGCGTGCGGGTGAACGGCGAGAAGGTCACGGACAAGGCGCTGAAGCTGGGCGCCGGCGCGACCTACGTGCTGCAAGTGGGCAGGCGGAAATTCGCCAAGGTGGCGCTTCGCCGGGCTGCCTGAAACAATTTCGGTGCGCCCTTGTCGCGGGGCCCGAAAATTACGTATAATGCACGGCTCAGCTGACCGAACGCTTTGCGCCGGTATCACTCGGCAGGTCGGCATCGCTCTTTAACAAGTTACAGCCGATAGAGGTGGGTGCTGCGAGGCGCCGAGCCGGGTTGCGGTATGGATCCGGCGTCAAGGCATCAAGCAGTGCTCACTTGGATCCAAGTGATTCGAGTTGAGTGAACTTTGAAGGATTGAACTGAAGAGTTTGATCCTGGCTCAGATTGAACGCTGGCGGAATGCTTTACACATGCAAGTCGAGCGGCAGCGCGGGGCAACCTGGCGGCGAGCGGCGAACGGGTGAGTAATGCATCGGAACATGTCCATGTCGTGGGGGATAGCCCGGCGAAAGCCGGATTAATACCGCATACGCCCGAGAGGGGAAAGCGGGGGACCGCAAGGCCTCGCGCGATTGGATTGGCCGATGTCCGATTAGCTAGTTGGTGAGGTAAAGGCTCACCAAGGCGATGATCGGTAGCTGGTCTGAGAGGATGATCAGCCACACTGGGACTGAGACACGGCCCAGACTCCTACGGGAGGCAGCAGTGGGGAATTTTGGACAATGGGGGAAACCCTGATCCAGCCATTCCGCGTGAGTGAAGAAGGCCTTCGGGTTGTAAAGCTCTTTTGTCCGGAACGAAACGGGTAGCGTGAATATCGCTGCCTACTGACGGTACCGGAAGAATAAGCACCGGCTAACTACGTGCCAGCAGCCGCGGTAATACGTAGGGTGCGAGCGTTAATCGGAATTACTGGGCGTAAAGCGTGCGCAGGCGGTTTTGTAAGCCAGATGTGAAATCCCCGGGCTTAACCTGGGAATGGCATTTGGGACTGCAAGGCTGGAGTGTGGCAGAGGAGACTGGAATTCCTGGTGTAGCAGTGAAATGCGTAGATATCAGGAGGAATACCGATGGCGAAGGCAGGTCTCTGGGCTGACACTGACGCTCATGCACGAAAGCGTGGGGAGCAAACAGGATTAGATACCCTGGTAGTCCACGCCCTAAACGATGTCGACTGGTTGTTGGGGGTTTGACACTCTCAGTAACGAAGCTAACGCGTGAAGTCGACCGCCTGGGGAGTACGGCCGCAAGGTTAAAACTCAAAGGAATTGACGGGGACCCGCACAAGCGGTGGATTATGTGGATTAATTCGATGCAACGCGAAAAACCTTACCTACCCTTGACATGTCCGGAAGGCTGCTGAAAGGCGGCTTTGCCCGAAAGGGAACTGGAACACAGGTGCTGCATGGCTGTCGTCAGCTCGTGTCGTGAGATGTTGGGTTAAGTCCCGCAACGAGCGCAACCCTTGTCATTAGTTGCTACATTCAGTTGGGCACTCTAATGAGACTGCCGGTGACAAACCGGAGGAAGGTGGGGATGACGTCAAGTCCTCATGGCCCTTATGGGTAGGGCTTCACACGTAATACAATGGCGCGTACAGAGGGTTGCCAAGGGGTGACCTGGAGCCAATCCCACAAAGCGCGTCGTAGTCCGGATTGCAGTCTGCAACTCGACTGCATGAAGTCGGAATCGCTAGTAATCGCGGATCAGCATGTCGCGGTGAATACGTTCCCGGGTCTTGTACACACCGCCCGTCACACCATGGGAGTGGGTTCCACCAGAAGCCGGTCGCCTAACCGCAAGGAGGGCGCCGACCACGGTGAGATTCATGACTGGGGTGAAGTCGTAACAAGGTAGCCGTATCGGAAGGTGCGGCTGGATCACCTCCTTTCTAAGACAAGCGTCCCCGCAGCTCCCACCATCTATCGGCTGTATCTTCTGAAGGCTGAAGATCAGTGTCGCCAAGTACGCCGCTGGCGTATCGGGCGTACGGGTCTGTAGCTCAGCTGGTTAGAGCACCGTCTTGATAAGGCGGGGGTCGATGGTTCGAACCCATCCAGACCCACCATCGCTCTTTAACAATCCGGAATGAAGGTAGTTGTCCTTGCGAAAGGGCGTTGTGATGACGCTCGAGTAGTTTGGACTGGGTTATGTATTGCATCGTGTCCCCGCTCGCGAGGGTGGGGATGCACAAGCGCGAGCGTTTCCTATGATCGTGTGATGGTTGCGGCGACTTTGGCCGCGGTCGCCTCGCAAGAGGCAGCAAGGTTATAGGGTCAAGCGAATAAGTGCATGTGGTGGATGCCTTGGCAATGATAGGCGATGAAGGACGTGACAGCCTGCGATAAGCTGCGGGGAGCCGGCAAATGGGCGTTGATCCGCAGATTTCCGAATGGGGAAACCCGGCCCGTGAGGGTCACCTTGTCCTGAATACATAGGGGCAAAGGAGCGAACCCGGAGAACTGAAACATCTCAGTAACCGGAGGAACAGAAATCAACCGAGATTCCCGGAGTAGTGGCGAGCGAAACGGGACTAGCCGTCGAGTTTTAGCACTGGTGTTAGCGGAACGCTCTGGAAAGGGCGGCCACAGCGGGTGATAGCCCCGTACGCGAAAGCCCTGGTGTGGAACTAGGCTCGAGACAAGTAGGGCGGGACACGTGAAATCCTGTCTGAAGATGGGGGGACCATCCTCCAAGGCTAAATACTCATCATTGACCGATAGTGAACCAGTACCGTGAGGGAAAGGCGAAAAGAACCCCGGGAGGGGAGTGAAATAGATCCTGAAACCGCATGCATACAAACAGTCGGAGCCTCAGCAATGGGGTGACGGCGTACCTTTTGTATAATGGGTCAGCGACTTACGTTGCGTAGCGAGCTTAAGGCTTGATGCCGGAGGCGTAGCGAAAGCGAGTCTGAACAGGGCGTTCAGTTGCGCGGCGTAGACCCGAAACCGGTTGATCTATCCATGGCCAGGCTGAAGGTGGGGTAACACCCACTGGAGGGCCGAACCCACGCCCGTTGAAAAGGTCGGGGATGAGCTGTGGATAGGGGTGAAAGGCTAAACAAAACCGGAGATAGCTGGTTCTCCTCGAAAACTATTGAGGTAGTGCGTCGTGTATTGCCTTCGGGGGTAGAGCACTGTTATGGCTAGGGGGCCGCTATAGGCTTACCAAACCATGGCAAACTCCGAATACCGAAGAGCTCGAGCACGGCAGACAGACTCCGGGTGCTAACGTCCGGGGTCAAGAGGGAAACAACCCAGACCGCCAGCTAAGGTCCCGAATATCGGCTAAGTGGAAAACGAGGTGGGAAGGCTTAGACAGTCAGGAGGTTGGCTTAGAAGCAGCCATCCTTTAAAGAAAGCGTAATAGCTCACTGATCGAGTCGTCCTGCGCGGAAGATGTAACGGGGCTCAAGCCGATAACCGAAGCTGCGGATCTCAAGCAATCCACTTGAGTGCGTTCCTGCATTGCGAGAAGGTGTGTCGCGGTGCGTTGTGGTGCGTGCGTTGTTTGCGCGCGCGGGAGCGTGGTCAAGGGATTGCTTGGGGTGGTAGAGGAGCGTTCTCTAAGGCTGTGAAGGTGTCTCGAGAGGGATGCTGGAGCTATGAGAAGTGCGAATGCTGACATGAGTAGCGATAAAGCGGGTGAAAGGCCCGCTCGCCGAAAGCCCAAGGTTTCCTGCGCAACGTTCATCGGCGCAGGGTGAGTCGGCCCCTAAGGTGAGGGCGAGAGCCGTAGCTGATGGGAATCCGGTCAATATTCCGGAACCGCCGACGGGTGCGATGTGGGGACGGAGAAGGTTATGCGAGCCGGCTGTTGGACGTGCCGGTGAAGCGTGTAGGTGGATCCCTTAGGGAAATCCGGGGGGTCGTTACCACCGAGGCGCGGGACCATGGAGGCGCGAGCCTCCGGAAGTCGCGGATACCCTGCTTCCAGGAAAAGCCACTAAGCTTCAGCCCGTTGGGACCGTACCGCAAACCGACACAGGTGGGCAGGATGAAAATTCTAAGGCGCTTGAGAGAACTCAGGAGAAGGAACTCGGCAAATTGACACCGTAACTTCGGGAGAAGGTGTGCCTTTGGTAGGTGAGAGGACTTCGCGTTCTCGAGCCGAGAAAGGCCGCAGAGAATCGGTGGCTGCGACTGTTTATCAAAAACACAGCACTCTGCTAAGACGTTGGAAGTCGACGTATAGGGTGTGACGCCTGCCCGGTGCCGGAAGGTTAAGTGATGGGGTGCAAGCTCTTGATCGAAGCCCCGGTAAACGGCGGCCGTAACTATAACGGTCCTAAGGTAGCGAAATTCCTTGTCGGGTAAGTTCCGACCCGCACGAATGGCGTAACGATGGCCACACTGTCTCCTCCTGAGACTCAGCGAAGTTGAAATGTTTGTGAAGATGCAATCTACCCGCGGCTAGACGGAAAGACCCCATGAACCTTTACTGTAGCTTTGCATTGGACTGTGACGCTGTCTGTGTAGGATAGCTGGGAGGCTATGAAGTGGGCTCGCTAGAGTCCATGGAGCCGACGTTGAAATACCAGCCTGACGACGTTGCGGTTCTAACCTGGGCCCCTTGACGGGGTCGGGGACCGTGCATGGTAGGCAGTTTGACTGGGGCGGTCTCCTCCCAAAGGGTAACGGAGGAGTGCGAAGGTCACCTAGGTACGGTCGGAAATCGTACTCATAGTGCAATGGCATAAGGTGGCTTGACTGCGAGACTGACAAGTCGAGCAGGTGCGAAAGCAGGTCATAGTGATCCGGTGGTTCTGTATGGAAGGGCCATCGCTCAACGGATAAAAGGTACTCTGGGGATAACAGGCTGATTCCTCCCAAGAGTTCATATCGACGGGGGAGTTTGGCACCTCGATGTCGGCTCATCACATCCTGGGGCTGTAGCCGGTCCCAAGGGTATGGCTGTTCGCCATTTAAAGTGGTACGTGAGCTGGGTTCAAAACGTCGTGAGACAGTTTGGTCCCTATCTGCCGTGGGCGCTGGAGATTTGACGGGGGCTGCTCCTAGTACGAGAGGACCGGAGTGGACGCATCCCTGGTGTACCGGTTGTGACGCCAGTCGCATTGCCGGGTAGCTATATGCGGAAGAGATAACCGCTGAAAGCATCTAAGCGGGAAACTTGCCTGAAGATGAGATCTCCCGGGGGCTCGACCCCCCTGAAGGGTCGTCCGAGACCAGGACGTTGATAGGCTGGGTGTGTAAGCGCAGTGATGCGTTGAGCTAACCAGTACTAATTGCCCGTGCGGCTTGACTCTATAACCTTGCGATACCCGTGCATCGCGATCGACCCACGATCGCCGACACGGTGCAATGCATAGTCCAGTGCCAGGCATTGCGCCTGGCCACACTACCTTCATTCCAGAATTCCTGGCGACCATAGCGCGTTGGCCCCACCCCTTCCCATCCCGAACAGGGCCGTGAAACGACGCCGCGCCGATGATATTGCGGATTGCCCGTGAGAAAGTAGGTCATCGCCAGGGCCCTATCAGACAAACGCCCAACCGGACACCCGGTTGGGCGTTTGCGTTTCAGGGGTTCCTCTGGCGCATGGAAGATTCGGGACCGGGCGAGCCCGGGCGGTTGCCTTCGCGCGCCGGTTGCGCGCGAGGCACGCCGGCGATACCTTCGCAGGCGATGGGCATTCACCGCCAATCCCTCCGGACGATCGCGCGTTCGCTCGCCTGCGCCGCCCTGCTCCTGGGCGCGGTCGCCTGGGTCGCCGTTCGACCGTCCGAAGCCGCAACGATCGACCATCCCCCGCTTTCTTCGCCGGCCCCGCGCGTGCAGGAGGCGCCCGCGAAGCGGCCCCGCGTCGCTTCATCGAAGGAAATCGCGCCTGGCCTGCACGAGCTCGTCTTCGCGGACGGCTCGACCTATCGAGGCACCTTGCGCGGAACGACGTTCCAGGGACACGGCGAATTCGTGTCGAGGACGTTTCGCTACGAGGGCGACTTCAACGAGGGCCTGCGCGAAGGCTATGGCACGTACACCTGGGCCGACGGCACCCGGTACGAGGGCCGCTTCCACGCCGATCTCCCCGACGGCCGGGGAACCTTCTCGTTTCCGGACGGCGACCTGTACGAGGGAGACGTGAAGGCGGGGACGATCGAAGGACACGGCCTCTACGTGAGCCGCAACGGGGATCGATACGAGGGCACGTTTCGCGCCGGCGCGCCCGATGGCGTGGGGGCATACGAATTCGCCGACGGCGATCGTTACGACGGGGAGGTGGCCGCCGGCCGAATCCAGGGAAGCGGCCGCTATCGCTCCGCCGACGGAGACGTCATCGATGCGACCTTCGTCGATGGCCGCGCGCGGGGGATCGGCCGCTGCGCCTTCGCGAACGGCGACGTGTACCAGGGCGAGTTCGTCGCCGGCGTGCCGTCGGGACAGGGCGTGTTCACGTACCGCACCGGCCTTCGGTATGAGGGCGAGGTGCGCGACGGCGCACCGCGCGGGACCGGTACCGTGACGTTTCCCGATGGCCGGCGTTTCGAGGGCCGCTTCGAAGGAGTGATCGCCGGCGCAAGGGGCGAGCTCGTCCAGCCCGACGGCAGCCGATCGCCCGCCCGGATCCTGGGAGACGCACCGGCCCGCCGCGGGGATCGGCCATCCGGTATAATTCCAAGTCCGAAAACGGAGGCTTCACATGGCTGAACGCAAACGAGTCCGACGCAACACGCTCGAGCGGCGCTGCCTGCCCAAGATGTACAAGCGTCTTTTCCACGGCGCCCCCAAGAGCGTGTTCAAGATGCTCGAGGCGATCAAGAAGAACTGATCGCTTCCGCCTGCGTCCTGCGACGGCCGCCCAGGGGCGGCCGTCGCGTTTCCGGACCCGCGCACGAGCGAGCCTCGCATGGGCGCGCGGCGGCGACTCGCACGAGCGTCGCAGGCTAGGCGAGCGCCCGGCCCACCACTTCCGTCACGTTGTCCGAAAGCCCCTCGGCGGCGCGAATCGATTCGAGCGCCGCGCGGGCGTGCGCCTGGCGCTTCGCGTCGTACTTGCGCCAGCGGTCGAACGCACGGGCGAGGCGCGAGGCGACCTGCGGATTCAGCCGGTCGAGCGCCACGACCTGCTCGGCGATCCAGCGGTAACCGCTGCCGTCGGCGGCGTGGAAGTGGAGCGGATTGTCCAGCGCGAACGCATGCAGCAGGGCGCGCGCGCGGTTGGGGTTGCGCAGGTCGAAGCCGGAACTCGCCGCGAGCGCCTTCACGCGATCCAGCGACCCCGTGAGCCAGGAAGTCGCCTGGACGCGGAACCACTTGTCGATCACCAGCGCCTCGTCCTTCCATTTCTCCTGGAACATCGCGAGCGCGCGATCGCGCTCCGGTCCGCCGCAATTCGCCAGGCAGCCGAGCGCCGCCATCGCGTCGGTCATGTTCTCCGCACGGCGGAACTCGAGGAAGGCCAATGCGCGCGAGGTCGCGTCGTCGATGAGGCTCACGTATCCGAGCGCGGCGTTGCGCAGCGCGCGGCGCCCGGCGCAGGCGGCGTCCGGCGAATACGGGCCGGACACGGTGAAGTGGCGGAACGCGGCCTCCAGCCGTGTCCGATAGCGCGTGGCGACTTCACGCATGAGGGTCGTGCGCGCGCGATGGATCGCATCGGGATCGGCTACGTCCATGCATTCGGCGAGGTAGCCCTCCGACGGCGGCACCAGGGCTTCCGCGGCGAACGCAGGATCCTTCGCGCCGTCGGAGAGGGTGCGGCCCATCGCCTCGAGGAAATCGTCGGGCACCTGCATCGTCCGGCCCGCGCGGATGCGCTCGATGCCCGCGAGCAGGATGCGCGTCGCGAGCGCCTGCCCCGCCTCCCAGCGGTTGAAGGGATCGGAGTCGTGCGCCATCAGGTGCAGGAGCTGCGCCTCGTCGTACTCGAAGCGCACCTGCACCGGCGCGGAGAAGCGGCGCAGCAGCGACGGGACGGGCGCGGCGTCGACTCCGGTGAACGCGAAGCGCTGTTTCGCCTCCGTGAGCCGGAGCACGGCCGTCGCCGAGCCGTCCCCTGCGACATCCGCGTCGGGACCGCCGTCGATCCGCAGCGGCAGGTCGCATCCGTCCCGGCCCACGAGCCCGACGGCGAGCGGGATCACGAAGGGGAGCTTCACCCCCTGGCCCGGTGTCGGAGGGCACGATTGCTCCACCTCCAGCGTGTACGTCTTCCCCGGCGCATCGTAGCTTCCGCTGCACGCCACGACGGGAGTGCCGGCCTGCGAGTACCAGCGCTCGAATTGCGACAGGTCGACGCCGTTGGCGTCGGCCATCGCGGCGCGGAAGGCGTCGCACGTCACCGCCTGCCCGTCATGGCGCCGGAAGTAGAGGTCCATGCCGCGGCGGAATCCTTCGCGCCCGAGGAGCGTCGCGTACATGCGCACGACCTCCGCGCCCTTGTCGTACACCGTGGAGGTGTAGAAGTTGTTCACCTCGACGTACGACTCCGGGCGCACCGCGTGCGCCATCGGCCCGGCGTCCTCGGGGAACTGGCGGTTGCGAAGGTCGCGCACTTCCTGGATGCGCACGACCGGGCGCGAATACTCGTCTGCGCTGTATTCCTGGTCGCGATAGACGGTGAGGCCCTCCTTGAGGGAGAGCTGGAACCAGTCCCGGCACGTCACGCGGTTGCCGGTCCAGTTGTGGAAGTACTCGTGCGCGATCACCTTGTCCACGGCGAAGTAGTCCGCGTCCGTGGCGGTGTCGGGGCGCGCGAGGATATACCTGGTGTTGAAGATGTTGAGGCCCTTGTTCTCCATGGCCCCCGCGTTGAAGTCGGAAACGGCGACGATCATGAAGCGCTCGAGGTCGAACTCGAGACCGAACCGCTCCTCGTCCCAGCGCATGCAGTTCTTGAGCGCCTGCATCGCGAAATCCGCCTGGTCGATCTTGCCGCGCTCGACGTAGATCTGGAGCAACGCCTTCGCGCCGGAGCGCGTCGTGAAGTGGTCCTCGAGGAGGTCGAGGTCCGCCGCGACGAGCGCGAAGAGATAGCTGGGCTTCGCGAAGGGATCCTCCCAGCGCGCCCAGTGCCGCGGCGTGTCGGCCTCCTCCGCGGGCGGCTGCGGCAACCAGCCGTCCGGCATGCCGTCGCCCTTCTCGAGCAGGTTTCCGTTCGACAGAAGGCACGGGAAGCGCGTGCGCGCGGCGCAGATCGTGACGACGTAGCGCGCCATCACGTCCGGCCGGTCGATGAAGTAGGTGATGCGTCGGAATCCCTGCGCCTCGCATTGCGTGACGAGCCCGCTCGTCGTGGCATACAGGCCTTCGAGCCGCGTGTTCTTCCATGGATCGAAGCGCACCACGGTCTCGAGCGTGAAGGCGTCGGCCACGCGCGCGATGGTGAGGTGCGAGGCGTCGACGCGGTACTCGGAATCGGCGAGCGTGCGCCCGTCGACCGCCGCGGAGACGAGGTCGAGGCCCTCGCCGTCGAGCACGAGCGGCGCATCGGGCCTTTCCGCCTCGGCATTCCTCGCGATGTGCAGCGTCGAGCGCACCGTCACCGTTGCGCCCCGGATGTCCACGTCCAGGTGGACCTTCGAGATGCGGAAGGCCGGAGGCAGGTAGTCCTCGAGGTGGATCGCCTGGGTTGTCGCGTCGCGCATCGGTAAGAGCGGAGACCCGCGCTTTTGGCGCGGGTCTCGTCACGATGGTGCCTTGCGCGATTCTACCGCAGCGCCGGCAACGCGGCCGGTGCCGCCGGGCTCACGCCGCCTTGCGGCGGAAGAGCGCCGGAATCGCCTGGGACGACTTGCGGGTGGCGGGACGCTCCGGCTCCTCGGCCGCCGCGGTGGCGGCGGCGGCGGGGGAGGGCTCGTAGGGTTTGCTGAAATCCATCCCGCCGGAGTTTCCGGAGGTGCGCGGGGCGGAAGGCGCAGCATGCCGCGTCGTACGCTCCTCTTCCCGTGGGCGCTTCTCGCGGGGCGGCCGTCCTTCCGGCCGCGACTTGCGGCCCTCGGCCTCGCGGCGTCCTTCGCCTTGCCGGCGGCCGCCCTTCGATTCCGCCTGCGGCGCGCGCGGCTCGGCATGCCCGCCTTCGCGCCGGCGCTCGGGCTCGAAGCCTTCGACGCTCCTCGCCTCGATCTTGCGGTTGATGAGCTTCTCGATGGCGGCCAGCAGCGGACGATCCTCCGCGCAGACGAGCGAGATCGCCTCGCCCGTGGAGCCGGCGCGGCCGGTGCGCCCGATGCGGTGCACGTAGTCCTCGGGGATGTGCGAGAGGTCGAAGTTCACGACGTGCGGCAGCTCCTCGATGTCGAGGCCGCGCGCCGCGATGTCGGTCGCGACCAGCACCTTCACCTTGCCTTCCTTGAAGTCCTCGAGCGCGCGGATGCGCGCGTTCTGGCTCTTGTTGCCGTGGATCGCGTCGGCGTTGATGCCGTCGCGCTGCAGCTGCGAGGCGAGCCGGTTGGCGCCGTGCTTTGTCTTCGTGAACACCAGCACCTGGCTCCAGCCGTTCTTCTTCACGAGCTGCGCGAGGAGCTCGCGCTTGCGAGTCGCCTCCACGTGGTAGAGGTACTGCGTGACGAGCTCCGCCGGCGTGTTGCGTCGGGCGACTTCCACCGTGGCCGGGTCGTTGAGGAACTGCGCGGAGAGCCTGCGAATCTCGTCGGAGAACGTCGCCGAGAAGAGAAGCGTCTGGCGCATCGGCGCCTTGGGCAACAGCGCGATGATCCGCTTGATGTCCGGGATGAAGCCCATGTCGAGCATGCGGTCCGCCTCGTCGAGGACGAGGATCTGGACCTTGCCGAGGTTCACCGCGCGCTGGCCCACGAGGTCGAGGAGGCGCCCGGGCGTCGCGACCAGGATCTCCACGCCCTTGCGCAGCTCCTCGATCTGCGGATTGATGTTCACACCGCCATAGACCACGAAGGAGCGCAGCGGGACGTGCTTGCCGTACGTCCTCACGCTCTCGTGCACCTGGATCGCGAGCTCGCGGGTGGGGGTGAGGATTAGGCAGCGCACCGGATGCAGCGCCGGCGAGAAGCTCTTCGTCGCCATCGGCGCGAGGCGCTGCAGCAGGGGAAGCGCGAATCCGGCGGTCTTGCCGGTGCCGGTTTGCGCGGCGCCGAGCAGGTCTCGGCCGGAGAGGATTACGGGGATGGCTTGCGCCTGGATGGGAGTGGTTTCTGTGTAGCCCTGCTCCGTGACGGCACGAAGCAGCTCGGGCATCAACCCGAGGCTTTCGAAGGACGTACTTATGTGAGTCTCCTGAACGGATCGGCCCGCGAAGGACTTCGCCTTCGACACCGGTTCAGGCAGATGGAATCTGGCTTCGAATGATTCGGGATCGGATGAGCCGCGAATGGGCGGGGGCGTTAACCGGATGAGACGCCTCTCACACCTGAGCACGCATTATACCGGAATTCCCGGCGGGCGCCGCCTTGCGCTCAGCTGGCGAGCGGCGGAGTCGAGGCGCGCGCCGGCCGGAACGCCTTCGCGAGCGCCTTGTAGACCGGCTGCGGGCACACGAGGCGCGAGAAGCCGTAGGCGATGATCGACGCGGCCATGAGCGGCAGCGCCATGTCCGCGTCGCGTGTCATCTCCGCCACGATCACGAAGGCGGTGATCGGCGCCTGCACCACGCCCGAGAAGTACGCCACCATGCCGACCACCGCGACGGCGCCGACGGGCGCGGAGGGCAGGACCGCGGCGATGTCCTGGCCGAGGCCGGCGCCAACGGCGAGCGAGGGCGAGAAGATTCCGCCCGGGATGCCGGTCACGTACGACACCACGGTCGCGAGGAGCTTCAGCACGCCGAAGGTGAGCGGGATGTCTGCGCTTCCCTGCAACACCTCTCTCGTCTGTGCGTATCCCGTGCCGTAGATGGTTCCGTGCGAGGCGAAACCGAGGGCCGCGATGGCGAGGCCGCAGAGCGCCGCGAAGATGGCCGGCCGGGTGCGGCGAAAGGTGGCGAAGGGCCCCTCGAGGCTGTTCGCCGACGCGATGAGCAGGCGTGAAAAGATTCCGCCCAGGAGCCCGCCGACCGTCCCGCAAACCACCACCACGTTCCAGCCGGTCGCGAAGTCGAGCGTGGCCGACGTGTGGCCGAAATACGCGTAGTTGCCGAGGAGCGAGTACGAGACGATGCCGGCGATGATCACGGCGGTGATGACGATGCCGCTGGTGCGCTGGGAGAACGACCGGCTCATCTCCTCGATCGCGAAGACCACGCCCGCGAGCGGCGCGTTGAAGGCGGCCGCGATGCCCGCGGCGCCCCCGGCGAGGATGAGGCCGCGCTTCATGCTCTCCTGGGGAAAGGAGGAGAAGCGGTCGAGCGAGTACATGATCGAGGCCGCGATCTGCACGGTCGGCCCCTCACGGCCGATCGAGGCGCCCGAGAGCAGGCCCAGCAGCGTGAGCGCGATCTTCCCGAGCGCGATGCGCAGCGAGAGCAGCCGGCCGCGGGTCGCGGAATCGGGATAGCCGAGCGCGGCGATGGTCTGCGGGATGCCGCTGCCTTCCGCGCCGTGGAAGAAATTTCGCGCGAGCCAGCTCACCAGCGCGAGCCCGGCGGGCGCCAGCACGAACGCGGCCCACGGCCAGGCGCGCAGGACGCGCGCGAGCACGTCGAGCGTATCGGTGGCGGCCACGGCGAATCCGACCGCGGCGAGGGCGGCGGCGACGCTGCCCACGATGAACACCAGGCGGCGGTTCCAGAGGGAGCGGGAGAGCCAGACGTGGCGCGATCGCCGCGCGAAGCGCGCGTGGAGACTGCGGCGTGGGGAAGCCATTGTCCGTCATTGTCTCACAGCGAAATCGGCGCAAATCCGGCAACGGAAACGAGGAAATGTCGATGTTTTGTCGCGCCGTCTTTTCCGATAATCCGCGCATGTACTACGGCGAGCGATTGAACGGCTACACCCACCTCGCGGGATCGGTCCTCGCGCTGGGCGCCGGCGCGTCGCTCGTCGCCCTTGCCGCCGCCCGCGGCGACGAGGTTCGCCTCGCGAGCTTCTCGGTCTACGCCACCACCCTGGTGCTCGCCTACCTCGCCTCCACCTGCTACCACAGCACGCGCGGAAGGGCGAAGGCCGTCTTCCGCAAGCTCGATCACAGCTCGATCTACCTGCTCATCGCCGGCAGCTACACGCCGCTCGCGCTGGTGAGCCTCAACGGCAGGTGGGGCTGGACGCTCTTCGCCGCGTCGTGGTGCCTCGCGGCGGTGGGGATCGTGCAGGAGATCTGGATCGCGAAAGGCGCGCGCCTCACCTCGCTCGCGATCTACGTCCTGATGGGCTGGATGGGACTCGCCTTGATGGAGCCGCTGCGGCAGGCGCTCGGGCCGAACGGCTTCGCGCTCCTGGTGGCGAGCGGCATGGTCTATACCTTCGGCATCGTCTTCTTCCTCTTCGACCACCGCTTCCGGTACTGGCACGGCATCTGGCACCTGTGCGTCATCGCCGGAAGCGCGCTGCATTACGCGCTGATCCTCGAGTTCGTGGCGTAGGAAAACCGTCAGTGCTTGGCGAGCTCCAGGCGCCCGATCTGGTTGCGGTGCACCTCGTCCGGTCCGTCGGCCAGGCGCAGGGTGCGCGCGTTCGCATAGGCTTTCGCGAGGCCGAAGTCGTCGCATACACCCGCGCCGCCATGGGCCTGGATCGCCCAGTCGAGCACCTGGCAGGCGATGGTGGGCGCGACCACCTTGATCATCGCGATTTCCGCGCGCGCCGCCTTGTTCCCGACGGTATCCATCATCCAAGCGGCCTTCAGCGTGAGGAGCCGCGCCTGGTCGATGCGGATCCGCGCCTCGGCGATGCGCTCGAGCGTGACGCCCTGCTCGGCGATGGGGCGGCCGAACGCCACGCGCGACTTCACTCGCTTGCACATCGTCTCGAGCGCACGCTCCGCCACGCCGATGAGGCGCATGCAATGGTGGATGCGGCCGGGACCGAGGCGCCCCTGCGCGATCTCGAAGCCGCGGCCCTCGCCGAGCAGCATGTTGGAGGCGGGCACGCGCACGTCCTGGAAATCCATCTCCATGTGCCCGTGCGGCGCGTCGTCGTAGCCGAACACGGGCAGGTGCCGCACGCGGCGCACGCCGGGCGCGTCCATCGGCACCAGGATCATCGATTGCTGGTGATGCCGGTCGGCATCGGGGTTGGTCTTGCCCATGAAGATGAGCACCTTGCAGCGCGGGTCGCCCGCGCCGGAGGTCCACCACTTGCGGCCGTTGACCACGTACCCGTCGCCCTCGCGGCGGATCGACGCCTCGATGTTGGTCGCGTCCGACGAGGCGACCGCGGGCTCGGTCATCGCGAAGCCGGAGCGGATCTCGCCGGCGAGGAGCGGCTCGAGCCAGCGCTTCTTCTGCTCGGGCGTGCCGTAGCGCTCGAGCACCTCCATGTTCCCGGTGTCGGGCGCCGAGCAGTTGAAGACCTCCGGCGCCCAGCCGACGCGGCCCATGATCTCGCAGAGCGGCGCGTACTCCGCGTTCGCGAGGCCCGCACCGCGTTCGGATTCGGGCAGGAACAGGTTCCAGAGGCCCGCGGCCCTCGCCTTCTCCTTGAGCGCCTCCACGATCCGCGTCGGCTGCCAGCGGTCGCCCGAATCCACCTCCTCGTCGAAGCGGCGCTCGTTCGGATAGACGCGGGCATCCATGAAGGCGGTGAGCCGTTGCTGCAACGCCTTCACCTTGGGCGAGTATTCGAAGTCCATGGGTTCCTCCTTACGAAGCCTGCAACTGCTCGACCTGCTTCCACCCGAGCTCGGCCATCGGCCGTGCGCGCTTGCCGGTCTCGACCGCCTGCGCGCTCGCCGCATTGCCCGCGACGGCGCGCGCCATCACGCCCTGGAAGATCGCCGCGGCGCGGAACATGTTGTACGCCATGCAGAAGCTCCAGTCCTTCGCGCTCGGCCGCGGCGCCCCCGTGCGCTCGAGATATCCCGCGAGGTACTCGTCCTCCGAGGGAATGCCGAGCGCGGCGAGGTCGAGGCCGCGCAATCCGCGGAATTCCGTCGACGAGAGCCGCCACGCCATCATGTGGTAGGAGAAATCGGCCATCGGGTGGCCGAGCGTGGAGAGCTCCCAGTCGAGCACCGCGAGCACGCGCGGCTCGCGGGGATGGAAGATCATGTTGTCGATGCGGTAGTCGCCGTGCACGATCGAGGTCGCCTCGCCCTCGGGAATGTTTCCCGGCAGCCAGTCGATGAGCCGGTCCATCGCCTCGATCTTCTCGGTCTCCGAGGCCTTGTACTGGCGGCTCCAGCGGTCGATCTGGCGCCGGAAGTAGTTGCCCGGCTTTCCATAGTCGGCGAGGCCGATGGCCGCGAAATCGACGCGGTGCAGGCGCGCGATCACCCGGTTCATCTCGTCGTAGATCGCGCGGCGTTCTTCCCGGTCCATGCCGGGGAGCGCAGGGTCCCAGAGTACGCGTCCCTCGACATGCTCCATCACGTAGAACGTCGTCCCGATCACGGATTCGTCGGTGCACAACGCGTACGTCCGCGCGACGGGAAAGCCGGTCTTCGCGAGCGCGCTGACGACGCGATACTCGCGGTCGACCGCGTGCGCGGAAGGCAGCAGCTTCCCGGGGGGCTTGCGGCGCAGCACATAGCGTTGCGCGCCCGCGTGGAGGAGATACGTGGGATTCGATTGCCCGCCGCGGAATTGCTCGACCTCGAGCGGTCCGGCGAATCCGGCCACGTGCTCGCGCAGGTAGCGCTCGAGGGCGGCGACATCGAAGCGATGCGCCTCGGCGACGGGACGCGTTCCGCGGTAGGTGCTGAAATCCGTCACGAGCCGACCCGCGTATCGCGCGCAAGCGCGTCGT
This sequence comes from uncultured beta proteobacterium, assembly GCA_963839265.1. Lineage (GTDB taxonomy): Bacteria > Pseudomonadota > Gammaproteobacteria > Burkholderiales > Usitatibacteraceae > Usitatibacter. The sequence continues at coordinate 577,221 of CAWIUI010000002.1, forward strand.
CCTGTCCGCCGTCGCGCTCGCGGCGCACCATGAACGTGCCGGTCGCCTTGGCGACGAGCTTGCCGGAGGCGTCGCGTGCCTCGCCCTCGCAGAACGCGACGGAGCGCCCGAGGTGGATGCAGTGTCCATGTGCGACGAGCAGCCCCTGGCAGGTGCCGATGAAGCTCGTCTTCATCTCCACGGTGATCGCGCCCGCGGCCTTCGCATCCATGCTGCGCGCCGCGATCGCCATGGCGATGTCGAGCAGCGTCATGACGACGCCGCCATGCGCGGACTCCCAGCTGTTCATGAGCTCCGGGCGCAAATCCGCCTCCACGATCGCCCGGCCATCGCCCTGCGCGCGCAGGCGCACGCCCAGGTGGCTCGCGAACGGGATCGGGCGGCCGACCGCCTTGCCCACGTCCATGCCTAGATCGCCGTGTAGCCGCCGTCGACCGCGATGGTCTGCCCGGTGATGAACGCGCCCGCATCGGACGCGAGCACCAGTGCGATCCCCTTGAGGTCCTCGGGGCCGCCCACGCGGTCGAGCGGCGCCTTGCGCGCCACCTGGTCGCCCATCATCTCCATCAGTCCCTTCGTCATCTTCGTCGGGAAGAAGCCGGGCGCGATCGCGTTCACGTTGATGTCGTGCTTCGCCCATTCCGCCGCGAGCGAGCGCGTGAAGCTGATGACCCCGCCCTTGCTCGTGTTGTAGCCGATGGTGCCCGGCCGGCCCGGATCGCCGCCGCCGACGAGTCCCAGCACCGAGGCGATGTTGATCACCTTGCCGCGGCGCCGCGGCACCATGCAGCGCCGCCCCACCTCCTGGCTCGCGACGAACATCGCCGTGAGGTTGAGGTCGATCACCTTGTTCCACGCCTCGAGCGGATGCTCGAGCATGTCGGCGCCCCACGTGGTGCCGGCATTGTTCACGAGGATGTCGATCGCGCCCCAGCTCGCCGCCTGCTCGACCATCGGCGCGATCGCCGCCGAATCGGACATGTCGCACACCAGCGGAAGCGATTCGACGCCCATCGATCGCAGGTGGGCGCAGGCCTCGTCGAGCTCTTCACGCTTGCGCGCGGTGAGCGCCACCCGCGCGCCCATCTCGCCCAGCGCCTCGGCGATCTGCAGGCCGAGCCCGCGCGAGCCGCCGGTCACGAGCGCCACGCGGCCGGAAAGATCGAGGAGTTTGCGCAAGCTCATGTCGGGATTTTCGGGGTGTCCATGAACAACGTGCCGCGGCGCGTGAGCTTACACTATCGGCACGGCGCATCCTGTGGGCGCCGGCCGCCCCCGGAGGCATTCCATGGACCTCAACTACTCCCCCGAAGAGCTCGCGTTCCGCGACGGCGTGCGCGCCTGGCTGCGCGAGAACCTGCCCGCCGACCTGCGCGAGAAGATGGGCCGTCACGAGGAGCTTTCGCGCGAGGACCTGCTGCGTTGGCACCGCATCCTCGCGGGGCAGGGCTGGGTCGCGCCTTCCTGGCCGCGCGAATGGGGCGGCACCGACTGGGACGTGGTGCAGCGCTACATCTTCGAGGAGGAATGCGGCTACGCGGGCGCGCCGCCGCTCATCCCGTTCGGGCTCACGATGTGCGCCGCGGTGCTCCTCAGGTTCGGCACGCAGGCGCAGAAGCAGCGCTTCCTGCCGCGCATCTACAACGGCGACGATTTCTGGTGCCAGGGCTATTCGGAGCCCGGCTCCGGCTCGGACCTCGCCTCGCTCAAGACCCGCGCCGTGCGCCAGGGCGGCCACTACGTGGTGAACGGGCAGAAGACCTGGACCACGCTCGCCCATTGCGCCGACTGGATCTTCTGCCTGGTGCGCACCGACTCGGGCGAGAAGAAGCAGGAGGGCATCTCGTTCCTGCTCATCGACATGAAGACGCCGGGGATCACCGTGCGCCCGCTCGTCCTGATGGACGGCGGACACGAGGTGAACGAGGTGTTCTTCGACGACGTGAAGGTGCCGGTGGAGAACCTGGTGCACGAGGAAGGCAAGGGCTGGACGGTCGCCAAGTACCTGCTCGGCCACGAGCGCATGAACACCGCGCGCATCGGCGGATCGCGGCGCGAGCTGGAGAAGCTCAAGGAGTTCGCCGCGCTCCAGCCGAAGAACGGCCGGCCGCTCCTCGAGGACGTGCGCTTCCGCGACAAGCTGACGCGCGTGGAGGTCGAGCTGATGGCGCTCGAGATCACCAACCTGCGCTTCCTCGACCAGTTGCGCGGAGGGCGCGCGCCCGGCGCGGAGGTGTCGATGCTCAAGATCCGGGGCACCGAGATCCAGCAGACGCTCACCGAGCTCATGATGGAAGCCGCCGGGCCCCTCGCGCAGCCGTTGCGCCCCGTCGCCGCGAACGGCGATTTCGACCCGGTGATGGCGGGCATCGCGCCGCGCTACTGCAACTTCCGCAAGACCTCGATCTACGCCGGGTCCAACGAGATCCAGCGCAACATCATCGCCAAGATGAGCCTCGGCCTCTAGGAGCCCGGCATGAAATTCGATTACAGCGAAGAGCAGCGGCTGGTCGCCGATTCGGTGCAGCGCTTCGTCGCGCAGGACTACGGCTTCGAGGCGCGCAAGGCGATCGTCGCATCGGTGGAAGGCTGGAGCCGCGAGGTCTGGGCAAAGCTGGCGCAGATCGGCCTGCTGGGCCTTCCCTTCCCCGTGGATCTGGGCGGCTTCGGCGGCCGCGCCGTGGACCTCATGAGCGTGATGGAGGCGATGGGCGAGGCGCTCGTGGTCGAGCCGTACCTGTCGACGGTGGCGCTCGCCGGGCGCATGGTCGCGCGCGGCGCGAACGGCGCGTTGCGCGAGGAGCTGGTGCCGGCGATCGTCGAGGGACGCATGGTGATGGCCTTCGCGCATACCGAGGATGGCGCCCGCTACGACCTCTCGCACGTCGCCGCCCGCGCCGAAAGGCAGGGCGCGGGCTATCGCATCGATGCGACGAAGCGTGTCGTGCTGCACGCGCCCTGCGCCGACCGCCTCGTCGTCTCCGCGCGAACCTCGGGCGGCGCTTCCGACGCGCGCGGCGTGAGCCTTTTCGTCGTCGATGCGAAGGCGCCGGGGGTATCGATGACGCCGTACCGCACGCTCGACGAGCTGCGCGCGGCCGACGTGCGCTTCGACTCGGTCGCCGTGCCGGCCGAGGCGCGCATCGGCGAGGAGGGCGCCGGGCTCGAGCTCGTCGAGGAAGCGGCGGATTGCGCTTCCGCACTCCTCTGCGCGGAAGCGGTCGGCGCGATGAAGTCCGCGTGCGACGCGACGCTCGACTACCTCAAGACGCGCCGCCAGTTCGGCGTGCCGATCGGCGCCTTCCAGGCGCTGCAGCACCGCATGGTGGACATGGTGATCGAGCACGAGCAGGCGCGCTCGATGGCGAGCCTCGCCTGCGCCCGCGTGGACACGGAAAGCGATCCGCGCGAGCGCGCGCGCATCGTCTCGGCGGCCAGGATCAAGATCGCCGACGCATGCCGCCGCGTGAGCCAGGAATCGGTGCAGCTCCATGGCGGCATGGGAATGACCGAGGAGCTCAAGCTGAGCCACACCTTCCGCCGCCTCACGATGATCGCGCGCCAGCTCGGCGATGCGGACCACCATCTCGAAAGATTCGCGAGGAACTCTCCCTCCCATGGCCACTAACCGGCAGGTCCTCCTCGCCTCGCGTCCGACGGGCCCCGTCACGCGCGAGAACTTCCGCGTGGTCGAGTCGCCCATGCCTTCGCCCGGCGAGGGCGAGGTCCTGGTGCGCAACGAGTGGCTCTCGCTCGATCCCTACATGCGCGGGCGCATGAGCGATGCCAAGTCGTACGCGGCGTCGGTGGAGATCGGCGGGCTCATGGTGGGGCAGACGGTGGGTGAGGTGATGGAGTCGCGCCATCCCGGTTTCCACAAGGGCGACAAGGTGCTCGCGTCGCTCGGCTGGCAGCTCTATGGCGTCGCGAAGGGAAAGGAGCTCACGCTCGTGGACGCTTCGCGGGTACCCGCGTCCTACTATCTGGGCATCCTCGGCATGCCCGGGATCACCGCGTGGTTCGGGCTCCTGGAAATCGGCCAACCGAAGGCGGGCGAGACCGTCGTGGTGTCGGCCGCCTCGGGCGCGGTGGGCAGCGTCGTGGGCCAGCTCGCGAAGCAGCAGGGCTGCCGCGTGGTCGGCATCGCCGGGGGCCGCGCGAAATGCGACTACGTCGTGGACGAGCTCGGCTTCGACGCGTGCGTCGACTACAAGGCGGGCCGCGTCCTCGAGGACCTGCGCGCCGCCTGCCCGAAGGGCATCGACGTCGACTTCGAGAACGTCGGCGGCGAGATCCTGGATACCGTGCTGCGCGTGATGAACCAGAACGGGCGCATCGTCGTGTGCGGCCTCATCGCCGAGTACAACGCGACGCAGCCATACGGCTACAGGAACCTGCGCGCGATCCTCGTGAACCGCATCCGCATGCAGGGGATGATCGTGTTCGACTGGCACAGGCGCTATGGCGAGGCCCTCGCGGACCTCGGGGCGCGCGTCGCATCGGGAAAGCTGCGCTACAGGGAATCGATCGTCGAGGGGATCGAGAATGCGCCGCAGGGCCTCATCGACCTCCTCGCGGGGCGCAACTTCGGCAAGCAGCTGGTGAAGGTCGCCTGAGAGCGCCCCTGCGCCGGGTCGCGCGCGCATACGCGCCCGGCCGAGAACCGACGCGGCGCGAGCCGATCCAACCTCCATCGCGTACGCATCGAGCGCCAAGGAGGATCCCATGTCGTCCAGCACCCTGAGTCCCGACAACCTTCCCGCCGGACGCGATCGCCGGCTGGGCCGCGGGCACGGCACGCAGGCGTTGGGTCCGAGCGACAGCTCCGACACCGGAAGCGACGTGCTCGGCGCGCACGGGCTCGCGCACGACGTCGATCGCTTCGGCCTGGATCGCGGGACCAACGAGGATCCGGAAGAAAGCCGCGCGGCGAACACCGGCGGCCCCGATGTCGGCGACGGCAACCTCGACAGCGATTCCGACGCGTCCGGGACCGGGGAGCGCGCGGCAGCGGGCCGCGATACGCCGGGCGCCGATTCGCAGGACATCGACGTGGATCACATCGAGCAGGATGGCGAGGACATCGGCGCGATCGAGGCGGGGGAGCTCGATGCAGGCGACCGTGATGCCGGCGAGCTCGACGAGGGAGACCCCGACCTGCCGGACGATCCGCGCAATCCCGGGCGGAGCTCGCACCGCCGCCGCTGAGGGCCGCGGGCTAGCGGGGCGCCTTCGCGCTTTGCGCCGGCGCGGTCGTCACGCTGTGCGTGTGCACGGGACCGCGCAGGATCCAGAGCGCGATCGCGCCGAGCGCGACCAGGGCGGCGATGCCGGCCAGCACGAGCGCGACGAGCCTCAGGTTGCGCTCGGCCCCGCGGCGCTCCGCGCCTTCCAGCTTGTCGACCAGCGAGCGAACGTTGCGCAGCGCCCGCCGCTCGAGCTCGTGTTGCGCGTCGTCCGTGGACACGGTGGACGGATTCTCCATGGCCACCTCCGCTCGAATCAGCCGTGCTTGCCGTTGCAGCCGAAGCGATTCACACGCAGCGCGCCGAACACGGCCACGCCCTTGTTGCTCTCGTCGGCGGCGCCCACCGTCGCGCCTTCCTCGCGCGCGCTCGCCAGATGCGCGTGGCACTGCGCCTCGATCTGGAGCTTGCCCATCACGGTGACGTTCGAGCGGAAGCAGTACCAGCCGTGCGGGTTGGAAACCTTGATGGTGCTGCGTCCCATGACGTTCACGGCGGGGCGCACGAGCACGAGCCGCGGCTTGGTGGTGACCGGATCGTCGCCCGTCGACGACGAGCCGATGCCGAAGACCTTGACGCCGGCCGCGATCACTCCGTCGGCGGGGGTTCCCTTGCGGAACGGGGAGGCCTTGCCCCACGAAGCGATGCACTGGTCGAGGGCGGCCTGGTCTGCGGAGTCGGCGAAGGCGAGCGCGGGGAGGCAGGCGAGCGCGGCGAGTGCGGCGGCGATGCGGATCATGGTTCCTCCGGGAAGCGGAAGTCGATGCGGCATGAGGATAACGCCTTTCGCCGCGGCTTGCGGCGGGGGCCGGTCAGAAGCGGAAGCGCTCCACCATCTTCGAGCCGCTCACTCCGTCGACCGTGTAGGTGAAGATGCCGTGACTGGAGTCGAGCGGCGCGAAGCTCGCCGTGCCGACCTGCGTGAGGCGCGTCGCCCCGGCATCGAACGGCAGGTCCCACGGGGTTCCCTGCGTGCGATAGATTTTCCCCGTGAAGCGCAGCGCGTCCGCCGCGTCGCGCGACCACGCGCCGCCCGGCACGACCAGCCACGCGGCCTTCCCGGAATCGTCGTAGGCGGCCCAGGTCATGAAGAGCTTCTCGTGCAGTTGGCTCACCGAGAGCGCCCAGCCGGGCTCGCGCGGGTTCCACCACATATCGGAATAATCGTCGTGCGGGTGGAGGGAGCCCGCGGGCCCGGCGGGGGCGACCGAGACGTGGATCGGTCCCAGCCGCTCGGTCGGACCGAGGGTTCCCGGCGGCGGGCTCACGACGAGCGACGCATCGTACTCGCCGGAGGGAAGGCGCCCCAGCGTGTAATCCTCGTAGAAGCCCGCGACGGTGCCGCAATCGGGGGAAACGCCGCCGCGGTCGACCGAGACCGTGATCCGGTTCGAATCCTGCGATACCTGCACCGAGTCCCCGTTGGTGCATCCGAGGTGCGTGTAGCGCAGGCGCACGGTGTCGAGCGCGGTCGGCTGCGGTGGATCGATCGAAAGCTGGGCGAACGCGCCCGTCGCGCCGAGAAGCGCGATGGGCATGAGCACCCGGCGAGCGAGCGAACGAAACATGGGCGCGATTGTACCGGTCCCCCGCAACCGGGGCGAATGCGGCCGACGGCGCGAGCCCGTGCGCGATCGCCGCTACAGCGCTGCGATCGCCGAGAGCGCGCCGCGCACATCCTCCACGCCTTCGGCGGAGAGCGGCGCCTGCGGCGGGAGGGGCGCGCCGACTTCGTAGCCCTGCAGCTCCAGGCCTCCCTTGATGCACGCGGCGAGGTTGTGCTTCGCGAACGCCTGGTTCAACCGCCATAGCGGGCGCTGGCGCTCCATCGCCGCGGCCCAGTCGCCGCGCCGGCACAGCTCGTAGAGCTCGACGCTCTGCTTCGGCGCGACGCACGCGGGTCCCGCCATCCAGCCCACGCCCCCGATGAGCATCACGCAGGCGGGAATGTGCGCCGAGGCGGCGAACACCTGCATGCGCCCCTCGACGCGCTCGAGGATGGAGAGCAGCCGCCCCGTATTCGAGGACGCGTCCTTGATGTAGCCGACGTTCGGGATGCGGGAGAGGCGCTCGATCACCGCAAGGCTCAGGTCCGAGCGCTGGAAGTTCGGGTTGGTGTAGAGCACGACCGGCAGCGACACCGCCTGCGCCACCGCGCGGAAGTAGTCGTGCACGCCCTCGTCGGGGATCGGGAAATACGCCTCGAGGATCGCGAGGATGCCGTCCACGCCGAGCTTCTCGTACTCGCGTGCCTGCGAGACGGCATCGGCGGTCGTGGTCGAGGCCACGCCCGCGACTACGGGCACCCGCCCCTTCGCCGCGCGCACCACGACCTCCACCACGCGCCGGCGCTGCTCTCGCGTGAGGTACGCGAACTCGCCGGTGGAGCCGAGCGGCGTCAACCCGTGCACGCCCGCGGCGATGAGGTCCTCGCAAAGCTTCGCGAGCACGTCGTCCTTCACCTCCCCGCGCGCATCGACCGGCGAGACGAGATAGGGAAAGACGCCGTGGAGGTCCGCGCCGGCCATCGCTCAGCGCTCCTCGCGCGCGTCGAAGTTGAGCTCGATGCCGTTACCCGCCGGGTCCTCGAGGAAGATCTGCCGGGCGCCGGTGAGCGGCACGTCGGCGACGCGGTAGGAAACGCGCATCGCATCGAGGCGCGCGCGCATCGCGTCGAGCCCGGCGCAGGTGAACGCGACATGATCGAGCGTTCCCGTGCCCGGCACGGGATGGCGTTCACCGACCGAGGCTTCGCTCAAGTGCAGGATCGGATGGCCGCCCGCATACAGCCAGTAGCCATGGAAGCGGAACGGCGGGCGCTCGCCGACATCCAGTCCCAGCACGTCGCGGTACCAGTCGCGAAGCTCGTCGAGCAATGCACGCGACGCCCGCAGGTTGTAGTGGTTCAGCGCCTGGACGCCCATTCGGCCTTGCGCCTGTCCGGGGACCTGCAGAACCGCGGCGGGGCGACATCCATGAGGATCGAACCAGACCGCGCGCACGGTACGACAATCCGGCGGTCCGGCTGCGACATCGCTACACCACCTCGAAGAGGCCGGCCGCGCCCATGCCGCCGCCGATGCACATCGTCACCACGACGTGCTTTGCGCCGCGGCGCTTGCCTTCGATGAGCGCGTGCCCGGTGAGCCGCGAGCCGGTGACGCCATAGGGATGGCCTACGGCGATCGCGCCGCCATCGACGTTCAGGCGATCGTCGGGAATGCCGAGCTTGTCGCGGCAGTAGATCACCTGCACCGCGAACGCTTCGTTGAGCTCCCAGAGCCCGATGTCCTCGACCCCGAGCCCCGCGCGCGCGAGCAGCTTCGGGACCGCGAACACCGGCCCGATGCCCATCTCGTCGGGCTCGCAGCCGGCCACCGCGAAGCCGCGGAAGATGCCGAGCGGCCTGGCGCCCGCGCGAACCGCGGCGGCCTCGCTCATCACCACGCAGGCGGAGGCGCCGTCGGAGAACTGGCTCGCGTTGCCCGCCGCGATCACGCCGCCGGGGAGCGCGGGCCGGATCTTCGCGATGCCCTCGAGCGTGGTGTCGGGGCGGATGCCTTCGTCGGCGGCGATCGTGGCTTCCTTCGTGAAGATGCGTCCCGATTCCCTGTCGGCGACTCCCATGCGCACCGTCATCGGCACGATCTCGTCGTCGAACTTTCCCGCCGCGGCCGCGGCCGCGGCGCGCACCTGGCTCCTCGCGCCGTATTCGTCCTGCTTCTCGCGCGCGATGCCGTAGCGCTTCGCGACGTTCTCCGCGGTCTCCAGCATCGACCAGTAGATCTGCGGCTTGTGCTGCAGGAGCCAGGCCTCGCGCGCCATGTGGCGGTTGGCCTCGTTCTGCACGCAGGAGATCGATTCCACGCCGCCCGCGACGTACACCTCGCCCTCGCCCGCCAGGATGCGCTGCGCGGCGATCGCGATCGCCTGCAATCCCGAGGAGCAGAAGCGGTTCACGGTCATCCCGGCGGTCGAAACGGGACAGCCGGCGCGCAGCGCGATCTGGCGCGCGATGTTGCCGCCGGTGGCGCCTTCCGGAAGCGCGCAACCCATCACGACGTCCTCGACGCTCGCCGGATCGACGTGCGCGCGCTCCATGGCGTGGCGCACGACGTGGCCGCCCAGCGTCGCGCCGTGCGTGAGGTTGAAGGCGCCGCGCCACGACTTGGCGAGGCCGGTGCGTGCCGTGGAGACGATGACGGCGTCAGCCATTGAAGCCCTTCCCTTCCGCGGCGAGCTTCTCGAGGAGCGGCGCGGGCCTCCAGAAGGAAGGATCGGCCGCGCCGCTCGCGGCGAAGCGGCGCATGCTCCGCGCGACGTTGTAGGGACCCACCATGTCCGCGTAGAGCATCGGTCCGCCGCGGTGGAGCGGGAAGCCGTAGCCGGTGAGGTAGACCATGTCGATGTCGGAGGCGCGCGCGGCGATGCCTTCCTCGAGGATGCGAGCGCCCTCGTTCACCAGCGCGTAGACGCAGCGCTCGACGATCTCCGCGTCGTCGATCCTGCGCGATGCAATGCTTTTCTCCTTCCGGTAGGCGGCGATCATCTCGTCCACCTTCGGGTCCGGGATCGCGTCGCGGCGCCCCGGCTCGTAGCGATACCAGCCGGCGCCGGTCTTCTGCCCGAAGCGGCCCTGCTCGCACAGGCGGTCGGCGATGCGCGAATAGACGAAGCCCGGGCGCTCGACGTAGCGGCGCTTGCGGATCGCCCAGCCGATGTCGTTGCCGGCGAGGTCGCTCATGCGAAACGGTCCCATCGCGAAGCCGAACTTCTCGAGTGCGTGGTCCACCTGCTGCGGCGAGGCGCCTTCTTCCAGCAGGAAGAGCGCCTGGCGCAGGTACTGCTCGACCATGCGGTTGCCGATGAAGCCGTCGCAGACGCCGGAGACCACGGCGGTCTTGCGGATCTTCTTCGCGACCTGCATCACGGTGGCGAGCACGTCCTTGGCGGTCTTCGCGCCGCGCACGACCTCCAGCAGCTTCATCACGTTCGCCGGGCTGAAGAAGTGCATGCCCACCACATCCTGCGGGCGCTTCGTCGCCGCGGCGATGCGGTTCACGTCGAGCGTCGAGGTGTTGGTCGCGAGGATCGCGCCGGGCTTGGCGACTTCGTCGAGCTTGCGGAACACCGCCTCCTTCACGCCCATCTCCTCGAACACCGCCTCGATCACGAGGTCCGCGTCCTTGATGTCCTCGTAGAGCAGCGTGGGCCAGAGCAGCTTCATGCGGCTTTCCACCTGCTCGGGCGTGAGCCTGCCGCGCTTCACGCTCGACTCGTAATTGCGGCGAATGGTGGCGACGCCGCGGTCGAGCGCCTCCTGGCCCGTCTCGAGGATCGTCACGGGGATGCCCGCGTTGAGGAAATTCATCGCGATGCCGCCGCCCATCGTGCCCGCGCCGATCACCGCGACCGATTTCACGCTGCGGGGCACGGTGTCCGCGGGCACGTCGGGGATCTTGGAGGCGGCGCGCTCGCCGAAGAAGGCGTGGCGGAGCGCGCGCGATTCGGGCGACTGCAGGAGCTGAAGGAAGATCTCGCGCTCGAAGCGCAGCCCGTCTTCGAAGGGCTTCGAGACGGACGCGGCCACCGCGTCCACGCATTTCACCGGCGCCGGAAAGCTCCCCGCGACCGAAGCGACGGCGTTGCGGGCGAAGGCGAAAAACGCCTCGGCATCGGGCTCCACGGCAGTGCGATCGCGAAGCTTCGGCAGCGGTCGCGCCGCCGCGACCTCGCGCGCGAATGCCGCCGCGGCCTGCAGGAGCGGCGCCTCGACGATGCGGTCGATGAGCGCCGTGTCCGCGAGCTTCGCGGCGGGCACGGGATTACCCGACACGATCATGTTGAGCGCAGTCTCCACGCCCACCGCGCGCGGCAGGCGCTGCGTGCCGCCGGCGCCCGGGATGAGGCCGATCTTCACCTCGGGAAGGCCGAGCTGCGCGTCGGCGAGCGCCACGCGGTAGTGGCAGGCGAGCGAGAGCTCCAGGCCGCCGCCCATGCAGTGCCCCGCGATGGCGGCGACGACCGGCTTCGGGCTCGATTCCACGACGCGGATCACGGTATGCAGCGTGGGCTCGGCGGACGCCTTCGGCGTGTTGAACTCGCGGATGTCGGCGCCGCCCGAGAAGAGGTTCCCGGCGCCGACGAGCACGATCGCCTTCACCGCCTCGTCGGCCTGCGCCGCGTCGAGCCCCGCCACGATCGACGAGCGCAGCGCGTGCCCGAGCCCGTTCACCGGCGGATTGTCGAGCACGATCACCGCCGCGCCGTCGTGCAGTTGGTACGCTTTTCCGGCCATCGCCCGCTCCGTTCCCTCGCGCGCCGCAAACGCGAAATATACACGCGCTGGGGCGCGGGATTTCGTGCTAGGTTTCGCCTCTGGTTGCGGGGGAGGACTCGCATGGCCACGGGGACCGGAGAGTCGCACGAGCGGCCGTTGCTCGACGTCGCGGGCCTTTCGGTCCGCTTCGGCGGCATCGTGGCGCTCGACGGCCTTTCGTTCCGCGTCCGTGCCGGGGAGATCGCCGGCATCATCGGCCCGAACGGCGCGGGCAAGACCACGCTCTTCAATTGCCTGAGCCGCCTGTATCGCGCGGATCGCGGCCGCATCGAGTTCGACGGGCATTTGCTGCTGGAAAAGCGCGCGCACCAGGTGGCGGCGCTGGGCATCGGCCGCACGTTCCAGAACGTCGCGCTCTTCCGCTCGCTCACGGTGTTCGAGAACGTCCTCCTCGGGCGCCACTGCCGCGGGCGCGGCGGCTTCCTCGCCGCGGCACTACGCCTTCCGCGCGTCGCGCGCGACGAGGTGGAAGCGCGCGCGCGGGGACGCGAGCTGCTGGGCTTCCTCGAGCTGGAGAATGTCGCCGACGAGACGGTATCGTCGCTGCCGTTCGGCACGCGCAAGCGCGTCGAGCTCGCCCGTGCGCTCGCTTCCGCGCCGCGGCTGCTGCTGCTCGACGAGCCGGCGAGCGGGCTCAACCACGAGGAGGTCGCCGCGCTGGGCGGGCTCATCCGCGCGATCCGCGACCGGATCGGCGTCACGGTCCTCCTCGTCGAGCACCACATGAACCTGCTGATGAGCGTCTCGGACCACGTGGTCGCGCTCGACTTCGGCCGCAAGATCGCCGACGGCACGCCCGCCGAGGTGCGCGAGCATCCCGACGTGGTGCGGGCCTACCTCGGGACCGCCGCATGAGCGCGCCGCTCCTGCGCGCCGAGGGCCTGCAGGCGTGGTACGGCGCGACGCAGGTGCTGCACGGGATCGACTTCGAGGTGGCGCGCGGATCGGTCACGGCGCTCCTCGGCGCGAACGGCGCCGGCAAGACCACCACGCTGCGTGCGCTGTGCGGCATGGTGAGGACGCGCGGCTCGATCGCCTTCGACGGCGCGCGCATCGAGGCGCGGGCGACGGAGGACATCGTGCGGCTGGGCATCGCGCACGTCCCGGACGGCCGCGGCACCTTCCTCGACCTCACCACGGAGGAGAACCTGCGGCTGGGCGGGATCACGCGCGGCGGCAGGCGCGCGCTCGCGGCGGACATGGAGCGCATGTACCTGCATTTCCCGCGGCTCGGGGAGCGGCGCGCCCAGCAGGCGGGCACGCTTTCCGGCGGCGAGCAGCAGATGCTCGCGATCGCGCGGGCGCTCATGCTGCGCCCGCGCCTGCTGCTCCTCGACGAGCCGTCGTTCGGGCTCGCGCCCAAGGTGGTCGCCGGCATCTTCGAGATCCTGCGCGCGGTGAACCGCGACGAGGGCGTGGCGATCCTCCTCGTGGAGCAGAACGCGGCGATGGCGCTCGAGCTCGCGGACCACGCGTACCTCGTCGAGACCGGCCGCATCGCCATGCGCGGCGAAGCGCAGGCGCTGCGAAACGACCGGGCGGTGCGCCGCTCCTACCTCGGATACTGAGCGCCATGGACACCTTCCTCGCGCAGTTCCTCTCGGGCCTCGCCACCGGGGGCATCTACGCGAGCCTCGCGCTCGCGCTGGTGATGATCCACCAGGCGACGCGACTGGTGAACTTCGCGCAGGGCGAGCTCGCCATGTTCTCCACCTACATCGCGTGGAGCCTGATCCAGGCGGGCCTGCCGTACTGGGCCGCGTTCCTCGCCACGCTTGCCATCTCCTTCGCCGCCGGCGTCGTCATCGACCGCGTGGTGCTGAGGCCGGTGCGCGGCACGTCGGCGCTGCCCATGGTGGTGGTGTTCATCGGGCTGCTCGTGATCCTGAACAGCGTCGCCGGATGGATCTACAGCTACACGGTGCGTCCTTTCCCGAGCCCGTTCCCGGCGGAGCCGCTGTTCGGCCAGCACTACATCTCGTCGCACGACCTCGGCGCGATCGGGGTCACGCTCGCGATGCTCGCCGCGATCTACGCGTTCTTCCGCTTCACGCCGCTCGGCCTCGCGATGCGCGCCGCGGCGCAGAACCCGGAGTCCGCGCGCCTCGTCGGGATCCGCGTAGGCTGGATGCGAGCTCTCGGCTGGGGCCTCGCCACGGCGATCGGCGCGGTCGCCGGCATGATGGTGGCGCCCATCGTGTTCCTCGATCCCAACATGATGTCCGGCGTGCTGCTCTACGCCTTCGCCGCGGCGCTGATCGGCGGCATCGACAACCCGTTCGGCGCGGTGTTCGGCGGGTTCCTCATCGGCGTGCTGGAGAACCTCCTCGGCGCCTACGTCATCGGCCAGGAGCTCAAGCTCACCGTCGCACTGCTGGCGATCGTCGCGGTGCTGGTGGTGAAGCCCGCGGGCATCTTCGGGCGCACGCTCGTGAGGCGCGTGTAGATGGCGGGCGGAAACCTCCCGCGCGCGCCGCTCGCCGGCGGCAAATGGGCCGCGCTCGCGATCCTCCTCGCCGCGCTCTGCGCGGCTCCGTTCTTCCTCAGCAACTTCAGCGTGTTCCAGCTCACGCTGGTGATCGCCTACGCGGTGGTGCTGCTCGGGCTCAACATGCTCACCGGGTACAACGGACAGATCTCGCTCGGCCACGGCGCCTTCTACGCGATCGGAGCCTACGTCGCGGCGATCCTCATGGACCGCTACGGCGTTCCCTATTGGCTCACGCTCCCCGCGGCCGCGGCGGCGTGCCTCGTCGCGGGCTTCCTCTTCGGCCTGCCGGCGCTGCGCCTGGAGGGTCCGTACCTCGCGCTCGCCACCTTCGCGCTCGCGGTCGCGCTGCCGCAGCTCCTCAAGCACAAGGCGATCCAGCCGTGGACCGGCGGAGTCGAGGGCATCACGCTCGTGAAGCCCGATCCGCCCTTCGGCCTGCCCCTGAACGCGGACCGCTGGCTGTACTTCTTCTCGCTCGCGGTGGCGCTCGCCATGTTCGCGCTGGGCCGCAACCTGCTGCGCGGGAGGATCGGCCGCGCGATGGTCGCGATCCGCGACAACCCGATCGCCGCCGAGGCGATGGGAATCGACATCGCGCTCTACAAGTCGCTCACCTTCGGCGTGAGCGCCATGTTCACCGGGGTCGGCGGCGCGCTCGGCGCGATCGCGGTGCAGTTCGTCTCGCCCGACAGCTTCGGCGCGTTCCTGTCGATCGCGTTCCTGGTGGGCATCGTCGTCGGCGGATTGGGGACGCTCCAGGGCGCGATCTACGGGGCGTTCTTCATCCAGTTCGTGCCCAACATCGCCGACCGCATCTCGCGCGCGGCGCCGTGGGCGATTTACGGCATCATGGTGATCCTGTTCATGTACCTGGCGCCCGGCGGCGTCGCGGGCTTCGTCCACTACGTTTCCAAGCGATGGAGGAGGAGAACATGAAACACGGCAAAGCGCTGGCCTCGCTCACCCTGGCCGCGGCCCTCGCGGCGGCTCCCGCGTTCGCGCAGAAGAAGTACGACCCGGGCGCGAGCGACACCGCGATCAAGATCGGCCAGACCATGCCCTACAGCGGGCCGGCCTCGGCCTACGGCACCATCGGCCGCATCGAGGCCGCGTACTTCAAGATGGTGAACGAGCAGGGCGGCATCAACGGGCGCAAGATCGAGCTGATCAGCCTCGACGACGGCTACAGCCCGCCCAAGACCGTGGAGGCCACGCGCCGCCTGGTCGAGCAGGACGAGGTGCTGTTCGACTTCCAGCCCCTGGGCACGGCGCCCAACGCGGCGATCCGCAAGTACCTGAACGCGAAGAAGGTGCCGCAGCTCTTCGTGGCGACGGGCGCGACCATGTGGGGCGATCCGAAGCACTACCCGTGGACCATGGGCTGGCAGCCTTCGTACCAGACCGAGGGAACGATCTACGCCAAGGACATCCTCGCGAACCATCCGCACGCGAAGATCGGCGTGCTCTACCAGAACGACGATTACGGCAAGGACCTCCTCAAGGGCCTCAAGGACGGCCTCGGCGCGAAGGCCTCGAGCATGATCGTGAAGGAAGCCTCCTACGAGGTGACCGATCCCTCGATCGACTCGCAGGTCTTGAGCCTCAAGGATTCGGGCGCCGACGTGTTCGTGAACATCACCACGCCCAAGTTCGCGGCGCTCGCGATCCGCAAGGCCTACGACAGCGGCTGGAAGCCCGCGCAATACCTCGCCAACGTGAGCCTCTCGATCGGCGCGGTGCTCACCCCCGCGGGTCTCGAGAAGTCGAAGGACATCATGACGGTCGCCTACCTCAAGGACGCGACCGACGCGGAGTGGGCGAGCGACCCGGCGATGAACGAGTACAAGGCGTTCCTCAAGAAGTATTACCCGCAGGGCAACGTCGCCGATTCCTCGAACGTGTACGGCTACAGCGCCGCGCAGACGCTGGTGCAGGTGCTCAAGCAGTGCGGCGACGACCTCACGCGCGCGAACGTGATGAAGCAGGCGGCGAGCCTCAAGCACCTGCAGCTGCCGCTCGCACGGCCGGGGATCGAGGTGAATACCGGACCCGACGACTTCTTCCCGTTCGAGGCGCTCCAGCTGCAGCGATTCGACGGGCAGCACTGGGTGGCCTTCGGCAAGGTGATCGAGTAATCCCGCCATGAACGGCCTCATGATGACGATGCCGCTCTCGATCCCGTCGCTGCTGCGCCACGCGGCGCTCAACCACGGCGACACCGAGATCGTCTCGCGCCGGTGCGAGGGCGACATCCATCGCTACGACTATCGGGAGGCCCACGCGCGCGCGCGGAAGCTCGCCAACGCGCTCGCGCGCCTCGACGTGCGGCCGGGGGACCGCGTGGCGACGCTCGCGTGGAACGGCTACCGGCATTTCGAGCTGTACTACGCGGTCTCCGGGATGGGTGCGGTCATCCACACGGTGAACCCGCGGCTCTTCCCGGAGCAGATCGCCTACATCGTGAACCATGCCGAGGACGGGTACGTCTTCTTCGACCTCACGTTCGCGCCGCTGGTGGAGAAGCTCGCTCCCGCCTGCCGCGGCGTGAAGGGCTGGGTCGCGATGACCGATCGGGCGCACATGCCGAAATCGGACCTCCCCGAGCTCCTGTGCTACGAGGAGATCGTGGAGGGCCAGCGCGACGACTTCGAGTGGCCGGTCCTCGACGAGAACACCGCGGCGGCTCTGTGCTACACGTCGGGCACCACCGGCAACCCCAAGGGCGTGCTCTACAGCCATCGCTCGACCGTCCTTCACGCCTACTGCATCTCGCTTCCGGACGTCTCGGACTATTCGGCGCGCAGCGTGGTGCTGCCGATCGTGCCGATGTTCCACGTCAACGCGTGGGGCATTCCGTATGCCGGCCCGCTGGTCGGCGCGAAGCTGGTGTTCCCCGGGGCGGGGCTCGACGGCGCGAGCCTCTACGAGCTCTTCGAGAAGGAGAAGGTCACGTCGTCCTCCGGCGTGCCGACGGTGTGGCTCGGGCTCATCAACTACCTGCGGCAGAACAAGCTGAAGCTCACCACGCTCGAGAAGACCGTGATCGGCGGCTCCGCGTGCCCGCCGGCGATGATGAAGGCCCTGCAGGACGAGTTCGGCATCGAGGTGCGCCACGGCTGGGGCATGACCGAGATGAGCCCCGTCGGCACGGTGAATACCGCGAAGGAGAAGCACCTCGGCCTCGCGCCGGCGCAGCGCTTCGAGCTCGCGTTGAAGCAGGGCCGCCCCCTCTACGGCGTGGAGATGAAGATCGTGGACGGCCACGGCAAGGAGCTGCCGCGCGACGGCAAGGCGTTCGGCGACCTCCTCGTGCGCGGGCCCTGGATCCTGCGCGAGTACTACAAGGGCGAGGGCGGCAACGTGCTTCGCGAGGGCTGGTTCCCGACCGGGGATGTCGCCACCATCGACCCGGACGGCTACCTGCAGATCACCGACCGCTCCAAGGACGTGATCAAGTCGGGCGGCGAATGGATCAGCTCCATCGACCTCGAGAACATCGCCATGGGCCATCCCGCGGTCGCCGAGGCGGCGGTGATCGGCGTGCGCCACCCGAAGTGGGACGAGCGGCCCCTCCTCATCGTCGTGAAGAAGCCGGGCGCGGAGGTCGCGCGCGACGAGCTGCTGCAGTTCTACGAGGGCAAGATCGCGAAGTGGTGGCTTCCCGACGACGTGGTGTTCGTGGGCGAGCTTCCGCACACGGCGACGGGCAAGCTCTCGAAGCTGACGCTCCGGCAGCAGTTCCAGGACTATCGCCTGCCGAGCGCGACCGCCGCCGCGGATTGATTTTTCAGCGGGAGGCGGCGCGCTCGAGCTGCGGGTCGATGTCGATGTACTTCCAGAAGTTGTAGGTGAGCATCGGCGAGCGCCGGAAGCCGATCACCCACGGATACCACATCGAGGTGCGGATGCGGTGCACGTTGATCCGCCAGGGGACGTACGCCACCACGATCTTCGCCATCTGCTCGTAGAGCTTCGTGCGCGCGGGGCTGTCGGGCATCGCACGCGCTTCCTCGTAGAGGCGGTCGTACGCGGGCAGGCGGAAGCGCGCGAGGTTGTTCTCGGTGTTCTTGCCGTAGAGCGAGGAGAGCCACGTGTCCGCGTCGGGCGAGGAGGCCGAGCCGCCGAGCTGCCAGAACTGGAGCTTCCCGAGCCGCGCGCTCTTCAGCAGGTCCGGCCACTTGCCCTTGATGACCTGCATGCGGATGCCGATGTCGTCGAGGCTCCTCTTCCAGAGCTCGTCGAACTGCTGGTCCGCCTCGATCGGCGTGGAGTACCGGTGCAGCACCAGCGGGCTGCCGTCGGGCTGCTCGCGATAGCCGTCGCCGTCGCGGTCGACGTAGCCGAACATGTCGAGCAGCGCCTTGGCGCGAACCGGATCGTAGTCGTTGGCGCCGGTGCGGAAGCCCGGGTCGTAGCCCGCCACGCCGGGGCTGTACGGCGTCTCGGCGGGGATCGCCTGCCCCTTGCGGATGATCGCGATCTCGTCCTGCACCTTGTACGAGAGCGCGATGGCGCGGCGCAGCGCCACCTTGTCGGGCGTATATCCGCCGAAGACCGGATCCTCCATGTTGAAGTACGCGTAGGTGAGGTCCAGGGCGGGAGCCTGTTCCATGCGGATGCCGCGCTTGGCGAGGCCCGGAGCGAGCTTGTTGTTGGGAAACGCCTGGTAGGCGAACTCGGACGGGAACAGGTACAGCAGGTCCATCTCCCCGTTGAGGAACGAGAGCCACATCGGCTGCGTCTCCTCGATGATCGAGATCTCGACGCGATCGATCATCGGCAGCCGCCGTCCCTTGAAGCGCGCGAGGATGCGCTGGCCGCGCGCGTCGTCCGCGTCGGGATGGGCGTCGAAGTACTCCTCGCGGAAGCCGGGATTGCGCTCGAAGACCATCTTCGACGAGCGCTTCCAGAAGGTGAGCCGCCACGGGCCGGTGCCGACGGGATGCGAGCCGAAGTCGTCCCCGTATCGCTCCACCACCTCGCGCGCGACCGCGCAGGCGATGCGGCAGTCGGCGAAGTTGTAGATGAAGGTGTAGTTGGGCTTCTTCAGCCGCACCTGGAACGTGTACCGGTCGAGCACCTTCAGCCCCTCGATCGGTGCGTCGTAGTCGAAGCGGTTCTCCTTGCGCGCCTTCTCGGCCGCTTCGGCCGCGCCCACGACGTAGGGCTCGATCTCGGCGATCTGCGAGGCCTGCACGCGCGGATCGAGGGTGCGCTTGATCGAGTAGATGTAATCGGCCGCCGTGAGCTCGCGGCGCTTGCCGCCGAAAGCGGGATCGTCGGCGAAGTAGATGCCGGGCTTGATGCGGACGGTATAGGTGCGTCCGCCGTCGCTCACTTCGGGCAGCGCCGCGGCGGTGAGCGGCTCGAGCCTGAGGGGTTGCGCGAGATAGTCGTAGGTGAGCGGCGGCTCGTAGATGCCGGAGATCACGATGTCGGAATAGACGTCGCTGATGTGCTGCGGATCGAAGTTGGTTTCCGCGATCTCGAACGCGTAGCGCAGCACTTTCTCCGGTCCCGGCTGCGCGGGCGCCGAAGGCGGGGCGAGGGCGAGCAGCAGGGCCGCGCAGGCGGCGGCGAGGGAGCTCCGGTTCATGGGGGCGATTCTAGCGCCCGCCGTGTCCCGCCATGAACTCGCGCAGCGCCTTCGCCGTGTGCGTCTTCGTTCCCGGGCGCAGGAATTCCTCGGGAGGCGCGGCGAGCACCACGCGTCCTCCGCCGTCCCCGCCCTCGGGCCCGAGGTCCACGATCCAGTCGGCCTCGGCGATCACGTCCAGGTTGTGCTCGATCAGCACGACGCTGTTGCCGGCGTCGACCAGGCGATGCAGCACGCGGATGAGCTTCTCCACGTCCGCCATGTGCAGCCCGACCGTGGGCTCGTCGAGGACGTAGAGGGTGTGCTGCGCGACCGAGGCGCGGCCGGGACGCGGAGCGCCGACGCCGCGCACCTTGGCGAGCTCGGTCACCAGCTTGATGCGCTGCGCCTCGCCGCCCGAGAGCGTGGGGCTCT
This sequence comes from uncultured beta proteobacterium, assembly GCA_963839265.1. Taxonomy (GTDB): domain Bacteria; phylum Pseudomonadota; class Gammaproteobacteria; order Burkholderiales; family Usitatibacteraceae; genus Usitatibacter. The sequence continues at coordinate 597,308 of CAWIUI010000002.1, forward strand.
GCTGGCCGAGCGTGAGGTAGCCCAGCCCCACGTCCTGCAGCAGCCGCAGGCAGTGGTGGATCGAGGGGTGGTGCGCGAAGAACTCGACCGCCTCGTCGACGCTCATCGCGAGCACCTCGCCCACGCTCCTGCCGCGCATCTTCACCGCGAGCGTCTCGGCGTTGAAGCGCGCGCCGCCGCAGGCCTCGCAGGCGACCTTCACGTCGGGCAGGAAGCTCATCTCGATCGTCTTCACGCCCTGGCCTTCGCACGCATCGCAGCGGCCGCCCGCCGTGTTGAACGAGAAGCGGCTCGCGGTGTAGCCGCGGATGCGCGCCTCCTGCGTATCGGCGAAGAGCTTGCGGACGTTGTCGAAGAAGCCGACGTAGGTCGCCGGACACGAGCGCGGCGTCTTGCCGATCGGCGTCTGGTCGACCTCGAGCACGCGCGAGATTTCCGTCCAGCCCTTGATGGACCTGCAGCCGACCAGGCCTCCCCCTGCCTTGGAAGAGGGCCGGCGGGAGGGTCGCCGCTTGCGCTCCTCGCCCACGAGCCGGCGCAGGTTCTCGTGCAGCACGTCGCGCGCGAGCGTCGATTTGCCGGAGCCCGAGACGCCGGTCACGACCGAGAGGCGGCCGAGCGGGAAGCGCACGTCCACATCCTTCAGGTTGTGGAGTCGCCCGCCGGCGATCTCGATCGACGGCGTGGACTTCCCGACGCCGCGCCGCGGCTGCAGCGGATGGCGCAGCGGCTCGCGCAGGAAGCGTCCCGTGATCGAATCGGGGTTCGCCTCGAGCTCCTGCGCCGTGCCCTCGGCGACGATGTGCCCGCCGAGGCGGCCGGCGCCGGGTCCCAGGTCGATCACGTGCTCGGCGCGCCGGATCGTGTCCTCGTCGTGCTCGACCACCACGAGCGTGTTGCCCTTGGCGTTCAGGCGCTCGAGCGTATCGAGCAGCACCTGGTTGTCGCGCGGATGCAGGCCGATCGTGGGCTCGTCGAGGATGTAGCACACGCCGCGCAGGTTGGAGCCGAGCTGGGCGGCGAGGCGGATGCGCTGCGCCTCGCCGCCCGAGAGCGTGGGCGCCGCGCGGTCGAGCGAGAGGTAACCGAGTCCCACCTGCTCGAGGAAGCCCAGGCGCGAGGAGAGCTCGGCGAGGATGTCGCGCGCGATCTCCTGCTCCCGCCCCGCGACCGAGAGCTTGCGGAAGAACTCGTGCGCCGCGGAGATCGGCTGCGCGCTCATGTCGGCGATCGACTCGCCGCGGAAGCGCACCGCGAGCGCCTCCCGGTTGAGGCGCTTGCCGTGGCATGCCTCGCACGGCTCGTCCAGCTCCAGCCACTCGACCCAGGAATCGAGCACGTGGTCCTCGGTGCCGGTCTTCGCCCGCTCGTCGTCCCACTGCACCTGCTCGATCTCGAGTCCGGTGCCGTAGCAGCTCGCGCACCAGCCGTGCTTCGAGTTGTACGAGAAGAGCCGCGGGTCGAGCTCGGGGAAGCTGCGGCCGCACGACGGGCAGGCGCGCTTCACCGAGTAGATCTGCGTCTGGCGATCGCCCCAGCCGCCGCAGCAGACGTGCAGCACGCCCTTGCCCATCTCGAGCGCCTGCTCCACCGCATGGCGCAGGTGCCGCTCCTCCTGCGGCTCGACCTTCACCTCGGCCACCGGCAGCTCGATGGTGTGCTCGCGGAAGCGGTCGAGGCGCGGCCAGCCCTTGGTGGGCAGGTACTCGCCGTCGACGCGCAGGTGCGACACGGCTTTCGCGAGCGCCCACTTGGCGAGGTCGGTGTAGAAGCCCTTGCGGTTCGTGACGAGCGGCGCGAGGACCGCGATGGCCTTGCCGCGCTGCTCCTTCATGAGGCGCGCGACGATCGCGTCCACGCTCTGCGGCTCGATGGGCACGTCGCAATCGGGGCAGTACTGCGTGCCGAGCTTCACGAAGAGCAGGCGCAGGAAGTGGTGGATCTCGGTCTGCGTCGCGACCGTGCTCTTGGAGCCGCCGCGGCTCGTGCGCTGCTCGATCGCGACCGTGGGCGGAATGCCGAAGATCGCGTCCACGTCGGGCTTCGAGGCGGGCTGCACGAACTGGCGCGCGTAGGCGTTGAGGGACTCGAGGTAGCGCCGTTGTCCCTCGGCGAAGAGGATGTCGAAGGCGAGCGTCGACTTGCCCGATCCCGAGACGCCGGTCACGACCGTGAACTTGCCGCGCGGGATCTCGACGTCGATGCCCTTGAGGTTGTGCTCGCGCGCGTGGCGCACCGAAATCGATTTTCTCCCTTTCCCCTGGGAGAGGGCCGGTGTGAGGGTCAATTGACGCTCCGCTTCGCCTCCTTCGGAAGCGCCGATGAACGCCGATGAGGGCGCAGATGAACGCAGATATTCCGGGGAAAGCGCCTTTTCGTATTCCGCGAGAGCACGGCCGGTGTGCGACTTCGCGTTCGCCATCACCATTTCGGGCGTGCCGGTCGCCACGATCTCGCCGCCCGCTTCGCCGCCTTCCGGGCCCAGGTCCACGATCCAGTCGGAAGCGCGGATCACGTCGAGGTTATGCTCGATCACGACGATCGAATGCCCGGCGGCGAGGAGCTTGCGGAACGAGGCGAGGAGCTTCGCCACGTCGTCGAAGTGCAGGCCCGTGGTGGGCTCGTCGAAGAGGAAGAGGCGCGTGCCGGGCGTGCCGGGGCGCTTCGGCAGCATCGAGATGGAGCGTCCCGACGCCTCGGCGAGGTGCCCCGCGAGCTTCAGGCGCTGCGCCTCGCCGCCGGAAAGCGTCGGCACCGGCTGGCCCAGGCGCAGGTAGTCGAGGCCCACGTCGACGAGCGGCTGCAGCCGGCGCACGATCTCCGAATCCTTCGGGAAGGCCTTCACGGCCTCCTCGATGGTGAGCCCGAGCATGTCCGCGATGCTGCGGCCGTCCACCTTCACCTCGAGCACTTCCTCGCGATAGCGCGTGCCGTTGCAGTCCGGGCAGCGCAGGTACACGTCGGAGAGGAACTGCATCTCGACGTGCTCGAAGCCGTTGCCGCTGCATGTGGGGCAGCGGCCATTGCCGGAGTTGAAGCTGAAGGTTCCCGCGGTGTAACCGCGCGTCTTCGCATCGGGCGCGGCAGCGAAGAGCTCGCGGATCGCGTCGAATGCGCCCACGTAGCTCGCGGGATTCGAGCGCGTGGTGCGCCCGATCGGCGACTGGTCGACGAACACGACGTCGTTCACGTGGTCGGCGTTCACCAGCTCGCGGAAGGCGCCCGGCGCTTCCGTGGGCTTGCCGAGTCGCTTGCGCAGCGCCGGATGCAGCACGTCCTGGATCAGCGTCGACTTGCCGGAGCCGGAAACGCCGGTCACGCACACCAGCCGGTGGAGCGGCAGATCGGCGTCGGCGTCCTTGAGGTTGTGCTCGTTCGCGCCGCGGATGCCCGAGGCAGACGGTGCCGTGCAGCGGATCGCGGCCGAGCTCGTTGGGAAGCTGCATGCCGGGGCGCCGCACCTCCACGTCGGGAGGGCGGGCATCGGCGCGCCGGCGGCCCGAGAGGTACTCGGCGGTGAGCGTGCTCGCGCGCTTGAGCGCTTCCGGCGGCCCGAAGAACACGATCTCGCCGCCATGCTCGCCCGGCCCGGGTCCCATGTCGAGGAGCTTGTCCGCCTCGAGCATGATCTGCGGATCGTGCTCGACCACGACGAGGGAGTTGCCGGCGTCGCGCAGCCGTTTCATTACCTCGATCACCCGGCCCATGTCGCGCGGATGCAGGCCGATGGAAGGCTCGTCGAGCACGAAGAGCGTGTTCACGAGTGAGGTGCCGAGCGCGGTGGTGAGGTTGATGCGCTGCACCTCGCCGCCGGAGAGCGTGCGCGACTGGCGATCGAGCGTGAGGTAGGCGAGGCCCACCTCGCGCAGATACCCGAGGCGCGAGCGGATTTCGCCCAGCAGGAGCTCGCTCGCCTCGTCGAGCGGCCGCGGAAGATCCAGGCGCCCGAAGAAGTCCGCCACGCGCTCGATCGGCAGCAGCATCACGTCGTGGATCGACAGGCCGGGGAGCGCGGCGAGCTGGTCGCGCGTCCATTCCGTGTCCTTCGGGAGGTGGCGTCGCTCCGGGGCGAGCGCCGCGTCCGCGTCCTCCTTCGTGCCGACGCGCCACAGCAGCGACTCGGGCTTCAGCCGCGCCCCATCGCACGCCGTGCAGGCGGTGTACGCCCGGTAGCGCGACAGCAGCACGCGGATATGCATCTTGTACGCCTTGGTCTCGAGCCAGTCGAAGAAGCGCTGCACGCCGTACCAGTGCGTCTTGCCCGACTTGTTCCAGCTCACCCAGTCGTCGTCGCCCTCGATCACCCAGCGCTTCTGCGCCGCGCTGAGCTCGCGCCACGGCGCGTCGAGCGGCACGCCGCGCCTGGGCGCGAGCTTCTCGAGGTCGTCCTGGCAGTCGTCGTAGCTCTTCGACTGGAAGATCTTCACGGCGCCCGCGCCGAGCGTCTTCGTCTCGTCGGGAATGACGAGGCCGTAGTCGACGCCGATCACGCGCCCGAAGCCGCGGCAGGTATCGCAAGCGCCGATCGGCGAGTTGAACGAGAAGCGAGCGGGCGTCGGATCCGAGTAATGGATGTCGCAATGGGCGCAGTGCAGGTCGGTGGAGAAGCGCCAGACCTCGGAAGCGGGGGTTGGGAAAACCGGGGACAGACCCGGTTTTTCGGGCCGATCGAGAACCGGGGACAGACCCGGTTTTTCCGGCCTCTCGTGACCCGAAAACTCCAGGTCTGTCCCCAACTCCAGGTCTGTCCCCACGAACACGTTCACGCGCCCGTTGCCCACCCGCAGCGCCGCTTCCAGCGCCTCCACCACGCGCGCCTTCTCCGCGCTCGACATGCGCACGCGGTCCTGCACGACCTCGAGGTGCCGCCCCTCGCGGTGGTGGATGCGCGTGTAGCCCTGCGCCTGGAGAAGCCCGGCGATCTCCTCCTCGGTGAAGTTGACCGGTACATCCACGGGGAACGCGATCACGAGGCGCGGGTCGCCCGCCGCCGTCGCGCGCGCCTGCAGCTCGGCGAAGATCGTCTCGGGCGTGTCGCGCCGCACGGGCTGCGCGCATCGGCGGCAGAAGAGCCGGCCGGCGCGTGCGAAGAGCAGCTTCAGGTGGTCGTTGATCTCCGTCATCGTCCCGACCGTCGAGCGCGAGGTGCGCACCGGGTTGGTCTGGTCGATCGCGATGGCGGGCGGGATGCCTTCGATCGCGTCCACCTGCGGCTTGTCCATGCGGTCCAGGAACTGCCGCGCGTAGGGCGAGAACGTCTCGACGTAGCGGCGCTGGCCCTCGGCGTAGAGCGTGTCGAAGACGAGCGAGGACTTGCCCGAGCCCGACGGCCCCGTGACGACGATGAGCTCGCCGGTGGGAAGGTCGACGTCGAGGTTCTTGAGGTTGTTCTGCCGGGCGCCGCGGATGCGGATCGTCTCCCCCGATGCGTCGTTCAATGCGGCGGGGGGGCCGGCCGCGCCGGCGGTGAGGTCGTTCATGGAGTTCCGGAGGGGGCGGGCCCGCAGCGCGGACACCGGAGGGGGTAGAAGGCGGCTTCCATTTTACAGGCGGCAGCGACCGCGAGCGGGGACGGTGCAAGAACCGTCCACTCGCTCGAAGCCTACGAGGCAAGTAGGGCGAAATCCGCCCTATTTCAAGCCTGCCGAACGGTGTGCGGGGGCGAGGGACGCGTCAGGCGTCCTTGCGAGGGCGATGGAACGCCGCGCGCAATTCGTCCTTCGCGCGCTCGAGCACGCGGCGCTGTCGGGCGCCGAGGTTATGGCCCGCGCGGTTGATGTAGAACGTGAGCATCGACATCGCCGAGCGGAAGGGATCGGCCTTGCGGCGGTGGCTGCGCTCGGCCGAGCGCTTGAGCGAACGCGCGATCGACCTGGGATCGCCCTTGCAAAAGACGCCGCCCTCGAGGTCGAGCGCGTCGCTGGACTCGGTCACCCGGCGCGACCACCGGCGCGAGGATTTCCGGGAGGTATTGCGCTCGGCCATGATCCTTCGACCGGCGATCGCGCGCCGGATTCCATGCCGGCCGTATGATCCCTGACTCCAGACCCTCGCGTGCCGTCATGCGAATCCCGATCCTCACCTACCAGCCGATGAACATCCACGGCAACGAGTACCGGTCCAACCACCTCGTGGCCCTGTCGTCGGACCTGCGGCAACTCACGGATGCGGGGTTCCGGGTAATGCCGCTGCGCGCGTTGGTGGATGCGTGGCTCGCCGGGCGGCCTGGCGAGCTGGAGGGCCGCATCGTCGCGCTGGCTTCGGACGACGGCGCCGATTTCGATTTCCGCGAGCTGCTCCATCCCGGTGCCGGCCTGCAGCGCAGCACTTTCCGGATCCTCGGCGATTTCGCCGCGCAATTCCCCGGCGCGCAGCCGGGCCTCAACGTGACGTGCTTCTCGATCGTTTCGCCCGAGGCGCGTGCGGCGCTCGACTCGGCGTGCATGATCGGCAAGGGCTGGTGGAACGACGACTGGTGGCCCGAGGCCGTGGCGAGCGGCCTCCTGCACATCGCGAACCACAGCTGGGACCACAACCACGACGCGCTGCCCGCATCGTTCTCGCACGGCGTGGCGCGCGGCGGCTTTTCCGGCATCGCGACCGCGGAGCTCGCGGACCTCGAGATCGGCCGCGCCTCCGACTACCTGCGGCGCCAGGCGGAGAACCCCGGCGCCGCCCTCTTCGCGTATCCCTACGGGCAGTCGAACGATTACCTGGTGCGGGAGTACTTTCCTGCGCGCGCGGCGGAGCTGGGAATCGCGGCCGCGTTCACCGCGGAAGGCTGCTACTGGGAAGGCGACAGCGGCCGGTGGGAGATCCCGCGTTTCGTCTGCGGGCGCGACTGGACCTCGCCCGAGGAGCTCGGCGACCTTCTCCAGGGCGCAACGCAAGCCCGCCGCACCTCGCTCGCGGTCGAGGGGTGGAGCCCGCCGGATTCCGTCCGCGCGCGCTCGACGCTGCGTGATTTCGCCCGGTTCCTGCGCACGCGGGTCGAGCCGATCCCGGGGTGGATGCTCCCGGAGTCGGCGCTGCTCACGGCGCACCTTACGCAGGCGCAGCGCGCACTCGGCGTTTCCGGGCCGGTGCTCGAGATCGGCGTGTACAAGGGCAAGTACCTCTCCGTGCTGTACGAGCTTTCCGCGCCCGACGAGGCGGTCGTGGGCGTGGACCTGTTCGTGGGCGCGCCCATCAAGGGCGTGCCCGTGGCCCAGGTACGCAGGAACATCGCCTCGGCGTGCGGGGACGACGCGCGCCTGAAAGTGATCGTCGCCGACAGCATGGATCTCACCGCGGAGAAGCTCGCGGCCCAGGCGGGCGTGCGGCGATTCCGCTTCATGAGCATCGACGGCGGCCACACGCGCGAGCTGGTCGTGCGCGACCTGCGCACCGCCACGCCGCTCCTCGAGGAGGGCGGCATCATGGCCCTCGACGACGCCTTCAACTTCGGAACGCCCGGGGTCATCGAGGGGATCGCGGAATTCTTCCTCGCGACGCGTCCGGCGCTCGCGCCCTTCGCCATCTGCTACAACAAGCTTTTCGTGACGACGCCGGGACATCACGCCCGCTACTTGCGCGCGGCCCACGACTTCCTCGACCGCGCGGACTGGCTTCCCACGTCGAGGAACACGAGGGCCCGCCAGCGCGAGAACGACGCGAGCGACTTCGTCCCCGGGATGTTCGGCTACGACGTGCTTGCGTTCCTGTGAAAGAAAAGCGCCGGGGATGCGATCCCCGGCGCTTCCCGTTCTCCTCCTCGCTAGGGGGTCAGGCGGCGATCGCCTGCGACGCCGCCTGCCGGCTCACCATGTCGTACGCCGGCTCGGTGAGGAACTCGATGAACTCGTCGCCGGAAACCAGCTTGTCGAGCAGCCACGCGGCCTCGTCGTACTTCATGCCGAACGCGCCGGGCATCGCGGAGACCTTGCGCAGCTCCTCGGCGAGCATCTGGCGGAACATGTCGAGCGTTACCTTGCGCCCGTCGTCGAGCACGCCCTTGGGCGAGCGGATCCACTGCCAGATCTGCGTGCGCGAGATCTCGGCGGTGGCGGCGTCCTCCATGAGGTGGTTGATCGGCACGCAGCCCTGGCCGCCCAGCCACGAGCCGATGTACTGCAGGCTCACGTTGATGTTGGTGCGCAGGCCCGCTTCGGTGATCGGCGACTGCGGCTGGAAGTCGAGCAGCTCCGCCGCCTTCACCTTCACGTCGTCGCGCTTGCGGTCGACCTGGTTGGCCTGCGGCATGATGCGGTCGAACACTTCCTTCGCGATCGGCACCAGGCCCGGATGCGCGACCCAGGTGCCGTCGAAGCCGTCGTTCGCCTCGCGCTCCTTGTCGGCGCGCACCTTCGCCATCGCCGCCTCGTTCGCGGCCGCATCGCCCTTGATCGGGATCTGCGCCGCCATGCCGCCCATCGCGTGCGCGTTGCGGCGATGGCAGGTCTTCACCAGCAGCCGGCAATAGGCGCGCAGGAACGGGCTCGTCATCGTGACGAGGCCGCGGTCGGCGAGCACGAAGTCGTGGCGCCGCAGCTTCTTGATGCACGAGAAGATGTAGTCCCAGCGCCCGCAGTTGAGCCCCGCCGAGTGGTCGCGCAGCTCGTAGAGGATCTCGTCCATCTCGAAGGCGGCGGGCAGCGTCTCGATCAGCACCGTCGCCTTGATGGTGCCGCGCGCGAGCTGCAGCCGCGCCTGCGCCTCGTTGAAGACGTCGTTCCAGAGGCGCGCCTCGAGGTGGCTCTCCATCTTCGGCAGGTAGAAATACGGGCCGCTGCCGTTCGCGAGGAGCTTCTCGGCGTTGTGGAACAGGAAGAGGCCGAAGTCGAAGAGGGCGCCGGCGACCGGCTCGCCGTCGACCAGCATGTGGCGCTCGAGCAGGTGCCAGCCGCGCGGACGCACGATCAGGGTGGCGGTCCGGTCGTTCAGCTCGTAGACCTTGCCCTCCGCGCTCCTGAAGCCGATCGTGCGGTCGATCGCCTGGCGCAGGTTGATCTGGCCGCGCACCACGTTCTCCCACGTGGGCGTGAGGGAATCCTCGAAGTCCGCCATGAAGGTCGATGCGCCGGAGTTGAGCGCGTTGATCACCATCTTGCGCTCGGTCGGGCCGGTGATCTCGACGCGGCGGTCCTGGAGGTCCGCCGGAACCGGGGCGACCGTCCAGTCGCCCTCGCGGATCGCGCGCGTCTCGGGCAGGAAGCCGAAGGTCGCGCCGGCATCCAGCCGCGCCTGGCGCTCGGCGCGCAGGCGCATCAGCTCGCGCCGCCGCGCCTCGAACAAGCGGTGCAGGTGCGCGACGAAGCCCAGCGCGGGCGGCGTGAGGATGCGGTCGAACAGGTCGGGCTGCTCCGGCGGAAGCTGGATGCCCGGGATCTCGAACTCGTCTCGTTTCATTTCACGGCGTCTCCAAAGTGGCGCCCGCCGGCGCGGGGGCGGCGCCCGTATTCCCGCTTCACGCCCTTCCGGCGAGGATTCTCGTTCCAGTCCTTGCGGATGCGCTGGACGGGGTGCTCAAGGGAAATGGGCTCGGAAAGCACTTCTCTGACCGCATCAGACCATGCACATTGCGCAGTGCACCATTGGAATATGGGCAAGCGAGCCTTCGCGATCCGCGAAGGGTAAGAATTTCCCGCGAAGGCGCGAATCCATGGGTGCCGGCGGCCGGGGAACGACCCGCGCTCAGGCGGGCGGCGGCGGCTTCGAGATGGGCTTCGGGTTCTTCGTGCCGACCAGGTGGTCGACCAGCTGGCGGGCGGCGGCCGGAAGCATCGAGTACTGCCGGACGCCGACGAACATGCGGCGCTGCGCCCACGCATCGGTGAGGCGGATGTAGCGCAGTCCCATGGAGCGGGCGTACACGTTCACCGCGGCCTCGGGGAGCACGCCGATGCCGAGCCCCGCCTGGATGAGGCGGGCGACGACGTCGAAGCTCTTCACCTGGATGCGAAGCCGCAGCGGCTTCTCGGCGAGGGCGGCCTGGTGGCTGCAGAGGCGGGAGATGACGGTGTTGCTCTCCAGGCCCACGAAATCGTGCTCGAGCAGGTCGTCGAAGGCGATGCTCTTCGCCCGGAGCGGGTGCTTCGCGGGCAGCGCGCACACCAGCGTATCGGCGCGATAGTCGAAGAGCTGCAGGGCGATCGCGCCCTCGGCGCCCTCCATCACGATGCCGATGTCGGTGTGGCCCGCGAGGAGGGCCGCGACGATGGCGGAGCTGCGCTCCTCCCCCAGCGCGACCTTGATCGCCGGATGCGCCGCGGCGAACGAGGCGAGATCCTCGGGCAGGTACTGCGCGAGCGCCGAGGCGTTCGCCTGCATGCGCACCACGCCTTTCGCGCCCAGCGTGTATTCGGAGATCTCGGCGCGCATCTGGTCCATCCGGTCCATCATCTGGCGCGCGTGGAAGAGCAGCGCCTCGCCCGCGGGCGTGAGCTCGACGCCGCGGGCGGTGCGGTGCAGGAGCGAGACGCCGAGCTGGTCCTCGAGCTGGGCGACGCGCCGGCTCGCCGCGGCGAGCGCGATGTGGCTCGCCGCGGCGGCCTTCGTGATGCTGCGCGCCTCCGCGATGCGGATGAAGAGCGCGAGCGAGGTGAGGTCCGGCCGCACGTCAGGAGAGGAAGCGGCGCGGGGAGATGGCTCCCGCGTGGTCGCGCGCCATGGGCAGCGGCTCGCCCTCGATCGCGCTCGCGAGCGCCTCGGCGGCGAGCGGCCCCCACAGCAGGCCGCGCGATCCGAGCCCGGTCAGCACGTGGATGCCCTCCACGCCGGTCGCGCCCGCGATCGGAAGCCGGTCGGGAACGGTCGTGCGGAAGCCGGTCCATCCGTCGAGGGCCGCAGGATCGGCGTCCGCGGCGAAGCCGGGCAGCATCGATTCCGCGTGCTCGAGGTTCCGCTCGTGGTCGGCCGTACGCACCGAAGCGTCCGCGTCGTCGTGCTGGTACGTGGCGCCCACGACGTGGCCACCGTCGAAGCGCGGCGCGACGTAGCCGCTGCCGCTCACCACGATCCCGAGGTCGCGGGCGGGCGCGGGCGGCAGGTAGGAGAGTTGCCCGCGCACGCGCGCCAGGCGCAAGCGGGCTTCGGGGAGCAGCCGTGCCGCGTCCGACGCGTTCGCGAGCACCAGCAGCGCAGCCTCGGCGAGCACGCGCTCGTCGCGATCGTACGCGCGCCAGGCGCCGCCTTCGTGCGCGACCCGCTCCACGCGCGCACCCGTGCGCCGGCGCATGCGCTCGCCGGCGCGAGCGACGCTCGCGATGCCGAAGCTCGAAGGCGAGACCGTCGCGCCCGAGGGAAACCACCAGCCGGCGCCGCGCACCGGGCGCCGCGCGATCTCGCGCGCGCGCTTCGCGTCGACGAATTCGAGGAACTCGGGCGGATATCCCTGGGCGCGGGCGATCGCGCGGAAACGCTCCGATTCGTCCTCGTCCTCGGCGAGCTGCAGGACGCCGCAGCGGTTCCATGCGAGGTGGTAGCCGTCGTGCTGCAGGGCGCGGAAATGCTGCAGGGCGTAGAGGAACGCGCCGCGCGAGATGCGCGCGTTGAGCGCGTCGCGCAGGTTGGCGATCGGGCGCACCAGCCCCACCGCGGGCGGCGCATGCCCGCTACGCTCTTCGAGCACCTCGACATCCCAATCGCGCGCCGCGAGCCGCTCCGCGGCGAGCGTTCCCGCGAGGCTTCCGCCCACGATCACCGCGCGGCGCGAGGGGCCGGCGGATTTTTCCTCGGCACCGTCGCGCACGCCGTGCAGCATCTCGCGTTTCGCGGCGAAACCCGCGCGCTTCTCGACGCGAAAGCCGGCATCGGCGAGCACGGTGCGCACGCCGCTCGCGACCGTCCACGTGGCGAGCGTGGCGCCCGGCCGCGCGACGCGGGCGAGCTCGCGCACCACCTGCGGCGTCCAGATCTGCGGATTCCTGGCGGGCGCGAAGCCGTCGAGGTACAGCGCGTCGACGCGCGCCACCAGCTGCGGCAGGAGCTCCCCGGCGTCGCCGAAGAGCAGCGTGAGGATCACGCGCCCGGCATCGAAATGCAGGCGATGGAACCCCGCGAAGGCGGGCGGCCAAACGGCGAGCAGCGCGCGTGCGAGCGGGGCGACGGCGGGGAAGGGCTCCAGCGCCGCGGCGAGCGCGTCCGCCGCGAAGGGGCGGCTCTCGATGGAGACGAAGTGCAGCCGCCGCGATCGCGACGCATCGGCGCGCCAGGTGTCCCACGTCGCGAGGAAGTTGAGCCCGATGCCGAATCCGGTCTCGACGATCGCGAAGCTGGGGCGGCCGCGCCATCGCTCCGGCAGGCCGTTCCCCGCGAGGAAGACGTGGCGCGCCTGATCGAGCCCGCCCTGCGCGGAGTGATAGACGTCCTGGTATTCGGTGGAGTACGGCGTGCCGCTCGCGTCGCGCGCGAGGCGCGCGGTGGCGACGGTGACGGAGTGTCCGGCCATGCGGCCATCATAGCGGAGGGCCGGATGCGGCACCCGAGGGCGCCGCTCCAACCTTCCGCCCTTCGACGCGGTCGCTTCCCTGCGCCCCCAAAGGAGTAAGGGCGCCCCGGTCAGTCGGCGAGACGGGCCGGACGGCCCGCGTCGGGTGCGGATCAGAACAGCAGGCTCGAAAGCCTGCCGCGGTATTCGGTGACGAGCTCGGCATCGGCGGCCGCCATGTCGAACACGGCCAGCATCTTCAGCCTTGCGCCGTCTTCTCCATACTTGCGGTCGCGCGCCACGATTTCAAGCAGGTGCTCCAGCGCGGGACGGAAATCCCGGCGCGCGATGTGCAGCTCGGCGAGATCCATGCGTGCGTCGAGATCGCCCGGATCCACCCGGAGGCGGCGCACGAGCGTGCCTGCGGGCGGCAGCATCTGCGCGAGCTCCAGGGCCTCGAGCCGCGCGGCGAGCGGCGCGTGCGTGGGGAGCTGGCGCGCGTTCGACGAGAGGGCATCGAAGTGCGTGCGCGCGGCGCGCACGTCGGCGCGGTCGAGAAGGATGCCGGCCATGTCGAGGCGCGCGGCGGCGTTCGACGGATCGAGCGCGATCGCGTTCTTGAGGTAGCTCTCGGCGAGCTCGGGCCGGCCCTGCGCGAGCGCCTCTCGTGCCGCGCGATGCTCGATCTCGGAAGGGTCGGGGATCAGCCGGTCGAGGAAGGCGCGCACGATGGCCTCGGGCTGCGCCCCGGAAAACTGGGCGACGGCGTTGCCGTCCACGAACGCCACGGAGAACGGGAGCGATTGCAGGTTGAACGAGCTCGCCAGCTCGGGGTTCGTGTCCGAGTTCGCATTCACGAGCCTGAAGCGCCCGCCGTACTCGCGCTCGAGGCGCTCGAGCATCGGGCCGAGCTGCTTGCACGGGGCACACCACGGCGCCCAGAAATCCAACAGGACCGGGACCTCCATCGAAGCCTCGATCACGTCGCGTTCGAACGAAGACAGGGTCGTATCGATCATCGCATCCCCCTCTCACGGATAGATGCGCGCGGCGCGATCGAGTTCGGACCGCCCGCGCCGGAAATCGAGTCGGACGGCCATGGCGCGGAGCGCCGGAAACGTCCTACCCCCGGGACGGCATCCCGGAGGGCGTGGCCGGGAATCCGTTTCGCAAGGGCGCTCGCGACGGGGCGGCAAAACGCGCTTGCGCGCTTGGAACGATAATTGCGCCATGGCTATCACTCTCGACCTCCCCGCCGGGCTCACCGGCAGCGCCGAAATGGTCGTCGGCGAGCAGCACACCGCGCCGCGCATCGGCAGCGGACGCATCCGCGTCCTCGCCACGCCGGTCATGATCAACCTCATCGAGGCCGCCGCGCTCGCCGCCGTGGAGCAGTCGCTCCCCGAGCATCACCAGAGCCTGGGGACGCACCTCGACATCACCCACGTGGCGGCGACGCCCGTCGGGATGAAGGTGCGGGCGACGGCGGAGGTGACGCGCGTCGACGGGCGCACCGTCTACTTCAAGGTGCGAGCCGAGGACGAGAGGGAGCTCATCGGCGAAGGCACCCACGAGCGCGTGGTCGTGAACGTCGAGCGCTTCGACAAGCGCGTGCAGGAGAAGGCGCGCAGCGGCTAGCGTGCGGGCCGCGGGCGCAACGCGATGCCGCGCGGCGCGCGATGCGCGACGCTATCGCGCATCGTGCGCGTGGAGGGAGGGATCCGCCGCGAGGCGCCCCTCGATCTGCGCGAGCCGGTCCTCGAGGACGCCGGCGCTCGCATAGCCCGATGCGACCAGGTAGAGCCCGCCGGCGAGCGACGCCGCGAGCGTCGGGAAGCCGGAAACGCCGAGCGACTGCGCGCGTCCGAAATCGGCGCGCGTCGCCTCGCGGGCGGATTCGGAATCGAAGGCCGCGAGAAACGCCGCGCGATCGTAGCCGCAGCGGGCCGCGGCGTCGGCGAGGGGCTCCGCGCGCGTCACGTCGAGGCCATCGCGGTAGAACGACGACTGCACGTCCTTCATCAAGGCGAACGCGCGCGCGGCGTCGAGGGTGCGCCCCGTCACCACCGCCCGGCACGCCGGCTCGGTGTCGTATGCGAAGCCCTCGTTCGCGAAGATCGCCTCGCAGAAGGCAAGCCCGCTCACCTCGGCGACATGCCGCCAGTGGCCGCGCAGCATCTCGCGGAAGGCGGCGCTCATCGGCTCGCGGTTGTACGCGCGCAGCCCGCCCATCACGAGGTCGAGGCCGAGGCCGGGATGGCGCTCGAGCAGCCGCGCGAGCTCGGGTCCGAAGCCGTAGCACCACGAGCACATCGGATCGGCCACGTAGAGCAGCCGCGTCGCTTGCGGCGAGCTCACGCGGCGATGGAGCGGCCGAGCGAAAGCGCGACCACGCGGTCGCGTCCGCGCCGCTTCGCGAGGGCGAGCGCCTCCTCGGCGCGGGCGACCAGCGTGTCGACGCTCTCGGGCCCTTCGTCGAGGCGCGCGGCGACGCCCGCGCTCACGGTCACCGGGAGCCGGAGGTCGCCCGCCTGGAGCTCCTCGCCCGCCACGGCCTTGCGCAGCCGCCCCGCGACGATCACCGCGCCGGGCCCCGGCACCTCGGGAAGCAGCACCAGGAACTCCTCGCCGCCGTATCGCACCAGCATGTCCTCCTTGCGCAGCGCCTTGCGCAGGACTTCCGCGAGCGCCTGCAGGACGAGGTCGCCGCTGCGGTGGCCGTGCTGCTCGTTGATGGCGCGGAAGTGATCGATGTCGAGCATGATGATCGAGAGCGGTTGCCCGGCGCGCCGCGCGCGCGACATCTCGCGCTCGGCGATCTCGTGGAAGGTGCGGCGGTTGTACGCGCCGGTGAGCGGATCGAGCGTCGCGAGCCGCAGCGCCTGCGCCTGCGCACGCTCCTGGTGCAGGAGGAGGAAGGCGAAGGAGCTCGCGATCGCGGACATCCCGGCGACGAGGTAGGCGAGCGCCTGGGAGGAGGTCGGCGCGACGAAAGCCTGCAGCGGATCGGCGGAGACGGCGCTCGCCACGCCGCGCACGACGAACGCGAGGGAGGCGAGCGCGAAGCACGCGGCCAGCACGCCGCGCGCGAAGCTGCGCGCGCCGCGCGGGCCCCACGCGAGCAGCGCGTCGCCGGCGAGGAGAGTGCCCAGGACGAGGCCGCCGAAGAGCAGCGACGAGGCCGGATCCGAGGCGACCAGCGCGATCGGCACGGCGACCGCGGCGATGGCGGCGGTGTGCACCCACGCCGGCAGCGAGCGCCGATCGAACGACGCGAGCGCCGCCGCCTGCAGCGTCATCGACAGCGCGAGCAGGCCCGCGGCGACGGCGAGCGTCCCGGCGCGCGGCTCGAGCCTCGAGACGAAGAGGAGGAAGGCGACGGCGCGCACGGCGAGCCCGGCGCTCCACGCGATGACGCCGCCGCGCGGGCGCGAGCCCAGGCCGACTCCCACGACGGCTGCCAGCGACCCGTCGGCCAGGGCGAGGAACGCCCATAGCGTGGGAACGTCGATCATTGGAGCCGAGCCTGACCGGGAGGGCGCCCGCGCGCAATGCAATGCGTCACAGGAGCAGGTCCTGCACGAGCGGGCGCGCCGGATAATGGAAGCGCACCGGGCCGTCGGGCTCGGCGTGCAGGAACTGGTGCACGAACGGGTCGCGCGATTCCACCAGCTCGCGCGTCGGTCCCTCGGCCACGATCATCCCGTCATTGAGCAGGAACAGGTGGTCGGCGATACGAACCGCCTCCGGCACGTCGTAGGTGACGATGACGGAGGTCGCGCCGAGCGCGCCGTTCAACGTGCGGATGAGGTTCACGATCACGTTGAGCGTGATCGGGTCCAGGCCCGCGAACGGCTCGTCGTAGATGATGAGCTGCGGGTCCAGCGCGATCGCGCGGGCGAGCGCGACGCGCCGCGACATGCCGCCGGAGAGCTCGCCCGGCATGAGCGACTGCGCCCCGCGCAGGCCGACGGCGTTGAGCTTCATCACCACCAGGTCGCGGATGATCTCCTCGGGCAGCCGCGTGTGCTCGCGGATCGGGAAGGCGATGTTCTCGAACACCGAGAGGTCGCCGAAGAGGCCGCCCTTCTGGAACATCATGCCCATCTTGCGCCGCAGCTGGTAGAGCCCGTGGCGGTCGAGCTGCGGCACCTCGTGCCCGCAGACGCGCACGCTTCCGGACGCCGCACGCAGCGAGCCGCCCATCAATTTCAGGAGGGTGGTCTTCCCGGATCCGCTCGTCCCCAGGATCGCCCCGATGCCGCCCCGCGGGATGGACAGGCTCACGCTGCGCAGCACCGGGCGGCGGCCGTAGGAGAAGCGCAGGTCGCGGATCTCGACGATGTTGTCGGCGGCGCTCATGGCGCTCATTATCGCATCCGCCCGCCCCGCCCCCGAACTCTCCCCAGGCCCCTGTAGCGTACGCGCCGCGCAGTCAGTAAGATGCGCCCACCTCAACGCCTAGGGAGGGCGGACATGAGTCTCGTCGAACGAGCCAGGAACATCATCTTCAACCCGAAGACGGAATGGCCGGTGATCGCCGGCGAGAGCACGCCGGCCGGACAGCTCATCGCGGGCTACGTGCTGCCGCTCGCGGCCGTCGCCGCGATCGCGGGCTTCATCGGCATGAGCCTCCTCGGGGCGCTGTTCGGCATGTGGGGAGTGCACATCGGGATCGTCTGGGGCGTCGTCTCGGCGGTCTACCACCTCGTGATGGCCGTGGTGATGGTCTACGTGATGGCGCTCATCATCGACGCCCTCGCGCCGAGCTTCGGGGCGCAGAAGAACTTCGCCCAGGCGCTCAAGGTGGCGGCGTACACGTACACCCCGGTCTGGGTGATGAGCATCGTGACCATCATCCCGTTCCTCGGGATCCTCGTGCTGCTCGCCGCGCTCTACGCGATCTACCTGCTCTATCTCGGCCTGCAGGCCGTGATGCGCGCGCCCTCCGAGAAGGCGGCCGGCTACACCGCGGTCGCCGTGATCGCCGGCATCGTGATCGCCGTGATCGTCAACGTGGTGGGCGGCCTGCTGGTCGCGGCGGGCGCGGGCGCCGGAATGGGCATCGGCGGCTACGGCATGCGCCACGGCGCGGGCATCACCTACGACCGCAACTCGACCATGGGCAAGCTGGACCAGTTCAGCCGCAAGATGGACGAGGCGGGCAAGCGCATGGAGGAAGCGCAGAAGAGCGGCGACGCCAACAAGCAGATGGAAGCGGCCCTGGGCGCCGTCGGCACCGTGCTATCGGGCGGCAAGGGCGTCGATCCCGTGCAGATCGACCAGTTGAAGCCGTTCGTTCCCGATACGTTCGCGGGCCTTCCGCGCTCCGAGACGCGCTCGGACCGCAGCGGCGTGAAGGGCCTCATGGTGGCGAAGGTGGAAGCGGTGTACAGCGACGCCAAGGGCAAGTCGGTCGACCTGGAAGTGTCGGACACGGGCGGCGCGGCGGGGCTCATGGCGCTCGGATGGATGGGCGTGCAGGGCGAGCACGAGGACGACCAGCGCCGCGAGGTGATACGCCAGGACGGCGACCGCCTCGTGCACGAGGAAGTCTACAAGCAAGGTGGCAGGGCCAAATACGAGGTGGTCGTGAGCAAGCGGTTCTTCGTTTCCGCCCAGGGGCACAACCTCGACCTCGCCACGCTCGAGTCGGGCGTGAACGGGCTCGACCTCGCGAAGCTCGCGTCGCTGAAGTAACGCTCAGTCGGAGGACTCGGCCTCGGGGAAGAGGCCGAGCGCCGGCTCGCGCTTGCGCGCCTCGTCCACGGCGCGCTTCGCCACGCCCGTGTCCGCGAGGAAGCGCTCGACGGGCACCGCCGGTCGAACCCGGAACTGCGGCGGCTTGAGCTCGCCGAGCGTCGCCGGCTCGCCCGCGATGCGCCGCGTCTCGGCCTTCCCGGTGTACTGCATCGCCGCGCCCGCCGCGAGCAGCGCGACGATCACGCCCATCGCGATGCGCATGTGGCGCGGCCCGATCGAGATCAGGTGGCCGTAGCAGGCGACCGCGATCAGCGCCCAGATGCCATAGCTCGCGTAGTCGTCGAGCTGCGGCCAGGCGAGCCCGTACGAAAGCCACTCGCCGAGCTGGTCCCAGAGCAGGAACGCGAGGCACGCGGTGAGCGCGATGCGCAGCTGCAGGGCGAAGCGCGCCTGGCCGAAGAAGAGCCGCGAGAGCAGCGCCCACAGGCCGGTCCACAGGACGATGAACGTCGCGAAGCCCAGGAGCGGGAGCACCATCAGGTTGGTGCTGCGCTCCGCGGTGATGCCGAACCATTCGATGCCGAAGAGGAGCGCGATCGCGGCGGCGCCCAACCCCGCGGCCCACGCCGCGTGGGCGCGGGGAGGCGTGAGCGGTTTCTCCGGCGCGACGGCGTGCGCCGCGTCGTGCACGCGCAGGATCGTGCGGCCGATGCGCAGCCCGGGTCCGCCCGCGAGCGGCAGGCGTTGCACGCGCGCTGCGCCATGCTCCGGATACAGCCCGTTCACCGAGCCCAGGTCCTCGGCCACCAGCTCGCCGTCCTCGGCGCGGAAGATGCGCAGGTGGTGAGGGGCGACGTGCGGGTCGTCGATCACGACGTCGTTGTCGAACGCGCGCCCGATGCGCGCCTCGGCCGCCTCGATGCGCTCGCGCGCGGCGACCTCGCCGTGGCGCGAGAGCACCTCGATCCACATCACCGCGCCCATCGGATCGACTCCAGGAAGCGCTTGCCGAGTGCGACGGCGTTGGCGTGGGAGACGCCCTGCAGGACGAGCTGCGCGAGGAGCGCCTCGCGGTCGCGGTCCTGCGTGAGCGCGAGGATCGTCACGTCGTAGAGGCCCTCGAACTCGCGGTAGGCGCGCATGCACCAGCGCGCTCGCAGCAGCGGCCGCGCCCCCGGCGCGCCCTCCAGGAAGTCGTCGGTGCATTCCTGCTCGGTGAGGCGCCGCCCGCGATCGGAGCTCGCCGCGGCGGCATGCTGCGACACCTCGTGCGCGAACTGGAACGCGTCGAGGTCGATCGACTTGTGGTACGAGTAGGTGAGGTCGACGCGTCCCGTGAGGATGCGGTCCGACACGAAGAGCCCGGTCACGCTCGAGCAGCGCGTGGTGTTGATCGCGACACGGGGCTTGGGCACCTGGTCGGCGTTGGTGAAGGCCCAGCAGGTCATCCACGGCGCGGCGCTCTCCATGCCGCGGTAGGGACCGAACGACGCCTCGCGGAAGCCGGCGCGCGCGAGCGCCTGGTAGAAGCCCGACTGCCACGCGTCGAGCTGGCGACCCACCTCCTCGCGCGCCTTGTCGAGGGCGAGGGGCGGGCCGCGGCGCGCGCGCTCGAGGAGCGCGGCGGCGAAGCGAGCCGGGACGAGGAACCCCACCTGCTCGCCGTCGAGGCGCTTGGCGACGTTCACGCCGACGACGCGCCCGTCGGAATCGGTGACCGGCCCGCCGCTCATGCCCGGGTTGATCGCGCCCGAGAAGTGGATGCGCTCGTCGTAGCTCTTGTCCACGAGCCCGTTGTTGGTGCCCTCGGCGATGATGAACCCGAGGTCGAGCGGGTTGCCCATGGCGTACATGCGCTCGCCCTTGGGCAGCGTGCCGTTCAGCGCCCGCGGGTCGAACTCGAAGAACGGCAATCCCGCGCGGTCGATCTTCACCACGGCGAGGTCGTGCGCGACGTCGATCGCGAGGAGCGCGAGGGCGCCCTTGCCGCCGTCGGGCGCGAGGTACTCGAGGCGGTAGGTCTTCGGATCGAGCGCGAAGCTCGAGACCACGTGGTAGTTGGTGATCGCGTAGCCGTCGGGGCTCACCACGAAGCCCGAGCCGATCGTCGTCTGCCGTCCCGCGGCCTGCAGCAGCGTGCGGATCTGCAGGATCCTCGGCTTGGCCATGTCGTAGACGCGCTCGGCGGCCGAGGAGAGCGGCGCGGCGGGCTGCGCGGGCACGGGCTGCGCCATGGCGAGCGGAATCGCGACGAGCATCGCCGCGAGCGCGAGGATTCGGTGGATCATGCGGCGCGTTCCGCTCGACGGGATCCTAGGCGAGGTCCATCGCGAAGGCGCGGTCGCAGCGGCGCGCCGCGGGGCGGCGCTCGAGGACGCGGAAGCCGGCTGCGCGGTAGAGGGCGAGCGCGGCCTCGAGCACGGAAGCGGTCTCGAGCTCGATGCGCGGGAAGCGGCGCCCGCGCGCGAAGGCGAGCGCGCGATCGAGCAGGCGCCTGCCGAGCCCGTGGCCGCGCGCCTCCTTCGCGAGGTACATCTTGCGAAGCTCGCACGAGCCCTCGCCGTGCGGCACCACGCCGCAGCACCCGACCAGGCGCCCCGATTCGTCGACGACCGCGTCGAGCTGCCCTCCCTCGCCGGCGTAGCTCGCGATCGGGTCCTCGAGATCGCGATCGATGCCCGAGGGGTCGGGCGCGAGGCCGTATTCGTCCAGCACGGAGCGCACGAGGGCGCGGATGGGCTGCGCGTCGGCCGCCGTCGCGGGACGGATCGCGTAGCCGCGGAAGCCGGCGGCCGCTCGCGCGGCCTGCGACGCGGGCCCGGCGAGGCGCTCCAGGAATTCGCGCGCCGCGCGCGGGTCGGCCGCCCGTGCGTCGAGCGCCGCCGTGTACACGGTTTCCAGGTCGAGGCCGCGCGGCAACGGCGCGACGAGCTTCGCGCCGGGAGTGGCGAGGATCTCGGTCGCCTGCGTGCAGCCGATGGGCCGCCCCGGAGCCGACGCCATCTCGCGCATGGAGGTGGCGCCGTTGGGGAAGTTGCGCACGCGCGCGGCGATCTCGCCGCGGATGCCGAGCGAGTCGATCACCTTCGCGAAGTGGATGCCCGCGGTCGCCTTCGCGGGATCCGGGAAATAGACCGCATCGGCGGCGAGCAGCGCCGCACGCAGCGACGCCGCGTCGTCGACCCGCGGTGCCGCGTCCTGCGCGCGCACGGCGATCGAGGTCGCCACCGCTCCGAGGTCCGCGGCGCTGCCGGGAGCCACCGCCCCCTGCGCGGTGAGCGCGGCGATCTGCGCATGCGTGAGGATCACGACGTCGCACGGCTCGCCGGCGCGGTGCTTCTCCAGCATCGCTCCGACCGCGCCGAAGCTTCCCTCGAAGGAAACGCCGGCGGCGCGCGCAGTGGCGCCGACCAGGCCCTGGGCCGCGCCGGCGCTCAGCAAGCGCAACGTCGCCATGCCGTGCTCAGCGGTCCTGGCGCGCGCCGGAGATCTTCACGACCTTCGCCCACTTCCGGATGTCGGCGCGCAGGAACTTGTCGAACTCGGCGGGCGACATCGACATGCCGGTCGCGCCCTGCTTCGCCCAGGAGGCCTCGATATCGGGCGAGTTCACCACCTTGCGGATCGCGGCGTTCAGCCGCTCGACGATCGGCTGCGGTGTTCCCTTCGGCGCCATGACGCCCAGCCAGATGACGGACTCGTAGCCCGGAACGCCCGCCTCCGAGATCGTCGGCACGTCCGGAAGCACCTTGGAGCGGACCTTGCCGGAAGTGCCCAGCGCGACCACCTTCCCTGCGCGCACGTTCTGCGCCATCGTGGTGATGGCGTCGAACATCATCTGCACCTGGCCTCCGAGCACCGCGGTGCGCGCGCCGGAGCTGCCCTTGTACGGGATGTGCACGATGTTCACGCCCGCCATCGCCTTGAAGAGCTCGCCCGCCATGTGGTAGGGCGTGCCCGGGCCCGAAGAGGCGTAGTTGAGCACGCCCGGCTTCGACTTCGCGAGCGCGATGAACTCCTTCAGCGTCTTCGCCGGGACCGAAGGGTTGATCACCATGATGAGGTCGGAGTAGTTCACCGGGGAGATCGGGACGAAGTCGCGCATCAGCTGGAACGGCTTCTTCGGGATCAGCGTCTCGTTCACGGTGTGCGTGTTCGACATCATGAGCAGCGTGTAGCCGTCGGCGGCGCTGTTCTGCACCACTTCCGTGCCCACGAGCGAGCCGCCGCCGGGCTTGTCCTCGACGACGAAGGGCTGTCCCATCGACTTCTCGAGACGGTCGGCGAGCACCCGGGCGTAGACATCCGCGGGTCCGCCGGCCGCGAACGGCACGATGATCTTCACGGGGCGGCTGGGATATTGGTCCGCGGCCGCGGCGGCGGTCGCGAAGAGCGCGGCCACGACGGCCAGGATCGAGCGGAGCATCGTCTCCTCCTTAAGCTTGGGCGGGGTGGGAAGTCGAAGGTGCCGAGTCTATCAAACGGTGCTGTCGGCAGGCCCCGTGTCGGACCGCACCGACAAGCGCCTCGCGCCGGGCGGACAGCAACGGGCGGCGCGAGCCGATTGCGACGCCAGGGCGGCACGCCGCATGCTCGAACGAGCATCGATGCGAAGCGGAGGTCGTTCATGGAATCGCACGTACCCAGGCGCTGGGGCGCCGCGGCGCTCACGCTCGCGCTCGCGGCGTGCGCGCACCTGCCGGGTGGCGCATCGGGCAATGCGTCGGAGCGGGCGGCGCTGAGCGATCCTGGTCACGTGGTCTCGGGTGGAAGCACAGCCGGGACGCTGAGCGGCGCCGCGGTCGGCGGCATCGTCGGCCACGAGGTCCCGCGGCCTTAGCCCGCGTGGGGGTGCGGGCGCACGGCGCGCAGCCGCGCGAACGCGAGCCCGGCCGGAACGATCAGGACGCAGGCGCCCACGATGAGGGGCGTCGTTCCCCACGCCTGCGCCACGCCTCCGGCCAAGGCGACGCCCGCCGATTGCCCGAGGAAGTAGCACGAGGCGAAGAGCGCCATGCCGGCGCCGCGCCGTTTCGGCGACATCTGCGTGGCGTTCGTCTGCAGCGTGTTGTGCAGCATGTAGAAGCCGAGGCCGGCGAGAAGGCAACCGGCCGGCGCGGCCGCGGCCCACGGCACGAGCGCGACGAGCGCGAGGCCGCAAGCCAGGAGGAGCGTGCCGCCGATCGCGAGCCCCGTCTCGCCGAGCCGCCGCACCGCGCGACGCACTCCGAGCGCGAACCCCACGCCGCCCAAGCCGAACGCAACCAGCATCAGGCCCGCCGTGGGGAGCGCCATCCCACGGGCGAAGTGCAGGTGCGTCGGCACGAAGGCGAGCGCGCCGAACACGAGCATTCCCTCCACGAACACGGTGACGACCACGACGCGCACCCAGTGCCCCGAGAGCACGCCGGCGAGGTCGTGGAAGAAGCGGCTCGAGGCCGCGCGCGGCGCCGGATCGCGGCGTGCGGCGAGCGCGAGCGCCACGCACGCGGCGGCGAGCCAGGCGCCGAGCGCGGCAAAGGGCCAGCGCCAATCGCTCGACACGGCAGCGAAGCCGCCCAGCGCGGCGCCCGCCGCGACGCCCAGGATCTGGCCGATGAGGAAGCGCGCGAGGACCGGCTGGCGCTCCTCGTAGGGCACCACGTCCCCGATCCACGCCATGGCGAGCGGGATGATGCAGGCGCAGAAGCCGCCGGCGGCCACGCGCGCGACGAGCAGCGCGTGGAATCCGTGCACCGCGTAGCAGGCGAGGGTCGCGATCGCGGCGCCGCCGGTCGCCACCGAGATCACGCGCAGCTTCCCGAAACGGTCGCCCAGCGGGCCGAAGACGAGCTGCATCAGCCCATAGGCGACGGAGAACGTGGTGATCACGGCGGATGCGGTCGCGAGGCCCACGCCGAACTGCGACGCGATGCGCGGCAGGAGCGCATCGGTGACGCGCATCGACGCAGAGCTCGCGAAGGCGGCGATGGAAAGGAGGACGATCGTGGCGTTCAAGGGCGGGGCGCGCGGCGCACGCGCGCATGGATGGGCGCGGCTTTCCGCCGCGCGAATGCGCGAGGGTACACCGCGCGCGGCGCGCGCCCCTAGGTCAGGCGCACTTGCGCGCGCGTTGCGACGCGACGCGCCCGCCCGGGCCGGGCGGGGCGTAGAGGGGATTGAGCCAGGCGAGGAGCGCCGCGTGGCCGGAAAGATCCGCGTCGGCCGGAAGGAAGTCGCGCAGGATGCCGCAATACTGGAATCCCTGCGCGAGGTGGAAGCGCAGCACCGGGTCCTCGAGCTCGCCCCAGATTGCGCGCTTCACGTACGCCTCGGGCGGCATGCAGCCCGCATCCGCGCGATCGCCGGGCAGCGGCAGCGCCGCGGCGATGCGGCGCAGGTTGAGGCGACGGCAGAGCGCGCGCCGCGCGAGGTGAAGGGCGCGCCCGACGCCGAAGCCGCGCCGGGAGAAGTCGGCGATCCGGTCGAACGCGAAAAGAGTGCGCCCCTGCGGATCGTGCGTGAGGAAGGTGCCGTCGCCCGTGAGCGCGTGCCACGTCGGATCGACCGGGCAGCGTTCCCACGAAACGATCAAGGAGCTTCCCGCGCCCGCGATGAGCCCGTCGCATTCGGCGATCCACTGTCCCTCGGGGAACACCTGGCGGCGGCTCTCGAACTGCCGGAGCGTGAGCGCCTGTCCACCGGCGTGCGCGTCGCGCTCGAGCGCGCGCACCGCGGCGAAATCCTCGACGCGCGCGGAACGTACGCGAACGGTGCCGGCGCCGGGCAGTGGCGCGATGCGCCACACGTCGGCGATGGTCACCGGCCCGCGGCGCGGAAAGAGCTGGATCGAGCCCAAGGCGGTCCGGTCAGGCGGCCTTGTGGAACGACGTCTCCGTGCATTGCGGGCACGGCGGAAGCACGGTCGTGCGCGAGGTGCCGATGGTCCAGCCGCAGCCGGAGCAGGTGAACGTCCCGGCCGTGGTGATGTCGCCGGTGCGGAACGTCATCTGCGGATGGTCGCGCTGCAGGAGGTCGCGGCGCAGGTAATCGCGCAGCCGCTGCGCATTCTCCGCGGTGAACTCGCCGGCGGCGACCAGCGTGTTGCACGCCGCGTCGAGCGCGCTCTCGAAGGCGCTCGCGGTGGTCTCGCCGGCTTTCGCGAAGAGCCGCTGGAACGTCTCGAGCAACCGGTCGAAGAGGAGCTCCGGCGTCCCGCGCGCGAGCGCACCGTCCTGCCCGGATCCCAGCGGCGACGGGCGCACCGGGCGGGAGCGCGATCCGACGCGCTTGCGCCCGAGGTGCGTGCGGATCGCCCCGCGATTGCGTGGGCGCTGGGAATTTCCGTTGTTGCCCGTAGGAGTGGAGGAATGGCTCATGGCGGCGAGCTCCTTTTCGCGGTCGGCGGCGAGCGGGCGCCCGGAAAGGCCGGGTGGGTTGCGCGGATTGCGAACGTGCGACCACCGGGACGCACGCCGAGTTCCGGCACCGTGCCGTTGCGCCGATGGCCGCGTCGTCCGGCCGCTGCAAGGCGCGTGTAGGACTCGCCGCGATGCCGGAAGAAGGACGGCGCGAGCGCGCAAAAAGGGTTGACGCTGTGATTGCTGCATGGCAGCATTCGCTCATCGAGATTCACCCGAGAGAGCGCGAGCCGTTTCCATGAGAACCACCTTCAATCGACTGCCGAGCCAGGCGCATTGCGCGTTCGGCTCCCGCATGCCGCGGGACGCCGAGGGCCGCATCGCCAAGGTACGGCCGCACTCCGGGAGAACCACGGAATAGACCTCACCATCGCCAGCGAGGAATTCCCTGCGAAGCCCGGAGAGTTGAAGAAACCTCCGGGCTTCGTGTTTTGGGGCCCGGAAAACCGGATGAAGAAGAACGGGGCTGACGATGAACGCGACATTCTGGACGCCGGCGTGGCGGCCTCTCCTGCCGGCGCGGAGGCTGAAGTTGAGGAACCGGCAGCGCGGCTTCGCGCTGTACGGGGCGCAGGTACCGCCCGGCATGCCGGCGCGGATCGCCAACGCGCACGCGCGCTTCGAGCAGGATGCGCGCCACGCGCTGCGCGAGTGGTTGATGCTGTAACCGGCAACTTCGCGGGCTGTGCGCGGCCCGCCTAACGAGGATTTCGGGTTGCCGCCCGGCCCGCGCGAAGGGGACACCCGAGGGCGGTGGACGGGTTCGATGACGGAGCCGCCGGCCTTCGGGCCGGCGGCAGGTCAGATCCGCCGCGGCGCGTCGAGCGGCGCGTTGTCGCACGCTCCACACCGCTCCCGAGGCTCGCTACCTGAATCTGGCCGCCAATTGCTCGGTCTCGCGCGCGAGGATCATCGCGTCGAGTCCCACCGCGGTGAAGATCGTGCCCCATTCCATGTAGCGGCGCGCGGAAGCGTCGTCGGTCGCGAGGATGCCGGAGGCCTTCCCGCAATTGCCGATGCGCGCGAGCGCGTCGCGAATCGCCGATTGCACCTCGGGATGCTGCTGCTCGCCGGGATAGCCGAGCCCGGCGGCGAGATCCGCCGGCCCGATGAACACCCCGTCCACGCCTTCGCAGCGCGCGATCGCCTCGAGGTGGTCCAGGCCGAGCTTCGTCTCCACCTGCACCAGCACGCAGATCTCCTCGTGCGCGCGCTTCTGGTAGTCGGCCACGCGCCCGAAGCGGGTCGCGCGCGTCATTCCCGCGACGCCGCGCACGCCGAGCGGCGGAAAGCGCGTGGCCGATACCGCGGCGCGCGCTTCCTCCCCGGTCTGCACGTACGGAACGAGCAGCGTCTGCGCGCCGATGTCGAGATGGCGCTTGATCAGCACCTTGTCGTTCCATGCCGGCCGCACGACGGCCGAGACCGGCGAGGCGGCGATCGCCTGCAGCTGGGCCAGGGTGTTGTCCACCTCGTTCGGCGAATGCTCGGTGTCGATGAGAAGCCAGTCGAATCCCGACCCGGCCACGATCTCCGCGCTGTACGCGCTCGCGAGCGAGACCCACAGGCCGATCTGCTGCCGACGGGCCATCAACGAGCGCTTGAAATTGTTCGCGGGAAGTTCCATGCTGTTTCCTCTGCGTCCTGACGAATTCGTTGTGAGTGCATACTAGCCCGGCGCGGAGAATTTTGGCTTCCGTAGGACATGTCTGATAGGCATCTTCCGCAGGGATGACCCACACTCATCCTGGTGATCACCTGAAGGAGCGGCCATGACATACGAGTACGATTTCGAGATGGTCAAGCGCGCATATGCCGAAATGGCCCGCCGCGCCAGGGAAAAGGACGAGGTCCGCCGCATGCCGCGCAACGGCATGCCGGTACAGGCGAGGCCGCCGGAGCAGGAAGCCGCGAGCCGCCAGCCTCAGCCGGCCTGATCGCCCCCGCAGTCGCGAGAGCCCCGCCATCCGGCGGGGCTTTTTGTTTGCGGCGCCGCGGCGCGCGAACGCCGGCTCGCGCCCGAAGTCAGTCCTCGTGGAGACGCCCATGCCCCGCTCCCGAACCGGCTTCCTGAATGCCTTCGCCGCCGCGCTGCTTGCGCTGGCTTTCTTCGCCCCCGAAGCGTTCGCCGCTTCGGAGCCGCATTCCGCCACGCCTTCGCGCGGGGCCGAGCTGCGCGCGCGCTTCGAGGCGATGCGCGCGTCGCTTCGCGGCAACGGCTTCGGGCGCCCGCTGCGCCTGGAATCGCGCGAGGCGAATCACCGCGTCGAGGGCGAGGTGTATGCGCTGGTGGACCACCCGTTCGGCGAGGTCGGGCCGGCGCTGCACGAGGCGTCGCAGTGGTGCGAGGTGCTGGTGCTTCCGTTCAACGTGAAGCACTGCATCGCGAAGGACGGCCGCGCGAGCTCGCAGCTCACCCTGTTCATCGCGAAGCACAAGGACTCCACGCCCGACGACAGCTACCGGCTCGACTTCCGCTTCCGCGACGAGGCGCGCGATGCCGATTTCCTGCGCATCGCACTCGCCGCGCCCTCGGGGCCGTTCGGCACGCACGACTACCGCATCGTCCTCGAGGCGGCACCGGCCGGCGCGCGACGCGCGATCCTGCACCTCACGTATTCGTACGGCTACGGCCTGCTCTCGCAGCTGGCGATGCAGGCGTACCTCGCGACGGCGGGGGCGGGCAACGTCGGGTTCACCGTCCGGTCGCGCGACGCCGAGGGCAAGCCGGTGTACGTGCACGGCATGCGGGGCGTGATGGAGCGCAACACCATGCGCTACTTCCTCGCGATCGAGGCGTACCTCGCCTCGCTGCCCGCACCTCCCGCTTCGCGCGAGGACGCGCGGCTCACGGCGTGGTTCGAGGCGGCGGATCGCTATCCGCGGCAGCTCCACGAGATGCCCCTCGAGCGCTACCTCGCGATGAAGCGCCGCGACCTGCGCTGGCGCGAAGCCGCGAGCGGCCTCGCGCAGGGGTCGTGACGCGCTATCCGCGGCCGACGAACGGCATCTTCGTCGCCATGATGGTCATGAACTGCACGTTCGCGTCGAGCGGCAGGCCCGCCATGTAGACGATGGCGCTCGCGACGTGCGCGACGTCCATGCGCGGCTCGACCGCCATCTCGCCATCCGCCTGCATCACGCCTTTGGTCATGCGCTCGGTCATCTCGGTCGCGGCATTGCCGATGTCGATCTGGCAGCAGGCGATGTCGTCCTTGCGGCCGTCGAGCGAGATGGTCTTCGTGATCCCGGTCACGCCGTGCTTCGTCGCCGTGTAGGCGATCGACATCGGGCGCGGCGCGTGCGCCGAGATGGAGCCGTTGTTGATGATGCGTCCGCCCTTCGGAGACTGCGCCTTCATGATGCGGATCGCTTCCTGGCAGCAGAGGAAGGTGCCCGTGAGGTTCGCGGCGACGACGGCCTGCCATTTCTCGAACGGCAGGTCCTCCATCGGCATCGCGGGCGCGCCCATGCCGGCGTTGTTGAACAGCAGGTCGAGGCGGCCGAACTTCGCCTTCGTCGCCGTGAAGAGCGCCTTCACCGATTCGGGTTGCCCGACATCCGCGGGAACCGCGAGCGCGCGATCGCCCGCGCCCGACTCCGCCACCGCCTTGTCGAGGAGCTCCTTGCGCCGCCCGACGAGCGCCACGCGCCAACCTTCCTTCAGCAGCGCGAGCGCCGCCGCCTTGCCGATGCCGGTTCCCGCGCCGGTCACCACCGCTACGTTGCTCATGTTCCTCGCGCCTCCCTCGTGCCTGTCACTGCACCGCCGCGAGCGCCTTGCGCAGGCTCGCCGCCATGCGGTCGATCTCCGATTCCTCCACGATGAGCGCCGGCGCGAACGCGAGGATGTCGCCGGTCTGGCGCACCAGCACGCCGTCGTCGAAGCAGCGCAGGAAGACGTCGAAGCCGCGCGCGCCCGGCGAGCCCGGACGCGGCGCCACCTCCACCGCGGCGACGAGTCCCTGGTTGCGGATGTCGATCACGTGGGGCGAGCCGCGGAGCGCGTGGATCGCGGCCTCGAGCTTCGGCGCCATGCGCGCGGCGCGCGCGAAGAGATCCTCGTCCTCATAGAGCTGCAGCGTTGCGAGCCCCGCGGCGCACGCGAGCACGTGCGCGGAGTACGTGTAGCCGTGGAAGAGCTCGATCGCGCCCGGCGGCGCCGACATGAACGCGCCATAGATGTCGGCCGAGACGATCACACCGCCCATCGGCACGGTTCCCGAGGTGACGCCCTTCGCGAACGTGATCATGTCGGGCTCGACGCCGTAGACCTCCGAGGCGAATGCGGCGCCCATGCGGCCGAATGCGGTGATCACCTCGTCGAAGATGAGGAGGATGCCGTGCCTGCGCGTGATCTCGCGCAGGCGCCGGAGGTAGCCGCGCGGCGGGACGAGGACGCCGGTCGAGCCCGCCATCGGCTCGACGATCACCGCGGCGATCGTGGAGGCATCGTGCAGCGCGACCAGCCGCTCGAGCTCGTCGGCGAGGTGCGCGCCCCATTCCGGCTCGCCGCGCGAATACGCGTTGCGCTCGAGGTCGTGCGTGTGCGGCAGGTGGTCCACGCCCGCGAGCATCGTGCCGAACATCTTGCGGTTGTTGGGGATGCCGCCCACGGCGATGCCGCCGAAGCCCACGCCGTGGTAGCCGCGCTCGCGCCCGATGAGGCGCGTGCGCGCGCCTTCCCCGCGCACGCGGTGGTATGCGAGCGCGATCTTGAGCGCGCTGTCGACCGCCTCGGATCCGGAGTTGCAGAAGAACACGTGGTCGAGCGCGGCGGGCGCCATCGCGGCGATGCGGCTCGCCAGCTCGAAGGCGAGCGGATGGCCCATCTGGAAGGGCGGCGAGAAATCCATCGTCGCGGCCTGCTTCTGGATCGCTTCCACGATGGGCTTGCGGCAATGTCCCGCGTTGCAGCACCAGAGGCCCGAGAACCCGTCGAGGATGCGCCGGTCGTCGTCGGTCGTGTAGTACATGCCCTCGGCGCGCACGAGCATGCGCGGCGACGCCTTGAACTGGCGGTTGGCCGTGAACGGCATCCAGAAGGCTTCGAGCTCGGCGCGCGCGAGGGAAGGAGCGTCGGAAAGGAGGGCCATGGCGATTCCTGTGTGAGACCGACAATGTACCTCACGGCACCGCTTCGCGCGGACGCGTACGCCGCGTGTCGGAGCCGTCCGACGACGATCATGGAGGCGGTCCGCACGACCGGCAGCGCCGATTCGAGCGCGGCCGGCTCGAACGGCAAGTCAAGTCAGTAGCGCGAGCGCCGACGCGCTCCGTCGGCCGGTTCCGACGCTTTCATCGGCGGCCGACCGGCAGAGCGCGCACGGGTCCGCGTCCTATGCTGGGAGCGAGATACCGAACCAGGAGGCTTTTCATGTGGACCCGACGCGTGCTGCTTGCGACGCTGGTCGCGGCGGCCGCCATGTCCCTTCCGCGGCACTTGCCACGGGGCGCGGCGTTCGCGGCGAAGCCCAACGTCACCGTGGGCTCGTTGCGCTGAGCCGTTCGCCTCCGCGTTCACCGCTCCCACGATGCCGGCGCAACTCGCGCCGGCATCGTTCTTTCCGGTTTCCCTTTTGAGCCGATTCGGGCGATGATGTCGGCTCATGCGGCTCATCACTTACGCTTCGAGTCCCGCGGCTGCACCGCGCATCGGCGTGCGGGTCGGACACCGCGTTCTCGACATCGAAGCCGCTTCGCGCGTCGACGGAGCGCCGCTTCCCGGCTCGATGAAGGTCCTGCTGCGCGAAGGGCGCGGCGCGCTCTCGCGCGTGCAGGCGCTCGCGCGCAAGGCGCAGTCGGACGCGGGGCGTTTCGCGGCCGCGCTGTGCGAGGAGCGCTCGATCCGGTTCCTTCCTCCCGTGCCCGACGCCGAAAAGCTGCTGTGCGTGGAGGGAAGCGACCGCGCGCACGCCGAAGAGGCCGGGAAGAGCGCTGCCGACGAGGAAGCGCCGCAGACGCTCAGCGGCTGCGTGAAGCTCAATTGCTGCCTCGTCGGGCACGACGCGAAGGTCGCGATCCCGCCGCCCGTGAAGCGCCTCGACTGCGAGCCGGGCCTCGTGTTCGTGATCGGCAAGAGAGCGCTCGGCGTGAAGGCCGGGGAGGCGACGGACTACGCCGTGGGCATCACGCTCCTCACCGACCTCACCGACCGCGACATGGAGCAGCGCGAGGCGGCCGCGGGTGCGCGCTTCCTCACGTGCAAGAACGCGCCGGGCTTCGGCCCGCTCGGGCCGGAGATCGTCACCATGGACGAGATCGACGATCCGTACGACCTGTGGCTCACGTGCACGGTGAATGGCGAGGAGCGCATGCGCGCGAGCACCCGCGAGCAGACCTGGATGCTCCCCGCGATCCTCGAGCATTTCTCGCGCACGATCCCGATCGAGCCGGGAGACATGTTCTCCATCGGCGCGCCGCGCAGGGCCGCGGCCGGCAAGCCGCGCGCGAGGGATTCCTTCCTCAAGCCGGGCGACGTGGTCGAATGCGCCATCGAGGGCGTCACCACGCTGCGCACGCGCATCGTCGCGGCGAGCCCTTAAGCGTCGCGCGCGGATCCTTCGCGCACGCAGAGCGCCCGCGCGGCCACGCCATCCTCGAATCGCCCGGCTTGTCAGCAGTCACCGACCCGAAAATCCGGGCGTGGCTGGCATCTGCGCGGCGCCGCGCGCGCTAACGTGTCCTCGTATCCCGCGTTTTCCCGAGGACGCCATGCGGCTCATCCAGCGCTTCATCCACGCAGGCTTCGCTACGGCGGCGATCGCAAGCGCTTCCGTGCCTGCGTTCGCGTGGACCGCCTGGCCCGACGTGGACTTCGAGTGGTCCGCGAACGTGGGCCGCGCGCCCGCCGTGATCTCGATCCCGGCGCCTCCCCACGCCGATCCCGTCGATCGCGGGCGATAGCGCCGCAAATTTCCTGACCTGCTCTTCGCCGGCGCGAGAAATCCCGCCGGCATTTTTTTTCGCCGGTCCCGGCTGGCACTCGTCGAGCGGCATCCATGGCGCACGCGAGCCTTCGGCGGCGAGGCATCGTCCGCTGCAGCGCCGTTCCCGCTGGCCGAAACTGGTATGCTTCCAACCCGCTTCTCCGCTCCACCTCGCAAGAATCCCATGGCCCAGTACGTCTACACGATGATCCGCGTGGGGAAGACCGTTCCCCCGAAGCGGCAGATCCTCAAGAACATCTCGCTCTCGTTCCATCCGGGCGCGAAGATCGGGCTGCTGGGCCTGAACGGCGCGGGAAAATCCACGCTGCTCAAGATCATGGCGGGCATCGACAAGGACTACGAGGGCGATGCGACGCCGATGCCCGGCATCCGCATCGGCTACCTTCCGCAGGAGCCGCAGCTCGAGCCGGGACACACGGTGCGCGAGGCGGTCGAGGAGGGGCTGGGCGAGGTGTTCGGCGCGAAGAAGCGCCTCGACGAGGTGTACGCCGCCTACGCGGAGCCCGATGCCGACCTCGACAAGCTCGCCGCGGAGCAGGAGAAGCTCGAGAAGATCCTC
The DNA here is from genome assembly GCA_963839265.1 of uncultured beta proteobacterium. Lineage (GTDB taxonomy): Bacteria > Pseudomonadota > Gammaproteobacteria > Burkholderiales > Usitatibacteraceae > Usitatibacter. The sequence goes on from CAWIUI010000002.1 coordinate 630,326, forward strand.
GCCACTGCCGATTCGTCGACGCTCGATACGCAGCTCGAGATCGCGGCCGACGCGCTGCGCCTGCCGCCGTGGGACGCGAAGGTCGACGTGCTCTCCGGCGGCGAGAAGCGCCGCGTCGCGCTCTGCCGCCTGCTCCTCTCCAAGCCGGACATGCTGCTCCTCGACGAGCCGACGAACCACCTCGATGCGGAGAGCGTGGAGTGGCTCGAGCAGTTCCTCGCGCGCTTTCCGGGGACCGTCGTCGCGGTGACGCACGACCGCTACTTCCTCGACAACGCCGCGGAATGGATCCTCGAGCTCGATCGCGGCTCGGGCATTCCGTACAAGGGCAACTACAGCGAGTGGCTCGAGCAGAAGCGCGACCGGCTGCAGAAGGAGGAATCGAGCGAGACCGCGCGCCAGAAAGCGATCAAGAAGGAGCTCGAGTGGGTGCGCAAGACCGCCAAGGGCCAGCAGACCAAGAACATCGCGCGGCTCAAGCGCTTCGAGGAGCTCAACGACTACGAGTACCAGAAGCGCAACGAGACGGCGGAGATCTTCATTCCCGTGGCCGAGCGCCTGGGCAACGAGGTGATCGAGTTCGAGAACGTGTCGAAGGGGTACGGCGATCGCCTCCTCATCGACAACCTGTCGTTGAAGGTGCCGCCCGGGGCGATCGTCGGCATCATCGGGCCCAACGGCGCGGGCAAGTCGACCCTCTTCCGCATGATCACCGGCAAGGAGAAGCCCGATTCCGGCGAGGTGAAGATCGGCCCGACGGTGCAGCTCTGCGTTCGTGGACCAGAGCCGCGAAGCTCCCGGACAAGAAGAACGTATGGGAGGCGGTCTCGGGCGGCCAGGACATCGTCGCGGTCGGGAAATTCGAGATCCGTCGCGCGCCTACCTCGGCCGCTTCAACTTCAGGGGGCAGCGACCAGCAGAAGCTGGTCGGCAACCTTTCGGGCGGCGAGCGCGGCCGGCTGCACCTCGCGAAGACGCTGCTCGCGGGCGGCAACGTGCTGCTCCTCGACGAGCCGTCCAACGATCTCGACGTCGAGACGCTGCGCGCGCTCGAGGACGCGCTGCAGGAGTTCGCCGGAACCGTCGCTGGTGATCTCCCACGATCGCTGGTTCCTCGACCGCATCTGCCACCCACATCCTCGCGGCCGAGGGCGACTCGCAGTGGTACTTCTTCCCGGGAAACTACCGCGAGTACGAGGAAGACAAGCTGGAGCGGCTGGGCGAGGAGGCGGCGCAGCCGCACCGCCTGCGCTTCAAGTCGTTGAGGTAGGGAGCGCAAACCACTCCCCGCGGTCGTCACGCCCTGCCGGAAAAGATCGGGTCCTTGCCCTTCACGATGCGCTGCGCGCGCTCGAGCATGTCGTCCTCCGCCGCCGGATCCGCGGCGTGCGCGAGCCCGATCTCGGCCTGGTGGGAGCCGTGGCGCAGCGCATAGGCGCGGGTGAATTCCGCGCCGAGGAAGAAGACCTGCGCGGAGTAGTACACCCAGGCGATCAGGGCGAGCACCGCGCCCGCCGCGCCGAACATCGAGCCCAGGGCCGTGCGGCCGAGATACAGGCCGATCAGGTACTTCCCGAGCCAGAAGAGCGCCGAGGTGAAGGCCGCGCCGACCCAGACGTCTCCCCATGCGACGCTCGCGCTCGGCAGCATCTTGAAGATCATCGCGAAAAGCCCGGTGATGACGAGGAACGAGCCGCCGAACTCGAGCATGCGGATCGTCTCCAGCCGCCCGTCGAAGAGCTGCTCGCCCAGCGCGGAGATGAGCGCGCTCATCGCGAGCGAGGCGAGGAGGAGGAGCCCCACGGCGATGACCATCGCCATCGAGAGCAGCCGCCTTCCTCACGACCGCGAAGAATCCCTTGGGCCGCGTCGCGTGCGTGCGCCAGATCTTGTCCAGGTCGGTCTTCAGCTCGTTGAACACGGTCGCCGCGCCGACCAGCATCGCCGCGGTCGCGACCGCCGTCGGGAACACGTGACTGCGCTTCGCCGTCGCCTGCAGCAGGAAGCGGATCGCGGCGGCGACGCGCTGGCCCAGGACATCGGAGAACTGCGCGATGAGCAGGTGCTGCGCTTGCTCGCGTCCCAGCACGGCGCTCGCGATCGTGATCGCCACGAGGAGCAGCGGGGCCGTGGAGAAGAGCGTATAGAACGCGAGGGCCGCGCCCATGCTGCCCGCGCCGTCGTCGAGCCAACCCTGGACCGAGCGCTTGGCGAGTCGCCACCCGGCATCGAGGAGGGGCATGGCGCTCAGCTCGAGGGCGGGCGCACGAGCGCCGGGTCCCGCCCCTTCATGATGCGGTGCGCGCGGGCCACCATCGCCTCGTCCTCGCGCGCGAAGTCGGAGTTCGCGGCGTCGACGGGCACGCGCTGCCGCCCGGATCTCCGCGCGTACTCGTGGGTGAATTCGGCGCCGTAGAAGAAGATCTGCGCCGAGTAGTAGACCCACACGATCACCACCACCAGCGTGCCCGCCGCGCCGTAGGACGAGGCGACGGCGCTCGTGCCGAGGTACAGCCCGATGAGGTACTTGCCGATCCAGAAGAGCACGGCGGTCACGAGCGATCCGGGCCACACGTCGCGCCAGTCGATGCGCGCGCTGGGAAGGATCTTGAACACCAGCGCGAAGAGGCCCGTGGTCACCGCGACCGAGGCGAGGAACTCGGCCGAGCGCATGGGCGCCCCGCCGATGCCGAGGAGCTGCCCGAGGTAGGTGAGCGCGGCGCTCACCACGAGCGAGACCAGGAGCAGGAACCCGATCGCGACCACCATCCCGAACGAGAGGAAGCGCGCGTGCAGCGTGGCCCCGATCCCGGAGCCGTTCGTCGCGCGGCAGCGCCAGATGCGGTCCAGGTCCCGGCGGAGCTCCGCGAACACCGTCGTCGCGCCGATCACGAGCGTGGCGAGGCCCAGGCCGGTCGCGATCCATCCGTCCCTCTGCGTGGAGGTGGCGTCGAGCACCGACTTCACTCCCTGGGCGCCGGTCTCTCCGAGGAGCCCCGAGAGCTCCGAGAGCAGCAGCTGCTGCGCATGGCCGTGGCCGATCGCCAGTCCCGCGATCGCGATCGCGAGCACGAGGACCGGCGCGAGCGAGAAGAGCGTGTAGAAGGCGAGGGCGGCCCCCATGCTGGAAGCGTTGTCGTCCACCCAGCCGCGCAATGCGCTTGCGAAGAGCGCGGCGAAGAGCTTCAGGCGTTCCTTCATGCGCGCCTCCCGGCCGTGCCGCCGGTCGCCTCGAATCGCCGCCATCGCATCGCTCGCTCCCAAGTCGCCTGCCGTTTCGAGAAACGCGCGCGCCGCGAGGTTCCCTGCGTCGCCGGACGTCCGGTGCAGTCCTACGGCGATCTCAGGGCGCTCCGACACCGTGCGGCGCGCGCGCTCGCTAAAGTCTCTGCTCTGCCCTTCCGCGAATGCGACACCGATGGACGAACAACCGTTTTTCGCCGACGTCGACCTGCCCTTCCACGTGTGGGTCCGGGAGGGAAGGCGCTGGGTGCTGCGCGACGCGGCGGCGCGCGTGCACGGCGACGCCGGGCGCTCCCCGGCGAACGAATCCGACGCCCGCGCGCGCGACAAGCCCGCGGCGCGCTAGCGCGCCGCTCGGCGGCTCACGCGGCACGCGCGTGCCCCTCGGCCCCGACGAATTCGACTCGGCAGTGCCAGCCGGGATCGTTCCGTTCGAAGCCTCGCGTCCGATCCACGCTCGCATCCATCGCAGCCTCCTGCCGGCGACATACCGGACCATGGTGAGACACGGCGAGCCAAGCCGCCATCGGTCGAACGGAATGCCGACGTAGGCCGGCGCTTACGGCGCGGCGCGCCACGCCACGGCTGCACGCTGCGCCTGCAGCAGCGGCCCGATACAATGGCGGCGACTCATGTCGATCGCCACCACCCCCGCCCACGCCAGCGTCGCGATGCTGCGCATCGCCCGCTTTTCCGCTCGCCCGGTGGGCGAGCAGGCGGCGCTCAAGGAGGATCTCGAGTCGCGTGCCCGTGAGGCGCTCGCGCGCGTCCCGGCGGCCGATCGCGCGGTGCTCGACGTCGACGACGGCCTCGCGCTGGTGCTGTTCGGCAACCCGGCGCGCGCGCTCGACGTCGCGCAGTCGCTCGCCGGCGGCACGATGGACCCGCTGCAGGTGGGACTCAACTACGGTCCGCTCGCGCTCACCTCCAAGGGCGGCGAGGGTCGCGTGTTCGGCGACGGCCTCGCGGCCGCGGCCGCCGCGGCGCGTTTCGCCACGTCGGAGCGCACGCTGGTCACGCACGATTTCCTGCGCGCGCTCGAGGCCTGGGACCCGGTGCGCGCGCAGGGATTCGCGCCCGCCGGCGACTTCACCGACACGCGCGTGCGCATGCATTCGCTCTTCGCGGCGGATCCGGGCAAGGTCGCTGCGCAGCGCCGGCGCGGCGTGCGCATCGCGGCGATGGGCGTCGTGGCGCTCCTGCTCGCCGGCCTCGCGATCCGCCTCGTGCACCACCTGCTCGTGCCGCCGGAGCCCGGGATCGTCGCGCTCGCCATCAAGCCGCGCGGCGAGGTGTTCGTGGACGGCCTCGCGCGCGGGCGCACGCCGCCGCTCGCCGAGCTGCGGCTCGCGCCCGGCAAGCATGTCGTCACCGTGCGCCATCCCGGCTCCCCGCCCTACGAGGTGCGCCTCGACGTGAAGTCCGGCGAGCACGCGACGGTGCGCCACACCTTCGCGAGCCCGCGCCCGGAACCGAAGGGCGGATTCTGGCGCGACCTGCGGCGCCGCTTCGGCGGATCGTGATGACGGCCGCCGAGGCTCCGGTGCAGTTCGGCCGCTTCCGCGTCATGGGCGAGCTCGGCCGCGGCGCGATGGGCGTCGTCTACCGCGCGGAGGACACCACGCTCGGGCGCGTGGTCGCGATCAAGACGATCGCGCTCTCGGGCACGAGCCGCGAGGAGCGCGACCAGCACGAGGCGCGCTTCCTGCAGGAGGCGCGCGCCGCGGCGCGCATCAGCCATCCGGCGGTGATCACGATCTACGAGATGGGCCGCGAGGGCGACGTCGCGTTCATGGCCATGGAGCTCCTCGAGGGCGCGGACCTGCGCGCATTGATCCGCGAGGGAAGCCTCGCGCCGTCGCAGGCGCTCACCATCGCGGCGAGCGTCGCCGAGGGACTCGCGGTCGCGCACGAGCAGGGCATCGTGCACCGCGACGTGAAGCCCGGAAACATCATGGTGCTGCCCGACGGCCGCGTGAAGATCATGGACTTCGGGATCGCGCGCCCGCTCGAGCCGTCGGTGAAGACGCAGACCGGCCTCCTCCTCGGCTCGCCGCAATACATGTCGCCCGAGCAGATCGTCGGCCAGCCGTTCGATCACCGCGCCGACGTCTTCTCGCTCGGGCTCGTGCTCTACGAGATGCTCACCGGGTCGCGCCCCTTTGCCGGCGAGGATCTCGGCGAGCTCACGTTCAAGGTCGCCAACATGGCCGCGACGCCGCCGAGCCACATCGTGCGGCACCTGCCGCAGGTGGTGGACCTCATCGTGGCGCGCGCGCTCAAGAAGAAGCGCGACGAGCGCTACGCGTCGGCCGGGGACTTCGCGCGCGACCTGTGGGCGGCGATTCCGGAGGTGCGCGCGGCGGAGGAAGCGCGCGCGGCGGGACACGAGTCCACGACGGTGCCGCTGGGAAAGCTCGCGAGCGAAGCGGCGGGCGACGCGCGGCCCCTGGCGATGCGCGACGAGTCGATCGAGCTGCGCGCCTCGCCGCGCTTCGAGTCCTCCGGGGCGCTCGCGCGCCTGCCGGTGCTTTCCGCCGAGGGCGAGCTCGCGCGCACGCATGCCGACGCCACGCCCAGCCCGCGCAACGTGCTCGTGCGGCGCGTCGATCCGGTCCTCGCTACGCAGCTCGCGGTCCTCGCCGTGGCCGCCCTCGCCGCGGCCGCCATCGCGCTCGGTTGATTCCCCCGAGGCGCTGTGCGCGCGCGCCGACGCCCGATGGAGGAAATGTCCTACCGGTGGATGCGGGTTTCCGGCTGGCGGCTTCTGCGGCGAGGAGCTAGATTCGGTCCAGATTCACCCGTCACGAGAGACTCGCCATGAAGCCGAAAGCCCGAGTGGAACCCCGCAGGAGCAAGCTTCCCCCCATCCTCGAGATCGACGAGGACGGAATCCCGGTCGCGGATTACGAGCCGTGGCGCAACGCCCGCTGGTCGAGCGACGAGGAAACACCGGGCCTGCAGCTCGACGACTGGCCCGGCGAGTTCGACGACTAGCGCGACCCGATCATCCGCTACTGACGCCGCCGGAATTTCCCGCGTGCGTCGTGGCGAGCGCCGACGTCGCGGGACGTGCGGTCTTCCTGCGTGAGCGTGGCCGGATATCGTTCGAGATGGTCCATGCGGAGGAGCCCGGGCAACGCTGCCGCGTCCCATTGCGCCGTCACCATTCCGGAAAGCACCCATCGTTATCCGGAATCGCCACGACGACATGTACTCCCACGACATCCGATCGATCCTCGCCGAGCACGCGCGCCTGCCCGTGAACGTGGAGCAGCTGAGCGACGACAGCGACCTGTACCAGGCGGGGCTCACCTCGCTCTCCACCGTGAACCTGATGCTCGCGCTCGAGGAGCACTTCAACGTGGAATTCCTCGACCGCATGCTGGGGCGCAAGACCTTCGGCTCGATCCGCGCGCTCTCCGGGGCGATCGCCGAGCTGCGCGGCGAATCGAGCGCCCAGTCCTTGACGGAGTGACGCCATGACCAGCATCCTCGCCCGCAGGGCGATCGAACCCGCGGCGCGCGGGTTCGACCCGATCCTCGCACGTGTGCACCAGCTCGGCCGCGAGGTCGTGGCCGCCCACGCCGAGGCCGTCGATCGCGAGGCGCGCTTTCCACGCGAGGCGTTCGCGGCCCTGCGCGAGGAGAAGCTGCTCGGCGCATACGTCCCGGTCGAATACGGCGGCCTGGGCCTGGACGTGGCGCAGGTCGCGCTCGTCTGCGAGGCGCTCGGGCAGTACTGCGCCTCGACGGCGATGATCTTCGCGATGCACCAGATCCAGGCCGCGTGCGTGGTGCACCATGCGCTCGGCTCCGACTGGTTCGGCGACTATGCGCGCGAAATTGCCGCTCGCCAGCTCCTGCTCGCCTCCGCGACGACCGAGCTCGGCATCGGCGGGGACACGCGCCAGAGCCTCTGCGCCGTGAAAGTCGAGGACGGACGCTTCGCGCTCGAGAAGCAGGCGCCCGTCATCTCCTATGGCGCGGAGGCTGACGCGATCCTCGTCACCTGCCGCCGCTCCGAGGACGCGCCGCGCAACGACCAGCTGCAGGTGCTCGTGCGGCGCGAGGATTGCGAGCTGAAGCCGCTGTCGGCCTGGGACACGCTCGGTTTCCGCGGCACGTGCAGCCCCGGCTTCGCGCTCAAGTCCGCCGGCGACGCGCGGCAGATCCTGCCGGTGCCGTACGCGGAGATCCACAGCCGCACGCAACATCCGTTCGCGCACGTCGTGTGGTCGTCGCTGTGGCTGGGCCTCGCGGCCGACGCCCTCACGCGCGCTCGCGCCGCGGTGCGCACCGAGGCGCGCAAGAGCCCGGGCGCGACGCCCATCTCCGCCACGCGCCTCGCCGAGGCGGACCTCCTCCTCGACTGCATGCGCGCCTCGGTGCATGGCCTGCGCGACGAGTACGCGCACCTCCTCGCCGAGGGAGATCCCGAGGCGTTCGCCGGCTACGGCTTCGTGATCCGCGTGAACAACCTCAAGCTCAACGCCTCGCAGCTCGTGCTCGACGTGGTCGCGCGCGCGATGGTGATCTGCGGCATCGCCGGCTACCGCAACGATTCGAAGCTCACCCTGGGCCGCCACCTGCGCGACGCGATCGGCGCGGGACTGATGGTGAACAACGACCGCATCCTCGGGCAGAACGCGACGATGCAGGTCGCGCTGCGGGAGGGCTGAAGCGATGTGCCTGTATCACACCGAGCATACCGACCTGGCGCTCCCGGCCGAGGACCGCTATCGCGAATTCCTCGACGAGCTCGCCGCGCACGGCCTGCTGATCCGCACCGGCGTCCGCGGGGTCTACGGGCGCGGCGGGGAGCTCGAGCGAGTGATCGAGCGCTTCGACGCGCTGGTGTCGCGGCGCGGCGCGGAGCTCGCGCCGGAAGTGATGCGCTTCCCGCCGATCTTCAGCCGCAGGGACTACGAGAAGGTCGACCACATCCGCAACTTCCCCGACCTGATGGGCTCGGTGCACACCTTCGCGGGCGACGATCGCGAGCATCGCGAGATGCTCGGAAGGTTCGAGCGCGCCGAGGACTGGAGCCGCGACCTCGCGCCCGCCGAGGTGATGATGACCCCGGCGATCTGCTATCCGCTCTATCCCACCGCGACCGGAACGCTTGCCCCGGGCGGGCGCCGCGTCGACCTGCAGGGCTTCGCCTTCCGCCACGAGCCCTCGGGGGATCCGGCGCGCATGCAGATCTTCCGCATGCACGAGTTCGTGCGGCTGGGGACGCCCGGGGAAGCGCTCGCGCATCGCGACCGGTGGCTGGAGCTCGGGCAGGAGATCTTCCGCTCCGTAGGTCTCGCGACGCAGCTCGTGGTCGCGAACGATCCCTTCTTCGGCCGCGGCGGCAGGGTGCAGAAGGCGATGCAGCGCGAGCAGAACCTCAAGTACGAGTTCGTCGTGCCGATCTGCTCCGAGGAAAAGCCCACGGCGATCGGCTCGAGCAACTACCACCTGGACCACTTCGGCGCCGCCTTCGACATCCGCACGCACGACGGGGCCGTGGCGCACAGCGCGTGCGTGGGCTTCGGCCTCGAGCGCGTGGCGCTCGCGCTCTTCCGCACCCACGGCCTGGACGCCGGCGCGTGGCCGCGCGAGGTACGCGATGTGCTGGCCCTCGCCTGATTCGCGCCGGCTCGCGATCGCGCCCCTCGATCCGTCGGCCTACCGGAGCCACGCGCTCCACGGCGAGGACCGCACCTGGGCGCAGACCAACTGCTACACCGACCTCGCGATCGAGCTCGCGCACGGCCTGGGCTTCGAGCCGCTCGCGATGCTCGCCTTCACGCTCGCGATCGATTTCGAGGGCGACCAGTGGACGTTCTTCAAGCCGCCGGCCGCGGACCTGGACGAGCTCTACGGCTTCGACCTCCAGGAGCTCGCGATCTGGCGCCCGCTCGCCGAGCACGTCGCCGAGCAGGTGGAAGCGGGCCGGCCGGTGCTGGTGGAGCTCGATTCGTGGTTCCTTCCGGACACCGCGGGCACCGCCTACCGCCTCGCGCACACGAAGACCACCGTCGGCGTGAACGAGATCGACGTCGCGCGCGAGCGCCTGGGGTATTTCCACAACGCGGGCTACTTCGCGCTCGAGGGCGAGGACTTCCGCGAGGCCTTCCAGGTCGCAGGCCCCGCGCACGAGCGCGTGCTGCCGCCGTACGTGGAGTACGTGAAGTGGCGCGCGGGCTTCGCCGCGCCGCGCGGCGCCGAGCTGCGCCGAGGCCTCGCGGCCGCTGCTTCGCAGGCACCTCGCGCGCGTGCCGCGCGACAATCCCTTCCCGCGCTTCCGCGAGCGCCTCGAGCGCGACCTCGAATGGCTGATGCGCTCCGACATCGGGCGCTTCCACGCGTACTCGTTCGCGAACCTGCGCCAGTACGGCGCATGCTTCGAGCTCGCGGAATCGTACCTGCGCTGGCTGGGCGGCCACGGCGTGGAAGGGCTCGAGGCGCCGGCAGCGCGGTTGCGCGACATCGCCGAGACCGCCAAGCGCTTCCAGTTCCAGCTCGCGCGCTCCATGGCGCGCGGCAAGCCCCTCGAGCTCGCCCCGATCGGCGCGATGGCCGCGCAATGGTCCGCCGCGATGGGCGAGCTGCAATCGCGATGCGCCTGAACGGGCCATGAAGGAGAACGCCGCCCACCATTGCACGTCGTGGCCGATCCACGAGGGCTGGGAATTCGCGCGCACCGCGCCCGGCGCCTGCACCGATCCCGCGAAGCTCGACGCGCTCGGGCTCGAGTGGCGGCGCGCGCGCGTCCCGGGCACCGTCGCCTCGAGCCTGCACCAGGATCCGCGATCGCCCGGGCCGTACGACCGCGACGATTGGTGGTACCGCGTTCGCTTCCCGGCGCGGGAGCGCAGGGCCGGCGCGCGCTACCGGCTGCGCTTCGCGGGGCTCGCGACGCTCGCGCAGGTGTGGCTGAACGGCGAGCCGATCCTCGCCTCGCGCAACATGCACCGGCCCTGCGCGGTGGACGTCGCCGGGCGGCTGCGCGACGACAACGAGCTCGCGATCCGGTTCGCCTCGCTCGAGGCCGCGTTCGGCGAGAAGCGTCCGCGCGGCCGCTGGAAGAGCGCGCTCGTCGCACGCCAGGAGCTGCGCTGGTTCCGCACCACGCTCCTCGGCCGCATGCCGGGATGGACGCCGGCGATCGATCCCGTCGGTCCGTGGGGACCCGTGGCGCTCGAGTGCGAGGAGCGCGTGCACATCGAAAGCCTGCGCGTGCGCGCCGGCGTCGTGGACGGCGTTGCCCATCTCGCCGTCGATTGCGAGGCGACGCCGCTCGAAGGCGCGATCGAGGAGGCGCGCGTGCGGATCGACGATCGCGTCTTCGCGCTCGCCCTGGACGGCGGAAGTCCCGCGCGGCTCCGCGGGGCGATTGCGATTCCCGGCGCGCCGCTCTGGTGGCCGCACACGCATGGAAATCCGCGTCTCGCGTCGTGCGCGATCGAGCTGCGCGTGGCCGGGCAATGGGTGCGCGTCGATTGCGGGCGCGTGGGATTCCGGCAGCTCGCGCTCGACGCATCCGCCGGGCGCATGCGCTTCGTCGTGAACGGCACGCCCGTCTTCTGCCGCGGCGTGTGCTGGACGCCGCTCGATTTCCTCGCGCTTCGCGCAGCGCCCGCGGAGCTGCGCGCGGCCCTCGAGGCGCTGCGCGACGCGGGCGCGAACATGCTGCGCATCGCCGGCACCATGGTCTACGAGTCGGACGAGTTCTACGAGCTCTGCGACGAGCTGGGCATCCTCGTCTGGCAGGATTTCATGTTCGCGAACCTCGACTATCCCGCCTCCGATGCGGCGTTCGTCGCGGAGGTCGAGGCCGAGGCGCGCGCGCAGCTCGCGCGCCTGCACCCCCATCCGTGCATCGCGGCCTATTGCGGCGGGAGCGAGGTCGCGCAGCAGGCGGCGATGCTCGGGCTGCCGGCCTCGCTCTGGCTCAACGCGATCTTCACCGAACGGCTGCCCGCGATCTGCGCCGAGCTCCACCCGGGCGCGCCGTACTTTCCTGCGACGCCCTGGGGCGGCGCGCTGCCGTTCCATCCCGCGAGCGGCATCGCGCACTACTACGGAGTCGGCGCCTATCGCAGGCCTCTCGCGGACGCACGGCTCTCGCGGGTCAAGTTCGCCGCGGAATGCCTCGCCTTCTCGAACGTTCCCGACGAGGAGACCATGGCCGCCCTTCCCGGGGGCCCCGCGCCCGCGCCGCACCATCCCGACTGGAAGGCGCGCCAGCCGCGCGACAACGGGGCCGGCTGGGACTTCGAGGACGTGCGCGACCATTACCTGCGCGAGCTCTTCGGCGAGGATCCGGTGGCGCTGAGGAGCCGCGACCTCACGCGTTACTTCGCGCTCTCGCGCGTCGTGCCCGGCGAGCTCATGCGCCGCGTGTTCGCCGAGTGGCGCTCGGCGCCGAGCGAGTGCGGCGGCGGCCTCGTCTGGCTGCATCGCGACTTCGTGCCCGGCGCGGGCTGGGGCATCGTCGACGCGTGCGGACGTCCCAAGGCGGCGTACTGGTACCTCAAGCGCGCCTGGGCGCCGCGCGCGATCCACGTCACCGACGAGGGGCTGAACGGCCTCGCGATCCACGTGGTGAACGACGCGGCCGAGCCGCTCGCCGCCACCGTGGAGCTCGCGCTGTGGCGATCCGACGGCATCGCGACGGAACGCGCGAGCCATGGCGTGCTGGTCCCCGCCCGCGTCACGCTTACGCTCAACGCCGAGGCGATGATCGGCTTCTTCGTCGACAGCGCGGCGGCCTACCGCTTCGGCCCCGCGCGGCACGAGGCGATCGCCGTGCGGCTCGTCGATCCCGAAGGCCGCGTGCTCGCCGAGGATTTCCACTTTCCCGAAGGGATGAACCTGGCGTTGCGCCGGGGCGCCGCGCTGCGCGCGGAGGCGCGATGGACCGATGCGGGCGACGTGGAGGTGCGGCTCGCGTGCGACGCGTTCCTGCAGGCGGTGTGCGTGAGCGCGCCGGGCTTCCTTGCCGACGACAACCATTTCCATCTCGCGCCGGGCAGCCAAAAGCGCATCCGGTTCCGGCCGGGGGCGAACGCGGGCGAGCGCTTCAGCGCGCACCTCGAGGCGTTGAACCTCGCCGTGCCGGTGACGCTGCGCGCAGCGCGCGACGCGGGAGACCGCGCGGCATGAAGCGCGACGCGGTGATGCTCGAGGAGGAGCCCGCGCCGGCGCTCGCGCACGCGGCGAGCGTACGGCGCACGCCGCGCTATTTTCCCTGCGGCGGCGAGCACCTCTTCGGCTGGTACCACGAGCCGATGGACGCGCCGCGCGGCGACGCCGTCGCGGTGATCTGCCCGCCGACGGGCTCGGAGTACACGCGCTCGCATCGGTCCCTGCGCCATCTCGCCGATCGCCTCGCTGTCGCGGGAATCCCGGCGCTGCGCTTCGACTATCCGGGCAGCGGCGACTCGCCCGGCACCGACCTCGATCCCGATCGTCTCGGCGCGTGGCGCGCGGGCATCGCCGCGGCGATCGCGCACGCGCGCGAGGCGAGCGGCCGCGAGCGCGTGCACGTGGTCGGCGTGCGCTTCGGCGCGACGCTCGCCGCGCTCGCAGCGGCCGACGCGGCGATCGACCGCCTCGTGCTCTGGAATCCGTGCATCAAGGGCTCGGCCTACGCGCGGGAGCTCCGCGCGCTCGCGCTCGCCGCGCAGCGGCAGACCTGCGACATCGAGGGCGCCCTGGAGAGCGCGGGCTTCGTGTTCACCGCCGAGACGCTGCAGGCCATCGCCGCGGTGGACCTGCGCCGCGCGCCGCCGCAGGTGCGCGATCGCGTTCTCGTGCTGGGTCGCGACGACGCGGCGAGCGATGCCTCGCTCAACGAGCGCCTCAGCGCGCTCGGCATCGCCAACGAGCAGCGGCGCGCGCCCGGATGGGCCGGCATGATGGCCGAGCACCAGTTCACCGTCGTCCCCGACGCCGCGCTCGGGCTCATCGTGTCGTGGCTCGTGGAGGGCGGCGAGCGGCCGGCGCGCGCGCCGCTGCCGCTCGCGCCGCCGAGCGATGCACCCGTGCGCGAGTCGGTCGAGCTTGCGTTCCGCACGGCCGAAGGGTGCGTCGTGCGGCTCGAGGAGCGCCTTTGCCGTTTCGGCGAGGACCAGCATCTCTTCGGCGTGCTCACGCGCGCGGACGATTCGGCCGCGCGTCCCGCCGTCGTGGTGTTCAACGCGGGCGCGGCGCACCACGTGGGGCCGAACCGACTCTACGTCGAGCTCACGCGCAACCTCGCCGCGCTCGGCTTCGCCTGCCTGCGCTTCGACCTCGAAAGCCTGGGCGACAGCGTGAACCGCCGGCCCGCGCGCGAGAACTATCCGTATCCGCACAACGCGCTCGCCGACGGCAAGGCCGCGATCGACTTCCTGCGCCGCCGGTACGGCTACCGGCGCTTCATCGCGCTCGGCCTGTGCTCCGGCGCGCATGCCGTCTTCCATGCCGGCCTCGAGCTCGCCGACGATGCCATCGAGGAGATCGTCATGGTGAACCCGATGCAGTTCTACTGGATCGAGGGCATGAGCCTCGACACCTCGCGCAAGTTCGAGGACATGGTGCAGTATCGCCGCTCCATGCGCGACTGGCGGCGGTGGCTGAAGCTCGCGCGCGGCGAGGTGAACTTCGCGCGCTTGGCCGAGGTGCTCGCCTCGCAGGCGCGAACCCGGGCGCATGCGTGGCTCAATGCCTTCCTCGAGGCGTTCGTGCCGGAGCGCGGTCCGCGGCTTTCGCGGGACTTGCGAAGGCTTTTCGCGATGCGCCGCAGGCTCACGCTCTTCGTCTCGGAAGGAGATCCGGGCCGCGACATCCTGCTCGCCGGCGCGCGACTCACGGCCGCGCGGGCGCTGCGCGATGGGCGCATCCGCCTGCAGGCGATCGCCGACGCGGACCATACGTTCTCGCAATGGCGCTCGCGCCGCAATGTGATCGCCCGCATCTGCGCCCACCTGCGCGATGCGGCGCCGTCCTACAACGGGAACGGCCCCGTCTGACACGCAGGTCGCCGGAAAGCTACGACACTGCGTCCATGGCGATCGACACGGCGCTGGCGCAGGAATCCTTCGAGTGCTTCGGCGTCCCGCTCCACGTGAGCGTGGAAGCGGACGGCTCCGTCGCGCCCCTGCCGCCGGGCTGGAACCGGCGCGCCTGGTTCCTGCACGATGCCGCGCTCCTCGGCATCGAGGCGCTGCCTTCGTCGCCCGTCACCGCGGCCGTCGAGATCGACCGGGTGCGTTGAAGGACTCTCCCCGCTAGGGAATTTCCGGCGCCTCGGGGCGCCGGCTCTTTGGTGCGCGGAGCGCTCTCACCTGTGCGCCAAAGGGAGGGGGTGGATGCGGTAAGCTCGCAGGAATGAACGATCGACACGACAAGGACGCGCGGCTGGCAGAGGACATCCGGCTGCTCGGCCGCCTCCTCGGCGACACGATCCGCGCATACGAGGGCGAGGCGACCTTCGAGCGCATCGAGGAGATCCGCCGCCTCGCCGTCGCGAGCCGCCGGCTCGAGGACACCGCCTCGCGCGAGGCGCTCGCGCGCTCGCTCGATGCGCTCACGAGCGACGAGGCGGTAGCCGTCGTCCGGGCGTTCAGCTATTTCTCGGTGCTCGCGAACATCGCCGAGGACCGCCACCACATCCGCCGCCATCGCGACAACCGCCGCGAGGGCGCGCCGCCGCTCGCCTCGACGCTGCGCGGCCTCTTCGCCGACGCGGCTTCGCGCGGGCTGCGCCGTGAGGGCGCGCGCGAGCGGCTCGCCGGGATCCGCGTGCAGCCGGTGCTCACGGCGCACCCGACCGAGGTGCAGCGCAAGAGCACGCTCGACGGGCAGATCGCCATCGCCGCGGCGCTCGCGCGCGCCGATTCCGCCGACGCGCTGCCGTCCGAGGTGAACGACGCCGTGCTCGAGATGCGCCGGCGCATCGGCGCGCTGTGGCAGACGCGCGTGCTGCGCGCGGTGAAGCTCGGCGTGCCCGACGAGATCGAGAATGCGATCGCCTATTTCCACTACACGTTCATCGATGCGGTGCCGGCGCTCGTCGCCGAGGTCGAGGACGCGGTCGCGGCGCTGCCCGGCGACGGCCCGCGCCCCGAGATGCCGGCGCTGATGGCGGTCGGAAGCTGGGTGGGCGGCGACCGCGACGGCAATCCCTTCGTCACCGCGGAGATGCTGGAGCAAGCGTTCCGGCGCCAGGCCGAGGTGATCTTCGGGCATTACCTCGACGGGACCCATGCGCTCGGCGCCGAGCTGCCGCTCTCGGGATTGCTCACGCGCATCTCGCCGGCGCTCGAGGCGCTCGCGGAGCGCTCGCCCGACCGCTCGCGGCATCGGGGCGACGAGCCTTATCGCCGCGCGATCAGCGGCGTCTACGCGCGCCTCGATGCCACGGTCGGCGCGCTCGGCCTGCGCGTTCCGCGCCGTGCCGCGGTCGGCGCCGCGGAGCCGTACGCCGGTCCCGCGGAGCTCGCCGCGGATCTCGACACCATCGACGCGAGCCTGCGCGAGGGCGGCAACGGCCTGCTCGCCGACGGACGCCTTCGCGCGCTGCGCAAGGCCGTTTCCGCGTTCGGCTTCCGCCTCGCCACGCTCGACCTGCGCCAGAACTCCGACGTGCACGAGGCGGTGGTCGCGGAGCTCCTGCGTGCGGCCGGCGTTACCGCGGATTACCTCGCGCTCGACGAGGCCGAGCGCCAGCGACTGCTCCTCGCCGAGCTGGCCTCGCCGCGCCCGCTGCGCAGCGCCTTCGTCACCTATTCGGACGTCGCGCGCGGCGAGCTCGCGATCTTCGAGGCGGCCGCGGCGGCGCTCGACCGATTCGGCGAGGAGGCGATCCGCCAGTACGTGATCTCCAAGACCGACAGCGTCTCCGATCTGCTGGAGGTCGCCGTGCTGCTCAAGGAGGCCGGCCTCGTCACGCCCGGCGAGCGGCCGACCTCGCGGCTGCAGATCGTGCCGCTCTTCGAGACCATCGCCGACCTGCAGCGCTCGCCCGCCACGATGCGCGCGTGGTTCGCGATCCCCGCCGCGCGCTCGCTGGTGCGCTCTCTCGGCGACGCGCAGGAAGTGATGCTCGGCTATTCGGACAGCAACAAGGACGGCGGCTACGTCACCTCGAGCTGGGAGCTCTACAAGGCGGAGGTGGCGCTGGTCGAGGTGTTCCGGGAGGCGGGCGTGCGGCTGCGCTTCTTCCACGGGCGCGGCGGCTCCGTCGGCCGCGGCGGCGGCCCGAGCTACGACGCGATCCTCGCGCAGCCGCCCGGCAGCGTGCAGGGAGAGCTGCGGCTCACCGAGCAGGGCGAGGTGATCGCGGCGAAGTACGCCAATCGCGACATCGGCTTTCGCAACCTCGAGGCGCTCTTCGCGGCGACGGTGCGCGCGACGTTCGACGAGGCGCCGGCCGACGCGCACGAGGATTTCCACGCCGCGATGGACGAGCTCTCGGAGCATGCGATGCGCGCGTACCGCGACCTCGTCTACGCAACGCCGGGATTCGTCGAGTACTTCCGCGCCACGACGCCGATCAACGAGATCAGCGAGCTCAACATCGGCTCGCGCCCGGCCTCGCGCACGAACTCGAAGCGCATCGAGGACCTGCGCGCGATCCCGTGGGTGTTCTCGTGGGCGCAGTGCCGCGTGATGCTTCCCGGGTGGTACGGATTCGGCTCCGCCGCCGAAGCCTATCTGGTGCGCCACGGGGAGAGCGGGCGGGCGCTCCTCGCGCGCATGTGGCGCGAATGGCCGTTCTTCCGCGCCATGCTCTCCAACATGGACATGCTCCTCGCGAAGGCGGACCTCTCGGTCGCGGCGCGCTACCGGGAGCTCCTCGCCGACGCGGCGCTCGCCGAGCGCGTCTTCGCGCACATCGGCGGCGAGTTCGATCGCACCGTGCGCACGCTCTTCGCGATCACGGGCGCCGGCCGCTTCCTCGAGGCGAACCCCTCGCTCGCTCGCTCCATCCGCAACCGCTTTCCCTACCTCGATCCGCTGAACCACCTCCAGGTCGAGCTCCTCAAGCGCCACCGCGCCGGCGCCGCCGACGACCGCGTGCGCCGGGGAATCCACATCTCGATCAACGGCCTGGCGGCGGGATTGAGGAACTCCGGCTAGGCGGGAACGGCCGCGCCCCGCGATTCATCGAATGCGTCGACCCAGGGGACACGAACCATGACGCAAGCGGCCCGCATCGCCGGCATCGATCCGAAGATCTCCGACCCCGAGCTCGCCCGGCGCGTCGCGGGCGGCGAGGAAGCGGCGATCCGCCTGCTCACGAAGCGCCACAACCAGACGCTCTTCCGCACCGCGCGCGCCATCCTGCGCGACGACGCGGAAGCCGAGGACGCGGTCCAGGAGGCCTACCTCAAGGCGATCCGGGGCATCGACGCGTTCCGCAGCGACTCGAAGCTCTCCACCTGGCTCGTGCGCATCACGGTGAACGAGGCGCTCGGGCGGCTGCGCCGCTCGCGGCGCGCCGCGCAGGTGATCCCGCTCGCGGGAGACCTCGCGGAAGGAAGGGAGGCTCACGACAACGTCATGGACGAGAACGGCAGGACCCCCGAGCAGGAGGCGCTGCGCGCCGAATCGCGCCGCATCATGGAAGCGAAGATCGATGCGCTTCCCGATGCCTTCCGCGCCGTGTTCGTGCTGCGCGCGATCGAGGAGCTCTCGGTCGAGGAAGCCGCCAGCGTGCTGAACATCCCCGAGGCGACCGTGCGCACCCGATTCTTCCGCGCGCGCAGCCTGCTGCGCGAATCCCTCTCGCGCGAGCTCGACCTCGCGCTCGACAACGCCTTCCATTTCGCCGGCGCGCGCTGCGACCGCATCACCGAGCGCGTGCTCGCGATGCTGCGGGCGGGGCCGGTCGCCGGCTGAGCGCGGCTCGCGTGAGCCGCGCGGCGCTGGTGCGGGGCTAGCGCGCGAGCACCGTCGAGAGCAGCCCCGCGACCCCGATCGCCAGCGCGGCGAGCGCGTCGCCCGCGATGAGACCGCCGCCGAAGAGCGACGTGCCGCTCATGTCCTCGGGCACCGCGCCGCCCGCTCCGGGCTTCGGCTTGAACAGCGTATTGAATGCGCTCGACGCGACGCCGCCCGCCGCGAACCAGCCCGAAGTGTTGAGGTTCACGAACCCGCCGAACGAGAGCGCGTAGGGGGACGGAAGCACGAAGCAGTCGATCGCGAAGTCGGTCGCGAAACCTGCACGGCCGCTCGCGACGAAGCGCCGGTAACCTTCGGCAGCCTTGATGACCTTGCGCGCAAGCTGGATCGCGAAGCCCACCGCGATGCCGACCCAGATCGCGGTGATCTGCCCCGGCTGCGGCTGCGTGAGGCTCCGCAGCACGCCGACGAACTTGTAGGTCATCGCCGAGCTCCAGTTCGCCGGCTGCTCGGAGGCCTTCATCACGGTCTGGTCCTGCAGCAGCACCGGATAGGCCGCCATGAAGAGCTTCGCGAACACGACGCCCATGATCGCGCCCATGAGGATGCCGGCGACCTGGTAGCGGAACTGCATCACGCGGTTGGTGCCGAGGCGCCAGCCGGTCGAGCGGTCCTGCTGCATGTCGCTCGCGGTGCTGGTGGAGATGAGCAGGATGCTCCCGGCCATGAGCCCCACGATCGGGTCCTTGAGGCCGAGCGCGGCCATGATCACCACCGACACCACGAACGCCGAGGAGATCGGGTTGCTGTCGCTCACGCCCACCGAGATCCCGTTCACCATCGCGAACACGAACACCAGCGCGATCGCGAGGACGAGGAAGCCGACCGGCTGCGCGAGCACGAGATGTCCCGCGAGGACCACCGCCACGGCCCATGCGGCGACCCACAGCATGAGCTTGCGCGAGTTCACGCGCTTCCAGTCGGCCGCCTCGGCCGCCGGTTCCGCGCGCGCCCTGCAGGCGCGTGGCCGCCTCCCACAGCACGAGGCTCACGTCGATCACCGCCGCGCCCATGATCGTGCCGAGCGCGATGAGGAAGGTGATCTTGCGGAACGGGTCGCCCGGCTGCAGCCAGCCGATCGCGACGAAGTACGGGGTGAGCGCCACGCTGATGAGGCCGCCCCAGATGGCGGGAATGCCGATGCGCGCGCCGACCACCATGCCGGCGCCGAACGTGGAGGCGGAGAACTCGATCGCGTTGAGGAGCGCGATCTTCGGGCCCGCGAGGCCGGTCGCGATGCCGATGCCGATGCCGGTGCCGAGCTTGTTCACCGAGCGGCGCAAAAGCACCGGATCGGTGAGCGCGCGCAGGATGTTGGCGACCGCGAGCCCGGACGGGAACGTGAGCTGCATCCGGTCGACGAGGATCGGCGTGTAGAGCATGCCCAGGCCCGCCGCGAACATGCCGATGCACAGGAAATAGAGGATCAGCTGCCACACCGGCGGCTGCGGCAATCCCATCCACACCATCGCCTGCACCAGCACGCCCATCGCGCTCAGGCTCGCGACCGAGGCCGCCGCGGTCTGGATGTAGTTCGCCCCGTGCTTGCCCTCGGGGCCGTAGCCGTAGGTGACGGTCGAGCCGAGGATGCCCGCGAGCACCTGGCCGCCGATGAAGAAGCCGAGCGAGAAGTTCATGTACGACGCGGTCACGCCCGCCAGCGGCCCGAGCACGAGGATGCCGAGCGCGAGGAGCAGCGCGTGGTACTTCCAGGTGCCGATCGCGGGAAGCCAGGACCAGCGGCGCGCGTCGGGCGCGCCGGAAGCTGCGATGGACGAATCGACGTTCGACGATGGCATCGTTGCTCCTCTGAAAATCCTCAACCGTTCGCGGCGAGCCAATCGAGCGCGAGCGAGGAAAGCGCGCGCACGCCGATCGGCATGCAGTCCTCGTCCACGAAGAGCCGCGGGCTGTGTCCGGGCGCGACCTTGCGCAGGTCGCGATCGGGCGGCGTGCAGCCGACGCGGAAGAAGAAGCCGGGGACGACCTTCTGGTAGAACGAAAAATCCTCGGCGCCGCAGACCTTGTCGACGATGCGCACGTTGCCCTCGCCCGCGACGCGCCCGAGCGTGGCGAGGCTCCATTGCGTGAGCGCGGGGTCGTTCACCACCACGTCGTAGCCGCGCTCGATGTCGACGCGCGCCCTCGCGCCGCCGGCCGCGGCGATCATCTCGGTGATGCGCTTCACGTGCTCGTGGATGTCGCCGCGCTGCGTCTCGTCGAAGGTGCGGATGGTGCCCTCGAGCCTCACCTCGTCCGGAATGATGTTCACTCGATTGCCGCCCTGGAAGACGCCCACCGTGACGACCGAAGGCTCCTTCGTGATGTCCATGCGCCGCGAGACGATGGTCTGCAGCCCCACGACCACCTGCGCGCCGACGACGATCGGGTCCACGCCGCGCCAGGGCATCGCGCCGTGCGTCTGCACGCCGCGCAGGAACACGCGCAGCTCGTCGGACGAGGCCATCATCGGCCCCGGGCGGTAGCCGATCGTGCCGGTGTGGTGGTTCGAGGTCACGTGCAGGCCGAAGACCGCGCCCACCTTCGGGTCCTCCATGCAGGCTTCCTCGATCATGAGCTGCGCGCCGCCCTTCTCGCCCTCGGGCGCGCCTTCCTCGGCCGGCTGGAAGAGGAACTTCACGCCGCCGGCGATATGCTCGCGCATTCCCGCGAGCACTTCGGCGACTCCCATGAGGATCGCGGTGTGCGCATCGTGGCCGCAGGCGTGCATCACGCCGCAGCCCACGCCGTTCCATTCGGCGCGCACGGTGCTCCGGAACGGGAGGTCGACTTCCTCGGTGACCGGGAGGGCGTCCATGTCGGCGCGCAGCGCGACGACGGGACCGGGACGCGCGCCGCGCAGCACTCCGATCACGCCGGTGTGCGCCACCTTCTCGCGCACCTCGAGGCCGAGCGAGCGCAGGTGGCCTGCGACGACCTTCGAGGTGCGGAACTCGCGGTTGCCGAGCTCGGGATGCTGGTGGAAATCGCGCCGCCACGCGGTCACCCGCTCGCGCACGCGGCGCTCGGCGGATACGACGGCATCCTCGGGGGAAACGGCCTTCGCGGTCGCGCTCATGGGCGCACAGTCTAGACTGAACCGACCGATTCCCGAAGAGGAGGCCCGCGAGATGGACTATGTGCTCTATTACTGGCCCGGCATCCAGGGCCGCGGCGAGTTCGTGCGGCTCGCCTTCGAGGAGGCGGGCGAGCGCTACGTCGACATGGCGCTCGTGCCCGAGGAGAAGGGCGGCGGCGTGGCGGCGCTGATGCCTTTCCTGCAGGGCGAGGACGTCGGGCGTCCGCCCTTCGCGCCGCCGTTCCTCGAGGCCGGGCGGCGCATCATCGGGCAGACGGCGAACATCCTGCTCTTCCTCGGGCCGCGCCTCGGGCTCGCGCCGCGCGATGCCGCCGGCAAGCTCTGGGTGCACCAGCTGCAGCTCACGATCGCCGACTTCGTCGTCGAGATCCACGACACGCACCACCCGCTCGGCGGGACGCTCTACTACGAGGACCAGAAGCCCGAGGCGAGGCGGCGCAGCGCGGAGTTCCTTGCTTCGCGCTTGCCCAGGTACCTCGGCTACTTCGAGCGCGTGATCGAGCGTAATCGCGGCCGCGGTCCCTGGATGGTGGGCAACTCGCTCACTTACGTGGACCTGTCGATGGCGCAGGTGATCGCGGGGCTTTCGTACGCCTTTCCGAACGCCACGCGGGAGGCGCTCGGCGGGCGGCCGCGGCTCGCGAAGCTGCACGACGCGGTGTTCGCGCGGCCGCGCATCCGGCGCTACGTCGCGTCGAAGCGACGCCTTGCGTTCAACAACGACGGCATCTTCCGCCGCTACCCCGAGCTGGGCGGGTGATGCCGGAAGCACCGCGGCCATGTCCTGCGCCGATGCGACCGGCCAGGGCCGACCCTCAGTCGATGAGCTTGCCGTTCTCGTAGAACGGGTAGGGCCCGGCGAAATCGCCGATCGCGGCGGTGTGGGTGACCACGCCGCCGCCTTCGCGCCAGAGGTGCAGCTGGAAGCCGGGCGGCTCCATCACGAAGCGCGACGGGGCGTCGTCGGCGAGGTCGAGCGCCACCTGGTGCGAAGGGCTCGGCGCGGTCGAGGCAATGGTGCCGCCGAAGCGCGCGACGATGTTGCGGTGCACGTGCCCCGCGACCACGCGCTCGACCTGCGGGTGGCGCGCGATCACCGCCTCGAGCGCCTCAGGGTTGGCGAGGCCCTGGCGATCCATGTGGCCGATGCCGGTCCGGAAAGGCGGATGGTGCAACGCGACGAGGGTGGGCTTGCCGGGCGCCGCGGCGAGCGTCGCGTCGAGCCACGCGAGCTGCGAGTCGCGCAGCGCGCCGCCGCCCTGGCGCGGCACGGTCGAGTCGAGCGCGACGATGCGCAGCGCGAAATCGTCGATCGCGTAATCGAGGAAGCGCTCGCCCTGGCGCAGGTACGCGTGCGAGGGAAACGCCGCGCGCAGGTTCGCCGGGTCGTCGTGGTTGCCGGGCATCAGGAACACCGGCATCGCGAGCGGCGCGAGCAGGCGGCCGAGATTCGTCGTATTCGTCCGGACGGCCGAAATCCGCGAGGTCGCCGGTGAAGAGCACGGCATCGGGACGCTGCGGGAGCGAGCCGAGCTGCCGAACGCAGCGCGCGAGGCTCGCTGCCGTGTCCACCACGCGGTACGAGAGCTTCCCGCCCGCCTTGATGTGCATGTCGCTCACCTGCGCGAGGAGGAAGCGCTTCATGGCGCCGCTCCCGGCACCGCGAGGATCGCGTCGCGGCCGATCGCGAGGTGCACGGTCTCGCCGCGCGGCCACGTGCGCCGCTCGGTGGTCTCCACCATGAGCGGAGCGGCCGCACCCACGTCCAGGACCAGGCGCGTGTGGTCGCCGAGGAAGAACGAGGACACCACCGTCGCGCGCAGGTGATGCTCGCCGGGCGCGACCAGGCGCACGTCCTCGGGCCGGAACATGATCTCGCGCGCCTCGATCGCGCCGAGCGGCACGCGTCCCGCGTCGACCACCAGGTGCCCCGCGACCACCTCGCCCGCGAGCCGGTTCATCGTGCCGATGAAGTCGGCGACGAAGGGCGTGGCGGGACGGTAGTAGATCTCTTGCGGCGTCCCCGCCTGCGCGATGCGCCCGCGCTCCATCACGACGATGCGGTCGCCGAGCGCCATCGCCTCGGCCTGGTCGTGCGTCACGTACACGGCGGTGATGCCGAGGCCGCGAAGGAGCCGGTCGATCTCGATGCGCAGCTGCTCGCGCAGCTTCGCGTCGAGGGCGGTGAGCGGCTCGTCGAGCAGCAGCACGCGCGGGCGGATCGCGAGCGCGCGCGCGAGTGCCACGCGCTGGCGCTGGCCGCCCGAGAGCTGGTCGACGCGGCGCGCGCCGAAGCGCTCGAGGTCCACGAGGGCGAGCATCTCCGCGACCCGCTTCTCGCGCTCCTCGCGGGCGACGTTGCGCACGCGCAGCCCGTAGCCCACGTTCTGCGCGACGGTCATGTTCGGGAACAGCGCGTAGCTCTGGAACACCATGCCGACGCCGCGCTTCTCGATCGGAAGCGCCGTCACGTCCTCGTGGTCGAAGAGCACGCGCCCGCGGCCGTCGGGGGACTCGAGCCCCGCGATGATGCGCAGCATCGTGGTCTTCCCGCAGCCCGAGGGGCCGAGCAGCACGACCGTCTCCCCCGCCGCGATCTCCAGCGAGATCGCTTCCAGCGCGCGCGTCCCGTCGGCGAACGTCTTCGCGCAATTCTCGACGCGGATCGCGACCGCCATCAGGTCCGCCCCGCGCCCTTGAGCTCCGCGCGCGCCGCCGCCCACTGCATCGCCACCAGCAGCGGCACCACCATCACGAGGAACACCAGCGTGTAGGCCGAGCCGATCTCCAGGCGCATCGAGGCGTAGCTGTCGGCGAGGCCGACCGGGAGGGTCTTGGTGAGCGGCGTGTGCAGCATCCAGGTGAGGTTGAACTCCCCCATCGAGAGCGTGAGCACCATGAGCGCGCCGGCGAGGATGCCGGGGCGCACGTTGGGCAGCACCACGGTCGCGAAGCGCCGCGGGAACGAGGCGCCGAGGCTCGCGGCGGCCTCCTCGAGCGCGCGCAGGTCCACCTGCATCATCACCGCGAGCACCGAACGCACCATGAACGGAAGCGTGAAGAGCACGTGCCCCACGAGGATGAAGAGCCAGCTCGCGCGGAACTCGCGCCACGTGCCGTAGAGGAGGATCAGGGCGAGGGCCGTGGCGAGCCCCGGCACGGCGACGGGCAGCACCAGCAGCTCCTCGATCCAGCGCGTGAGCCGGCTGCGCGCGCGGGCGAGCGAGTAGGCGGCCGGAACGCCCAGGACGACCGTGCAGGCGAGGCAGGCGAGGGCGATGCCGATCGAGCGCCAGATGGTGTCGCTGTAGAGGCCCCACACCTGCGCCACCCAGCGCAGCGTGAGGCCGCTCTTCACGCCGACGAAGAAATTCTGCGTGACGCCGGCGAGGATCGAAATGAACACCGGCACCACCAGGAACGCGCAGATCGCGAGCGTGGCGGCGAGCTGCAGCCAGTAGCGCGCGGGCCGCGCCGTCATGCCGCCGCCGCCACGCCCGAGCCCGCGAGCGAGCGCGCGCCGGCGAGCGCCGCCCACGTGATCGCGCCGAGCACGATGGAAAGCGAGGCCGCCATCGCGAAGTTGGCGTAGTTGGTGAACTCGTTGTAGATGGTGATCGGCAGCACGTCGATCTGGGTCGCGAGCGTGAACGCGGTGCCGAAGGCGCCCATCGAGGTGGCGAAGCAGATCGCCGCCGACGAGATCATCGCCGGCGCGAGCGCGGGCAGCACCACGTCGCGCGTCACCTGCCAGGTCGAGGCGCCGAGCGAGCGCGCCGCCTCCTCGAGCGCGGGATCGAGCTTCTCCACCGCGGCCATGATGGTGAGGATCACGCGCGGGATCGAGAAATAGAGATAGCCCAGGAAGAGCCCGCCCATCCCGTACGCGAACACCACCCTCTCGCCGAAGATCCACGAGGAGACGTCGCCGATGAATCCCTGGCGCCCGGCGAGCAGGATCACCATGAATCCCACCACGACGCCGGGGAAGGCGAGCGGCAGCGTCATGAGCGACATGAGCAGCCCCCGCCCCGGGAAGCGATTGCGCTGCAGGAAGACGCCGGCGACGAGCGAGATCGCCAGCGTCGCGACCGTGACGCCGGCGGAGAGCGCGACCGTCGAAACGAGGCTGCGGAAGTAGCGCGGGTTCGTCACCACCGCGAGGTAGGCGCGCGCGCCATCGGGTCCCGAGGCGCCGACGCTCACCAGGCGCGCCATGGGCAGCAGCCAGAACGCGGCGAAGACCGCGAGCGCGGGCGCCGCGAGTAGCGAGCGCCCGCCGGCTGTCGCGTGCCGCCGCGTCCAACCTACTGCACTTCCTTCAGGTAGCGCTCGCTGAAGGCCTTCTCGGCGGTGGCCATCTTTCCGTAGTCGACCGCCTTCGCGCGCGCGTATTCGGAGGCGGGAAGGAACTTCGCCTGCGCTTCCTTCGAGATCGCGGAGGCGCGCACCGGCCGCAGGTAGGCGTTGGCCCACACCGCCTGGCCCGCGTCGGACATCAGGAAATCGAGCACCTTCTTCGCCGCCGCCGGGTTCGGGTCGTTCTTCGCGAGCGCCATCACGTAGGGCACCACCACCGTGCCCTCGGCGGGGATCACGAAGGCGACGTTCGCGTGGTCCTTGTACTTCGCGCGGTACGCGTTGAAGTCGTAGTCGAGGAGGATCGGGATCTCGCCCGAGAGCACGCGCGCGTAGGAGGTCTGCTTGGGCACGATCGGGTCGTTCTTCTTCACTTCCTTGAACCACTCGATCGCCTTGTCGAAGTTGTCGAGGTTCCCGCCCATCGCCTGGTTCACGGCGACCGCGCCGACGTAGCCCACGAAGGCGCTCGCCGGGTCGAGGTAGCCGACCATTCCCTTGTAGATCGGCTTGGTGAGGTCCTTCCACGATTTCGGGATCGGCTTGCCGCGGAGCGCGTCGACGTTGACCATGAATCCGAGCGTGCCCGAGTGGATGGTGAACCAGTAGCCGTCGGGATCCTTGAGGCCCGCCGGGATCTCGTCGAAATGCGCCGGCTTGTAGGGCTGGATCACGCCGTCCTGCTTCGCCTGGATGCCGAAGGTCACGCCGAGGTAGGTGATGTCGGCGACCGGGCTCGCCTTCTCCGCGACCAGCTGCGCGAGCGCCTGTCCGCTGTTCTTGTTGTCCTGCGGCACCGTGATGCCGGTCTTCTCCTTGATCATCCGGAGCTGCGTGCCCCAGTCGGCCCACTCGGGCGGGCAGTTGTAGCAGATCACGGTCTGGGCGAAGGCCGAGCCGCTCGCGAGGATCGCGAGGGCGGCGAGGAGGCGGGCGAGGGGTTTCATGGTTGTTCTCCCTGGATTGGACGCGGAGGCCCGCGCAGTGCGGCGGGCCGAAGGCGGCATCGTAAGGCAAATGCGGCGCGCGTGCCGGGCTCGCGGCTGCCGTGCATTCCCGAAGCTGTCACAATTGCGCGTTCGCCCCGCAACCGAGGGATCGGAATGGCCGTCATCACCTGCATCGAAGACCTGCGCGAGGTCGCGCGCCGGCGCGTGCCGCGCATGTTCCTCGATTACGTCGAGGCGGGCTCCTGGACCGAGAGCACGCTGCGAGCGAACTGCGCGGACTTCCAGCCGATCCGCCTGCGCCAGCGCGTCGCGGTGAACCTCGAGGGACGCAGCATCGCCTCGAAGATGATCGGCGAGGACGTCGCGATGCCGGTGGCGCTGGCGCCGATCGGCGTGTGCGGGATGGTGCACGCGGATGGCGAGATCCATGCGGCGCGCGCGGCCGAAGCGTTCGGCGTTCCGTTCACGCTGTCCACGATGAGCATCTGCTCGATCGAGGACGTCGCGGCGCACACGACGAAGCCGTTCTGGTTCCAGCTCTACGTGATGCGCGACCGCGATTTCGCCGAGCGGCTCATCGACCGCGCGAAGGCCGCGAAGTGCTCGGCGCTCATGCTCACGCTGGATCTCCAGATCCTCGGGCAGCGCCACCTCGACCTCAAGAACGGCCTCACGGCGCCGCCCAGGCCGACGCTTCCCAACATCCTCAACCTGCTCGGCAAGCCGCGCTGGGTGCTCGGCATGATGGGGACGCGCCGCCACACGTTCCGCAACATCGTCGGCCACGCGAAGGGCGTCACCGATCCGTCGTCGCTCTTCGCGTGGACCGCGCAGCAGTTCGACCCGAGCCTCGACTGGGGCGACGTGGAGTGGATCAAGAAGCGCTGGGGCGGGAAGCTGATCCTGAAGGGCGTCATGGAGCCGGAGGATGCGCGCCGCGCGCGCGACAGCGGCGCCGACGCGCTCATCGTCTCCAACCACGGCGGGCGCCAGCTCGACGGGGCCCCTTCGGCGATTCGCGCGCTGCCCGCGATCGTGGATGTCGCCGGCTCCGCGATCGAGGTGTGGGTCGACAGCGGCATCCGTTCCGGCCAGGACGTGCTGAAGGCGATCGCGCTGGGCGCGAAGGGGACGATGATCGGCCGCGCTTTCGTCTACGGGCTCGGCGCGTACGGGCAGGCGGGCGTCGCGAAGGCGCTCGAGCTCGTCGCGCGCGAGCTCGATCTCACGATGGCCTTCTGCGGCCGCACCGACATCCGGCAGGTCGGGCGCGACATCCTGGTGCAGGGAACGTACCCGACGGCGTAGAAGCCGCCCGCTTCCGCAGGCGGACTTCCGTTCCGGGTGCGGCCGGCCGTCAGGCCATCGCGATGATCGCGAGCGCGATCACGGTGAGGACGATTCCGAGGATCGGTCCGGCAGCGCCGTAGTCTTCGTTCATGTTTCGCCTTGGTCTGCAGTGCAGAGACCAGCATGCGCCGGGATCGCGTCCGCGCGGTAGCGGATGCGCCGCCGGGGAAATGCGGAATTTTCGTCACGGCGCCCCGAACGTCGCGGCGCCGATGAAGCGCGCCTCGACCTTAACGTCGGCTTTCAGCAGCTCGATCACGGCTTGGATGACTTCGACTTGGCGACCTGAGCGTCGGCAAAATGGCGTTCGATGCGCCCCTTGGCCGCTGATTTTCTGTTCTCATCCGTCAGCGTGTCGTTCAATCGCTTGAGAAGCGTGTCCTTGCCCAGGAGTCCATTGGCCACCAGAGCTTCGAGCAGTGCCAGATCCTTGTCGCGTCCTGCGATATATTTCGAGACGGCCATGTCGTGTGGATCCAGGCAAAGTCCCTTGGCGCCGTTGGTATCGCCGGCGGACAGGTTTACAAGACGCCCCCTCCACTTCTTCGGCAAGATCGCGGTGCGTTCGTCGACCGGGTCGGCGTAATAGCCATGCGTCTCGTGGAACGGCGACCCTTCCCCGATGGCATTCAGAAGCTCCGTCTTCTTCTCGTTGTCGGGAATGTAGATATCGACTTCGATCGAAACGAGAAGCCGGTCGACCTCGATCCCCTTGCCGTGAAGGGATTGGCTTCCGACGATGATGAATTTGTCCTCGCCGGTGATGTCTTTCGCGGCGCGCAGCAGATGATCAACCTGCCATTTTTTCATTCATTTCCCTTACGACATCAGCCGGCAATAGCCCGATGTACGGCGCGGATTGGCGCAAGCGCAC
Source organism: uncultured beta proteobacterium (assembly GCA_963839265.1). Taxonomy (GTDB): domain Bacteria; phylum Pseudomonadota; class Gammaproteobacteria; order Burkholderiales; family Usitatibacteraceae; genus Usitatibacter. The sequence continues at coordinate 659,148 of CAWIUI010000002.1, forward strand.
GGAATTCTCATCCCGCCCCAACATCGCCGCGAACAAGCGGCCGTCATCGGGATCCTCGAGGATCGTTTCCCAGTCGCCGTACGCCGTGCACCAGGTACCGTTCGCCTTCCAGCGATACAGGTTCGCAAGGCCCTTCGCTCGAATTTCGCGCGGGGTAAACCGTCGCACGATCTCGAGGGCTCGTTCCAACCGCAATGCGTTGAGATCGGACTTCGTGAAACCCGTTCTGGCGGGCACGATTCGATCCTCCTTGAGTTCGAGCTCATCCCCCTCGCCCACACGCCACTTCTCGAGACCGGGTTTCGGGATGATCACGCCAAGGGAGTTGCCGATTCTGCGGATAGTAAGCCTCATGGAGTGAAGTTTAACGCAGTTATAACATCGTGTCAAAATCCGTTGCATCCGTCCTCGGTTGCGGCCGTCGGGCGGCGCCAGGCCTGCCCCTTCTTGATCGGGCGGCCTTCGCCACCATTTGAAGAACGAGAGGGGGAGCGTCTCCGACCGGCCGGCATTCGATGCGCCGGATTTGGCGGCGGACAAACCTTCCCCTCACGGTTCTGTCTACCCCTCCGATTCCCGACGCAGACCGAGTGAAGGCCATGTCCCGCAGAAACGACCCGACCGACTGGATGTGGGCGCAAGCCTGCGATTTCCTCGAACAGGCCGAGCGCATGCATCGGCAGTTCTTTCGCCTCGCCGGCTCCGCGCGCACGCAATCGGCGGTCTGGGAGCCGCCGGCCGACGTCTTCGAGGACGAGGACGAGGTGGTCGTCGTGGTCGCGCTTCCCGGCGTCGTGGCCGAGAACGTCGAGCTCGCGAGCGAGCCCGGCGCGCTCGTGGTGCGCGCGGAACGGCCGCTTCCGCTCGCGCGCGGCTCGCGCCATGCCGTGCGCCAGCTCGAGATCCCCTACGGGCGCTTCGAGCGGCGCATCGCCCTTCCCTGGCCGCGGCTCGAGGCCGTGTCGCGGGAGCTCATCCACGGCTGCCTGATCCTTCGCCTGCGCAAGGCCGCATAGGAACGCCATGAATTCACCGACCCTGAACAACGATTCCCGGACCCTTTCCCTGGAGGGCGCCGCGCGCGACGCGGCCTCTGCCGGATCGGCGCCCGCGTCCGAGCGCGAGGTGCGCCCGCTTCCGCCCGACGCGATGATCATCCTTCCGGTGCGCAACATGGTGCTCTTCCCCGGCATCGTGGTGCCGCTCGCCGTGGGCCGCGAGCGCTCGCGTGCGGCGGCGCAGGAAGCGGTGCGCCTGCAGCGCCCGCTCGGCATCCTGCTGCAGTCGAAGCCCGACGTGGACGAGCCGAAGCCCGCCGACATGCACTGGGTGGGCACGAGCGCGAACGTGCTGCGCTACATCACCGGCCCCGACGCGACCCACTACGCCATCTGCAAGGGCCAGCAGCGCTTCCGCGTGCTGCAGTTCCTCGAGGGCTGGCCGTTCGACGTCGCGCAGGTGCAGGCGATCGAGGAGCCGAAGGACACCGGAGCCGAGGTCGAGGGCCGCGCGCACGCGCTGCGCCAGCGCGCCGCGGAGATCATGGAGCTCCTTCCCCAGGTGCCCGAGGAGATGCTGGCCGCGTTCCAGGCGGTGGAAGGCGCCTCCCAGCTCGCCGACTTCATCGCCGGCATGATGGACATCTCCGCGGAGGAGAAGCAGCAGCTCCTCGAGACGTTCGACCTGAAGACCCGCCTCGACCGCATCCTCGAGCTCATGTCGCACCGCATCGAGGCGCTCAAGGTGTCGCGCGACATCGAGCAGAAGACGCGCGAGTCCATCGGCGACGCGAACCGCAAGGCGCTCCTGCGCGAGCAGATGCGTTCGATCCGGAAGGAGCTGGGCGAGGAGGACGAGGGCACGGCCGAAGCCGAGGAGCTCGACAAGGCGATCGCCGAGGCGAAGATGCCCGAGGAGGTCGAGAAGCAGGCGCGCAAGGAATTGAAGCGCCTCGAACGCATGCCCGAAGCCGCGGCCGAGCATTCGATGATCCGCGGCTACCTCGAGTGGCTCACCGAGCTGCCGTGGAAGGAGGAGCCGCAGCCGCCGATCGACGTCGCCCAGGCGCGCCGCGTGCTCGACGAGGACCACTACGGCCTCGAGAAGATCAAGCGCCGCATCCTCGAATATCTCGCGGTGAGGAAGCTCAACCCGAACGGCAAGAGCCCGATCCTGTGCTTCGTGGGTCCTCCCGGCGTCGGCAAGACCTCGCTCGGCCAGAGCATCGCGAAGGCGACGGGGCGCAAGTTCCAGCGCGTGTCGCTGGGCGGCGTGCACGACGAGGCCGAGGTCCGCGGCCACCGCCGCACGTACGTCGGCGCGCTGCCGGGCAACATCATCCAGGCGATGAAGAAGGCGGGCACGCGCAACACCGTGATGATGCTCGACGAGATCGACAAGCTCGGCATGGGCGGCTTCCATGGCGACCCGGCTTCCGCGCTCCTCGAGGTGCTCGACCCCGAGCAGAACTCGACCTTCCGCGACAACTACCTCGCGGTGCCGTACGACCTCTCGCGCGTGATGTTCATCTGCACGGCGAACGTGCTCGACACGATTCCCGGGCCGCTGCGCGACCGCATGGAAGTGATCCAGCTCCCCGGGTACACGGCGCAGGAGAAGCTGCAGATCGCGCGCCGCTACCTCGTCGCGCGGCAGCTCGCCTCCGCGGGGCTCACGCCCGAGCAGGTGGAGATCACCGATGGCGCGCTGATGTCGATCGTCCACGACTACACGCGCGAGGCGGGCGTACGCAACCTCGAGCGCGAGATCGGCAACGCCTTCCGGCACGCGGCGATGCTGATCGCCGAGGGCGCGGCGCAGAGCGTGAAGGTGGACGAGGCGGACCTTGCGGGCATCCTCGGGCCGAAGCGCTTCGAGGCGGAAGTCGCGATGCGCACCGCGACGCCGGGCGTGGCGACCGGACTCGCGTGGACGCCGGTGGGCGGCGACATCCTCTTCATCGAGGCCGCGCGCACGCCGGGCCGCGGCAGGCTCACGCTCACCGGCCAGCTCGGCGAGGTGATGAAGGAGAGCGCGCAGGCGGCGTTGACGCTCGTGAAGGCGCGCGCGGCCCAGCTCGGCATCGAGGCCGAGATGCTCGAGAAGTCCGACATCCACGTCCACGTGCCCGCCGGGGCGACGCCGAAGGACGGCCCGAGCGCGGGCGTCGCCATGTTCCTCGCGCTGGTCTCGCTCCTCACCGGGCGGCCGGTGAGGAGCGACATCGCGATGACCGGGGAGATCAGCCTGCGCGGACTGGTGCTCCCGATCGGCGGCGTCAAGGAAAAGGTGCTCGCGGCGCTGCGCGCCGGCATCCGCACCGTGATGCTGCCCTCGCGCAACCGGCGCGACCTGGAGGAGATTCCCGCCGACGCGCGCGAGCAGCTTGCGTTCGTGTGGCTCGACAACGTGGACGAGGCGGTGGCGGCGGCGCTCTCGCCGCTGCCCGCCGCCCCTCAGGCCAAGGCCGCCTAGGGCCGCCTCGTCCGTCCGGGGTAGGGCGCTCGAACCCCGGGTCTCGGTATCAGTAGCGGTTCGCCCAGCGGCGCATCGCCGAGTCGGCCTGCGAGGACGAGCGGATGCGCTCGGCTTCGTATGCTTCGCGAACCGCTTCGGCGAAGACGCGGAAGAATTTCGCCACCGCTTTCGCGGCGCGGGCGATGCGTTCCTTGATGTCGCGGTCGCGCTCGGCGCGCATTTCGCGCACCAGCGTATCCAGCTCGGCCTGCTCGATCCACTTCATGTCGTTGTAGTCCACGTGCCGATCCTCGTGTTTCCGATGAGGCTGAATGTAGGCGCTATGCTGCACTGCAACAAACGATTTGTTTTCTCGCGATGCACGAGAAAAGCTCATCCATGGGAGCCCCCGGCTCGCCGTGCAAGAATCGACGGATGCCGCTCGCCGAACCCGCCGACATAGCCGCCGTCGTCGATTCCGTGTATCGCGCGGAGTCGCGGCGCGTGCTCGCCACGCTGATCCGCCAGCTCGGGGATTTCGACGTCGCCGAGGAGGCGGTGCACGAGGCCTTCGTCGCCGCCGTCGAGCAATGGCCGTCGCAGGGCGTGCCGGAAAATCCGCGCGCATGGCTGATCGCCGCCGGCCGCTTCAAGGCGATCGACCGGCTGCGCCGCCGCTCGAAGTACGAGGTGGCGCTCGACGAGGACGAGCTGGAGCGCGTGCAGGCGATCGCCGATCCCGCGCTTCCCGGCGAGTCCGGGGGCGTCGAGGACGACCGCCTGCGCCTCATCTTCACCTGCTGTCATCCGGCGCTCGCGCCCGAGGCGCAGGTCGCGCTCACGCTGCGCGAGGTGTGCGGCCTCGCGACCGAGGAGATCGCGCGCGCCTACCTCGTGCCCGCGCCCACCGTCGCACAGCGCATCGTGCGCGCCAAGGCGAAGATCCGCGACGCGCGCATTCCCTACGAGGTGCCGGGGCGCGGCGAGCTCGAGGCACGCCTCGAGAGCGTATTGCGCGTGATCTACCTCGTGTTCAACGAGGGCTATCTCGCATCCTCGGGCGCGGCGCTCACGCGCCACGACCTGTCCGCCGAGGCGATCCGCCTGGCGAGGCTCCTCGTCGAGCTGCTGCCCGAGCCGGAGGCCGTGGGCCTCCTCGCGCTGATGATGCTGCACGAATCGCGGCGCGCGGCGCGCAGCTCGCCGCAGGGCGACCTCGTGCTGCTCGAGGACCAGGACCGCTCGCTGTGGGACCGCGCGCAGATCGCCGACGCGGTGAAGCTCGTCGAGGCGGCGCTCGCCTCGCGCCGCTTCGGCCCCTACAGCGTCCAGGCGGCGATCGGCGCGGTGCACGCGGAAGCGCCCGACGCCCGCTCGACCGACTGGTCGCAGATCATCGGCCTCTACGACGTCCTGCTCGACCTGCAGCCCTCCCCCGTCGTGGAGCTCAATCGCGCGGTGGCGGTCGCGATGCGCGACGGGCCGCAGGCCGGGCTCGCGCTGGTGGAGGGGATCCTCGCCCGCGGCGAGCTCGCGGACTACCATCTCGCCCATGCGGCGCGCGCGGAGCTCTGCCGGCGGCTCGGCCGGGCCGCGGACGCGCGGACGTCCTACCGCAAGGCGCTCGAGCTCACGTCGCAGGAGCCGCAGCGCCGGTTCCTCGAGCGCCGGCTCGCGCAACTGTAGGAAACGATTTCCGTGGGGCTTGTCGAAATCGCTCCCGCTCTTTCGACCTTTCCCCGGAACGCCGATTTTCGCGGCCCAACGGAGCGACCCGATGCGATATCTCTGCCTGATCTACCTGGACGAAAGCGAGCTCGCGGCGATGCCGGAGAAGGACATGAACGAGCTCAACGCACGGCACCTGCGGCTCAACGCGGAGCTGCTCGAGGGCGGGCACTTCGTCGAGGCCGAGGCGCTGCAGCCGGCCGCAGCGACGACGTGCGTGCGGGTGAGGAACGGCAAGCCAAACCTCACCGACGGCCCGTACGCCGAGACCAAGGAAATGGTGGCGGGCTTCTACGTGATCGAGGCGCGCGACTTGAACGAGGCGATCCAGGTCGCCGCGCGCCTGCCGAGCGCTCCGCTCGGCACGGTGGAGGTGAGGCCGTGCCGCGACCTCGAGGTCGACGGCGTGGCCTACAAGGCGTCGCGCAAGTCCGCCGGACGTTCATTCCATTCGTGAGGAGGCGAGCATGCGATTCCTGGTGATGGTGAAGGCGACGAAGGATTCGGAGGCGGGCAGGATGCCCGACGAGAAGCTGCTCGCCGAGATGGGGCGCTTCAACGAGGAGCTGGTGAAGGCCGGCGTGATGCAGGCGGGCGAGGGGCTGCAGCCGAGCTCGAAGGGCGCGCGCGTGAAGTTCTCCACGGACGGCAAGCGCACCGTGGTCGACGGCCCGTTCCCCGAGACGAAGGAGCTGATCGCCGGATTCTGGATCTGGAAGCTGAAATCGCGGCAGGAGGCGATCGAGTGGATGAAGCGCTGCCCGAGCCCGCACCCGGGCGTGGAGTGCGAGGTCGAGATCCGCCAGATCTTCGAGGCCGAGGATTTCGGCCGCGAGCTCACGCCCGAGCTGCGCGCGCAGGAGGAGCGGCTGCGCGAGCGCGCCGAACGCAACAAAGGCTAGACTTCGGCGAACCCAATGCCGAAGGCGCGTCGATGACGATCGAGGAAGCGAGCGGTGCGCAGGCATCGCAGCCGCCGTGGCGCATGGGCGCCGCGCGGGCATGGCTCATCTTCGCCTCCTACCTCGGCGTGCAGTTCGCCATCGGCCTCATGGTGGGCGTCGCCGCGAGCGTCGCCTACTTCGCGCGCCATGGCCTGGGGCGGCATCCCGCGCTTCCGGTCGACCTGAACCGCACGATCGTGATCGGGGGCGGCGTGGCGGGAATGATGGGCGCGGCCGTCGTGGCGTACTGGCTCGCGAAGCGGGCGGCGCGGCGCGAGCCGGGGCTGTTTCGCGCGATCGGCTGGTCGGGGGCGACGAAGCGCGTGCGGACCTTCGCCGTGGTCTGGGGCGCCGCGCTCGGCGTCGCGTTCCTCGCGCTCTTCGCGGTCTTCCCGCCTCCGAAGGAGTTCCATCCCGGCGCCATCCTGGATGCGTTGAACGCGGGCGGCTGGGCCGTCGCGCTGTGGGTGCTGGTCGCCGTCGCGATCGCGCCGCCGGTGGAGGAGTTCGTCTTCCGCGGCGTGATGTGGACCGGGCTTTCGCGCTCGTGGGGCGCGGGAGCCGCGGGTGCCGTGGTGACGCTGGTCTTCGTCGCGCTGCACTTTCCGGAGACGCGCATGTACGTCCCCGCGATCGCCGCCATCACCGGGCTCGGCCTCTCGACGCTCGCGATCCGCGCGCTCTCGCGCTCGCTCGTCCCCTCGGTGCTGCTGCACGCCTCCTACAACGGCGTGATGGTCCTCTCGTTCTTCGCCGGCCTCGCCGCGAGGTAGCTCCGGGCGCTGCCGCGGAAGGGGAACCGGCGCCCCGCTCGCCGCGGAGAAGCGGCAACTCGAGGCGACGGCCGTCCGGCGGGTTGCGCCGGCGCGCGCCAGCCGCTAAAATGGCCGATTCCATGGGATTCCATACGATTTCCGATTTGCGGGCGGCGGCCGCGCGCGCATCGTGCCCGTGAGGCGCGAGGACGGCGCCCGCGCGCTCGATGCGCTGCGCTCCATCGTCCGGGCGCTGCGCCTCAATTCGCACGCCGTCGAGGGGCGCATCGGGCTCACCGGTGCGCAGCTTTTCGTGCTGCAGCAGCTCGCGGAGGCGCCGGCGCGCTCGATGAACGAGCTCGCCGCGCGCACGCTCACCCACCAGAGCTCGGTCTCCGTGGTCGTGAGCCGGCTCGTGGAGCGCGGCCTCGTGACGCGCGAGGCCTCCCCGGCGGACGCGCGGCGCGCCGAGATCGCGCTTTCGGCCCGCGGCCGCGCGACGCTGCGCCGCGCGCCCGTCACGGTGCAGTCGCAGCTCGTGGCGGGGCTGGGCAAGCTTCCGGCCGCGCGGCTGCGCACGCTCGCGGCGGCGCTCGAGCAATGGATCCGCGCCGCGGGCATCGAGGGCGGCAGGCCCCCGCTCCTGTTCGAGGAGTCCGCGCCCGCGCGGCCGGCGGCGAGGAAGAAACGGGGGACGCGTGCCCGAGAGTGATTCCCGGGCCCATCCCCTCGAGGAAGCGTCGACCACCGAAGGGCTCCCCATAGCCCCCAGCATGGGGCCGGCGCTCGCTTCGGTGCAGGCGCCCCACGAGACGGTCGCGGTCGGCCCGCGCGTCGTGCTCATCTCCGCGGTCGCCGTGTGCGTCGCGATCGCCGCCGCGGTGATCGCGGTGATCCTCACGCGGCTCATCGGCCTCGTCACCAATCTCGCCTACTACGGCCGTTACTCGACGCAGTTCTCGGCGCCCTCGATCGAGCGCCTCGGCGCATGGTCGGCGCTGGTGCCGGTCGCGGGCGCGATCGTCGTGGGCGTCATGGCGCGCTTCGGATCGGCGGCGATCCGCGGCCACGGCATCCCCGAGGTCATGGAGCGCGTGCTGTACGGCAAGAGCCGGATCCCGCTGCGCGTGATGTTCCTGAAGCCCCTCTCGGCCGCGATCGCGATCGGCACCGGCGGACCCTTCGGCGCGGAGGGGCCCATCATCGCGACCGGCGGCGCCCTGGGCTCGATCGTCGGGCAGGTCTTCCACGTCACCGCGGACGAGCGCAAGACGCTGCTCGCGGCGGGCGCGGCGGCGGGCATGACGGCCACCTTCGGAAGCCCGGTGTCCGCGGTGCTGCTCGCGGTCGAGCTCCTGCTCTTCGAATATCGCGCGCGCTCGATCATCCCGGTCGCGCTCGCCTCGGCGGCCGCGACCGCGACGCGCATGGCGCTCGTGGGAAGCGCGCCGGTCTTCACGCTGCCGCAGATCGAGCAGCCCGGCTGGAAGGCGCTCGCGTTCTACACCGTCCTCGGCGTCGCGATCGGCATCGCGGCGGTGGGGATCACGCGGCTCGTCTACCGCCTGGAGGACGCGTTCGCGAAGCTCCCGGTGCACTGGATGTGGTGGCCCGCGCTCGGCGCGATCGTGGTGGGCGCGGTGGGGCTCCTCGAGCCGCGCACCCTCGGCGTCGGCTACACCAACATCGACGCGATCCTCTCCGGCGGCATCCTCGGCCGGGCGCTCCTCGTGCTCGTCGTGCTGAAGCTCGTGTCGTGGTCCGTGTATCTGGGCAGCGGCACCTCGGGCGGCACGCTCGCGCCGCTCTTCACCATCGGCGGCGGCCTGGGCGCGCTGATCGGCGCGGGGGCCCTCGCGTTCGTGCCCTCGCTCGGAGTCGATCCGCACGTCGCCGCGCTGGTCGGCATGGCGGCGATCTTCGCGGGCGCCTCGCACGCGCTGCTCGCCTCCGTGGTCTTCGCGTTCGAGACGACGCGCCAGCCGCTCGGCTTGCTGCCGCTCCTCGCCGGATGCAGCGCCGCGTACCTCGCATCGCACCTGCTCATGCGCCACTCGATCATGACCGAGAAGCTCGCGCGCCGCGGCACCGTGGTGCGGACGGAATACGCCGTGGACTTCCTCTCGCAGGTTCGGGTGGACGACGTCATGAGCCGCGAGGTGGTGACCTTCGCGGCGGACGAGCCGCTCGATGCGATCCGGGCGAAGCTCAAGGCGGGAGGCGCGGGCCTCACGCACCAGGGCTTCCCGGTGATCGATGCGCACGGCACGCTCCTCGGCATCGTCACGCGGCGCGACATCTACGCCGCCCAGCACCCGCACGACTTCGCCGTGTGCCGCATCATCCACCGCTCTCCCGCGGTGGCGTACCCCGACAACACGCTGCGCGAGGCGGCCGACCACATGGTGCGCGAACGCGTGGGGCGCCTGCCGGTGGTCGATCGCGAGCATCCGCGGCGCGTGATCGGCATCATCTCGAGGAGCGACCTGCTCGCGGCGCACGAGCCGCGCCTGGCCGCCGCTCACGAGACCGAAGGGATGCTGCGCATCGATCGCGCCCCTTGGTGACCTGATATCCTCGGCGCGCCGTTCCTTCGCAAGAGGCTCGCGCGATGATCCGGTTCGATGCGGCGCCGTGGGCGCCGCGGCTCAAGGCGGCGTCGCTCGGCGCGGTGGCGCTGCTCGCGGTCGTGGCCGGGACGCTGTGGGCAACGCTGCCGCAGGGCGCGACGACGCCCGGCGCGATCGCGAAATTCCTCGTCGTGGTGCCGCCGATCGCCATCGCGGCGGCGCTGTTGTTCGTGGTCCGCGGCTACCGCATCGAGGGCGATCGGCTGGAGGTGCAGCGGCTGCTCTGGTCCACGCGCATCCCGCTCGACGGGCTCGAGCGCGCCTGGCACGACCCGCAGGCGATGCAGCGCTCGATCCGCGTGTTCGGCAACGGCGGGCTCTTCGCGATCTCGGGCCTCTTCCGCAGCCGCGCGCTGGGGAACTATCGTGCGTTCGTGACGCGCCCGGACCGCGCGGTCGTGCTGCGCACTCCTTCGCGCGTCGTCGTGATCTCGCCGGCCGAGCCGCGCGCCTTCCTCCATGCGCTCGCGGCGCGGCATCCGCACGCGACCTTCGGCGAGCCCCGGGCGAGCGGCTGATCAGCGCGGCTTCACGCGCTGCCACGCCGCATCGTCGATCCGGTAGGCGGGGAAGCGCTTGCGGAATTCCTCGAGCGCGCGATCGGCTTCGGCGTCGCGGCCCTCTTCGCGAAGCTTCGCGATTCTCTCCAGCTGGGCGGCCGGGCTCGCGGGCGCCGACAGCGTGTCCGCGCTGGCCCCCGCTGCGGCGGAACGCTTCGCCATGCTCGGGGTGGGTGCGAAGAGGCGTCCCTCGGCGGCGGCAGGCGGGGCGGGTGCAGCCGGCGCCGCCTCGATCGACGGCGCCAACTGCGCGCGCGGCGCTTGCTTCGCGACGTCCGCCTGCGCAGGGGAAGGCGCCGCGAGCGCCGGCTCGCGCCTCGCCTCGGGCGCGCTCGACGGGGCGGCCATCTCGCGCTTCACCTCCGGCGTGGCCGCGCTCTCGCTCGCCGGCGCGGAGACCCCGATCCCCGGCCTCTCGTGCTGCATCTCGAGCGTGACGCCGATCGCGAGCGCGAGCACCGCCGCGGCGGAGAGCGGCACGCCCCATCGGCGCGCGAGCGAAGGCCGCGCCACCGCGCGCCGCGCGGCGGCAAGGATCGAAGCGTCGAGCGAGGCCGGCGGCTCCTCGCGCGCGAGCGAACGGTAGGCGCGCTCCACGCGGTCGTCGGGCTCACTCATCGCCGATCGCTTCCCGCAGCTTCCTCATCGCGTATCGCACCCGGCTCTTCGCCGCCTCCTCGTTCGATCCCGTCGCGCGCGCGATCTCGGCGGCGGTAAGGCCGCCCTCCTGGTGCAGGAGGAACGCCTCGCGTTGCGCCAAGGGCAGGGCCGCGATCGCATCGGCCAGCCTTCGCGCGAGCTGTGCCGCCTCGAGCGCGCGTTGCGGTTCGGCCTCGGGACCGGCTGCCGGTTCCGGCGGATCGTCGCCATCCGCATCGTCGAGGGAGACCAGCGCGAGGCCCCGGGCGCGCCAGTGGTCCACCAGCCGGTTGTGCGCGATCGAGAAGAGCCAGGTCGTGAACTTCGCCCGCGGCTCGTAGGAGGCGCGCGCGCCGATCACGCGCATCCAGATCTCCTGCGCGAGCTCCTCCGCCTCGCCTGCGGTCTTCGTCGAGCGCAGCACGAAGCGGTAGAGCGCGCCCTTGTGCCGCGTATAGAGAGCCTCGAAGGCACGCGCCTCGCCCTTCGCATAGGTAAGCATGAGCTCTTCGTCGGCCGGCTCCATTCCCGCACAGTGTACGGGGACGGGCCGCGCGAGGGCGGCGGCGCTCACGCCTCAGGACGGATCCGGCACGAAACGCGCGGGAAACGGATCCGGTCGACGCAGGCACGTGCGCCGCGGGATCACGCCCTGCGCGACGAGATTGGCGTAGCTGTCGTAATAGAGCGCGATGGTCTCCACCGGCGATTCGCTCGCGCGCTCGAAGTCGACGTAGCGCACGGGCGAATCCTCGCGCCGGCCGTGCCCGGTGCCCAGCGGCGCGGCGATGCCCGGAGCGGCTGGCGCGGTGCGCTTCGCCTGCAAAGTCGGGGAAGGCGCCCGGGGAACGGAACCCGAGCCCATTTCCCGGGAAAAGTAATCTGACCCCTTTTCGGGGGAGGGGGCGTCCTTCGCCTCGGGCGCGATGTCCTGCCGGCGCGGGCGCGGCGGTGCGGCGCGCCGGAAAAGCGCCACGCCGATCACGCCGACGTTCGCGGGGCGCCCGGTGCGCGCGGCGTACGAATCGCCGAGCGAGGTGAAGTAGAACGCGGCCACCTGGTCCAGGCTCTTCCTCCAGCCGTCGATCTCCACGCGCCGCCACGGGCCCAGCACGTAGCCGCCCTGGCTCGCGGCCGCGGTCTCGCCGGACAGCGCGTTCACGCCGTCGACCGAGACCACCGCGAGCAGGTCCTCGCCGCGGCGGTTCGCGACCACGATCCGGTACTCGCGTCCCGGATTGCCCACCACGTACGGCCGTCCCTCGTGCCAGTAGACGGGCAGCGGCCGGCCGCTCGCGCGGTCGTATACCTGCACGTCCGCCATGCCACCGACCGCGTGGGCGCAGGCGGCCGCCGCGCACAGGGCGAGGACAGCAAGGACTCGAAACCCCAACATGGCCACTCCTTTCGTCGGCCCGCAGCGAAAGGCGGGCTCCCCGATGAAACGAGCGGCCGTTTAAAACGGGTTAAGATGCCCCGCAGCTTCCCTGCGAACGCGAGACAGGCCGAACCTTGAATGCACCGGGTGCCGAGTTGCCCTCGATCCTCGCCGTGCTCGAGGGGGACCATCCCCGGCCCGAGGACGCGCTGCACATCACGCAGGAGCTGATCGAGGTCCTGCCGGTGCCGGTGTTCTACAAGGCGCGCGACGGCCGCTACCTCGGCGTGAACCAGGCCTGGGAGGATTTCTTCTCGGTGGCGCGCACCGAGATCGTGGGCTCCAGGGTCGCGGACCTCTATCCCGAGAGCCCAGCCGTCGCGGCGCGCCATCGCGCGATGGACGAGGAGCTGTGGGCCAACCCCGGCAACCAGTCCTACGAGGTGGAGCTGCGCACGCGCGACGGCAGGCACCACCACGCGATCTACTACAAGGCGACGTTCCGCGATGCCGAAGGACGCGTGGCGGGCCTCATCGGCACGATCATCGACATCACCGAGCGCGTGCGATCGGAGCGTCGCCAGGGCATCGAGCATTCGGTGGGCGAGCTGCTCGGCCATGCGCAGACGGTCGCCGAGGCGATCACCGGCATCATCGAGGAGATGTGCCGCCGCTTCGGTTGGGCGTGCGGCGCGCGCTGGAGCCTGGACGAGGGCGAGAACCGGCTGCACTGCATCGAGTACTGGTCCGAGGAAGATCCCGCCATCCGGCGCTTCCTCGAGGCGAGCGCCGCGGCCACCTTCGTGCCGGGCAACGTCGGTATCATCCGCAGGACGCTGAAGACCGGCATCCCGATCTGGGTCGAGGACGTCGCGGAGAAGAAGGACTTCGCGCGCGGCCGGCTCGCGCTCGCGGCGGGATTGCACGGCGCGTTCGCGCTGCCGATCTGCCTGGGCGAGCGCGTGCTGGGCACGATCGAGTTCTACTCGCGCGAGCCGCGAGCGCAGGACGACTGGCTGCTCGACCTGGGCCTGGGCGTCGGCCGCCAGATCGGCATGCTCATGGCGCGGCGCGAGGCCGAGGCGGAGCTGCGCCGCGCGCACGCCGAGCTCGAGGCGAAGGCGAAGGAGCTGGCGCGCTCCAACGAGGAGCTGCAGCAGTTCGCCTACGTCGCCTCGCACGACCTGCAGGAGCCGCTGCGCATGGTCTCGAGCTACACGCAGCTCCTCGAGCGCCGCTACAAGGAGAAGCTCGACGACAGCGGGCGCGAATTCATGGCCTACGTCGTGGAGGGCGCCGCGCGCATGAAGCAGCTGATCGAGGACCTGCTCGCGTACTCCCGCGTGGGGACGCGCGGGCGCGAGCTGCGCGCGGTCCCGGGCGAGGCGGCGTTCGCCAAGGCGCTCGCGAACCTGCGCGGCGCCCAGGAGCGCAGCGCCGCCACGATCACGCACGATGCGCTTCCCACCGTCCATGGCGACGAGGGCCAGCTCGTGCAGCTCTTCCAGAACCTCGTCGCCAACGCGCTCAAGTTCCGCGGCGCCGGGGACCCGCGCGTGCACGTTTCGGCGCGGGCCGAGGACGGCGCGTGGCTCTTCTCCGTCGCCGACAACGGCATCGGGCTCGACCCGCAGTACGCCGAGCGGATCTTCCTGATGTTCCAGCGCCTGCACACTCGCGACGAATATCCCGGCACGGGGATCGGGCTCGCGATCTGCAAGAAGATCGTCGACCGTCACGGCGGGCGCATCTGGGTCGAGGGCCGGCCGGGGAAGGGATGCACGTTCTTCTTCACCATCCCGATGAAGGAGGAAACCCATGCTCACTAGAACCGAGGAATCGCCGCCCGTGGAAATCCTGCTGGTCGAAGACAACGCCGGGGACTACCGGCTCACGCAGGAAGCGTTGCGCGAGGGAAAGGTCTACAACAACCTGCACTGGACCAAGGACGGCGTCGAGGCGCTCGACTTCCTGCACCGGCGCGGGAAGTACGGCGACTCGCCGCGGCCCGACCTGATCCTCCTCGACCTGAACCTGCCGAAGAAGGACGGGCGCGAGGTGCTCTCGGAGATCAAGAGCGACGCGTCGTTGAAGACCATTCCCGTCGTGATCCTCACCACGTCGCAGGCCGAGGAGGACATCCTGAAGAGCTACCACCTGCACGCGAACTGCTACGTGACGAAGCCCGTGGACCTCGACAAGTTCATCGTCGTCGTGCAGTCGATCGACCGCTTCTGGCTCACCATCGCGACGCTGCCCCGGTGAGCGAAGCGCCGCACTCGGTCCTGCTGATCGAGGACAACCCGGGCGACGCCCGGCTGATCCGCGAGATGCTGGTCGAGGACGCCGAGGGCGCCTTCGACCTGCGCTCCGTGGGCCGCCTCTCGCAGGGCCTCGAGGCGCTCTCGCGCGAGAGCGCGGCGCTGGTGCTCCTCGACCTCACGCTGCCCGATTCCAGCGGCATCGAGACGTTCGCGAAGGTATACGCGCAGGCGCCCAAGGTGCCGATCATCGTGCTCTCGGGCAACGACGACGAGACGCTCGCCCTCTACGCGGTGAAGAGCGGCGCCCAGGACTACCTCGTGAAGGGCCGCATCGACCGGGAGCTCCTGCTGCGCGCCATGCAGTACGCGATCGAGCGCAAGCGCTACCAGGAGGAGCTCGAGCGCCAGGCAAACTACGACGCGCTCACCGGCCTGCCCAACCGGCACCTGCTGAACGACCGCCTCAAGCAGGCGTGCATCTCGCAGAGGAATCCGCGCTCGGTCGCGGTGGTGTTCATCGACCTCGACCACTTCAAGGTGATCAACGACAGCCTCGGCCACGACTACGGCGACGAGGTGCTGCGGCGCATCGGCGAGCGGCTGCAGGCCTCGGTGCGCGACGGCGACACGGTGGCGCGCCTGGGCGGCGACGAGTTCATCCTCATCCTCAACGACCAGACGCGCGAGGACCTCATCTTCCGCAGCATGCGCCGGATCATGGCGCGCATCGGCGAGCCGATGATGGTGGGCGGCCACGAGCTCAACATCTCGTGCAGCGCCGGGATCACCATCTATCCCACCGACGGCACCGACGCCAACACCCTCCTCAAGAACGCCGACGCCGCGATGTACCGCGCGAAGTCGCAGGGACGCAGCACGTTCAACTTCTTCACCGCGGAGATGAACGAGATCGCCAACGAGCGCCTGAGCATGGAGCACAGCCTGCGCCGCGCGATCGAGAGGAACGAGCTGATCCTGCACTACCAGCCGCGCGTGAACATGCGCACCGGCCTGGTGGACGGGGTGGAGGCGCTGGTGCGCTGGCAGCATCCGGAGCGCGGCCTCGTGAGGCCCGACCGCTTCATCCCGCTCGCGGAGGAAACGGGCCTCATCGTGCCGATCGGCGAGTGGGTGCTGGAGACCGCCTGCGCGCAGGGACGCGAGTGGCGCCGCCGCGGCTTCGCGCCGCTCGTGATCTCGGTGAACCTCTCCTCGCGCCAGCTGTGGACCGGCGGTCTCGTGCGCATCGTGGGCGACATCATGGTCTCCACCGGCATGAGCGAGTACCTGGAGCTCGAGCTCACCGAGAGCATGGTGATGCACGACGTGGAGAGCGTGGTGAACACGCTGCAGATGCTGCGCGCGATCGGCGTGCGGCTCTCGCTCGACGACTTCGGCACCGGCTACTCGAGCCTGAGCTACTTGAGGCGCCTGCCGCTCTCCGCGCTCAAGATCGACGGCTCGTTCGTGCGCGACATCGAGGCGACCGGCAGCCCCGACGACGGCATCCTCGCATGCGCCATCATCTCGCTCGCCCACAGCCTCAAGTTCAAGGTGGTGGCGGAGGGCGTCGAGACCGAGGCGCAATACGAGTTCCTGCGCCACAACGACTGCGACGAGATGCAGGGCTTCTTCTACAGCCCGCCGCTGCCCGCCGCGGAGTGCGAGGCGTTCTTCGGCGGCGTGCACCTGCAGGCGCCCGCGACGACGAAGCATTGAGAGTCGCGGTCCAGGGAGCCGACCACGGCGGGACACGATGATCCTCGTCGAGCCATCCCTCCCGCACCTCGCTTCGTACGTCGAGGCGCTGCGCCGCGGCTGGTCGTTCGATAGCCACCGCGCGGAAATGGCGGTTCGCGAAGAGCTCCGGGAAATCGAGGCCGACGCCAAGGGCTTCGTCGAGCGGCAGGTCGATCGCGAGGCGAAGGGGCCGCCCGTGATCCTCCCCGACGGCTCGCGCGTGCCGCGGCTTTCCGGATATCGCCTCTGGATGTGGGATGGGGAATTCTGCGGCGCGATCTCGCTGCGCTGGCAGCCGGGCACGCACGAGCTTCCGGCGCATTGCCTGGGCCATGTCGGCTACGGCGTGGTTCCCTGGAAGCGCGGCCGGGGATACGCGAAGGACGCGCTCGGCCAGATGCGCGAGCGCGTGCGGCGCGAGGGATTCGAGCGCCTCGACATCGTCGCGAACCTCGAGAACGTCGCCTCGCAGAGGGTGATCGCCGCGAACGGCGGCTTCGCGCTGGAGCGCTTCCGCGCGCCGCCCGAATCCGGCGGCGAGGATTGCATGCGCTTCCGCTGGTACACGGGGGAGCCCTTCCCGATCGAGTGCGCGACGCCGCGGCTCGCCTTGCGCCAATGGCGCGACGCCGATCGCGCGCCCTTCGCGGCGATCAACGCGGATCCCCGCGTGATGGAGCATTTTCCCTCGACGCTTTCGCGCGCCGAGAGCGACGCGCTCCTCGAGCGCTCGCGCGAGGCGATCGCGCGGCGCGGATGGGGACTGTGGGCGGTCGAGCGCCGCTCCGACCGATCGTTCCTCGGCTTCGTCGGACTTACCGTCGTGCGCGAAGACATGCCCTTCGAGCCCGCGGTCGAGGTGGGCTGGCGGCTCGCGCCGGAGGCGTGGGGCAGCGGCCACGCGACGCAGGCCGCGTCCGAAGCGCTGCGCGTCGCGTTCGACAAGCTCGGGCTTGCGGAGGTCGTCTCGTACACCGCGCAGACCAACGCTCGCTCGCTCGCCGTGATGCGCAGGCTCGGAATGCGCGAGGACGGACGTTTCGACCATCCGCGCATCCCGGTGGGCCATCCGCTGCGGCGACATCGGCTCTTCCGCATCGCGCGCAACGATCTTCTCCATCGTCCGACGTAGCCCGTAGGCCGCTGCCCCGGGCGGCGAACCTTTGCGCGCCGCGCCGGGTCAACCAGGGACCCACGACGCGACGGGAAGACCATGACGAAATGGCACACGGCGGTGCCCGGGCTCGCCGGCGCCCTCGTCCTCGCGGCCGTCGCTGGCGTGCTCGCGCTGCGCACGCTGGTCGATCCCGCGCACCTCGCCGCGCAGGCGCGCGCGACGGCCGAGGCGCGCCTCGGGCGCGAGCTGCGCCTCGGTGCCGTGCGCCTCGAGCTCTTTCCCCGCCCGACGCTCGTCGCGCAGGACCTCGTGCTCGCCAATCCGCCCTGGGCGAAGGAGCGCGAGCTGGTGCATGCGCGCCGCGTGGTCGCGAACCTGTCTTTCTGGCCCCTTCTCCTCGGCAGGGCGCGCGTGGAAAGCCTCGCGCTCGAGGGAGTGCGCGCGAACCTCGAGGAGCGCCCGGACGGCGCGAAGAGCTGGGAGATCGGGAGTGCGTGGGCGCATGCGCCCACCTCGCCGCCGGAAGACGCGGCGTGGTCCGACATCGAGGAGGTGACGCTCTCCGACGCCGACGTCGCCTATCGCGGACACGACGGGCTGGTGGATTCCTGGAAGGTCGAACGTGCGAGCGCGAGGATGCAGCCGGGGCTTCGCGACGTGCGCGTGGATGCGCGCCTCGCGAGGAACGGACGCCCCTTGCATTTGAAGGCGCGTTTCGCCGACCTCTCGCGCCTGGGCCGGCCCGGCGCCGCGTCGCAGGGCGAGGTCACGCTCGACTGGGGAAAGACGCGGCTCGCTGCGAGCGGGCGCATTCCGCTCGACCACGGCATGGAGAAGGTGACGTTCGATGCGACGCTGCAGAGCGATTCGCTCGAGGACGTGCTGGCGTTCTTCGGCAAGCGCGAGCGCCATACCGCGCGCATCGACGCGACCGCGAGGGTGACGCGCTCGGGAAGCGAGGTGGACCTGCGCGATCTCGCCATCACGCTGGGCGGCCAGCGAATCGCCGGGGAAGCGAAGTTCGATCTCGGCGCGAAGCCGTCGCACTTCCGCGCGCGCCTCGCGAGCGACGACCTCGACTGGGGGCGCGCGCTCGCCGATGCGGGATCGCCCAAGCCGGCGCCGAAACCGAAGGGCGAGATGTTCCCGGTGCAGCCGCTGCCCTGGGGCATGCTCGCGGCGATGAAAGGCAAGCGCGGGGAGGCGAGCCTCTCCTTCGGGCGCCTGGTCCTCCCCGACGGCATCGAGCTTCGCAACGCCTCGGGACGCATCGCGATCGACGGCGATCACCTGCGGCTCGACCCGTTCGAGGCGCAAGGGCTCGGCGGAACGCTGAAGGGTACGCTGCAGCTCGAGGCGCGCGGGAAGGCCGCGCAGCTCGAGCTCGCGGGCGACGGCGTCCTCCTCGAGCGCTGGTTCCGCGAGCGCCACCGTCCCATCCATTTCCGCGGCGGGCCGATGAAGGTGAAAGCCTCGATCCACGCCTCGGGCGATTCGCTCAAGGACATGGCGGCATCGACCAGTGGCCCGGTTTCGATCGCCATGGGCCGCGGCGTGTGGGATTCGAAGGTGGCGGGCGACTGGGAGGCGCGCATGGTGAACTTCGCGAAGGACTCGAAAGAGGCGATCGACTTCGAGTGCGTGGGCGCCGCGCTCGCGTTCGATGCCGGGCGCGCGAAGGGCAGCGACATCCTCGGCGCGAGGAGCCGCGAGAGCCGGCTGCTGCTCTCGGGAACGGTCGACCTGCGCAAGGAGGATGTGGACCTCAAGGGCCGCGTGCGGCCCAAGCCCGACCAGGGCGTGGGTCTCTCGACGATCGCCGACCGCATCGAGATCGACGGACCCCTGCATCGCATGAAGGTGCGGCTCGATCCCGACTCGAAGCCGAAGGTGATCGCGAAGGGCGCGCTCGCGATCGTGACCGCGGGAATCAGCGCGGTGGCGAGCGCCGCCTCGAATTCCGCGGCGCCGGATCCGGATCCCTGCGAGCAGGTGTTCGGAAAGCACCATCGGCCGCATCCCTGAGGGCCGCGCAACGGCCCTTGCCGCATGCGCGAAGTACAATTGCCTCATTCCCCGACGCAGCGAACCCATTCCATGTACGAAGACCTGTGCCTCTACATCAACGGCGAGTTCCTGAAGGGCGCGGGTCGCCGCGAGCAGGACGTCCTCAATCCGGCCACCGGCGACGTGATCGGCAAGCTCCCGCACGCGACGAAGGAAGATCTCGACCTCGCGCTCGCGTCCGCGCAGAAGGCCTTCCAGTCGTGGCGCAGGTCCTCGCCGGTGGAACGCAGCCGCATCCTGCGCAAGGTGGGCGAGCTCGCCCGCGCGCGCGCGCAGGAGATCGGCCGCAACATCACGATGGACGAGGGCAAGCCGCTCGCCGAGGGCGTGGGCGAGGTGACGGTCTGCTCCGAGCACGCAGAGTGGGCCGCCGAGGAGTGCCGCCGCATCTACGGGCGCGTCATCACGCCGCGCACCGAGGGCGTGCGCCAGCTCGTGCTGAAGGAGCCGATCGGCGTCGTCGCCGCGTTCTCGCCGTGGAATTTTCCCTTCAACCAGGCGATCCGCAAGATGGTCTCGGCGCTGGGAGCGGGCTGCACCATCATCATCAAGGGGCCCGAGGACGCGCCGAGCGCGGTGGTGGCGCTCGCCCGTCTCTTCCACGAGGCGGGACTGCCGCCGGGATGCCTCAACGTCGTGTGGGGCGTGCCGAGCGAGGTCTCGACGTACCTCATCCATTCGCCGGTCGTGCGCAAGATCTCCTTCACCGGATCGGTGCCGGTGGGCAAGCAGCTCGCGGCGATGGCGGGCTCGCTCATGAAGCCGTGCACCATGGAGCTCGGCGGCCACTCGCCGGTGATCGTGTGCGACGACGCGGACGTGGAGGCGGCGGCGGACATCATGGCCGCGTCGAAATTCCGCAACGCGGGCCAGGTGTGCGTCTCGCCCACGCGCTTCTACGTGCAGGAGAAGGCGTACGACCGCTTCGTCGCGCGCTTCCTCGAGAAGGTGTCGAAGCTCAAGGTGGGCCCGGGGCTCGAGCCGGAGACGAAGATGGGGCCGCTCGCGCACCAGCGGCGCGTGCCGGCGATGGCGGGCTTCGTCGAGGATGCGGATGCGCGCGGCGCGAAGATCCTCGCCGGCGGGCACAAGGTGGGCGAGAAGGGCAACTTTTTCGAGCCGACGATCGTGGCCGATGCGCCCGACGATTCGAAGCTCATGACGCAGGAGCCCTTCGGCCCGATCCTGGGCCTCAAGCGCTTCAAGACGCTGGATGAAGCGATCGAGCGCGCCAACGGCCTTCCCTACGGGCTCGCCGCCTACGCGTTCACCACCTCCACGCGCAACGCGACCAAGCTGGGCGACGCGCTCGAATCCGGCATGGTGACGATCAACCACGTGGGGCTCGCGGTGGCGGAGACGCCCTTCGGCGGCGTGAAGGAAAGCGGCTACGGCAGCGAGGGCGGATCGGAAACCTTCGACGGCTATCTCGTGACCAAATTCGTGACGCAGAAGGGCTGACGTGGCGCAGGCGCTCCTCATCGTCGACATCCAGAACGATTACTTTCCCGGCGGGCGAATGGAGCTCGTGGGAAGCGAGGAGGCCGCGGCGCAGGCCTCGGGCCTGCTCGCGAAGTTCCGCGCGAAGGGGGCGCCGGTGATCCATGTGCGGCACGTGTCGCTCCGCCCGGGCGCGACGTTCTTCCTGCCCGATACCGAGGGCGTGAAGATCCATCCGAGCGTGGCGCCCCTCGACGGCGAGACCGTGATCGAGAAGCACTTCCCCAACGGCTTTCGCGAGACGCCGCTTCTCGATCACTTGAAGAAGCACGGCATCGACCGGCTCGCGATCGCCGGCATGATGACGCACATGTGCATCGACACCACGACGCGAGCGGCGGCGGACCTCGGCTTCGCTTGCGTGCTCGCGCACGACGCCTGCGCCACGCGCGACCTCGCGTTCGGCGCGTCGAAGGTGGCGGCCCACGATGTCCACAACGCCTTCCTCGCGGCGTTGAACGGCGCCTTCGCGAAGGTGCTCGCCGCGAAGGACATCGAGGCCGTCGCGGACTAGCGGGGCTTGCCGTGGACGAACGGTCGGAATATCGCCTCGTCGTGACCGAGCGTCCGGCCTGGGTGCATGCGACCGGCACCGGGGACAACGTGCCGGAGAACGTGCACCGCTTCCTGCGCGAGGCGTACGGGGCCTGCGTCGCGGCTGGCCGCGATTGCCTGCTCCTCGAGCTCGGCTTCACCGGCGAGAGCCTGCCCATGGGCAGCATCTTCGCGATCGTGAGCGAGCGCAGCGCCGACGGCGCGAAGCTGCGCCGCATCGCCTACGTCGATGGAAGATTGGAGAACGATCCCGAGAAGGCGCGATTCGCCGAGACCGTCGCGGTCAATCGCGCCGTGAACGTGCGGCTCTTTCACGACGTCGGCGAGGCGGAACGATGGCTCGCGCGGCCGTAGCCGGCGGGAATCGCCCCCGCGTCGTCATCGTCGGCTGCGGCTTCGGCGGGCTGTGGGCGGCGCAGGGGCTGCGCCGGGCGCCGGCCGCGGTCACCGTCGTCGATCGCACCAACTACCATCTCTTCACGCCGCTGCTCTACCAGGTCGCGACCGCGGGCCTTTCCGCGCCCGACATCGCAGCGCCGATCCGCCACATCCTCGCGCCGCAGCAGAACACCACCGTGCTGATGGGCGAGGTCGAGTCGGTGGAGGTGGAGCGGCGCGCCGTGCGCCTGGAGGACGCAAGCGAGGTCCCCTACGACTACCTCATCGTCGCCGCGGGCGCGAGCCACAGCTACTTCGGGCACGACGACTGGGAGCCGTTCGCGCCCGGACTGAAGACGCTCGACGATGCGCTCGAGATCCGCAGCCGCGTGCTGCTCGCCTTCGAGCACGCCGAGCGCGAGGCGGATCCCGCGCGCCGCGCGGCGTGGCTCACCTTCGTCGTGGTGGGCGCGGGGGCCACGGGCGTGGAGCTCGCGGGAACGTTGGCCGAGATCGCGCGCCAGACGCTCGCCGGCGAGTTCCGCCGCTTCGACCCGAGGAACGCGCGCGTGGTTCTCGTGGAAGGAAGCGACCGCGTGCTGCCTTCGTATCCGCCCGATCTCTCGGAGAAGGCGCGGCTGCAGCTCGAGCGGCTCGGCGTCACCGTGTGGCTCGGCAAGCTGGTGACCGGCGTCGACGCGGAGGGCGTCGTGCTGGGCGAGGAGCGCATGCGCGCGAATACGGTGCTGTGGGCCGCGGGGGTCGCGAGCTCGCCGCTCGGACGCTCTCTCGGCGCGCCGCTCGATCGTGCCGGCCGCGTGATCGTCGAGCCCGACCTCTCCGTGCCGGGCCATCCGGAGATCTTCGTGGCAGGCGACCTCGCTTTCGTGAAGGGCGTGCCGGGAATCGCGCCCGCCGCGAAGCAGATGGGCACGCACGCGGCGCAAAACGTGCTCGCCCGCATCGCGGGGCGCCCGACCGTCCCGTTCCGCTATCGCGACTATGGGCAGCTCGCGACGATCGGACGCAAGTCGGCGGTGGCCGATTTCGGCCGGCTCAAGCTGTGGGGATTCCCCGCCTGGTTCGTGTGGCTGTGGGCGCACATCTACTTCCTCATCAACTTCCGCAACCGCCTCGTCGTGATGATCGACTGGGCGTGGTCGTACTGGACCTTCCAGCGCTATTCCCGGATCGTGACGCGGAGACTTTCCTGAGGCCGGGTACAATCTACGCGATGTCCGATCCCCGTGTTTTCTTCGCCGCCGAGCGCACGCTCCTCGCCTGGATCCGCACCGGCATCACGGTGATCGGCCTCGGGTTCGTCGTCGCGCGCTTCGGGCTCTTCCTCTCGGCGCTCGCCAGGGTCGGTCCCTCGAGCGAGGTGCCGGTGCAGCACTGGCATTCGAACCTGCTCGGCATCGCGCTGGTGCTGATCGGCGCCTTCGCCATCTTTGGCGCGGTTCGCAACCACGAGCACTACATCCGCGACGTCCCGCCCTCGGACATCCCCCGGCCCGGGATGCCGTGGCTCGCGACGCTCGTCGCCCTGGCGATCGGCGTGAGCGGGCTGCTGCTCGCCGGCTACCTCGCCATTTCCTGAAACGCCCGGAGGCGTCATGTACAAGAGGATCCTGGTCCCCATCGACGGCAGCGCCACGTCGGCGCGCGGGCTGCGCGAGGCGATCCGCCTCGCCAAGGACCAGCGCGCTCGCATCCGCCTGGTGCACGTCGTGGACGAGTCGATGGCGATCGGCGTCGCCGAATCCGGCGTGGATCTCGAGCCGATGCTCGAAGGGCTGGTCGCGAACGGCAAGCGCATCCTCAAGCGCGGGGGCGAGGCGGCGCGCAAGGCCGGCGTGCGCGCGGAGTCGCAGCTCTACGAGTCGATGGCCGGGTCCGCCGCGACGACGATCCTGCGCGATGCGCGCAAATGGCGCCCGGAGCTCATCGTCATGGGAACGCACGGCCGCCGCGGCATTCGCCGCGTCGTGCTGGGGAGCGACGCCGAGCACGTGCTGCGCGAGGCGACGGTGCCGGTGCTGCTGGTACGCGGGCGCTGAGGCGATCCTCTCCCAAGGCAGGGGCAGGCTTCAGCAGGACCACGGGATGCGCTGCTTCAGCTGGCTCGGCGGCCCTGCCACGCATGGATCCTGTTCGTAGCGCAGGGCCTTGATCTTCTCGGTGGTAAGGCGCGATAGCCTCACGAAGTCGGGGTTGCGGCCGAGCGCGCGCTGGTCGCGCAGCGAGCGCGCGAGAGAGAACGTGAACGCGCCGTAGGAAGCCGCGCCGTCGCGATACTCGTACGAGTACTGCTCCTCGCCGCACGCCTCGAGGATGATCGGCAGGTACGGGCCCTTGTGGCCGAGCGCCTTCCTCTCGCGGTCGTAGGTGCGGTTGGCGAGGCTGCGCAACGGGACGCCGCGCCCCAGGCGGTAGGTCGACTTGTTCGCGCCGAGGTACGCGGCGCCGTCGCGGGACTTCGCGAGCGACTCGTTCGGCGTGGGGAGCTCCCGCTTCCTCCACATGCCGAGCCGCTTGTCCCACTCGAGCATGCGATGGCGGATGTCGTCGGGCGGGTTGATGCCGCGGATGCGCGGGCCGCCGTCGCGCGTCATGCCGCCCGAGTGGCAGCAATCGAAGATCGCGACGAAGCGCGTGTCGTAGGCGAGCTGGCTGTAGAGCTCCACGAACTGCTTGTCGCGGATCGCGTGCGCCGGGCTCCAGTCGAAATCGCACGGCACCAGGCACTCGTCGAGGTGGTCGACCTCGCCCTTCATGTCGTAGGTCGGGATCTGCGCGCCGTGGCCCGAGTAGAAGAGCACGCGCTCGCCGCCCTCGGGAACGTCGTCGAGGAGCCAGTGCAGGCGATCGAGGATCGCCTCCGTGGTCGCGCGCCGGTCGAGCACCACGCGGATGTCCTGCGCCTCGAGCCCGCATTCCTGCAGCACCGAGCTCATGAGGAAGACGTCGTTCACGCATCCCTCGAGGCGGTTCGCCGGATCCGGATACTGGTTGATGCCGACGAGGAGCGCGCGGCGGTCCGGACGGCGCGCGACGGCGCGAAACTGCGTGAACGTGCGGCTCGCCATGCGCGCAACGCGCGGCGCCTGCGCCACGTTCGGCCAGACGCATGCCTGCGTGTTGGGATGGTCGAAGTACCAGATCGGATCGTGGTTCAGCGCGTCGCCGGGCTTGTCGAATTCCGCGTCCACCTGGGTGAAGTTCGGGGCGTCGAGCCGGATGGGGCAGGTGAAGTCGTGGTCCTCGTCGTTGTAGAGGTGGTACCACATGCGCGCGCCCTCGAGCGGCACGATGCGCCCCGCGAAGCAGTCGCGCACGAACGGGTTGCCGATCTGCGAGCCCAGCGTCACGTACACCTTGCCGCAGATCGCATCGGGATTGCGCGCGAAGGCATCGTAGGAAAGGAGCGAGCCGAGGCTGTGCGCGCAGACGACGTCGTATTCCTTCTCGTTCATCTTCGCGAGGAGGCGCTTGCGCAGAGCATCGCGCAGGTCGTCTTCCGAGGCCCACTGCGCGATCATGCCGGCGCTCCAGCGCACGAGGTCCGGAATATCGGTGAGCGCTCGTGCGCCGCCTATCCTCTCGCCGAGACCATGGAGCACGCCGCTCGCCATGAGGCGCGCGAACGCTTCCGCGTACACGGCGGGATTCAGCGGCGCGTGGTCGAAGAGATCGTCGTAGTCGAGGAAATCGACTTCGGGCGCCGGCTTCGGCTTCCAGCGCTCGATGTCGGCCTGGATGGCGCTCGTCCAGGCGGGCCGCAGCTCGGTGTCCGCGTCGCCGTGCCCGACGCCGTGGATGCAGAGGATGGAAAGCGTCCGCGCCATGGCAGCCCCCCTTCGCGTGTGGTGGGCGAAGGCTAGCGCCGCGGGCAGCCGGGTTCCCCCACCCGGCGAGGTGGGAGATCGCGACGCGGAATGCGAGCAAGAGCCGATGCCGCTCCTGTAGAGTCGCTCCTTGCCGAGCATTGGAGGGGATGCGTTGGGCCGCGAGAAGGCGCGTTGCAAATGGGCTGCGTCGAACGAGGAGTTCTTCGCCTACCACGACGAGGAATGGGGCGTCGCGCAGCACGACGACCGGCGGCTCTTCGAGATGCTGAACCTCGAGGGCGCGCAGGCCGGCTTGAATTGGCTCACGATCCTGCGCAAGCGCGCGGGCTACCGGCGCGCGTTCGATCGCTTCGATGCGAAGAAGGTCGCGCGCTATACCGCGGCGAAACGCGCGGCGTTGATGCGCGACGAATCCATCGTGAGGAACCGCGCGAAGATCGAGGCGGCGGTGGCGAACGCGCGCGCCTTCCTCGAGGTGCGCAAGGAATTCGGCAGCTTCGACGCGTTCGTGTGGGGCTTCGTCGGCGGCAAGCCCCTGCGCGGCCCGGGCAACCGCAAGGCGCTCGCTGCGAGCGAGGCGATGAGCAAGGAGCTGCGCAGGCGCGGCTTCAAGTTCGTGGGGCCGACGATCTGCTACGCGTTCATGCAAGCCGTCGGCATGGTGAACGACCATTCGCCGGAGTGCTTTCGGTCGCGGCGATGACGCCGATCGCGGAACACGAGGCGATCGAAGTGGCGACTTCAGGCCGCCGGGAAGCGGCTTCCTTCTCGATGGAGCCGATTGCGGCGCGATGCCGACCTCGGAGGCGGTTCGATTCCCTGCGTACGTGCAGTGGGCATAGCGACTGTAGCGGACAAGGTCCCTGCAAGAATCCCGAAAGGGTTCGCGCCATTCGCATCTCGCGCACGGAATTTTCGGAATTGCGCGCCCGTTTACTTATATCATCGGCCCCGACCGAGGCCACGGAGAAAGCCCGAAGATGAACGTCACCGGAAGCGCCGTCCGATTCCTCCTCGTCCTCGCCCTCTGGCTCGTCGCCCCGCTGGGCGCCGCGGCGCAGGGCGCGGATGCGCTCCTCCAGCGCGCGCAATCGCTCTTCAAGCCGTTGCCGAAGGACATGGCGACGCCCGAATTCCCCGCCACGCGCGAGCGTGTCGAGCTCGGCCGGCGGCTCTTCTTCGATCCGCGCATCTCGCTCGACGGCACGGTGAGCTGCGCGCGCTGCCACCAGCCGTCGCTCTACGGCACGGACGCGCTCGCGAAGCCCATCGGCGTGAAGGACCGCGTGAATCCGCGCAACGCTCCCACGGTGCTCAACGCGGCGCTGGAGTTCTCCGCCCACTGGCGCGGCGACCGCGTGAACGTCGAGGACCAGGCGACCAAGGCGCTCGTAGGGCCGCCGAGCTTCGGCGATTCGAGCTTCGAGGCCGCGATGGCGAAGGTGAAGGCGATTCCCGGGTACGCGCAGCTCTTCCACACGGCATTTCCCGCGGACGCGGATCCGGTGACCGCGCAGAACTGGGGCAAGGCGATCGGCGCCTACGAGCGCACGCTCGTCACGCCGTCGCCCTTCGACGCGTATCTGCGGGGCGATGCGAACGCGCTCAGCGAAGCGCAGCGCTCGGGCCTCGCGAAATTCATCGATACCGGATGCGCCGGCTGCCACAACGGCGCGGGGGTCGGCGGCGGCATGTACCAGAAGTTCGGCCTCGTCGAGGATTACTGGAAGGAGACGCACAGCGCGGCGATCGACAAGGGACGCTTCGACGTCACCAACAATCCCTCCGACCTGTACGTCTTCAAGGTGCCGAGCCTTCGCAACGTCGCGATGACACCGCCGTACTTCCACGACGGGTCGGTCGACAGGCTCGCGGACGCCGTGCGCATCATGGGGAAGGTGCAGCTCGGGAAGGATCTTTCCGACGCGGACGTCGCTGCGATCGTCGCGTTCCTCGGAAGCCTCACCGGGCCGCTTCCGAAGGATTTCCAGCCGGAGCCGCTTGCCGCATCCGCGTTCCCGGTGACCGCGCATTGAGGAAGGGCGGGGAGCCCCTCGCTTAGAATGGCGGGATGACGTCCCGCCTGCTCCGCTCAGCCCTCCTCGTCTTCGGCTCGCTCGCCGCCGCCGCGGCGACTGTCTGCAACTGAGGGCGCTGCGATGGAGCTGTACGCGTCCGACGAATCCGTAGCCGCGCTCGAAGCGGATGCGGGGCGCAGCGCGAAAGCCGCCATGCTTGACGAGCTCGCGTGGCACCTGCGCCAGCGCGACACCGCACGAAGCCTCGTGCTGGTGGAGCGCGTCGAGTCCGCGCACGACGCATCGGCCGAGGATCTCGCGCCGCGACTGCTTCTCACCCGCGCGGAGGGACTGCTCCTTCGATTCCGCATCGACGAGGCGAGCGCGGAGCTCGCGCGGCTTCCCGATCTCCTCGCGCGCTCCTGTGCGGAGGACCGCCGCGTGCTCGAAGGCGATGGAGCGCTCCTCGAGGCCGCGATCGCCACGGCCTGCGGCCGGCCGCAGGACGAAGTCGGCTGCGCCCGAAGGGCTCGCGCGGCGTTCGCCGCCGCGGGCGAGCGCAGGCGCGCCGACATCGCGGCCGCCGTGGAGCTCGCCTCGGCTGCCAAAGCGGATCCGCATTCGGCGGTCGAGGCGATCGCGAGCCTGCGCGCCGCCTCGGACGATCCGGTGCTCGCGCTGCACCTCGATTACGTCTCCGCGATCGTCGAGTTCACCGCGGGGCGCTTCGCCCGCGCGATCGAGCTCCTCGCCCCGGGCGCCGAGAACGCGCCGCGCCTCGGTGCCGCGGAAGCGGGGCTGCGCGCGCTCCTCACCATCGCGGCCGCGCTTTCCAATCTCGGCGACTGGGACGCTTCGGCGAGGGCGGGAGAGGAGGCGCTCGCCCAGGCACGCGCTCTCGGCTGGCCGCGCTGGATCGCCGGCTCGCTCGCGCATCTCGGGCGCCTCTTCACGTACATGGAGCAGCCGGCGCGCGCGATCGAGGTGCTGGAGGAATCGGCGGCGATCCTTTCCGCGCAGCCGGGCTCGCGCCAGCATGCGATGGCGCTCTTCTACCTCGGCGACGCCTGCCTGCACGCCGGGGACGCCGTGCGCGCGCTCGACAGCGTCGGGCGCTCCGAAGCGATCGCACGCGAGCTTGCCGTGCCGCCGGACATCGCCGCGAACGCGGGTGTCGCCGCCAAGGCGCTTGCGCGGCTCGGGCGGCACGACGAGGCGCTCGCAAAGGCGCGCTCGGCGCTCGAGCTCGCGCGCTCGTGCGGGGCGAAGCTCTGGGAGGCCGAAGCGCTGCGCTCGCTCGCCGAGATCCGCCTCGAGCGCGAGCCGCGCGAGGCGCTGCGCCACCTCGAGGAAGCGCTCGAGGTCTCGGCCGCGCTCGGCGGACACCACGAGAAGAGCCAGCTCTGGGTGGAGATCGCGCGGGTGCACGAGCGCTCGGGCGACCTCGCCGCGGCGCTCGCCGCCGAGCGGCGCGCGCGCGCCGAGCAGCTCGCGGAGCAGCATCGACGCGCCGCGAACCAGGTGCTCGTGTCGCGCATGCGGCACGAGATGGAAGCGCTCGCGGTCCGCGAGGCGGAGATGCGGCGCCTCGCGACCATCGATCCGCTCACCGGCCTGGCGAACCGGCGCCACTTCTTCGCCGTGGCCGTGCGCGAGATCGCCCGGGCGCAGCGCAACGCAACGCCGGTCGGGCTCATCATGGGCGACATCGACAAGTTCAAGTCGATCAACGACACGCACGGCCATCCCGGAGGCGACGCGGTGCTCGTCGCCGTCGCCGGCACGCTCGCCACCGAATCGCGGCCGCACGACACGGTGGGCCGGCTCGGGGGCGAGGAGTTCGCGGTGCTGCTCCCCGGAGCGGACGCGCGCGCGGTGCTCGCCACCGCGGAACGGCTGCGCGCCTCGGTGGAATCGCTCGCGGCCGCGTTCGACGGGCGAACGATCCCGGCGACGATCAGCCTGGGATGCGCGGCGCTGGCGCGGGTTCCTTCCGCGGCAAGCCCCGCGAAGATCTTCGAGGCGCTGGTGCGCGAGGCGGACGCGGCGCTCTACGGGGCGAAGCACGCGGGACGCAACCGCTGCGTGCTGTCCGGTGCGCCGGAGGAATCCGCGTCGTGAAGGCGGCACTCGCCTTGCCGTGAGTCTTCGCCGCGGTCGGGGTCTGGTTCTGATTCGACGCCACCGCGCGAATTGAGGCAAGCTTTCGGCAAGGGGATCGCCCCGCCGGGACGTTCCTGGGAGGATTCGATGGGCTCGAGCCCGCAACGCGTGCTGCGCGAAGTGCTCACGATCGGTTTCCGCTCCTACCCGAGGGCGGCGAGCCACGGGATCCTCTTCGCCATCCTCACCGTCGTGCTGATGTGGGACGGCATGCCGCACGCGTTCCTCCTCGGCTGGTTCGTGGCGTTCCTCGCGGCGCTCGCGCTGCGCCTCGCCATCGCGCGCGGCTTCTTTCGCGCGCAGCCGAAGGACGGGGAGCTCGGCCGCTGGGTTCGGCTCACGGTGATCGGCGTCGGCATCACCGGCCTCGCCTGGGGCGTGCTCGGCGTGGTCTCGATCGAGCATGCGCCCGAGGCGCCGCTCTATGCGATCTGGACCATCTTCCTCATCGCGCTCTTCGCGGTGCTGCAGACGCAGTCGGTGGGTTCCCATCCCGCCGCCTTCCTCGGCTTCTTCCTCTGCGGGATGGTCCCCATCGTCGTCGCTTCGGTCGCC
Source organism: uncultured beta proteobacterium (assembly GCA_963839265.1). GTDB lineage: Bacteria > Pseudomonadota > Gammaproteobacteria > Burkholderiales > Usitatibacteraceae > Usitatibacter. The sequence continues at coordinate 689,446 of CAWIUI010000002.1, forward strand.
TTTCCCTCGCCGCACTACGTGCTGCGCCTTTTCGCCGAGGCCGCGCTCATCACCATGTCGCTCCGCGTCGGCTGGAGCGGCAATCGCTACGTCCGCGAATCGGTGCGCATGCGCTTCGAGAACGTCGAGCTGCTCCGCGACGTGACGCAGCAGAAGGAGGAGCTCGCACGGCAGAAGGAGGAGCTCGACCGCGCCAACGCGGCGAAGACGCGCTTCCTCGCGGCGGCGAGCCACGACCTGCGCCAGCCGATGCAGGCGATCGGGCTGCTGGTCGAGGCGCTGCAGGAGCGCGCCACCGATCCCGCGATGCGCCGCATCGTCGAGAGCATCCGCTCCTCGGTGGGCGCGATGAGCTCGCTGCTGAACGAGATCCTGGACATCTCGCGGCTGGACGCGGGCACCGTGGAGCCGCGGCGGGCGCCGTTCCCGATCGACCGCGTGCTCGATCGCCTGCGCGGGCCGTACTCGCACGCCGCGACGCAGAAGTACCTCGCGTTCCGCATCCGGCCCAGCGCGGCGATCGTGCACACCGACGAGGTGCTGCTCTACCGGATCCTCGCGAACCTGCTCAACAACGCGCTTCGCTACACGCACAAGGGCGGCGTGCTGGTCGGCTGCCGGCGGCGCGCCACCGGCATCGCGATCGAGGTATGGGACACCGGAATCGGGATCCCGGAGGACAAGCTCGAGGAGGTCTTCCTCGAGTTCCGCCAGCTCGGGAATCCGCAGCGCGATCGCGACCAGGGCCTGGGCCTCGGCCTCGCGATCGTCGAGCGCACCGCGCGCGTGCTGGGCCTGCGCGTGATCGTGCGCTCGCGTCCCGGGCGCGGCTCGGTGTTCTCGATCGTCGTTCCCGAGGGCGACGCCGGCCTCGCCCCCGCCATGGAGATGCGCCTCGCCGAGCCGCTCGACGGCTGCGCGGTGCTGGTCGTCGACGACGATCGCGAGATCCGCTCGGCGATGAAGCTCCTCCTCGACGGCTGGAAGTGCCGCGTGGAGTGCGCGGCATCGGTTGCGGAGGTGGAGGACGCCCTGCGGCGGCTCGCGGTGGCGCCCGATTTCGTGATCGCCGACTATCGGCTCCCGGACAACTGCACCGGACTGGAGGTCATCGCGCGCATCCGCGAGGTGCATCCTGCCGCCGACGCGATCGTCGCCACGGGCGACGTGGGCCCGGAGGTGCTGCGCGCCGCGCAGGCCGCGGGCTATCCGGTGCTGCACAAGCCGCTCAGGCCCGCGCGCCTGCGCTCGCTGCTGGGCGCGGCCGTGCGCAAGCGCGGCGCGACGCGGGAGAGCGCCGGGGAGCCGTCGTGAGGATCCTCGTGGTCGACGACCATCACCTGATCCGCGAGGGCATGCGCCCCCTCCTCGGCCAGCTCGCGGGCACGGGCGAGGCGATCGAGGTGCTCGAGGCCGCCACCTTCCGCGAGGGCCTCGTCATGGTCGAAGGCCATCCCGACATCGAGCTCGTCCTCCTCGACCTGCGCCTTCCCGACGTGGCGCGGGTTCGACGCGCTGGTGCGGCTGCAGCGCGAGCACCCGGAGATGCCGGTCGTCGTGATGTCGGGCGAGGACGATGCGGCGAGCGTGCGCGAGGCGCTCGAGCGCGGCGCGCTCGGATACATCCCGAAATCGTCCAGCCCGCAGGTGATCGTGCACGCGCTGCGCCTCGTGCTTTCCGGAGGCACCTACGTGCCGCCCGAGATCATGGGCGGAGCGGCCGGCAGCGCGACGCGTGGGGAGCCGGGCGGCGCGCAGGATCTCGAGCGCCTCGGCCTTACCGCGCGCCAGACGGACGTGCTCGCGCTCCTCGTTGCCGGCAAGTCGAACAAGCAGATCTGCCGCGAGCTCGGTCTCGCCGAGGGAACGGTGAAGAGCCATCTCGCCGCGATCTTCAAGGCGCTCGGCGTCTCGACCCGCGTGCAGGCCGTGATCGCCGCGGGGAAGCTGGGAATCAAGGGCTGACCGGCCCGGCCGTCCGAACGGCCTAGTCCGTACGCACGGGCCGCGGCCCGCGATCCATCCGTCGAGCCGATATCGCGCTTGCCCGCGCGCGCCTATCGTTGCGGCCTCCAACCCCGCAGGGAGGCCTTCCATGTTCGCCAAGAACCTCGGCGTACGCGCGCGGCTCGCCGCGCTGCTCGCCTTCGCCAACCTCTTCCTCGTCGTCGCGGCCGGGTACTCCTGGTTCGCCATCTCGCAGCTCAACGCGCGCCTCGAGGAGGTGATCGCGACGGAGTCGCGCGTGCAATCGGCCGTCGACCTGTCGCGGCTCGGGCAGGTCGACTTCAAGATCCAGGTGCAGGAGTGGAAGGACACGCTGCTGCGGGGCCAGGACCAGGCCCTCTACGACAAGTACTGGAAGGCGTTCGGCGAGCGTTCCGCGAAGGTGAGCAAGGATCTCAGGTCGCTCGCCGCGCTCGCCCCGGAGATCGGCCTGCCCGCGACGATCGCGGACCAGGCGCTCGCCGAGCACGACGAGCTGGGCCGCCGCTACGAAGAGGCGATCAAGCTGTATCGCACCAACGACATCGCGAGCATCGAGGAAGTCGACCGCGAGGTGCGCGGCATCGACCGGGCGCCCACCGACCACATCGACGCGATCGTCCAGCAGGTCAAGGAGCGCGGCGACGCGATCGCGGCGGAGGCTTCGCGCGATGCCGCGGCCGCCAAGCGCTTCCTCGTGGCATGCCTCGCGCTGCTCGCCGTGTTCACGATCGCGGTGAGCGCGGTCGCCGGCGGCCTGCTGATCCGCGCGATCCTGCGCCGGCTGAGCCTCGCCTCGGAAGCGGCGCGCCGCGTCGCCGACGGCGACCTCACGGTGCGCGTCGAGGTCGGCAATGCGGACGAGGTGGGCGCGGTGCTGCGCTCGCTGCGCGACATGACGGCGTCGCTGTCGGCCATCGTGGCGCGTGTGCGCGACGGCGCCGAGAAGGTGAGCACCGCCGCGACGCAGATCGCCGCGGGGAACACGGACCTGTCCGCGCGCACCGAGGAGCAGGCCTCGAGCCTGGAGGAAACCGCGGCCTCCATCGAGGAGATGACGGCGGCCGTGAGCCAGAATGCGGCGAACGCGACGCAGGCGAACGAGCTCGCGGCTTCCGCCGCCCAGGTCGCGCAGCGCGGCGGCGACTCGGTGGAGGAAGTGGTGCGAACCATGGACGGCATCCAGGCGAGCTCGCGCAGGATCGCCGACATCACCGGCGTCATCGACTCCATCGCGTTCCAGACCAACATCCTCGCGCTCAACGCGGCCGTGGAAGCCGCGCGGGCCGGCGAGCACGGGCGCGGATTCGCGGTGGTGGCCTCCGAGGTGCGCGGGCTCGCGCAGCGCTGCGCCGAGGCGGCGCGCGAGATCAAGGGGCTCATCACCGATTCGGTGGCGCGCGTGGACGCGGGCGCGAAGCTCGCCGACGATACCGGCCGCACGATGGTGGAGATGGTCCAGGGCGTGGGACGGGTCTCGCAGCTGATCGCCGAGATCGCCGCCGCGACGAAGGAGCAGAACTCCGGAATCACGCAGGCGAACCAGGCGGTCGGCGAGCTCGACAAGGCGACGCAGCAGAACGCCGCGCTGGTGGAGGAATCGACCGCGGCATCGGAATCGCTGCGCCGCCTCGCGATCGAGATGGCCGAGGCGGTGCGCGCCTTCCGGGTCACGGAAGCGCAGCCCGCGCCGTTCGTGCACGCTGCCGATGCCGCTTCGCCCTCCGTTGGCGCTCGCGCGCCCGCGGCCGGCGCGGCGCCGCGCCTCGCGACGGTACGCACCCGCGTCGGCCGGCTCGCGCCGCGCGCCGCGCTCGCGGTGGCGCCCGACGCCCTGGTCGAGGAATGGAAGGAGTTCTGAGCATGGAATTCCTCACCTTCCGGATCGGCGCCGAGGAGTACGCGATCGACATCCTGCAAGTGCGCGAGATTCGCGAGCACCAGGCTCCCACGCGCATCGCCGATGCCCCGCCGTACATGACGGGAGTGATCAACCTGCGCGGGACGATCGTCCCGATCCTCGACCTGCGCGCGCGCTTCGGCTTCGAGGCGCTCGGGCCGGGCGACGAGCGGGTGGTGGTGATCCTCAGGCTCGACGAGCGGCCCCTCGGGATCGTCGTGGACGGCGTGAACGACGTGATCGAGCTCGCCGCGGGCGACATTCGTCCCGCGCCCGAGGCGGTGCAGTCGCGCATCGACGGCGGCTTCGTGCGAGGGCTCGCTCCCGCAGGGGACCGCATGCTGATCGTGGCCGATCTCGCCCGGCTCCTCGCGCCCGCGCTCGGGGAGGCCGCATGAAGACCATCAGCGCCGAGCTCGCGCTCGGCATGTCGCTCGCGCTCGAGACGTGCGAGGCGGAGATCGTGCGCTCGCGCGCGCTGCTGCGCGAGCGCGGCGATCCGAACGAGGCGCTCCTCGGCGCCGACCGCCTGCTCGCTCGCACCCGCGCGAGGATCGAAACGGTGCGCCTGGCGCTCGACGAATGCGCCGCGCGCGAATCGGACTGACCATGACCCTGCTCCATTCCCGCGTCCTGCTGCTCGCGGCCGTGCCGTTCCTCGCCGCGCTTTCGGCGGTCCTCCTGCTGCGCATCCGTGCCCTGCACGATCGCCTGCAGGTGCGCGCCCGCTTCTACGCCATGCGCGACCCGCTCACCGGCCTGCCCTCGCGCGTCCTGCTGCACGACCGGCTCACCCAGGTTCTCGCCCACGCCGAGCGCGTGCGGCGCGTGGTCGCCGTGCTGTTCGTCGACCTGGACCGGTTCAAGACGGTGAACGAGACGCTGGGCCACACGCTGGGCGACGAGGTGCTGGTCGAGGCCGCGCGGCGCCTGCGCGAATGCGTGCGCGACGAGGAGATCGTCGCACGCATCAGCAGCGACGAGTTCGTGATCGCGCTCTCGGATTTGGAGCGCTCGGAGCAGGCGGCAGGTGTCGCGCGCGCCGTGCTGGGGGAGCTGCGCCGCGCCTTCGAGGTGGGCGGCCGGCGCGTCTATTGCAGCGCGAGCATCGGCATCGCCGTGCATCCCGGCGACGGAACGACCGCCGGGCCCCTGGTGCAGAGCGCCGACATCGCGATGTGCCGGGCCAAGGAGCAGGGCGGCAACGGCTTCCAGTTCTTCCTTCCCGAGATGCACGCCCGGGCGGTGCGGCGCCTGCACCTCGAGACGGCGCTGCGCGGCGCGCTCGAGCGCAACGAGTTCCTGCTCCACTACCAGCCGAAGTTCGACGTGCGCTCCGACGCCCTGGTCGGATTCGAGGCGCTGCTGCGCTGGCGCCACCCGGACCTCGGGCTCCTGCCGCCTTCGGAGTTCGTGCCGATCCTCGAGGAGACCGACCTCATCGTGCCGGTGGGCGAGTGGGTGCTGCGCGAGGCGTGCCGCCAGCTCTCCTCGTGGGCGGCCGACGGGATCGAGCCGCTCCCCGTGGCGGTGAACATCTCGGCGCGCCAGTTCCGCATGCGCAAGCTCGAGCGCGCCGTGGAGCGCATCCTGAAGGAGGAGAAGGTCGATCCCTCGCTCCTCGAGCTGGAGCTCACCGAATCGCTCCTCATGCAGGATCCCGAGGAGGCGGTGGAGACGCTCGCGAGCCTCGAGCGCTTCGGCGTGCGGCTCGCGGTGGACGACTTCGGCACCGGCTACTCGAGCCTCGCCTACCTGAGGCGCTTCCCGATCTCCGCGCTGAAGATCGACCGCACCTTCGTGGGCGACGCGGCGCGCGGCGCGGAGGACGCGAAGATCGCGATCGCGATCATCAACCTCGGCCACAGCCTGGGGCTCAAGGTGGTCGCCGAAGGCGTGGAGACGCCGGCGCAGCTCGAGTTCCTGCGCGCGTACGGCTGCGACGAGATGCAGGGCTTCCTCCTCGGCCCGCCGATGTCCTCGCCCGGGGCGGCCCAGCTGCTGCGCGCGCGCGAGGGGGAGGCCGATCCCCCGGAAGAGTGCAACGTGCGACCGCGCGGCCGCTGCGCGTAGCGCTTCAGGCGACCGGACCGGTGCTCCCGCGCACCACGAGCTCCACGTCGATCGCATGCACGCGCGGGACTCGCTTGCCCTCGAGGCGCGCGAGGAGGCGCTCGGCGGCGATGCGCCCGATGTCGCCGGAAGGAACGTGGATGGTGGTGAGCGCGGGCGTGAATTCCGAGGAAAGCTCGATGTCGTCGAAGCCCACGACGGAAAGCGCCTGCGGGACGCGTACGCCCTGGGCGGAGCATTCGATGAGCGCGCCCAAGGCGATGAGGTCGTTGCCGCAGACGAGCGCGGTGAAGCCGTCGCGGCCCAGGCGCTCCCACAGCGTACGCAGCCCCTGTCGCCCGCCGTGCAGCGAAAACGGCGTCTCGACCACGCGCTCCGCGGCGAGCTTCACGCCGCGCGAAGCGAGCGCGTCGCGCGCGCCCGCCACGCGATCGCGCGCCCGGTCGTTGTGCTCGAGCTCCCCGGAAAGGACCGCGAAACGACGATGGCCGAGCTCGAGCAGGTGGCGCGCGCAGCGCCCGCTCGCCTCGCGGTTGTCGAACCCGATGCAGTGATGGAACCGGCCGCGGTCCAGGGTCCACAGCAGCTCGTAGGGCACGGACGCCTGCCCGATCGCGTGGAAGAGCTCGGGCGGGTGGTCGAGGCCCACCAGCACCAGGCCGTCGACGCCGCGCTCGATGAGCGCGCGCGTGGCCGAGAGCTCCATCCCGGGGTCGTACTCGTCGCTCGCGAGGAGCAGCGTGTAGGAGGCGCGCGCGAGCTCCCGGGCGAGGGACTGCGTGGCCGAGGCGAAGATCGGGTTGTCGATCGTCGGGAGCACCGCGCCGATCGTGCGCGAGCGGCGCGAGGCGAGCGCGCGCGCCGCGCCGTGCGGCACGTAGCCCAGCATGGCCGCCGCGCGGCGCACGCGCTCGCGCGTCTCGGCGAGCACCAGCTCCGGGGAGCCGAGCGCGCGCGAGGCCGTCGCCAGCGAGACGCCGGCGGCCCGCGCCACGTCCTGGAGGCGTGCCGGCCGTTTCTTCATCGCGCCCGAGCATACCCCGCGGTGAAAGCGCTTGCAACGCGATGCGGCGGTGCAGCTTGACGCCCGGTGCCGCGCGCTGCTAACGTCGCGATGAAAGCGCTTTCACCATTGAGGCACCCATGGCTGTCGAATACCTGAAGCGGGCGACCAAGTCTCCGGAGACCGAGACCGGCACCGCCCGCCGCGTCGTCGAGGAGATGCTCGCGGAGATCGAGCGGCGCGGCGAGGCGGCGGTGCGCGAATACGCGGAGAAGCTCGACCAGTGGACCGGCGAGATCGTGATGACGCCCGAGGCGATCGAGCGCCGCGTGCGCGACATCCCCGCGGGGGTGAGGCGCGACATCGAGTTCGCGACCGAGCGCGTGCGGCGCTTCGCCGAAGCGCAGCGCGAGTCGACGCGCGAGTTCTCGATCGAGGTGCATCCGGGGCTCGTGGCTGGCCAGCGCCTCATCCCCGTGAACGTCGCGGGCTGCTACGTGCCCACCGGGCGCTACGCCCACATCGCCTCCGCCTACATGGGGATCGCCACCGCCAAGGCGGCGGGCGTTCCCTTCGTCGTCGCCTGCTCCACGCCATTCCGCGGCGAGGGCATCCATCCCGACGTGCTCTACGCGATGACGCACGCGGGCGCGGACGTGATCATGACGCTGGGCGGCGTGCAGGCGATCGCGGCGATGGCCTACGGACTCTTCACCGGCAGGCCCGCGGACATCATCGTCGGTCCGGGCAACAAGTATGTCGCGGAGGCGAAGCGCATGCTCTACGGAAAGGTGGGCATCGACGTGTTCGCCGGGCCTTCGGAGGTCGCGATCATCGCCGACGACTCGGCCGATCCCGCGATCGTCGCTTCCGACCTCGTGGGCCAGGCCGAGCACGGCCACGAGTCGCCGGCGTGGCTCATGAGCACCTCGCGGCCGCTCGCCGAGGAGGCGATGCGCCTCGTGCCGGGATTGATCGGGAAGCTGCCGGCTACCGCGCGCGATGCGGCCGGTGCGGCGTGGCGCGATTACGGCGAGGTGGTGTACTGCGGATTCGCGCGAGGAGATCGCGCAGCAGTCCGATCGCTACGCGCCCGAGCACCTCGAGGTGCAGGCGCGCGACCTCGACTGGTGGCTCGCGCGCCTCACCTGCTACGGCTCGCTCTTCCTCGGGGAGGAGACCACGGTCGCGTTCGGCGACAAGACCTCGGGCCCGAACCACATCCTTCCCACCAAGGGCGCCGCGCGCTACTCCGGGGGACTGTCGGTGCACAAGTTCCTGAAGACCCTCACGTGGCAGCGCATGACCCGCTCGGGGAACCGCGACATCGCGCAGGTCGCCGCGCGCATCTCGCGGCTCGAAGGCATGGAGGCGCACGCGCGCACCGCCGACGACCGCCTCGCGAAGTACTTTCCGGGCGAGCGCTTCGACCGCGGCACGCCGGTGGAAGGCTGAGCCGTGGCGGTCGCGGACCTTTTCGACCTGAGCGGCCGCGTGGCGGTCGTCACCGGCGCGAGCTCGGGGCTCGGGCGCAGCTTCGCGACCGGGCTCGCGCTCGCCGGGGCGGCGGTCGTGCTCGTCGCGCGCCGCGCGGCGGAGCTCACGGGCGCGCGCGAGGAGATCGCGGCGAGCGGCGGCCGCGCGGAGTGCGTCCCCGCGGATCTCGCCGATCGCGCGGCGCTGCGCAGGTGCGCGCAGGAAGTCGCGCGCCCCTTCGGGCCGCCGGACATCCTCGTTTCCGCCGCGGGCGTGAATCCGCGCAAGCCCATGATGGAAGTGACCGAGGAGGACTGGGACCGCACGATGCGCATCAACCTCGACGCGCCGTTCTTCCTCGCGCGGGCGCTCGCGCCGAGGATGATCGACCGCGGCTGGGGCCGCATCATCAACGTCGCCTCGCTGCAATCGGTGCGCGCGTTCATGTACGGCGCTCCGTACGGCGCTTCCAAGGGCGGCATCGTGCAGCTCACGCGCGCCCAGGCCGAGGCGTGGTCGCGCCACGGCGTGAACGCGAACGCCATAGCGCCGGGGTTCTTCGCGACGCCGCTCACCGCCGCGCTCGCGGCCGACCCGGTGAAATGGAAGGAGCACGCCGAGCGCACCTTCGTGAAGCGCAACGGCGAGGCGCGCGACCTTTGGGGAACCCTCATCTTCCTCGCGAGCCGCGCCTCGGACTACGTCACCGGGCAGACGATCTTCGTCGACGGCGGATACACGGCGGGATGAGATGAAGGCGCTCGTCTACACCGGGACAAAGGAGATGACGTATCGCGAGGAGCCCGCTCCCGCGCGCATCGCCGGCGAGGTGCTGATCCGCGTCGACGCGGTCGGCATCTGCGGCTCCGACATGCATGCGTACCACGGGCACGACCCGCGCCGCGTGCCGCCGCTGATCCTCGGGCACGAGCTCGCCGGCGAGATCGTCGAGGGCCCCGGCAAGGGAAGCCGCGTCACCGTGAACCCGCTCATCACCTGCGGCCATTGCGAGTACTGCGCGCAGGGCCGCAACAACCTGTGCGCGAACCGCACGATGATCGGCATGACGCGCGCCGGCGGCTTCGCCGAGCTCGTCACCACCGCGCCCTCGAGCGTGATCGAGCTTCCCGAGGGGATGAGCGCGCGCGCGGCGGCGCTCACCGAGCCGGCGGCGACGGCGCTGCATGCGATCAACACCGCGATGCGCTCGCTCGTTCGCCCGATTCCCGAGTGCTCGGCGCTCGTGATCGGCGGCGGCGCGATCGGGCTGCTCGCGGCGCTGCTCCTGCGGAACTATGGTTGCCGCCGGGTGCGGGTCGCAGAGACGAACGCGCTGCGCCGCGCCTCGGCCGCGAAGGCCGGTACCTTCGACGTCTTCGATCCCGTCGCGCAGGCTCCCGCAGCCAACGCCTTCGAGCTCGTGATCGACGCGGTCGGGATGAAGGCGACGCGCGCGATGTCGCTCGCCGCCGTGAAGCCGGGCGGCGTCGTGGTTCACGTGGGCCTCGGCGACTGGGCCTCCGAGATCGACATGCGCAAGCTCACGCTCGCCGAGATCACGCTCGCCGGCGTCTACACCTATTCCACCGCGGACCTGCGCGCCGCGGCGCGCGCCCTCCACGAGGGCGCGTTCGGCGACCTCGCGTGGGTCGAGGAGCGGCCGCTTTCGGAGGGCGCGCGCGCGTTCCGGGACCTCGACGAGGGCCGCTCGCCCGCCGCGAAGATCCTGCTGCGGCCCGCATGAGCAACATCGTCTCTTTTTCATTTGTACCTGGAAGGACTGGATCCGATGGCGCAGAAGCCGAACATCATCCTCATCATGACCGATCAGCAGCGGGCCGACACGATCGCAGAGCTCGGTGCGCGCTGGATGAGCACGCCGGTGCTCGACGGCATGGCGAGGGAAGGCTTCGCCTTCACCAACTGCTTCGTGACCTCCCCGGTCTGCGTGGCGTCGCGTGCGAGCGTCTTCACCGGCAAGTATCCCCATTCGGATAGCGTCTTCACCAATTTCCAGCCCTGGCAGCCGACGTGGGTCCGGTGGCTCGCCGACGCCGGTTATCACTGCGTAAACATCGGAAAGATGCACATCAACCCCTACGACGCGCTCGGCGGCTTCCACCAGCGCTTCGTCGTGGAAAACAAGGACCGCCCCCTGTTCCTGGAGGAACGCGATCGCGCATTCCACGACGAATGGGACAAGGCGCTGCATGCGCGAAAGCTCGTCAAGCCCTCCCGGTACACGCGCTTCCAGCGCGACCCCGAGGCATATCGTTCCGCGCTTGGCGCGTTCGTCTGGGACCTCGACGAGGACATGCACTCGGATTTCTTCGTCGGCGATAATGCGATCTGGTGGCTCGAGGAGCGCAAGGCGACTAGCCCGCTCTTTCTCCAGATCGGATTTCCCGGCCCCCATCCGCCGTACGACCCGACGCCGCGCCACCTGGCGCTCTACGAGCAACGCGAGCTGCCGTTGCCGACGTGGTCGGAGGAAGAGCTGGCGGCGCAACCACGGGCGCATCGCGTGCTACGCCAGAACATGATTCGGAACAACTACGATTCCGTGGCCTGGCAGGAGCGACCCGGCAACGAAGCGTTGCGGCGATTGAGGCGGCACTACGCGGCCAACGTCTCGATGATCGACGAGAAGGTCGGCGAGATCATGCGGGCGCTGGAACGAAAGGGATACCTCGAAGACGCCATCGTGATCTTCACCTCCGATCATGCCGACGCGATCGGAGACCACGGGCATATCCAGAAGTGGACGATGTACGACACGACGCTCCGAGTCCCGCTGATCCTCTGGTCCCGATCGAGGATTTCCCCGGGCCGCAGCGGGGCACTGGTTCAGCTCATGGATATCGCGCCCACGATCATCGAGTCTGCGGGCATCGCGATCCCGGAGAACTGGGAGGCCCGAAGCCTCGCACCGATCCTGAATGGCACCGCTCCGGCGATCCGGGAAAGAGTGTACGCGGAGCTTGCGCGCGACCACATCCAGACGGGTGCCGAGTACATCGTGATGCAGCGCGACGACGAATGGAAGCTCGTGTACTACCCGGCGGAGCGCGAGGGCGAGCTGTATGACCTGCGCTCCGATCCGGGAGAGACGCGAAATCTGTGGAACTCGTCCGAAACGACGGCCGTTCGCGACCGCCTCGTGCAGGAGTTGCTCGAATGGTCCATCCGCGGTGCGATCCGATCGCGCATGCCGGAGCAGCGAAAGCCCCAGCAACCGATGCTCATCTGAATTCAAGCGCTCAACCCAGGGGAGACCCGAAACGTGAAACGAATCCTTGCATGTGTCGCGATGCTCATGGCCTGCATCTTTCCGGCTTCGTACGCCGTCGCGGACGCCGGCTCCGGATACCCCACGAGGCCGATCACGCTCGTGGTTCCGTTTCCGCCGGGTGGTGTGGTGGACATCGTGGGGCGGATCATCGCTGAGCGCCTGGGCAGCGCGATCGGGCAGAAGGTGGTCGTGAAGAACGTGACCGGTGCGGGGGGCACGATCGGTGCAACGCACGTCGCGGAAGCCGAACCGGACGGCTATACGTTGCTGCTCGGCGGCGCGGCCACGCAGGTGTTCGGGCCGGCCCTCTACAAGAAGCTGTCGTACGACCCCGTGAAGAGCTTCGAGCCGATCGTCCAGATCAGCGCCGAGCCGCTGGTCCTCGTCGTGAGCTCGAAGCTTCCCGTGAAGAGCTACCTGGAGCTCCTGTCGTACATAAGAGCGAAGGGAGACGCCGTCAATTTCGCGAGCAACGGACCCGGCACCTTTCCGCACCTTTGCGGCGAGCTGTGGAAGCAGGCGGCCGGGTTCAAGGCGACCCACATTCCCTACCCGGGAGGGGCGCAGGCCATGCTCGCGCTGCTCGCAGGAGACGTCACGTTCTCCATCAATCACATGCCTGTCGTGCTGCCGCAGATCCGCGCCGGCAAGGTGAGGCCGCTTGCCACGACCGGCTTGAAGCGATCGCCTCTCTTTCCGGAGCTGCCCACTTTCGGCGAGATGGGAAGCCCCGCGGTCGAAGCGAGCGCCTGGTGGGGACTTTATGCACCCGCTCGAACTCCCGGGCCTGTCGTCGAGAAGCTCAATAGCGTGATGAACGAGCTGCTGAAGGACCCGGAGCTGCGCAAGAAGTTTCTCGCGATGGGAGACGAGGTGGTCGGCGGCTCGCCGCAGCAGCTCGTCCGCTACCAGGAGAGCGAGCTTGCGAAGTGGCCGAAGGCGATCAAGGCGGCCGGCGTGAAAGTGAATTAGGGTGAGCAACATCGTCTTCGACCGCGTGGGGCGACGCTTCCGCCGTGACGGGCGCGAGTTTCCCGCGCTCGAGGACGTGAGCTTCGAGGTGAAGGCGAAGGAGTTCGTCGCGATCGTCGGTCCCTCGGGCTGCGGCAAGACCACCTGCCTGCGCATGGCCGCCGGGCTCGAGCTCCCGAGCTCGGGGAAGGTGACCGTCGGCGGCAATCCGGTGAAGGGCCCGGGCCCCGATCGTTCGGTCGTCTTCCAGCAGTTCGCGCTCTTCCCGTGGAAGACGGTGACCGAGAACATCGACTTCGGCCTGCGCGCCGCTCACGTGCCCGCCGCGGAGCGCAAGGGCCGCATCGAGCGCTACATCGACCTCATGGGGCTGCAGGGCTACGAATCGGCGTTCCCGCACCAGCTCTCCGGCGGCATGCAGCAGCGCGTGGCGATCGCCCGCAGCTACGTGCTCGACCCGGACGTGCTCCTCATGGACGAGCCCTTCGGAGCGCTCGACGCGCAGACCCGCGTCGTGATGCAGGAGGAGCTCATCAAGCTCGCCCGCGTGAGCCCGCGCACCGTGCTCTTCATCACGCACGCGGTGGAGGAGGCGGTATACCTCGCCGACCGCGTCGTGGTGATGACGTGCCGGCCCGGACGCGTGGGCGAGATCATCGACGTCGCGGAGGTTCGCCGCCGCGAATCGTGGGACCGCCACGAGCGCATCGAGGACGTGATGGACGAGGAATCGTTCGTGCACCTGCGGACACGGATCTGGCGGCTGCTGCGCGAGCAGCAGGCGCGGAACGCGCACTGAAGGAGAAGGCTTCGAAGGTCGATCCATAACACGAGGAGGAATCCATGAACCAGACGGCTCGCGGGATCCTCGCCGCCGTGGCGTTGTCGCTCGCCGCCACGGCAGTCGAGGCGCAAACACAGATCAAGGTGAGCTACCAGCCGGCGCTCTACTGGTCGCTGCCGTATTACGTCGCCACCGAGAAGGGCTGGTGGGGCAAGGTCGGACTGAAGGAAACATACAGCACGTTCCCGGCGGGCGTGCCGCAGATCGCCGCCTCCGCCTCGGGCTCGTGGGACGTGGGCGGGACGGGCTCGGTCCCGGCCGTGCTCGGCGCCGCGCGCTACCACCTCCTCACCATCGGCCTCACCAACGACGAGTCGGTGGGCAACGCGCTCATGGCGACGAAGGAAACGGCCGCGGGCTTCGAGAAGAACCCGGCTTCGATCAAGGGCCAGACGATCGCGCTCACCGCCAACTCGACCGGCGACTACGCGGTGCAGAAGTGCCTCGCGAAGTGGGGCCTCAAGAAGACCGACGTCACGATGAAGAGCATGGGGCAAGCGGAGGTGATCTCCGCGATGTCCTCGAACCAGGTGTCGCTCGGCGGGCTCTGGGCGCCCAACATCTACACGCTCGAGGAGAAGGCGGGCGCGAAGGTGATCTGCTCGGGCAAGGACGCGGGTGTGGTGATCCCGGGCGCGCTCGTCGTGCGCGAGGATTACGCGAAGAAGCATCCCAAGGAGGTCGCGAAGTACCTCGCGGTATACCTGCACGCGTGGAAGTGGATGAACGCGCACCGCAAGGAATCGATCGAGATGATGAAGAAGTTCTACGAGGTGGGCGGCGTCACCATCTCCGAAGCCTCGATGGAGAAGGAGTTCGACACGCGGCCGGTGTTCGACCTCGAGCAGCACCTGAAGCTCATGGACCGCTCGCACGGCCCGTCGCAGGTGGACCAGTGGATGACGCAGATCTCGGAGTTCATGAAGAGCACGGGGACGATCCAGGCGGTGCCGAAGGCCTCCACCTACGTGACGGACAAGTACATGAAGATGGTCGCGGCGGACCCGAAGCTGAAGGCGTTCGCGGACAGCTCCGCCGACTGAAGGCGGCGCGTTCGTGCGGGGCGCACGCCACGGGATGATCCGGCTCGCGGCCGGCGCGGCGACGTTCGCCGTGCTGGCCGCGGCCTGGTGGCTCGCGACCTCCGCCACGCACCTCATCCCGGAGGTCTACTTCCCGACGCCGGGCGAGGTCCTCGACGCGCTGAGGCAGATCACGTTCCAGGGCTACGCGGACGGCACGCTCCCGGAGCATTTCCTGCACAGCTCGAAGCTCGTGCTCATGGGATTCGCGGCCGCGGTCGCGATCGGCGTTCCGCTCGGCATGTGGATGGGCTGGAGCCGGCGCGCCGAGGCGTTCGTGAACCCGGTGTTCCTGCTGATCCGGCCGATTCCGCCGCTCGCCTGGATCCCGCTCGCGATCGTATGGCTCGGCCTCGGCGATGCGGCGAAGGTGCTGGTGATCTGGTTCGCCGCGTTCGTGCCCTCGGTCATCAACACCTATGCGGGCGTGCGCACGATCGAGCCGTACCTCGTGGAAGCCGCTCGCTCGCTCGGGATCCGCGGGCCGATGCTGGTGCGCGAGGTGCTCTTCCCGGCCGCGCTGCCGCTCATCTTCACGGGGCTGCGGCTCTCGCTGCAGGCGTGCTGGACCACGCTCGTCGCGGGCGAGCTGATCGGCGCGATCGTGGGCCTCGGGCACGTGCTCTACCAGGCGGGCCTCGACCTGTATCCGGCGATGATCGTAGTCGGCATGGCGAGCGTCGCCGTGGCGGGCGCCATCATGACCATGGCGCTCGCGTGGATCGAGCGGCTCTCGATTCCCTGGAGGATCCGGTGAGCGACGCACGCGTGCTGGGACGCCGCGAGCGGCTGGGTCTGAGCCTCGCCGGGCTGGTCGCGTTCTTCGGCGTGTGGAGCTTGGCCTCGATGGCGGGGCTCGCGCCCGAGCAGTTCCTGCCGCCGCCGTGGAAGGTGGCGCGCAAATTCGTCGAGCTCACGCACGAGCCGTTCGTGGGCTACACGCTGCAGCAGCACCTGCTCTCGTCGTTCTACCGCTTCTTCCTGGGTTTCGGGCTCGCGGTGGCGATCGGCGTGCCGCTGGGTCTTGCGCTCGGCTGGTTCCGCTGGCTCGACCTGGTCGTCTCTCCGATGTTCGACGCGCTGCGCTTCGTCGCGCCGATCGCGTGGGTGCCGTTCGCGGCCCTGTGGTTCGGCACCGGCATCGGCGGACCGGTGCTGGTGATCTTCACCGGCGCATTCCCGCCCTGCGTCATCAACACCTATCGCGGCGCGCGCTACGTCGAGCCGCACCTCATCGAGGCGGCGCAGACGCTCGGCGCGCGGCACTGGCAGATCATCATGGAGGTGCTGCTGCCCGCCTCCGTTCCGTCGATCGTCGCGGGACTTCGCGTGAGCGCGGGGCTCGCGTGGCAGTCGCTCGTGGGCGCGGAGCTCATCGTCGCCTCGAGCGGCATCGGCTATCTCCTCGTGAAGGGCCAGGCGAGCATCAGCACCTCGATCGTGATGTCCGGGATGATCGCGATCGGAATCGTCGGCTTCGCGATCGACGCGCTGCTGCAGCGGATCGAGGCGCGCATCCACCGGCGCAGGGGGCGTGGGTAGGGCGCGCCGGGCCGGTGCGTGCCGCTCCGCCGACACGCGATTGCGCTTCAGGGCGACGAAAGCTTGCGGGGGCCGCCGAACGCCTGGCGGCGCGCGCGGTCCGTACAGTGTCACGATGACCCCTGCGCCCCGAACGGTGCGAATCGCAGCGCTCCTCCTCGCCATCCTTCCCGCCGCGTCGCTCCTCGCCTGCGCGGCAGCGAAGGAGAGCCTCGGCGATCCGGTCGGAACGATCGAGTGGTCGTGCGATTTCGAGGGCACCTACTGCGGGATGGTCGAGCAGTCGAAGATCGAGCCCGCGCATCGCACCCGCTTCGTCGCGACCGCGCGCAACGGGATGCAGGCGATCGAGCTCACCACGCTTCCGGGCGACGACCAGGTGCACGGCAGCGGCTCCTGGGAGCGCGACGACCTGTTGCTCCCGAAGTCCGCGGATTACTGCAACGAGGGCCAGGACGAGTGGTGGGCGTTCTCCGTGCTCTTTCCCGATTCGTTCTCCGAGCCGAGGCTGGGCGACGTGATGGACTTCCACGCCGAAGGCAGCCACGGCCAGCCGAACCTCAACCTCGTCGTCACGCGTGGCCGCCTGCTGTTCCACGGGTTCTACCGCGACGTCGACAACCCCGGCGAGTACAAGGCGGAGCTGGGCGCCGTGCGCCGCAACCGCTGGTACGACTTCGTGATCCATGCGAAGTGGTCCTCGAAGGACGACGGCCTCATGGTGGCGTGGCTCGACGGGAAGAAGGTGCTCGTGCATCGCGGCGCGACGCTCTATCCGGGGAGGTCCTGCTACCTCAAGCTCGCGAACTACCACACGCCGACGCGCGAGCCGAGCTCGATCGTCTTCGACCGGGTGATCCGCGGGACGAGCGCAGCGGCGGTCGCGCGCGGGAAGCTGGAGCGGTAGCCGAGCAAATATCGGTAGCGGAAGCGTCGCCGCCGGCAGTTTGATCCGGATCACGCGGCCCCTTACCGCTGTAACGGCGGCGCGCCCGAGCGCCTGACGCACGGCAAATCCCTCGCACCCGCGATGGGCGATCTTCTCCGGACCGGCATACGGAGAGATCGAGATGGCGATGGTATGGCTGCAACGCGGCACGGCCGCGCTTCCGCGCGAGCCCGTCGGCGCACGGGAAACGTTCAAGTTCCCCCTGTGGATCCGCCTCACGGCCGCGATCGCCCTTGCGATGGCGATCGCGACGTCGCTGATGATCTATTTCACGTACCAGCGGCGCCGCGAGGCGGCGATCGCCCAGGCCGAGGAGTTCTCGCGCACCGTGAACCAGATGACCATGGCGGGGCTCACGAGCCTGATGATCACGGATGTGATCGACAAGCGCGCGACCTTCCTCGACCAGATCCGCAACTCGAGCGACGTCCAGGACCTGCAGGTGTTCCGGCACGGCACCGTCATCGACCAGTACGGCCGCGGACAGGGCTCCGAGAGCCGCATCTCACCGCGGGAGATGGAAGTGATGCAGAGCGGCCGCCCGTACCTCGAAGTGAACGAGCGGGACGCGTCGCTTCGCGCCATCTACCCGGTCCTCGACTCGCCGAACTTCCTCGGCAAGAACTGCATGAAATGCCACGACGGCCCGGCCGGCTCGGTGCTCGGCGCGGTGAGCATGCGCGTGAGCATCGCGAAGGCGCAGGCCGATCTTCGCCGCTTCGCCTGGCAGATGGCCGGCGCCGCCGCGGGCCTCAGCGTGCCGGTCCTCGCGGCGATCTTCCTCATCGTGCGCCGCTACGTCGTGCGCCCGCTCGGCGGGGAGCCCGAAGAGGCGACGCGGACCGCGCGCGCCATCGCGACCGGCAATCTCGGCGGCCACGTTCCCGTCCGCGCCGGCGACACCGCCAGCATCATGGCGGCGCTGGCGAGGATGCGCGAGCAGCTCGCGTCGCTCATCCGCCAGATCCACGAATCGGCGAGCGTGATCTCGGGCGGCGTCGACGAAGTCGCGCGCGGGACCGAGGACCTCTCGCAGAGGACGGAGGAGCAGGCGTCGTCCCTGGAGGAGACCGCGAGCGCCATGGAGCAGCTCACGGGGACCGTGGCGCGCAACGCCGAGAACGCGGAGCGCGCCAACCAGCTCGCGGCGGGCGCGGCGACGGTGGCCGAGGAAGGCGGCAAGCGCATCGCGGAAGTGGTGCGCACCATGAGCTCGATCCGCGGCAGCTCGAAGAAGGTGGCCGACATCATCGGCGTCATCGACGCCATCGCGTTCCAGACCAACATGCTCGCGCTCAACGCCGCCGTCGAAGCGGCGCGCGCCGGGCGCGAAGGACGCGGCTTCGCGGTGGTCGCCTCCGAAGTGCGCATGCTCGCGCAGCGTACGTCCGCGGCGGCGAAGGAGATCGGCGCCCTCATCGCGGATGCGGTGCAGCGCGTGGAGGACGGCAACGTCCTCGTCGACGGCGCGGGGCGCACGATGCAGGAGATCGTCTCCTCGGTGAAGGGCGTGACCGACCTCATGTCGGAGATCGCCGCCGCATCGCGCGAGCAGAGCGCCGGCATCGGAGAAGTGAACAAGGCGATCGTCCAGATGGACCACGTGACGCAACAGAACGCGCAGCTCGTGGAGGAAACCGCGGCGGCTTCCGAGTCGCTGCGTCGCCAGATGGTGACGATGGGAGCGGCGGTCGCGACCTTCAGGCTGTGACGCGGTTCCCTCGGCGCGGCGCAATTTTGCTGCGTCGACGGCGCAAAAGAATTGATTTGCTGCGCTGCAACATCGGCGGCTAGAGTCGGTCGAATCGCCTCTTGCCTCACAGCCGTCGATGGAGCTACCCGAATGAGCGCACGTCCCAGCAACGATCGTGACGAATTCGAGCGCCTCGTGCGCCAGGCGCGCATGGAGCGCGCCGTGTACCTGAGCGAAACGTTCGCGGGGGCCGCGAGCGCGATCTGGAAGCGCATCGCAGCGCTGCTGCGCGGCGGCGCGGAGCGCAGGCCGCTCGCCGCCGGTTGACTCGAACCGCAGGGCCTCGTCGAGCCGTCGCGGCCGAGCGCTCCTCGACCGCCGCGCGCGATCCCTCGCCCCCGCCATCTGGAGTGGCGCGGCGCGAGCGCGCTCGGATTCCACAAGCTGCATGCCGTCGAATGGGGCCGGCGCCGCAGCGCGCGCCTCGTCGTGTGCGTGCACGGCTATAGCGGCAACGGACGCGACTTCGATTTCCTCGCGCAGCGCCTCGCGCGCGACGCGCACGTCGTGTGCCCCGACATCGCGGGGCGGGGACGAAGCGACTGGCTTCCGACGGCGCTCGCGTACCACTTCCCGCAGTTCCTCTCGGACCTGCGCGCGCTCGTGGCCGAGCTCGGCTGCGAGCAGGTCGACTGGGTGGGCACCTCGATGGGCGGGCTGCTCGGCATGATGCTCGCCGCGGAGCCGCGCACACTCGTGCATCGCCTCGTGCTGAACGACGTGGGCGCCTTCGTGCCCGCCGGCGCGCTCGCCGCGATCGGCCGCAACCTCCAGGCGCCCGAGCGCTTCGATTCGCTCGCCGCGCTCGAGGACCACATCCGGCGCACGCATCGCGGCTGGGACCCGCTCACGGACGCCCAGTACCGGCATCTCGTGAGGCACGCGGCCCGGCGCGTTCCGAGCGGATATGCGCTGCATTACGATCCGCAGATCGCGTCCCTGGCGCAGCCGATTCCTTTCGCGCCGGGCCTTTCCTTCTGGGGCGCCTGGCAGCGCGTGCGCTGCCCCGTGCTCGTCATCCGCGGGGAGCGCTCGTCGATCCTGCCGAAGGAAGTGGTGCGCGCGATGGTGGACGCGAAGCCGCGCACCGAGGTCGTGGAGGTGGCGGGCGCCGGGCATGCGCCATCGCTCATGGAGCCCGCGCAGATGGAGGCGGTGGCGGAGTTCCTCGCGCGCGGCGAAAGGAGCACGCTGCGCTCGGCGGCGTAGGAAGCGTCGACCGTGCCGCGCAGCTCGAAGCGACGTCTTCGTGTCCACCGCCGGCGCCGCGGCCCGTTGACCGGGGCATGGGCGCCCTCGAATTGCATTTTTCCGGATTCCTGATCCAGGCGATCACTCATCGTCTGGACCACGAAAGCTGAAAATGGCGAAACGAGGGGCACTGCGCCGCCGGCCCGGCGAGGAGCCTGACTTCCCCGTCCTCAAGCTCACGCGGCCCTACCGGGCGCCGCTGCCGGCCGCACGGCTTCCCGACGTCGATGTCGCAGCCGTCCGCAGGAAGCTCGCACTGAGCCAGGCGCGCTTTGCGCACCGGTTCGGCATTCCGGTCGCCACGCTCCGGCATTGGGAGCAGGGGAATCGCAAGCCGCAGGGCTGCGCACTGGCGCTCCTGCACCTGATCGACTACAACCCCGCGATCGCGACGCAAGCGATCCTGAAGGCAAAGCGGCGCATCGGGATGGTCGAGGTGAACCGGCAACGCTGAGCGAGGGCTCAGGTCTCGTCGTCGAGCGCCTTCGCGATCGAATCGGCGAGGCCGCCTGCAGTGCGATACTTGCGCATCTCTCCCGGAGGCGATCGCATGAGCGCATCGATTCAATCCAGGCGCGACGCCTTCGCGGCGTTGCATCGCAGCGGCTGCTTCGTGATTCCCAATCCCTGGGATGCCGGGAGCGCATGGTTCCTCGAATCGCTCGGCTTCAAGGCGCTCGCGACGACCAGCTCGGGGTACGCGTGGTCGCAGGGCCGCGCGGACGGCTCGGTGCCGCGCGAGGGCGTGCTGTCCTACCTTCGCGAGGTCGTCGAAGCGACGAGCCTTCCGGTGAACGCGGATTTCGAAGCCGGGTACGCGAAGGATGTGCAAGGCGTCGCGGAGAGCGTGCGCATGGCGATCGATACGGGCGTGGCAGGGCTCTCGATCGAGGACTCCACGTACGACGAGCGCAAGCCGCTGCGAGACATCGACGACGCGGTGAAGCGCATGCGCGCCGCGCGCGCCGCCATCGACGAGAGCCGCACCGGCACCCTGCTCGTGGGCCGCGCGGAGAATTTCATCGTGGGACGGCCGGACCTCGACGACACGATCCGGCGCCTCAGGGCCTATTCCGAAGCCGGCGCCGATTGCCTGTACGCACCGGGCATTCGCACGCGCGAGCAGATCACCGCAGTCGTCGCCGCGGTCGCGCCGAAGCCGGTGAACCTGCTCATCGGTTCGACGAGCGAGCTCACGTTGAAGGATGTCGAGGCGATGGGCGTGCGGCGCATCAGCGTGGGCGGTGCTCTGGCGCGATGCGCGTGGGCGGGGTTCATGCGCGCGGCACGCACGCTCGCGAGCGACGGGCGCTTCGACGGATTCGCGGCCGCGGCGAGCGGGAAGGAGCTGAACGGTCTCTTCGCGGATCGATAGGGGCGGCAGGCCGGGCGCGGATTGCCCTATCATTCGGGACATGAAAAGCGACAAAGCCAAGCCCACCCGCAAGTCCCAGGTCGACGCCGTGCTGTGCAAGCTTCCGGGCGTCGTCTCGAAGAAGATCGGCGGGCTCGACGGCTACTTCGTGAACGACCGCATGTTCGCCTGCATCAGCGGCAACGGCGTCGGCCTTCGGCTTCCGGTCGCGATGGCGCGCGAGCTGCAGTTCTCGCGGGAGAACGTGACCTCGTTCCAGCCCGGTGGCGTGGCGAGCACCAAGGAGTGGATCCAGATCGATCGCGCCGATGCCGCGGAATACGAGAAGGACCTGGAGCTTTTCCAGGCCGCGCTCGACTTCGTGAAGGGCGGGCGATGAGCGCAGCCTGGGCTCTGCTCAGGTAGGCGTCCGGCCGGCCGGGCGGGCTCCTTTCTTCGTTGGCCGTGAATTCCCCCCAACCAACCGTAGCCGCTGTCGTCCGTGGGCAAACCGGCCTTTCATGGTCGCGCGCGCGCAAGCTCTGCAGCGATGGACGCGTCACTGTCGATGGTGTGCGTTGCCTCGACCCGGCGATGCGCATCTCCCCTGACGCGGTCGTCGCCGTCGATGAGCAGGGACCCAGGATCGAGAAGGGTCCGCTGGCCAGGAGCGCGATCGCGTATGTGGACCGCGATGTCGTCGTCGTCGACAAGCCGCCCGGGATGCTCTCGGTCGCCGACGAGCCCGGCAACAAGGAGACGCTCGCCGAATACACGCGCACGTTGCTGCGGCGGATGGGCGGCCGTGGAAGCGACGTCGGGCTGGGCGTCGTCCACCGCCTCGACAAGGACACGAGCGGCTTGATGGTGTTCACGCGCACGGCGGATGCGAAGCGCATCCTGGCGGCACAGTTCCGCGCGCACGACATCGATCGGGTCTATCACGCCATCGCCCACGGGATCGTTCCCGAGACGGACATCGAGACGCATCTCGTCATGGATCGCGGCGATGGGTTGCGCGGCTCGCACGGGCACTTTCGGCGGGCGCACGGCGCTTCGCCTACCGATGCGAAGCGCTCCGTCACCCACGTGAGACCGATCGAGGCGCTGAAGGGGGCGACGCTCGTCGAGTGCCGCCTGGAGACGGGCCGCCAGCACCAGATCCGCATCCACCTCGCCGAGCTCGGCCATCCGCTGGTGGGCGAGCGCGTGTACATCCGCGATTACCCCGGGCCGAAGATCGAAGCGCCGCGGACGATGCTGCATGCGCGGACACTGGGGTTCACGCATCCGAGAAGCGGGGAGAGGGTTTCGTTCGAGCGGGAAGCGCCGGAGGATTTTCAGGCGAAGGTCAAACAGGGCCGCCTCACCGTTTCATGCGCCGGCTCGGACTCGATTACAGCTGTATTTGGCCACGAGCATCTATTGTGACTGCGTTCACTGGCAATCGCCCGAGCGAAGCCGAGGATGAGGCCGCCTTACCCATGCCTGTCAAGGTCGCCATGGACACGACAAAAAGGGGCGCAGGAGCGGGCTTACGAGAGGGATTGTGTTCAAAGACATTTCGATCCGGCACGGTCTCAAGTTCTTTTCCCTCGCCTGCGCGATGCTCTATATTGCATTGGGGATCGTCGCCTATTCGACCGTCAACGACGCCGGCTTGAAGACCTCGCAGGATCGGATCATTGCGACCGTCCTGCTGGGCCTCGCCGGATTGGGATTCAGTGCATGGTTGATGGACCGGCATTTCGCCCGGCGCATTGGCCAACTCGTGACCGCTACGGAAATCTTCAGCACCGGTGACTCCGACCTGACGCGCCGGCTGCCAAGAATGACAGGGGCGTTTGGCCGAGTTTGCTCGGTGTTGAACGGCTTCATTGGCCAGCTGCACGATCTGGTCTCGAATGTGGCCAACAACGCCGGCGAAATCGCACGGGCGGCCCGGCAAATCAGCGCCGATAACGCCCACCTCTCCGCGCGTACGAAACAACAGTCCTCGACGCTGAGAGAAACCGCTTCGAGCATGGTCGAATTTACGCAATCGGTGAAGCGGAATGCCGAAAATGTGCGAGTCGCCAGCCAGTTGGCTTCGTCGGCCTCGACGACGGCAAAAACGGGCGGTGCGGTGGTGTCCCAGGCAGTAGCGATGATAAACGCCGCCAACGAGGGCTCGCGCAGGATCGGCATGATCGTGTCGACAATAGACACGCTGGCGTTCCAGACCAATATTCTTGCACTCAACGCGGCGGTAGAGGCGGCTCGTGCGGGCGATCAGGGACGAGGGTTCGCAGTCGTTGCCGCCGAAGTGCGCGCATTGGCGCAGAGCTCCGCCGCGGCAGCGAAGGAAATCAAGGGACTCGTCGGCGCCGCAATCGAGCAGGTTGACGAAGGTGCGAAGCTGGCCGACAAGGCCGGAAGCAGCATGGTAGACATCGTGGTGGCGATCCAGCAGGCCTCGGACATCATGGGCGAGATCGATGTCGCCACCTCCGAACAGGCAAAGGGTATCGAGCTGGTCAATCGCGCCATCGCGCAAATGGAGGAAGTGACCCAGCAGAACGCCACGTTGGTGCAACAGGGAGCTGCGGCCGCGGAAGCCATGCGCGAACAGGCCGAAGAGCTTTCGGATGGAGTCGCCAGATTCACGCTCGATAGCCGGGCGCCGAAGCACACCAGCGCGGCGGGCGGGGAAACGGACATCCGATCTATGACTTGTGCGCGCTCCAGGAATCGCGCAGCGTGACCGTGCGATTGAACGATGGCGCCCCCGACCTCGAGTCGTTCCGATCGGCGACAAAGTATCCGTGCCGCTCGAACTGGAACCGCGCTTCGAGATCGCATTGCTTCAACGACGGTTCCAGGTGGGCGAGTGCGATCGTCTTCGCGTCCGGATTGACGTCGTCGAGATAGCTGCCCGTCCGCTTCCCCGGATTCGGCACGTTGAACAGCCGATCGTAGAGTCGAACCTCGGTCTCGTACGCGTGAGCGGCCGAGACCCAATGAATGTTCCCCTTCACCTTCACCGCATCCGCACCCGGCGTGCCGGACTTGGTCTCGGGAAGGTAATCGCAATGCACCTCGTCCACCTCGCCCTGCGCGTTCTTCGAGTAGCCGGTGCAGCGCACGACGAACCCGTACTTCAGTCGCACCGGGTTGCCAGGATATAGGCGGAAGTATCCCTTGGTCGGCGTCTCCATGAAGTCCTCGCGCTCGATCCAGAGCTCGCCTGTCATGGGGATGGATCGACGACCCCAATCGGGCTTCTGCGGATGGTTGGGCGCGAAGCATTCCTCGACGTGGTCCTTGGGCCAGTTGTCGATCACGAGCTTGAGCGGATCCAGCACGGCAATGCGGCGCGGCGCGATCTCGTTCAGCACCTCGCGCTGCGCGTCCTCCATCAGCGAATAGTCGATCACGGAATCGGACTTGGAAACGCCGACGCGCTCGGCGAAGAGCCGCAAGCCCTCGGGCGTATAGCCGCGCCGACGCACACCCACCAAGGTCGGCATGCGCGGATCGTCCCAGCCGTCCACGTGCTTCTCGTCCACGAGCTGCTTGAGGAAACGCTTGCTCATCACCGTGTACGTGAGGTTCAGGCGCGAGAACTCGATCTGTTGCGGGAGCGGCCGCTGCAGCTTGCCGAGGGAAGCGAGCTTTTCGAGCAGCCAGTCGTAGAAAGGCCGCTGGTCCTCGAATTCCAGCGTGCACAGCGAGTGCGTGATGTTCTCCAGCGCGTCCTCGATCGGGTGCGCGTAGGTGTACATCGGGTAGATGTGCCACTTGTCGCCCGTCCGGTGATGCGCGGCGTTGCGGATGCGGTAGATCGCGGGGTCGCGCATGTTGATGTTGGGCGAGGCCATGTCGATCTTCGCGCGCAACACGTGCGTGCCGTCGGGGTACTTGCCGTCGCGCATCTCGCGAAAAAGTCGCAGGTTCTCCTCGACCGAGCGCTTGCGATGCGGCGATTCGAGGCCGGCCTCGTTGAGCGAGCCCCGGGTGGCGCGCATCTCCTCCGCCGTCTGCGAATCGACATACGCGTCGCCGTGCTCGATCAGCGCCTCGGCGAACTCGTACATCCACTGGAAATAATCCGACGCGTGATAGAGGTACTGGTCGTTCGCGCCCCAGTGGAATCCGAGCCAATGCACGGCATCGAGGATCGCGTCGACGTACTCCTGCTCCTCCTTCTCGGGATTCGTGTCGTCGAAGCGCATGTGGCACACGCCGCCGTACTCGTGCGCCACGCCGAAATTGAGGCAGATCGACTTCGCGTGGCCGATGTGCAGATAGCCGTTCGGCTCCGGAGGAAAGCGCGTGCGGATCTTGGCCGCATCCAGAGGCGCGTCCTTCTGCCTCGCGAGCGGACCCGGCTCGCCGGCCCAGCGCCGCGAGGCGTACTTGCCCTCGGCGAGGTCCCGCTCGATGTGCTGCCGGATGAAGTTGGTGACGTGCGCGCCTTCGGGCGGCGTCTTGGTGTCGTTCATGGTGGATTCCCGCCTCCGCGGGAATGACGAATTGCGCGAATCTCCTATTTTGCCCCACCCGGGAGGGTGGACACGAGCGATACGCCGCTCCTGGTCGGCCACGTCGACATCGCGTCGGCTTCGGCGACCGGATGCGCGACCTCCTCGGGGAAGGCTTGGGGCGATAGAATCGGCGGCGCCGGCCAGGCCGGCCCAAGGGAGGAACAACAATGCAAGGCCTCAAGACGTCCGCCGACGTCCTTTTCATCCTGCTCGGCGCGGTGATGGTGCTCGCGATGCACGCCGGCTTCGCATTCCTGGAACTCGGCACCGTGCGCCGCAAGAACCAGGTGAACGCGCTGATGAAGATCCTGGTGGATTTCTCGGTCTCCACCATCGCCTATTTCTTCATCGGTTACTCGATCGCCTACGGCGTGAACTTCTTCGCCGGCGCGGAGACGCTCTCGCAGAAGAGCGGCTACGAGCTCACGCGCTTCTTCTTCCTGCTCACGTTCGCCGCGGCCATCCCGGCGATCGTCTCCGGCGGCATCGCGGAGAGGGCGAGGTTCAATCCGCAGGTCGCGGCCACGTTCGTGCTGGTGGGCTTCCTCTACCCGTTTTTCGAGGGGATCGCGTGGAACGGGCACCTGGGGGTGCAGGCGTGGCTCAAGGGCGCGTTCGGGGGGGAATTCCACGACTTCGCGGGCTCGGTCGTGGTGCACGCGGTGGGCGGATGGATCGGGCTCGCCGCGGTGCTGCTCCTCGGCGCGCGGCGCGGGCGCTACACCAAGGATGGGCACGTGGTCGCGTTTCCGCCGTCGAACATTCCGTTCCTCGCGCTGGGCGCCTGGGTGCTCACCGTGGGATGGTTCGGCTTCAACGTGATGAGCGCGCAGACCCTGGACCGCATCACGGGGCTCGTCGCCGTGAACTCCCTCATGGCGCTCGCGGGCGGAACGATCGCCAGCCTCGTCGCCGGCCGCAACGACCCCGGCTTCGTGCACAACGGTCCGCTCGCGGGCCTGGTCGCCATCTGCGCGGGCTCCGACGTCATGCATCCGCTGGGCGCGCTCGCGACGGGCGCGGTGGCCGGTGGCCTCTTCGTGTGGATGTTCTCGATGGTGCAGAATCGCTGGAAGATCGACGACGTGCTCGGCGTCTGGCCGCTGCACGGGCTGTGCGGCACCTGGGGCGGCCTCGCGTGCGGCATCTTCGGCTCGAAGGCGCTGGGCGGGATGGGCGGCGTCTCCTTCGCGAGCCAGCTGCTGGGAACGCTCCTCGGGATCGCGATCGCGTTCGCCGGCGGCCTCATCGTCTACGGGACCCTGCGCGCCGTGATCGGCATCCGCCTCGATCCGGAGCAGGAGTTCGAGGGGGCCGACCTCTCGATCCACAACATCACCGCGACCCCGGAGCGCGAAGAGCGCGCCTGACCCCTTTTCCGCTCAGCGCTTCTTCGCTTTCTTCTTCGATTTCACCGGTTGCCGAGGCCCAACGTAGGGCGGGCCGTTGAAGGCCACTTCGCGCGCGACCTTCTCGGTGGTCGGCTCGCCGAGCGCCTTCGCGAGGTCGTCGAGAGAGCGGTAAGGCCCGTTCCGATTGCGGTAGTCGATGATCGTGCGCGCCTGGTACTTGTCGAGCCCGCGCAACGATTGCAGCTCGCTCTGCTGGGCGGTGTTCACGTTCACCGTCGCGAGGGCGGGCAGCGCGGCGATGGCGGCCAGGGCGGCGATCGGTGTCATGGCTTTCCTCCTCGGTGGGCGGCGGCCTTCTGGACAGACACGCGGTCGGGCGCCCATGTTTCCTCGACGGCCCGCATGCACCTGATCCGGATGGACGTCCGACAGGCCGCTGCCTCCAAGGCCGGGTTTCTTGATCTGGGCCAAATACTTGGTTTCCTGCCTGCCTTATCGTAATGAGAACCGATTGCAATTCCAAACAAGAACGATTATCATTTGATCGCGTCCAATCGCTTGGACGAGCCAACCACGGAGAAATTGGATGTACCGCCTTATCGCCGCATTGCTGGCCAGCGCCTGCCTCGCCGCCTTTGCCGCTGCGGATCCGGAGCTCGCCACGGTGCTCGAGAACCACAAATTCGCCCCCGATCGCATCGAGGTGCCCGCCGGCAAGAAGGTGAAGCTCTGGATCGAGAATCGCGACGCCACCCCGGAGGAGTTCGACAGCGGCGACCTGCGCATCGAGAAGGTGATCCCCGGGAAGTCGAACGGCGTCGTCTGGCTGGGGCCGCTCAAGGCGGGCGAGTACAAGTTCATGGGCGAGTACAACGAGAAGACGGCGCAGGGCGTCGTCGTCGCGAAGTAGGGAACACAGGAAACCGGACATGTTCGGCACCGCGCTCATCGTCTTCCGCGAGGTCCTCGAGGCCGCGCTGATCGTCGGAATCGTCTCCGCGGCCACGCGCGGAATTCCCGGCCGCTCGCGCTGGATCGCCTCGGGCATCGGCGCCGGCATCCTCGGCTCGCTCCTCGTGGCGGCGGGCGCGGACCTGCTCTCGCAGGTCGCGCAGGGCATGGGCCAGGAGCTCTTCAACGCCTCCATCCTCGGCGTGGCCGTTGCGATGCTCGCGTGGCACAACATCTGGATGTCGGTGCACGGGCGCGAGCTCGCCGCGAACGCCAATCGCGTCGGGGCCGACATCCGCAGCGGCGCGAAGGAGCTCTCGGTGCTGCTGGTCGTGGTCGCGATCGCGGTGCTGCGCGAGGGATCCGAGACGGTGCTCTTCCTCTACGGCGTCGCGATCTCGGGGCACGAGTCGCGCCTGCCGATGATCGCCGGCGGCGCGATCGGGCTCGCCGCGGGAGTCGCGGTCGGCTGGCTGCTCTTCAAGGGATTGCTGCGGATCCCGCTGCGCTGGTTCTTCTCCGCGACCTCGTTCCTCGTGCTGCTGCTCGCGGCCGGCATGGCTTCGCAGGCGGCGCGCTTCCTCATCCAGGCGAACAAGCTGCCGAGCCTCGCGTCTCCGCTCTGGGACACCTCGTGGCTCGTGTCGAATTCCTCGCTCGCGGGCAAGGCGCTGCAGGGCATGATCGGCTACGACGCCGAGCCCTCGGGGATGCAGATGGCGTTCTTCGTCGCCGTGCTCGTCGCGATCCTCTCCGGAATGGCGTGGGCGCGAAGGCGCGCCGAGCCGCAAGCGCCCGCCCGCGCCGCACCGAACCCCACCTAGGAGCTTTCCATGCGCATCGACGCCCGGCTGCTCGCAGCCGTCGCCCTCGCCTTGCCCGCTTTCGCCCACGCCGACCCCGACGAATACGTGAACACGCCGCTCGTCGAGTACGGCGAGCGCGAGATCGACATGAAGTACGGCACGCGCTACTTCGACGACGCGAAGCAGCGCGAGAGCGCGGGGAGCCTCGGCCTGGGCTACGGCGCGACGCAGTGGTGGTTCACCGAGGCGTACCTCAAGTACCACAAGGATCCGGGCGACCGCACTCGCTACGACGAGCTCGAGTGGGAGAACAAGTTCCAGCTCACCGAGACCAACAAGTACCCGGCGGACCTCGGCTTCCTCGTCGAGACCGAGATCCCGCGCGCGCGCGCGGAGGGCCGCTACGTCCTCATCATGGGTCCGCTCGTGCAATGGGATACGGGACCGCTGCGCTGGAACACGAACGTCCTCTTCGAGCGCGCGTTCAACGCGACCAGCGATGAGCCGCACCAGACCGAGCTGAGCTACCAGGCGCAGGTCACCTACCGCCTGCCGAACGGCATGGACGTCGGCGCGCAGGCCTTCGGCGACCTGGGCAAGTGGACCGACTGGCTTCCGCACGACGAGCAAAGCCATCGGATCGGACCGGCCATCTTCGGCAAGGTGAAGCTCGAGGGGCGCCAGGCGATCGTGTGGAACGCGGCGTGGCTCTTCGGCCTCACGAAGGCCGCCGCGGACAACGCGCTCCGCGTGCAGGCGGAGTACGAGTTCTAGGGAATACGCCTGCGTGAGCGCACGATGTGGAACACGACGCCCGCGAAGCCCGCCGCGATCACTGCGACGAAAAGCCACTTCTCGTACCGCTCGATGTTCGAGATGAACGACTCGACCACCGAGCCGAATGCATATCCGAGCCCGGCGACGAGCGGCGCCCAGATCGCCGCGCCGATGAAGTTGTACAGCATGAACTTCCATCCCGGCACGCGCCCCATGCCGAGCAGGACGGGTCCGACGATGCGAAAGCCGTACATGAAGCGGATCGCGACGATGAGCGGCGCGTGCCAGCGCGCGAGCATGGCGTCGAAGCGGTGCGCGCGTGCCTGCGCGTCGGGAAAGCGCGCGAGGATGCGTGCGCCGTTGTACCGCCCGAGGAAGAAATAGACCTGGTCGCCGGCGAAGCCGGCCACGAGCGCGATGGCGATCACCGGGTAGAGATCCAGGTAGCCGCGGAATGCCGCGAGGCCGGCCAGCGCGAGGATGGTCTCCCCTTCGAGGAACGCGCCGATGAAGACCGCGAGGTAGCCGTACGAGCCGATGAGCGCGGAAAGGTGCATCGACGGCGGCCGTGCCCGCTTCGCCTCAGCGGAATGTGACGCAGATGCGCGTGCCCTGGCCCGAGGGCGCGTCCCCCACCTCGACCGTCGCGCCGTAGCGCTGCGCGATCTCGTGCACGATCGCGAGCCCCAGCCCGCTTCCTTCGACGGACTGCCGGTCGAGGCGCCGGAAGCGCTCGAAGATGCGGCTGCGCTCCTCGGGCGGGATGCCGGGGCCGTCGTCCACCACTTCGAGGATCGAGTGCCGGCCCTCGCGACGCGTGCCGACCAGCACGTATTTCGCGCCGTAGCGCGCGGCGTTGTCGACGAGGTTCGCCGCCATCTCGCCCACGAGCACGGGGTCGGCCTCGATGGGCGCCGCCGCGAGGTCGAACTCGAGGTCCACATGCCGCGTGTTCGCCGCGCGCACCCACGCGTCGGCATGCCCTTTCACGATGTCGGACAGGTCGCAGGACTCCGTGCGCGCGACCGGGTTCGACACGGGGTCCGCCGCCGCGAGCGACAGCACCTGCTGCGCGAGCCGCGCGAGGCGTGCCGCGCCCTCGCGCGCCTGCGCGACGTGCGCCTGGCGATCCGAGCCCTCGCGCCAGGCGAGGTCGAGCTGGGTCACGAGCGCCGCGATCGGCGTGCGCAGCTGGTGAGCGGCGTTGGCGATGAAGCGCGCCTGGGTGCTCTGCGCCTCCTTGAGACGGGCGAGCATCAGATTCAGCTCGCGCACCAACGGGCGCAGCTCCTCGACGACATGGCGCTCCTCGACGGGGCGCAGGTCCACGTGCGAGCGCGACTGCAGCTCCTCGCGCAGCCTCTCGAGGGGGCCCAGGCCGCGCCGCACTCCGATCACCACCGCGACGAAGGCGGCCAGCGAAAGCAGCGCCACCGGCGCGATCGCCGAGAGCAGCGCGTCCTCGGAAGCATGCTGCCGTTTGAACGTGGTCTCGGCGGCCACCACGGAGACGGGCTTGCCGGCCACCGCGGCCTCGAGCGCCACGGCGCGGATCGGCCGGCCCTCGAGCGTGTCGTCCCAGTAGAGCGGGGACTCGCCGGGAATGCGCGGCGGCGGCTTGAGGTGCGCGTCGCCCGCGATCACGTCCCCGGACCCGTCGCGAACCACGTAATAGATATGGTCCGTGCTGTCGGCACGCAGGATCGCATCGGCGACCTTGGTGAGATCGAGGTAAAGGACGCCCTCGCGCTCACGGATGTAGGGCACGAGCGTGCGCGCGATGTCGCCGAGGTCGAGGTCGTAGGCGGCGGTGAGCCGCCGCTCCATGAACATGTAGGCGCCGGCGGCGGCGGCGGCGCCGACGACCAGCAGGGGAAGCAGCAACCAGGCGAAAAGCCTAAGCCTGAGGCTTGTCATCACTCCAGGGTTCGACGATGTACCCCAGGCCGCGCACCGTGCGAATGCGGATGCCGGAGGGCTCGAGCTTCGCACGCAGCCGCGAGATGTGCACCTCGATCGCGTTGGCGGAGATGTGCTCGTCCCAAGAGGCGACCGCGCTCGCGATCTTCTCCTTGCCGACGATGGCGTCGATGTTGGAGAAGAGGTACTCCAGGATCGCGTGCTCGCGCTGCGGCAGATCGATGGGCTTGCCATGGATCATCGCACGCTTGCGCGCGAGATCGATGGTGAGCGGTCCGTGCTCGATCAGCCGCGAGCGGATGGCGCGGCCGCGGCGCGCGAGCGCGGAGACGCGCGCGGTGAGCTCCTCGGGCGCGAAGGGCTTGGGCAGGTAGTCGTCGGCGCCGAGCTTGAGGCCGTGCACGCGATCGCTCACCGCGTCGCGCGCGGTGAGGACCAGCACCGCCTGCTCGTCGCCGCGCGAGCGCAGGCGCCTCAACCAGGTGAATCCGTCCATTCCCGGAAGACCGATGTCCAGGATGATGAGGTCCACGTCGGAGACCTTGATCGCCGCCTCCGCCTGCTCGGCGCTGGAGACGGAATCGACGACGTATCCTTCGTGGCGAAGGGTTGCGGTGAGGCCGTCCGCGAGCATCGCGTCGTCCTCGACGATCAGTACGCGCATGGGAGCTTTCCGTTGACGGGGCGGGAAGAATGTGCCGAAGGCAGCATATCACGCGGCAACGCCGAAGGGCACGGGCGAGGTCAGCGCTCCGCAAGCTTGCCCGAGCATCATCGCCTCTCTGCCGAGAGACCAACCGGTTGGTATCGCATGACCGATGCTTTCGCCGCGCTTGCGGTGCCCTTGCCCGGATAGCGCGATGCGTTGGCGCCCTTCGCTCGATGCGGTTTACGCCCTCGTGTTCGCGGTTTGCGTGGTGGTCGCGCTCGTGCTGCTCGCGAGCTGCGCCGGCTAGCCGCCGCTTGCGGGCGGGGCGTTCTCGCGCGAGCGCATGCGCGAGAGCCACGAGGCCGGGATCGCGAGGCTCACGGCCGCACCGTGTCCCTGGCTCGTCGTCGCGATGCCGACGAGCTTGCCGTACGCGTCGAACACGGGACCGCCGCTGCCGTTGGGCGCGACCGGCATGCTGAGCTCGATCATCGGCCCGCGCGAATCCGGGATCATCGATTTCACCTTGCCCTCGGTGAGCGCGAGCTCGCCCTGCGCGTTCGCGCCCATCGCGTAGATCGCGTCGCCGGGCTTCGGGTCGTGGTCGGCGAGCGCGATCGGCACGAGCGGCGGATCCACCGACAGGCGGCACAGATCGAGCGACTCGTCGGCGACGAGCAGCATCGCGGAGCGCATCTCCGAGCCGAGCGAGACCACGAGCTGCGCGCCGGCGGGAATTCCATGGCACGTCGTCACCATCGCACCGGGCTGCACGGCGAGCGCGAGGCCGAGCGGGACGGCGCGGCCGGACATCTCGAAGCCCTGCACGCGGCCCACGGATTTCTGCGCTTCGACGAGGATGTCCTTCGGCTGCTTGGGTTGCGGCGGCGGGGGCGCAGGCGATGCCAAGGCGACCGGCGGCGGTGGCGGGGCCACCGGCTTCGACGCATGGAAAACGGAGAACGCGATCACGAGGAGCGCCACGATTCCGACCGCGATGCCCACGGGCGGGATGCGCACGCGCTTCGCCGCGCCTTCCTCATCCTCGAGCACCAGGTCCGGGGCCTGCGCCTGCTCGCGCGCCGCGGCCTTCTCGGACTCGCTGAGGAGCGACGCGTCGTAGGCCTCGCGGCGTTTCGCGTCCGCGAGCACCTCGTATGCCTGGCGCAACAACGCGGCCTCGCTCGGATCCCGCGCGCCCGCGCGCTGCAGCTCGGCGAGGCGCCTCTCGTAGGCGAGCCCGATGTCGATCGGCAGGGCATCGTTCGCCACGCCGAGGATGTCGTAGAGCGTCTTCTTCCGCTGCGGCATGTGCGCCATGATGGTGCTTTGCCGCCGCGCGCGCAATGCCGCGGTTCACAGCGCGGTCATGCCACCCGCGAGCGGCCGCGCGCCTCGTTGACGAACGCGAGGACGGCGAGCGAGGCGGCGAAGAACGCGCCGGTGATGAGGATCGCGAGGCGATGGTTGCCGCGCGTGAGCCAGGTGACCGCCCCGTAGCTCAGCGGACCGAGGATCGCCGCAAGCCGGGTCGCCACTCCCCACAGGCCGAAGAATTCCGAGCTGCGATCGACGGGCGAGAGATAGGCGACGAGCGCGCGCCCCGCCGACTGGCTCGATCCCATGCACAGCCCCGCGAGGTTCGCCGCGACCCAGAACATGGGCGCATTGGTGGAGAAATACGCGATCACGATCATCGCGATCCAGCCCCAGATGGTGAGCCGCAGCGCGGATGTCTTGCCGATGCGGTCCTGCGCGTAGCCGAAGCCGAAGGCGCCGACCGCGGCGGTGACGTTGACGACCATGATCAGCACGATCGTGTCCTGGGTCTTGAAGCCCATCACCTGCTCGGCGTAGATCGCCGCGAGCGTGATCACGGTCGCGACCCCCGCCTGATAGAGCGTTCCGGACGCGAACACCAGCAGGAGGTCCTCGTAGCGCCGGGACGAACGCGCCGTCTCGAGCAGCCGGGCGAAGGCGGCGCGCGCGCCGGGAACCGCAGCGGGCACGGCGCGCTCGCGCAGGAAGAGGAACGTCGGCAGCGCCGCGAGCCCGTAGATCGCGGCGGTGATGATCATCGTGCCCGGCACCGCTTCGCTCGAGGTCGAGCCGCGCGCAGGCGCGCTCAGCACCCACGCGAGGCACAGCCCGAGCGCGAGGATGCCGCCGAAGTAGCCCAGGCTCCACCCCCATCCGGACACCTTGCCGAGCGCCTCCGGGCGCGAGAGCTCGGGAAGGAACGCCGCGCAGAGGTTCTCGCCCAGCGAGTACGCGATGTTCGACACGACGATGAAGCCCACGGCCCACGCCACCGCGCCGGGGCCGGTCCAGGCGAGGGCGACCGTCGCCGCGATGCACACCACGGTCGAGATCGCGAGGAGCCGCTTCTTCGCGGCGTGCGCGTCGGACCACGCGCCGAGGAGGGGACCCAGGATCATCACGCCGAGGTAGGATCCGGAGAGCGCCGCGGTCCACGCGAAGGTCGCCCAGTCGGCATTGCGCGCCACGACCGACACGAAGTACGCGTTGAAGACCGCGGTGAGGACCACCGTGGTGTAGCCCGAGTTCGCGAAGTCGTACATCGCCCATGCCCATACCTCGCGGCGCCGGACGCCGGGGTTGAGCGCGGAGGCGGTGTTCACGGGCGCTTCGCGGTTTCGCGCTCGAGGAGCGCCTGGGCCTGCTCGAGCGGGCGGTCGCGGAAGAGCTGCAGGTCGCCGAGCGTGAGCGGCACCTCGAGGTCGGGAATCACGCCCTGTCCCTCGATGTGGCGGCCGTTCGCGAGCGTGAAGCCCACCTCGCTGTAGGCGAGCTGCGCCCCGCCGGGGACGCTCGCGTAGCCCAGGAAGCCCATGAGGCAGCCGCAGCTCGGCCGGCCCACCACCTTCGCACGGCCGACCGCCTGCATGGTGCCGGCGAAAAGCTCGCTGCCGCTCGCGCTGCCCTCGTCCATCAGGATCGCGACCGGGCCGCGATAGGCATTCGGGTCGCCGTCCACCTCGCGATGCAGCCGGATGATCTCCACGGTGCCGAAGAGCATCGAGACGGGCTTGCCGTTGCGCGTGGTCGCGGTGCCGAGATCGGTGCGCTTCGTGAAGAAGCGCTCGAGCATCGCGTTCACCATCTGCACCGATCCGCCGGGGTTGCCGCGCAG
This sequence comes from uncultured beta proteobacterium, assembly GCA_963839265.1. Taxonomy (GTDB): domain Bacteria; phylum Pseudomonadota; class Gammaproteobacteria; order Burkholderiales; family Usitatibacteraceae; genus Usitatibacter. The sequence goes on from CAWIUI010000002.1 coordinate 725,058, forward strand.
GTCGATGATGAGGCCCGGCGTGTCGCGCAGGTCGTCGAGCGCATGGAGGGCGCGCAGCGTGAGTCCCACGCTCCATTCGGAGAAGCGCAGGTAGCCGAAGCCCGAGGGCAGGACGCGGTGCATCTCCGAGCGCGCGAGCTCGATGCGCCGGCGCGCGAGGCTCGCGCCGAAGCGCGTGCCGTCGGCGCGACGGAAGGTGAACGAGACCTTCGTTCCCACGCGGCCCATCACGAGCCGGCGCATCGCGGCGAAATGGCGCGCGCGCGCCGTGGAGGCCTGCCGCGAGGCGGCGAGGAGCTGCGCGTACGCTTGCGCGGCGGGCTTCCCGTCGATGGCCGTGACCACCATCCCGGGACGCACGCCGGCCCACCACGCATCGGACTTCGGGTCGACCACCGCCACGGCGAGCTCGTGCGCGACGGGCAGCATCGTGAACCCGAGCGTGATCGCCTCGCCGCGCATGCGCAGCGCGACCTCGCGCGGTGATTCCACGCGCGTGTGCGAGTCGCGCAGCTCCCCGGTCATGCGGTCGAGCACGTCCCAGAACGCGGCGTCGTCCGGCGCGGCCAGGGCGAGCGGCCGATAGCGCTCGCCCACCGCCTTCCAGTCGACGCCGTTGAACGACGAATCGCGGTAGCGCCGCTCGATGGTGCTCCAGACGAAGTCGAAGGCGCGCAGGCGGCCTTCGCGGCCGAGGGGCCGCGTGGCGTGCGGGACGTACGCGTCGGGAATCGTCGGCCACGCCTCGGCATCGCGCCCCACGATGTCGTAGGGATCGAGGAGCGAGCAGGCGGCGCAGGAGGCGGCGAGCGCGAGGGCCGCGACGACGCGGGCGATCTTCCGCATGCTATTGCGCCGGCGCGGCCGCCTCGGGCGCCGGGCATGCCACCGCGCGCAGCCGCGAGCCGGCAAAGTCGCGCTGCACGATGGCGAGCCGCGCGACCAGCTCCGTGTCGGGATCGCGCACCAGCATCGAGAGATCGCGCAGCTCCTTCGCGAAGGGCGCGACCTGCGCCCCCTTCACGCCCTTCGCCACGAGCGAGGCGAGGAAGCGCCGCGCCGCGTCCTCGCTCGAGAAGACGCCGAGGGAGATCGAGTTGTCGGGGCGGATCGAGAGGTCGCCGACGCCGTGGCGCTTGAGGCTCGAAATCGTCGCCTCGGCCGTGCGGCGGTCCGCGGCGGGCGGCGTGAAGACCCAGTAGCGGGTGACGTCCTCGACGCGCTGCTCGGTGAGCCGGTCGCCGAGGTTCATGGCGGCGAAGGCGTCGTGGGCGCGCGGGAAATCCGCGGGGGCGATGCCGGAGAACAGCACGCACGCCGCGCCGGCGAGGCCCTGCGTCTCGTGCCGCAGGTTCGCGGCGTCGCGCGCGGCCACGACCGGCGGGGTCACGGAGACCACGCGCACCTTGTCGGCGTTGTACTCGCGCCCGGAAAAGTCCACGCGGCTCGATTCCGCGGAGAGCCAGAGATGGGCGCCGAACGCAATCACGGCGAGGAGCAGCAGGAAGAAGAGGAAGCGCGACACGGTCAGGAATGGCGGGCGATGCGGGCGAGCCCGTCGAGGACGAGATTCTCGTGCAAGGCGAAGCGCATGGGAAGCAGCGGCGCGAGCTCGCGGGCGGCGCCGCCGGAGAGGACGACGTGCTCGGGAACCATGCCGCGCTCGTTCATCGCATGGCGCATGCGCACCACCGCGCCCACGCACGCCTGCAGCGCGCCGCTCGCGATGGCGTCGTCGGTCGTGTCCGGAAACTCGCGGAACGTTCCCTGGGCGTGCGGCAGGCGCGCGGTGCCGGAAGCGAGCGAAGCGCGCATGAGCGCCGGCCCGGGAACGATGAGCCCGCCCTCGAAGCGACCGTCGGCGGCGAGTGCGTCGACGGTGAGCGCGGTGCCGGCGTTCACCACCAGCTTCGCGCCGGGACCGAGGACGTGCGCGGCGACCAACGCCGCCCAGCGGTCGGCGCCGAGCTGCGTCGGGTCGCGGTACCCGTTCACCACGCCGAGCCCGCTCGCGCGGGCGAGCGCGATGGCGAGCCGCGCGCCGCGCGCCGCGCAGGCCGCCTCGAGCCGGCGCTCCACTTCGGCCCCCGCGACGTTGCACGCGATCGCGCGATCGAATGCGAGCGCAGCCCACGCCTCGCCGATGCGCGCGGAGTCGCCGGTGGCGATCGAGCCCGGATCCATCCAGGCGCCGTCCTCGTTCACCGCCCACTTGATGCGCGTGTTTCCGGAATCGATCGCGAGCAGCCGTTCGTGGCGCGTCATGCGGGGCTCAGCGGGCGCGCAGGGAGATTTCCGCCGAGGCGAGCGCGACCCTGCGGCCCTCGGCGGTCTCGACGACGAGGGTGCCGTCGGGGGCGACGTCCGCGACGCGCGCCTCGAACGGCGGGTCGCGCGGGGGAACCACGCGCACCGGGCGGCCCTGGTAGGCGTGGAGCGCGCGCCATTCGTCGCGCACCCCGGCGAAGCCGCGGCGGTCGAAATCCTCGAGCGCGCGGCCGAGGTGCGAGGCGAGCGCCGCGAGCAGGGCGCTCCGCGAAGGCGCCACCGGCGCGCAGCCCACCACGTCGGCGACGGGCTGGTCGATGCGGTCGATCGCGCGCTCGCCGAGGCGATAGTTCACGCCGACGCCGACCACGGCGACGGTGGGCCCCTGGATCTCGCCGCTCGTCTCGACGAGGACTCCCGCGAGCTTGCGCAGGTCGATCACCACGTCGTTGGGCCATTTCACCTGCGCGCGCTCGATGCCGCATTCCGCGAGCGCGTGCGCGACCGCGACGCCGGCAGCGAGCGAGAGGCCGCCGAGGTGGCCCGCGCCGCGCTCGAAGCGCCAGAGGAGCGAGAACGTGAGGCTGCCGCCGACCGTCGCGATCCAGGTGCGGCCGCGCCTTCCGCGCCCCGCGCTCTGCCATTCCGCGGCGAGGCAGGTGCCGGAGGGCTCCCCCGCGGCCGCGAGCTCGAGGAGCCGCGTGCTCGTGGAATCGACCTGGTCCACCACGCGCACGCGCACGCGCGAGCGCTCCTTCGCGAGGCGGGCCGCGATCGGCGCGGCGTCGAGGAACTCGATGGGCGCGGCGAGCCGGTAGCCCTTCCCGCGCACGCTGAAAAGCTCCACGCCGAGATCGGGCGCCTGCTTGAGCGCCTCCGAGAGCGTGGCGCGCGAACGCCCGAGGGCGCGCGCCATGTCCTCGCCGGAATGGAAGCGCCCGTCGGCGAGCGCACGCAGCGCGCGGAACGTGAGCTCGCTCAAGGCGCACCCTTTCGCGTCATTTCCGGTTTTCCACCCGGCACTCGAACGCCTCGCGCCGGTATGCGATGTCGGCGACGATCGCGTCGAGCAGGAGCCGCACGCGGCGCGTGAGCCGGCTCGCGGCGCGGAAGTCGGCCTCGGCGATGAAGTCGGCGCGCCCCGCCTCGAGGAGCTTCACGCAGGTGGCGCGCCCCTTCTCGCCGCGCGGGTCGTAGACGGCGACCGTGTGCCCGCCGCTCTTCTTGGTGAGGGCCATGGAAGGCACGTCGGTCATGCCGTCGCCCACGTAGACCATGTTCTGGAACGGGATCGGGCGCTCGGCCTCGGGCATGTGCTCGTTGATCGACTCGGTCACGTTCTCGATGCCCTTGTTGATGCGGAACAGGAACTGGGTCTTGATCGTGTCGGTGACGAGGAGCTTCGGGAAGGTCGCGATGCCGTGGTGGTTGAAGTGGTACTCGGAGGCGTAGATGCGGCGGAAGTGCCTGCGGATGGACACGCCGTCGAGGATCTCCTTCTGTCCCGCCGAGATGAGGTAGTGCTGCAGCTTCGCCTGCCCGCGGCTTCGCTTCCTCACGTACGCGTTCATCCTCCCGAACCAGGTCGCCACGCCGGGGAAGTACTCGATCGCGCGCGCCATCGCCGCGAAATCCTCGCGCTTCACGTCGACCCTCTCGCGCTCGAGCGCCTCGAGGATGTGGCGCATGTAGACGAGCATCGGGTCGGACTCCGTCTCGCGCGCCTCGCGGTTCACCATCGACCAGAACTGCGCGGGCTCGACGCCGATCTTCGGCAGGACCGTGTACTCCTGCATGGGCTGCGGCGAGAGCGTGCCGTCGAAATCGTAGACGAGCGCGATCGTGTTCTGGAAGAAACTTTTGTTCACGAGCCCATTCCAAGCGGGGTTATGCCATTCTACAAGGTATGAATTTCTCCTTTCTTCCGACGCTGCCGTTCACGCTCAGCTACCCGCTGCTGTTCGGCGTTCTGCTGGTGGCCGGCATGCTCGGCGGCGAGATCGCGCGCATCGTTCGCGTGCCGCGCATCATCGGCTACGTGGTGGTGGGCTTCCTCCTCGCGCCCTTCACGCAGGCGATGGGCATGTCCTCGCTCCTCGACGAGGCGCGCATCTTCGTGGACCTCGCGCTGGGCCTCGTGCTCTTCGACCTCGGCCGGCGCATGGACCTCAAGTGGATGAAGCGCGACTGGACGATCGCCGCGTGCGGCTTCGCGGAGGGCCTCCTCGCGTTCTTCGCCGTGCTCGCAACGCTCCTCGCCTTCCGCTTCGATCCCGTGAAGGCCGGGCTCGCGGCGGCGATCGCGATGACCACCTCGCCCGCGGTGCTCATGCTGATCGTGCACGACACGGGCTCCGACGGCCAGGTCACCGAGCGCGCCATGAACCTCACCGCGCTCAACGGTCTCCTCTCCTCCATCCTCGTGACGATCCTGCTGGGCTCCGCGCACTACGAGGTCCAGTCGCAGGTCGAGATCGCGATCCTGCAGCCGCTCTACCTCTTCCTCGGCTCGCTCGCGCTCGGCGCCGTGATGTCGTGGATCTCGCGCGCCATCGCGCGCCACATCGAGAAGACCCGCGAGGTCCATTTCGCGCTGATCGCCGGGATGGTGGTCGGCGCCGTGGGCCTCGCCACGATGCTGAAGCTCCCCGTGATCCTCGCGCTGCTTTCGTTCGGGCTCTTCGCGCGCAACGACGATCGCAGCTACGACCTCCTCAACGTGAACCTCGCTCCGGTGGGGCGGCTGCTCTACATCGTGCTCTTCGTGATCACGGGCGCGAGCCTGCCGCTCTCCTCCCTCGTGCAGGGCGGCGCCATCGGCCTCGCGGTGGCGCTCGCGCGCGCCGCGGGCAAATTCGCGGGCGTGCTCGCCGTCGCCCCGATGGGGGGGCTGCGCTTGCGCCAGGCGATCGGCCTCGGGGCCGCCATGCTGCCGATGTCGAGCCTCGCGCTCCTCATGGAGCACGACATCGCCCGGCTCCTGCCGTCGTTCGGCTCGGACCTTTCCGCGATCCTCCTCGAGGCGATCCTCGTGATGGAGCTCGCGGGCCCGTTCGCGCTGCGCTGGGGGCTGCGCTTCGCGGGCGACGTGCTGCCCGAGGACCCCACGGCGACCGCGCGGATGGTGGCGCGCATTCCGACGGCGCCGGGGGATTGATGCCGCTGGAATTCCGCGCCTCGGAGGCGCTCACTGTCGGGGTCGAGCTCGAGCTGATGGTGCTCAACACCCGCGACTACAACCTGAGCCGCGGCGCCCCGGACCTCCTCGCGCGCCTGGCGAAGAAGCGCCTTCCCGGCGAGGTGAAGCCCGAGATCACCGAGAGCATGATCGAGGTGAACTCGGCGGTGAACCGGCGCCACGCGAAGCTCCTCGAGGAGCTGGGGACCATGCGCGACGCGATCACCGCCGAGGCCGAGCGCCTGAACCTCGCGATCGCCGGCGGCGGCTCGCACCCTTTCCACCAGTGGCAGGAGCGGCGCATCTTCCCTTCCGAGCGCTTCCTGCACGTCTCGACGCTCTACGGCTATCTCGCCAAGCAGTTCACCGTGTTCGGGCAGCACATCCACGTCGGCGTCGAGAGCGGCGACGATGCGGTGTACCTCACGCACGCCCTCGCGCCGTACATCCCGCACTTCATCGCGCTGTCCGCCTCGTCGCCCTTCTCGCAGGGCGTGGATACCTCGTTCGAGACCTCGCGCCTGCACGCGGTGTCGGCGTTCCCGCTCTCGGGCCAGCTGCCGCCGGTCGAGACCTGGGCGCAGTTCAACCGCTACTTCGACGAGATGGCGGGCTACGGCATCGTCGCGAGCATGAAGGACTTCTACTGGGACATCCGGCCCAAGCCGGAGTACGGCACCATCGAGATCCGCATCTGCGACACGCCGCTCACCATGGAAGGGGCGGCGCAGCTCGCCGCCTACGCGCAGACGCTCGCCGCGCACCTCCTCGCCAACCGCCGCCGCGAGCCGCTCGAGCCGCAGTACCGCGTCTACGGCTACAACCGCTTCCAGGCGTGCCGTTTCGGCTACGAGGCGCAGCTCATCGATCCGTACGCGCGAACCAGCGTGCGCCTGCGCGAGCACCTCCTCGATACCCTCGATCGCGTCGCCGCCGACGGCGCGCGGCTCGAGGCGAAGGAGCCGCTGGAAGCGCTGTGGCGCATCGCGCAGGCGGCGCAGAACGACGCCGGGTGGCTGCGCGAGCGTTACGCGGAGCTGAAATCCATGCCCGACATGGTGCGGCTGCAGGCGCAGCGATGGAAGGAAGGCGTGCGCGGGTGACGCGGCGCCGCGGCGCTAGAGCACCTTGCCCGGATTCATGAGCGCGTGCGGATCGAGCGTGCGCTTGATCGCGCGCATGAGATCGAGCTCCAGCTCGCTCTTGTAGCGCCTGATCTCCTCGCGCTTGAGCACGCCCAGGCCATGCTCCGCGCTGATGGAGCCGCCGAGCGACGCGACGAGGTCGTACACCACTTGGTTCACCTGCGGCGCCTCGGCGAAGAACGCTTCGGCCGCCTGGCGCTCGGCCTTGCCGCAGTTGTAATGGACGTTGCCGTCGCCGACGTGGCCGAAGGCGACGATGCGGATGCCGGGGAAGCGCTTGCCGAGCTCGGCATCGGCGCGCTCGATGAACTCCGCGATGCGGCTCACGGGGACCGATACGTCGTGCTTGATGGAAGGCCCGTCGAGCTTCTGCGCCTCGGAGACGTCCTCGCGCATCTTCCAGAGCGCGGCGCGCTGCGCCTCGCTCGCCGCGAGCGCGGCATCGCGCACGAGTCCCGCCCCGGCGCCATCCTCGAGCGCCTGCTGGAGCAGCGCGCCGACGGCTTCTCCCTCGGCGCTGTCCGAGAGCTCGACGAGTACGTACCACGGGTGGCGCTCGGTAAAGGCATCGCGCGCGCCGGGCATGTGGCCCAGCACGAGATCGACGCACACGCGGGCGAGGAGCTCGTAGCCGGTGATGCGCTCGCCGCACGCCTTGCGCAGCTTGCCGAGGAGCGCGACCGCGGCGGCGGGGCTTTCCACGGCGACGAGCGCCGTGGCGTGCGAGCGCGGCTTCGGGAAAAGCTCGAGGACCGCGGCGGTGATGATGCCGAGCGTGCCTTCCGCGCCGACGAAGAGGTGCTTGAGGTCGTAGCCCGTATTGTCCTTGCGCAGCCCGCGCAGGCCGTCCCACACGCGGCCATCGGGCAGCACGACTTCGAGCCCCAGCACGAGCTCGCGCGCGTTGCCGTACCGGAGCACTGCGGTTCCGCCCGCGTTGGTGGAGAGGTTCCCGCCGATCTGGCAACTGCCCTCGGAGCCGAGCGAGAGCGGGAAGAGGCGCCGCATGGCGATCCGCTTCCTGCTGCAGGCTCGCGAGCACGCAGCCCGCCTCCACGGTCATCGTGTTGTTGTCCGTATCCAGCTCGCGCACGCGGTTCATGCGCGAGAGGTTCACGACCACCTCGCGGCCCGAGTCGTCCGGGAACGGAGGCGCCGCACAGGCTCGTGTTGCCGCCCTGCGGGACCATCGGGATGCGCTGCGAGGCGAGGAGCGCCACGACCTGGGAGACCTCTTCGGTGCTCGCCGGCTTCACCACCGCCGCGGCCTTGCCGCGGTACTGCCCGCGCCAATCGAGGAGCATCGGCTCCTGCGCGGCGGCATCCACGAGGCCGCGCTCGCCGACGATGGAGCGCAGGCGGTCGAGGAGGGCGGGGATGGAGAGGTCGTTCATTTGCGGATGCGCTCGAGGAGGCGCGTGGTGGAGCTCTGGTGCAGGAACGCGATGGAATGCACCGCGCCGCCCCAGGAGCGCACCTCGGGCGCGCCCACGATTCGCTCCACGTCCCAGTCGCCGCCCTTCACGAGGTGCTCCGGGCGGCACGCGAGGATCGGCCCGATCGGCGTGTCCTCCTCGAACCACGTGACGAGCGAGACGCTCTCCAGCGCCGCGACCACCGCGATGCGGTCCTCGAGCGCGTTCACCGGCCGGTCCTCGCCCTTGCCGAGCCTTCGCACCGAAGCGTCGGAATTGAGCGCCACCACGAGCGAGCGGCCCAGCGCGCGCGCCTGCGCGAGGTAGGTGACATGGCCGCGATGCAGGATGTCGAACACGCCGTTGGTGAAGACCAGCGGCCGCTCGACGCGCTTCGCGCGCGCCGCGAGATCGCCCGGCGCGCAGATCTTCGCCTCGAAGGCCGGCGCCGCGGCCACCGTCAGGAGATGTACTCGAACTCGGTCACCACGCGGCTCACCCCGCTCGTGGTGCGCGCGACCTCGGTGGCTGCGTCCGCCTCGGCGTGGCTCACGAGGCCCATGAGGTAGACCACGCCCGCCTCGGTGACCACCTTCACCTGCGTCGCGTTGAAGCGCGGATCCCTCAGCATGCGCGCCTTGACGTTCGACGTGATGAGCGTGTCGTTGCCGCGCGAGGCGAGCGACGAGGAGCCTGCGACCCGGGTCTCGTCCATCACCTCGCGCACGCTCGGGATGGTGCGGATCGCCTCCTGCACGCGCTTCCTCGTCGCCTCGTCGGGCACCTCGCCGGTGAGGAGCACCCGCTCGTTGAAGCTCGCCGCGTTCACGTGGGCGTCCGGAATCTCGTGCAGGCGGCCCAGCGCCTTCAGCTCGATGTTCTCGTCCTCGATGTAGACGCCGGTGGTGCGGCGGTCCGTGGCCATGAGCGCCGTGCCGGCGGCGCCGGCCGCGACCAGCGGCACGCAGCCCTGCAGGACGGGAACGGCGGCGACGGCCGCGAGGAGCAAAGCGAGACGCATGCGGATCATTGGTTCTCTCCGAAAAGCACGTTGTCGACGACCTCGCACAGGCAGTGGATCACGAGGAGGTGCATCTCCTGGACCCGCATGGTGCGCGGATGGGCGATGTTGAGGTGGAAATCGTTCGGGCGCAGCATCTTCGCCATGGCGCCACCGTCGCGCCCGGTGAGTGCGATGACGACGAGACCTTTCGCCTGCGCGGCGCGGACCGCCTGCACCACGTTCTTCGAGCTGCCCGAGGTGGAGATCGCGAGGAGGACGTCGCCCGCGCTGCCGAGCGCCTCCACCTGCTTCGCGAACACGCGGTCCCAGTCGTAGTCGTTGGCGATGGCGGTGAGCGCGGAGCTGTCCACGGTGAGCGCGATCGCCGGCATGCCGGGGCGCTCGCGCTCGAAGCGGCCCACGATCTCGGCGGCGAAATGCTGGCTGTCCGCGGCCGAGCCGCCGTTGCCGCAGGCGAGCGCCTTGCGGCCCGCCTTGAGGGCGGCGGCGAGCGCCTCGCCGGCGCGCGCGACCTCCCCGGGAAGCGTCTCGGCCATGCGGCGGCGCAGCTCGATGCCTTCCTCGAAATGCGACTTGAGGTGCGCGGCGAGATCCATGGGTCGATATTAAGCGGTTTCGAAAGCGCCGCGGAGCCATTCTCCGACTTCGTCGCCGTCGAGCGTCACCACGTCGAACCGGCACGCGGGCTCGCGGCGCAGGCGCGCGAGGAAATGGCGCGCCGCCGCACTCGATGCGCATGCGCTTGCGCAGATCCACGCTCTCCGCCGCGCCGCCGAAGCGCGCGCTCGAACGCAGCCGCACCTCGACGAACACGAGCGTCTCGCCCTCGCGCGCGACGAGGTCGATCTCGCCGAAGCGCGTGCGGTAATTGCGCGCGACGAGCTGCAGGCCCTTTCCCGCGAGGAAACGCGCGGCGGCTTCCTCGGCCGCGCTACCTTTCGCCTGCGCCGCGGTGCGCCGTCCCGTGGCCTTCATGGCGCGCGCAGCGGGATGACGTGGCCGCCGTCCACCTCCGCGGGCGTGAGGGTGCGCACGAACGCGTTGCCGGCGCCGAGCGTGATCTTGCCGGTGACGCCGTCGAGCGGCGCCTTGCGCGCCTCGCCGCGCAGCAGGTGCAGCGCGACGCGGTAGGCGTCGATGCCGAAGGCGTAGAGCCGCTCCTGGTCCACGCCCATCGGCGCGGCGGGTTGCGGATACGCCATGACGGCGGAATTGTCGGGCTGGACGAACCAGGGCATTTCCACGTAACGCAGACCCTGCAGGTCCAGGTTGACCAGCGTCTCGGCGCGCGGGTTCACGCTGAGCGAGGTCGCATAGAGCGGGAGGGTGGCGGGAATGTACGGGCGGATCGCGCGCGCCTGCGTCGTTTCGAGCGCGATGAACGCCATGTCCGCGGTCGTATTGTTCTCCAGCGTGGCGCGCAGCTTCATCGCGTCGTCGGGGTCGCCGTCGAACGGGATGCGCTGCACCTGGCCCGCTGCGCGCGTCCATTCGCGCTCGAACGCGCCCTCCACGCGCTGCGCGAGGGGGGTCGAGGAGGCGATCACGATCGCCGAGCGCCGCCCGTCGGCCACGGCCATCAGCGCCACCTGCTTCGCCTCCTGCTCGATGGAGAGCGAGACGGTGTAGAGGTTGGGGGGAAGCTGCTGCGCGGGGATCGACTGCGGGTCGTTCAGCTCGAGCACGGGCTGGCGCGCGCAGTCGCTCGCCGCGAGCGCGTTCGCGCCGTCGCGGGTGATGGCGCCGATCACGAGGATCGCGCCCGCGGCCTGTGCCGACCTGCATGCGGCGAGGAGCGCGGGTCCCTCGTTGTCGATCGCGATGAGGTCGACGGGCGGGCCGTCCTTGCCCGCGACCTGCACCGCGGCGGCGAACCCCTGGCGCAGCGCTTCGGCCAGGCGCCCGAGCGTGGGCGAGGCCGTGGGCAGGATCAGCGCGATATGGCCCGAGGACGCCGGGCTGGGCGTGCCCGGTGCCGGCGCGCTCGTCGTGCCGGGGAGCGAGGGGAATTCGCGCAGCGGCCGCACCACCGTGCTTCGCGAAAGCCCGGTGTCGGGATCGATGTCCTGGTCGTTGGCGGGGGGGTTCCGCGGGAAGACCTGCGGCCCCTGCGGCGGCGACAGCGGTCCCTCGATCCGCGCACGAGTTGTTGTGCTCGTCGGCGCATCGTCCGAGAATGCCGGCGAAACGAAGACGGCAAGGGCGAGAAGGAGGATCGCGTTGAAGCGCGACATCGGGAAGGGCGGTGCGGGCTCCGATGCGCCGCATGCGCAAGGCACGCGCGGCGCGGCGTTGGAACCCGGATTATATGTGGTCGCGACGCCCATAGGGAACCTGGGCGATGTCACGCATCGCGCGCTCGACACGCTCGCGCGGGCGAGCTGGGTCGCCGCCGAGGACACGCGCGTCACCCGGGGGCTCCTTTCGCACTTCGGCATCGGCGCGCGCGTGCTCGCCGTGCACGAGCACAACGAGGCCGCGGCGGCCGAGCGCGTGTGCCGCGCGATCGCCGCGGGCGAGGCGGTCGCGCTCGTGAGCGACGCCGGGACGCCGGGCGTGAGCGATCCCGGCCGCGTGGTCGTGGAGAAGGTACGCTCGGCGGGATTGCGGGTGGTGCCGATTCCCGGCCCGAGCGCGCTCACCGCGGCGATCTCGGCGAGCGGCCTCGATTTCGCGGGCATCGTCTTCGCGGGGTTCCTGCCGGTGAAGGGCGCGGAGCGGCGCGAGCGGCTCGCCTCGCTCGCGGCGGGGCCGTGGGCGGTCGCGCTCTTCGAGTCGCCGCACCGGATCTCGCGGACGCTCGCCGACCTTCACGAGGCTTTCGGCGAGCGCGACGTGGTGATCGCGCGCGAGCTCACCAAGCGCTTCGAGTCGATCGCGCGGATGCCGCTTTCCGGCGCGCGCGCCTGGATCGAGGCGGACGAAGACCGGATGCGCGGCGAGTTCGTGCTCCTCATCGAGGGCCGCCCGGTGGAGCGCCGTCCGGGGCTCGATCTGCGAGCGGTGCTGGAGAAGCTGCTCGCCGAGCTGCCCGTGAAGCAGGCGGTCGCGCTCGCGGTCGCGCTCACGGGCGCGCGCAGGAACGAGGCGTATGCGATGGCGCTCGAGCTCAAGCCTCCTTCGAGCCGTCGCCCGATCGACGAATGAGATAATCGGCGGCATGCCCGAATCGATCACCATCACGCGTCCCGACGACTGGCACGTGCACCTGCGCGACGGCGCCGCGATGGCCTCCGTGGTGGCAGCCACCGCGCGGCAGTTCGCGCGCGCGATCGTGATGCCGAACCTCAAGCCTCCGGTGGTCGACGTCGCCATGGCCGAGGCCTATCGCGAGCGCATCCTCGCCGCCGTTCCCGCCGGCGTGCGCTTCGAGCCGCTCATGACGCTCTACCTCACGGACGACACGAAGCCTTCCGAGATCGAGCGCGCGCGCGCCTGCGGCGTGGTGAAGGCGGTGAAGTATTACCCGGCGGGGGCGACCACGAACTCCGCCTCGGGAGTCACCGACATCCGCAAGTGCGACGCGGCGCTCGCGGCGATGCAGGAGGCCGGCGTGCCCCTGCTGGTGCATGGCGAGGTGACCGATCCCGCGGTCGACGTGTTCGATCGCGAGGCGGCGTTCCTCGAGCGCGTGCTCGCACCGCTCCTCGCGCGCTTGCCGAAGCTCAAGGTCGTGGTGGAGCACATCACGACGCGCGAGGCCGCGCAGTTCGTCGAGCGCGCCGCCCCGCACGTGGGCGCCACCATCACCGCCCACCACCTGCTGCTCAATCGCAACGCGCTCTTCGCGGGCGGCTTCCGGCCCCACCACTATTGCCTTCCGGTGATCAAGCGCGAGGAGCACCGGCGCGCGCTGGTGCAAGCGGCGACCTCGGGCAACCCGAAGTTCTTCCTCGGCACCGACACGGCCCCGCATCCGCGCGGCGCCAAGGAGTGCGGCTGCGGTGCGGCGGGAATCTACACCGCGCACGCGGCGCTCGAGCTCTACGCGGAGGCGTTCGAGGCCGCGGGCGCGCTGGACCGGCTGGAAGCCTTCGCGAGCTTCTTCGGTGCCGATTTCTACGGGCTGCCGCGCAACGCCGGCCGCGTCACCCTGCGCAAGTCCGAGTGGGAAGTGCCGCGCGAGCTCGTCTTCGGCGACGCGACGGTGGTGCCGCTGCGCGCGGGGGAAAAGATCGGCTGGCGGCTCGCCGGTTGACGTCGATGGATTGGCTCGAAGCGCAGGAACGGCTCGCGGCGCCGACGTTCGCGCCGCTGCGGCCGGCGCTCGAGCGCCTGCCGCGCGATCGCTGGCCCACGCACGAGGATCTTTGCGAGGCCGCCCGAGGCCTCGAGACGGCCGGCGGAAAAGCGCTCGCCTTCGTTCCCCCGCGTGGCGCGCTCGATTCCGCCCGGCGCGCCTACGAGGTGCGCATCGACGCCACGGGGGAGGTGGAGACCCGCCCGCGCAACTGGCACGACCTCTTCAACGCGCTCGCGTGGATCGCGTTTCCGCGGACCAAGGCGTGCCTCAATCGCCAGCACGCGGCGATCCTTCAGGACGGCGGCGGGGAGGAGGCCCGGCGACGCGGGCCCGAGCGCGACGCTCTCACGCTCTTCGACGAGGGCGGCGTGATCGTCGCATCGAGCTCGCCGGCGCTGCTTCGCCTCATCGTCGAGCACGAGTGGAAGGAGCTCTTCTGGAACCGCCGCGCCGACCTGGAAGCCCGCGTGCGCTTCCTCGCCTTCGGCCACGGGCTGTACGAGAAGATGCTCGATCCCTTCGTCGGCATCGCCGCGAAGACGATCTTCGTGCCGGTCGACGAGCTGTTCTTCATGCTGCCGCCCGAGGCGCAGGTCGAGCGCGCCGACGCGCTCGCCGCTTCGTACTTCGCCGATCGCGCACGCTTCCCCTCGCCGCGCTCGATGGCGCCGCTTCCGGTGCTCGGCGTTCCGGGTTGGCATCCCGCCGCCGACCGCGCGTCCTTCTACGACGATGCCCGGTACTTCCGCCCCGGGGGCGAGGCGGCCGAAGCGTAAAATGGCTTGGCGAAGCAGGCCAGACGGTCGCTGCACGATCCTTCGTGCAGAGGAAAGTCGGGACTCCAGAGGGCAGCGTAGCGGGTAACCCCCGTCCGCCGCGAGGCGAGGATCAGAGGAACAGTGACGATGCCGGTTCCTCGAAGGGTGCCCACCGCGGCTTCATGCGGCCGGCACTCCCGAGAGGAAACCGGAGTGAAACGGCCAATCTCTACGCGGAGCAACACCAAGTAGGCAGACGACGACGTGGCCCACCGAGTCTGCGGGTAGGTGGCTCGAGGCGCGCGGCAACGCGCGTCCCAGAGGAATGACCGTCATAGCCCGCGAGGGCCGTAACAGAATCCCGCTTATCGGCCTGCTTCGCATCTTTTGACGAAGTCCCCGTTTCGCGCGGTTCGCGAATCGGGAAGGCAGGGCCCGGAACCGGGCTCTCTGCCGTCGCGCGCGTGCCACGCCGCAGGCTCGCCGGATGAGCCACTCTTCGTCCATCACTTGAACTAAATTCCGTAAGTCTCTGAATTAAAATAAAAGACAGCTTGCGAAACGGCTCGCAAAACTGGCGCTAAGCCTTTGTAGCGCAAGCAAAAATTGCTTCGCGTTCCCCTTGACGGCCTGTAGCTGCCTCTCTACAGTGTGCGGAAGTGGGAAAACGTGGGGGAGCGGGTGTTTCAGGGGGCAAACCAGATCAATCTGGATGCGAAGGGCCGCATGGCCGTGCCTACGCGCGCCCGTGATCCGCTCACGCAGGGCGGCACTGTAAAGCTAGTGCTCACTGCGCACCCCGACAACTGCCTTCTGCTGTACCCGGCCCCGGCGTGGGAGCCGATCCGCACCCAGGTGATGTCGTTCCCCAGCCTCGACCGGCAAGCAAGCCTCTGGAAGCGCCTGCTGGTCGGCTTCGCGCAGGAAGCGGAGCCCGATTCCGCGGGCCGCCTGCTGATCCCTCCCGAGCTGCGCGACTTCGCGCACATCACGCGCCAGGTGATGTTCGTCGGGCAGGGATCCCATTTCGAAATCTGGGACCTCGAGTCGTGGAAAACGCAGCTCGAGGCCCTGAGGACCGGAGGCAATCCGAACCTGCCTCCGGGGATGGAGAACTTCTCTCTGTGACGCAAAACCGGGGTCAGACCACGTTTTTCGCGATGGCGGTTGCCGTGAATGAAAAACGTGGTCTGACCCCGGTTTTGCCGGAGAGCGCAACGTCCAGCGTCGACTCCTTTCCCCCGTGAGCGAGGTTTCCCATGTCCCGGTCCTACTCGAAGAAGCAATCGCTGCCCTCGATGTCCGTGAAGGCAAGACCTATGTCGATGCCACCTTTGGCCGCGGCGGGCACAGCGCGGCCATCCTCTCCCGCGTCGGTGTTCGCGGAAGACTTTTCGCTCTTGATCAGGACCCCGCGGCGCTTTCGGGTGGTGCGCTCGAAGATCCGCGTCTTGAGCTGATCCACGCACGGTTCTCTCGCATGCGACAGGTGCTGGCGGAGCGCGGAGTCGGGCGCGTTGCGGGTGTCCTCCTCGACCTCGGCGTCTCCTCGCCGCAGCTCGAAGAGCCCGCGCGCGGCTTCAGCTTCGCGCGCGAAGGCCCGCTCGACATGCGGATGGATCCCACGCGCGGCGAGCCGGCGGCCGAATGGCTCGCCCGCGCGGACGAAAACGAGATCAGGGAGGTCATAAGAACCTATGGGGAAGAACGGTTTGCTAAATCGATTGCAGCAGCGATTGTTGCGGCACGGAGCCGCGAGCCGCTCCGGACCACCCGGCAGCTTGCCGAGATCGTGGGTCGTGCGGTTCGCACGCGCGAGCCGGGCCAGCACCCGGCGACCCGCACCTTTCAGGCTCTTCGGATTCACGTCAATCAGGAGCTTGAGGAGCTCGAAGTAGCGCTGCCGCAGGCGGTCGACCTCCTCGAGGCCGGCGGGCGGCTCGCGGTGATCAGCTTCCACTCGCTCGAGGACCGGATCGTGAAGCGCTTCGTGCGCGAGCGCAGCACCGCCGATCGCCTGCCGCGCGGAGTGCCGGTGCGGGCCGCGGAGCTGCCGCAGCCGGAGCTGGAGCCCGTGGGGCGCGCGGTGAAGCCCTCCGCGGCCGAGATCGGCCGCAATCCGCGCGCGCGAAGCGCGGTGCTGCGCGTCGCCCGGAAGGTGCACTGAATGGGCCGCGTGAACGCCTTCCTCCTCGCCGCGGTGATCGCATGCGCGCTGGGCGTCATCACGTCGCAGCACCGGGCGCGCAAGCTCTTCGCCGAGCTCGACGCCGAGCAGGCCGCCGCGAAGAAGCTCGACGAGGAGTGGACGCAGCTGCAGCTCGAGCAGGGCACGTGGGCCACGCACAGGCGCGTGGAGACGGTCGCCTCGCACCGGCTCGGGATGCGCTTCGCCGATCCCGACACCACCGTGATCATCGATCGCGCGGGCGTCCCGGCCGCCGCTGCGCCGAGGCGCCCGTGAAATACGAGAAGCGCACCCCGGAGCTGCGCCTGAAGCTGGAGGGCTGGCGCTCCCGCTGCGTGCTGGTGCTCGCGATGCTGGGCTTCGCGGTGCTCATCGGACGCGCGTTCTTCCTGCAGGGAATGGACACCGGCTTCCTCCAGGCGAAAGGCGAGGAACGCTACGCCCGCGTGATCGAGATGCCCGCCTCGCGCGGGCCGGTGAAGGACCGCAACGGCAATCCGCTCGCGATCTCCACGCCGGTGGAGTCGATCTGGGTCGCGCCCGACGACGTGCAAGCCGGCGGCGCCCAGGTCTACGCGCTCGCCCGGGCGCTCGACCTGAACGCCGGCGAGGTGCGCCAGAAGATTGCCACCAAGGATCGCCAGTTCGTCTATCTCAAGCGCCAGATTTCGCCCGAACGCGCGGCGAAAGTGATGGCGCTGCGCATTCCCGGCGTGTTCGAGCAGCGCGAATACCGGCGCTATTACCCGGCCGGGGCGATCATGGCGCACGTGGTGGGATTCACCGGAGTGGACGACAACGGGCAGGAAGGCGTCGAGCTCGCCGAGCAGGCGCGGCTCGCGGGCACGCCGGGCAGCCGGCGCGTGATCCGCGATCGCAAGGGCCGCATCGTCGAGGACGTGGAGAGCGTGCGCGCCCCGCGCGACGGCGCGGAGGTCGACCTCGCGGTGGACGAGCGCCTGCAGTACCTCGCGCATCGCGAGCTCAGGGCGGCGGTGGCCACGCACCACGCGAAGGGAGGCTCGCTCGTGATGCTCGACGCGCGCACGGGCGAGATCCTCGCGCTCGTCAACATGCCCGACTTCAACCCGAACAACCGCGCGAACCTCACGCCGCGCCAGACGCGCAACCGCTCGGTGACCGACGTCTTCGAGCCCGGCTCCACGATGAAGCCCTTCACCATCGCGGCGGCCCTCGACGACGGGATCGTGAAACCCGACACGGTGATCGACACCGCGCCGGGCTGGATCCGCATCGGCGGCTGGCCGATCCACGATTCGCACCCGCACGGGCTGCTCACCGTCTCCCAGATCATCCAGGTCTCCTCCAACATCGGCACCGCGAAGATCATGCTGCGCGAGCCGCGCGAGCGCATGGGCACGCTCTTCCGGGAGCTGGGCTTCGGCGTGGCGCCGAAGATCGGGTTCCCCGGGGCGGCGAAGGGGCTGGTGCGGCCGTGGACCGAATGGCGCCCGGTGGAGCAGGCGACGATCGCCTACGGGCAGGGCATCGGCGTGTCGCTGCTGCAGCTCGCGCGGGCGTACACCGTCTTCACCAACGACGGGCGGCTGCTGCCGCTCTCGCTGCTCAAGCGCGACTCGGCTCCGATCGGCAAGCCGCTGTATACCGCGCACACCGTCCACGAGGTGACGCGCATGCTCGAGCGCGTGGTCGCGCCCGGCGGCACCGCGCCCCTCGCGCAGGTTCCCGGCTACCGCGTCGCGGGCAAGACCGGCACGGCGCTCAAGCCCGAGAACGGCCGCTACGCCGAGGGCAAGTACGTTTCCTCGTTCGTGGGCTACGGCCCGGTGAGCGATCCACGCTTCATCGTCGCGGTGATGATCGACGAGCCGGAAGGGCTGCGCAATTTCGGCGGCGATGTGGCGGCCCCCGTGTTCGCCTCCGTGATGGGCTCGGCGCTGCGCCTGCTGTCCATCCCGCCGGACGCGCCGCAGACGCTCAACGTGAAGGCGCTCGAGCGCGGCGAGGTCGAGGCGAACGCGCACGGCGCGGGGAACCCGGGATGAACGCGCGCGCCGACTTCCTCGATGCCCGCGCGATCGTGGAGCGGCTCCAGGCGCTCGCGGTCGCGCTCGACGACCTCACCGCCGATTCGCGCGCGGTGAAGATGGGCTCGGTGTTCGTCGCCTATCGGGGAACGGTGCGCGACGGCCGCGACTTCATCGGCGACGCCGTCGCGCGCGGCGCGGCCGCGGTGCTCTGGGAGAGCGAGGGCTTCGCGTGGGATCCGCGCTGGAGCGTTCCCAACATTCCCGTTCCCGGCCTGCGCGCCCGCATCTCGGAGATCGCGGGCGCGGCGTACGGCGATCCGTCGGATGCGCTCTGGATGGCGGGGGTCACCGGCACCAACGGCAAGACCTCGGTGTCGCAGTGGATCGCCGCCGCGCTCGACGCGCTGGGCCGGCGCTCCGCGGTGCTGGGCACCCTCGGCAACGGCCTCGTGGGCGAGCGAGTCGAGGCGCGCAACACCACGCCCGATGCGATCGTCGTGCAGCGCCTTCTCGCCGACTACCTGCGGCGCGGCGCGCGCGCGGTGGCGATGGAGGTCTCGAGCCACGGCCTCGACCAGGATCGCGTGGCGGGCATCAGGTACGACACGGCGGTCTTCACCAACCTCACGCGGGACCACCTGGACTACCACCGCACGATGGAGATGTACGCGGAAGCGAAGTTCCGCCTCTTCTCCGCGCGCGGGCTGCGCCATGCGGTGATCAACGCGGACGATGCCTGGGGTGCGCGCTTCGCGGCGCGGCTCGCGGGAAGCGGGCTCGACGTGATCACCTTCGGCGCGGCGGCGGCGAACGATCCGCGCCCGCGCCTGCGCGCCGCGCAGGTCGCGCTCTCCGAGGCCGGGGTGCGCTTCCGCCTCGAGAGCGAGTGGGGCGCGGGCGAGGTGGAAGCGGGCGTACTCGGCGCCTTCAACGTGTCGAACCTGCTCGCCGTCGCGGGGGCGCTGATCGCGGCGGGCATTCGCTTCGACGACATGCTCGACGCATTGCGCCGCCTCGAGCCGGTTCCCGGACGCCTCGAGCGCCTCGGCGGCGGGAGCGCGCCGCTCGTCGTGATCGATTACGCGCACACGCCCGACGCGCTCGACAAGGCGCTCCACGCGCTGCGCGCGGTCCTGCGCGCGGAAGGCGGCGCGGGCGACGGCCGGCTGCTTTGCGTCTTCGGCTGCGGCGGCGACCGCGACACGGGCAAGCGCCCGCTGATGGGCGAAGTCGCCGCGCGCCTCGCCGACCACGTGATCGTCACCAGCGACAACCCGCGCAACGAGGATCCGCGCGCGATCCTCGCGCAGGTGATGGCGGGCATCGGCAAGCGCGGCGCGGAGTCGATCGAGGACCGGCAGGTCGCGATCTTCACCGCCGTGCACCAGGCGCGTGCCGGCGACGTCGTGCTCCTCGCGGGCAAGGGTCACGAGACCTACCAGGAGATCGCCGGGCAGCGCCATCCCTTCAACGATCGCGAGGTGGCCGCGGCCGCGCTCGCGCAGCGGGAGGACGCCGGGCGATGAACGCGATCGGATCGCCGACGCATCCGCCCGCGATGCTGGATCTCGGCCAGGCCGCGGCCGCGCTCGGCGCTCGCGTGGAAGGAGCGAACGTCTCCTTCTCCGGCGTGGCCACCGACAGCCGCTCGGTGCGCGCCGGGGACCTGTTCGTGGCCCTGAAGGGCGAACGCTTCGACGGCCATCGCTTCCTCGAGGAGGCGGCGCGCCGCGGCGCCGCGGCGGCGCTCACGTCGCGGCGCGTGGACTGCCCGATCCCCATCCCGCAGCTCGTGGTGCGCGACACGCGCCTCGCGCTGGGCGGCCTCGCGGCCGATTGGCGCTCGCGCTTCCCCGTCGCGCTCGTCGCGCTCACCGGAAGCAACGGCAAGACCACGGTGAAGGAGATGCTCACCGCGATCCTCGCCGCGCATTGCGGCTCGCGCGAGGCGGTGCTCGCGACCTCCGGCAACCTCAACAACGACATCGGTATGCCGTTCACGCTGCTCGGGCTGCGTCCCGCGCATCGCTTCGCGGTGATCGAGATGGGCATGAACCACGAGGGCGAGATCGACTACCTCACGCGCATCGCGCAGCCCACGGCCGCGCTGGTGAACAACGCCCAGCGCGCGCACGTCGGGATGCTCGGGAGCCTCGAGGCGATCGCGCGCGCCAAGGGCGAGATCTACGCGGGACTGGGAGAGCACGGCCAGGCGATCGTGAACGCGGACGATGCGTTCGCGCCGTACTGGAAGGGGCTCAACGCGGGACGTCCCGTCGTCACGTTCGGATTCGCGAGCGATGCGGACGTGCGCGCGGTGCCGGTCGCTGCAGGCTGGGCCTTCCACACGCCGGCCGGAGCCTTCGTCGTGCGCCTGGGGGTCGCGGGCGAGCACAACGTGAGGAACGCGCTGGCCGCGTGCGCGGCGGCGCATGCGCTCGCGGTGCCGACGGCGCCGATGCGCTCGGCGCTCGCCGCGTTCACCGGCGTTCCGGGGCGCCTGCAGCGCCGCGCCGGCCCCAACGCCTCGACCGTGATCGACGACACGTACAACGCCAACCCGGAGTCGGTGAAGGCGGCGCTCAAGGTGCTCGCGGCCGAGGGCGGCCGGCGGGTGTTCGTGATGGGCGACATGGGCGAGCTCGGGCCGCAGAGCCCGGCGCTGCACGCCGAGGTCGGCGAATTCGCGCGGCGCCAGGGGATCGAGGCGCTGCTCGCCCTGGGCGAGGAGAGCCGCAACGCGGTGCAGGCGTTCGGCGCGGGCGCCCGGCATTTCTCCGACCTCGACGCGCTCCTCGCGGCGGCGCGGCGCGAGGCCGAGGGCGGCGCGACGCTGCTCGTGAAGGGATCGCGGTTCATGCGGATGGAGCGCGTGGCCGATGGCATCGCCGGGGAGGAGGGACGAGCGGATGCTGTATGAAGCGGCGCTGTGGGTGGGCCAGGACGTGCGCGCGTTCAACGTGCTCACCTACATCACGCTGCGCGTCGTGCTGGCGGCGCTCACCGCGCTCGCCATCTCGTTCATCGTGGGCCCGGGCATGATCCGCCAGCTCACCGCCTACAAGATCGGCCAGGCGGTGCGCGACGACGGCCCCGCGACGCACCTCGTGAAGAGCGGCACGCCCACCATGGGCGGGGCGCTGATCCTCGTCTCGGTGGCGGTCACCACGCTCCTCTGGGCGGACCTCGCGAACCGCTACATCTGGCTGTGCCTGCTCACCACGTTGGGCTTCGGCGCGGTGGGCTGGATCGACGACTGGCGCAAGGTGGTGCACCGCAACCCGAAGGGACTCTCGGCGCGCGCGAAGTTCGCGTGGCAGTCGCTGATCGCGCTGGTCGCCGTGTACCTGCTCGCCTACACCGCGAAGCTGCCGCAGCAGACCGAGGTGATCGTGCCGTTCTTCAAGACGATCGCGATCCCGCTCGGCACCGTGGGCTTCGTGGTCCTCGGCTACTTCGTCGTGGTGGGCACGTCGAACGCGGTGAACCTCACCGACGGGCTCGACGGCCTCGCCATCATGCCGACGGTGATGATCGCCTCGGCGCTCGCGGTCTTCGCCTACGTGTCGGGCAACGCCGTCTTCTCGAAGTACCTCGGCTTCCCCGCGATCCCGGGCGCCGGCGAGCTCGCGGTCTTCTGCGGCGCGATGGCGGGGGCGGGCCTCGCCTTCCTCTGGTTCAACGCCTATCCGGCGGAAGTGTTCATGGGCGACGTGGGCGCGCTCGCGCTGGGCGCCGCGCTCGGCATGGTGGCGCTCGTCGTGCGCCAGGAGATCGTGCTCCTCATCATGGGCGGCGTGTTCGTGGTGGAGACGCTCTCGGTGATCATCCAGGTCGCGAGCTTCAAGCTCACCGGCAAGCGCGTCTTCCGCATGGCGCCGCTGCACCACCACTACGAGCTCAAGGGATGGAAGGAGAACCAGGTCGTCGTGCGCTTCTGGATCATCACGATGATGCTGGTGCTCTTCGGCTTGTCGACTCTCAAGCTGCGATAGCGCGAGGCGCGGAAAGGAGATGGGCGATGAATGGCAAGGCCGCAAGGTCCTCGTTCTTGGGCTGGGTGAAACGGGATTGTCGTGCGTACGCTGGCTCGCGCGGCATGGCGCACGCCTGTCTGCTGCCGACACGCGAGCGGCGCCTCCGGCCCTGGGAGCGCTCGGTCGCGAGCATCCGCAGCTACGCCTCGCCCTTGGACCTTTCGACGAAGCGCTCCTGGAGGGCGTGGACGCGGTCGTTGCGAGTCCGGGCCTTGCGCTCCGAGAACCGATCCTCCGAGCGGCCATCGCGCGCGGGATCGAGGTCCTGGGCGATGTCGAAGTCTTCGCTCGCGCGCTCGCGCGGGACGGGAAGGGCGTACGCGTGCTCGGCGTGACCGGGACCAACGGCAAGTCCACCGTCACCGCGCTCGCCGCGGCGATGGGGCGCGCGGCGGGGCTCGATGCGCAGGCGGTCGGCAACATCGGCGTGCCCGTGCTCGACGCGCTTTCCGGCGCCGAGGCGAACGGGTACCCGGACCTCTTCGTCGTCGAGCTCTCGAGCTACCAGCTCGAGACGACCGCCTCGCTCGCGCTCGACGCGGCGGCGATGCTGAACGTCTCGCAGGACCACCTCGACCGCTACGGCTCCCTCG
Source organism: uncultured beta proteobacterium (assembly GCA_963839265.1). Lineage (GTDB taxonomy): Bacteria > Pseudomonadota > Gammaproteobacteria > Burkholderiales > Usitatibacteraceae > Usitatibacter. Next base: position 747,919 of record CAWIUI010000002.1, read on the forward strand.
CCGACTACGCGCGTGCGAAGGAGCGCATCTTCCGCCACTGCCGGCGCCGCGTCGTGAATCGCGACGATCCGTGGAGCGCCGCGATGGGCGACGCGGACGCGTTCTCCTTCGGGCTCGGGGAGCCGATGGACGAGGTGCAGTGGGGCCTGGACGCCCCGCGCGCCACGTTGCGCCGCGGCCACGAGGCGCTGCTCGGCGTGGGTGAGATGGCGATGCCCGGCCTGCACAACGTCGCGAACGGGCTCGCCGCCCACGCGCTCGCGAGCGCGATCGGCCTGGATGCCGCGCCGCTCGCGCGGGCGCTGCGCGAGTTCCGGGGCTTGCCCCACCGCGTGCAGCCGGTCGCCGAGGCGCGCGGCGTGCGCTTCTACGACGACTCGAAGGGCACGAACGTGGGCGCCGCGGTCGCCGCCCTCGAGGGATTCGACGTGCCGGTGGTGCTCATCGCGGGCGGCGACGGAAAAGGGCAGGACTTCGAGCCGCTCGCGCCCGCGGTGGGATCCCATGCACGCGGCGTGGTGCTGATCGGGCGCGACGCCGATGCGATCGCGCTCGCCCTCGCGCCCACGGGCGTTGCGCTCGAGCGCGCCGCGACGATGGAGCAGGCGGTCGAGCGCGCGTTCGCGATGGCGCGCGCCGGCGACGCGGTGCTCCTGTCGCCCGCGTGCGCGAGCTTCGACATGTTCCGCGACTACGGCCATCGCGGCGACGTGTTCGCCGCGGCGGCGCGCAGCGTCGCCTCGGGGACGGCTCGGGGCCCCGGGCCCGGGGCGCCCTTTCCCCGCAGGGAGCGCTGATGCTCTACAGCCCCGCGCGCCGCCAATCGAGCTTCGACCCGGGCCTCCTGTGGTCCGCGATGCTGCTCGCGGCGATCGGGCTGGTGATGGTCTATTCCGCGTCGATCGCGATGGCCGCCTCGGAGAAGTTCACCGGCTACCGCTCGAGCTATTTCCTGGTGCGCCACGCGATCTACCTCTGCGTGGGCCTCGCGTTCGCGGCGGGATTCTTCCGCGTGCCGCTGTGGCTGTGGCAGAAGTCCGCGCCGTGGCTCTTCCTGCTGGGCACCGTGGTGCTGGTCGCGGTGCTGGTCCCGGGCATCGGGCGCGAGGTGAACGGCAGCCGGCGCTGGATTCCCTTCGGCCTGGGCACGTTCCAGCCCTCGGAGGTCATGAAGCTGCTGGTGGTGCTCTACGCCGCCGACTACACGGTGCGCAAGGCCGCGTTCATGGACGATTTCCGCAAGGGCTTCCTGCCGATGTTCGGCGTGATGACGCTGGTCGCCGCGCTCCTGCTGCGCGAGCCCGATTTCGGCGCGCTCGTCGTGGTGACCGCGATCGCGATGGCGGTCCTCTTCCTCGGCGGGCTCGACTGGCGGCTCTTCGCGGGCCTCGCGCTCCTCCTGGCGGTCGCCTTCGCCGCGCTCATCGTCTCTTCGCCCTACAGGTTCCAGCGCATCCTCGGCTTCATGGATCCGTGGTCCGACGAGTTCGGGACCGGCTACCAGCTGTCGCACTCGCTCATCGCGTTCGGGCGCGGGGAGTGGTTCGGCGTGGGACTCGGCGCGAGCGTCGAGAAGCTCTTCTACCTGCCCGAGGCGCACACCGACTTCCTCCTCGCCGTGATCGCGGAGGAGCTCGGATTCGCCGGCGTGGCGACGGTGATCGGGCTCTTCGTGTTCCTCATCTACCGCGCGTTCGCCGTCGGCCGCCAGGCGGCGAGCCTGGAGCGCTACTTCGCCGCGCTCGTCGCGCAGGGGATCGGCGTCTGGCTCGCGGTGCAGGCGTTCATCAACATGGGCGTGAACATGGGGCTCCTGCCGACGAAGGGCCTCACGCTCCCGCTGCTTTCCTTCGGCGGCACCGGCATCGTGGTGAACTGCGTCTCCCTCGCGATCCTGCTGCGCATCGATTGGGAAAACCGCTACCTGATGCGCGGAGGGCAGGCGTGAGCCGCACCATCCTCGTCATGGCGGCGGGCTCGGGCGGCCATATCTTCCCCGGCCTCGCCATCGCGCGCGAGCTCTCGGCACGCGGATGGAAGGTGCACTGGATGGGCACGCCGCAGGGCATGGAGAACCGGCTCGTGCCCGAGGCCGGCTATCCGATGGTGCAGGTGAACATCAGCGGCGTGCGCGGCAAGGGCCTGTCCGCGTGGCTCGTGCTTCCGTTGCGCATCGCGCGCGCCTTCTGGCAATCGACCGCCGCGATCTTCCGCATCCGGCCCGACGTCGTGCTCTCGCTCGGCGGCTACGTGTCGTTCCCCGGCGGGCTCATGGCGGCGCTCTGGAGGAGGCCCCTCGTCGTGCACGAGCCGGGCGCGGTGGCGGGGCTCGCCAATCGCCTGCTCGCGCCGTTCGCCGACCGCGTGATCGTCGGAATGGAGGGCGCCTTCGAGCGCAAGGTGGCGCAGCGCTGGGCGAACGCGCTGCCGAAGCCGCGCCGCGTGGATTGGCTCGGCACGCCGGTCCGCGACGAGATCTCGCGCGTGGCGGAGCCCGACGTGCGGTATGCCGGGCGCGGCGGCGCGCTGCGCCTGCTCGTGGTCGGCGGAAGCCTCGGCGCGCAGACGATGAACGAGCTCGTGCTCGCGGCGCTCGCGAGCCTCGCCCCCGCGGATCGCCCGCAGGTCGTGCACCAGGCGGGCGAGAAGCTCTTCGAGGGGCTGCATGCGGGCTACGGGAAGGCGGGCGTGCAGGCCGAGGTGGTGCCGTTCATCGCCGACATGGCGGCGCGCTACGCGTGGTGCGACGTGCTCGTGTGCCGCTCCGGCGCGATCACGGTGGCGGAGATCACCGCGGCGGGCGTCGCGGCGATCCTCTTCCCGCTGCCCTGGTTCGTCGCGGACGAGCAGGCGGCGAACGCGGCGTTCCTCGCCGAGCGCGAGGCGGGCATCGCGCTGCGACAGCTCGAGACCACGCCGGCGTCGCTCGCGCAGCTGCTGCGCGGGCTCACCCGCGAGCGGCTCGCGGCGATGGCGCGCAAGGCGCGCGCCCTGGGCCGACGCGATGCGACGCGCGCCTGCGCCGACCTGTGCGAGGAGCTCGCGCATGCGGCATAAGGTGAAGCGCATCCACTTCGTGGGCATCGGCGGCTCCGGAATGTCGGGGATCGCCGAGGTGCTCGCGAACCTGGGCTATGCCGTGAGCGGCTCGGACATCTCCGAGAGCGCGGCGGTACGGCGGCTGCGCGCCCTGGGGATCCGCATCATGGTCGGGCATGACGCGGCCAACGTCGAGGCGGCCGACGCGGTCGTCGTCTCCGCCGCCGTGAAGGCCGACAATCCCGAGGTGGCCCGCGCGCGGGCGGCGCACATTCCGGTGGTGCCGCGCGCGATGATGCTGGCGGAGCTGATGCGCTTCAAGCAGGGCATCGCGATCGCGGGCACGCACGGCAAGACCACCACCACGTCGTTGGTCGCCGCCATCCTCTCCGAGGCCGGCCTCGATCCCACCTGCGTGATCGGCGGACGGCTCAATTCCATCGGCACCAACGCGCGCGTCGGCAAGGGCGATTTCCTGGTCGCCGAGGCGGACGAGTCGGACGCTTCGTTCCTCTACCTGCAGCCGGTGATCTCCGTCGTCACCAACATCGACGCCGACCACATGGAGACCTACGGCCAGGATTTCGAGAAGCTCAAGGCGACGTTCGTCGAGTTCCTCGGGCACCTGCCGTTCTACGGCCTCGCCGTGATCTGCAAGGACGATCCGCACGCGCGCTCGATCATGCCCTCGATCGCCCGTCCGATGCTCACGTACGCAATCGCCTCCGACGCGGACCTGCGCGCCGAGGACGTGCGCTGGGACGCGGGGCGCATGCGCTTCCGCGCCGTGAGCTACGTGAACCGCTTCGGCCCGCTGGACGTGCTGCTCAACCTGCCGGGCGAGCACAACGTGCTCAACTCGCTCGCCGCGATCGCGGTCGCACGCGAGGTGGGCGCGCCGGAAGCGGCGATCGCGAAGGCGCTCGCCGAATTCAGCGGCGTCGGGCGGCGCTTCCAGCGCTACGGCGAGGTCGCGCTTGCCGGCGGCGGCTCGTTCGCGCTCGTCGACGACTACGGACACCATCCGGCGGAGATGGCCGCCACACTCGCCGCCGTGCGCGGCAGCTTCCCCGGGCGGCGCGTCGTGCTCGCCTTCCAGCCGCACCGCTACACGCGCACGCGCGATCTCTTCGAGGACTTCGTGCGCGTGCTCTCGACCGTGGACGAGCTGGTGCTCGCCGAGGTGTATCCGGCGGGCGAGACGCCGATCGTGGCCGCGGACGGCCGCTCGCTCGCGCGCGCGGTGCGCGTCGCGGGCAAGGTCGAGCCGGTGTTCGTGGAGTCCGCCGCGGAAATGGCCGAGGCCGTGCGCTCGAGGCTGCGCGACGGGGACGTCGTGATCGCGATGGGCGCGGGCTCGATCGGCGGGCTCGCCCCGGAGCTCGCCGCGGCGGCGCAACCGGCGCGGGCGGTGCGAGGCTGATGGCGATGGACATGAGCGACCGGTTCCCCATCGAGCACGGCTTGCGCGGAACGCTCAGGCGCGACGAGCCGATGGCGCGCCACGTGAGCTGGCGCGCGGGCGGCGCCGCGCGCATCTTCTACCAGCCCGCCGACGTGGACGACCTGTGCGCCTTCCTGCGCGCGTTCCCCGAGCCGCAGCCGGTGCTCTTCGTCGGCCTCGGCAGCAACCTCCTCGTGCGCGACGGCGGCTTCGAGGGCGCGGTGGTCCTCACGCACCGCGCGCTCACCGGCATCCGTTTCGAAAACCGGGGACAGACCACGTTTTCCGGGGAAGCGAACGGCATTGCGTCGATCGGAAAACGTGGTCTGTCCCCGGTTTACGCCGGAGCGGGCGTGCCCGCCCCGCACCTCGCGCGCTTCGTGGCGAAGCATCGCGGGGGCGGAGCCGAATGGTTGGCGGGCGTTCCCGGCACGATGGGCGGCGCGCTCGCGATGAACGCCGGATGCTACGGCGGCGAGACCTGGAACCACGTGGTCGCGGTCGATACCGTGAACCGGCGCGGCGAGCGCCGTCGCCGCGCGCGCACGGAGTACGAGACGGGCTACCGCCACGTCGCCCTCGCGTCCGGAGGCGACGAATGGTTCGTGGGCGGCGTCTTCGCCTTCGGCCCCGGCGACACCGCGCGATCGATGGCGCGCATCCGCGAGCTCCTCGCGCAGCGCGTGGCTTCGCAGCCGTTGAGCGAGCCGAACGCGGGGAGCGTCTTCCGCAATCCCCCGGGCGAGCACGCCGCGCGCCTCATCGAAGCGTGCGGCTTGAAGGGATTCGCGATCGGCGCGGCGCAGGTCTCGACCCGGCACGCGAACTTCATCGTGAACCGCGGCGGGGCGAGCGCGGCCGACATCGAGGCGGTGATCGAGCACGTGGAGCGCACGGTGCGCGAGAAGAGCGGCGTCGCGCTGGTGCGCGAGGTGCGCATCGTGGGAGGCGCGCGATGAGCTCCGGAAAGGTCGCCGTGCTGATGGGCGGCCCCTCGGCCGAGCGCGAGATCTCGCTCATCTCCGGCCGCGCGGTGCTCGAGGCGCTGCGCAGCAAGGATGTCGACGCGCACGCCTTCGATCCGGCCGAGCGCCCGCTCTTCGATCTGCAGCAAGAGGGTTACGAGCGCGTGTTCATCGCCCTGCACGGGCGCTTCGGCGAGGACGGAACGGTGCAGGGCGCCCTCGAGGTGATGCGCATTCCCTACACGGGCAGCGGCGTCATGGCCTCCGCCCTCGCCATGGACAAGTGGCGCACCAAGCTCGTGTGGCACGCGGCCGGGATTCCCACCCCGCGCTTCGCCATGGTCGATCGCTCGACGGAGTGGGACAAGGTGGCGGACCTGCTCGGGCTTCCGGTGATCGTGAAGCCGTCGCGCGAGGGCTCCACGATCGGCCTCACCAAGGTGAAGCGCGTGGCCGACCTTCGCGAGGCCTACGAGCTCGCCGCGCGCTACGACGACCTGGTGCTCGCGGAGGAATTCGTCGCGGGCAAGGAAGTCACCGCGTCGATCCTCGGCGGGGTGGCGCTGCCGCTGGTGCGCATCGAGGCGCCGCAGGGCAACTACGACTACCAGCACAAGTACTTCACCGACGAGACGAAGTACTACTGCCCCGCGGGCCTGCGACGCGCGCCTCGAGGACGAGATCCGCGCCGCGGCCCTGCGCTCGTTCCGCGTGCTCGGCTGCCGCGGATGGGGGCGCGCGGACGTGATGGTGCGCCAGGACGGGAGCTACAGCTTCCTCGAATTGAACACCGCGCCGGGCATGACGGGGCACAGCCTCGTGCCGATCGCCGCGCGCGCGGTGGGGATCGACTACGCCGAGCTTTGCGTGCGCATCCTCGCCGAGGCGAAGCTCGACTCGCGGGAGCGGGCATGAGCGCGGCGCCCGCGCTTCGCAGCCGCATCCTCCCCGCCGTCGCGGCGACCGCGGTGATCGCGGCGCTCGCCTGCGGCGGCTGGTACGGATATCGGGCGCTCGCCGCACGGCCCATCGCGCACGTCGAGCTTGCCGGCGACGTCGCGCGCATCCCGCCCGCCGAGCTCGACACGTTCGCGCGAAGCCTCAAGGGGCTCGCCGTCGGGACGGTCTCGCTCGCGGCGGTCCGCGAGGCCGCGCGGCGGCTGCCGTGGGTGCGCGACGCCGCCGTGCGCCGCCGCTTTCCGGACGGCATCGAGGTGACCTTCGATGCGCACCGGGCTCTCGCGCGCTGGGGCGCCAACGCGCTGGTGAGCACGCGCGGCGAGGTGTTCTCGGCGCAGTACGACGCAAAGCTGCCGAGCTTCCAGGGGCCCGACGGCTCGGCTGCCGCCATGGCGCAGGAATACACGGCGATCGCACCGATGCTCGCGCCGCTCGCGAGCCCGATCGCCGAGCTGCGCCTTTCGGCGCGCGGCGCGTGGCATGCGACGCTCGAATCCGGCCTCACGCTCGAGCTGGGCCGCGGCGACGTCGGCCCGCGCATCCAGCGCTTCGTCGCGGCGTGGCCGGGGCTCGCCGCCCGCGGCGTCGAGACGCGGCATGCCGACCTGCGCTACGCGAACGGCTTCGCGCTGCGCGTGGCCTCCAGCTCGAAACCGGCGCCGCACGGCGCCGCGAACCCGCGCAAACCCCAACCGAAGAAGAAATGATCCCCACGCGCCCCCGCGATACCCGCAACCTCCTCGTGGCCCTCGACATCGGGACCTCCAAGATCGTGACGCTCGTCGCCGAGATCACGCCCGAGGACACGCTGAACCTGGTCGGAATGGGAAGCCATCCCTCGCGCGGGCTCAAGAAGGGCGTGGTCGTGAACATCGACTCGACCGTGAACGCGATCCAGCGCTCGCTCGAGGAAGCCGAGCTCATGGCCGACGCCAAGATCAAGGACGTGATCACCGGCATCGCCGGCAGCCACATCAAGAGCTTCAACTCGCACGGCATGGTCGCGATCAAGGACAAGGAGGTGTCGCAATACGACATCGACCGCGTGATCGAGACCGCGCGCGCGGTGAACATCCCCATGGAGCAGCAGGTGCTCCACATCCTCGAGCAGGAATTCATCATCGACGGCCAGGGGGGCGTGCGCCAGCCGATGGGCATGAGCGGCATGCGCCTCGAGGTGAAGGTGCACATCGTGACCGGGGCCGTCTCCGCGGCGCAGAACATCATGAAGTGCGTGCGCCGCTGCGGGCTCGAGGTGCGCGATCTCATGCTGCAGCCGCTCGCCTCGGCCGACGCGGTGCTCCTCGAGGACGAGCGCGATCTGGGCGTTTGCCTGGTCGACATCGGCGGCGGCACGACCGACATGGCGGTGTTCACCGACGGCGCGATCAAGCACACGTCGGTGATCCCGATCGCCGGCGACCAGATCACCAACGACATCGCGATGGCGCTGCGCACGCCCACCAAGGACGCCGAGGAGCTGAAGGTCGCCCAGGGGGTGGCGCTGCGCCAGCTCGCGAGCGCGACCGAGATGATCGAGGTGCCGGGCGTGGGCGAGCGCGGCCCGCGCGAGCTTTCGCGCCAGACGCTCGCCGAGGTGATCGAGCCGCGCGTGGAGGAGCTCTATTCGCTCATCCAGCGGGAGCTGCGCTCCTCGGGCCTGGAGGAGCTGCTCTCCTCGGGGATCGTGATCACGGGCGGCTCCGCGCTCATGAAGGGAATGGTGGAGCTCGGAGAGGAAGTCTTCCACATGCCGGTGCGCGTGGGCGTGCCGAACTACAACGGGGCGCTCGCCGAGGTGGTGCGCAACCCGCGCTATTCGACGGGAATGGGACTGCTGATGGCCGGGCTCGACCAGGTGAAGCGCGATCGCCACGCGCGCATCCAGGGCGCCGGGTTCAAGGAGATCCTCGACAAGATGAAGAGCTGGTTCAAGGGCAACTTCTAGGATGCGGCGCGAGCCGCGGGACGAGCGGGTGCAACGCAATAACAAAGGAGACGCGACATGATCGAGCTGCTGGAAAGCCAATCACCGGAAGCGGTGATCAAGGTGGTGGGAGTGGGCGGTTGCGGCGGAAACGCCGTGGACCACATGATCAACAACGGCGTGCAGGGCGTCGAGTTCATCGCGATGAACACCGACGCGCAGGCGCTCAAGAGGAACCTCGCCAGGACCACGCTGCAGCTGGGCACGGGCGTGACGAAGGGCCTGGGCGCGGGCGCGAATCCCGAGGTGGGACGGCTTGCGGCGGAGGAGGACCGCGAGCGCATCACCGAGCTCGTGAGCGGCGCGGACATGCTCTTCATCACGGCGGGCATGGGCGGCGGCACCGGCACGGGCGCCGCTCCGGTCGTCGCGGAGATCGCGCGCGAGATGGGCATCCTCACGGTGGCGGTCGTGACCAAGCCCTTCAGCTTCGAGGGCAAGCGCCAGAAGGTGGCGGCGGTGGGCATCGACCAGCTCAAGCAGCACGTCGACTCGCTCATCATCATCCCGAACGACCGGCTGATGGAGGTGCTCGGCGAGGACGTCACCTACGAGGACGCGTTCCGCGCCTCGAACGACGTGCTGAACGGCGCGGTCGCGGGCATCGCCGAGGTGATCAACTGCCCCGGCATGGTGAACGTCGACTTCGCCGACGTGCGCACGGTGATGAGCGAGAACGGCGTCGCGATGATGGGCTCGGCCACCGCTTCGGGGCCCGAGCGCGCGCAGATGGCGGCCGAGCAGGCGGTGCATTCGCCGCTCCTCGAGGACATCCACCTCTCCGGGGCACGCGGCGTGCTGGTGAACATCACCGCGAACCACGACATGAAGCTCAAGGAAGTGCACGAGGTGATGAACACCATCCGTTCCTTCACGGCGGAGGACGCGACGGTGATCTACGGCAGCGTCATCGACGAGGCGATGGGCGATGCGCTGCGCGTGACGATCGTCGCGACCGGCCTCGGCGGAGCCGCCGCGCAGCGCCAGCCGGTGATGCAGGTGGTGCCGCGCACCGGAACCGACGATGCGCAGCCGGCGGTCAACTACGAGGAGCTCGACCAGCCGACCGCGATCCGGCGCCGGCGCGACGTGACGATCGAGGCGATGCGGCACTCGGGGGTCGACATGCTCGACATCCCCGCGTTCCTGCGCAAGCAGGCGGACTGAAGAGCCGGAAGAGCGGCATGCCGGCGTGTCTCCCGCCGGCAACGCGGCTGCACCTTGGGCGGGCCCCGCGGGGCCCGCTTTTCCCATTCTCGGCGTGGACCGGGCAAGCGAATATAATGCCCGGCAAGAGATAAGGGCATGATAAAATTGCGGAAATGATTCGCCAAAGAACACTCAAGAACACCGTGCGCGCCACCGGCGTGGGCCTGCACACGGGCCAGAAGGTGGCGATGGCGCTGCGGCCCGCGCCCGTCGACTCCGGCATCGTCTTCTGCCGCACCGACCTTCCGGGCAATCCCGCGGTTCCCGCGCATGCGCTCAACGTGAGCAACACGGTGATGGCCACCGTGATCGAAAAGGATGGCGCGCGCGTCTCCACGGTGGAGCACCTGATGGCCGCCTGCGCGGGGCTCGGCATCGACAACGCGTACGTCGACGTCTCCGGCGAGGAAGTGCCGATCATGGACGGCAGCGCGGGCACGTTCGTGTTCCTGCTGCAGTCCGCGGGCATCGAGGAGCAGGCGGCGGCGAAGCGCTACGTGCGCATCCTCGAGGCGGTCGAGATCGAGCAGGGCGACAAGAAGGTGCGGCTCGAGCCCTACAACGGGTTCAAGGTCGCCTTCTCCATCGAGTTCAGCCACCCCGTGTTCGATCCGGCGCGCTCGCAGGTGGAGATCGATTTCGCGGAGGTCTCGTTCGTGCGCGAGGTCTCGCGCGCGCGCACCTTCGGCTTCACGCAGGAAGTGGAGATGATGCGCGCCAAGGGACTCGCGCGCGGCGGCTCGCTCGACAACGCCATCGTGGTGGACGACTTCCGCGTGCTGAACGTCGAGGGCCTGCGCATGGAGGACGAGTTCGTGATGCACAAGGCGCTCGACGCCGTGGGCGACCTCTACCTCCTCGGGCATCCCGTCATCGGCGCCTTCCGCGGCCGCAAGTCGGGCCACGCGCTCAACAACCAGCTCCTGCGCAAGCTCCTCGAGACCAAAAGCGCCTGGGAGGAAGTGACCTTCGATCGCATCGAGGCGCTGCCGCGCGCGTTCGCGAACCTGGTGCTGCAGCCGCAGTAGGGAGATTTCCGCCCGGGGGGGTTGGGCGTCCGGCCGCGGTGCCGCGATGCTGCGATGCTCGACCCGCCGGTTCGGCCCGCTCCCGCACCGGTCCCGCTACCGTTTCTTCGTCATGCGCTCCAGGGCCGTCCGGAGCGGCGATTCGGCAAGGCCCTGCGCCACCGCCTCCAGCTTCTCGCGCGGCAACGGCTCGCGGGCCTTGACCGGGCGCCGCGGTGTGACCTGCTTCACTTGTACTTCTACCCGGATTTGGTTAAATTCCTGATCCGACGAGTGTTTCGAGGCCTTTCGCGCCCCTTCGCGCAGCCCCTCGAGCACCCGGGGCGCGAGCTGGCGGAGGATCGCTGCAACAGGTCCGCTCGCCGCGCAAATGACAACAATCGTTCCTTCAATGGCGCATACCCGGCTCGCTTCGGCGAGCGCTTCGGGTACAAGAGTCCGGTAGCGGCGCTGCAGGCGCCTGAGGTAAGCGAGTCGAGCCGCGATGGCGTGCAGCTCGGGGCTCGCGAGGTGCTTGGCGATGGGTTCGGAGGCCATGATGTCGAACGGAGGGGTGATTTGAATATTATTCTGGTTTCGGACAGCCTCGCGAAGAGCCGCTCCATGGCGCTCTCGCAGGCCCAGGTGATGCTGATCGCGTTCGGCATCCTCCTCGCGGGATTCATGCTCGCGACCGGCACCTACCTGGTGACCATGCACCTGGCGGCCGATGTGAGCAACCCGTATTTCCGCGCGCTCGTCGCCACGCTGCATCGCGACGACGTCGCGCGCACCGAGGCGCAGACGAAGGAGAACCTCGATGCCCTCGCCGCGAAGGTGGGCGAGCTGCAGGCACGCATCCTGCGCCTCGACGCCTTCGGCCAGCGCCTGGCGAAGGCGGCGGGCATCAAGAACGACGAGTTCCACTTCGACCAGAAGCCCGGGCAGGGCGGCCCCGCGGTCCTGGTCGACCACGACCTCACCGTCCCCGAGTTCCAGCAGATGCTCGACGAGATGTCGCGCGTGCTCGACGACCGCAGCGAGAAGCTCGGCGTGCTCGACTCCTTCTTCATGGACGACCGGCTCGCGCGCAAGACCATTCCCACCACGATGCCGATTTCCGGCGGCTACTACTCGTCGAACTTCGGCTATCGCATCGACCCGATCAACGGGCACTCCGAGTTCCACACCGGCGTGGACATCGTCGCGCCGATCGGCACGAAAGTGATGGCCGCAGCGGGTGGCGTCGTCTCGTACTCGGGGACCATGCCCGAATACGGCAACGTCATCGACATCGACCACGACAACGGCCTCACCTCGCGGTACGCGCACCTCTCGAAGCGCATCGTGAAGGTGGGCGACGTGGTGATGAAGGGACAGCTCATCGGGCTCGTGGGCAACACCGGCCGCACCACCGGACCGCACCTGCATTTCGAGGTGCGCGAGAAGGGAATCGCGCTCAACCCGAACAAGTTCCTCGCGATGGGCAAGAACGACCTCGTCCTGAAGGCTTCCCTGAAACACTGACAGGCACCCGCGCGCCGACCGGGCGCAGAGGGATCTTCCCCGTATAATTGATGATCGCCGGCCGCCACACGGGCCGGCTTCCGTGCTTTCCACGCCTCCTTCCCCGTGCTCAACACCGCTCTCAAGGCCATCTTCGGCAGCCGCAACGACCGGCTACTCAAGCAGTACCGGAAGACCGTCGAACAGATCAACGCGCTCGAGCCCGCGATCCAGAAGCTCTCCGACGAGGAGCTCGCGGGGAAGACTCCCGAGCTCAAGCAGAAGGCGGCCGGCGGCGCCTCGCTCGACGAAATCCTTCCCGAAGCTTTCGCCGTGGTGCGCGAGGCCGGCAAGCGCGTGCTCGGGATGCGCCACTTCGACATGCAGCTGGTGGGCGGCATCGCGCTGCACCAGGGGAAGATCGCCGAGATGCGCACCGGCGAGGGCAAGACGCTCGTCGCGACGCTCCCCTCGTACCTCAACGCGCTCGAGGGCAAGGGCGTGCACGTCGTGACCGTGAACGACTACCTGGCGCGCCGCGACGCGGAATGGATGGGCCGCATCCATCGCTTCCTGGGCCTCACGGTGGGCGTCGTCGTGCCGCAGATGGACCCGCTCGAGAAGCAGCAGTCGTACCAGGCGGACATCACCTACGGCACGAACAACGAGTTCGGCTTCGACTACCTGCGCGACAACATGGCGACCACGGTCGCCGACCGCTTCCAGCGCCCGCTGCACTACGCGATCGTGGACGAGGTGGACTCGATCCTGATCGACGAGGCGCGCACGCCGCTCATCATCTCCGGGCAGGCCGAGGATTCCACGGAGCTCTACCGCAGCATCAACGAGCTCGTGCCGAAGCTCACCAAGCAGGAGGACGAGAAGGGGCCGGGCGACTACTTCGTCGACCTCAAGATGCACACGGTGACCCTCTCGGAGGACGGCCACGAGCACGCCGAGCAGCTGATGGGCGCCGCGGGCCTGCTCGCGCCGGGCGCCAGCCTGTACGACCCGTCGAACATCGTGCTGATGCACCACCTGCACGCCGGCATCCGGGCGCACGCGCTCTACCACCGCGACCAGCACTACGTGGTGCAGAGCGACGAGGTGGTCATCGTCGACGAGTTCACCGGGCGCATGATGCAGGGCCGGCGCTGGTCGGAGGGGCTGCACCAGGCGGTCGAGGCGAAGGAGGGCGTGACGATCAAGAGCGAGAGCCAGACCCTCGCCTCGATCACCTTCCAGAACTACTTCCGCCTGTACAAGAAGCTCGCGGGGATGACGGGCACCGCCGACACGGAGGCGTTCGAGTTCTCGACCATCTACAGCCTCGAGACCGTGCTCATTCCCACGCATCGGCCCATGGTGCGCAAGGACCTGAACGACCAGGTGTTCATCACCGCCAAGGAGAAGTACGGCGCGATCATCAACGACGTGCGGGAGCGCACGGCGAAGGGGCAGCCGATCCTCGTCGGCACCACGTCGGTGGAGAACTCGGAGCTGCTCTCCGGGATGCTGCTCAAGGACAAGATCCCGCACAACGTGCTCAACGCCAAGCAGCACGCGCGCGAGGCGGAGATCGTCGCCCAGGCGGGGCGCCCCGCGCAGGTGACCATCGCCACCAACATGGCGGGCCGCGGAACGGACATCGTGCTGGGCGGCAACCCCGATCCCGAGCTCCAGCGCATCAAGGCGGACGAGACGCTCGCCCACGACGAGAAGGAGCGCCGCATCGCCGAGGTGAAGGAAGGCTGGCAGAAGCTGCACAACGACGTGGTCGCCGCGGGCGGGTTGCACATCATCGGCTCCGAGCGCCACGAGTCGCGCCGCATCGACAACCAGCTGCGCGGGCGCTCGGGACGGCAGGGCGACCCCGGGAGCTCGCGCTTCTTCCTCTCCTTCGAAGACCCGCTCCTCAAGATCTTCGCCGGCGAGCGGCTGCAGGGAATCATGCGCTCCCTCAAGATCCCCGAGGGCGAGCCGATCGAGGCGCGCATGGTCTCGCGCTCGATCGAGAACGCGCAGCGCAAGGTCGAGGCGCGCAACTTCGACATCCGCAAGCAGCTCCTCGAGTACGACGACGTCGCGAACGACCAGCGCAAGGTGATCTACGCGCAGAGGAACGAGCTGCTCGAGTCCGCGGACATCTCCGACACCATCCGCTCGATCCGCAACGACGTGGTCGTCGCGACCGTGAACGAGCTCGTGCCGCCGGGGAGCGTGGAGGAGCAGTGGGACCTCGAGGGGCTGGAGCGCAAGCTCGAGGCGGACTTCTTCCTCACGGCGCCGGTGCGCGAATGGGCCCAGGCCGACGAGACGCTCGACGAGGAGAAGATCGCCGAGCGCGTGGTCGAGCTCGCGGTCAAGACGTACGACGCGAAGTTCGGGGTGATCGAGGATCGCGACGCGGTGCGCCATTACGAGCGCGCGGTGATGCTGCAGTCCATCGATACGCACTGGCGCGAGCACCTCGCCGCGCTCGACTACCTGCGCCAGGGCATCCACCTGCGCGGCTATGCCCAGAAGCAGCCGAAGCAGGAATACAAGCGCGAGGCTTTCGAGCTCTTCGGCGCCATGCTCGACTCGATCAAGCGCGAAGTGACGCGGCACCTCATGGCGGTGCAGATCCGCACCCAGGAGCAGGTCGAGGAGGCGGATCGCCGTGCCGCGGCCGCCGCCTCGGCGCTCAAGAACGTGCAGTACCACCACTCCGACTTCGGCCAGGCGATGGCGGCCGAGGCGGATCCCGAGGCGGCGGTCGCGATCGCCGGGGCCGGGGCCGCGACCGCGACCGCGCACCCCGCAGCCGCAGGTGCGCTCCACGCAGAAGGTCGGGCGCAACGACCCATGCCCGTGCGGCTCGGGCAAGAAATACAAGCACTGCCACGGCAAGCTCGGCTAAGCTGAAAACCGGGGTCAGACCACCATTTCCATAGTGCGAAATGGTGGCCGCGCGATTTCACGCAATGGAAATGGTGGTCTGACCCCGGTTTCGCTAGCGCTTCGGCAGGCGGCGGTGCACCAGCTTCGCCGCGGCGATCGCGGGCGCCATCATCTCGTCGACGAACGCCCCGGCCTCGCGCAGGATGAAGTCGCGGAACGCGACCGCCGCGGGCGAGAGCCTCTTGTCGGCGCGGTGGACGAGGTACCAGCGGCGCATGATCGGCAGGTCCTCGACGTCGAGCACGTGGATCGCCTTCGTCGCCACCTCGCGGCCCACCGTGTGCAGGGAGAGCACGCTGATCGCCATCCCGGCCATCACCGCCTGCTTGATCGTCTCGTTGCTGCTCATGACGAGCGTGGGCGAGAAGGCCACGTGATGCTTCGCGAACAGCCCGTCGGTGAGGTTGCGGGTGCCCGACCCGGGCTCGCGCGCGATGAAGGGCTCGTCGAGGAGGCCGCGCACCGGCAGGCGCCGCCGCCCCGCGAGGCGATGCCCCGGCGCGGCGACGACGACGTGGGGATTCGGCGCGAAGGGCTCCGCGTGCGTCTCGATCTCGCCCGGCGGGCGCCCCATGATCGCGATGTCGACGTCGTCCTCCTCCAGGTGGCGGACCATGGTCACGCGATTGCAGACGTCGAGCCGGAGCTTCACGTCCGCGTGGCGCCGGCAGAACTCGCTGATGAGGCGCGGCGCGAAGTACTGCGCCGTGCTGATGACCGCCACCGTGAGGAGCCCGCCACGCAGGCCCTTCAGCGCCGAGATCGCGTCCTCGGCGCTTTTCAGCTCCCGTTCCACGGCGTGCGCGGCGCGCAGGATCTCGCGGCCCGCCTCGGTCGGGCGGATGCGCCGTCCGGAACGGTCGAGCAGCGGGATGGCGCAGGAGCGCTCGAGCTCCTTCACCTGCAGCGAGACCGCGGGCTGGGTAAGGTGCAGCACGCGGGCCGCGCCGGAGAAGCCCTGCTCGGCCACGACCGCGGCGAAGATGTGCAGCTGGCGGCGGGTGATGTGCTTCATGGTTGGGCCATATAAGTAAATCTAATACAAACCTCCAGCGAAATAAACTTTATTTCGGAGCGCGCCTGCGCCACCCTGTGGGAAACGGGGCCCGGAGCCCCGCAAACCGGAGGAGCGCATGCGGGCCTGCATCGTCGGCGCGGGAGCGATCGGCTGTTTCGTCGGAGCGCGGCTCGCGCGCGCGGGCGTCGACGTGACGCTGGTCGCGCGCGGCATGCACCTGCGCGCGCTGCAATCGGCGGGACTCACGCTCGTCGAGCGCGACGCAACCGAGAACCTGCACGGGCTGCGCGCCGTGGAGCGCGCGTCCGAGGCCGGGGCGCAGGACCTCGTCATCCTCGCCGTGAAGGCGCACCAGGTCGCGCCGATCGCGCAGGAGGTGGCGTCGCTCCTCGAAGGCGATACGGCGCTCGTCACGATGCAGAACGGCATTCCCTGGTGGTACTTCCAGCGGCGCCCGGGCCCCTTCGCGGGGCGCGTGGTGGAATCGGTCGATCCCGGCGGGCAGGTCGCCGCGACCATCGCACCCGAGCGCATCGTGGGCTGCGTCGTGTATCCCGCGTGCGAGCTCCTCCGGCCGGGGGTCGTGCGCCACGTCGAGGGAGATCGCTTCCCGGTGGGCGAGCCGGACGGATCGCTTTCGCCGCGCGCCCAGCGCATCTCCCGGCTCTTCGAGTCCGCGGGCCTGCGCTCGCCGGTGCTCCCCGACATCCGCAGCGAGATCTGGCTCAAGCTGTGGGGCAACCTCTGCTTCAATCCCATCAGCGCCCTCGCGCGCGCGACGCTCGCCGACATCTGCGCCGAGCCGCACACGCGGGCGCTTGCGGTCAGCGATGATGCGCGAAGCCGAGGCGGTCGCCACCGGCCTGGGCGCCTCGTTCCGTGTCCCGCTCGAGAAGCGCATCGAGGGCGCGGCGCGCGTCGGCCACCACCGCACCTCGATGCTGCAGGACGTGGAAGTCGGCGCGCGCGACCGAGCTCGACGCGCTGCTGGGCTCCGTGATCGAGCTCGCGCGCCTCACCGGAACGGAGGTGGCGCACCTCGAAGCCGTGTACGCCTGCACCGCGCTCCTCGAGCGCACCGTCTGCACCCCGCGCGTCCACGAGCCGCAAGCCCTGGCGCAGAGGGCCGCATGAGCGCGGTGCGCGTCGACGGCGTGGCGCTCGCGCGCCAGCTGCTCGAGGAATCGGCCGCCCGCGCGGCCGCGCTGGCTGCGGGCGGGACGCGGCCCACGCTCGCCGTGCTGGTCGTAGGCGACGATCCGGCCTCGCAGGTCTACGTGCGCAACAAGGAGCGCGCCTGCGCCGGCGCCGGAGTCAGCTCGCGCCGCGTCGCGCTCGCCTGCGACGCGCCGCGCGAGACGGTCCTCGCCGCGCTCGCGCAGCTCAACGCCGACCCCGCGATCCACGGCATCCTCGTGCAGCTTCCCCTCCCCGCGCACCTCGACGTGCGCGAGGTGATCGCGGCGATCGCCGAGGGGAAGGACGTGGACGGCTTCCGCGCCGATCACCTCGGCGCCCTCGTGGTGGGCGGCGCGGGCTTCGCGCCGTGCACGCCGAGCGGCGTGCTGCGCCTGCTCGACGCCTGCTCGATTCCGGTCGCCGGGCGGCGTGCGGTCGTGATCGGCCGCAGCAACATCGTCGGCAAGCCGCTCGCCCTGATGCTCATCGAGCGCGGCGCGACCGTCACCGTGTGCAACTCGCGCACGCCGTCCCTCGAGCGCATCACGCGCGAGGCCGACGTGCTGGTCGTCGCCGCGGGCCGCGCGGGCCTCGTGACCGGCGCGATGGTGAAGCCGGGCGCGGCCGTGATCGACGTCGGCATCAACCGGCTCGGCGACGGCCGCATCGTGGGCGACGTCGACTACGAGAGCGTCGCCCGCGTCGCCGGGCACATCACCCCGGTTCCCGGCGGCGTGGGGCCCATGACGGTCGCATGCCTCATCGCCAATGCCGTCGCGGCGGCCGAGGCGTCGGTCCGCGCGGGCGAGCCCCGCCCGGCGCATCCCATCCACGGCGCGGCGTCCTGAGTCGCCGCGCCTCCCCGAACCCTTCCCAACCGACTCGAGGAGAACCACATGGCCGGCCGCAACTTCCTTTTCGTCCCGGGGCCCAGCAACGTCCCGGACCGCATCCTGCGCTCGATGATGGTCGCCATGGAGGATCATCGCTCGAGCGCCTTCCCCGAGCTCGCCCGCGGCCTCTTCCCGCAGCTGAAGCAGCTCTTCCGCTGCGCCGAGGGCGAGGCCTTCATCTTTCCCGCCACCGGGACCGGCGCCTGGGAAGCGTCGCTCGCGAACACGCTCTCGCCCGGCGACAAGGTGCTCGCGCCGCGCTTCGGGCAGTTCAGCCACCTGTGGATCGACATGATGCAGAGGCTCGGCCTCGACGTGGAGGTGATCGACGTCGAGTGGGGCGCCGGCGCCCCGGAGGACCTCATCGCCGCGGCGTTGCGCGCCGACCGCGAGCACAGGATCAAGGGCGTGATGGTGGTGCACAACGAGACCGCGACGGGAGTCACGAGCGACATCGCGGCGGTGCGTCGCGCGATGGACGACGCGAAGCACCCGGCGCTCCTCTACGTCGACGCGGTGAGCTCGCTCGCGAGCATCGACTTCCGCTTCAGCGAGTGGCGCGTGGACCTCGCGGTCACCGGCTCGCAGAAGGGTCTCATGATGCCGGCGGGCCTGGGCATCGTGTGCGCAAGCCCGCGCGCGATCGAGGCGGAGAAGACCGCGCGCCTCGCGCGCGTGTTCTTCAGCTTCGCCGACATGCGCCGCGCGAACGTCGACGGGTACTTCCCCTACACGCCCTCGCTTCCGCTGCTCTACGGCCTGCGCGAATCGCTCGCGATGCTGTTCGAGGAAGGGCTTCCCAACGTGTTCGCGCGCCACGCGCGGCTCGCCTCGGGCGTGCGCGAGGCGGTGAAGGCGTGGGGGCTTTCCACCTGCTGCCGCGTCCCGCGCTGGCATTCGAACACGGTGACCGCGGTCGTGGTCCCGCCGCACGTGAACGCGGCGCGCGTGATCGACACCGCGTTCCGGCGCTACGACCTCGCGCTCGGCGCGGGCCTGTCGAAGGTGGCGGGCAAGGTGTTCCGCATCGGCCACCTCGGCGACCTGAACGAGCTCATGCTCCTCGGCGCGCTCGGTGGAGTGGAGATGGCGATGCAGGACAACGGCATCGAGATCGTTCCCGGAAGCGGCGTCGGCGCGGCGCAGGCGGTGTGGCGCGGCAAGCGCCAGGCGGCGGAGGCCGAGACCGTTTCGCTCGCCGCGTAGCGCGGCCCCCGCTTGCGGCCGCCTCCGGGCGGCCCCAGGTCGATGCCCGTGTAAAATCGCGCGTTCGATGCGGCGCTCGCCGGGCGCCGCCTTCCGCGAGGTTCGCACATCGATGGCCGTCAACCTGGAGCCGGCGCGCGCCGAAGACCTGCTCACCATTTCCGGCGTGCGCCTCGGGGTCGCGTGCGCGGGCATCCGCAAGCCCGGCCGCAAGGACCTGCTGGTGGTCGCGCTCGACGAGGGCGCGCGGGTCGCAGGCGTCTTCACGCGCAACCGCTTCTGCGCGGCGCCGGTCACGGTGTGCCGCGAGCATCTCGAGGGCAAGGGGCCGATCCGCGCGATCGTCGTGAACACGGGCGTGGCGAACGCGGGGACGGGGCACGCCGGCATCGAGGATGCGCGCGCGGTTTGTGCGGCGACGGCGCAGCTCCTCGGCGTGACGGCCGCCGCGGTGCTGCCGCTCTCGACCGGCGTGATCATGGAGCCGCTCCCCGTGGAGCGCATCGAGCGCGGCCTGCCCGATTGCGTCGCGGACCTCGCGCCCGGCCACTGGGCCTCGGCGGCCGAAGCGATCATGACGACCGACACCGTGCCGAAGGCGGTCTCGCGGCAGACGGTGATCGACGGGCGCACCGTCACCGTCACCGGCATCGCGAAGGGCGCGGGCATGATCCAGCCCAACATGGCGACCATGCTCGCGGTGATCGCGACCGACGCCGCGGTCGGGCAGGCCGCGCTGCAGGACCTGGTGCGCCAGGCGACGGAGACGCTCCTTCAATGCGGTCACCGTCGACGGCGACACGTCCACCAACGACACGCTGCTCCTCGTCGCCACGGCGCGCGCCGCGCACGCGCCGATCGTGGGCGAAGGCACGGCCGAATTCGCGAAGCTCGCCGAGTCGGTGACCGAGGTCGCGCGGCTCCTCGCCCAGGCGATCGTGCGCGACGGCGAAGGGGCCACCAAGTTCATCACCATCGTGGTCGAGGAGGGGGCGACGCGCGCCGAGTGCCTGCGCGTGGCGAAGTCGATCGCGCATTCGCCGCTCGTGAAGACCGCCTTCTTCGCCTCCGACCCGAACCTCGGCCGCATCCTCGCCGCGATCGGCAACGCGGGCATCGCGGACCTGGATCCGGCGCGGGTCGGCGTCAAGCTCGGCGACGTGGTGGTCGTCGAAGAGGGCGGACGCGCCGCCTCCTACACCGAGGCGCAGGGGCAGCGCGTCATGAAGCCGGCGGAGATCGAGGTGCGCGTGACGCTGGGCCGCGGCGACGAATCCGCGACCGTGTGGACCTGCGACTTCTCCTACGACTACGTGAAGATCAACGCCGACTACCGCAGCTGAACGGGCCGTCCGTTGCGCAACGCTTCCCCGGGAGGTGAGAGCCATGGCCGATAACCGAAGCGAGCCGCCGCAACTCGAGCGGTATTACGCCAGGCGCGCCGCGGTCTACGAGCAGGTCTACGACAAGCCCGAGCGCCAGCACGAGCTCGAGTGGCTGCGCCACCGCGTGCCCGAGATCCTGCGCGGGCGCACCGTGCTCGAGGTGGCGTGCGGCACCGGGTACTGGACGCAGTTCATCGCGCGCGAGGCCGCGAAGGTCTACGCGTGCGACATCAACGACGCGGTGCTCGAGATCGCGCGCGAGAAGCCGATCCCGCCCTCGCGTGCGCAGTTCTTCAAGGCCGATGCGATCACCCTGGAGGGCGCGCCCGAGGGCTGCGATGCCGCCTTCGCCGGGTTCTGGTGGTCGCACGTGAAGAAGAGCGACCTCGCGAAGTTCGTCCGCAACCTCGCCGCGAAGCTCGGGCCCGGGGCGGTGGTCGCGATCCTCGACAACCGCTTCGCCGAGGGCAGCTCCACCGCGATCTCGCGCCGCGACGCGGAGGGCAACGCGTACCAGATCCGGCACCTGCCCAACGGCGAGGAGTACGAGGTGCTCAAGAACTTCCCGACGCCCGAAGAGCTCGCCGAGGCGGTGCGTCCCGTGGCGCGCGAGGCCGAGCTCGAGACCGTGACCTACTACTGGCTGATGACGTTCACGATTCGATGAGCGAAGAACTGAAGCGCATCGCCGATCGCCTCGACGACCTGGTCGAGCGCCTCGATCGGCTGGTTCCGGCCGCGACGCGCTCGCCCGACTGGAAGGCCCACGCCTACCGCTGGCGCAAGAACGCACGCGGCGGCTACCTGGAAGCGGTGCGCCACCCGCATTCGATCCGGTTCTCGGACCTCAAGGACATCGACGAGCAGAAGCGGCGCCTGCGCGAGAACACCGCGCAGTTCGTGGCCGGCCGCCCCGCCAACAACGTGCTCCTCACCGGCGCGCGCGGCACCGGCAAGAGCTCGCTCGTGAAGGCGGCGCTCGCCGAGTTCGCGCCGAAGGGGCTGCGGCTCATCGAAGTGGACAAGCGCGACCTCGTGGACCTCCCGGACATCGTCGACCTCATCGCCGAGCGCCCCGAGCACTTCGTGGTCTTCTCCGACGACCTCTCCTTCGAGGCCTCGGATGCGGGCTACAAGTCGCTCAAGGTGGCGCTCGACGGCACCATCGCCGGCTCCGCGCCGAACGTGGTCATCTACGCCACCTCCAACCGCCGCCACCTCATGCCCGAGTTCATGGACGAGAACCTCGAGGCGAAGCACGTGGACGGGGAGATCCACCCGGGGGAGACGACCGAGGAGAAGATCTCGCTCTCGGAGCGCTTCGGCCTGTGGCTCTCGTTCTATCCGTTCGACCAGGAGCAGTACCTCGAGATCGCCGACCACTGGGTGGAGCGGCTCGGCGGAACCGCGAGCGAGGAATCGCGCAAGGCCGCGCTGCTGTGGGCGCTCGAGCGCGGGTTCCGCAGCGGCCGCGTGGCGTGGCAATTCGCGCGCGACTGGGTGGGCCGGCAGAGAACGGCATCCGCCGACAAGCGCCGATGAGCGCCGGCCGACGCGGATGAACGCGAAGCGGCTCGGATTCCGTGGCTGAGACGAAGATCACCGAGGTTGCCGCGGCGGTGATCGAGCGCCCGGGCGAGTTCCTGCTCGCGCAGCGGCCCGCGGGCAAGCCCTATTCCGGCTACTGGGAGTTTCCCGGCGGCAAGATCGAGGCGGGCGAGGATGCGCGTGCGGCGCTCGTGCGCGAGCTCGCCGAGGAGCTCGGCATCGAAGTGCGCGAGGCGACGCCCTGGATCACGCGCGTCTACGCCTACACGCACGCCACCGTGCGCCTGCACTTCTTCCGCGTGGCGCGCTGGGAAGGAGAGCCGCAGCCGCTCGAGGACCAGGCGATCCGCTGGCAGCGCGTGGAATCGCCCGACGTCTCGCCGATGCTGCCCGCCAACGCGCCCGTGCTCGCGGCGCTCGCGTTGCCACCGGTGATGGTGGTGTCGAATGCGGCTGCGCTCGGCATCGACGGGTGGATCGAGCAGCTTTCGGGCCGGCTCGTGGAGGAGCGCTTGCTGGTGCAGGTCCGCGAGAAGGAAATGTCGCACCAGCGCCTGCAGCACCTCGTTTCGCGCACGCTCGCGCGCACCGAGCCGTTCGGCTCACGGGTCGTGGTGAACAGCGATTGCGGCACGTTCCCGCAGTCCGCGGGCGTGCACCTCACCTCGGCCGCGCTGATGGCGGCGAAAGCGAGGCCCGATGCGCCGCTCGCGGGCGCGTCCTGCCACGATGCCGCGGAGCTCGACCGTGCGGCCGCGATCGGCGTGGACTACGCAGTGCTGGGTCCCGTGAATCCGACCGCCTCGCATCCGGGCGCCGCGGCCCTCGGATGGGAGCGCTTCGCCGGGCTCGCGCGCGACCGGCCGATGCCGGTCTATGCGATCGGCGGGCTCTCGCGCGCGGAGCTTCCCATCGCGCGTGCGCACGGAGCGCATGGAGTGGCGCTCCTCAGCGCGGCGTTTCCGTAGCGTCCTCCCGCTCTCCCGGGAGAGCGCCGGCGAGAGGCCCATGCCACCCGATGAGCGTGCCGTCGAGATCGAAGAGGGCGGCGATCATCGCGTCGCGAGAAGGGGGCGCACGTCGAGCCGGCGCGCGAGGCTGCGCGGCTCGGGCCGCTCGCACCACGGAAACCGGCCGAGGAGCGGTGCCCCGAGACGCGTGCGCAACGTCTGCACGTTCTCGTCGGGCACGCTCATTCCCGGATCGATCGCGTTCGCGATCCAGCCGGCGAGCTCCAGGCCCGAAGCCTCGATCGCGCGCGCGGTGAGGAGGGCGTGGTTGAGGCAGCCCAGCCGCAGGCCCACCACCAGCACCACGGGCAGCGCCACGGCGCGCGCGAGGTCGGTCGTGTCGAGGTCGTCGGCGAGCGGCACGAGGAAGCCGCCGACGCCTTCGATCACGTGGAAGGCGTTCTCCGGGCGCGCGTCCTCGAGCGCGGCGAGGACGGGCGCGAGCGTGATCGAGCGGCCCTCGCGAGCCGCGGCGATGTGCGGCGACATGGGCTCGCGCAGCAGCACCGGCGTCACGCGCTCGAGCGCCTCCGGGCCGAGCCCCGCCGCCTCCGCGAGCGCGAGGCTGTCCTCGTTCGCCCAGCGGCCGTCGTGCTCTTCGGCCCCCGCGGCGATGGGCTTCATCGGCAGCACCGCCTCGCCCGCGCCGCGAAGCGCATGGATGAGGGCGGCCGAGGCGACGGTCTTCCCGACGCCCGTGTCCGTGCCCGTCACGAAGACGCCGCGCCTCATGCCGGCCGCCGCGGATGGAAATCGACGATCGCGCGGCCGTCGGCGCTCGTGCGCGGCGCGGCCTTCCACGCGTGACCGTAGACGACCTCGTACGTGGCCGGCAGGATCGGGCCGCGGCGCCGCGTCTCGTAGCGCTCGGCCATGCGCCGCCAGCGTTCGCGTCCCCCGAGGCCGCGCGCCCGGCCCGGAAGCGCGTTGCGCCCCCCGCCGCCGCGAAGGTCCGCGGCGAGCGCTTCCACGGTCGAATATTCGAGCGTGAGCGTCTCCATCTCCATCACCGGATCGGCGAAGCCCGCGGCGACCAGGGCGTCGCCCAGGTCGTGCATGTCGACGAACGCGTGCACGTGCTCGCCGCCGCCGCTCTCGACGAACGCCGCGCGCAGCTCCTTCAGCGTATCGGGCCCGAAGGTGGAGAAGAGGAAGAGCCCGCCGGTGCGCAGCAGGCGCGCGGCTTCGGCGAAGACGGCCTGCGCGTCGCACCATTGCAGCATGAGGTTGGAGAAGGCGAGCTCGGCACAGGAGGATGCGAGAGGAAGCTGCTCGGCGTCCGCGCAGGCGAGGAGCGGGGCCCGGACCGCCACCGCGCGCCGCCACCAGGGCGTCCGGCTTCGTGCCTTCGCCAGCATCGGCAGGGCGGCGTCGATCGCGACCAGCTGCGCGCGCGGAAAGCGCTCGCGGAGGCTTCGGAACTGCTCCCCGGTGCCGCAGCCGAGATCGACCATGCGTCGCGGCTCGATGCGGATCGGATCGAGGTGCTGCACGAGACGCGCGCCCACCTCGCGCTGCAGCACGGCGTGGCGATCGTATGCGTCGGCCGCGCGCCCGAAGGCGCGCCGCACCGCGCGCTTGTCCGGCCGCAGCCCTTCAGGCAACCGGGACTCCCCCGATCAGGCGAGGCACTGGGCGAGCGCGCCCGCGAGGCGCTCCACGTCCGTGCGCTCGTGGGCGGCGCTCAACGACACGCGCAGGCGCGACGTGCCGGGCGGCACCGTCGGCGGACGGATCGCGGGCACGAGGAGCCCCC
Organism: uncultured beta proteobacterium; assembly: GCA_963839265.1. Classification (GTDB taxonomy): domain Bacteria; phylum Pseudomonadota; class Gammaproteobacteria; order Burkholderiales; family Usitatibacteraceae; genus Usitatibacter. The sequence goes on from CAWIUI010000002.1 coordinate 772,974, forward strand.
GCTCGAGGAGCCTCGCGGAGACCTCGAGCGCGCGCGCGGCCTCGCCCACGATCACCGGCTGGATCGCGGTGTCCGAGGGCGTCGCCGCGACGCCGAGCCCCGCGCAGGCGGCGCGAAACTCGGCGATGCGCGCGCGCAGCCGCGCGAGGAGCGTCGCATCGCTCTGCACCAGGCCGATCGCGGCGCTCGCCGCGGCGGCCATCACCGGCGGCAGCGCCGTCGAGAAGATGTAGGTGCGGGCGCGTTGCAGCATCCATTCGATGGTTTGCGCGGCGCCGGCGACGAAGGCGCCGTAGCCGCCGAGCGCCTTGCCGAGCGTCGCCATGTAGACGATGCGCGGCGAGGCGATCGCGAAATGCTCGAGGCTGCCGCGGCCGCGCGCCCCGAGCACGCCGATGCCGTGGGCGTCGTCGACCACGAGCCATGCATCGTAGCGCTCGCAGAGCTCCAGGAGGCGCGGCAGGGGCGCGAGGTCGCCGTCCATGCTGAACACGGCATCGGTCGCGACGATGCGCGTGGCGGCGCGCGACGCGGCGAGCGCGCGCTCGAGCTCCGCGAGGTCGAGGTGCGCGTAGCGCGTGTACACGGAGCGCGACAGCCGCGCCCCGTCGTGCAGGCACGCATGGTTCAACCGGTCGCCGAACACCTCCGCTTCGGTCCCGCCCAGCACCGTGAGGATCGCGAGGTTCGCCGAGTAGCCGCTGGCGAAGAGCAGCGCCCGGGCGAATCCCGTGAAGGCCGCGAAGCGCGCCTCGGCTTCCTCGTGCGCGCGCAGGTGCCCGCTCACCAGCGGCGAGGCTCCGGAACCCACGCCGAATTCGTCGAGCGCGCGGTGCGCGGCCGCCACCAGGCGCGGATCGGAAGCGAGGCCGAGATAGTCGTTGCTCGAAAAATTGAGGAGCTCGCGCCCGTCCACGCGCACCAGGCGCCCCTGCGGCGAATCGAGCACGCGCCGGCGGCGGCGCAGGTTCTCGCGCTCGAGCGCGGCGAGGCCCTCCGAGAGCCGGTCGACCAGCCCGTCCACGCGCGCCTCAGGCGGATTCGAGGCCCAGGGCGGCGAAGAGCGCGTCGTCGCGCTCGACCTCCGGGTTGCCGGTGGTGAGCAGCTTCTCGCCGTAGAAGATCGAGTTGGCGCCCGCGAAGAAGCACAGCGCCTGCACCGCCTCGCTCATCGCGGTGCGCCCGGCCGAGAGCCGCACGACGCTCTTCGGCATGAGGATGCGCGCCACTGCGATCGTGCGCACGAACTCCACCCAGGAGAGCTTCTCGGTGCCGGCGAGCGGCGTGCCCTCGACCTGGACCAGCTCGTTGATCGGCACCGACTCGGGAGGCGGCTCGAGCGAGGCGAGCTGCGCGAGGAGTCCCGCGCGGCCTTCGCGCGATTCGCCCATGCCGACGATGCCGCCGCAGCAGACCTTGATCCCGGCGCCGCGCACGCGCTCGAGCGTGGCCAGGCGGTCCTCGTAGGTGCGCGTCGAGATCACGTTCCCGTAGAGCTCCGGCGCCGTGTCGAGGTTGTGGTTGTAGTAGTCGAGGCCCGCATCGCGCAGCCGCTCCGCCTGGCCGTCGCGCAGCATGCCGAGGGTGCAGCAGGCCTCGAGGCCGAGCGCCTTCACCTCGCGCACCATGTCGAGCACCGGAGCGAGGTCGCGTTCCTTCGGGCCGCGCCATGCCGCGCCCATGCAGAAGCGCGTCGCGCCGTGCGCCTTCGCGGCGCGCGCCGCTTCGACCACCTCCTTCACGTCGAGCAGCGCCTCGGCCTCCACACCCGTGTGATAGCGTGCCGCCTGCGGGCAGTAGCCGCAGTCCTCCGGGCATCCGCCCGTCTTGATCGACAGCAGCGTCGAACGCTGGACGCGCCGCGGGTCGAAATGCTCGCGGTGCACGGTATGCGCGCGGTAGAGAAGCTCGTTGAACGGGAGGGCGAGCAACGCGAGGGCCTCGCCGCGCAGCGCTTCGAAGCGCGGATCGGGACGTGCGGCCGGGGCGGGGAAGGCGATGAGGGCGGTATCCAAGGAATCCTCCAGAAGCCCCTGATCTTTTGCAAGAATCGCCTTGATGTCAAGTTTTTTACCTCGATAGACCTTGCAGATGCCTATTTTTTCATCGGTGTCGCAGCGCCGCCTCTGGACCCACGACTGCGTGCTCTGCCTTGCGCCCTCGCACGCGCAGCCGGTGTGCGATGCGTGCGCACGCGACCTCGACCGCACCGGGGAGAGCTGCGTGGCTTGCGCCGCACGGATCGATCCGGCGACCGGCGCTTGCGGCGCCTGCGCGCGCGGGCAGTTCGCGTTCGAGCGGGCGGTGGCGCGCTTCGAGTACCGCTTCCCGCTCGACCGGCTGGTGCAGCGCTTCAAGTACGGCGGCGATCTCGCCCTCGGAAGCTGGCTCGCGCAGGCGCTCGCCGGGCGCGTCGAGCGCCAGCCGCGGGTGGATCTGGTCGTCGTCCCGCCGCTTTCGGCCGCGCGGCTGCGCGAGCGCGGCTTCAACCAGGCGCTCGAGATCGCGCGCGTCGTCGGCAGCCGGATCCGCGTGCCCGTGGCGCGCGAAGCGATCCTGCGAATGCGCGAGACGCCGGCACAGGCGGGCCTCGGGCGCGAGGCTCGACGCAAGAACGTGCGCGGCGCCTTCGCGTGCACGGCGGCGCTCGATCGCGCGCGCGTCGCGATCGTGGACGACGTCCTCACGACGGGCGCGACGGCGCACGCGATCGCCGAAGCGCTCCGGTCCGCGGGCGCCGCATCCGTCGCGGTGTGGACGCTCGCGCGGGCGCCGGATCCCGACCGATCGCCATGACGCCCTTCGACGTCGTCCTCTATCGGCCGGAGATCCCGCCCAACACGGGCAACGTCATCCGCCTGTGCGCGAACGCCGGGGCACGCCTGCACCTGGTCGAGCCGCTCGGCTTCTCGATGGACGACCGGCAGCTGCGCCGCGCGGGCCTCGACTACCACGAGCTCGCCACCGTGGTCGTGCATCGCGACTGGGATGCGTGCCTTCGCGCGCTCGCGGGGCGGCGGCTCTTCGCGGTTTCGGCGCGCGCCGGCACGCGCTATACGGAAGCCGCGTTCGCGCCGGGCGATGCGTTCCTGTTCGGGCCGGAAACGGCGGGGCTGCCGGATGCGTTGCTCGAAAGCGTCCCCGGCGAAAGGCGGCTGCGCCTTCCCATGCGGCCCGGCAATCGCAGCCTGAACCTCTCCAACGCGGTCGCGGTCGTGGTCTACGAGGCCTGGCGCCAGCAGGGATTCGAAAGCGGCGCGTGAGGCTGGAGGCGCAGCGCCTTCAGGCTTGCTCCGCGCGCGTTTCCCGCGAGAGGAGGCCTTCCACCGCAGCGATCGGCGCAAGGCCCTCGAAAAGCACGGCGCATACCGCCTCCGTGATCGGCATGTCGACGCCGTGCGTGCGCGCGAGATCCCGCGCCGCCCGCGCCGAGGGAACCCCTTCGGCCACGTGGCCCAGCTCGGCGAGGATGCGCTGCACCGGAATGCCGGCCGCGACCCGCATTCCCACCGTGCGATTGCGCGACAGGTCGCCCGTCGCGGTGAGGACGAGGTCGCCGAGGCCGGTGAGGCCCATGAAGGTGTCGGGCTCGCCGCCCACGCGCACGCCGAGACGCGCCATCTCCGCGAGGCCGCGCGTGATGAGCGCCGCCCGCGCGTTCGCGCCGAGGCCCAGGCCGTCGCTGATCCCGGCGGCGATCGCCATGATGTTCTTGAGCGCGCCGCCCAGCTCCACGCCGACGACGTCGCCGCTCGAGTAGATGCGCAGGGGCGCGTGGTGCAGCGCGGCGGCGGCGCGCCGTGCGAACGATGCGTCGTGCGAAGCGACGGTGAGCGCCGCGGGCAGGCCGCGCGCGACCTCGGCCGCGAAGCTCGGTCCCGACAGCGCGCCGACCTCGCTCCAGGCGGGAAGGATCTCCCCGACGATCTCGTGCGGAAGGCGTGCGGTCTCGAGCTCGAATCCCTTGCACGCCCAGAGGAGCGGCGCGGGTGAAGCCCGGGCGGCGAGCGCCTCGAGCGCCGCGCGCAGCCCGTGCGTGGGAGTCGCGACGATGACGAGCTCGCACCCGCGCGCGGCCTCGGCGATGTCCTCGGTGAACGTCACCGCAGCGGGAATCTCGATGCCGGGCAGGTAGCCGGTGGTGCGCGTCGCGGCCATGCGCGTGCGCTGCGCGGCGCTGCGCATCCAGAGCGAAACGCGGTGGCGCGAAGACAGCGCCGTCGCGAGCGCCGAGCCCCATGCGCCGGCGCCGAGGATCGCGATGTCCATGGCGTCCCGCGGCGCGGGCTCAGACGCCCCAGACGTGCGAAACGCGGATGTAGCCTTCCTGCCCGTCGCGGTGGCGCACGTGGACCCAGCCGTTCGCGGGCGGCTCCACCACCTGGAGCAGGACCTGCTTGTAGGCCTCGAAGACGAGCGGCGCCTGGGGATCGGGCGCCGCGCGCACGTCGGCGAGCGGCACGGTCACCACCACCATCGAGCGATCGCCCAGCGCCGTGTTCTCGACCCAGCCCACCTCGCCGTTGCCGTCGCGCACCTTCGTCCACTGGTCGAGCTTCACCAGGATCTCGAAGGGGTAGTGGCGGGTGACGGCGAAGAGCTTGTCCGCCTTGGTCGAAGGCGCGTCGTAGAGGATCGCCGGGTTGTCGCCGATCGAGCGGTATTCGGCCGCGCAGGCCGTCCCGGCGACGATCGCGAGGCAGGCGGCGACGAGTCTCTTCACGGCGCTCAGTGCGAGACGGTGGGCGTCACGATCTGCACCGCGGGCTGCGAAGCGGGCTGCGGATCGCGCTGCGCCTGGTAGATCGCCTCGAAGTTCACCGGCGAGAGCACGACCGGCGGGAAGCCCGCGCGCGTGACGGTGTCCGACACCACCTCGCGCGCGTACGGGAAGAGGATGTTGGGGCAGGCGATCGCGAGCACCGGCTCGAGATCCTGCGCCGGAATGTTGCGGATCACGAAGATGCCCGCCTGCGCCGCTTCCACGAGGAAGAGCGTCTTGTCGTTCACCTTGGCGGTGACCGTCACCGTGAGGACGGTCTGGTAGACGCCCTCTTCGACGCCGGTCGAGTTGTGGTGCAGCTGGACATCGACGGTGGGCGCCTCGCGCTCGAGGAACGACTGCGGCGCGTTCGGGATCTCGAGGGAAAGATCCTTCACGTACACCTTCTCGATGGAGAAGACGGGCTGGTTGCTCTGCGGTTCGCTCATCGGCATTCCTCGGGTGCGTTGCGTAGGCCCGCGCGCTTCACGGCGCGGCGAGCAGGGGATCCAGGCCGCCGGCCCGGTCGAGCGCGGCGAGGTCGTCGTAGCCGCCGACGTGCTTCTCGCCGACGTAGATCTGCGGCACGGTGCGCCGGCCGGTTCGCTGCATCATCTCCTCGCGCCGGGCGGGATCGAGGTCCACGCGGACCTTCTCGATCGCCTGCACCCCCTTGGAGCGCAGCAGCCGCTCGGCCATCTGGCAATAGGGGCACACGCCCGTCGAGTACATCGTCACCTTCGCCATCGCGTCACTTCTCCACCGGCAGGCTGGCCTGCTGCCACGCGTTGAGCCCGCCCTTCAGCTGGTAGACCGATCCGAATCCGGCCTGTTTCAGCACGCGGCAGGCCGATCCCGAGCGCGGGCCCGAGCGGCAGGTCACGACCACGGCGCGCTCCTTGTACTTGCCGATCTCGCCCAGCCGCCCCGGCAGGTCCTTGAGCGGGATGTTGCGCGCCTTCGGCAGGTGGCCCGCGGTGAACTCGGCCGCCTCGCGCACGTCGAGCACGAGCGTCGAGGCCTGGTTCATGAGGCGCGTGGCCTCGAGCGTGCCGATCTCGTTGGAGGCGCCCATGAGGCGCGCGATCTCGGGCCAGACGAGGACCAGGCCGCTCGCCACGAAGATCGCGGCGAGCGCCCACACGGGGATGCCATTGACGTTGTCGAGGAGGAAGGAGACCACGGGGAGGGGAGCGGGAATGCGGCTGCGGGAAAACGTCGATTTTAGCAGACGCGAACGCGATCTCCAGGTCACGCGAGGCGCTGGAGCGCCCACTGCAGCGCCCAGAGCGTCGCCATGCCGGTCGCGACGGCGGCGATCGTGTTGCGGATGCGGAAGGTCACCGCCATCGCCACGAGCCCCGCGACCAGCCGCAGGTTCGCGGGCGGCAGCTCCAGGGCCCCCGCCGGCATGACGAGGCCCGGCACGACGATCGCCGCGAGCACCGAAGGCGGCACGAACTTGAGCGCCTGCCGGAACCAGTGCGGGAAACGATGCGGGTCCACGAACACCATGAACGAGGCGCGCAGGAGGAAGGTCGAGAGTGCCACGCCGGCGATGGCGATCCAGGTGCTCATCGCCGCCTCCACGCCTCGATCGCGAGGCCCACGCCGATGCCGCCGATCGATGCGAGCACCAGCGCGAGCCGGTACGGCAGGCCCGAGGCGACGAGCGCGATCGCCGAGGCCACGATCGCCGCCGCGAGGTCGGCGCGCGTGCGCACCGCCGGCACGAGCAGCGCGATGAAGGTGAGCACGACGGCGAAGTCGAGCGACCAGCTCGCGGGCACCTGCGCCCCCGCGAGGACGCCCGTCACCACGGAGAGCTGCCAGGAGACATAGAGCGTGGAGGCCGAGCCGAGGAAGTGCCAGTGGACGTTCGCCACCGGGCCGGGGTGGCCGTAGCGGCGCGCGGCCGAGGCGAAGCTCTGGTCGGTCATGAGGAAGGCGAGGCCCGTCCTCCAGCGCCAGTCGAGGTGCGCGAGGTGCGGAGCGATCGCGGCGCTGTACATGAGCAAGCGCAGGCTCACCACGAACGCCGCGGCGACCGTCACGATCACCGGCGAATGCACGGCGATGAGCTGGCTCGCGATGAGCTGCGCGATGCCGGAGAAGGAGAACACCGAGAGCGCAATGCCCTGGACCGCGCTCATCCCCGCCGCCACGGCCGCGACGCCGGCGACGAAGCCGAAGGGAACCGTGCCGAGGAGCACCGGCATCATCTCGCTGCAGCCGGCGAGGAACTCGTTGCGGGGAGAAGCGTCTTGCAAGGAATGCGCTTGCGGCAAAAGCGGAAGTGTAGGCGAGGAGGCGAGCATGCGTCGACGGTTTGGTACCATGAAGCCATGAAAAGAATCGTGCTTCTGCGCCACGGCGAGAGCGCCTGGAACCAGGAAAACCGCTTCACCGGCTGGAAGGATGTCGACCTCACGGAAAAGGGTATCGAGGAGGCGCGCGCCGCCGGCCGGCTCCTGAAGCGCGACGGGTTCGACTTCGATTTCGCGTTCACCTCGGTCCTCAAGCGCGCGATCCGCACGCTGAACTTCGCGCTCGAGGAGATGGACCGCCTCTGGATCCCGGTCGAGAAGGATTGGCGGCTGAACGAGCGGCACTACGGGGCGCTGCAGGGGCTCAACAAGGCGGAGACCGCCGCGAAGTACGGCGAGAAGCAGGTGCTCCTCTGGCGCCGCAGCTACGACGTGCCGCCGCCGGCGCTCGCGGCGGGCGACGAGCGCGACGCCTCGCGCGATCCGCGCTATCGCTCGCTTTCCCCCGAGCAGGTCCCGCGCACGGAATGCCTCAAGGACACGGTCGCGCGCGTGGTGCCGTACTGGATCGAGCGCATCGCGCCGCGCGTGGAGGCGGGCGAGCGCGTGCTGGTGGCCGCCCACGGCAACAGCCTGCGCGCGCTCATCAAATACTTCGACGCCCTGTCGGACGAGGCGATCGTGGGCGAGAACGTGCCCACCGGCGTCCCGCTGCTCTACGAGTTCGACGACCAGCTGCGCGCGACCGGGCGGCGCTACCTCGGGGACGCCGCCGCCGTCGAGAAGGCGATGCAGTCGGTCGCGAGCCAGGGCAAGGCGCAGCGCGTCGGATGATCCGGGCGCGCGCGCTGCGCCTCGCTGTCGCGGTCCCGCTTTTCCTCTGCGCCTTCGCTTGCCTCGCCGCGGCGCCCGCGCCCGGGGACGCCGCGGCGAGCGAGCGGCGCCTGCGCGACCTTCGGGCGCGAATCGAGAAGCTGCAGGCGAACCTGAACGCCGCGGAAGAATCGCGCGGCGAGGCGAGCGACCGGCTGCGCGAAAGCGACCGCGCGATGAGCGATGCGCACCGGAGCCTCTTCGAGCTGCGCCAGAAGCGCACGGGGCTGGAGTCGGAGCTCGCCTCCATCGAGGACCGCGAGGCGAAGGCGCGCGCGGACCTCGGGAAGCAGCAGGCGCTCGCCGCGAAGCTGCTGCGGCTGCAGTACATGCAGGGGTCGACCGACCGGCTGCGCCTCCTCCTCGAGGGGCGCGACGCCGAGGAAGCGGCTCGCCACCTCCAGTACTACGGCTACATCCAGCGCGCGCGGGCCGACCTCATCGCCGGACTCAAGCGCCAGGCGCAGGAGCTCGCGACCCTGCAGGCCGACGCCCAGGCGCGCCGCGACCAGCTCGCGCAGAACGAGGCGGCGCAGGCGGTCGAGAGCCGCCACCTCGAGAAGGAGCGCTCGGCGCGCGCGGCGGTCGTGAAGAAGCTCGCCGGGGAGATCTCGCTCAACCGCCGCAGGATCGGCCGGCTCAAGCACGACGAAGCCCGGCTCGCCCGGCTGGTCGAGGAGATCGCGCGGGCGCTCGCGGCCCGTCCGGCCCCGGGCGCGAAGGGCGGCGTTCCGGTGGACCGGGTGGCGGACGCATCGCTCGCCTCGAAGCCTTTCAGCACGCTCAGGGGAAAGCTGCGCCTCCCGGTGCGCGGGCGCCTCATGAACCGCTACGGCGAGCGGCGGCCGGAATCCGGGACGCCGTGGAAGGGCCTCTTCATCCGGGCGGTTACGGGTGAAACCGTGCACGCCGTGGCCGACGGCCTGGTGGTCTACGCCGATTGGCTGCGCGGCTTCGGTAACCTCTTGATTCTCGACCACGGAGGCGGCTACATGAGCCTCTACGCCGACAACGAGGGCCTGCTGCGAAAGGTCGGCGAAAAGGTGCGCGCCGGGGACCCGATCGCGAGCGTGGGCGCCTCCGGTGAAAGCGCGGATTCGGGTCTATACTTCGAGTTGCGCCGCGACGGAAAACCGTTCGATCCGTTGAAGTGGACGGCCCGCTAGCGCGGCAATCGCATTCAGGAAGGAACAGGGAATGGGCAAGAAGCTCCAGCAGATCGGTCTCGTCGCCTTCGGCGCGGTGCTCGGCATCGTGGCGAGCCTTCATTTCTCCGCCATGGCGGATCGCGAGGTCTCCTCGCTGCAGCTGCCGGTGGACGACCTGCGCCTCTTCAGCGAGGTATTCGGCCGCATCAAGACCGACTACGTCGAGCCGGTGGACGATCGCAAGCTCCTGAAGGGTGCGATCAACGGCATGGTGACGGATCTCGATCCGCACTCCGCGTTCCTCGACCAGGACGCGTACCGCGATCTCCAGGTCGGCACGCAGGGCGAGTTCGGCGGACTCGGCATCGAGGTGGGCGCCGAGGACGGCTTCGTGAAGGTCGTCTCGCCGATCGAGGACACGCCGGCGTACAAGGCGGGAATCCACGCCGGCGACCTCATCGTGAAGCTCGACGACGTTTCGCTCAAGGGCATCAGCCTCTCCGACGCCGTGAAGCGCATGCGCGGCAAGCCCGGCTCCGAGGTGAAGCTCACGGTGCTGCGCAAGGGCGAGGACAAGCCGCTCGAGTTCATGGTGCGCCGCGACGTGATCCGCGTGAAGAGCGTGAAGGCGAAGCTGCTCGAGCCCGGCTACGGGCTGGTGCGCATCACCCAGTTCCAGGAGCACACGGGCGAGAGCCTCGTCACCGCGATCGACGACCTCTACAAGCAGAACGGCGGCAACCTCAAGGGCCTCGTCCTCGACCTGCGCATGAACCCGGGCGGGCTGCTCAATTCCGCGGTGGCCGTGGCGTCGGCGTTCCTGCCCCATGACGCGCTGGTCGTCTACACGGACGGGCGCACCGAGGACGCGAAGATGCACCTCACCGCCAACAAGGAGAACTATCTCCGCGGCGCGTTCAAGGAGGACTACGAAGCGAGCCTGCCGGCGGCGGTGAAGACCGTGCCGATGGTGGTGCTCGTGAACGGCGCCTCCGCCTCCGCCTCCGAGATCGTGGCGGGCGCGCTGCAGGACCAGCACCGCGCGACGATCCTCGGCACGCAGACCTTCGGCAAGGGCTCGGTGCAGACGATCCTGCCGCTGCCGAACAACCAGGCGGTGAAGCTCACCACGGCGCATGTACTACACGCCGAGCGGGCGCTCGATCCAGGCGAAGGGCATCTCGCCGGACATCGTCGTCCAGGACGGCAGCGACCAGAGGATCCTGCTGCGCGAGGCCGACCTGCAGAACCACCTCGTGGTCGAGAACGGCAAGCTCGAGGAGAGCGGCGCGAGCGGCACGCCCACCGACAAGGTGATCGCCGGCCCCGCCGCGGGCCAGACCGCGAACGTCGCGGTGAAGCCGGCGCCGGCGAAGAAGGAGCCCGCGGCCGCGGCGAAGACGACGACGGGCGTCCCCGCGAAGAAGGAAGATCTCCAGCTCAACGCGGCGCTCAACCACCTCAAGGGTCTGCCCATCGCCGGGACGTCGGCCGTCGCCGCGGCCGGCAAATAGCGGCGCGCGCCGGCACGGCGCGGGCCGGAAGAGCTCGCGAGTGGACGACCACCAGAGGCTTCGCTACAGCCGGCACCTGCTGCTCGACGAGTTCGGGGAGGACGCGCAGGAGCGCCTCCTCGCCGCGCGCGCGCTGGTGGTGGGCGCGGGCGGGCTCGGATCCTCGGCGCTCCTCTTCCTCGCATCGAGCGGTTTCGGCCGCATCACCGTCTGCGACGGGGACCGCGTCGATCTCACCAACCTGCAGCGCCAGGTCGTGCATCGCGTGGACTCCATCGGCGAGCCCAAGGCGAAGTCGGCGGCGCGAACGCTCGCCGCCATCAATCCCGACGTTCGCGTGGAGGCCCTCGAGGAGCGCGCGGGCGAGGCACGCATCGCCGAGCTCGTGCGCGGCGCGGACGTGGTGCTCGATTGCTCCGACAACTTCGCCACGCGCCATGCGCTGAACCGCGCCTGCGTCGCCGCGCGCAAGCCGCTCGTCTCCGGCGCCGCGATCCGCTTCGACGGGCAGGTGGCGGTGTTCGACCTGCGGCGCGACGACGCGCCCTGCTACCACTGCCTCTTCGCCGAGGATGCCGAATCGCCCGACGAGCGTTGCGCGACGATGGGGATCTTCGCGCCGCTCGTCGGCATCATCGGCACGTTCCAGGCGCTCGAGGCGATCAAGCTCGTCGCGGGCATGGGAGAGTCGCTCGCCGGGCGGCTGCTCCTGTTCGACGCGCTCTCCAGCCGCTGGCACGAGGTGCGCCTTGCGCGCGACGCCCATTGCCGCGTGTGCGGCAGGCCGCGTGCGGCGGCCGCCTAGGAGGACGAAATGAAAAGCCGCATCGCACCGTTCGCGCTGCTCGCCGTGCTGCTCGCCGCCGCCGCGCCCGCCGCCGCGCAGACGGTCTACAAGCTGATCGACCGCAACGGGAAGGTCACCTACGCCGAGGAACCTCCGAAGTACTTCGACGGTCAGGTCATTCGTATCGACATCGATCCGAACGCCAACAAGGCGACGCTGAACGTGCCGAAGGCGCCGCCGGCTGCGCAGCCGAAGAACCGGGAGGAGCTCCAGCCCCCGGCGCACCCGGCGGGACCGAGCCAGGAGCAGCGGCTGGAGGATGCGCGGAACAAGCTCGAGGACGCGAAGAAGGCGCTCGCGGACGCGCGCGACAACCCGCGCGACGAGGACATGCGGTTCATCGGCAACGTCGGCGGCGGCACGCGCCGGGTTCCGACCGAGGCGTACCAGCAGCGGCTCGATGCCCTCGAGCGCGCGGTGAAGGAGGCCGAAGATGTGGTTCACGAACTGGAGAAGGGTCAATAGCGCGACGCGCACCCGCGTGATCTTCGCCTCGGTCCTCGCTTTCTCCTCGATCGCCGCGTTTTCGCCGCCCGCCCTGGCGGTGACGTTCTACAAGTGGACCGACCAGGACGGAATCGTCCACTACGGCGATGCGCCGCCCAAGGGATTCACCGGCACCGTCGAGCCCGTCGTGGTCGATCCCGGCACGCGCACGATGCCGCCTCCTCCCGCTCCGCCCCCCGCGGCGAGCCCCGAGCTGGGCGCGCCCGCCGCCCCGGCGCAACCGGACATCCTCACGCAGCGCCGCGAGACGCGCGCACGGCTCGAGGGGAACCTCGACGCCGCGCGCGAGCGGCTGGACCTCGCCCGCAAGGCGCTCGCCGAGGCGGGCTCGCCGCAGGACGACGAATGGCAATACACGGTGGGCTCCACCCCCGGCCCGGGGGCGCAGGTGGCGCGCTCGAATTGCCACCCGGGTCCGGGCGGCAAGACGATCTGCCCGGGCCGCGTCCCGAGCGCGGCGTATTACTCCCGCGGTCCAGGTACTCGAGGACGCGGTGAAGCGCGCTGCGGCCGAGGTCGCGGACGCCGAGCGCGCCTATCGTCAGGGCGTGGATTGACCGATCCGCGCGGCCTCGGCGAGGTCCCAGCGCGGAAACACGGTGAACGGCGAGGCTTCCCGCGAGAGCCGGGCCTCGCCGTACTTGAGCGCCGCCGCGAAGGCGATCATGGCGCCGTTGTCGGTGCAAAGCCGCAGCGGCGGAAAGTAGACCTCGCTTCCGCGCGCGCGGGTTTCGCGCACCAGCGCTTCCCTCAACGCCGCGTTCGCGCCCACGCCGCCCGCGACCACCAGGCGGTCGAGACGCTCGCGCTCGAGCGCGAGCACGCATTTCGCCGTGAGCACGTCGACGACCGCGGCCTGGAAGGAGGCGGCGAGGTCCGCACGCGCCTTCCCGTCGAGGCGAGGCAGCTCGCGCACGCGCGTGAGGACGGCGGTCTTCAGCCCGCTGAAGCTGAAGTCGAGGTCGCCGCTCGAGATCATCGGCCGCGGAAAACGATGCCGCGACGCGTCGCCCCCTTCGGCGAGCCGTGCGAGGGCGGGGCCGCCGGGATATTCGAGCCCGAGCACGGTGGCGGTCTTGTCGAACGCCTCGCCTGCCGCGTCGTCCTGCGTTTCGCCCAGGAGGGCGTAGCGGCCCACGCCTTCGACGCGCATGAGTTGCGTGTGGCCGCCGGAGACCAGCAGCGCGACGAAGGGGAATGCGGGCCGGGGATGGGCGAGGAGCGGCGAGAGCAGGTGGCCTTCGAGGTGGTGGATGCCGACAACCGGTTTCCCGAGCGCGATGCCGAGCCCGGCCGCGACCGAGGCGCCGACGAGGAGCGCGCCGCCCAGGCCCGGTCCCTGCGTGAAGGCGACGAGGTCGACCTCGTCGATCCGCCGTCCCGCACGGTCGAGCATCTGGTGGAGCAGGGGAAGCAGGCGGCGCACGTGGTCGCGCGAGGCGAGCTCGGGCACCACGCCGCCGTAGTCCGCATGGAGCTCGACCTGCGAGTGGAGCGCGTCGCCGAGGAGCCCCGCCCCGGTGTCGTAGAGCGCCACACCCGTCTCGTCGCAGGAGGTTTCGATGCCGAGGATCAGCAGGGAGTATCCTTTGGTGGAGCCCGGAATGCCTTTCCCGGGACCCAAAATCCTGATATTATGCGTGGTTTTCCGGCATCGAAACCCTTCCCGCATCTCCCATGCCCATCGTCCGACTCAAGGAAAACGAGCCCTTCGACGTGGCGCTCCGCCGCTTCAAGCGGGCCGTCGAGAAGACCGGGCTCCTCACGGAGCTTCGCGCACGCGAGTTCTACGAGAAGCCCACCGCCGAGCGCAAGCGCAAGCACGCCGCGGCCGTGAAGCGCCGCTTCAAGCGCATGCGCGCGCAAATGCTGCCGCCCAAGCTCTACTGACAAGGGCGCCAGGCCGATTCTCGCGGCGAGCCGGGCCCCGCGCCCCGCTCGCCGCAATCATTTCCGGGATCCACGATGCCCCTGCGTGAACAGCTGAACGAGGACATGAAGGCCGCCATGAAGGCGCGCGAGGCCGAGCGGCTCGCGGCGCTGCGCCTGCTGCTCGCCGCCGTGAAGCAGCGCGAGATCGACGAGCGCGTGACGCTCGACGACGCGGGCGTGATCGGCGTGGTCGAGAAGATGATCAAGCAGCGCAAGGACTCGATCGCGCAGTTCGAGAAGGCGGCGCGCCAGGACCTCGCCGACAAGGAGAAGTACGAGATCTCCGTGATCGAGGCATACCTGCCGAAGCAGATGTCGGCCGCAGGAGATCGAGACCGCGGTGGCCGAGGCGCTCGCGCAGTCGGGGGCCAAGTCGATCGCGGACATGGGCAAGGTCATGGGCGTGCTCAAGCCCAGGCTCGCCGGCCGCGCCGACTTGGGCAAGGTCTCGGCGCTCGTCAAGGCGAGGCTCGCGGGGTAATAATTCCCGCATGATCCCGCAGGAGTTCATCCAGTCCCTGCTCGGGCGCGTCGACATCGTCGACGTGGTGGATCGCTACGTGAAGCTGAAGAAGGCGGGGGCCAACTACACCGCCTGCTGCCCCTTCCACAACGAGAAGACGCCGTCCTTCACGGTGAGCCAGTCGAAGCAGTTCTACCACTGCTTCGGCTGCGGGGCGCACGGCAATGCGATCGGCTTCCTGATGGAGTACTCGGGGCTCGCCTATCCCGAGGCGATCCGCTGCGCTCGCCGAGACGGTCGGCATGCCGGTGCCCGAGGCGCGCACGCGCTACGAGCGGGCCGGCGGCGCCGAGGGCCCGGCCCTCACGGTGCGCATGATGGATGCGCTCACGTACTACCGCGCCGAGCTCAAGAAATCGAACGCCGCCATCGACTACCTCAAGGGCCGCGGCGTCTCGGGCGAGATCGCCGCGCGCTTCGGGCTGGGCTACGCACCCGACGGATGGCAGAACCTCGCCGCGGTGTTCACGGACTATGCGACCGCGCCGCTCAAGGACACGGGCCTCGTGATCGACTCCGATCCCGGCGAGGACCACCCCGAGAAGAAGTCGCGCCGCTACGACCGCTTCCGCAACCGGGTGATGTTCCCGATCCTGGACCCGCGCGGCAACGTGATCGGCTTCGGCGGGCGCGTGATCGGGCCGGGGGAGCCCAAGTACCTCAACTCGCCCGAAACGCCGCTCTTCGAGAAGGGCCGCGAGCTCTATGGGCTCTATCAGGCGCGGCGCGCCATCCGCGATGCGAACCAGGTGATCGTGGTCGAGGGCTACATGGACGTCGTGGCCCTCGCGCAGAACGGCGTGGAGAATGCGGTCGCCACCCTCGGCACGGCGACCACGCCGGTGCACGTGGCGAAGCTCCTCAAGCTCGCGGACAACGTCGTGTTCTGCTTCGACGGCGACGCCGCGGGCCGCAAGGCGGCGTGGCGCGCGCTCGAGGTCGCGCTCCCCGGGCTCGCCGACGGCAAGGTCGTGAGCTTCCTCTTCCTGCCGCCCGAGGACGATCCCGATACGTTCGTGCGGCGCGAGGGGCGCGAGGCCTTCCTCGCCGCCGCGGCGCAGGCGAAACCGCTTTCGCAGTTCCTGTTCGGCGAGCTGGCCGCGCGGGTCGACATGGCCACGGAGGAGGGCCGCGCCCGCTTCGTGGCGGAGGCGAAGCCGCTCCTCGCGCAAGTGCAGGCGCCGGCGCTCGCGGCGATGCTGCGCCACCGCCTGGCCGAGATGGCGCGGCTCGACGCCTCCGAGGTGGAGACGCTGCTGCCTTCGCGGGCCGCACCGCGTCCTTCCTCGCGCCCCACGGCGCCCAGGACGATGCGCGGCGCCCCGCCCGCCGCCGAGGCCCGCCTGCTGGGACGGCTCCTGATGCGCCCCGAGCTGGCCGCGGCGGTGCCCGACGATGTGCTGGATGGATCACGGCCGGAGGCGGGCACCCTGCGCGCCGTCGTTGGTTTTTGCCGGACGAGCCCCCATCTGACGCTGGGACAGGTCAGCGCTTACTTCCAGGGCAGCGAGCACGAGGCTCCGATCGAGGAGGCCCTGCGCGAGCCGCTCCTCGCCCAGGCGCAGGCCGGGGAGCTGGACCTCGAGTCCGAGGTCGCCCACTGGGTGCACGAGCTGCGCCAGGAGCGGACGTCGCGCCGCCAGGGCGAGCTCGCCCGGCTCCTCGACGCGGGGACGGCCACCCCCGAGGAGTTGGCCGAGTACAAGGCGCTTTACGCGCGCATGGAGGAGTCCAAATCGGGGAATCCTCCTACGGAAGGTGTGTCCAAATTCTGATACAATTTGCGGTTTTCCCCGATGAGCCCTAAGCGGGAGCCTTACACGTGAAAAAGTCGAGCAACGAGCATCCGAAGGCCGAGGTGAAACTCGCCGAAGTCGAGGCGCAGAAGAAGCGCCTGAAGAACCTCATCGTTCTCGGCAAGGAGCGCGGCTACCTCACGTACGCCGAGATCAACGACCACCTGCCCGACGACATGACCGACGCCGAGCAGATCGAGGGCGTGGTCACGATGCTCGCCGACATGGGCATCGCCGTGTACGACGAGGCTCCCGACGCCGAGCAGCTCCTCATGAACGAGGCGCCGGCCCCGATCGCCGAGGAAGACGTGATCGAGGAGGCGGAGGAAGCGCTCTCCACCACGATCGACGCCGAGTTCGGCCGCACCACGGACCCGGTGCGCATGTACATGCGCGAGATGGGCTCGGTGGAGCTGCTCACGCGCGAGGGCGAGATCGAGATCGCCAAGCGCATCGAGGACGGCCTCAAGCACATGATCCACGCGATCTCGTCGTGCCCGACGACGATCGAGGAGATCCTGCGCATGTCCGAGCTCATCGAGAAGGACGAGATGCGCATCGACGAGCTCGTCGACGGCCTCGTGGACGAGGACGGCGAGGAGGTCGTCGAGGAGGAGATGAGCGAGGAGGAAGAGCTCGAGGAGCTCGACGCCGAGGAGCAGGAGGCCGAGGACGAGGCCGTGGCGAGCGCGGACCTGGAGGAGCTCAAGCAGAACGCGCTGGCGCACTTCAACAAGATCCGCCGCCAGTACAAGAAGATGAAGAAGATCCTCGCGGAGAAGGGCTACCGCTCGCGCGCGTACAAGGATCTGCAGGAGGACATCTCCACGGAGCTTCTCGCCATCCGCTTCACGGCGAAGCAGGTGGAGCACCTCTCGAACGGGCTGCGCAGCCTGGTGGAGCGCGTGCGCTCGCACGAGCGCGAGATCATGGAGCTCTGCACGCAAGAACTCCAACATGCCGCGGGCGCACTTCATCAAGGTGTTCCCCGGCAACGAGACGAACCTCAAGTGGGTGAACGAGGAGATCGCCTCCGGCAAGGCCTACGCGAAGGCGCTCGACCGCTTCAGGCCGGCGATCCTCGAGCAGCAGGACGCGCTGATCCACCTGCAGAAGGAAGTCGGGATCCCGATCAAGGACCTGAAGGAGATCGCGCGCCAGATGTCCACGGGCGAGGCGAAGGCGCGCCGCGCCAAGCGCGAGATGATCGAGGCGAACCTGCGCCTGGTGATCTCGATCGCGAAGAAGTACACCAACCGCGGCCTGCAGTTCCTCGACCTCATCCAGGAAGGCAACATCGGCCTCATGAAGGCGGTGGACAAGTTCGAGTACCGCCGCGGCTACAAATTCTCGACGTACGCGACGTGGTGGATCCGCCAGGCGATCACCCGCTCGATCGCCGACCAGGCGCGCACCATCCGCATCCCGGTGCACATGATCGAGACCATCAACAAGATGAATCGCATCTCGCGCCAGATCCTGCAGGAGACCGGGCAGGAGCCCGATCCGGCCACGCTCGCGGTGAAGATGGAGATGCCCGAGGAGAAGATCCGCAAGATCCTGAAGATCTCCAAGGAGCCGATCTCCATGGAGACGCCGATCGGCGACGACGACGATTCGCACCTCGGCGACTTCATCGAGGACCAGGCCGGGCTGGCGCCTTCGGATTCGGCGCTCTACGCGTCGCTGCGCGAAGCCACCAAGGACGTGCTGGATTCCCTCACGCCGCGCGAGGCGAAGGTGCTGCGCATGCGCTTCGGCATCGAGATGAACACCGACCACACGCTGGAGGAGGTCGGCAAGCAGTTCGACGTCACGCGCGAGCGCATCAGGCAGATAGAGGCCAAGGCGCTGAGGAAGCTACGGCATCCTTCCAGGTCGGAGAAGCTGCGGAGCTTCCTCGAGGGCGAGAG
>CAWIUI010000003.1:0-6773 GCA_963839265.1 uncultured beta proteobacterium
CCTCACTCCGCCACATGCTGGAACGTCTCGTCCACGGCGAGGCAGGCATCGGCGACGGCGTCCGCGACGCGATTGCGCTGGCGACGAAGGTGGGTCTCGAGCATGAGCCGCTCTTCGTCGGATAGGTCCGGCTGCGACAGGCGCTCGGTATCGAAGAGGCACGGAATCGCGCTGAGCTGCGGCGTATATCCGTAGGGATCGTGTCCGTATACGCCTTTCACCGTGCTCTGGATGGGAATGAGCACGTTCGACAGACGCTTGAGCCCGCGGTTGAGCGCCTGCACCGCTCGCTCCGAGTCGGGATCTCCCGCCCGATATCGGCCGCGCCAGGCGCGCACCCGCTCGTCGAGCCGCTCCACCCGTTGCTCGAACGCGCGGGCGGCCTCGGCGACGCTGGCAAGGTCGAGCGCCTGGGTACCCGGTTGCGCCGAAAGGGCCGCGAGCCGGTTGGCGAACTGCGCGGCCACGGCCGTGAAGTCGAAGGGAAGGATCGGGGCCGTGCAAAGCTCCCACAGCCAGGCGGCGTACACACGCAGGTGCGGCTGCATCCAGCGAAAGTCGACCTTGTCGATGGTGCATTCGGCCGAGTGATGCCACCAGCCGAGGTTCGCGTCCGCGGTGGCGTGCAGCTCGTCTTCGGTAAACGCTCCCATGCCGTACAGCATCGGCACGCCGAGGCCGAAAAAGGACGCGTCGCCGCCCTTCTTCTGCGGCTTCCAGTCGATCGGCACGTCGAGATACCGGCGCTCGATCTCCTGATGGAACCGCCGCATCTCGAGGTTCGACGTGGTGATCCAGCGCGTCGTGCCGCTGCACGCCGGCTGGTCGATCAGCAGGTACGCGAGCGCGTGTCGACGCAAGCGGTCCCAGTTGCGGTCGACGTACCACGTGGAGCCGGCCATCGTTCCGGTTTCGTGCGCGGTCCAGAAGCCGAACGTGATGCCCCGGCGCAACTCGGAACGGCGCGCGTTGAACACGCGCGCGAGCTCGATGATGCATGCGTTGCCCGCAGCATTGTCCGTCGCGGCCGGTCCGTACCAGGAATCCTGGTGGCCGCCCACGATGACGAAATCGTCGCTTGCCGGCGCGACGATCTCCCCCACGGTGATCTGCACGGGGCGCCAGGCGTTGTCGACGTCGGTCTCGATCGAGACGCGCACGGGGCCGCGCTCGCACAACGCCTTGAGCATGAGGCCCGCGCTGCGCGATACACCGACCGAGGGCATGCGCGGCATCTCGTCGCGCAGCACGTCGGGCGTCGGATTGCCCCACGCCGGCTTGATCGACCCGAACGGCAACGTCGTGTCGTCGGGATGCCCCCAGTTCGCCATCACGGCGCCGATCGCGCCGCGCTCCGCCGCGATGCGCTGCTTCTCCATCCGTGCCGGCGAGTACGAGATCTCGCAGAGCACGATCTTGCCGGCGACGTCCCGCGCGCCGTAATCGCGCAGCCCGCCCGAGCCCACGTAGACCAGCTCCCCCGTGAGCCCGCCGGGTGGCGTGAGGAGGCTGTGTCCCGAGGAAAACGCGGGGATCGACTCCTCGCGCGGCGCGAGCAGGTGCAGCTTCCCGGGGCGAGGGAAACTCACCAGCGCCTGCAACTCCTGGACCTCCGCGGCTACGCCCACCTCGCGCAGGGCAGCCGCGTTGTATTCCGCCATCCGGCGCGCGTTCTCCGACCCGGCGAGGCGCGAAGGAATGTTCTCGCAAATGTACTCGACGCGCGCGCGGACGTTCTCGGCGGAGACCGCGTCGACGACGGTAGCTTCCGGCATGGCGGGATCCTCAGGCCTCGCCCAGAGGCGGCCGGCGACGATGGTAATCCGTAGCGCGCTCGAACGCGGCGGCGATGCGCAGCAACAGCGCCTCCTGCAGGTCGTTGGCCACGACCTGCAGCCCGACCGGCATGCCGAGCGCGAAGCCGCATGGCACGCAGATCGAAGGCGCGCCGACGAAGCTGAACGGCAAGTTGAAGCGGCGGCCGAGCGCCCAGACCTCCGGCCCTGCGGTCTGCAGCGGAGTGGTGTTCGGCAGCACCGGGGCGAGCAGCGCATCGACCTTCCCGAACACCCTCTTCACCGAGACCGACTGCGCCGGCCGTTCCGCCAGGATGCGGCGGTAAGTCTCTTTCGCGACCTGCGCACCGCGGGCGATGTCGGAGTGGACCGCCGGGCCGAAGAGCGACTTGTCGGCGGCGCGATACTGGGGGCCGAGGATCTCGTGGAACTCGTAGAGCAGCACGTTGCTGAAGAGCGTCGAGTACTCGAGCGCCCCGGTGAGCTCCGGAATGCGTACCGTCTCGATCCTCGCCCCCAGCTTCGCCAGCACATCGACCGCCGCGCGAAGCACCTCTTCGATCTCGCGGTCGATATCGTGGAACGTGTAGTCCTCGACCACGCCGAGCCGCAGGCCGTCGATTCCGCGCTCCAGGTCGCGCGTGAAATCCTCGAGCGGCGCATCGAGAGAGTATGCGTACTGCGGATCGTAGCCGGCGAGCGCGTTCATCATCAGCGCGGCGTCGTTCACGCAGCGCGTCATCGGGCCTCCGGCCCCGAGGGTCCGCGTCCGCGGCCACACGCCGGCGAGGCTCACCCTGCCGAACGTCGGGCGCAGGCCTACCACCCCGCAGCGGCTCGCGGGCTGGCGGATCGATCCGCCTGCGTCGGTGCCGATGCCCGTAAGCGACATGTCCGCCGCGATCGCCGCTCCCGTCCCGCTCGAGGAGCCGCCGGGGGCGCGCGTGAGGTCCCACGGATTGTGCACGGTGCCGTAGAAGACGTTCACGCCCGAGGAGCCGGATGCGAACTCGCTCATGTTCGCCTTGCCCAGCATCACCATGCCGGCGCGCGCGAGGCGCGACACGATCGCCGAATCGCGCTCGGGATAGCGTTCGCGGAAGAGCGCCGAACCGACCGTCGTCGGCGTTCCGTACGCGTCGAGATTGTCCTTGTAGACGACGGGAATACCGTGCAGCGGACCGCGATCGCGTCCGGCGCGCAGCTCCGCGTCGAGCGCACGCGCCGTCTCAAGCGCCTGCGTCCCGGTGACCGTGATGAATGCGTTGATCGCGGGCTGCCGCGCGCGGATGCGATCGAGATAGGCCGCCGCGAGGCGCTCTGCCGTGAGGCTGCCGTCGCGCAGCCGCCGCCCGGCCTCCTCGATCGAATCGGGCAGGCGTAGCGATTCGCTCATGCGCCTAGCTTCCCTGGAGTTCCTGCACGGGCCCCGGGAAGAAAAGCTCCTTCCAGGACGAGGGAGCGGTCTTGATCACGCCGGTGCGATGCAGGAAGTCGACGTAATGCATGACGCCCACCGGAGTGAGGGAGTAGCGCATGTCGGGCTGGTCGAGGATGCGCATCACCTCCTCCTTGGCCATTTTCTGTCCGGACACGCGCAGGAAGATGTCCGCGGCGAGCGAGTGGTCCCGGTTGATGAGGTCGATGGCGTCCTTGAGCGCGTCATACACCGCCTGGTAGGTCTTGGGGTTGGCGTCGTGGAAGCGCTTGGTGGTCCACATCATGAGGAAGGTAGCCGGGCCCCCGAATACCTCGTCCGAGGTGAGCACGCGGTGGACCCCGTGGGCCTTCAGCAGGTCCGTCCGATACTGGAACGGGGTGCCGGAGAACTGCGAGTCGATCTCGTTGTTGCTGAGCATCGCGGCGAACCCGTCGGGAAGCGACAGCGCGACGGTGAGCGCATCGAGCCGCGTCGGATCGCCGAACGCCCGCTCGGCGGCCATCTGCAGGACGACCGCCTGATCGGAGATCTTCGCGCCCGGAAGCGCGATCCGATCCTTGCTGGTGAAGTCGCGCACCGAGTGGACGGCGGGGTTGCGCGTGAGCAGGTACATCGGCGCCGCGTTCATGGCCGCGACACCTTTGACCTCGCTCGGCGTGCCCCGGGTGCGCGCCCACAGCACCGCGAAGGGCGGCGGTCCCCCGCCGGCGAAGTCGCTACTGCCGGCAAGCAGCGCATCGTTCATCGCCACGCCGCCGCTGAACTTCTGCCACAGCACCTTGATGTGGCCCAGCCCGGCGGCTTCGGCGTGCTTCTCGATGAGCTTCTGGTCCTCCATCACCATCGAGGGCAGGAACCCGAGCGACAGCGCGCGCGACATATGCAGCTCCGAGACTTCGGCGTAGGCGCGCGGAGAGAGGCTCGCGACGGTGATGGCGAACGCGGCGGCAAGGGAAATGGCACGCATGGAATGGCTCCGGAACGAACTGGAACCAGAGTACCGGGAAAGCGCCATGCGATAAACTCGGATTATCGGATAACGTCATGCGATTTGCATATGGCTTTGAAGCTGCGTCAGCTCGAGTGCCTCTGCGCGGTCGTCGCGTGCGGATTCAACCTGTCGGAGGCCGCGCGGCGCCTCTGCGCGAGCCAGCCCACCGTGTCGCGACAGCTCCAGCTTCTCGAGGAGGAGCTTGGCTTCGACGTGCTCGTGCGCTCCGGAAACAGCGTGAAGGGGCTCACGCGCCAGGGCCGTGCCGCCCACGAGCGCGCGCAGCGGATCGTCCATGAATCGCGCCAGCTGAGGGGCCTGCGCGATGCGCTCGACGAGCAGGCGCCGGCGCGGCTCGCGATCGCGGCCACGCATTTCCACGCCCGCTACACCCTGCTCGATGGCATCCGGCAGCTGCGCGCGTCGCATCCGCGCATCTCCTTTTCGATCGTCCCGGGTTCGACCGCCGAGATCCACGAGGCGGTGCTGCTGGGCCAGGCCGATGTCGGGCTCTGCGCTGCGGAGGAAGAAAGCCATCCGGATCTCGTATCGCTGCCCTGCTTCGAGATTCGCCGCGTCGTCATCACGCCTCCGAGGCATCCGCTTCTGCGTCACAGGCGCCCTTCGCTCGAGGAGCTCGTGCGCTATCCGCTGGTCACGTACGACCGCAACGTTTCGGCCGGCTGGCGCATCCTCGAAACCTTCGCCGCACGCCACCTGACGCCCAACGTCGTGCTGAGCGCAGCGGGCGCCGAGGTGATCAAGGCTTACGTAGCTGCGGGGGTGGGAATCGCGATCATCCAGGAGCGGGCGTTCGACCGCGCCACCGATCGGGGCATCCGCGCCATACCCGCCGACCATCTTTTCCCGCCGGTGACCGCGGTCGCGATCGTGCGCCGCGGCACGCTCATGACGCCGCACCTGAGCGGCCTTCTTGCGGCCATCGCGCCGCATGTCGGCCGCGACCCGTCCGAGCCACGACGTGCTGTGCGCTAGCGTTCAAGACGCGCCGGGCCCGCACGAGCTTGCGCGCCGCGCAACCGGCAGGCAGAAGCCTAGCGGGCCTGGTCCCGGATGAACGCCCCGGCCGCGGCGATCAGCTCTTCGGGCTGGTCGCGCTGCGGCGAGTGGCCCGAATCGGCGAGCTCGAGCAGGCGCGCGTGCGCAACGCGGCGCGCGATGCCGCGGATCTGCTCGAGCGTTCCGTACTCGTCGCGTAGTCCCTGCACCGCGAGCACCGGACAGCGGATCGCCGCGATCTCGCGCTCGATGCTCCAGCCGCGGAAGCGCGCGTCGAGCCAGATGTCGGTCCAGCTCCGGAAGACCCGATCCGGATCGTCGTGATGGCGCGCGAGGCGTGCGCGCACGTCGGCGCCGAACGCAGCCTTCGCGCGCTCGATCCCCGCGATCGTGACGTCCTCCACGAAGATGTGCGGCGCGACCACGACGATTCCCGCCGTGCGCTCGGGAAAGCGCGCCGCGAATAGCAGCGCGATGGAGCCGCCGTCGCTGTGCCCGAAGAGCCACGGCAGCCGGGCGCCGGCCCCCAGCCCTACCGCATCGAGGAAGGCCGGCAACACCTCGAAGGCTTGCCGGTGCAGGTAATCGGGAAGGCGATCGACCTGCGCGCGCGGCAGCGACGAGCGGCCATATCCGGGACGCGAGAAGACGATGCCGCTCGCGCTCGCCGCCTCGCACAGCCGCGCGGGAAAGTCGCGCCACGTCGAGACACTCCCCAGCCCTTCGTGGAGGAAGAGGAGCGCCGGGCGACGGGCGTCGTCCCCGCCGACGCGCTCGTACTCGATGCGCACCGGCACGCCGCGCCACGCGAGCTCCGCGAACCGCGTCATCTTCCCGTCCCGCGCCTGCGCGCGCGGTCGCCTTCATGGTCCGCTCGCCGCGTCCTCGCCCGATCCCCACATCGCGCGCAAAAGGGCTTCGTCACGTTCGGCAAAAGGCGAGCGCGAAAGTTGGCTTACACTGGCGCGACGATACCAGAACGATATACCGCATGGAGGAATGCATGGCGGCAGACGGCTCCACGACGACGTGGAAAGGCGGCACCGAGCATTGGACCCGCAAGGGCGACGTGAGGCTCTTCCTGTGGAACAAGCGGCCGCCCGCCGGCACCGCGACCCAAGGGACGATCCTCTTCGTGCACGGCTCGTCGATGGCTTCGCAACCGACCTTCGACCTCCAAGTGCCCGGGCGCCCCGACTCCTCGGCCATGGAGTACTTCGCGGGACTGGGCTACGACACGTGGACGATGGACAACGAGGGCTATGGCCGCTCCGACAAGGCGCGCCCGATCAACAACGACATCTCGAACGGCGCGGACGATCTCGCCGAGGGCAGCCGGTACATCCTCGAGAAGAGCGGCGCGAAGAAGCTCCTCGTCTACGGCATCTCCTCGGGCGCGCTCAAGGCCGCGCTCTTCGCCGAGCGCCATCCCGGGAGGGTAGCGCGCCTCGCGCTCGACGCCTTCGTATGGACCGGTGAAGGCAGCCCCACGCTCGCGGAGCGCAGGAAGAAGCTCCCGCAGTTC
>CAWIUI010000004.1:0-1821852 GCA_963839265.1 uncultured beta proteobacterium
GCGCGACATCGCGTCAGGCCGCGACCGGGGACGCGGCGAGCGTGCGATCGTGCACGAGGAGCGTCTTCGCCGCCGGCTGCACCTTCGCGCGCTCCGGCGCATCGAGGTTGGAGATCATCGGCAGGATCGGTCCCATCTGCGCGATGCCGGCGAGCGTCACCGCGTCGTGCAGCACGCGGATCGGGCCCAACGCGTCGCGCAGATCCTCGAGCGGCAGGTACGCGGCGCGGATCTTCGCGGCCTCGTCGTAGTGGCCCGCTTTCAGCAGCGCGAGCAATCGCATCGAGCCGCGCGGTGCCACGCACACCGATCCCGACGTGAACGCACGCAATCCGTAATCGCGCCAGTGCACGATCGCCGGGCGCTCGCCGATGCCGCTGATGACGATCGACCGGTCGACCTGCTCGACGAGGTCCGCGAGATACGTGTCGTCGGAAGGATGCTCGCGCACGATCGCGTACTTGATCGCGCAAAGCACGCCGTCCTTCGCGAGCGCGCCGAGCGTCGCGGGCTCGACGTACCCCGCGCCCTTCACGTACGCGACGATGGGCTTGCCGAGGCGCTCGGCGAAGCGGCGCAGCGCCGTCGCGACGCCGCCATCGTTGGAAGGCTTCCCGAACGGCAGCGCCATCGCCGTGGGAAACGCGAGGTCGCGCAGGATCGCGGCCTGGTCGAGGAGCTTGCCGTAGTCCGCTCCCGCGGAGGGAATCACCCACGTGTCCGGGCCCGCCGCGCGCGCCACGAAATCGAGCGTCGCCGCGTATTCGGAAACGGGCAGGTGGTAGAAATTGGCATTGCCGCCGTACATGAGCGTGCGCACGCCGCCCGCCTCGAGGTGGCGGATCAGCGCGCGATTCGCCTCCGGCTCGAGCGATAGATCCGCGCGGCGCGCCAGCGGCGGCACCGCGATCACCGATGCGGAAAGATCCGCGGGCGTTGCCGGACTGGTCTTCATGTCGGACCTCCTAAAACCGGGGACAGACCCCATTTTCCATTGCGCGAAATGTTTTTGCCCAATCATTTTCGCGCCCGCCCTCTGCGCGATCGCCATCGCGACGATCGGCCCGACCATCCACGGCCGCGCCGAGTGGATCCGGCAGTAGGGCGCCCCCGCGAAGCATCTTCACCAGCCGGATTGGCTTGGGGAGGGCCGAAGCGGTTATAATTTTATGCTTTCGCGCCCGGATTCCCGAGTCGCTCGTCGGGGAGCGCCGGGCCCGCGAAACGATTTCCCGGCCTGGTAGCTCAGTTGGTAGAGCAGAGGACTGAAAATCCTTGTGTCGGTGGTTCAATTCCGCCCCAGGCCACCATTTTCTTTCTCGGCCGGCTCCCCGTTGCCCCCATGAACCCGCAGCCCGCCGCCGGGGCTGCATCGCCGAGAAGCCCTTCCGCGAGCGGGGGCTGTGACACAATAGGGGCGCCCGGCTCTCATAACCAGAACGATGAACGCCACCCTCCGGCGCTACGCCTCCGCCGCCGTGCTGCAGGTGAGCGGCCGCCTCGACCAGGACACCTGCGACGGTTTCCGCGCGGACCTCATGAAGCAGGTGGAGGACGCGGCACGCGAGGACGCAACGGTGGTGCTCGACCTCTCGGCCCTCGAGTACATCTCGAGCGCGGGGCTGCGCTGCTTCATGCTCGCCTCGCGCGAGGCGAAGGCGCAGCAGGCGCGCATCTTCGTGGCGGCGCTGCAGCCGATGGTCGCGGAGATCTTCGAGATCAGCCACTTCAACCTGGTCTTCCAGGTGTTCCCCTCGGTGCACGAAGCGCTCGCCGCGATCTCTCCCCAGGCGGCCGCCGCCTACGGACGGGCGTAGCGCCATGCGCCTTCGCTTCTGGGGAACGCGCGGCTCCATCCCGGTGGCCCTCACCGCCGCCGACATGCGCGACCGCCTCGCGCAGGCGCTCGTGCAGGCCTCGGGCCGCAGCTTCGCGACCTACGCGGAAGCGCACGCCTTCGCCTCCTCCGAGCTCGATTTCTCGCTCACGCACACGTTCGGCGGCCACACGCCGTGCGTGGAGATCGACATCGGGAGCGACGAGTATTTCGTGTGCGACATGGGCAGCGGCGCCCGCCCCTTCGGCGTGCACGTGCTCGCGCGGCAGGGCGGCCGCCCGGCGACGGTGAACGTGTTCATGTCGCACGTACACTGGGACCACATCATGGGCTTCCCTTTCTTCGGCCCCGCCTACGTCCCGGGCACGACGATCCGCATCCACGGCTGCCACGAGGTGCTCGAGCACGCCTTCCGCCTGCAGCAGTCGCCGCCCTGCTTCCCGGTCGAGTTCGACCAGCTGGGCGCGACGATCGAGTTCGTGAAGCTCGAGCCGGACAAGCCGCACACCGTCTCGGGCATCACCGTCACGCCGCACCTGCAGCTGCATTCGGGCGATTCCTACGGCTACCGCTTCGAGCACGGCGGCAAGGTCGCGGTGTACTCCACCGACTCGGAGCACAAGCTCGAGAATCGCGCCGAGGCCGAAGGCTTCGCGAAGTTCTTCCGCGACGCCGACGCGGTCGTGTTCGACGCGATGTACGCGCTCGCCGACGCGATCAGCGTGAAGGCCGACTGGGGCCACTCGAGCAACATCGTCGGCGTGGAACTCTGCCAGATGGCGCACGCGCGGCACCTCGTGCTCTTCCATCACGAGCCCGCCAACGACGACGCCACGCTCGAGGGGCTCCTCAAGGAGGCGCGCCGCTTCGAGGAGCTCACGCGCACCGACCAGCGGCTGCGGATCTCGGCCGCCTACGACGGCATGGAGATCGATCTCTGAGCGCCCTGCGCGGGCTGCGCATCGTCGCCCTCGCGCTCGCCGCGGCCCTCGCCCTGTTCATCTCCCTCTCGCCGCCCCCGGCGCAGGCGCTGCGCAACGCGGTGTTCGACCGGATGCAGCGCGCCTTCCCGCTGGAGCGCAAGTCCGCGCCCGCCGTGATCGTCGGGATCGACGAGCGATCGCTCGCGCGCTACGGCCAGTGGCCGTGGCCGCGCACGAGGCTCGCGGAGCTGGTCGAGCGCATCGAGGCCATGCACCCGGCCGCGATCGCCTTCGACGCCTTCTTCCCGGAGCCCGACCGCTATTCGCCGGGCGCGATCGGCCGCGCGCTTTCGCTTCCGCCCGCGATCTCGCGCCTCCTCGATGCGGTCGCCCCCGGCGATGCGCGCTTCGCCGACGCGATGCGCGGGCGGCGCGTGGTGCTCGGGATCGCCGCTTCCGCCGTTCCCGACCCGCGCTTCCAGGCGCCGCCGCGCGCGGCCCCGGTGGTGGTGGCGCCGGGGATCGCGCGCGACCTCGACGAATTCTCCGCGCACATCGGCAGTATCCCCATGCTCGACGATGCGGCGAGCGGGCGCGGGCTCATGAATTCGGGCGCGCGGGAGCAGGTCGTGCGCTCCGTCCCCGTGCTCGCGCGCGTGCAGGGCGTCATCGTGCCGACGCTCGCGGTCGAGGCATTCCGCGTGGCGAACGACGCCGGCATCCGCCTCTCGCGCGGCGCGCCCGGCACGATCGAGATGCAGATCGCCGGCGCGCGCTTCCCGCTGCAGGAGGACGGCCGCGCGTGGCTGCGTTTCGCGCCGCACGACCCCGGCCGCTTCGTCTCCGCGGCCGACGTGCTCGGCGCGACGGCGAATCCCGCGCTCTTCGAGGGCAAGCTCGCGTTCGTGGGCTTCGACGCGGTCGGCGTGCGCGACTTCCGCATCACCCCGCTGGGCGACCTCGTTCCGGGAGTGGAGGTGCACGCGCAGCTCGCCGAGAACCTCTTCGACGGCGTCTCGCTGGTTCGGCCGGCGTGGGCGGCGATGGTCGAGGTGATGGTGCTCGCCGCCGCCGCGCTCGCGATCGTGGTCTTCGTGCCCCGTGCGAGCGCGCTGAAGGGCCTCAATGCGGTGGCGCTCCTCGTCCTCGCGATCTTCGCTTTCGCGCTCTTCGCCTTCGCGCGCCTGGGCCTGCTCTTCGATCCCTCGTGGCCCTCGGTGGGCGTGATCGGCGTCTACGTGACGGTCGTCGTGGGTTCGCTCTCCGAGGCGGAGCGGCACCGCAGGCTCCTGCGCGAGCAGGCCGCGCGCCTCGCCGGCGAGATGGATGCGGCGCGCCGCATCCAGATGGGCCTGCTTCCCGATCCGCGCCAAGTCCTGGGCGGGGATCGGCGCCTGCGCATCGCCGCGATGCTCGAGCCGGCGCGCACCGTGGGCGGCGACTTCTACGATTGCTTCCGCCTGGACGCGCAGCGCCTCTTCCTCGCGGTGGCGGACGTCTCGGGCAAGGGCCTGCCCGCGGCGCTCTTCATGGCGTCGGTGAAGTCGCAGCTCAAGGCGGAGGCGCTGCGCGGCGGCAGCGTGGGCGAGATCCTCGGCCGCACGCAGGCGGCGATCGCGCGCGAGAACCCCGAGCACCTCTTCGTCACCGTGTTCGCCGCGGTGCTCGATTCGGCGAGCGGCACGGTGGAGCACGCGAACGCCGGCCACGAGGCGCCGTTCGCGCAGGCGCCGGGCGCACTGCCGGTGCGCTTCGGCGCCTCCGGCGGCCCGCCGCTGGGCGTGATCGACGGCTACGCTTATCCGACGGGCCGCCACGCGCTCGCACCCGGCGAATGGATGTGCGTGGTGAGCGACGGCGTGACCGAGGCGATGAACCGCAACCGCGAGTTCTTCACCGCCGACCGGTTGCGCGCGACGCTCGCCCGGGTCGGCGCGCGTGCCGACCCCGAGGCGATCGTGCGCCGCGTACGGGAAGACCTGGACCGCTTCGCGCAGGGCGCCGAGCCCGCCGACGACGTGACGCTCCTCGCGTTGCGCTGGGACGGCGCGTAGCCGCGCCCGCCGCGCCCGCTCAGCGGACGTTGATCTCCACGCGCCGGTTGCGCGGCTCGCGCACCTGGTCGGGCGTCGCCACCAGCAGCTCGCGCTCGCCGCGACCGCGCGCCTGGATGCGCTCGGCCGGAACGCCGTGCTCGATCAGCATCTGGCGCACGCGCTCGGCGCGCGCGAGCGAGAGGCGGTCGTTGTAGCGCCGGGCGCCGATGGTGTCCGTGTGCCCGATCACGACGATGTCGGGCAGCGGCCGGCGCGCGATCTCGTCGAACACGTGCCCGAGCTCGCGCTTCGAGGCGTCGGTGAGCTCGTCGCTGTCCTCGAGAAAGTAGACGACGAAGGTGGCCGGAGCGGCGGGAAGCGCCGCCAGCGTGGAATCGAATCCCTTCACTTCCGCCTCGGTGAGGCGGCCCGTCTCGAGCGTGCCGTCGCGGCGCAGGCGCTCCGATCCGAACGCGGAATGGATCACGTGCCGGTCGCCGTCGTGGTCGACGACGATCGTGCCGATGTGGCCGTCGGGCGCGGGAAGCACGGCGAAGAGGGCCGGCGTCACCGGCTGCGAGGCGCAGCCGGCGGCGAGGGCCGCCGCGATGAGGGCCGCCGCGAGTTTTCCCAAGGAGCGCTTCCTACGGATGGCGGGTGGAGGGCTCGTCCACCTGCACGACGAACTCGGTGCCGCGCACGCCCATGATCGCCGACGGCGTGCGGATCTTCATCGATTCGGGCGTCTGCTGGACCATCTTGCCGGAAACCGCCGCGAGCCGTCCCTTCGAGAGCGTGCCCTGGAACTGCCCCTTGTAGGTCGTCGTGTCGAACACGTACTTGTCGATCGCGAACACGCTCGAAGGGCCCACCGAGACCAGGCTGTTGTCGCTGAACGTGATGCCGGCGGCGCCGTCCGCGCCGGTGCGAATCACGTCGGAGGCCTGCACGGCCGTCCCGACCGCCGCCGCGATGCGCTCGGCGCCGCGCTCGATCGTGACCGCGCCGTGGGAGACCTTGACGAGGCCCACGTCCGCGGCGTGCGCCGGAAGCGCTGCGGCCACCATCAATCCCAGGATCCACGAGTTGCGCATTGCGAGCTCCCTTGCCAAAACGGCAGTTTCGCGGCCCTAATGATGCCAAATTCCGGGGGGCATCTGTGTGAACGCCGTCACAAGCCGAATGGGGATGTTTCCGTCGCGGCGCGAAGCGTGGAAGGATGCGCGCGCTTTCATCGACGGTTTCTGCGCGGCCGCCGGCGTCGCGCGCGAGCCGTGCCTCAAGGCGAGCCTCGTGCTGGAAGAGCTCTTCCTCAACACGGTGCGGCACGGCCACGGCGGCGGTAGCGACGCGCCGGTCTGGATCGCCCTGAAGGCCGCGGAAGGGCGCGTCGAGCTCACCTACGAGGATCGCGCGGCGCCCTTCAACCCGTTCGCGCCCGGCACGCGCGACATGCTGCAGGCGCTCGCGGGCGTGCGGCGCGAGGGCGGGCTGGGAGTGCTGCTCGCGCAGGGACTCACGGCGAGCGCCGAGTACGCCTATCTCTTCGGCAGGAACCGCATCCGCATCACGATCGCCTAGCCGGCGGCGGCCTTCCCTTCGAGGCGCGTCAGCGTGCGCGGGCGCGCGGCGTCATCGACACCGCGGAGCAGGCGGGCGTGGTGCAGTCGAACTTGTAGTAGGCCGCGTTGAGGTAGGCGGCGACGTCGTCGATCTCGGCGTCGCCCCAGCCGACGGCGAGGCTCTCGTTCCAGCGCCTCACCCAGCCGCGCACGGCGGCGAGGTCCTTCGCGACGCGATGCGTGCGGCCGTGCACGCTCTCGCTGTGGCAGGCGTCGCAGCGCAGCTCGTAGAGCGCGCGGCCGCGTGCGATGTCCGCGGCGTTCGCGCATGCGCCCGCGCCGAGCGCAAGGAGGAATGCCGCGCCGATGAAGGCGGTAGACGTCTTGCTGCGGGAGCGGCTCGGCATGGCGGCGGCGGACGAGGTCCTCGATGCGGCCAGTGTGGCATCGCGCGCGCTGCCGCGATTGCGCCAGATCAACGGCATCGGCTCACGTTCCGGGGGCATCGCCGCTCCCCGGCGGACCGGTCTCGCGCAGCCGGCGCAGCAGGTGCCCGACGTGTCCGGCATGGCCGCGCGCGGCGGTGGCCAAGCGCAGCCGCGCGAAGCGCACGAAGCGCCGCGGGGCGCCGAGCGCCGCGACGAGCCGCGAGGCGGTGACCGCGTCGTTCGCTGCGCCGAGCGCGTCCTGCAGGCGGGAGAGCGCTTCGCGATAGTGCTCGGTGCGCTCCGAGGCGAAGAGCGAGCCGAGCCCGTCCACGCCGTAGCGCAGGCGCTTCGCCTCGATGCGCAGGCGATGGCGCCCGGCCGCGTCGAGCCGCGCGACGTGGCGGCCGCGGGCCAGGACGCGGCGGTGGCGCCTCGCGATCACGCGCGCGGCGAAGGCGGCGAGGGGCTCTTCCTGCGCCGCGCGTTCCCGGTCCGCCGCGGCGAGCCAGCGCGAGATCGCGAGGAGGGTGCGCGCATAGCGCGGCTGGAGCAGGGATCGCGCGGCGCGGCGACGCTCGCGCAGCGCGCGCCGCTTCGCCGCCGCGGCGAGCCGCCGTGCGAGCTGCGCCTCGCCATGCTCGCGGAGGATGGGCGGCAGCGTGGCGAGGGCGAACACGTCCCAGTCGCGGGCGACGCCGAGCGCGGAGGAAAGGCGGGCGAGCTCGGTGCGCCAGTCGCGCGAGCGCTCGCGGCCCACCGCGCCGCGGAACATGCGCAGCGCCGAGCGCAGCCGGCGCAACGCGACGCGCGCCTGGTGCACGAACTCCGGATCGGCGCCATGCAGCACGCCTTCCTCGTTCGCCTGCAGCTGCTCGACCGCGGCGCCCACGACCTCGCGCGCGGCGCGCGAGGTCGCCATCGAAGGGTCGAGCGCGACGCGGCGCGACTTTGCCGGGCGCGCCGCCTCGCCGCGCACGAGCCGCCAGCCGCGCTCGGCCTTGCTGATGGCCGATGCGCGCAGCGGCACTTCCCCGAGCAGCCGCGACGCGAGGTCGAACGCGGCGCGCACCGGGCCCTCGAGGCATTCGATCTCGAGCTCGGAGATCGGCTCGGCGCGCCCGCGGCTCGCGACTTCGCCCACGTCCAGCGCGACCTCGAGCCGTACGCCGCGCGCGGGCGAAACGACCCATGCCGTGCGGACCACGTCCACCGCGAAGGCCACCTCCAGCCGCTGGTGCAGGTGCGCCGCGCCCGGCACGCGCGCGAGCGGCGTAGCGGCGAAAAGCGAAAGGTCGATGGATGCGTCGGGACGGTCGTACTCCCACTCCTCGCGCCGGTGCAGGCCGCCGCGTCCGCTCCGGCCGCCCTTGAGCGACTGCACCCAGCGCGATCCCGCGTGGCGCAGGCGCAGCGCCATCGCGCGCTTCCAGAGGAGCCGCTCGCGGGTGTCGAGATAGAGGGTCGTGAGCCGCCGGCGCACCGGCCGCGTCCCGGCGAGTGCCGCCGAGCGCGCGATCCGTCCCCGGTCGCGTTCCTGCACCGCGAACTTGAGCTCGACCTCCGGCATGGCTCCGTTACGGAATACGGTCTGCGCGCCGCGTGTTGTAAGTTGCAGGGGCGCCCGCGCGACGTACCAAGGGCCCACGGCCGTAGTCTAGACCCTTTGGTAAGATGGAATGATCGGCCCGGGCCGCTCGCACCGAACCCCGAACGAAAGGACTCCACGCGGATGCACGCCACGCTGCCCCTGCTCGCCGATACCGATTTCCCGCCGATCTCGCGCGCGCGCCTCGAGACGCTCCAGGTGAACCTGGGCTACATGTGCAACCAGTCGTGCGTGCACTGCCACGTGAACGCGGGACCCACGCGCACCGAGACGATGTCCGCGGAGACGGCGCGCCAGGTCCTCGAGTTCCTCGCCGCGAGCGGCGCGGCGACGCTCGACCTCACCGGCGGCGCGCCCGAGATCCACGCGCAGTTCCGCCCGCTCGTCGCGGCCGCCCGCGCGATGGGCGTCTCGGTGATCGACCGATGCAACCTCACGGTGCTCCACGAGCCCGGCCAGGAAGACCTCGCGCGATTCCTCGCGACGCATCGCGTGGCGGTGGTGGCCTCGCTTCCGTGCTACACGCCGGAGCTGGTCGACCGCCAGCGCGGCAAGGGCGTGTACGAATCGAGCATCGCCGCGATCCGCGCGCTCAACGCGCTCGGCTACGGCGAGGAGGCGAGCGGGCTCACGCTCGACCTCGTCTACAACCCGCAGGGGCCGGTGCTTCCGCCCGCCCAGGCGAAGCTCGAGGCGGACTACAGGCGCATCCTCGGCGAGCGCGAGTCGATCCGCTTCAACCGCCTGCTCACGCTCGCGAACATGCCGATCCAGCGCTTCGGATCCACGCTCGTCACCAAGGGCCAGTTCGGGGCGTACATGAAGCTGCTGCGCGAGGCCTACCGGGCCGAGAACCTTGCGACGGTGATGTGCCGCTCGCTCGTCTCGATCGACTGGCAGGGCTACCTCTACGACTGCGACTTCAACCAGATGCTGGGGCTCCCGCTGCGCGTCGCGGGCCGTCCGCGCGCGCACGTCTCGCAGGCGGTCGGCCGCGACCTCGAGGGCAAACCCATCGTCGTGCGCGACCACTGCTACGGCTGCACCGCGGGACAGGGATCGAGCTGCGGAGGGGCGCTCGCGTGAGGCGCGATGCGGCGCACGCGGCGTCGCCGATCGCGGAAACGCGCCCGGGACGCACCTGTCCCGTCGCCTACCGCTATCCGCCGCGCGTCTTCGATCGCGCCCCCGAGATCGAGGCGGAGACGCTCTACGTGGTGGGCGGCCTCTACGGCAACCGCGAGGCGCTCGACGCGGTGCTGCGGCTCGCGGAGCGCGAGGCGGGCGACGTGAAGCTCGTCTTCAACGGCGACTTCCACTGGTTCGACGTCGCGCAGGAGGACTTCGGGCGCGTGACGCGCGAGGTGCTCGCCCACGCGGCGCTGCGCGGCAACGTCGAGACCGAGGTCGCGGCCGAGGAAAGCGGCGCGGGCTGCGGCTGCGCGTACCCGGCGGACGTGAGCGACGCGGAAGTCTCGCACTCGAACGAAATCATCGGACGCCTGCGCGCGACCGCGCGCCGCCACCCGGAGCTTCGCGCCGCGCTCGGGAGCCTTCCCATGCATCTCGTCGCGCGGGTGGGCGATGCGCGCATCGGGATCGTCCACGGCGACGCGTCCTCGCTCGCCGGCTGGGGCTTCGCCCACGACCGTCTCGACCATCCGCGCCATCGCCGCTGGATCGAGGGCGCGTTCCGCGATGCGCGCGTCGATGCGTTCGCCAGCTCGCACACCTGCCTTCCCGCGATGCGCGCGCTCGACGTCGACGGCCGCAGCTGCGCGGTCGCGAACAACGGCGCGGCGGGGATGCCCAATTTCGCCGGCACGCGCCAGGGGCTGCTCACGCGCATCTCGACGCGCCCCTTCGCGCGACCGGGGCGCGCGCACGGGCTCGCGCTCGGCTCGGTGGCGATCGACGCGATCGCGATCGAATACGACCACGAGCGCTGGATGGAGCGTTTCCTCGCGAGCTGGCCCGAGGGCTCGCCCGCGCACGCGTCCTACCATCGCAGGATGGCCGAAGGGCCGCGCCATACGCCGGCGGACGCGTCGCCATGACCCGCGGGCGCATCGCCGTCTTCGCGCTCGTCGCCGCGGGGATCGCCGCGTTCTTCCTCCTGCACCTCGAGCGCTATTTCTCGCTCGACTACTTCCAGTCGCAGCGCGCGGCGATCGAGGCGTATTTCGCGGCGCACCCGCTGGGCGCCGCCGCAGCGTACTTCGCGATCTACGTCGTGGTGACCGGGCTCTCGCTCCCCGGCGCGGCGATCATGACGCTCGCGGGCGGCGCCATCTTCGGGCTCGTCTGGGGCACGGTGCTGGTCTCGTTCGCCTCGACGATCGGCGCCACGCTCGCCTTCCTCGCCTCGCGCTTCGTGCTGCGCGACTGGGTGCAGTCGAGGTTCGCGGACAAGCTGAAGCCCGTGAACGAGGGCGTCGCGCGCGAGGGCGCCTTCTACCTCTTCGCCCTGCGCCTGGTTCCCGCGTTCCCGTTCTTCGTGATCAACCTGGTGATGGGCCTCACGCCGATCCGCGCCCGGACCTTCTACTGGGTGAGCCAGCTCGGCATGCTCGCGGGCACGATCGCGTACGTGTACGCCGGCACCGAGCTCGGCCGGTTCCGCATCTCCGCGGGGCTGGTCGCCGCATTCGTGATCCTCGGCCTCTTCCCGCTCGCCGCCAAGAGGGCGCTCGCGGCGATGAAGGCGCGCAGGCTCTATGCGAAGTGGCCGCGGCCCGCGCGCTACGAGCGCAACCTCGTCGTGATCGGCGGCGGCTCCGCGGGCCTGGTGAGCGCGTACATCGCCGCGGCGGTGAGGGCGAAGGTGACGCTCGTGGAGCAGGGGCGCATGGGCGGCGATTGCCTCAACACCGGCTGCGTGCCGTCCAAGGCGCTCATCCGCAGCGCGCGCCTGCTCGCCGAGATGCGCCGCTCGCGCGACTTCGGCATCCGCGAGGCGCGCGCCGATTTCGATTTCGCGGAGGTGATGGAGCGCGTGCAGCGCGTGGTGGGCGAGGTCGCGCCGCACGACTCGGTCGAGCGCTACACGAAGCTCGGTGTGGAGTGCCTGGCGGGAAAGGCGCGCATCACCTCGCCGTGGACGGTGGAGGTGGCGCTCGCCGCCGGCGGCACGCGCACGCTCACCACCAGGAGCATCGTGATCGCGGCGGGCGCGCGGCCCTTCATCCCGCCCATTCCCGGGCTCGCCGAGGCAAGCCCCCTCACCTCGGAGAACGTGTGGGCGCTGCGCGAGCTGCCGCGACGCCTCGTGGTGCTGGGCGGCGGTCCCATCGGCTGCGAGCTCGCGCAATGCTTCGCGCGCTTCGGCGCGAAGGTGACCCAGGTCGAGATGGCTCCGCGCCTCATGACGCGCGAGGATCCGGAGTTCTCCGCGCTGGTCGCGCAGCGCTTCGGTGCCGAGGGCATCGACATCCTCACCGGGCACAAGGCGAAGGAGGTGCGGGTCGAGGGCGCGGCGAAGGTCGTGCTCGCCGAGTGCCAGGGCCGCGAGGTGCGCATCGAGTGCGATGCGATCCTGTGCGCCGTCGGGCGCGTGGCGAACACGGCCGGCTACGGGCTCGAGGAGCTGGGCATCGCTGTCACGAAGCAGAAAACGGTCGAGGTGGACCCGCAGCTCGCGACGCGCTACCCGAACATCTACGCGTGCGGCGACGTCGCCGGCCCCTACCAGTTCACGCATACCGCCTCGCACATGGCGTGGTACTGCGCCGTGAACGCGCTCTTCGGGCGTTTCCGCAGTTTCCGCATCGACTGGTCGGTGGTTCCCTGGGTCACCTTCACCGATCCCGAGGTGGCGCGTGTGGGGTTGAACGAGAGCGAGGCGAAGGAGCGCGGCATCGCGCACGAGGTGACGGTCTACGACCTCGCGGACCTCGACCGCGCGATCGCCGACGGCGAGGCCGAGGGACGCGTGAAGGTCCTCACGCGCCCGGGAACCGACCGCATCCTCGGGGTCACCATCGCCGGCGAGCGCGCGGGCGAAATCCTCGCCGAGTTCGTCGCGGCCATGCGCCACGGCATCGGGCTCAAGGCGATCCTGGGAACGATCCACGCCTATCCCACCGTCGCCGAAGCGAACAAGCACGTGGCGGGCGAATGGCGCCGCCGCCGGGTGACGCGCGGCCAGATGCGGCTCGCCGCGCGCTACAACGACTGGACGCGCGGGGATGCGGGCCTGGGCTCCGTGCTCGCGGCGCTGCGCGGCCTTTCCGACACGAGCCCTTGCCAGGCCGGGCCCGCGGAGTCCCTCGAATGACGCGCGCCTTCTTCGCGATCCTCGCGCTTTGCGCGGCGCTGCCCGCGGCCGCCTTCGACCATACCTACGCCGCCTGGGGCGCGCTGCTCGGCAAGCACGTGCATTACCTGCCGGGCGGGAACGCCTCGCGCGTCGACTACGCCGCGATGGCGCGCGAGCGCCCGGCGCTCGAGGCGGTGCTCGCCGATTTCGAGAAGGTGCCGCGCGCCGAGTTCGACGCGTGGACCGCGCCGCAGCAGGAGGCCTTCCTCATCAACGCGTACAACGCGTTCACCATCGAGAAGATCCTCACCCGCTATCCCGATATCCGTTCGATCCGCGACTTCGGCACGTTCTTCGGCAATCCGTGGAAGGACAGGTTCTTCACGCTCTTCGGCGAGCCGATGAGCCTCGACGGCATCGAGCAGGGGATGCTGCGCAAGGCCGGCGTGTACGACGAGCCGCGGGTCCATGTCGCCGTGGTCTGCGCCTCGATCGGCTGCCCGATGCTCAGGAACGAAGCGTTCGTCGCCGACCGCCTCGACGCGGAGCTCGAGGACGCGATGCGCCGCTTCCTCTCCGACCGCAGCCGCAACTGCTACGATGCCGCGGCCGGCAAGCTCGAGGTCTCGAAGATCTTCGACTGGTACGGCAAGGACTTCGAGCACGGCTGGCACGGCTACACGTCGGTGAAGGCGACGCTCGCCCGCTACGCCGACCTCCTCGCCGATCGCCCCGAGGACCGCGCGGCGATCCGCGCGCAGCGCGTCGACGTGGATTTCCTCGACTACGATTGGTCGCTCAACGACCTGTCCCGTTAAGCCGCGGCGGCGGGGCGGACGTTACAATCGCCCCCATGGCCAGCGTCTCCATCATCGTACCGGCGCTCGAGGAGTCGCAGGGCATCGCGGCGACGCTCGGGGCGCTCGCGCCCCTGCGCGAGCGCGGCGCGGAGGTGATCGTCGCCGACGGCGGCAGCGTCGACGGCACGCGCGAGATCGCCGCACCCCTCTGCGACCGCGTGCTGCGCGCCCCGCGCGGGCGCGCCGCGCAGATGAACGTCGGCGCGCGCGCGAGCCGGGGCGAGGTCCTCGTGTTCCTGCACGCGGACACGCGGCTGCCGGAGCGCGCGCTCGATGCGATCGCGGCCGCCCTGGCCGACCCGTGCCGCGCCTGGGGCCGCTTCGACGTGGCGATCGAAGGCCGCGCCCCGCTCCTCGCCGTCGTGGCCGCCGCGATGAACCTGCGCTCGCGACTCACCGGCATCGCGACGGGCGACCAGGCGATCTTCGTGCGCCGCGCGGCCTTCGAGCGCGTCGGCGGCTTCCCGTCGATCCCGCTGATGGAGGACGTGGCGCTGTCGAGCGCGCTGAAGAAGCTCTCGCGCCCGGCGTGTTTGCGCGAGCGCGTCGCCACCTCCGGTCGCCGCTGGGAGAGCGGCGGCGTGCTCGCCACCGTCGCGCTCATGTGGGGCCTGCGCTTCGCCTACGCGCTCGGCGCCGATCCGCACCGCCTCGCACGCCGCTATGACGCCGGACGACCCGCGTCCTGAAGCGGCCGTCGCGGTCTTCGCCAAGGCGCCGGTCCCCGGCGAGGTGAAGACGCGGCTCGCGGCCGTGCTCGGCGCGGACGCGGCGGCGAGCCTGCATGCGGGGCTCGTGCGCCACGCCCTGTCCACGGCGCTGCACGCCCGGCTCGGGCCGATCTCGCTGTGGTGCCTTCCCGATGCGAGCCATTCGTTCTTCGCCCGCTGCGCTGGCGAGTTCGGCGTGCGCCTCGAGGCGCAGGAAGGCGCGGACCTGGGCGAGCGCATGGGCCGCGCGTTCGAGCGCTCGCCCGCGCCGCTCCTCGTGATCGGCGCCGACTGTCCCGCGCTGACTCCGGCGCACCTCGCCGCGTCCGCCTCGGCGCTTCGCGAGGCGGACGCGGTATTCGTTCCCGCGGAGGATGGCGGCTACGTGCTGGTCGGGCTCGCGCGTCCCGTGCGCGGGTTTTTCGACGACATCCCCTGGGGAAGCGCCGGGGTGATGGCGCGCACCCGCGAGCGCCTCGAGCGCGCCGGCCTGCGCTGGGTCGAGCTCGACACGTTATGGGATGTGGACCGCCCTGACGATTACGCGCGGCTGCAGCGCGAGGGGCTGCTCGCCGAGGTGCTTTCGTGAAGGCCGCGCGGCTCGCGCTCGCGCTCTCGCTCGCCGCTCCGATCGCGACCGGGGCGGCGGTCCAGCCGCCCGCGCGCGGCGCAGGAGGCGTCGCGGCGATTGCGGCCTTCTCCGCGTCGCCTCCGGCGCCGGGGCTGCCGCCCGGATGGCGCGAGCTCGTCCCGGGGCGCGCCAGGGCGCCGGCGTTCGCGCTCGTGGAGGACGGCGGGGCCACGGTGCTTCGCGTGCGTTCCGACAATGCGGCCGGCGCCGCGGCGTACGCGGTGCGCGCCGACCTCGCGAGCCGGCCGATCCTCTCCTGGCGCTGGAAGGTGGAACGCGTCGTCGAGGGCGCCGACCTCGCGACGAAGGCCGGCGACGATTTCGCGGCGCGCGTGTACGTGTTCTTCGACGTGCCCTCGAGCGAGCTTGCGTTCGCCGATCGCGTGCGCATCGCGCTCGCGCGGCTGCTGCACGGCGGCGAGCTCCCGAGCACGGCGCTGTGCTACGTGTGGGACAACCGCCATCCGGTCGGCACCAGCGCCTGGAGCCCCTACACCGACCGCGT
Organism: uncultured beta proteobacterium; assembly: GCA_963839265.1. Lineage (GTDB taxonomy): Bacteria > Pseudomonadota > Gammaproteobacteria > Burkholderiales > Usitatibacteraceae > Usitatibacter. Next base: position 15,357 of record CAWIUI010000004.1, read on the forward strand.
GCGCACGATCGTGCTCGAGAGCGGTCCCGGGCGTGCCGGGCGATGGGTGGACGAGCGCCGCGACCTCGCCGCCGATTACCGTGCGGCCTTCGGCGCGCGTGCCGCGCTGCACCCGGTGTCCGGGATCGCCGTCGGCAACGACACGGACCAGACGCGCGGGACCGCCACCGCGTGGTTCGGCGACCTCGCGCTCGCGCCCGGGGGCGCGCGATGAAGCGCCTCGTGCTCCTCGGCGGGGGCCACGCGCACGTCGAGGTCCTGAGGAGCCTCGCCGAGCGCGGCGACGCCCGCTGGGAAGTGACCATGGTGACGCCGTATCCGTGGCTCACCTACTCGGGCATGGTTCCCGGGCTCTTCGCCGGCCACTACGAGATCGACCAGTGCACGATCGACCTGCGCGTGCTCGCCGAGCGCGCGCAGGCGACGATCTTGCCCGCGCTCGCGATCCGCGTGGACACGACGGACCGCGTCGTGGTGTGCGACAACGGCTCGAGCGTCGCCTACGACGTCCTCTCGCTCGACGTCGGCACCGAGCCTTTCGGGCACGAAGTGCGCGGAGTCGAGCGGCACGCGGTGGTGATGCGCCCGCTCGAGAAGGCGGTGAAGGGCTGGAGCGACGTGCTGGTGCGCGCGCGCGAGGGGCGCATCGGCTCGGTGAGCGTGGTGGGCGGGGGCGCGGCCGGGGTCGAGGTCGCGCTCGCGATGGAGTACCGGTTGCGCCAGGAGCTGGGCCTCGCCTGGGCGCACGTGCGCGTGATCACCAACAGCGGCCACCTCGTTCCCGAGTATCCCGACGGCGCCAGGCAGCGCCTCGTGCGCAAGCTGCGCCAGCGCAACGTCGGCACGCACACCGGAAGCGCCGTGACCGAGGTCGGGCCCGATTTCGTGCGTCTCGAGCAGGGGCTCGAATTCGCGTCCGACGCGGTGTTCTGGGCGACCGGCGGTGCCGCGCAGTCCTGGATGCGCGCGTCGGGGTTCTCGACCGACGAGCGCGGCTTCCTCCTCACCAACGACCGACTGCAATCGGTCTCGCATCCCGATGTGTTCGGCGCGGGCGATTGCGCGAGCGTCGAGGGAAGGCCGCGCGCGAAGGCGGGCGTATTCGCGGTGCGCGCCGGGCCCGCGCTTGCGGCGAACCTCTTCGCCGCGCTCGAGGGCGCGCCGCTCAGCCCCCACGAGAGCCCCGCGCGCTACCTTGCGCTGGTCTCCACCGGAAACCGGCACGCGGTCGCCGTGTGGAACGGCTGGTCGTGGGAAGGCGACTGGGTGTGGGGCTGGAAGGACCGGATCGACCGCCGCTTCGTCGCGCGCTACGGCGCCTCGGGCGGACCGCGCTAGGCTAGGCCGCCCGCTGCTCGCGCGGCGAGGCGATCGTCGGCAGGATCCGCACCACCTTCACCATCCGGTTCTGCACCTGCAGGATCTCCACGGGGTGCTCGGCGACCACGATGGTGGTCCCCGCCTCGGGAATGTCCTCGACCTCCTCGAGGAGCAGGCCGTTGATGGTCTTCGGGCCCTCGAGGGGGAAGTCGAAGCCGGCCTTGCGGTTCAACACGCGCAGCGAGCAGGTTCCTTCGGCGATCACGCTTCCGTCGGCTTCCTTGTGGAAGAGCGCGGAGCTGCCGATCGCCTGGCTCGTGAACTCGCCCACGATCTCCTCGAGGATGTCCTTCATCGTGACCAGGCCCAGGATCTCGCCGTACTCGTCCACCACCAGGCCCATGTGCCGCTGGTTCTCCTGGAAGTTGCTGAGCTGCGTGAGGAGCGGCGTTCCCTCCGGCACGAAATAGGGGTCGCGCATGATCGAGCGCAGGGTTTCGCCGTCGATCTGGTCGTGGCGCGTGAGGTTGAGCACCTTGCGCACGTGGATCGTGCCGACGGTGTTGTCGAGCCCGCCCTCGCACACGACGAGCCGCGTGTGGTGCGCGGTGGCGATGGCGTTGCGCACGTCCTCGATGTCGTCCGCGAGGTCGATCGCCTCGATCTTGCCGCGCGGCGTCATCGTGTCGTCGACCGTCATGTCCTCGAGCTCGAAGAGGTTGAGCAGGATCGAGCGGTGCTTCTTCGGGATGAACTTGCCGCCCTCGAGCACCAGCGTGCGCAGCTCCGCCATGCTGAGCGGCTGCGCGGCGCCCTCTCCCAGGCGGCGGATGCGCAGCAGCTTGAGGAGCCCCCTCACGAGCACGTTCACGATCCACATGAACGGGCGGGTCGCGCGGATGAGCGGCGTGAGGACGTAGGAGGCGGCGAGGGCGATCGTCTCCGAGTAGGTGGCGCCGAAGATCTTGGGCAGGATCTCGGCGAAGATGAGGATCACGAAGCTCGCGGCGACGGTCGCGATCGCGAGCACGAACTCGCCGGTGCCGAAGAGGCGGCGGCAGATCTCGGCGACGAGGATGGTGGTCGCCGCGTTGATGACCGTGTTGCCGGCGAGGATGAACGAGAGCAGCTCGTCGGTGCGCTCGAGGAGCGCCGATGTGAGCTTCGCGCCCCGGTTGCCTTCGCGCACGAGGTGCTTCAGGCGATAGCGGTTGAGCGCCATCATGCACGTCTCGGACATGGAGAAGAAGCCCGAGCCGGCGAGGAGCGCCGCGAGCGCCACGAACAGCCAGCGTATGGGTACCGCGTCGGTCAAGGCTGGGTGAGGCCGCGCTTGAGGATCAGCTCGAGGACGGCCTTGCTTCCGATGTAGGCGAGCAGGAGGGCGGTGAATCCCGCCAGCGTCCAGTACACGGCGGTGCGGCCGCGCCAGCCGCGGAAGTAGTGGCCCGCGAGGAGCCCGCCGAAGATGAACCAGGAGATGATCGCGAACACGTTCTTGTGCGTGAGCGTGAAGGGCTTGCCGAAGAGCTCCTCGGAGAAGAAGAGCCCGGAGACCACCGTGAGCGTGAGCAGCACGAACGCCGCGAGGAGGATGCGGAAGAGCAGCGCCTCCATCTCGAGGAGCGGGGGCAGCTGCCGGATGAACGGCGGCAGCACGCCGCGATGCAGCCACTTCTCCTCGGCGAGCATCACGAGGGAGTGGATCGTCGCCACGAAGAAGAGCGCGTAGGCGAGCATCGCGATCGCGAAGTGCAGCGCGAAGAGCGGATCGCCGCCGTAGTTCACCACGTGGTGCACGTTCATCGTCGCGGCCTGCATCGCCACCGCGCAGAACGCGATCGGCGCCATGAGGCCGAGGATCCCGGCCAGGCCGCGGAAGGCGAGGCCGGCCACCCAGTAGATCAGCACCGTGAGCCACACGAGGATCCCGACGCCGTTGCCCACGCTCATGTCGAGGCCGTCGGGCTGCATGATGCCGCGATAGAGCAGCATCGCGTTCAGGACCAGCGCGACCGGCACCAGGACCGTCTCCAGGTGCGCCTCCCCGCGGGGCCCCGCGTGGCCCGCGGCGAGCGCCGGGCGGGCCGCGCGCCACGCCACGCCGGAGAGCAGGAGCCAGATCGCCGCGGTGCTAAAATACAAAAGCAAATCAGGCATTTCTATCCCGCCTGCCAGAACATCCACCAGTTTACCAATTCCCAATGCTCGACGCCCTGACGCAGCGCCTCTCCTCCGTGGTGAAGACCCTGCGCGGCCACGCGCGCATCACCGAGGACAATGTCCAGGAGATGCTGCGCGAGGTGCGCCTGGCGCTCCTCGACGCCGACGCCGGCCTGCCGGTGGTGAAGGACTTCGTCGGCAAGGTGAAGGAGAAGGCGCTCGGGCAGGACGTGATCGGCAGCCTCACGCCCGGCCAGGCGCTGGTGGGCGTCGTGCACCACGAGCTGGTCGAGCTCATGGGCGGTGCCAGCGAGGGGCTGAACCTCGCGGCGCAGCCGCCGGCCGTGATTCTCCTCGCGGGCCTGCAGGGCTCGGGCAAGACCACCAGCGCCGGCAAGCTCGCGCGCATCCTCGCGAACACGCTCAGGAAGAAGGTGCTGCTGGTCTCCACCGACGTCTATCGTCCCGCGGCGATCGAGCAGCTCGCCACGCTGGGCAGGGACCTCGGGATCGACGTGTTCGCGTCCGACCCGTCGCAGAAGCCGGTGGAGATCGCGAAGGCCGCGCTGGAATACGCGAAGCGCCACTTCCACGACGTGCTGATCGTCGACACGGCCGGGCGCCTGGGCATCGACGAGGCGATGATGGAGGAGGCCCGCCAGCTCCATGCCGCGGTGAAGCCGGTCGAGACGCTCTTCGTGGTGGACTCGATGCAGGGACAGGACGCGGTGAACGTCGCGCACGCGTTCAGCGAGGCGCTGCCGCTCACCGGCGTGATCCTCACCAAGCTCGACGGCGACGCGCGCGGCGGCGCCGCGCTCTCGGTGCGCCATGTGACCGGCAAGCCGATCAAGTTCGTCGGCGTCTCGGAGAAGATGGACGGCCTCGAGCCCTTCCACCCGGAGCGCATGGCCTCGCGCATCCTCGGCATGGGCGACATCCTCTCGCTCGTCGAGGAGGCGCGCGCCAAGGTCGACGAGAAGGAGGCCGAGCGCCTCGCGGAGAAGTTCAAGAAGGGCAAGGATTTCGACCTCGAGGACTTCAAGGCGCAGCTCGCGCAGATGAAGAAGATGGGCGGCATCGCGAACCTCGCCGACAAGCTCCCGGTGCAGATCACGCAGATGGCCCAATCGTCCCCGGAGCTGCAGGAGAAGGCGCTCAAGCGCACCGAGGGCATCATCAACGCCATGACGCCGCTCGAGCGCAGGAAGCCCGAGCTCATCAAGGCCTCGCGCAAGCGGCGCATCGCGACCGGCGCGGGCGTGCAGGTGCAGGAGGTGAACCGCCTCCTCACCCAGTTCGAGCAGATGAAGAAGATGATGAAGATGATGCGCGGCGGCAACCTCGGCAAGATGCTGCGCGGCATGAAGGGGATGCTCCCCGGGATGCGCTAGTCGCCGTCCTGCCCGCGCGTGGACCGGCGCCGCCGTTGCGCCCCCGCAGCGCCGTTGCGCCCCGCCCGATGGCGTTGACCGGCGTCGCCTGTCGTCCGGTCCAACGCCCTTCCCGAGGCTCGCGGTAAGCCCGCCGGATTTGATATAATGGCGGGCTTACCGAATTTTGTTGCCCGTTCGCAATGGGCACCTTGGAGATCGACACATGGTCGTGATTCGCATGGCGCGCGGCGGAGCCAAGAACCGCCCCTTCTACAACATCGTCGTCGCCGATTCGCGCATGCCGCGCGACGGGCGCTTCATCGAGCGCATCGGCTTCTACAATCCCAAGGCCGCCGAGAACGAGCCCCGGTACCGCATTGCGCTCGATCGCGTCGAGCACTGGGTGGGCAAGGGCGCGCAGCCTTCCGGCGCGGTGAAGAAGATCATCAAGCGTGGCAAGGCTGAAGCCGCCGGGCAGAGCACGGCCGCCAAGTAAGGCCGCGATCCCCTTCGACGGGGACGCGTCGAAGCTGGTCGCCATGGGGCGCGTGGCCGGCGCCTTCGGCGTGCAGGGATGGATCAGGATGAAGCCCTATACCGAGCGCCCCGACGGGCTGGCCGGGTACGCGAGCTGGGTGCTCCGGACCGCCGCGGGCTGGCGCGAGATGGCCCTCGAGGAATTCGAGCTGCACGCGAAAGGGCCGGTCGCGCGGCTGGCCGGGTGCGCGGATCGCAGCGCCGCGCAAGGGCTCGCCGGATGCGAGATCGCGGTGCCGCGCGCGGCACTCGGCGAGGCGCAGGAAGGGACGCTCTACCGGGTGGACCTGGAGGGCTTCGAGGTGCGGGCCGAGGACGGCCGCACGCTCGGAACGCTCGACGGATTCCTCGAAAGTTCCGCGACCGGCGTGATGGTGGTGAAGGGCGCGGTGGAGCGGCTGATCCCGTTCGTCGCGGAATACGTGAAGTCGGTGGACCGCGAGGCGCGCCGCATCACGGTGGAATGGAAGGCGGATTACGACGCGTGAAGCACTTCGACGTGATCACGATCTTCCCGGAGATGCTGGAGGCGGTCTCGCACTACGGCATCACGCGCCGGGCGCTCGAGGACGGGCTCTTCGGCCTGGAGACGTGGGACCCGCGCAGTTTCACCGCGGATGCCTACCGCAGGATCGACGACCGGCCCTACGGAGGCGGTCCCGGGATGGTGATGATGGCCGAGCCGCTGCAGGCGGCCATCGAGGCGGCGAGCAGCCGCCAGAAGGATGCGGGCGTCGCGCGGCCGGTGGTCGTGCTGATGTCGCCGCAGGGCGAGCGGCTCACCGAGGGCGTCGTTCGGGAGCTCGCCCCCGAGGAAGGCCTGGTGATCGTCGCCGGCCGCTACGAGGGGGTCGACGAGCGGCTGGTGCAGGAGTGCGTCGATCGCGAGATCTCGATCGGCGACTACGTGACGTCGGGCGGCGAATTGCCCGCGATGGTGTTGATCGATTGCCTCGTGAGGCGGCTTCCGGGCAGCCTCGGCGACGGGCAAAGCGCGCTCGAGGATTCGTTCTCGGCGGGGCTGCTGGACTGGCCGCACTACACGCGGCCCGAGGCGTGGCAGGGCGCGTCGGTGCCCGAGGTGCTGCTGTCGGGCAACCACGCCGCGATCGCGCGCTGGCGCCGCAAGCAGGCGCTGGGGCGAACGTGGGAGCGCAGGCCCGAGCTGTTGGACGAGTCGGCGCTCTCGAAGGAAGACCGCAAGCTGCTGGAGGACTATCGCGGCGAGCGGAAGACATGACAAACCTCGCGCACCCGGCCGATGTCGGCTCTGCGCGAAAGGCCGGAAGGCCATGACGAAAGGAAATGCGATGAACCTGATCCAGCAGCTCGAGAAGGAAGAGATCCAGCGCCTCGCCCGCAAGATTCCCCCGTTCGCGCCCGGCGACACCGTCATCGTCAAGGTGCAGGTGGTCGAGGGCGACAAGAAGCGCGAGCAGGCCTACGAGGGCGTGGTGATCGCCAAGAGGAACCGCGGCCTCAACTCCTCCTTCATCGTGCGCAAGATCTCCAGCGGCGAGGGCGTGGAGCGCACGTTCCAGACCTATTCGCCGTCGCTCGCCTCGATCGAGGTGAAGCGCAGGGGCGACGTGCGCCGCTCGAAGCTCTACTACCTGCGCGGCCTCACCGGCAAGGCGGCGAGGATCCGCGAGAAGCTCGCGAGGGTCGACGATGGCGAGGTGCTGCCGCCCGACGAGGAAGGCGCCGAGGCGAGCCCGGCGGCGCAATCGCAACCCGCGGCGGACAAGCCCGCGGCCGCGAAGGCCCCGCGGAAAAAAGAGAAGCGCGCGAAAGGCCGGAAGGGCTGAGCCCTACAGGGCGCGCGCGCCGAACGTGTCGCAATCGGAGACGCGCCCCGACTCGATCCCGCGCTTGAACCACCGCACGCGCTGCTCCGAGGTGCCGTGCGTGAAGGAGTCGGGCACGACGTAACCCTGCGACTCGCGCTGCAGGCGGTCGTCGCCGATGGCGGAGGCCGCCGCGAGCCCCTGCTCGATGTCCCGGTCGGTGATCTGCGCACGGTTCTCCGCGTGGCTCGCCCACACGCCGGCGAAGCAATCGGCCTGCAGCTCCACGCGCACCGAGAGCCGGTTCATCTCGTCGGCGCGCGAGGCGTGTGCGCGCAGGCGGTCCACTTTCTCCGTGATTCCCAGGAGGTTCTGCACGTGGTGTCCCACCTCGTGCGCGACCACGTACGCCTCCGGGAAATCGCCGGGCGCCTGGAAGCGCGTGGCGAGGTCGCGGAAGAACGAGAGGTCGAGGTATACACGCTTGTCGTTGGGACAATAGAACGGACCCATCGCGGCGCGCCCCACGCCGCACGCCGAAGGCGTCGACCCATCGTAGAGCACGAGGTGCGGCTTCTCGTAGCTGCGGCCCGATTGCTCGAAGACCTGCGTCCACACATCCTCGGTGGATCCGAGCACCTGCGCGACGAAGTGGCCCATCGGGTCGTTCACCGGGCCCTCGCGGGCAGCGGGCGCGCTCTGCGAAGGCTGCGACACCTGCTCGGCGATCCCGAGGAGCCGGGACGGGTCGACCCCGAGGAAGTATCCGATCACGAGGATCGCGATGCCGCCGAGGCCGATTCCGCCGATCCCCACCGGGCCCATGCCGCGGCGGTCCTCGACGTTGCGGCTCGGTTCCTGGTCGTCGAATTCCATGCGCCATACCTCCCTGGTACGGAAAGACCTCCGGCGCGCCCCGGCGTTCCCTACGCCCGGGCGTCGCGAACGCCGATCACACCGAGAGCCACAGCGGCAGCGTGGCCATCGAGAGCGCCGTGCCGAGGGTGATCTGGGTGGCCACGGCGCGCCCGTCGCCCGTCATGCGCACGGCGAGGATGTAGGCGTTGGTCGCGGTGGGAAGCGCCGCGCACAGCACGAGGATGCGCGACTCCATCGCGGGAAGCGCGAGCAGGCGCGCGAGCGCCAGTGCGATCGCGGGCGTGGCGAGGAGCTTCACCGCGAGCCACCACGCGTGCGCCGCGCCTTCCCCGGGCGGGCCGCGCTCGATGCGCATCGCGGCGCCCACGCACAGCAGGCCGGTCGGGAGCGAGCTTCGCCCGAGGATCGCGAGCGTCTCGCCGGCGAAGCGCGGCAGCCCGAGACCCGCGGCATTCCACGCGTAGCCGAGAACGCACGCGATCACCAGGGGATGGCGCACGAGCTCGAAGAGGAAGCCGCGCTCGCCGTGGCGGGCGAGCATCGCGACGGCGCCGAAGTTCGCCGCCGGGATCATCGCGCCGAGGAGGAGGGCGGCGAGCGCCACGCCCTGCGTGCCGAAGAGGCTGCCGGCGAGGGCGAGCCCGATGTACGTGTTGAAGCGGTAGCCGCACTGCGAGCCCGTGGCGAGGAGCTTGCGGTCGAGCGACAGCGCGGGGCCCGCCGCGAGCGAGAGCGCGAACGACGCGGTGGTGAACGTGAGGCCGCACCCGACGAGGAGGCCGGCGGTCCCGTAGTCGATGCGCGCCGTGGCGAGCGAGCGGAAGAGGAGCGCCGGGAACAGCACGAAATACACGAGCTTCTCGAGCCCCGCCCAGAACTCCCGGCCGTAGTCGAAGCCGCGGGCGAGGACCAGCCCCACCACGATGAGCGCGAAATTCGGCAGGACCGCGAGCGCCGTGGACATCACGCGGCGACGTCCTTGCCGAGCGTGTTGTGGTAGTCGTGGCGGGAGGTGTCGACGCGCGACAGGCGCAGCTCCACCGGCCGGTCGCGGAAGGTGAGCGCGACGCGGCGGATCTCCAGGAGCGGGGCGCCGGGCGCGACGCGCAGGAGCGCGGCCGTCTCGCGCGAGGCGAGCACGGCGCGCAGGCGCTCGTCGGTGCGCAGCACGTTGATCCCGTAGCGGCTCTGGTAGAGGTGGTAGATGGTGTTGTTCCTGGCGAGGAAGATCTTCTCGGTGAGCCCGGGGAAGAGCTGCGCGGGGATCGTGATGTCGTCGAGGATCGCCGGCCGGCCGTCCAGGCAGAGGAGGTTGCGGATGCGGATCACCTTGTCCGCGGGCGCGATCGCGAGCGCCGCGGCACTCTCCGCCTCGGCGCGATCGCGGCGGAACTCGAGCGTGCGCACCTCGGGATAGGTCTTGGCGCCGCCGCGCTCCACGATGTGGAAGAAGTGGAACATCAGGCGCCGGCCGTCGTGGCTGGTGACGAAGGTGCCCTTGCCCTGGCGGCGCACCAGCACCTGCTCGGCCACCAGCGTGTCGACCGCCTTCCTCACGGTGCCGACCGCGACCCCGAACGCGCTCGCGAGCTCTGACTCCGAGGGAATCGCCTCGCCGGGCTGCCAGGCGCCCTGCGACATGCCCTCGATCAGGCGCGCGCGCACCTCCTCGTAGAGCGGGCGGTCGCTCGCGGGAAGCGTGGAGAGCAGGCGCGCGGCCGGCGTTGCCATGGCGCGCACGATACCATGCAGGGCGTATCATGCAACTCATCTAGTTGACTCGCCCGCGGCGCGCCGCCTAGCATCGAAAGGCTAAAGGGCTTCTCGGGAGCGGGACGATGATCCATTTCGTGGTGCACGACGAGAACGACTCGGTCGGCGTCGTCGTCGTGGAGGGCGTGAAGGCCGGCCAGAAGCTCAACGGCTGGATCATGGACCAGGACAAGTCGCTCGACGTCACGGCGAAGTCCGACATCCCCATCGGGCACAAGCTCGCGATCCGGCCGATCGCCGACGGCGCCACGGTGATCAAGTACGGGGTGGACATCGGCAAGGCGATCGCGCCGATCCAGCTCGGCGAGCATACGCACGTGCAGAACCTGCGCACCAAGCGCTGGTAGACGGAGTCGGGAAAATGGACCTGAGCAAAGCGAGTTTCTGGGGCTACAAGCGCGAGAACGGCCGGGTGGGCGTGCGCAACCACGTCATCATCCTGCCGGTCGACGACCTTTCCAACGCCGCGGCCGAGGCCGTCGCGAACAACATCAAGGGGACGATCGCGATCCCGCACCCCTACGGGCGCCTGCAGTTCGGCGCGGACCTGGATCTGCACTTCCGCACCCTCATCGGCACGGGCTGCAACCCGAACGTGGCCGCGGTCGTGGTGATCTGCATCGAGGACCAGTGGGCGAAGAAGGTGGCCGACGCGATCGCGGCCACCGGCAAGCCCGTGGCGTACTTCGGCATCGAGCAGCACGGCGACCACGACACGATCCTGCGCGCCTCGAAGAAGGCGAAGGAGTTCGTGCAGTGGGCGAGCGAATTGCGCCGGGAGGAGCGCCCCCTGAAGGACCTCTGGGTCTCCACCAAGTGCGGGGAATCGGACACCACCTCCGGCTGCGGCGCGAACCCCACGGTGGGCGACGCCTTCGACAAGCTCTATCCCCACGGCGTGACGCTCTGCTTCGGCGAGACCACCGAGCTCACCGGGGGCGAGCACCTGGTCGCGGCGCGCTGCCGCAACGACGCGGTGAAGAAGAAGTTCCAGTTCATGTTCGACCGCTACCAGCAGGTGGTCGAGGCGCACAAGACGAGCGACCTGCGCGACTCCCAGCCCACCAAGGGCAACATCGAGGGCGGCCTCACCACCATCGAGGAGAAGGCGCTCGGCAACATCCAGAAGATCGGCCGCAAGTGCATGGTGGACGGCGTGCTCGACAAGGCCGAGGCGCCGAGCGGCCCGGGCCTGTGGTTCATGGATTCGTCCTCCGCCGCCGCGGAGATGGTGACGCTCGTCGCCGCCGCGGGCTACACGGTGCACTTCTTCCCCACCGGGCAGGGAAACATCATCGGCAATCCCATCCTCCCGGTGATCAAGCTCTCGGCGAACCCGCGCACCGTGCGCACGATGAGCGAGCACATGGACGTGGACGTCTCGGGCCTGCTGCAGCGGCAGATGACGCCGGACCAGGCGGGCGACAAGCTCCTCGAGTGCATGTTCCGCACCGCCAACGGCCGGCTCACCGCCGCCGAGGCCCTGGGGCACCGCGAGTTCGTCCTCACGCGCCTCTACGAGAGCGCATGAAGCGCGAACACGGAGACATGGCCTTTCTCCGTGCGGCTCCGCGGCCTGCGTGTTCCGGCTCGAATGAAGGCGTAGCGTGGAGTCCCTGAAGGTCGAGGTGTGGAGAGGCGGCGCCGACGGCGCGTACCAGCGCTTCGAGGTGCCGCGCCGTGCGAGCCAGACGGTGCTGGACGTGGTCACCCACATCCAGCGCTTCGTCGATCCCACCCTCGCCTACCGCTTCGCGTGCCGCGTCGGCATGTGCGGCTCGTGCGCGATGACCGTGAACGGCGTGCCGCGCTGGACCTGCCGCACGCACGTCGACAAGGTGGCGCGCGACGGAAGCCTCGTCCTGGGCCCGCTCGCCAACATGCCGGTGGTGCGCGACCTCGTCGCCGACATGCGCGGCTTCTTCGACAAGTGGGCGCGCGCGCGCGGGCAGTTCTCGCCCACGCGCACGCGCCGCGACGCGTTCGCCGTGGTCGATCCGTGCACGCGCGAGCGGCGCGAGGCCGACGCGGCGATCGAATGCATCGGCTGCGGCGTGTGCTACGCCGCGTGCGACGTCGTGAGGTGGAACCCGGAATACCTGGGGCCGGCGGCGTTGAACCGCGCGTGGACCCTGCAGAACGACGCGCGCGACGGCGCGCACGGGGCGCGGCTCGAGGCGGTCTCGGGCGACGCCGGCTGCCACTCGTGCCACACGCAGATGAGCTGCACCGAGTTCTGCCCCAAGCGGCTGTCGCCCGCGCGCTCCATCGCGGGGCTCAAGCGCGAGAGCCTCTGGTCGTTCCTCAGGCCAGGCGGCAAGCCGTGACGGCACATCCGCGCGCCGAGGCTTTCCTCTGGGCGGCGCAGCGCGTCACCGCGGTGTTCCTCGCGTTCTTCGTGCTGGTGCACCTGGCCACCATCATCTACGCGGTGCGCGGCGGCCTGACCGCGGCGCAGATCCTCGCGCGCACCCACTCGAGCCTCGCGATCCCGTTCTTCTACGCGCTCTTCGTGCTCACCGTGTCGGTCCACGGCGCGATCGGGCTGCGCAACATCGCGGCGGAATGGCTCGGCTGGCGCGGGGCGGGCGCCGATGCCGCGGTCTGCCTCGCCGGGCTGGCGCTCCTCGCGCTCGGCCTGCGCGCCGTGCTGGCGATCGCCGCATGATGCGCCCGGCGCGAAACCATCCGGCCTGGTGGGCGTTCCTGCTCCACCGCCTGTCGGGCCTCGCGCTCACGCTCTTCCTGCCCGCGCATTTCCTCGCGCTCGGCACGGCGCTGCAGGGCGAGGCGCGCCTGGAAGGTTTCCTGCGCTGGACCGAGCGGCCGTGGGTGATCGCGGGCGAGTGGATCCTGGTGATGCTCCTCGCCGCGCACCTCGCGGGAGGGCTGCGCCTGCTCGCGCTCGAATTCCTGCCCTGGCGCGAGTGGCAGAAGACGCTCGCGGCCGTTGCCGCCGGCTTCGCGCTCGTCGCGGGCCTCGTGTTCGCGCTCGCCCGTTGAACGGTATGCTTCGCCGTATCCATCCCTGGAACGCGCCGGAGAAATCGATGCCGAAGCGCCTGCTGTCCGGATTGCTCCTCCTGTGCGCCGTTGCCTTCGCCCCCGGCATGGCCGCCGCCGCGTGGCCCGCGAAGCCCGTGAGGATCGTGGTGCCGTTCCCCGCGGGCGGCGCCACGGACGTGGTGGCGCGCCTCCTCGCGCAGCAGCTGAGCGAGAAGTGGGGCACCGGCGTGGTGGTCGAGGATCGTCCCGGCGCCGGCGGCAACATCGGCGCGGACGTGGTCGCGAAAGCGGCGCCCGACGGCTACACGCTGCTCATGACGTCGGGCTCGATCGTCACCGCCAACCCGTTCATCTACAGGTCGATGACGTTCGACCCGGCCAAGGACCTGGTTGCGATCACCAACGTCGCTTCCGGCCCGCAGGTGATCGTGGTGAACAACGACACGCCGTGGAAGACGCTGCGCGAGTTCATCGCCTACGCGAAGGCGAACCCCGGCAAGGTGAACTACGGCAGCGCGGGCGTGGGCACGCAGGTGCACCTCGCCACCGAGAACTTCGCCTACTCGGCGGGGATCGACATGACGCACATCCCGTACAAGGGCGAGGCGCTCGCGTTGACCGACCTCATGGGCGGGCAGGTGCAGATGGTCACGCCCAACCTGGGCGCCGCGATCAACCTCATCAAGCAGGGCAAGATCCGCGCGCTCGCGGTGACGAGCGCGCAGCGCTCGCCCGAGCTCCCCGGCGTGCCCGCGGCCTCCGAGGTCCTGCCGGGCTTCGAGAACACCGGCTGGTTCGGCCTCATGGCTCCCACCGGTACGCCGAACGAAGTGATCCGGAAGGTGTACGCGGACAGTGCCGCCGCGCTCGGCACGGCAAAGCTCAAGGCGGCGCTCGCCAAGCAGGGCATGGCGCCGGTCGCCAACACGCCGGAAGAATTCGCCGCCGCGATCCGCAAGGAGACCGAGCGCTGGTCCCGGGTGGTCCGCGAGCGGCATCTCGAGGCGCACTGAGCATGGAGGAGGCGCGCGTGCCATGAAGGTCGATCCCCGTTCCGTCGAGGAAGTCGCCCGCGAGCTCTACATTCGCGCGCTGAAGGTGCTGCCACCCGACATCAAGCAGGGCTTCGCACGGCTCGCGGCGGGCGAGACGGACGCGACCGCGAAGCGGGTGCTGGGCACCATGATCACGAACATCCGCGTCGCCGAGGAGACCGAGAACCTCCTCTGCCAGGACACCGGCATCCCGATCTACAACGTGGTGATCGGCCGGGGCGTGGAGATCGAGGGTCCGGAGCTCAAGAGCGCGATCCGGCGCGGCTGCGAGCGCGCCACGCGCGAGCATCCGCTGCGCTCCTCCGTCGTGCATCCGATCACGCGCAGGAACGAGCAGACCTCGTGCGGCCCCGGCATTCCCCCGATCCATATCGACTTCGGCGAGGAGCGCGACCGGCTCGTGATCGAGATGGTGCCCAAGGGGAGCGGCTCCGAGAACAACTCGTGGCTGCGCATGGCGATCCCCGCCGAGGGCATCGACGCGATCAAGACCTTCGTCGTGGACTGCGTTCTCGATGCGGGCGGCAAGACCTGCCCGCCGACGATCGTGGGCGTGGGCATCGGCGGCACCTCGGACCTGTGCGTCGCCCTCGCCAAGCGCGCCGCCACGCGCGCCCTGGGGACCCGTTGCGAGGATCCGGAAGGCGCGAAGCTCGAGCGCGAGCTCTCCGAAGCGATCAACATGCTGGGCGTGGGGCCGCAGGGCCTGGGCGGCGATTCCACGGCCTTCGCCGTGCACGTCGAGCTCGCGGCCACGCACATCACCATGAATCCGGTCGCGGTCAACATGCAGTGCCACTCGGCGCGGCGCGCGTCGGCCTCGATCACGCCCAAGGGCGTGGAGTACGGTTTCTAGCCATGGCCCACCACGTCCTCACCCCGCCCATCACCGAGGCCCAGGTCCGCGCCTTGCGCGTGAACGACACCGTCACCCTCGAGGGCGCCCTCTACGGCATCCGCGACGCGAACCAGATCGCGCTCTTCGACCAGGGCCGCGGCACGAAATTCGATCTCACGGGCGCGGCGACGATCCACACCGCGCCCAACGTGAAGAAGGTGGCTCCTTCGGCCGAGCATCCCACCGGCTACGCGCCGGTGTGCGTGGGCACCACCACCTCGGCGCGCATGGAGCGCTTCACGCGCCCGCTCCTCGGGCTCGGCGTGCGCATCATCGTCGGCAAGGGCGGGCTCGCGAAGGGCTCGCTCGACGCGTTCGCCGAGCTGGGAGGCGCCTACCTCGCGATCATCGGCGGCACCGCGGCGCTGGAGACCACCTGGATCGACGCGATCGAGGACGTGGACCTCGACGACCTCAACCCGGAATCGATCTGGAAATTCCGGGTGCACGGCTTCGGGCCGCTGCTCGTGGCGATGGACAGCCACGGCGGTAGCCTTTACGAGGTGGTGCAGCGCGAATCGCGCGACAGGCGGGCGCAAACTTTGTCGCGCCTGGGTGTCAAATAGGCCGGTTGCGGGGCGTTGACCCCCTGCTCGTGCCTCATTCGCGCAAAATCGGGTAAACTCGCGGGCTTTGCGAGCCGCACCGGGGCTCATCCCCCGTAAAGACGGACACGCTTCTTCGGGCGCCCTCCACAAGGGGACGCGACGCGGGGCGAGCCCTCCCAGGGGCCGCCGCAGGTGCAACAGGAGGTCTGAGAGTGGATTACGCGCAGCAGGAGAGGAGCTGGGGGAGGCACGCGCCCAGCATCCTCGCCGTCGTCGCCCTGCACATCCTCCTCGGTTGGGCTCTCTTGAACGGGCTCGCACGCCGGGTGATCGAGGTCGTGAAGGCGCCGATCGAGACCAAGATCATCGAGGAGGTGAAAAAGCCCCCCCCGGAGGTCCCGCCGCCGCCGCCGCCGAAGCTCGCGGTGCCGCCCCCGCCGTTCATCCCTCCGCCCGAGATCAACATCGAGCTGCCGAAGGTGACTCCGCCGCCCACCATCACGGCGGTCACCACCACGCCTCCGCCTCCGGGGCCGCCGCCCAGGGTGTACCAGCCCGCGCCGCCGGCGCCGCCCAAGCCGCTGGTGCGCAAGGAGTACAAGGCGAAGTCGTGCCCGAAACCGGACTTCCCCCGTGAAGCGATTCGCCGCAACCTCTCCGGCACGGTCACCGCGTGGGTGCATGTGGCGGCCAACGGGAGCGTCACGCACGTGGAGATCCGCAACACGACGAACCGCGTCTTCGACCGCGAGGTGGTCCGCGCGCTGTCGCAATGCAAGTACACCGCGGAAGGCGTCGGCTTCATCGGCGAGTACGAGATCGTGTTCAACCTCAAGGACTGAGAGTCCGGGCGCTACGGCGCCGTCTGCCCCAAACAGGAGAACCTCCAATGAAATCACTCCACCGACTGTCCGCCCTCGCCGCCGCGGTCCTCTTCGCCTGCGCGGCCGCGGCCGCCCTCGTCTCCGCGCCCGCCGCCCTCGCGCAGGGCACGGACGGCAACCCGCAACCGGCCACCGAGGCGGCTCCCGCCACGCCTCCTGCGGCCGATGCCTCGGCCCAGCCCGCCGCCACGCCGCAGCCCCCGCCGCCGGTCGCCGACAAGGAAATCGTCGCGAATCCCTACGGCCTCGAGGCGCTTTGGAAGGGCGGCGACTTCATCTCGCGCGGTACGCTGATCATCCTCGTCCTGATGTCGATGGGCAGCTGGTACATCATGTTCGTGAAGGTGTACGAGCAGTCGAAGCTCTTCCGCCAGGCGCGCGCGGCGCAGGGAAGCTTCTTCCAGGCGGGCTCGGTCAACGACGGAGCCGCGCAGCTGAAGGAAGGCAGCGCATACCGCTACATCGCCGACAGCGGCATCAAGGCGAACCAGCACCACACCGGCAAGCTCCTCGAGCAGGTGGACCTCAACACCTGGGTCACGATGTCCATCCAGCGCGCGGTCGACAACGTCGCCTCGCGCCTGCAGGACGGCCTCGCGTTCCTCGCCACGGTCGGATCGACGGCCCCGTTCGTCGGCCTCTTCGGCACGGTGTGGGGCATCTACCACGCGCTCACCGCGATCGGCATCGCGGGCCAGGCCTCCATCGACAAGGTGGCGGGCCCGGTGGGCGAGGCGCTCATCATGACCGCCTTCGGCCTCGCGGTCGCGGTGCCCGCGGTGCTCGGGTACAACTGGCTGGTCCGCCGCAACAAGGTCGCGCTGGAGCAGCTGCGCGCCTTCGGCGCGGACCTGCACATGGTCCTCATCAGCGGCGGCGTGAACAAGCCGCGCCCGACGGCCGCCCCGGTCGCCGCCGCGAGGTAGGCCCGGCCGCCGCAAGGAGCGAATCATGGCAATGACCGTCGGACAAGAAGTCGGCGATGGCGAGCAGGAGGTGATGGCCGCCATCAACACCACGCCGCTCGTCGACGTGATGCTGGTGCTGCTCATCATCTTCCTCATCACCATTCCCGTGGTTGTCCAGCAGGTGCCGCTCAAGCTGCCGAAGGAGCGCAACGTTCCCACGCAGACCAAGCCCGAGAACGTCGTCATCGCCATCAACAAGGACGGGGACGTGTTCTGGAACATGGAGTACCTGAAGGACAACAAGGAGCTGCTGCAGCGCCTGGAGAAGATCGCGGTCATCAAGCCGCAGCCGGAAATCCACATCCGCGCCGACCGCGACGTGCGCTACGAGAGCGTCGGGCGGGTCGTCGCGACCTGCCAGCGCGCGGCGATCATGAAGATCGGCTTCATCACCGAGCCGCCCGTGCGTGCGGTCTCCGGCGGCTAGGCACGCGAAAGGAAGCGAAACATGGCAATGAACGTGGGAATCGGGGGGGGCTCGGCCGATCCCGAAGTGATGGTCGACATCAACACCACGCCGCTCATCGACGTGATGCTGGTGCTGCTGATCATGCTGATCATCACCATCCCGATCCAGACGCATGCGGTGAAGCTCAACATGCCGGTGGGCAATCCTCCTCCGCCCGCCACGCCGCCCACCGTCGTCACCATCGACATCGACTTCGACGGCACCGTCACGTGGAACGGCGACGCGGTGAACGACCAGGACCTGAACGCGCGCTTCCGCAGCGCCGCGGCCGAGTCGCCGCAGCCGGAGTTCCACATCCGCCCGAACAAGCTCGTGACCTACAAGTACGTCGCGCACGTGATGGCCGCCGCGCAGCGCGACGGCGTCACCAAGATGGGGCTGATCGGCGCCGAGCAGTTCCTCGACTAGCCGGGGACGACGATGAGCCGCCTTATCCGCATGCGCCTGGCGATCGCCGGCATCCTCCTCGCGCTCGCCTCCTCGCCGGCGCTCGCCGCCGAGAACACCGTGCGGCCCGACGTGGGCAAGCCGCTCAAGGCGGCCGAGGCGCTCCTGCGGGCGGGCAAGGGGCGCGAGGCGCTCGCCAAGGTGAACGAGGCGGACGCGGTGTCCAACAAGACGCCGTACGAGAACCTGCTGGTGCAGCAGATGCGCGCGAGCGCCGCGCAGGCCGCGGGCGACCTCGCGACCGCGGCGAAGTCCTTCGAGGCGGTCGTCTCCTCCGGCAAGCTCCCGGCGAAGGAGCAGCTCGCGATGGTGGAGGCGGTCGCCGTCGACTACTACAAGCTCAAGGACTACGCCAAGTCGGCGCAGTGGGGCCAGCGCTACTTCAGGGAGGGCGGCAACGCGCCCGCCATGCGCACCGTGCTGCTGCAGAGCTACTACCTCGGCAACGACTGCGGCTCGGTGGCGAAGATGCTCACCGGCGAGAACGTGCAGAAGCCGGCCGAGGAGGAGCTCGAGATCCTGCGCAGCTGCTACCGCAAGGAGCACGACGAGTCGGGCTACGTCGCGGCCACCGAGAAGCTGATCCTCTTCTACCCGAAGAAGGAGTACTGGAAGGAGATGCTCGCGCGCGTGCAGAGGAAGCCCGGCTTCTCCGATCGCCTCGCGATCCACGTCTACAACCTGCGCCTCGCCGTGGGCGATTTCGCGAGCCCGGACGACTACATGGAGTTCGCGCAGCTCGCGCTGCAGGAGGGCGTCCCCGGCGAGGCGAAGATGGTGATGGACAAGGGCTATGCCGCCGGCGTCCTCGGCAAGGGCAGCGAGGCCGCGCGCCAGGCGCGCCTGCGCGCGCTGGTGGAAAAGTCCCTCGCCGATGCGCGCAAGAGCCGCGGGCAGGCCGAGAAGCAGGCCGAGGCCCAGAAGTCGGGCGACGACCTGGTGAGGGTCGGCCTCGACTACGCCTACGACGGCCACGCCGACAAGGGCATCGCACTCATCCAGAAGGGCATCCGGAAGGGCGGGCTCAAGCGCCCCGAGGATGCGAAGCTGCGCCTGGGCGAGGCCGAGCTCGCCACCGGCCGCAAGGAGCGCGCCGTGCAGACGCTCAAGGGCGTGCGCGGCAACGACGGCACCGCGGATCTCGCGCGCCTCTGGATTCTCGAGGCGCGCGCATAGGCGTGCCCGGCCCGAGGCACGCTGCCCCGTACCGCTGCCGCGAGGCCCGCGCGTGGCGCCTCGCGCATGCGGCCGCGAGCGCCCGAGATGGCGCAGGCCGAGGCGGCCAAGCAGCTCCCCGCGATTAGAATTCTCCGAAAGCTCCCATGAAACGAATCCGCACCGACATCCTCGTCCTGGGCTCCGGCGGAGCCGGGCTCTTCGCCGCGTTGCACGCCAAGCGCGCCGCCCCGCAGCTCGAGGTCACCATCGCCGTGAAGGGGCTGCTCGGCAAGTGCGGATGCACCCGCATGGTCCAGGGCGGCTACAACGTGGCGCTCGCCGAAGGCGACTCCGTCGAGCGCCATTTCATGGACACCATCGAGGGCGGCAAGTGGCTGCCGAACCAGGACCTCGCCTGGACCCTGGTGACGACCGCCGTCGAGCGCATCCACGAGCTCGAGAACGAGCTCGGCTGCTTCTTCGACCGCAATCCCGACGGCACCGTGCACCAGAAGGCGTTCGCGGGACAGACCTTCGACCGCACCGTGCACAAGGGCGATCTCACCGGCATCGAGATCATCAACCGGCTCGCCGAGCAGGTGTGGGTCGCGGGCGTCGAGCGCCTCGAGGAGCATCGCGCGATCGAGCTGGTGAAGGCGCAGGGCGGCAACGCGATCGCGGGCGTGGCGATGATCGACATGCGCACCGGCGAGCTCGTGTTCGTGCAGGCGCGCTCGGTCCTCCTCGCCACCGGCGGCGGGCCCACGATGTACCGCTACCACACGCCCTCGGGCGACAAGAGCTGCGACGGCCTCGCGATGGCGCTGCGCGCGGGGCTCACGCTCCGCGACATGGAGATGGTCCAGTTCCATCCCACCGGAGTGCTCGCGGGCGAGGGAACCCGGTTGACCGGGACCATCATCGAGGAGGGATTGCGCGGCGCGGGCGGGTACCTCCTCAACGGGGCGAAGCAGCGCTTCATGGCGAGCTACGACCCGCGCGGCGAGCGCGCCACGCGCGACATCGTCTCGCGCGGCATGTTCTCCGAGATCCGCGCCGGGCGCGGCACGCCCGACGGCGGCCTCTACATCTCGATGGGCCACCTCGGACCCGAGAACGTGCGCAGGCAGTTCAAGGGCATGGTGGAGCGCTGCGCCGATTGCGGCTTCGACCTCGCGGGCGGCCTGGTCGAGGTGGTCCCGACCGCGCACTACATGATGGGCGGCGTGGAGTTCGGGACGGACTGCCGCACGGCGATGGAAGGTCTCTTCGCCGCGGGCGAGGACACGGGCGGCGTGCACGGCGCGAACCGCCTCGGCGGCAACGGCGTGGCGAACTCCACCGTGTTCGGCGGCATCGCCGGCGACTCCATGGCGGCGTGGACCGTGCGCGAGGGCGAATGGCGCGAGCCCGAGGCGGGCGCGCTCGACGCGGCGCAGGCGTACGCGCGCTTCCCGCTGGGACGGCCCGCCGGGGGCGTCGAGCGCGTGCGCGAGGCGCTCTACGAGGTGATGTGGAACGACGTGGGCATCCTGCGCGACGCCGCGGGGCTCACGCGCGCGCGCTCGCGCCTCGCGGAGCTGCGCGCGGAGCTCGACACGGCGGGCGTGGACGCCAGCGACCTTCGCTACAATCTCACCTGGCATGACTGGCTCAACCTCTCCAGCCTCCTCACCGTGAGCGCCGCGATCTGCGCCGCGGCCCTCGAGCGCGAGGATTCGCGCGGCGCGCATTTCCGCGAGGACTTCCCGCAGGCGGGCGAGCTTTCGCGCTCGGCGTTCTCGCGCGTCTCGCTCGAAGGCGAGCGCTTCGCGATCGGGTGGAAGCCGGTGGAGTTCACGCGCGTGCGGCCTGGCCAGACGCTGCTCGCGGAGGTCCCGGCATGAGCACCGTGCGTCCCGAAGAGCTGGAAAGGCTCATGGGCGCCGCGCTCGCGCGCTCGGGCGCGGGCGAGTCGATGGCGCGCTGCACCGCGCGCGCGCTCGTCGCCGCGGAGATGGAGGGGCTCGCTTCCCACGGCGCCTCGCGCATCCCGCAGTATTGCGGCCACGTGAAGAACGGCCGCGCGAACGGGAAGGCGGTTCCGGTCATCGCGCGCGACTCGAAGGCCGCGTGCCTGGTCGACGCCCAGGGCGGCCTCGCCTTCGAGGCGTGCGGGCTCGCGGTGCGCGAGGCGATGCGCCGCGCGCGCGAGTTCGGGGTCGCGTTCGTATCGGTCACCAACAGCAACCACTTCGGCGTGGCGGCCTACCACCTCGAGCCGCTCGCGCAAGCGGGGCTCGTGGGCATCGCGTTCGGCAACTCGCCCGCGGCGATGCCCGCGTGGGGCGGGCGGCGCGCGCTCTTCGGCACCAACCCCGTCGCCGCGGTGTTCCCGCGCCGCTCCGCCCCGCCGCTGGTGGTCGACGTGTCGCTCTCGGCGGTCGCGCGCGGCAAGATCATGGTCGCGGCGCGCGAGGGAAAGCCGATCCCCGAGGGCTGGGCCGTCGACCGGGAAGGCAAGCCCACCACCGACGCGAAGGCCGCGCTCGAGGGCAGCATGCTTCCCGCCGGCGGCGTGAAGGGCGCGATGCTCGCCCTGATCGTCGAGCTGCTCGCCTGTGCGCTCTCCGGCGCCGCCTTCGGCTTCGAGTCGGACAGCTTCTTCACCGAGGAAGGAAAGCCCACGCGCATCGGGCAGGGCTTCCTCGCGGTGGACCCGGGCGCGCTCGCGGGCCGCGAGACGTTCCTCGACCGCGTCGAGACGCTGGTCGCCGCGATGCTCGAGTCTCCCGGCGTGCGCCTTCCCGGCGCGCGGCGGCTGCAGCTGCGCGAGAAGGCGCGCGCATCGGGGATCGACGTTCCGGACGATCTCCTCGCGCGCATCCGGGCGCTCGCCGGAGAGACGGCCGATGCCTGAGGCGCCGCGGGCCGCGTTCCAGGCCTGCGTGCGCGCGCCGTTCGCGACGCTCGGCATCCTCGCGACCGACACGCACGTCACCGGGATCCGCTTCCTCTCCCCGTCGATGCCCGCGGCCGCGCCGAAGAAGGGCTCCATCGCGCACCTCGCGTGCGTGCAGCTGCAGACCTACCTCGAGGACGGGCGCTTCGAGTTCGACCTCCCCGTCGCCCTGTCGGGCACGCGCCACCGGCTCGCGGTATGGGAGGCGATGCAGCGCATTCCCGCAGGCGCGACGCGCACCTACGGCGAGCTCGCGCGCGAGATCCACTCCTCGGCCCGCGCGGTGGGCGGTGCCTGCGGCGCGAACCCGATCCCCGTCGTCGTGCCGTGCCATCGCGTGGTGGCCGCCGGCGGCGACCTCGGCGGCTTCATGGGCGAGCGTGGCGAGGGCTTCGAACGCGACATCAAGCGCTGGCTCCTCGGGCATGAAGGCGCTCTCGAACGCCAATAGCCGGGCGCTCGATCGTTTCTGCGACGGGCTCTGGCTCGCCGACGGCCTGGCGAAGAACACGCTCGAGAGCTACCGCCGCGACGTCGCGGGCTTTGCCGCGTGGCTCGAGGGCGCGGCAGGCCGCTCGCTCCTCGAGGCCGAATCCCACGACCTGCATCGCCACCTCGCCTGGCAGGTGGAGCAAAGGCGCTCGAGCGCTCGCAGCACCGGGCGGCTGGTCTCGTCGCTGCGGCGCTTCTACCAGTTCGCCGTGCGCGAGGGCCTTCGCCCCGACGATCCGGCGGCGATGCTCGAGCACCCGAAGCTGCCGCGCTCGCTTCCCGGGTCGCTCTCCGAAGCGGAGGTGGAGGCGCTTCTCGGCGCGCCGGACGTGGAGCACGCCGCGGGCCTTCGCGACCGCGCGATGCTCGAGACGCTCTACGCGAGCGGGCTGCGCGTTTCCGAGCTGGTGGGCCTGAAGCCGGTGCAGGTGAGCCTCGACATGGGCGTGGTGCGCGTGCTCGGCAAGGGATCGAAGGAGCGCCTCACGCCGCTCGGCGAGGAGGCGGTCGCGTGGATCCAGCGCTATCTCTCGAGCGCGCGCCCGCAGCTGCTCGCGGGGCGCAAGGCCGACGCGCTCTTCGTCACCGCGCGCGCCGCGGCGATGACGCGGCAGGGATTCTGGGCGTTGGTGAAGCGCCACGCGCGCAAGGCCGGCATCGCGCGCTCCATCTCGCCGCATACGCTGCGCCATGCCTTCGCGACGCACCTCATCAACCACGGCGCCGACCTGCGCGTGGTGCAGCTGTTGCTCGGGCATGCCGACATCTCGACCACGCAGATCTACACGCACGTCGCGCGCGAGCGGCTGAAGGCGCTGCACGCGAAGCACCATCCGCGCGGATGATCGACCTCGCCCAGCTATCGCCCTGGTTGCTGCTGGTGGCCCCGCTGGTGGTGATCCTCGGATACACCGTGTTCGGCCTGAGCGGATTCGGCTCCACCGCGATCACCGTGCCGATCCTCGCGCACTTCCTCCCGGTCTCGTACCTGGTGCCGCTGATGGCGGTGATCGACTGTGCCTGCTCGACCTTCGTGGGCACGACCAACCGCGAGCACGTCTCCCGGGACGAGCTCCTGCGCCTCGTGCCGATGATGTTCGGCGGCGTCGCGATCGGCGCGACGGTGCTCGTGAAGGTGCCGGACCACGACCTGCGCATCGCCCTCGGGGTCTTCGCCATGGCGATCGGCGGCTACAGCATCGTGAACCCGAGCGTGCATCGCGGGATCTCGCGCTGGTGGGTCGTGCCGATCGGGCTCCTCGGCGGCGCGGTGGCCACCGTGTTCGGCGCCGGCGGCCCGATCTACGCGACGTACCTTTCCGCACGCCTGGGCGACAAGAGCCGGGTGCGCGCGACCACCTCGGCGCTCATCTCGATCTCGGCGTTCAGCCGCGCCGTGATCTACGCGGTGAGCGGGCTGCTGCTGCACGGCGCGATCGGGATCGGCGCGCTGGTGCTCGCCCCCTTCATGTGGATCGGCCTGAAGCTCGGCACGCGCATCCACGTCGGCCTCACGCAGCAGCAGATGCGCCGCGTGGTGGGCGGCCTGCTCGTGCTCACCGGGCTCTCGCTCGTCTGGCGCCTCGCGGTGCACTGGCTCGCGTCGTGAAAGGCGCCGCCACCCCGGCGACCGAGCTCCTCGCGCGCCACCACGTGGCGTACACGGAGCACAGCTACGAGTACGTCGAGCACGGCGGCACCGGCGTGTCGTCGAGCGCGCTCGGCGTGCCCGAGCACCAGGTGGTGAAGACCCTCGTCATGGAGACCGACAAGGGCGATCCGCTCGTGGTGCTGATGCACGGCGATCGCAAGGTGAACACCAGGGAGCTCGCGCGGGTGGCGGGCGCGAAGCGCGTCTTCCCCTGCCGGCCCGAGGTCGCGCAGCGCCATTCGGGCTATCTCGTCGGCGGCACGTCGCCGTTCGGTACGCGCAGGCCCATGCCCGTCTACCTCGAGCGCTCGGTGCTCTCGCTCCCGCGCATGTTCATCAACGGCGGGCGCCGCGGCTATCTCCTCGGCATGGAGCCGGAGGTGCTCACGCGCGTGCTTTCGCCGATCCTTGTTGACGTGGCGACGGAGGAGTAATCTCCGAGCCCGACGCGGACATCGCCGCGCATCACCGGAGAGGTGCCATGAGCGTCACCCAGACGGAAGGATCGGCGGCGCCACCCGAAGCGGGTCCGCGCCTGGTCCTTCCCCCGCGCCGCCAGCGCGCCGGCGCGGGCTGGACCTGGATCGCGCAGGGCTGGAAGCTCTTCGCCCGCGCCCCGCTCATGTGGATCCTCGCGATTCTCGTCTGGATCGTGATCGCGATCGTCGTGAACCTCGTGCCGTTGGTGGGCGGCCTCGCCTTCCAGGTGCTCAACCCGGCGATCGCCGCGGGCTTCATGGTGGCCTGCCGCTCGATCGAGGCGGGCGGCGACTTCGAGCTGGAGCAGCTCTTCGCCGGCTTCCGCACACGCTTCGGAAGCCTGCTCGTGGTGGGCCTGATCGTGATCGGGTGCTCGATCCTCATCCTGCTCGTCTTCGCCGGCGTGGTCGGCTTCTCGATCCTCGGCGCGGTCCTCGGCGGCAACCCGCAGCTGATCGTCCACGACATCATGGCCTCCGCGCTCACCATCGCGCTGGGCGGGCTCATCGCGCTCGCCCTCTCGGTCCCGCTGATGGCCGCGCTCTGGTTCGCGCCGGCGCTGGTCGTCATGCACGGGCTGGGACCGGTGCAGGCGATGAAGGAGAGCCTCGTCGGCTGCTTCGCGAACTTCCTGCCGTTCCTCGTGTGGAGCATCGTGATGACCGTGTTCGCGATCGTCGCCGCGATCCCGATCGGGCTGGGCTACCTGGTGTGGATCCCGGTTGCGATCTCCTCCACGTACGCGGCCTATCGCGGCATCTACACCGAGGACGCCACGGCGGCGTGAGGCGTGGGCTAGACGAGCCGCCCGAGGAGCGTGAGCGCGAGCGAGAGCAGCAGCGTCGAGGTGAACGGCAGGCGGATGCGGCGGCCCTTCCAGGACACGGTGACGTCGCCGGGAAGCTCCCCCAGGCCGCGCTTGGCGAGCCAGGGCGTGGCCGCCGTGAGCACGAAGACTCCCACGGCGATCACGAGCAGCCATTTGATCATCGCGCCCTCACTCGCCGGGGTCGCGGCGGCGCTCGAGCGTCACGCCCACCTTGCGCACGTTGCGCACATGGCCGAGCTTCGCGACCGAGAGCCGCACCCACGGCGCCTTGAACTCGTCGATGAGGAGCGCGCATACGTGCTCGGCGAGCGCCTCCAGCAGCTTGAACCGGCGCCCGGCGAGCTCCGCGTTGATCCGTTCCACCACCTCGCCGTAGTTCACGGTGTCGTAGATGTCGTCGGTGAGGCCCACCTCGTTGCCCGGGATGCCGATCTCGATCTCCATCTCGAGGGTCTGCGCGCGCTGCTTCTCCCACTCGTAGATCCCGACCCACGCGTCGACGCGGAATTCGCGGAGGAAGATCGTATCCATGGCGCCGTATTGTAGAGTATGGCCATGACGGCGTTCCTCTGTGCGCTCGCCGGTTATCTCGCCGGATCCATCCCCTTCGCGCTCCTCGTGAGCCGCGCCATGCGCCTGCCCGATCCGCGCAGCTACGGCTCGGGCAACGTCGGCGCGACGAACGTGCTGCGCTCGGGAAGCCGCCGTGCCGCGCTCCTCACCCTGTTGGGCGACGCGGGGAAGGGTTGGGTCGCCGTGCTCGCCGCTTCCGCGCTGGGCCTGGCCCCGGAGCTCCTCGCGCTCGTGGGCTTCGCCGCTTTCCTCGGCCACGTATTCCCGGTCTGGCTGCGCTTCCACGGCGGGAAAGGCGTGGCGACCGCCGCGGGCGTGCTCATCGCGTTCGACTGGCGCCTGGGCATCGCGGTGATCGCCGCCTGGCTCGCCGTGGCGGCCGCCACGCGCTACTCGTCTCTCGCCGCGCTCGCCGCCGCCGTGATCGCGCCGGCCGCCGCGTGGTGGATGTTCGGCGCGCAGCCCCGCTTCTACGCCGTGCTCGGGATGGCGGCGCTCCTCGTCCTGCGCCACCGCGGCAACATCGCGAAGCTCGCGCGCGGCGAGGAGGGCCGCATCGGCGAGAAGAAGGCGCCGGCGCCCTCGCCGGGAGGAATGGATAGAATGGGCCCGCCATGACGGACGAAGAAGACCTCGACCTCGACTTCACCAAGCCGCCGCCGAAGCCGGCGCCGCCTCCCCCGCCCGAGCGCCTGCAGAAGGCGCAGAAGGAGGCGGTCGCGAGCCGGCCCGAGCTCGCCCGCACCGGCTTCTACGTCGCGATGGCGCGCCGCCCCAGCGAGAAGGTGGTCCCGAGGAACGGCAACCGCCACAGCGTCCTCGTCGTCGAGGACGACGCCGACCTCCTCAAGCTCGTGACCGAGGTGCTTGCCAAGGCGGGCTTCCTCACGCGCTCGGCGCGCAACCGCACCGAGATCAACGCCGAGTTCAACAAGGTGCCGCTTCCCGACCTGGTGCTCCTCGACGTGACCCTGCCCGACAGCGACGGCTTCGGGATCCTCGAGCGCATCCGCGGCAACCAGAAGATCACGCGCCTGCCCGTGATCATGATGACCGGAAAATCCGCGGTGACGGACATCGCCCGCGGGCTCTCGCTCGGCGCCGACGGCTACGTCACCAAGCCCTTCAAGATCAGCGGGCTCGTCGCCGCGGTGAACACCGTCCTCGCGCTCGACTGAGCCTCAGCGCCGGCGCGGCGGGAAGCGCCACCACGTCCATGCGACCGCCAGCGCGAACGCGCAGTAGATCGCCGTGAATGCCCAGGGCG
This sequence comes from uncultured beta proteobacterium, assembly GCA_963839265.1. Taxonomy (GTDB): domain Bacteria; phylum Pseudomonadota; class Gammaproteobacteria; order Burkholderiales; family Usitatibacteraceae; genus Usitatibacter. The sequence continues at coordinate 42,858 of CAWIUI010000004.1, forward strand.
GCAGGTTCCAGAAGAGCCATGCATGCACGAAGCGCTCGACGAAGCCCGGGTCGGCGCGCACGCCGCGCAACGCGTCCTCCCAAACGGTGAGCGGGCACGCGTAGCCGGCGAGCGATTCGATCGCGACGAACGCGATCGCCGCGAGATGGGCGCCGCGAAACCACGGATCGAACGCGAAGCGGCGGCGCGCCGCGATGCCGGCGACGATGGCGGCGAAGCCGAGCACCACGAAGAGGACGAACGCGACGTGGACGGCGAGGACGAGATCGGCGAGGCCGCGGCCGCTCACTCGGCCGCTTCGTGCACCGGGACGCGCGCCGGGGCGGTGGCGCCCGCGCTCGGATACGGGTAGAGCGTGTTGAGCGAGGCGGTGGCGCCGTTCGCCTGCACCATGCGGCAGTGCTCGCGCCTGAGGAGCCGCGGGTGCGCGACGCCGCACGAGTGCGCGATCATCTCGATGTCGCGGTTCATGCCCATCGCGTAATTCGCGACGCGCAGGTACTTCTCCTGCACGACGAGGCCGCGCTGCAGCCGCGGGTTGTGCGTCGTGATGCCGGTGGGGCAGGTGTTGGTGTGGCAGCGCAGCGCCTGGATGCAGCCGAGCGCGAACATGAAGCCGCGCGCGGTGTTCACGAAATCGGCGCCCACGCACAGCGCCCACGCGGCGCGCGCGGAGGTGACGAGCTTGCCGGAGGCGACCAGCCGCACTCGCTCCTTGAGGCCCGACTCGAAGAGCACGTCGGCCGCGCGCGGCAGCGCTTCCTCGATGGACAGGCTCATGTGGTCGAAGAGCGCCTGGGGCGCGGCGCCGCTGCCGCCCTCGCCGCCGTCGATCACCAGGAAGTCCGGCGCGTACTCGAGGCCGCGGCGCAGGACGTTCTCGGCGATGTCGTTCAAAAACCACCATCCGCCGATCGCGGTCTTGATGCCCACGGGGCGCCCGGTGAGCGAGCGGATGTACGCGACCTGGTCGAGGAGCTCGGTGGTGCTCGCGATGTCGCGGTGGCGGTTGGGGGAGAGCGAATCCTCGCCCGCCGGGATGCCGCGGATCGCCGCGATCTCGGCCGTCACCTTGCCGCCGGGCAGCACCCCGCCCTTGCCGGGCTTCGCCCCCTGCGACAGCTTGATCTCGAAGGCCTTCACGCGCGTCGCGAGCTCCTTCGCGCGCTCGGGCGAGAAGTTGCCCTCGGCGTCGCGGATGCCGTACTTCGCGGTGCCGATCTGCATGATCACGTCGCAGCCGCCTTCGTGGTGCCAGGGGGCGAGGCCGCCTTCGCCGGTGTCGAGCCAGCAGCCGGCGAGGGCCGCGCCGCGCGAGAGCGCCTGCACCGCGGGCTTGGAGATGGCGCCGAAGCTCATGCCGCTCACGTTCACGACCGAGCGCGCGAGGAACGGCCGCTCGCACCAGCCCTCGCCGACCACGAGGGGAGGCGTGGCCTGTTTTTCCCATTCCTGCACGGGGAACGGCGCGTTCACGAACAGGATCGCGCCCGGCGCCTTCATGTCGTAGGTGGATCCGAAGCCGATGAGGCCGCTGCCGTCCTCCTGCTTGGCGACCCGGTAGACCCACGCGCGCGTCGCGCGGTTGAACGGCATCTCCTCGCGGTCGCCGGCGAAGAAGTACTGGCGGAAGTATTCGCCCTGGCGCTCGAAGAAGTAGCGCAGCCGCCCCACCACCGGGTAGTTGCGCAGCACCGCGTGCTTCTTCTGGGTGACGTCCTCGATGAACCAGAAGACGATCACCGCGGCGATCACCAGGGCGAGGAGCGTTCCCACGCCGACCGACAGGATGCCCAGCGCTTGCGACATGGCGTCCCTCCCGGAGGAGTCAGGGTGCGTCGTGGGGGCGCGCCCAGTATATCGCGGCTCCGAATCAGCGCAGCAGTGTCTGGCGCAGGAATTCGACCGTCGCGTAGAACAGGAAATCCGCGTTCGCCTTGCGCGCGAAGCCGTGGCCCTCGTTCTTCGCCAGGATGTACCACACCGGCTTCCCGCGCCGCTCGAGGCTCGTGACGATTTTCTCCGCCTCGCTCGCCGGCACGCGCGGATCGTTCGCGCCCTGCGCGACCAGGAGCGGCTTCGAGATCCGGTCGGCGTGGGTGAGCGGCGAGATCGATTCGAGGAACCCGCGCATCCCCGGATCGCGCTCGTCGCCGTACTCGGCGCGCCGCAGGCTCCTGCGGTAGCTCTCGGTGCGCTCGAGGAAGCTCGCGAAATCCGAGATGCCCACCACGTCGATCGCGGAGGCGATGCGGCCGGAAAAATGCACCGCGGCGGCGAGCGCCATGTAGCCGCCGTAGCTTGCGCCCGCGACCGACACCCGGCTCGCGTCGAGGTCCGGCTGCTTCGCGATCCAGTCGAGGAGCGCGCCGATGTCCTTCACCGCGTCCTCGCGCTTGCGCCCGTCGTCGAGCGTGAGGAAGGTTTTTCCGAAGCCCTCGGAGCCGCGCACGTTGGGGTAGATGAGCGTCACGCCCAGCTCGTCCACGAGGTAATTGTTGCGCCCGATGAAGCGCGGGCGCGCCTGCGACTCCGGTCCGCCGTGAAGCATCACGAGCACCGGCCGCCTGCCCGGGAAGCGCGTGGGCGAAGGCTGGTACTCGAGCCCCGTGATCGTGCGCCCGTCGAAGCTCTTCCAGCCGATGGTGTGCGGCTCGGCGAAGGCGCTGGTGTTCACGTGCGGGCTGTTGCCGTTGGTCCAGCGCGTCACCTGGTTCTTCCCGAGATCGTAGGAGAAGACGTCGCCCGCGGTGCGCGCCGAGCTCACCGTGAACGCCACCTCGTCGTGGCCCGGGCGCCACTGCAGCGATCCGATCACCCCGGGGATGAGCGGGGGGCGCGGCAGCTCCTTGAGCGTGCTCAAGTCGATGAAGCGCAGCACGCTCGCGCCATCCTCGTTCGTGGTGAAGGCGATGCGGTTCGCGTCGAACGAGAGCTCGAATCCGTCGACGTCGTGCGCGATGTGCGCCGTGAGCGGCCGCTCCCTGCCGCCCGGAAGCTCGATCCGCACGAGGCGCTTGAACTCGGAGCCGCGGTCGCTCGTCGCGAAGAGCGCGCGGCCGTCGCGCGAGAAGCGCGGATTCGCGTAGGCGGCGCGCGCGCCGCGGACCGGCCGCGTGACCCGCCAGTGCCTGCCGCTCGCCACGTCCATGACCCAGAGGTAGCTCTCGCTCGCGGAGAGGTACTGCACGAACGCGAGGCGCTTGCCGTCCTCGGAGAACTGGAAATCGAACCAGCCGCCGCCTGCGAGCCGCGCGATCACCTTGTCGCTGGCGGGCTTGCGCGGATCGATCACGTGCACCGAGGTGCGTACCTCGCGTGCGGGATTGTTGCGGTCCACCGGCTGCGTCGCGTACACGAGGCGGCCGCCGCGGCGCCACCACGCGAAGTCGCTCACGCGCTCGCCCTCGGGGCTCAACGCCGTCACGGCGCGGCCGGGAAGGTCCTCGCGGTACAGGCGATACGCCTCGTTGCCGCCTTCGGCGCGGATGAAGACGAGGCAATCGCCCTTCGTGGGCTCGAAGCGGGCGTCGGGCACGGCGTCGGGGAAATCGGTGAGCGCCTCGGGCGCGGCGCCGGGATTGGCGACGAGGTGCACCTGGTCGGTCTCGCCCAGGCGCCGGCGCACCAGGACCTCGCGGCGCTTCGGATGCCAGGAGAGCATGGCGTGCGCGCGGAACTCGCCATAGGGCGCGAGCGCCTGCGCGAGCCGCGCGGAGATCGGCGGCACGCCGTTGAGCACGAGCCCATCGGGCGGCGCGACCGTGGGTGCCTGCGCGGCCGCGAGGCCGGCCGCGAGCGCGAGCGCCGCGCAGGCGAGCCGCGCGATCCTTCGCCCCACCGCGCGTGCGATCACCTCGGCCGGGGCCTGGTCGCCACGGGGCGCGCGGGATCGGAGCACCACTCGCTCCACGATCCCGGGTAAAGGCGCGCCTCGCCGAGCCCCGCGAGCTCGAGGGCGAAGAGGTTGTGGCATGCCGTCACGCCCGAGCCGCACATGTGCACGGACTTCTCCGGCGCCGCATCTTCGAGGAGGTCGAGGAATTCCTCGCGCAATTCCTCGGGCTCCTTGAAGCGTCCATCGGGCTCGAGGTTGCGCTGCCAGAAGCGGCTCACGGCACCGGGAACGTGGCCCGCGACCGGGTCGAGCGTCTCCTGCTCGCCGGTGTAGCGCGCCGCGGCGCGCGCATCGATGAGCCGCACCGCCGGATCCTCGCGGAAGCGCTCGACGAACGCCGCGTCGACGACGGCGCCCAGGCGCGGCTTCGGCACGAAGGATCCGGTGCGCGGCGCGGGAACCTCCTTCGAATCCAGGCGCTTCTCGCGCAGCCATCGCGGCCAGCCGCCGTCGAGGAGCGCCACGCGCTCGAGGCCCAGCCAGCGCAGCATCCACCACAGGCGCACCGCATAGCAGCCGCCGGCCGCGTCGTAGACCACGACGCGCGATCGCGGACCGACGCCGCAGCGCTCGATGCGCGTGGCGAAGCGCGCGAGCTCGGGCAGCGGGTGGCGACCGTTGCTCCCGGTCTTCGGGCCCGAGAGGTCCGCGTCCATGTGCAGGAAGTACGCGCCCGGGATGTGCCCGTCCTCGTACTCGGCGCGGCCCGCGTCCGTATCCACGAGATCGTGGCGCGTATCGAAGACGACCCATTCGGGATCGTCGAGATGGCGCGCGAGCTCTTCGGGTGTCACCAGGATCGATTCCATCAGCTTTCGAACCCCGCTTCCTCGATTTCTTCCTTCGGCCCGGCGCGCATCGCGAGGATGCCGCTCGCGACGATGACGAGCATCCCGATCCACTCGAGCGGCGCGAGCGGCTGCTTCCACACCAGCATCGTCGCGATCGACCCGAACACGAGCGTGGAGTAGGAGAGCGCGCTCACCACCAGCGTGTTGCCCGTGCGGTAGGCGCGCGTCATCGCGAGCTGCGCCGCGGTGCCGCAGATGCCGATTCCCGCGAGGATCCACAGGTTGTCCCAGCGCACCGGGTGGAACGTGGAGGTCGCGAGCTGCCAGGCCGCGCACAGGATCGAGGCGACCAGGCCGAACCAGAACACGACGCGCCAATCGGGCTCGCCCATCTTGCCGAGCGTGCGCACGCTCAGGTACGCCCACGCGGCGAGCACCCCGGAGAAGAGCCCGATCATCGCCGCGCCCTCCTTGCCCTCCTGGAAGGTGGGCTCGAGGAGCAGCGCGACGCCGGCGAAGCCGAGGAGGATCGCGCCGACGAGCCTCGCCGACATGCGCTCGCGCAGGACGACGAGGGTCGCGATCGCGAGGAAGATGGGCGAGGTGTAGTTGAGCGTCTGCGCGGTGGCGAGCGGCAGCTCCCCGATCGCGTGGAAGTACGCCATCAGCGAGATCGCACCGACGGTGGAGCGCACCACGTGCATCCCGAAATGGGGCGTGCGCAACGAACCTTTGCGCATCCGCACGACGCCGATCATGGCGACGAAGGTCATCGCCGAGCGGTAGAACGCGAGCTCGGCGGTGCCGAACTGCGCGGAGCCGAGCTTCACGAAGACGCCCATCGTCGCGAAGAGAAAGCCGGCGACGAGCATCCAGGAAGAGGTCATGGGGTGTGTGGCGGAAAACGCCGATTATATTCCGGGCCGCGCGGGGCTTACGCGCCGCGCTGCGCCGCCGCTTCTCCGGCGAGCCGCCGCAGGTCCTGCACCACGCGCCCGCCCTGCAGCACGATCACGCGCTCGGCCGAGGCGATGGTCTCGGGACGGTGGGCGATGAGGATCCGCGTGAGGTGCAGGCCCCGCACGGCGTCGTTCACGGCGCGCTCCTTCTGCACGTCGAGCGCGCTCGTCGCCTCGTCGAGGAAGAGGATGCGCGGCTGCTTGTAGAGCGCGCGCGCGAGGAGGATGCGCTGCTTCTGGCCGCCGGAGAGCGCCGCGCCCATGTCGCCGATCAGCGTGTTGTAGCCCATGGGCATCGCGGCGATGTCGTCGTGGACGGCGGCCATGCGCGCATGGCGCTCGATCGCGCCGTGGTCGGGCGACGGGTCGAAGAAGCTGATGTTGTCGGCGATCGAGCCGGCGAAGAGCTGGTCGTCCTGCATCACCGTGCCCACGAGCTTCCGGTAGCGGTCGATCCCGAGCTTGCGGATGTCGATCCCGCCCGCGAGGACCTTGCCGTCGGTGGGCGCGAGGAGCCCGAGCATGAGCTTGAGGAGCGTGGTCTTGCCCCCGCCCGAGGCGCCCACGATGGCGACCGATTCGCCGGGTGAGACCGCGAAGGAGCAATTGAGGAGCACGAACGGCTCCATGTCCGAGTAACGGAAGGAGACCGAGCGCATCTCGAGCGAAGCCTCGATCTCGTCGGCCGTCCCCGCGGGCGACTCCGGCTCCGGCGCGGCGAGCACGATGTCGGCGAGGCGCTCGCCCTGCAGGCCCAGCATGCGCAGCTCGATCAGCTTGTCCACGAGCCCCGCCACGCGCGAGGAGAACTGGTCCTTGTACGACATGAAAGCGAAGAGCATCCCGACCGAGAGCGCGTTGTCGAGGACCAGCAGGCAGCCGATCCACACGATCGCGACACGTTCGATGCCGAACACCAGACCGTTCGCCGAGCGGAAGGCGAGGCCCAGCTTCTGCGTCGCGAGCTCCTGGTTGGTGGCATCGACCACGAGGTTCAGCCAGCGCGAGCGCCGCTCCGCCTCGCGCCCGAAGAGCTTGATCGACTGCACGCCGCGCACCGTCTCCAGGAAATGACTCTGCTGCTTCGCGCTGTGCACGATGTGCTCCTCGGTCGCGCGCCGGAGCGGCTCGTAGAACACGCGCCGCAGGAGCCCGTAGGCGGCGACCGCGGCGAGCGCGATCGCGGCGAGCCCGTGGCTGTAGACGAGCATCATGGCGAGCGTCGCCGCCGCCATGGCGCCGTCGATCATCGCCTCGACGAAGCTCGTGGTGAGCGTGCGCTGGATCGCGCCCACCGCACCGAAGCGCGAGACGACGTCGCCCAGGTGGCGCTTCTCGAACCATCCGACCGGAAGCCTGAGGAGGTGCGAGAAGACGTTCGCCAGCCACTGGAGATTGAGCGTCGTGCCGAGGTAGAGCACGACCCAGGAGCGCAGCGCGCTGAGCGCCACCTGCATCACGGCGAGGAGCAGGAAGGCGAGGCCCAGGACCGTGAGCAGGTCGCGATCCGCGGAGACCACCGCGCCGTCGATGGCCCACTGCAAATAGAACGGCGTCACGATCGCGATCGCCTGCAGCGCGAAGGCCAATGCCAGCACCTGCGCGAGCGAGCGGCCCAGCCCCTCGACGCGACCCATGAGGTCGGCCAGCCGGATGCGGCGCCGCTCGTCGATCGGATGGAAGGGCGTGGTCGGGGCGAGCTCGAGCGCGATCCCCGTGAAGTGCCGCGAGACCTCCGCCATCGCGAGGCGCCGCACGCCGCGCGCCGGGTCGTGGATCACCGCGCCGCGCGCGTCCGCCTCGCGCAGCACCACGAAATGGTTGAGGTCCCAGTGCAGGATGCACGGCATGCGAAGGCGGGGAAGCTCGTCGAGCTCGAGCTTGAGCGGCCGCGGGGCGAGGTGCAGGTCGCCGGCGACGCGGATGAGGAACGCGAGCGTCGCCCCCTTGAGGGAGACGGTGAAGCGGCGCCGCAGCCCCGCGAGGTCGATGCGATGGCCGTGATAGCACGCCACCATGCCGAGGCTCGCGAGCCCGCATTCGGCCGCTTCGGTCTGCAGCAGCACCGGAAGCCGCGGGCGCGACACGAGCCGCAGGTCGGCGAGCGCCGCCACTTCAGGCCCTTCCGGCGAGGCCCAGGAGCGGCTCGAAGATCCACTCGATCAGGCGCCGGCGATCGAGCAGCACGTCCGCTTCCACCTGCATTCCCGCCTTGAGCGCGCGCGGCTTCCCGTACGCGAGCACATCCTGCGACTCGAGCGCGGCCTTGATGCGATACAGCGGCTCGCGGCCGCCGTCGGCCGGGACGAATCCGGTCTCGGCGGCGGGAAGCGGCGCCTTCGACACCGCGACCACGCGTGCGCGGTACGCGCCGAACTTCTCGTGCGGATAGGCGAGGTAGCGCACCAGCACTTCCTGGCCGGGGCGCACGAAGCCGATCGAGCGCGACGGCGCGAAGAGGTGCACCTCGAGGGGCGAGCGCGCCGGGATGATCGTGGCGAGCGCGGCGCCGGGAACGACCGCCTGCCCGCGCTCCACGAGGACCGCGGCGACGGTGCCGCCCGCGGGCGCCACGACGGAAGCGCGGTACTGCAGCTCGTGCTCGAGGCGCTCCTGCTCCACCGCGGCGCGCTGCAGGTCCAGCCCGGCGAGCTGCGCGCTCGCCCTTTCCCGCGCCGCGCGTTCGTCGAGCCGGGCCGCGGCGAGGTCGCGCGTGAGGGCGATGCGCGCGCGCCGCAGGCTCTCGAGCTGCGCCGTCGCCTGCATGCCGGCGTCGCGCTCGCGGTCGGCGGCGGCGCTCGAGAGGAAGCCGATCGCCTCGAGCCTCGTCGCTCGCCCGACGCCGCGCGCGGCGATCTCGACCCGCGCTTCCTGCGTGCGCATCTCGCGCTCGAGCTCGTCGCGCTCGCGCGCGATCCCGAGCGCGCGCTCGGCGAGAGAGGCGCGCTCGGCCGCGGCCGCGGCCGCGCTGGACAGGCGCTGCCGCTGCAGGGCCCGCGCGCGCTCGCGAAGCCGCTCGGCGACCGCGCTCCCGATCGTCTCGCGCTCCGCGCTCTCGCGCCCGTCGCCCAGCGTGGCGATCGGCGCGTCGCGCGCGACCTCCTCGCCCTCGGTCACCTCGACCGCACGCACGATGCCCGCCTGGGGCGCGACGATGCGCACCACGCCCAGCTCCGGCGCGACGATGCCCTCGAGACGCGCCTTGCGCGTGTACTCGCCGAGGAAGAGGAACGCGCCCATGGCCGCGGCCATCGCGAAGGCGCACGCCGTGAGGAACGCGAACGACGCCGGCTGGATGAGGAGGATGGTTCCCAGCCAGGCGCTTTCCGCATGGGCGCGGACCTGCGCCCGGAAGAGGCCGGAGCTCATGGTTTGCTGCCGGAAGTCAGGTCGTGGGACGGAAGCGGCGCCAGAAGAGATACAGCAGCGGGAAGAACGCGAGCGTGAGGGCGAGCTCGGGAAGCCACGCGCCGATGGAGCCCATGGACTCGGTGTTCTTCTCGAGCGTGATGCGGCCGAGCACGAGGGGGCCGCCCACCAGGTTGTAGAGCGAATGCAGCAATGTCCCCGGCCAGAGGCTGCGGTACTTGAGGTAGACGAGCGCGAAGAAGATCCCCGCCACGGTGGCGTAGATCGCGTTGTGCAGATGGATCGCGCCGAACGCGATCGCGGAGAAGAGCACCGCACGCCCGGTGCCCCAGCGCCGTCGCCAGAGATTCAGCAGGATGCCGCGAAAGACGAGCTCCTCGGAGAACGGAGCGAGCACGCCGGCGGTGAGCGCCCAGAGGAGGACGTACGCCGAGCTCGCCCATGCCCCCGGCGCATCGGCGACGACCACGACGGCCGGCGGGTACCAGCGCAGCATCGGGAAGAGCACGAGGAAGCGGTACGCCCCCAGGCCCCACGCGATCATCACGCCCAGGAATGCGAGGGCGTCGCGCGGCGAAAGCGGCGTGCGGGGACGCGCATACAGCCATGGCAGCGAGCGCCTGAGCTGCGGCACCGCCAGCACCAGCGCGATGAGGCACACGGCGGCCATCGAATGGATCAGCAACGTCTCCCACACGAAGCGCAATGCGGGATCGGAGGCCCGGCCCCACAGGACGCCGAGCGTCGCGGTGACGACGTAAATCACGATCAGGAGGAAGCCGACCTGCGAAGTCTTCAGCCCGTCGTCGGCCAGCGGCTGTGGAATGTCGGTCGCGTAGCGCATCGCGTGGGTGCCGCGTGAGCCGGGGGCGAAGCCCCGGCCCTGCGCGCTAGCTCGCGGATTTGACGACCGTCTCGATGATGTGCGAGGTGGCCGCGACGGCGCCGTCGTAGATCGCGATCATCGCGTCGCCCGGCGAGCCGGAGCCCGAAACCGTCACGCCTCCGACCGACACGCTGGTGCAATCGCCGCCCGACACGTCCGCCGCGTTCTCGGCCGCGAGCTCGGTGCCGGGGCCCTTGCCCGGGTTCTCTTTCGTTTCCATGGTGAGACCTTCCTTTCGGGATTGATGGGTCAGAACTTCTGCGTCCCGGTCACCGGTTCGAGCACCGGCGTCGTCGGGTACTGCGGATAGGTCGGCGTCGGGTACGGCCCGATGATCGATCCGTCCGGGTACGTCGGCGTGATGACGCTTCCCCCGCCCACCTCGGGCGTGTCCTTCCTGTCCAGCTCCTTCATGTGGCTCTCCTGCGAATTCGGTTGCTGGAATCGATGCGCCGGGCAAGCAACCTGGAGGCCCGGGGCCGTCGGGCGGCGGCCGCGATCGGCGCCGCCCAAGTGCGTCGCGTTCAGCCCGGTGCCTGCGTGCGCACCTGCGCTTCGAGCAGGCGCGCGTAATCGATCGGGTCCATGCGGCTCTCGGCGGGCGCCGCGTAGCTCACGTCGTCGAGCGCCGCCTGCGCCGGCACTCCGCCGGCGATGCGCAACACTTCCTCGAGGGTGAGCTCCTTCACGTTCGTCCTCCTTCGATGCGGGCCGGCTTCGCGAGCCTCGCGCCCCGTTCGGACCGATGGGCGCATCGTAGGCGCGGCGGGCGCCCGAATCGCGCGGGAATCCGAATTCGATGGAGCGGGATTTCGCGCCGCAGGCGGGCGCCTTCGCGACCTATCCTTGCGAGGCTTCGCGTTTCGAGGCCGCCGCTCTCGTGGACACCGCACCGATCCCGCCGCGCTTTCGCGTCGCGCTGCACCGCGCGAAGGGCGGCTACGTCGCTGCGGTGAGGGAGCTTCCCGGCTGCTCGGGCAGCGGCAGGACCGAGGTCGAGGCGGTGGAGCGCGCGCGCGCCGCGATCCGCACGCATCTCGCCATCCGCGCATCCATCGCGGGCGATGCTGCGCTGGTCGAGCTCGAGATCGCGCCCTGATCGCGCGGCCTTGCGCGCCGCCAGACGCGATGGCCCGAGGTTGTGTACCCTTTAGGTTCCGGCTTCGAATCCCCCCGCAACGCCTTGCTGCGCCCGCAGCAGAGAGGAGCGATCGACGTGGCGAAATATTCCACCGGGAGCATCCACACCGTGGCCCTGGTGGGGCATGGAGGCGCCGGAAAGACCACTCTTGCCGAGGCGCTCCTGTGGAAGGCGGGCGCGATCGGCGCGATGGGCAGCACCGAGCGCGGCAGCACGGTGTGCGACTTCGATCCGCTGGAGAAGCAGTACGGCCATTCGCTCTCCTCGGCCTTGGTAAACTTTCCCTACAAGGGGATCCACGTCCACCTCGTCGACACGCCCGGCATGCCGGACTTCGCGGGGCAGTCGATCGCGGCACTCGCCGCGGTGGATCTCGCGGTGATCGTGATCAACGCGCAGACCGGCATCGAGCTCAACACCACGCGCATGATGCGGGCCGCGGGCAGGCGCAGCCTCGACCGCATGATCCTCATCAACAAGATCGACGCGGAGAACGTCGACCTCGAGGGCCTCCTCGCGCGCATCCAGGACGTCTTCGGCAAGGAGTGCCTTCCGATCAACCTGCCCGCGCACGGCGGCAAGGACGTGGTCGACTGCTTCTTCAATCCCGACGGCGAGTCGGATTTCTCCTCCGTGAAGGCGGCGCACTCGGCGCTCATCGACCAGGTAGTCGAGGTGGACGAGGCGCTCATGGCGACCTACCTCGAGCAGGGCGAGGAGCTCGCGCCGGAGCAGCTGCACGGGCCGTTCGAGAAGGCGCTGCGCGAAGGGCATCTCGTGCCGGTGTGCTTCGCCTCCGCGCGCACCGGCGCCGGCGTCGCGGAATTCCTCGAGATCCTCGCGCGCCTCGCGCCCAACGCCGCCGAGGGCAATCCGCCGCAATTCGTGCGCTCGGCCACCACCGAGGGCGAGGAGTTCCATTCCGAGCCCGATCCCTCGAAGCACGTCCTCGCGCACGTCTTCAAGATCATCATGGATCCGTACGTGGGCAAGGTCGCGGTGTTCCGCGTGCACCAGGGGACCGTGCGCAAGGACACGCAGCTCTATATCGGCGACGGCAGGAAGCCGTTCAAGGCGGGCCACCTCTTCCAGCTCCAGGGCAAGGAGTACGTTGAAGTCGATTCCCTCGTTCCCGGCGACATCGGCGCGGTGGCGAAGGTCGAGGAGATCGATTTCAACGCCGTGCTGCACGACTCGCACGACGAGGACCACATCCGGCTGCGCTCCCTCGAGTTCCCGACGCCCATGCACTCGATCGCCGTGGAAACGAAGAAGAAGGGCGACGAGCAGCGGCTCTTCGAGGTGCTGCACAAGCTCGAGGTGGAGGATCCGTGCCTGTGGATCGAGCGCCATCCGACGACGCACGAGACGGTGATCCGCGGGCTGGGCGATCTGCACATGCGCATCAAGATCGAGAAGATGCAGCAGCAGTACAAGCTCGACGTGACGGTGAAGCCGCCCAAGATCCCCTATCGCGAGACGATCACGAAGAAGGCCGACGGCCATTGCCGCCACAAGAAGCAGACCGGCGGCGCGGGCCAGTTCGGCGAGGTGTTCCTGCGCATCGAGCCGCTCGCGCGCGGCGCCGGCTTCGAGTTCGCGAGCGAGGTGAAGGGCGGGGTGATCCCGACGGTCTTCATTCCCGCGGTCGAGAAGGGGGTGCGCCAGGCGCTCGACCACGGCGTGATCTCGGGCTATCCGGTCGAGGACCTGCGCGTGATCGTCTACGACGGCAAGAGCCACGATGTCGACTCGAAGGAGATCGCCTTCGTCACCGCGGGGCGCAAGGCCGTGATCGACGCGATCCTCAAGGCCTCGCCCATCATGCTCGAGCCGATCGTGACGATCGAGATCACCGCGCCCGACCGCTTCGTGGGCGACCTCACCTCGGACCTTTCGGGAAAGCGCGGCCAGGTGACGGGCACGCAATCGACCGGCGGCGACCTCATGTCGATCCAGGGCATGGTGCCGCTCTCGGAGATCGCGGACTACCAGTCGCGCCTGCGCTCCGTGACCGGCGGCCAGGGCGCGTACACGCTCGAGTTCAGCCACTATGCGCCGGTGCCGCCGCAGACGCAGCAGCAGCTCGCCTCGCAGTTCAAGCTCGAGCGCGAGGAGGACTGAGTTCGCCGGCTGAAATGCGCGGGCGCCAAGCGATTTCCGGTTGACTTCGCGCGAACGCCGTAGCATTTTGGGCGCCATGGCGGGCGTGAGATCCGCCTCCCCTGTGAACGCAGCGAGACGAGGATCCGATGATCGTCGTTCGAGACCAGCAGCTGAGGCTTTTGGTCCTGGCGCAGCTCATTCGCGAGCTGCAGCAAAGCGCCGAGGACAAGTCGCCGCTTCCCGAAGGGTTCACGGAGCGGCAGGTCGAGGAGCTCACCGCATTGAGCACCGCCGGGCTCGTGAAGCTCTCGGAGATGACCGAACCGCGCGTCGCGGTGCAGATCGACGCGGGGTCGCTCGAGCACGGCCTGCGCCAGGTGGACTACCTCAACAAGCGCTCGCGGCAGCTCGAGCACTTCATCCGCCACGGCGCCACGTCCAACATGCTCTCGAAGCTCTTCCGCATCTCCTCGGCGGACGTGACGCTCAAGCGCCGGCTCTTCTCGGGTACCAGCTCCTCGCTCAGGCGCCCCGCGATGCCGCCGCACGGCGTGCGCGAGAAGATCCAGCTGCGCTGGTTCGAGATCCGCAAGGGCAAGGAGCGCGAGCCCGTGCGCGCCGAGGAGTATGAGGCGCTGCACGCCGATTTTCCCCAGCACACGTTCGCCACGCTCTGGGCGGTGGTGCACGAGTTCGACGAGGAGTAGCGGCGCGGATAGCGGAGGAGGAGGAGAAGAAGAAACGGAAACGGGGCGGCCCTGGGGCCGCCCCGTTCTCTTCCTGCGGCTCCTTGCGCGGCCGGCTAGACGCGCTTTCCGATCTCGCGCTGGATGAACTCGTGGAAGTGCACCATCCCGTCCTCGTACGGCGACTGGTACGGCCCGTGCTCCTCGCGCCCGTCCTCGAGGAGCGCGCGCCGGCCCTCGGTCATGCGCGTGCAGATCTCCTCGTCCTCCGCGGCGGTCTCGTGGTAGGCATTCTGCTGCGCCTCGGTGAACTCGGGCTCGAAGAGCGCGATCTCCTCCGGGTAGTAGAACTCCACGACGTTGGTGCACCGGTCCGCGCCGCGCGGATGCAGCGACGAGACCACCAGCACGTGCGGGTACCACTCGACCATGACGTTCGGGTAGTACGTGAGCCAGATCGCGCCGTGCGGGGGCGGCTCGCCGTTGCGGTACCTGAGGACCTGCTCGTGCCACATGCGGTACACGTCGCTGCCCGGCTTGCCGAGCGCCTGGTTCACGCCGACCGTCTGCACGCTGTACCAGTCGCCGTATTCCCAGGCGAGGTCGTCGCAGGTGACGAAGTGGCCGAGGCCGGGGTGGAACGGCGCCACGTGGTAGTCCTCGAGGTAGACCTCGATGAAGGTCTTCCAGTTGAAGTCGTACTCGACCACGTCCACCTTGTTCAGCACGTAGCCCTCGAAGTCGATCTCCCTCGCGACGCCGAGCCTGGCGAGGTCGCGCGCCACGTCGCGCTTGCCGTTGAAGAGCAGGCCGTTCCAGTTGCGCAGGGACTGCGTCGGCAGGTCGAGCCCCGGATGCTCGCAGAACGAGGGCGCGCCGAGGTGCTTGCCGCGGGAGTCGTAGGCCCAGCGGTGGATCGGGCACGTGATGGTGCCGCCGGCAAGCGTGCCGTGGCCCTCCAGCATGATCGCCTGGCGGTGGCGGCAGACGTTCGAGACGAGGTCGTGGCGGCCGTCGTTGTTGACGATCGCCCAGGCGCCGCGCGAGCGCCAGTCGAGGACGCGGTAGTCGCCGGGGTTGGCCGCCATCTGCGCGTGGCCCACGTAGCCGGGGCCCTGCTCGAAGAGGCGGCGATATTCGATTTCCGCCACCCTCGGGTCGAAATACCACGAGAGCGGCAGGTGGGGGGACGACCGGGTGAAAGCCCTCTGGCTCGCGAGATCCGTCATTATCCGCACCTCCAGGCAGCGAAGATGAAAACAACGCGGGCTAATCGAGTCAGCTAGCTTTTAACTCTGCAGCCTCCGTCCCGACTTGGTACGACTTCTATTTTGGGGCGAGTTCCCTTAGTTTTCAAGACCTTTGATGTAAAATCGGCTTTCACCCGCAACCCTGCCCGGAATCTCCCCATGGCCGAGAAGAACGCCCCGATCGAGGGCGCCGTCCCCACCTTCGAGCAGGCGCTCGCCGAGCTCGAGGCGCTCGTCGCGCGCATGGAGGACGGCAAGCTCCCGCTCGAGGAATCGCTTGCGGCGTACCAGCGGGGCGCCGAGCTCATCCGCTACTGCGAATCGAAGCTCGCGGACGCCCAGGCGCGCATCGCGATCCTCGACGGCGAGGCGCTGCGCGACTTCGATCCCGGGGCGAAGTGAGCGCGGCCGATTTCCAGGAGTGGTCGCGCACGGTCGCGACCCGCACCGAGGCGGCGCTCGAGCGGCTGCTGCCCTCGGCGCGCATCGCCCCGCAGCGCCTGCACGATGCGATGCGCTACTCCACGCTGGGCGGCGGCAAGCGCGTGCGCGCGATGCTGGTGTTCGCCGCGGGCGAGCTCTCGGGTGCCGAGGGCGCGAGCCTCGAGGTCGCGGCCTGCGCGGTGGAGATGATCCACGCCTATTCGCTCATCCACGACGACCTGCCGTCCATGGACGACGACGTGCTGCGCCGCGGCAAGCCCACCTGCCACGTGGAGTTCGACGAGGCCACCGCGCTCCTCGCCGGCGACGCGCTGCAGAGCCTCGCGTTCCAGCTCCTCGCCGAGCATCGCCTCGCAGCCGACCCGGATGCGCAGCTCGACATGATCCGGCTCTTCGCCGCCGCCTGCGGCTCGCGTGGAATGGCGGGCGGCCAGGCGATCGATCTCGAGGCCCTGGGGCGCAGCCTCACGCTCGCCGAGCTCGAGTTCATGCACATCCTCAAGACCGGCGCGCTGATCCGCGCCTCGGCGCTGCTGGGCGCGCGCTGCGGAGCGGCGCTCGATCCTGCCGGGATCGCGCGCCTCGACCGTTACGCCAAATGCATCGGCCTCGCGTTCCAGGTCGTCGACGACATCCTCGACGAGGAAGGCGACGCGCAGTCGCTCGGCAAGACGGCCGGGAAGGACCGCGCGGCGGGAAAGCCCACGTATACCAGCCTCATGAGCCTGTCGGAGGCGAAGTCGCTCGCGCAGGACCTGCTCGCCGAGGCGCGCGAGGCGCTCGCGCCTTTCGCGGAGCGCGCGGCGCGCCTGCGCGAAATCGCCGGCTTCATCGTCGAGCGCCGGCGCTAGAATGGATTCACCCATGGGCTCCTATCCCCTTCTCGAGACGATCGACGACCCGGCGCGGCTGCGTCGGCTCGATCGCAGGCAGCTCGCCGAGCTCGCCCGGGAGCTGCGCTCCTTCATCCTCGAGTCCGTTTCCGCCACCGGCGGCCATCTGTCGGCGAACCTCGGCACCGTCGAGCTCACGATCGCGCTGCACTACGTCCTGCGCACGCCCGAGGATCGCCTCATCTGGGACGTGGGCCACCAGACCTACGGCCACAAGATCCTCACCGGCCGCCGCGAGGGCATGCGCAGGCTGCGGCAAAAGGGCGGCATCGCCGGGTTCCCGCGCCGGGAGGAAAGCCCGTACGACGCGTTCGGCACCGCGCACGCCTCGACTTCGATCTCCGCCGCGATCGGCATGGCGGTCGCGGCGCGGCGGCTCGGCGAGGACCGGCGCGTGGTCGCGGTGATCGGCGACGGCGCGATGACCGGCGGCGAGGCGTTCGAGGCGCTCAACAACGCGAAGCAGGCGAACGCCAACGTGATCGTGGTCCTCAACGACAACGACATGTCGATCTCGGAGAACGTCGGGGCGCTCAACAACTACCTCGCGAAGCTCATGTCCGGGCGCTTCTACGCGGCGACGCGCAAGACCGCGGAGAAGGTCCTGTCGGCCACGCCCGCGATGAAGGAGCTCGCCAAGCGCCTCGAGGAGCACGCCAAGGGCATGCTCACGCCCTCGACGCTCTTCGAGGAGTTCGGCTTCAACTACACCGGGCCGATCGACGGCCACAACCTGGACGTCCTCATCGACACGCTCAACAACGTGAAGCGCCTCGATGGCCCGCAGTTCCTGCACGTGGTGACGCGCAAGGGCCACGGCTACAAGCTCGCCGAGGAGGACCCGATCACCTACCACGGTCCCGGCAAGTTCGACCCGGGCATCGGCATCGTGAAGCCGAAGCCGGCGGCCGACGCGCGTCCGCGGCCCGCCTACACGCAGGTGTTCGGCGACTGGCTGTGCGACATGGCGCAGGCCGACGCGCGCCTCATCGGCATCACGCCGGCGATGCGCGAGGGCTCGGGGCTGGTGCGCTTCTCGCAGGAATTCCCCGAGCGCTATTTCGACGTCGGCATCGCGGAGCAGCACGCGGTGACGTTCGCCGCGGGGCTCGCGGTCGAGGGGCTCAAGCCCGTGGTCGCGATCTACTCGACGTTCCTGCAGCGCGGCTACGACCAGCTCATCCACGACGTGGCGCTGCAGAACCTCCCGGTGGTGTTCGCGCTCGACCGCGCGGGCCTCGTGGGCGCGGACGGCCCGACGCATCACGGCGCCTTCGACCACTCGTACCTGCGCTGCATCCCGAACCTGACCGTGATGGCGCCGGCCGACGAGAACGAATGCCGCCAGATGCTCTATACCGGCTTCCGTCTCGACACGCCGAGCGTGGTGCGCTATCCCCGCGGCGCCGGGCCCGGCGTGGAAGTGCAGCAGGAGATGAAGGCCCTTCCCGTGGGCCGCGGCGAGCTGCGCCGCGAGGGCAAGCGCATCGCGATCCTCGCCTTCGGCGCGATGTTGAAGCCCGCGCTCGACGCCGGCGCCGAGCTCAATGCGACCGTCGCCAACATGCGCTTCGTGAAGCCGATCGACCGCGACCTCGTGTTCCGGCTCGCCGCCACCCACGACCTCGTCGTGACCGTCGAGGAGAGCGTCGTGGCGGGCGGCGCCGGCTCGGCGGTGGCCGAAGCGCTCGCCGCCGACGGCCTCGCCGTGCCCGTGCTCATGCTGGGCCTGCCCGACCATTTCGTGGAGCACGGCGACCCGGCGCAGCTCCTCGCCGACTGCGGCCTGGACGCCGCGGGAATCGCGAAGTCGGTGCGCGAGCGCCTGCATCGCGTGGACCGTGCCGGGAAGGCCGCGTGAAGCGACTCGCCCGCGCGCGAATCCGGTAAGCTACGCGCCCTCGAATCCCGAAACGAAAGGCATCCCATGATCCGCACCCTTTTCGCCGCCGCGATCCTGGTCGGCGCGGGCGCCTGCTACGCGGTCGATGCGCCGCAGGTCGCGAAGCCGCAATGCGATCCGAAACCTCGCGCGCCCGGCATCGGCATGCGCAACGACGACTTCGCGATGAAGCGCTTCAATCGCGACGCGAAGCGCTACGAGGACTGCATGAAGGCGTACATCGCGGAGCACCAGGCGATCGCCAAGGCGAACCAGGACGCGGCGGGCGCCGCCGCCGACGAGTACAACAAGACGATCAAGGAGCTCAACGACGAGCTCAAGTCCGACTAGCGCCTACTTCACGACGCTCCGGTCCTGGCCGAAGAGGACCTTGCGCTCCTCTTCGGTCCGGATCCCTCCCGCGTTCGGGTTCACCTGCTTCACCAGCGCATAGGCGCGCGCCGTCGCCGGCCGCGCCTTGATCGAGGCGTGCCAGCGCTTGACGTTGGGGAAGTCGTCGATGGCCTGCCCCTGGCGCTCGGGGACGATCCACGGATAGCACGCCATGTCCGCGATGGTGTACTCGCGCCCCACGATGAAGGCGCGCCCGGCGAGGCGCTTGTCGAGCACCGCGTAGAGGCGCGAGGTCTCCTTCACGTAGCGATCGATCGCGTACGGGATCTTCTCCGGCGCGTAGTTCGCGAAGTGGTGGTTCTGTCCCGCCATGGGTCCGAGCCCCGCCATCTGCCACATCAGCCATTCGAGCGTCTGCACCTGGCCGCGCAGGCTCCTCGGGATGAACTTGCCGGTCTTTCCCCCGAGGTAGAGCAGGATCGCGCCCGACTCGAAGACGCTGATGGGCTTGCCGCCATCGGCGGGCGCGTGGTCGACGATCGCCGGGATGCGGTTGTTGGGCGCGATCTCCAGGAACTCCGGCGCGAACTGCTCGCCCTTGCCGATGTTCACCGGGTGGATCCTGTACTCGAGGCCGGTCTCCTCGAGGAAGATCGTGATCTTGTGGCCGTTCGGCGTGGTCCAGTAGTAGAGATCGATCATCGCCGCCTCCGCCGCGCGCTCAGACGTACGACTTGTACTTGTCGAGGTGGCGCACCGGCTTCGAGAGCGCGTCGCGGCGGAACGGGTCGCCCAGCTCCTTCGTGACCATCATCTCGACGATCGTGGCCTTGCCTTCGGACTGGCGCTTCACCGACTCCTGCAGCGCGTCGCCCACGTCGGAGACCTTGTCGACGGTCACGCCCTCGCAGCCGAACGAGCGCGCGACGGCGGCCCAGCTCGGGTTCTCCAGCTCCACGCCCTGGTAGCGGCGGCTGTAGAAGTCCACGTGGTTCTTCTTCTCGGCGCCCCACTGGCCGTTGTTGAACACGACCACCGTCACGCCGATCTTCTCGCGCGCGCAGGTGAGCATCTCGTTCAGGCTGATGCCCCACGCGCCGTCGCCCACGTACGCGATCGCCGGGCGGTCGGGGCGCGCGATCTTCGCGCCGCAGGCGACCGGGAAGGCGTAGCCGCAGTTGCCGAAGCTCATCGCCGCCAGCATCGAGCGCGGCTCGTCGAAGCGCAGGTAGGAGTTGGACACCGAGCAGATGTTGCCGATGTCGGTGGAGACCATCGCGTCCTTGGGCATCGCCTTCTCGAGGGCGCGCAGCATCTCGCGCGGGTGCATCGCCTTCACGCCCTTGGCGATCTCGACGGAGTACGGATCCGTCTCGTGGGTCCATTGCCCGAGCTCCTTCTCCCACGCCGCCTTCTCGGACTGGATCGCCGCCTCGCGCTCGGCCTTGTTCTGCTGGCAGGCGAGGGACTTGCCCTTCAGGCGCTGCACGAGCGCGGCGGCCGCGGCACGCGCGTCGCCGTTGATGCCGACCGAGATCGGCTTCACGAGCCCGAGCATGCGCGGGTCGGCGTCGACCTGGATGATCTGCGCGTTCTTCGGCCAGTAGTCCATGCCGTATTGCGGCAGCGTGCCGAAGGGCCCCAGGCGCGTGCCGAGCGCGATCACGACGTCGGCCTTCGAGATGAGCTTCATCGCGGCCTTCGATCCCTGGTAGCCCAGGGGCCCCACCCACAGCGGATGCGAGGCCGGGAAGGCGTCGTTGTGCAGGTAGCTCTCCGCGACCGGGGCGTGCAGCAGCTGCGCGAGCGCGACCGCCTCCTTCGTGCCCTCGGCCATGATCACCCCGCCGCCGGCGAGGATCACGGGGAACTTCGCCTGCGCGAGGAGCTCGGCCGCGCGATCGAGCGCCGCCTCGTCGCCCGCGCCGCGCCCGATGCGGATCGGCTGCGGGATCTCGCATTCGAGGTCGCCGTAGAAGAAATCGCGCGGGATGTTGAGCTGCGTCGGGCCCATCTCGAGCATCGCCCGGTCGAACGCGCGCGCGGTGATCTCGGCCATGCGCGCCTTGTTGTTCACGTGGCCCTGGTACTTGGTGATCTTCGAGAAGATCGGCAGCTGCTCGGTCTCCTGGAAGCCGCCCAGGCCCAGGGTGCCCGAGCCGGTCTCGGGCGTGATCACGACGACCGGCGAGTGCGCCCAGTAGGCCGCGGCGACGCCGGTGACGAAATTGGTGACGCCCGGGCCGTTCTGCGCGATGCACACGCCGTGGCGGCCGGAGACGCGCGAGTAGCCGTCGGCCATATGGACCGCGCCCTGCTCGTGGGCCGTCGGAATGAAGCGGATGCCCGCGGCCGGAAAGATGTCGAGGGCGTCCATGAAGGCGGAGCCGACGATGCCGAAGATGTCCGTCACCCCCTGCGCGACCATCGTCTCGACCAGGGCTTCCGAGGGAGTCATCTTCACCTTGCCGCGCACGACTTCGCGCGCTTTGAGCGTCATGTCGTTCATGGGGTCCTCTGGGGAACGGAATGCGGAGTCTCTATTACCGGAACACTATCGCAGTGGAAGGGCGGGTGCAAGGGCTGGTTCCGGTGTTCGGAACAAAAGGGTTGCGCCAGCAGAATCTTTTCACTACGCTGGCGGGCATGGCGACCCTGCTCGATGCATCCGACCGCGCGCGGCGCGACGCGGCCCTCGAGAACTCGTCCACGCTCAAGGCGCTCTCCGTGCTGGAGGCGCTCGTGCAGGCGGGGCGGCCGGCGACGCTCACCGAGTTGATGCAGGCCACCGGGCTCCCCAAGCCGTCCCTGCATCGCACCCTCTCGCTCTTCGAGGACGGCGGCTACGTGCAGCGCGAGCCGGCGGGACGCGCCTATGCCATCGGTCCCCGGCTCGCCTCGCTCGGCCTCGCGATCCTCACCCACGATTCGGTCGCCACGCTGCGCAACGCGGTGCTACGCCAGCTCGTCGCCGACGTGGGAGAGACCTGCAACCTCGCGATGCTGCGCAAGGGAGAGGTGGTCTACCTCGACCGCGTCGAGGCGGACTGGGCGCTGCGCCTGCACCTCCCGGTGGGCAGCACGATCCCGGCGCATTGCAGCGCGAGCGGCAAGCTCCTCATCGCGGCGCTGCCCGCCGAGCAGCGCGCCGCGCTCGTCGCGGGGCTGCCGCTCACGCGCTTCACCGAGCGCACGATCACGGACCGGACGCTGATGGAGAAGGAGCTCGACCGCATCGTCGCGGCCGGCTACGCGCTCGACAACGAGGAATACGTGGCGGGCGTGGCGTGCGTCGCCGTGCCGGTGCGCGTCGCGGGGGAGGCGGTCGCGGCCGTCGCCGTGCACGCCGCCACCGCGCGCCTCCCGCTGCAGATGGCGATCGAGCTGGTGCCGCGCCTCAACGAGGCGGCGCAGCGCATCGCCGCCACTTTCGCATAGAGGCCACACATGGAAGCAGAAAGCAGGGTCGACAATGCCGCCGAGAACAAGGTCGGGATCCATCGCGGGCTGAAGGGCGTCTACTTCGACCGCTCGCGCGTGTGCGACATCGACGGCCGCGCCGGCGAGCTGCGCTACCGCGGCTACACGATCCACGACCTCGCCGAGCGTTCGACCTTCGAGGAGACGTGCTACCTGCTCTTCCACGGCGAGCTGCCGAAGGCCGACGAGCTCGCGCGCTTCTCCTCGCTCCTTCGCGCCGCGCGCGTCCTTCCGCCCGGGATCCTGGACCTCGTCCGCATCGTGAAGGACGCGCACCCGATGGACGTGCTGCGCACGGCCGTCTCCGCCCTCGCCGCGTTCGACCCGGACGTCGCCGACAACGCGCCGGAAGCGACGCTGCGCAAGGGGATCCGCCTCACCTCCCAGGTGCCGATGATCGTCGCCGCGCACGAGCACATCCGCAACGGCCGCGCGCCGGTGGCGCCCGATCCGTCGCTCGGCCAGGCCGCGAACTTCCTCTACATGCTCAAGGGCAAGCGCCCGAGCGAGGATGCCGCGCGGCTCATGGACGTGGACATGATCCTGCACGCCGAGCACGGCTCGAACGCCTCGTCGTTCACCGCGCGGGTGGTCGCGGGCACCGAGGCGAACCTGCACGCGGCGATGACCGCCGCGATCGCCGCGCTCTCCGGGCCCGCGCACGGCGGCGCCGCCGAGAACGTGATGAAGATGGCGCAGGAGATCGGCGAGCCCGCCAACGCCGCGGAGTACGTGAAGAGGAAGCGTGCCAACCGGGAGGCGGTGATGGGCTTCGGCCACCGCGTCTACCGCGCCGAGGATCCGCGCGCGCGCCACATGCGCGCCGGGGTGGAGAGGCTCTCGATCGAGATGGGCCAGCCGCAGTGGTACCAGATCCTCGCCGCGCTCGTCGACGCGATGAAGCCCTACGCGCGCCACGGCGTGAACGTGAACGTGGATTTCTACGCGGGCGTCGTCTACTACCTGAACGGCATCGCGCCCGACCTCTTCGTGCCGATCTTCGCCGTGGGCCGCGTGCCGGGCTGGACCGTGCAGGTGCTCGAGCAGATGGAATCGAACATCCTCATCCGGCCGCTCACCGTCTACAACGGCCCCGCGCCGCGGGCCTACGTGCCGATGGAGGCGCGCTAGTGCGCCTGCGCGGCGAGGAGCGCCGCGGTGGCGACGATGTCCTCGACGCTCGCGCCGCGCGAAAGGTCGCTCACCGGCTTCGCGAATCCCTGCAGCACCGGGCCTACGGCGCGCGCGCCGGCGAGGTGCTGGGTGAGCTTGTAGGCGATGTTGCCGGCGTCGAGGTCGGGAAAGACGAGCACGTTCGCGCGGCCGGCGACGGCGCTCGGCTCGCGCACCTTGCGCCGCGCGACGTCCTCCACGAGGGCGGCGTCGGCCTGCAGCTCCCCGTCGATCGCGAGCGAGGGAGCGCGGGCGCGCGCGATCGCGAGCGCCCGCAACACCTTCTCGACGCGCGGATGGCTGGCACTTCCCTTGGTGGAGAAGGAGAGCATCGCGACGCGCGGCTCCTCGCCCAGGAGCGCGCGGAAGCTCGCCGCGGAAGCGAGCGCGATGTCGGCGAGCGCCTCGTCATCGGGGTCGGGATTCACGGCGCAGTCGGCGTAGAGCAGCACCCGCCCCGGCGGCAGCATGAGGAAGAAGCTCGAGGGCGTGCGGATGCCGGGTGCGAGCCCGATGGTCATCATGCCCGCCTCGATGACGCGCGCCGTGGGATGCGCCGCGCCGGCGAGCATCGCGTCGGCGTGCCCCGCCTTCACCATCATGCCGGCGTGGAAGAGCGGCTTCGCCACCGCGCGGCGCGCGACCTTCGGGTTGCCCGGCCAGAGCGCGGCGTACTCGTCGAGCCGCGGATCGGACTGCGGGTCGGCGGGAAGGATCGGCTCGGCGAGCGCGAGCTCGCGCAGCCGCCGCGCGGCCTCCACGATGCGCTCGTCGCCTGTTTCCGGCAGCACGATGCGTCCGCGGCGCTCGCGCGCGCGCTCGAAGAGACGTTCGAGGATGTCCATGGAGCGAGCCGCATTATTGCACGGGGGATGCGGCGCGCATGACGCGATCGGCGATGCGTGGCATCCTGCACGAGGCCGGGCGAAGCTCCAGGCGACCCCACAACGAAGAGGAGATCGACATGGACGAACGCAATCCGCATCGCACGACCCGGCGATCGCTGCTGATCGCCGCTTCCACGCTCGCCCTGGGCACGCGCTTCGCGCTGGGCGCGGACAAATACCCCTCGCGGCCCATCAACATCATCGTCCCGTGGGGCCCGGGCGGAGGCGCCGACCAGCTCGCGCGCCTCACCTCGAAGCTCGTCGAGCCGGACCTGAAGACCTCGCTCCCGGTCGTGAACGTGCCCGGCGCGACGGGCGCGACGGGCATGGCGAAGCTCCTCACCGACCAGGCCGACGGCTACGCGATGGCGGTCTACATCGCCGATACCAACGCGCTCCTCGCCGGGCCGTCGCCGCGCTGGACCATCGACGAAATCACGCCGATCGCGATCATGATGCAGTGCCCGTCGTTCCTCTTCCTCGCGCAGAACGGCCGCTTCAGCGACTGGGCCGCGTTCGAGAAGGAGGCGCGCGCGAAGCCCAAGACGCTCAAGGTGGCGACCCTCGGCTTCGGCAGCGTCGACGACATGACGCTCACCTACCTCGCGTCGAAGGGCATCCAGGTGATCGAGGTGCCCTACGCGAAGCCGAGCGAGCGCTACGTGTCCGTGATCGGCGGCCACGTCGACGCGCTCTACGAGCAGGCGGGCGACGTGCGCCAGTTCATCACCAACAAGCAGATCCGGCCGATGATCATCTTCGCGAAGAACCGCCTGCCGGCGTTCCCCGACGTGCCGTGCTCCACGGAGCTCGGCTACGACATCACGCTGCCGCAGTTCCGTTCCTTCGTCGTGAAGTCCGGAACGCCGGCCGACCGCGTGAAGCTCCTGAGCGACACGCTCGCCAAGGCCACCGCGACCGGCGAGTACAGGAAGTTCCTCGCGGAGCAGTACGCCGACCCGCACAGCTTCATTGCCGCGGACAAGGCGGCTGCCTTCATGCAGACGCAGCTCGCGGACATGAAATCGGCGCAGGCCGCGGCGAAGAAGGGCTGAGGGCCGCGACGCGATGAAGGAGCGCCTGAAGCCGATGCTGCCGTACGCGGCGCTCCTGGTGGGCGCCGCGTTCCTGTATCTCCGCACGGAGAAATTCGCCGCGTTGGGACGTCCGGGCCAGCTCGGCCCGGACTTCTGGCCGCGCGCCGTGCTGGCGCTGCTCATGATCGTGTGCGCCTTCGAGATCGTGCGCCTCGCGCTCGCCGCAGGGGCGGCGGCGGACCGGACGGCCGCCCCCAAGGCGCACGAGGGGGAGGAAGGCCCGCGCTATCCGCGGCTGCTCGCCGCCGGGATCGGCCTCACGATCCTCTACGTTCCCGGCATGCAGTGGCTGGGCTTCTTCCTCGCGACGGCCCTGTACCTCGCGGGCTTCATGCTCGTGGGGCGCTACCGCCGCCTCGGCGTGATCGCGGCCTCGAGCGTCCTCGGCAGCCTCGCGTTCGTGTTCGTGTTCATGAAGATCGTGTACGTGTCGCTTCCGCTCGGCGTCGGGCCGTTCCTGCACGTGTCCACGTGGCTCATGGCGATGCTCGGCATCCACTAGGAAGCGCTCGCCATGCAAGACGTGCTGCAGCAGCTCGCTGCCGGATTCCTTCACCTCCTCGCCCCGTCCAACGCCATCTCGCTCGTGGTGGGCCTGGTCGTCGGCATGCTGGTGGCGGTCCTGCCCGGCCTCACGCTGGTGATGGGCGTGGTGCTCGCGCTGCCCTTCACCTACGGCATGGGCGTGACCGAATCGATCGTGCTCCTCACCGCGATGTACCTGTCGGGAACGTACGGCGGCGCGTTCACCGCGGTGCTCTTCCGCATCCCCGGCGAGCCGCTCGACGTGCCGCTCCTCTGGGACGGCTATCCGATGGCGCGGCGCGGAGAGCCGGCGCGCGCGCTCGGCTGGACGCTCCTCGCGGCGCTGGTGGGCGGCCTCATCACCGCGGTCTCGGCGGTCGCGCTCGCGATCCCGTTCGCGAAGTTCGCGCTGCGCTTCGACGCGCCGGAGTACTTCGCGATCGTGCTCTTCGGCCTGTCGGGCGTGGTCGCGCTCTCCGGCGGCTCGATGGTGAAGGGGCTCGTCAGCCTGTGCCTGGGCCTGCTCATCGCCACGGTCGGCGTGGACGAGACCTACGGCGCGGACCGCTTCACCTTCGGCATCCCGATCCTCAAGGACGGCATCGAGTACCTCGTGGTGATGGTGGGCGCCTACGGCCTGGGCGAGGTGCTCGCGCGCATGGAGCAGGGCTTCTCCACGCCGCCGATGGAAGCCGGGAAGAAGGTGGAGACGCGCCTTCCGCCCTGGCGCGAGATCCGCACGCTCAAGCCCACCATCGTGAGGAGCTCCATCATCGGCGTGCTGTGCGGCATCGTGCCGGGCGCCGGCGCGACCGTCGGCTCGTTCGTCTCCTACGGGGTCGAGGCGCAGTACGGACGCAACCGCGCGAAGCTCGGCACCGGGATTCCCGAGGGCATCGTCGCGCCGCAGCTCGCTTCGACGGCGACCGTGGGCGGCCACATGGTGCCGCTCCTCGCGCTCGGCATCCCGGGCAGCGGCGCGACCGCGGTGATCCTCGGCGCGTTCCTGCTGCACGGCGTTCAGCCCGGCCCGCAGATCTTCCAGACCAACGGCGACATGGTGTACACCATCTTCGCCTCGATGTTCGCCGCCGTGATCGGCATGTGCCTGCTCGGCTACTTCGCGATCCGCCCGCTCATCTGGGTGCTGCGGCTGCCGGAGGCCGTCACCTCGGCCTTCGTCGCGCTCTTCTGCTTCGTGGGCGCGTACAGCGAGAGGAACAGCGTGACCGACCTCTGGATGATCGTCGTCTTCGGAATCGTCGGCTACCTGTTCGAGCGCCACCGTTTTCCCATCGCACCCATGGTCCTCGGCTGCATCCTGGGGCCCGTGGCGGAGAATTCCTTCATGACCAGCATGATCGCCTACCAGAACCACGCGAGCATCTTCTTCACCCGGCCCATCAGCGGCTCGGTGATGGTGCTCACGATCCTCGCGCTCGCATGGCCCTCGATCCGCTACCTGCTCGGGCTGCTGCGCGCCAAGCGCCTGCCGCCCGATCTCCTCGCGCGGGAGGTGAAGCCGTGACGGTGGACGCGAAGGCCGCCCCGCAGGTGAAGGAAGCGGTCGCCGCGCTGGTGCGCCGCGCGCGCGCCGCGCAGGCGATCGCCGACCGCTACGACCAGGCGCGCGTCGACGAGCTGGTGGCCGCCGCGGGATGGGCGATCCTCGAGCCCGCGCGCAACCGCGCGCTTTCCGAGCTCGCCGTGCGCGACACCGGCATCGGCGAGGTCGAGGACAAGGTCCTCAAGAACCACCGCAAGACCCTGGGCCTCCTGCGCGACCTCGACGGCATGAAGACGGTCGGCGTGGTGTCCGAGGATCCCGCGAAGGGCATCGTCGAGATCGCGCGGCCGGTGGGGGTCGTGTGCGCCGTCACGCCGTCGACCAATCCCGCCGCCACTCCCGCGAACAAGATCCTCAACAGCCTCAAGGCGAGGAACGCCGTGATCGTGGCGCCCTCGCCCAAGGGTGCCAGCACCTGCGCGAAGCTGATCGAGTACATCCACGCCGAGTTCGACAAGATCGGCGCGCCCAGGGACCTCGTGCAGATGCTGCCCGCGCCGATCACCAAGGACGCGACCTCCGAGCTGATGCGCCAATGCGACCTGGTGGTCGCGACCGGCTCGCAGGCCAACGTGCGCGCCGCCTACGCGAGCGGCACGCCGGCGTTCGGGGTCGGCGCGGGCAACGTCGCCTCGATCGTGGACGAGACCGCCGACCTCGACGACGCCGCCGCGAAGATCGTGCAGTCGAAGACCTTCGACAACGCCACGAGCTGCTCCTCGGAGAACAGCGTGGTGCTGGTCGAAGCGATCGCCGGGCGCATGCTCGCCGCCCTGGAGCGCAACGGCTGCGTGCTGGTGGAGGGCGAGGACCGCCGCAAGCTCGAGGCGTGCATGTGGCCCGAGGGCAAGCTCGCGCCCGCGGTGATCGGACAGTCGGTGGCCGTGATCGCGCGACGCGCCGGGCTCGCCGATCCCCGGGCGAAGTCGGCGCGCGTGCTGCTCGTCGAGGAGAAGGGCGCCGGGCCGGCGCACAAGTTCTCCGGGGAGAAGCTATCGCCGGTGCTCAGCGTCTACCGCGCGCGCGACTTCGCGGAGGCGAAGGAGATCGTGCGGCGCATCTACGCCTACCAGGGCGCCGGCCACTCGGTGTCGCTGCACAGCAGGATCGAGGAGCGCGCGCTCGACCTGGGCCTCACGCTGCCCGTGGCGCGCGTGATCGTGAACCAGGTGCACGTGGTCGGAAACGGCGGCGGCTTCGGCAACGGGCTGCCGGTCTCGCTCTCGATGGGCTGCGGCACGTGGGGGCGCAACAACTTCTCCGACAACCTCAACGTGCGCCAGTACATGAACGTCACGCGCGTCTCGCGGCCGATTCCCGAGCGCGTCCCGACGATCGACGATCTGCTCGGCGGCTACTTCGCGCGATGGGGGAAGTGATGGGCGAGCCGCGCACCGTCGGCGCTCTCGTCGCCGCGCGCGCGCGGGAGAGGTCCGACGCGCCGTACTTCATCGCGACGCAGACCGGGCGCACGCTCACGTTCGGCGAGCTGGACGCCTCCTGCCGCCGCCTCGCCGCGCTCCTCGGCCGCGTGGCGGGGGCGCCGGGCGCGCACGTCTCCGTTGTCATGCCCAACGGGCTCGCGACGCTGCGCATCCTGCTGGGCGCCATGGCGGGCGGCTACTGCGTGAATCCGGTGAACCTGCTCTCGCAGCCCGAGCAGATGCGCTACGTGATCGACCATTGCGATTCGCGCCTCGTCTTCGCCTCGCCCGAGTGGGGGCCGAAGGTGCGCGAGCTCGTGCGCGGCCTCGATCGCGCGATCGAGGTGGTCGAAGTGGATCCCGACGCGGCCTCGCTTCCGGGCGAGGACGCGCGCGACGATTCGTTCCCGCTGCCCGAGGTCGCGGCCGACGCGCTCGCCCTCCTCATGTACACGTCGGGCACGACGGGCAAGCCCAAGGGCGTGATGCTCACGCAGTCCAACCTGTGCGCGAATGCGCGGGCGATCAGCGCCGAGCACCACCTCGGGCCCTCCGACCGCGTGACCGCGGTGCTTCCGCTCTATCACATCAACGCGTTCGCGGTGACGATGCTCGCGCCGATCGTGCACGGCGGCTCCCTCGCGATGCCGCCGAAATTCTCCGCGGGACGCTTCTGGGAGCTCGCGGCGCGCCACGGCTGCACCTGGCTGAACCTCGTGCCGACGATGGTGAGCTACCTCCTCGAGGCCAAGGCGCCGCCGCGCGAGTCGATCGGGCACGTGCGCTTCTGCCGCACCGCCTCGGCGCCGCTTCCGCCCGAGCACCTGCTCGCGTTCCAGGACCGGTTCGGCATCGGCGTGATCGAGACGATGGGCCTCACGGAGACCGTCGCCCCCGCGTTCTCCAATCCCTGGGAGCCGGCGAAGCGCAAGGTGGGATCCGTCGGCAAGCCTTCCGGATGCGAGGCGCGCATCGTCGACGAGGGCGGCGCGCCCGTCGCCGACGGCACGCCCGGCGAGATCGTGATCCGCGGGCCGCAGGTGACGCCCGGCTACTACAAGAACGAGGCGGCGACGAAGGCCGCGTTCTTCCCCGACGGCTGGTTTCGCTCCGGGGACGTGGGCGTGCGCGATGCGCAGGGCTACTTCTTCGTCACCGGCCGCATCAAGGAGCTCATCATCAAGGGGGGCGAGAACATCGCGCCGCGCGAGATCGACGAGGTGCTGCTGCGCCACCCCGCGGTGCTCGACGCCGCGGCGGTCGGCATTCCCGACCGGCATTACGGGCAGGACATCATGGCCTGCGTGATCCGGCGCCCCGGCGCGGCCTGCGCGGAAGAGGAGCTGCGCGATTTCTGCGTGGAGCACCTGGGGCCGTTCAAGACCCCCAAGGTGATCCGCTTCGTGGAGGAGCTCCCGCGCGGGCCGTCGGGCAAGGTGCAGCGCCTGAAGCTCGTGGAGGACGTCGCGGCGCCGCAATGACAGGAGGCGGCGCGCGAGCGCCGCGGATCGGAGGAAACGATGCCATCCAAGCTCACGACCCTCGGCGCCATGGCCGCGCGCGTTCCCGACGGCGCCTCGCTCGCGCTGGGCGGCAGCTTCCTGCATCGCGGTCCCTTCGCCTTCGTGCGCGAGCTGATCCGCCAGCAACGCCGCCGGCTCGAGATCGTGAAGCAGTCGCCCGGCTACGACCTCGACGTCCTCTGCCGCGCGGGCTGCGTCGCGAAGGCTCGTGCCGGCATCGTCGCGATGGAGGGCAACTTCGGCCTCGCGCCGTGGTACCGCCGCGCGGTGGAGCGGCGCGAGATCGAGCTCGAGGAGCACGCGTGCATGACGCTCACCGCGGGCCTTCGCGCGGCGGCCTTCGGAGTCCCGTTCCAGCCGGTGGGGGGCGTGCACGGCTCGGACCTCGCGGCGCTCAACCGCTGGGCCGCGCTCGAGGACCCGTACGGCTCCGGCGAGAAGGTGTGGGTGATCCCCGCGATCCGGCCCGATTTCGCGGTGATCCACGCGAACGAGGCGACGGCAACGGGCGACGCGCGCGTCTACGGCACGTTCAACTGGGACCGCATCATGACGCGCGCGGCGCGCCAGGTGTTCGTCGTCGCGGAGAAGCTGGTCGACGAGAGCGAGTTCCAGGCGCGGCCCGAGCTCACGCTGGTTCCAGGCTTCATGACGCACGCGGTCGCGATCGTCCCGAACGGCGCGTGGCCCGGATCGTGCTGGCCGCTCTACGAGGTGGACTATCCCGCGGTCGAGGCGTACATGGACCGCGCCGCGAGCCTCGAGGCGCATCTCGCCGCCGCCCCCGAGGCCGCGCGCGCCGCGGAGCCGGCGCATGCCCGCTAGCTGGTCCGCATTCTCGTACGTCGTGACCAACCTCGCGCGCTTCGTGCGCCCCGGCGAGGTGACGTTCAGCGGCGTGAACTCGACGCCGGCGATGCTCGCGTGCCTGCTCGCGAAGCGCGCGTACGATTTCGAGTTCACCTACATCAACGTCGCGGGCGGCGTGCAGCCGAAGCCGTCGAAGATCCCGATCTCGAGCTCGGACCCGGTGCTCGCGGAGGGCTCGAACGCGATCTTCGCGAACGAGGATTTCTACGACCTGTGCACGCGCGGCGGCATGGACCTGTGCTTCCTCGGCGCGGCGCAGGTGGACGCGCTGGGCTGCACCAACGTCTCCTGCATCGGCGACTGGCACGCGCCCAAGGTGCGGCTGCCGGGCGGCGGGGGCGGCGCGGTCATGCTCCCCACCGCGCGCCGCGCGGTCACGTGGCGCACCGAGCATTCGCGCCGCACGTTGGTGGAGAAGCTCGACTTCGTCACCGCCGCGGGCGGGATGCACGGCGTGGTCACGCCCATTGCCGTGTTCGTGAAGCGCGGCGGAAGGCTCGCGCTGCAGTCCTGGCATCCCGAAGCGTCGCTCGACGAGGTGGCGCAGCGTACCGGCTTCGCGTTCGACGCGTCGGAAGCGAAGCCCACGCCGCTTCCCACCGAGCGCGAGGCGCACTCGCTCGCCTCGCTCGATCCGCGCGGCGAGTTCGAGCGCGACGCGAAGGTCGCGCTCCGCTAGGCGACGGCGAGGTTCGCCGAGGCGGGACCGAGCACCCTCAGCGCCGCGCAGGCCGCGCCGTAGCCGTTGTCGATGTTCACCGTGACGAGGCCCGGGGCGCAGCTCGCGAGCGCCGATGTGAGCGCCGCCTGCCCGCCCGCGGAGACGCCGTAGCCCACGGAGGTGGGAAGCGCCACCACGACGCCGGGCACGAGGCCGGCGACGACGCTCGGCAGCGCGCCCTCCATTCCCGCCGCGACGATCACCACGCGCATCGGGCGGATCTCGTCGATCCGGTCGAGCAGCCGCCAGATGCCGGCCACGCCCACGTCCGGAACGTGCAGGCTCGCGTGCCCGTAGTACTCGAGCGTGCGCGCCGCCTCGAGGCTCGCGCCCACGTCGGAGCTGCCGCCGGTGAGGATCGCCACGCGCGGCGCGCCGGGAATGCGTCGCGCCACGCCGAGGAATGCGCTGCGGGAGACGGGATCGTAATCGAGCGCCGCGCGCGCCGAAGGCGGCAGCGCGTCGAGCTTCGCGCGATCGAGCCGCGTGAAAAGGCGCCGCGCGCGCGTCTCGATCGCGTGCGCGACGATCGCCTCGAGCTGCGCCGCGTCCTTGCCGGCCGCGTAGATCGCCTCGTCGAAGCCGATGCGCTCTTCGCGCTCGGCGTCAAGCTGGATGCCGTGCTCGATCATGGAAGCTCACCAGGAAGGCGCTGCCGGTGCGGTAGCGCTCGAAGCAGGGACGCGGCGCCGCCGGCCCGAGGGAGAAGATGGAGGCCACCTCGCGCGCGATCGCCTCCCGCGCCCGGGCGCCGAGCGCCTCGAGCGCGCGCTCGTCGAGCTCGAGGACGATCCCCGAGGCGCGCACGCGACAGCGCACGCAGGAGGTGGCGCCCACCCGGCGGCGCACCGCGCTTTCCGCGGCGTGGATGCGTGCGAGCACGGCCGCCTCGATCGCGATGCCGGTCTCGACCCGGCTCGAGAGGCAGGGCGAGGCGGGAAGCTCGGCGAGCTCGCCCAGGGAGAGCTCGCGTGCCATCGCACGGATCGTCTCCTTGCCGATGCCGAGCTCGACGAACGGGTGGCGCACGTTCGCCTCGCGCGCGGCGTCGAGCCCGGGGCGATATTCGCGCAGGTCGCCGGCATTCGCGCCGGAAAGGATCTGCGCGCCCGTATGCCGCGCGATCTCCGCATAGAGCGAGCGCTTGCAGTGCAGGCACCGGTCCGCGGGGTTCGCGAGGTATTCGGCGCGCGCGAACTCGTGCGCGTCGATGACGGCGAGGCGCCAGCCGAAGCGGGCGGCGAGCGCGCGGGTGCGCTGCGTCGCCTCCGCCGGCACCGATGCGGTCGACGAATGGAACATGCTCGCCCGCGCGCCGATTCGGCGTGCGGCGAGCGTGGCGAGCGTCAGGCTGTCGATGCCGCCGCTCACGGCGATGGCCGCCTCGCCGATGCGCTCGACGAGCGACTCGACCGCGTCAATCGTCTTCGCGATTGCGCTCGCCATGGCCCGTCACGATGTCGATGGCGCGGCGCTCGGCGCGCCGGCGTGCGTCCTCCCGCGCGCCGCGGCCGCCTTCGATGCGGGCGAGGTCGTCGATCTCCGCCTTGGAGGTGAGCTCGCCCGAGGGACGCGCCGCCACTTTCACGCGCACCCCTTCGCCGGCGATCGCCTCCACCTCGGCGCGCGCGAGCACGCGCCGGGCGACCCGCGCGATGCGCAGTCCGAGCGTCGAGGTCTCCGCGAGGCAGAGCTGGGCGATGCGCTCGGCCTCCGGGATTCGCGCGAGCACCTGCACCTGCGTCGCGAGCCGCCCCTTCTTGCCGTAGACCGCGGCCTGGTACACCTCCAGCACCCCGGTCGACGCGCGGATGCGGTCGAGCGCCACCGCGAGGTCCTCGGCCGCCTGGTCGTCGATCTCGAACTGCAGCGCCGCGATCTCGTCGCCCGTCGTGTCCGGCAGTGCGCCGGAGCGCGCGAACGCGAGGCAGCGGACGATGTTGGGAATTCCGGGAAGCGTGCGCGTGCCGTGTCCGTTGCCGCATGCGACGAGCACACTCTTTGCCGAGGAAGGCGATGCGCCGTCCGGGGCGCAGCACGACTCGAGGTGGCGCAGGATCGCGGCGCCCGTAGGGGTCACGCGCTCGCCCGCGATGCCGTCGTCGATCACTTCCATGCCGTGCAGGAGGCGCGCGGTCGCGGGCGCAGGAACGGGAAGCCAGCCGTGCGCGGTCTTCACGCGGCCGCCGCCCAGCGGCGGCGGCGACCAGGTCCAGCGGCGCGGTGCGAGGCGCGCGACGAAGTAAGCGGCGGCGACGAAATCGGCGATCGAATCCCATGCGCCGACCTCGTGGAACTCCACGTCCTCCTTCGCGATGCCGTGCACCTCGGCTTCCGCCGCGGCGAGCCGGTCGAAGAGCGCCTCGGCATGCCGCAGCACGCCGGGATCGAGGTGCGCCTCGCGAAGGCGCCGCCGCACCTCCCGGTGGGGGACGTGGCCATGCGCGGGCGCATCGCCTTGTCCGTGGCGATGGGGCTCCACGGCGCGCGCTGCCGCCCCGACGACGAAGCGCCGTCCCTGGATCACGCCATCGGAGTGCGCGACGAAGCGCGCGGCATCGGTGCCCGGAAGGGCGAGCTTCGCGATCTCCGCGAGGAGCCCCGGCGCCGCTTCGGGAAACGCGTCGGCGAGCGCCGCGGCGAACATGTCGCCGGACAGGCCCCCGACGAGGTCGAGATGGATGCGCTCGATGCCGTTCATCGCTGCATCATGCCTTGACCGCGAACTTGATGCGCGGCTTCGTCCAGAACGTCGGCGCCACGACCGTGACGGGATCCGGGCCGACGTGGCGGATCGCGCGCTTCCACGCGGCGTCGAAATCCGGCGCGCTCTGCAATCCCAGCTCGCGGAACGCGCCGGGATTGGGCGTTCCCGCGACGATCACGGCGCCGGCCCGCTGCAGCGCGTACTCCAGCTCGTAGAAGATCCAGAATGCGTGCAGCGGCGGATAGCCGAAGCCGTGCGCGTAACGGTCGAGGAACTCGCGGTTGCCGTTGAACGTCTCCTCGTAGTCGACGAGGGCGCGCACGTCGTGGTGGCGCCGGTAGAGGTCGATGAGCGCCTGGTACGACGGATAGCGCTCGCGATCGATGAAGCCCATCGAGGGCGAGAGCGCAATCACCACGCCGCCTTCGCGAAGCACCGGCGCTTCGGGGCTGTAGCGCGGCGGCACGCAAGCGCCCACCGCGGCGATCAGCGTGTTGTTGGAGCTTCCGTACGAATACTGCGCGCCCAGACCCACCACGAGGACGTCGGCCTGCGGCGCTTCGCGCGTGAACGAGCGCCCCGCGAGCTCCCAGGCCGGCGGCGTGACCGCCGAGGCGTGGCCGGCGAACACCCCGGCGAGTCGCCCTCCGGTGCCCGTCACCGCGTTCACGTAGAACGTCTTCTTCCCCGTCGCCTTCTCGAGGAAGGCCGTCATCTCCGGCTTCATGCCGGGCAGCTTCGCGCCGGGCTGCTTCTTGCGGGCGGCATCGGGAATGGTGTGGAAGCTGTGGTGCGAGGCGATGCTCTTCGTCGAGGCGAGGCCGATGATCGCGCCCGTCCCGGTGTAGCCCTTCCAGGCCTGCGCCGACACGTTTCCCTGGTAGACCTGCAGGTCCGCGTCCACGAACGCGCGGTTGTGCTCGACGTAGCGGCCGCCGTCCGTGACGCCGAAGAAGCGCAGCCCCTCGGGATCGTTGCAGTCGTGGTTGCGGATGCGGTCGAGCGGCGCGAAGCGGTTGAAGATCTCCGGCCCCAGGTGGTTCGCGAGCTCGGTGCGCGTGTTCTTGCGGTGGTTGCTGCAAGCGTTCACGAAGAGGATGTCGCGGTCCTTCACCCCGGCGCGCCCGAGCTCCTCGACGATGCGCGCAAGGATCAGGCGCGCCGGCAGGCTCGGCCGCGTGATGTCGTCGAAGCCGATTGCGACCGTCATGCCGGGGCGCGCGAGCTCGACGAGCGGCGCGCTTCCCAGGGGTTCGGCGAGTGCGGCGCGGACGGCGGCCTCGGGATCGGCGAGGAGCGGCGGATCGTCGAACTGCGCGATCGTCGCCGAGGCCGGAACGTCGATCTCGACCTTGCGCTCGCCGTAGTCGACCGCGATCGTCTTCGTCGCCATGATTCTCCTGCGCCTTTCAGGCCGCGTCGAAGGCGCCGCGCAACACGCCGCGCGTGACCTTCCCCACGGCGTTGCGCGGCAGCTCCTCGAGGAACACGACGCGGTTGGGCACCTTGAAGGCGCTCATGCGCGCGCGGCAGAAATCGAGCAGCTCCTCCGCGCTCACCGCGTTCCTCGCGACCACCGCGAGCCCCACGGTCTCGCCCCAGATGCGGTCGGGAATGCCGACCACCGCCGCCTCCCGGACGGCGGGATGTTTCGCGACCACCGCCTCGATCTCGAGGGGCGAGATGTTCTCGCCGCCGCGCAGGATCATCTCTTTGGAGCGGCCGACGATGAAGACGAACCCGTCGGCGTCCATGCGCGCGATGTCGCCGGTGCGAAGCCAGCCGTCGTGCATCGCCTTCGCGGTGTTCTCCGGGTCGCGGAAATACTCCTTCATCACCGTGGGCCCCCGCACCTCGATCTCGCCGGGCTCGCCCGCCGGGACCGGCGACCCGTCGTCGCCCGCGAGACGCACCTCCTGCGGCGCGAGCGCGCGCCCGATGGACCCGTGCTTGCGCGGGCCGTGCAGCGGGTTCATCACGTTGATCGCCGTGGTCTCCGTAAGCCCGTAGGTCTCGAGGAGGAGGCCGGCGCCGAAGCGGCGCTCGAAGCGGCCGGCCAGCTCCGCGGGCGTGGGCGCCGACGCGACCTTGATGTAGTCGAGATGGATCTCGGAGGCGGCGGGCGCGTTCGCCTCGTGCTCGAGGAGCATCGCGAGGATCGTGGGCGAGACGCTCGAGCTGGTCGCGCCGAAATCGCGGCACTGCTTCCAGAACGCGCTCGCGCTGAAGCGCTTGCGCAGGCCGATGGTGGCGCCGGCGAGGAGGAACGGCATGTGGCTGAACATGAGGCCGTTGGTGTGGAAGAGCGGCATCACGCAGAGCGTGCGCTCCGCGGGGCCGATCTCGAAGCCCGCGCGCACGAATTCGGTTCCCGCCATCACGTTCGCCTGCGTGAGGAGCACGCCCTTCGGCCGGCCGGTGGTCCCCGACGTGTAGATGAGGAGCGCGCCGTCCTCGGGACGCGCGGGCGAATCGAGGCGCGCCGCCGGCGCTTCGGCGAGCGATGTCGTCGCGTCGGCTTGCGGCAACGCGCCCGCTGCGCCGAGCGCAAGGACGCGCGGCTGCGACGGCAGCATCGGCAGCGTGGCCGCGAGCACCGGCGCGAATTCGGGCCCCACGACCACCAGCCGGCTTCCGGCGTGTTCCAGGATGTAGGCGATCTCGGCCGGCGTGAGGCGGTTGTTGATCGGGTTGGCGATCACGCCGGCACGGAAAGCCCCGAAGTAGGCGGCGACGAGCAGCGGATCGTTGCCCACGAGGAAGCTCGCGCGGTCGCCCGGGCCGAGTCCCGCCGAGTGGAGGTAGCGCGCGAAGCGGTTGGCGAGATCGTCGAGCTCCTCGTAGGTGAGCGTCGCGTCCTCGCCCTGGATCGCGACGCGCGGGCCGCGGTGGAGGTGGGGGATGTCGCCGGGGAGCATGTCTCGGGTTCGCAGGCCGGTGGCGCGGGACGTGACCGAGAGTCTACGAGTCGCGCCCCATCCAATATAGTGATATTTTTAGCGCGATCTCCATCGAACTTTTCGAATGTCGCGCGCGCCGTGAACATCAAGCAGCTCGAGACCTTCGTGCGCATCGTGGAGCACGGCAGCTTCGCGAACGCGGCCAACGCGCTGCAGACCACGCAATCCACGGTCTCGGCGCGGGTGAAGGAGCTCGAGCGCTACATCGGCGCGCCGCTCTTCGACCGCAGCTTCCATCGCGCCGAGCTCACGCCGCGCGGCCACGATCTCTTCGCCTTCGCGCGCCAGCTCGTGGATTTCGCCGGCTCCATCACCCAGCGCTTCCGCGACGCCTCCGCGGTCTCGGGTCTGCTGCGCCTGGGCGTGGTCGGGGTCGTCGCCAACACGTGGCTGCCGAAGCTCGTGTGCGCCGTGCGCGAGCGTTATCCCGGCGTGACGCTCAAGCTCGACATGAGCCTCACGCGCGCCCTCATCGACCGGCTGCGCGAGGGCCGGCTCGACCTCGCCATCGTCGCCGGGCACATCGCCGAGCCCGATTTCCTCGCCGAGTCCCTGGGCCACGACGAGTTCGTGTGGATGGCGAGCCCGGCGCTCGCGATTCCCAGGAAGGCGCTCGGCCCGCGCGACCTGCTGCGCTGGCCGATCCTCAGCCTCTCGGAGGACTCGTTCCACTATCCGGTGCTCGAGCGCTGGTTCCGCGACGGGGGCGCCATCTTCCGCAGCACCGCCTCGTGCAACAACATGAACGTGATCGCCGCGCTCACCGCCGCGGGGGCGGGCGTGAGCCTGCTTCCGCGCAACTGCTATCGCGCCGAGATCGCCGCGCGGCGCCTGCGCGTGCTCAAGGCGCGCCCGCCGCTTCCCGCCGTCGAGTTCTCGCTCATCCACCGCCCGGACCGGCACCATCCGCTCATCGCGCCCATCGCGCGCCTCGCGAAGGAGGCGAGCGAGCTGGCATAGGCGTCCATCGGGGTCCGCGATGGAGTTGAATCCAAAAATATCGCTTTTTCCGAAGGGGCGGCTTCGCTAGGCTGGCCCACACACAAAATAAGGAGGAGAAGCCATGCCGTCGTTCCTTGCCCGCGCATTCGGCGCCCTGCTGCTCGCCCTCGGCGCCCTCGGGGCGTCCGCCGCCGACCACTGGCCGGACCGGCCGATCAAGCTCGTGGTGCCGTTCCCGCCCGGCGGCACCACGGACCAGATCGCCCGCTTCGTCCAGGCGCCCCTCGGCCAGGCGCTGGGCGTGCCGATCGTGATCGAGAACCGCGGCGGCGCATCGGGCTCGATCGGCGCGGCGCTGGTCGCCCACGCGCCGCCGGACGGCTACACCTTCCTGCTCGTGTTCGACACCCACGGCGTGAACCCCAGCATCATCCCCAACATGCCGTTCGATACGCTGCACGACCTGGACCCGATCATGCTGATCGGAACCTCGCCGATGGTGATCACCGCGTATCCCAGCACGCCCTACAAGACGTTCAAGGACGTGATCGACGCGGCCAGGGGGAAGGCGGGCGGCGTCGCCTACGGCACGATCGGCGCGGGAAGCCTCGCCCACCTCTACATGACGCAGCTGTCGAACCAGCTGAAGGTGCCGCTCACGCACGTGCCGTACAAGGGCGGCGGCCCGCTCGTCTCGGACGCGCTCGCGGGGCACGTGCGCATCGCCATCGCCTCGGCGGCGCTGCTCGGGCCGAGCATCCGGGCGGGCAAGCTGCGCGCCCTCGCCGTGACCTCGAGCCAGCGCTTCCCGCAGCTGCCGGACGTGCCGACGGTGACCGAGCAGGGCATTCCGGCCGCGGAGAGCAACTCCTGGTGGGGTCTCCTCGCGCCCGCGAAGACGCCGCGCCCGATCATCGAGAAGATGCATGCCGCCTTCGCCAAGGCGCTGCGCGATCCCAAGGTGGAGCCGAAGCTCGTGGAGCAGGGCCTCGTGATGCGCATCTCCTCGCCGGAGGAGTTCGGCGTGTTCCTCAAGAACGAGGTGGAGCGCTGGGCGAAGGTGGTGAAGGAGAACCACATCGCCGTGGGGCAGTAGCGGGCGGCTTCAGCGCCCGAGCGGTCCCACGTCGCAGCGCTTGTACTGGTCGGGCCAGGGCATCGCGACGCCGAGCGTCTTGGCCGCGTGGCGCGGCCAGTACGGATCGCGCAGCATCGCGCGCGCGAGGGCCACGGCGTCGGCTTCGCCGAGGGCGACGATCTGCTCGGCCTGCACCGCGTCCGTGATGAGGCCCACGGCGATGGTCGGGATCTGCGCCTCGCGCCGGATCGCCGCCGCGAACGGCAATTGGTAGCCGGGCTCGAGCGGGATCTGCTGGGAGTGGATGTTCCCGCCGCTCGAGCAGTCGACCATGTCGATGCCGATATCCTTCAGGCGCCGCGCGAGCTCGATCGACTGCGCGAGGTCCCAGCCGCCCTCGGCCCATTCGGTCGCGGAGACGCGATAGAACACGGGCTTCGCCGCGGGCCACGCCTCGCGCACCGCACGCGCGACTTCCAGCGGGAAGCGGATGCGGTTCTCGAGCGAGCCGCCGTACTCGTCGCTGCGCCGGTTGGAGAGCGGCGAGCAGAAGTTGTGCAACAGGTAACCGTGCGCGCCGTGCACCTCGACCACGTCGAAGCCGGCGGCGAGCGCGTGGTGCGCGCCCCGCACGAAGTCCTCGACCGTCGCGCGGATCTCCTCCTTCGTCATCTCGCGCGGCGGCGGGTAGTCGCCGAAGGCGATGGCGCTGGGGCCGAGCGTCTGCCATGCCCCCTGCGAAGGATCGAGCGGCTTGCCGCCGTGCCAGGGCTGCGCGCACGAGGCCTTGCGCCCCGCATGGGCGAGCTGCATCGCGGGGACCGCTCCATGGCGGCGGATGAAGTCGGCCACCGGCTTCCACGCGCGCCCATGCGCCTCGGACCAGATTCCGGCGTCCCACGGCGTGATGCGTCCCACGGGCGCGACGCCGCTCGCTTCGACGCAGACGAGCCCGGCGCCGCCCACGGCGCGGCTGCCCAGGTGCACGAGGTGCCAGTCGCCGGGCATGCCGTCCTCGCTCGAGTACTGGCACATCGGCGAGACGAAGACGCGGTTGGAAAAGGTGATCGAGCGGAGCTTCAGCGGCGAGAAGAGTCGCGACATGGAATGGATCCGGGGGTGGGATGAACGGCGGCCCGGGGAATGCGATCATTGGGCTTGCGCATTCTAATCGATCCGACTTTTGGAGCCCCATCGAGTTCTGCAAGTCCGCGCGGGAGCGCGTGCCGCCGCGCGCATGCGCGCGGCCGGCCTCGACGCCGCGGACGTCGAGATGGTTCCGGGGGCGGCGGGCGGCCCGAAGGGGCTCGGCATCGCCGCGCTCGACCGCGCGATCTTCGGCGAGTGGCTGCCCGCGGCGCCGCGCGTTCGCCACCTCGTGGGCGCCTCCATCGGCGCCTGGCGCTTCGCCGCCGCGTGCCTGGGCGACCCCGTTGCCGCGCTCGAGGAGTTCGCGCGGCTCTACATCGAGCAGTGCTATCCGCCGCGCCCCGGCCGCGCCTTCGTCTCGCGATGCGCGCGCGAGATGCTCGCGGCGCTCTTCGCGGGGCGCGAGGCCGAGGTGCTCTCGAGCCCGTCCTACCGCCTGCATATCCTCGCGGTGCGCGGACGATGGCCGCTCACTCGCGACAGCTCGTGGCACACGCCGCTCGGATTCGGCGTGGCGGCGATGGCGAACATGCTCGGCCGCCGCCACCTCGCCCGCTTCATCGACCGCACGCTTTTCCACGATCCGCGGGGACTTCCGCCGTTCGTGCCGGTGGGCGCGATCTCCGCGGCCGACGCGAGCGAGTCGGTGCGCTTCGACGCGTTCCATACGCACGTGGTGCCGCTCGATCGAACGAACCTGGGCGAAGCGCTGATCGCCTCCGCCTCGATTCCGCTGGTGCTCGAGGGCGTCGCGAACATCCCGCAGGCTCCGCCCGGCGTGTACTGGGACGGAGGCATCATCGACTACCACCTGCACCTTCCCTACCATCGCGCGAAGGGGCTCGTGCTCTACCCGCACTTCACCGATCGCATCGTTCCCGGCTGGCTCGACAAGGGGATGCCGTGGCGGCGCGCGCGAGGCGAGTGGCTCGAGAACGTGGTGTTGGTCGCCCCGACGCGCGAATATCTCGCCACGTTGCCGCTCGGGAAGCTGCCCGACCGCAACGACTTCAAGCGCTTCGCGGGCGACGACGCCGGGCGCATGAAATACTGGCGGACGGCGGTCGCGCAGAGCCAGCGGCTCGCCGACGCGTTCCTCGAATTCGCCCGGCGTCCCGACCCTTCGCACGTGCTCCCGCTATGAAACCGGGGACAGACCACATTTTCCTAAGAGTGAAACGATGTCGTGCGTTGTTTCGTTTCGCCCTTAGGAAAATGTGGTCTGTCCCCGGTTTTCAGTAGTTCAGGATCGAGGCGAGCCAGCGCTCCATCGCGGCGAGGTCCGTGCCCTTGCGGTGCGCGTAGTCCGCGAGCTGGTCCTTCTCGATCCTGCCGACGGCGAAGTAGCGCGCTTCGGGATGCGCGATGTAGAACCCGCTCACCGAGGCCGCGGGCATCATCGCGTAGGCGTCGGTGAGCTCGATGCCCGTGTTCGCGGTCGCATCGAGGAGGCGGAAGAGATCGGCCTTCTCGGTGTGGTCGGGGCAGGCGGGGTAGCCCGGCGCGGGCCGGATGCCGCGATATTTCTCCGCGATGAGCTCCGCGCTCGAGAGGCCCTCGTC
Organism: uncultured beta proteobacterium; assembly: GCA_963839265.1. Classification (GTDB taxonomy): domain Bacteria; phylum Pseudomonadota; class Gammaproteobacteria; order Burkholderiales; family Usitatibacteraceae; genus Usitatibacter. The sequence goes on from CAWIUI010000004.1 coordinate 85,182, forward strand.
CTTCGCGTATCCCCAGTAGTCGGTGCGCACCAGCCAGTGCAGGTGCTCGGCGAACGCTTCGGCGAGCCGGTCGGCGAGGGCCTTCACCAGGATCGCCGAGTAGTCGTCGTTCGCGGCGAGGAACTCCTTCACCTTCGCTTCCACGCCGAGGCCGGCGGTGACGGCGAAGGCGCCGACGTAGTCCGCGACGCCCGATTCCCTCGGCGCGACGAAATCGGCCAGGCACTGGTTGGGATTTCCCGCCGGCTTCTCGTTCTGCTGGCGCAGGTTGTGCCAGGTGGCGAGCACGCCGTCGCGCTTGTCGCCGGCGTAGATCTCGATGTCGTCGCCCACCGAGTTCGCGGGCCATAGGCCGAAGACCCCGTTCGCGGTGAGCCAGCGGCCCTTCACGATGCGCTCGAGCATCGCCTGGCCGTCGCGGAACACGTTGCGCGCCGCCTCGCCGACCACGGCGTCCTCGAGGATGTCGGGGTATTTCCCCGCGAGGTCCCAGGTCTGGAAGAACGGGCCCCAGTCGAGGAACGGCGCGAGCTTCTCGAGCGGATAGTTCGCGAGCCGCGTGACCCCGAACCTTTGCGGGCGCGCCGCGCGATACGCGGGCCAGTCGATCGCGACCGCGTTCGCGCGCGCCGCCTCGAGCGCGACGCTCTTCTGCCCGCTCTTCCTCGAGTGCTGCTCGCGGATCTTCCCGTAGTCCGCGCGCACCTGGCGCAGGTATCCCTCGCGCTGCTCCTCGCTCGTGAGGCTGGAGGCCACGCCCACCGCGCGCGAGGCGTCCGGCACCCACACCGTCGGGCCCTGGTAGTGCGGCTCGATCTTCACCGCCGTGTGCGTGCGCGAAGTCGTGGCCCCGCCGATGAGGAGCGGGACCGTGAAGCCCAGCCGCTGCATCTCCTTCGCGACGTGCGACATCTCCTCGAGGGAAGGCGTGATGAGGCCCGAGAGGCCGACGAAATCGGCGTTCTCGCGGCGCGCGGTTTCGAGGATCGTCTCGCACGGGACCATCACGCCGAGGTCGACCACGTCGAAGTTGTTGCACTGGAGGACAACGCCCACGATGTTCTTGCCGATGTCGTGCACGTCGCCCTTCACGGTCGCCATCACCACCTTGCCCTTGGGCTTGGGCGCGGTGCCCAGGCGCTTCTTCTCCTCCTCGATGAAGGGAATGAGGTGCGCCACCGCCTGCTTCATCACGCGCGCGGATTTCACGACCTGCGGAAGGAACATCTTGCCCGAGCCGAACAGGTCGCCCACCACGTTCATGCCGTCCATGAGCGGGCCCTCGATCACCTGCAGCGGCCGCTCGTGCGCGAGGCGCGCCTCCTCGGTGTCCGCGACGATGTGCTCGGTGATGCCCTTCACGAGCGCGTGCACCAGGCGCTCGCGCACCGGCGCCTTGCGCCACGCGAGCTCTTCGACCGCGTCCTTCTTCTGCGCCTTGTACGTCTCGGCGAATTCCACCAGCCGCTCCGTGGCATCGGGGCGCCGGTTGAGGATCACGTCCTCCACGCGCTCGAGGAGGTCCTTCGGGATCTCCCCGTAGACGCCGAGCTGCCCGGCGTTCACGATGCCCATCGTCATCCCGGCCTTCGTCGCGTGGTACAGGAACGCGGTGTGCATCGCCTCGCGCACCGGGTCGTTGCCGCGGAAGGAGAACGACAGGTTCGACACGCCGCCGGAAGTCTTGGCGTGCGCGAGGTGCCGGTGGATCCACGCCACCGCCTCGAGGTAGTCGAGCCCGTAGCGGTTGTGCTCCTCGATGCCGGTGGCGGTCGCGAAGATGTTCGGGTCGAAGATGATGTCCTCGGGCGGGAAGCCGACCTTCCCGGTGAGGATGCGGTAGCAGCGCTCGCAGATCGCGGTCTTCCTCTCCAGCGTGTCGGCCTGGCCCTTCTCGTCGAAGGCCATCACCACCACCGCCGCCCCGTAGCGCCGCGCGAGCTTCGCCTGCTGGACGAACTCGGCCTCCCCGCTCTTCAGCGAGATCGAGTTCACGATCGACTTGCCCTGCACGCACTTCAACCCCGCCTCGATCACGCTCCACTTCGAGCTGTCGATCATGATGGGCACGCGCGCGATGTCGGGCTCGACCGCCACGAGCTGCAGGAAGCGCGTCATCGCCGCCTGCGAGTCGAGCATCGCCTCGTCCATGTTCACGTCGATCACCTGCGCGCCGTTCTCCACCTGCTGGCGCGCGACCGAGAGCGCCTGCGCGTAGTCGCCGGCGAGGACCAGTCGCGCGAAGGCCTTGGAGCCGGTGACGTTGGTGCGCTCGCCCACGTTCACGAAGAGCGAGTCGTCGCCGATGCCGAGCGGCTCGAGGCCGGACAGGCGCAGCCGCGGCGGCAAGCGCGGCACGGTGCGCGGCTTCGAGGCGACCACCGCCTCGGCGATCGCGCGGATGTGGTCGGGCGTGGTCCCGCAGCAGCCGCCGGTGATGTTGAGCCAGCCGCTCTGCGCCCATTCGCGGAGGTAGGCGGCGGTCTCCTCGGGGCGCTCGTCGTATTCCGCCATCGCGTTCGGGAGGCCCGCGTTGGGGTGCGCCGAGACGTAGACGTCGGCGATGCGCGCGAGCTCCTCGACGTGCGGCCGCAGCTGCTTCGCGCCGAGCGCGCAGTTGAAGCCGATGGAAAGGGGGCGGGCGTGGCGCACCGAGTTCCAGAAGGCTTCCACGGTCTGTCCCGAGAGCGTGCGGCCCGAGGCGTCGGTGATCGTGCCCGAGACCATGATCGGGAGCCGCACCCCCGACGCCTCGAAATGCTCGTCGATCGCGAAGAGCGCGGCCTTCGCGTTCAGCGTGTCGAAGATCGTCTCGACGAGGAGGAGATCGACGCCGCCCTCGGCGAGCGCCTGCACCGCGACGCGGTAGGCGTCCTTCACCTGGTCGAAGGTCACCGCGCGAAAGCCCGGATCGTTCACGTCGGGCGAGAGCGAGAGCGTGCGGTTCATCGGGCCCAGCACGCCGGCGACGAAGCGGGGCCGCGACGGCGTCCGCGCGCCGAACGAATCGGCCGCCTCCCGCGCGATGCGCGCGCCCGGCGAGGTTGAGCTCCGCCGCGAGCCCCTCGAGCCCGTAGTCGGCCTGCGAGATCGCGGTCGAATTGAAGGTATTGGTCTCGAGGATGTCCGCGCCCGCCGCCAGGTACTGCTCGTGGATCGCGCGGATCACGCCGGGGCGGGTGAGGTTCAGCAGGTCGTTGTTGCCGCGCAGGTCCTTCTTCCACTCGCCGAAGCGCTCGCCGCGGTAATCGGCCTCGGACAGGCCCTCGCGCTGGATCATCGTGCCCATGGCGCCGTCGAGCACGAGGATGCGCTGCTTCAGCGCCTCGTGGAGGGCGGCGATTCGGGCGGGGCGTGCGGCGATCGTCTGGTCCATGTTCTCGGGGGGACAGGGCGCATCCGGCATCGATTCGTGGCCTGTCCCCGGCGGACAGGTCACGGTCGGCATCGAGCTCGACCCGTCCCCAAATGAAAAAACCCGTCAGTGCAGCGAACGGGTTTCAGGTCCGATCGCTTTAGCGGCATTTTTAGCGCGCCCGCAAGCTGACGATCAAATCGGCGCGTGGGACTATCTTATCATGGGCCGATGCGCGCGTTCCTCGTGGCATGGATCCTCGGCTCGCTCGTCGCGGCCGGCGCCTGCGCGGCGGAGCCTCGCCTCGCCGTGGGCTCGAAGCGATTCACCGAGTCCTACATCCTGGGCGAGATCGTCACGCAGGCGGCGCGCGCGGCCGGCGCCCCGGCGGAGCACCATCCGGGCCTCGGCAATACCGCGATCCTCGTCGCGGCGCTCGAGCAAGGGGCGATCGACGTCTATCCCGAGTACACCGGCACCATCGCGCGCGAGATCCTCGGCGCCGGGCACGACCTCACGCTCGCGGAGATCGACGAGCGATTGCGTGCGCGCGGCCTCGCGGCCTCGGTGCCGCTCGGGTTCTCCGACAGCTACGCGATCGGCGTGCGCGGCGATTTCGCGCGCGAGCACGGCATCGCGAAGATCTCGGATCTCGCGCGGTTCCCGAAGCTGCGCCTGGGCTTTTCCCACGAGTTCCTCGGCCGGCGCGACGGCTGGCCGGGGCTGAAGGCCGCGTACTCGCTCCCGCAGGCGACGCCGCTCGGGCTCGACCACGGCCTCGCCTACGAGGCGCTCGCTGCCGGCGAGGTCGACGCGATCGACCTCTACTCGACCGACGCGAAGATCGCGAAGTACGGCATCGCGGTGCTCCAGGACGACCGCGGCTATTTTCCGCGCTACGACGCGGTGCTGCTCCATCGCCTCGACGTGCCCGCGCGCCATCCGCAGGCCTGGGCGGCGATCCGCGCGCTCGAGGGGCGCATCGACGCGCGCACGATGATCCGCATGAACGGCGAGGCCGAGCTCGGCCACCTCGATTTCGCGACCATCGCGGCGCGCTTCCTGGGCGCCGGCCCCGGCAAGGCGCGGCGCGGGCTCCTCGCGGCGGTGTTCGCGCCGGATTTCGGGCGGCTGCTCCGGGAGCACGCGATCCTCGTCTTCGTCTCGCTCGCCGGCGCGGCGCTGCTCGGGATTCCGCTGGGGATCGTCGCCGCGCGTTCGCGCGCCGCCGCGCAGCCGATCCTCGTCGCGACGGGCGTCGTGCAGACGATCCCGGCGCTGGCGCTCCTCGCGTTCCTCATCCCGCTCACCGGATCCATCGGCGTGAAGCCCGCGATGCTCGCGCTCTTCCTCTATGCGCTCCTGCCGATCGTGCGCAACACGCACGCGGGCCTCGCGGGCGTGCCCGCGGGACTCGTGCAGGCCGCGACCGCGCTCGGGCTCCGGCGCCGCGCGACGCTCCTGCACGTGGAGCTTCCGCTCGCGTTGCCCATGATCCTCGCCGGCGTGAAGGTGGCCGCGGTGATCAACGTCGGCACCGCCACCATCGCCGCCTTCATCGGCGCGGGAGGCTTCGGCGAGCGGATCGCGCAGGGGCTCGCGCTGAACGACGACGTCACGCTCCTCGCGGGCGCCCTTCCGGCCGCTGGGCTCGCGCTCGTGGTGCACTTCCTGTTCGAGGGCCTCGAGAGGCTCGTGCCCGGCAATCGCTAGAGGGTGGCGAGGAGCTGCTGCACGCGGCTCAGGACGCGCTGCCAGGTGTCCATCTCGCGCGCGGTGACGATCTCCACCGAGGGATACCAGCGGCTCCTCCCGTCGGCCGTCCGCGCCCAGTAGTGCGAGGGCGCATTCGCGGACAGGTAGAGGAGAAGCGTGCGCTTGCCGGCCGCGCCCGCGAGATGCGCGGTCGCGTTGTCCGTCGTCACCACCGCGTCGCACGCCGCGATGAGGGCGACGAGGCCGTCCAGGTCGTCGTAGAGGTCCAGCTCCTCGATGCGCGTGAGATCGCCGGCATCCTGCGCGAATGCCTCCCGCTCCGCACCCGTGTCTCCGTACTGCAGGTCGACCAGGCGAATGCCGGGCATGCGCGAGAGGTCGCGGAACGCCGCGAGCGGCGCCGAGCGCGTGCGCTCGTAGTAGCCGCGCCCCTGGGCCTGGAACGTGCGCCACGAGATGCCGACCGGCCGGCGGGCGCCGTCCGCGATGCGCGCGCGGTAGCCCTCCGAGCGAGCGCCGTCGCCCGCGAGGAACGCGCGCGGCTGGGCGGCGAAGGCCTGCAGGCTCCTGCGGAAGAGCCCGCCGAGCGAGCCGAGCGGCAGGTGGCGGTCGCACGGCAGGAACTCCTTCGGCGAATCCTCGCGCGTTACGACGTTCCAGCCGGGATGCGCGCGCAGGATCGCGGGGACCAGGCGGCGATCGGCCTCCAGCACGAACGACTCGCCGCGCCGCGCCATCTCCTCGGCGAGCGTGGAGAACGCGAGGTTGTCGCCCAGCCCCTGCTCGCACCACAGCGCCACCCGGTGTCCCTTGCCGAAGTCGGCGGCCTGGAAAGCCGGAAAGGGAAAGGGGCGCAGCCCGCTCGGCGTCTCGCCGCCGGGCCAGCGCCACTCGTAGTCGTCCCACGCGTCCGGAAAGACGCCCAGCATGAGGCGCGAGAGGCCGCGGTTGTGGCGCGCGCGGGCATACTTCGGTTCCAGCTCGACGGCGCGGTCGTAGCACTCGACGGCCTCGCGGTGGCGTCCGAGGGCGGCCAGGGTGACGCCGCGGTTGTTGAGGATCGCGGCGGACCGGGGCGCCAGGGCGAGCGCGCGATCGTAGTCGGCGAGCGCCTCGCCGAAACGGCACAGGGCGCGCAGCGCCGAGCCGCGATTGGAGAGCGCCTCGGCGTTGCGCGGGTTGGCCTGGATCGCCCGCGAGGCGAGACGCACGCACTCCTCGTGCTCGCCCCGCAGCGCGGCGATGGTGGCGAGCAGGTGCAGCGCGTAGAAGTGATGCGAATCGGCGCGAAGGATGTCTTCGCAGAGCGAGCGGGCGGCTTCCAGGTTGCCGGCCTCGTAGAGCCGCGCCGCCCGTTCGATCGCGGCGTCGAGCGGAGGAGCCGGGCCCCGCACGTCGAGCGCCCGGCTACGCGTTGGCGGCGAGCCAGTCGAGCGCGAGCGCCGCGAGCGTGCGTACTCCGAGCGGCAGGCAATCCTCGTCGACGTAGAAGCGCGGGCTGTGGTTGGGCGCGGCCGTGGACGGGTCGCGATCCGGCGGCGTGCAGCCCATGAAGTAGAAGAAGCCCGGAACTCTCTTCTGGTAGAAGGAGAAGTCCTCGGCGCCGCAGATCTTGTCGATCACGCCGACGTTCGCATCGCCGGCGACGCGGCCGAGCGTCGGAACGGACCACTCGGTGAGCGCGGGATCGTTCACGGTGACGTCGTACCAGCGGTGGATGTGCACCGTCGCCTTCGCGCCGCCGGCCGCCGCGATCATCTCCGAGATGCGCTTCACGTGCTCGTGGATCTCCTCGCGCTGTTCCTCGTCGAAGGTCCGGATGGTTCCCTCGAGCTTCACCTCTTCGGGAATGATGTTGTGGCGCACGCCGCCCTGGAAGACGCCCACCGTGACCACCGAGGGCTCCTTCGTGATGTTCAGCCGGCGCGAGACCACCGTCTGCAGGCCCAGCACGATCTGCGAGCTCACGACGATGGGGTCCACACCGCGCCAGGGCATCGCCGCGTGGGTCTGCGTTCCGCGCACGAACACGCGGAAGTCGTCGGCGGAGGCCATGAAGGGCCCGGGCCGGTAGCCGATCCTGCCCGTGGGCTGGATCGAGGTGATGTGCAGGCCGAAGATCGCTCCCACGCCGGGGTTCTCGAGGCAGCCTTGCTCGATCATCATGCTCGCGCCGCCGTTCTCGCCCGCGGGCGGCGTCTCCTCCGCGGGCTGGAAGATGAACTTCACCGATCCCGGGATCCTCTCGCGCAGACCCGCGAGCACCTCGGCGACGCCCATCAGGATCGCGGTGTGCGCATCGTGGCCGCAGGCGTGCATCGCGCCGCAGGATTGCCCGTTCCACTCGGTGCGGACCTTGCTCGCGAACGGCACGTCCACTTCCTCGACCACCGGGAGCGCGTCCATGTCCGCGCGCAGGGCGACGACCGGGCCCGGAAGGCCGCCTTTCAGCAGGCCGACCACGCCGGTATGTGCCACTTTCTCCTGCACCACGTCGAAGCCGAGGGCGCGCAGGTGGTCGGCGACGATCTTCGCCGTGCGCAGCTCGCGGTTGCCGAGCTCGGGGTTCTGGTGGAAATCGCGGCGCCATGCGACGAGGCGCTCGCCGATGCGCCGCGCGGCCTGCGTCACCGCAGCGTCGAAGGGAAAGGGCTGGTCGGGCGCGTTCATGGACGACGATTCTACGCCGGTCCTATAATGGAAAGCCTATGGAGCACCTCGAGCCGAAGCAGGCGTACCAGTACCTGAAGGACCGTCCCGACGCGATCTTCGTCGATTGCCGCAGCGAGATGGAGTACATGTTCGTGGGCCACGCCGTGGGCGCGATGATTGTTCCCTGGTACGACGGCGCCGACTGGGAGCTCAACCCCCACTTCGTCGGCCAGGTGAAGAAGATCGCCGGCGCCAACTTCCACGACCGCCCGGTGGTGCTCATCTGCCGCAGCGGCAACCGCAGCGTGGAAGCGGGCGGGGTGCTGGAGAAGGCGGGATTCCGCCACGTGATGAACGTGCTGTACGGCTTCGAGGGCGAGCTCGACGAGAAGCACCACCGCAATTCGCGCAACGGCTGGCGCGTGGAAGGCCTGCCGTGGGAGCAGTACTGAGGTAGCGGGATTAGCCGCGCAACGCGGCGAGCGCCTCGGACCAATCGCCATCGCGGGACTGGCGCAGAACGCGGAAGCCGGGAAACCACGGCGAGACGCCTTCGGGACGCCAGCGCCATTCGGGAGGAAACGGGATCAGCACCTCCGCGGTCGCGCCGGCGAGCGCGGCCAGGTGCATGTTCGTGCTGCTCACGCCGACGTGGCGGTCGACCAGGCAGGTTACGGCGAGCGCATCTTCCGGGTCCTCGCTCTCGCCCGAGAGGTCGTGGACCGGCCCTCGCAGCGCTTCGCGCGCGGTGGCGAGCTCTTCAGGCCGCGCGCCGCGCTGGAACGCGAAGACGGTCCCGGGCGAGCCCGCCAGCGCGCCGAACAGCTCGCGCGGCGCGACGAATTTCGAGAGCGCTTCGGCCGACTGCTCGCGCGGCGTGCCGCTGCGCCACGTGACGGCGATCCAGGGGCGCGGGCCCGCCGCGGCGAGGCGCTCGCGCAGCGCCGACGCGCGCGCGGCATCCGCAGGCGCATGCAGCGACGCGGCGAAGACGTCCTCGCCGGCTCCCAGCGCGAGCGGCAGGTCCGCCGCGAGGATGCGGATCGCGTCCACGGGCGCCGCCTCGGCGAGGCGATCGAACGCGCGCGTGCGCTCGAGGATCGAATGGAGCCTGCGGTCCCCGGCGAAGCCCACGCTCGCGCCGAAGGAGCGCAGGCGCGGCGCGAAGCGCAGGAAGAAAAGGATGTCGCCCAGGCCCTGCTCGCCGAGCACCCACACTTCGCGGCCGCGCAGCTCCGCGGGCGCCGGGACGCGGTACGTTCGCCCCGCCGCGCGCTCGGCCGCCTCGAAGGCGATCCTCGAGTCGCGCCGCGCGTACCAGGGCCACGCCTCGCTCCACCGGCCGACGAGGAGCAGCGCCTGCGCGGCGTAGAGCGGCAGGTCGGCGTCGCCCGGCTCGAGCGCCGCGCCCCTCGCGTAGAGCCCGGCGGCGCGCGCGTAGTTGCCGCGGGAAACCTCGTGGCGGCCTACCATCCGCAGCGCGTCCACGTGGTCGGGATTGCGCAGCAGCGCCTCTTCGTACCGCGCGAGGGCCGCCTCACGCTTTCCGAGGCGTCCGAGCAGCCAGCCCATCGCGTAGCGCGCGCTCCCCGCCCGGGGCTCCAGCTCGATCGCGCGCTGCAGGAGGGACGCGGCCTCGTCGGGGCGGTCCTGCTCCGCGCGGCACTGGGCGAGGTTCACGAGCGCCTCGACGTTGCGCGGGTCGGCGTCGAGCACGCGCGAGAAATGCATCGACGCCCGCGTCCAGTCGCGCAGCCGGTAGGCCGCGAGGCCGGCGGCGAAATGCGCGGGGGCGAAGCCCGGGCGCAAGGCCGCGCAACGCTCGAAGCTCGCGAGTGCGTGCTCCGGGCGGCTCGCGGCGTCGAGAAGGACGCCGAGCTCGTAGTGCGGCGCATAGTCGTTCGGCGCGAGGCGCACGGCGCGCTCCAGGGCTTGCCGCGCTTCCTCCAGGCGGCCCATCGCGCGCAGCGCGATGCCTGCGGCGAGATGCGCTCGCGCATTGGCGGGTTCGGAGGCGGCGATCGCAGAGGCTTCGCGCAGCGCGCCCTGCGCGTCCCCGTCCTGCAGGAGGCGGAACGGGTCCGATGGCGAGGTCGCGTTCACGGCGCGCTGCCCGCCGGGGCCGGCGAGCGCCTGCGGTCCGTCGTCCGCAGGTAGGCGACCCAGCACAGGCCGCCCGCGAGCATCATGCCCGCCATGCCGAGCGCGAGCGAGCGCGTGTCCGCCGACAGCGCCGGCGAGACGATTCCCGCCGTGAGCGTGTTGACCATGCCCGAGACGAAGCCCTGCAGCGAGGCCGCCATCCCCCGCCGCGTCGGGAAGAGCTCGAGGGTGGTGAGCGTGATCGAAGGCATCGCCATCGCGAAGCCGACGCCGTACACCATGAGCGGCAGCACCGCCCAGGGCAGCGAAGGAGGCGCGGCGAAGGCGTAGGCGAGGTTCGAAGCGGCGGCCACAGCCATGAACGCGTAGGCGTACTTCACCGTGTCGCGCGGCGCGAGCCGCCCCGCCGCGCGCCCGGAAAGCTGGGCACCGGCGATGATCCCGGCGATGCAGGGGATGAAGAGCCACGCGTATTGCCGCGGCCCGAGCCCCAGGTGGATGCCGAGGAAGACCGGCGCCGAGACGATGTAGAGGAAGAACGCGTTGAAGTTGAACCCGGCGGCGAGCGAGAGCAGCAGGAAGCGGCGGTTCACGCCGACTTCCTCGTATCCCTTGAGGAGCGCGCGCACGTGGAACGGCTGGCGGCTCGAATGCGGATGCGTCTCCGGCAGGAGCTTCCAGCTCACGAGGAAAAGCAGCAATCCCACCGCGGTGAGGAACCAGAAGATGGAGCGCCAGCCCAGCTCGGCGAAGAGCCAGCCGCCGATCACGGGCGCCACCGCGGGCGCCAGCCCGAAGAAGAGCGTGACGAGCGACATCAGCCGCTGCGCGTCCTCCGGCCCGAGGAGATCGCGGATCATCGCGCGGCCCACCACCATTCCCGCGCCGACGGAAAGCCCCTGCACGATGCGCCACGCGATGAGCCCGTTCACGGAGCCGGTGAGCGCCGCGGCGAGCGAGGCGAGCGCGTAGACGAAGAGCGCGCACAGGATGACCGGGCGGCGTCCGAAGCTGTCGGAGAGCGCGCCGTGGAAGAGGAACATCACGCCGAACGCGAAGAGGTAGCCCGAGAGCGTTTGCTGGATCTGGAGTTGCGAAGCGCCGAGCGAGGCGCGGATCCCGTCGAACGCGGGCAGGTACGCGTCGATGGAAAAGGGCCCGAGCGTGGCAAGGGATGCGAGGAGCGCGGCGAATCCGGCGCGTCCCCGCCGGGAGCCGATGCGATGCGGCATCAGTCGGGCGAGCGGGCGATCGCGACGGGGCGCATCCCGCCATTCTACGGGCCGGCCGCGGCAGGCCGGCTTCCGGCGCGGTTTGTGAACTGCGTCACAGCTAACCCGCGTTAACTCTCCGATACTCGGTCGCATAACGTCCGATGAGCCCCAAGGACGAACCGACGGACCGGCGCCCCACGGTCCTGCAAAAAACGGAGGATGCGCATGCGTTGGACCGTGCTCGCAGTGCTGGCGATGTTGGCCTTTCCCCTGGCCTCCCGGGCCCAGGGCGTCACGGCGAACGAGATCCTGATCGGGCAGACGTCGAGCTTCTCGGGCGCCATCGGCGGCGAGGTGCGCGAGCAGACCGCAGGCGCCAAGCTCTACCTCGACTGGGTGAACGCGAACGGCGGGGTCTACGGTCGCAAGATCCGCCTCGAATCGCTCGACGACGCCTTCGACCCGAAGCGCGCCGCCGAGAACGCGAAGAAGCTCATCGCCCAGGGCGTCTTCGCGCTTTTCCTCACCCGGGGCACCCCGCAGAACCTCGCCATCCTGCCGGTGATCAAGGCGACCGGCACGCCGCTCATCGCGCCGTCCACCGGCGCGATCGCGCTGCACGAGCCGGTGAACCCGCTGGTCTTCAACGTGCGCAGCCGCTACCAGAACGAGGCCGAGGACGCCATCGCGCAGCTCGCCGCCGAGGGCATCACGCAGATCGCGATCGTGCACGTGAACGATTCGTTCGGCGCGGACTGCCTCGCCGGCTACCTCAAGGGAATGAAGGCGGCGCACCTGCAGCCGGCCGGCGTCTTCTCCTACGACCGCAAGAAGGGCGACACCAACGATGCGGCGGCGAAGGTGATCGCGCTGCAGCCCCAGGCGATCGTGACCGCGGGCCACTCGAAGCCGCTCGCGAACCTGGTGCGCAAGGTGCGCGCGGCGGGCCTCGGCGGGACGCAGATCGTGACGCTCTCGAACCTGAGCTCGCAGTCGTTCCTGAACGACCTGGGCGACGTGAAGCACGGCATGATCGTGATGCAGGTCTTTCCCAACCCGGCGCACATGACGACGCGCCTGGGCCTGGAGCTGCACCACCTCGCCGCGGGGCACCCGGACTTCGTGATCTCGCACATGGCGATGGAAGGCTTCGCCGGGGCGAAGGTGCTGGTGGAGGGCCTGCGCCGCGCCGGGCGCAACCCGACGCGCGCCTCCTTCATCGCGGGCCTCGAATCCATGCGCGACTACGACCTGGGCGGCGTGAAGTTGAGCTATTCGAAGGACGACCACACCGGGCTCGATTACGTCGAGGCCTCGATCGTCAACAAGCGCGGCACCTTCACCCAGTGACGGCGGCGAGCGCGGGCGGCGCCGGGCTCGCGCGATAGAGCAGCGCCTCGGCGACGTGGCGCTCGTGCAGCGCGCGCGAGCCCTCGAGATCCGCGACCGTGCGCGCCATCCGGAGCACGCGGTGGTGCGCACGGGCCGAAAGCCGGTGGCGCACGACGGCATCGCGCAGCAGGGTTCGCGCCTCGCCTTCCACCGGGGCGACCTCTTCGGCCTCGCGGCCGGTGATCTGCGCGTTCGCGCGGCCCTGGCGAGCGATCTGCGCCTCGCGCGCCCGCACCACGCGCTCGCGCACTGCGGCCGAGCTCTCGCCGCCGCGCGCGCCGAGCAGCTCCTCGTCGCGAAGCGCCGGCACCTCGACGTGCACGTCGATGCGGTCCAGGAACGGCCCGGAGATGCGGTCGCGGTATCGCGCGATCTGCATCGCGCTGCAGCGGCACTTGCCGTTGTGGTGCCCCAGGTAGCCGCAGGGGCACGGGTTCATCGCCGCGACGAGCTGGAAGCGCGCGGGGAAATCGGCCTGCCGCGCCGCGCGCGAGATCGTGATGCGCCCGGACTCGAGCGGCTCGCGCAGGACCTCGAGCACGCTGCGGTTGAACTCCGGCAGCTCGTCGAGGAACAGCACGCCGAGGTGCGCGAGCGAGATCTCCCCGGGCCGCGGCGGCGAGCCGCCGCCCACGAGCGCGATGCCCGAGGCGGTGTGGTGCGGCGCGCGGAACGCACGCACGCCGAAGCGCTCCGGCGAGAACGCGCCGGCCGCGAGGCTTTGCACCGCCGCGGCCTCGAGCGCCTCCTCTTCGCGCATGGGCGGCAGGATCCCGGGGAACCTCACCGCGAGCATGGTCTTGCCCGTCCCGGGCGGCCCGGACAGGAGGATCGAGTGGCCGCCGGCCGCCGCGATCTCCAGCGCGCGCCGCGCCGCCGACTGGCCCCGCACGTCGGCGAGATCCGGATAGGCGGGCTCGTGTCGCCGGCTCACGCCGCGCCAGGGCTCGAGCGCCGTGCGGCCGTCGAGATGCGCGCACACCTCGCCCAGCGAGCGCGCGGGAAGGATGGTCGCGCCGCGCGCGAGCGCCGCCTCCGCCGCCACGGCCGCGGGAAGGACGAAGGCGCGCCCGTCGCGATGGGCGCTGAACGTCATCGCGAGCGCGCCGCGGATCGGCCGCAGCTCCCCCGATAGCGCGAGCTCCCCGGCGAACTCGAGCGAGGCGAGCTCGCGCTCCCGCACCTGTCCCGTCGCCGCGAGGATGCCGATGGCGATGGGAAGATCGAAGCGCCCGCTCTCCTTGGGAAGGTCGGCGGGTGCCAGGTTCACGGTGATGCGCCGCTGCGGAAACTCGAACCCGGCCGTCTGCAGCGCCGCGCGCACGCGATCGCGCGCTTCCTTCACCTCCGTCTCGGGAAGGCCGACGATGTGGAAGGACGGAAGGCCGTTGCCGACGTGCGCCTCGACGCGCACGAGCGGAGCCTCCAGACCCGCGAGCCCGCGGCTGTAGACCACGGCGACGTTCATTGCGACGCTCCCTCGCGATCGGCGGGCGCCCTCGCGAGGAGCGCTCCGTCAGCCGGACGTGTGGGGCGAACCGGGCCGCGATTCGAGATCCGCGATGCGCGCCTCGAGGGCCGCGAGCTTCTCCCGCGCGCGCGCGAGCACCTGCGCCTGCGCGTCGTATTCCTCGCGCGTGACCAGGTCCATGCGCGCGAAAGCGCTCGACAGCATGCCGCGCATGTTGCGCTCGAGATCCTTCGCCGGGTTCGACGCGGCGAGCTCCGCGAGGCGCGCGCTCAGTTCGCTCAACAATTTCTCGTTCATCTCAATTCCCGATGGGCGGCGACGGTTGACGCGCCCGGCGCGGTGCGCGGCCCCGGCCCTGCGCACCCGATTGGTGCCGCGCGCCGCAAGAGCGCACAGGGCAGGTGCGCGGGGCCGAGCCCGCGCCGGCGACTCGTTTGGAAACAGTGCGTTGGGAAGCGGAATCGACTGGCACGCTTGCTGCTATTCCCCGCCGAGTCGTCGTCGTTCTTCCCCAACCGCCACAAGGATATCAACATGCCCAAGCTGTCCCAAGCGCTCGCCCTTGGCGCCGCACCGTTCGCGTTCGCGAGCCTCGCCGCGCATGCCGAGGATGCGCCGGCGCCCGACTACACCCTGACGCCCAAGCTCGCGGTCTACAGCGAGTACGAGTACCGCGGCATCGCGCAGTCGTCGGAAGACCCGGCCGCGCAGTTCAACCTGGACTTCGCGCACAAGAGCGGGTTCTACCTCGGCACGTTCCTCTCCAACATCAAGTGGCTCAAGGACACCGCCGACGCCAACGGCTTCTCCACCAACGCCAACGTCGAATGGGACATCTACGGCGGCTACCGGTGGGAGTTCGTGAAGGACTGGACGCTCGACGTGGGGTACCTGCGCTACGAGTACCCGAGCTCCGGCGCCTTCAATCCGAAGCCCAACACGGACGAGGTGTACGCGGGGGTGAGCTACGGCATCGCCTCGCTGAAGTACTCGTATTCGTTCAACAACACGTTCGGCGTCCCGGAGAGCAAGGGCTCCGACTACATCGAGCTCGACCTCAACTATCCGCTGCCGATGCTCCCCGCCCTCACCCTGAACGGCGTGCTCGGCCACCAGCGCTACAAGGGCACGCAATCGAGCGGCTTCAACAACGACGACCTCTCCTACACGGTCTGGAAGGGCGGCGCGACGTACGACTTCGGCAACGGGTTCAACGTCGGCGCCTATTACAAGGGTACCAATGCCGAGAGCGCGCTCTATACCGTCAAGGGAAAGGACTGGGGCCGCGATCGCCTGGTCGGCTTCGTCTCGTACGCACACACGTTCTAAGCCCGGGAGATCCCAATGAAAATGGTCACGGCCATCATCAAGCCCTTCAAGCTCGACGAGGTGCGCGAGGCGCTCTCGGCGATCGGCGTGCAGGGCATCACCGTCACGGAGGTGAAGGGCTTCGGGCGCCAGAAGGGGCACACCGAGCTCTACCGCGGCGCCGAGTACGTGGTGGACTTCCTTCCCAAGGTGAAGGTCGAGGTCGCCATCGACACGGCGCTCCTCGATCGCACCATCGAGGCGATCGAGAAGAGCGCCAAGACCGGGAAGATCGGCGACGGGAAGATCTTCGTCTTCGACCTCGAGCAGGTCGTCCGCATCCGCACCGGCGAGACCGGCGCCGAAGCACTCTAAGGGGGAACGACACAATGAAACGGCTATTCACCCTGCTCGCGCTTAGCGCGGCGCTCGCGTTCGCGGGCAGCGCCTTCGCACAGGAAAAGAAAGCGGACGAGGCCCCCAGCGCCACGTCCCCTGCGCCCACCGCCGCACCTGCCGAAGCGGCTCCTGCCGCCCCTGCGGCCGCGGCCCCAGCGGCCGCGGCTCCAGCGGCCCCGACGGCTCCCGTGCTGGTGGGCGTCGACAAGATCAACAGCGGCGACAACGCGTGGATGCTCACCTCCACCGCGCTCGTGCTGATGATGACGATCCCGGGCCTGGCGCTGTTCTACGGCGGCATGGTGCGCAAGAAGAACGTGCTCGCCACGCTGATGCAAAGCTTCGCCATCACCTGCCTCGTCACGATCCTCTGGGTGATCGCGGGCTACAGCATCGCGTTCACGCCCGGCGGATCGTTCTTCGGCAGCCTGGACCGGTTGTTCCTGAACGGAATGCTCTTCCAGAAGGAAGCCGGGAAGCTCACGGTGAGCCACCTCGGCACCACCATCCCGGAATCGGTCTACATGATGTTCCAGATGACCTTCGCGATCATCACCCCGGGCCTCATCGCCGGCGCCTTCGCGGAACGCATGAAGTTCTCGGCGATGCTCTGGTTCATCGGGCTGTGGTCGCTGCTCATCTACTCGCCGATCGCGCACATGATGTGGGAGCCCACCGGCTACTGGGCGGGAAAGGGCGTCCTCGACTTCGCGGGCGGGACGGTCGTGCACATCAACGCCGGTATCGCCGGCCTCGTGTGCGCTCTCGTGCTCGGCAAGCGCCTGGGCTACGGCAGGGAGCCGATGGCTCCGCACAACCTCACGCTCACCGTGATCGGCGCCTCGCTGCTGTGGGTGGGCTGGTTCGGGTTCAACGCGGGCTCCGCGGTGGCCGCCGACGGTCGCGCCGGCATGGCGATGGCCGTCACGCAGCTCGCGACCGCCGTGGCCGCGTTCGCGTGGATGTTCACCGAGTGGATGACGAAGGGGAAACCCTCGGTCCTGGGCATTGCCTCGGGTGCCGTGGCGGGGCTGGTGGCGATCACGCCCGCGTCCGGCTTCGTCGGCGTGACCGGCGCCTTCGTGATCGGCATCGCCGCCGGCGTGATCTGCTTCTTCGCGGCGACGAGCCTCAAGAAGGCGCTCGGCTACGACGACTCGCTCGACGCGTTCGGCGTGCATTGCATCGGCGGGATCGTCGGCGCCCTCCTGACCGGCCCCTTGAACGTGAGGGAGATCAGCGGCGTCGACGGCAGCTTGATGGTGCAGGTGGGCGCGGTCGCCACGACCCTCGTGGTGAGCGGCGTGGGCAGCTTCATCCTCCTCAAGATCATCGACATGGTGATCGGCCTGCGCGTGACCGAGGAAGAGGAGCGCGAAGGTCTCGACCTGAGCCTGCACGGCGAGCGTGTCGAATAGGGACTGTTCGTAGAGGCCGGGGGCCGCGCGCGCGGCTTCCATTTCAAGCGGGCCCCCGGGCCCGCTTTTTTTTGATGTAGGCCGAACGGAAGGCGGGTGTAGGAACCTTTTACGCCGCGGGTCCTCCAACTTGCGCCAATTGTGATTGCTGGCTCTAGAGGCCATTGACGCGGGCGGGTAACCGCCCGCTCTTTTTTGGCGTCCGGACGGTATAATTTTCAAATGTTTAGATCAGGGAGTCCCCCCGTTGCCCAAGCGCCTCGGTGAAATCCTCGTCGAGCGCGGCAAGCTCGATCCCGCCAACCTGGAGCGCGCGCTGAAGCTTCAGGAAGGGGGCAACCGGGACAAGCTGGGAGTGATCCTCCAGCGGCTGGGGATGGTATCGGGCCGCGACCTCGCGGACGCGCTGGCCGACCAGCTGGACGTGCCGATCGCCGCCGCGGCGGATTTTCCCGAGCTGCCGCTGCTCGAGGAGCGCCTCCCGGCGAAATTCCTCCGCGATGCGCAGGCGGTCCCGCTGCGCGAGGACGACGACGAGGTCGCCCTCGCGGTAGCCGACCCCACGGATTCCTTCGTGCTCTCCGCCGTGCAGATGGCGGCGGGCAAGCGCGTGCGCCTCTACATCGCCGCACCGAACGAGATCGATGCCGCGCTGGAGCGCCTCTACGGCGGCGGGCGCTCGTCCATGGGCGCGATCGTCGACAACATCGAGACGCGCAACGAGGAAGAGGACCTGGGCGACGTCGCGCACCTGAAGGACCTCGCCTCGGAGGCGCCCGTCATCCGCCTCGTGAACCTCGTCCTCTCGAAGGCCGTCGAGTCGCGCGCCTCCGACATCCACATCGAGCCGTTCGAGAACCGCCTCATCGTGCGCTACCGCATCGACGGCGTGCTGCACGAGGTCGAGTCGCCTCCCCGGCGCCTGTCCGCCGCGGTGATCTCGCGCGTGAAGATCATGGCGAGCCTCGACATCGCCGAGCGCCGGCTCCCGCAGGACGGGCGGATCAAGCTGCGCATCCAGGGCAAGGAGATCGACCTGCGCGTCTCGACCGTGCCCACGATGCACGGCGAGAGCGTCGTCATGCGGATCCTCGACAAGGGCGGCGTCCCGCTCAACTTCGAGTCGCTCGGCTTCGACGGCGTCGCGCTCGAGCGCTTCCTCGGGCTCCTCGAGGAGCCCAACGGCATCATCCTCGTCACCGGCCCGACCGGCAGCGGCAAGACGACGACGCTCTACACCGCCCTCGATCGCCTCAACCAGCCGGACGTGAAGATCGTCACCGTGGAGGACCCGGTCGAGTACCAGATGGCGGGCATCAACCAGATCCAGGTGAAGCCGCAGATCGACCTCACGTTCGCGAACGCGCTGCGCTCGATCGTGCGCCAGGATCCCGACATCATCATGGTGGGCGAGATCCGCGACGTCGAGACCGTGAGCATCGCGATGCAGTCCGCGCTCACCGGCCACCTCGTGCTGTCCACGGTGCACACCAACGACGCGCCGTCTACGATCAGCCGCCTGCTCGACATGGGGGCGGAGGACTATCTCCTCACCTCCACCCTGATCGGCGTGCAGGCGCAGCGCCTGGTGCGCACCCTGTGCCCGAAATGCCGCGCGCCGCACAAGGCGCTGCCGGAGGTGGTCGAGCAGATGAACCTGCGGCGCCACGTGCCGCAGGGCGACATCACGCTCTACAAGCCGGTGGGCTGCGCGGAATGCGCGGGCACCGGCTACTGGGGCCGCGTGTGCATCATCGAGGTGATGACCATGAGCGACAACCTGCGCTCGCTCATCATGCGCCACGCGACCGCCGGCGACCTTCGCGCCGCCGCCATCATGGAAGGGATGGAGACGATGTTCGAGAACGGCCTGCGCAAGGCGCTCGTCGGCGTGACCACCATCGAGGAAGTCTTGCGCGTCACGCGCGAGGAATGAAGGCCCGCCGCCGGTGCCGTTCTACCAGTACAAGGCGGTGAATCCCGGCGGGGAGGTGCAGGAAGGCGTGCTCGAGGCCTCCAGCACGAGCGCCGCCGTGACGCGGATCCAGGCGATGGGGCTCATCCCGATCCGCGCCGAGGAGGCGGGGGCGGCGAAGACCGCCGGCGCCGCGATATCGGCGCGCCGACCGCTCTTCACGCGCCGCGGCGTGTCCCAGGACGACGTGACCGTGGTCACGCGGGAGCTCGCCACGCTGCTCAAGGCCGGGCTTCCGCTCGACCGCAGCTTCGAGATCCTCATCAACCTCGCCTCGAACGCGAGAGTGGCGGAGCTGCTCGCGAAGCTGCGCAACGAGGTGCGCGGCGGCAGCTCGCTGTCGAAAGCGCTGGAGGCCCAGCGCGGCGTCTTCACGCGCTTCTACGTGAACATGGTCCGCGCGGGCGAGGCGGGCGGGAGCCTGCCCAACGTGCTCCTGCGCTTGGCCGAGTACATGGAGCGCTCGAAGGCGCTGCGCGACAACGTGAAGGCCTCGCTCACCTACCCGGCGTTCCTCGCGGTGGTCTCGATCATCGCCGTGATCGTCCTGCTGGGCGCCGTGGTGCCGCGCTTCAAGCCGATCTTCGCCGGGGCCGGGAAGTCGATCCCGATGATGACGAAGGCGGTGCTGTTCGCCGGCGATGCGATGCGCAACTACGGCTGGCTCATGCTGATCGGGATGGCGCTCGTCGCCTACTTCGTGGCGATCCGGATGCGCGAGCCGGAGGTGCGCTATCGCTTCGATCGCCGCATGGTCACCGCTCCCGCCGTGGGCGACCTGTTCGCGAAGGTCGAGATGGCGCGCTTCTCGCGCACGCTGGGCACGCTCCTCGGCAACGGCGTCACGCTGGTCTCCGCGATCGCGATCGTGCGGGAGACCATGAGCAACACCTGGCTCGCCGAGGCGATCGGCGGCGTCGCCCGCGAGCTCAAGGAGGGCCGGGGCCTCGGCCGCCCCATGATGGAGACGGGGCGCTTCCCGATGCTCGCCGTGCACATGATCCTCGTGGGCGAGGAGACGGGCCGGCTCGACGACATGCTCATGCAGGTCGCCGACACCTACGACCGCGAGGTGGAGGTGGCGATCCGCCGCGCCCTCGCACTGCTGCAGCCGGTGGTGATCGTCACGATGGCGCTCATCATCGGGTTCATCATCATCTCCATCCTTTCGGCGATGCTCTCCGTCTACGACGTGCCGATCCGCTAGAAGAGGTTCCCGATGACCATTTCCCGTTCCCGCCGCCAGCGCGGCTTCACGATCCTCGAGATCGTGATCGTCTTCATCCTGCTCGCCGGGCTCATGGCCTTCATCGGCCCGAAGATCTTCGAGCAGATGGGGCGCGCGAAGTCGCAGGAGGCGAGGATCCGCATCCAGCACCTGGTGGGGCAGATCGAGATGTACAAGCTCGAGGTCGGCAAGTATCCCGACAACCTGCAGGCGCTCCTCAAGGCGCCCCCCGGCACCGAGAGCAAGTGGGACGGGCCCTACGTGAAGGACGACGACCTGAAGGACGCGTGGGGCAACGACTACCGCTACACGGTGCCCGGGGCGAACAAGCCGTTCGACCTCCTTTCGCTCGGCGCGGACGGCAAGGAAGGCGGCGACGGCGAGAACCGCGACGTCACGAATTGAGGCGCGCGGCGCGGAGCGCCCGCATGACGAAGTCCCGCGGCTTCACGCTGCTCGAGCTGATCATCGTGCTCGTGATCGGGGTGGCGATCTACGCGCTCATCCTCAATGTGCCGATGCGAGGCGCCTCGAGCGCCGATCTCAAGGCCGCCGCGCGCTCGCTCGCCTCGGGGCTTCGCCAGGCGCAGATCACCGCGATGGCCACGCGCCACGACGCGACGCTCACGCTCGACCTCGAGGCGCGCGAGTTCCTCGTCGCCGGCGACAAGGAGCCGCACAAGCTGCCCGACGGCATCGATCTCAAGCTCTACACCGCCGAGAGCGAGGTGACGAGCCAGCGCAAGGGTGCGATCCGTTTCTATCCGGACGGCAGCTCGACCGGCGGGCGCATCACCGTCGCCTCGGGCAAGCGCGAGTACCTCGTGGATGTCGACTGGCTGACCGGGAGGGTCTGGATTGAGGACTGACCGGCCGAGGCGCCGCAGCGCCCGCGGCTTCACGCTGATCGAGATGGTCGTCGCCTTCGTGCTGCTCGCCCTCGTGCTCTCCACCGCCTACGAGATCTTCTCCGAGGGCCTCACGCACGCGGGTGCGCTCGAGGAGCGCTCGCGCGCCCTCGAGGTCGCGCGCTCGCACCTGGACGACGCCGGCGCGGAGGAGCCGCTCAAGGAGGGAATCTCCCAGGGAGAGGCGCAGGATCCCCGCTTCCACTGGACGACGACGGTCACCCGGTACGACGAGGGGACGGATCCGATGCACCCCATCACCTCCGCCTACCAGCTCTATCGAATCGAGGTGAAGGTCGACTGGCACGGCGACGACGGCAAGGACCGTTCGCTCGCGCTCTCGACCCTCGGACTCGGGAGCCGGGCATGACGCGCGGCGGCGAGCGCGGCTTCACCCTCATCGAGCTCGTCGTCGCGCTCGTCCTCCTGGGCGCGATGATGGTGCTGCTCTACTCCGGCATCACGTTCGGCCTTCGCGCCTGGGACGCGGGCGCGGCCAACGGCCAGCGCGTCGGCGACCGCCGCCTCGGGGAGAACTTCCTGCGGCGCGAGATCGGCCAGACGTTCCCCTTGCGATGGAAGGATCCCACCACCCTGCGCTTCGCCTTCGACGGCGGGGACCGCGCGCTGCACTTCGTTTCCGTGCGCCCGGCGGGGATCGCGCAGGGCGGGCTCGCGCTGGTCGGCATCGCCGTGGAGGACGATCCGAAGCACGCGGGGCATCGCAACCTGGTGATGCGGCGCGTGCTGGCCGATCCGGACGCCGCCGATTTCGGCGGGCTGGAGGCGGCCGAGCCCTCGATCCTGGTCGAGGACGTCGCCAGCGTCGAGTTCTCGTACTTCGGCTCGGAGAACGATTTCACCGATCCGAAGTGGTTCGACCAATGGCCGTATCCGGCGCGCATGCCGATGCTGGTCCGGGTGCGAATGCGCGACGCGGACGGCCGCGCGCTCCCGACCATGACCGTGCGCCTGATGCTCGGCGAGGAAGCCGGCTGCATGGAATCGGCGATGCAGCGCGGCTGCCTGCCGCGGAGGAGCTGATGCGCCGCTCCCAACAGGGCGTCGCCCTGATCCTCGTCATGTGGGCGGCCATCATCCTCTCCGTGGTCGCGGCGAGCTTCATCCTCGACCGGCGCACCGAGGCGATGATCATCGGCAACTCGATCTCGATCGCGCGCGCGCAGGAGGCGGCCGATGCCGGCATCCAGCGTGCGGTGTTCGAGGCCTATCGCAACGACAACGCCCCCGACATCTGGAAGCGCGATGGCGCGCCGCACGTATGGCAGTTCGACGGCGTTCCGGTGCGGGTCGTGATGCGCGACGAGTCTGCTAAAATCGACATCAACACGGCTTCGGATGCGCTGCTCAAGGGGCTCTTCGTCTCCGTGGGCCTGAACAACGACCAGGCCGACGCCCTGCTCGATGCCGTTCTCGACTGGCGCGACCCGGATTCGCTCAAGCGTTTGCACGGCGCCGAGGAGGACGACTACAAGGCCGCCGGGCTTTCGTACCGACCCGCCAACGGGCCCTTCCAGGCCATAGAGGAGCTGCAGCTCGTGCTCGGAATGCGACCCGAGTTGTATCGCCGCATCGCCCCGTCGATCACCGTGTATTCCCACCAACCCGGCGTGAATCCGCAGACCGCCTCGCGCGACGTGCTTCTCGCCATTCCCGGGCTCACGCCCGAGATCGTGGACGACTACATCGCGCAGCGCGAGGCCGCCCGGGCGAGCGGCGATCCGTTGCCCGCGTTGCCCCAGGCGGGCGCCTTCGTCACCGGCGCGTCGCTGGTGGTCTCGATCCGGTCCGAGGCGCAGCTCGACAATGGAACGTACTTCGCGCGCGAAGCGGTGGCGCTGTTGCGGCCGGCTCCGCGCAAGCCCGTGACGTTCTTGTCGTGGAGCGAGTCGACCGCGATGCCTCCGCAGCCCGTAGCCCAGCCGTCCCAGCCCGGTGGAGCGAATTCCTGATGGCCTCGACGCATCTGCCGATCGCAAGGCCGGTGCCCGCCTGGCGCTCCCGCCTCGCCGCGTTCTGGCGCTGGTGGAGCGGCGAGCTGAAGAACGTCGCCTACGAGCGCTTCGCCGCGTTGCGCGGCGCGGGGGAGGTGCCCAACGTGGCGCTCGAGGCGAACGAGCTCGTCCTCCTCACGCCCGCCTCGCTCGCGGGTCCGGAGGCGCGCATCGACCTCGCCGCCCAGGACGCTGCCCGCGCGAGGGCGGCGCTGCAATCGCTGCTCGATCGCGCCGGAGAGGCGCGCGGCCGGGTGCGGCTGTGCCTCGGGCCCGGGGAAGCGCTCGTGCGCCGCGTCACGATGCCCGCCGCGACCGAGGAGAACCTGCCGCAGGTGCTCGCCTTCGAGATGGACCGGCTCACGCCGTTCGCCGCGCACGAGGTGTATTTCGACTATCGCGTGCTTTCGCGCGACGCCGCGGCGGGGCAGCTCGTTCTGCAACTGGCCGTCGCCCGGCGCGAGGTGGTCGACGCGAGCGTCGATCGCGTGCGCTCGATCGGCGGGAACGTCCAGGGCGTCGGGGTGCGCGACGCGTTGGGCACGGAAGCCGCCGCGCTCGACCTGCTGCCCTCCGAGCAGCGCGGCGAGCGCGAGAGCGCGCGCGAGCGCCTCGTGCAGCGCGCGCTCGTCGCCGCGGTGGCGATCCTCCTGGGCCTCGCGTTGCTGATCCCCGTGTGGCGCAAGCGCGAGACGGTCATCGCGCTGCTGCCGCTGGTCGCGAGGGCGCAACAGGGGGCGCAGGAAGCCGATCGCCTCGCGCGGGAGCTCGACCGCCAGGTCAACGAATACAACTTCCTGCTCACCAAGAAGCACGCGAACTATCCGGTGCTCGCCTATGTGGAGGAGATCACCCGGCTGCTTCCCGACAGCACCTGGCTGCAGCAACTCCAGGTGAAGTCGAACGGCAAGACGCGCGAGGTCCAGCTCACCGGCGAGACCCCGTCGTCGTCGAAGCTGATCGAGATCCTCACGCAGTCGAAGCTCCTTCGGAACCCGTCGCCGCGCGGCACGAGCACGCGGGGTTCGACGCCGAACTCCGAGCGCTTCCTGATCGAGGCCGAAGCGCCTCCACGCCCGCTTCCCGGGACCGTTCCGGCGCTCTCGTCGCCGGCGCCCGTGCCCGCGAAGCCGCCCCAGGCGCCGGTGCCCGCGCCCGTTCCCGCGCAACCCGCCAAGGGGCCGTCGGCTGCGGCGGTACCCGCATCTGCGCCGGCTCCCCGGACGCGTGGTCCACAGATCGCGAGGCCCGCGCCCGCGCCACCGCCGGGCACGGGGAATCGAAAATGAGCTCGCGCTTCTCGCTCATCGGTAATCCGCGGCGCAGCCGTGCCCTGGCGCTCGGGCTGCTGGCGGCCGCCGTGCTGGCGATCGTCGTGGTGATCGGCGTTCCCGCGTGGTTGCTGAACCGCCACTACGACACTGCGCTCGCCGACAACCTCGACAAGCTCGAGCGCTTCCGGCGCATCGCGGCGACGCGCCCCGATGTGATGCGCGAGCTTCAGTCGATGTCGTCGCGCGATCCCCACCGGTTCTTCCTGCGCAGCGGAGCGGCGGCCCTTTCCGCGGCCGAGGCGCAGGAATCGATCCGGGCGCTGGTGCAGTCGAGCGGCGGACGCCTCATCACGATCGGCGCGCCGGCCGCGCGCGACGAGGGGCCCTACCGCATGGTGAGCATCAACGTGCAGCTCACCGCGAATATCTTCGCGCTGAGGACGATCCTGGGCGCGGTCGAATCCAACACGCCCTACCTCTTCGTCGACAACCTGATGATCCGGACCCAGGTTCCGGCGAGCTTCCGCCCGGCGCCCGGCGCGGAGCCGGAAATGTTCGTCCAGTTCGACGTGTACGGATACTCGCTCGGAGCGGGATCGTGACGCGGCTCCTGCAGCGCCAACCGTCGATCGCGCTGCTCGCCGGCACCGCCGCGCTCCTCGTGCTGGTGATCGGCATCGAGACCGGCTTCGGGACGCGCCTGTCGCCTGCGATTCCGGCGGGCGTGTCGAAGAATGCGCCGCCGCACGATGCCCGGATCCTGCCGCAAGTGGCGATGATCGACGCGCAGCACGCGTACCCGGAGATGGTGGCGCGCCCGCTTTTCACCCCGACTCGCAGGCCGGCGCCTCCCGCGGAGGTGCAATCCCAGGCCACGTTCAAGCGCGACCAGTACGTGCTGCAGGGCGTCATCATCGCCGGCAATACGCGCATCGCGATGTTGCGCGAGAAGGCGACGGGGAAGGTGCACCGCGTCGAGAAGGGCCACGAGCTCAACGGCGTCACGCTCGCCGAGGTGAATCCCGATTCGGTCACGCTCGCGCTCGGCAAGGACCAGGAGGTCCTGCCGCTGCAGGTGCTCAAGCAGCCGTCGTTCGGCGCCGCGCCGTCGCCCGGTCCCTTCGGCGCCGCGACGGCGGGACCCGTTCCCGTCATGCCGGGCCAGGCGCCGCGCAATCCCGCTGCGATGCCCCAGCCAGGATCCCTGCCTCCCAACGCCCCGAAGGGTGCGGATTTCGGTCCGCCCTTGAACCCTGCTCCCGGCACAGTGCCTCAGGCAACGTCGGTGCCCCTGACACCCGAGGAACTGCTCGCGCGCCGCCGGGCGCTTCGCGTCCAACAAAACCAGTGAGCGAGAACCATGGCCGTACGCCTTCGCGGTAACAACAAGATCGTCCCGATGTGCTTCGCGCGCTTCCTCTCGCCGCGCAGCTGGATCGCGGTGCTGGCGGCTTCGATCGCGCTCGCCTCGTGCTCGTTGCTGCCGCCCAGCATGCGCAAGGAAGGCGGCGCGGGCGCAAGCAAGGAGGCCGCGGCGCAGGTGCCCTTCGGCCCATTTGCCTCGCCGGCGGCGGCGTCGGGCGCTGCGCCGTCTGCGCAAGCGCAGGCGAAGATCTTCAAGGGCAGCGGCCAGTTCCTGAGCCTGAAGCCTCCCGCGCCGCCGGCGCCCCCGGGCCCCGAGGAGGCGAGCCTCAACTTCGAGGCGCTCGATGTGCGCGAGGTCGCGAAGGTGATCCTCGGCGACTACCTGAAGCAGTCGTACACCGTGCATCCGCTGGTGCAGGGGACGGTGACCTTCCGCACCGTGAAGCCGATCCCGATGAAGGACCTGCTGCCGACGCTCGAGATGCTGCTGCGCCAGAACAACGCGACGGTGGTGAAGGAGGACGGCATCTACAAGATCCTGCCCATCAACATGGTGCGCGGCTCGGTGACGCCCCAGCTGGGCGGCAGCACGCTTCCCATCCCGCCCGGCTTTTCCGTCCTCGTGGTGCCGCTCAAGTACGTCGGCGCGCGCGAGATGGCGCGGCTGCTCGAGCCGTTCGCTCCGGCCGACACCGTGCGGATCGACGAGGTGCGCAACCTCGTCATCATGGCCGGCGACGAGCGGGAGCTGCGCCACCTCGTGGATACGGTCGAGCTGTTCGACGTCGACTGGCTCTCCGGTTATTCGATCGCGCTCTTCCCGATCCACAGCACCGACGTGAAGTCGCTCGTCGCGGACATCGACAAGATCTTCGGCACCGCCGCGCAAAGCCCGCTCGCCGGCATCGTCCGCGTGATCCCGATTGAGCGCCTCAACGCGCTGCTCGTCGTCACCACGCAGCCGAAATACCTGGACATGGCGCGCACCTGGATCGACCGCATCGACCAGGCCGGGGCGACCTCGGGCGGCGGCATGCGCTTCTACGTGTACCAGGTGAAGAACAGCAAGGCGGAGACCCTGGCCGAGCTCATCGGCGACCTCTTCTCGACGCGCCGCACGACGTCGAGCGTGCCGACCCTCGCGCCCGGCGCACGCCCTGCGCAGCTCACGAGCTCCACTTTCGGGCAGATCACGCCGCAGACCACCACGACCACGGTCACCCCGGCGCCGTCGGCCACCTTCCAGCTTCCGGGCGGGACCGGCACCACGACCAACGAAGTGCGCGTGATCGCCGACAAGGACACCAACTCGCTCCTCATCCTCGCCACGCCCGCGGACTACGACACCATCGAGAGCGCGCTGCGGCAGCTCGACGTGGTTCCGCGCCAGGTGCTGGTCGAGGTCCTCCTCGCCGAGGTCACGCTCTCGGACAACCTGAGCCTCGGGCTCAACTATTACATCCACACCCGCAACAACACGAGCGGGGCGCTGAACCTCGCGGGAGCTCTCGGCACGGCCGGGGCGACCGGTGCGGTACCGCCGTTCAGCGGATTGCAGCTCATCAACTTCAGCGGCGCGGAAGTGCGCGGGGTGCTCAATGCATTGGGCGAGGACGGCAAGGCGAAGATCCTCGCCTCGCCGCAGATCATGGTGCTCGACAACCAGAAGGCGCAGATCAAGGTGGGCGACCGGATCTCGGTCCAGACCTCCGCGCAGACCGGGGTGAGCACGGGCACGGGCGTGCTGAACAGCTTCCAGTACCTCGAGACCGGCGTGCTCCTCGCGGTCACGCCGCGCATCAACTCCGGCGGCCTCGTCACCCTCGACGTGAACCAGGAAGTGAGCGTGCCCGACCCCAATAGCGTGAGCCCGACCAATCCGAACCCGACCGTGAACTCCCGCTCCGCGCAGACCAGCGTGGTGGTGGCTTCCGGCCAATCCATCGTCCTGGGGGGCCTCATCAACGACCAGCTGACGACCGGCACGTCGGGCATCCCGCTGCTTTCCAAGATCCCGGTACTGGGCGCGCTCTTCGGAAGCCAGAGCCTCCTGCACAAGCGCACCGAGCTCGTCCTGATCATCACGCCGCGCATCATCAGCGACTCCACGCAGGCGCGCGAAGCGACGCTCGAGCTCAGCAGGAAGCTGCCCGCGCTGAAGGGGCTCCTGCCGAAAACCATCGACCTTCCGTTGCCGCCGCCGGATACGGCTCCGCGGGGCAAATAGTTGAGAGTAAGCGCTTCTACACACTCACTTCTTGGCGGCTATATTTCATTTAAACTCAAACGATTGCCGGAATTACTTCATGTGGGATGTTGCGGAAACAACACAGTGTTGTAAAAACCTTGCGAATTAGTTTGACGCGGAGAATCAACTTGAATACGCTTTGGGCGCATTGCATGAAGAAATGGCATCTTTCTCGGGTCGTTGTCGCGGTGTTTCTGGGTGGCATTTCCGCGTGTGCAACGGTCGGCGGTGGAAGTCCGGGGGATGCCGTAAGGGAGCGGGCGCAGGCGCGGTGGGACGATCTGGTTCGCGGCGATTATCAGGCCGCCTATCGATTCCTCAGCCCGGGCAGCCGGCAGGTCCGCTCCGAAAAGGATTACGTGAACAGCCTTCGCCCCGGCTTCTGGAAGTCGGCGAAGGTGGACAAGGTGGAATGCGAAGCCGCGCGCTGCGAGGTGGAAGCGATGATCGAATACGAATTCCAGGGGCGGCGCACGAAGACCCCGCTTCGGGAAACCTGGATCCACGAGGGTTCCGATTGGTGGTATGTGCTCAGGTAGGATCCGTCGGACAAGTTGGGGTTACGGGCGTGGGACAATCCGTTTGTAAAACCGCAGGTCATGGGATAACATTTGACAGTTGTACCTCTAGAAAGTGATCACTTTCATCTTCACAAAGGAGTAATCGAGAACATGAACACGTTCAAAAGAAAAGCTCTGTTTGCCTCGGTCGTAGCCGGTCTCGGCGCGGCTGCGGGCACGGCAGAAGCGGTGTACATGAGCCCCAACAGGACGGGCCAGGTTCTGGTCTATCCGTACTACACCGTGCAGTCGACGGGTGCGAACGCCTGGAACACGTACATCTCGGTGGTCAACACGACGACCTTCGGGAAGGCGGTCAAGGTCCGTATCCTCGAAGGCAAGACCTCTGCCGAAGTCCTCGACTTCAACCTGTTCCTGTCGCCGAACGACGTGTGGACCGCGGCCATCGTGCCGTCGTCGAGCGCTGCCGGCGCGCCGGGCCACCTGCTCACGGCAGATGCCTCCTGCACGCGTCCCGCCATTCCGTCCGCGGGCGTCGACTTCCGGAACTTCCAGTACAGCACGCCGGGTAGCGCGGATTCGCTGCCGGGCACGGGTCTCGACCGCACCCGCGAGGGCTACATCGAGATGATCGAGATGGGCACGCTGAGCGGCGCCACGCTGGCTGCCATCACGCACAACAGCGCCGGCGTCCCGGCGAACTGCGCCATGGTGCAGGCGGGCTCGTTCACCGCCATCCCGGCCGGCCAGATCAACCCGCCCACCGGCGGCCTCATGGGCACGGGCACGCTCATCAACGTGAACTCCGGCCTCAACGGCGACTACAAGGCCGACGCGCTGGATGGCTGGAGCAACATCGCGCAGTACAGCGATTCGGGCTTCGTCACGCCGAACCTCGTCGAACGCCACTCCGGCGACCAGCGTGGTGGTGCGCTCCGGCGATCTCGACGCGACCGGCGCCTCGACGCTCATCACCGCCTACCGCAGCGACTTCGCGCTCACGAGCGGCGTGCCGGCTGGCGCGCGCGCGGTGGCCTCGGTGTTCATGCACAGCTCCGTGATGAACGAGTACGTGCTCGACAACGCCAGCGCCTCCCTCACCGACTGGGTGCTCACGCAGCCGCTCAAGAACCAGTTCGTGAGCGACGTCGCGGCGGCCCAGCCGTACACGAACGTGCTGACCACCGGCGGCGCGTGCGAGACGATCGGCTTCACGTTCTTCAACCGCGAAGAGCAGGGCGCGTCGGCTTCGGGCACGGACTTCTCGCCGCTGCCGCCCTCGGGCCAACCGAACTCGCTGTGCTGGGAGTCGACGGTTCTTTCGATCCGCAACGACGACGCCCACACCACGGCCGGCGGCACGGCGACCTCGGCGGTCCTCGGCTCGGTCAACGTGACGAACGTGAACGTTCGCCCCGGCTACCAGAACGGCTGGGCGGAGCTCACCTTCACGGGCACGGGCGCTTCCGCCCTCGGCATGGGTACCTCCGGCGCGACGTCGCAGCACATCGCCATGGGTACGGACGCTCCGGCGTTCGGCGCCCCGGTGACCGGCGACGTGACGTTCTTCGGCCTGCCGGTGACCGGCTTCGCGATGCGCACGTTCACGAACGGTACGCTGACCTGCGGCTCCGGCTCCTGCCAGGGCAACTACGGCGGCCTGTTCGTGCACAGCTATCGCACGTCGATCACGCCGTAAGCGAGCGGTATCGACCCGGGGGGATCATCTCCCCCGGGGTATCATCCAGCAGGCGGCCGTCAACCGACCGCCTGCTTTTTTTTCTGTTTCAGCTTGACGAAAGCGTGCTGCGTGATACAGTTCACAATGCGCGTGAAGTATTTGCGATATCGTCAGGATTCAAAATCGAATTTCGCTCTCGCCTCAGCGCGAGGAGCCGAGCCGAAAGGGAGCTCCATGAAAGACACCTTCAAGAACCTCTTCCGGCGCACAGTGGCCGTGGCCGGCGCGTTCCTCGCGCTGGCTTCCGCCATGCCCACAGCCGCGCAGCAGACCGTCACGCTGAGTGGCGTAACCGGAAACACGTGCGCGTTCACCGGACAGCTCACCGTCCAGCCGAACGGCGCGTTGTCGATCACATGCATCTCGAGCAGCGCGAGCTCGGCCGCGTTCTCGCTGTCCGTTCCGACGTCGCTCAACATCAACACCACGGGCAATGTCCAGACGATGGTCACGCGCTCCGGCGGCACGGGAGCCACGCTCGACGTGACCTACACCGTCGGCGGCGGAAGCTGCGTCGCCTCGGGCGGTACGCTCACCCTCGCTGATGGGCAGGCGCTGCCGATCTCGATCACGACGACGGCCGCTGCCGGAAGCTGCACGGTAACGCTCGGTGCCGGCACGGGAAACACCGCTCCGGGTAGCCCCGCGACGATCACCGTGATCGATCCGACCATCAACACCGGCCCAACTCCGATCCCCGGTTGCCCTGCGCCGGCCGCGAACGCGATGACGAGCTTCCCCTCGAGCTCGGTTGTGGGGAACATCGGCTCGATCGGCACTCAGCCGTACCAGTTGCGCATGATCCCCGGGCAGATCGCGGCGATTCCGGTCATCCCGAACGTCGACCCGATCGTTTCCGTCGAGCTCACGCAGGGCCAGCAGGCCGCGACGCCCGCCGGCGTCACGACCGAGATGTCGGTCTCGAAGTGCCCGGGCGTGATCTTCGATTCGAGCGACACGACGGGGCACTATGTGCCGCAGTGCTACATCAAGACGACGTCGATCAACTTCAACCAGATCACGATGTACACGAAGTCGCGGTACACGTGGACCAGCCAGGCGACCCTGGGCGGCCGCGGTTGCTGGGCCGCGGCCACCGACGGCCAGTATTACGTGAACGTGCGTTGGTCGTACGCGAGCTGCCCGTGGAGCACCGGTTGCGGGTTCTCGATGCAGTGGTCGCAAGGTCCGTACTGACGCGCTCGTAGTATCATCTGCAAGTCCCCGCGCCCGCACGACTCCGGTCGTGCGGGCGCTTTCCCTTCCTACACAGACCCATCATGCGAAGCAAACTTCTATCAGCGGCCCTCGTCGCCGCGGCCCTCGCTTTTCCCGCCATCGCCAAGGACCTTCCGAACGACGCTCCGCTCGTGCAGGACGGCCCCGTGAAGATCGACGCCGGGGACTTCCAGGCGGCGATGCGCCGCGTGCCCAAGGCGATGCGCGCGGAATTCCGCACGTCCTACGATCGCGTGGTCGGGATGGTCGACAACATCTACGTCGCGCGCTCCCTCGCCGAGAAGGCGCGCGAGGCGGGCCTCGACAAGGATCCCATCGTCCAGCGGCAGCTGAAGCAGGCTGAGGACGCCGTCCTCGCGGATCTGTACTTCGCGCACCTCGACGAAAACGCGCCCGACATCGACTACGAGGCCCGCGCGCGCGAGCTCTACGAGGCGGATCCGTCGAGCTACGTCCGCCCGGAGGCCGTGAACCTCGAGAGCATCCTGATCAGCCTCGACGGGCGCACGCGCGACATGGCGCTCAAGCGCGCGCAAAAGGTCGATGAGGAAGCGAAATCGGGCAAGGAGGATTTCCTCCAGCTCGCCGCGCGCTACTCGGACGACAAGGACAAGGTGCGCAACGGCGGCGACCTCGGATGGAACTCGCCCAAGTCCTTCGTCGAGCCGGTGCGGCAATGGCTCGAGAAGCCGCACGAGAAGGGCGCGATCTCGCCTCCGATCGAGTCGCAGTACGGCTTCCACATCATCCGCTTCGTCGATCGCAAGAAGGCCGAGCCCATTCCCTTCGCCGAGGTGAAGAACGGGATCATCCGCGCCGAGCGCGAGCGCCTGTTGAAGCAGCGCCGCGAGGAGACCGTGCGGGCGATCCGCTCCTCGAAGACGGTGGTGACGCACGTCGACAACATCCAGGCGCTCGTGGTCCCGTCGGAGGCGGTCCTCTCGAAGCCGACGCCGGAGACGACGCACGGGAAGTGACCGGCGCGATGATCCGCGTCTTCATCGGCTACGATCCGCGCGAGGCGGCCGCCTTCGGCGTGCTCTCGCACTCGATCCATGCGCGCGCCTCGCAGCCGGTGGCGATCGCGCCGCTCATGCTCTCCCAGCTGCAGCACGTCTACCGTCGCAGGCGCGACCCGCTGCAGTCGACGGATTTCTCGTTCTCGCGCTTCCTCACGCCGTACCTGTGCGATTACGAGGGCTGGGCGATCTTCATGGATTGCGACATGCTGGTCCTGGACGACATCGCGAAGCTCTGGAACCTGCGCGACGAGCGCTGCGCGGTGCAGCTCGTGAAGCACGTCCACGTGCCCAGGGAGGAGGTCAAGTTCCTGGGCGCGGTGCAGACGAAGTACGAGAAGAAGAACTGGTCCTCGGTGATGCTCATGAACTGCGCGAAGTGCCGCGCCCTCGCGCCCGATTACGTGAACGCGGCGAGCGGCCTGGAGCTGCACCAGTTCAAGTGGCTGGGGGACGATTCGCTCATCGGGGCGCTGCCCGAGAAATGGAACCACCTGGTGGGATACGACGCGCCGCGCCGGGACGCGAGCCTGGTGCACTACACGATCGGCGGCCCGTATTTCGAGGGCTATCGCGACTGCGAGTATGCGGCCGAGTGGTTCGCCGAGCGCGAGGCGATGTTGCGCGTCGAGCGGCGCGCGAAGGCGCCCGCGGCCTCCTGAGGCCGGTGCGCGGCCCAAGCTCGTGAGCGCGATCCGGGTGGTCTCCATCGGCCCCGCGAGATGGGGCTGGCTCCTGCTGTCGTTCACGCGGCGCGAGCTCACCAGCCGCTACGCGGGCAGCGTTTCGGGGCTCGCGTGGACGCTGTTGCACCCCCTCGCGCAGCTCGCGATCTACGCCTACGTCTTCAACCGGGTGTTCCGCGTCGGCGTTCCCGCGGCATATCCGTCCGTCGCGTTCGTCACCTTCGTCGCGGCGGCGCTCTGGCCGTGGATCATGTTCTCCGAAGGGCTGCAGCGGGCGATGGGCTCGATCGCCGGGAACGCGGGGCTGATCCGCAAGGTCGCGTTCCCGCATCGCCTGCTGGTCTTCGCCGCGATCCTCGCGACCTGCATCGTGCATGGCATCGGCTACGTCGTGGTGCTCCTCGTCCTGCGCATCGCGGGCCAACCGATCCATCTCCGCGGGATCCCGTTCGCGCTGATGCTTCTCGTTCCCTACATGTTCCTCGCGGCCGGGATCGGCGCGTTCCTCGCCGCGCTGCAGACGCTGCTTCGCGACGTCGAGCACGGCATGCAGGTGGTGCTGCAGATGCTCTTCTATGCCTCGCCGATCCTCTATCCGGCCACGCTGGTGCCGGGGCCGCTGCGATTCTGGATGCGGGTGAATCCCCTCGGCTGGTTCTCCGAGCGGCTGCGCGTCGTGCTGCTGCATGGCGGCGGCCTCGTGCCGGGAGACGCCGCCATCGCGCTCGGCTGCCTGCTCGTGTTCCTCTTGGGCCTGTGGTTCTTCGAGCGGCTCTCGCCCCATTTCGAGGACTTCCTGTGAGCGC
Organism: uncultured beta proteobacterium; assembly: GCA_963839265.1. GTDB lineage: Bacteria > Pseudomonadota > Gammaproteobacteria > Burkholderiales > Usitatibacteraceae > Usitatibacter. The sequence goes on from CAWIUI010000004.1 coordinate 119,235, forward strand.
GGCCCGGGTCTCCCGACGCGAGGCAACCCCATCCGTGCCCGCCGCGGAGCCCGCCGTCGAGCTGATCCGCCTGCGCTCGGTGACCAAGGACTATCCGAAGATCCAGAAGGGAACCGACCGCCTGCGCACCATGGTGGGGTTGCTCTTCCGCAGGAGCGAGATTCCGCACTTCCGTGTGCTCGAGGACATCGACCTCGACCTGCGCAAGGGCGAATCGCTCGGCATCGTGGGCGAGAACGGCGCCGGAAAATCGACGCTCCTCAAGGTCATCGCGGGGGTGGTGCGGCCGACCTCGGGGGAGGTGCGAGTCCAGGGGCGCATCGGCGCGTTGCTCGAGCTGGGCAGCGGATTCCACCCCGACTACACCGGCCGCGAGAACATCTTCCTCTCGAGCGCGCTCATGGGACTTTCGCGGCGCGAGACCCGCGGCAAGGTCGATTCCATCATCGAGTTCGCGGACATCGGCGATCACATCGACGAGCCGATCAAGCACTATTCGTCGGGCATGGTGGTCCGGCTCGGGTTCGCGGTCGCCACGGCGCTCGAGCCCGAGGTGCTCATCACCGACGAGGTGCTCGCGGTCGGCGACGAATCGTTCCAGAAGAAGTGCATCGAATGGCTGCAGGATTTCCTGCGGGAAGGCGGCACGCTGCTCATGTGCTCGCACAGCATGTACCACGTGCAGACGCTCTGCCGGAAGGCGGCCTGGATCCACCAGGGGCGAGTTCGCATGCAGGGCGAGAGCTTCGACGTCACGCGCGAGTACCTGACCTACCACGAGGAGAAGACCGCGAAGGCGCGCCCGTCGCCGCAGCCGGAAGGAAGCCTCACGAAGATCCTCGATGCGTGGATCGAGCGCGAGGACGGCGAGCGCGCTTCCACCTTCGCGCGCGGCGAGGCGCTGCTCCTGCAAGGCGTGGCGTACGAGCCGAACGACCGGGCGCCGGTGGTGCTGTTCGGCATCGTCCGCGCGGACGGCAGCTCGGTTTACGGATCGCATTCCGACGAGGGCGGCTATGCGCCGACCCGCCTCGGTCCCTGCCGCTTCGGGTTCGCGGTTCGCTTCGACGCGCTCTCTCTGCTGCCCGGCAAGTACCATCTGCGCGTGCACTCCCTCGACCCGCCGGGCCTTCGCCTGTTCGACACGTTCGAGATCGATTTCGTCGTTACCGGCGAGACGCGGGACTACGGGCTCGTCGAGCTTCCTCATACCTGGCTTCCCGGGCGCGGCGAGCCATGAACGATCCCCGCATCCGGGAGGCGCGCGGCTTCCACCAGCGCGGCGACCTTCCCAGCGCCATCTCGGCCTACGGAGAGGTGCTCGCACGCGAGCCCGCGCTCGCCGACGTCTGGTATCTCAAGGCCGTTGCGGAGCACCAGGCCGGCCGGTTGGCCGAAGCGCGCGGCAGCGTCGCACGCGCCCTCGAGCTGGGAGGCGAGAGCGCGCCGTACCTGTTGCTCGAGGGGACGGTCCTGCACGACGAGGGCCGCATCGCCGAGGCGGAGCAGCGCCTCGCGCGCGCGGTGCAGCTCAAGCCCGATCTCGCTCCGGCGCACCTGGAGCTGGGCCACGTGCACATGGACCAGGGAAAGGTCCCCGATGCGCTGCGCGACTTCCAGGCGTGCGTCGGGCTGGATGCGAGGAGCCTGCGCGGCTGGAACAATCTCGGCACGGCCTTCCAGTCCCTCGATCGCCTCGACGATGCGGTGCGGGCCTTCAACTTCGCCCTCTCGATCGATCCCGGGTACCCGCTCGCGCATTTCAACCTGGCGCGCATCCAGAAGCTTCGCGGCGATGCGCCGCGGGCCCTGGAGCACGCCCTGGCCGCAGTGCGCGGGGACCCGGCCCACGTCGATGCATGGCTGCTCATCGGCGACCTCCATGCGCAGAAGCGCGAGACCGCCCAGGCGCTGGCGGCGTACGCCTCGGCGAAGAAGGCGGCTCCCGGCAACCTGCGCGCCGGGCTCGCGCTCGCCGAAGCCATCGCCGCGTCCGGCGGATTCGACGAAGCGCGCGCCGAGGCCCGGCGGCTGTCGGCGCAATTCCCGGAAAGCCTGCGCGCCGCGTTGCCGGCCGCTCTCCTGCTGCCCCAGGTCTACTCCGGGCGCGAGCAGCTCGAGCGCGTGCGGGCCGAGTACGAGCAGGGGCTCGCACGGCTCGAGGAATCGGCGAGCGCATTGCGCTTCTCGCGACCCGAAACGGCGCTCACCGACGCCGTCTGGACGAACTTCTACCTCGCCTACCAGGGCCGCGACGACGTCGAGATGCAGAAGCGCTACGGGACATTCCTGCGCTCGGTCCTCCAGCCTGCCGTCCCCGGGTTCTTCGAGCCGCGCGCCCGCCGCGGCGCCGCCGGGCGCATCCGCGTCGGGTTCCTCAGCCATTTCTTCTTCAACTGCACCGCCGGGCGCTACTTCGCGCCGTGGATCACGCACCTGGATCGCGAGCGTTTCGAGACCTTCGTGTACTACACCAATCCGTGGATCGCGGAGGACACGCGGGCGATCGCGGCGGCCGCGGCGAGCTTCCGCCACCTGCCCGGCAGGCCGCTGCACACGCTCGCGCAACACGTCCTCGCCGACGAGCTCGACGTGCTCGTCTACCCGGAGCTCGGCATGCATCCGGAGACCTTCACCCTGGCTTCGCTTCGGCTCGCGCCGGTCCAGGTGGCCGGATGGGGCCATCCCAACACCACCGGCCATCCCGAGATCGACTGGTTCGTCTCGTGCGAGTCGATGGAGCCGCCGGAAACGCAGCGCTACTACTCCGAGCGCCTCGCCCTGCTGCCCGGGCTGGGCACGCGCTACGCGATCCCGCGTACCGATTCCACGCGCTCGCGCGCCGATTTCGGCCTGCCGGAGGACCGCACGCTCTACCTCGTGCCGCAGTCGCTCTTCAAGATCCATCCGGACAACGACGAGATGATCGCGCGCGTCCTCGAGAGCGACCCGAACGGTGCCGCCGTGATCTTCGCGTCACACCACCCCAACATCACGAGCGCGTTCGCCACCCGGCTCGCAGCCGCGTTCGAGAGGCACGGCCTGGACATCCACGAGCGGACCTGCTTCCTCGCTCCGTTCCAGCCGCATGGCGAATACCTGCGCCTCAACCAGCTCTGCGACGTGATGCTCGATACCGTCCATTGGTCCGGCGGCAACACGTCGCTCGACGCGCTCGCGAGCGGCCTTCCGGTGGTGACGCTTCCCGGCGCGTACATGCGCGGCCGGCAAAGCCAGGCGATGTTGCGTGCGCTGGACGCCCCGGAGCTCGTCACCGCGACCGTCGACGACTACGTTTCGACCGCGGTCCGTCTCGGCACCGATCGCGAGGAGAGGGGTCGCATCGCCGGGCGCATCCACGCGAATCTCGGCAACCTCTTCGAGCGCGACGAGCCGGTGCGGGCGCTCGAATCGTTCCTCGAGCGCGCCGCGCGCGCGAGCTAGGCGCTCAGGCCAACTTCCATCCATGCGTGGCGAAGAAGCGCCACGCCGAGCGCACGAACCAGGCGATGTGCCGCGCGCCCTTGCTCGCCGCCTCGCCGCCGTGGTGCACGATGCGCGCCGCGGGCACGTAGGCCACCGCCGCCTCGCGCCCGATGCGCAGGCTGAGGTCGTAGTCCTCGAAGTACAGGAAGAAGCGCCGGTCGAAGCCGCGCAGGCGCCGGAAGATCTCCGTGCGCAGGAGCATGAAGCATCCGCTCGCGAGCGGCACGCCCCGCACGGTCTGGTCGCCGATCACGTCGCGCATCTCGTATTCGTCGAGCGTGCGCGCGAAGCGGCGACGCAGCCCCTGCGGCGCGAACCCGCGCAGGAAGAGCACCCACAGCGACGGGTAGCGCTTGCACAGATACTGGCGTGCCCCGTCATCGCCGCGCGCGTCGGGCGCGACGAGGCCGATCCGCAGATCGCCGGCGAGCACGCGCAGGCCCGCTGCGATCGCGTCGCGGTCGAGCTCCACGTCCGGATTCATCACCAGGTGGAAATCGGAATCGAGGCGGTCGAGGACCAGGTTGTTGCCGCGCCCGTAGCCCAGGTTTCCGTGGCCCGAAAGGAGCTCGACCGGTCCGGCTTCCGGCGGCCACTTGCGAAGCGCGTCGACCACCGCCGCGCGCGCCGCTTCCGGGCCGTTGTCGACGACGAAGAGCCGTGCGCGCTCGAGCTCGCCCTGTTCGCGCGCGTGCAGCACGGCGGCTCCCAGGGATGCGATCGCGCGGCCGAGGAGCCGCGGATCGGGCCGGTAGGTGACGACGGTCGCGGAGAGGACGGCGGCCATGGCGGTCAAGCGTATCCGCCCGGCCGCACGCGCTCAAGGACCTAGAACGGCTGGCGCGTGATCGGCTTGCTGCCGGATACGCCGTTCACGGTGTAGCTCAACGTGCCGTTGTTGGCGTCGCTGAACGTGAGCGTCGCGGTGCCCACGGCCGTGACGACGACCTGGCTCGAATCGAAGGGCCCGTCGGCCGCGGGGCCCGAGGCGGTGTAGATCGTTCCCGTATACGTCGTCGGCGAAGTCCATGTCCCGGAGGGTAGGGTGTACCAGGTCGGATTTCCGTCGGCTGCGTAGGTGAACCAGGCCGCGAAGATCGCGTGCGAGGCGTGCTGCGCGATGCTCAGGCCCCAACCCGATTCGTTCGGGTTCCACCAGAGGTCGGTGTAGTCGAACGCCGGCGCGTTGGCAGGCGCGAGATACGAGGCGAGGGCGGGATACGCGAGGTCGAAGCGCGAGAAGACGTCCTCGCCGAAGCGGTTGCTGCACGAGGCGGCTCCGCCCCACAGGCCGCCGCGCACGAGGTACTGCGACTGGCCGGAGAACTGGCCGAGCGTGAGGATCGGACTTCCGCTGCTGCCCTCCTCGGTGGTGCCGGAATTCCACTGGATGCCGACGTACTGGTTGAAGCCCGACGAGGCGGGTGGCGCCGCGGGCGTCGTGAAGCCGAGCACCGTCCCCTGCGAAACCTTCTTGAGGTCGCCTTGCGGATGGTGCACGTCGATCACGGCGGTCCCCGTGGAAATCGTGTTCGGATCCCAGCCGGCGAAATAGGCGCCTGCGGGCGGCGTGTCGTTCAGACGCAGGAAGAGCACGTCGGACGCCGGGTTGTTGTAGACGTACGTGGCGCCCCCGAAGCGCTCGCGGTACGCGCTCGACACGGTGCCGCTGTTGCACGAGCTCGACTGGAAGAACCAGAGCGTGTCGAGCGTGTTCGCCAGGGTCTGCATCTGCGCCGGCGTCTTGTACGGCGGCGAGTTGTTCTCGAAGCAGTGGTTGGCGCTGTAGAACCACGGCGACTGCGTCGAAGGATCCGTATCGTTCATCAGCGTACCGGTGCACAGGTACTCGAACTGGCTGTCGCTGAACACCATCTGCGCGACGGCGTTGGCGGCGTTCACGAACGCGGGGTCGGAATTCAGCGAGGAGCACGGCAAATCCACGTTGCAGCTGCCGGCCGTTCCGATGTCGCTGGCGAGCTTCTCGAAGCGGCTGGAGGGACCGGCGAAGAGATGCGAGACCGCCACCGCGCGAAAGCCGAGGGATGCGGGATTCGCAGCTCCGGGGGAGAAGAACTCGACCGTCTGCGTCTCACCGTCGGTGACGGGCGACCACCAGGGCGCCGTGCGATCCGCGACTTCGCCCACGCGCACCGGTCCGAGGAGCCGCGCCGGGTCGTTGGAGCCGAAGAAGACCATCTGCACGTCGGCGGGAACGCCGGCCAGCGCGAACGAGACGCGCAGCGCCGCCGCATCCGGAGAGGTCACCGACATCTGCGCGGCATAGCCGCCCGGGACGGCGACCCACGAGAGGCTCGCGGCCGAAGGGAGCGCGGGGGTTTCCTCCCCGGCGCGGGTGAGTCCGATGGCGACCCGCTTCGCGACCGCCCGCGTGGCCTGGCCCGCGTTCACCGCGCGCAAGGCCGCGAGCTCGGCCTGGGTGACGGCCGGAAGCTGTACGCGGGTGAGCAGCGACGGTCGCGCCTCGACCTTTCGCTCGATACGCAGCGTGGGAGCGGCGGCGAGCCCCTGGGGCGCCTGCGCCGGCTCGCCGGGCACGATGGGAAGCTCGGCCATGGCGGGGAGGGCCAGGGCGAGGAGCAGCGCCGCGATGCGCCGCAGGCGGGAGGAGAGGGTTCGGTTCTGCATGGATTCCAGTCGGGCTTCCGACGATCTTACCGTCTCCGACCGGGGCGGTTCGTGGCGATTCCTCACTAACGTCCCGGGGAGGATTCCGGATGACCCACGGCCCGCACCCGGCGGGAGGCGGCGAGCACCGCTTCCACCCCGACCGCCTGCATGCAGCGCGGCTCGGGACATTCGGCCGTGGAGCGCCCGCAGCGCCGTACCCAGTCGATCTCGCGCCGGAAGAGGATCCGCTGGTCGCGGCACGGAAACGGATCCTCCGCGACGGATTCCCAGGGCGTGTCCCGCCAGAAGCTCCCGCGGGCGCACATGGCCGGCGATCCCGGCCCGAAGATCGCGACGGTGGGAGCCCACGCCGCACGCCCGAGGTGGGCGACGCCGGTATCGGGCGCCACCAGCAGCGCTGCGTGGGCGAGGAGGTGCCAGAGCTGCGCGAGGTCCAGCCGCCCGGCGAGCGAGGGAAACTCGCCGGCGGGGTCGCATTCCCGAACCAGCGCTTCCTCGCCCGCGCCGGCGCTCCAGGCCACCTGCAGGCCCTCGGAGCGCAGCTCGTGCGCGAGCGCGCTCCAGCGCTGCGCGGGCCAGCGCTTGAGCGGCGTGCTCGCTCCGACGTGCAGGACGGCATAGGGCGCGCCCGGCCGCTCGAAATCGCGCGCCGGCGGCGCGGGCCAGTCGGTGCGCGAGTAGGGCGGGGCATCCGCGCCGTCGAGGAGCTGCGCGACCATGTCGCCCCAGGCGCCGGCTTCAGCGGGGTAGGCGCGGTGCTCGTCCACGAACCAGCTCTTGGTGGCGGGCCGGTCGCCCGCATGCGCGACGATGTGCCTCGCGCGCAACGCCGCGGCGAGCCAGCTGTAGCGGTTGTCGCCCACCACGAACGCGAGGTCGAAGGGGTCTTCCTCGAGCAGCGCGCGGGTCGTTGCCGAGCGCGAGGGCGCGAATGCGAGCGCGCGCACGCCATAGGGACGGCTCGCATAGAGCGGCACGAACGCGGGCGCCGCGAGGAGCGTGGTCTCGGCGGCGGGCAGCCGCGCGCGGATCTTCGCGAGCAGAGGCGTGAGCATGACCGTGTCGCCCAGCAGCAGGTTGTGGGCGACGAGCACGCGGCGCGGATCGCCGCGGCCCGCGCGCCGCGTGAGCGCGTGGGCGAAGGCGCGCGAAACGACCAACGCGCGAGTCGCGAAGCGCTCACCCATGGCGATCCCGGGCCGCGGCGCGGAACACGTCGATCATGCGCGCGACCATGCTTGCCTCGCCGAAGCGCTCGAGCGCCGAATCGCGCGCGTGCCGCGCGAGCGCCGCGCGGCGAGCGGGGTCGGCGAGCAACGCGTCGAGCGCCGTGCGCAGCCGCTCGACGTCGCCCGGCGGCACGAGGACGCCCGTCACGCCGTCGGCGACGATCTCGCCGATGCTGCCGATCGGCGTGCTGACGACCGGCAGCTCGCAGGCCATCGCCTGCATGAGGGCCTGCGGCACGCCTTCGTTCGCGTACGAAGGCAGGCAGAACACGTCGAACGCCTGCATCCAGGGCACCACGTCGCCCTGGTTCCCGGCGAAGCGGACGCGAGCGGACAGCGCGAGGTCCCCGGCGAGCGACTCGAGCGCATGGCGCTGCGGCCCGTCGCCCACGATCACCAGGAGCGCGCCCGACGCCTCGAGGGTCGCCATCGCGCGCAGCAGGTGGCGATGTCCCTTCCAGCTGCGCAGCGTCGCGACGATGCCGACGATGGGCCGCTCGCGCGGCAGGCCGAGCCGCTCGCGCGCGAGCGCTCGCTCGCCGGGCCGGTAGCGCTCGAGGTCGATCCCCGTCGGGATGGAGACCACGCGCCGCGGATCGGCGCCGGTCTCCTCGATCACCTGCTCGCGCAATCGCTCGCCCGTGGTCACGACGCACCGGGCGGCCTTCGTGTAGAGCCAGCGCGTCGCGGCGTTGCGAGGCGCGTGCGCCGAGATGTGGCGCGTGCGCACGAGGGCCGGCGCCCGCGCGAGCGTGGCGCACGCGAGCGCCGCGAGCCAGGTGTCGGTCGAGCTGTGCGTGTTCACCACGTCGAAGCCGCGCGCGAGGAGGCCGCGCATCGCGAGGAGCCCCGCGAGGCCCTTGCGCGCGATCGGCAGCGCCACCGCCCTCACTCCGTACGCCGGCGCTTCCGCGACGATGCGCGAGGACGAAGGCGCGGCGAGGAGCACTTCGTGCCCGCGCGCCGCCACGCCGCGCGCCTCGGTGAGGACGCGGATTTCCTGGCCGCCCCAGCCCAGCGAAGATTCCGTATGCAGGATGCGAAGCGCGCCGGAGGCGGGGGCCGTCCCGCTCATGCCCCGGCGAACTGCAGTCGGTGCAGGCCCGCGTACATGCCGCCCGCGGAAACCAGGTCGCCGTGGCTGCCGACCTCCGCCACGCTTCCCTGCGAGAGCACGACGATACGGTCGGCCCGCTCGATGGTGGAGAGCCGGTGCGCGATGACGATGGTGGTGCGGTTGCGGATCAGCGCCTCGAGCGCCGCCTGCACCGCGCGCTCGCTCTCGGCATCGAGGGCGGAGGTCGCCTCGTCGAGGAGCAGGATGGGCGCGTCCTTGAGGATCGCGCGCGCGATCGCGATGCGCTGGCGCTGGCCGCCCGAGAGCTTCGCCCCGTTCTCGCCGATCTCGGTCGCGAGCCCTTGCGGCAGCGCGCGGATGAACTCCATGGCATGCGCCGCTTCCGCCGCGCGCACGATTTCCGCCTCGCTCGTGCGCTCCGCGCGGCCATAGGCGATGTTGGCGGCGACCGTGTCGTTGAAGAGCACCACGTTCTGCGACACGAGCGAGATCTGCCGGCGCAGGCTCTCGAGCGTGAGCGACTCGAGATCGTGGCCGTCGAGCGTGATGCGGCCGGAGGTCGGCCGGTAGAAGCGCGGCAGCAGGTGCACGAGGCTCGACTTGCCGCTGCCCGAGGGCCCCACCAGCGCCACCGTCTCGCCGGGGCGGATCTCGAGGGACACTTCGTCGAGCGCGGGGCGCGAGGCTCCGGGATAGCGCAGCGTCACGTCGTGCAAGGCGATCGCGCCCTTCGCGCGGTCGAGCGCGATCGTGCCGCGGTCTTCCTCCGGCGCCTCGTCCACCAGCCCGAATACGCTCTCGCACGCGGCGAGCCCCCTCTGCAGCTGCTCGTTCACGCCCGTGAGGCGCTTGAGCGGCTGGAGGAGGAGCCCGGTCGCGCTGATGAAGCCCATGAATTCCGCCACGTTGAAGGCGCCGGCGCTCGCCTCGACGGCCGCGAAGTAGATGATCGCCGCGACCGCGATCGCGACGAAGAGCTGCGTCACCGGCACCGTGCCCGCGGCCGCCGCGGCGTGCTTCATCATGAAGCGGCGGATGCGCTGGCTCGCCTTCTCGAAGCGCGCCGCCTCGTAGGCCTGGCCGCCGAAGACGCGCACCACCTGCTGGTTGCCGATCGCCTCGTCGAGCACCTGGGCGATGCCCCCGACCGCGCGCTGGTTCTCGCGGCTCATCTGGCGCAGCCGCCGGCTGAATATGCGCACCACCACCGTGATCGGCGGGATCACGACGAAGGTGATGAGCGTGAGCTTCCAGTTGTAGTACAGGAGGTAGCCCAGCAGCGCGGCGATGGTGACGCTGTCGCGTACCAGCACCGTGATCACCGTGGTGGCGGCCGCGGTGAGGTTGTTCACGTCGAAGGTGAAGCGCGCGACGAGCTGCGCGGTCGGCATCCCGTCGAAGTACGCGGGCGGAAGCCGCAGCACGTTGGCGAACATCTCGCGGCGCAGGTCCAGCACCACCTTGTTGCCGATCCACTGCATGCCGTAGCCCGACGAGAAGCTCGCGATGCCGCTCACGAGGAAGACGCCGACGATCGCGAGCGGCAGGATCGCGGCGTACGCGCGGTTGTGCTCGACGAAGAGCTCGCGCACGACGTACTCGCCCACCTTCACCAGCGAGGCGTCGGCGAGCCCGCCCACGACCATGGCGACGACGGCGCCCGCCAGGGCCCCGCGGTAGGGCCAGACGTGGCGCAGGAGGCGCAGGTACAGCTCCCGGCTGGAATGCTTCGGGGGATCCATCCCGTCATTATCGGCGAAGAAGGCGCCGGTACAGCGCGAGGTACTCCTCGGCCATCGCTTCGGGCGAATACGGCAGCACCGCAGCCCTCGCCGCCCCGCCCAGCACGGCGCAGGCGGGCGGCTCGAGGCGGTCCATGGCTTCGGCGAGGCCCGGGACGTCGAGCGCATCGCGGATGTAGCCGCTTTCGCCCTCCGTGAGGAGCTCGGCCGCGCCGCACTTCGGCGTGGTGAGCACCGGCAGCCCCGCCGCCATCGCCTCGAGCGCCGCGTTGGGCTGCGGGTCGTAGAGCGTCGCGAGGACGAAGCTGTCGGCCGCGGCGAGGTAGGGCCGCACGTCGGAGACGCTTCCCACGAAGCGCACGCGGTCCGCGATCCCCAGGCGGCGCGCGAGCGAGGCGTAGCGCGCGCCGCGCTTGTCGCGCCCGGCGACGGCGAGCCAGGGCCTGGTGCGCGCCCGCGCGAGCGCCTCGAGCAGGAAGCGCACGCCCTTGCGCTCGAAGCCGGAGCCCACGTGCAGCGCGAGCGGCGCGTCGCGCGGGATGCCGAGCTGCTGGCGCACCGCCGTGCGCATCTCGCCGCGCAGCCCCGGGTGGAAGCGCGCGGCATCGACCGCATTGCGGATCAGGACGAGCTTCGCCGGATCGGTGCCGAAGCGCGCTGCGATCTCGCCGCGGACCATCTCGGAGTTGCAGATCACGGCGCGCAGGCGCGGGCTCGCGAAGAGCGCACGCTCCGCGCCGAGGAGGTAGCGGTGGTGCGGGGAGAGGCGGGTTGCGAGCCGCGCGAGCGGCCCCTGCGCACGGGCGCGCTCCTCGAGCCATTGCGCATGCACTCCGTCGCCTGCGCGGTACACGTCGCAGCATGCGATGCGCTCGTGGGACTGCACGAGGTCGAAGCGCCGGCGCGCGAGCTCGGCGCAGGCGGCGCGCGCGAAGGCGCGGTCGCGCCACAGGCTCCCCAGGTGGAACGGCCGCACCAGGATCGCCGAGCCGTCGTGGTCGGGCCATTCGCGCGCGACGATCGTGATCGAAGCCCCCTGCGACCGCAGCGCCGCGAGCGCCGCTTGCACGAAGCGCTCGGCCCCGCCCGCCGGGTCGTAGCGCCCGCGCACCAGCGCGACGCGCGGCCCCAGCGCCTGCGGGCGCGGCGCCGGCGCGCTCACGGCGCGGCGAGCACGTCGTTGATCGCCGCGTGCACGCGATCGACGGGCAGCCGCGTGAGGCATTCGCTCACCTTGCCGCCGCCGCAGCCGTCGTTGCCGCAGGGGCGGCAGGGGTGATGCTCGCTCGCGACGACGCGATGCCGCACGCGCCACGGTCCCCACTCCTTCTCGCCGCTCGGGCCGAAGAGCGCCACCACCGGCGTGCCCATGGCCGAGGCGATGTGCATGGGAGCGGAATCGACGCCGAAGAAGAGCCGCGCGCGCGCGGCGAGCGCCGCCATCTCGCGCAGCGTGAGCGCGCCGGAAAGGTCGGTCACCGGGACCGCGGCCTCCGCGAGCGTGCGTGCGAGGATCGCCTTCTCGCGCGCATCGGGGGCGCACGTCGCGACCAGCGCGTGGCCGTCGCGCGCGAGACGGCGCAGGAGCTCCGCGCTCTGCGCCTCGGTCCAGGTCTTGAAGAGCCAGCGCGAGGTGACGTGCACGTGCACGAAGGCGCGCGGCGCGATCCCGGCCGCGGCGAGGAGCGCGTCGATGCGCGCCTGCGCGGCCTCCCCGGGAACCATGACGAGCCGCTTCTCTTCCTCCTCGGGATAGATGCCGAGCCGGCGCAGCGCGTCGAGGTTGGCCTCGACGATGTGGCGCGGCGTCGTGCGCGGCAGCTTGTAGCGATGCGTGAAGCTCCAGCGCCACAAGGCGCCCGCGCGTTCCGGAGCCACCGACCAGCGCGGCCGCAACGCCTGCGCGAGCCACGCGCCGCGCCAGTGGTCGGTGAGGTGCACGACGAGCTGGTAGCCCCTTTCGCGCAGCGTCGAGAGGAGCCGGCTTTCCTGCCGCGCCTGCTCCACCCATCCGCGCCGCTTCCAGCTGCGGTCGATGCCGTGGATGCGCGCGATCGCCGGATGCCCCGCGAGCATGTCGCGCGTGTCCTCGTAGACCAGCGCGTCGATCTCGGCCTGCGGCGCGCGGTTGGCGAGCACCTGGAAGACGGGCGAGGAAAGCAGCACGTCGCCGTGGTGGCGCAGTTTCACCACGAGCGCGCGGCGCAGCGATCCGGGGGCGATGGGGTCGGAGATCATGTTCGGGATGGGCAATCCCCGAGAATATAATCCATCGCTCCCATGGACGACCTGGAAAGCGAGCTCGCGCGCGGGCGCGACCTCCGGCAGGCGGGCCGCCTGCCCGAAGCCCTCGCGGCCTTCGACGCCCTGCTCGCGCGGGCACCGCGCGCCGCCGCGCCTCGCGCCCTGCGCGGCCTCACCCTCTGCAACCTCGATCGCTTCGACGAAGGCCTTGCGGACCTGCGCGAAGCGATCGCCCTCGAGCCGCGCAACGCGGCTTTCCGCTGCGATCTCGGCCTGGTGCTCTTCGCGCTCGACGCGGTCCGCGAAAGCGAAGCGGAGCTCAGGCGCGCATTGATGCTCGCGCCCGGCGACCCGGATGCCCTCACGAACCTCGCCCTCGTGCTGCGCGCGCGCGGCGATTTCGCGGGGGCCGAGGCCGCCGCGCGGCAGGCGCTGGCGCGCCGCCCCGACCTCTACGCGGCGCGCATCAACCTCGGCTATGCCCTGCTCGCGCAGGGCCGCTTCGCGCAGGCGTGGCCGCATCACGACTACCGGCCCGAATCGACCATGAACCTGCGCGATCCGCACAACGCCGGCATCGTGCCGCACGTCGACCGGCTGCCGCCGGCTCCGTCGCCGATCGTGCTGCACGGGGAGCAGGGCCTCGGGGACGCGCTCTTCTTCCTGCGCTTCGCGCCGGAGCTGCGCTCGCGCGGCTATCGGCTCGCGTTCTGGGGCGATGCGCGGCTTCGCCCGATCCTCGAGCGCGCCCGCCTCTTCGAGCACTTCCTCGCGCCCGGCAGCGTTCCCGCCGAAGGCCTGCCCGTGCTCTGGATCGGCGACCTCCCCGGCCTCCTCGGAGCGGACGATCCCGCGCGGTTGCCCGCGCCGCTCGGCATCCGGGGCGATCGCGAGCGTCGCGAGTCGCTGCGGCAGTACCTCGCGCGCTTCGGCCCGCCGCCCTATGTCGGCCTCACGTGGCGCGCGGGCCTCGCGCGCAAGGGACGCATCGCGCTCGCCAAGGAGGTTGCGCCGGCATCCCTCGGCGCGGCGCTGCACGGCCTGCGTGCGACGTTCCTCTCGCTGCAGCGCGAGCCTGCCGCCGGCGAGATCGCGGCGGCAGCGGCTGCGATCGGCGCGCCCGTGCACGACGGCGCATCGCTCAACGCGAACCTCGAGGACGCGCTCGCGGCGGCGGAGATCCTCGACGAGTACGTCGCCGTGAGCAACACGAACGTGCACCTGCGCGCGGCCGCCGGACGAGGCGCGCGGGTGCTCGTGCCGTGGCCGCCGGAGTGGCGCTGGAGCGCCGGAGAGGGACGCTCGCCGTGGTTTCCCGACATGGAAACGTACCGGCAGCGCCCGGACGCCAGCTGGGACGCGGCACTCTCGCGCCTGCGCGCCGGGCTGCGCGAATCGCTCCCCTGACGGGCGTGCGCCGTGCGCGGGCTGCGCGTCGCGAAGCTGCTAACATGTCGCGATCCATCGCCAGCAGCCCCTGCGGCGCGAACCGATCCCCGTTGCGCATCCTCTTCGCGACCATCGCTCCGATCCGGCAGACGCCCGCCGGGCCCACCTCCGAGCTCGCTTCGATGCGCTATCGGGTCCTGCTGCCGGCACAGCAGCTCGCCCGTCTCGGCCACCAGGTGCAGGTCGCGGCGCTCCCGGCCGACGGATGGTCCGCCGAGGTGCGCGATTTCGCCTGCGACACGCTGGTCGTGTCGAAGAGCTTCAGCCCCGCGAACGAGGAGCTCGCGCGCTCGATGAAGGCGCGCGGTGTGCGCGTGGTGGTGGACTTCTGCGACGATCATTTCGAGCATGCGCAGTACGGCGCCCACTTGCGCGCGCTCGCCGGCCTCGCCGACACGATCGTCGCGAGCACCGAGGCGATGGCCGAATCGATCCGGCGCCATGCGGCGCGCGAAGCCGTGGTGATCACCGATCCCGTCGAGGGCCCGCGCGGCGCTCCGCAGTTCGCGCCGAGGCTCTCGGGGCTGCGCCTCGCCTGGTTCGGCCATCCGACCAACCTCGGCGGGCTCTCGGCGAAGCTCCCCGAGCTGCAGGCGCTCGCGCGTCGCGTTCCGGTGCGGCTCGCCATCGTGACGACGCCGGGTGCGCCTGCCGAGGCGCTCGCCGCCGGCCTGTCGCGCGACGCGGGGGCGACCGTCACGGTGGTGCCGTGGTCGCCGGAGGCCACGTGGAAGGCGCTCTCGGAGACGGACATCGTGTGGATCCCGGTGGCCGATTCCGAGCAGAAGGCGGTGAAGAGCCCCAACCGGCTGCTCGAGGCGCTCTGGGCGGGACGCGCGGTGATCGCCGATGCGATCCCGGCCTACCGGCCCTTTGCCGACCTGATGCCCATCGGCGGCGGGCTCGAGGCCGGCGTCGCCCGCCTGGCGGAGGATCCCGCGGCCACCGAGCGGTCGATCCGCGAGGCGCAGCGGCGCATCTCGCGTTCCCATTCGGCTTTCGAATGCGGCAGGCTCTGGGCGGCCGCGCTGGGCGACGGCGCGGCGCGACCGCTGCGCCTGAATCTCGGCTGCGGCGACAAGATCCTGCCGGGCTACGTGAACGTCGATGTCGTCGAGGCGCGCGCCGGAATGCGCCCGGACGTGATCTGCGACCTGCACGACCTCGTCCCGTTCGACGACGGCACCGCGGACGAGATCCTCTCGGTGCACGTGGTCGAGCACTTCTGGCGCTGGGAGATCCGCGAAGTGCTGCGCGAGTGGACGCGCGTGCTCAAGCCCGGCGGCAGGATGATCGTCGAATGCCCCAACCTCGCAGCCGCATGCCGCACGTTCCTCGAGGACCCGGGGCGCTATTCGCGCGAGGACCAGGAAGGACAGCGCACCATGTGGGTGTTCTACGGCGATCCGCGCTGGAAGGATCCCTTGATGATCCATCGCTGGGGCTACACGCCCGAATCGCTCGCGCAGCTGCTTCGCGAGGTGGGCCTCACCGACGTGCGCCAGGAGCCCGCCCAGTTCAAGCTGCGCGAGCCGCGCGACATGCGCGTCGTGGGAGTGCGCTGATGCCGCCCGGTGCCCGCCATCCGTTCGACACGCTCAACATGAGCCCCGAGGGCGAGGCGTACGTGCGCTGGTTCCACGAGTCGAACGTGTGGAAGAACATGACGTGGCACGGCATCCGGACCCTGAAGCTGCCGAGCGACATCTGGAACTACCAGGAAATCATCTTCGAGCGGCGCATCGATCACGTGATCGAGACCGGCACGCGCCACGGCGGATCCGCGGTGTTCTTCGCCGAAACGCTCGCCGCCCGGCGCGCACGCGGGCCGGTCGTCTCGATCGACGTGGACCGCGCCTCGCGCCAGATCGCCGCTTGCGAGGGGGTGCATTTCCTGATCGGCGACAGCGCCGGGCCGGCGATCGTGGACCAGGCGCTCGCGCTGCTGCCCGCAGGACGCGGGCCGCTCTTCCTCATCCTCGACTCCGATCATTCGCGCGACCACGTGCTGCGCGAGCTGCGCGCGTGGGTGCCGCGGCTGCGCCCGGGCGACTACCTCGTGGTGGAGGACACCATCGTCAACGGGCACCCGGTGCGTCCGGGCCACGGCCCGGGGCCGATGGAGGCGATCGCCGAGTACCTCGCGCAAGAGCCGGGGCTGCTGGTCCACGATGCCCAGCGCGAGGCGAAGTTCGGCGCGAGCTTCGCCGCACGCGGCCATTACCTGCGCGCCTGAGGCGCGCTCCCGCTCAGAACGCTTCGAAGCGCAGGTCGAGGAACACGCCGCGCCGCGGCGCGTCGTAGCCCACGGAGCTCTCGTAGCGCTTGTCGAGGAGGTTGGTCGCGGTGAGCTGCGCCGTCCACTGCTTGCCGATCGCGTAGCGCACGCGCGCGTCGACGATGGCATAGCCCGGGAGCCGCGAGCCGGGCGAGCCGTCGGCGGAGTCGAAGCGCTCGCCGCTTGCGAACAGCGAAAGCCCCGCGTTCCAGGCGGCGCCGAACGCACGGTCCACGTCGAGCGCGCCGAAGCGCTCGGCGCGGTCCTGCAGGCGCTTGCCCGTCTCTTCGTTCCGCGGGCGCTGCACGGTGAGGTTGCCGTGCCAGGCGAGGCCCAGCCACGATGCGTCGAGCGTCGCCTCGATGCCGCGGATCCGTGCGCGCGAGACGTTGAGCACCGTCTGCGCCGAAGGGCTGAACACGATGAGGTTGTCGAGGCGGTTGTCGAATCCCGTGAGCTTCCATTGCGCGCCCGGCGCGGGCAGGCTCGCGATCGAGATCTCGCTGCTGTCGCTCTTCTCGGGCTGCAGGCCGGGGTTGGGGGTGTAGAACCCCGGATACGAGGGCCCGTAGAGGTCGTTGAAGGTGGGCGCCCGGAAGCCGTGCGCCCAGGTCGCCGAGAGCCGCGCGACCGAGGGCCAGTCGAAGCCGTAGCTGAGGCTCCCGGTGTTGCGGTCGCCGAACTGGGCTTCCTGGTCGCGGCGGATGCTCGCCTCCACGCGCTGGCCCTCGTAGCTGCGCGTGATCCCGCCGAACACCGAGTCGGTCTGTCGATGGTCGACCGTGAAGCCGTTCGCCGCGTCGACGGCGGCGCTCGGCCGGACCTTCTCGCGCACGGTCTCGGCTCCCAGGAGGAGGGTCCCGCCGTTGACCGGCATCTCGTTGATCCACGAAGCCTGGTCCGTGCGCGTCTCGAAGCGCGAGGGGAAGCTGCCGGTATAGACGAGGCGGTCCATCCCTTCGGCGATCGCGAGCCGGCTCGACCACCACTGCGCGAACTTCGCCGACGACGTAACGCGCACGCCGGCCACCGTCTCATCGCTGCGGTCGTTGGGATTGCCGCCGTCGGGCGCGGGCCCGGCGTCGAAGGCGGTGCGCGAGCGCGAGCCGAAGGCCTCGAGCGCGAGGGTTTCCCCGGTCCACATGCGGTGCGAGGCGCGCAGCGTGGCGAACGCGTTCTCGTGCGGGTCGCGGTCCGGGAAGTAGCTCGGCGAGCGCGGGTTGGTGGCGCTCGGCGCGTCCACCTTGCGGGCCCCGACGCTCAACGAAAGCGCGTTGGTGCCGTCGGTGGTGTCGAGGCCGGTGGAAGCGCGCCGCTCCTTGTCCGTGCCGTAGCCCACCGAGGCGAAGAGGTGCGGCACGTCCTTCCTGCGCGTGAAGATCTGGATCACGCCGCCCGCCGCGGCCGATCCGTAGAGGCTGGAGAGCGGGCCCTTCACCACCTCGATGCGCTCGATCATGTCGAGCGGGATCGCCTCGATCGCCGTGGTGCCCGCCGTGGACGAGCCCACGCGCATGCCGTCGACGAGCACGAGCGTCTGCGTAGGTCCCGCGCCGCGGATGAAGAGGCTCTCGGGCTGCCCCGGCCCGCCGGTCGCGCGCAGCTCGATGCCCGCGCGCCGCTCGAGCACCTCGCCCAGCGAGAGCGCCCCCATGTCCTCGAGTTGCTGGCGCGTGATGACGACGGTATCGCGCAACGTGGGAACCGGCTGCAGCAGGCGCGAGGCGGTGACGACCAGGGAGTCGAGCGGCACCGGAGTGGAAGGAAACTGCGCGACCTGCGCCTGGGCGCCGAGCGCGGCGAGGCCGGCGAGCCCCGCGAGACGAATCGCTTTCATGGAAGTCCTTCGATGGGCGGCGAGCGTCCCCGCAGGCCGAAGTCCGTTGCTCTGGGTGTTTCCACCACGACGGACCGGTCTCCGGGCTCGCGGGCATCGGATCGCCGCCTTCCCGCGGCTCGCGCCGCAGTGGCTTCATTGGCGATCCCGCGCCTCGCATACCGTTGCGGGGGCAGCGCCGGCCTTCCACCGGCTTCCCGTGCATCCGTTCGCCGGCGAATCATACCGCAGCCGCGAACTCGGTCGCTCGAAATGACTTTCAAAAACCACCGTTACTGATTGACTCGCCTCGCCTTTTCCAATAACGTGGGATGCATGGACTCGGAACTGACCGGGCTCGAAGAGAAGCTGGCGCAATTGCTCCAGCGCCTCAATGCCTTGCGTGCGGAGAATCGCGAGCTGCGGCAGCAGCTTGCCGCGCGCACGGACGAGAACGCGCGGCTGGCCGAGAAGCTCGCCGCCGCGAAGACGCGCATCGAGGCGCTGCTCAAGCAGATTCCCGAGACCGAGACATGAGCGAAGCGAAGGCACGCGAGAAGGGCGCGGTTACGATCAGCCTCCTGGGCCGCGAGTTCCGCGTCGCCTGTCCCGACGGCGAGGAGAAGCAGCTCCTCGCCTCCGTCGAATACCTCAACCGCAAGCTGCGCGAGGTGCGCGACACGGGCAAGGTCGTGGGCAACGAGCGCATCGCGATCATGGCGGCGTTGAACATCGCGCACGAGCTCCTGTCCAATCGTCCGAATGCGCACGCGCTCGACGCGAGCGCATTCCGCGGTAGAATCGAGGCGATGCAGGAAACCGTGGATTCGGCGCTCGCCGCCGACCAGGAAGATCTCTTCTAGCGGCCGCTTGGCCGTTCCGGCAGGGGCCGGGTTTTCTGCGGTGTTCGTCCGGGCTTACATCCTTTGAACCGATAAGCTTGTTAGCCTGGACGCCCGCCAAGAGCGCTTTTGTGCGCGTCCCACGTCGGACGTACCTGCGGCGCTCGGCAGGTGACCGCCTTGAACCTTGGGTTCGAGAGTGCGGCCCGGGCGAACACCGCAGGGTATCCGGCCCGTTTCCTTGGCGCAGGGAGGGGCCATCGCCTACTGGCTCATGAAATCGGAGCCGGACGAGTTCTCCATCGACGACCTCGTTCACGCACCCCGGCGGCGCACGGCCTGGTTCGGCGTGCGCAACTACCAGGCGCGCAACTTCATGCGCGACGCCATGAAGATGGGCGACGGCGTGCTCTTCTACCACTCGAGCTGCGACGTGCCGGGCATCGCCGGCATCGCGCGCGTCGCGAGTCGCGCCTATCCGGACGAGACGCAGTTCGAGCGCAAGAGCCCCTACTACGATCCGAAATCGAAGCGCGACGCGCCGCGTTGGGTGCTGGTGGACGTGGAGCTCGTGAAGAAGACGCGCCTCATGCCGCTCGAGGAGATGCGCGGCTACCGCGAGCTGCAGGACATGGCCGTGCTGCGGCGCGGGAACCGGCTCTCCATCACGCCGGTGACGGAGCAGGAGTGGCGCTTCGTCCTGGAGCTCCTCGGTGCCTGAGGCCGCGGCCTGCCCCGGGATCGGCGCGATGCTCGCGACGAACGGGAAGGTCGCGGCCTCGATCTAGGTGCCGCTCCAGCGCCGCATCAGCGTGCCGAAAAGCTCCACGGACTGCTCGATGCGTGCGATCGAGCACCACTCGTCGGTCTGGTGCGCGAGCTTCGGCTCGCCGGGCCCGAGGATCACCGCGGGAACCTTGCCGCCGAAGCCGCGCTTCAGGTCCGCGCCGTCGGTGGAGAACGTGATGGTCTTCGGCGTCGGCCGGCCCTCGATGTAGGGCGTGCAGGCCTCGAACACCGACTGGACCCATTCGTCGGCGGGCTCGGTGTAGAGCGAGGGCGTGTCGACGATGCGGCGCACGCGCGCCCCGCGGGGCGCGAGCAGTCCCTGCAGGGAATCGCACAGGTGCGCATGGTCGATTCCGGGAACCGTGCGCGCGTCGACGGTGATCGCCGCGCGGTCCGGCACCGAGTTCGTGTTGAGCCCGCCGTGGATCGTGCCGATGTTGAGCGTCGGCCGGCCCATCACCTCGTGGGAGTCGACCGCGAAGCGGAAGGCGCCGAGGTCCTCGATCACGCCCGCCATCTTCACGATCGCGTTGTCCCCGAGCTCGGGCATCGAGCCGTGCGCCGTGACGCCCTTCGTCTCCACCTCGAACCAGGCGAGCCCCTTGTGCCCGATGTAGGGGTAGTTCGCGGTGGGCTCGGCGACCACGATCGCGCCGGCGCGGTCGAGGAGCTTGCGCTCGGCGAGGAACTTCGCGCCTTCACAGCCCACCTCCTCGCCGGCGGTGATCACGATGACGAGGCCCGGCCCGCGCGCGAGATCCCTCGCGGCCCCGATCGCCGCGGCGACGAAGGCCGCGATGCCGCCCTTCATGTCGGTCGAGCCGCGCCCGTAGAGGCGGTCGCCGTCGGTCTCCCCCGCGAACGGGTCGTGCGTCCAGTGCGCCGCGCCCAGCGGGACGACGTCGACGTGTCCGGTGAAGCAGATGGGCGGCTTCGAGTCCCTGACCCCGATGTGCGCGATGAGGCTGGTGCGCGCCTCGGCGAACTCGTGGTAGGCGACGCGGAAGCCTGCGGCCTCGAGCATCGCGCCCAGGCGGCGCGTGCACGCGCGCTCCATGCCCGGCGGGTTGACGGTGTCGAAGGCGACGAGCTCGCGCGTGAGCGCGCGGGGATCGATGCGGGCGGCCATGGCGCTAGTCTCTCACGCCGCGGCGCGATACCGGACCGCGCCCCGGTCAGCCCATCAGCCGCTTCAACGCCTCCTGGTACTTCTCCGAGGTCTTGCGCGCGACCTCGGGCGGCATCTCGGGCGCCGGAGGCTTCCTCGCGAAGCCGATCGAATCGAGCCAGTTGCGCACATACTGCTTGTCGAAGCTTTCGGGGCTCGTCCCGACGCGCCAGGTCTCGAGCGGCCAGAAGCGCGACGAATCGGGTGTGAGCGCCTCGTCGATGAGGTGCAGCCGGTCCCCGCGATCCAGCCCGAACTCGAACTTGGTGTCGGCGATGATGATGCCGCGCTCGAGCGCGTATTCGGCCGCCGCCTGGTAGAGCTGGACCGCGACGCGGCGCACTTCCTCGGCGCGCTCTCGCCCCACGATCGCGGCCATGCGCTCGAAGGTGATGTTCTCGTCGTGATGACCCGCTTCCGCCTTGGTGGCGGGCGTGAAGATCGGCTGCGGCAGCTTCGAGGCGCGCTGCAGGCCCTTGGGAAGCGCGATGCCGCACACGCTGCCGCTCGTGCTGTACTCGCCCCAGCCCGAGCCCTCGAGGTAGCCGCGCACCACCGCCTCGATCGGCAGCGGCTGCATGCGCTTCACCACGACCGAGCGGCCGCGCACCTGCTCGCGCTCGTCGGGCGCGACCACCGTCTCCGGCTCGATTCCGGTGAGGTGGTTCGGGATGATCGGCGCGAGCCTGGCGAACCAGAAGTTGGAGAGCGCCGTCAGCACGCGCCCCTTCTCCGGCACCGGCGTCGGGAGAATCACGTCGTACGCGGAGAGGCGGTCGGTGGTGACGATGAGGAGCTTGTCCTCGCCCAGGGCGTAGATGTCGCGGACCTTCCCCCGCCCGAGCAGGGGAAGGCTCCGGATCGAAGTCTCGTGGACCGGCCTCACGCGGCGACCGTTTCCTTCTCGAGGCCCTTCGTCCACTCTCCCTTCGCGGCGAGGCCGTTCATCCTCGCGCGGTGATGGAGGGCCTTCTGCGCCGCCGCGACGTTCGCCGCGTTGCCGCGCCAGGCCTTCAAGGCCACCGCCTGCAGCGCGCGGCTGTAGCTGAACGTGAGCGGCCACGGCGCGCCGTCGATGCGGTTCATCGCGTCGAGGTGGGCGGTCGCGCTCTCGTCGGTCTGGCCGCCGGACAGGAACACGACGCCCGGAAGCGCGGCGGGCACGGTGCGCTTCAACACGCGCAGCGTCCGCTCCGCCACTTCCTGCACCGGCGCCTGGCGCGCGTTCTCCTTGCCCGAGACCACCATGCTCGCCTTGAGGATCACGTGCTCGAGCGAGGCGCCGTGGCGCTCCAGCCCGTGGAACACGGCCGCGAGCGTGTCCTCGTGCACCGACTCGCTCCGCTCGACCGTATGGCCGCCGTCGAGAAGCACCTCGGGCTCGACGATCGGGACGATCGAGGCCTCCTGGCAGATCGCCGCGTAGCGTGCGAGCGCGTGCGCGTTCGCCTTGATGCACGCCGTCGACGGGAGGTTTTCGCCGATGGTGATCACCGCGCGCCACTTGGCGAAGCGCGCGCCCATCGAGAAGTATTCCTGCATGCGCTTCGCCAGGGCGTCGAGCCCCTCGGTCACCTTCTCGCCGGGGTGCAGCGCCATGTCGTGGGCGCCCGCGTCCACCTTGATGCCGGGGAGGATGCCGTTCCTCTTCAGGTACTCGGCGAAGTTCACGCCGTCCTTCGTCTTCTGGCGCAGCGTCTCGTCGAAGAGGATCACGCCGCTCACGTAGTCGGAAAGCCCCGGCGTGGTGAAGAGCATCTCGCGGTAGGCGCGGCGGTTGTCCTCGGTGCACTCGACGCCCACCGAGTCGAAGCGCTTCTTGCAGGTGCCGGCGCTCTCGTCGGCGGCGAGAAGTCCCTTGCCTGCTGCCACCATGGCGCGGGCGGTTTCGGTCATGAGCCTGGTATCCATCGATGTTCTCCTTGGAATTCGGAATTCAGCGCGTGGCGCGGTGCTCCCCGACTTTGACGATCTTCATGGTGTTGGTTCCGCCGGACTTGCCGATCGGCTCCCCGATGGTGAGCACGATGAGGTCGCCCGGGGTGACGACCCCGTTCGCGAGCAGCACCGTCTCGGCCTCGACGAGGAGCTCGTCGCGATCGTGGCCCACGTACTTCACCATCAGCGGGTACACGTCGCGCAGGAGCGTGCAGCGGTAGCGCGTGGCGGTCTGCGCGGTGAGCGCGTAGATCGGAACGCCGCAGTTCAGGCGCGACATCCAGAGCGCGGTGGAGCCCGACTCGGTGAGCGAGGCGATGGCCTTCACCTTCAGGTGGTACGCGGTGAAGAGCGCGGCCATCGCGATCGACTGGTCGACGCGCTGGAAGACGCGGTTCAGGAACTCGCTCTCGAGCGTCACGAGCTGCGATTTCTCCGCCTCGATGCAGATGCGGTTCATCGCGGCGATCGCCTCCACCGGGTACTGCCCGGAGGCCGACTCCGCGGAGAGCATCACCGCGTCGGTGCCGTCGAGCACCGCGTTGGCGACGTCGGAGACCTCGGCGCGCGTGGGCACCGGGCTCGAGATCATCGACTCCATCATCTGCGTCGCGGTGATGGTGAGCTTGTTCAGCTCGCGCGCCTGCCGGATCATGCGCTTCTGCAATGCCGGCACCGCCGCGTCGCCCACCTCCACCGCGAGGTCGCCGCGCGCGACCATGATGCCGTCGCACGCGTGCATGATGTCCTCGAGCGCCGGGATCGCCTCGGCGCGCTCGATCTTGGCGATCAGCATCGCGTGGCCGCCCGCCGCGCGCAGGAGCTCGCGCGCCATGTACATGTCCGCGCCGCTCTTGGGGAAGGAGACCGCGACGAAGTCCACCTTCATCTGCGCCGCGGTGCGGATGTCGTCGATGTCCTTGGGAGTCAGCGCCGGCGCCGTGAGCCCGCCGCCCTGCCGGTTGATCCCCTTGTTGTTGGAGAGCGCGCCGCCGTGGCGCGTGACGGTGTGGATGCGCGAGCCCTCCACGCCGGTCACGTCGAGCACGATCTTGCCGTCGTCCAGGAGCAGCACGTCGCCCGCGCGCACGTCGCGCGGAAGCTCCTTGTAGTCGAGCCCGACGCCCGCGGCGTCGCCCAGCTCGAGCTGCGCGTCGAGCACGAACGGGTCGCCCGCCTTCAGCGCGACCTTGCCCTCGCGGAACCGGCCGACGCGGATCTTGGGCCCCTGCAGGTCGGCCATGATGCCCACCGTGCGGCCCATCTTGCGGCAGGTCGCGCGCACCAGCTCCGCGCGCTTCCTGTGGTCCTCGGCGGTGCCGTGCGAGAAATTGAGGCGCACGACGTCCACGCCCGCGGCGAACATCTTCTCGAGCACTTCCGCGTCGCTCGAGGCGGGCCCGAGCGTCGCGACGATCTTGGTGCTGCGCTGGGTCACCGGACCGGTGCGCCGCTTGCGGCACGGCTCTCGAGCGCCGCGACGGCGGGGAGCTTCCTGCCCTCGAGGAACTCGAGGAAGGCGCCGCCGCCCGTCGAGATGTAGCCGATGCGGTCGGCCACGCCGTACCTGGCGATCGCGGCGAGCGTGTCGCCGCCGCCGGCGATCGAGAACGCCTTCGACTCGGCGATCGCCTGCGCCACCGCCTTCGTGCCCTGGGCGAACGCTTCGAACTCGAACACGCCGACCGGCCCGTTCCACACGATCGTGCCCGCCTCGCGCAGGATCTCGCCGTAGCGCGCGGCGGTGGCGGGGCCGATGTCGAGGATCATGTCGTCGGGCGCAACGTCCTTCGCGGCCTTCACCGTCGCGGGCGTGCCGTCCTTGAACTCCCTGGCGCACACCACGTCCTCCGGGATCGGCACCGCGGCGCCGCGCTTCTCCATCATCGCCATGATGTCCTTCGCCTCGTTCGCGAGGGCGGGTTCCGCGAGCGACTTGCCGATCGCGAGGCCCGCCGCGAGCATGAAGGTGTTGGCGATGCCGCCGCCCACGATCAGCCGGTCGACGCGCTCGGCGAGCGACTTGAGGATGGTGAGCTTGGTGGAGACCTTGGAGCCGGCGACGATCGCGACGAGCGGGCGCCTGGGCTGGGCGAGCGCGCGGCCGAGCGCCTCGAGCTCCGCGGCGAGGAGCGGCCCGGCGCACGCCACCGGCGCGTAGTTCGCAATGCCGTGCGTCGTCGCCTCCGCGCGGTGCGCGGTGCCGAACGCGTCGTTCACGTAGACGTCGCAGAGCGCCGCCATCTTCCGCGCGAGGCCCTCGTCGTCCTTCTTCTCGCCCTTGTTGAAGCGGCAGTTCTCGAGCAGCACCACCTCGCCCGGCTTCACCGCGACGCCGTTCACCCAGTCGCGCGCGAGGGGCACCTCGCGCCCGAGCAGCTCGCCCAGGCGCCTGGCCACCGGGGCGAGCGAATCGGCCTCGGAGAACTCGCCCTCCTTCGGGCGCCCGAGGTGCGAGGTGACCATCACCGCCGCGCCCTTGTCGAGCGCCAGGCGGATGCCGGGCAGCGAAGCGCGGATGCGGGTGTCGTCCGTGATCGCGCCCGAGTCGTCCTGCGGGACGTTCAGGTCGGCGCGGATGAAGACGCGCTTGCCGGCCAGGTCGAGGTCGGCCATCTCGAGGATCTTCATGGCCGCGCTCCGGCTACTTTGCCGCCATCCAGGCCACGGCGACGTCGAGCATGCGGTTCGAGAAACCCCATTCGTTGTCGTACCAGCTCGACACCTTGACGAGGCGGCCCGAGACCTTGGTGAGCGTCGCATCGAAAATCGACGAGCGCGGGTCGTGGTTGAAGTCCGAGGACACGAGCGGCTCCTTGTTGTAGCCGAGGATCCCCTTGAGAGCGCCATCTTCGCTCGCCTTCTTCATCACCGAGTTCACCTCGTCCACCGTCGTGTCGCGCGCGGCGATGAACGAGAGGTCGACGATGGAGACGTTGATGGTGGGCACGCGGATCGCGTAGCCGTCGAGCTTGCCGTTGAGATCCGGCAGCACCAGGCCCACGGCCGCGGCCGCGCCCGTCTTGGTCGGGATCATGTTCATCGCGGCGGCGCGGGCGCGGCGCAGGTCCTCGTGGAAGACGTCGGTGAGCACCTGGTCGTTGGTGTAGGAGTGCACCGTGGTCATCAGGCCGTTCACGAGCCCGATCGTCTCGTGCAGCGGCTTCACGAGCGGCGCGAGGCAGTTCGTGGTGCACGAGGCGTTGGAGATCACCGTCATCGACGACTTGAGCACGCCGTGGTTCACGCCGTAGACGATCGTGGCGTCCACGTCCTTGCCGCCGGGCGCCGAGATGATCACCTTCTTCGCGCCGCCCTTGAGGTGGGCCGAGGCCTTCTCTTTCGAGGTGAAGAAGCCGGTGCATTCCATCACGACGTCCACGCCCAGGTCCTTCCACGGGAGCTGCGCCGGATCGCGCTGCGCGACCACGCGGATCGCCTCGCCGTTCACGACCATCGTGTCGCCCTTCACCTCCACCTTGCCGGGGAACTTCCCGTGCGTCGTGTCGTAGCGCGTGAGGTGCGCGTTGGTCTCGGGCGGGCCGAGGTCGTTGATCGCCACGATCGCGATGTCGTGGGATTTGCCGCTCTCGTAATGGGCGCGGAGGATGTTGCGGCCGATGCGGCCGTAACCGTTGATGGCGACACGGACGGTCATGGATTTGCTCCGGGGGGGGATGTCGCGGGGGAAACGCCTATTTTAGCGCATGGCCCCGGGCCGCCTTGCGCCGGGTCAAGCGCCGATCAGACGAGACGGATCGTGCCAGCCGTAAGCAAGTTCCGCGAACGAGTGCAGCCCCAGGCGCTCGCGCTTCTCGCCGATCTCCTCGCCCCCGAGCCGCTCGTAGAAGAGGCGCGCGCGGTTCGCCTTGAGCACCCAGAGGTAGAAGCCGAAATGGCCATGGCGCACGAAATGCGCGGCGCAGGCGGCCAGCAGCGCGCGGCCGACGCCCTGCCGCTGCCGCGGCTGCAGGACGTAGAGCGCGTAGATCTCGGCCTCGAGCCCCTGGAGGCGATGGCGGGCGGGGCCGCACGACGCGAAGCCGACGATGCCGTCGTCGGTGGCCTCGGCGACGAAGTGCGCGGCCTCCGGAACGCGCGCGGCAAGCCGCCGGCGCCAGGCGCGCTCGCTCTTGCGCCCGGCCTCCTCGGCGATCACCGCGAGCGGCAGGATGCCCGCATAGGTGGTGCGCCAGCTCTCGCGGTGCACGTGCGCGATCGCGGCCGCATCCTCGAGGCGTGCCTCGCGCACGCCGATGCGCGGCGCGAGCGCGCCGCCGGCGGCGCCCAGCTCAGCGTCCGACAACCTTGCGCACCGCCGCGGCGACGTGCGCCGCGTCCACCCCGAGGAGCTTGTAGACCTCGCCCGCCGGGGCCGATTCGCCGAAGCGGTCCACGCCGATCGCCGCACCCTCGAGCCCGACGTATTTGCGCCAGCAGTCGGTCACGCCCGCCTCCACGGAGACGCGCGGCATGCCGGGCGGAAGCACCGAGCGGCGCCAGGCTTCGTCCTGCCGGTCGAAGAGGCTGGTGCAGGGCATCGAGACCACGCGCACCGGGATGCCGGCCTCGGCGAGGGACTCCTGGGCCGCGAGCGCGATCGACACTTCCGTGCCCGTTGCGAGGATCGCGGCCTTCGCGCCTTCGGCCTCGCGGAGCACGTAGCCGCCGCGCCGGATGGCCTCCACGGCCTCGGGCGCACGTTTCACGAAGGGCGCGTTCTGCCGGGAGAGCGCGAGCGCGCTCGGGCCTTCGCGCCGCTCGATCGCCATGGCCCAGGCGATCGCGGTCTCCACGGTATCGCACGGTCGCCACACGTCCATGTTGGGAATGAGACGCAGGCTCGCGACGTGCTCCACCGACTGGTGCGTGGGGCCGTCCTCGCCCAGCCCGATGGAATCGTGGGTGAAGACGAAGACGTTGCGCGTCTTCATCAGCGCCGCCATGCGCAGCGCGTTGCGCGAGTAGTCCGAGAAGGTGAGGAACGTTCCGGAGTAGGGAATGAAGCCGCCGTGCAGCGCGAGGCCGTTGCCGATCGCCGCCATGCCGAACTCGCGCACACCGAAGTAGACGTAGTTGCCCCCCTGCCCGGTGCTCACCGGCTCGGAGCCGCTCCACATCGTGAGGTTCGAGCCGGTGAGGTCCGCCGAGCCGCCGAGGAGCTCCGGCAGCAGCGGGCCCAGCGATTCGAGCGCGAGCTGCGAGGCCTTGCGCGTCGCGACCGTCTGCGCGTTCGCCACGGCGCTCGCGACGGTCGCCTCCACGGCCGCGCTCCAGCCCTCGGGCAGATCCCCCGCGACACGGCGGCGGAATTCGCGGGCGAGCTCCGGATGCGCCTTCGCGTAGGCATCGAAGCGGCGATTCCATTCGGCCTCGCGCGCGCGGCCCGCCTCGCGGGCGTCCCAGGCCTGGTAGACGGCTTGCGGGATCTCGAAGGGCGCGTGCTCCCAGCCGAGCGCCTTGCGCGTGGCGGCGATCTCCGCATCGCCCAGGGCTTCGCCGTGCGCCTTGGCGCTTCCCGCGCGCGTGGGCGCGCCCTTGCCGATGATGGTCTTGCAGCACACCAGGCTGGGACGCGATTTCTCGGCGCGCGCCGTTTCGATCGCCGCGGCGATCGCCTGCGAGTCGTGGCCGTCGACGTCGCGCACGACGTGCCAGCCGTAAGCTTCGAAGCGCTTCGGCGTGTCGTCGCGGAACCACCCGTCCACTTTGCCGTCAATCGAGATTCCGTTGTCGTCGTAGAGCGCGACGAGCTTGCCGAGCCCCAGCACCCCGGCGAGCGAGCAGGCCTCGTGCGAGATGCCTTCCATCAGGCAGCCGTCGCCCAGGAAGACGTAGGTCTGATGGTCGACGATCGTGTGGGCCGCCCGGTTGAACTCGGCGGCGAGGAGCTTCTCGGCGAGCGCGAAGCCCACCGCGTTGGCGAGGCCCTGGCCGAGCGGGCCCGTGGTGGTCTCGACGCCCGGCGTCACCCCGACCTCCGGATGGCCGGGGGTCTTCGAGTGGAGCTGGCGGAAGTTGCGGATCTCCTCCATCGGCAGGTCGTAGCCGGTGAGGTGCAGCAGGGCGTACTGCAGCATCGAGCCGTGGCCGTTGGAGAGCACGAAGCGGTCGCGATCCGGCCATGCGGGGTTCGCCGGGTTATGGCGCAGGAACCGGCGCCACAGCACCTCGGCGATTTCCGCCATGCCCATCGGCATGCCGGGGTGGCCCGAATTGGCCTTCTGCACGGCGTCCATGGCGAGCGCGCGGATCGCGTTCACCACTTCGGAGTTGGCGGCGTGCGCGGCGCGGGAGCGCGACTCGCCGGCGATCGGTTCGGAGGTGTGGGGCATGTCGGGATCTTCGCGAGGCGGGCAGGGAAATCGGGGGAAAGCCTTGAAAAGGGCTTCACTCAGCAGCACTTATGCGATTATACTTGCGCACTTTTCACCGCGATATTTTTCGCTTGGGTAAACCTCTGCAAGAAGGATTTCGCCCGCCGCCCTGGGTCTGAAGGGCGTCCCGCCGCGCAGCGGGTCGCCCGGGGTCGCGTAGCGCAGTCCCTCACTGTGGATCTTTGCTTGGAAGGGGGTATCGGAGTGAAGGGACTGCACATCATTGCGGATCTGTACAACTGCCAGAAGGGCGAGCTGTTGGCCTCGTCCGCAAAGCTTCGCGAGCTCTGCGTCGACGCATGCAAGGACGTCGGGCTCACGGTCCTCGGGGACCACTTCTACCAATTCGACGGCGCGGACGGCACGCAGCAGGGCGGTGCCACGGGCGCCGTCGTCCTCGCGGAGTCGCACCTGGCGATCCACACCTGGCCCGAACGCGACGGGGCGACGCTCGATGTGTACGTCTGCAACTACACGGCCGACAACACGGGGAAGGCCGAGGCCGTCTACAAGAGCCTGATGAAGGCGCTCAAGCCCGGCGACGTGCTGGTCGAGCGCGTGATGCGCGGCAAGGATCTGCCCCTGCGCAAGCGCGTCGCCTGACGCGCGGAAGGCGGTGTCCGAGAAGATCCTGGAGCGGCTGAACGAGGCGAGCGGCGTGTACTTCGAGGGCACGCTGCTCGAGCGCCGCCAGACGCCCTTCCAGCTGCTCGAGGTCTACGAGACCCCCGAGCTCGGCCGCATCTTCCGGCTCGACGGGTTCAACATGACTTCCGAGCGCGACGAGTTCTTCTACCACGAGAACCTCGTGCATCCGGCAGCGGTCGCCCATCCGGGCCCGAAGCGCGCGCTGGTGATCGGCGGCGGCGACGGCGGCTCCTCCGAGGAGCTGCTCAAGCATTCCACGCTCGCGAGGGTCCACATGGCGGAGCTCGATCCGGCGGTGATCGAGGTCGCCAGGAAGCAGTTCGGCAAGGTCCACCGCGGCGCGTTCGACGATCCGCGCCTGAAGATCACCGTCGGCGACGGGCTCGAGTACCTGCGCACCACCGACGTCCGCTACGACCTGGTCTCCATGGATCTCACCGATCCGGTGGGCCCCTCGGTCGAGCTCTATTCCGCCGCCACGTTCGCGCTCGCGCGACGCGCGATGGCGCAGGGCGGCGCGCTCACGCTGCACATCGGCTCGCCGTTCTCGCACCCGCAGCGCGTGCGCTCCACGCTCGAAAACCTGCGCCGGGTGTTCCGCGTGGTGGCGCCGTACTTCGTGCACATCCCGCTCTACGGGTCGATCTGGGGCTTCGCGTGCGCCTCCGACTCGCTCGACCCGCGAGCACTTGCGCCCGCCGACGTGGAGCGCGTGGTGCGGGAACGCGGCATCGGGGACCTGCAGTACTACAACGGCGACGTGCATCGTGCGATGTTCGCGTTGCCGAACTACGTGCGCACCCTGGTGGCTTGATCCGGCTCCCTTCCCCATGCCGTTCCCCCGCATCCACTGCGACGTCCGCCTCGGACCCGGCGCCCAGTTCGCGCTGGCGCCGGAATCGGCCCAGCACGTCTCGAAGGCGCTGCGCCTCAAGGTGGGCGACGCGCTCACGGTGTTCGACGGCCGCGGCGGGGAGTTCGAGGCGGTGATCCAGCGCATCGATCGCGAGCGCGTGGACGTGAAGGTCGGCGCGGCCCGCGACGTCGAGCGCGAGAGCGCCCTGTCGATCGGACTCGCGCAGGGGCTTCCGGAAGCCGACAAGATGGACTGGATCGTCCAGAAGGCCGTGGAGCTCGGCGTCGCCTGGATCCAGCCGCTGGAGTGCGAGCGCAGCGTGGTGCGCCTTTCCGGCGAGCGCGCGGCGCGGCGCGAAGCCCACTGGCGGCGCGTGGCGGTCGCCGCCTGCGAGCAGAGCGGACGCAACCGCATACCGGAAGTGCGTCCCACGCTGGGATTCCGGAACTGGATCGCGACGCCGGGCGAGATGCCGCGCTGGATGCTGCATCCCGAGGGCGCGCCGCTCGCCTCCCATGCGCCTCCCGCGTCCGCCTTCGAGCTCCTGGTGGGGCCCGAGGGCGGCTTTTCGGAGCGCGAGCGCGAGCTTGCGCTCGCGCGCGGCTGCGAGGCGCTCGGGCTCGGGCCGCGCGTGCTGCGCACCGAGACCGCGCCCCTCGCCGCGCTCGCCGCGATCCAGGCGCTGTGGGGCGATTTCGCGGCACGATAGAATCGCGCACCATGCCCCGCAACCCGAAGCTCAAGACCGAAGCGTTCGTGAAAT
Source organism: uncultured beta proteobacterium (assembly GCA_963839265.1). Classification (GTDB taxonomy): domain Bacteria; phylum Pseudomonadota; class Gammaproteobacteria; order Burkholderiales; family Usitatibacteraceae; genus Usitatibacter. Next base: position 150,590 of record CAWIUI010000004.1, read on the forward strand.
GGTTTCGCGCCGCCACGCCGTACATCCACCGCTGGGGCGGGGCGACCTTCGTGATCGCATTCGGCGGCGAGGTGCTCGAGGATGGCGAGTTCCAGCAGCTCACGCACGACATCAACGTGCTGATGAGCCTGGAGGTGCGCGTGGCGCTGGTGCACGGCACGCGTCCGCAGATCGAGAAGCAGATGCGGGAGCACGGCGTCACGCCGCGCTACGTCGCGAACCGCCGCGTGACCGACGACAAGGCGCTCGCCTGCGTGAAGGAGGCGAACGGCATCGTGCGGGTGGAGATGGAAGCGCTCCTGTCGATGGAGCTCGCCAACAGCCCGATGTGGGGCGCGGATATCCGCGTCTCGTCGGGCAACTTCGTGACCGCGAAGCCGGTGGGAGTCGTGAACGGCATCGACTTCCAGCACACCGGCGAGGTGCGCAAGATCGACGCCGAGGGCATCGTGCGCCGGCTCGACGATCACGAGGTGGTCCTGCTCTCGCCGATCGGCTTCTCGCCCACCGGCGACGTCTTCAACTGCACGCTCGAGGACGTCGCCACCTCCACCGCCATCGCCCTGCAAGCGGACAAGCTCATCTTCCTCACGGAAACGGCGGGCGCGCTGGACGCGAAGGGACGCCTGCTCGCCGAGCTGACGGTCAAGCAGGCGAAGGAGGTGAGCGCGTCGAGCAGCAACCTGCCGGAGGACGTGCAGGTGTACCTTCCCTGCGCGATCAAGGCGTGCGAGAACGGCGTGAAGCGCGCGCACCTCATCAGCCGCCACGTCGACGGCGCGCTCCTCATCGAGCTCTTCACCCACCACGGCATCGGCACCATGGTCGTGCCCGAATCGCCCGAGACCATCCGGCCCGCGGTCGCCGAGGACATGAACGGGATCGTGCAGATCCTGGAGCCCCTCGAGCAGCAGGGCATCCTCGTGAAGCGCGAGCCGCGCGAGCTCGAGCGCGAGATCGGGCGATTCTTCGTGATCGCCTCCGAGGGGAACATTCTCGGCTGCGCCGCGCTCCATCCCTACGCCGAGGAGAAGACCGCCGAGCTTGCGGCGCTCGCGGTGAATCCGTTCTACCGCGACGGCGGGCGCGGCGAGCGCCTCCTCGCCTACGCGGAGGCCAAGGCGCGCGCGGCGGGGCTCAAGTCGCTGTTCGTGCTCTCGACACGTACCACCCATTGGTTCCTGGAGCGCGGCTTCGCCGAGTCGGATCCGGCGCGCTTGCCCGAAGGGCGCCGCGCCCGATACAACCCGGACCGCCGATCGAAAGTGTTCGTGAAGGAGCTGTGAGGCTCGGAGGATTGCAGATGGCTCGAATGGTGAAGTGCATCAAGCTCGGCCGCGAGGCCGAGGGCCTGGATTTCCCCCCTTATCCCGGCGAGCTCGGCAAGCGCCTGTGGGAGAGCGTCTCGAAGGAGGCGTGGAAGGGTTGGCTCGAGCACCAGAAGATGCTGGTGAACGAGAACCGCCTGAACCTCGCCGACCCGCATGCGCGCAAGTACCTCGAGGAGCAGATGCGCAAGCACTTCTTCGGCGAGGGCGCCGACCACGCGCAGGGCTACGTGCCGAAGGGATGAGGATCAACCACAGATGAACACAGATGGACACAGATAGGCGGAGCGCTCCGAACGTCGCCGCATTTGCGGGCGCATGCAATTCGCGCATCGCCGTTGGTTCGGCAAGGCCGTCTGCGTTCATCCGTGTTCATCCGTGGTTCCATCGCCTTTCCGTGGAACCTATTTCGGGCGCTTGCAGGTCTTGACGCCTTCGGCGGTCGCGAGCAGCAGCACGTCGGCGGGGCGGCGCGCGAACAGGCCGTTCGTCACCACGCCCGGGATCTGGTTGATGGTCGATTCGAGCTCGACCGGGTCGAGGATGGTGAGCCCGCGCAAGTCGAGGATCAGGTTGCCGTTGTCGGTGGTGACGCCCTGGCGCAGCGCCGGCATGCCGCCCAGCTTCACGAGCTCGCGCGCGACGAAGCTCCTCGCCATCGGGATCACCTCGACGGGCAGCGGGAATTTCCCGAGCACGCCGACCAGCTTGCTGCGGTCGGCGATGCACACGAATTTCCGGCTCGCCTGCGCGACGATCTTCTCGCGCGTGAGCGCGCCGCCGCCGCCCTTGATCATCGCGAGGTGCTCGGTCACCTCGTCGGCGCCGTCCACGTACACCTCGCATCCGTCGGTGTCGTTCAGCTCGCGCACCGGGATGCGCAGGTCGCGCAGCCGCTGCGCGCTCGCCTCGGAGCTCGCGACCGTGGCCGTGATGCGAGCGCGGCGCGAGGCGAGGGCGTCGATGAAGAAGTTGACCGTGGAGCCGGTGCCAACGCCGACCACGGTGTCGTCCTCGACGTAGGCGAGCGCCGCCTCGGCGGCGGCCTTCTTGAGCGCGTTCGTATCCATCCGGCAAGCATACCGCAGCGTTCTCGCCTCCATCGCCGTTCCCGCTGCCGAAAAGATCGGCAGCTTTCCCTTCTTGGTATGCTTGAAAGTTCGCAAGGAATCCGGATGAAAACCGAAAAGTACCTCGAGGCCATTCTCACGGCGAAGGTCTACGACGTCGCGATCGAGAGCCCGCTCGAGCGAGCCGCAGCCATCTCCCGCCGGCTCGGCAACGACGTGCTCCTCAAGCGCGAGGACAAGCAGCCGGTGTTCTCGTTCAAGCTGCGCGGCGCCTACAACAAGATGGCGAACCTCGAGCCCGCGGCGCTCGCGCGCGGCGTGATCTGCGCCTCGGCCGGCAACCACGCCCAGGGCGTGGCGCTCGCGGCCCAGCGGCTGGGCGCGCGCGCGACCATCGTGATGCCGGTCACGACCCCGCGCATCAAGGTGGCGGCGGTCGCGGCGCGCGGCGCGAAGGTGGAGCTGCACGGCGACAGCTATCACGAGGCTTCGCTGCACGCGAAGGCGCTCATGCGCCGGCACGGCCTCACGTTCGTCCACCCCTACGACGATCCGCTCGTGATCGCGGGCCAGGGCACCATCGGCGTCGAGATCCTGCGCCAGCATGCGCATCCGCTCGACGCGATCTTCGTCCCGGTGGGCGGCGGCGGCCTCATCTCCGGCATCGCCGCGTACGTGAAGCGCGTGGCGCCCCGCACGAAGGTGATCGGCGTGCAGCCGGTGGATTCGGCCGCGATGCGCGAATCGCTGCGCGAGGGCCGGCGCGTGACGCTTGCCCACGTGAACCTCTTCGCCGACGGCGTCGCGGTGCGCCAGGTGGGCCGCGAGACGCTGCGCCTGTGCCAGGAGCTGGTCGACGACATGGTGCTCGTCGACACCGACGAGATCTGCGCCGCGATCAAGGACGTCTTCGAGGACACGCGCACGGTTCTCGAGCCCGCGGGCGCCGTGGCCCTCGCCGGCGCCAAGCGCTGGATCGGGCGGCGCCGCACGAAGGGGGCGAGCTTCGTCGCGATCGCGAGCGGCGCGAACATGAACTTCGACCGCCTGCGCTTCGTCGCCGAGCGCGCCGAGCTCGGCGAGCATCGCGAGGCGGTGCTCGCCGTGACGCTTCCCGAGCGCCCGGGAAGCTACCGGGAGCTGTGCGCGCTCCTCGGCAACCGCAGCGTCACCGAGTTCAACTACCGCTACGCGCCCGGCAAGGACGCGCATGTGTTCCTCGGAGTGTCGGTGTCGGGACGGGAGGAGACGCAGCGCCTCGTCGCGCTCCTCGGCAAGCGCGGCATTGCCGCGGTCGACCTCTCGGACAACGAGGTGGCGAAGGAGCACGGGCGCCACATGGTCGGAGGGCGCGCGCGCCTCGAGGTGCCCGAGATGCTCTACCGCTTCGAGTTCCCCGAGCGGCCCGGCGCGCTCATGAATTTCCTGGAGCACATGGGCACCGGCTGGAACATCTCGCTCTTCCACTACCGCAACCAGGGCGCCGACGTGGGCCGCGTGCTGGTGGGACTGCAGGTGCCCGAGCGCGAGCGCGCCGCCTTCCGCGCATTCCTGCGCGACCTCGGGTACGACTATGCCGACGAGTCGCGCAATCCCGCCTACCGTTTCTTCCTGCAGTGAGCGTCCCGCGGCCGCCCGTCGATCCCACCGCGCTCGAGAGGGCGGCAGCGCTGTTCCGGGCCGGGCGCCCCGCCGAGGCCGAGGCGATCCTGCGCGAGCTGATCGCCGCGCAACCGGCGAACGCCGATGCGCTCGAGGTCCTCGGCACGGCGCTCGGCGCGCAGGGGCGGCACGAGGAGGCGCTCGCGGCCTTCGATCGCGCGCGCGAATCGAGGCCGTCGTCGCCCTCGATTCGCCGCAACCGCGCCCAGGCGCTCCTTCACCTCGGACGCGCCGCCGAGGCGCGCGCGGAGCTCGAGAAGGCGCTGCAGATCCGCCCCGACCATGCGCCTTCGTGGGGCCTGCTGGGCAACGTGCTCGCCGCTTCCGGCGACCGCGCGGGCGCGGAGCGCGCGTACCGCCGCGCGCTGCAATCCGGCCCCACGCCGCAGGTGCATTACAACCTCGCGCTGCTTCTGCAGCAGGACAGCCGCGGCGCGGAGGCGATCGCGGGATATCGCCAGGCCCTCGCGCTCGCTCCCGGGTTCGCCGCGGCGCACAACAATCTCGCGAATGCGCTCAAGGAGGCCGGCCGCATCGAGGAGGCGCTCGGCCACTACGCCGAGGCGGTGCGCATCGACCCGGCGCTCGCCGACGCGGCCTCGAACTACGGAGCGGCGCTGCGCGAGGCGGGACGGATCGATGCGGCCATCCCGATGCTCGAGCGCGCCGCCACGCTCGATCCCGGTTCCTGGGCTGCGCTCAACAACCTGGGCATGGCTTTCCACGAATGCAATCGCAACGCGGACGCCGTGCGCTGCTACCGGCGCGCGCTCGAGCTCAGGCCCGACCTGCGCGAGGCCCGCACCAACCTCGGCAATTCCCTCGCCGCGCTCGGCGAGGAGCGCGAGGCGATCGAGTGCTACCGCGCGGCGATCGCGCAGTCCCCCGAGCATCCGGACGCGTACAGCAACCTCGGCGTGCTGCTGCAGGAGCGCGGCGAAGTGGACCAGGCGATCGGCTGCTATGAACGGGCCCTGGAGCTGCGGCCGGACCACTCCGACGCGCTCAGCAACCTGGGCTACCTGCTGCAGGAGCAGGGAAAGCTCGACGAGGCGGCGGCGAGCTACGAGCGCGCGCTGGCAGCGAACCCGCGCTCGGCGCGCGCGGGCTACAACCTGGGCCTCGTGCTCATCATGCGCGGAGAGCTCGAGCGCGGATGGGCGCTGCACGAGCGTCGCTTCGAGACGGTGCCGCCGGTGGCGGTCGCGCGCGCGCTGCCGATGCCGTACTTCCGCGCCGCCGATTGGGGAGCGGGCCATCGCGTCGCGGTGTGGCGCGAGCAGGGCGTGGGCGACCAGCTGCTCTACTCGACGCTGCTCCCCGAGCTCGCCGCAGGCGGGCAATCCTTCGTGCTGGAGGCCGACCGCCGGCTGGTGCCCGCGTATCGCCGCGCGCATCCGGAGTGGAGCGTGGTCGCGCCGGAGGAATCCGCAGCGGCCTTCGCCTCGTGCACGCGCCACATCGCGATCGGCTCGCTGCCGATGCTGCTGCGCACGAGCCGCGAGAGCTTCGACCGCCAGCCGCGCTCGCTCCTCGCCGCCGACCCGCAACGCGCGCGCGCCTATCGCGCCCGGCTCGCGACGCCGCCCGGGCGCATCGTCGGAATCTCGTGGAAGAGCGTCCAGCCGCGGGGGCGCGGGTACGTGCAGCGCAAGAAATCGATGGCGCTCGCCGAGTTCCTCCCGCTATCGCGGCGTGGGAGCCTGCGCCTGCTCGACCTGCAGTACGGGGACACGGGGGCGGAGCGCGAGGCGTTCGCCGCGCAGGGAGGACGGCTCGAGCATTTCGAGGAGCTCGATCTCTTCAACGACCTCGACGGGGTGCTCGCGGCGGTCGAGGCGTGCGACATGGTGGTCACGACCAGCAACGTGACCGCGCACCTCGCCGGCGTGCTGGGCAAGGAGTCGATCCTCCTCTATCTCTCCGGCAACCCGCCGTTCCACTACTGGGTGCCGAATGCCGACGGGCGCTCGCAGTGGTATCCGTCGCTGCGCATCGTCACTTCGCCCGGCATCGACACCTGGACGAAGGCCCTCGCGCGCGTCGACGAGCTGCTTCGGGAATTCTGGTGCTGTTGAGTGGATTCGAACCACCGACCTACTGATTACGAATCAGTTGCTCTACCAGCTGAGCTACAACAGCACGGCCGGCAATTATACCGTCAACGGGCACCGCGCCGGAAGCGCGCCGCGCGTCCAAGCCCTTGAAATGCGGGCCGTTCGGCGCCTCCGCCCATCGGTCCGGCGCCGCCGCCCATCGGCCTGGAATCGCCGCGCGTCGGGATGCGCTTGTCGCGGCGGCCGCCCGATCCTTAGATTGCCGCCTAAACGCAGAAAGGGCTTCCCCATGCTCCGCACCCAGAGAGGCTTCACCCTGATCGAGGTGATGGTCACCGTCGCCATCGTCGCGATCCTCGCCGCCATCGCGGTTCCGAGCTATCGCGACTACGTGACGCGCGGCAAGCTCACCGAGGCGTTCGGCGGCCTCGCGGACGCCCGGGTGAAGATGGAGCAGTACTTTCAGGACAACCGCGCCTACCCCACGGGCTGCGTGACGACCGGGGCGGGCGCGACCGATATCACGGTGCAGGTGCTGAAGAACTTCACCCTGACCTGCGCCTTTCCCGATGCGAGCTCGTACACGGTCACGGCGACGGGCGCCAACGACATGGTCGGGTTCAGCTACACGATCGACCAGGGCAACAACAAGACGTCGGTCTTCACGGGCACGGGCCAGAGCGCGGGCTGGACGGCAGCCTCGCCGAACGACTGCTGGGTGCTGCGCAAGGGCGGAGTATGCTGAGCCGCCGTGCCCGTCAGGGCGGCATGACCCTGGTCGAGATCCTGGTCGCGCTGGCGATCGTGGCGCTGGTGCTCTCGTTCGCCGCGCCGTCGATGATGACCTGGATCCAGAATACCCAGGTCCGTAACGCCGCGGAATCGATCCTCGGCGGCATCAAGCAGGCCCGCTTCGAGGCGGTTTCGCGCAATACGACCGTCGCCTTCGAGCTGCAGGACCCGAACTCGATCCAGTGGCACGTGTGCCTGTTCGACACCGTGAACGACACCTGCCAGGCCGTGCCCGACCTCTACACGCACGGGGCGGGCGAGGGCGGGCAGAATGCGCGGGTCGGCGTGGAGACCACGTTCTCCAACTTCGCCAACGTGCTCGATCCGGGCGTCAACGTTCCTTCGCTCGTGGCGTTCGATCCCTTCGGCCGCATCTCCGCGTCCTCGCCGGTGAACATCGCGCGCATCGACGTGCGCAATCCGACGCTCGCGCCGTCGGACGAGCGGCGGATGTCGATCGCGGTGGGCGTGGGCGGAGACGTGCGGATGTGCGATCCGCAGCTCTCCCTCGCGACCAATCCCCAGGGGTGCCAGTGATGAGAACCAGACCGATGGACCGGCCGCCGGGGCCCGGTGCGCAGCAGGGCGTGATGCTCATCGAGGCGCTGGTGGCGATCCTCCTGTTCACGCTCGGCATCGTGGCGGTGCTCGGCCTGCAGGCGAACTCGATCGTGCAGGTGACGCAGGCCAAGTACCGCACCGACGCGAGCTACCTCGCCAACCAGATCGTCGGGAAGATGTGGGTGGACCAGGGCAACGGCGGAAACCTCGCCAGCTACGCGTCGCCGGGATACGCGGGGCGCTCTTCCTGGGACACCGTCGTCGCCAACTCGCTTCCCTCCGGCGCGGGGACGATCGCGGTGGTTACCGCCCCCACCGGCGGCCTGGGCGGAAACATGGTCACCGTGACCATCACCTGGCGCTCGCCCCAGGACAACCTGCAGCACCAGTACGTCACGGTCGCGAACATCAACCCTTCGGTCAGCCCATGAGATCCCCACTTTCCGCCCGCGGCGCTCGAGCGGCCGGCTTCACGCTGATCGAGATCATGATCGGCCTGTTGATCGGCGTGATCGGCATCGTCGTGATCATGGAGACCTTCGCCGTCTCCGAGGGATACAAGCGCACGGCCACCACCGGCAGCGACGCGCAGACCAGCGGCGGCATCGCGCTCTACCTGCTCGAGCGCGAGATCCGGATCGCGGGCTACGGCATGAACCAGCTGGTGGCCAACGGCTGCACTTCCGTGGTCGCGTACAACTCCAGCTCGGGCACCTCGAGCTCCATGCGCCTCGTGCCCTTCGAGATCAACCCGGCCGGGATTCCCGCGGGCGATCCCAATACCGACGTCGTCATGGTCGCGTACGGCACGGCGGGCGATTTCGTCACCGGCATCCCCGCGGACCAGTCGACGCAGGCGGGCGACTACACCGTCTACGGAAACTTCGACGCCTATCGCGCCGGCGACGTCGTGATCGCGTACCAGCCGCCGTCCGCGGCGGGCCTCCCGCCGACCTGCGCGCTCGCCGACATCACCGCTGTGCCGGGGGCGTCGGGCAACTGCAGCGGCGCGAGCGCGAGCTCGGGCCCGAACGTGCTCGGCCACGGCACCGCGCAGTTCGAGAACTCGTACCAGGGATGCAGCAGGACGGCGCCGATCCACAACTCCGCGTCCGGCGTGAGGGATCCCTCCGGCGTGGCCATTCCCCCGCTCCAGCAGTTGAGCGGCGGACAGCTCTTCAACCTCGGCGGCACGCCCGTCGTGAAGATCTACGCCATACGCGGCGGCAACCTCACGATGTGCGACGCGCTCGCCTCCGACTGCACCAACGTCGCCAGCTACAACGTCCTGGTGAACAACATCGTGAGCCTGCGCGCGATCTACGGGCAGGACACCACGGTGCCGCTGGACGGGCGCATCGACCAGTGGACGCGCGCTCCGCTCGCCACGTCCGCCCAGGTGAGTGCCACCGTCGCGGTCGCGCTCGAGATCACGGCGAAGAATCCGCTGAGGGAGAAGCCGTCGAGCGGCACCACCTGCGATGCGACGCCTTCGGCTTCGCGGCCCGACCGCGTCCAGGACTGGTTCGGCCCGACGCTTTCGCCCAACGACGGCACGGTCGCGACGGGGCAGATCGACCTCACGGCCACCGCCACCGCGCCGGACGATTTCCGGTGCTACCGCTACAAGCTCTTCCAGAGCTCGGTGCCCATCCGCAACATGATCTGGAGCCCGTCATGAGCCCCGTTTCCCGCCGCGGGCGAGAAGAAGGCCTCGTCCTCGTCATCGCCCTCATCGTCCTGGTCGCCATGACGCTCGCCGCGATCGGCATGGTCCGCTCCATCGACACCGGGACGCTGGTCGCGGGCAACATCGGGTTCCGCGAGTCCGCGGTCGCCTCGGCCGACACCGGCATCGAGAAGGCGCGCCAGTGGCTCATCGGCCAGTCGTCGGGCAACGTGCTCACGACGGACAGCCCGTCCAACGGCTATTACTCGACGCGCCAGGCGGGCCTCGATTTCACCGGCAACAGTCCCGGGTCGCCGGGCGTGGACTGGGGCGGATCCGATCCTTCCCAGCCGACCAAGGCCTTCGACCTCGGCGTGATCGACGCCACCGGGGCCCACGCCTACTTCGTCATCAACCGGCTCTGCAAGAACCCGGGCAACGTGAACGATCCGAACCAGGCCTGCGCGACCAGTTCGAGCGCCGGGTCCGGCAGCACGCAGAAGGTCGCGGATTATTCGGAGTACGCCCTGAAGGGCGTGCTCTCCCCGTTCTACCGCATCACGGTGCGGGTGAACGGACCCAAGAACACGGTGAGCTACGTGCAAGCCGTGATCTCGATGTGAAAACGAGGAGCAGCCTCCTCCGAAGGAGACGTACATGAAGTTTCCCAATTGCGCCCCCCATCGCTCGCTCGCGCGCCTCCTTTTGCTGGCCGCGACATTGGCGCTCGCCCTGCCGGCCGCCGCCGCGCTCACCGACCTCGCCGACGCGCCGCTCGCGAGCAGCTCGAGCGGCAGCGTGAAGCCCAACATCAGCTTCGTGCTCGACACCTCGGGCTCGATGGCCTGGAGCCACGCGCCGGACGAGGCGCAGCCGTTCGCCGGCGCCGTGGGCTACGCGTCTTCGCATTGCAACAGCATCTACTACGATCCCAACATCACCTACGTGGTGCCGAAGAACGCGGACTCGACGGACTTTCCGAATTCGTCGTTCACCGGCGCATGGGTCGACGGGTACAGGACCGGCTCCGGGACGCGCAACCTGAGCACCAGCTTCATCGCCTACGACAGTACGACCAGCGCGGGCGCCGGCACCGACACCGCGCAGCCCGCGTACTACTACACCTACAACGGCACGCAGACTCCCGACTTCAAGAACACCGGCAGCCAGTTCTACACGGAGTGCAACTCGCCGGCGGCGAGCGGCCCGGAAGCGACGCTCACCCTGTCGGGCCGCAGCAACACGTCGGTCTCGAGCATCAAGGTGAACGGAGTGGAGACGATGAGCGGCAGCACCAGCTCCTCGAACAACCCCAACTCCGTCGCCTCCCGCATCGCGTCGAACCTCACGAGGAACGGTTTCACGGCGTCGAGCTCCAGCAACGTCGTCACCATCATCGCGCCGAACAGCACCTACGTCGGCGCGACCCCCGTCGTCACGAAGAGCGGCGGGATGATCATCTCCGTGACGGCCTTCACCTCACCGCCCTTCACCAAGCACGTCGTGAGCTCCACCTCGGGCCCCAGCGGCACCGACGAGCGGCAGAACTTCGCGAACTGGTTCAGCTACTACCGCACGCGCATCCTGATGATGAAATCGGGCGCGGGGCGGGCCTTCGCGAGCGTGGGCGACAGCTACCGCGTGGGATTCCAGACGATCTACGCCACGCCGGGCTCGAGCAGCGCGCCCGCATGGCTGCAGATCGACGACTTCGGCGCCACGCAGAAGAGCAACTGGTTCTCGGATCTCTATGCCCAGTCGCCGTCCGGCTCCACGCCGCTCAAGCTCTCGTACTCGACGGCCGCGCGAGTCTTCGCGGGCAAGATCGGCCCCGATCCGGTGCAGTACTCCTGCCAGCAGAACTTCCTGATCCTCACGACGGACGGCTACTGGAACGCCGGCTCGCCCAACCCGGTCAACGTGAACGGCGGCTCGCTCAGCCCCGCGAGCCAGGACTCCAACGCGACGCTCACCCCGCGTCCGATGTACGACGGCCAGGTGTCGGGCGCTTCCAATACGCTCGCCGACGCGGCCGCGTACTACTACAACACCGACCTGCGCCAGACGGCCTTCAGCAATTGCACGTCGCCGTTGACCGGGCTCGACGTCTGCCAGAACAACGTGCCGACGTCCCCGCAGGACTCTAACCCGGCGCAGCACGTCACGACGTTCACCCTCGGCCTCGGCACCAACGGCCAGCTCGGCTTCGCCCAGGACTACCTCACGGGCGGCTCCGCCGACTACAACGCCATCACGTCGGGCACGCTCAACTGGCCGGACCCCGTCGGCGACACGCTCACGACGATCGACGACCTGTGGCATGCCGCGGTGAACGGGCACGGCGAGTACTTCGCGGCGAAGAACCCGGACCTCCTGGTCTCGGGCCTGCGCACCGCGCTCGCGGGCGTGTCGACGCGCGAGGCGTCCGGTGCCGCGGCGGCCACCTCCAACCTCGAGCCGGTCGCCGGCGACAACTTCGCATACGTGGCGAACTACCGGACCGTGAAGTGGGACGGCGAGCTGCAGGCGCGCACCATCGACCTCAACACCGGGCAGATCTCCTCCACCGCGGTATGGTCGGCGCAGGCGCTGCTCGACGCGGCGGTTGCCCCGACGAGCGACAGCCGCAACATCTTCACGTTCCTGCCCGGCAGCGGACAGGTTCCGTTCGTCCCGACGAGCTTCACGTCCGCGCAGAAGGCGAGCTGGTTCAACCCGACCACGGCGCCCACGCTCTCGCAGACCGGCGGCTGGACGTCGACGCAGACGACGGCGGCCACTCCGGACACGGTCATCAACTTCCTGCGCGGGCAGAGCGGATTCGAGGAGCGCACGGCGAACGCCACGGAGCTCTATCGCCTGCGCGAGCACGTGCTGGGCGACATCATCGACGGCAAGCCGGTGTACGTGAAGAAACCGCCGTTCGAATACACCGATTCGGGCTACCTGGCATTCAAGGCCGCGGTCGGAGGCCGTCGCGGCATGGTGTATGCCGCCGCGAACGACGGCATGCTGCACGCGTTCGATTCGCTCACGGGCCAGGAGGTGTGGGCCTACGTTCCGTCGTTCGTGCTGCCCAACCTCAAGGCCCTCGCGGACGACAACTACGCGAACGCCCACCAGTACTACGTGGACGGCTCGCCGGTCGCGAGCGACGTCTTCGACGGCAGCAATTGGCGCACGATCCTCGTGGGCGGCCTCAATGGCGGGGGCAAGGGCTACTACTGCCTGGACATCACCGATCCGAACAACCCGGTCGTGCTGTGGGAGTTCTCGGACGCGAACCTCGGCTTCTCGTACGGCAACCCGATCATCGGCAAGCTGGCGGACGGCAGCTGGGTGGTCGTGGTGAGCTCCGGCTACAACAACGTCGGCGACGGCGTGGGACGGCTCTTCGTCCTCAACGCCGCCACGGGCAGCGTGAAGTTCACCGTGAGCACCGGCGTGGGCACGACGACGACCCCCTCGGGCCTCGCGCGGATCTCGGGTGTCGCGGTCGATGCGCTCACCAACAACACGATCGACCGTCTCTACGGCGGCGACCTGCTGGGCAACCTGTGGCGCTTCGACATCAACGACACGTTCCCGCCCGCGGGCAAGGAAGCCACCAAGCTCGCGAGCTTCATCGTGTCGGGGACGCCGCAGCCGATCACGACCGCGCCCGAAATCGGCTCGTTCAAGACCAGCCTCGGAGCGACGAAGTACATCGCGTTCGTCGGCACCGGCCGCTACCTGGGACCGTCGGACCTCGCCGACACGAGCCAGCAGTCGTTCTACGCGATCCTCGACGGCGGCGCCTCCGGCGTTCCGGCCCCGGTGGGCGACATCCGCAACTCGCCCTCGTGCCCGGTGGTGAAGCAGACGCTCCAGATCCTGGACGCCACGCACCGGAGCACGTCCCAGAACACGGTCAACTTCAACTCGGATTGCGCTTGGTACCTGGACTTCAACCCGAGCAACGACTCACCGGGCGAACGCGTGAACGTCGATCCGGTGCTCCAACTGGGCGTGCTGGCGGTCGCCACCAACGTGCCGGAGAAGAGCGTGTGCACGCTGGGCGGCACGAGCTGGCTCTACTTCTTCGACTTCCTGACGGGCGAGTTCGTGAGCACGTCGACCGGGAACGTGGCCGGCACGAAGCTCGGCAACTCCATCACGGTCGGTCTCAATACCTACCGCCTGCCCGACGGGCGCGTGATCACCACCCCCACGCAGTCGGACGACACGCGCAACCCGTACGGCAACCCGTACAATCCGGTGGTCGCCGGATCGGGCAAGCGCGCAACGTGGCGAGAGCTGCTGAACTGATCGCGACCGCTGCATCCGAAATCGCCCGGCCGCCGGCCGGGCGATTTTTATTTGCATGAAGCTTCTTCCCCCGGGATCGCGCATCGCGCTCCTCGCCGCGGCGCTCGCGCTCGCGCTGGCCGCCGCGGGCGGCTTCGCCTGGTGGCGATGGCAGAACCGTTATTACACGGCTTCGGAGGTCGATCGCGGCGCGTTTCCGCTCAAGGCGATCGACCTGCCGTATCCGTCGATGCCCAACGGCGTCGACTACGCGGGAACGCTCGTGATGGACGTCTTCATCGACAAGGAAGGCCGCGTCGAGGCGGTGAAGCTCCTCGATGCGACGGTTCCCGCCGCGTACCGGGACATCGCCCTGCGCGCGTTTCGCGGGGCCCGCTTCGGTCCGGCGCTGCGGCAGGGCCGGCCGGTGAACAGCGTGAAGAGGATCGAGGTGCGGTTCGTCGCGCCGGGCGGGGCGCCGGCGCCGCTTCGCTAGGCGCCCCGGGCCGCGATGCCGCGCGGAAGCGGAAAGGTGACGTGCTCCTCGATGCCCTCGAGCTCGTGCACGCGAGCCACCCCCAGGGCTTGCAGGCGCTGGATCACTTCGTGCACCAGCACCTCTGGAGCGGAGGCGCCGGCGGTGAGGCCCACGCGCTTCCTGCCCGCGAGCCATTCGGGGCGCAGCTCCTCGGCGCTGTCCACGAGGTAGGCCTCGCGCCCGAGGTTGCGCGCCACTTCGCGCAGGCGATTGGAATTGGAGCTGTTGGGCGAGCCCACGACGATCACCACGTCGCACTGCGGCGCCATGAACTTCACCGCGTCCTGGCGGTTCTGCGTGGCGTAGCAGATGTCGTCCTTCTTCGGGCCGACGATCTCCGGGAAGCGCGCCTTGAGCGCCGCGATCACGCGCGCGCAATCGTCGATGGAAAGCGTGGTCTGCGTGACGTAGGCGAGCGACCCGGGGTCGCGCACCTCGAGGCGCGCGACGTCCTGCTCGTTCTCCACCAGGTACATCCCGGAGTCGGATTGCCCGAGCGTCCCCTCGGCTTCGGGGTGGCCCTCGTGGCCGATCATGATCACCTCGCGCCCCTGGTCGCGCATGCGCGCGACTTCCACGTGCACCTTGGTGACGAGCGGGCAGGTGGCGTCGAAGACCCTGAGGCCGCGCTCCGCCGCCTCGCGCTGCACGTCGAGCGAGACGCCGTGGGCGGAGAAGATCACCGTCGCGCCGGCGGGCACCTCGGCGAGCTCCTCGACGAACACCGCGCCCTTGGCGCGCAGGTCGTCCACCACGTACTTGTTGTGGACGATCTCATGGCGGACGTAGATCGGCGCGCCGTGCGTCTCGAGCGCGCGCTCGACGATCGCGATCGCGCGATCGACTCCGGCGCAGAAGCCGCGCGGCTTGGCGAGCAGGATCTCGGCCTCCTCCTGCGGGGGGGGCACTCCTTTGGCGCTCATGTCTCCTCCCGTCGGCCGCCCGCGACCGCACGCCCCTTGGGGCGCACGCTCTCCCACAGCAGCGCGGCCACGCCGATCGTGATGGCGGAATCGGCGACGTTGAACGCGGGGAAGGCGTGCTCGTTCCAGTGCACCAGGACGAAATCGACGACGTGGCCGAGCGCGAGGCGGTCCCAGAGGTTGCCGAGCGCGCCGCCCAGGACCAGCGCGAGCGCCGCGGCCACCAGGGGCTCGCGGTGCTGCCGGCGCAGGGCGACGACGATCGCGGCGGCGATGACGATCGCGACCACCGCGAAGAACCAGCGCTGCCAGCCGCCCGCATCGGCGAGGAGGCTGAAAGCCGCGCCCTTGTTGTAGACCAGCACCATGCGCAGGACGGGCGTGATGTCGCGCCCCTCGCCGGGCGCGAACGCCGCGCTCACCCACGCCTTCGTGCCGAGGTCGAGCGCCACCACGGCGGCCGAGAGCAGCAGCCAGCGCGTCCAGCCGCGCGAGGAATCAGGCATGCTCGCGCGCCTCCCCGGGGCCTTCGAGGTTCGCGACGCAGCGGCCGCAGATCGTCGGATGCCCGGGATCCACGCCCACGTCGGCGCGGTAGTGCCAGCAGCGCTCGCACTTCGGATTCGGGCTCGCGGCGACCTCGATGTTCACGATGCCCTCGCCGCTCGAGGGACGCAGCCCCGCCTTCGAGGTGATGAGCACGAAGCGCAGGTCGTCGCCGAGGGAGCGCAGGAGCTCGAGATCCGCGCCGCCCGCTTCGATCGCCACTTCGGCCTGCAGCGACGAGCCGATCGCGCCCGAGGCGCGCGCTTCCTCGAGCCGCTTCATCACCGCGGCGCGGATCTCGCGCAGGCGCTTCCAGCGCGCGAGGAGCGCGGGCTCGCCGGCCTGCGGCGCAAGCACGTCCTTCCAGGTGTGGAAGAAGATGCTGTCGTCGCTCCCGGGGTGGAGCACCGCCCATGCCTCCTCCGCGGTGAAGGAGAGCATCGGCGCCATGAGCCGCAGCACGATCTGCGTCACGTGGTGGATCGCCGACTGGGCGCTCCTGCGCGCGACCGAGCCCGCGGCCGTGGTGTAGAGGCGATCCTTGAGCACGTCGAGCCAGAAGCCGCCGAGGTCCTCGGAGCAGAAGTTCTGCAGCCGCTGCGCGACCAGGTGGAACTCGAACTTTCGGTAGTCCTCGATCGCCGCCGCCGCCATCTCGCGCGCCATCGCGAGGGCGTAGCGGTCGATCTCCACCCAGCGCTCGGGGGGAAGGAGGTCCTTCGCCGGATCGAAGTCCGCCGTGTTCGCGAGCAGGAAGCGCAGCGTGTTCCTCAGGCGCCGGTAGCCCTCGACGACGCGCTTGAGGATCTCGTCGGAGATGAAGAGCTCGCCCGAATAGTCCGTGGACGCGACCCACAGGCGGATGATCTCCGCGCCCAGCGTGTCGGTGACCTTCTGCGGCGCGATCACGTTGCCGAGCGACTTCGACATCTTGCGTCCCTGCCCGTCCACCGTGAAGCCGTGCGTGAGGAGCGAGTCGTAGGGCGCGCGGCCGTCCATGGCGCAGCCGGTGAGCAGGCTCGACTGGAACCAGCCGCGGTGCTGGTCGCTTCCCTCGAGGTACAGGTTCGCGGGGTACTTCGAGTCGGCGAGCTTGCGCAGCACCGTGAAGTGCGTCGTGCCCGAGTCGAACCAGACGTCGACCGTGTCGGTGAGCTTGCGGTACTTCGCCGGATCGACGCCGAAGTCCTCGCAGGTCGCCGCGAACCAGGCCTCGATCCCGCCCAGTTGCACTTTATCCGCGGCCTCGGCGAGCAGCCGCTCGGTGTCGGGGTGCAGCTCCTCGGTCTCGCGGTCGAGGAAGAAGGGCAGCGGCACGCCCCAGTAGCGCTGGCGCGAGAGCGTCCAGTCGGGCCGGTTCTGGATCATCGCGGTGAGCCGCGAGCGGCCCCACGACGGGTAGAACGTCGTGTTGTTGATCGCATGCATCGCGAGCTCGCGCAGCGTGCGTCCCTCGGTGCCCGGCGCGCCGACGTTGGCCGGCCGATCCATGCCGATGAACCATTGCGTCGTCGCGCGGAAGATGATCGGCGTCTTGTGCCGCCAGCAATGCGGATAGCTGTGGCGCAGCGCCTCGGCGTGGAGCAGCGCGCCGTTCTTCTCGAGCGCGGCGAGGATCGGCTTCTCCGCCTCGCGCACGTTCATTCCCGCGAACTGCGCGACGTTCGCCTTGAAGCGGCCGGCGTCGTCCACCGGCTGGTCGAGCGCAAGGTCGTACTTCACGCCCATGTCGAAGTCTTCCGCGCCGTGGGCGGGCGCGGTGTGCACGAGCCCGGTGCCCGCCTCGAGCGTGACGTGCTCGCCGAGGACGACGGGAACGTCGCGCGCCTCGAGCGGGTGGCGGAAGGCGAGGCCCTCGAGGGCGACGCCCGAGGCGCGCCCGAGCACGCGCTTCGCGGTGAGGCCGTAGCGCTCGAGGCATGCGGCACGCAGCTCCGCCGCGAGGATGAGCGCGCCCTTCTCCGTGGCGACGAGCTCGTAGACGAGGTCGGGATGCGCCGCGATCGCCTGGTTGCCGGGCAGCGTCCACGGCGTGGTGGTCCAGATCACGGCGTAGACGGGCGTATTCGACTTCTCCGCGTCGAAGGCCTTCGCGACCGCGTCCGGGTCGGCCGCCGCGAACGCGACGTCGATCGCGCTCGACGTCTTGTCCTCGTACTCCACCTCCGCTTCCGCGAGCGCCGAGCCGCACTCGATGCACCAGTTGACGGGCTTCAACCCGCGGTAGAGGAGGCCGTTCTTCCAGATGCGCCCGAGCGCGCGGATCTCCGCCGCCTCGGTCGCGAAATCCATGGTGCGGTAGGGATGGTCCCAGTCGGCGAGCACGCCCAGGCGCACGAAATCCTTCTTCTGGCGCTCGATCTGCTCCGCGGCGTAGGCGCGGCAGAGCGCACGCGCCTTGTTGGGCTCGAGCCCGCGGCCGTGCTTCTTCTCGATCTGGTGCTCGATGGGAAGGCCGTGGCAGTCCCAGCCCGGCGTGTACGGCGAATCGAAGCCCGCCATGGTCTTCGACTTCACGACCAGGTCCTTGAGGATCTTGTTGACGGCGTGGCCCATGTGGATGTCGCCATTCGCGTAGGGCGGGCCGTCGTGCAGGACGTATTTCGGCCGGCCCTTGCACTTCTCGCGCAGGCGCTCGTAGAGGCGCGTCTCCTGCCAGCGCGCGATCCAGCCGGGCTCGCGCTTCGCGAGGTCGCCGCGCATGGGGAACGACGTCTCGGGCAGGTTCAGCGTTCGCTTGTAGTCGATCTTCGTGTTCGTGTCGTTCGGCATCGCAGTCCTAGCGGGCGGCGCGGAACCAGGCCCGCGCGTCGTCGCAGTCGCGCCCGATCTGGGCGGCGAGCGCATCGAGCGAGGCGAAATGCGCCTCGTCGCGCAGCTTCTTCAGGAACTCGATGGAGATGCGGCGTCCGTAGAGATCGCCGTCGAAATCGAAGAGGAACGCTTCGAGAGTCGCCGGGCCGCCTTGCCGCACGGCCGGGTTGAATCCGAGGCTCGCCACTCCCTCGAGTCCGCGAGTTGCCACGCCGTGACATCTTACCGCAAAGATGCCCGCCAGAGCCGCGCGCGGGCGCGCGAGGCGCACGTTCGCCGTCGGGAACCCGAGCCCGCGCCCGCGCTTCGCGCCGTGCACGATGCGGCCGCAGATCGCGTACGGCCGGCCGAGGAGGCGCGCGGCCTCCGCGAAATCGGCACGCGCCAGCGCCTCGCGCACGCGCGTACTCGAGATCCGCTCGCCGCCTTCGGCGACCGCGGCGAGCGTCTCCACCTCGAAGCCGAGCCTCGCGCCGGCGCTGCGCAGCGTGTCCACGTCGCCCGCGCGCCGCGCGCCGTAGCGGAAGTCCTCGCCCACGAGCACATGGCGCGCTCCGTATTCCCGGGCGAGGCGCAGCGCGAAGGACTCCGCGTCGAGGCCCGCGAAG
This sequence comes from uncultured beta proteobacterium, assembly GCA_963839265.1. Taxonomy (GTDB): domain Bacteria; phylum Pseudomonadota; class Gammaproteobacteria; order Burkholderiales; family Usitatibacteraceae; genus Usitatibacter. The sequence goes on from CAWIUI010000004.1 coordinate 169,445, forward strand.
CGCCGGTCGAACCGCTCGACGAAGGCGATCGCGATCCCGTGTCGCGCGATCTCGCCGAGCCGCTCGCCGAGCGAGGTAAGGCGCGGCGGTGCGCTTTCGGGCGCGAGGAACTCGCGCGGGAGGGGCTCGAAGGTGAGCACGGCGGGCTCGAGGCCGCGCTCGGCGGCGCGCCGGCGCAGGCGCTCGAGGATCGCCGCGTGCCCGCGGTGCACGCCGTCGAAGCTGCCGATCGCGATGGCGCTCCGGGGTCCCCCGGGCCTCGCGTGCCGCACGATGCGCATGGCCGCTTCGCGCCTTATGCGTGGCGCGAGAACTCGCGCAGCCGCAATCCCATCGCGGCGAGCGACGCGAAGTAGGCCGCGGCGCCCGCGACGATGACGAGGGCGAGCTTGAGCACGCGCGGCCCGGCGGCGATCTCGAACCACGACGACTCGCGCCCCATCGCGTACCACAGCGCGCCGCCCATGATGTAGAGCGCGACCGCGACCTTGATCAGGAACGAACCCCATCCCGGCTCCGGGCGGTAGGTGCCGGAGCGGCGCATGAGCCACCAGAGCCAGCCGGCGTTGAAGCACGCCCCGAGCGAGATCGCGAGCGTGAGGCCTGCCTGCCGCAGCCACGGAACCAGCAGCGCGTTGAGGAGCTGCGTCACGACGAGCGTCACGACCGCCACCTTCACAGGCGTGCGGATGTTCTGCTTCGCGTAGAAGCCGGGGGCGAGCACCTTCACGAGGATGATCCCGAGGAGTCCCACCGCGTAGCCCACCAGCGCGCTCCTCGTCATGAGCACGTCCGTGCGCGTGAAATGGCCGTGCCAGAAGATCGTGGAGATGAGCGGCACCGCGAGGATGCCCAGGGCGAGCGCGGCGGGCAGCGCGAGGAGGAGCGTCATGCGCAGGCCCCAATCGAGGAGGCGCGAGTACGCGACCGGATCCTCGGCGGCGTGATGGCGCACGAGCGAGGGAAGCAGCACCGTGCCGAGCGCCACGCCCAGCAGCGCCGAGGGAAATTCCATCAGCCGGTCGGCGTAGTAGATCCAGGAGACCGGGCCGTCGCCGAGCCACGAGGCGATCTGCGTGTTGATGAGGAGGCTCACCTGCGCGACCGAGACGCCCAGCGCGGCGGGCGCCATGAGGCGCAGGATCCGGCGCACGCCCTCGTCGCGGGGATCCCAGGCTAGACGCGGCAGCATGCGGATGCGCGCGAGGAACGGGACCTGGAAGGCGAGCTGCGCGATCCCGCCGAAGAAGACCGCCCACGCGAGCGCGAGGACCGGGCGCTCCATCCGCGGCGCGACGAGGATCGCGAAGGCGATGAAGCACAGGTTGAGCAGCACCGGCGTGAACGCCGGCGCCTTGAACGCGCCGTAGGTGTTGAGGACGCCCGACGGCGAACGAAACGAGCGAGATGAAGAGGATGTACGGGAAGCAGATCCGCACCATCGCCGTGGCGAGCGCGAACTTGTCCGGATTCGTGGCGAATCCCGAGGCGCTCAGGTACACCACCACGGGCGCGGCGATCATGCCGATCAGGGTGACGACGAAGAGACCGCCGGCGAGCACCGTGAGGACCTTCCCCGCGAGCACGCGCGTGGCCTCGTCCCCGTTGCGTCCCCGGTACTCGCCCAGGACGGGCACGAACGCCTGCGAGAAGGCCCCCTCGGCGAACAGGCGCCGCAGGAGGTTGGGAATGCGGAAAGCCACTACGAACGCGTCGAACGCGGGGCTTGCGGCGAAGATGCTTGCGAAGAGGCTCTCGCGCGCGAGGCCCAGGATCCGCGACAGCAGCGTCATGCCGCTGACGGACGCGGCGGCCCTGAGAAGATTCAATCTAGGGCTTTGTTTCGTATGGACAAGCGGTGTATGATAACAGGCTTCGCTTTTCGAACCTGGCTCGAATTTTTCGAACCACCACGGGAAACCTCCAGACATGGCCAACACCAAGCAGGCCGCCAAACGGGCTCGCAAATCGCTCAAGCAGCGCTCGCACAACATGAGCATGCGCTCCGAGATCCGTACCGCGATCAAGAAGATCCACACCGCGATCGGCACGGGCGACGCCGCCGCGGCCGTCGCGGCCTACAAGGACGAGCAGGCGACCATCGATTCGCTCGCTCGCAAGGGCGTCATCCACAGGAACAAGGCGGCGCGACACAAGAGCCGGCTGGCCGCGCGCATCAAGGCGCTTTCCGGCGCCCGCGCTTAGCCGCGAACGAACCCAGGCCGACGGCGGCCCCCGGGCCGCCGTTCTCGTTTCTGAAGCCGGCAACGCATCGAGAGGCATGACATGAGCGCAGAGCACGTGATGCAGACCTACGCCCCCCATCCGGTCGCGTTCGTGCGCGGCGAGGGTGCCTGGCTGTGGGATACCGAGGGCCGGCGCTACCTCGACGCGCTCGCGGGCATCGCCGTGAACGGCCTCGGCTACGGGCATCCCGTGCTCACGCGCGCCATCTGCGAGCAGGCGGCGAAGCTCATGCACATCTCGAACCATTTCCGCATCCCCGAGCAGGAGCACGCCGCCGACAGGATCTGCGAGCTCTCGGGAATGGACAACGTGTTCTTCGCGAACTCCGGCTCGGAAGCGAACGAGGCCGCGATCAAGCTCGCGCGGCTCTACGGCCACCAGCGCGGCGTGGAGATCCCGACCATCATCGTGATGGAGAAGGCCTGGCACGGGCGCACGCTCGCAACCCTCTCGGCCACGGGCTCGCGCAAGGCGCAGGCGGGCTTCGAGCCGCTCATGGGCGGGTTCCTGCGCGTGCCCTACAACGACATCTCCGCCATCGAGCGGCTCGCGGACAACCAGTCGGTGGTCGCGGTGCTCCTCGAGGTGCTGCAGGGCGAGGGCGGCGTGAACGTCGCCGATCTCGAGTGGCTGCGCCAGGTGCGCGCGGTCTGCGACCGCAAGCAGTGGCTCTTGATGATCGACGAGGTGCAGAGCGGCATCGGCCGCACCGGCAAGTGGTTCGCGCACCAGTGGGCGGGCATCCTTCCCGACGTGATGTCGCTCGCCAAGGGCCTCGCCTCGGGCGTGCCGATCGGCGCGTGCGCCGCGCGCGGCGCGGCCGCGAAGGTGTTCAAGCCGGGCAACCACGGCTCCACGTTCGGCGGCAATCCGCTCGCGACCGTCGCCGCGTCCACGACGATCGAGGTGATCGAGAAGGAAGGGCTCCTCGCCCACGCGCACCACATGGGCGAGATCATCCAGCGCGGCCTCGGGCAGGAGCTCTCGGGCGTGGCGGGCGTGAAGGAGATCCGCGGCATGGGCCTCATGATCGGCGTGGAGCTCGACCGTCCGTGCGGCGACCTCGTGCGCCGCGGCCTCGCCGCCGGGATCGTGACCAACGTCACGGCCGAGCGCGTGATCCGTCTCCTGCCGCCGCTCGTGATCCGGGAGGCCGAGGCGAAGGAGCTCGTCTCGATCCTCGCGCCGCTCGTCAAGGCGTTCCTCGCCGAGACGCCCGCGGCCGCCGCGGCGTGAAGCATTTCCTCCAGCTCCGCGACCTGGAGCGCGAGGAGTTCGAGCACCTCTTCACCCGCACGCGCATCATCAAGGAGCGGTTCAAGAACTACGTGGCCTACCAGCCGCTGGCTGACCGCATGCTCGCGATGGTGTTCGAGAAGAGCTCCACGCGCACCCGCGTCTCCTTCGAGGCCGGCATCCACCAGCTGGGCGGCTCCTCGATCGTGCTCAACACCAGCGAGACGCAGCTCGGCCGCGGCGAGCCGATCGAGGACGTCGCGCGCGTGGTCTCCCGCATGGTCGACATCGTGATGATCCGCACCTTCGAGCACTCGATCCTCGAGCGCTTCGCGGCGCATTCGCGCGTGCCGGTCATCAACGGCCTCACCAACCAGTACCATCCCTGCCAGGTGCTCGCCGACATCTACACGTACGTCGAGCATCGCGGGCCCGTCGCGGGCCGCAGCGTCGCCTGGATCGGCGACGGCAACAACATGTGCAATACCTGGATCCAGGCCGCGCACCGGTTCGATTTCCGGCTGCGCATCGCGACGCCGCCCGGCTACGGCGTGGCGGACGGCATGATGTCGCCAGCGGATCGCGGCCGCGTGGAGCTCTTCGCCGATCCCATGCAGGCCGCGCGCGGCGCCGACCTCGTGACGACCGACGTGTGGACCAGCATGGGCTGGGAAGGCGAGGAGGAGAAGCGCCGGCAGGCTTTCGCGCCCTTCACGGTGAACGCGCAGATGATGGCCGTCGCCGACCCGCGCGCGGTCTTCATGCATTGCCTGCCCGCGCATCGCGGCGAGGAAGTCTCGGCGGAGGTCATCGACGGCCCGCAGAGCGTCGTGTGGGACGAGGCCGAGAACCGCCTGCACGTGCAGAAGGCGCTGATGGAATACCTGCTGCTGGGCAAGATCGAGACCTAGAGCGAAAAGGGGTCAGATTACTTTTTCGCGGGGACATCGCACATCCAGGGCAATGCCTCGAATGGAAAAGTAATCTGACCCCTTTTTCGATTTTCGGGCTACTTCCCGGAGTCGTCGTCCAGCAGCGGCACGGCGCCGCCCGAACCGAGCAATCCCGTCTCCGAATAGATGCGCAGCTTGTCGCGCGTGTCGACGATGTCGAGGTTCCTCATCGTGAGCTGCCCGATGCGGTCCGCGGGCGTGAAGAACGCCTCGCCCTTCTCCATCGTGAGGCGCTCGGGCTTGTAGGTGAGGTTGGGGCTCCTCGTGTCGAGGATCGAGTAGTCGTTCCCGCGCCTCAACTCCACCGTCACCTCGCCCGTCACCGCGCGCGCGACCCAGCGCTCGGCCGTCTCGCGCAGCATCAGCGCCTGCGGATCGAACCAGCGCCCCTGGTAGAGCAGGCGCCCCAGGCGCCGCCCATTCGCGCGGTACTGCTCGATCGTGTCCTCGTTGTGGATGCCGGTCACCAATCGCTCGTACGCGAGATGGAGCAGCGCCATGCCGGGCGCCTCGTAGATGCCGCGGCTCTTGGCCTCGATGATGCGGTTCTCGATCTGGTCGGACATACCCAGGCCGTGGCGACCGCCGATGGCGTTGGCCTCGGCGAAGAGCGCCACCGCGTCCTTGAACGCCTGGCCGTTGAGCGACACCGGGCGGCCGTCCTCGAACGCGACCGTCACCGCCTCGGGCCGCACCGCGACGTCCTCGCGCCAGAACGCAACGCCCATGATCGGATTCACGATGCGCATGCCCTTGTCGAGGAACTCGAGGTCCTTCGCCTCGTGCGTCGCACCCAGGATGTTGGAGTCGGTCGAGTACGCCTTCTCCGTGCTCATCTTGTAGTCGAAGCCGCGCCGCGCGAGGTACTCGCTCATCTCCTTGCGCCCGCCCAGCTCGTCGATGAAGCGCTGGTCGAGCCAGGGCTTGTAGATGCGCAGGTTCGGGTTCGCGAGCAATCCGTAGCGGTAGAAGCGCTCGATGTCGTTGCCCTTGAAGGTGCTGCCGTCGCCCCAGATGTGGACCTGGTCCTCCTTCATCGCCACGACCAGCATGGTGCCGGTGACCGCGCGCCCGAGCGGCGTGGTGTTGAAGTACGTGAGGCCGCCGGTGGAGATGTGGAAGGCACCGCACTGGATCGCGGCGATCCCCTCGGCCACGAGCTGCGGACGGCACTCCACCAGCACCGCCTTCTCGGCGCCGTACGCCTTGGCCTTGCGCGGGATCTCCTCGTAGTCCGACTCGTCGGGCTGCCCGAGGTTGGCCGTGTAGGCGTAGGGGATCGCGCCCTTCTCGCGCATCCAGGCGAGGGCGGCGCTGGTGTCCAGCCCGCCGGAGAACGCGATGCCGACCTTCTCGCCGGCGGGGAGGGACTGCAGGATGGTGGCCACGTGTCTCGGGGCTCGCGCGGGCAAAGGGAGAATTTTACGTCAGGACCGCTCGCAATCCCGGTTTTCCCTCGCACGGCCGACCGGCGCGATAGAATCGCGCTTTCGTGAAGCCCCGCGCCCCGAGGAGGATCGATGCCCTCGTTCGACATCCTGTGCGAAGCCAACGCCGTCGAGGTGAAGAACGCCGTCGAGCAGGCGAACAAGGAAGTCGCCAACCGCTTCGACTTCAAGGGCTCGGACGCGCGCTTCGAGCTGAAGGAGAAGGAGCGCGAGATCACCGCCTACGCCGACGACGATTTCAAGCTGGGACAGGTGCGCGACGTCCTCATGGGCAAGTTCGCCAAGCGCGGCGTGGACGCGCGCTTCCTCAAGCTCGAGACGCCGGAGAAGATCGGCGGCGACAAGGTGAAGCAGAAGATGGTCGTGAAGAACGGCGTCGAGACGGAGCTCGCCAAGCGCATCGTGAAGATGCTCAAGGACGCGAAGCTCAAGGTGACCGCGTCGATCCAGGGCGACGTCGTGCGCGTCTCGGGCGCGAAGAAGGACGTGCTGCAGGAGGCGATCCAGCTCGTGCGCGGCGGCGTGACCGAGGTGCCGCTCTCGTACCAGAACTTCCGCGATTAGGGAAAAGGGGTGAGACCCCTTTTTGCGCTCTACGCGCGAGCCGGCTCGCGGCTCGGAAAATGGGGTCTGACCCCGGTTTTCCCTTAGCGCTTCAACCCCGCGGCCCATCGCTCGTAGAGCCGGTTCGCGGTCGCCGTGAGCGGCGCGAGCTTCGCCGGCATCAGCGTGCGGATGGTGAGCGCGTCCTGCACGGCGGGGCTCCTGCCGATGCTCTCGTCGATCTCCTCGGTGCCGGCGCGGCACCAGGTGTCGATCATCTCGGCGGTCACCTCGACGTGGCATTGCATCCCCAGGTGCAGGCCGTCCACGACGTAGGCCTGGTTCGCGCAGTGCTTGCCGGTGAGGATCCGCTCGGCATGCGCCGGCACGGCGAAGCTGTCCTCGTGCCATTCGAAGGCGTCGAAGGCGAGGATGTCGCCGAACCAGTCCATGGCCGTCGCACTGCGCTCGACCTCGAGCGGCACCCAGCCGATCTCCCTGCGATCGCGGCGCGTGACGCGCGCGCCGAGGGCGCGCGCGAGCATCTGCGCGCCCAGGCAGTGGCCGATCACGGGCACGCCGCGAGCGAGGGCATCGCGCATGAGCGCGAGCACGGGCTGCGTCCACGCAACCTCGTCGTTGGCGCTCATCGGGCCGCCCATGAAGCCCAGGCCCGCGCAGGCCTCGGCCGAGGGCGGAACCGGTTCGCCCTCGTCGAGTGCCACGAGCCGCCACTCGATGCCGTGCGCAGCGAGGAATGTGGCAAAATGCCCCGGCCCCTCGGTGCGCGCGTATCGGAACACCAGCACCGGCTTCACAGGAGCTTCCACAGATGCGGTTTCGTGCGGCAGCGTTTTGCGCCGGTGCCTGCGCGGCCTTCGCCGCCGCCAGCGCCGCGGCCACCGACGTGAACGTGATCGGTCTTTTCCCGGGCAAGGCGGTCGTCGTCATCGGCCGCGGTGCGCCGCGCACGATCTCGGTGGGGCAGAAGACGCCCGAGGGCGTCGTGCTCATCTCCGCGAATTCCGAGCAGGCCGTGCTCGAGGTGGACGGCAAGCGCGAGACCCTCGGCATGGGCCAGCACTTCGAGACCGCTGCGGAGACCGACGCGCGGCAGAGCGTCACCCTCCCCGCCGATTCGCGCGGCCAGTTCTTCACCGACGGCACGGTGAACGGCTCGCACATCCGCTTCATGGTCGACACGGGCGCCACCACCGTGCTGATCCCCGCTTCCGAGGCCGACCGGCTGGGCGTCGACTATCGCAGGGGGACGCCGGGCCGCGTGCAGACCGCGAACGGCTCCGCGCGCGCTTATGGCGTGGTGCTCGACAGCGTCACGGTGGGCGGCATCACCGCGTACAACGTCGACGCGGTGGTGGCCCAGGCTCAGGGCCTCGATGTCGCGCTCCTCGGCATGAGCTTCCTCAACCGCACCGAAATGCGCCGCGACGGCGCGTACATGACCCTCACCAAGCGCTACTAGGCGCGCGCCCTCACATCCCCTTCGCGATCATCGCGTAGGCGGAGTGGTTGTGGATGGACTCGAAGTTCTCGCTTTCCACCACGTAGCCCTCGATGCGCGGGTCGCGGTTCAGGTCCGCCGCGATGTCGCGCACCATGTCCTCGACGAACTTCGGGTTGTCGTAGGCGTGCTCGGTGACGTATTTCTCGTCGGGGCGCTTGAGCAGTCCCCACAGCTCGCTCGAGGCCTGGCTCTCGATGCGGTCGATGAGGTCCTCGATCCAGACGAACGTGTTGATGCGCGCGGCGACCGTCACGTGCGAGCGCTGGTTGTGCGCGCCGCGCTCCGAGATCTTCTTGGAGCACGGGCACAGGCTCGTCACCGGCACCAGGACCTTCAGCGTGAAGATCTCCTTGCCGTCGCGGATCTCGCCGACGAAGGTCACCTCGTAGTCCATCAGGCTCTCCACGCCGGAGACGGGCGCCTTCTTCGAGACGAAGTACGGGAAGGTCATCTCGATGTGGCCGCTCGCGGCCTCGAGCTTCTTCACCATCTCGCGCAGCATGAGGCGGAAGGTGTCGGGCGAGATCTCGCGCTCGTGGGCGTTGAGGATCTCCACGAAGCGCGACATGTGGGTGCCCTTGAATTGGTGCGGGAGGCCCACGTACATGTTGAATTGGGCGATCGTGTGCTGCGTGCCACCCGCCCGCTCGCGCACCTTCACCGGGTGGCGGATCGCCTTGATTCCCACGCGGTCGATGGCCAAGCGCCGGGTATCGGGCGTGGCCTGCACGTCGGGGATGGGAAGGCTCGCATCGCGCTGATTCATCGAGGTTCCTTTCGGCCGAATCTCCATTATAGGCTCCCATCAGATGGCCGGGACCGCGCGAGCGTTCCGCCGCGGGGCGCGGTCGCGGTCAGGGAAGGCGGCCCGCGACGATCAGGCGATGGATCACGAGGTGGATCGGCTCCCACAGCAGCACGTCGTCGAACGTATCGCCCGCGCCGCTCGCCGCTTCCCGCGACACGAACACCGCGTCGCCGTCCAGGTTGCGCGCCTCGTCGCTCGTCGCCGCGGGAGTCTCCGGGGCGTCGGCGCCGAGGGAGAAGACCACGAACGCCGCACGGCGCGTGAGCTGGCGCGATGCCGGTCCACAGCCGGCGGCGCTCGCCTCGCCTGCGCTGGAGCAGATGAAAAGGAAATGGGGCGCGGCTCCCAGTCCCGCAAGTGTCGCGGCGCGAATTCCGTCCGCGCGGGTGAGGGCATGGGCGACCGCGTTCACGGCGCCCCCGAAGACCGCATAGCGCACGCGGCTGGCGGGGGTCGCCCACGGGTCGCGTGCGAACCCCTGCGCGTCCACGCCGGTGAGCCCCAGCGTGGCCGCCGGAAGGTAGCCGCCGTAGAAATCGGCGCACGCTCCGCTCGAGGCATCCCCGCCGGGCGCGAAGGCCTCCGTGCCCGCGCCGCCCTCGACCGCGGGGCAGGGGAGGCGCCCCTGCGCGGCCGCGAATCCCATCAAGGCGTCCCGCGCTTCCTCGAGCTGCCGCCGGGCCTGCTCCTGGCGCCGCATCTGCACCTGCGCGGCGAGCGGCAATGCAAGGCCGCCGAGGAGCAACGCGAGGACGACGAGCGCGATCGAGAGCTCGAGCAGCGCGAAGCCGCGCCGCGGCTCACGGATAGGCGGCGATGCCATGGAAAGCCGGGTCCGAATCGTCGAGGAGGATGCGCGAGCATCCCTGCAGCGCATCGCATCGGGGCGCCGCGTCGCAGGTGGCCGAGGCGACCACCAGGACCTGGGCGTTGCGCGCGAGCGCTGCGCCGGAATCGCCGTCGAGCGAGAGGCACGCGCCCGAGGCGCAATCCGGCGTGCCGGCGGTGCCGGGCGTGAAGCCGCGGGCGAGCGCGTACGAGACGAACGGCTGCCACGAGGTCCACCACGCGTTGCCGGCGAATCCGGCCGTCTCCGCCTCGCTCGGCGGCGATCCTGCGGCGAGCGCGCGCACCGGGCCGGCGTCCTCGGGCGGGACCGCGATCCGGCACGCGTCCATCGAGGTCGGCAGCTCCGCGAGCGATTCCGGGGAGCGCGGCGACGTGCGCCACCAGCGCTCGAGCATCGCGCCGGACGACGATTGCGAAGTGCGCGCGAAGGGCGTCTCGGCGATCGTGCCGAGGCTCACGCCGGCCGCGTCGGGCGCCGCGCCCGCCATCGCGCCATCGCGGCACGAGGGCGCGGGCCAGGGATAGCGCCCGGCGTTCTCCGGCCGCGTCGCATACGCGCGCAGGCAATGCAGGACCTCGATGGCCACGCGGCGCAGGATCGCCGGCATCACGTCGCCGTAGCCGAGCGCGACGATGCGATCGTTCACCTCGGTCCGGCCGTCGGCCGCGCGAACCACGCCGGCGATGAAGCCGTCCGCGTTGAGCGCTCGCGCCGCGGCGGCGCTTCGATCGACGAAGCCCGCGTTGTCCTCGCCGGAGGGTGCGCGATCCAGGTAGTTCGCCGGATCGCAGGTCGCCGCGCGCTGCGGGGGATCGGTGAGGCATCGGCCGTCGGCGTCGCATTCCCCGGGCGCGCACTGGCGGTGCTGCGGCACCCGCGCGCCGTCGGCCTGCAGCCGCTCGATCGGCGCGCCCGGCGCGATCACCACGGCGGCCGCGCCGCCTTCGCGCGCGCGCTCCGCGGTCGCGATCGTGCCGTCGTGGAACGCACGGCCGCTCGCGTCGCGCACGGTGATGGTGCCGAGGACCGCGGGCGGCGACATGTCGATGCATGCGCGGCTCGCGGCGCAGTTGAGCAGTCCCTTGTACTTGGTGGATACCGCGTACCACAGCGGCTCGCCGTCGCCGTCGCGCAGCCGCGCAAGCCCCAGCGTCTTCCACGGCAGCCTCCCGATGCGCTGCTCCTGCCCGGTCGTTCCGTCGAGCGAGCCGCACGTCGCTTCGGCCCACCCGTCGTCGTCGAGATCGGGGCACGGGAGGTAGCCCGGACCGACGGTGGGGGTGATCGCGCGATCGGCGGCGTAGGCGATCAACGCCTCGCGTGCCTGCGCGAGGGCGCGCTCGGTGATGCCCTCGCGCGCGGCCGCGACGGGAAAGATCGCGGCCGCGGCGATGAGCGCCACCAGGGCGAGCGCCACGACGAGCGATGCGAGGACGAGGAAGGCGCCTTGATGGCGAACGCGCGGGGGCATTGCGGCAACCTGCGGCGGGTACGGGGAACCGATGCTGCCCGATGGCGCCCCCGGCGTCGTGCGGAAAATGCGAACGGCCGCGCGCGGCGTGCGCTTGACTCAGCGCTCGCGCTCGATCTTCACCTCGTCGGCGCTGCGGGAATACGCGTCCACCTCGCGCGGATCGAAGATGCGCCGGTCGGCCGGATTGCGCACCACCAGCGGCCGCCCGTCGATCCACACCACGCCGCGCCCGTCGTTGCGTTGCACGTATCCGGTGACGGCGTGCGGGTTGTCGGGCGTGGCGAGGGGCGTGCTTTCCACCGACTCGCCGCGGCGCAGCCGGTCGAGCTGCTCGCGCTGCGCGGGCGTGTAGAAGAGCGTGCCCAGGTCGTCGGCATGCGCGGCGGCGCCGGCGAGCGCGACGATCAGGGCGAGCGCCGCGCGTCTAGCCATGGCTCGACGCCTTGTCGCGCAAGGTGATCCATTCGAGCGTGCAGTCGGCCTCGACGTGCGCGCGCAGGTCCTCGGCGGGCCCGGCGATGCGCCGCAGCGTGCACTGGTCCACCGGGTAGAAGCCCTGCGGCGAGCGCGAGAGCTCGTCGATGAAGCCGAGCAGGTCGCCCTCGTGCAGGCCGAGGGCGCGCAGCTTCACACGGCTCGCGAGCACGTCCACCGACGGAAACACGCGCCCGCCGGGAAGCTGCAGCTGGCGTTGCGGCGCGATCTCGTAGTCGAGGCTGAAGAGCTGGTGCTTGGTGCGCAGCGCGTTCACCTTCTCGACGAGGTCGAGGCGGTGCTCGCGATCGAGCAGCCCCCGTTCGACGAGCGTGCGGAAGACGTCCGCGGATTCGTTGAGGTTGTCGCGCTCGCGGCGCGCGTTGTCCAGGCGCACGCGCGCCTCCTGCAGGCGCCGTTGCGCGGCGAGGCTGTCGCGCTTCTCCTTCACTCCGTACCAGTAGCTGCCGTAGACCAGCGCGGCGCCGGCGACGATCGCGACCGCGAGGAGCAGCCACGAGGCGCGCAGCCGCTTCCAGCCCTCCTGCGTGAACACCGGGCTCATGACGCGGCCCCGTGGTCGCGCACCACGCGGATCACGAAGCGCGGCTCCATCGTGGCGGGCTCGCTCTCGTCGTGGCGTCCCTGGATCTGGAGCTTCGAGCTGGTGTCGAGCGGGCTCTCCAGGATCTCGGCGCGCGTTCCGGGAAGCGAGGAGAGCTCGTGCACGAGACGGTTCACCTCGTCGAGCGCGTCGCGGAAATCGTTGTTCGCCACGTGTACGGTGCCGTCCACCAGCGCGATCTCGTAGCGGCCGCCCGCGAAGGCGCCGGCCTCCGGGGGCCGGGTCGGCTGCGGCTCGGTCGAGATCGCCTTCACCGGGGGCGCCTCGCCGCTGGGCGCCTTGCCGAGCGCGGGCATGGTCTTCGGATCGTCGGTGGCGACCCATGCGAGCTGCGCGAGGCGCACCTCGGGATGGCGCTCGAGGACCTGCGAGAGGGCGACGGCGAAGTCGGTCACGCGCGGGAAGCCGCGGATCCAGGAGTTGTAGAACGCGACCGAGTCGCGCATCGTCGAGCCGCCCACGCCCAGGGACGGCATCGAGCGCGTGACGTGGTCGTACTCCTGGTTGAGGCTGCCCATCTGCTGGGCGACGCGCTGGTCCAGCACGCCCGTCTCGAGCGCGCGATCCAGGTTCCAGCCGGCCCAGGCGAGGCAGGCGGCGAACATGACCGTCGCCGCGCGGCGCAGGCCCAGGCGCGCGCGCCGCAGCGTATCGAAGCGGCGCATCTCCGGCGAGGCGAAGTGGTTGCGGCCGGGGTGCGCGAGGAAAAGGTGGACGAACACCTCCTCGGCCGTGGAGCTCGTGGGCGCGGGGCGGATGCCCAGCTTCGCGGCGACCTGCTCCATCTCCAGGATGTGGTGCTGGATCTGCGCGAAGTCGCGCAGCGAAGGCTGCACCAGCAGCCGGTCGTCCGAATGCAGCAGCACGCACACCTCGAGCCGGTCGTTCTCGCCGAAATGGCGCAGGCTGTCGAGGTATTGCCAGGTGCGCGACGTCTCCTCGGAGATGAGCGTGCCCAGGCTCTGGCCCTCCTCCGGGTCGATGGGCGTGAGGCGGCTGAACTTGATCTCGCGGTCGCGGAAGTAGGTCTGGCGCATCGCGCCGCCCGGAGTGAACGTCACGAGGAGCGTGTGCGGGAAGAGGAGGTCGAGCGCCTCCAGCATCGCGCTGCTGAACACCGCCGCCGAGTAGATGCCGCCCAGCGCGACGCTCTGCCGCTCGATCGTCTCGAGCCAGGGGCGCAGCACCTCCGGGTTCGTGATCGCGGTGTAGAGCACGCGATCGTCGCGCCGGCCCTCGGCCTCGCGCCCCTGGACCACCGCGTGCCGGAAGGGCGTGTTGCGGAACATCTGAGCGAGCTTGCGGGCGAGGATCGCGTCGCGGTCGCGCGCGCCCACGTGCGGGATCGTGTCGAGGCGGAAGTCCTCCTCGGCGAGGTCGGTGAAGAGCTGCACCGGCATCGAGCGGCGCTCGGCGAGCCAGGCATCGAACTCGGCCGCGCCCGCCGTCGTCACCCCGAACTCGCGGCGCGCGACGATGCGCTTGCCCTGCGCGACCATGGCGACGAGCTGCGAGTTGGTGAGGTAGAGGAACTGCGTGGCCATCGCGCGGCTAGAACTTGATCTTCGAGATCACGTCGTAGATCGGCAGGAAGATCGAGTAGAGGATGCCGATGATGAGCATGCCCAGCACGATGGTCGTCGCCGGGCCGAGCATCGCCTGCAGGCGGTCGATGCCCTCGCGCACCTGGCGGTTGTAGAAGTAGCTCACGTTGAGGAGCGCCACGTCGAGGCCGCCGGTCGATTCCCCGACCCGCAGCATGCGCAGCACGAGCGGCGGGAAGAGCTTGGTCGCGATGAACGCCTGCGAGATGCCCTGGCCCTCGGAGATGCTGCGGCCCACGCGCTGCAGCCCTTCCTCCATCACGCGGTTGCCGACGATCTTCTCGCAGATCTGGATGCAGTCGAGCACGCTGATCCCGGAGCGGTACAGCATCGCGAAGTAGGTGGAGAAGCGCGCGAGGATGATCTTCTGCCGGATGACGCCCAGCACCGGCATCTTGAGCGACAGCGCGTCGATCGCCCGCTGCGCGCCGTCGTTCGTGCGCGCGAACACGAACGCGCCGATCGCGAGCGCGGCCGGCACGCCGAGGAGCAGGTACCACCAGCGCACGAACACGTTGGAGAGCGCGACCAGCATGGCGGTCTCCTTGGGCAGCTTCGGCACCATCGCCTTGAACGCCGAGGCGAGCTGCGGCACGAGGAAGATCATGAGCACGAAGATCACCGCGAGGATCACGGTGAACACGATCGACGGATAGACCAGCGCCTTCCTCGCCTGCGCCGAGATCTCGTCCTGCCACTTGAGGTTTTCGGCGAGCTGGTCCAGCACCTCCGTGAGCTGCCCGCTCTCCTCGCCCGCGCGCACCAGCGCGACGAACACCGTGTCGAAGCAGTAGGAGTGGTTCGCCATCGCCTCGGAGAGCTTGAGGCCGCCCTCGATGTCCTCGAGGAGCGCGGCGATCACCTGCCGGAAGCCGGGATTGTCCACGGTGTCGCGCAGGTCGGTGAGGGCCTCGATGATGTTCACGCCCGCCTTGAGCAGCTGCGACAGGTGGAAGCAGAAGGCGATGAGCTCGGTGCGCGTGACCTGGCGCGAGCGCCGCGCCGCCGAGCGCTTCACCGGGTCGAAGGTCACGAGGTCGAGCCCGAGGCGCTTGAGCCGCAGTTCCAGGTCGATCGCGTTCACCGCGTCGAGGTTGCCGCTGGACAGGCGCCCCTCGGTGTCGACGGCGCGGTAGGCGAAGAGCGCCACGTCAGAACACGCGGTCGGTGAGGTCGACCACCCGGGAGATCTCCTCGAGGCTCGTCTGGCCGAGCAGCACGCGCGCGATCGCGTCCTCGGCGAGCGAGCGGAAGCCCTTCGCGCTGGCTGCGGCGCGGACCTCGCGCCCGGTGGCGCGGCGTGCGATGAGCTCGTCGATCTCCGAGTCGAGCTTGAAGAGCTCCATGATGGCGACGCGTCCCTTGTATCCCATGTTGTCGCAGCGCGCGCAGCCCACGCCCTGATACACCGGCCGCTCGTCGTCGGGGTCCACGCCGAGGAGGCGGCGCGTTGCCGGATCGGGCGTGTACGGCGACTTGCAGTGCGCGCAGAGCTTGCGCACCAGGCGCTGGGCGACGACGCCGATGATGTTGCCCGCCATGATGTCCGGGAGCACCCCCAGGTCCATGAGGCGCGGGATCGCGCCGATCGAGGAGTTGGTGTGCAGCGTCGAGTACACCTGGTGGCCGGTCATCGCGGCGCGGAAGGCCATCTCGGCCGTCTCCTGGTCGCGGATCTCGCCCACCAGGATCACGTCCGGGTCCTGGCGCATCATCGAGCGGATGCCCGAGGCGAAGTCGAGCTTCACCACCTCGTTCACCGAGGTCTGGCGGATCATCGCCATCGGATACTCGACCGGGTCCTCGAGGGTCATGATATTGATGCCCTCGGTGTTGATGTAGTTGAGGATCGAGTAGAGCGTCGTCGTCTTGCCGCTGCCGGTGGGGCCGGTCACCAGGATGATTCCCTCCGGGCGCGCGAGCATGAGCTTCAGCGTCTTCAGGTCATCGGCGTGCAGGCCCAGGTCCTCGAGCGCAACGATGCCCTTGTCCCGGTCCAGGATCCGCAGCACGATATTCTCGCCGTGCGTCGTGGGTTGCGACGACACGCGGAAATCCACCTGGTGTCCCGAGAGCATGAGGGAGATCCGCCCGTCCTGCGGCGCGCGCGTCTCGGCGATGTTCATGCCGCTCATCACCTTGAGTCGAACCACCATCGCCGCCCAGTAGTTCTTGTGGAGGCTGCGGATCTGGCGCAGCACCCCGTCGATGCGGTAGCGGATGCGCAGGAACCCCTGCTCGGGCTCGAAGTGGATGTCCGAGGCGCTCCTCTTCACCGCGTCGTTGAGGAGCGCGTCCACGAGGCGCACCACCGGCTGGCTGTACTCGTCGAAGTCCGCGGCGAGCGACTGGTAGTCGATCTCGCCGGTCTCGATCTCGTTCAGGATGCCGTCGATCGAGAGCTCGAAGCCGTAGTGGTGCTCGATGCCGATCGTGATGTCCGACTCGCGCGCGAGCACCTGCTCGATGCGCAGGTCCTCGCGGGAGAGCGCGCGGATCTGGTCGAGCGCCACCACGTTGGAGGGGTCGGACACCGCGACGAGGAGGAGCTTCTTGTCCGCGTCGTAGCTCACCGGCAGCACGTGGTAGCGCCGCGCCATCTCCTTGGGCACGAGTGCCAGCGCCGCCGGATCGACGATGGTGTTCTCGAGGTCGATCGAGACCTGGCCCAGCGTCTCGGAGAGGATGTCGCGGATCGTCGCCTCGGTCACGAAGCCGAGCGTGACGAGGACCTTCCCGAGCGGCGTCTTGAACCGCTTCTGCTCGGTGAGCGCGATGTTCAGCTGGTCCTGGCTGATGATGCCCTTGCCGAGGAGCGTCTGGCCCAGCGGGATCTGCGAGAGCGGAGTCGCCTGGACCGTCGCCATGAGGCTTAGCGCGAGAGCTCCGCGAGGCGCCGCGATGCGGCGGCGGCGTCGAACTGCGCGCCTTCGTTCGCCCGCGCCGCGAGCGCGCGGCGATAGAAATCGGCCGCGGCGCGGCGCTGGCCCAGGTGATCGAGGCTCACCGCGAGGTTGTACGCGACGTCCGCGTTCTCCGGCTGCAGGCGCTGCGCCTCGAAGTACGTCGCTTGCGCTTCCGCCCAGCGCCCTTCGGAGGCGTAGAGGTTGCCGAGCGTGAGCTGCAGCGCCGCGCTGTCGGGGTGCTGCGCGATGTCGCCGAGGAGCGCGTTCTCGAGCGCCTCGGGCCTGGAGGTGTCGGCGAGCGCGGCGAGGCCGGCGATCGCGGTGGCGTTGCGCGGATCGAGATCGAGCACGCGCCGGTAGGCGGCGGCCGCGCCCGGCACGTTGCCCAGGCGCGCCTCGGCGGTGGCGAGCCCGAGCTGCGCGTCCACGTTCGCCGGGTCGGCCTCCACGGCGGCGGCGTAATGGCGGCGCGCCTTGGCGAGGTCTCCGGCAAGGAGCGCGCGATATCCCGACTCGACGTCGGGCGGCACGCGCGGCCGCGGCTCTTCGTGGCGCGCGAGCTGCACGGGCGCCGCGGCGGGCGGTTGGGCCTCCTGCAGGAGCCGGTCGATGGCTGCCTTCTGCGCCTGGGGCCCGCTCTCCGGGACCGCCGAAGCGGCCGGCGCTGCGCTCGCTTCGGCGGGGGGCGCGGGCGTCGCCGGCGAGGCGCTCGGCTGCGCCAATGGCGCCGGCGGCACAGCCATCGCGGCGGGACGGACCGCCGCGATCGGCGCCCTGCGCGGCGCGAGCGCATTGAGCGAACGCCAGAGGTAGGCCCCGGCCAGGGCGACGATGATCGCGACCGCCGCGCCGGCGGCCCAGAGGATGCGCCGGTCGGGCTTCGCCGCGGACGCTTTCTTCGCCTTGAAGACCGTCTGCGCGGCCTGCGCGTCGGCACGCGGCGCGCTGAGCGCCGCTGCGCCGCCCGCAAGGGGCTGCAGCTCGAGGATCGAGGCCTGCGCCTGCGCCTGCGCTTGCGAAGGCGCGCGTGCGGGCGGCTCCGGGGCCGGCGGGGGCCGGTCGCTTTGGCGCGTGAGCTTCTCCTGCTCCGCACGCTTGAGGGCGTCGAGCAGCAGGCTCACGAACCGCCCCCGGGCGCCACCGGCGTGTCCGGGACGATCGGCGCACGATCGCCCTGCGGCAGCTTGCCTTCCTCGATGCGGTCGAGCTGCTTCTGCAGGCCCGGCAGCGGCGAGCGCGTGTCCTTGAAGAAATCGTTGCCGGGCAGGTAGCGGCGGTACGCGGCAAGGTCGCCGTCGACGCTCGCCTCGTGCACGACCACCGGGCGGATGAAGATCACGAGCTCCGACTTCTGCGAGACGTCGTTGCGGTTGCTGAAGAGGTCACCCACGACCGGGATGCGCGAGGCGACGGGCAGGCCCTCGCGCTGGCCCTGGAAGCTGTCGAGCATGAGCCCGCCCAGCACGGCGGTCTGGCCGCTGCCCACCTTGAGCACGCTTTCCATCTCGCGCGTCTGCGTGACGGGGATGAGGCTCGTCACGTTCGCCGCCGCGAGCGACGGGTTCGGGTCCTTGACGGTATCGATGATGCGCGTGACCGTCGGCCGCACGTCGAGCGTCACCATGTCGCCTGCGCTGATCTCCGGCGTCACGTTCATGATGAAGCCGACCGGCACCACGTTCTGCGTCGTCGTGAAGGTGGTGGTCGACGTGGTCTGGTTAGTCACGGTGTCGGCCTTCACCGTGAAGTAGACCTGGTTGTCGACGACCTTGAGCACCGCGGTCTGGTTGTTGAGCACCATGAGCTGGGGGCTCGACAGCACGCGGGTGCGGCCGAAGGAATCCAGCAGCTTCACCGTGCTCTGGATGGAGCCGCCGGATGCGGCGTTCGGGTTGTTGTAGTGGACCGTGAAGGCCGAGCTGTTGAGCCGCAGCGCGCTGCTCGGCAGGTCCGGTCCGGTGAACGCCTGCGTGACGCTGTAGCCCAGCCCGTTGATGCCGAGCGCGGACCAGTCGATCCCCGCCTGGTAATTGTCGTTCAAGAGCACCTCGACCACGGTCGCCTCGATCATCACCTGGCGCTTCGAGGCGCCGGCGACCTGCTCGAGGAACTGGCGCACCTTTTCCTGCTGGCGGGAGGTGGCGCGCACCGAGACGATGCCGGTCTCGGGGTTCACGATCACCGAGGCGGCCTCGCGGAAGGTGAGGCGCTGCTCGGTCATCTCGCCCGATTGCGCCTGCGCCGATTCTCCCGGCGTCGTGGTGGTCGGGCTCCCCCCGGCCGTCGTCGTGCGCGCGCGACCCGAGCTCGTGGTGCGCGACTGGCTGGAGGCGGTCTGCGCCTGCCCGCGGGTCTGGACGAAAGTCTCGCTGCTGCCCTGGGGGAGCTGCTTGTCCGTCTCGCGCAGGAGGTCCTTCACGTTCTTCTCGAGCGTCTCCCAGAACCGGTTCTTCGAGCTGTTCGT
Source organism: uncultured beta proteobacterium (assembly GCA_963839265.1). Classification (GTDB taxonomy): domain Bacteria; phylum Pseudomonadota; class Gammaproteobacteria; order Burkholderiales; family Usitatibacteraceae; genus Usitatibacter. The sequence continues at coordinate 188,602 of CAWIUI010000004.1, forward strand.
GATCGTGAGCGTGGAGTTGTTGGCGCTCGACGGGCTCTGCCCCGTGGTCCCCGCGACGGCCCCGGAGATCACCTGCGTCGCGATGCCCACCGTCTCGCTCACGTCGCGCGACATGTTCACGTAGTCCACGTGGTAGTTCTGCAGGTACGGCGTGTCGCGGACGACGGAGATCGTCTCGCCGTGCTGCTCCCAGCGCATGTCGACCTGGCGCGCCATGCGCGTGAGGATCTGCTTGAGCGTCTGGTCGATCGCGTTGATCGTGACCGTTCCCTCGATCGACGGATCGATGTCGAAATTCACCTTCGTCTCGCGCGCCATCGCGAGGAGGACGTCGCGCACCGGCTGGTTCACGACCACGACCGAATAGCGGATCTCGGGCGCGCTCGCCTTCGGCGCGGGCGGAAGCGGAACGGCGCGCACCGGCTCCGGGATGACCTCGGCACGCGTCGCTTCCGGCTGGATGTGCGCCCCGGATTGCGCGATCGGCCGCGTGCCACAGGCTGCGAGCGCCAAGCGCGAACGCCAACCACGGCGCGGCAGCGAAGAAACGCATCAGGAATGTTCCGTAAGTGTTTGTTTTCCGAAAAGAACCCTCGCCGCGTCCTTTATATCGTTTTCGCGGGTCAAACGCAATGAAAAATCCCCCGCGGGCCGGGGCGATTTCCCCGCCCGCGATCGCTCGTCCGCCTCATGGATGGCTGGCGCGGCGCGCCTCGTCGCGCACGCCGTCGAGCGAGCGGACGAACGGCCGGAATTGCGTGAGTCCCGTCGGCAGCGACGCGAGCGCCTTCGCCGCCGCGTCGCGGTCGGGGAAGGTGCCGTAGAGCACGCCCACGCGATTGCCGTCGGCGCCCGGCGCGTGCACGACATACAGCCGGTCGGCCCCGAGCGCCTTGCCCGCGTCGGCGAGGTAGCTCGCGAGATAACCGCGTTGCCGGGGATCGGTCACCATGAGCTGCACGGCGAAGCCGGGAACGGTGTCGGAGACGAGATCGCGTCCGGCGGCGAGGCGCAGGGACACCGGGTCGTCGCCGGCGGCAGCGCGCCCCGCGGCGGGTATCGCCGGCGTCGAGGATGCGGGCGCGGTCGCGTTGGCGGCGACGGGAATCGCGACCGCCGGTGCGGTCGGGCCGGGGGCCGCCGGAGCGCTCGCCGGCGCGATTGCGGTGCCTGCCGGTATGGGGTCGACGGACGGTTGGGGCACGGAGGCCGGCGCCTGCGGGATCGCCGCCGCATTGGCCGGGGTCGGCGCGGGAGGGGCGAGGAATTGCGCCAGGCCGAAGCCGATCGCGGCGCCCGCCACCAGGACGCCGGCGAAGGCGGCCGCCAGCCGGCGCGGCGAGGCGCGCCGGCTCACGACGATCTGCGTGTCGCTGATCGCGGCGCGTGCATGGTCGGGAGTCACGGTATGCGTGCCGGCCGCGAAGGCGGCGAGCAGCGTCTTGTCGGCGTAGATGTTGATGCGGCGCGTGAGGCCCTCCGAGGCCTCCGCGATGAGGCGCAGGGCCTCCTCGCCGAAGAGGTCGGGACCGTGATAGCCGGCCGCGCGCAGCCGGAAGTTCACGTAGTCGCGCACCTCGCGCGCCGGCAGCGGCGCGAGCGCGAAGCTGTGCGTGATGCGCTCCTTGAGCTGGCGCATGTGCGGCAGCGCCAGGTGCTGGTCGAGCTCGGGCTGGCCGAAGAGGACGATCTGGAGCAACTTCTCCTTGCCGGTCTCGAGGTTCGAGAGCAGCCGGATCTCCTCGAGCGTGGCGAGCGGCATCGCGTGCGCCTCGTCGATGAGGGCGACCACCTGGCGGCCGGCGCGGTGGATCTCGATGAGCCGCTCCTGCAGCGCGCGCAGGAGCTTCGTGGTGTTCGCGCCGGCCGATTCGACCTCCAGGTCGGCGGCGATCGCCGCGAGCATCTCGTCGCGCGTAAGGCTCGGCACCGCGAGATAGATGGTCTCCACCGCTTCCGGGAGCCGCTCCATCAGCACGCGGCAGAGCATCGTCTTGCCGCTGCCCACCTCGCCGGTCACCTTGACCATGCCCTCGCCCGCGGTGATGGCGTACATCAGCGCTTCGAGGGTCGCACCGCGGTTCGCGCCGGAGAAGAAGAACTCGGTGTGCGGGGTGATGCGGAACGGCGCCTCGCGCAGCCCGAAGTGTTCGAGATACATCGTCATGGGTGCTCGGCGGGCCAGCGGCGTTTGTTGTTCGTGTTGGTCAGCCCCGCGCCTCGCCCGGATCGGAGGCGCCCAGTTTAGCACCCGACCGGCCGGCTGCCTCCAGCCGTCCGTACAGCGTGCTGCGCGAGACTCCGAGGAGCTTGGCGGCCTGGGTCATGTTGCCGTTGGCGATCTCGAGCGCCGCGTCGAGGTAGGCCTGTTCGACGCCGCGCAGCACGTTGTCCAGGCTGAACGGCGCGCCCGACAGCAGCTCCGCCCGGGCACGGGCGACCGGATCGGCGCGTGCGCCATCCGAGGGCGGCGCGAGCTCGGCCTCCAGCTCGGCGGGTCCCACCGTGTAGCCCGCGTACTTCGTGGTGAGGCGGATCACGATGTTCTTGAGCTCGCGCACGTTGCCGGGGAAGGAATACGCGAGCCAGCGCGCGCGCGCCGGCTCGTCGAGCTCGAACGGGCGGCTCGCGGTCTTGGCGCCGTACACCGCGCGATAGTGGTCGAGCAGGCGCAGCTTGTCCTCCCCCAGCTCGCGCAGGGGCGGGACCACGAGCTCGAAGACCGAGAGGCGGTGGTAGAGGTCGGAGCGGAAGCGCCCCGCGCCCACCTCCTCGCGCAGGTCGCGGTTGGTCGCCGCGACGATGCGCGCGCGGCTCACGCGCGTCTGCGTCTCGCCCACCCGCTGGTACTCGCCGTTCTCGAGCACACGCAGCAGCTTCGGCTGCAGGTCCGCGGGGAGCTCGCCGATCTCGTCGAGGAAGAGCGTGCCCTCGCCCGCGTCCTCGAAGTAGCCGGACTTCGCCTGCTGCGCGCCGGTGAAGGCGCCCTTCGCGTAGCCGAAGAGCGTCGGCTCGACGAGGGTGGGCGAGATGGACGCGCAGTTGAGCGCGAGGAAGGGCTCGCGGGACCGCGGGCTGAGATGGTGCAGCGCATAGGCGACCAGCTCCTTGCCGCTGCCGGATTCGCCCTCGATGAGCGCCGGGAAGGACGACGCGGCGTAGAGATCGGTCTGGCTGCGCAGCCGGCGCAGCGGCGGGCTCTCGCCGATCAGCGCGTACGCCGGTCCCGCGGCGTCGTCGCGCCGGTCGATGGAAGGCGCGCCGAGCGCGCGGTCGAGCGCCTTGCGCAGCACGCCGGGCTCGCACGGCTTGGGCACGAAATCGGCCGCGCCGAGCGCGCGCGCGCGCCGCGCGTTCGACTCCTCGTTCTGGCCGGTGAGCACGACGATGCGGACCTGCGGCGCGTGGGCGAGCAGGTCGCCGATCAGCTTGAAGCCTTCGTTCGGCAGGTTGGGCACGGGCGGCAGGCCCAGGTCGATCAGCGCGATGTCCGGGACGAGGCCCGCGCGCAGGATCGCGATCGCCGAGGCGCGATCCTCGGCGTGCGCCACATCGTAGTCGCGCGCGAGCGCGAACGAGAGCGTCTCGCCGATGAGCGGATCGTCGTCCACGAGCAGCAGGCGCGGCTTGCTCACGGCCCGGCCCGCTCCCGAACGTTGTGCGCTGAGCGATGCACGTGGCGATTATAGGGGAGGGCGCTCGACCAAAGCTGTTAAAATGCGCTTCCTTTCCGTTCGCGATTCCCCGAGTGCCCGCAGAAGCCCTGGTCGACGTCCGGTCGGTCAATTTCTCGTACGACGCTCACGACCCGCACACGGTCCTCAGGGGCATCGACCTGCAGGTGCCCCGGGGCAAGATGGTCGGCATCATGGGCGCCTCCGGCAGCGGCAAGACCACGCTCCTTCGCCTCATCGGCGGGCAGCTGCGCGCGAGCGAAGGCGAGGTGCTCGTCGCGGGGCGGTCGATGGGCCGCATCGACTCCGCCGAGCTCTACCGGCTGCGCCGCCGCATGGGCATGCTCTACCAGTTCGGCGCGCTCTTCACCGACCTCTCGGTGTTCGAGAACGTGGCGTTCCCCGTGCGCGAGCACACGCAGCTCCCCGAAAGTGTCCTGCGCGACCTGGTGCTGCTCAAGCTCGAGGCCGTGGGCATGCGCGGCGCCCGTAACCTGTTGCCCGCGGAGCTTTCCGGCGGCATGGCGCGCCGCGTCGCCCTCGCGCGCGCGGTCGCGCTCGATCCGCTGCTCATCCTCTACGACGAGCCCTTCGCCGGCCTCGACCCGATCGCCATGGCCGTGATCGGCCAGCTCATGAGGAAGCTCAACGGCGCGCTGGGCGCCACCTCGATCGTCGTCTCGCACGACGTCGTCGAATGCCTCGCGATCGTGGACTACGTGTACCTCGTTTCCGACGGCCTCATCGTGGGCGAGGGCACTCCGGACGAGATGCGCCGCTCGCGCCTGCCGTACGTGCGCCAGTTCGTGCAGGGCGAGCTCGAGGGGCCGGTCCCTTTCCACTATCCCGCGCGCTCGTATGGCGAGGACGTCGGGCTTCCCGCGGCGGCCGGGCATGCTTGAGCGCCTGCGCCGCCCGGTCAGCGCCCTCGGCCACCGCGTGATCGAGGGCATCTGGCGCACGGGGACCATCGCGCGCTTCTTCGGGCTGCTCATCGGGTCGTCGGGAACGAGCCTGCGCCGCTTCCAGCTGGTGATGCGCGAGGTCTACTTCAGCGGCGTGCTCTCGCTCGTGATCATCATGGTGTCGGGGCTCTTCGTCGGCATGGTGCTCGGCCTGCAGGGCTACGAGACGCTGCAGAGGTACGGCTCCACGGAGGCGATCGGCGTGCTCGTCGCCCTTTCGCTCGTGCGCGAGCTGGGGCCGGTCGTGACGGGCCTCCTCTTCGCCTCGCGGGCGGGCTCCGCGATCACCGCGGAGATCGGCCTCATGAAGGTGACCGAGCAGCTCTCGGCCATGGACATGATGGCCGTCTCGCCGATGGCGCGCGTCATCGCGCCGCGCTTCTGGGCGGGGGTGATCTCGATGCCGCTGCTCGCCGCGCTCTTCTCGTGCATGGGTGTTTTCGGCGGCTACATCGTCGCGGTGGTGCTGATCGGCGTCGACAACGGTGCATTCTGGTCGCAAATGCAGGCGTCGGTGGACTTCCGGTATGATGTCCTCAACGGCGTGGCGAAGAGCTTCGTGTTCGGCGTCGCCGTCGCGGTCATCGCGACGTTCGAGGGTTACGACGCCCCGGCCACCGCGGAGGGTGTCTCCCGTGCGACGACCCGCACCGTGGTGAACTCGGCGCTCACCATCCTCGCCCTGGACCTCATCCTCACGTCGCTCATGTTTCGCGGCGGAACCTAGCGCAACCTCTCGAACGACCGAAGAGCAGGATGGAAAGAACGACGATCGACCTGTGGTTCGGAGCCTTCGTGGCTGCCGGCTTTGCGGCGCTGCTCGTGCTGGCACTCAAGGTGGGCAACTTCGGCGCGCAGCAGAGCGGCGACACCTACAAGGTCGAGGCCCGTTTCGACAACATCGGCGGCCTCAAGGCGCGTGCGCCGGTGAGGAGCGCGGGCGTCACCGTGGGGCGCGTCTCCGAGATCCACTTCGACAACTCGCGCTACCAGGCGGATGTCACGCTCGCGATCGACAAGCGCTACACGTTCCCGAAGGACACGAGCGCGGCGATCCTCACCTCGGGGCTTTTGGGCGAGAACTACATCGGCCTCGACGCGGGCGGCGACGACCAGAAGCTCAAGGCCGGGGACCGCATCACGATCACGCAGTCGGCCGTCGTCCTCGAGCGACTGATCGGGCAGTTCCTGTTCAGCAAGGCGCAGGGCGAGCCCGCCGCGGGCGGCAACGCGCTTCCCGAGCCGCCGGGCGCCGCGAAGAAGTAGCCGGAACCGCGCGCTCGCGCGAGGAGTCGAATCGGTTCGACACACAACCCGACAGGCAAACCCATGCTCCGCTTCCTCGTACCCTTCCTCGCCGCCCTGCTGCCGCTCGGCGCGGCCGCCCAGGACCGGGATGCCCCCGACGCGATGGTCAGGCGGATCGCCGACGAGGTGGTCGCCATCGTGAAGAGCGACAAGGACCTGCAGAACGGCAATTCCGAGAAGGTCGTCCAGCTCGTCGAGCAGAAGGTGCTCCCGCACTTCGACTTCACGCGCATGACGCGGCTCGCCGTGGGGCGCAACTGGTCGCAGGCCAAGCCCGAGCAGCGCGAGGCGCTCATGAAGGAATTCCGCACGCTGCTCGTGCGCACGTACTCCTCGTCGCTTTCGCAGTATCGCAACCAGAAGATCGAGGTGAGGCCGCTCGCCGCGTCGCCCGGCGACGTGGACGTGGTGGTGAGGAGCGCCGTGATCCAGGAAGGCGGCCCGCCGATCCCGATCGATTACCGGATGGAGAAGACGCCGGACGGGTGGAAGGTGTACGACGTGGTGATCGACGGCGCCTCGCTCGTCACCACCTACCGCAGCACGTTCAACGACCAGATCCAGCGCTCGGGAATCGACGGGCTGGTGAAGACCCTTCAGGAGCGCAACCGCTCCGCGCAGCCGGCGAAGGCCGCCGCGAAGTGAGCGCCGCCGCCAACGGCGACGTGCTGCGCATCACCGGCGCGCTCGACTTCGAGACGCTCCCCGGCGTCATCGCCGAGGCGGACAAGTATGTCGCGCGCGCGGACCTGCCGCAGCGGCTCGCGATCGATTTCTCCGGGGTCACCGGAGTCGATTCCTCCGCGGTCGCGCTGCTGCTCGACTGGCGCCGTCGCGCGATCGGGCGCCGCGTCGCGCTCGAGTTCTTGCACCTTCCCGAAAACCTCCTCGCCCTCGCCCAGCTCTACGGCGTCGACGAGCTGATCCGCTCCCCCGCCGACGGCGCCGCGCCGTGAGCGCGCGGCAGGCGCTCGAGGCGCGCGAGGTGCGCAAGCGCTACGGCACGGTGCGCGCGCTCGACGGCGTCACGCTTTCGGTCGAGGAGGGCGAATTCTTCGGCCTGCTCGGGCCGAACGGCGCCGGCAAGACGACCCTCATCTCGGCTCTCGGCGGCCTGGCGATCCCCGATTCCGGCTCGGTCGCGGTGATGGGCCACGACGTGCGCGACGAGTACCGCGCCGCGCGGCGCTCGGTGGGCATCGTGCCGCAGGAGATCGTGTTCGATCCGTTCTTCACGGTGCGCGAGACGCTCGAGCTCCAGTCCGGCTATTTCGGGCTGCGCGACAACGGCGCGTGGATCGACGAGCTCCTCGAGCGCCTCGGGCTCGCCTCGAAGTCGGACGCGAACATGCGCAGCCTGTCCGGGGGCATGAAGCGACGCGTGATGGTCGCCCAGGCGCTCGTGCATCGTCCTCCCGTCATCGTGCTCGACGAGCCGACCGCCGGGGTCGACGTGGAGCTCAGGCAGACCCTGTGGGCCTTCGTGAAGGGGCTCAACCAGGCGGGCCACACGATCATCCTCACCACCCATTACCTGGAGGAGGCGCAGCAGCTCTGCGGCCGCATCGCGATGATGAAGGACGGGCGCATCGTGGCGCTCGACTCCACGGCGAGGCTCCTCGCGACCTTCTCGGAGCGCGTGCTGCGCGTGAAGCTCGCGCGCGGCACGCTTCCGGGCGCGCTCGCCGCGAACGCCGCGTGCGACGCCGCCGGATGGTGGCGGATTCCCATCGCCGACATGGCGCACGTCGAGCAATCGCTCGCGCGCCTGCGCGAGGCGGGTGCCGCCGTCGAAAGCCTCGAGGTCGCCGAGCCCGAGCTCGAGGAGGTGTTCGTGCGCATCATGCGACGCGACGAGCCGGCGGCTTTCGCGCCGTGACCGGGTTCCCCGCGCTGCTGGAGAAGGAGGTGATGCGCTTCTGGAAGGTGAGCTTCCAGACGGTCGCCGCGCCCGTCGCCTCGGCGCTGCTTTATCTCCTCGTCTTCGCGCACGCGCTCGCCGGGCACGTCGAGGCCTTCCCCGGCGTGAGCTACGTCGAGTTCCTGATCCCGGGCCTCGCGATGATGGCGATGCTGCAGAACGCGTTCGCGAACAGCTCCTCCTCGATCATCCAGTCGAAGATCACCGGGAACATCGTCTTCATCCTGCTGCCGCCGCTCGCGCCCGCCGAGATCTTCCTCGCGTATCTCGTCGCGGCGATGGCGCGCGCGCTCGTCGTGGGGATCGGCATCTTCGCCGCCACGATGTGGCTCGTCCCGGTCCCGGTGCGCCATCCGCTCTGGGCGCTCGCCTTCGCCGCGGTGGGCTCGGGCCTGCTCGGCGCGCTGGGGATCCTCGCCGGCATCTGGGCCGAGAAGTTCGACCAGCTCGCGGCGTTCCAGAACTTCCTGGTGACGCCGCTCACGTTCCTCGCCGGGGTGTTCTATTCGGTCCATTCCCTGCCCCCGTTCTGGCGCGCCGTGTCGGGCTTCGACCCCTTCCTCTACGCGGTGGACGGCTTCCGCTACGGCTTCTTCGGCCACTCCGACGTCGCGCCCGGCAAGAGCCTCGCGTTTGCGACGGGCGCCTTCGCTGCCCTATCATGCCTCACCCTCTACCTCCTCGCCCGGGGCTGGAAGCTCCGGCGTTAGCACGGCCATGGTCGAACCCCGATCCATCGAAGAATCGATCCGCGCGGGCCTCGCCTGCACGCACCTCGAGGTGCGCGGGGACGGCGCCCATTTCGAAGCCGTGATCGTGAGCCCGGAATTCGCGGGGCTCACCCGGGTCCGGCGCCACCAGCTCGTGTACGCCGCGCTCGGCGATCGCATGCGCGAGGAGATCCACGCGTTGTCGATGCGCACCCTGTCACCCGAAGAGTGGGCCTCGCGCTGAACCAGCCGGCCCGCTAGCCGGGCCTCGAACTCCATGCAGAAGCTTTCCATCCACGGCGGCGTGCCGCTCTCGGGCGAGATCCGCGTCGCCGGTGCGAAGAATGCGGCGCTGCCGATCCTCGCCGCCTCGCTCCTCACGGCCGAGCCGGTGCGCGTCGCCAACCTGCCCGAGCTGAACGACGTCGGCACGATGATCAAGCTCCTGCAGCGCATGGGCGTGAAGGCCGCGCGCGGGCCGCGCTCGGTCGATCTCGACGCCCGCGACGTCTCGCAGCCCTTCGCGCCCTACGAGCTGGTGAAGACCATGCGCGCGTCGATTCTCGCGCTGGGGCCGCTCACCGCGCGCTTCGGAGAGGCGCGCGTGTCCCTGCCGGGCGGATGCCAGATCGGCGAGCGTCCGGTCGACCTGCACATCAAGGGCCTCGCGGCGATGGGCGCCGAGATCGCCATCGAGGAGGGCTACATCCACGCCACCGCGTCGCGGCTCAAGGGAACGCGCATCGTCCTCGACACGGTCACCGTCACCGGCACCGAGAACCTGATGATGGCGGCGTGCCTCGCCGAGGGCGAGACGGTCCTCGAGAACGCGGCGCGCGAGCCCGAGGTGGTGGACCTTGCGCGCTGCCTCGCCGCGATGGGCGCGCGCATTCGCGGCGCCGGCACCGAGATCATCGCGATCGAGGGCGTGGAGCGGCTGGGCGGCGTGGAGTACGCGGTGATGCCCGATCGCATCGAAGCGGGCACCCTCCTCGCCGCGGCCGCCGCCACGCGCGGAGACGTGACCCTCACGGGCGCGCCCGTTGCGAGCCTCGATGCGGTGGTGGAGAAGCTGCGCGAAGCGGGCGCGCGCGTCGACGTGGAAGGCGAGCGGATTCGCCTGCGCATGTCGGGGCGGCCCCGGGCCGTGTCGCTGCGCACGGCGCCCTACCCCGGGTTCCCCACCGACATGCAGGCGCAGTTCCTGGCGCTCAACAGCGTCTCCGACGGCACCGCATCGATCACCGAGACGATCTTCGACAACCGCATGCAGCACGTGCCGGAGCTGCGCCGCCTCGGCGCGAACATCCGCATCGAAGGCAGCACCGCGCTCGTGCAGGGAGTGGAGAAGCTCACCGGGGCGATGGTGATGGCGACCGACCTGCGCGCCTCCGCGAGCCTCGTGATCGCCGGCCTGGTCGCGCAGGGCGGCACGGTGATCGACCGCATCTACCACCTCGACCGCGGCTACGAGCGCATCGAGTCGCGCCTCGCCGGGCTCGGTGCGCGCATCGCGCGGGTATCCTGAAAGCGCCATGACCCAGACCACGCTCGCGCTCGCCAAGGGCCGCATCTTCGAGGAGACACTGCCGCTTCTCGCAGCGGCCGGCATCCACCCGTCGGAGGATCCGGAGACTTCGCGCAAGCTCATCCTCGCCACCAACCGCGCGGGGCTGCGGCTCATCCTCGTGCGCGCGGCCGACGTCCCGACCTACGTCCAGTACGGCGCCGCGGACCTGGGCGTGGCGGGGCGCGACCTCCTCGCGGAGCATGGCGGCCAGGGCCTCTACCAGCCGATCGACCTCGGCATCGCGAAGTGCCGCATGGTGGTCGCGGTGCCGGAGGGCTTCGACTACGCCGGCGCCGTGAGGCAGGGCGCGCGGCTGCGCGTCGCCACCAAGTACATCGCCACCGCTCGCGAGCACTTCGCCGCCAAGGGGATGCACGTCGACCTCATCAAGCTCTACGGCTCCATGGAGCTCGCCCCGCTCGTCGGGCTCGCCGACGCGATCGTGGATCTCGTCGATACCGGCAACACGCTCCGGGCGAACCGCCTGCGGGCGGTGGAGGACATCCTCGAGGTCTCGAGCCGGCTGATCGTGAACCCGGCCTCCCTCAAGCTCAAGCGCGAGGCGATCGCGCCGCTCATCGAGTCGCTCGCGCGGGCGAGCGGTGCGAAGCGTGATTGAGCCGCGCCGCCTCTCTTCGGATGCGCCGGGCTTCGAGGAGGAGCTCGGGCGGCTGCTCGCCTTCGAGGGCGCACAGGACGAAGGCGTGGAACGCGCGACCGCGGCGATCCTCGAGGACGTGCGCGAAAGGGGCGACGGCGCGCTCCTCGAATACACCGCCCGCTTCGACCGCTGGAGCCCCGCCGGCGTCGCCGAGCTCGAGGTGCCGCTCGCCGAGGCGCGGCGCGCGCTGGAAAGCCTTCCGCACGCCGAGCGCGAGGCGCTCGAGGAAGCGGCCGCGCGCATCCGCAGCTACCACGAGCGCCAGGTGCTCGCTTCGTGGCGCGTGGAAGAGGGCGACGGCACGGTCCTCGGCCAGCAGGTGACGCCGCTCGATCGCGTGGGCCTCTACGTGCCGGGCGGGAAGGCGGCGTATCCGTCCTCGGTGCTCATGAGCGCGGTGGCGGCCAAGGTCGCGGGCGTCCCCGAGCTCGTGATGGTCACGCCGACGCCCGAAGGCACGCTCAATGCGCCGGTGATCGCGGCCGCGGCGCTCGCGGGCGTCGATCGCATCATCCGCGTGGGCGGGGCGCAGGCGATCGGCGCGCTCGCCTACGGCACTGCGACCGTGCCCGCCGTGGACAAGATCGTGGGCCCCGGCAACGCGTACGTCGCGGCCGCGAAGCGCCGGGTGTTCGGCCGCGTCGGCATCGACATGGTGGCGGGTCCTTCCGAAGTGCTCGTCATCGCCGATTCGTCGGCGCATCCCGACTGGGTCGCGATGGACCTCTTCGCACAGGCCGAGCACGACGAGATTGCGCAGGCGATCCTCCTCACGCCCGACGCGGCGCTGCTCGACCGCGTCGCGCGCTCGCTGCAGCGCCAGGCGCCGCAGATGCCGCGGCTGCCGATCATCGCCGCCTCCATGAAATCGCGCGGCGCGTTGATCCGGGTGCGCGACCTCGACGAGGCGTGCGCGCTCGCCAACCGCATCGCCCCGGAGCACCTCGAGCTGGCGGTCGCCGATCCCGAGGCGCTCCTTGCGCGCATCCGCCATGCGGGCGCCATCTTCCTCGGCCATTACGCGTCGGAGTCGCTGGGCGACTATTGCGCGGGGCCGAACCACGTCCTGCCCACCTCGCGCACCGCGCGGTTCTCCTCGGCGCTCGGCGCCTACGATTTCCAGAAGCGCTCGAGCCTCATCGCGGTCTCCGAGGCCGGCGCGCGCCGCCTGGGAGGCATCGCCGCGACGCTCGCGCGCGCCGAGGGGCTCGAGGCCCACGCGCGCAGCGCCGAATGGCGCATGGGCTCGGGCCCCGATTCCGGCGGCAAACGACGATGAGCTCGCGCGGGTTGCCGAAATCCGGGACGGCCCCGCGGTCCAGGGGCCCCGACTCCCTGGTGCGCCCCGAGATCCGCGCGCTTTCGGCCTATCACGTGGCCCCGGCGAAGGGCATGGTGAAGCTCGACGCCATGGAGAACCCGTACCCGCTCCCGCAGGAGCTCGCGGCGCAGATGGGCGAACGCCTCGCGAAAGTGGCGGTGAACCGCTATCCCGATCCCACCGCGACCGCGCTCAAGGCGCGGTTGCGCGCGGCGATGGGCGTGCCGGAGCACCTCGACCTCCTGCTCGGCAACGGCTCCGACGAGGTGCTGCAGATCATCGCGATGGCGCTTGCGACGCCGGGGGCGGTCGCCCTCGCGCCGGAGCCCTCGTTCGCGATGTACCGCATGAGCGCGATCGCGTGCGGCCTGCGCTATGCCGGCCTTCCCCTCCGGCGCGACTTCTCGCTCGACGAGGCGGCGCTCCTCGCGGCGATCGAGCGCGAGCGGCCCGCCGTGACCTGGATCGCCTATCCCAACAACCCGACCGGCAATCTCTTCGCGCGCGATGCCATCCTGCGTATCGTCGAGGCCTCCCCGGGGCTGGTCGTGGTGGACGAGGCGTACCACGCTTTCTCGGGCGGTGCGACGCTCCTCGATGCGGTCGGGCGCCACCCCAACCTGCTCCTGGTGCGCACCGTCTCGAAGCTCGGGCTCGCGGGATTGCGCCTGGGCGCGGTGATCGGGCCGCGCGACTGGTTGGGCGAGCTGGAGAAGCTGCGTCTTCCCTACAACGTGAACGTGCTCTCGATGGCCGCGGCGGAGCTGCTGCTCGACCATCGCGACGTCTTCGAGGCGCAGACGCGCGCGATCGTCGCCGAGCGCTCGCGCCTCGAGGCGGCGCTCGACCGCATCGCAGGCGTCGAGCGCTACCCGAGCGCCGCGAATTTCGTGCTCGTCCGCGTTCCGGACGCGCCGCGCGCGTTCGAGGGCCTGAGGCACCGTGGTATATTGGTCCGCAACTTCCACGGCACGCATCCCCTGCTAGAGCACTGCCTGAGGCTCACCGTCGGAACGCCCGACGAGAACGACAGACTCATCGAAGCCCTCGTCCCGGCCCTCGCCTGAACCCCCATGCGCAAGGCGGAAATCCAACGCGACACCAAGGAAACCCGCGTGCACGTCGCCCTCGACCTGGACGGCAGCGGCAAGGCGAAGCTCGCCTCGGGTATCCCGTTCCTGGACCACATGCTCGACCAGGTCGCGCGCCACGGCGCGATCGACCTGGAGGTGGAGGCGCAGGGCGACCTCGAGATCGACGCGCACCACACCGTCGAGGACATCGGCATCACGCTCGGCATGGCGATGGCGAAGGCGCTCGGCGACAAGAAGGGGATCCGCCGCTACGGGCACGCCTACGTGCCGCTCGACGAGGCGCTCTCGCGCGCGGTGGTGGATTTCTCGGGGCGCCCGGGACTCGAGTTCCACGTCGATTTCCGGCGCGCGCGCGTGGGCGAGTTCGACGTCGACCTCATGCACGAGTTCTTCCAGGGCTTCGCGAACCACGCGCTCGCCACGGTGCACATCGACAACCTGCGCGGCGAGAACGCGCACCATCAATGCGAGACGGTGTTCAAGGCGTTCGCGCGCGCCGTGCGCATGGCCGTCGAGGCCGATCCGCGCGCCGCGGGCCTGATTCCCTCCACCAAGGGAGCCCTCTAGCGATCCGAGATCGCGAGCCTTCACGCCCTCCATGGCCCAACGCATCTCGATCGTCGACTACGGCATGGGCAACCTGCGCTCCGTGCAGAAGGCGCTCGTCCACGTCGCTCCCGACGCGAGCGTGGAGATCACGGCGGACCCGGAGGCCATCCGGCGCGCCGACCGCGTCGTATTTCCCGGCCAGGGGGCGATGCCCGACTGCATGCGTTGCCTGAACGAGAGCGGCCTCGGCGAGGCGGTGCGGGAGGCGGCGCGCGCGCGGCCGTTCCTCGGCCTGTGCATCGGGCAGCAGATGCTCTTCGAGAGGAGCGCCGAGGGCGACACGCCCGGCCTCGCGCTCCTTCCCGGGCGCGTGCTCGGCTTCGAGAACACGCCGCAGCGCCGCGCCGCGGGCTACAAGGTGCCGCACATGGGGTGGAACGAGGTGTGGCAGGTGCAGCCGCACGCGCTGTGGCGCGGCATCGCGGACGGCGCGCGCTTCTACTTCGTGCACAGCTACTACTGCAAGCCGTCGCTCGCCGCGCTCGCCGCGGCGAGCACCCGCTACCCCGACGCCTTTACCTCGGCCATCGCGCGCGATAATATTTTTGCGACGCAATTCCATCCCGAGAAGAGCAGTTCCGCGGGGCTTACGCTACTCGGCAACTTCACCACCTGGAATCCCTGAGGTTGCGCTCCCCGCATCCATGCTGATCATCCCCGCGATCGACCTGAAGGACGGACAGTGCGTGCGGCTCGAGCAGGGGCGCATGGACAGGGCCACCGTGTTCTCCGGCAATCCCGGAGAGACCGCCTCGCAGTGGGCGCGGAAGGGCGCCAGGCGCCTGCACGTCGTGGATCTCAACGGCGCGGTCGCCGGCAAGCCGGTGAACGAATCGGCCGTGAAGGAGATCGTCGCGGCGGTGGATTCCGACGTCCCGATCCAGCTGGGCGGGGGCGTCCGCGACCTCGAGACGATCGAGCGCTACCTGGACGACGGCGTGTCCTACGTGATCATCGGCACGGCGGCGGTGAAGAACCCCGGCTTCCTCCACGAGGCGTGCGATGCCTTTCCCGGCCACATCATCGTGGGCCTCGACGCGAAGGACGGGAAGGTCGCGACCGACGGCTGGTCGAAGCTCACCAAGCACGACGTGATCGACCTCGCGAAGCGCTTCCAGGACTACGGGGTCGAGGCCGTGATCTACACCGACATCGGCCGCGACGGCATGATGACCGGGGTGAACATCGAGGCGACGGTCCGGCTCGCGCAGGCGCTCACCGTGCCCGTGATCGCGAGCGGCGGCCTGAACCACCTGGACGACATCCGCAATCTGCGCCAGGTGGAATCCGAGGGCATCACCGGCTGCATCGCGGGCCGCGCCATCTACGAGGGCCGGCTCGATTTCGCCGAAGCGCTGAAGGTGGCGGCGGGCGAAGGCTGAACGGCCCCGCCATGGGCCTCGCCAAGCGGATCATCCCCTGCCTCGACGTGCACGCCGGGCGCGTCGTGAAGGGTGTCAACTTCGTGCAGTTGCGCGATGCGGGCGATCCCGTGGAGATCGCGCGCCGCTACGACGAGGCGGGCGCGGACGAGCTCGCCTTCCTCGACATCACCGCCTCGAGCGACGCGCGCGACACCATCGTGGACGTGATCGAGCGGGTCGCCGACCAGGTCTTCATTCCGCTCACCGTGGGCGGCGGCGTTCGCTCGGTGGAGGACGTGCGCAAGATCCTCAACGCGGGAGCCGACAAGGTGAGCATCAACACCGCCGCGGTCGAGAATCCCGGCCTGGTGGAGCAGGCGGCACGCCGCTTCGGCTCCCAGGCGATCGTGGTGGCGATCGACGCACGCGCCGCGGGAGCCGGGCGCTGGGAGGTGTACACGCACGGCGGGCGCAAGGCGCGCAGCGCTCGATGCCGTAGAATGGGCGCGCGAGATGGCGGCCCGCGGCGCCGGCGAGATCCTGCTCACGAGCATGGACCGCGACGGCACGAAGAGCGGGTTCGACCTCGGGCTCACCCGCGCCGTGTCCGACGCGGTGTCGGTGCCCGTGATCGCGAGCGGCGGCGTGGGCACCCTCGAGCACCTCGCGCTCGGCATCGAGCAGGGACGCGCCGACGCGGTGCTCGCCGCCTCGGTGTTCCATTTCGGGGAGATCACCATCCCGCAGGCGAAGCGTTTCCTCGCCGCGCGTGGAATCGAGATGCGCCTGTGAACGCGGAAGCCTGGCTCGACGAAATGGCGTGGAACGCCGATGGCCTCCTGCCCGCGGTCGCCCAGGATGCCGCGTCCGGAGAGGTGCTCATGGTCGCGTGGATGAACCGCGAATCGCTCGCGCGCACGGTCGCGAGCGGCGAGGCGACGTACTGGTCGCGATCGAGGAAGGCGCTCTGGCGCAAGGGCGAGACCTCGGGACACGTGCAGAAGGTCGTCGAGGTGCGCATCGACTGCGATGCCGACGTGGTGCTGCTGCGCGTGGAGTCGGCGGGCGGCGTCGCGTGCCATACCGGGCGCCGGCGCTGCTTCTTCCGCGCGCTCGAGGGGCCCCGCGGCGAGAAGCGCTGGAGCGTCACCGATCCCGTGCTGGAGGCGCCGACGTCCCATGGCTGAGCGCGCGACGATCCTCGAGCGCCTCGAGGCCGCCATCGCGGCGCGCCGCGGCGCCGATCCGTCCTCTTCGTACGTGGCGTCCCTCAACGCGAAGGGCCTCGACGCCATCCTCAGGAAGGTGGGCGAGGAAGCCACCGAGACGGTGCTCGCCGCGAAGGGGGGCGAGCGGCGCGCGATCGTGCACGAGACCGCGGACCTCTGGTTCCACTGCATGGTCATGCTCGGGTGGCACGGCGTCGCGCTCTCCGAGGTGCTCGCGGAGCTCGAGCGCCGGGAGGGCCGCTCCGGAATCGAAGAGAAGGATTCGCGACCGAAAGGATAGAAGCATGGCCGACTGCGTGTTCTGCAAGATCGTGCGCGGCGAGATTCCCAGCCGCAAGGTGTACGAGGACGACGACATGCTCGCCTTCCACGACATCGCCCCGCAGGCGCCGGTGCATTTCATGATCATTCCCAAGCAGCACGTGGATTCCCTGGACGCGGTCGGGCCGGAGCACGAGCGCGTGCTCGGGCGCATGTTCGCGATGGCCGGGCGGCTCGCGCGGGAGCAGGGCTCGCCGGACGGCTTCCGCACCATCGTGAACACGGGGCGGATCGGGCGCCAGGACGTGTATCATTTGCATATCCACATTCTCGGCGGTCCAGAGCCCTTCGGCCGCATGATGCCGCCGCCGGGCACCTGACACGCACCGCCCGCGCCACCAGGAGATTTCGATGGGTTCCTTCAGCATCTGGCATTGGTTGATCGTGCTCGTGATCGTGCTGGTGATCTTCGGCACGAAGAAGCTGCGCAACATCGGCGAGGATCTCGGCGGCGCCGTGAAGGGCTTCAAGCAGGGCATGCGCGAGGACGCGACGCCCGCGACGCCCCCCGGCGAGATCACCTCGCAGGGCACGACGATCGAGGGCGAGGTCAAGGAAAAGCAGAAGGGCTGACGCTCCCCGGGCCGGCGTGCCTGCCGGCCCTCCGATCCATCCGCAGGCTTCCATGTTCGACGTCGGCTTCTCCGAGATGCTCGTGATCGCGATCGTCGCGCTGGTCGTGATCGGTCCCGAGCGCCTGCCCAAGGTCGCGCGCACCGCAGGCGTGCTCTTCGGCCGCCTGCAGCGCTACGTCGCCCAGGTGAAGGCCGACATAAGCCGCGAGGTGGAGATGGGCGACCTCGGCAAGGTGAAGAGCGAGTTCGAGGACGCAGCGCGCTCGTTGAAGACCGACATCGAGGCGCAGGCCGCCGAGGCCGAGCGCGGGATCCGCGACGTGCACGCGTCCATCGATCGCGAGCTGCAGGACGTGGCGAAGGCCGCCGAGGCGGCGCCGGCGGCCCCGCACGCCGAGCCGCCTTCGCCGCAGCTCGAGCTCGGCATCGAGGAGCCGCCGGCGAGCGCGCCCCCCGCTTCCGCGCCCGGCGGGCCCGCCTGAGGCCGGCCGCCCATGACGGACGAGGCCCAGGAAACCTTCCTCTCGCACTTGATCGAGCTGCGCCAGCGGCTGGTGCGCTCGGTCCTCGCGATCGTCGTCGCGGCGATCCCGATGCTCTACTTCAGCTCGCACCTCTACGACCTGCTCGCGATGCCGCTCATCCACAGCCTGCCGCAGGGCTCGAAGATGATCGCGACGGGCGTGATCACGCCGTTCCTCATCCCGATGAAGATCGCCTTCATGGCGGCCCTCCTCGTGTCGCTGCCCTACGTGCTCTACCAGGCGTGGGCCTTCATCGCGCCCGGGCTCTACGCGCACGAGAAGCGGCTCGCCCTGCCGCTCGTCGTGAGCAGCACCATCCTCTTCCTGCTGGGCATGGCGTTTTGCTACTTCATCGTCTTCAGGCGCGTGTTCGCCTTCATCGCGCACTTCGCGCCGAAGAGCATCTCGGTGGCGCCGGACATCGAGGCGTACTTCAATTTCGTGCTCGGGATGTTCCTCGCGTTCGGCCTCGCCTTCGAGGTGCCGGTGGTGGTGGTGGTGCTGGTGCTCTCCGGCCTCGTGACGGTGGAGCAGCTGCGCGAGTGGCGCGGCTACGTGATCGTCCTCATCTTCGTCGTGGCGGCGGTGGTGACGCCCCCGGACGTGGTGTCGCAGATCTCGCTGGCCGTGCCCATGTGCCTGCTCTACGAGGGGGGCATCCTCTTCGCGCAGATCGCGGCGAAGCGCCGCAAGGACCGCGCGCTCGCCGAGCACGCCGGGGAAGAGGGCGGCTAGTTCCCTTCGCCGCGCGGGAGCGGCTTCCTCTTGCCGACGATCACGTCGAGCTGCAGCTCGCGGTCGTGGCGCAGGATCTTCACCGGCACCGATTTCCCGGGCGGCATCTGCGCGATCGCGTTGAGCGTCGCGGTGGTGTCGGCGACGGGCTTGCCGTCCACCGCCTCGATCACGTCGCCCAGCTTCATGCCGCTCTTCTCGGCGGGACTGCCCCGCTCGATCGCGCCCACGATCGCGCCGCGCGCCACCTTGAGGCCCAGGGACTCGGCGAGCTCCGCGGTGATGTCGGTCACCTCGATCCCGAACCAGCCGCGCGTGACGCTCCCGGTCTCGATGATCTGCTCCATGATGCGCTTGGCGAGGCCCACCGGGATCGCGAAGCCGATGCCCTGGTAGCCCCCGGAGCGCGAGAAGATCAGGGTGTTGATGCCGATGAGGTTGCCGGTCGCGTCGACCAGGGCGCCGCCGGAATTGCCCGGGTTGATCGCGGCATCGGTCTGGATGAAGCTCCCGAACGGGTTGGTGGTGATCTCCCGGCCCACGGCGCTCACGATGCCCATCGTCACGGTCTGCCCGACGCTGAAGGGGTCGCCGATGGCGAGCACGATGTCCCCCACCTTGGCCTGCTCCGAATGGCCGAAGGTGATCGGGGTGAGGCCGCCGGCGGGGACGCGCACCACGGCGAGGTCGGTTTCGGGGTCGCTGCCGACGATCTTCGCCGCGACCGTGCGTCCGTCCTGCAGCGTCACCTGGATGTCCGAGACCCCGTCCACGACGTGGTCGTTGGTGAGGATGTAGCCCTCGCGGCTCACGATCACGCCCGAGCCCAGCGAGAGCTGCGTTTCCGGCGGCAGGTTGAAGCGCTCGCCGAAGAAGCGCTGGAAGGCGGGGTCGTCGAGGAGCGGGTTGTGGCGCCGCACCTGCTTGGTCGCGGAGATGTTCACGACCGACGGGATCGCCTTGCGGGCCGCCGCGCTGAACGAATAGACGCTCGCCGGCGGGATCCCTCCGACCGGCACCGGCACCGCGCCGGCGCCGCTTTCGCGGACTTCGACCACCTGGTGGCGCCATGACATCCACTCGGGCTTCACCAGGCTCACGACGAAGATCACGGCGAGCGTGGCGGTGACGGCCTGGGCGAAGACGAGCCAGAGCTTGCGCATGGCGATTGCGGTTCCGGGGGCGGAAAACCCCCTATTGTAGCCGTCCGCCGCGGCCTATTTCGAGCGCAGCGCGTCCCGGATCTCGCGCAGCAGCACCACCTGCTCCGGCGGGGCCGCCGGGGCCGGGGGCGCCTGGTGCCGGCGCAGCCGGTTGATCGCGCGGACCATGAGGAAGACGATGAACGCGAGGATCACGAAGTTGAGCGCGACGTTCACGAAATTGCCCCAGGCGACGACCGGCACGCCCGCCTTCTTCACCGCCTCGAGCGTGTGCGGCACGCCGTCGGGGATGCGCGCGAGCGCAGTGAAGTAGTTGCTGAACTCGAGCCCGCCGGTCAAGCGGCCCACGACCGGCATCACGATGTCGTTCACCAGCGAGTCGACGATCTTGCCGAACGCGCCGCCGACGATCACGCCCACGGCGAGGTCCACCACGCTGCCGCGGACCGCGAATTCCCGGAATTCCGAAGCGAAGCTCATGCGTTTCCCCCTCGCGAAAGACGCAATCTAGGGGCGCTAGGGATGGCCGTCAATGTGTTCGCCGCATTGCGGGCTTCAAGAATGACGGGCAAATCCGCTAAAATGGCGAATTCGCCGTCCGTCCCGCCCTTTTTCCTTCCCTTCTCCTGCGCAATGACCGCCATCGTCACCGACCACGTCGATGAAAAGAGACGTCGCATCCTGATCGTCGCCACTTCCGCCGCCGGTGCCGTAGTGGGCGTGGGCGCCGCCGGCCCCTTCGTGGCGAGCTGGTTCCCGAGCGCCAGGTCGCTCGCCGCCGGCGCGCCGGTCCAGGCCGACGTCTCGAAGATCGAGCCCGGCCAGCAGGTCACCATCTCGTGGCGCGGGAAGCCGGTGTGGCTCCTGCACCGCACCAAGGACATGCTGGACCGGCTGCCCGGCAACGCGCCGCTGCTCACCGACCCGGACTCCAAGGTGCCGCAACAGCCGAAGTACATCAAGGGCATCGACCGCTCCGAGAAGCCGGAAATGCTCGTGTGCGTGGGCGTGTGCACGCACCTCGGCTGCACGCCGAACCTCAAGAAGGAGGTGGGCGCGGCCTCCGACATGGGGCCCAACTGGCCGGGCGGCTACTACTGCCCCTGCCACGGCTCGCGCTTCGACCTGGCCGGGCGCGTCTTCCAGGGCTCCCCCGCACCGAAGAACCTGCTCATCCCGCCGTATCGCTACAAGACCGACGCCATCGTCGTCGTCGGCGAAGACCCGAAAGGAGCGTAGGCCGATGGCGACCGAGAAGACCCCCGTCACCGGGGCCGGGCCGTTCAACGGCATCCTCACCTGGATCGACCAGCGCTTCCCGCTGGTGTCGCTTTGGAAGGAGCACCTTTCCGAGTACTACGCGCCGAAGAACTTCAACTTCTGGTACTACTTCGGCTCGCTCGCGCTGCTGGTCCTCGTGATCCAGATCGTCTCCGGGATCTTCCTCACGATGAATTACAAGCCCGACGCGCGCGAGGCCTTCGCCTCGGTCGAGTACATCATGCGCGACGTCCCGGGCGGCTGGGTGATCCGCTACATCCATTCGACCGGCGCCTCCTTCTTCTTCATCACCGTGTACCTGCACATGGCGCGGGGCCTCATCTACGGCTCGTACCGGCGCCCGCGCGAGCTCCTCTGGATCTTCGGCGTGGTGATCTACCTCGCGCTGATGGCCGAGGCGTTCTTCGGCTACCTCCTGCCCTGGGGGCAGATGTCCTTCTGGGGCGCGCAGGTGATCGTGAACCTCTTCGGGACCATCCCCGTCATCGGCGAGCCGCTCGCGATCTGGATCCGCGGCGACTACAACGTCTCGGACGCGACGCTCAACCGCTTCTTCGCGCTGCACGTGGCCGCGCTCCCGCTGGTGCTGCTGGGGCTGGTGGCCGCGCACCTCATGGCGCTGCACGAGGTGGGCTCCAACAACCCCGACGGCATCGAGATCAAGAAGAACCTCGACCCGCGCACCGGCACGCCGGTCGACGGGATCCCGTTCCATCCGTACTACACGGTGAAGGACCTCTTCGGGGTCTCCATCTTCCTGATCGTGTTCGCCGCGGTCATCTTCTTCGCCCCGGAGATGGGCGGCTACTTCCTCGAGGCGAACAACTTCATCCCGGCCGATCCCCTGAAGACGCCGCTCGAGATCGCGCCGGTGTGGTACTTCACGCCGTACTACGCGATGCTGCGCGCGGTGCCCCCGATGCTCGACTCGCAGTTCCCCGGCGTGCTGGTGATGGGCTGCGCGGTGCTCATCTTCTTCGCGCTGCCGTGGCTCGACCGCGGGCGCGTGAAGTCGATCCGCTACCGCGGCCCGCGCTGGAAGGTCGCGTTCGCCGCGTTCGTCGTGAGCTTCTGCATCCTCGCCTACTTCGGCGTGCATCCGACGAACGTCTGGGGCGCGTTCCCCAAGGCATGGCCGATCGTCGGCGGCGACTACGTCGCGGTGTGGGTCGCGCGCGTGCTCACGCTGGTCTACTTCTTCTTCTTCCTCGGCATGCCGTGGTACACCGCGCGCGACCGGGCGCAGGAGAAGCCCGAGCCGCTGAGGGTGACCCGCTGATGAACAAGATCCTCGCACTGCTCCTCATCGTGCTCGCGCCCGCGCTCGCGGCGGCCCAGGAAGAAGCCGTACGCCTGGACCGCGCGCCGGTGGACCTCGGCGACAAGGCGTCCCTGCAGCACGGCGCCGCGATCTTCGTGAACCGCTGCCTCAACTGCCACACGGCGTCGCTGATGCGCTACTCGCGCCTCGAGGACCTGGACCTCACCGAGGAGCAGATCAAGGAGAACCTGCTCTTCACCACGGACAAGATCGGCGACACCATGTCGCCGCCGGTCGACCCGAAGATCTCGAAGGCCGCCTTCGGCGTCGTGCCGCCGGATCTGTCGCTCATCGCGCGCTCGCGCAGCGCCGACTGGCTCTACACGTACCTGCGCAGCTTCTATCGCGATCCCAACAGCACTTCCGGGTGGAACAACACGGTCTTCCACAACGTCGCCATGCCGCACGTGCTCTACGAGGAGCAGGGCATGCAGGCGCTGCAGGTGACCGAGAAGGTGAACGACATCACCGGCGACCGGATCGAGACCCGCAAGCTCGTGATCGAGCGGCCGGGCACCATGACGCCGGTGCAGTACGACCGCTACGTGGGCGACCTCGTGAACTACCTCGTTTACATGTCCGAGCCCGCACAGACGCAGCGCAGGCTATGGGGGATCGTGGTGCTGTTCGTCCTCGCCGGTTTCGCGATCGTCGCGTACCTGCTCAAGAGGGAGTATTGGAAGGACGTCCGCTAGCCGGGCCGCGACCGCGCGCCGTCGCGGAAAGGGGATGAAGAAACCATGATGACGCTCTACTCGGGGATCACCGATCCCTTCAGCCACCGCTGCCGAATCGTGCTCTACGAAAAGGGCATGGATTTCGAGATCATCGACGTGGACCTCATGAACAAGCCCGAGGACCTCGCGGTGATGAACCCGTACAACCGCACGCCCGTGCTGGTGGAGCGCGACCTCGTCCTCTACGAGTCGAACATCATCAACGAATACATCGACGAGCGCTTTCCGCATCCGCAGCTGATGCCGGCCGACCCGGTGATGCGCGCGCGCGCGCGGCTCTTCCTCTTCCGCTTCGAGCAGGAGCTCTTCAACCACGTGCAGACGCTGGAATCGGGCACCCAGAAGGCGCAGGACAAGGCGCGGCTCTACATCCGCGAGAACCTGATCCAGATCGCGCCCATCTTCGTGAAGCAGAAATACATGCTGGGCGAGGAGTTCTCGATGCTGGACGTGGCGATCGCGCCGCTCCTGTGGCGCCTGGACCATTACCAGGTCCAGCTCAACAAGCAATCGGCCCCGCTGCTCAAGTACGCCGAGCGGCTCTTCTCCCGGCAGGCCTTCATCGACTCGATGACCGCTTCCGAGAAAGCGATGCGCCGGTAGGTTAAGCTTGTTGCCATGGCCGAGGTCTCCACCAAGCCCTACTTCATCCGCGCGATCTACGAGTGGTGTTCCGACTGCGGCTACACCCCGTACCTGAGCGTGCGCGTCGACGAGCGCACCCGGGTGCCGATGGAGTACGTGAAGAACGGCGAGATCGTGCTGAACGTGAGCCTCAACGCCACGCGCAACCTCACGGTCAACAACGAGCTGATCCAGTTCTCGGCCCGCTTCAACGGCGTCTCGCGGGAGGTGAGCATCCCCGTGGACCGCGTGCAGGGCATCTTCGCGCGCGAGAACGGGCAGGGCGCGTTCTTCACGGTGGAGACGCCGGCCGCGCTCACCGCCGCGCCTTCGCTTGCGTCCCCCACCGCCGCCGAAGCCGATTCGGAGCCGCCGAAGCCGCCGGCAGCGAACGGCAAGACACGGCTCAAGATCGTAAAGTAAGCGCTGACTCAGCGGGCGCTTTCCAGCCGGGGAGCGCCGTCCGGCCGGCATAGCTCAGCGGGTAGAGCAACCGCCTTGTAAGCGGTAGGTCCTCCGTTCGATTCGGAGTGCCGGCACCCCCCGAAATGGCCGCTTCTGCTTGTTCCAGAAGCGGGAATCGGGCATAATCGAGGGCTTTCCCGGAGGGGTGCCCGAGTGGTTAAAGGGGGCAGACTGTAAATCTGTTGGCCTTGCGCCTACGTTGGTTCGAATCCAACCTCCTCCACCAAGGCATTCAACGACAACGCAGAGCAGCGGGGGCTTCGCGGCGGGTGTAGCTCAATGGTAGAGCAGAAGCCTTCCAAGCTTACGACGAGGGTTCGATTCCCTTCACCCGCTCCAGGTACGGACTCGCCCATGTAGCTCAGTGGTAGAGCACTCCCTTGGTAAGGGAGAGGTCATGCGTTCAATCCGCATCATGGGCACCAGGCGTCAGGCGATACAGGCACTCAACACCAACGTTCTTCAGGACGGCACACCATGGCAAAGGGCAAGTTCGAGCGCACGAAACCGCACGTGAACGTGGGCACGATCGGTCACGTGGACCACGGCAAGACGACGCTGACGGCGGCGATGACTTCGGTGCTGTCGAAGAAGTTCGGCGGCGAGGCGAGGGCCTACGACCAGATCGACAACGCGCCGGAGGAGAAGGCGCGGGGGATCACGATCAACACGGCGCACGTGGAGTACGAGACGTCCAAGCGCCACTACGCGCACGTGGACTGCCCGGGCCACGCCGACTACGTGAAGAACATGATCACGGGTGCGGCGCAGATGGACGGGGCGATTCTGGTGGTGAGTGCGGCCGATGGTCCGATGCCGCAGACGCGCGAGCACATCCTGCTGGCGCGCCAGGTGGGGGTGCCCTACATCGTGGTGTATTTGAACAAGGCCGACATGGTCGATGACAAGGAGCTCTTGGAGCTGGTGGAGGTGGAGGTTCGCGAGCTCTTGTCGAAGTACCAGTTCCCGGGCGACAAGACGCCGATCATCATCGGCTCGGCGTTGAAGGCGCTGGAGGGGGATACGGGGGAGCTGGGCGAGCAGTCGATCATGAAGCTGGCCGATGCGCTGGACAGCTACATCCCGACGCCGGAGCGGGCGACGGAGGGGGCGTTCCTGATGCCGGTGGAGGACGTGTTCTCGATTTCGGGCCGGGGCACGGTGGTGACGGGGCGGGTGGAGCGCGGCGTGTGCAAGGTGGGTGACGAGATCGAGATCGTGGGCCTGAAGCCCACGCAGAAGACGGTGTGCACGGGCACGGAGATGTTCAGGAAGCTCCTGGACCAGGTGCAGGCGGGCGATAACGTCGGGATCCTGCTGCGCGGCACCAAGCGCGAGGACGTGGAGCGCGGGCAGGTGCTGGCCAAGCCGGGCTCGATCACGCCGCACACGAAGTTCGAGTGCGAGGTGTACGTGCTTTCGAAGGAGGAGGGCGGGCGGCACACGCCGTTCTTCAACGGCTACCGGCCGCAGTTTTATTTCCGCACGACCGACGTGACGGGCTCGCTGCAGCTGCCGGAGGGCACCGAGATGGTGATGCCGGGCGACAACATCAAGATGGTGGTGACGCTGATCGCGCCGATCGCGATGGAGGAGAAGCTGCGCTTCGCCATCCGCGAGGGCGGCCGCACGGTGGGCGCCGGCGTCGTGACGAAGGTCCTCGAGTAACGGGCAGCGCGAAGGATTAGGCCAGTAGCTCAATTGGCAGAGCGGCGGTCTCCAAAACCGCAGGTTGGGGGTTCGAGACCCTCCTGGCCTGCCCCCAGTGGCGGGAAAACGGACATCAGGCAATGGCGGAACGAATCAAGATCGCGATAGCGGCGCTCGTGGCCGTAGGAGGCTTCGTCGCCTTCTACTGGATGGGCGACAGCGCGCTCGTGCTGCGGCTCGCGGCGCTCCTCGGCGCACTCGCCTTGGCGGTCGTGATCCTGTGGTTCACGCCGCTCGGCCAGGGGTTCCTCGCCTTCGCCCGCGAGTCGTGGGAAGAGGCGAAGCGGGTCGTGTGGCCCACGCGCAAGGAGACCATGCAGACCACCGCGGTCGTCTTCGCGTTCGTCGCGACGATGGCGGTGTTCCTGTGGCTGGTCGACTGGGGGCTGCTCACGATCACCCAGAAGCTGCTCGGGACCGGGGGCTGAGGATATGACGATGCGTTGGTACGTCGTGCACGCCTACTCCGGGCAGGAGAAGAGCATCCAGCAGGCGCTCCTCGACCGCATCAAGCGCTCGGGCATGCAGGACAAGTTCGGGCAGGTGCTGGTCCCCACCGAGGAAGTGGTCGAGATGAAGAGCGGGCAGAAGGCGATCAGCGAGCGCCGCTTCTTCCCCGGCTACATCCTGGTGCAGATGGACATGACGGACGAGACGTGGCACCTGGTGAAGAGCACGCCCAAGGTCACCGGCTTCATCGGCGGCACGGCGATGCGTCCCACGCCCGTCTCGGACAAGGAAGTGGAGAACATCCTCCATCAGGTGCAGGAAGGCGTCGAGAAGCCCAAACCGAAGGTGCTCTTCGAGGTGGGCGAGTCGGTGCGCGTGACCGAAGGCCCGTTCACGGACTTCAACGGCACGGTGGAGGAAGTGAACTACGAGAAGAGCAAGATCCGCGTCTCGGTGCTGATCTTCGGCCGCGCGACGCCCGTCGAGCTCGATTTCGGGCAGGTGGAGAAGGCGTAAGGCGGTCGTCTGTCGTTCCCGCGCAGGCGGGGACCCATAACCGGGGAGGGCGCCCCAGGGCGTCCGCTTGAACCCACCAGGAGAGCGAAAGTGGCAAAGAAAATCGTCGGCTTGATCAAGCTCCAGGTTCCGGCGGGCAAGGCGAATCCATCGCCGCCCATCGGTCCGGCGCTCGGACAGCGCGGCCTGAACATCATGGAGTTCTGCAAGGCGTTCAACGCGCAGACGCAGAAGGTCGAGCCGGGGCTCATGCTTCCCGTCGTCATCACGGCATACGCGGACAAGAGCTTCACCTTCATCCTGAAGTCGCCGCCGGCCTCGGTCCTGATCCGCAAGGCGCTCAAGATCGAGAAGGGCAGCCCCAAGCCGCACACCGACAAGGTGGGCAAGCTCACGCGCAAGCAGGCCGAGGAGATCGCGAAGACCAAGCAGCCCGACCTCACCGCGGCCGACCTCGAAGCGGCGGTGCGCACCATCGCCGGCAGCGCCCGCAGCATGGGCGTGGAAGTGGAGGGCCTCTGACATGGCCCACGTTTCCAAGCGGGTGAAGAAGATCGTGGGTCTGGTGGATCGCACCAGGGCCTACGAGGTAAAGGTCGCGCTCGAGCTGGTGAAGAAGACCGCGACGGCGAAGTTCGACGAGTCCGTGGACGTCGCGGTGAACCTCGGCATCGACGCGAAGAAGTCGGACCAGGTGGTGCGCGGAAGCGTGGTGCTGCCGCGTGGCACGGGCAAGACCGTGCGCGTCGCGGTATTCGCGCAGGGTGCGAATGCGGAGAAGGCGAAGGCGGCGGGCGCCGACGTGGTCGGCTTCGACGACCTCGCCGACAAGGTGAAGGGCGGCTTCCTGGAGTTCGACGTCGTGATCGCCACGCCGGACGCGATGAAGGTCGTGGGCCCGCTCGGCCAGGTGCTGGGTCCGCGCGGCCTGATGCCGAACCCGAAGGTCGGCACCGTGACGCCGAACGTCGAGGAAGCGGTGAGGAACGCCAAGGGCGGCCAGGTGCAGTACCGCGCCGACAAGGCGGGCATCGTGCAGTGCACGATCGGGCGCGCGTCCTTCGACATCGACGCCCTCGCGGAGAACCTCGAGGCGCTGATCGGCGCGATCAACAAGGCGAAGCCCGCGACGATGAAGGGGATCTACCTCAAGAAGGTCTCGGTCTCCAGCACGATGGGCGTGGGCATCCGCATCGACCACGGGACGCTTGCCGGCGCGGCGACGCCGGCGCAGCAGTAGGAAAGGACATCGATCCCCGCCGACGCGGGGATCAAGGCCCGAAGTGACGGGCCATGGCTTTGGGCCGCAGCTTCTGCAAGGGCTGCGGGTTGTCAAAGACCGTAGGCGTCCCCGGACCGGGACTCAAACGAGGGGGAGCATCCCCGAAGCCTACGCAGATGGCGAACCCAAGACAGGTTACCCGCGAGAGCGGGCGCTCCTGACGAAAGGTCGCTAGGGACGGCGCAGCCGAAGCGAAAGCGCGGCCGGGCCGAAGAAACAGGAGAAGGACCTTGAGTCTCAACATCGAAGGCAAGAAGGAAGTCGTGGCGGAAGTGTCCGCGCGGCTCGCCAAGGCACAGGCCGTCGTTCTGGCCGAGTACCGCGGCCTGCCCGTCGAGGACATCACCGTGCTGCGCTCGCAGGCGCGCGCCGCCGGCGTCTACCTTCGCGTGCTGAAGAACACCCTCGCGCGCCGCGCGGTCCAGGGGACGCCGTTCGAGAAGCTCGCCGACCAGATGGTCGGCCCGCTCGCCTACGGCATCTCCGACGACCCGGTGGCCGCCGCGAAGGTGCTCCACGCGTATGCGAAGGGCAACGAGAAGCTCGTCATCAAGGGCGGCATGATGCCCAACCGCCTGATGACGGCGAAGGAGGTCGGAAGCCTCGCCATCATGCCCGGCCGCGAGGAGCTCCTCGCCATGCTCATGGGCACGATGCAGGCGCCGATCGCCAAGTTCGTGCAGACGCTGAACGAGGTGCCCGCGAAGTTCGTGCGCACCGTGGCCGCCCTCCGCGACCAGAAGGAGCAGGCCGCGGCCTGATCCCTCCCGACACCATTTGAAAACCTGAACCAGGAGCCCCATCTATGGCTATCGCCAAGCAAGACCTCCTCGACGCGATCGGCAACATGTCGGTCCTCGAGCTCTCGCAGCTCATCAAGGACATGGAAGAGAAGTTCGGCGTCTCCGCCGCCGCCGCCACGGTCGCCGTGGCCGCGCCGGGCGCGGCCGCGGGTGCCGCGCCCGCCGAGGAGAAGACCGAGTTCACCGTGATCCTCCTCGCCGCCGGCGAGAACAAGGTGAACACGATCAAGGCCGTGCGCGAAGTGACGAGCCTGGGCCTCAAGGAGGCCAAGGACCTCGTCGACGGAGCGCCGAAGCCGCTGAAGGAAGGCGTCAGCAAGGCCGACGCGGAAGCGGTCAAGAAGAAGATGGAAGAGGCCGGAGCGAAGGCTGAAATCAAGTAGCAGGCGCAAAGGCGGCAAAGCGGGGCGGGCGTTGGAGCGGACATTCGCCGCTCGACGCCCCAACCGCTGTTCGAGGGTGTCGAGCGGGCTCCGGGGTGATCGGCTCATGCATGCCGGGCTTCGGTCCGCTCCAACACCGTTGCAGACGCCAAATCAAAGCCCTGACGGGCTTTGATTTGTCTTCTGAAGCGACTGCAGAGGACGGGTTTGGTCGGGCCGTGCGTTCCAGTACGGCTGTCCGCCAGCGGCTCGTAGGGGCGAGCCACCAGGCCACTTAGCGCCAGTCGGGTGCATGCAAGACGTACGTCCGCGGTTCCCTCGCTCATTCGAACGACCGGACCGCGCTCGTCCGTGATTTCCGGAGCCCCCATGACCTACTCGTTCACCGAGAAAAAGCGCATCCGCAAGAGCTTCGCCAAGCGTGCGGCCGTGCTGGATGTGCCGTTCCTCCTCGCCACCCAGATCAACTCGTACGCGGAGTTCCTGCAGGCGGAAGCGCCGGCGGACGCCCGGAACATGGTCGGCCTGCAGTCGGCCTTCTCGTCCGTATTCCCGATCTCGAGCCACTCGGGCAATGCGCGGCTCGAGTTCGTGAGCTACGCGCTGGGCGAGCCGCCCTTCGACGTGGTGGAGTGCCAGCAGCGCGGCCTCACCTTCGCGAGCCCGCTGCGCGCGAAGGTGCGCCTCACGATCATGGATCGCGAGGCCTCCAAGCCCACGGTGAAGGAGGTGAAGGAGCAGGAGGTGTACATGGGCGAGATCCCGCTCATGACGCGCAACGGCTCGTTCATCATCAACGGCACCGAGCGGGTGATCGTCTCCCAGCTGCACCGCTCCCCGGGCGTGTTCTTCGAGCACGACCGCGGCAAGACGCACTCGTCCGGAAAGCTGCTCTTCTCGGCGCGCGTGATTCCCTACCGCGGCTCGTGGCTCGACTTCGAGTTCGACCCGAAGGACTACCTCTATTTCCGCGTCGACCGCCGCCGCAAGATGCCGGTGACGATCCTGCTGAAAGCCCTCGGCTACAAACCCGAGCAGATCCTCGAGCAGTTCTTCTCCTTCGACACGTTCCACATCACCAAGAAGGGCATCGAGTTCGAGGTGGTGCCCGAGCGCCTGCGCGGCGAGAT
Organism: uncultured beta proteobacterium; assembly: GCA_963839265.1. Lineage (GTDB taxonomy): Bacteria > Pseudomonadota > Gammaproteobacteria > Burkholderiales > Usitatibacteraceae > Usitatibacter. Next base: position 219,048 of record CAWIUI010000004.1, read on the forward strand.
CGCCAAGTTCGACATCGTGAGCAAGGCGGGCAAGGTGATCGTGCAGAAGGACAAGCGCATCACCGTGAAGCACATCCGCGACATGGAGAGCGCGGGCATGAAGAAGCTCTCGGTGGAGCCGGACTACCTCGTCGGCCGTACGCTCGCCAAGAACCTCGTCAACAAGGAAACCGGCGAGATCGTCGCCAACGCGAACGACGAAATCACCGAAGTCGTGCTCAAGAAGGTCCTCGAGGCGGGCGTGGAGGAGGTGAAGACCATCTACACCAACGACCTCGACCAGGGCCCGTACATCTCGCAGACGCTGCGCATCGACGAGACGGTCGATCCCCTGAACGCCCAGGTGGCGATCTACCGCATGATGCGCCCGGGCGAGCCGCCGACGGAAGACGCCGTGAAGACGCTCTTCAACGGCCTCTTCTTCAGCGAGGACCGCTACGACCTCTCCGACGTCGGCCGCATGAAGTTCAACCGGCGCGTCGGCCGCGACGGGCTCACGGGACCCATGACCCTCTCGAACGAGGACATCGTCGCCGTCATCAGGATCCTGGTCGAGCTGCGCAACGGCCGCGGAGAGATCGACGACATCGACCACCTCGGCAACCGCCGCGTGCGCAGCGTGGGCGAGCTCGCGGAGAACCAGTTCCGCTCCGGGCTCGTGCGCGTCGAGCGCGCGGTGCGCGAGCGCCTCTCGCAGGCCGAGAGCGAGAACCTGATGCCGCACGACCTCATCAACGCGAAGCCCGTCTCCGCGGCGATCAAGGAGTTCTTCGGCTCGAGCCAGCTCTCGCAGTTCATGGACCAGACCAACCCGCTCTCGGAGATCACCCACAAGCGGCGCATCTCCGCGCTGGGACCCGGGGGACTCACGCGCGAGCGCGCCGGATTCGAGGTGCGCGACGTGCACCCGACCCACTACGGGCGCGTCTGCCCGATCGAAACGCCGGAAGGCCCGAACATCGGCCTCATCAACTCGCTCGCGCTCTACGCGCGCACCAACGACTACGGGTTCATCGAGACCCCGTATCGGCGCGTGAAGGACGCCAAGGTCACCAAGGACATCGAGTACCTCTCGGCGATCGAGGAAGGCAAGTACGTGATCGCCCAGGCGAACGCCGATCTCGACAAGAACGGCAAGTTCGCCGACGAGCTCGTGTCGTGCCGCCACAGGAACGAATTCACGCTCTCCACGCCCGACAAGATCGAGTACATCGACGTGGCGCCGTCGCAGATCGTGTCGGTCGCCGCTTCGCTCATCCCGTTCCTCGAGCACGACGACGCGAACCGCGCGCTGATGGGCTCGAACATGCAGCGCCAGGCGGTCCCGTGCCTGCGCGCCGAGAAGCCGCTCGTGGGCACCGGCATCGAGCGCACGGTCGCGATCGACTCCGGCACCGCGGTGCAGGCGCGCCGCGGCGGACGCATCGACTACGTCGACGCGGGCCGCATCGTCGTGCGCGTGAACGACAACGAGACGCGCACCGGCGAAGCGGGCGTGGACATCTACAACCTCACCAAGTACACGCGCTCGAACCAGAACACCAACATCAACCAGCGCCCGCTGGTGAAGGTGGGCGAGCACATCGCCCCCGGCGACGTGGTGGCCGACGGGGCGTCCACCGACATGGGCGAGCTGGCGCTCGGCCAGAACCTGCTGGTCGCGTTCATGCCCTGGAACGGCTACAACTTCGAGGATTCCATCCTCATCTCCGAGCGCGTCGTGGCCGAGGACCGCTACACCTCGATCCACATCGAGGAGCTGGTGGTGGTGGCGCGCGACACCAAGCTCGGTCCCGAGGAGATTACCCGCGACATCTCCAACCTTTCGGAGCGCATGCTCTCGCGCCTCGACGAGTCCGGCATCGTGTACATCGGCGCGGAAGTCGAGGCGGGCGACGTGCTGGTGGGCAAGGTCACGCCGAAGGGCGAGACGCAGCTCACGCCCGAGGAGAAGCTCCTGCGCGCGATCTTCGGCGAGAAGGCCTCCGACGTGAAGGACACGTCGCTGCGGGTCCCCTCGGGGATCTCCGGCACCGTGATCGACGTGCAGGTCTTCACGCGCGAGGGCATCACCCGCGACAAGCGCGCGCAGCAGATCATCGACGAGCAGCTCAAGGACTACCGCAAGGACCTGAACGACCAGCTGCGCATCGTCGAGGACGACGCGTTCAACCGCATCGAGAAGGTCATCGTCAACAAGACCGCGAAGGGCGGCAAGAAGCTCGCCAAGGGCGCCAAGGTCACCAAGGCGTACCTGCAGGAGATCGACCGCCACGACTGGTTCGACATCCGCCTCTCCGACGAGGACGCCGCCGCCCAGCTCGAGCAGCTGCGCGAGTCGCTCGACCTCACGAGGAAGGAGTTCGACCGCGCGTTCGAGGAGAAGAAGAAGAAGCTCACCCAGGGCGACGAGCTGCCCCCGGGCGTGCAGAAGATGGTGAAGGTGTACGTCGCGGTGAAGCGGCGCCTGCAGCCCGGCGACAAGATGGCCGGCCGCCACGGCAACAAGGGCGTGATCTCGAAGATCGTGCCGGTGGAGGACATGCCGTTCATGGCCGACGGCACGCCGGTCGACATCGTGCTGAACCCCCTGGGCGTTCCCTCGCGGATGAACGTGGGCCAGATCCTCGAGACCCACCTGGGATGGGCCGCGAAGGGCGTGGGCCAGCGCATCCAGGACATGCTGCGCGCGCACGAAAGCGCGGCGAAGGTGCGCAAGTTCCTCGACAAGGTCTACAACTCGAGCGGCAAGAAGGAGGACATCGACGGGCTCGGCGACGACGAGGTGATGGAGCTCGCGAGGAACCTGCAGGGCGGCCTGCCGTTCGCCACGCCCGTGTTCGACGGCGCGACCGAGGCGGAGATCAAGGACATGCTCGAGCTCGCGGGCCTGCCGCGCAGCGGCCAGGTCACGCTGTACGACGGGCGCACGGGCGACGCCTTCGACCGGCGGGTCACCGTGGGCTACATGCACATCCTCAAGCTGCACCACCTCGTCGACGACAAGATGCACGCGCGCTCGACGGGACCGTACTCGCTCGTCACCCAGCAGCCGCTGGGCGGCAAGGCGCAGTTCGGCGGCCAGCGCTTCGGCGAGATGGAGGTGTGGGCGCTGGAAGCCTACGGTGCGGCCTACACGCTGCAGGAGATGCTCACCGTCAAGTCGGACGACACGCAGGGACGCACGAAGGTCTACGAGAACATCGTGAAGGGCGAGCACAAGATCGAGGCGGGCATGCCCGAGTCGTTCAACGTGCTGGTGAAGGAGATCCGCTCCCTCGCGATCGACATCGACCTCGAGCGTTATTGATCGACTAGTTGATGGATTCCAAACCCGGCAACTAGCCACCAGGAGATTCCGTAATGAAAGCATTGCTCGATCTGTTCAAGCAGGTCACCCAGGAAGAGGAATTCGACGCGATCCGCATCGGCCTCGCCTCCCCGGAGAAGATCCGTTCCTGGTCGTACGGCGAGGTGAAGAAGCCCGAGACGATCAACTACCGCACCTTCAAGCCCGAGCGCGACGGCCTGTTCTGCGCGAAGATCTTCGGGCCGATCAAGGACTACGAGTGCCTGTGCGGCAAGTACAAGCGCCTGAAGCACCGCGGCGTGATCTGCGAGAAGTGCGGCGTGGAGGTGACGCTCACCAAGGTGCGGCGCGAGCGCATGGGCCACATCGAGCTCGCCTCGCCGGTGGCGCACATCTGGTTCCTGAAGAGCCTGCCGTCGCGCCTGGGCATGGTGCTCGACATGACGCTGCGCGACATCGAGCGCGTGCTCTACTTCGAGGCCTACGTCGTGACCGACCCGGGCATGACCCCGCTCAACCGCTGCCAGCTCCTCTCCGAGGACGACTACCTCGCGAAGGTCGAGGAGTACGGCGACGACTTTTCCGCGGCCATGGGCGCGGAGGGCATCCGCGACCTGCTGCGCAAGCTCGACGTGCCGCACGACATCGACACGCTGCGCACCGAGCTCGCCGCGACCGGCTCCGAGACCAAGATCAAGAAGATCGCCAAGCGCCTGAAGGTCCTGGAGGCCTTCAACAAGTCCGGCATCAAGCCCGACTGGATGATCATGGAAGTGCTGCCCGTGCTGCCGCCGGACCTGCGTCCGCTGGTGCCGCTCGACGGCGGCCGCTTCGCGACCTCGGACCTGAACGACCTCTATCGCCGCGTGATCAACCGCAACAACCGCCTCAAGCGGCTGCTGGAGCTCAAGGCCCCCGAGATCATCGTGCGCAACGAGAAGCGCATGCTGCAGGAGGCCGTGGATTCGCTGCTCGACAACGGCCGCCGCGGCAAGGCCATGACGGGCGCGAACAAGCGGGCGCTCAAGTCCCTTGCCGACATGATCAAGGGCAAGAGCGGCCGGTTCCGCCAGAACCTGCTGGGCAAGCGCGTCGACTACTCCGGCCGCTCGGTGATCGTGGTGGGTCCGACGCTGAAGCTCCACCAGTGCGGGCTGCCGAAGCTCATGGCGCTCGAGCTCTTCAAGCCTTTCATCTTCCACAAGCTGGAAGTGATGGGGCTCGCCACGACCATCAAGGCCGCCAAGCGCATGGTGGAGAGCCAGGAGCCGGTGGTGTGGGACATCCTCGAGGACGTGATCCGCGAGCACCCGGTCCTGCTCAACCGCGCGCCGACCCTGCACCGCCTCGGCATCCAGGCGTTCGAGCCGGTCCTCATCGAGGGCAAGGCCATCCAGCTGCACCCGCTGGTGTGCGCGGCGTTCAACGCCGACTTCGACGGCGACCAGATGGCCGTGCACGTGCCCATCTCGCTGGAAGCGCAGATGGAAGCGCGCACGCTGATGCTCTCGTCGAACAACGTGCTGCATACCGCGCACGGCGAGCCGGTCATCGTGCCCTCGCAGGACATCGTGCTGGGCCTGTACTACGCCACCCGCAGCCGCATCAACGCGAGGGGCGAGGGCTCCATGTTCACCAACATCGCCGAGGTGAGCCGCGCCTACGAGTCGGGCGGCGTGGAGCTGCACGCGAAGATCACGGTGCGCATCCGCGAGTCGCGCAAGAACGACGACGGCACCTTCACCGAGCTCCTGAATCGCCACGAGACCACGGTCGGCCGGGCGCTGCTCTCGGAGATCCTGCCGGCGGGGCTGCCGTTCACGATCATCAACAAGCCGCTCAAGAAGAAGGAGATCTCGAAGCTCATCAACGAGGCGTTCCGCCGCTGCGGCATCCGCGAGACGGTGATCTTCGCCGACAAGCTGATGTACACCGGCTTCAGCTACGCCACCCGCGCGGGCCTGTCGATCTGCGTGGACGACCTGCTGATCCCGTCGCAGAAGGCGACCATCATCGACGAGAGCGAGCGCGAGGTGAAGGAGATCGAGCGCCAGTACACGTCGGGCCTCGTGACGCAGGGCGAGCGCTACAACAAGGTGGTGGACATCTGGGGCCGCGCCGGCGACCAGATCGCCAAGGCCATGATGGACCAGCTGGGCAACGAGAAGGTCGTCGACGCCAAGGGCAAGGAAGTCACGCAGGAGTCGTTCAACGCGATCTACATGATGGCGGACTCCGGCGCGCGCGGCAGCGCAGCGCAGATCCGGCAGCTCGCCGGCATGAGGGGCCTGATGGCGAAGCCGGACGGCTCCATCATCGAGACCCCGATCACGGCGAACTTCCGCGAGGGCCTGAACGTGCTCCAGTACTTCATCTCCACCCACGGCGCCCGCAAGGGCCTCGCGGACACGGCGCTGAAGACGGCGAACTCCGGCTACCTCACGCGCCGCCTGGTGGACGTGACGCAGGACCTCGTCGTGATCGAGGACGATTGCGGCACCCAGCAGGGCATGGCGATGAAGGCGCTGGTCGAGGGCGGCGAAGTCGTCGAGGCGCTGCGGGAGCGCATCCTCGGCCGCGTCGCCGCGACCGACGCGGTGAGCGCCGAGAGCCAGGTGACGATCGTCGCCGCCGGCTCCCTTCTCGACGAGGACGCGATGGAGCGCATCGAGGCCGCCGGCATCGACGAGGTGAAGGTGCGTACGCCCCTCACCTGCGAAACCCGCTACGGGATCTGCGCCAAGTGCTACGGGCGCGACCTCGGCCGCGGTTCGCTGGTGAACGTCGGCGAGGCCGTGGGCGTCATCGCGGCGCAGTCGATCGGCGAGCCCGGCACGCAGCTCACGATGCGGACCTTCCACATCGGCGGCGCCGCCTCGCGCACCGCGGTGGCGAGCTCCATCGAGGCCAAGTCGAACGGGGTGGTGCACTTCGCCAACACGATGCGCTACGTGACGAACGCCCGCAGCGAGATGGTGGCCATCTCGAGGAACGGCGAGATCGTGATCTCCGACGACAGCGGCCGCGAGCGCGAGCGCCACAAGGTGCCCTACGGCGCGACCCTCATCGTGGCGGACGGCTCGAAGGCGAGGGCCGGCCAGCAGCTCGCCAACTGGGATCCGCTCACGCGCCCGATCATTACCGAGTACGCGGGCGAGACCCGCTTCGAGAACGTGGAGGAGGGCGTCACCGTCGCCAAGCAGATCGACGAGACCACCGGCCTTTCCAGCCTGGTCGTGATCGATCCGAAGCGCCGCGGCACCTCGACCACGCGCGGCCTGCGTCCGGCCACGAAGATCATCGACCCGAACGGCAAGGAGGTGAAGCTCGCCACGGGCGACACGCCGGTGAACTACACGTTCCAGATCGGCGCGATCATCACCGTGAAGAACGGCCAGCAGGTGAACGTGGGCGACGTGCTCGCGCGCATCCCGCAGGAGTCGTCGAAGACGCGCGACATCACGGGCGGCCTCCCGCGCGTGGCCGAGCTCTTCGAGGCGCGCTCGCCGAAGGACGCGGGCCTGCTCGCGGAGGTGACCGGCACGGTCTCGTTCGGCAAGGACACCAAGGGCAAGCAGCGCCTCATCATCACGGACTTCGACGGCACCGCCCACGAGTACCTGATCCCGAAGGACAAGCACATCGCCGTGCACGACGGGCAGGTGGTCAACAAGGGCGAGATGATCGTCGACGGCTCGGCCGACCCGCACGACATCCTGCGCCTCCAGGGGGTGGAAGCGCTCGCGCGCTACATCATCGACGAGGTGCAGGACGTGTACCGACTGCAGGGCGTGAAGATCAACGACAAGCACATCGAGGTGATCGTGCGCCAGATGCTCAGGCGCATCCAGATCGTGGATCCGGGCGACTCCCGGTTCATCACCGGCGAGCAGGTGGAACGCGCGGAGGTCCTCGAGGAGAACGACCGCGTGAAGGCGTCGGGCGCCGACAAGAAGCCCGCCATCTTCGAGTACATGCTGCTCGGCATCACCAAGGCGTCGCTGTCGACGGACTCCTTCATCTCCGCCGCCTCCTTCCAGGAGACGACGCGGGTGCTGACGGAGGCCGCGATCATGGGCAAGAAGGACGACCTCAGAGGCCTCAAGGAGAACGTCATCGTCGGGCGCCTCATTCCCGCAGGCACCGGCCTCGCCTACCACTCGACGCGCAAGAAGGCCGCCGTCGAGCCGGGCGCGGGCTCGACCTTCGGTTTCTCCCTGGACGAGGCCGATACGACGAGCGAGCAGGTTGCTTGACCGACATCCGTTAACCTTCTAAAATAGAGAGCTTTTTTCCGCCGACGGGCTTTGAAGGGCCCGTCCGGCGGAATCGCTCGAAGGGGCGCCGACCAGGCCCCGGAACGAAACCAGACACCGAGAAAACATGCCGACGATCAACCAGTTGCTCCGCAAGGGGCGCAGGAAGCTTCCGACCAAGAGCAAGGTGCCCGCATTGGGCGGCAGCCCCCAGAAGCGCGGCGTGTGCACGCGCGTCTATACGACGACCCCGAAGAAGCCGAACTCGGCGCTGCGCAAGGTCGCGAAGGTGCGCCTCACCAACGGCTACGAGGTCATCAGCTACATCGGCGGCGAGGGCCACAACCTGCAGGAGCACTCGGTGGTGCTCATCCGCGGCGGCCGCGTGAAGGACCTGCCGGGCGTGCGCTACCACATGGTGCGCGGCAGCCTCGACACCGCAGGCGTCAAGGACCGCAAGCAGTCGCGCTCCAAGTACGGCGCGAAACGACCCAAGGCCGCGTAAGGCCGGGCAGTCATCAACCCGATTCGAACGGATAGAGAGCCATGCCGCGTCGCAGAGAGATACCCAAACGCGAGATCCTCCCGGATCCCAAGTTCAAGAGCGAGGAAGTCGCGAAGTTCATGAACGTGCTGATGACCCGCGGCAAGAAGTCGGTGGCCGAGCGGATCATGTACGGCGCGCTCGACGCGATCGCCAAGAAGTCCGGCAAGGACGCCTTCGACGTCTTCAACGCCGCGATCAACAACGTGAAGCCGATGGTGGAGGTGAAGAGCCGGCGCGTCGGCGGCGCGAACTACCAGGTGCCGGTCGAGGTTCGTCCGGTGCGCCGGACGGCGCTTTCCATGCGCTGGATCCGCGAGGCGGCCCGCAAGCGCGGCGAGAAGAGCATGGCGCAGCGCCTGGCCAACGAGCTCATGGAAGCGGCCGAGGGCCGCGGCGGCGCCGTGAAGAAGAAGGAAGAGGTCCACCGCATGGCCGACGCCAACAAGGCGTTCGCCCACTACCGCTTCTAACGACAGTCAAACGCTCGCGTGCCGCTTGAAGGGGCAAGCGGCACAGAGTGAAGAGGAAGTCACCGTGGCTCGCAAGACACCTATCGAACGCTACCGCAACATCGGGATCTCGGCGCACATCGACGCCGGCAAGACCACGACCACGGAGCGCATCCTGTTCTACACCGGTGTCTCCCACAAGATGGGCGAGGTCCACGACGGCGCGGCCGTGATGGACTGGATGGAGCAGGAGCGCGAGCGCGGCATCACCATCACCTCGGCGGCCACCACCTGCTTCTGGAAGGGGATGGAAGGCAACTTCGCCGAGCACCGCATCAACATCATCGACACCCCCGGCCACGTCGACTTCACCATCGAGGTGGAGCGCTCGATGCGCGTGCTGGACGGCGCGTGCATGGTGTACGACTCGGTGGGCGGCGTGCAGCCGCAGTCCGAGACGGTCTGGCGCCAGGCCAACAAGTACAAGGTCCCGCGCCTCGCCTTCGTGAACAAGATGGACCGCGTGGGCGCCGACTTCTTCAAGGTCCACCGCCAGATGCGCGAGCGCCTGCGCGGCAACCCGGTGCCCATCCAGGTCCCGATCGGCGCCGAGGACAAGTTCCAGGGCGTGGTCGACCTCGTGCGCATGAAGGCGATCTACTGGGACGACGCGAGCCAGGGCATGAAGTTCGAGTACCGCGAGGTCCCGGCCGAGCTCGTGGAGACGGCCCGGGAGTGGCGCGAGAAGATGCTCGAGGCGGCCGCCGAGGCCGACGAGGAGCTCATGAACAAGTACCTCGAGGGCCACGAACTCTCCGAGGCGGACATCAGGAAGGGCCTGCGCAAGCGCACCATCGCCAACGAGATCGTGCCGATGCTCTGCGGCAGCGCCTTCAAGAACAAGGGCGTGCAGGCGATGCTCGACGCCGTGGTGGAGTACATGCCGGCGCCGACCGACATCCCGCCGGTGAGGGGCGAGCTCGAGAACGGCGCGGAAGGCGAGCGCAAGGCCGCCGACGACGAGCCCTTCGCGGGCCTCGCGTTCAAGATCATGACCGACCCGTACGTGGGCCAGCTCATCTTCTTCCGCGTCTATTCGGGCGTGGTGAACTCGGGCGACACCATCTACAACCCGATCAAGGACAAGAAGGAGCGCATCGGGCGCCTGCTGCAGATGCACGCCAACCAGCGCGAGGAGATCAAGGAAGTGCGCGCCGGCGACATCGCGGCCGCCGTGGGCCTGCGCGAGGCGACCACCGGCGACACCATCTGCAACCCGGACAATCCGATCATCCTCGAGCGCATGGTCTTCCCCGAGCCGGTGATCTCCCAGGCGGTGGAGCCGAAGACCAAGGCCGACCAGGAGAAGATGGGCGTCGCGTTGAACCGCCTCGCACAGGAGGATCCGTCCTTCCGCGTGCATACCGACGAGGAGAGCGGCCAGACGATCATCTCCGGCATGGGGGAGCTCCACCTCGAGATCCTCGTCGACCGCATGAAGCGCGAGTTCGGCGTCGAGGCCTCGGTCGGCAAGCCCCAGGTGGCCTACCGCGAGACGATCCGCAAGGCGGTCGACTCGGTCGAGGGCAAGTTCATCAAGCAGTCCGGCGGCCGCGGCCAGTACGGCCACGTGGTGCTCAAGATCGAGCCGCAGGCGCACGGCAAGGGCTTCGAGTTCGTCGACGCCATCAAGGGCGGCGTGGTCCCGCGCGAGTTCATCCCCGCGGTCGAGAAGGGCCTGCGCGAGACCCTGCCCAACGGCGTGCTCGCGGGCTACCCGGTCGTCGACGTCAAGGTGACGCTGCACTACGGCTCGTACCACGAGGTCGACTCGAACGAGAACGCGTTCAAGATGGCCGCCTCGATCGGCTTCAAGGACGGCATGCGCCGCGCCAACCCGGTGCTCCTCGAGCCGATCATGGCGGTGGAAGTCGAGACGCCCGAGCAGTTCGTGGGCAACGTGATCGGCGATCTCATGTCGCGGCGCGGCCAGATGCAGGGCCAGGAGGACGTGGCCGGCACGATCGTGATCAAGGCCGAGGTGCCGCTCGCCGAGATGTTCGGCTACTCCACCAGCCTGCGCTCCGCGACCCAGGGGCGCGCCACGTACACCATGGAGTTCAAGCACTACGCCGAGGCTCCCAAGAACGTCGCCGAGTCGATCATCAACCAGAAAGCGGCGGCCTGAGCCGCCTGATATCGAAGAGGAAACACCATGGCAAAGGGCAAGTTCGAGCGCACGAAACCGCACGTGAACGTGGGCACGATCGGTCACGTGGACCACGGCAAGACGACGCTGACGGCGGCGATGACTTCGGTGCTGTCGAAGAAGTTCGGCGGCGAGGCGAGGGCCTACGACCAGATCGACAACGCGCCGGAGGAGAAGGCGCGGGGGATCACGATCAACACGGCGCACGTGGAGTACGAGACGTCCAAGCGCCACTACGCGCACGTGGACTGCCCGGGCCACGCCGACTACGTGAAGAACATGATCACGGGTGCGGCGCAGATGGACGGGGCGATTCTGGTGGTGAGTGCGGCCGATGGTCCGATGCCGCAGACGCGCGAGCACATCCTGCTGGCGCGCCAGGTGGGGGTGCCCTACATCGTGGTGTATTTGAACAAGGCCGACATGGTCGATGACAAGGAGCTCTTGGAGCTGGTGGAGGTGGAGGTTCGCGAGCTCTTGTCGAAGTACCAGTTCCCGGGCGACAAGACGCCGATCATCATCGGCTCGGCGTTGAAGGCGCTGGAGGGGGATACGGGGGAGCTGGGCGAGCAGTCGATCATGAAGCTGGCCGATGCGCTCGACAGCTACATCCCGACGCCGGAGCGGGCGACGGAGGGGGCGTTCCTGATGCCGGTGGAGGACGTGTTCTCGATTTCGGGCCGGGGCACGGTGGTGACGGGGCGGGTGGAGCGCGGCGTGTGCAAGGTGGGTGACGAGATCGAGATCGTGGGCCTGAAGCCCACGCAGAAGACGGTGTGCACGGGCACGGAGATGTTCAGGAAGCTCCTGGACCAGGTGCAGGCGGGCGATAACGTCGGGATCCTGCTGCGCGGCACCAAGCGCGAGGACGTGGAGCGCGGGCAGGTGCTGGCCAAGCCGGGCTCGATCACGCCGCACACGAAGTTCGAGTGCGAGGTGTACGTGCTTTCGAAGGAGGAGGGCGGGCGGCACACGCCGTTCTTCAACGGCTACCGGCCGCAGTTTTATTTCCGCACGACCGACGTGACGGGCTCGCTGCAGCTGCCGGAGGGCACCGAGATGGTGATGCCGGGCGACAACATCAAGATGGTGGTGACGCTGATCGCGCCGATCGCGATGGAGGAGAAGCTGCGCTTCGCCATCCGCGAGGGCGGCCGCACGGTGGGCGCCGGCGTCGTGACGAAGGTCCTCGAGTAACGCAGCCACGAAAGATCCAGAGAGAAAGAGTCATGGCCCAAGCCCCTGCCAAGCAGAAGATCCGCATCCGCCTCAAGGCGTTCGACTACAAGCTGATCGACCAGTCGGCGCTCGAGATCGTGGAGACGGCCAAGCGCACCGGCGCGGTGGTCAAGGGCCCGGTGCCCATGCCCACGCGCATCGAGCGCTTCGACATCCTGCGCTCGCCGCACAAGAACAAGACCTCGCGCGACCAGTTCGAGATCCGCACCCACCTGCGGCTGATGGACATCATCGAGCCCACGGACAAGACCGTGGACGCGCTCATGAAGCTCGACCTGCCGGCGGGCGTGGACGTCGAGATCAAGCTGTAGGTCGAAGGGCAGGCCCTCGCCGGGCCTGCTATAATTTCGTGTTTCGCCGCGCCCGGGGCGCCAGCTCCCGGCACGGAAGGTGAAGTGCCGGCCAATCGTTGTCGGCGACCTCGCAGGGCAGCGCGGGGCAACCCAAGAAAGGACGCACCATGAGTCTCGGTCTCGTCGGCCGCAAGGTCGGCATGATGCGCATCTTCAAGGAGGACGGCACGTCCGTCCCGGTGACGGTGCTCGACTGCAGCGGCAACCGCGTCGCGCAGGTCAAAACCCAGGAATCCGACGGCTACGTCGCCGTGCAGGTCGCGTTCGGCAAGCGCCGCGCGAGCCGGGTCACGAAGGCGATGGCCGGCCACTACGCCAAGGCGGCCGTCGAGGCGGGAACCGACCTGCGCGAGTTCCGCGTCGCCGCCGACAAGGTGGGCGACCTCAAGGCGGGCAGCGAGCTCAAGGTGGACATGTTCCAGCCGGGCCAGAAGGTGGACGTCTCCGGCACGACGATCGGCAAGGGCTACGCCGGCGTCATCAAGCGCCACCATTTCTCGTCGAACCGCGCCTCGCACGGCAACTCCCTCTCGCACAACAGCCCCGGCTCCATCGGCATGGCGCAGGACCCGGGCCGCGTCTTCCCCGGCAAGCGCATGTCCGGCCACCTGGGCGACGTGAAGCGCACCATCCAGCTCCTCGAGATCGCGCGCGTGGACGCGGAGCGCTCGCTCCTCCTCGTGAAGGGCTCGGTCCCCGGTCCCAAGAACGCCGCGGTGGTGGTGCGCCCGAGCGTGAAGGCGAAGGCGCCGGCGAAGGGAGGCAAGTGATGGAACTGAAGGTCATCAACGAAAAGGGCGAGGCGCAGGCCTCCGTTCCCGCCTCCGAGCAGCTGTTCGGCCGCGCGTACAACGAGTCCCTCGTGCACCAGATCGTGGTCGCCTACCAGGCGAACGGCCGCCAGGGGAGCCGCGCGCAGAAGACGCGTTCGGAAGTGCGCCACTCCACCAAGAAGCCGTGGCGCCAGAAGGGCACCGGCCGCGCGCGCGCGGGCATGACCTCCTCGCCGCTGTGGCGCGGCGGCGGGCGCATCTTCCCGAACAAGCCGGACGAGAATTTCACGCAGAAGCTCAACCGCAAGATGTACCGCGCGGGCATGGCGTCGATCCTGTCGCAGCTGGTGCGCGAGGAGCGCCTGTCGGTGGTGGAGGCGTTCAACGTCGAGCAGCCGAAGACCGGGCTCCTCGCGGGCAAGCTCCGCGCCATGGGCTTGGGCGAGGTCCTGATCCTCACCGACAAGCTCGACGAGAACCTGTACCTGTCCTCGCGCAACCTGCCGAACGTGCTGGTGCTCGAGGCGCGCCACGCCGATCCGGTGAGCCTCCTGCGCTTCGAGAAGGTCCTCCTGACCCGGGCGGCGGTGAAGCACCTCGAGGAGAGCTTCGCATGAACCAGGAACGACTGATGAAGGTGATCGTCGCCCCCGTGATCTCGGAGAAGGCGACGCTCGTGGGCGACACCCGCCGCCAGGTGGTGTTCGAGGTCCTGCCCGACGCGACCAAGGCGGAGATCAAGGCCGCCGTGGAGCTGCTCTTCAAGGAGCAGAAGGTCGAGGTGGGCGCCGTGAACGTCGTGAACGTCAAGGGCAAGGAGAAGCGCCACGGGCGCTTCGTCGGCCGCCGCAAGAACCTGAAGAAGGCCTACGTGAGCCTCAAGGGCGAGGGCGACATCAACTTCGTGGAAGGAGTGGCCTGACCATGGCGCTCGTGAAGACAAAGCCCACCTCCGCCGGCCGCCGCGCCATGGTGAAGGTGGTGAACGCCGACCTGCACAAGGGAGCGCCGTACGCGCCGCTGGTGGAGGCCCTGCCGAAGCGCGCGGGCCGCAACTCCATGGGCAACATCACCACGCGTCACCAGGGCGGCGGTCACAAGCACCACTACCGCATCATCGATTTCCGCCGCGACAAGGACGGGATCCCCGCGAAGGTGGAGCGCCTCGAGTACGACCCGAACCGCAGCGCCAACATCGCGCTGATCCTCTATGCCGATGGCGAGCGCCGCTACATGATCGCGCCCAAGGGAATCGCCGTCGGCCAGAAGGTCGAGAGCGGCTCGGAAGCGCCGATCAAGGCGGGCAACGCGCTGCCGCTGCGCAACATCCCGGTCGGCACCACCGTGCACTGCGTCGAGATGCTCCCCGGCAAGGGCGCGCAGATCGCGCGCGCGGCCGGCGCGGGCGTGCAGCTCCTCGCGCGCGAGGGCGAGTACGCGCAGCTTCGCATGCGCTCCGGCGAGATCCGCCGCGTGCACGTGAACTGCAAGGCGACCGTGGGCGAGGTGGGCAACGAGGAGCACAACCTGCGCCAGATCGGCAAGGCGGGTGCCAACCGCTGGCGCGGCATCCGTCCCACCGTGCGCGGCGAGACGATGAACCCCGTCGACCACCCGCTCGGCGGCCGCACGCGCGGCAACCGCCACCCGGTGTCCCCGTGGGGACAGCCGGCCAAGGGCAAGAAGACGCGCACCAACAAGCGCACGCAGTCGATGATCGTGCGCAGCCGCCACAAGAAGGCGTAAGGATCCGACATGGCACGTTCCGTCAAGAAGGGCCCGTTCGTGGACGGGCATCTGATGAAGAAGGTGGAGGCCGCGCAGGCCGCCAAGGACAAGCGCCCGATCAAGACCTGGTCGCGCCGCTCCACGGTGCTGCCCGATTTCGTGGGCCTCACCATCGCGGTGCACAACGGCAGGCAGCACATCCCGGTCTACGTGACCGAGAACATGGTCGGCCACAAGCTCGGCGAGTTCGCCCTCACCCGCACCTTCAAGGGCCACTCGGCCGACAAGAAGGTCGCGGCGCCGTCGGGCCCGCCGAAGAAGTAAGGAGATACCGCGATGCAAGTCCAATCGAAACTCTACGGCGTGCGGCTCTCGGCCCAGAAGGGGCGGCTCGTCGCCGATCTCGTCCGAGGCCAGCCGATCGCCTCCGCGCTCAACATCCTCGCGTTCACGCCGAAGAAGGCCGCGAAGATCATCAAGAAGGTGCTCGAGAGCGCGATCGCCAACGCCGAGCACAACAACGGCGCGGACATCGACGAGCTCAAGGTGACCGTGATCCACGTCGAGAAGGGGCCCGTGCTCAAGCGCTTCCAGGCGCGCGCCAAGGGGCGCGGCAACCGCATCGTGAAGCCGACCTGCCACGTGTTCCTCACCGTCGGCGACGGGAAAAAGGACTAGCCATGGGACAGAAGATCAACCCGATCGGGTTCCGCCTCTCGGTGAACCGCAATTGGGCCTCGAAGTGGTTCGCGAACACCAAGAATTTCCCGGTGATGCTGGCCGAGGACATCAAGGTGCGCGAATACCTCAAGAAGAAGCTCTCGCACGCCGCCGTCGGCCGCGTCGTGATCGAACGCCCGTCGAAGAACGCGCGCATCACGATCTACTCGGCGCGCCCGGGCGTCGTGATCGGCAAGAAGGGCGAGGACATCGAGGGCCTGAGGAACGCGCTGCAGAAGCTCATGGGCGTGCCGGTCCACGTGAACATCGAGGAGATCAGGAAGCCCGAGCTCGACGCGCAGCTCATCGCCGATTCGATCACCGGGCAGCTCGAGAAGCGGGTGATGTTCCGGCGCGCCATGAAGCGGGCGATGCAGAACGCGATGCGCCTGGGCGCCCAGGGCATCAAGATCACGAGCGCCGGGCGCCTGAACGGCGCGGAGATCGCGCGCACCGAGTGGTACCGCGAGGGGCGCGTGCCGCTGCACACGCTGCGCGCGGACATCGAATACGGGTTCTCGGAGGCGCGCACCACCTACGGCACGATCGGCGTGCAGGTGCTCGTGTTCAAGGGCGAGGTGCTCGGCAAGGGCGAGCAGCCCGCCGCGCCGCCGCCCGAGCCCGAGAAGAAACCGGCCAGGAAACCAGGGGTGAGAAATGCTGCAGCCAGCTAGAAGGAAATATCGCAAGGAGCAGAAGGGCCGCAACAAGGGCGTGGCCACGCGCGGCGCCAAGGTCTCCTTCGGCGAATTCGGCCTGAAGGCCCTCGGGCGCGGGCGCCTCACGGCGCGCCAGATCGAGGCCGGGCGGCGTGCGATGACGCGCCACATCAAGCGCGGCGGCCGCATCTGGATCCGCATCTTCCCCGACAAGCCGATCTCGAAGAAGCCGGCCGAGGTCCGCATGGGCAACGGCAAGGGCTCGCCCGAATACTTCGTGGCCGAGATCGTGCCGGGCAAGGTGCTGTTCGAAATGGACGGCGTGGAGGAGGCGCTCGCCCGCCAGGCGTTCGCCCTCGCCGCCGCCAAGCTGCCGATCCGCACGGCATTCGTGCAGCGTTCGATCGGCTGACGGAGAACGAGATGAGCAAGAACGACGAGCTGCGCTCGAAGAGCGCGGAAGAGCTGAACCAGGAGCTGCTCGAGCTGCGCCGCGCGCAGTTCGGCCTGCGCATGCAGATGGCCACGCAGAGCCTCACCAGGAACAGCGAGATCGAGCGCGTGCGCCGCCGCATCGCGCGGGTGCATACGTTCCTGAACCAGAAAGCGAAGGAGGCCGCGCAATGAGCGAGCCCGCCAAGACGCCTGCGGCGAAGAGCCACCGCCAGCTCACCGGCCGCGTGGTGAGCGACCGGATGGACAAGACGGTCACGGTCGTGGTCGAGCGCCAGGTGATGCACCCGGTGATCGGCAAGGTCGTCAAGCGCACCAAGAAGTACCACGCCCACAACGAGGGCAACGACGCGAAGATGGGCGACAAGGTCGTGATCGAGGAATGCCGCCCCATCTCCAAGACCAAGGCTTGGAAAGTGGCCCGCGTGGCCGAGCGCGCCCGTCCGGAATAGTTCCCGCGGGGTTGGCGGGGGGCACAAAACCTGCTAGAATCTTCGTCTTTTCTGCTTCCGGCCGAAGGCTTCGAGGGCCGGGAGTCCAGTGAGAGAGTCCGGGCCTGACAAAGGCCCGGAGGCCGCCCGGCCGCCAGCCGAAGCCGGCAGCACCAAACGCCCGGGCCCACAGCGGTCGATTTTTGACCCGCTCCGTCCTCGCGCTCGCCCGGTCAAGCCGGTGCGTCGCGCGGGCGGGGAAACCAGACCAGCCGGCATCCGATCCCGTTCCCGGGCCGGACGCGGCGGAAGACGGATCCAAGACTGGCCGGCGCCGCGGGCGACGGGCCAAGTTGGAGAGAGAACAATGATTCAGATGCAGTCCATTCTCGACGTCGCCGACAACACCGGCGCGCGCTCGGTGATGTGCATCAAGGTGCTCGGCGGCTCCAAGCGGCGCTACGCGGGCATCGGCGACATCATCAAGGTGAGCGTGAAGAGCGCCGCCCCGCGCGGCCGGGTGAAGAAGGGCGAGGTCTACAGCGCGGTCGTGGTCCGCACGGCCCATGGCGTGCGCCGGCCCGACGGCTCGGTGATCAAGTTCGACACCAACGCGGCGGTGCTGCTGAACCCGAAGCTCGAGCCGATCGGCACGCGCATCTTCGGCCCGGTGACGAGGGAGCTTCGCACCGAGCGCTTCATGAAGATCGTGTCGCTCGCGCCCGAAGTGCTGTAAGGAGCCCTCACATGCAGAAGATCCGCAAGGGCGACCAGGTGGTCGTCACCACCGGCCGCGAGAAGGGCAAGAAGGGCGTGGTCCTTCGCGTGCTCGACACGAAGGTGCTCATCGAGGGCGTGAACCGCGTGAAGAAGCACCAGCGGCCGAACCCGATGAAGGGCCAGACCGGCGGCATCGTGGATCAGGAAGCGCCGATCCACGCCTCGAACGTGATGCTGGTGAACCCGGCCACGGGCAAGGGCGATCGCGTGGGCTTCAGGTTCCTGGAGGCGCAGGCCGATACGCCCGCGCGCAAGGTGCGCTTCTTCAAGTCCAACGGCGAAGTCGTGGACGTTTGAGGTCATAGATGGCTACCAAAGACTCGAAATCCGACAAGGACGCGAAGGGCGCCAAGGCCGCCAAGGCCGCGCCCAAGCAGGCCGCGCCCGCCGCGAAGCCCGCCAAGGAAGCGAAGGGCGGCAGGGCTCCGAAGGCCGAGAAGCCCGCGGGCAAGGAAGCGGCGCCCACGCAGCCGCCGCGCCTCAAGGTGCAGTACGAGCAGGCGATCGTGCCCGCGCTCATGAAGCAGTTCGGCTACAAGACCAAGATGCAGGTGCCGCGCGTCGCCAAGATCACGCTCAACATGGGCGTCGGCGAGGCGGTCGCGGACAAGAAGATCCTCGAGAACGCCGCGGGCGACCTCGAGAAGATCGCCGGCCAGAAGCCGGTCGTCACCAAGTCGAAGAAATCCATCGCCGGCTTCAAGATCCGCACCGGCTACCCGGTCGGGACCATGGTGACCCTGCGCAACCGCCGCATGTACGAGTTCCTCGACCGCCTCGTGACGATCGCGCTGCCGCGCGTGCGCGACTTCCGCGGCGTGTCGGCGCGCGCCTTCGACGGCCGCGGCAA
This sequence comes from uncultured beta proteobacterium, assembly GCA_963839265.1. Lineage (GTDB taxonomy): Bacteria > Pseudomonadota > Gammaproteobacteria > Burkholderiales > Usitatibacteraceae > Usitatibacter. Next base: position 237,805 of record CAWIUI010000004.1, read on the forward strand.
CTACAACGTGGGCATCAAGGAACAGATCATCTTCCCGGAGATCGAGTACGACAAGGTCGACGCGCTCCGGGGACTCAACATCTCGATCACCACGACCGCAGGGTCGGACGAGGAAGCCAAGGCGCTTCTGTCCGCCTTCCGGTTCCCCTTCCGGACTGAGAGGACGTAATGGCCAAGCTCGCCGTCATCAACCGCCAGGCCAGGCGTGAAGCGATGGTCAGGAAGTACGCCGAGAAGCGCAGGCAGCTGAAGGCGATCATCGAGGACCCGAAGGCGACCGACGAGGCGCGCGACGAGGCGCGCGCGAAGCTCCAGGGGCTGCCGCGCGATGCGTCGCCGGTGCGCCTGCGCAATCGCTGCGCCATCACCGGGCGCCCGCGCGGCACGTTCCGCAAGTTCGGCCTCGCGCGCAACAAGATCCGCGAGATCGCCATGCGCGGCGAGATCCCCGGAATGATCAAGGCGAGCTGGTAGGAGCGACCCATGAGCATGAGTGACCCCATCGCCGACATGCTGACGCGCATCCGCAACGCGCAGGCCACCGAGAAGCAGAACGTGCTGGTGCCCGCGTCGAAGGTGAAGCGCGCCATCGCCCAGGTCCTGAAGGACGAGGGCTACATCGAGGACTTCGCGCAGCGCGACATGGACGGCAAGGCCGTGATCGAGATCGGCCTCAAGTACTACGCCGGGAAGCCCGTGATCGAGAAGATCGAGCGCGTCTCGCGCCCCGGCCTGCGCATCTACAAGGGCCGCGAGGACATCCCGCGCGTGATGAACGGGCTCGGAGTGGCGATTGTTTCCACGTCGAAGGGCGTGATGACCGACCGCCGCGCGCGCGACACCGGCATCGGCGGCGAAGTGCTCTGCATCGTGGTCTGAGGAAAGCGACATGTCCCGAATCGCCAAGTATCCGGTCGTCATTCCCGACAAGGTCGAGGTCACCCTCGGCACGGGCGAGCTCACGGTGAAGGGCCCGCTCGGAACGCTCAAGCAGCGCATCGCGCGCGACGTGCTCGTGAAGCGCGACGGCGACAAGGTCACCTTCGCCGCCGCCAACGAGAGCAAGGAAGCGAACGCGCTCTCCGGCACCATGCGCGCGGTCGTCGCGAACATGGTGAACGGCGTGAAGAGCGGCTTCGAGAAGCGCCTCACGCTGGTCGGAGTGGGCTACCGCGCGCAGGCGCAGGGCAACAAGCTGAACCTTACGCTCGGCTTCTCGCACCCGATCGTGCACGCCCTGCCCGAGGGCGTGAAGGCCGAGACGCCGACGCAGACCGAGATCGTGATCAAGGGCGTGGACCGCCAGCAGGTCGGGCAGGTCGCCGCCGAGATCCGCGCCTACAAGAGCCCCGAGCCGTACAAGGGCAAGGGCGTGCGCTATGCGGGCGAGAAGGTAGCGCTGAAAGAGACCAAGAAAAAGTGATGATTCGCGCGATGTTCGGATATCGGGGCGATCGTTCGAGCGGGCGGCAAGCTCCCGCTCGGCTCGTCCGGCAGCCGCTCCGGCAGGGGAACTAGGACATGGACAAGAAGATTTCGAGAACGCGCCGCGCGGCGAAGACCCGCGTGCGCATCGCGCGGCAGGAGGCGGTTCGGCTCGCGGTGCACCGCACCAACCAGCACATCTACGCCCAGGTGATCGATGCGAGCGGCGGTAAGGTGCTCGCGTCCGCCTCGACGCTCGAGAAGGAGATGCGCGCGCTGCATCCGAAGAGCGCCGGCAAGGAAGCGGCGGCCGCGGTCGGCAAGCGCATCGCCGAGAAGGCAAGAGCGGCCGGCGTCACCGAGGTGGCGTTCGACCGCGCCGGATTCAGCTACCACGGCCGCGTGAAAGCGCTGGCCGAAGCCGCCCGCGAGGGCGGTCTCAAGTTCTGAGGACTGCACATGGCGAAGATGGGCAAGATGGACAACCGGGGCGGGTCCGACGAGAAGAGCGACGGCCTGCGCGAGAAGATGATCTCGGTGAACCGCGTCACCAAGGTGGTGAAGGGCGGGCGCATCCTGGGCTTCGCGGCGCTCACGGTGGTGGGCGACGGCGACGGCTCGATCGGCATGGGCAAGGGCAAGGCGCGCGAGGTTCCGGTCGCGGTGCAGAAGGCCATGGAGCAGGCGCGGCGCAACCTGGTGAAGATTCCCCTCAAGTCGGGGACCATCCACCACGACGTGCTCGGCCGCCATGGCGCGACGCGCGTGATGATGAAGCCCGCGGTCGAGGGCAACGGCATCAAGGCGGGCGGCGCCATGCGCGCGGTCTTCGAGGTGATGGGCGTCAGCAACATCTCCGCCAAGTGCCACGGCTCGACCAATCCCTACAACGTCGTGCGCGCCACCCTGGACGGCCTGCTGCAACAGCGCCGCCCATCGGAGATCGCGGCCAAGCGCGGCAAGAAGGTCGAAGAGATCGCCTGAGAACGGACATGGCCGAGAAGCGGAGCAAGCCGGAGAGCGCCGGCAAGAAGATCAAGGTTACCCTCGTGAAGGGGCTGCCCGGCACCATCGCCAAGCATCGCGAATCGGTGAAGGGCCTGGGGCTGCGCCACCGCGAGCATACCGTGGAGCTCACGGATACGCCGGCGGTGCGCGGCATGATCAACCGGGTGAGCTACCTGTTGAAGGTCGAGGAATAGGACGATGGAACTCAACACGCTGAAACCGGGCGCCGGCGCTCGCAAGGCGCGCCGGCGCGTCGGGCGCGGGATCGGCTCGGGCCTGGGCAAGACCGCGGGCCGCGGCCACAAGGGGCAGAAGTCCCGCGCAGGCGGCTTCCACAAGGTGGGCTTCGAGGGCGGCCAGATGCCGCTGCAGCGGCGCCTGCCCAAGCGCGGCTTCCTCGCCGTGACCATCGTGAAGGCGGCCGAAGTGCGCTCGGGCGACCTCGCGCGCGTCGACGGCGCGGCCGTGGACCTCGCGAGCCTCAAGAAGGCGGGCCTCGTGCCGGCCTCCGCCGAGCGCGCGAAGATCATTCTCGCCGGCGACGTGTCCAAGGCCTTCCAGGTCTCGGGCATCGGTGCGAGCAAGGGGGCGCGCGCGGCGATCGAGAAGGCCGGCGGGTCCGTCGCGGCGCTCGTGGCCGCGGTCGCCCCGAAGAAGCTCCCGAAGAAGCAGCCCGCGGCGTCGAAGTAACCGGAGAGCGATTTGGCGGCCAATCCCTTTGCGACCCTCGGCAAGCTCGGCGACCTGAAGCGCCGGCTGTGGTTCCTGCTGGGCGCGCTCGTGGTCTACCGCGTCGGCGCGCACATCCCCGTGCCGGGCATCGATCCGAACGAGCTCGCGAAGCTCTTCCAGCAGAACAGCGGCGGCATCCTGGACATGTTCAACATGTTCTCGGGCGGGGCGCTGCGCCGCTTCACCATCTTCGCGCTCGGGATCATGCCGTACATCTCGGCGTCGATCATCATGCAGCTCCTCACGGTCGTCTCGCCGCAGCTCGAGGCGCTCAAGAAGGAGGGGGAGTCGGGACGGCGCAAGATCACGCAATACACGCGCTACGGCACGGTGGTGCTCTCGCTCTTCCAGGGGCTCGGCATCTCGATCGCGCTCGAGTCGCAGCGCGGCCTCGTGCTCGACCCGGGCCTCGCCTTCCGCTTCACGACGGTGATCACCCTCACCACCGGCACCATGTTCCTGATGTGGCTGGGCGAGCAGATCACCGAGCGCGGCATCGGCAACGGCATCTCGATGATTATCTTCGGCGGCATCGTGGCGGGGCTGCCCGCGGCGATGGGCGGCACCCTCGAGCTGGTGCGCACCGGGGCGATGACCGTCTTCGCCGCGATCCTGGTGTTCGCGGTGGTGGTGCTGGTCACGGCGGTGGTGGTGTTCATCGAGAAGGGCCAGCGGCGCATCCTCGTGAACTATGCCAAGCGCCAGGTCGGCAACCGCCTCTACGGAGGGCAGAGCTCGTTCCTGCCGCTCAAGCTCAACATGTCCGGCGTGATCCCGCCGATCTTCGCCTCGTCGATCATCCTCTTCCCGGCGACGCTCGCGAACTGGTTCGGGTCGCACCAGTACCTCGGCTGGCTGAAGGATGTGTCGGCGGCGCTCGCGCCGGGACAGGTGCTGTACATCGCGCTCTATGCGGCGGCGATCGTCTTCTTCTGCTTCTTCTACACGGCGCTGGTCTTCAACTCGAAGGAGACGGCGGACAACCTGAAGAAGAGCGGGGCTTTCGTGCCGGGCATCCGGCCCGGGGATCAGACGGCGCGCTACGTGGACCGCATCATCACGCGGCTCACGCTGATCGGCGCGATCTACATCACGCTCGTGTGCCTGCTGCCGGAGTTCCTGCGCAGCAACTACAACGTGCCGTTCTACTTCGGCGGCACGTCGCTGCTCATCACGGTGGTGGTGACGATGGATTTCATGGCGCAGCTGCAGGCCTACCTCATGTCGCACCAGTATGAAAGCCTGCTCAAGAAGGCGAACTTCAAGGGCGGCTCGGGCTTTCCGGTGCGCTAGGGTCTCGGTCGGTCATGGCGAAGGAAGAGACCATCCAGATGCAGGGGGAGATCCTCGAGATGCTCCCCAACGCGATGTTCCGGGTGAAGCTCGAGAACGGCCACGTGGTCCTCGGGCATATTTCCGGGAAGATGCGCATGCACTACATCCGCATCCTCCCGGGCGACAAGGTGACCGTGGAGCTCACGCCCTACGATTTGACCAAGGCGCGGATCACCTTCCGGGCCAAGTAAGGAGAAACGGCGATGCGAGTGCAGGCTTCCGTCAAGAAAATCTGCCGCAAGTGCAAGATCGTGCGGCGCAAGCGCGTGGTGCGCGTGATCTGCACCGACCCGCGCCACAAGCAGCGCCAGGGCTAAAGGCCGGCGCGCGACGCTCAATCGAGGACAAACATGGCCCGTATTGCAGGAATCAACATCCCCAACCAGCAGCACGCCTCGATCGCGCTCACGGCGATCTTCGGCATCGGCCGCTCGCGCGCGAACATGATCTGCGACGTGGCGGGCGTGAACCGCTCGACCAGGATCAAGGACCTCACCGACGCGGAGATGGACAAGCTGCGCGAGCAGGTCACCAAGTTCACGGTCGAGGGGGACCTGCGCCGCGAGGTGTCGATGAACATCAAGCGGCTGATGGACCTCGGCTGCTACCGCGGCGTGCGCCACAAGAAGGGCCTGCCCGTGCGCGGCCAGCGCACCCGCACCAACGCGCGCACCCGCAAGGGCCCGCGCAAGGCCGTGCGCCTTTCCAAGGCAGCGACCTGACCGCATAGACGAGGATAGAGAGAATGGCAAAGGCACCGGCTGCAGCGCGGGTACGCAAAAAGGTGAAGAAGACCGTGTCCGAGGGCATCGCCCACGTCCACGCATCCTTCAACAACACCATCATCACGATCACCGACCGCCAGGGCAACGCCCTTTCGTGGGCCACGTCGGGCGCCGCGGGCTTCAAGGGCTCGCGCAAGTCCACCCCGTTCGCCGCCCAGGTGGCGGCGGAGGCGGCCGGACGCGCCGCCCAGGAGCACGGCGTGAAGAACCTCGAGGTCCGCATCAAGGGCCCGGGCCCGGGACGGGAATCGGCCGTACGGGCCCTCAACGCCCTGGGCCTGAAGATCGTGTCGATCGCGGACGTGACGCCGGTGCCGCACAACGGCTGCCGGCCGCCCAAGCGCCGGCGCATGTAACGCACCCGGGGTTGCCGCGAGGCGCGGCCGCCCCTATGTAAAGAGACCCAGGAGAACACCGTGGCACGCTATATCGGACCCAAGTGCAAGCTCTCGCGCCGGGAAGGCACCGACCTCTTCCTCAAGAGCGCCCGCCGCTCGCTCGACACGAAGTGCAAGCTCGACTCGCGGCCCGGCCAGCACGGCGCCAAGTCGACACGTATCTCCGAATACGGCACGCAGCTGCGCGAGAAGCAGAAGATCCGGCGCATGTACGGGGTGCTCGAGCGCCAGTTCCGGAAATACTTCGACAAGTCGATCACCAAGCGCGGCGCCACCGGTGAGGTGCTGCTGCAGATGCTCGAGAGCCGCCTGGACAACGTCGTCTACCGCATGGGTTTCGCTTCCACGCGGGCCGAGGCGCGCCAGCTCGTCTCGCACCGCGCGATCGAGGTGAACGGCAAGCCCGTGAACATCCCCTCGTACCTGCTGCGCGCCCAGGACACGGTCGGGGTGCGCGAGAAGTCGCGCAGCCAGCTGCGCATCAAGTCGTCGCTGGACCTCGCCGAGCAGAACGGGTTCCCGAGCTGGGTCGAGGTGGACGCGAAGAACTTCAAGGGCACGTTCAAGCAACTGCCCGAGCGCTCGGAGTTCGCTTCCGACGTGAACGAACAGCTGGTGGTCGAACTTTACTCGAAGTAACGCTGAACCCGCCGCACCCGAAGGACGGAGCCACGCAGCGCGTGCTCGCTTCCTCTAACGCATCTGGCAGAGGTACCCCCGAATGCAAAGCACCGCCACGAATTTCCTGAAGCCCCGCATCATCGACGTACAGAACCTCTCGCCCACCCACGCGAAGGTGATCATGGAGCCCTTCGAGCGGGGGTACGGCCATACGCTGGGCAATGCCCTGCGCCGCATCCTCCTCTCCTCGATGCCCGGGTACGCCGCGACCGAGGTGAAGATCGCGGGCGTGCTGCACGAGTACTCGACGATCGAGGGCGTGCAGGAGGACGTGGTCGACGTGATCCTCAACCTCAAGGGCGTGGTGATGAAGCTGCACAACCGCTCGGAGGCCACGCTCAAGCTCAAGAAATCCACGCCGGGCCCGGTCATCGCGTCCGACATCGAGCAGACGCACGACGTCGAGATCGTCAATCCGGAGCACGTGATCGCCCACCTCACGCAGGGCGGCAAGATCGACATGACGATCAAGATCGAGAAGGGCCGCGGCTACGTGCCGGCCACGTCGCGCCGCCAGGACGACTCGCGCTCCATCGGCTCGATCCTGCTCGACGCCTCGTTCTCGCCGGTGCGCCGCGTGAGCTACCAGGTGGAGAGCGCGCGCGTGGAGCAGCGCACGGACCTCGACCGCCTCGTGATCGACATCGAGACCAACGGCGTGATCGAGCCGGAGGAGGCGGTGCGCTACTCGGCGAGCGTGCTGGTGGACCAGCTCTCGGTGTTCGCCTCGCTCCAGTCGACGAGCGAGGAGCGCCAGGAGGCCGCCCAGCCGCAGGTCGATCCCATCCTGCTGCAGCCGGTCGACGACCTGGAGCTCACGGTGCGCTCGGCCAACTGCCTCAAGGCCGAGAACATCTACTACATCGGCGACCTCATCCAGCGCACCGAGAACGAGCTGCTGAAGACGCCGAACCTCGGGCGCAAGTCGTTGAACGAGATCAAGGAAGTGCTCGCCTCCAAGGGCCTCACGCTGGGCATGAAGCTCGAGAACTGGCCGGTGGCGGGGCTCACGAAATAAGGGGGACAGGCCCCAATTCATGCGCGGGGGAATTGCCGCAAGCCCCGCTGGCCCACGACATCGGGGTCTGTCCCCCGCTTCGTGGCGCCGTTCATAACCACAATACCAACAAGGGTGCATAACCCAAGAGATCACGAAAGGAAATCGAAATGCGTCACCGCCACGGGCTGCGCAAGCTCAACCGCACCAGCAGCCATCGCCTCGCGATGCTGCGCAACATGACCGTGTCGCTCCTCAAGCACGAGGCGATCCGCACCACGCTCCCGAAGGCGAAGGAGCTGCGCCGCGTGGCCGAGCCGATCATCACGCTCGGCAAGACCGACACGCTCGCCAACAAGCGCCTCGCCTTCGACCGCCTGCGCGACCGCGACACGGTGGTCAAGCTCTTCGGCGAGCTGGGCCCGCGCTACAAGGCGAGGAACGGCGGGTACCTGCGCATCCTCAAGTTCGGCTTCCGCCAGGGCGACAACGCGCCGATGGCGCTCGTCGAGCTCGTCGACCGTCCCGCCGAAGCGGGCGAAGGCGAGGGCGGCGAGGCGAAGAAGCCCGCGAAGCGCGCGCGCAAGGAAGCCGCGACCGCTTGAACGGCGTCGCCACCCACGAAGGCCGGCCCTCGCGCCGGCTTTTGCGCTTCCGGGGGCCGCTCGTCGGCGCGGCGCTCGCGCTTCTGGCGGCGCCGGCGCTGCTGCACTTCGCGGGCACCGAGGGCATCGCCAGCATCGGCGACGACAGCGTGAGCTACCTCGCGCTGGCGCGCTATCTCGCGGGCAGCGCGGGCCCCTTCCTGCTTCCGTGGGTCGGTTTGTGCTCCCATTTTCCCCCCGTCTTCCCGCTCGCGCTCGCGGTCTCGGGAGGCGCGACCGACCTCGCGATCGCGCATCGCGTGGTCGCCGCTTTCGCGGTGGCGGCGCTGTTCGTGCTCCAGCGCCACGCGGCGCTGCGCCTGCGATCGGAAGCCGCAGGCGCGATCGTGGTCCTCGCCTTCCTCCTCACGCCCGACGCGTGGGTGAGCATCAAGGGGATCCTCAGCGAGCCTGCGTACCTCTTCGTCTCGCTCCTCGCGCTCTACTTCCACGCGAGGTGGCTCGAAGCGGGCAGTGGGCGGGCCGGGCGCTGGCTCGGCTTCGGCTTGCTGCTGGCGGCCGCCGTGCTCACCCGCGCGGCGGGCGTGGCGCTCCTCGCCGCATTCCTCGCCTGGGCAGCGTGGCGGCGCGCGCACCGCGCGCAACCGTCCGGCGCACACTTGCTCGTCGCGCTCCTTCCGTCCCTCGCGCTCGAGGCGTTGTGGCTGGTGCTGCGTCCCACGGCGGGCGACGCGGGCTACGCGGGGCTCGGCGCCGCGGTGGTGCACGCGTGGCTGCACGATCCCGCGTTGATGCTCGAGGTCGGCGCGCGCTCGTTCTTCGAAGGCTGGATCGCGTCCTTCGCGGGCGACGCCGCGATTCCGCTTCCCGCGATCGGTGCGTTCGTATTGCTGGGAATCGCGGCCCTCGCTGGGGCGGTGCGCGCTGCGCGCGACGCCCGCCTGGACGGCTGGTATGTCATCGCCTATCTTCCCCTCGTCTTCGGCTGGGTGTTCGGCGAGGAAGCGGTGCGCCGCCTGCTCTACCCGGTCCTTCCCTTGATGCTGCTCCACGCCGGGGAAGCGGTCTTCGCGCTCGCGCGGCCGGCGGGGCGTCGGGGCACGTGGATCGCGTGGGGCGCCCTCGCCGTGCCGGCCGTGCTTTGCGCGCCGGCGCTGCAGATGGTGCAGGAAAGGGCGGACGATCGCACGCCGGTCCTGCCGCCTTCCCCGCGCACGTTCTCGGGCATCACCGACTACTACACGACCGTGAACGGGGCTCGCGCGCACGCTCTCGCCGGCAAGCAGCTGGCGGTCCTCGCGGGGCTGGAGTCGCTCGGGCGCGTCACCCGGCCCGGCTCGAAGGTGATGTGGATGCGCCCGGAGTATGTCGCCGCGCTCGGGGGCCGCGAAGGCGTGCCGTACGACTACGACTGGACGCCGGGGCGCCTTGCGCGGGAGATCCTCGACTCCGGGACCACGCACGTGATCGCCTCGCACATCTTCAAGACCGACCTTCGCGGCGGCAACGGGGATCCCTTGCGGACGCTCCGATCCATCGGCGCCTATGCGAGGCCCGTATTCGCCGTGCGCAATCCCTCGACCGGCGGCGAGGAGTTCGTCCTCTACCAGGTCGACGCGGCGGCGCTTGCCGCGAGCCTGCGCGCCGCCGCCCCGGCTCCGCGATCGCGATAGGCGGCGAGCGCGGCCGTGGCGCGGCTCATCGTACGAGGATCACCCGATAGTCGTTCACGTTGGTGCGCGTGGGGCCGGTGACGACGAGGTCGCCCAGCGCCGCGAAGAATCCGTAGCCGTCGTTGTCCGCGAGCAGGCTCTTCGGGTGCAGCTGTGCCGAGGCCGCGCGCGCGAGCGAGTCCGGCGTGAGGACCGCGCCCGCGTTGTCCTCGCTTCCGTCGATGCCGTCGGTGTCGCACGCGAGGGCCCACGTGTCCTCGAGGCCGGCGAGCTCGATCGCGAGCGACAGCAGGAACTCGCTGCAGCGCCCGCCGCGGCCGTTGCCGCGCACCGTGACCGTCGTCTCCCCGCCCGAGATGAGCGCCGCGGGCGCTTTCGCCGGGTGCGAATGCACGCGCACCTCGCGGGCGAGCGCGGCGTACACCTTCGCCACCTCGGAGGCCTCGCCGGTCACGCTGTCGCCCAGCACGAGGGGCATCACGCCCTGCGCGCGAACGAACCGCGCTGCCGCTTCCAGGCTCGCGTGCGCGGAGGCGACGACGCGGGTCTCGGCGCGCGCGAGCGCGGCGTCTCCGGGCTTCGGCGTCTCCGGCTCGGCTCCGCGCGCGCCGCGCTCGAGGTGCGCCTTCACCGCCGGGGGCGCATCCACGTCGTAGCGCCTCAGGATCTCGAGCGCGTCGGCGTAGGTGGTGGGATCGGCCGTGCACGGCCCGGAGGCGATGTGCGTCGGATCGTCGCCCGTCACGTCGGAGATCACGAGCGCGAGGACGGCGGCACGCGTCGAGGCGGCGAGGCGCCCGCCCTGGATCGCGGAGAGGTGCTTCCTCACGGTGTTCATGTCCTGGATCGGCGCGCCGCTCGCCAGCAGCGAGCGCGTGACCGCCTTGAGCTGCGCCATGGGCACCTCGGGAACCGGCAGCGCGAGCAGCGACGATCCGCCGCCCGAGACGAGCGCGAGGAGCAGGTCGTCCTCGGTGAGCGTGCGGGCGAGTGCGAGGATCTCGCGCGCGGCCGCTTCGCCGTGCTCGTCGGGCACCGGGTGTCCCGCCTCGACGACTCGGATGCGCTTGGTCGCAAGCCCATGGCCGTAGCGCGTGATCACGATGCCCTCGAGGGATGCGTGCGCCGGCCAGTGCGTCTCCACGGCGAGCGCCATCGAGGCGGCGGCCTTTCCGGCACCGACGACCACCGTGCGCCCGCGAGGCGGCGCGGGAAGCTCGCGAGGCACGATGCGAAGGGGATCGGCGGCGGCGAGCGCGGCCTGGAAGCTCCCGAGCAGCAGCTCGCGCGGATCCATCAGCCGGTGGCGGCCGTGCGGCGTGGGGCCGGCTCGAGCACCGAGCGCAGGAACCGTCCCGTGAAGCTCTCCTGCGCCTGGCTCACCAGCTCGGGCGTCCCCTGCGCGATGACGCGGCCGCCGCCGTTGCCTCCCTCGGGCCCCAGGTCGATCACCCAGTCGGCGGTCTTCACGACGTCGAGGTTGTGCTCGATCACGACCACGGTGTTGCCATGGTCGCGCAGGCGGTGGAGCACCTTGAGCAGCAGGTCGATGTCGTGGAAGTGCAGGCCCGTGGTGGGCTCGTCGAGGATGAAGAGCGTGCGTCCCGTGTCGCGCTTGGACAGCTCGAGCGAGAGCTTCACGCGCTGCGCCTCCCCGCCCGAGAGCGTGGTCGCGCTCTGGCCGAGCTTGATGTAGCCCAGGCCCACCTCGAGGAGCGTGCCGAGCTTCCGGGCGATCGCCGGCACCGAGGCGAAGAAGCCGTGCGCCTGCTCCACGGTCAGGTCGAGCACCTCGTGGATGGGCTTGCCCTTGTAGAGGATCTCGAGCGTCTCGCGGTTGTAGCGCTTGCCGTGGCACACGTCGCACGGCACGTAGATGTCCGGCAGGAAGTGCATCTCCACCTTGATGAGGCCGTCGCCCTGGCACGCCTCGCAGCGCCCGCCCTTCACGTTGAACGAGAAGCGCCCCGGGCCGTAGCCGCGCGCGCGCGACTCCGGCACGCCGGCGAAGAGGTCGCGGATCGGCGTGAAGAGCCCGGTGTACGTGGCGGGGTTCGAGCGCGGCGTGCGCCCGATCGGGCTCTGGTCGACGTTGATCACCTTGTCGAAGTGGTCGAGGCCCTCGATCGCCTCGTGCCCGGCGGCCTCGGCCGTCGAGCCGTAGAGGTGGTGCGCGACCGCGTTGTAGAGCGTGTCGTTGATGAGCGTGGACTTGCCCGAGCCCGAGACGCCGGTGATCGCGACGAGGAGCCCCACCGGGATGTCCACCGTCACGTCCTTCAGGTTGTTGCCGCGGGCGCCGACGATGCGCAGGTGCTTGCCCGGATCGGCCTTGTGGCGCCGCGCCGGAACCGCGATCGCCTTGCGGCCCGAGAGGTATTGCCCGGTGAGCGAGGCGGGATTGCGCAGGATCTCCCCGGGCGGGCCGCTCGCGACGATCTCGCCGCCGTGCAGGCCCGCTCCGGGCCCCATGTCGATCACGTGGTCCGCGGCGAGGATCGCCTCCTCGTCGTGCTCGACGACGATCACGGAGTTGCCGAGGTCGCGCAGGCTCTTCAACGTGGCGATGAGGCGTTCGTTGTCGCGCTGGTGCAGGCCGATGGACGGCTCGTCGAGCACGTACATGACGCCGGTGAGCCCCGAGCCGATCTGGCTCGCGAGGCGGATCCTCTGCGCCTCGCCTCCGGAGAGCGTGTCGGCCGAGCGCGTGAGCGAGAGGTAATCGAGGCCCACGTTCAGCAGGAACTGCATGCGATTCGCGATCTCGCGCACGATCTTCTCGGCGATCGCCTTGCGGCTTCCTTCGAGCTGCAGCGCCTCGAAGAACGGCTGGGCCTGCGCGAGCGGCAGGGACGAGAGCTCGTGGATGGTGCGCCCGGCCACGCGCACGTTGCGCGCCTCGACGCGCAGCCGCGTGCCGCCGCATTCCGGGCAGGCGCGCGTATTGAGGTACTTGGCGAGCTCCTCCTTCACCGCGATCGACTCGGTCTCGCGGTGGCGCCGCTCGAGGCTCGGGACGATCCCCTCGAAGGCGTGCTGCTTCAGCGTCGGGCGGCCCTTCTCGCCCGGATAGCGGAAGGCGATCTTCTCCTCGCCCGAGCCCTCCAGCACCACTTTCTGCGCGCGCTCCGGGAGCGACTCGAACGGCGCCTCCACGTCGAAGCCGTAGTGCTGCGCGAGCGAGGCGAGCATCGAGAAGTAGAACTGGTTGCGGCGGTCCCAGCCGCGGATCGCCCCGCCGGCGAGCGACAGGTGCGGGAAGGCGACCACGCGCTTCGGGTCGAAGAACGTGATCTCGCCCAGGCCGTCGCAGCGCGGGCAGGCACCCATCGGGTTGTTGAACGAGAAGAGGCGCGGCTCGAGCTCCGCGATCGAGTAGCTGCAGATCGGGCAGGCGAAGCGCGCCGAGAAGAGGTGCTCCCTGCCGGCGTCCACCTCCACGGCGAGCGCCCGGCCGTCGGCGTGGCGCAGGGCCGTCTCGAAGGATTCGGCGAGGCGCTGCTTGATGCCGCCGCTGCGCGCGGGATCCGCGTCGATCTTCACGCGGTCGATCGCGATCTCGATCGTGTGCTTGCGGTTGCGGTCGAGCTTCGGCAGCTGGTCGATCTCGTGCACCTCGCCGTCGATGCGCAGGCGGACGAAACCCTGCGCGCGCAGCTCGTCGATGAGCTCCAGCTGCTCGCCCTTGCGGCCCACCACGAGCGGGGCGAGGATCATCACGCGCGTGCCGTCGGGGAGCGCCAGCACGTGGTCGACCATCTGCGACACGCTCTGCGAGGCGAGCTTCACCTGGTGCTCCGGGCAATAGGGGTCGCCCACGCGCGCGAAGAGGAGCCGCATGTAGTCGTGGATCTCGGTCACGGTACCCACGGTGGAGCGCGGATTGTGCGAGGTCGCCTTCTGCTCGATCGCGATCGCGGGCGAGAGCCCCTCGATCAGGTCGACGTCCGGCTTCTCCATGAGCTGCAGGAACTGGCGCGCGTACGCGGAGAGCGACTCGACGTAGCGCCGCTGGCCCTCGGCGTAGAGGGTGTCGAAAGCGAGGGACGATTTTCCGGAGCCCGACAGGCCCGTGACGACGACGAGGCGGTTGCGCGGAATGTCGAGGCTGACGTTCCGTAGGTTGTGCGTGCGCGCGCCGCGGATGCGGATCGTTTCCATGGGGCAATCTGCTAATATACCTGAGGCCCCTTTCCCGCTCCACGTCCCGAAAATCCCGGTGAATTCTCCGGCCCGCATGAGCCGCAGCGAGCTGCGAGCGAGCCTTTCGCTCGCCTCGATCTTCGGGCTGCGCATGCTCGGGATGTTCATCATCCTGCCGGTCTTCACCCTGTGGGCCCAGGCCCAGCCGGGCTGGAACCTGGAGCTCGCCGGCATCGCCATCGGCGTCTACGGCCTCACCCAGGCGCTGCTGCAGATCCCCATGGGGCGCCTGTCGGACCGCTTCGGCAGGAAGCCCCTCCTCTACGCGGGCCTCGCCGCGATGGCCGCCGGCAGCTTCCTTTGCGCCTCGAGCACCTCCCCGGCCGGGATGATCGCCGGCCGCGTCCTGCAGGGCGTGGGCGCGATCTCCGGGGTCGCCATCGCGTTCGCCGCCGACCTCACGCGCGAGACCCAGCGCAGCAAGGCGATGGCGATCATCGGCTCGACCATCGGCGCCGCCTTCGCCGTCTCGTTCGTCGCCGCGCCCTCCCTCGAGCAGTGGGTCGGCATCCACGGCATCTTCGCCATCACCGGCACGCTCGCGATCGCGGCCATGGCCGTCGCGTACTGGGTGGTTCCGGACGCGCCCGTCACCCAGCGCTCGCCGGCGGCGATGGCGTTCTCCGAGGTCCTGCGGCTGCCCGAGCTGCTGCGCCTGGACTTCGGGATCTTCACGCTGCACACGGTGCTCATGGCGATGTTCGTCGTGACGCCGGTCGCGCTCGTGCGCGCCGGCCTGCCGGAGGCGCACCACTGGTGGATCTATCTCGGGGCGATGGCGGCCGGGATCCTCCTCATGATGCCCGCGATCGCCGCGCGCACCGCGCGCCGCGAGCGGCCGGTGTTCCTCGGCGCGGTCGGCGTGCTCGCGTGCGGCGTGGCCCTCCTCGCCGTCGGGCTCTCGAGCGTCGGCACGATGGCGGCGGCGCTGGTCATCTTCTTCGCGGGGTTCAACGTTCTGGAAGCGAAGCTGCCCGCGCTCGTCTCGCGCGCGGCGCCGCGCGATGCGCGGGGCGCCGCCACCGGGGTCTATTCCAGCGTACAGTTCCTCGGCACGTTCGTCGGATCGGCCGCGGGCGGCGTCATCGCCCAGCATTTCGGCTTCGCCGCCACGCTCGGCGCCTGCCTCGTGCTCCTGCTCGCCTGGCTCGGCGTCGCGTGGAACATGGGCGAATTCGTCCCCGCGGCCTCGAGCGTCGCCGGGCACTAGCGGCACAACCCGCCTCCAGGAAAGGAAGAAGTCATGGCATCCGTCAACAAGGTGATCCTCATCGGCAACCTCGGACGCGACCCCGAGACGCGCTACATGCCCGACGGCGCGGCGATCACGAATATCTCGGTCGCGACCACGGAAGCGTGGAAGGACAAGAACGGCGAGAAGCAGGAGAAGACCGAGTGGCACCGCGTCGCCTTCTTCGGCAAGCTGGCCGAGATCGCGGGCGAATACCTCAAGAAGGGCAGCCAGGTCTACGTCGAGGGGCGCCTGCAGACGCGCAAGTGGCAGGACAAGGACGGCCAGGACAAGTACAGCACCGAGATCGTGGCGAACGCCATGCAGATGCTCGGCTCGCGCCAGGGCATGGGCGGGGCGGCTCCGGAACGCGATACGGACCGGGGCGAGGGGGCGCCCGCGCGTCCCGCGGCGTCCAAACCGGCGGCCGCGAAGGCCGGCGGCAAGTTCGACGATTTCGAGGACGACATCCCCTTTTGAAGCCCGCGGCCGTCCCCACATGACTTGCGGACCCTCTCCCCGGCGCTCTCCCGGGGAACGGGAAGCAAGCGTGGGAGACGATTTCGCGAAGGCAGGCAACCCATGAAGAGAATCGCCCTGTTCCTGGTCACCAATCTCGCTGTGGGGCTGGTGCTGTCCATCACGCTCTCGATCCTCGGCGTGAACCGCTATCTCGCGGGCAGCGGCCTCAACGTGGGCGCGCTCGCGATCTTCTCGGTGATCGTCGGCTTCGCCGGCTCGTTCATCTCGCTGCTCCTCAGCAAGACCATGGCGATGTGGAGCACCGGCGCCCGCGTGATCGATGCGCCGCAAAGCGCGGACGAGCGCTGGCTCCTGGACACCGTGCGTCACCTTGCCGACAAAGCCGGCGTGGCGATGCCCACGGTGGCGGTCTACGAGGGCGCGCCCAACGCGTTCGCGACCGGCGCTTTCAAGAATTCCGCGCTCGTCGCGGTCTCCACGGGGCTGCTGCAGTCGATGACCCACGACGAGGTGGAGGCGGTGCTGGGCCACGAGCTCTCGCACGTCGCGAACGGCGACATGGTCACGCTCACGCTCATCCAGGGCACGGTGAACACGTTCGTCGTGTTCCTCTCGCGCGTGGTGGGCTACATCGTGGACCGTGCGGTCTTCCGCACCGAGCGCGGCCTGGGCATGGGCTACTACGTCACCGTGATCGCATGCGAGATCCTCTTCGGCGTCGCCGCCTCGATCATCGTGGCGTGGTTCTCGCGTTGGCGCGAATTCCGTGCCGACGCGGGCTCCGCCACGCTCCTCGGCACTCCGCGCCAGATGATCGCGGCGCTGCGCCGCCTGGGCGGCCTCGAGCAGGGCGCGCTTCCGCAGGCCTTCCAGGCGCATGGCATCGCCGAGGGCAATCGGTTCCTCGGCCTGTTCGCGAGCCACCCGCCCATCGAGGCGCGCATCGCCGCTCTCGAGAGCCGGCGCCCCTCCTGAGCCCTCGGATGCGCTCGGCGTGCGCTCGCGGGCGCTCGCCCCCAGTTCGGGTCCGGGGACGCCTCGCGCCGGCGTCCATGACGCGCCGCACAAGCCGCGCAAGTGCCTCTGTTAAAATGTGATTTCGAGATTGGGAGAGACCATGCCGATTTACGAGTATCGGTGCGAAAGCTGCGGCCACCAGCAGGAGTTCCTGCAGAAGATCGGCGACGCGCCCCTGACCGTGTGCACCGCGTGCGGGAAGCCGAGCTTCTCGAAGATGGTCACCGCGGCCGGCTTCCATCTGAAGGGCAGCGGCTGGTATGCCACCGACTTCAAGAACGGCGGCGCGAAGCCTGCCGCCAAGCCCGCGGAAGCCGCGAAGGGCGAATCGAAGCCGGCGGACGGTGAGAAGAAGGCGAGCGGAGGTTGCGGGAGCGGCGGCTGCGCGTGCCACTGACGCGCGCCCGCCGCCACGCCGTCCCGCCTCGCTTCGCGCGAATCCCGCGATGAGCATGCTGCGCCGCTATTTCGTCGCGGGACTGCTGGTGTGGATCCCGCTCGGCATCACGCTGTGGGTGCTGGCGCTGATCGTGGACGTGATGGACCAGTCGCTGCGGCTGCTGCCCGATCGCTTCCGCAGCGAAGCCCTGTTCGGCTTCCACGTGCCGGGACTGGGCATCATCCTCACCGCGGCCATCGTGCTCGCCACCGGAGCGCTCGCCGCAAACCTCTTCGGCCGCCGCCTGCTCGCTCTCGGCGACGCGCTGCTCACGCGCATCCCGATCGTCCGCTCGATCTACGGCGGCGTGAAGCAGATCAGCGACACGCTCTTTTCGCCCGAGGGCAAGGCGTTCCGCCGCGCGGTGCTCGTGCGCTATCCGCACGCCGGCGCCTGGACCGTCGCGCTCGTCACGGGCACCCCCATGAACGAGGTCGCCGAAATCCTCGGCACGGACCAGATCTCCGTCTTCGTTCCGACCACGCCGAACATCACGGCGGGGTTCTTCCTCATCGTGCCCCGCTCCGAGACGCATCCGCTCGAGATGAGCGTCGACGACGCGCTGAAGTACATCATCTCGATGGGCGTCGCCGAACCCGCCTATCGCTTCCCGCGGCCCGAGAGGAACCACTCCGGGACCGACCCCAATCCGCGGCCGTTGCCGAGAACGTAGGCGACGGCGCGGAAGATCGAGGCGAAGGATTCGACGCAGGGCCGTCGTCCCCGGGACGACGGGGACCGCCAGTGCCCCAATGGATTCCCGCCTGCGCGGGAATGACGAACGAATGCGAACCGACTACTGCGGCAACATCGACACGCGATACTTGGGCCAGGCCGTGACGCTCTTCGGCTGGGCGCACCGCCGGCGCGACCACGGCGGCGTGATCTTCATCGACCTGCGCGACCGCGAGGGCCTCGTGCAGGTCGTCTGCGATCCGGACCGGGCCGACACCTTCGCCACCGCCGATCGCGTGCGCGGCGAATTCGTGCTGCGCGTGAACGGCCTCGTACGCCGCCGTCCCGAGGGCACGATCAACCCGAACCTGAAGAGCGGCGAGGTGGAAGTGCTCGCCCACGAGCTGGAGATCCTCAATCCCTCCGTGACGCCGCCGTTCACGATGGACGAGGAGCGCCTGTCCGAGGAGGTTCGCCTGAAGTACCGCTACCTCGACCTGCGCCGCGAGCCGATGCAGAAGGCGCTGCGCATGCGCCACGCGGCCGCGCGCGCGGTGCGCGGCTACCTCGACGCCAACGGCTTCATCGAGGTCGAGACGCCGGTGCTCTACAAGTCCACGCCCGAGGGCGCGCGCGAGTTCCTGGTGCCCTCGCGCATCCACGACGGCCAGTTCTACGCGCTGCCGCAATCGCCGCAGCTCTTCAAGCAGCTGCTCATGGTGGCCGGGCTCGACCGCTACTACCAGATCGTGAAGTGCTTCCGCGACGAGGACCTGCGCGCCGACCGCCAGCCCGAGTTCACGCAGATCGACATCGAGACCTCGTTCCTCACCGAGCGCGAGATCCAGGACATCATGGAGGGGCTCGTGCGCGACCTCTTCCGGAAGGTGCTCGACGTGGATCTCGGCGCTTTCCCGAGGCTCACCTACGCCGAGGCCACCTCCAGGTACGGCAGCGACAAGCCGGACCTGCGCGTGACGCTCGAGCTCACCGAGCTCACCGACCTCATGAAGGACGCGGGCTTCAAGGTGTTCAGGTCCGCGGCGGAGCTGCGCGACGGGCGCGTCGCGGCGCTGCGCGTGCCGGGCGGCAACGACCAGTTCACGAGGAAGGAGCTCGACGACCTCGCCCCGTTCGTCGCGATCTACGGGGCCAAGGGCCTCGCCTACATCCGCGTGAACGATCCCTCGAAGCCCAACGAGGAAGGGCTGCAGTCGCCGATCGTGAAGTTCCTCTCGCCGCAGATCCTCGCCGCGATCCTCGAGCGCACCGGTGCGCGGGCGGGCGACGTGATCTTCTTCGGCGCCGACCGCCGCAAGATCGTGAACGACGCGCTCGGCGCGCTGCGCGCGAAGGTGGGCCACGAGAAGGGCCACTTCACTCCCGGCTGGCGTCCCTGCTGGGTACTCGATTTTCCCGCCTACGAGTACGACGAGGGCGCGGGCCGCTGGGCCGCCGCGCACCATCCGTTCACCGCGCCCAAGGACGAGCACGTCGAGTTCATGGAGCAGGACCCCGGCAAGGTGCTCGCGAAGGCCTACGACATCGCGTTGAACGGCTGGGAGATCGGCGGCGGCTCGGTGCGGATCCATCGCGCCGAGGTGCAGGCGAAGCAGTTCCGGGTGCTCGGCATCGGCGAGGAGGAGAGCCGTGCGAAGTTCGGCTTCCTGCTCGATGCCCTCTCCTACGGTGCGCCGCCGCACGGCGGCATCGCGTTCGGCTTCGACCGGCTGGTGGCGCTCATGTCCGGCGTCGAGCAGATCCGCGACGTGATCGCGTTCCCCAAGACGCAGCGCGGGCAGGACCTGATGGTCGAAGCGCCGAGCCCCGTGCCCGAGAAACAGCTGAGGGATCTGCACATCCGGCTGAGAAATTCCCAGAAGGCGTGATCCGCCGATCAACGCCGATGAACGCCGATAGAACGAGGGCCCGGTGCCAATTGCATTGATCGCGCATGGGGGAGCTGGAAACTGGAAGCCCGGTTCCGATGCGCAGGCGATCGCGGGGTTGAAGGCCGCCGCCGGGAAGGGCCGGGCGATCCTCGTCGCGGGCGGCTCGGCGGTGGATGCCGTCTGCGCCACGGTCGTGGTGCTCGAGGACAACCCGATCTTCAACGCGGGCACCGGCGCCGTGCTCAACTTCGACGGCTTCTGCGAGCTCGACGCCTGCGTGATGGAAAGCCGCGAGGCGCGGGCGGGCGCGGTGTGCGCGCTGCAGCGCGTGAGGAACCCGGTCCTCGTCGCGCGCAAAGTCATGGAGGAGACGGACCACGTGATGCTCGCGGGCGAGGGCGCGCAGCGCTTCGCGCGCGTGATGGGCTTCGGCGACCACGACCCGGTGACGCCGCAACGCGAGGCCGACTGGCGCGAGAAGAAGGCGCATCTGTCCGACGTGCTCGGCAGGCACAGCCTGAGGATGCGCCGCTTCCTCAAGGACCATCCGGAATACGCCGGCGGCACCGTGGGCGCCGTCGCGGTGGACACGAACGGCGTACTCGCGGCCGCCACCTCGACGGGTGGGGTCACGCTCAAGCTCGTGGGCCGCGTGGGCGATTCGCCGATTCCGGGCGCGGGAAACTACGCCTCGCCCTACGCCGCGGCCTCGGCCACCGGCACCGGCGAATACGTGATGCGCTCGCTCGCTACGCGCGCGATCTCGGAGGCGGTGCAGCGCGGCGCGACGCTCGCCGGGGCGGTGGACGAGGTGCTCGACCGCCTCGGCCGCGATTACGACGCGGACGTGGGATTGATCGCGGTGGACGCCTCGGGCAACGCCGTGGCGCGCCATCGAACGCGCGACATGCCGCACGCCTTCTTCGCCGCGCAGGGCGAGGTGGTGGCTCGCATGCGCGCGCCATGAGCCACAAGATCCCGGTCTCGACGATGATCGTGATCTACACGTCCGCCCTCGACGTGCTGCTCCTCGAGCGCGCCGACCATCCCGGCTTCTGGCAATCGGTGACCGGCAGCCAGGACGAGGGCGAGACGCTCGAGGGCACCGCCGCGCGCGAGGTGATGGAGGAGACCGGGATCGACGCCCGCCGCTACGCGCTCGAGGATTGGAACTTGCAGAACGTCTACGAAATCTATCCGGTATGGCGCCACCGCTATGCGCCCGGCGTCACCCGCAACACGGAGCACGTGTTCGGGCTGCGCGTGCCGGAGCGCCTCGCGGTGCGCCTCGAGCCGCGCGAGCACCTGGCGGCCGAATGGGTGCCCTGGCGCGAGGCGGCCGAGCGCGTGTTCTCCTGGAGCAACCGCAAGGCCATCCTCGCGCTCCCCGGAAGGAACGCCTGACCATGCCCGAGTCGCGATCGCTCACCGTCGTCACCTACAACATCCATAAGGGGCTCTCGCAGTTCAACCGCCGCCTGGTGCTGCACGACATCCGCGACCGGCTCGAAAGCCTGAATGCCGACGTCGCGTTCCTGCAGGAGGTGCAGGGCCGGCACGAGCGCCACGCGCGCCGCCACGTCACCTGGCCCGAGATCGCGCAGCACGAGTTCCTCTGCCACGAGGGCGCGCACAGCGTCTACGGCATGAACGCGGTCTACCAGGACGGCCATCACGGCAACGCCGTGGTGAGCCTGCACCCGATCCCGAGCTGGGAGAACATCGACATCTCGCACCATCCCATCGAGAGCCGCGGGCTGCTGCACTGCGAGGTGGAGCTGGAAGGCTGGAAGGAGCGCCTGCACTGCATCAACGTGCACCTGGGCCTGTGGGGAAGGAGCCGCCGCTTCCAGCTCGAGTGGCTGTGCGAGCGCATCCGCGCGGCCGTGCCCAGCCGCGGCCCCCTCATCGTGGCCGGCGACTTCAACGACTGGCAGAAGAAGGCGAGCGACTATCTCGCCGCCGAGCTGGGGCTGGTCGAAGTATTCGAGCACGCGGAGGGGCACCTCGCGAGGAGCTACCCGGCGAAGCTGCCGCTCCTTCCGCTCGACCGCATCTACGTGCGCGACCTGCAGATCCACGGGGTCGAGCGCCTCCTCGGCCCCTCGTGGTCGCGGCTCTCGGACCACGTGGCCCTCGCCGCCCGCCTCTCGCGATGAAAAAGGGGTCAGATTACTTTTTCGCCGGGGACGAAAAAGTAATCTGACCCCTTTTCGCGACCCCTTTTCGCGTCAGCGGTGGGTGCGGTTGGATGCCGCGCCGCGGATGAGGGTGCCGACGCCCTCGCTGGTGAGCACCTCCAGCAGCAGCGCGTGCGACACGCGCCCGTCGATGATATGCGCGCTCTTCACGCCGTTCTTCACCGCGTCGAGCGCGCATTCCACCTTCGGCAGCATCCCGCCCGAGATCGTGCCCTCGTCGATCATGTCCTTCACGCGCTGGGCGTTGAGCCCGGTCACGACCTTGCCGTCCCTGTCGAGGACGCCGGTGGTGTTGGTGAGCAGGATCAGCTTCTCGGCCTGCAGCGTGATCGCGAGCTTGCCCGCGGCGACGTCCGCGTTGATGTTGTAGGCGACGCCGTTCTCGTCGCTGCCGATGGGCGCGATCACCGGGATGAAGTCGCGCGAGTCGAGGAGCTGGATGATCTCCGGGTCGATGCGCACCACCTCGCCCACCAGGCCCACGTCGATCTTCTTCTTCTTGTCCTCCTTGCTGGGCAGCTTCAGCTTCCTCGCGTGGATGAAGTGGCCGTCCTTGCCGGTGAGGCCCACGGCCTTGCCGCCCGCCTTGTTGATGAGCGTCACGATGTCCTGGTTGATGAGGCCGCCCAGGACCATCTCGACCACGTCGAGCGTCTCCTCGTCGGTCACGCGCATGCCCTGGATGAACTCGCTCTGCTTGCCGAGCTTCTGCAGCAGCGCCCCGATCTGCGGGCCCGCGCCGTGCACCACGACGGGGTTCATGCCGATCAGCTTCAGCAGCACCACGTCCTCGGCGAAATCCTCCTGCAGCGCAACGTCCGTCATGGCGTTGCCGCCGTACTTGATCACGATCGTGCGGTCGTAGAAGCGCTGGATGTACGGCAGGGCCTCGACGAGGACCTCGGCCTTCTGAGCGGAGGAAAGCTTCGGGGGCATGGGGATGGGGCGGGCGGAAGGAGCCGGCTATTGTAGAGGTGCATCCGCGAAACCAAAAGGCCCCGCAGGCGTATTCGCCCACGGGGCCTCCCGGGGCCGCACGAAAGCCCGGCCGTCTTGCGCGAGGCTTGCGCGGCGCCGGCTCAGTGCACCTCGACCTTGCGCGCGCCGGAGGGCGCCTTCTTGGGCAGCGTGAGCTCGAGCACGCCGTCGGCGAGCTTCGCCGCTGCGCGCGCGGCATCGACCTCCACCGGCAGCGCGAAGCGCCGCTCGGAGGTTCCGGCGTAGCGCTCGACGTGCAGCCACTTCTCGCCTTCCTTCGACTCGGGTGCGGCGCTCGTCTCGGTGGCGATCGCGACCTCGTTCGCCTCGACGTCGATGCGGATCGCGTCCTTGCTCACGCCGGGAAGCTCCGCGAGGACGACGTAGGCTTCGGGCGTCTCCTTCACGTCGACGCGGATGCGGCGCGGCGCGGGGCCGCGGGCCGGCCGCGCGAAGGCGGGGCGCAGGAATTGGTCGAGCAGGCCGTCGAGGCCGGCCAGGGGTTCGGTGCGCAACAGGACGTTCATCGGGCTCTCCGGAAAAGGATTGGGGATTCAGTTCCGCAGATGGGGACCGGTGCGCCGCTTTCAAGCGCCCCGGAGCCGCGCGCGGCCGTTGCGGTACCATCGGCGGGCCCGACCACGAAGGATCACCCGGTGAAGCCCTCGCGTGCCGTCATCGCTTGCGCCATGGCCTCGCTTGCCGCGGCGGGGCTCGCGAAGGAAGGGGCGATCGCCGGCTTCACGCTCGCGCCGGGTCGCGCGTGAGGCGCCGGCGCTTCACCGCGTCGCTCGCGGCCGCCGCGCTCGCTTGCGCGCTGGCGGGCCCGGCGTTCGCGGCCCCGGCCGCGCGCGTTCCTTCCGCGATCGATGCGCTGCGCGTCGCCTCGCTCGCCGAGCGCATCCTCAAGCTGCAGGGCCAGGTGGGGCAGGGCATCCTCCCGCCGCGTGGGCGCCGCGCGCTCGGCGGCGCGATCCGCGGCCTCGAGAGCGCGGTGCGCGCGCTCGGCATGCCGCCGCCGCCCTCGGAGCTGCACGAGCGCATCGCGATCCTCGCGCTCCTCGTCGACCAGTACCGCGGCTGGGCGCTGCGCAACCCGAACCGCGACGTCGCCTGCGCGCTCGCGGAGCGTGCGGAGGAAATCGAATGGGAAGCGCAACGCATCGCCGGCCTCGTGCCGCCGCGGCTCGGGTCCGAGGAGGCGCTCGCGGCGCGGGCGGTCGCTGCGGGCGGCGCGGCCGAGCGCATCGCGCGCGTGCTGCTCTGGCAGCGCTGGGGAATCGCGGCGCCCCACGCGGCCGGGGACCTCGCCCGGGCGAAGGCGGCGCTGCAGTCGAGCCTGGACGCGCTCAGCCAGGCGCCCCAGGCCGATGCCGCGACGCGTGCCGAGCTGCAGGTGGCGCAGAACCAGGCGTCGTTCCTCTTCGCCGCCGCCTGGGGCGGCGAGGGCGGGCGCCGCTCCCTGGAATACGCGGTGAAGGCGAGCGACAACGCGCGCGAATCGCTCGAGCGGCTCGCCGCGCTCTACCGGCGCATGGCCGCGCGTTGAGCGCGGCGCGAGAAGCGCGCCGCTACAGCACGTAGCGCGCGAGGTCCTCGCTTCCCGCGAGGGTCGCGAGCCGCGCGTCCACGTAGCCGGCATCGATCACGACTCGCGTCGTGTTGCGCCCGGCGTCGAACGAGACCTCCTCGAGGAGCTTCTCCATGACCGTGTAGAGCCGGCGCGCGCCGATGTTCTCGGTGCGCTCGTTCACCGAGAACGCGATCTCCGCGAGCCTGCGCACGCCTTCCCGCGTGTACTCGAGCTCGACCCCCTCCGTGGCGAGGAGCGCCTGGTACTGGCGCGTGAGGCACGCGTCGGTCGAGGTGAGGATGCACTCGAAGTCGTCCACCGAGAGGCTTGCGAGCTCGACGCGGATCGGAAGCCTCCCCTGCAGCTCCGGCACGAGGTCGGAGGGCTTCGCGAGGTGGAAGGCGCCGCTCGCGATGAAGAGGACGTGGTCGGTGCGCACCATGCCGTACTTGGTGGTGACCGACGTGCCCTCGACCAGCGGCAGGAGGTCGCGCTGCACGCCCTGGCGCGAGACGTCCGCGCCTTGCATCTCGCCGCGGCTCGCGATCTTGTCGATCTCGTCGATGAACACGATGCCGTCCTGCTCCACCGAGCGCACCGCCATGAAGCGGATCTCCTCCTCGTTCACGAGCTTGAGCGCCTCCTCGTCGGTGATGAGGCGCAGCGCCTCGCGGATCACGAGCGTGCGCCGCTTGCGGCGCGCGCCGCCCATGTTCGCGAACATGCCCTGGATCTGCTGCGTGAGCTCCTCCATTCCCGGCGGGGCGAGGATCTCCATGCTGGCCGCGGCCTGCGCGACGTCGATCTCGATCTCCTTGTCGTCGAGCTTGCCCTCGCGCAGCATCTTGCGGAAGCGCTGCCGGGTGGAGTTGGGATCGCCGGCCTCCGGCGCGACGCCCGGCAGCAGCGCGTCGAGCACGCGCTCCTCGGCGACGTCCTCGGCGCGGGTGCGCACCTTGTTCATCTCCTGCTCGCGCGTGGACTTCACCGCGATCTCGGCCAGGTCGCGGATGATCGAGTCCACGTCGCGGCCCACGTAGCCCACCTCCGTGAACTTCGTCGCCTCGACCTTGATGAACGGCGCGTTGGCGAGCCGCGCGAGGCGCCGCGCGATCTCGGTCTTGCCCACGCCCGTGGGCCCGATCATCAGGATGTTCTTCGGCGTGATCTCGGCGCGCAGCGGCTCGGCCACCTGGGCGCGGCGCCAGCGGTTGCGCAGCGCGATCGCCACGGCGCGCTTCGCCTCGGCCTGGCCGACGATGTACTTGTCGAGCTCGTGGACGATCTCCTGGGGGGTCATCACGGGCGAGGGCATCGGCTGGCCCGGCTCCGGGCGTGTGTTGGCGTTCACAGCGTCTCGATCACGTGGTTCTGGTTGGTGTAGATGCACAGGTCGCCGGCGATGGAGAGCGCGCGCTGCACGATTTCCGCGGGCTCGAGCTGCGTGTTGTCGAGCAGGGCGAGCGCCGCGGCCTGCGCGTATCCGCCCCCGCTTCCGATGGCGAGCAGCCCGTGCTCGGGCTCCAGCACGTCGCCGGTGCCGGTGATCACGAGCGAGGTCTGGCGATCGGCGATCGCGAGCATCGCCTCCAGCCGGCGCAACATGCGGTCGGTGCGCCAGTCCTTCGCGAGCTCCACCGCCGAGCGCAGGAGGTTGCCCTGGTGCTTCTCGAGCTTCGCCTCGAAGCGCTCGAACAGGGTGAAGGCGTCGGCGGTGGCGCCGGCGAAGCCCGCGAGGATGCGGTCCTGGTAGAGGCGGCGGACCTTGCGCGCCGTGGCCTTCACGACGATGTTGCCGAGCGTCACCTGGCCGTCGCCCCCCATGGCGACGCGCTCGCCGCGCCGGACGGAAAGGATGGTCGTGCCGTGGAAGAGGGCGGAATCTGGGCTCATGGAGGGATTTTGCGCCTTTCCCGGAGCCTGGCCCCCAGGCCCGGGGCGACGAAATCGCGCCTTTCCCCGCGCGATTTCAGGTTGACTTCCGGCGCACCAGTATCGCGTAGCGGTTGACACCCAGCGCTTCGAGAAGTGCCGCGTTGAGCTCGTTCAGCCCGGCGAGGATCACGCGCTTGCCGGCCAGCTGGATCGCCTTCACCGTGTCGAAGAAGGCGCTGGTGTAGCCGAAGTCCACGCGCAGCACCTTGGACATGTCGATCGGGACCTCGGTGCGGCTCGCGGCGAAGGCGTTGAGCTCGGCGATCTGGTTCGAGCTCGCCGCCGAAAGGACGCCCTTCAGCGGGAAGCCCTCCTCGCCCTGGGCCGCGGCGGGCTCGGCCGCAGCCTTCTCCGGCGCCGAAGACTTCGCCGCGGCGGCGACCGGGTTCACGTAGGTCTCCCAGTTGGGCGGCGACATCTCGAAAGCCACCGCGTACTCGAGGCCGAGGTCCTCGAATTCCTGGCCCCTGCCCTGCAGGATCAGCAGCTCGAAGAGGAGCGACCAGTAGGGCTTCTGCTCGTCGGTCGACCTCTCGTTGAACGCCGCGCGCAGCACCTTCTCCAGCGCATCGAGATGGTTGAACCACATGGGGAACTGCTGCTTGCGCAGCTTCGCGAGGGCCGTGGCGAGCAGCGTCGCCTCCTCGGCGGCGATCGAGCTCACCTTGGCGACGTCCAGGCGCATGGTGCCCTGCGATTCGGCGAACGAGACGAGCTTGTCGATCTCCGGGGCGAGCTCGCCGTGCGCGTTGGGCTTCAGCGCGAAGAAGTCCTTGCGCTCGCGGCTCTGCGCGCTGCGCCGCGGGTCGCTCGCAGACTCCGCGCTGTCGGCCCATGCCGGCGGCGACTGCTCGAATTTCACGCTGAAGAGCATCGAGAGCGAGTCGAACTCGGTCCGGTTCTGCGCGACGTGGTAGAGATCGAAGAGCATCAGCCAGGGCTGCTTGTTGTTGCGGCCCACCGGGTCCCGGATCTCGGCGCGCAGCAGGCTCGTCGCGGCCTCGGGGCGGTTCGCGGAATACAGCACCGCCGCCTCCTGGGTGGCCGCCAGCGGCGCGGAATGGAAATCCTCGGAGCCGAGCCGTCCCGCGGCCCGCGTGGGCGGGGGCCGGACGTTGCTCGCCTGCGAAGTACCGGGTACGGAAGTGGCCATGTGCGCCGTCGATGTCCGGATCCCGGCGGGCGTGTTGCGCCGCCTTCACCGGGCTCGCACGAAAGTATACCCTCCGGTCCTGCGGCCCGGCGCAACCGCTCATGCGGCGCAGTAGGCGAGGCCTTCCTCGAAGAGCCGCCGCGGCAGCTTGCGGCCGATGAACACCATCACGCTCTCGCGCGGCTCCCCGGGCGCCCAGGGCTTGCCGGGCGTGCCGCCCATCAGCATGTGCACGCCCTGGAAGATCATGCGGCGCGGCTCGCCCTGGACGTTCAGCACGCCCTTGTAGCGCAGCAGGTCCTCGCCGTAGTTCTGCACCATCAGCGAAAGGAACGTCTCGATCTTCTCCATGTTGAGCGGCCGCGGGTCCTTCCACACGAACGAGGCCACCTCGTCGTTGTGCTCGTGGCGGTCGCTTTCGAGGAATTCCGGATCGACCTCCAGGGCCGCGTTGAGGTTGAAGCCGCGGATGTCGAGGAGCTCCTTGATGTCGGCCTTGCCCATGTGCACCTTCTTCTGCGGCGCGCGCGGGTTCATCGCGCGCAGCCGCTTCACGAGCTCGTCCACCTTCGACTCGTCCACGAGGTCGGTCTTGGAGAGGAGGATGCGGTCGGCGAAGCCCACCTGGCGGCGCGCCTCGTCGTGCTCGTCGAGCTGCTTGCCGGCGTGCTTCGCGTCCACCACCGTGACCACCGCGTCGAGCAGGTACTGGTCGTGGATCTTCTCGTCCATGAAAAAGGTCTGCGCGACCGGGCCCGGGTTGGCGAGCCCGGTGGTCTCGATGATCACGCGGTCGAAGCGGAGCTCGCCGCGCTTCCTCTTCGCGCCGAGGTCCCCGAGGATGCGGACGAGGTCGCCGCGCACGGTGCAGCACACGCACCCGTTGTTCATCTCGACGATCTGCTCGTCCTTGTCCTCGACGAGGATGTCGTTGTCGACGCCTTCCTCGCCGAACTCGTTCTCGATCACCGCGATCCTCTCGCCGTGCTGCTCGGTGAGGATCCGGTTCAGGAGCGTGGTCTTCCCGGCCCCCAGGAAGCCGGTGAGGATGGTGACGGGGATGAGGTCCTTGTTCTCGACGGAGGGCATGGCTTACCTCGGATGCGGATCGCGGAAGGATTGCAAGATGGAGCCGACGGCGGATTCTTCAAGGTCGCGGCCGATGAAGACGAGGCGCGTGCGCCGGTCCTCGTCGGGCCACGACGCCAGCCGCGCGAGAGGATACAGCGTGTGCTGCACCACGTGCACGGCCGTCGGTCCCGGGTCGCCGCGCACGTTCACGAGGCCCTTGAGCCGCAGGATCCGGTCGCCGAGGAGGTCGGTGAGCGTCTCCATGGCCGTTTCGAGGTCGTCGCGCGCGAACGGTTCCTCCGAGGTCCAGGCGAAGGAAGCGATTCCCGGGTCGTGGCGCGGAGCATCGAGGGCGCCCACGCGACGATACGCTCCCGCGTTGAGCCAGCCGCGCGGATCGGCGATGCGGCCCTCGCCTCGATACAGGCCCGTGTCGAGCAGGGCCGCGGGATCCGGCGCCGCGAGGCCCTTGCGCAGGATCGGGGCGCCGGGATTGAGGTCGTGGAGTCGCCGCTCGAGCGCGTCGACGGCCGCGGCCTCGGCGCGATCGACCTTCGTGATCACGAGCCGGTCGGCCATGGCCGCCTGCTTCACGGCTTCGCGATGCCGGTCGAGCGTCGCCATGCCGTGCTCCGCATCCACCGTCGCCACGACGCCCGCGAGCGAGTAGCGCGCGGCGACCGCGGGCATCTCGATCAGCGTGGCGAGGAGCGGCGCGGGGTCGGCGAGCCCGGTGGTCTCGATCACGACGCGGCGGAAAGGAGGGACGGCGCCGGCGGCGCGCTGGAAATGCAGCTCGCGCAGCGTCCCGAGGAGCTCGCCGGCCACCCGGCAACAGATGCAGCCGCTGGGGAGCGTCACCACGTTCTCGCTCGATGAGCGCACCAGCGCGTGGTCGATCGCGATCTCGCCCCATTCGTTCACGAGCACGGCCGTATCGGCGTAGCGCGGATCGGCGAGCATCGCGTTGAGGAGCGTGGTCTTGCCGCTGCCGAGGAAGCCGGTGAGGACCGTCACCGGCGTGACCGGGCTCTCGGCCACGGCTCAACCCTTCCTGCGCCGGGCCCGCGGATGCGCAGCGTCGTAGACCTTCGCGAGGTGCTGGAAATCGAGGTGCGTGTAGACCTGCGTCGAAGCGATGCTCGCGTGCCCGAGCATCTCCTGCACCGCGCGCAGGTCCCCCGAGGATTGCAGCACGTGCGAGGCGAAGGAATGCCGCAGCATGTGCGGGTGCACGTCCGTTTCGATCCCGGC
The DNA here is from genome assembly GCA_963839265.1 of uncultured beta proteobacterium. Taxonomy (GTDB): domain Bacteria; phylum Pseudomonadota; class Gammaproteobacteria; order Burkholderiales; family Usitatibacteraceae; genus Usitatibacter. Next base: position 267,549 of record CAWIUI010000004.1, read on the forward strand.
GAGCGCCGCCCGGCGCTTGATGCGGCGCTGCACTTCGCGCGGGGTGATGCGCCTGCCCGCTCGCCCGACGAAAAGCGCGGCCTCGCCGGCCCGTGCGATCTTCGCGCGCACCGCAAGCCACGCCGCGATCGCATCGAGCGCCGCGCGCCCCACGGGCACGATGCGCGTCTTCGAGCCCTTGCCCGTCACGCGCACCTCGCCCGCCTTCGCGTCGAGGAAGCCGACATCGATGCCCGTGAGCTCCGACACGCGCAGACCCGAGGAATACGCGAGCTCGAAGAGCGCGCGGTCGCGCACGCCCAGCTCGCTCTCGTCCTCGATGCAGACGAGCCGCACCGCCTGGTCGGGCGAGAGCGCCTCGGGAAGCCGGCGCGCCGCCCTCGGGGCCCGCACGCCGGCGCAGGGATTCGACGCGGCCTCGCGATGCCGTACCCGCCACTCGTAGAACCCACGCCATGCCGAGAGCACACGCGCGAGCGAACGCGGCGCGAGGCCCTTGCCGTGCAGCGTCGCGAGGAACCGCCGGATGTCCGGGCCCGTGAGCGACGCCGGATCGCGGCCCTCGGCGAGCGATTCGAGCAGGCGGGCGTCGCGCCCGTAGGCGGCGAGCGTGTGCGCGGCGAGGCGTCGCCCGGTGCGCAGGCTTTCGAGATAGCGCCCGAGGGCGCTACGCGGGCTGCCCTCGAGTGCCTTAGCCGGGCGTGCGCTCACGGACGGGCGTCAGGAACCGCCACAGCGCGTGGCTCACGAGCTCGCCGATGCGCGCGAGGTAGAGCGTGCCCATCTCCGGATAGAAGCGCTTCGGGTCCTCGGAGGCGAGCGCGATCGCCCCGAACGCGGTGTCGTCGCGGATGAGCGGCGCCATCGCGAACGACTTCACGTGCGCCGCCGCCTCGCCGAACCAGGATTGGCTGTCGTACACCGGGTGGTGGCTGCAGTAGGGCGTGGACATCTTCTCGACGAACTCGCGGATCTCCGGGGCGACCGGGGAGTACTCGCGCGTGTCGGGGCTCGCCTCGGCGACGTTCCACAGGCGCACCGCGACGTGCGGCACGGCGAAGTGGTCGAGAAGGTCGAGGTAGAGCGTGTCGAGCGCCGAATCGAGGCTCGTGGCCTCGATGAGGCGGCAGGCGAGGCGGTGCACCTTCTCGCCGGCGGCGTCGTTCTCCTCGCCGAACTGGATGAGCTCGTGGAGCTTGTCCTCGAGGAGCTTCGCCTTCTCGCGCAGGGCGATGAGCTGGCGCTCGCCGATGGACACCGCGCGGCCGCCGTGCGGGTGCGGGATCTGCAGGTTCATCAGCACGTCGACGTGGTTCTCGAAGAACCCCGGGTTCTGCTTCAGGAATTCGGCAACCTGTTCGGCCGTGAGCGTGGGCAAGTGCGTTCCTCTTGTTCTCGTTGCCTAGGGCGCGATCTCGCCGTCGAAGACGCGCACCGCGTCGCCCGTCATCATAACGTCGGCGTCGTCCCCCGGCCAGCGCACGAGCAGCTCGCCCCCGCGCGTCTGAACGCGCACCTCGCGATCGAGCAGGCCGCGGCGGATCCCCGCCACCACCGCGGCGCACGCGCCGGTGCCGCAGGCGAGCGTCTCGCCCGCGCCGCGCTCCCACACGCGCAGCCGCACCCGGCCGCGCGAGACCACCTGCAGGTAGCCCGCGTTCACGCGCCGCGGGAACGCCGGGTGATGCTCGATCCTCGGGCCCTGCGTCGTCACCGGCGCACGGTCCACATCCTCCACCACCTGCACCGCGTGGGGATTGCCCATCGAGAGCACGCTCACCTCGATCGACGCTCCGTCGATCTCGATCCTGTCGGTGACGTGCGGCTCGGCGGCGCCGCTGAACGGAACCTCGCCGGGCGCGAAGCGCGGCGGCCCCATGTCGACGGTGACCTGCCCGGAGCGCTCCACGCGCGGCGCGATGACCCCGGACGCGGTCTCCACGCGGATCTCGCGCTTGTCGGTGAGGCCCTCGTCCAGCACGAAGCGCGCGAAGCAGCGCGCGCCGTTGCCGCATTGCTCCACCTCGCCGCCGTCGGCGTTGAAGATGCGGTAGCGGAAGTCGTTGCCGGGGGTGGTGGGACGCTCGACCACCAGCAGCTGGTCGCAGCCGACGCCGAAGTGCCGGTCGGCGATGCGCCGCACCTGCTCGGGGGTGAGCGAGACGCGCTGGCGCACCCCGTCCAGCACGACGAAGTCGTTGCCCTGCCCCTGCATCTTGGCGAACTTGAGGCGCACGCGGCTATTTTCGCTTATAGGGCGATGGCTCGCCCGGCGGCCGCGTCTTGAAGCGCTTGTGCGCCCAGAAGTACTGCTCGGGCATCTCGAGCACGCGCTCCTCGATGAAGGCGTTCATGCGCCGCACGTCGGCCTCGAGGTCGCCGCTGGGATAGCCCTTCCACTCGGGGTAGAACGTCACCACGTAGCCGTCGCCGACCTGGCGCGTCACCACCGGGATCACCGCCGCGCCGGTGAGCTTCGCCAGGCGCGGCAGCGTCGTGATGGTGGCCGCCTGCACGCCGAAGAACGGCACGAAGATCGAGTCGCGCTTGCCGAAGTCCATGTCGGGCAGGAAGTAGAAGAGCTTCCCGGTCTTCATCACGCGGATGACGCTCCGCAGCCCCTCCTGCCGGCTCACGAGGGCGGGCGTGCCGAAACGCGTGCGCGCGCGCCAGAAGATCCTGTCGAGCGCCGGGTTCTTCTGCCGGCTGTACACGCTCGCCGATTCGGGAACCTCCCATGCCACCCGGATGCCGCCCATGTTCAGGCCGATGAAGTGCGGCGCGAGCGCGATCACCGGCCGGCCCTTCGCGGCGAGCAGGTGCTCGCGGCCCTCGACCCGGATCATGCGTTGCAGCTGCTCCTCGCTGCCCCACACCATGAGGCTCAGCTCGAGCGCGTTCCTGCCCAGCAGCTTGAAGTGCCGCAGCCCCAGCTCGTGGCGCTCGCGCTCGCTCATTCGCGGGAAGCACAGGCCGAGGTTGATGCGCGTGACGCGCCCGCGTCCGAAGCGGTAGATCACGGCGCCCAGGCCCGCTCCGAGCGCGGAGATCCAGGGCAGCGGCAGGAAGTGCACCAGCCAGAGGACGAAGACGCCGAGCTGCGTGCCGAGCTTGCGAAGGAGCGCCATGCGCGGATTCTACCGGCCGGCTCGGGCGCGACGCGCGATCGTGAGCCGGACGGCGATGGCGCCGCTCGATGCGCCACGCCGTTGCCGCACGATGCCGGGGCGATTCACGACCGGGTCGCGGCGCGTCGAGCAGAGCGATGCGCAGGAAGCTAGGGAGCGAGGCGTTGCGGCTCGCCGTCGGCCGGAGCCGGAGGCGCGCCCGCCGGCCGCTTGTAACGGTTGTACGCCCAAAGGTACTGGGTCGGGCACTCGCGCACCATGCGCTCGACGATCGCGTTCACCTCGCGCGCCGCGAGATGGCGATCGGCGGGAAGGGGCTCCTCGACCGGGCGCACGTGCAGGCGATAGCCTTCGCCGCGCGGCAGGCGCTCGGCGTAGCAGAAGGCGATCGCCGCACCGGTCGCTTGCTGCAGCCGTCCGAGCAGCGTCATGGTGTACGCGGGTCGGCCGAAGAAATCGGCCCACTCTCCGTCGCCGTGGCTCGGCACCTGGTCCGGAAGGACCAGGCCGCAACCGCCGCGCCGGAGGTGCTTCAGCACCATGCGCACGCCCGCCACGGTCGCCGGCGCGACGTTGGTGCCGTCGGGTGCCGCGCCGCGGTTGCGCCCCTCGCGAAGGAGCTGGTCGATCCAGAAGATCTTGTGCGGCCGGTACATCGCGAGGATGGGCAGGTGCGCCCAGAGGAACCGGCCGGCGACGTCGTAGGCGCCCAGGTGCGGGGTCACGAAGAGGATCGGGCGGCCCGCGGCGCGCAGGCGCTCGACCGACTCCCAGCCGATCCGCTCGCGCACGCGGCCCGCGATCTCGCCCGGCCGGAAAAGCGCCCACGCGATCTCGGTCGTGGCCTTTCCGATCTCGGCGGCGTTCGCGCGCGCGATGCGGCGAAGCTCCCCGGCGTCGCGCGCAACGCCGCTCGCCGTGAGGTTGTCCAGCAGGCGCCAGTGGTAGCTCGGCGAGGCGAGGTACACGAGGCGCCCGAGGAAGGCGCCGATGGCGTGGTTCGCCCGGAGCGGCAAGCGGGCGAGCAGGCGGAAGAGCAGCTTCACAGGCGGCGACCGCCGAGGCGGTCTTTGTTAAAATGGCCGGCTACTGCGACCGAGGGCGATCCCGATGACCAAGGAATTCCTGTTCACTTCCGAGTCCGTTTCCGAAGGCCATCCCGACAAGGTGTCCGACCAGATCTCGGACTCCGTGCTGGATGCCATTCTAGCGCACGACCCCACTGGCCGAGTCGCGGCGGAGACGCTGTGCAGCACCGGCCTCGTCGTGCTGGCGGGCGAGATCACGACGGCGGCGGACGTGAACTACAACCAGGTCGCGCGCGACACGATCAAGCGCATCGGCTACGACAACACCGAGTACGGCATCGACTACCGCGGCTGCGCGGTGCTGGTGGCGTACGGCAAGCAGAGCCCGGACATCAAGCAGGGCGTGGACCACGCGCAGGACGACCCGCTCAACCAGGGCGCCGGCGACCAGGGCCTCATGTTCGGCTACGCGTGCGACGAGACGTCGGTGCTCATGCCCGCGCCGATCCACTACGCGCACCGCCTCGTCGAGCGCCAGGCGATGCTGCGCAAGGACGGAAGGCTGCCCTGGCTGCGCCCCGACGCGAAGAGCCAGGTGACGTTCAAGTACGCGGACGGCAAGCCCGTGGAAGTGGACACCGTGGTGCTCTCCACGCAGCACGCGCCCGAGATGTCCGACGGCGCGAAGATGAAGAAGGAAGCCATCGAAGCGGTGATCGAGATGATCATCAAGCCGGTGATCCCGAAGGAGTGGCTGCGCAGCACCAAGTACCTCGTGAACCCGACCGGGCGTTTCGTGGTGGGCGGCCCCATGGGCGACTGCGGCCTCACCGGACGCAAGATCATCGTGGACACCTACGGCGGCGCCTGCCCGCACGGCGGCGGCGCTTTCTCGGGCAAGGACCCGTCGAAGGTCGACCGCTCCGCCGCGTACGCCGCGCGCTACGTGGCGAAGAACATCGTCGCGGCGGGAATCGCGCGCCAGTGCCAGATCCAGGTGAGCTACGCGATCGGCGTCGCGCGCCCGATCAACGTCACGGTGTATACCGAGGGCACGGGCGCGATCCCCGACGAGAAGATCGCGCAGCTGGTGCAGGAGCACTTCGACCTGCGCCCGCGCGGCATCGTGCAGATGCTGGACCTCCTGCGCCCGATCTACGCCAAGACGGCGGCCTACGGGCACTTCGGCCGCGAGGAGCCGGAGTTCACGTGGGAGGCTACGGACAAGGCCGCGCTTCTCCGCGAGGCCGCGGGGCTCAAGGGAGCGGTGAGGCCGCGCGCGACCGCCGCAGCCGATTGATCGGCCGCGGGGACGTCGCGCCCCGCGGACAGGATCATCCGAAGTTGCGCTGCACCACTCGCGCCACGGCCTCCGGCGCAGCGGCCCTCTTCGCGATCGCCACGAGCCTGGGCGTGCGCTTCGCGAACCACAGCACCCCGGGGCGCCAGCGCGTCATCGCGACGAGGTAGAGGTCGAGCGCGCTCGGCCGCTCGCCGAGGAACCACGGCTCGCCCGCGGCCGATTCCAGCTGCAGCCAGCAGGCCTCGCGATAGCGGTCGGTGCTCTCGCGCAATTGCCTTGCGCCTTCCTCGTTGGCGACCCACCTCTTCGGGTCGTCGCCGTAGGTGAACGTCGGGTACACCGCGGCCACCAGGAACACGCTCCATCGGTAGAACGCCGTGCGCGTGACATCCCCGGGCGGCGGGATGAGGCGCGCGCCCGGCTCGAGGTCGTCGAGGTAGTGCAGGATCGCGAGGCTCTCGGTGAGCACGCGTGCGTCGGGAAGCAGCAGCGCGGGCACCTGTCCGAGCGGGTTCGCGGCGAGGAGGCGATCGCGCGTGGGGCTGCCGGGGGAGTAGTCGACTTCCTCGACCTCGAGCGGCACGCCGGCCAGCGCGAACGCCGCCTCGACGATCGCGCTGCCGCAGCCCTTGCAGGCGAGGAGCCGGTGGGTCGCGTTCGGCATGGCGCGTTCCTTGTCCGGGAGAGCGGATTCTACCCGCGTGCGATACAATTCACGGGTTCGAGGAGCGTTGCAACGCGGCCGCCGTGCGGCGCCCGCGCCAGGCTCGGACCTTCAACAACGGCGCTCGTTGATCCGTGACCCGCTCACGGAAGGCGAGCCGCACGTGCCGCCGTTCCTTGCCGCGGGTCGCCCTTTGACGAAAGGACCGACCATGAACGCCCGCACCCAGCCCGCCAACTTCACCGACTTCAAGGTCGCCGACCTCGCGCTCGCCGCCTGGGGACGCAAGGAGATCGCCATCGCCGAGACCGAGATGCCCGGCCTCATGGCGATCCGCGGCGAATACGCGAAGAGCCAGCCGCTCAAGGGCGCGCGCGTGAGCGGCTCGCTGCACATGACGATCCAGACCGCGGTGCTGATCGAGACTCTGGAGGCGCTCGGAGCCGAGATCCGCTGGGCCTCGTGCAATATCTTCTCGACCCAGGACCATGCCGCCGCCGCCATCGCCGCCACCGGCGTGCCGGTGTTCGCGTACAAGGGCGAATCCCTCGACGAGTACTGGGAGTTCACGCACCGCATCTTCGAGTGGGGGAAGAACGCCGACGGCTCGCAGAAATTCACCAACATGATCCTCGACGACGGCGGCGACGCGACGCTCCTGCTGCACCTGGGCGCGCGCGCCGAGCTGGACGAGGGCTGCATCTCCAGCCACTCGAGCGAGGAGGAGAAGGCGCTCTACGCCTCGATCCGCGCCCATCTCCAGCAGGATCCGCAGTGGTATTCGAAGCGCCTTGCGCAGGTGAAGGGCATCACCGAGGAGACCACCACCGGCGTGAAGCGCCTCTACCAGATGGCGAAGGAAGCGACCCTCAAGGCGCCCGCCATCAACGTGAACGACTCGGTCACCAAGAGCAAGTTCGACAACCTCTACGGCTGCCGCGAGTCGCTGGTGGACGGCATCAAGCGCGCGACCGACGTGATGGTCGCGGGCAAGGTCGCCCTCGTGTGCGGCTACGGCGACGTGGGCAAGGGGTGCTGCCAGGCGCTGCGCGCGCTCTCGGCGCAGGTGTGGGTGACGGAAATCGATCCGATCTGCGCGCTGCAGGCGGCGATGGAGGGCTACCGCGTCGTCACCATGGACTACGCCTGCGACAAGGCGGACATCTTCGTCACCGCCACGGGCAATTTCCACGTCATCACCCACGAGCACATGAGGCGCATGAAGGACCAGGCGATCGTGTGCAACATCGGCCACTTCGACAACGAGATCGACGTGGCGTCCCTCAAGCAGTACACGTGGGAGAACATCAAGCCGCAGGTCGACCACGTGATCTTCCCCGACGCGAGGCGCATCATCCTGCTCGCCGAGGGCCGCCTGGTGAACCTCGGCTGCGCCACGGGCCACCCGTCCTACGTGATGAGCTCTTCGTTCGCGAACCAGGTGCTCGCGCAGATCGAGCTCTTCACGCAGCCGGGAAAGTACCCGGTGGGCGTCTACGTGCTGCCCAAGCGGCTCGACGAGAAGGTCGCGCGGCTGCAGCTCACGAAGCTCGGCGCGATGCTCACGGAGCTGAGGGACGACCAGGCGAGCTACATCGGGGTCGACCGGCACGGCCCTTACAAACCCGACGCCTACCGCTACTGATGGGAACGGCGGGAGCGGTGCCGGAGCGGACGCTGCGCGCCGCTCAACGCCACCCGGCAGCGGCTCCGCCCGGCCCATTCGTGCGGCGCATCGGCCGGGCGCGTTGACCATGGCGCAGGCCGTGGCCCCGAAGCGCGAGTTCAGCTTCGAGCTCTTTCCGCCGAAGACGCCCGAGGGCATGCTGAAGCTGCGCGCGACACGCAAGCAGCTCGCGCAGCTCAGGCCCACGTTCTTCTCGGTCACCTACGGCGCGGGCGGCTCCACGCGCGAGGGGACGCTCGCCACCGCGCTCGAGATCGTGGCCGAAGGCGAGCACGCCGCGCCGCACGTCTCCTGCGTCGCCTCCACGCGCGAGAGCCTGCGCGAGGTGATCCGCGACTACAAGGCGCGCGGCATGCGCCACATCGTCGCGCTGCGCGGCGACCTTCCTTCGGGCCTCGCCGTCGCCGGGGAGCTGCGCTACGCCTCCGACCTCGTGCGCTTCATCCGCGAGGAGACCGGCGACTGGTTCCACATCGAGGTCGCCGCGTATCCCGAATACCACCCGCAGGCGCGCAAGCCCCAGCAGGACCTGGCGGCGTTCAAGGCGAAGGTGGACGCGGGCGCGAACGGCGCGATCACGCAGTACTTCTACAATCCCGACGCCTATTTCCATTTCGTCGAGAGCGCGCAGGCGGCGGGGATCGGGATCCGGATCGTTCCGGGAATCATGCCCATCAACAACTTCTCGCAGCTCGCGCGCTTCTCGGACGCGTGCGGCGCCGAGATCCCGCGCTGGATGCGCCTCAAGCTCGAGGGCTTCGGCGACGACACCGCCTCGGTCAAGGCCTTCGGCCTCGACGTCGTCACCGAGCTTTGCGACCGGTTGCTCTGCGGCGGCGCGCCGGGCCTGCACTTCTACACGCTCAACCAGGCGGGACCGACCTCGACGATCTGGCAGCGGCTGGGCCTCTGACGCACTTGCCGCGGCCGCGGGGCCGGGCAACAATCGGCGCGAGCCCAACCCATGAGGGAGCCCGCGCCTTGAACGCCACGGTCGAGCGACAACCCGAGTCCTCCTCTGCCGGGCGCCCCGCGCTCGCCGAGCGCATCCGCGCGCTCCCGGCGCGCGAAGCCGCGGCGCTCGTGGAGCGCGCGCTTCCCGCGGACGCGGTGCAGGCGCTGCTGCAGATGAACCCCGCGATCGTGCAGGGCATCCTGCGCGAGCTGGAGCCCGGCCCGCGGCGCTTCCTCACGGCCTCCGCCCCGCCCGAGGTGGCGGAGCAATGGAAGCGCAACATGCGCTATCCCGAGAGCACCATCGGCCGCCTGATGGAGCCTCCCGTCGCCGTGTTCCATCCCGCGATGACGGTGAGCCAGGCGATCGAGGCGCTGCGCCCGATCGTGCGCGAGGTGCTCGTCACGTACGTGTACGTGGTCGACGCGAGCGCCCGGCTGGCCGGCCTCGTCACGATGCGCGACCTTCTCTTCGGCGATCACGCCGCGACGCTCTCGGAGGTCATGCTGCGCGAGCCCTTCGCCCTGCGGCCCGAGCTCACGGTCGCCGAGGCGATGAAGCTCACCGTGAACCGCCACTTCCCGCAGTATCCGGTGGTCGATGCCTCGGGCGTGCTGATCGGGCTGGTGCGCGGCGCGGCGCTCTTCGAGCTCGAGGCCTTCGAGATCACCGCGCAGCCCGGAGCGATGGTGGGCGTCGAGAAGGAGGAGCGCATCGCAACACCCCTCGCGCAGAGCTTCAGGTTCCGCAATCCGTGGCTTCTCGTGAATCTCGTCACCGCCTTCGCCGCGGGCGGCGTGGTCGCGATCTTCCAGGGCACCGTCGATCGGCTCGTGATCCTCGCCACGTTCCTTCCCGTCGTCGCCGGCCAGTCGGGCAATACCGGTTGCCAGGCGCTCGCCGTGATGGTGCGCGGCATCACGCTGGGCGACGTCAAGGCGGGCGGCGCCCGCTCGCTCCTTTCGAAGGAGGCGCTGCTCGGCCTCGCCAACGGCGCGGTCACCGGACTCCTCTGCGCCGTCGCGATGAGCGTGCTCGCGTGGTTCGAGCATTCGAGCCACGCGCTGATGCTCGGGGTCGTGGTGTTCATCGCGATGATGGGAAGCTGCGCCGTGAGCGGCGTCTCGGGGGCGGTCGTTCCGCTCGTCCTGCGGCGCCTGGGTGCCGATCCGGCGACGGCCTCGAGCATCATCGTCACGACCGCGACCGACGTCTCGAGCATGGGGCTGCTCCTCGCGCTCGCGACCGTGCTCGTGCGCTGAAACGGTGCGCCGCGTATGATCCCGGCCATGCGCTGCCGACGCCTCGCCGCCCTCGTCCTCGCCGCGTTCGCCTCGGCCGCGCTCGCCGCCGAGCAGGGGTTCACGAACCGCGCCACCGAGCTCAAGGCGCGCGCCGCGCCGGATTCCGCCACGGTCGCGACGCTCTCCGAGAACACCCCGGTGAAGGTGATCGCGCGCGGCGGCGCCTGGACCGAGGTCGAGGCGGGCGGGAAATCGGGATGGGTGCGCGTGTTCCACCTGCGCTTCCCGGCCGCGGTGGGCACGTCCTCGTCGAGCTCGGGGCTCGCGAGCCTCGGCTCCGCACTCGGTTTCGGCGGGAAGAACGAGCAGGCGCGGCTCGCGACCACGGGCATCCGCGGCCTGTCGAGCGAGGATGTGAAGAACGCGAGCCCCGATCCGCAGGCGCTCGCCCTCATGCAGTCGTTCCGCGCCGACCGCCCGAGCGCCGAGCGCTTCGCGCGCGAGGCGAAGCTCGCCGAAGCGCACGTCGACGATCCCGGCGCGAAGAAGGCAGGGGCGCAATGAGGAGGCTCCTCCTCGCCTGCGTCGTCGCGCTCGCGGCCACCGGCGCGCAGGCGATCGACTTCGGGTCGATCCTCAACAAGGCGATCGACACCGGCCGCCAGCTCCAGGATGCGAACCGCGACCTCACCCAGGACGAGGAGATCGCCCTCGGCGACGGCCTCGCGGCCGGCTTCCTCGGCGCGGCCCCGCTGCGCAAGGATCCGGCGATGCAGCGCTACGTGAACCGCGTCGGCAAGTGGCTCGCCATGCATTCCGGGCGGCCCGACCTGCCGTGGACGTTCGGCGTCGTCGATACCGAGACCGTGAACGCGTTCGCGATGCCGGGCGGGACGGTGCTCATCACCTACGGCCTCATGCGCCGCCTGAACAGCGAGTCGGAGCTCGCCGGCGCGCTCGCGCACGAGATCGCGCACGTCGTGAAGAAGCACCAGCTCCAGGCGATCCAGAGCGACAAGAGCTCGCAGGCCTGGGCGGACCTGGGCAAGGGGCTCGCGAGCGACGCGATCGCGCGCCGCGGCTCCGATCCCGTCGGCCTCAAGAACTGGGGTGCGAGCGCGGGCGTGGAGCTCCTCAAGAACGGCGTGTTCCTGCGCCCGCTCGACCGCTCGATGGAGTACGAGGCGGACAAGCTGGGCGTCGTGATCGCGGCGCGCAGCGGCTACGACCCCTACGGGCTCGTCGGGGTGCTCGAGATGCTCGCGCAGACGAAGAGCGACGGCTCGGGGCTGTCCGTGCTCGACACCCATCCGGCGCCCGCCGACCGCATCGCCGAGCTGGAGCCGTTCATGCCGCTCGTCGAGCGCGGGGTCTCGCAGCCGCGCGAGGTGCAGGCGCGCTTCCGCAGGATCGTCGGTCCCTGAAGGTCGTTCCCGCGCAGGCGGGAACCGGGTGGTTGCCCTCTACACGCGAATGACGCCATGCCGCGGGATGGGCCCTAGGCCGCAGCGATCTTCTTGCGCGCGTGCTGCGCCTCGGCCGCATGCAGCTTCGCATACGCCTGGTGCGCGGCAGCCTCCGCCTCGCCGACCTTGATCGGCAGTCCCATGTCCATGAGGATCGAGCCCAGCGCCGAGAGGCACAGCATCACGTTGTCGGCGCGGCACGAGTAGCCCATGAGCCCGATGCGCCAGACCTTGCCCTTCAGGGGACCCAGCCCGGCGCCGATCTCCACGTTGAACTCGTTCAGCAGCGATTTGCGCACCGCCTCCTCGTCGACGCCCTGCGGGCAGAGCACCGCGTTCATCTGGGGAAGCTGGTACTTCTCCTCCACCAGGAACGTGAGGCCCATCGCCTCCAGGCCCGCCTTGAGCGCGATGTGGTGCCGCCGGTGGCGCGCCCAGCAGTTCTCGAGGCCCTCTTCCTTGATGAGGAGGAGCGCTTCGTGCAGCCCGAAGAGCGAGTTGGTGGGCGCCGTGTGGTGGTAGGTGCGCGTGGTGGCGCCCCAGTAGCCGAGCAGCAGGTTCATGTCCATGAACCAGCTGCGGATCTTGTCCTTGCGCTTCTGCACGTATTCGACGACGCGCGGCGAGAAGGACACGGGGGAGAGCCCCGGCGTGCACGAAAGGCACTTCTGGCTCGCCGAGTAGATCGCATCGATCTTCCACTCGTCGACGAGCACGGGGGAGCCGCCCAGGGAGGTCACCGCGTCCGCGATCACGAGCGCGTCGTGCTTGTGGGCGATCTGCGTGAGCGTCTTCGCATCCGATTCGCAGCCGGTGGAGGTCTCGGCGTGGACGAAGCCGAGGACGCGCGCGTCGGGGTGCTTGCGGAAGGCATCCTCGACCTTCTGCGGATCGACGGGCTTGCCCCACTCGTCGTCCACCACGATCGCGGTGCCGCCGCAGCGCTCGACGTTCTCGATCATGCGCCCGCCGAAGACGCCGTTCCTCGCGACGATCACCTTGTCGGCGGGCGCCACCATGTTCACGAAGCAGTACTCCATGCCGACCGAGCCCGGGCCGGAGACCGGGAAGGTGAGCGCGTTCTCGGTCTGGTAGACGTAGCGCAGCAGCGCCTTCAGCTCCTCCATCATCTCGACGAACACCGGATCGAGGTAGCCGATCGCCGGCTGGCTCATCGTGGTGAGCACGCGCGGGTGGATCTCGGTGGGCCCGGGTCCCATGAGCGTGCGCTGCGGCGGGTGGAACGACGTGATCTTCTTCGTCGACGGGAATTGCTTGATGTGCATGGAGGAGTCCTGAGGGCGGCGCGCTTACCGGGATGCGCCGGCGGCATCCGGCGCGCGGGGCACGAAATGGATCGGTTGGGAGTCGGATTCGTCCGCGGCCTCGATGTTCGCGAAGTCGAAGAGCGACCGGTCGAGCAGGTGCGAAGGCGCGACGTTGGTGAGCGCGCCGAAGATGGATTCGAGCCTTCCGGGGTGCCGGCGTTCCCATTCGCGCAGCATCGCTTTCGCCTGCTTGCGCTGCAGCATCTCCTGCGAGCCGCAAAGATCGCAGGGGATGATCGGAAAGCCGCGCAGCTCGGCGTAGGACTCGAGGTCGTCTTCCTCCACGTAGGCGAGCGGCCGGATCACGACGTGGCGCCCGTCGTCCGAGACGAGCTTCGGCGCCATCGCCTTGAGCGTGCCGCCGTGGAAGAGGTTCAGGAAGAACGTCTCGAGGATGTCGTCGCGATGGTGGCCGAGCGCGATCCGGGTCGCGCCGAGCTCGGCCGCCACGCGATAGAGGACGCCGCGGCGCAGCCGCGAGCACAGGCCGCACATGGTCTTGCCTTCCGGGATCACGCGCTTCACGACGCTGTACGTGTCCTGGACCTCGATGCGGAAGGCGACGCCCAGCGCGGTGAGGTAATCGGGCAGCACGTGCTCCGGGAAACCGGGATGGCGCTGGTCGAGGTTCACCGCGACGAGCTCGAAGGGCACCGGCGACTTCTCGCGCAGGCGAAGCAGGATGTCGAGCAGCGCGTGGCTGTCCTTGCCGCCGGAGAGGCACACCATCACCTTGTCGCCGGGGCCGATCATCTCGTAGTCGGCGATCGCCTTGCCCACGAGGCGGCGCAGGCGCTTGGCGAGCTTCGCCGACTCGAACTCGGCCTTGCGGGGATCGCGGGCGGTTGGGGACAGACCCTGGTTCATGCCTTTGCTCGGATTGGGGACAGACCCTGGTTCACGCCTTTGCTCGGTTCAGGGTCTGTCCCCGGTGTTGATCGGCCTACAGGTGCAATCCGCGCCCGCCGTCCACGGCGAGGATCTGGCCGGTCACGAAGGGCGCATCGAAGAGGAGGTATTTTACCGCGCCGGCGATGTCCGCCGGGTCTCCGATGCGGTGCAGCGGAGTCTGGGCCATGATCCGCTCGCGCTCCGAGGCGTCGAAATGGCGGCCCGCGTCGGGCCACAGGATGGCGCCGGGGGCCACGCCATTCACGCGCACCTCGGGCGCGAGCTCGACCGCGAGCGCCCGGGTGAGCCCCGCGAGGCCGGCCTTGGCGACGCAGTACACGGCGAAGTCGCGCAGCGGCCGATCGGCGTGGATGTCGATCACGTTCACGATCGCGCCGCGCGCATCGCGCAGCCGGCCGGCGGCCGCCTGCGCGAGGAAGAGCGGCGCCGCGAGGTTCGTGCCGATGAGATCGGTCCACTCGCGCGCGCCGATGGCGCCGAACGGCGTCGCGTAGAAGGACGATGCGTTGTTCACGAGGCCGTCGAGGCGCCCGAACGCCTCGCCCGCGGCGTCCACGATGCGCGCGAGCGCGGCCACGTCGAGGAGGTCGCCCTGCACCGTGGCGCAGGAGCCGGGCCGCGCGGCGTCGAGCTCGGCGCGCAGCGCCTCGGCTTCGGCGCGCGAGCGGTGGTAATGCAGGACCACGCGCGCCCCGGCTTCGTGGAGGCGCCGCGCGACCACCGCGCCGATGCGGCGCGCGGCGCCGGTCACGAGGACCGCTCGATCCTGCATGCTATATTCGGCCGCACGAGAAAAACGAAAGCGAAGTGTAGCCCAAGGCTCCACGATGACGCTCACCGCCGACCCGGCCCTGCCGGCGCCCTCCCCCGAAGCCGCCGCCCATTCCCGCCTCGTCGGCGAGTACATCGCGAGCGAGATCCTCGACGTCGGGGGCTGGATTCCCTTCTCCCGCTACATGGAGCTCGCGCTCTACGCCCCCGGGCTAGGCTACTACGCCGCGGGCTCGCGCAAGTTTGGCGCCGAGGGCGACTTCGTCACGGCGCCGGAGATCTCGCCGATGTTCGCGAAGTGCCTTTCGCTGCAGGTGAGCCAGGTGCTGCAGGCCGTGGGCGGGGACATCCTCGAGATCGGCCCCGGGTCGGGCATGCTCGCCGCGGATCTCTTCGCGGAGCTCAAGGCCCTGGGCGCCGCGCCGAAGAACTACTTCCTCCTCGAGGTGAGCCCGGACCTTCGCGAGCGCCAGCACGCGCTCCTCGCCGAGCGCCTTGCGCAGGATCTCGGGCGCTTCACGTGGCTCGACACGCTGCCGGTGCAGTTTCGCGGCGTCGTCGTCGCGAACGAGGTGCTGGACGTCGTGCCCTTCGCGCTCGTGCACCGGCACGAGGGCGAGATCCTCGAGCGCGGCGTGATCCTCACCGATGCCGGCTTCGCGTGGGAGGACAAGGCGCTCGACGACGGCGAGCTCAAGCGCCGTGCGGCCGCGGCCTTCCCGCCCGGCGACTACGACTACCTGTCGGAGTTCGGCCTCGCCGCCGAAGGGCTCGTGCGCACGATCGCGAAGCTGCTCGCCGCGGGCGTCGCGCTCTTCGTCGACTACGGATTCCCGCAGCGCGAGTACTACCATCCGCAGCGCTCCATGGGGACGCTGCGCTGCCATTACCGGCACCGCTTCCACGGCGACCCGTTCCTCCTCCCGGGACTGCAGGACATCACCGCGCACGTCGACTTCAGCGCCATGGCGCGCGCCGGCGAGCAGGGCGGCGCGGAGGTGGAAGGCTTCACCACGCAGGCGCACTTCCTCATCTCGTGCGGGCTCGCCGTGCTCGTCGCGCAGGGGGATCCGGAGGCGACGCTCTCGCGGTTGAAGAAGACGAGCGCGGTCCACCGGCTCATCGATCCTTCGGAGATGGGCGAGCTCTTCAAGGTGCTCGCGCTGGGCAAGGGCCTCGCCGCCCCGCTCCTCGGCTTCCAGTCGGCGCGGCCGCTGAGCCTGTAGGTCGATGCCGTGGCAAGCTTCGCCGCTCGCAGCGCAGCGCGGCGAATGGCGCTCGACCTTCCCGCAACCTCAGGATTTCAGCGCCGCGAGGACCTCTTCGAGCATCTTCTTGGCGTCGCCGAAGAGCATCCGGTTGTTCTCCTTGTAGAAGAGCGGATTGTCCACGCCGGCGTAGCCCGAGGCCATGCTGCGCTTCATCACGATCGAGGTTTTCGCCTTCCACACTTCCAGCACGGGCATGCCGGCGATCGGGCTCGAGGGATCGTCCTGCGCGCTCGGGTTCACGATGTCGTTCGCGCCGATCACCATCGCGACGTCCGTATCCGGGAAGTCCGCGTTGATCTCGTCCATCTCGAGCACGATGTCGTAGGGCACCTTCGCCTCGGCGAGCAGCACGTTCATGTGGCCCGGCATGCGCCCGGCCACCGGGTGGATCGCGAAGCGCACGGTCTTGCCCATGTCGCGCAGCGTCTTGGTGATCTCGTACACCGTGTGCTGCGCCTGGGCGACCGCCATGCCGTACCCGGGGACGATGACGACGCTCTTCGCCTCCTTGAGAAGCTCGGCGGTCTCCTGCGCGCCGATCGGGTTCACCTCGCCGGCGGGCTGCGCGGCGGCGCCCCCGGCGGGGGCGGCCTTCTCGCCGCCGAAGCCGCCCGCGATGACCGCGAGGAACTTGCGGTTCATCGCCCGGCACATGATGTAGGAGAGGATCGCGCCGCTCGAGCCCACCAGCGCGCCGGTGACGATCAGCAGGTCGTTGGAGAGCATGAAGCCGGTCGCGGCCGCCGCCCACCCCGAGTAGCTGTTGAGCATCGAGACGACCACCGGCATGTCGGCGCCGCCGATCGCCATCACCATGTGCACGCCGAAGAGGAGCGCGATCGCGGTCATGACCACGAGGGGCAGCATGCCGTCATGGATCGACTGCGCGTGCAGGAACGCGTAGCCGAACCAGATCACGACGAGCAGCCCGATCAGGTTGAGCCAGTGGCGCCCGGGCAGCAGCACGGGCTTGCCGGAGATGCGCGCCGAGAGCTTGCCGAACGCGATCACGGAGCCCGCAAGCGTCACGGCCCCGATCAGCACGCCCACGTAGATCTCGATCTCGTGGACCCTCACCTCCGCGCTCGACATGCCGGCCGAGGCGCTGGGGTCGATGTAGCTCGCGAAGCCGACCAGCACCGCGACGAGGCCCACCAGGCTGTGCATGAAGGCGACCAGCTCGGGCATCTGCGTCATCTTCACGGTGCGCGCGAGGTACAGGCCGATCGAGGCGCCGATCACGAGCGCGACCGCGATCCACGCGAGGCCGCCGGAAGTGACGCGAGGGCCGAGGACGGTCGCGGTGACCGCGATCGCCATGCCGATCATTCCGTAGAGGTTGCCGCGGCGCGAGCTCTCGGGGTTGGACAGGCCGCCGAGGCTCAGGATGAAGAGGATCACCGCGCCCACGTAGGCGACGACGGTCAGGCTGGAGGACATGGTCGTCGTCTCCTACTTCCGGAACATCGACAGCATGCGCTGCGTGACCGCGAAGCCGCCGAACATGTTGATCGCGGTGAGCGCGACGCCGACGGCGGCGATCCAGCGGATGACCTCGTCGGGCCTCGCGCCTTCGCCGGCCGCGGCCGCCGCGGCCGGCGGCGCGATCTCGATCAGCGCGCCGATGATGATGATGCTGCTGATCGCGTTCGTGACGCTCATGAGCGGCGTGTGCAGCGCCGGCGTCACGTTCCACACCACCATGTAGCCCACGAAGCAGGCGAGCACGAAGACGGTGAAGTGCGGAAGGAACGCCGGCGGCGCGTAGAGGCCGATCAGCGCGAGCAGGATCGCGCCGGCGACGAAGATTCCCGCGACGCTTCCGGCGGCGAGCGCGCCGACCCCGTGGCCGTGCCCCTTCTTCTCGGCCGGCGCCGCGGGCAGCGCCTTGGCGGGCGCCCTGGCGGCCGGCGCTGCCGAGAGCTTGGGCGCGGGGGGCGGCCAGGTGACCGCGCCGTCCTTGATCACCGTGGCGCCGCGCAGGACCTCGTTGTCCATGTCGACGCGGAAGACGCCGTCCTTGGCCTTGCAGGCCTCCTCCGCGAGCCGGAAGAGGTTGTTCGCATAGAGTGTCGAGGACTGGGTCGCGAGCCGGCTCGGCAGGTCGGCGTAGCCGATGATGGTCACGCCGTGCTTCACGACGACCTTGCCGGGCTCGGTGAGCTCGCAGTTGCCGCCCTGCTCGGAGGCGAGATCGACGATCACGCTGCCCGGCTTCATCGACTTCACCATGTCGGCGGTGATGAGCTTGGGCGCGGGCTTGCCAGGGATGAGCGCCGTGGTGATGATGATGTCGACTTCCTTCGCCTGCTGCGCGAACACCGCGAGCTGCGCCTTCTGGTAGCCCTCGCTCATCACCTTCGCGTAGCCGCCTCCGCCGCTCGCTTCCTCCTGGTAGTCGACCGGCACGTACTCGCCGCCGAGCGACCGGATCTGGTCGGCCACCTCGGGCCGCGTGTCGTTCGCGCGCACGATCGCGCCCAGGCCCGCGGCGGCGCCGATCGCGGAGAGTCCGGCCACGCCGGCGCCGATCACGAAGACCTTCGCCGGCGGGACCTTGCCCGCCGCCGTCACCTGTCCGGTGAAGAAGCGGCCGAAGTGGTGGGCGGCCTCGATGACCGCGCGATAGCCGGCGATGTTGGCCATCGAGGAAAGTGCGTCGAGCTTCTGCGCCCGGGAGATGCGCGGCACGCTGTCCATCGCGAGGACCGTCGCCTTGCGCGCGGCGAGCGCCTGCATGAGCTCCGGGTTCTGCGCCGGCCAGAGGAACGAGACCAGGATCCGGCCCTCGCGCAGCTGCTGCACTTCCTCGGGGCCCGGCGCGCGGACCTTGAAGACCACGTCGGCGTCCGCCCAGACGGCGGCGGCATCGGGCACCACCTTCGCGCCCGCGGCCTCGTACGCGCCGTCGCCGATCGAGGCCGCCTCGCCCGCGCCGGCCTCGACGATCACGCCGAATCCCAGCTTCGCGAGCCTGGGAATCACTTCGGGCACGGTGGCGACCCGCTTCTCGCCGGGGAAAAGCTCCTTCGGTACTCCGATCACCTGGGCCATGTGCGGTGCCTGTCCAGCGCTCGAGGTACGGCCGGGATAGCGACGAAGGCGGTCATTTGTCTTTCCTTGGGTGCGTTGAGGGCCGCGGCACGCGGCACGGCGATTCTACTGGTTCGCGGCGTCACATTAGGGGCGGCGCCGCGCCCTGGCGGTTGAGCGCTGTCAAGAAAGCGGGGAAAGGCGCTCGGCCGGCCAAGTCGTTGGTTCTGCGCGGTTTTGGCGCCGGCATGGTGCAGTGCAACAAAATACGCCTGATCCCCCTTGACTTGGTAGGGGAAAGGCCTAAAATTGCTTTGGTGCAGTGCAACAAATGTCCCCGCCGCCCATGACCAAGAGAGGAAACACCATGTTCAAGACCGACGCCTTCACGGCGGCCAACGAGGCTGCCATCGACCAGTTCACGCAGCTTGCCAAGCTTTCGCTCGAGAACGCGGAGCGCTTCGCGCAGCTCGGCCTCGGCGCCGCCCGCGAGACCCTCGAGCAGGCCACCGCGCACGCGCAGTCGCTCGCCGGCGCGCGCGACGTGCATGAAGTGATCGCGCTCAATTCCGCCGCCCTCGAGCCGGTGATGAAGCGCGCCTACGCGTATTCGCGCACCGCCTACGAGACGGCCTCCGAGACCAACGCCGAAGTGAAGAAGGCGCTCGACAAGCAGGCCGCCGAGTTCAACCGCGCCGCGGCCGCCGCGCTCGAGGAAGCGTTCAAGTACGCGCCCGCCGGGTCCGAGTCCGTGATGCAGAACGTGAAGTCCGCGTTTGCCGCCGCGCAGTCCGCGTACGGCAACATGGCCGCGCTCAACCAGCGCATCTACGACACGGTCGAGGAAGGCGCCGAGACGGTACGCGCGACGTCCTCGAAGCCGCGTTCGCGCAAGCGCTGATCGCAGCCGGACGCAACTCGAAGGGGCCGGATCGCTTTTCCGCCGCAAAGCGGAAAGGGGATCCGGCCCCTTCCCGTTTCAGTGCCCGGTGGGGGACTGCAGGCTCGCGATCGCCGCGAGGCGCGCGCGGCGCAGCGCCCCCGGAATGTCGTCCGGGTATTCGCGCGCGATCTTGCCGGCGTCGACCTCGCGTGCCGCTTGCAGCGCGAGCAGGAGCGCGCGGCGCGGCGCGAAGGAGTCCGCCGCAGGCGCCAGGGCGTCGCACTCCGCCACCTCCAGCAGGCGCGCGAGGCGCTCCGGGCGGCGGAAAGCGTCCGCGCGCTCGAGGAGCGCGAGCGCCGTTTGCGCATCGAGCGAGCGCTTCTGCGCGAGCTCGCGCTCGCCGCTCGCGAGCGCCGCGAGGCTGCGGCAGTCGTTGGGCGCATTCACGCGCGCCGCGAACGCTTGCGCATCGGCCGGGGGAAGGTCGAGCACCAGCAGCGCGAACCGGGCCGCGAGCCCGTAGCCCCGCCCCGCCGCGTGCTCGAGTCGCGCCGCGAGGCGCTCGGGCACGTCGGGGCGCGAGAACGAGCGGTCGAGCTCCGGCAGCACGCGCGCGAGCGCACCGCATTCGCGCAGCACCGCGAGCATGCGCGACGGGGTCTTCTCCATGAGACCTCGGGAGATCTCCCGCCACACGCGCTCCGGGACCAGCGCGTCCGCCTCGCCCGCCTCGACCATGCGATGCATGAGCTGCAGCGTCTCGGGCGCCACCGCGAACCCGAAGCGCGCGGCGAAGCGCGCCACGCGCAGGATTCGCACCGGGTCCTCGGCGAAGGCGGGGCCGACGTGGCGCAGGATCCCGGCGCGCAGGTCTGCCTCGCCGCCGTGCGGATCGACGAGCTCGCCGCGCTCGTCGCGCGCCATCGCGTTGATGGTGAGGTCGCGGCGCGCGAGGTCCTGCTCCAGGGTGACGTCCGGCGTCGCATGGAAGGCGAAGCCCTTGTATCCCGGCGCCGTCTTGCGCTCGGTGCGGGCGAGCGCGTATTCCTCGTGCGTTTCGGGATGCAGGAACACCGGGAAGTCGGCGCCGACGGGGCGGTAGCCGCGCCGCGCCATCTCCTGCGGCTCCGAGCCGACCACGACCCAGTCGCGATCCTGCACCGGGAGGCCGAGCAGCTCGTCGCGCAGCGAGCCGCCGACCTGGTAGACCTTCATCGGGCGCGGCTCGATCGGCCCACGCGCTCAGGCGCCGGGCGGGTTCGCCGCATGGGGCTCGTCCTCGGCGACGACTTCTTCCTCCTCGAGCGCCTCGCGGATCCATGCACGCACGCCGGGAGCCGCGCGCACCGCCTCGCAGTAGCGCTGGCTTTCGGGGGAGAGCGCGACGCCGTAGGTGGCGAAGCGGGTGACGACCGGCGCGTACATCGCGTCGGCCGCGCAGAACGCCCCGAAGAGGAACGGGCCGCCCGCGCCGAAGCGCCGTCGCGCCTCGGGCCACAATGCCTCGATACGCGCGATGTCCCTCGCGGTCTCGGGCGTCATGCCCTTGCCCGGATGGGAGGCGCGGATGTCCATCGGCATGGTGGAACGCAGGCTCCGGAAGCCCCCGTGCATCTCCGCCGAGACGCTGCGGGCATGGGCGCGCGCGGCGGGCTCCGCCGGCCACACGCCATGGCCCGGATACCACTCGGCGAGCGTCTCGGCGATCGCGAGCGTGTCCCACACCGCCTGCTCGCCGCGCCACAGCACCGGGACGAGGCCCGAGGGCGACCAGCGGCCGATCCCGCCCCGCCACTCCTCGGAGTGGAAGCGCAGCTTCACCTCCGAGAACGGAATGCCCAGCTGGCGCAGGAGCACCCACGGTCGCATCGACCAGGAAGAGTAGTTCTTGTTGCCGATCACCAGCGTGAGAGCGCTCACCGCTCACCTTTCCGCGCGGTAGCGCGCGTAGCGCGCGCCGATCGACTGCGGGCCGAGGTAGGCCGGCACGACCGCCTCGATCGACGAGGGCTCGAACGCGCACAATGCGGGCGCGCGTCCCGAGCACACGTTGTCCACGCTCATCGAGCGCAGGTTGTCCCGCGTCATCAGCTTGCCGGGCAGGTGCCCGAGGATGAAAGCCTGCAGCTGCGCGATCGGGCCGGGCAGGGCGACGACGGCACGATCGAGGGCGAGCGTCGAGGCGACGAAGCGCACCAGCTCCTCGAGCGTGTACACGCGCGGGCCGCACAGGTCGAACGCCTGGCCGTAGCTGGCGGGATTGCCCAGGACGGCGATGCAGCAGCGTGCCACGTCCTCCACCCACACCGGCTGAAAGCGTGCGCGTGCGCCGGCGAGCGGGACCACCGGGAAGAGCTTCACGAGCTCGGCGAAGAGGTTGAGGAAGCGGTCGTCCTCGCCGAAGATCACCGAGGGCCTGAGCACCGTCCACGGCACCTCGCTCGAGGCGAGCCGCAGCGCCGCCTCGCCCGCCGCCTTCGAGCGCAGGTAACGGCTGGGCGCCTTCTCCGAGGCGCCGAGCGCGCTCACGTGCACGAGATGCTGCACGCCGCTCGTGCGGCACGCCTGCGCCGCCTTGCGCGGCAGCTCCGCGTGGATCGTCGTGAAGCGCCGGGCGTGCGCCTCGTTCAGGATCCCGACCAGGTTCACCACCGCATCCATCCCCTCGAACGCGGCCTCGAGGGTGCTCTCGTCGTTCGGGTCGCCGGCCATCAGCTCCACGGTGGGAAGGACGGTGAGCGCGCGGGCGCGCGGAAGGCTCCGTGTGAGGACGCGCACGCGGATTCCGCGCGCCGTCGCCTGGTCCGCGATGGCGCGCCCGACGAAGCCGGTGCCGCCCAGCAGGCAAACGCTGGCGATGTCCATGGCGTCAGGGAATGTTGGAGGCGAACG
Source organism: uncultured beta proteobacterium (assembly GCA_963839265.1). Classification (GTDB taxonomy): domain Bacteria; phylum Pseudomonadota; class Gammaproteobacteria; order Burkholderiales; family Usitatibacteraceae; genus Usitatibacter. The sequence goes on from CAWIUI010000004.1 coordinate 290,114, forward strand.
AATCGCCGGTATCGCTCCCCGGCACGGTGCCGAGGAGCTCGCGAAGGGTCGGCGCCTCGCCCGAGAGGCGGTGGCGGTAGTACCACGCGTTCGTGAAGACCTTCTTCACGTAGTCGCGCGTCTCGCCGAACGGGATCGTCTCGGCGTAGATCGCGCCTTCCAGGGGCTTCGCATCGCGCCAGCGCCGCGCGCGCGTCGGGCCCGCGTTGTAGGCGGTGGCGGCGAGGATCGGGTCCCCGAGCGCTTCCATCACGCGATGCAGGTAATACGCTCCCATGTTGAGGTTCACGTCCGGGCGCACGAGCATGTCCGGCCGGAAGGGCCGCACGGGAATCTGGCGCGCGATCCAGCGCGCGGTTCCCGGCATGAGCTGCATGAGGCCCACCGCGCCGACCGGCGAGCGTGCGCTCGCGAGGAAGCGGCTCTCCTGGCGGATGATGCCGTAGACGAAGGCCTCGTCGAGGTCCCACTGGCGCGCGGCCGCGTCGAGCGCCTTGCGATGCGGCACCGGGTAGCGTTGCGCGAAGTCGTGGAGCTGCAGCGTCCGGTCGGCGGCGAAGATGGCGCGGTCGGGGAAGTCGGCCTCGGCGGCGATCTGCGCCGCGGCGAGGAGGCCGCGGTCGTCGAGGTCGCGCACGACCCACGCCCATTCGCGCATCGCGTCGTTCTCGAGGCCGGCATGGCAGAGGAGCAGGGCGCGCTGGATGCCCGGCATCGCGCGCACGCGGTCGAGGTCCGCCGCCGCGGGACGATAGCCGTTCCAGTCGGGCGTGGCGGCGATGCCCAGGTCCTCGGCGGCGAGGATGCCGTAGAACGTCGGACGGCCCGCAAGCGGGCGCAGGATCGCGTCGGCGCCCGCGGCGTCGCCCTGGCGGCGCAGCGCGCGCGCCTTCCAGTAGCGCCACGTCGGCTCGCGCCGCTCGGCGGCGGAAAGCTCGCCGATCGCGGCGAGAACCGCCTTCCAGTCGCCGGCACGCATCGCCGCGCGCACCTTCCATGTCGCCTGGCTGTCGCTGAGGCGTTCAGCGCCGGCCTTCGCGTACCACTCGAGCGCGTGCGGGTCGAGGTCGAGCGCGGCCTGCCACGCGAGTTGTCCCCATGCGAACCCGGCGTCGGCGCCGAGGCGCGGCGCGAGCGCCTGCAACCGCTGCGCCGCCTCGTCGGGCCGGCTGCGCGCGAGCCTCGCGACGGCGAAGATGGCGAGCTCGCGCCCGGCGCGGTCGAGCGCGCGCGCATCGAGGTGGGCGAGGTGGCGCGCCGGATCGGCGGCGACGCGCTCCAGGGAGCGCTCCGGGATTCTCGCCCTCGCGGGAAGCAGCGCGTTCGCGTTCTTCGCGGCCCTTACGCGGCCGTGCGCCAGCAGCGCGCGGATGCGGCCCCACGTATCCTGCGCGGAAACGACGCCCTGCGAGGCGAGCTGCACGAACACGGGATCGCACGCGGCGGGCTCCTCGCGTCCCGCGAGGAAGATCGTGCGCGCCTCCGAAAGCGCCGTGGCGTCGCCGCGCGCGAGGCGCTCCTGGAGCGAGTAGCAGACGATCTCCTCGTCGTCGGCGATGAGGCGCGGTCGCTCTGCGCGAAACGGCCCCCACTCGCCGGCCGCGCCGAGCGCCTTCAGCCAGTCGCGCCGCAAGCTTTCCGCAAGAGGACCGGTCGGGTAGCGCGAGAGGAAACCGCGTACCGCATCGGGATCGGCGTGCTGGATGTTGCCGTCGAGGAGCCAGTATTCCGGATACGCCTCGAGGATCGTCCCGGCGAAGCGCGGGCGCAGCTGGTCGATCGCCTGCCAGCGCCCCTTGGCGAGCGCCTCGCGCGCCGCGGCGAGATCCGCGTCCGCGAGCGTGTGCGCGCGGGCGGCCCACGGCGCGGCGAGCGCGGCCGCGCACAGGGCTGCGGAAATCCACTTGATGCAAGTCAAGGCCATGGTCGCGGGCGCTGTCTTACCTTTCACGGATAAAATTATAGACTCAGCGTTTCGGGCAATCCCGCCGACGGCTCATGTCGCTTGCAGATCCCCTCTTCTGGACCGCGCTCGCCAAGATCATCGGCGTGAACGTCGTATTGTCGGGCGACAACGCGGTGGTCATCGCGCTCGCCGCTCGCTCGCTGCCGGCGCGGCAGCAGAAGCTCGCGATCCGCTGGGGCGCGGGCGCCGCCATCGCGCTGCGCATCGTGCTCACGCTCTTCGCCGTGGCGCTGCTCGCGCTTCCCTGGCTGAAGCTCGCCGGCTCCGTGCTCCTCCTGTGGATCGGCGTGAAGCTCCTCGTGCCCGACGATGGGGGCGCGCAGATCGGCGGCGCCGAGAACCTGCTGCACGCGATCCGCACCATCCTCGTCGCGGACCTCGTGATGAGCCTCGACAACGTGATCGCGGTGGCCGCCGCGGCCGACGGAAGCTGGCTGCTCCTCGCCATCGGGCTCGCGATCTCCGTCCCGCTCGTCATCTTCGGCGCCACCCTGCTCGTGAGGGTCATGGAGCGCTATCCCGTGGTGATCACCGTCGGCGCCGCCCTGATCGGCTTTGTCGCCGGCGAGATGGCATGGGAAGATCGGGCGCTCGCCGCGTGGACGCAAGCACGGCCGGAGAATCTGAAGTACCTTGTGGCTTGCCTCGCGGCCGCCACGGTCGTGGCATTGGGGCAGTGGCTGGCGCGGCGCGCCGGTTCGCGGCCCGTTGCATCCCGGCATCACCCGGCCCGTTAGGGACAGGCGGGCCCCGGGGATCATTTGCGCCCCCAGGCAAACGTCCCGTTGGATCGTCAACCGTCGGCATCCTAGGAGGAATTACATGAAGTCCAAACTGTTGTCACGCGGCCGCCTGGCCGTTCTCGTGGGCGCGGCTCTTACCGCGTGCCTTCCGGCCCTCGCATGGGAGCCCAACAAAACGGTCGAGTTCATCGTTCCGGCGGGTACGGGCGGCGGCGCGGACCAGATGGCGCGTTTCATCCAGTCGGTCACGGCGAAGCACAACCTGATGAACAAGCCCATGGTGGTGGAGAACATGGGCGGCGGCGCCGGCGCGGAGGGATTCCTTGCCGTGAAGTCGGCGAAAGGCGACGGCGAGAAGCTCATCATCACGCTCTCCAACCTCTTCACCACGCCGCTCGCCACCGGCGTACCGTTCAGCTACAAGGACCTCACGCCCGTCGAGATGATGGCCCTCGACGAGTTCGTCCTGTGGGTGAACGCGAAGACGCCGTACAAGACCGCGAAGGACTACATCGACGCGATCAAGGCGGCGCCCCCCGGCAAGTTCAAGATGGGCGGCACGGGCTCCAAGCAGGAGGACCAGATCGTCACCGCCCTAATCCAGAAGCAGACCGGGGTGAAGTTCACCTACATCCCCTTCAAGGGCGGCGGGGCGGTCGCGACCCAGCTGGTCGGCGGCCACATCGACTCGAGCGTGAACAACCCGATCGAGGCCGTGGCGCAATGGCGCGCCGGCAACCTGCGCCCGCTCTGCGTCTTCGACTCGCAGCGCATGCCGTACAACGCCAAGGTCACCAAGGACATGTCGTGGCACGACATCCCGACCTGCAAGGAGTCGGGGCTCAACGTCGAGTACCTCATGCTGCGCGGCATCTTCATGCCCGGCGGCGTGAGCCAGGACATGGTGAACTATTACATCGGCGTCCTGAACAAGGTCCGCGAGACGCAGGACTGGAAGAAGTTCATGGAGGAGGGCGCGTTCAACCAGTCGCACATGACCGGCAAGGAGTACGCCGACTGGGTCGCGAACGCCGAGAAGGAGCACGAGGAACTGATGCGGGAAGCGGGATTCCTGCATAAGTAGGCGAGCGACAAGAGGGGGGCCCCGCGAAGGGGCCCTCTTTGCATCGGGAAAGGAATCGCATGCAGCGGCAAAATGACGGGAAAAGCGTCGGGTCGGTCCGTACCTGGGAGATGGCGGTCGCCGTGCTCTTCCTCGTGTTCGGCTCGGGGGTCATGTGGGACAGCTGGCGCATCGGCGCGCGTTGGGGCGACGACGGGCCGCAGGCTGGATACTTTCCGTTCTACGTCGGGCTGCTCATCGTCGTCTCGGCGGGCGCCATCCTGCTCGCGGCAGCGCGCATGCCGGCCGAGGAGGCGCATGAGCCGTTCGTGCGCTGGGGACAGCTCAAGATGGTCCTCACCGTGTTCGTGCCGGCGATGGCCTACATCTTCCTGATCGACAACCCGTGGTACTCGTTCGGGATCTACGAGCCGTCGATCCTCTTCATCGCGGTGTTCATGCGCTTCCTCGGCAAGTACCGCTGGCCGATGATCGCGGCGGTGAGCATCGGGGTCATGGTGGCGTTCTTCGTGATGTTCGAGATCTGGTTCCAGGTCCCGCTGCCCAAGGGCCCGATCGAGGCGGCCCTCGGCTACTCCTGAGGCGGCCACGATGGCAGAAATCCAACACCTGTTCGGCGGCTTCGAGGTCGCGCTGTCCTGGTTCAACCTGCTGCTGATGCTCGCCGGCATCACGCTCGGCGTGATCATCGGCGTGCTGCCCGGCCTCGGCGGCGCGAACGGCGTGGCGATCCTGCTGCCGCTCACGTTCACCATGGCGCAGGATCCCGGCGGGCAGACCTCGGCCATCATCCTGCTCTCCTGCATCTATTGGGGCGCGTTGTTCGGCGGCGCCATCACCTCGATCCTGTTCAACATCCCCGGGGAGCCGTGGTCGGTGGCCACCACCTTCGACGGCTATCCGCTCGCGCAGAAGGGCCGCGCGGGAGCGGCGCTCACGGCGTCGTTCACCTCCTCGTTCTTCGGCGCGCTGGTGGGCGTGCTGCTGATCACGTTCCTCTCGCCGATCGTCGCCCGCTTCGCGCTGCGGTTCGGGCCGCCGGAGTTCTTCTCCGTCTACCTGCTCACCTTCTGCGCGTTCGTGGGCATGAGCAAGGGCTCGCCCTTCAAGACCATCGCCTCGATGATGCTGGGCTTCGCGCTCGCCGCGGTCGGCATCGACACGGTCACCGGCCAGCTGCGGCTCACGTTCGGCTTCACGGACCTCCTGAAGGGCTTCGACTTCCTGATCGCCGTGATCGGGCTCTTCGGCATCGGGGAGATCCTGCTCACGATCGAGGAAGGGCTGGAGTTCAAGGGCGCGAAGGCGAAGCTCAACATGAGGGTCGTGCTGGAGACCTGGAAGGAGCTTCCGCGATATTGGAAGACATCCATCCGATCGGCCGTGGTGGGCTGCCTGATGGGGATCATCCCGGGCGGGGCGACGCCGGCCTCCTTCATGAGCTACGGCCTGGCGAAGAAGATGTCGCGCGACGGCGAGAAGTTCGGCACCGGCGTGATCGAGGGCGTGGTCGCCCCGGAGACCGCGGCGCACGCCGCCGGCACCTCGGCCCTGCTGCCGATGATCACCCTCGGCGTGCCGGGCTCGCCCACCGCGGCGGTGCTCCTCGGCGGCCTCCTCATCTGGGGCCTGCAGCCGGGGCCGCTGCTCTTCACCGAGAAGCCCGACTTCGTATGGGGCCTCATCGCCTCCATGTACCTCGGCAACATCGCGGGCCTGATCGTGGTGCTCACCTGCGTGCCGCTCTTCGCGGCCATCCTGCGCGTGCCCTTCGCGATCATCGCGCCGCTGATCCTCGTGATCTGCGCGATCGGCGCGTTCACGGTGCACAACTCGATGTTCGACATGTGGATGATGCTGGTCTTCGGCGCGATGGGCTACGTGTTCAAGAAGCTCGACTACCCCATGGCCCCGCTCGTCCTCGCGCTGGTGCTGGGAGACCACGCGGAGAACTCGTTCCGCCAGTCGATGCTGATGTCGCAGGGCGACATGAGGATCTTCTACGAGAACGGCCTGGTGGGCGGCATGACCACCCTCGCGCTGCTGCTGCTCTTCTGGCCGATCATCTCCAAGCTCATCGCCATCGCGCGCGGGCGCAACGGCGGGTCGTCGACCACGACGGATTGATATGCAATCGCGCGGCCGGCGGCCCGCGGGCCGTGCCGCGCCGCAGAGGAGGAATCCCATGCCGGTGATCGCGATGACCCAGGAAATGGCCACGCTGGGCAAGGACGTGGCGCTCGGCGTGTGCGACGCCCTCGGCCTGCAGCAGGTGCGCCACGAGGTGGGCGACGTGGTGGCGGGAAAGATGCACGTGAAGAAGAGCCTCATCCGCCGCATCCGGGAGGGCAAGGCGAGCCGCATCGAGAAGTGGGCGGCCGACGAGAAGACCATCTCGATTCTCACCGCCGAGGAGGTGTACGACCTCGCGGTGAAGGGCAACGTGCTGATCCGCGGCTGGGGCGGCACGCTCCTCCTGCGCGACGTCCCCCATATCCCGTGCATCCGGGTGTGCGCGCCGCTGGAGGTGCGCATCAAGCGCCTCATGGAGCGCCTGGAAACCGACGACGAGGAGCTCGCGCGCCGCGAGATCGAGGTGGACGACGCCGCGCGCGCCTCGCGCATGGAGGAGCACTTCAACGTGCGCTGGGGCGATCCCGCTCTCTACGACCTCACCCTCAACACCGAGCGCGTGCCCGTCGCCCAATGCGTCGAGCAGGTCCTCGCCCTCGCGAGGAGTCCCGCCTTCCAGGAAACGGCGCAGTCGCGCCAGCACCTCGCCGATCTCGCGCTGCGCGCGCGGGTGCGCGCGACGCTGCGCTCCGACGAGCGCTCGGCCGGGATCGAGGTGGACATCGAGGCGCACGCCGGTGAGGTGACGCTGCGCGGCATCGTCGTGGACGAGCGCGAGAAGCGGCTCGGCGAGCAGATGGTGCGGGCGGTGCCGGGCGTGAAATCGGTGCGCGACGAGGTGCGCACCATGACCGCCGGCTTGCAGACCTTCCCCACGCAGCGCAACGAGATCTAGCGCGGCCGCCGCCGCGCCTCAGATCTTGCCGGCGTGCTTGAGCCGCGAAAGCGTCTCCGCGGAGAGGTTCAGGTAGGAGGCGAGCTCCTTCTTCGGGACGCGCTCGGAGAGCTCCGGGTGCTTGCGCATGAAGCGGTGCACGCGTCCGGGCGCATCGAGGAGGTGGAGCGTGATGGTGTGCGCCATCACCTCGCTCATGAGGAACATCACCTCGTACTCGAAGTCGTCCTTGAGGTCCGGGTGCGCGTCGAGGAAGCTCGCCCACTGGGGAAGCGGCATCTTCGCCACGCGCGCCTTGGTGACGCAGCGGATCGAGTAGGGCGCGGGCGTGCGCAGCTTCCAGGCCGCGTAGCTCGTGTCCATGTCGTCCTCCTTCGCGAAGCGCAGGATCATCTCCTTGCCCTCGGGGCTCGCGACCACGCGCTTGAGGATGCCGTCGATCACGAAGTACTGCTCCATCTCGTGCGCGCCCTGGGAGAGCAGGACGTCGCCCTTGCGGTAGTCCATGATGTGCAGGACCGACTCGAGCTCGCCGAAGGCGCGCGGCTTGAGACGGCGCAGGACGATGTTCTGACGCAGCCTCTCGCGGATCTCGGGAAGCTGGGGATGGTTCACGAGGAGCGACATTCGGGCGGGGCGAGGCGGGAATTGGCCCGATCGGGCGGTCCGGAGGGGCCAAAATTGACCGCCATCAAGGTCGCCCGTTCGGTGCGTTTCTTAACATTGTAGCCTGATTCCAGCGGCTTCCCGCCGCACGCCGCTCCCAACCCCGTTTCAGAATCCGCGAGCGCCCTGCCGGCCCGCGGGCACGCCCCCTCGGAGGAAACAACCATGGCAACAGTGACCGAATCCGCCGCCGCGTCGGCCAAGCCCCAGGCGGGCCAGAGCGCCTCGGGTGCGCAGCCCGGCGAGCACACCGACGGCTTCCACCTGGTCATCGACGCCCTGAAGCTCAACGGCATCGACACCATCTTCGGCCTGCCCGGCATCCCGATCACCGACCTCACCCGCAAGTGCCAAGCGGCGGGCATGCGCGTGATCTCCTTCCGGCATGAGCAGAACGCCGGCTATGCGGCGCAGATCGCCGGTTTCATGACCCAGAAGCCGGGCGTGTGCCTCACCGTCTCCGCTCCCGGCTTCCTCAACGGCCTCACCGCGCTTGCCAACGCGACCACGAACTGCTTCCCGATGATCCTCATCTCCGGCTCCTCGGAGCGCGAGGTCGTCGACCTGCAGCAGGGCGACTACGAGGAGATGGACCAGCTCGCCATCGCGAAGCCGCTCTGCAAGGCCGCCTTCCGGGTGCTCCACGCGGAGGACATCGGGGTGGGCATCGCGCGCGCCATCCGCGCCGCGGGCTCCGGGCGCCCGGGCGGCGTCTATCTCGACCTCCCCGCCAAGCTCTTCCCCCAGGCGCTGGACGCCGAGGCCGGACGCAAGTCGCTCATCCAGGTGGTCGATCCCGCGCCGCGGCAGATTCCGGCGAAGGAGGCAGTCCAGCGCGCGCTCCAGCTCCTCGGGGGCGCGAAGAAGCCGCTCATCGTCCTCGGCAAGGGGGCGGCCTACTCGCAGGCCGACACGCAGATCCGTGAGCTGATCGAGAAGACCGGCATTCCGTACCTGCCGATGTCGATGGCGAAGGGGCTGCTGCCCGACACGCACCCGCAGTGCGCCTCGGCCGCGCGCTCGTTCGTGCTCCCCGGGGCGGACGTCGTGATGCTCGTCGGCGCGCGCCTGAACTGGCTCCTCTCCCACGGCAAGGGCAAGACCTGGGGCGCCAAGAGCTCCAGGGACTGGGGCGGCCAGAAGTTCATCCAGATCGACGTCTCGCCCACCGAGGCCGACAGCAACGTGAAGATCGACGCGCCGCTCGTGGGCGACATCGGTTCCTGCGTGTCGGCGCTCCTCGAGGGCATCGGCTCCGGGTGGGCGAAGCCGCCGGCCGAGTGGCTCGATGCCGTGGCCGACCGCAGGAACAAGAACGTGGCGAAGATGGCCGAGACGCTCGCGAGGAACCCGACGCCGATGAACTTCCACAGCGCGCTCAACGTGGTGCGCGACATCGTGAAGGCGAATCCCGACGCGTACCTCGTGAACGAGGGCGCCAACGCGCTCGACTTCACGCGCTCCATCGTCGACATGTACAAGCCGCGCAAGCGGCTCGACGTCGGCACCTGGGGCGTGATGGGCATCGGCATGGGCTTCGCGGTCGCCGCCGCGGTGGTGAGCGGCGAGCAGGTGATCGCGATCGAGGGCGACAGCGCCTTCGGCTTCTCCGGCATGGAGGTCGAGACCATCTGCCGCTACAACCTCCCGGTGTGCGTCGTGATCCTGAACAACAACGGCGTGTACCGCGGCGACGAGGTGAACGTTGCCGGGGGCAAGGATCCTTCGCCGCTCGTGTTCGTGAAGAACGCGCGCTATGAGAAGCTGATGGAGGCGTTCGGCGGCGTGGGGGTCTACGCGACCAACCCGGCGCAGCTGCGCGCCGCGATGGAAGAGGCGATCCGCTCGCGCAGGCCCACGCTGGTGAACGCGATGATCGACGAGGGCGCCGGCACGGAGAGCGGACGCATCACCGCCCTCAACCCGACCGCCCAGAAGAAGTGAACCTGGAATAGAGAGAAAGCCATGAACGCACTCAAAGGCGTACGCATCCTCGACATGACCCACGTCCAGGCCGGTCCCACCTGCTCGCAGCTCCTCGCGTGGATGGGCGCGGACGTGATCAAGTTCGAGCCGCCGCACGGCGACGCTACGCGCGGGCAGCTGCGCGACGTCCCGAACGCCGACTCGCTCTACTTCACGATGCTCAACTGCAACAAGCGCTCGATCACCGTGAACATGAAGACGGCCGAGGGCAAGCAGGTGTTCGTCGACCTGCTGAAGAAGAGCGACATCATGATGGAGAACTTCGGCCCCGGCGTGCTCGAGCGCCTCGGCTTCACCTGGGAGAAGATGCACGAGATCAATCCGAAGCTCGTGGTGGGCTCGATCAAGGGCTTCGGCTCCAGCGGCCCCTACGCCGATTTCAAGGCCTACGAGAACGTGGCGCAGGCGATGGGCGGGGCGATGAGCACTACCGGCGTTCCCGACGGCCCGCCCTTCGTGACCGGCGCGCAGATCGGCGACTCGGGCACGGGCCTGCACCTCGCGATCGGGCTGCTGGCGGCGCTCCACCAGGCGACGACCACCGGCCAGGGCCAATACGTCGAGGTCGCGATGATGGATGGCGTGATGAACCTGTGCCGCGTGAAGTTCCGCGACCACCAGCGCCTCACGCGCGGCTCGATGCCGGAGTACTCGGTGCCGACCTACCAGGGCATGGGCGACGTGCCGCGCGCCGGCAACGACTCGGGCGGCGGCCAGCTCGGCAACGCCATCCACTGCAAGCCCCACGGCCCCAACGACTGGCTCTACATCGTGGTGCAGGAGGCCGTCTTCGAAAACCTCGCCAAGCGCATCGGGCCCGGACGTCGGCATGCCGGACATGGCGAGCGATCCGCGCCTCGCCACGATCGCGGAGCGGCGCAAGAACCAGAGCCTGCTCTGGACGCTCATCAACAAGTTCGCCGAGAAGCACACCAAGCGCGAGCTGATGGCGATCCTCAACCCGCTCGACGTCCCGTGCGGCCCGATCATGTCGACCACCGACCTCGCCACCGACGAGCACGTGAAGGGCCGCGACATGTGGGTCGAGCTCGACCATCCGCAGCGCGGCAAGTGGTTCAACGTCGGCATGCCGATCAAGCTCTCGGCCTCCCCGGCGGTGATCAAGAGGAGCCCGCTCCTCGGCGAGCACACCGACGAGGTGCTGAAGGAAGTGCTCGGCTACGACGAGTCGAGGATCCAGTCGATGAAGTCCGCCGGCGCCTTCTCCTCGCCGCCCAAGAAAGTCGCCGCCTAGTCCTTTCGAAAGCCATTCGAACCACAGATGAACACGGATGAACACAGATAGGTGACGAGTCGATCATGAGGCGTGGGCATGGTCGCGCCGCATGGATCCGTACCGGCCATCCGTGTTCATCCGTGTTCATCTGTGGTTTTCCTCGCATTCAGGAAGCCAAGAAATGAAAATCGCGATCATCGGTCAGCAGGACTTCGGCAAAGCCGTTCTCGAGGCCTTCCTCGCACGCGGCGATACGGTCGCGGGCGTCTTCTGCGCCCCGGAGAAGGAGGGTGCGAAGGCCGACCCGCTGCGCACGGCGGCGCAGGAAAAGGGCCTCAAGGTGCTCCAATTGCCCAACCTGAAAGGACCCGAGGCGCTCCAGGCGATGAAGGAGTGCAATGCGGACATCGGCATCATGGCGTACGTGCTGCAGTTCGCGCCGCAGGAATTCGTGAACGTCCCGAGGCACGGCACGATCCAGTACCACCCTTCGCTGCTGCCGAAGTACCGCGGCCCGTCCTCGATCAACTGGCCGATCGCCAAGGGCGAGACGAAGACCGGCCTCACGATCTTCCGTCCCACCGACGGCCTCGACGAGGGACCGGTCATCCTGCAGAAGGAGACGGAGATCTCCGGCAACGACACCCTCGGCACCGTGTACTTCGACCGCCTCTTCCCGATGGGCGTGAAGGCGATGCTCGAAGCCGCAGACCTGGTCGTCGCCGGCAAGCACAAGGAGGTCGTGCAGGACGAGACCAAAGCCTCCTATGAAGGGTGGTTTCGCGCCAACGAGGCGAGGATCCACTGGCACAACCACGTGGACTTCATCCACGACCTCATCCGCGCCGCCGATCCGGCGCCCGGCGCCTGGACCACGCACGGCGGCAAGAAGCTGCAGCTCTTCGGCTCGAAGAAGCACGTCGTGCGCACGTTCGGCGCGGTGAAGGGCAAGATCGGGGAGATCGGCGAGGTCGGCGCCGAATCGATCCGCATCACCGCGCAAGGCGGCCAGATCGAGGTGGCGAAGGTGAAGCCCGAGGAAGGCAAGAAGGTCGCGGCGGCCGAGTGGGCGAAAGCGGCCGGTGCCGGCGCGGGTACAATCCTCGGCTCGTGACTCGTGGCTCCCGCGCCCGCGGGGGTCCATTTTCCTCGGCTCAACCTGCATCCCCCGCGCGGGGATGACCCTTTCCGGCAGGAGTCAACCTCATGTCGCACGCGATCCGTTTCCACAAGACCGGCGGTCCCGAAGTCCTGCAGTGGGAGGAGGTGAAGGTGGGCGATCCCGGCCCGGGCGAGCTGCGCATCGCCCACAAGGCCGTGGGCCTCAACTACATCGACACGTACCACCGGACCGGCCTCTATCCCCTGCCGCTGCCCTCCGGCATCGGCCTGGAAGCGGCGGGCGTGGTCGAGGCGGTCGGCACGGGAGTGGCCGAGTTCAAGGCGGGCGATCGGGTGGCCTATTGCAATGGGCCCATCGGCGCCTATTCCGAGGTGAAGATCCATCCCGCGGAGCGCTGCGTGAAGCTGCCGGACGGCATCAGCTTCGAGCAGGCGGCGTGCATGATGCTCCAGGGGCTCACCGTGCAATACCTGCTTCGCCGGCTGCACGTGGTGCCGAAGGCCGGGGACACCGTGCTCTTCCATGCAGCCGCCGGCGGCGTGGGCCTCATCGCCTGCCAGTGGGCGAAGGCGCTCGGCGTCAACGTCATCGGCACGGTGAGCTCCGAGGAGAAGGCGAAGCTCGCGCGCGACAACGGCTGCACGCACACGATCCTCTACACCAAGGAGGACTTCGTCGCGCGCGTGAACGAGCTCACCGGCGGGAAGAAGGTGCCGATCGTCTATGACGGCGTCGGCAAGGACACCTTTCTCAAGTCGCTCGATTGCCTCCAGGGACGCGGTCTCATGGTGAGCTTCGGCAACGCCTCGGGTCCGGTGGGACCGACGGACCTCGGCATCCTCTCGGCGAAGGGTTCGCTCTACGTGACCCGGCCCACGCTGATGGGCTACGTGGCCCGGCGCGAGGAGCTGGTGGCGGCCTCGAAGGAGCTCTTCGACCTGGTGCTCGCCGGCAAGATCCGGATCGGCCCGCGCCAGACCTACGCTCTCAAGGACGCGGAGCAGGCGCACCGCGACCTGGAAGCGCGCAAGACCACCGGTTCCACGGTCCTGCTGCCGTAGTCCTCGGGGGCCATCGCGCACCCTTGATTCCCTCGCGCGCGGGGCATAGCCTGAATGGAACAGGCGATGCCCCGAGCCGCTTGCGACTCCCGACACCGCTCCTTTTCGATTTCGCGATGGAAAGGAGGGTTCCCATGAGCATCAGAAGGATGTACGTCACGCTTCCCGACGTGGCCAGCGCGCGCGGCCTCGCGAACGACCTGCTCCTCGCGCGAATCGAAGACCGCCACATGCGCTTCCTCGCCCGCCGCGGCACCGACCTGGGCGAGCTGAACGAGGCTTCCTACTTCCACAAGACCGATGCGATCCACGGCGCGTTCGTGGGCCTCGTGGTGGGCGGCGTCCTCGGCGCCCTCGTGGGCACGGTGCTCGTCAACGACCCGCCGAAGGGCGTCTCGCTCGAGATGGTCGCGATCCTCATTGCGGCGATCGTGGGCGCGATCCTCGGCGTATGGGTCGCGACCATGGTGGGTTTGCAGGTGCCGAACTCGCGTCTGCGGCATTTCGAGAAGGAGCTGCAGGAGGGGCGCGTGCTGCTGATGCTCGACGTGCCTTCGCGCCGCTACGAGGAGCTGCGCGGGATCATCGCGCGCAAGCACCCCGAGGCGATGGATCGCGGCCACGAGCCGACCGTGCCGGCGTTTCCGTAGGCTTCGACGACCGGACATCGGCTTCGAATTCCTGCCCATGGCTCTCCTCCTCCGCGAAGCCGACGTCGAGCGGCTGCTCACGATGGATGCCACGCTCGAGCTGGTCGAGCGCGTGCATCGCGAGTACTCCACCGGGCAGGCGATCGACGTTCCGCGCGAGCGCACGCGGCTGCCCAAGGCGGCGCTGCACATCCTCCAGGGCGCGGTGCCCTCGGCCGGCGTGTTCGGGTACAAGGCCTATACCTCGAGCCGCGAGGGCGTGCGCTTCCTCGTCTACGCGTTCGACGCGGAGCGCGGCAACCTCGACGGGATCGTCGAGGCGAACCTGCTCGGCATGATGCGCACCGGCGCGGCGGGTGGGGTGGCGGCGAGGTGGCTCGCGCGCGAGGACGCGAAGGTCGCGGGAATCTTCGGCTCCGGATGGCAGGCGCAGGGCCAGCTCGAGGCGCTCGCGAAGGTGAGGAAGCTCGAGCGCGTGAAGGTCTTCTCCAGGAACGCCGAGAAGCTCGCGAAGTTCTGCGCGAAGATGCGCGAGCGCCTCTCGCTCGAGGTCGTTCCCGCCGCCTCGTCCCGGGATTGCGTGAAGGGGAGCGACATCGTGGTCACGGTCACCACGTCGGCGACGCCGGTGTTCGACGGCGAATGGATCGCGCCCGGAACGCACGTGAACGCGGCCGGCTCCAACTCGCTGCTGCGCCGGGAGATCGACGAAACCACGGTGCGCCGCGCGCAGCCGGTCGTGGTGGACTCGCGCCCCTCCGCGCTCAAGGAAGCGGGCGACCTGCTCCCTGCACTCGAGAAGGGGCGGCTCCACGCCGGTGCGCTCATCGAGATCGGCGAGGTGATCGCGGGGCTGCGTCCGGGCCGCACTTCCGGCGAGCAGATCACGCTGTTCGAATCGCAGGGCATGGCGATCCAGGACCTCGTGATCGCCGCCCACCTCCTGCGCCTCGCCCGCGAAACCGGGGCCGGCTCCGAGGTGGACCTCGCGCGCTGAATGTCGGCCGGCGCCCATGTAAGATGGGCGCATCGCAACACGGGCCGCGCCCCCCACGAGAAGGCCCGGGCTCCAGGGAGAAGCGATGAAGACCGCGTTCTGGAAGGCCGACTGGTTCCTCGGCCTCGTCATTGCCGTCGTGCTCTTCGGATTCGCGCGCACGGCCGGGTTCATCCCGGCCGTCGAGCGTTGGGCCTACGACCTCGGCGTGCGCATGACCTCGAAGGCGCCGAGCGAGCGCATCGCGGTGATCGCCATCGACGAGCAGTCCATCGCCAACATCGGGCGCTGGCCGTGGTCGCGCGACGTGATCGCCAAGCTCATCGACGAGCTCTCCGCGGCGCACGCCAAGGTGATCGCCGACACGATCTTCTTCTTCGAGCCGCAGAAGGACCCGGGCCTCGCCTACGTGCAGAAGGCCCTCGACGTGATCCACAAGACCTGGCCCGCGCCGGCGCCCGCCCAGGACATCCAGGGTGTCGCGCCCATCGGCGACGCGACGCCGGCCGCGCAGGCGACGCAGCCGCCCCCCGAGGTCGCGCAGATCGGTCGCATCCTCGACGAAGCCTCCTCGGCGCTCGACACCGATGGGCGCCTCGCCGCGAGCATCCGGAAGGCGGGGAACGTCCTGGTTCCGCTCGATTTCGAGCAGCTCTCCTACGCCGCGCCGCCCGGCCGGCCGGACAAGCCGCTGCCCGATTACGTGCTGAAGAACACCATCGGCGCCGCGACCGACGGCGGCGGATCGTTCCTGCACGGCAACGGCGCGCTGGTGCCGATCGAGGCGATCGGTACCAGCGTGGCGGGCATCGGGCACCTCGACAGCGTGCTCGACGAGGACGGCGCGGTGCGCTTCGAGCCGCTCGTGGTCGACTACTACGGGCAGCAGTTCCCGTCGCTCGCGCTGATGATCGCGGCGAGGAGCCTCAACCTCGGGCCCAAGGACATCACCGCGAGCGTCGGGCAGAGCGTGAGCCTCGGCGGCAAGACCATCCGCACCGACGACCTGGGCGAGATGTACACGTATTTCTACAAGGACCACGACGGGCGCCCGGCCTTCCCGATCGACTCGTTCTTCGACGTGTACAGCGGCAAGATCCCGGCGTCGAAGTACAAGGACAAGATCGTGCTCATCGGCGCGACCGCCGCGGGCGTGGGCGCCTCGCAGGTGACGCCGATCTCCGCGCAGATGAACCCGGTGACGACGCTCGCGCACTCGGTGTCGTCGATCCTGCAGGAGCACTTCTTCGTGGTGCCCGGCTGGGCGGGCCTCGCGACCCTCGGGGCGTATCTCGCGGTCGCGCTCTACCTGATGCTGCTGCTGCCGCGCCTGAAGGCGGGCATGGGCGCGGCGCTGAGCGCGGTGATCCTCGCCGCCCTCTTCGGCACGCACCTCGCGCTCATGACCGGCCCCGGCCTCTGGATCCAGCTCATGCTGCCGGCGACGCTCCTCCTCGTCGGGCACGCGCTCCTCACGACCAAGCATTACCTCGTGACCGAGCAGCGCAAGGAGAAGGCCGACGTCGAGAGCGGCGAGTCGAACCGCATGCTCGGCCTCGCCTTCCAGCAGCAGGGCCAGCTCGACATGGCGTTCGACAAGTTCCGCAAGGCGCCGCTCAACGCGGAGGTGATGGAGAACCTCTACAACCTCGCGCTCGACTTCGAGCGGCGGCGCCAGTTCAACAAGGCGGAGAACGTGTTCCGCCACATGCAGACCTTCGACCCGAAGTTCCGCGACGTCCAGGAGCGGCTCGATCGCGCGAAGAAGCTCTCCGAGACCATCATCCTCGGCGGATCGGCGGGCGCGCGCACCAATGCCGGCACCATGATCCTGCAGGGCGGCGCGACCGAGAAGCCGATGCTCGGCCGCTACCAGGTCGAGAAGGAGCTCGGCAAGGGCGCCATGGGGGTGGTCTACGCGGGCAAGGACCCGAAGATCGGCCGCGTCGTCGCGATCAAGACCATGGCCCTGTCGTCGGAATTCGAGGCGGACGAGCTCACCGAGGCGAAGGAACGCTTCTTCCGCGAGGCCGAGACCGCGGGACGCCTCGCGCACCCGAACATCGTCACGATCTACGACGCGGGCGAGGAGCACGACCTGTGCTACATCGCGATGGAGTTCCTCAAGGGCAGGGACCTCACGCCGTTCACGAAGCTGCCCAGCCTCCTGCCGCCCGACAAGGTGCTTTCGATCGTCGAGCGCGTGGCCGATGCGCTGGGCTACGCGCACTCGATGGGCATCGTGCATCGCGATATCAAGCCGGCGAACATCATGTACGAGCCGGAGAGCGACACCGTGAAGGTCACCGACTTCGGCATCGCGCGCATCACCGACTCCTCGAGGACCAAGACCGGCATGGTGCTGGGCACCCCGTCGTACATGTCCCCCGAGCAGCTCGCCGGGAGGAAGATCGACGGGCGCAGCGACCTCTTCTCGCTCGGCGTGACGCTCTACCAGATGCTCAGCGGCAAGCTGCCCTTCGAGGGCGAGTCGATGACGCAGCTCATGTTCGCCATCGCGAACAATCCCCACGAGCCGATCGGCTCGCTCAACGCGTCGCTGCCGCCGTGGGTCGAGGCGGTGATCCACAAGGCGCTCACGAAGGATTTCGAGAAGCGCTTCCAGACCGGAGCGGAGTTCGCCGAGGCGATCCGCCAGGGGCGCCGCAGCGCAGTCGCCTCCCCTTCGGCCGATGCCCGGGCCTGACGCGCCGGTCGCGCGCGAGCCGCTGCACACGCGCGCGATCGAGATCCGCGGCTACAAGCGCGCCGACGGCCTCTACGACATCGAGGGGCGCCTCGTCGATACGAAGCCCTACGACTTCAAGCTCGCGGCGGGCATCCGCAAGGCGGGCGACCCCGTCCACTCGATGTGGCTGAGGATCACGATCGACCGCAACCTCGTGATCGTCGATGCGCGGGCCGCGATGGACGCCGTCCCCTATGGCGGCTATTGCGAGAACATCGAGCCGGCGTACCGCAAGCTCGTCGGGCTCGCGATCCGCCCGGGCTACCACCAGCGGCTGAAGGAGATCTTCGGCGGCGTGAAGGGTTGCTCGCATCTGAGCGAGCTCGCCGCGGCGCTCGCGACCGGCGCATTCCAGACCATGGCCGGGCAGGCCGTGCAGGATCCCGACCGCAAGCCCTTCCAGCTCGATCGCTGCCACGCGCTCGACGCGACCGCGCCCGCCGTGGGGCGCTACTACCCGCGCTGGTACCGGGGCACCGAGCCGATCGAGCCCGCCGAGGAGCCGGACCACCACTGATCCCTCCGGGTTGGGGCGCGAACCTGTCCTAGGTCAAGGGAAACGGCCCCGCCCCCGCTGCTAGAATCGACGGGTTTCCCGCTTCTTCCCCTCGATTCGATTCGCCCCCACAGCCATGAACATCCACGAGTACCAGGGCAAGGAACTGTTTCGCAAGTACGGCGTGGCAACGCCGCGCGGGTTCCCCGCGTTCTCCGTCGACGAGGCCGTCGATGCCGCGAAGAAGCTCGGCGGCCCGGTCTGGGTGGTGAAGGCCCAGATCCACGCCGGCGGCCGCGGCAAGGGCGGAGGCGTGAAGCTCGCGCGCTCGGTGGACGAGGTGCGCGAGCTCGCGAAGCAGATGCTCGGCATGACCCTCGTCACGCACCAGACCGGCCCCCAGGGCCGCGTGGTGCGCCGCCTGCTCGTCGAGGAAGGCGCGGACATCCGCAAGGAGCTCTATGCGGCGCTGGTCGTCGACCGCGTGTTGCAGCGCGTGGTGCTCATGGCCTCGAGCGAGGGCGGCATGGACATCGAGGAAGTCGCCGCGAAGACGCCCGAGAAGATCCACAAGGTGGCGATCGACCCGATGAAGGGCCTCGAGGACGCGCAGGGCGAGGACATCGCGAAGAAGATCGGCGTGCCCGCCGAGCTCGTGCCGAAGGCGCGCGACCTCTTCAAGAGCCTCTGCAAGTGCTTCGACGAATGCGACTGCTCGCTGGTCGAGGTGAACCCGCTCATCGTCACCGGCGACGGCCGCGTGGTGGCGCTCGACGCCAAGCTCAACTTCGACGACAACGCGCTCTTCCGCCACCCGGACATCGTCGCCCTGCGCGACCTGGACGAGGAGGATCCGGCGGAGGTCGAGGCCTCGAAGTTCGATCTCAACTACATCCAGTTGGACGGCGACATCGGATGCCTCGTGAACGGCGCCGGCCTCGCCATGGCGACGATGGACACGATCAAGCTCTTCGGCGGCTCGCCCGCCAACTTCCTCGACGTGGGGGGCGGGGCGACCGCGGAGAAGGTCACCGAGGCCTTCAAGATCATGCTGAAGAGCCCCAGGGTGCGCGCGATCCTCGTGAACATCTTCGGCGGCATCATGAAGTGCGACGTCATCGCCACGGGCGTGGTCACCGCCGCCAAGGCGGTGGGGCTCAAGGTGCCGCTCGTCGTGCGCCTCGAGGGCACCAACGTGGACCTCGGCAAGAAGATCCTCGCCGATTCGGGCCTGCCCATCATCTCCGGCGCCGACATGGGCGATG
The DNA here is from genome assembly GCA_963839265.1 of uncultured beta proteobacterium. Classification (GTDB taxonomy): domain Bacteria; phylum Pseudomonadota; class Gammaproteobacteria; order Burkholderiales; family Usitatibacteraceae; genus Usitatibacter. The sequence goes on from CAWIUI010000004.1 coordinate 309,165, forward strand.
CCGCGAAGAAGGTCGTCGCCGCCGCCAGGGGCGTCCCCGCCACCGCGTAATTCTTCGTCATCGCTCGCCGCCGTCCTTTCCGCGCAGCGCAGACCCCGAATGGGCCTGCGCCTCGCGGGGACGACGGGCGGCGGAGATGACAAACGAGAGAGCCAATGTCCATCCTCATCGATGCGAGCACCAAGGTCATCACCCAGGGCATCACCGGCAAGACCGGCCAGTTCCACACGAAGATGTGCCGCGAGTACGCGAACGGCAGGGAGTGTTTCGTGGCGGGCGTGACTCCCGGCAAGGGCGGCCAGGACTTCGAGGGCATCCCGATCTACAACACGGTGAAGGACGCGAAGGCCGCGACCGGCGCGACCGTGAGCGTGATCTACGTGCCGCCGCCGTACGCCGCGGCCGCGATCGACGAGGCCGTGGATGCGGGCATGGACCTCGTGATCTGCATCACCGAGGGCATCCCCGTGAGGGACATGATCCGCACCCGCTACAGGATGCAGGGCAGGAAGACGAGGCTCATCGGGCCCAACTGCCCGGGCCTCATCACGCCCGACGAGATCAAGATCGGCATCATGCCCGGCCACATCCACCGCAAGGGAAAGATCGGCATCGTCTCGCGCTCCGGCACCCTCACCTACGAAGCGGTGGGGCAGGTGACCGCGCTCGGCCTGGGGCAGTCGTCCGCGGTCGGGATCGGCGGCGATCCGGTGAACGGCCTGAAGCACATCGACGTCATGAAGATGTTCAACGACGACCCGGCGACCGAGGCCGTCATCATGATCGGCGAGATCGGCGGCAGCGACGAGGAGAGCGCCGCGCGCTGGGTGAAGGACCACATGAAGAAGCCGGTCGTCGGGTTCATCGCGGGCGTCACCGCCCCGCCCGGCAAGCGCATGGGCCACGCCGGTGCCATCATCTCCGGCGGCAAGGGCACGGCACAGGAAAAGCTCTCCGTGATGGAGGAGTGCGGCATCAAGGTGACGCGCAATCCCGCGGAGATGGGAAAGCTGCTGAAGTCGGTGCTCTAGCCGGCCGGTCCCGCTCGCGCGCGGAGCGCCGCAACCCGTCCGCGAGCTCGGGGAATACCTCGTCCGCCAAGCCGACGGTGCCCGCGTGCGACGCGTCGATTCCGGCGATCTTCGCCGCGGCCGCCCGGAACTTGCTCCCGCGGAGCGTTTCCACCACGCGGCGCAGCGTTGGCTCCTTCAGTGCCTGCCTGCGGCACGCGAGGAGGTAGCGTTCGGCGGCGATGGGGATGAACTCGAGCCCGAAGCGTCGCGCCGCGCTCTCCACGCCGAAGCCGGCGTCGGCCATGCCGCTCGCGACACAGGCGGCGACTGCGGAATGGGTCGTCTCGCCGGTCTGGTATCCCGCGATGTCGAAGCTGTGGATGCCCTCCCGCGCGAGCAGCAGGTCGAGGAGGATGCGCGTGCCGGAACCGAATTGCCGGCTCACGAAGCGCAGTCCCGGCCGAGCCAGGTCGGCGAGGCGGGCGATGCCGTGCGGGTTGCCCGCGGCGACGAGGATTCCCTGGCTTCGCGCGCAGAGCGTGATCAACGCGAGGTCCGGCGGAAGCCACTTGGCGTAGAAGGCGAGCGCGTCGCGCTGCAGCGTGCCCCAGGGCGCGTGGAATCCCGCCACCTTGCAGTCGCCGGCGGCGAGCGAGGCCAGCGCCTCCAGGCTTCCACAGTACTTGAAGTCCGCGGAGACGCGTTCCTGCGCCAGGTGGTCGCGCAGCAGCTCGATCGAGAAGCCATGGCTCGCGTGCACCCGGAACGCGGGCTTGCGCTGGCGCCGACCGCGTTCGAGGTCCATTTCCAGCTCGCACGCGACGTTCCGGAGAACGGGGTCGAGGCGCGCCGCGACGCGCTTGTGCGCCCACAGCAGGGTCTGCCCGAGCTCGGTGAGGCTCGAGCCGCGCCCGCGGCTCATCTTGAGGACCGGGGTGTCGAACGCCTGCTCGCCCTCGCGGGCGATGCCCCAGGCGAGGCGATACGAAATGCCGAGCTCGCGCGCGGCGCGCTGCAGGTTGCCCTCCCGCTCTATGGCGGCGAGCAGCGGCAGGAGCCGGCGCATCAGCGTGTCGAGCTCCGCGCGCCCGTCGAGAACCCAGTGCGGCTGGATCGAGATCTTCAAAATCGGTCCTCCCCTCAAATATGCAGGCCTGTGCATGAATATCCGGGGCGTCGCGTCATATTGTTGGGGCGCAGTAGCGGATGTTACGTTGACTGCGGGAACGCGCATAGCCCGATTCTCATCCGAGGCAGGCATTCGGAATATTTCGCGAAACGCGGACAATAACGAGGAGGAGCAATGGCTGAAGCCGCAGGTGTACTGGAAGCGGGTGCCGGAGGGGGTGCGGGACTCCTGTCGAAGGAGCGCACCGTGGCCGGACCGAGGTTCAACCGATGGCTGGTCCCGCCCGCCGCGCTGGCGATTCACCTCTGCATCGGGATGGCGTACGGCTTCTCGGTGTTCTGGCTCCCCATGACGAAGCTCGGCGCGGCCGGCGCCGCAGCGTGCACCAGCCCCACGTTCATGGGTGCCCTCTTCACGTCGCAGTGTCATTGGACCGTGCCGCAGGTGAGCTTCACGTTCACGCTCTTCATCGTCATGCTCGGCGTGGCGGCGGCGTTGTGGGGGGGATGGCTCGAGCACGCGGGACCGCGCAAGTCCGGCTTCATCGCCGCGATCTGCTGGGGCGGCGGCATGGCGCTCGGCGGCATCGGCGTCGCGATCCACCAGCTGTGGCTGGTCTGGCTCGGCTGCGGGATCCTCGGCGGCATCGGCCAGGGCCTGGGCTACATCACGCCGGTCTCCACGCTCATCAAGTGGTTCCCGGATCGCCGCGGAATGGCGACCGGATTCGCGATCATGGGCTACGGCGGGGGCGCGATGATCGGCGCGCCGCTCGCAGTCGCGCTGATGAGCCGGTTCGGCAACGGCGATGCCTCGGCGGGCGTGGCGACGACGCTGATCGTCATGGGCGCGATCTACTTCCTCTCGATGTCGGCCGGCGCGTTCGGATTCCGCACGCCGCCCGAGGGCTGGCATCCAGCCGGCTGGAGCCCTTCGAGCACGCAATCGAAGGCGATGATCACCACGCGCCACGTGCATCTTGCGAAAGCGTGGAAGACGCCGCAGTTCTGGCTCATCTGGGCGGTCCTCTGCCTCAACGTGAGCGCGGGAATCGGCGTGATCGTGATGGCTTCCCCGATGCTGCAGGAGATCTTCGGTCCGCTCCTCGTCGGCGCGAGCGACGCGGGCACCATCACGGCGGCGCAGAAAGCGGCGATCGCCGCGGCCGCCGCGGGGCTGGTCGGCCTCATCAGCTTCTTCAACAGCGCAGGACGGTTCATCTGGGCCTCGGTGTCCGACTACATCGGGCGCAAGACCACGTACTACTTGTTCTTCGTGCTGGGCATCATCCTGTACTGCGCGATGCCGACGTTCGGCCACATCGGCGCGGCGGCGCTCTTCGTCGCGGCGGTCTGCATCATCCTCAGCATGTACGGCGGCGGGTTCTCGACGGTGCCCGCGTACCTCGCCGACATCTTCGGCACGCAGATGGTGGGCGCGATCCACGGGCGGCTGCTTACGGCGTGGTCGGCGGCGGGCATCATCGGCCCGGTGCTGATCGCGAACATCCGGGAGCTGCAGCTCAAGGCCGGGGTGCCGCACAACCTGGTGTACGACCGCACCCTGTACATCCTCGCGGGCATGCTGCTCCTGGGCCTCATCTGCAACATGCTGGTGAAGCCGGTCGACGAGAAGAACTACATGACGGACGCGGAGCTCGAGCAGGAGCGCTCGCTCACGCGATCGAGCCGCTACGTGGCGGCGGACGCTTCCACCGCGGCACGCGGCGAGTTCGGCGTGCTCGGCGTCGTCGTGTGGGCGGCGGTGGGCATCCCGTTCCTCATCGGCGTCTGGATCGCGCTGGAGAAGGCCGCGGGCCTCTTCCACTGAGCCGTTCGGGCCGGGCGCATCGCGCACTTGCGAGGGTGCGCCCGGCCTTTTCACCGCCCCGGTGGCCTTGACGGGGGTCAAGCCCAAACCGCCCCCGACTCCGGTAGTCTAATATCCTCATTCCCGGAGCGTTCGCGTCCTCTTCGCGAAGCTCCTCGGCTCCGACTCGCAGCTACGCCGGTCCCGCCGGAAGACGCCCCGCTCCATGGGGGACGGGCGTCCGCATACTGATTCCATACGCCATGGCCGAAACCGTCGCAGTGCCCGTTTCCAAGATCCGCCGTTCCCGCCCGGTGCCGAAAGGTCGCCCCGTCGATCCTGTCGCGCGCGAGGAAATATCGCGGCTTCTCGAGGGCGCGCCCCTCGAGGCGCAGTACCTGATCGAGAACCTGCATCGCATCCAGGATCGCTTCGGCCATCTCAGCGCCGCGCACCTCAACGCGCTCGCCGAGCTCATGAAGCTCGCGCAGACCGAGGTCTACGAGGTCGCGACGTTCTATCACCACTTCGACATCGTGAAGGAGGGCGACAAGGCGCCGGCGAAGCTCACCGTGCGCGTGTGCGAGACGCTCTCCTGCGCCATGGCGGGCGCCCAGCAATTGCTCGACAAGCTGCCGAAGATCCTCGGCCCCGACGTGCGCGTGCTCGCGGCGCCGTGCATCGGCCGCTGCGCCGAGGCGCCCGCCGTGTGCGTGGGCCACAACGCTTTCGGCCGCGCGAGCGAGCAGGACGTCGTGAAGGCGGTGAGGGAGGACAAGGTGAAGGCGCCCGCGCTCCACGCGCACGGCTACGCCGACTACTGCGCGCAGGGCGGCTACAGGACCTGGGCCGAATGCGTGGCCGGGAAGCGCGACGTCGAGTCCGTGATCAAGACGATGGAGGATGCGGGGCTGCGCGGCCTCGGCGGCGCGGGATTTCCCGCCGGCCGCAAGTGGCGGATCGTGCGCGCGGAGCCGGGCCCGCGCCTCATGGCGGTCAACATCGACGAGGGCGAGCCGGGCACGTTCAAGGATCGCCATTATCTCGAGCGCGATCCGCACCGTTTCCTAGAGGGCATGCTCATCGCGGCGTGGGCGGTCGGGATCGACGACATCTACGTGTACCTGCGCGACGAATACCACGCGTGCCGCGAGCTCCTCGAGCGCGAGGTCGCGGCGCTGAAGGCCGACCCGCCCGCGAAGCTGCCGAACATCCATCTTCGCCGCGGGGCGGGCGCCTACATCTGCGGCGAGGAGTCGGCGATGATCGAGTCGATCGAGGGCAAGCGCGGCATGCCGCGGCTGCGCCCGCCGTACGTCGCGCAGGTGGGGCTCTTCGGTCGCCCCACGCTCGAGCACAACATGGAGACGCTCTTCTGGGTGCGGGACCTCATCGAGCAGGGCGCGGCCTGGTTCACGAAGCACGGCCGCAACGGCCGCAAGGGCCTGCGCTCGTTCTCGGTCTCCGGCCGCGTGAAGAAGCCCGGCGTGCACCTCGCGCCGGCGGGCATCACCGTGAAGGAGCTCATCGACGAGTATTGCGGCGGCATGCTCGACGGCCACAGGCTCTACGCATACCTTCCCGGCGGCGCGTCGGGCGGGATCCTTCCCGCCTCCATGGGCGACATCCCGCTCGACTTCGATACGTTGCAGCCCTACGGCTGCTTCATCGGCTCGGCGGCGGTGATCGTGCTCTCGGACAAGGACAAGGCGCGCGACGCGGCGTCGAACCTCATGAAATTCTTCGAGCACGAATCCTGCGGCCAATGCACGCCGTGCCGCGTCGGCACCGCGAAAGCCGCGCATCTCATGGAAGCGAAGAAGTGGGATCGCAAGCTCCTCGAGGAGCTTTCGCAGGCGATGGCCGACGCGTCGATCTGCGGCCTGGGGCAGGCCGCCCCCAACCCGATCCTCAGCGTCGCGAAGCACTTCCCGGACGAGATTTGAACACCATGAAAAAGGGGTCGGATTCCATTTCCGCGCTCGCTGCCGAACGATGCGGAAAAATGGATCCGCCCGCTTTTTCGATTGACGGGGTAGCGAAATGAAGATGAACGAGCCGGTCGGAAAGGCCGAGACCATCGAATTCAAGCTGAACGGCGAGACCATCTCGGCCTTCGAGGGCGAGACGATCATCCAGGCGGCGAAGCGCTACGGCACCGACATCCCGCACCTTTGCTACAAGGAGGGCATGCGGCCCGACGGGAACTGCCGCGCCTGCATGGTGGAGATCAAGGGCGAGCGCGTGCTCGCAGCCTCGTGCTGCCGCTTCCCGACCAAGGGCATGGAGGTGCAGAGCGCCTCCGAGCGCGCGATGCACTCGCAGAAGATGGTGCTCGAGCTCCTGCTTTCCGACGTGCCGAAGACGGATCTCAAGCCCGGCGGCAACGAGCTCTTCCAATGGAGCGAGAAGCTGGCGGTCGCCAACCCGCGCTTCCCCGCGCGCGAGCAGCCGGCGTGCGATCCCTCGCACCCCGCCATGGCGGTGAACCTCGACGCGTGCATCCAGTGCACGCGTTGCGTGCGCGCCTGCCGCGAGGTGCAGGTGAACGACGTCATCGGCTACGCGTTCCGCGGCCGCGACTCCAGGATCGTCTTCGACATGGACGATCCGATGGGCGCTTCCACGTGCGTCGCCTGCGGCGAGTGCGTGCAGGCGTGCCCCACCGGCGCGCTCGCCCCGGCGAAGAACGCCTACGCGGTGACGATCGACAGGAAGGTCGACTCGGTCTGTCCGTACTGCGGCGTCGGCTGCCAGCTCACCTACAACGTCGCCGACAACCGGATCGTGCGCGTCGAGGGACGCGACGGCCCGGCGAACCACGAGCGGCTGTGTGTGAAGGGCCGCTTCGGCTTCGACTACGTGAACCACCCGCATCGCCTCACCAAGCCGCTCATCCGCAAGGCCGGCGTGGCGAAGACCGCGGAGTTCACGGTCGACCCGTTGCGCTGGAACGAGGTGTTCCGCGAGGCGACGTGGGAAGAGGCGCTCGACCTCGCCGCGGGCGGGCTCGCGAAGATCCGCGACCGCGACGGGCCGCAGGCGCTCGCCGGGTTCGGCAGCGCCAAGGGCTCCAACGAGGAGGCATACCTCTTCCAGAAGCTGGTGCGCACCGGCTTCGGCACCAACAACGTCGACCACTGCACGCGCCTCTGCCACGCCTCCTCCGTCGCGGCGCTGCTCGAGGGCGTGGGCTCCGGCGCGGTGTCGAACCAGGTCTCGGACGTCGCCAAGGCGGAGCTGGTGATCATCATCGGCTCCAACCCGACCAACAACCACCCGGTCGCGGCGACCTTCATGAAGAACGCGGCCGAGCGCGGCACGAAGCTCGTCGTCATGGATCCGCGCCGCAGCGACATCGCGCGGCACGCGTGGCGCTACCTGCAGTTCAAGGCCGACACCGACGTCGCGCTGCTGAACGCGATGATCTACACCATCCTCGAAGAAGGGCTGGTGAACGAGGAATTCGTGCGCCAGCGCACGAGCGGCTTCGAGGCGCTGGAGCAGAACGCGAAGGGCTTCAGCCCCGAGCTCATGGCGCCGATCTGCGGCATCCCCGCCGAGACGATCCGCGAGGTGGCGCGCGCCTACGCGACGTCGAAGGGCTCGATGATCCTGTGGGGCATGGGCATCTCCCAGCACGTGCACGGCACGGACAACGCGCGCTGCCTGATCGCACTCACGCTGATGACGGGGCAGGTGGGCCGGCCCGGCACCGGGCTGCACCCGCTGCGCGGGCAGAACAACGTGCAGGGCGCTTCCGACGCGGGCCTCATCCCGATGATGTATCCCGACTACCAGCGCGTGGACGACCCGAAGGCGATCGAGCGCTTCGAGAAGTTCTGGGGGCGCAAGCTCGACCACAAGGCCGGCCTCACCGTGGTCGAGATCATGGACGCCGCCTACGAGGGGCGCATCAAGGGCATGTACGTCGAGGGCGAGAACCCGGCGATGTCCGACCCGAACACCCACCACGCGCGCGAGGGCCTCGCGAAGCTCGAGCACATGGTGGTGCAGGACATCTTCCTCACCGAGACCGCGTACCTCGCCGACGTCGTGCTGCCTGCCTCCGCGTGGCCCGAGAAGACCGGCACCGTGACCAACACCGACCGCATGGTGCAGCTCGGCCGCCGCGCGCTCGACATGCCGGGCGATGCGCGCCAGGACCTCTGGATCATCCAGGAGATGGCCAGGCGCCTCGGCTGCGACTGGAGCTACGCGGGGCCCGAGAGTGGCGTGGCGCAGGTCTACGAGGAGATGCGCCGGGCGATGAACTCGATCACCGGCATCTCGTGGGAGCGGCTCGAGGCGCAGTCGTCCGTGACCTACCCCTGCCGCACCGAGGACGATCCGGGACAGTCGGTCGTGTTCACCGACACCTTTCCGACCGAGGACGGCCGCGGCCGCTTCGTCCCCGCGGACATCATCCCCGCGAACGAGCGCCCCGACGGCGAGTACCCGTACGTGCTGATCACCGGGCGCCAGCTCGAGCACTGGCACACGGGCGCGATGACGCGGCGCGCCTCGGTGCTCGACGCGATCGAGCCGCAGGCCGTCGTCTACATGCACCCGCTCGACCTCGACGCCCTCGGCTCGAAGGCGGGCGAGGTGGTGACGGTCGCCTCGCGCCGCGGGGAGATCGCGCTCGCGGCGCGCGCCGACGAGGGCACGCCGCGCGGCACCGTGTTCATCCCGTTCGCGTACTACGAGGCGGCGGCGAACAGGCTCACCAACCCGGCGCTGGACCCGTTCGGCAAGATCGCCGAGCTCAAGTACTGCGCGGTGAAGGTGCGCAAGGGCGGCAAGCTCGAGCCGCTCAAGAGCTTCGGCGGCGGCCAGTCGTTCCACGAGACGCCGGCGGTCTGCGACTGAGCCGCGTTCCGCCCCCGCTTCGGCGCCCGCGTCGGCACCGAGCGCACGCCCTCAGATGCCGCCCCTGTGGCGCACGAACTGCTGGCGGTCGATGGACTGCACCATGACCTCGTGCACGGCGGGGCCCTGCAGCACGGTGAGGCGCACCCGGGTGCCGGGCGGGCCCGATTTCCACAGCGCGCGGTAGAACTTCGGCAGGTCGTCCACGGACTCGCCGTCGATCGAGAGGATGATGTCGCCCGCCTTGATCCCGGCCTTCGCCGCCGGCCCGTCCTCGCTCACCTCGATCACCTTCACGCGCCCGTCCTCCTCGAGGGAGTCGACGCCCAGCCAGGGACGATGGCTCGCCTGCTGCTCTCCGGCGTGGATCATCCGGTCGAGCGCGGGCTTCAGCAGGTCGATCGGCACGAACATGTTGCCCGGGATGCGCTCGTCGGACTTGAGCGCGTCCATCACGAAGAGCGAGCCGATGCCCACCAGTTCGCCGTCCTTGTCGATGAGCGCCGCCCCGCTGTGGTCGATGCGCGGCGGCACGGTGAAGATCGCACCGTCGATCAGGTATTCCCAGTAGCCCGCGAACTGGCGGCGCGCGACCACCGTGGCGATCGAGATCGATTGCGCGTCCCCGCCGCTCACGATCATCAGCCGGTCGAGCTTGGCGATGCCCGCGGAGGTGCCGATGCGGATCGGCTTGGGCGAGAGGTGCCCGAGCGGGCGCAGCAGGCCGAGGCCGGTCGCGTCGTCGTAGCCCACCACCGAGGCGGGCACGGTATGTCCGTCGCAGTCGGTGACCTGCACCCGGTCGGCCTCCTCGATGAGGTAGCCGATCGTGAGCACGAGGCCGCCGTCGCCGATCACGACGCCCGATCCCGTGCGCTCCTGCCCGAGCGTCTCGTTGCTGCGCGCGTCGGGCAGCGCGATGACCTTCACCCCTACCACGGCGTCCGCGGCGTGCACCAGGCGCCGGTAGGACGCGTCCGCGGGCCTCGCGGAGGCCTCGTTTGCCGAGGGCGCGATCGCCGCAACGGCCGGCGGGGCGAGCGCGGCGAGCCCCGCGAGGGCGGTCGCCGCGGCGCAGGCCGCGCGGAGGAACGATCGGAGCGATGCCAGGCAAGCCATGGTCCACCTCCTCGGCCGTGCCGCCGAGTCCTTTCCGCGAGGCTACCGTCCGGGCTCGTCCCGGCCGTGACGAGGCGCCGGCGGGGCGCGATCCGGTCGGCGCAGGCGGGCGCCGACGGGCGGGCACGCCTCATTGGAAGCGCCGCCCGCTGCTACCATGTTTCCATCCATGACCTCCCATACCGGCACCAACCCGCTCGCCGTTTCCGACGCCGCGCGGAAATCCGCCAGCCAACCCGCGCCGCGCGGCGACCTCGCCGTCGTCCGGCGCCTGTTTCCATACCTCTGGGAATTCCGCGGGCGCGTGCTGCTCGCCGTGCTGTTCCTGGTGACGGCGAAGCTCGCGAACATCGGCGTGCCGCTCGTCATGAAGCGGATCGTGGACGGCCTCTCGGGCCCGAAGCAGCTGGTCGCGGTCCCCGCCGCGCTCCTCGCGGCCTACGCGGTGCTGCGGCTGTCGAGCACGCTCTTCAACGAGCTGCGCGACATCGTGTTCGTGAAGGTGGCGCAGCGCGCCATGCGGCGCGTCGCGCTCGAGGTGTTCCACCACCTGCACGCGCTGTCGCTGCGCTTCCACCTCGAGCGCCAGACCGGCGGGCTCACGCGCGACATCGAGCGCGGCACGCGCGGCATCTCGACGCTGCTCTCGTTCATGGTGTTCAGCGTGCTGCCCACCCTCCTCGAGATCACGCTCGTCACCGGCTTCCTCGTCTACCGGTTCGACATCTGGTTCGGCGTCATCACCATCGGCGCGCTCCTGGTCTACATGAGCCTCACGTTCACGATCTCCGAGTGGCGCACGAAGCACCGCCGGCAGATGAACGAGATGGACTCGAAGGCCAATACCCGGGCCATCGATTCGCTCCTCAACTACGAGACCGTCAAGTACTTCGGCAACGAGCCGTACGAGGCGCGCCGCTACGACGCGAACCTGCAGAGCTACGAGCACGCGGTGGTGACGAGCGAGACCTCGCTGGGATTCCTGAACGCCGTGCAGGCTGCGGTGATCGCGACCACCGTCTCGCTCCTCATGTGGCGCGCGGCCGAGGGCATCGCGGCCGGCCACCTCACGCTGGGCGACCTCGTGATGGTGAACGCGCTCCTCATCCAGCTCTACATCCCGCTCAACTTCCTCGGCGTCATGTATCGCGAGATCAAGCAGGCGCTCACCGACATGGAGCGCATGTTCAGGCTGCTCTCCGAGAACCGCGAGGTCGAGGACAAGCCCGGGTCGGCGGCGCTCGCGGTGCGCGGCGGGGCGATCCGCTTCGAGCACGTGGACTTCGGCTACGACCCGAATCGCCGCATCCTGCACGATGTGACGTTCGACGTTCCCGCCGGACGCAAGGTGGCCGTGGTGGGCGCGAGCGGCTCCGGCAAGTCGACGCTCGCGCGGCTGCTCTTCCGCTTCTACGACGTCGACGCCGGGCGCATCACGATCGACGGCCAGGACATCCGCGACGTGACGCAGGCGAGCGTGCGCGCGGCGATCGGCGTGGTGCCGCAGGATACCGTGCTTTTCAACGACACCATCTACTACAACGTCGCGTACGGCCGCCCGGGCGCGGCGCGCGGGGAGGTGGAGAGCGCGGCGCGCGTGGCGCACATCGCCGACTTCATCGCACGCCTTCCGCAGGGCTGGGAAACCACCGTGGGCGAGCGCGGCCTCAAGCTCTCCGGCGGCGAGAAGCAGCGCGTCTCCATCGCGCGCACCGTGCTCAAGGACCCGCCGATCCTCGTCTTCGACGAGGCCACCTCGGCCCTGGACTCGCGCACCGAGAAGTCGATCCAGGCCGAGCTCGCCGAGATCTCGCGCGACCGCACCACGCTCGTGATCGCGCACCGCCTCTCGACGATCGTCGACGCGGATGAGATCCTGGTTCTCGACCACGGCCGCATCGTCGAGCGCGGCCCCTTCCGCGCGCTCCTCGAAGCGAACGGCCGCTTCGCCGAGATGTGGCGCCTGCAGCAGGAGGAGGGGCGCGACCGCGACGCTGCCGCGGTAGCCGCCGCCGCCGAAGCGGGCTGACTCAGCCGGGCAACGCCTCGGATCCCCGGGAGAGGAAGCCGCGCAGGGCAAGCAGGGTCGCCCGGGGCGCCTCGGTCATCATCGAGTGCCCCGCGTCCACCGCGACGAAGCGGGCGCCGGGAATGCGATCCGCGACGGCCTTGCCCGCCCTCCACGGCGTCATCTGGTCGCGTTTTCCCGCCATCACCAGCGTCGGCACCTGCAGGGCGGCGAGCGCCTCGTTCGTCGGTGCATAGGCCACGCAGGCGCCGAGGTCGGCCGCGAGCACGCCGCGCCGCGCGCGGGCGTTGAGCCGGCGGCTCGCCCCGATGAGCGAGGCGCCCGGCACGGCGCTCGTCGCGAGGAACGCATCGCGCGCATGCCCCCAGATCGCTTCCATGTCGAGTGCGGCGGGCGAATCGTCGCGCGCTGCGGCGAGGAACGCATCGCCCACGGGCATCGGGGCGGAGGTGCCGAGGAGCGCGAGGTGCGAGGCGCGCGCGGGATGGCGCAGGGCGAGCTCCAGCGTCACGAGCGAGCCCATGCTGTGGCCCACGAGCGCGGCGCGCTCGAGTCCCGCCGCGTCGAGGAAGGCGAGGAGCCAGCGCGTCAGCGCCTCGATGCTGGTGCGGACCGTACCGGGGCTTCGGCCGTGCGCGGGCAGGTCGAGCGCCAGCACCGCAAGCCCGTGATGCGCGAGGTAGCGCGACTGCCATTGCCACACGCTGTGGTCGAAGGCCGCGCCGTGCACGAACACGGCCGCGTGGGTGCTCGGGACGTACGGACGCCCGCCGGTATACGCGTACGCGGGATGGCCCTCGACGATGAACTGCATCGCGCGCCTACTTGCGCGCGGCGCGCAGCGCCCGCGACAGATCCTCGATGAGGTCGTCGGGGTGCTCGAGGCCGATCGACAGGCGCACGGTGCCGGGCGTGATGCCCGCCGCTGCGAGCGCCGCGTCGTCCATGCGGAAGTGCGTCGTGGTGGCGGGATGGATCACGAGCGACTTCGCATCGCCGATGTTCGCGAGGTGCGAGAAGAGCGAGAGCGACTCGATGAAGCGCCGGCCCGCCTCGCGCCCCCCGGCGAGCTCGAAGGCGAGGATCGCGCTCGCGCCGCGCGGATAGAGCCGGTGCGCGAGCGCGTGGTCGGGATGCGTTTCGAGCTCGGGGTGGTGCACGCGCTCGACCGCCTCGTGGCCGGCGAGGAAGCGCACGATGCGCGACGCGTTCTCGATGTGCCGCGCCATGCGCAGCGGCAGCGTCTCGAGTCCCTGCAGGATGTGGAACGCGGTGGTCGGCGCCATGCATGCGCCGAAATCGCGCAGGCCCTCGCGGCGCGCGCGCAGCAGGAACGCGGAGGTGGAGGATTCTTCCGCGAACACCATCCCGTGGAATCCCTCGTAGGGCTGGGTGAGCGTCGGGAAACGCTCGTCCGCGGTCCAGTCGAAGCGGCCCCCGTCCACGAGCACTCCTCCGATGACGATGCCGTGTCCCGAGAGGAACTTGGTCGCGGAGTGCATCACCAGGTGCGCACCCTGCTCGAGCGCACGCCCGAGCGCGGGCGTGGTCACCGTCGCGTCGACCAGGAGCGGCACGTGATGCGCCGCGGCGATCCGCGCGAGGGCCGGAATGTCGAGCACGTCCACCGAGGGATTGCCGACGCTCTCGCCGAAGAAGAGGCGCGTTTCCGGCCGCAGCGCGCGCTCCCACGCTTCGAGGTCGCGCGCCGGAACGAACGTCGTCTCGATGCCGAAGCGCGGCAGCGTGTAGGCGAGCAGGTTGTGCGAGCCGCCGTACAGGCTCGCGGAAGCGACGACGTGCCCGCCCTTCCCCATGAGCGTCGCGATGGCCAGGTGCAGCGCGGCCTGGCCGCTCGCGGTCGCGATGGAGCCCACGCCATCCTCCAGGGCGGCGATGCGCTCCTCGAACACCGACAGCGTCGGATTCGACAGCCGCGAGTACACGTGGCCCGGGGTCTCCATGTTGAAGAGCGCGGCGGCGGTGTCCGTGTCGGGGAAGACGAACGACGACGTCTGGTAGATCGGGACCGCCCGCGCGCCGGTCGCCGGGTCCGGGGACTGGCCGGCATGGATCGCGAGGGTCTCGGGGCGGGGCGGTTTCGGGCCGGAATGGGCCATCAGAATCAGATATTTGGGTTGGAATCCTGAGATTCGTTCGAAATGTTGTCACGAACCCGTTTTGTTTGCTATGGTTTCGCCTGCCTCCGAAGGAGCCCGACGCCCGTGAATCGATTGCTCGCCATGCTGGTCCTTGCCTTGCTCTCGACGGCCGGCGTGGCCGCGCCGGCGCACCCGGCGCATCCCAGGGAACGCGTGGCGCAGGTCTCCCGGGATTCGAGCCCGTACGTGCGCTCCGCCGGTGTGGTCGTGCTCGATCCCACCACCGGCGAGACGCTCTTCGCCAAGAACGCCGACCAGCAGGCCCCCATCGCCTCGATCACCAAGCTCATGACCGCGATGGTCGTGCTCGACGCGAAGCTTCCGCTCGACGAGGCGATCGAGATCACGAAGGACGATATCGACCATATCAAGAACACCACGTCGCGGCTTCCCATCGGCAGCTATTTCCGCCGCGAGGACCTGCTGCGCCTCGCGCTCATGGCGAGCGAGAACCGCGCGGCTTCCGCCCTCGGCCGCAACTATCCGGGCGGACTCGAGGCATTCGTCGCCGCGATGAACGAGAAGGCGAAGGCGCTCGGGCTCGCCCAGACGCATTACGTCGATTCCTCGGGCCTGTCCCCGCAGAACGTATCCAGTCCCGCGGATCTCGGCAAGCTGGTCGCCGCCGCCTCGCAGTACGACCTGATCCGCGAGTACACCACGACATCCGCAGTCACGGTGCAGCTTCCCAACTCGAAGCGCAAGTTGAGCTTCATCAACACCAACGGCCTGGTGCGCCATTCCGACTGGAAAATCGGGCTCTCGAAGACCGGCTACATCAACGAGGCGGGCAAGTGCCTCGTGATGCAGGCGATGATCGCGAACCAGCCGATCGTGATCGTGCTGCTGGATTCCTGGGGCCGCCTCACGCGCGTGGCCGACGCGAACCGCATCCGCCGCTGGCTCGAGAGGAACTCCTCGCGCCTGCTCGCCGCGCGCACCGCCGCCGCGGCGACTCCCACCCCCGAATAGAGCCAAAAGGGGTCGGATTCCTTTTCCCGGCGGAAAAGGAATCCGACCCCTTTTTGTTATCCTCGCGCAATGAAGATCGCGATGATGGGATCGGGCGGCGTCGGAGGGTTCTTCGGCGGCCGGCTCGCGCGCGCCGGCTACGACGTCACGTTCGTCGCGCGCGGCTCGCACCTGCAGGCGATGCGCGAGAACGGCCTCGCGATCGAGAACGAAGCGCAGGGCGACGTCCACGTCCCCGACGTGAAGGCGACCGACGATCCGTCGTCGATCGGCCCCGTGGACCTGGTGGTCCTGTCGGTCAAGCTGTGGGATACCGAGCAGGCGGCGCGGGCGATCGCGCCGATCGTCGGGCCTCATACCGCAGTCCTCTCGCTGCAGAACGGGGTCGTCAAGGACGACATCCTGCGGCGCCATTTCGGGGCCGGGCGCGTGATGGGCGGCGTGGGCTACGTCGCTACGCACGTCGCGCGTCCCGGCGTGATCCGGCAGGTGGGGACGATGCAGCGCGTGGTCGTCGGCGAGTACGACGGCCGCATCTCCTCGCGGGCGCGCTTCCTGCGCGAGGCGCTCACCGCCTCCGGCGTGAAGGCGGAGCTTTCGCCCGACATCCGCCGCTCGCTGTGGGAGAAGTACGTCTTCCTGGTCGGGCTCTCGGGCGCGACCACGACGATGAGGAAGCCGATCGGTGCGATCCGCTCGCAGCCGCGCGCGCGCGCCTTCCTGCACGACCTGATGCGCGAGGCGGTCGCGGTGGGACGCGCCCACGGCGTGGCGCTCGCCGAGGCCTACGCCGACGACCGCATCGCGTTCGCCGACGGCCTTCCGGCGGACATGAGCTCGTCGATGCACCACGACCTCGAGCGCGGCAATCCGCTCGAGGTGGATTGGCTCGCCGGCGGCGTCGTCGATCTCGGCGAGGCGGCGGGCGTGCCGACGCCCGCGAACCGCGCCGTGCGCGACATCCTCGCGTTGCACGCGCCGGGATCGCGATGAGCGCTGCGCGATTGACGGTGCGCGCGATCCGCGCGACGCCCGTCGAGGTTCCGATGCGCCACGTGCTCGGCACGAGCCAGGCCGCGGTGCGCGCCGCGCCCCTGCTGCTGGTCGACCTCGACACCGAGGAGGGGGTCACGGGCCGCGCCTACCTGTTCTGCTACGTCGCCGCCGCCGCCGCCGGCATCGCCTCGATCCTCGGCGAGATCGAGCGCCTCACGAAGGGCGAGCGCGTCGCGCCGCTGGACGCCTGGAAAAAGCTCGCGCGCCGCTTCACGCTCATCGGCGTGCAGGGCATCGTGCGCATGGCGATGTCGGCCTTCGATGTCGCCGCGTGGGACGCCATCGCGATCGCGCTGGGGCTGCCGCTCGCCCAGCTCCTGGGGGCATCCCCCCGCCCGATCCGCGCGTACAACAGCAACGGCCTGGGCCTCATGGAGCCGGGTCCCCTCGCCGACGAGGCCGAGGAGCTGCTCGAGGGCGGCTTCGAGGGCGTGAAGCTGCGGCTCGGCTATCCCACGCTCGCCGACGACATCGCGGCGCTGCACGCGGTGCGCAAGCGCATCGGCCCGGACGTCGCGATCATGGTCGACTACAACCAGGCGCTCTGCGTGGCGGAGGCGATCGCACGCGGCCGTGCGCTCGACGGAGAGGGGGTCGCCTGGATCGAGGAGCCGATTCGCCACGACGATTATCGGGGCGCGGCGAAGCTCGCGCACGAGATCGCCACTCCGGTGCAGCTGGGCGAGAATTTCTCGCTCCCGCAGGGCATGGAGCAGGCGCTCGAGGCGCACGCCTGCGACCTCGTGATGCCGGACCTGGAGAGGATCGGCGGCGCGACCGGCTGGCAGCGCGCCGCGTCGCTCGCCCATGCGCGCGGCATCGAGATGTCGACGCACCTGTTTCCCGAGGTGAGCGCGCACCTGATGTGCGCCACGCCCACCGCGCACTGGCTCGAGTATGTCGACTGGGCCGCGCCGATCCTCGCCCAGCCCCTGCGCATCGTGGACGGCATGGCGATCCCCTCCGAGCAGCCGGGCAACGGCCTTTCGTGGAACGACGAGGCCGTCGCCCGCTATCGCATGGCCTGAACGCCCCGGCAGCGGGGCGGTCTGACGTGGAATAATCGCCGGCGCCCGCTGTTGGAATGCAGGAGGCAGCCGGATTCGCGGCGTTCCTTCCTGGGTGGCCGGACCATGTTCCTGACGGGATTGGGCACCGCGGTGCCGAAGCGCAGCTTCACGCAGGCCGAGTGCTGGGAAGCGCTGCGGCGCGCCGACCGGCCCGAGCTCACGCCGCGTACGCGCGCGATCCTCCAGGGCATCCTCACGCACGACAACGGCATCGCACGCCGTTCGCTCGCGCTCGAATCGCTCGACGAGTCCTTCGACATCGATCCCGACACGCTGCACCGGCGCTTTTCGCGCCACGCACCGGCGCTCGCTTCGGAGGCCGCCCGCGCGGCGCTGGGCCAGGCGCACGTCGAGGCGCGTGCGATCGACGCGGTGCTGGTGAGCACGTGCACGGGCTATCTCTGCCCCGGCCTCACGAGCTACGTCGCCGAGCGCCTCGGGCTTCGCGCCGATGTGCTGCCGCTGGACCTGGTCGGCCAGGGCTGCGGGGCGGCGTTGCCGAGCCTGACCGCGGCCGAGGCCCTGCTCGCCTCGGGCCGCTACGCCAACGTCCTGTGCGTTTGCGTCGAGGTGTGCAGCGCCGCGTTCTACCTCGACGGCGACCTCGGCGTGCTGGTGAGCGCGTGCCTCTTCGGCGACGGCGCGGGCGCGGTCGTCGCCTCGTCGAAGCCGCCGGACAACGCGCGCCGCGTCGTGGAATGGAAGTCGGGCGCGACGCTCACCGATCCCTCGCGGCGCGACGCGCTGCGCTTCGAGCAGCGCGGCGGCATGCTGCGCAACATCCTCACGCTCCCGGTGCCCGCGCTCGCCGCCGGAAGCGCGCGCGAGGTGCTGCACGGCGTTCTCGCGCGCGAGCGCCTGGCGGCCGGCGACATCTCGGCGTGGATCCTCCATGCCGGCGGACGCAAGGTGCTCGATGCGCTGCGTTCCTCGATCGGGCTCGCCGCCGAGGACATTTCGTGGAGCGCGGTCATGCTGCGCGAGCACGGCAACCTGAGCAGTCCCTTCGTGCTCTTCGTCCTCAAGGCCGCGCTCGACGGCGGAGCGCCGCGCGGCTGGTGGTGGATGTCCTCGTTCGGCGCCGGGTTCAGCTGCCACGGCGCGTTGCTGCGCGTCGCATGACGGCCTCGCTCGCTCTACGGCGCGTCGAGCCCGAGTGGCTCGACACGCTGCCCGCCGTGGACCCGCGCGCTTGCCGCGCGCGCCGCGAGCTCGAGCTCGTGAACGCGCTCATGGGCAACGCGGGCATCGTCGCGCGCGAGCTCGCGCGCGGGCTTGCCCGCGACGCGTCCCGGGTCGCGGAGATCGGTGCGGGCGAGGGCGGGTTCCTGCGCGCGGTGGCCGCGCATCGGGCGCTCGCGCAAAGATCGCTCAGCGCGACGCTCGTCGATCGCCAGCCGTGCGCCAGCCGCGCGAGCGTCGAGGCGCTCGCCGCGCGCGGCTGGCAGGCCGCCGCGGTGCAGGGCGACGCCTTCGCCTGGCTCGCGGCGTGCGAGCCGCGCTACGACGCGATCGTCGCGAACCTGTTCCTGCATCACTTCGAGGCGCCCGCGCTCGCGCGCCTGCTCGGCCTCGTCGCGCGGCGCACGGGCCTGTTCGTCGCCTGCGAGCCGCGCCGCTCGGCGGGCGCCCGCGCCGGCGCCGCGTGCCTCGCGCTGCTCGGCTGCGGCGAGGTCACTCGGCACGATGCCGCGGTGAGCGTGCGTGCGGGGTTCGTCGACGGCGAGCTCGCGGCGCTCTGGCCGGAGCGATCCGGCTGGAACGTCTCCGAAGGACGGCGCGGGCCGTTCAGCCACCTCTTCGTGGCGCGGCGGACGTGAGCGGGCACGACGCGCTCGTGATCGGCGGCGGCCCCGCGGGCTCGACGGCGGCGCTCGCGCTCGCGCGCCGAGGCTGGCGCGTCGCCGTGCTCGAGAAGGCGCGCTTCCCGCGGCGCAAGGTGTGCGGCGAGTACGTGTCCGGTGGCGCGTGGCCGATCCTGCGCGCGCTCGGGGTAGCCGCGCGCATCGAGCCGTGGGCGGGACCGGCCGTGCGGCGCGTCGGCCTCTTCGCCTCCGAAACGCGGCTGGACGTGCCCATGCCGGCGGGCGACGGGGCGTGGGGCCGGGCGATCGGCAGGGAAGCGCTCGATGCGGCGCTCCTCGACGAAGCCGCGCGCGCCGGCGCCGAGGTGCTGCAACCCTGGAGCGCGACGGCGGCGCGCATCGCGCCGGACGGCGTGCGCGTCTTCGCGCGCAACGGCGACGCGGAGCGCGAGCTCACCGCGAGCGTCGTGATCGCCGCCCACGGCTCGTGGGAGCACGGCCCGCTTCCCACGCAATCGGCGCGTGCCGCGCGGCGTCCCGGCGACCTCCTCGCGTTCAAGGCGCGCTTCGTCGGCGCGCGGCTCGCGGAGGGACTCATGCCCCTCGTGCTCTTTCCCGGCGGGTACGGCGGCCTGGTCGAGAGCGACGGCGGGCACGTGACGTTCTCCTGCTGCATACGGCGCGACATGCTCGCGCGCCTGCGGAAGTCGCGGACGGGCGCGCCCGCGGCGGAGGCGGCGCTCGCGCACGCCATGGCCTCGTGCCGCGGCTTGCGCGATGCGCTCGCCGGCGCATGGCGCGAGGGGCCCTGGCTCGCGGCGGGACCCATCCGTCCCGGCATCCGCGTGCATCGCCCGGAACGCTTCTTCGCCGTCGGCAATGCCGCGGGCGAAGCGCACCCGCTGGTCGCCGAAGGCATCGGCATGGCGATCCAGTCCGCATGGCTCCTCGCCGAGGCGCTCGGCGAGGCGCGCGGGTCGCGCGATCCCCGGCGCCTGCGCGCCGCGGCCCTCGAGTACGAACGGCGCTGGCGCGCACACTTCGCTGCGCGTGTTCACGCCTCCCGCTTCTTCGCGCTCGCGACCGGGACCGCCCTTCGCGCGTGTACGGCGCTCGTCGCGACGGCGCCCGGGATGCTGGCCTGGGGCGCGCGCTGGAGCGGCAAGGCCGCGCCCACCGCGCTCGTGCAGCGGCGGTGAGCACGGCCGGGCGCCTCGCCTCCTTGCTCGCGAAGGAGCTCGCGATGGATCCCTCGCGCCTCGTTCCGGGGGCGACGCTCGAGGAGCTCGAGATCGACTCGCTGCGCATGATCGAGCTCGTGTTCGCCGTCGAGGACGAGTTCGGCGTGACGATCGGCGAGGAGCCCGCCGCGCTCATGGCGCGCGTGAGGACGCTCGGCGACTTCTCCGCCCATGTCGACGAGCTCCTCGCGGCGAGGAGCGCGCCGGCCGGGGAAGCGGCGCCGTGAGGCGTGTCGCGGTCACCGGCATCGGCATCGTCTGTCCGCTCGGCGGCGACGCCGAGGCGTTCCTCGAATCGCTCGCGGCGGGGCGCTCGGGCATCGCGCGGTGGACGGGGCGCGATCACGAGCGGCTCGCGAGTCCCGTCGCCGCGGCCGCCTCCTTCGACGCGAGCCGGCACTTCGATGCGCCGAGCGCGCGAATGCTCGACCGCGTGAGCCAGTTCGCGCTGGTGGCGGCTGGCCACGCGATCGCGCAGGCGGGTCCTTTCCTCGAAGGCCTCGATCAAGCCCGCGTGGGCGCCTTCGTCGGCACCGCCATGGGAGGATCGCAGGCGACCGACGACGGCTATCGCACGCTCTACGCCGAGCGATCGGATCGCCTGAAGCCCTTCAGCGTGCTGCTCGCGATGGCGAATGCTCCGGCCGCATGGATCGGGCTGGAGCACGGCCTCCTCGGCCCGAACCTCACGTATACGACCGCCTGCTCTTCCTCGGCGGTATCGGCGAGGCGGCGCGGCGCCTCGCGCTCGAGGACGCGCGCATGGCGCCGGGGGAGATCGGCTATGTGAATGCGCACGGCACGGGCACCGCCGCAAACGACGCCGTGGAGACCGCGGCGATCAAGCGCGCGCTGGGCGATCACGCGCGCCGCGCGGCGGTGAGCTCCACCAAGTCGATGCACGGCCACCTGCTCGGGGCCGCCGGCGCGCTCGAGCTCGCGGCGGCGACCCTCGCGATGGAGCGGGGCGTGCTTCCGCCCACCCTCAACCTGCGCGTGCCCGATCCGGAATGCGACCTCGATTACGTGGCCGAGGGCGCGCGGCGCGGCGTGCGGCTCGCCGCGGCGATGTCGAACTCGTTCGCCTTCGG
The DNA here is from genome assembly GCA_963839265.1 of uncultured beta proteobacterium. GTDB lineage: Bacteria > Pseudomonadota > Gammaproteobacteria > Burkholderiales > Usitatibacteraceae > Usitatibacter. The sequence continues at coordinate 330,533 of CAWIUI010000004.1, forward strand.
CGGCACCAACGTGGCGCTCGTCGCGCGCGCCGCCTGAAGGCCGCGCCTCAGTCCTCGTCCTTCCACTCGCGCATCTTGCCGAAGTCGATCTTGCGGTCCAGCGATTGGCTCTCGCGGAAGAAGACGCGCATCACGACCACGTAGACGACCACGACGGCGAGCCCGACCAGCAGGGCGACCTCCACGACGCGATCCATGGGCACCTCCTCATCCCGATGGAGCGCTGCACGTCAGACAAGTTCCGCCCGCACGAGCGCCGCGCCCGCCCCCAGCGCCGCGAGCTTGCCGGCGGCGACCTCGCGGGCGAGCGGCACCATGCCGCAGTTGGTGCACGGATACAGGCGTTCCTTGGGAACGTGCCGGAGGGCGGCGCGGATCACCTTCGCGACGTCCTCGGGCGTTTCGACCCGCGAGGTGGCGACATCGATCGCCCCGACCAGAACGTCCTTGCCCTCGAGCAGCGCGATGAGATCGATCGGCACGCGCGAGTTGGCGCATTCGAGCGAGACCTGGTCGATCGAGGACCGGGCGAGCAGCGGGAAGGTTTGCTCGTACTGGCGCCACTCGTTGCCGAGCGAGTTCTTCCAGGTGATGTTCGCCTCGATGCCGTAGCCGTAGCAGATGTGCACCGCCGTCTTGCACTTGAGGCCCTGGCGCGCGCGCTCGAGCGCGGCGATCCCCCAGTCGCGCACCTCGTCGAAGTACACGTTGAACGCCGGCTCGTCGAACTGGACCACGTCCACGCCGAGGGCTTCCAGCTCGCGCGCCTCCTGGTTGAGGATCTCGGCGAACGCCATCGCGAGCTTCTCGCGGCTGCCGTAGTACTCGTCGTGGAGCGTGTCCACCATCGTCATCGGCCCGGGCAGCGTGAACTTCACCGCATGCGTGGTCTCGGAGCGCAGGAAGCGCACGTCTTCGGAATGCACCGGCGCGGGGCGCCGCACGGGGGCCACGACACGCGGCACGTTGGCGTCGTAGCGGTTGCGGATCTTCACGGTCTTGAGGTTCTTGAAGTCGATGCCCTCGAGCTTCTCCATGTAGCCGTTCACGAAGTGCCGGCGCGTCTGCTCGCCGTCCGTGACGATGTCGATGCCGGACTTTTCCTGGAGCGCGAGCACGAGCCGTACCGCGTCGCGCTTGCCTTCGGCGAGCGCCTCGCCCTCGAGCTTCCACGGCGCCCAGAGCTTGTTGGGCTCCGCGAGCCAGGAGGGTTTCGGAAGGCTGCCTGCGATGGTGGTGGGAAGGAGGGGAAGCATGGTGCCGATGGCTCCTCAAGGCTGTGAAACCACAGATGAACACGGATGAACACAGATGGAGCGCGGCACATTCCGCCGGCCCGCCCGAGACCGCCGGACGAATGTTCTCACGGTTCCCGGCAAACTTCAGCAGGGCATCCGTGTTCATCTGTGTTCATCCGTGGATCCTCCGTCTGCGCAAATGCGGATGCTAGAATCGCCCGCCATGCATGCGAACCCCGTGATGCTGGGCCCCGTCCCGGTCGACTTCATCCTCTTCGCGGCGGTGCTCGCGGGCATCGCGTTCTTCCATCACCACACCTTCCGCGTCGCGGTGACGGGCCTCGCGGCGATCGTGTTGTACAAGATCGCGTTCACCGGCTTCAACTACGGGCCGGGCCTCGCGGGATTCGCGGGCGTCCTTGCGCACGAGTGGGTGATCCTCGCGAACCTGTTCTTGCTTCTGATGGGATTCGCGCTGCTCTCGAAGCACTTCGAGGACTCGCACGTGCCGCTGGAGCTGCCGCGCATCTTGCCCGACGACTGGAAGGGCGGGTTCCTGCTCCTCGTCATGGTGTTCGTGGTCTCGACCTTCCTCGACAACATCGCCGCGGCGTTGATCGGCGGAACCGTGGCGCGGGTGGTGTTCCGCCAGAAGGTGCACATCGGCTACCTCGCCGCGATCGTGGCGGCATCCAACGCGGGGGGCGCCGGGAGCGTCATCGGCGATACGACGACCACCATGATGTGGATCGCCGGCGTGAGCCCGCTCGACGTGATGGAGGCCTTCACGGCCTCCGGCGTGGCGGTGGCGATCTTCGGCGTGATCGCCGCGCGCCAGCAGCATGCCTATTCGCCGATCCTCAAGCACGTTCCGCGCGGGACGCACCTCGACTGGGTGCGCGTGGGCATCGTCGGCTTCATCCTCCTCGCGGCGGTGGCCGCGAACGTCGGCGCGAACCTCTACTACCCGCAGGTGCTGGACCGCTTCCCGGTGATCGGGGCCGCGGTGTGGATCGCGATCCTCCTCTCGGCCGGGCTGCGGCGTCCCGACTGGCCGCTCCTCAAGCCGGCGTTCAAGGGCACGCTCTTCCTGCTCTCGCTGGTGCTCGCCGCCTCGATGATGCCGGTCGAGAAGCTGCCGGCCGCCTCGTGGCCGACGGCCTTCGGGCTGGGCTTCCTCTCGTCGGTCTTCGACAACATCCCGCTCACGGCGCTCGCCCTGCACCAGGGCGGCTACGACTGGGGATTCCTCGCCTTCGCGGTGGGCTTCGGCGGATCGATGATCTGGTTCGGGTCCTCCGCGGGCGTCGCCCTCTCGAACAACTTCCCCGAGGCGAAATCGGTGGGCCTCTGGCTGCGCCACGGCTGGCACATCGCGGTCGCGTACGTGGTCGGCTTCTTCGTGCTCTTGATCGTCCACGGGTGGGCGCCCCACGCGCAGCACACGAATGCGGCGGTCCCTTCGACCACTTCCGCGCCGGCCCCCGAGCCTGGCGGTATGCGCGGCGCATACCAGAAGTAGAAGCCGCGCGGGCTTCCCCGCGAAGCGCCCTTCTCGCGGCTTGCTGCTTGCCTTCGTGCGGCTTGCCTTTGCCCTTATCGCAGACTAGGATGCCTCGGTCGGCGGAGGTCCTTTCCGCCTTCGTTTCCATAAAAAGCGTCTCCAAGCGCAGCCCAACAACGACCTAGGAGGACCTCATGAAGGACGAGCTCAAGGCAGCCGATTCCGCGGCGCCGGGCGAAAAGCCCGCCGCATCCTCGCGACGCAAGTTCCTCACCGCGGCTGCAGCGGCGGGCGCCGGCACCATCGCGGGCGCACCGTTCATCCGCGATGCGGCCGCGGCGCAGACCACCACGTGGAGAGTGCAGACTTCGTGGCCCGCAGGCGTGGGCCTCACCACGTTCAAGTCGTGGTGCAACACGATCAAGGAGAAGACGGGCGGGGAGCTCGAGTTCAAGCCCTTCGCCGCGAAGGAAGTGGTCGGAGACTTCGAGCTCCTGGACGGCGTGAAGAACGGCGTGCTCGAGGCGATGAACTCGTTCACCCTCTACTGGGCGGGCAAGGTGCCCTCCACGGCGTTCCTGAGCTCCTACCTCATGGGGCTGCGTTACCCGCACGAGTGGGACATCTTTTTCTACAGCAAGGGCGGCCTGCAGGCGGCGCGCGACGTGTTCGCGAAGCAGGGCCTGTACTACGTGAACCGCATCCACCACGGCCCGAACATCATCCACTCGAAGAAGCCGATCCGCACGATCGAGGACTTCAAGGGCCTCAAGCTGCGCGTCCCCGGCGGCATGATCGCCGAGGGCTTCGCGGCGATCGGAGCGCGCACCACGCTCCTTCCCGGCGGCGAGGTGTTCTCCGCGCTCGAGAAGGGCACCGTGGACGCGGCCGACTACACGGGGCCGGCGGTGAACTGGGACCTGGGGTTCCAGCAGGTCACCAACTACATCTGGGCGGGCCCCCCGGGCCTCGAGTCGATCTACCAGCCCGTGGACCTGATGGACTTCGTCGTGCGCATGGACGTCTGGAACAAGCTCTCCCCGAAGATGAAGGAGTGGCTGGACGACCAGATCCAGGTGTATTCGAACATCCACTTCTCGGCGATCCAGAAGGCGGACATGGAGACCTGGCCCAAGTTCGAGAAGGCCGGCACGAAGATCAATCGCCTGCCCGCCGAGGACCTGCCGAAATTCCAGCGCGTGGCGGTGCCCATCTGGTTCAAGTGGGCGAACAAGGACGCGGATGCGGCGAAGATCTTCAAGCTGCAGCTCGAGGTGATGGAGTCCCCCACCGTCGGCTACGTCACCCCCGACATGTACAAGGGGCAGAAGCTCAACGTGTGATGGCCCGGGCCCGGCGGCGTGAGCCGCCGGGCCGACCGAGGAAGTCTCCCCGAATGCCCACGCTGAATTTCATCCTGCCCCACTGGATGTACTGGGGCGGATTGCTGCTGTTTCCGTTCGTTGCGATGTACCTGGTGAGGAAGCAGGCGCGCCGCGGTACGCCGAAGGAGCCGATCCTCTTCAATGCATACCTCTTCTGGCTCACCGCTGGTTTCGCGGGCGTGCACCGCTTCTACCTGAAGAGCTGGTGGGGCCTCGCGTTCATCCCGCTGTTCGTCGGGGTGATCTATTGCAACAGCCAGGTCCGCGAGGTGCGCGACGACGTTTCGCGCACGTTCGCGGCGCTCGAGCAGGCGAACACGGCGCTGCGCGAGGCGCAGCCGATCGACGCGGCGAACCCGACGCCCGACGAGAAGAAAGGCGTGGCCGGCGCACAGGGGGCGCTGGCCAAGGCGAAGACCGAATATGCCGCCGCGAAGGCGGTCTCCGACGGCTGGTACGACCGCGCCCGCTACTTCGGCATCGCGATCGCCGTGCTGCTCCTCGTCGATGCCTTCCTGCTGCCGGGGATCGTGCGGCGCATGCACGCGCGCGGCGACGAGGGCGTGGCGATCGCCGCCACGGCGCCCCACGCGCCGCCCCCGCCGCCGGTGCACGAGCAGGGCACGGGGGAGGATCCGACGCTCGGCCTGCATACGAAATTCACCGACGCGATCGAGTGGGTGAACACCAAGGCCGGCGAGTACGTCGCGTATTGGGCGATCATCTCGGTCTTCGTCTACTACTATGAGGTCTTCGCGCGCTTCCTCTTCAACTCGCCCACCAACTGGGTGCACGAGAGCATGTTCCTCATGTACGGCATGCAGTACATGATCTCGGGAGCGTACGCGTACAAGGAGGACCAGCACGTGCGCGTGGACGTCGTCTACTCGCACCTCTCGCGCCGCGGCAAGGCGATCGCGGACATCGTCTCCTCCGTCTTCTTCTTCATCTTCACCCTCACGATGCTCGTCACGGGATGGAAATTCGCGCTGGACGCGATCCACAACTCCGAGACCTCGTTCACCGAGTGGGGCATCCAGTACTGGCCCGTGAAGCTCTGCATCCCGATCGGCGCGGCGCTGATCGTGCTGCAGGGCGTATCGAAGCTCGTGAAGGACATCCTGCTGATCCGCAAGGGAGCGTAGTCGAATGGGAATCGACATTCCGATCGAGTGGCTGAGCCTGATCCTCTTCGGCGGGCTGGCGCTCCTCCTCATGCTCGGACTGCCGATGGCGTTCTGCACCGGCAGCCTCGCGACGATCTGCCTCTTCGTGTTCGGCAACAGCGCGATCCTGAACATGATGCCGGCCCGCATCTTCCCGTTCATGACCGACTACCAGCTCTCCGCCGTGCCGCTCTTCATCTTCATGGCGGCGGTGCTCGAGAAGGCCGGCATCATCGAGGAGCTCTTCGACGTCATCTACAAGTGGCTGGGCGCGCTGCGCGGAGGCCTCGCTTCGGCCACCGTGCTCGCGTGCACCGTTCTCGCGGCGATGGTGGGCGTGGTGGGCGCGACGGAAGTGACCATGGGCATGATCGCGCTCCCGGCGATGCTCAGGAAGAACTACGACGCCAAGCTCGCCTGCGGCTCGCTCCTCGCCGGCGGCACGCTCGGGATCCTGATCCCGCCTTCGGTGATGGCGATCGTCTACGCGGTGGTCGCGCAGCAGTCGCTGGGCGAGCTCCTGATCGGCTCGATCTTCCCGGGGCTGCTGCTCTCGGGCATGTACATCGTCTACATCACGGCGCGCTGCTACATCAACCCGGCGCTCGGTCCCTCGCTCGCGCCCGAGGAGCGCGTGAGCTTCCGCGAGAAGGTGCGGCTGCTGAGGAACACCATCGCCCCGATCGGCCTCATCCTCCTCGTGCTGGGCGTGATCTTCTTCGGCATCGCGACCCCGGTCGAGGCGGCGGGCATCGGAACGTTCGGCGCGCTTGTCGTCTCCGCCCTCAACCGGCGCTTGAACTGGGTGAACCTCAACGAGGCCGCGATCGCGACCCTCAAGGCCACGTCCATGGTGATGTGGATCTTCTTCGGCGCCACGATGTTCGTCGGCTTCTTCATCGTGAAGGGCGGCCAGGAGTTCGTCGCGAACTCGATCATCGGCACGGGGCTGCCGCCCTACGGCATCCTCTTCCTGATGATGGCGATCCTCTTCGTGCTCGGGATGTTCCTCGACTGGGTGGGAATCCTGCTTCTCACCGTGCCGATCTTCGTGCCGATCCTCCTCAAGCTCAGCTTCACCGGCCTCTTCGGTTTCGCCGGCGTGAAGCCCGACGACATCACGCTCTGGTACGGAGTGATCTTCATCGTCAACATGCAGATGGCGTTCCTCTCGCCGCCATTCGGGTACTCGCTTTTCTACCTGAAGAGCGTGGCGCCCCCGCAGATCAGCATGGCGATGATCTTCAAGGCCGCGGTGCCGTTCATCGGCCTGCAGGCGATCGGCAACGCGCTCTGCATCATCTTCCCGCAGATCATCCTGTACCTGCCGAGCAAGTTCTACGCGGGGCACTAGCGGGCGCGCAAGCGCGCCGGCGCGGCCGATTCGGTATGATTCGACGCAGGGCCGCGGCGGGGACCGGAGCTCCGGTTCTCAGCGGCCGTTCCGTCGACTCCCAGGGCGATCGAACCTTGAAGCAGAAGATCCTGATCACTCGGGGCGTGTTCCCCGAGATCGTGGGGGCGCTTTCGCAGCGCTTCGAGGTCGAGCACAACCCCGAGGACCGGCCGTGGCCGCCGGAGGAGCTTGCGCGGCGGCTGCAGGGGAAGAGCGGCGTCATGGCGACCGTCATGGACCGCTTCGATGATGCGATCCTCGCGCAATGCCCGGACCTGCGCGTCATCTCCAACATCGCGGTCGGCTACAACAACGTCGACGTGCCCGCGTGCACCAAGCGCGGCATCCGCGTGACCAATACGCCGGGCGTGCTGGACGACACCACGGCCGACCTCACCTGGGCGCTCCTCATGGCCGCGGCGCGGCGCATCGCCGAGGGCGACGCCTACGTGCGCGCCGGCGAGTGGAAGATCGCCTTCGGCGTGCGGTCCTTCCTCGGGCAGGACATCCACCACGCGACGCTCGGCATCATCGGCATGGGGCGCATCGGCCAGGCGATCGCGCGGCGCGCGTGCGGCTTCGACATGCGCATCCTCTATCACAACCGCACGCGCCTCCCGGAGGCGGAAGAAAAGCGGCTCGGGGCGCAGTACACCGAACGCGAGCGGCTTCTCGCCGAATCGGACTTCGTCGTGGTGATGGCGCCCTACTCGCCGGCGACGCACCACCTCATCGGCGCCGCGGAGATCGCGAAGATGAAGCCCACGGCGATCCTCGTGAACACCGCGCGCGGCGGCGTGGTGGACGACGAGGCGCTCGTCTACGCGCTGAAGCACGGCCGCATCGCGGGCGCGGGCCTCGACGTCTTCGAGGGCGAGCCGAAGGTGAATCCCGGCTATCTCGAGCTCTCCAACGTGGTGCTCACGCCGCACATCGGCAGCGCTTCGGCCGCGACGCGCATGACGATGTGCCGCACGGCCATGGAGAACCTCGCCGCAGTCCTGGAGGGCCGCGAGGCGCCGAACCTGGTGAACCCCGCGTAGGGCCGCCGTTCGCGCGGCTCGCGCAATCGCCGCCCGCGCGTCGCATAGAATCGTCGTTCCCGGCGTGAGGCGGGAACCCATGGATTCCCGCCCCCCGCGGGAATGACGGCATCGAAGAGGAGAAAATTGTGTCCGCGAAAGTCGCTTTCCTGGGCCTGGGCGTGATGGGCTTCCCCATGGCCGGCCACCTGAAATCCAAGGGCTACGACGTCACCGTGTACAACCGCACGCCCGCCAAGGCCGCAGCCTGGGCGCAGAAGCACGGGGGGAAGTCCGCCCCCACGCCCGCCGCCGCGGCGAAGGACTGCGATCTCGTGATGATGTGCGTCGGCAACGACAACGACCTCCTCGAGGTCGCGCTCGGAAAGGACGGCGCGCTTGCGGGGATGAAGAAGGGCGCGATCCTCGTCGACCACACGACCGCCTCGGCCGACGCCGCACGCCGCATCTTCCAGGCGGCGAAGGAGAAGGGCGTGGACTTCGTCGATGCGCCGGTCTCGGGCGGCCAGGCGGGTGCGGAGAACGGCAAGTTGACCGTGATGTGCGGCGGCGAGAAAGCGCCGTTCGAACGCGCCAAGCCCGCGATGGACAGCTACGGCCGCGCGGTCACGCTGATGGGCGGCGCGGGCGCGGGGCAGCTCGCCAAGATGGTGAACCAGATCTGCATCGCGGGCCTCGTGCAGGGGCTCTCCGAGGGCATCGCCTTTGCGGAGAAGGCGGGCCTCGACGCGGACCTGGTCCTCGACGTGATCTCCAAGGGCGCCGCGCAGTCGTGGCAGATGGAGAATCGCGGCAAGACCATGCACCAGCGCAAGTTCGACTTCGGCTTCGCGGTGGACTGGATGCGCAAGGACCTCGGCATCTGCCTCGACGAGGCGAAGCGCAACGGCGCGAGCCTTCCGGTCACCGCGCTCGTCGACCAGTTCTACGGCGACGTGCAGAAGGCGGGCGGCAAGCGTTGGGACACTTCGTCCCTCATCACCCGCCTATAGGAGCTGCAATGTCGATCAAGCTCTACTATTCGCCCGGCGCGTGCTCGCTCGCTTCCCACATCGCGCTCGAGGAAGTCGGCATTCCCTACGAGACGCAGCGCATCAGGACCGCCGAGGGCGAGCAGAGGAGTCCCGAGTACCTCGCCATCAACCCGCGCGGGCGCGTGCCGAGCCTGGTGGTGGACGGAAAGGCGCTCACCGAGAACGTCGGCATCATGGCCTACGTGGCCGGCGGCTACGGGCAGGGAAAGATCTGGCCGAAGGACACGTGGCAGCAGGCGAAGTGCATCTCCACGATGGCCTGGCTTTCGAACACGGTCCATCCCTCGTTCGCCCGCTACTTCCGCGCCGAGCGCTATATCGAGGGCGCCGAGCACGTGCAGGCCCTCAAGGCGAAGGCGCTCCCGGACTTCCAGGACTGCATGGCCGAGATCGACCGGCTGCTCGAGGGCCGCCGCTGGTCGATCGGCGAGCGCTACTCGGTGGTCGACGGCTACCTGGTCGTCTTCTATCGCTGGGGCAACCGCTCGAAGCTTCCGATGTCCTCGCTTCCCAACTACACGCGGGTGGTGAACGAAGTGCTCGCGCGCCGCGCCGTGAAGAAGGTGATGGCCGACGAGGGCATCACGATCTCGGGCTGACGCCGTGAAGCGCGAGCTCGACCACCTGGTCGTCGCCGCGCGCACGCTCGAGGAGGGCGCGGCGTGGGTCGAGGCCGCGCTCGGCGCGGCTCCGGTGCCCGGCGGAAAACATCCGCTCATGGGCACGCACAATCGCCTGCTCGCGATCGGCCGCGGCCGCTATCTCGAAGTGATCGCGATCGACCCGGAGGCGCCGCCGCCGGGGCGGCCGCGCTGGTTCGGCCTCGACGACCCGGTCATCCGCGAGCGCCTCGAGCGAGGCCCGGTCCTGTTCCATTGGGCGGAGCGCACCGACGACCTCGAAGCGGCCCTGCGCGACTATCCCGAGCAGGTCGACGTCCTCGACGCGACTCGCGGCGATCTCTCCTGGCGCATCACGGTGCCGCCCGATGGCCGCCTGCCGTGTGCCGGCGCCTGCCCCACGCTCATCCAGTGGAAGGGTCCGCATCCGACGGACCGCCTCCCGCCCTCGCACTGCGAGCTCACGGAGCTCGCGACCGACGGGGGCCTCCGGGCCACCTTTTCGACCCCGCGCGGAGAGCGCACACTCCCTCCGACGGAATAGTTTCCCCCGGGGGTATGTTGATGCGGTGATGCCCGTTTCCCGGGCGGAGGGGCCATGGAGTTCGAGCTGATCGTGCCGTACATCCCGAACCTGCGCCGGTATGCCCGCGCGCTGGTAGGAGACCGGGATGGCGCCGACGACCTGGTGCAGGACACGCTCGAGCGCGCGGTGCGCAAGTTCCACCTGTGGAAGCCCGGCGACCTGCGCGCGTGGCTCTTCTCGATCATGCATAACGTGTTCGTGAACCAGCTCAAGGGACGCAAGATGGCGATGTCGGTCGAGATCGACGAGGAGACGCTCGCGGCCCACATCCCCGCCGTCGACCGCATGGACGTGATGGATCTCGAGCGTGGCCTCGCGCGGCTCGCCCCCGAGCAGCGCGAGGTGGTGCTGCTCATCGCGCTCGAGGACATGAGCTACGCCGACGTGAGCCGCGCGCTCGGCATTCCCATCGGTACGGTGATGTCGCGGCTGTCGCGGGGCCGCGAGCGGTTGCGCCGCCTCATGGAAGGCGAGGCGCAGCCGGCTCGCGCGGAACTGAGGATGGTGCAATGAGCACCGACATGCGCACCGACGAAGACGCGAAATACGCGGAGCAGACGGCGGCCCTCAAGCGCCGTTTCGATCCGATCCTCACCGAGCCGATCCCGGCGCGCATGTACCTCAAGAGCCCGGGCTGGATCGAGTATGCGCGCGCCGCGGTGGTGCTCGCGGCCGGTATCGCGATCGGCCTGGCGATCCCCTCGTTCTTCGAAGCGGAGAGGCCGGCGGAGCTCGCGATGCAGCGGCTGCCGATCCGCGCCGCACAGGCGCACCTCGTGTACTCGCCCGAGGTGCGGCATCCGGTGGAGGTGGACGCGAAGCAGCAGGACCATCTCGTGAAGTGGCTCTCGAAGCGCCTCGATATCCCGCTCAAGGTGCCGGTGCTCACGCAGGAAGGCTTCGAGCTCCTCGGCGGAAGGCTGCTTCCGGGCGGCAACGGGCCGGTCGCGCAGTTCATGTACCAGGACGCGACCGGCAAGCGCCTCACGCTCTACGTGACGCCCACGAAGGACGACCGGGAGAAGCTCACGTCCTTCCGCTTCGCGAAGGAGGGCGCGGTCTCGGTGTTCTACTGGATCGACGACGAGTGCGGCTACGCGCTCTCGGGCGAGATCGACAAGGCGACGCTCGCGAAGGTCGCCGCGCTGGTGTACAAGCAGCTCGAGTCCTGACCGAAAAAGGGGTCAGATCCCTTTTGCGCGGATCGACGATCCTGGGTGGCACCGCGTGTGGGCGGCTTCGGCCGCCCTTTTTATTTTCATCCCTCCCATTTGGAGGAGGCCGGGAGGGCGTTCTACTCCTTCGTCGCCGTCAGCACGATCTGGTTCGTCATCAGCAGATCGAGTGGATATTTTTCGAGCAGTCGAACATCGGGTTCGAGGCCTTCCGCTGCGATTCGTCGTGATTCCTCAATCCGGAAGCCCGCGCGCCCCACGAGATTCAGCATTTTGTCCGCCGTGATCCGGTTGAGCCTGAGGTACTCGTCGACAAGGTGGCGCTTGAGCTCGTCGAACGCGTGTGTGCGGTATAGGACATCCTTCTCGTCTTCGGGAACCCTATCGTGCGCTCGCGCGGCGATGCGGAGAAACTCGTCTTCCTCGTGCAGCAAGTGGGCCCAAGGTTGCGGCACGAGCCTCCCCAGGTGCGAGCCGAACGGACCGTAGTAGAGCGGCTCGATCTGGATGAACAGCCCGCCGCCGGGGCGCACAATCCGGCTCATCTCGGCGAGTGTTCCCTCAACGTCGGCGAGGTGCTCGAAGACGGACCAGGAATACACGAGGTCCACCGTCGCGTCCTCGAAGGGAAGCGCGTGTCCGTGTTGCACTTGCTCGAACGCAAGGTTGGTCGGAAATCGGTCCAGCCCGAGGTTGCGCTCGGCCATCCCGGGAAGGGAGCTGAAGCTGGTGTACAGATCGACGCCGATGACGCGCGCCGCGATGCGCGACGCGATTCCCAGAGCCATGGCGCCGTCGCCGCACCCGAAATCCACCACCAGCTTGCCGTTCGACAAGCACGATGCGGGCACCAGCGACACCACGATGCTCGCGGCATCCCGGTAATGGCTCCAGAACCAGGGATCGTCCATCGCAGGAGCGAAGGGCGCGACCGGCGGTTCGCACACATGCGGTTGCGCGCGATTCCCCGCACGGTACCGGCTGAAGAGCTGCGAGATGCGTCGGATCACTTCGGGAACGTGATTGCGGGTGCAGCCGCCATTCTCCACCAATCCAGCAGGTTTCAGTCCAGCTCCTCCTGCAGGAACTGCAGCACCGCCACCTCGTCGCGGCGTAGAGCGGCCGTGCCGCGCGCGCGCCGCTCGCCGCCGGCCGGCGCTTCGCGCGGCAGCGGCGCGGTCCTGCCGAGCAGGTACGCCTCGAGGATCGCGGGATGCACGTAGTACTTCCGGCACACCGCGCGCGTGTTCCCGAGGCGTTCGGCGACCCCGTCGATCGCGCGCACGATGTTGCGGTCCGCCTCGCGGCGGCTCGCCGCCGGTCCCGCCGCGCGTAGTGCTATCGCCGCATGCATGGTGCCGCCCCAGGTGCGGAAGTCCTTCGCGGTGACGTCGTGCCCGCTGATCTCGCGCAGGCGTTCGTTCACGTCGTCGGAGGACACGGTCTGGCGCCGCCCGAACGCGTCGACGTACTGGAACATCTCCGTGCCGGGAAGGTCCCGGCAGCGCTGCACGATGCGCGCGAGCCTGCGATCGGTGATCGAAACGTCGTGCTCGATGCCGCTCTTGCCGCGGAAGCTGAAGCGCAGCGTCGCGCCCTTCACCTCGACGTGGCGGCGGCGCAGCGTCGTGAGGCCGAACGAGCGGTTCTGGCGTGCGTATTCGTCGTTGCCGACGCGGATGAGCGTGCAGTCGAGGAGGCGAATCACGGTGGCGAGGATCTGGCGGCGCGAGAGCTCCGGGCCGCGCAGGTCGCGCTCGATGCGTTCGCGCAGGAGCGGCAGCGCCTCGCTGAACTCGGTCATGCGGCGGAACTTCGAGCGGTCGCGCGCCGCACGGTAGTCGGCGTGATAGCGATACTGCTTGCGCCCGCGCGCGTCGCGGGCGGTCGCCTGGATGTGGCCGCCGGGATCGGGGCAGATCCACACGTCGGTCCACGCCGGCGGAATCGCGAGCGCGTTGAGGCGCCGGCGCTGCTCGGGGTCACGGATGCGCGTGCCGTCGGGCTCGAAGTACGTCCAGCCCGTGCCCGCGCGCCTGCGCGTGATGCCCGGCAGTCCGTCCGTCACGTAGCGAAGGCCCGCGCGCGCCGCGGATCTGCGGTGCTCGCGCGAGCGCTGCGATGCGACGGCGACTTCGGCCATGGAGTGCCTCCCCGCTCCTCGACCAAGCGCGGGTATGGTCCACGATGCCGGGCGGCTCGGCAAGGGCCGTCAGCCCAAGGCGTCCACTTTAGTAGGTCAAGATTCCGGTCCACTCCAACGCGTTGTCAGCGGGGCGCGTTTCTGGCCTTCCCGCTGCGACCGATCGTTGGGCGACCGCCGCATTCGTAGCCACCCGAAATAGTGGCCCCTTCCGGCCGTCCCGGTCGCAGGCGCGCGCGTCCCGATAAAATGGCGTTTGCGGATCCTTTCCGCAGACCCGATGCCCTCCACACCTGCTCCGCGCCGCCTGGCGCTGCCGCCGCTGCAATTCCCCGACGAGCTTCCGATCGCGCAGCACCGCGAGCGGATCGCGGAGTCGATTCGCGCGCATCCGGTGACGATCGTCTGCGGCGAGACGGGCTCGGGCAAGACCACGCAGATCCCGAAGATCTGCCTCGCGAGCGGGCGCGGGGAGCACGGGCTCATCGGCTGCACGCAGCCGCGGCGGATCGCCGCCCGCAGCCTCGCGCATCGCCTGGCAGCGGAGCTCCCGGGCGCACCGCGCGGCTTCGTCGGACACAAGATCCGCTTCCAGGACGCGACGCGCCCCGACACCGTGATCAAGGTGATGACCGACGGCGTGCTGCTCGCGGAAACGCACTCGGACCGTCGATTGCGAGCCTACGACACCATCATCGTCGACGAGGCGCACGAGAGGAGCCTCAACGTCGACTTTCTCCTGGGCTACCTGCGCCGCCTGGTCGAGGCGCGCGACGACCTCAAGGTGGTGGTCACCTCCGCCACCATCGACACCGAGCGCTTCTCGCGCTTCTTCGGCGGCGCGCCGGTGATCGAGGTCTCGGGCCGCACGTATCCGGTCGAAGTCCGCTATCGCCCGGAGTACTTCGAGAGCGAGGAGGAGGACGACGAGCCGGTCGACATGAACGACGCCATCGTGAAGGCGGTGGACGAGATCGCGCGCGGGAGCCGCTCGGGCGACATCCTCGTGTTCCTTCCCGGCGAGCGGGAGATCCGCGAAGCGGCCGAGGCCCTGCGCAAGCAGCATCCGAAGTCGACGGACATCCTGCCGCTCTTCGCGCGCCTCTCGGCCGAGGAACAGGATCGCGTGTTCGAGCGTGGAGCGCATCGACGCATCGTGCTCTCCACCAACGTCGCGGAGACCTCGCTCACGGTGCCCGGGATCCACTACGTGATCGACACCGGGCTCGCGCGCGTGAAGCGCTACTCGCCGCGCCAGAAGATCGACCAGCTGCGGATCGAGCCGATCTCGCAGGCGGCGGCGCGCCAGCGCGCCGGACGCTGCGGGCGCGTGGCGAGCGGTGTCGCGATCCGGCTCTACGCCGAGCCCGATTTCCTCGGGCGGCCCGAGTACACCACTCCGGAGATCCTGCGCACCTCGCTCGCCTCCGTGATCCTGCGCATGGCGGCGCTCGATCTGGGCCCCATCGACGAGTTTCCGTTCCTCGACGCGCCCACCCCGCGCCAGGTGACGGACGGATACCAGCAATTGTTCGAGCTGGGCGCGATCGACGGCGAGCGTCGTCTCACGCGACTCGGCCGCGAGCTGGCGCGCCTTCCCGTCGATCCGCGCGTCGGCCGCATGTTGCTCGCTGCGCGCGAATTCGACTGCCTCTCCGAGATGGTGATCCTCGCCGCGGCGCTCTCGATCCAGGATCCGCGCGACCGCCCCAAGGCGTTGCGCGAGCAATCCGACCGGGCCCACGAGGAGTTTCGCGACGAGTCCTCGGATTTTCTCCAGCTCCTCAACCTCTGGAAGTTCTTCGACACCGAGTTCCAGCACAAGAAATCGAACCGCAAGCTGCAGGAGTCCTGCCGCGAGCATTTCCTCTCGTACGTGCGCATGCGCGAGTGGCGCGACCTCGCGGGCCAGCTGCGCGAGCTGGCCGCCGAGCTCGGCATCCGCGAGAACGCGACGCCCGCCACCTACGAGCAGCTGCATCGCGCGCTCCTCGCCGGGCTCCTCGGCAACGTCGGCATGAAGGCGCTCGAGGGCGACGGCTACAACGGGCCGCGCGGTCTGCAGTTCCACGTCTGGCCGGGATCGGGCCTCAAGAGGAATCGCCCGCGCTGGATCATGGCGGGCGAATTGCAGGAGACCACGCGCGTCTTCGCCCGGAACGTCGCGCGCGTCGAGCCCGAGTGGATCGAGAAGGCGGCGGACCATCTCGTCGACCGCGCGTACCTCGAGCCGCACTGGGACGCGAAGCGCGGCGAGGCGGTGGCCTACGAGAGCGTCACACTGCACGGCCTGGTGCTCGTCGCGCGCCGCAAGGTGAGCTACGGGCGCATCGATCCGGCGAAGGCGCGCGAAGTCTTCATCGAGGGCGCGCTGGTCGCGGGCGAATTCGAGTCGAAGCTCGCGTTCTGGGCGCACAACCGCGCCCTGATCCGCGAGATCGAGGAGCTGGAGCACCGCGCGCGCCGCCCCGACGTGCTCGTGGACGACCGCGCCCTCGTCGCGTTCTACGAAGCGCGTGTGCCGAAGGACGTGCGCGACGTGCGCTCGTTCGAGACCTGGTATCGCGCCGCCGCCGCGAAGGAGCCGAAGCTGCTCTTCCTCTCGCGCGAGGAAGTGATGCGCCACGGCGCGGAGTCCGTCACGGAGGAGCTCTTTCCGAAGGAGCTCGCCATGGGCGAGGTGAAGTTCCCGCTTGCCTACCGCTTCGAGCCAGGCCATCCGCTGGACGGCGTCACGATCACCGTGCCGCTCGCGCTGCTCAACCAGGTGGACGAGGCCGCGATCGACTGGCTCGTGCCCGGGATGATCCGCGAGAAGGCGGCCTGGATGATGAAGGCGTTGCCCAAGCGCGTGCGAACGCAGCTCGTTCCGGTGCCCGAGCACGTGACGAAGTTCCTCGAATGGTCCTCATCGCCGACGCCGCAGCGCGGCGATGGCCGGGGCTCGACGGTGAAGGAAGCCGTCCTCGCCTACGCATCCCGCTCGGCCAGCGAGCGCCTCGATGCCGACGTCTTCTCGAAGGAAGAGCCGCCGGCCCACCTGCGCATGAACGTGCGCGTGGTGGACGAGGCGAAGCGCGAGCTCGCCATGGGCCGCGACCTCGCGGAGCTTCGCAGCCGCCTCGGCGAGGCGGCGAGCCTCACGCTCGCAAGAGCGAAGCCGGGCATGGAGCGCGAGGGCATCACGAGCTGGGATTTCGGCGAGCTTCCCGGGCAGGTGACGTTCAAGCGCGGCAACCAGACGCTGACCGGGTATCCCGCGCTGGTGGACGACGGAGCCAGCGCCTCGATCCGCCTCTTCGACACGCGCGACAAGGCGAACGCCGCGCATCGCGAGGGCGTGAAGCGCCTGCTCGCGATCGAATTGAAGGAGCAGGCGAAGAACCTCGAGCGCGGGCTCACCGGCTTCAATGCGCTCGCGCTCAAGTTCAACGCGATCGTCCTCGCCGACAAGCTTCGCGCGGACCTGGTCGCGGCGATCGTGGACCGGGCCTTCCTCGGCGAGGACGAGCCGCCGCGCGACAAGCGCGGCTTCGAGGAGCAGAAGAAGCGCGCGAAGGCGCGGCTTCCCGCGGTGTCCGAAGGCGCCATGCGCTACGCGGGCGCGATCGCCGAGGCGAGCCAGCAACTCGCGCACACGATCGCGCAGTCGGGCGGGCTGGGACGCGTGACGCAGGAAGTGAAGGCGCAACGCGACCGGCTCGTCTACGCGGGCTTCCTCGCCGCCACGCCATGGGCGCAGCTCGAGCACATCCCGCGCTACCTCAAGGGCCATGCGCTGCGGTTGCAGAAGTACCGCGCCAACGCCGAGCGCGACGCGAAGCACGCCGCCTCGGTGCAGGCCCTGTGGCAGGACTACGAGTCCCGCGCCGAGGCCGATCGCGCCGCCGAGCGCACCAACCCGAAGCTCGAGGAATTCCGCTGGCTCATCGAGGAGCTGCGCATCTCCCTCTTCGCGCAGGAGCTGCGCACGCCGTTCCCGGTCTCCGCCAAGCGCCTGGCAAAGTTCCGCGACGAGCACCTGGGGTCAGGTTAGTTTTCGAACCTGTCCCCTTTTCCCGAATCACCACCGGGCCTGAAAAGGGGTCAGGTTCGAAAACTAACCTGACCCTACAATGGGGATATGAACGACCGCGCCGAGCGCATCCGCATCGCCTCCCGCATGGCGCACATCGCGCCGTTCGAGGTGATGGAGATCCAGACCCTCGCGCGCGAGGTGGAGGCGCGCGGCAAGGACGTGGTGCACCTGGAGATCGGCGAGCCCGATTTCCGCACGCCGCGCCCGGTGGTCGAGGCCGCGAAGCGTGCGCTCGACTCGGAGCCGATGTTCTACACGTCCGCGCTGGGGCTCGCGAGCCTGCGGGAGGCGATCGCACGCTTCTACGCCGAGCGCTACCGCATCGAAGTGCCCGCGAGCCGCGTGATCGTCACGGCGGGCTCGAGCGCGGCGCTGCTTCTCGCCTTCGGCGTGCTGCTCGATCCCGGCGACGAGGTGCTGCTCTCCGATCCCGGATACCCGTGCAACCGCCATTTCGCGCGCACGCTCGGCGCCGTCCCGCGCCCGGTTCCGGTCGGTCCGGCCTCGCGTTACCAGCTCACTCCGGATCTCGCGCGGCGCCACTGGAGCGAGAAGACGCGAATGGCGATGGTGGCGAGCCCGTCGAATCCCACCGGGACGCTGGTGACACCGGAGGAGGTCGCGGGCCTCGCCGAGCTCGCACGCGAGAAGAACGGCACGCTCCTCGCCGACGAGATCTACCACGGCCTCACCTATGGCCTCGACGCGCGCACGGCGGCCGAGGCGGGAGAGGACGTCGTCGTGATCAACAGCTTCTCGAAGTACTTCCAGATGACCGGCTGGCGGCTCGGGTGGATGGTGGCGCCGCCGGATCTCGTGCGGCGGATCGAGGTGCTCGCGCAGAACCTCTTCATCTCACCCTCGACCGTCGCGCAGCACGCCGCGCTCGCCTGCTTCACGCCGGAAACCATCGACATCCTCGAGCAGCGCCGCGCCGAGCTCGATGCGCGCGGCCGCTTCCTCATTCCCGCGCTGCGCTCCCTCGGCTTCGGCATTCCCGTCGTCCCCGAGGGCGCGTTCTACATCTACGCGGATTCCTCGCGCCTCGCGCCCGACAGCTTCTCCTTCGCGCGCGAGGTGCTGGTGGAGGCGGGTGTCGCCATCACGCCGGGCAAGGACTTCGGCGTGAACGAGCCGCAGAAGCACGTGCGCATCGCCTACACGCAGCCGGTCGCGCGTCTCGAGGAGGCGGTCGAGCGTCTCGCGCGATTCCTCGCGAAAGGGCGCTGACGATGTGGCTCGACGCGATCCTCGCCTACCTGCACTTCACCTCGATCTTCGTCTTCTTCGCGTTCCTCACGGTCGAGACGATGATGATGCGCGGCGCCCTCGACGAGAAGGCGGTGCGCCTCCTCGGGCGCGTCGACCTGTGGTATTTCGGCTCCGCGATCACGGTGCTCGTCACCGGCTTCTCGCGGCTAATGTGGGGCGCGAAGGGCCCGGACTTCTATCTCGCGAGCTGGCCGTTCTACGCGAAGGTCGCGCTCTTCGTGCTGGTCGCGATCCTCTCCGTGGGTCCCACGCTGCGCTTCATCCATTGGCGCCGCAGGTTCGAGCGCGACGCCTCGTGGTCGGTGCCCGAGGCGGAGAGGAAGCGCGTGCGGCGCACGATCATGATCGAGGTGCACATTGCCGCGCTGATCCCGCTCCTGGCCGTGATGATGGCGCGCGGACTGGGGCACTGAGGGCGGCCGCGGGACCGTGAAGGCGTCCGGCGCCCCGCAGAGGATTCCCGCGCGGCTCGGCATCGCGCTGGTGGCGCTCGCCATGGCGGCCGATGTCGCCACGAACGCGACGGCGCGCTGGACATTGCGAATCCGCACGACGAGAATCGAGGGCGTCGAGATCCTCTCCGTGACCGACCATCGAGCGCCGCACGCCACCTGCGCACTTGCGCGCCCGCCCGCCGCCGAATGAAGGCGCTCATCCTCACCTATCACTCCCACAACATTTCCGGCGCGGACTACGCGGCCAACGACCACGTGGCGCTCGCTTCGGACCTGCGCACGATCGCGTCCGCGGGCGCGCGCATCGTGCCGCTCGGAAGGATCGTCGATGCGCTCGTCGCCGGACTCGAGGGGGCTGCGGACGAGGCGCTC
Source organism: uncultured beta proteobacterium (assembly GCA_963839265.1). GTDB lineage: Bacteria > Pseudomonadota > Gammaproteobacteria > Burkholderiales > Usitatibacteraceae > Usitatibacter. Next base: position 350,000 of record CAWIUI010000004.1, read on the forward strand.
GTGGCGCTCACCTTCGACGACGGGCCGGTGTTCGATTTCGCGGACTTCGTGCACCCGCGATTCGGACCTCAGCGCAGCTTCCTCAACGTGCTGCGCGATTTCTCGGAGGAGGCGGGGGCGGCGCAACCCGAGCTGCACGCGACGAGCTTCGTGATCGCCTCGCCCGAGGCGCGTGCGGCGATGGAACGCGCCGAGGATTGCGGCTATCCCGATCTCGCGGGCTGGCTCGGCGATACCTGGTGGAGCGAAGCCGCAGCGACCGGCCTCGTCGCGATCGGCAACCACAGCTGGGACCACGTGCACCATGCCGTGCCGCGCACCGCCATCGTGGCCGGGGAGCGCGACGACTTCACGCGCGTCGCGAGCTACGTCGACGCCGATCGCGAGATCCGCCGCGCGGGCGACTTCATCCGCGGGCGTTCCGCGGCGCCGTGCGAGTACTTCGCCTATCCTTTCGGGCACGTGAATCCGTTCCTGGCCGAAGACTACATGCCGTGCCGCGCGACGGAGCACGGCATGGCGGCCGCCTTCGGCGTGGACGGGCGTGCGCTCGCGCGCGGCGACTCGATCTGGAACATCCCGCGCGCGGTGTGCGGTCATCATTGGAAGTCGCCCGGGGAGCTCGCCGCGCTCCTCGGGCAGCCGAGCTGAAGGCGAGAGGAGCGAGTCCCGAGTGCCACGACATTTCCTCGTCACGGAAACGCACGACGCCGAGTACCTCGCGGGCGACCTTTTCCGCCGCGTGTTCGGACAATCGATTCCCGACTACCCGAGCCACTTCGTGTGCCTGCATCGCGCCGGCGACGGGACGCTTCGCACAGCGGGCTACGTCCACTTCAGCGCGTTCGAGTCGGTGCACCTGGTCGGCGGCTTCGTCGTCGACCGCGAGATCTACCGCGGTGCCGCGCGCGCGGACCTCGAGGAGCTGCACCCCAGCCTGTCCATCGGCGAGCACCTGATGCGCGAGGCGGTCGGCGCGTTGCCGCCGTCGAACGCCGTGTTCGCCTTCATGGGCGATCGCCGCTCGATCGAGGTGAACGAGCGCGTGGGCTACGTGCGCACGCATCTTCCCAACCTCTATGCGTTCTGGAGGCGGGAGCTTGCCGAGGATGCGAAGCGCGCGATCGCCGAGCGCGTGCTGCGCGTGACGCCGTTCTGATCAGCGCTCGAGCGCGCCTTCGAGCAGCGCGCGGAATTCCCCCGGTGTCTTCCAGTCCCGCCCGCAGGTGAAGCGCGGCAGGCGCCAGGGATCGCTCGCCTGCGTGAGGTACGCGGGCTCGGTGGTGAAGGCGGCGGCGAAGCGGCCGGAATGCGCGGGAAACCAGCGCGTCGCGAGGAATTCGTTCGTCTCGCCGTACGGGTAGGCGAAGAGGCTCGCGGAAGGCGAGGGCATGCGCGCGCGCAGGTACCGGTCCGCTTGCGCCACCTGGTATTGCGCGAGCTCCTCGGAGTCGATCGACGCGAACGTGCCGCGCGGCACGCCGGGCCAGCGCCCTTCGGGCAGCGACTCGTGGTTGTGGTCCCAGCTGTGGTTGGCGATCGCCATGAGCCCGGTCGCCGCGGCGCTCGCCCACCAGTCCTCGTTCCACCAACCCTTGCCGACCATGCAGGTGCGATCGAGCCCGACGCGCGCCTCGGGCGAGACGATCACGAACGAGGTCATGTGCGGCGCCGGGCCCGAGTCCCGGCGGCGCTTGGCGAAATCGCGCAGGATGCCGAGGAAGCTCCTCTGCACGCCCCAGCGCGGATGGTCGAGGTCGCGCGCGTCGAAGTCGCTTCCGTCGTCGCAGGTGAGCGCGACGATGCGCCGTCCCTCGAGCGATGCGCGCCCCGAGCGCCACGCCTGCACGACGCGATGGAGCGGCATCGTTTCGAAGCCCATGCGCGAGAGATCCGCGAGGTCGGCCGCGAGCGCGACGTGATCGTTCGAGTCGTACGCGCTCCCGTGCACGTTCATCGCGTGGTAGAGGAGGACCGGGATCTTCATCGCGCGCCTAGAACGGCCCGATGGCGGCGATGGAATCGACGAGCGCTTCGCGCTCGCGCTCGGGAAGCGGCCGGAACCACTTCACGATGAGGTGCCGGTGGCTCGTGGCAACGTAGCCCGCGCGCAGGTCCACGGCGAGCGCCTTCGCGTCTCCGCAGTAGCCGAACCACGCGCTGCAGTCCGTGAGCTCGCGCGCGGCGGTCTCCATCATCATCTGCGCCACGCCGCCGCGCGCGCGGCACGCTTCGAAATGCGCCCTCGGAAGGCGGCGATAGAAGGTCTTCGCCACGCACATCCCGCCTTCGAGATACACGTCGCGATACTTGATCCAGTTGCAGAAGCCGACCGTCTCCTCGGTTGCGTCGGGCCAGCGGTAGCGCGCGACGTACTGGCGCCAGCTCCCGGCGGGCGTCGGAATCGAAAGGCCGCAATCGTCGCGCGGCACGGGAAAGGGCGCGCCGAAGCTCTCGCGGAAGAGCTCCGCCGCGTAGCGCTCGGCGTTGCCCGCGTCGAAGATCGAAAGCGCCTGCTCGAACGGGATCGCCATCGCCGCGCTCACTGCGCCTGCGCGTAGCCGCCCGGCGGGATGAACTCCTTGCCGTCGGGAATGCCGGGCGAGGGCCGCGCGCGCGCCTCGGCGATCACCGCCGCGGGATCGAGCGTGGCGGCGGTCTTGCGCAGCCACGCATCGTTGCGCGCGAGCGCCTCGCGCGTGAGGCGGTAGCGCCCCGCGGCGATCGCTTCGACCATCGCCTTCGAGACCTTGGGCGAGTAGTGGTAGATGTCGGTGTAGTAGTCGAGGTCCGTGACCAGCGCGGGCTCGGCCTGGAAGTCGAAGAGCTCCACGTTCGGGTAGCGCCGCATCCGCTCGAAGAGCCAGTCGCGGAAGGCGAGCGTCACCTCGACCTGCCCGCGCTGCTGGAAATCCGACCACACCAGGATCGAGTAGGGCGCGTACACGAAGGTGAAGCGCACCTTCGGATAACGCTCGATCAACGGCTCGAGGTTCGCCTCGAAGCTCGCCTGCATCCCGGCGAGCGTGCGCGGCGGCTGGCGGAACTTCTCGTTGAGGTTCGCCGGATCGAGGCCCTGCACCGCCTTCGCCGCGAAGAACTGGTGCTCCCAGCCCCAGAACCACATGCCCCCCGGATCGGTGTTGAAGCGCGACCAGTGCAGGCCGAGCAGCGTCTCGATCGATTTCGCGGTGGCTTCCACGCCGACCAGGTACGGCACGTCGTTCCACGGCCGATCGTCGTAGAGATAGGCCGGAAACGGCTCGGCGAAGCCGCTGCGGTCGGGCGCCCCCGAGAAGCCGTTGTAGTCGAGGTTCATGATCACCTGCTTCGGCTTCCCCGTCGCGAGCGCCACGCCGAGGAGCTTCCCCGCGTCGTAGGCGGTCTCGGCGGAGATCGCGAGGTTGATGGTCTTCCCGCCCATCGCGCGGTCGACGTCCGCGGGCACGATGCACTCCATGAGCGAGGAGCCGGTGACGATGCGGTCGTAGTCCCAGTGCTTCGCGATCCCGGGATTCTCGTAGCGCTGCCAGGCGTTGTAGAAGCGCGGCGCGAAATGCGTCGGCTTGCGGTAGTGCTCGAAGGGATCGACCCACCAGTTGAGCGCGGCCACCATCGCGGCGAGCGCGAAGGCCGTGGCGAGCACGCCGAAGAAAAAACGCCGCCCCATCAGAAGATGAAGTAGATGAACTCGCTCGCGTTCTCGATGAAGACGAGCCCCGCGGCGAGGACGAGGCCGAACGCGAAGCGCGGGAGCGGCGCGGTGAGGGACACCGAGCGGGCGATGTCGTGCGCGTTCTTCGGCGTGAAGGTGAGCACCATGGCGAGGGTGAAGATCGCGAGGATCGCGAGCTCGCGCAGCCGCTCGGGCGTGGGCACCGCGTGCGTGAGCCCGGCCCATTGCCAGACCGTGAGGCTCGGATCGAAGCCGTGCAGCCCCGCGACCGAGGCGAGGATCGCGCCGGCATCGGAAAGCGACGGGGCACGGAACACCACGAGCGCCGCGCTTACGAAGAGGAACGTGACCGCCACGGCGACCACCCGCGGCAGCGGGTGCCCGAGCTTGCGCCAGAAATGCAGCACCACGAGCGCGACTCCGTGCATCGTTCCCCAGATCACGTAGGTCCACGCCGCTCCGTGCCAGAAGCCGCCGATCGCGAACGTGATCACGAAGAGCGCCAGCATGCGCGCCTCGCCCGTGCGGTTGCCGCCGAGCGGCACGTACACGTAATCGCGCAGGAACCGCGAGAGCGTGATGTGCCAGCGGCGCCAGAACTCCTGGATGTCGGCCGAGCGGTAGGGCGCGTCGAAGTTGATCGGCAGGCGGATGTTCACCATGAGCGCCACGCCCAGCGCCATGTCCGTGTAGCCGCTGAAGTCGAACACGAGCTGCATGGTGTAAGCCAGCATCGTGATCCACGCGTCGGCGAACGTGAGCGAGTGCGCCTGCGCGAACCCGGCGTTCGCCCAGGGCGCGAGGTTGTCGGCGACGAGCACCTTCTTGCCCAGGCCGAGCGCGAAGAGTGCCAGCCCGCGCGCGAGATTCTCCCAGTCGAGGCGCTTCAGCTTCGGGTCGGCGAACTGCGGCATCATCTCGCGGTGGTGGATGATGGGCCCGGCGAGGAGGTGCGGGAAGAACGTCACGAAGAGCATGTAGTTGACGGCGCTGTATTCGGCGGCCTTGCCCTTCCACGCGTCCACCAGGTAGGCGATCTGCGTGAAGGTGAAGAAGCTGATCCCGAGCGGCAGCGCGATCCGCAGGATCGGCAGGTTCGCCCCCGCGAGCGCGTTCACGTTGGCGATGAAGAAATCGGTGTACTTGAAGTAGCCGAGGAGCCCGAGGTTGAACGCGATCCCGGCGGCGAGCACCCAGCGCCCGTTGCGGCCGGCGGCGGCATCGCGCGAAAGCCGGTGCCCGACGAAGTAGTTGACCGCGACCGAGCCCAGGAGGATCCAGAGGAAGTCGAGCCTCCACCAGGCGTAGAAGAAGAGGGAAGCGCCGGCGAGGAAGGCGTTCGCCGCGAAGGCCGAGAGCCGGGCGACGGCGAAGTAGCCCAGGACGACGAGCGGAAGGAACGCGAGGACGAACGCGTACGAGTTGAACAGCACGCGCCGGATTATACGGGCTAGTAGTCCCGGAAATAGTAGAGCGCGGCGCACAGCGCGAAGCCGATGCCCCACAGGAGCCACGCCGCGCTCACGAAGTAGGGATAGGCGCAGAGCGCCGCGCCGATCGCCATGGGGCTGAAGCGCGCCTGCTTCTTGCCGTACAGGAAGGCCACGCTCCCGATCAGGCCGAAGATGAGCCCCGCGAGGAGGACGTTGGGAGCCGGAAGGTTCATGTCCATCAGTCGAGCGCCTGTTCGATGTCCGCGATGAGATCCTGCGCGTCCTCCACGCCGATGGAAAGGCGCACGAGGTCGGGAGGGCAGAGGGTGTTCGGGCCTTCCACGCTCGCGCGGTGCTCGGCGAGGCTCTCGACGCTGCCGAGCGAGGTGGCGCGCTTGAAGACCGCGAGGCGCGCGGCGAACCGCTTCGCGGCCGCCTCCCCGCCCGCGATCCGCAACGAGAGCATCGCGCCGAAGCCGCCGTTCATCTGCCGCGCCGCCACGTCGTGCCCGGGATGGCCCTTCAATCCGGGATAGAGCACGTGCGAGACCTTCGGATTGCCGTCGAGGCGCTCGGCGATCGCCTGCGCGTTCGCGCATGCCGCGTGCACGCGCAGGAAGAGCGTGCGCATGCCGCGCGCGAGGAGCCATGCCTCGAACGGTCCGAGAACCGCGCCGCCGCTCGCGCGCACCTGGCGGATGCGCTGCCACGTCTCGTCGTCCTTCGCGGCCGCGAGCGCACCGGCCACGACATCGGAATGGCCGTTGAGGTACTTGGTGGCCGAATGCATGACGATGTCGGCGCCGAGCGCGAGCGGCTGCGTGAGGGCCGGCGTCGCGCAGGTGGAATCGACCGCGACGATCGCGCCGCTCTTGTGCGCGATGTCGCTCGCCGCGGCGATGTCGGTCACTTCCCAGGTCGGGTTGGCCGGTGTCTCGATCCAGAGCAGGCGCGTCGGCTTCGCGCCCACGCGCGCCGCGAGGTCGTCCAGCGAGGCGTTGTCGTAGAGCTCGACCTCGAGCCCCCACGAGGCCATGAATCCCGTGAGCCAGTTGCGAAAGCCCCAGTACATGTTGCGTGGCGCCAGCACGCGATCGCCGGGGGCGAGCGCCTGGAATACCGCGGCCGCGGCGGCTTGCCCCGAGCTGAACAGCATCGCGCCCGCGGCTCCCTCGAGTGCGGCGAGCAGCGCCTCGGGCCCGTCGTACGTGGGATTGTCCGCGCGCGAGTAGACGCGCCCCGCGGGAAAGCTTCCGTCGGGCGCGCGCTCGTAGGTGGTGGAAGGGTGGATCGGCGCGACGATGTCGCCGTAGGGCGATGCGACGCGACCCAGGCCTTGCGCGGCGAGCGTGCGCGGACGCACCTTCAGTGGCTCGGATCCCATGCGGGATTGTCCCGGCGCGCCCGGCGTCGGTCAACCCGCGCCGGCGACGGAGGAGGCGGCGGCGCGGCTGCGCACGAACGCCTCGAGCTCGGCCGCCGGCAGCGCCCTCGACAGGAGGAAGCCCTGCACCTGGTCGCAGCCCATGCGCCCGAGGAGTGCCAGCTGCTCGGGCTTCTCGACGCCTTCGGCGACCACGGTCTTGCCGAGCGCGTGCGACATCGCGATGATCGCGGCGACGATCGGCTCGGATTCCGCGCCCGGCTCGAGCCCTTCGATGAACACGCGGTCGATCTTGATCTCGCCCACCGGAAAGCGCTTGAGGTAGGCCATCGACGAGAAGCCGGTTCCGAAGTCGTCGAGAGCGATGCGATGGCCCATGCCCGAGAGGCGCTTGAGCAGGTCCTCGACCGCCTGGCTGCGCTCGATGAGGAGGCCCTCCGTGATCTCGATGCCGAGGCATTCGGGCGGAAGACCCGCCTCGCCCACGCAGTCGCGGATGAACTCGAGCAATCCACGGCGCCGGAACTGTCGCGGCGACACGTTCACCGAGACGCTGCCGATCGGCAGGCCCGCGGCTCGCCAAAGTCGCATCTGGCCGCACGCCTCGCGCAGGGTCCAGTGGCCCACCTGCTCGATGAACCCGGATTCCTCGGCGAGCGGGATGAAGCGGTCGGGCGGGATGAGGCCGAGCGTGGGATGGCGCCAGCGCACCAGCGCCTCCGCGGCGCAGATCGTGTCCGTCGCGAGGTCGAGCTTCGGCTGGTAATGCAGCTCCAGCTCGCCGCGCTCGATCGCGACGCGCAGGTCGCGGTCCAGGGTGAGCCGCGCCACCGCCTCCGCGTTCATGCGCTCCTCGAAGTAGACCGCCTGCGCCCGCCCGCCCGCCTTCGCGCGGTACATCGCGGTGTCGGCGCTCTTCAGCAGTTCCTCGGCCGAGCCGCCGTCCTCGGGGAACGAGGCGATGCCGAGCGAGGCGCTGAGGAAGCACTGCTCGCCGTTCACCTGGAACTCGCGCGACAGGGCCTCCACCACGCTCTCCGCGATGAGGCCCGCTTCCTGCGGGTGCTGGAGGTTGGTGAGCATGACGGTGAACTCGTCGCCGCCCAGCCTCGAGACCGTGTCCGTCGTGCGCACGCAGCGCGAGATGCGCCGCGCCGACTCGCGCAGCACCGCGTCGCCCGTGGTGTGGCCGAAGCTGTCGTTCACCGTCTTGAAGTGGTCGAGGTCGATGAAGAGCAGCCCGAAGCGCAGGCCCTCGCGCTGGCTCCGCGCGATTTCCTGCCCGAGGCGGTCCTTGAAGAGCAGGCGGTTGGGAAGGCCGGTGAGCGGGTCGAAATGCGCCTGCAGGTAGAGCTGCTCGTCGCGCCAGGCGGAGGAGACCGCCACCGCGACGCGGTCGGCGAGCTCGTGCGCGTGCTGGCGCTCCTCCTCGTCGAGCGACGAGTCGCCCCGATACCCGAGGGCGAGCGCGCCGCAGAGCGTCCCCCGCCATACCACCGGCTGCACGTAGGCCGTCGTCGCGCCGTTCCGCGCGAGGCTCTGGAGATACTCGGGCACGCCGTCCGCGAGCTCGAGCCACTGGCCCGCGGTCGCGCCCTCGAGGTCCGAGCGCTCGACCGACGAGATCTCGTGGCGCGCCATCACCAGGCTCTCGTCGCCCTGCGAGGAGCGGAAGTACGTGCGCGCGTGGTCGGCGTTGTCGTGCTCGAGGAGCGTCACGCTCACGGCGTCGGCGCGCACCGCGCTCGCGAGCCGGTGGAGCACGGTGCGGATCACCTGCGCGCTGTCCACCGTGGAAAGGATCAGCCGGTCGATCTCCGAGAGCGCCTTGAGCGAAGCGAACTGGCGGCCGAGCTTCTGCGACATCGAGTCGAAGGCCGAGGCGAGCTCGCCGAACTCGTCGTCGCGCGGCGCCATCTCCACGCTCGACTTGAAGTCGTTCTGCGCCATGGCGCGCGCGCGCCGGGCGAGCAGGTCGAGCGGCTTCACGATATGGCTCGCCTGGCGCATGGTGAGCCACGCGACCAGCAGGAGCGCGAGCAGCACGACCGGCACGTAGAGTTGGCCGAACTTGCGCGCGCGCTCGAGCTGGTAGGACTCCGGCTGGCTCGCGACCACGACCCAGTCCGGGGTGCCGAATCCGGCGCGCATGAACTGCGCCCAGGCGATGCCCCGGTACGCCTCGCCGTCGCGCTCCCATCTCGCGGCCCCGAGGTGGGAGCGGGAGCTCAGCATCGCCTTCTCCGCCCGCGGGGAAAGCGGCGTCGTGCAATGCAGCGTCGCCTCCGAGCGGTCCTCGACGATGCAGAAGTCGGTGAACGCAGGCATCTCGTCGGGGCTTCCCCACAGGTATGCGGGATTCACCTCGCCGACCACCATCTCGCCCGGTGCGGCGTTCGGCCGCGCGACGGCGAGAAGCACGTGCGCGGCGCCCGCGCCGCGCTCCACGAGGATCACGGGCTTCGTCGCGGCGAGACGCTCGCGCGCCTCGGCGCCGATCGCCGGCGCGGTCATCCGGCCCATCAAGGGAACGAGGCCGCCCGCGCGCTCGAGGAGGGCGATCGAGACGAAGGTGCGTTGCGCGAGCTCGTCGTGCGCGGTGCCGCGGCTGGTGCGATCCGCCGTCGAGATCGCGACGTCGGAGGCGACCAGCAGCCGCTCGTAGAGCGTCATGCCGTACGCCTTCGCCGTGGCGGCGAGGCGCTGCTCGCCCTGCTTGAGCAGGAGGCTGCGCACCTCGCCCAGCGAGAGCGCCGCGATCAGCGCGAGCGGCAGGAACGCGGAGAGAATGAAGAGGAGGAAGAGCCGGCGCGCGACGTGCCCGCGCTGCCTTGCCCGTGCCGCGCTCCTCATGGATCGAAGTCCGAGGCGAGGCCGACGAAGCCGCCGTCGCGGGCGCGCACGATGTCGTCGCGGCTCGCCTTGTTCACGAGGGATGCCGCGGTGTCGCCGTCGGCGCCGATGCTGTACAGGTCGAAATCGGAATTGAGCGGCGCGAGCTTCTTGTCCTTGCGCGCCTGGCCGTTGCCCTTGCTGTCGAAGAGGTTCAGGTATTGGTAATCGTGTCCCCAGGGATCGGTGCGGCCGGCGAATCCCGCGTCGTCGAGCGAATCGGGCAGCGCGCCCTTCGTCTTCAACTGCTGCCGGATCCTGGTCGACATGTCGCTGATCTCCGAGATCGCCTGCGCGACGCGGGCCCTGTCCATGTACCCCTGCACGGCAGGCACCGCGATCCATAGCAGCAGCGCCGCGATGGCGATCACGATGATCGTCTCGACGAGCGTGAAACCGGGTTGGGCCATGGAATGGAGACGCCGTACGGACCGACCGCCAGAGGCTACAGACCACGCTCCGGTGCGTCAACGCAAGTGAGCCGGCCCTTCGGGCGAAGCGAGGCGCAGTTCGCGCCGTGGGTTACGGGTGTAACGGCGTTACGCCGTTTCGGCCACTCGCTCGAGCGCAATCCACCCGTCGTGCACGCCGTGGCAGGCGACCTTCGCGCCCTCGAACGGGGCGAGCGGCGGGCGCTCGACGCGGCACCTCTCGCGCGCGTACGGGCAGCGCGGATGGAAGGCGCAGCCCGCCGGCGGATCGAGGGGATTGGGCACCTCTCCGGCGACCGGCGTGCGGGGCTTGCCGGACATCTCGATGTCGGGGATCGCGCTTTCGAGCATGCGCGTGTACGGGTGCAGCGGCCGCGCGAAGAGCGTGCGCGTCGGCGCGATCTCGACGATGCGCCCGAGGTACATCACGCCCACCGCGGTCGAGATGTGCGACACCACGGCGAGGTTGTGCGAGATGAAGAGATAGGTGAGGCCGTGCCGCCGCTGCAGGTCCTTCATGAGGTTGAGGATCTGCGCCTGAACCGAGACGTCGAGCGCGCTGGTGGGCTCGTCGCACACGAGGAACTCGGGATTGGAGGAGAGCGCGCGCGCGATCGAGATGCGCTGGCGCTGGCCGCCCGAGAACTCGTGCGGGTACTTGTCGCCGTCGCCGGGAGCGAGCCCCACCTGCGTCAGCAGCTCCCCGGCGCGCGCGCTCCTCGCGCGCTCGTCGCGCGCGAGCCCGTGCGAGCGCAGCGGCTCGGCGACGATGTCGCGCACGCGCCAGCGCGGATTGAGGCTCGCATACGGGTCCTGGAAGATCATCTGGAAGCGCCGGCGCAGGCGCAGCATGTCGCGGCGATCGCGCACCGTCGCGAGGTCCACGCCGTCGAAGAGGATCGATCCCGAGCTCGGCGCGTAGAGCCCGCAGATGAGCCGCGCGACGGTCGATTTCCCGCAGCCCGATTCGCCGACCAGCGCGAGCGTCGCTCCGCGGTCGATCGCGAAGCTCACGTCGTCCACGGCGCGCAGCAGCTGGCGCGGCGCGCGCTCGAGGACGCGGTTCAGCCACGGGCGCGAGACGTCGAAATCGCGCGTGAGCCCACGCACCTCGACGAGAGGCCCCTTCCCGGGGCGCCCCTGCGCGGGCGAGGGAAGGCCGCTATCCATGCACCGCTCCCTCGCTCCAGCCCGCCTGCGCCTGCGGGCTCGCGCGCTCCGGCGCGTGCAGCCAGCATGCGGCGCGCGTGCGGTTCGCCGCGAGGAGCTCGGGGCGCTCCATGCGGCAGCGGTCGAAGGCGCGCGGGCAGCGCGGGTGGAAGGCGCAGCCGCGCGGGATCGCGTCCAGGCGCGGCATCGAGCCATCGATCTGCGGCAGGTGCTCGAGCTCCTCGCCCACGGTGGGGATCGACCCCATGAGCCCCGCGGTGTACGGATGCTGCGGATCGTGGATCACCGCCTGCACGGGCCCGATCTCGACGATCCGCCCCGCGTACATCACGGCGACCCGGTCCGCCGTCTCCGCGATCACGCCCATGTCGTGGGTGATGAGCATCACCGCCGTGCCGTGCTCGCGGCACAGGCGCTTGAGGAGCGCGATGATCTGCGCCTGGATCGAGACGTCCAACGCCGTGGTGGGCTCGTCGGCGATCACGAGGCGCGGGTTGGCGCAGAGTGCCAGCGCGATCACCACGCGCTGGCGCATTCCGCCGGAGAAGTGGTGCGGATAATGGTCGATGCGGCGCTCGGGCGCGGGAATGCCCACCTCGCCCAGCAGCTCGATCGCACGTGCGCGCGCGGCCGCCGCGCCGAGCGGGAGGTGCGTGCGGATCGTCTCCACGAGCTGCCGGCCGATGGTGTAGAGGGGATTCAGCGACGTGAGCGGATCCTGGAAGATCGCGCCGATGCGCCGCCCGCGAATGCGGCGCATCCGCTCGGGCGGGAGGTTGTCGATGCGCTCGCCCTCGAGGAGCACCTGGCCCGCGGCGATGCGGCCGGGCGGCTCGAGGAGCCCGATGATCGCCGCGCCGGTGATCGACTTCCCGGCGCCCGACTCGCCGACCACGCCGAGCACCTCGCCCGGAGCGATCTCGAAGCTCACGTCGTCGATCGCGGTGAGCGTGCGCCGGCGCGTGGGGAACTCGACGCGGAGGTTCCTCACCTCGAGGAGCGGTCCCGTCATCTGCCCATGCCGAACTTCGCTTCGCACTCGGCGATGCGGTCGCTGCCCCGCACGATCGGAGTCCACTCGGGGCCGACGCGATTGTGCAGCTTCGCGGAGACGTAGTAGCGCCGGCACGGTTCGGTGACCAGGTGGAAGGTGTGCTGCGTCGCGGGCCAGCGGCGGCGCGGGGGCACGTCCACGGTGACCTCGTGCGGCCCGGGAGGCACGACCGCGTGGTGGATGTCGACGGCGTTGCGGTCGTCGACCCGGTTCACGATCACGTGGATCACGTTCGGGTCGGCCGACTGGATCGGGTCGTCCTCGATGATCGAGTACGGCCGCTCGTAGGGGCCGGCCGCGGCGCAGGCGCCGGCGAGGAGCAGGAAGGGGAGAGCGAAGCACGGTTTCATGGCGAGTCCTTTCCGCGACGCTATCGCAGGCGGGGATTCAGCGCGTCGCGAAGCCAATCCCCCAGTACGTTGATGGCGAGCACCAGTGCGACCAGCGCGGCCGCGGGAAACATCGTGATCCACCATTCGCCGGAAAAGAGGAATTCGTTTCCGACCCGGATCAGGGTTCCCAGCGACGGCTGCGTCGGCGGGACTCCGACGCCCAGGAACGACAGGGTCGCCTCGGTGATGATCGCCACGCCGACCTGCAGCGTCACGAGCACCAGCACGGGCCCGAGCGTGTTGGGCAGCACATGGGAGAACAGGATCGCGGCCGGATGTCTTCCGATCACCCGTGCCGCCTGGACGTACTCCTTGTTGCGCTCCACCAGGGTCGAGCCGCGCACCGTGCGGGCGAAGTTCACCCAGCCCGCCGCGGCGATGGAGATCACCAGCACCCAGAACGCGAGCTGGTCCTGGTGCTCCCGGGGAAGCGCGGCGCGCGCGAGGCCGTCCACGAGGAGCGCGATGAGGATCGCCGGGAACGAGAGCTGGACGTCGGCGACTCGCATGATGAACCCGTCCAGCTTGCCGCCGGCGTAGCCGCTCACCAGCCCCAACGCGACACCCGCCCCCATCGCGAGGAGGGACGCGAGGAGGCCCACCGCGAGCGAGATGCGCGAGCCGAAGAGGATCGCCGAGAGCACGTCGCGGCCCTGGTCGTCGGTTCCCAGCAGGTAGGTCGAGCTGCCGGCGGAGGTCCACGCGGGCGGCGTCATCGCGTCGCCCAGGTTCAGCGTCGCGAGGTCGAACGGGTTGTGGGGCGCGACCCACGGTGCGAACGCGGCGCCCACCACGAACGCCAGCACGATGGCGGCCGAGAGCATCACGCCGGGACGGCGGCGGAAGCTGTAGAGGAGGTCGCTGTCGAGGATCGCGTGGAGCCGGCCGCGCGCGGCGGGCGCTTCGGCGGGGGCGTCTCCCGGCGCGCGCGAGGTGGCGGCCATCAGCGCGCTCCCCCGCTCTCCACGCGCAGCCGCGGGTCCACCGCGTAGTAGAGCAGGTCCACGAGGAGGTTGAGGACCACGAAGATGAGCCCGATGAGGCAAAGGTAGGCGGCCATCACCGGCACGTCGGCGAACTGCACGGCCTGGATGAAGAGCAGGCCCATGCCCGGCCACTGGAACACCTGCTCGGTGATGATCGCGAAGGCGATGATGCCGCCCAGCTGCAGTCCCGTGATGGTGATCACCGGCACCAGCGTGTTCTTGAGCGCGTGGCCGAAGTTCACGGCCCGGTCGGTGAGGCCGCGGGCGCGCGCGAACTTGATGTAGTCCGAGCGCAGCACCTCCAGCATCTCGGAGCGCACCAGGCGCATCACGAGCGTGAGCGGGAAGAAGCCGAGCGTGATCGCCGGCAGCACCAGCGCCTTGAGCCCGGAAACCGTGAGGAATCCCGTCGACCAGAAACCGAGGTGCACCGTGTCGCCGCGGCCGAAGGAGGGCAGCCAGCCGAGCCACACGGCGAAGACCAGGATGAGGAGGATGCCGATGATGAAGTTCGGCAGCGACACGCCCACCAGCGACACGGTGAGCATCGCGCGCGAGATCCACGAATCGCGCCGCAGGGCCGTGTAGACGCCTGCGGGAATGCCCACGACGAGGGCGATGAGCGAAGCGGTGAGGGCGAGCTCGAAGGTGGCCGGGAAGCGCTCCTCGAGGAGCTTCGAGACCGGGCGGCCGATGCGCAGCGAGATGCCGAAGTTGCCGTGCAGCGCGTGCTCGACGAAGGTGGCGAACTGCACGTAGAACGGCCGGTCGAGCCCGAGCATGTGGCGCATCGCGTCGCGGTCGGCCTGCGTCGCCTCCGGCGGCGTCATTTGCGACACCGGATCTCCCACGTAGTTGAAAAGCGAGAACGCGATGAATCCCACCACGAGCATCACGACGATGCCCTGCAGGATGCGGCGCAGGATGAAGGCGAGCACGGAAGGCGGCGCGGTCGGCGGTTGGCGGCCATCTTAGCGCCGCCGGGGATCATGGGGCATCATGTAGCGGCGGGCGAGGCAAAGTCAATTTGGAGGCGCGAGTGACCGAGGAGATGTTCCGCGAGGAGCCCTACCGCCGGGAAACGGCCGCGACGATCGTGGCCGTGGGTCCCGAGGGCATCGGCCTGGACCGCACCGTCTTCTATCCACGCGGCGGCGGCCAGGCGGGCGACGCGGGCAAGCTCGTCCTGGGCGACGCAACGCAGATCGCGATCGCCGACACGATGAAGGGAAAGGAATCGCCCTCCGCAGTCGTCCACGTCCCCGCTCCGGGCCAGGAAGCCCTGCTCGCGAAGCTGCATCCCGGCGACGCGGTCACCGCGCAGATCGACTGGGTGCGCCGCCACCGCCACATGCGCTTCCATACGGCGACGCACCTCCTCTGCGCGATCGTCCCGCACCAGACCAACGGCTGCTCGATCACGGCCGATTACGCGCGCCTCGACTTCGACATGGTGGAGCCGCTCGAGCGCGAGGTGCTCGAGCGCGAGCTCGCGCGCCTGGTCGCGGAAGCGCACGACGTGCGCACCGTCTGGATCAGCGACGAGGAGCTCGACGCGAAGCCCGAGCTCGTGCGCACGATGTCCGTCCAGCCGCCGCGCGGGCTCGGGCGCGTTCGGCTGCTCGAGATCGAGGGGGTGGACCTGCAGCCCTGCGGCGGCACGCACGTCGCGAACACGCGCGAGATCGGCGCGCTCAGGGTCGCGAAGATCGAGAAGAAGAGCGCGCGCACCCGGCGCGTGGTGCTGGAATTCGGCGACGATCAGGTTCCTGCGTCTTAACCCGCGAGGTGGGTAAGCGGGAGCGCCGTGGTCTCCTTCACCTCCTCGAGCACGAAGCTCGATTTCACGTCGAGGACGCCCGGATGCTTGAGGAGGGAATCCATGACGAAGCGCGAGAAGTGGTCGAGCCCCTCCACCTGCACGCGCAGGAGGTAATCCATGTCCCCGGTGAGCGCGTGGCACGCGAGCACCTCGGGCCAGTCCTTCACCGCGCGGGCGAAGGCGTCGGCGGGCGTGCGGCCGCGCTTCTCGAGCTTCACGTTGACGAAGCCCATGAGCCCGAGGCCGACCTTGCGCGGATCGAGGAGCGCCACGTAGCGGCGGATCACGCCGGATTTCTCCAGCGCGCGCACGCGCCTGAGGCACGCGCTGGGCGAGAGGTTTACGCGCGAGGCGAGCTCCAGGTTGGTGAGGCTGCCGTCGCGCTGCAGGAGCTCGAGCAGGCGGCGGTCGGTGCGGTTCAGGCGGATCGTCGCCATATCGGGCGGCTCCAGGGGCGGGATACGCAATATTATTGCGTGCGCCGGGAATTCCGCGCCCGGCTTTGCAATCCTATTGCGGCGGGGACGGGTTAGATTGGCCCCACCCGTTCCTCTCCCCGGGGAGAGGCGCCAAGCTCCAGGAGCCAAGCGATGAGCGCCACGCCGCAAGCGATCGAGAATCCGATGGGCACCGACGGCTTCGAGTTCGTCGAGTACACCGCGCCCGACCCGCACGTGCTCGGCGCGCTCTTCGAGCAGATGGGGTTCGTCGCGGTCGCGCGCCACCGCTCGAAGGACGTGCTGCTCTATCGCCAGGGCGGCGTCAACTTCATCGTGAACCGCGAGCCCGGCAGCTTCGCGCAGTCGTTCGCGCGCGTGCACGGGCCGTCGGCGTGCGCCTTCGCGATGCGCGTGAAGGACGCGGCCAAGGCCTACGCGCGCGCGCTCGAGCTCGGCGCGAAGCCCTTCCACGGCAAGGTGGGGCCCATGGAGCTCAATATCCCGGCGATCGAGGGGATCGGCGGAAGCCTCATCTACCTGGTCGATCGATACGGCGACGGGCTGTCGATCTACGACATCGACTTCGTGCCGATCGAGGGGACGCCGCGGCATCCCGGCGGCGCGGGACTGGTCGAGATCGACCACCTCACGCACAACGTGTACGCCGGGCGCATGGACGTATGGGCGCAGTTCTACGAGAGGCTCTTCGGCTTTCGCGAGATCCGCTACTTCGACATCCAGGGCCGCAAGACCGGCCTCACCTCGCGCGCGCTCACGAGCCCCTGCGGCAAGATCCGCATCCCGATCAACGAGCCCTCGGACCGCAAGTCGCAGATCCAGGAATACCTCGACGCCTACCACGGCGAAGGCATCCAGCACATCGCGCTCTCCGCGCGCGACATCTACTCGACGGTGGAGGCGCTGCGCGCGCGCGCGGTGCGCTTCCTCGACACGCCGCAGGCGTACTACGAGCGGCTGGACGCGCGCGTCCCGAACCACGGCGAGGACCTGCAGCGCCTGGAGGCGAACCGCATCCTCCTCGACGGCGAGGGCGTCGACAAGGAGCGGCGCGAGGACAAGCTGCTGCAGATCTTCACCGAGACCGTGATCGGGCCAATCTTCTTCGAGATCATCCAGAGGAAGGGCAACGAGGGATTCGGCGAGGGCAACTTCCGCGCGCTCTTCGAGTCGATCGAGGCCGAGCAGATCGCGCGCGGCGCGATTTGACCCAAAAGGCGTTGGAACCACAGATGAACACGGATGAACACAGATGAGATCAAAGAAGGAGCTGCATCGTGCCCATCGCCGAGCCGCGACAACCCTTACAAGCCATCTGTGTTCATCCGTGTTCATCTGTGGTTCCCTTTCTGGTTGAGAAACCGTGAACGATCGCCCGGGCACGACGACGCTCAAGTACCTCTCCGGGTTCGGGGCGCACCGCGAGACCGAGGCGGTGCAGGGGGCGCTCCCGGTGGGGCAGAACTCGCCGCAGAAGGCGCCCTTCGGCCTGTATGCGGAGCAGCTCTCCGGCTCGGCCTTCACCGCGCCGCGCTCGCAGAACCTGCGCTCGTGGCTCTACCGCCTGCGTCCCTCGGCGATGCACGGGCCGTTGCGCCGCATCGACCACGGAAAGCTGCGCACCGCGGCGTGGCGCGAAGGGCAGTGCCCGCCCGAGCGCTTGCGCTGGCGGCCGATGCCGATTCCCGAGGCGCCCACGGATTTCCTCGCGGGCCTCGCGACGCTCGCCGCCGCGGGCGAAGCGCGCGCGCAGGCGGGAGCGGCGGTGCATCTCTACGCGGCCAACCGGTCGATGCGCCGGCTCTTTTCCAGCTCCGACGGCGAGCTCCTCCTCGTGCCGCAGCAGGGCGAGCTCACGCTCGCGACGGAGCTCGGGCGCCTGGCGATCGCGCCCGGCGAGATCGCCGTCATCCCGCGCGGCGTGAAGTTTCGCGTCGAGGTCGCCGGGCCGGTGCGCGGCTATGCATGCGAGAACTACGGAGCGCCGTTTCGCTTGCCGGAGCTGGGGCCCATCGGCGCCAACGGACTCGCGAGCCCGCGCGATTTCCTCGCGCCGTGCGCCGCCTTCGAGGACGTGGACGAGCCCACCGAGGTGGTCGTGAAGCTCGCGGGGGCGCTGTGGAGCGTCGAGTACGGACACTCGCCGCTCGACGTGGTGGCCTGGCACGGCAACCACTACCCCTACAAGTACGACCTCGCGCGCTTCAACGCGCTCAACACGGTGAGCTTCGACCATCCCGATCCGTCGATCTTCACCGTGCTCACGTCGCCCTCGGACACGCCCGGCGTCGCGAACGTCGACTTCGTGATCTTCCCGCCGCGCTGGATGGTCGCCGAGCGCACGTTCCGCCCGCCGTGGTTCCACCGCAACGCGATGAGCGAGCTGATGGGCCTCGTGCGCGGGGCGTACGACGCCAAGCGCGAGGGCTTCCTGCCGGGCGGGGCGAGCCTGCACAACGCGATGAGCGCGCACGGCCCCGATCGGGCGAGCTACGAGGCGGGCGTCGCGGAGGAGCTCGAGCCGCGATATCTCGCCGATACGCTCGCCTTCATGTTCGAGAGCCGCTACCTGTTCGAGCCGACGGCCCACGCGATGGATTCGCCGCAGATCGATCGCGAGTACGACAACGTGTGGAGCGGCTTCGCGAAGGCGGCGCTGCCCCCGAGATGAAGCTCGCCACGATGAAATCCGCGAGCCGCGACGGGCTCCTCGTCGTGGTCGATGGCGCGCTCGCGAAGGCGCTCGACGCCACCTCGATCGCGCCCACGCTGCAGGCCGCGCTCGAGCGCTGGAGCGAGGCCGAGCCGCGGTTGCGCGAGCTGGCGAGCGCGCTCGCGAAGGGCGCGGCGCGCGGGGCGTTCGATTTCCGCGCTGCGCTCGCCGAGGGCCGCGTCGCCGCGCCGCTGCCGCGCGCCTACGAGTGGCTCGACGGCTCCGCGTATCTCGCGCACGTCGAGCGCGTGCGCCGCGCGCGCAACGCCACGGTTCCCGAAAGCTTCCGGCACGATCCGCTGATGTACCAGGGCGGCGCGGGCGCGATGATGGGCCCGCGCGACCCGATCCGCGTCCTCTCGGAGGATTGGGGCGTCGACCTCGAGGGCGAGGTCGCGGCCATCGTCGGGGACGTCGCGATGGGCGCCGCGCCGCAGGAAGCCGCGCGCGGCGTGCGCCTCCTCACGCTGGTGAACGACGTCTCCTTCCGCCGCCTGATCCCCGCCGAGCTCGCGAAGGGATTCGGGTTCGTGAACGGCAAAGGCGCGAACGCGCTCGCCCCCGTCGCCGTCACCCCCGAGGAGCTGGGCGGCGCGTGGAAGGACGGGCGCGTGCACCTGGAGCTGCGTTGCGACGTGAACGCGAGGAGGCTCGGCGCGCCGAACGCGGGCATCGATGCCGCGTTCAACCTGTTCGATCTCGTCTCCCATGCCGCGAAGACGCGCGAGCTTTCTGCGGGCACCCTCGTCGGCACGGGCACCGTCTCCAACCACGACCGCGCGGCCGGATACGCGTGCCTCATGGAGGCGCGCCTGGTGGAGCAGGTGGAGGAGGGCGAGGCGCGCACGCCGTTCCTGCGCTTCGGCGACACCGTGAAGATCGAGATGCTCGACGCCGCGGGCGCGAGCGTCTTCGGCGCGATCGAGCAGCGGGTGGAACGATATGCTCCCTCCGCCTCGGGCGAAGGCCGCGGCGAAGGTCGATGACGGGACAGACCGACCACGGGCTGCGCGGCGACTACAGCCGCATGCGTCCCGACTGCACCGTCGACCAGGAATGGGACGCCTATACGGACGCGCAGCATGGCCTGTGGCGGCGCCTCTACGCGCGGCAGGCGGCGCTCGTCCCGCATTACGCGTGCGAGCAATTCCGGGCGACGCTCGCCACGCTCGACTACGGCGCCGGCATCCCGCGCTTCGACGCGATCAACGCGAAGCTCTTTCGCGCCACGCGCTGGCGGCTCGTCGCCGTGCCCGGCCTCGTGCCCGACCCCGTCTTCTTCGAGCACCTCGCCAACCGCCGCTTCCCGGTCACGGTGTGGCTGCGCGAGCCCGGGGAGTTCGACTACATCGTCGAGCCCGACATCTTCCACGACTTCTTCGGCCACGTGCCGATGCTGTTCGACCCGGTGTTCGCGGACTACATGCAGGCGTACGGCGAGGGCGGCATCAAGGCCTGCGCTCTCGGCGCGATCGAGATGCTGGCGCGCCTGTACTGGTACACGGTGGAGTTCGGCCTCATCGAGACGCCGGAGGGCTTGCGCACCTACGGCGCAGGGATCCTCTCCTCCGGCGGCGAGATCCGCTACTCGATCGAGAGCGACCGGCCCAACCGCATCGGCTTCGACCTGCTGCGCGTGATGCAGACGCGCTACAAGATCGACACGTTCCAGGAAACCTATTTCGTGATCCGCGCCTTCGACGAGCTTTTCGCGGCGACCGGGCCGGATTTCGCCCCGTACTACCGCGATCTGCGCGCGTGCGAGCCGCATGCGCCCTCGGCCGTCCTCGCCGTCGATCGCCTCTACCACCGCGGCATCGCGCCCACGCGCGCCGCCTAGGAATCTTCCGATTTTCCGCGGCTCGTCCCGGCCCCTGACCTGGATCAAAGGCGCGGCCGGCGCGCGATGCGATGCTCGCTTCCGATGCAGACGAATTCCAGGGAAACGAGATGAAACCGCTGAGCCTCCACGAGATCGAATCCTGCGCGCGCGCCCAGGTTGTGGCAGAGGAGGGTTTCTCCCTCTACGGCGCCGCGCCCGCGCGCAGCGCCCGGGTCACGGCGCTGCCCGACTACCTCGAGCGGCACTATGCGTGGGCCTACGTGTGGCCGATCTCGGTCTGGTTCTTCGACCACCAGCCGATCATCAACGCGATCCTCTTCGGCAACTATCGCCGCATCATGCGCAACACGATGCGGCTCATGGACCTGCCGAATGCGGGCAAGACGCTGCAGGTCGCGGGCGTCTACGGTGAGCTCACGCCGACGCTCGCGAGGGGGTTGAAGGAGCCGGTGCACCTCATCGACGCGGCTCCCATCCAGCTCGAGGCCGCACGCCGCAAGGTGGAGGCGATCGGCAGGACCGTGCACCTCGAGCGCATGCTCGCCGAGGATCTGCGCTACGAGTCGGCGACCTTCGACACGGTGCTGGTCTTCCTGCTGCTGCACGAGATGCCGCGGAAGGCGCGGCGCGAGGCGCTGCGAGAGGCGGCGCGCGTGCTCAAGCCCGGCGGCCGCCTCGTGATCGCCGAGTACGGCGAGAACAAGGGACGGCACTTCTTCCACCGCTTCGCGCCGATGCGCGCGATCCTCACGTGGGCGGAGCCTTTCCTCGGCGGCTTCTGGAGCGAGAGCCTGTCGCGCACGCTCACCGAGTGCGGCGCGATGGCCGGCCGCAAGGTGCAGCTCGACGAGCAGGTCGACGTCTTCGGCGGCTTCTACCGGGTCTGCCGCTACCGCGTCTCCTGAGGCGCGGCTAGCGGAACGTCCAGCGGATGCCCAGGCGCACGCCGCGGCGTTCGCCCGGATGCACGAGGTAATCCTGCGGCATCCCGCCCGGGGACCAGAGGTTCGCGGCGACGAACTCGTCGAGCGCGGTTCCGTGGCTGTCGAACAGGTTGAACGCGTCGAGCGTGAGCGTGGTGGAGCGAGCGACGCGGCGCGCGAGGCGCGCGTTTACCGACGTCGAATCCGGAAGGCGCAGCGTCTCGTCGTCGGCGTACTTGCCCGCGGCGGCCCGCGAGACGAAGAGGCTCGCGCTCCAGCCGTTCAGGTTGCGAAGCGTGGCGCCCGCGAGCCGCACCTGCGCCGCGCCGAAGCCTTGCCCGAGACCGGGAGAGACGGGCGCGGCGAGGGATGCGGCATCGAGCTCCACCCACGATCGTCCGAGGATCGCGGCGAGCCCGCCGGGGCGCGCCGCCTCGCGCCATGATCCGCTCGGCTCATGCGCGCGCGCGACGCATGCGGCGATGGCCGACGCGGCGGCGAGGGCCGCCGCCACGCTTTGTAGTCTCCCTGACGACACCCGACGAGACTAGCATGCAGAAAGGGGCGCCTGCGCCCCTTCGTGCTCCGGCGAAAGACGCCTGCATCAGTGGATCTGGACCCAGGTCGCCTGCAGCCAGTTGTCGGCGCGGTGCACCACCTTCACGTTCGAGCGCGACGCCCACGGGATCACCTGGATGTGCAGCGGCAGCGTGTAGACGTGGTCGCGGAAATACTCCATCGCCTTGATGATCTTCTGCTGGCGGCGCTTGGCGTCGGTGTCGCCCTTCAGGTCGTCGATCATCGCGTCGAACACCGGATCCTTGTAGTTCCCCCAGTTGAAGTCGCCGTCGCCCTGCGCGTCGCGCGAATGCAGCACCGGCTGCAGCGTGAAGATCGCGTCGGTGGTGGCGCCGCCCCAGCCCAGCATGCAGAAGCTCATGTCGAGGCGCTGCATCTTCGGGAAGTACTGCGCGCGCGGCATCGCGTTCACCTTCACGTCCACGCCGATCTTCGCGAGCATGCCCGCCACCGCGACGCAGATCTTCTCGTCGTTGATGTAGCGGTTGTTCGGGCAATCCAGCTGCACCTCGAAGCCCTTCGGGTAGCCCGCCTCGGCCATCAGCTTCTTCGCCGCGGCCACGTCGTAGGGCAGGCGCTTGTCGAGCGACTTCGGGATTCCCGCCGCCGTCGGGTTCGGCAGGTTGATCGCCGTGGGCACCGCGAGGCCGCGCATCACCGCGCGCTCGATGGCGTCGATGTTGATCGCCTGCAGGAAGGCCTTGCGCACCCGGATGTCCTTGAACGGGTTCTTGCCCTTCACGTTCGAGTAGAGGAGCTGGTCGCGGTCCTGGTCCATCTCGAGGAAGACCACCCGGTTCTCGCGGCCCTCGTAGACGTGCACGTGCTTGTCGCGCTTGAGCTTGTCGATGTCCTGCACGTCGGGGTCGAGGACGAAGTCGAGCTCTCCGGAGAGCAGCGCCGCCATGCGCGTGGCCCCCGACTTGATGGGCTGGTAGACGACCTCGTCGACGTTGCTGTCCCAGTACTCCTTGCCGGCCTTGAGGCCCCACCAGTTGGGGTTCTTCTTGAAGACGCTCTTCACGTCGGGCTCGCGCGAGACGAGGATGTAGGGGCCGGTCCCCATCGCGTGGCGCGAGGTGTAGCTCTCCTCCTGCTTCGCGAAGTTCTGCGTCTCGACCGCGTTGTGCTCCTCGCACCACTTCTTGCTCATCATGAAGAGGCTGTTGGCGAGCATCTCGAGCATCACGGGGTTGGGCACGGGCGTCACCAGCTGCACGGTGTGCTCGTCGATCTTCGTGGCCTCGCCCACCGCGTTGCCGTAGACGCGGAAGTTCGAGGTCGCGCCCTGCAGGCGCTTGATCGAGAACACGACGTCGTCGGCGGTGAAGTCGCTCCCGTCCTGCCACTTGACGCCCTTCCTCAGGTGGAAGATCCAGGTCTTCGGGTCCTTCTGCTCCCAGCTTTCGGCGAGCCCGGGGAGGATCTGCAGCTTCTTGCCGCGCATCACCAGGGACTCGTAGACCTGGCCGTTGATCGAGTTGGTGAGGAGCTCGTTCTGCGCCATCGGGTCGGCCGTGAGGAAGTCGCCCTGGCTCGACCAGCGCAGGGTCTTGGCGTCCGAAAGCGGCGCGGCGAGGAGCAGCGCGGCGAGCGCGAATGCGGCGATGCGGGGCATGGCGGCCTCCTCCTGGTGTCGGAGGCGCCATCATAGACCCACCGCGCCGGGGCGTATAATTTCGTATCCCGGAGGTGAACGCCATGAATGCCATCGTCAAGGATCGCAGCGCCGCGCTTTCGCTCAAGGATCCGAAGCTCTTCCGCGACCGCGCCTACGTGGACGGCGCCTGGGTCGAGTCCGACGCCCGCAAGCGCTTCGACGTCGACAACCCCGCCGAGGGCAGCGTGCTGGGCTCCGTGCCCGACATGGGCGCCGCCGAGACGAAGCGCGCCATCGACGCGGCCAACGCGGCGCTTCCCGCGTGGCGCGCGCTCCCCGCCAAGGAGCGCTCGAAGATCCTGCGCAAGTGGTACGACCTCATCATGGCCAACGTCGAGGACCTGGCACTCCTCCTCACCGCCGAGCAGGGCAAGCCCCTCGCCGAGTCGAAGGGCGAGATCGCCTACGGCGCCTCGTTCGTCGAGTGGTTCGCCGAGGAGGCGAAGCGCGTCTACGGCGACGTGATCCCGAGTCCCACGAACGACCGCCGCCTGATCGTGCTCAAGCAGCCCATCGGCGTGTGCGCCGCGATCACGCCGTGGAATTTCCCGAACGCCATGATCACGCGCAAGGTCGCGCCGGGGCTCGCCGCCGGCTGCACGTTCGTGCTCAAGCCCGCCGAGCAGACGCCGTTCTCGGCGCTCGCCTTGGCCGAGCTCGCCGAGCGCGCCGGCGTCCCGAAGGGGGTGCTCAACATCGTGACCGGCGACCCGGTCGCGATCGGCCAGGAGCTTTGCGCGAGCCCCATCGTGCGCAAGGTCACCTTCACCGGCTCCACCGAGGTGGGGCGCATCCTCATGCGCCAGAGCGCGGACACGATCAAGAAGCTCTCGCTCGAGCTGGGCGGCAACGCCCCCTTCATCGTGTTCGACGACGCGGACCTCGACGCCGCGGCCGAGGGCGCGCTCGCCTCGAAGTACCGCAACGCCGGCCAGACCTGCGTGTGCGCGAACCGCATCTACGTGCAGGACAAGGTCTACGACGCCTTCGCCGCGAAGCTCGCCGAGAAGATCAGGGGGTTCAAGGTCGGCAAGGGCACCGAGGCGGGCGTCACCATCGGGCCGCTCATCGACGAGCAGGGGCTAAAGAAGGTCGAGGACCATGTGGCCGATGCCGTGGCCCAGGGCGCCAAGGTCGTGCTCGGCGGCCACCGGCACGCGCTCGGCGGACGCTTCTTCGAGCCCACGCTCCTCACCGAGATGAAGCCCGGCATGAAGGTCGCGCGCGAGGAGACCTTCGGCCCGGTGGCGCCCCTCTTCCGCTTCACGGACGATGCGGAAGCGATCCGGCTCGCGAACGACAGCGAGTTCGGCCTGTGCGCGTACTTCTACTCGCGCGACGTGGGCCGCATCTTCCGCGCCGCCGAGGCGCTCGAGGCGGGGATCGTGGGCGTGAACGTCGGCATCATCTCCAACGAGGTCGCCCCCTTCGGCGGCGTGAAGCAGTCGGGCCTCGGCCGCGAGGGCTCGAAGTACGGCATCGACGAGTTCCTCGAGATCAAGTACGTGTGCCTTGGAGGCATCCAGTAGGCCGCGGCGCCGGAGCTCGCGGCGCCGCCGTCGCTCCCGGCGCGATCCCGTTTCCCCTTCCCATTCCCGTTCCCATCCACCGGAGTCCCGATTGAAATCGATCCTCGCCATCCTGTTCGCCGCCAGCCTCGCGCTCGTCGGCTGCGCCGGAGAGACACCGAAGCCGGCACCCGTCGCCTGCAAGGCCGCGCCGACGGAGCTCCAGACGAAGGACCTCGAGCCGGGCACCGGCGACACCGTCCGCTTCCGCAGCGCGATCCTCGTGAGCTACACCGGCTGGCTCTACGACGGATGCGCGAAGGACCTGAAGGGCGCCGAGTTCGACTCGTCCCAGGGCCATCCCACCCCCTTCGGGTTCATCGTCGGCGCCGGCCGGGTGATCCGCGGATGGGACGAAGGCGTGATCGGGATGAAGGAGGGCGGCAAGCGCCTCCTCGTCATTCCCGCGGACAAGGCGTACGGCGTCGCCGGCGCGCCGCCGAAGATCCCGCCGAACGCGCCGCTCGTGTTCGAGGTGCAGGTCGTGAAGATCCTGCAGCAGCCGTCGTGAAGCTCGCCAGCACCAGCTTCGCCGATGGCGGCGCGATCCCGGCGGAATTCGCGTTCTGCGCGCCCGACCCGAAGAGCCACGCGACGCTCTCGAAGAACCGCAACCCGCACCTCGCATGGAGCGACGTCCCGCCCGGCACGAAGTCGTTCGCGATCGTCTGCCACGATCCCGACGTGCCGAGCCGCGGCGACGACGTGAACCAGGAGGGGCGCGCCGTGCGCGCCTCGCTGCCGCGCGTGGATTTCTTCCACTGGCTGCTCGTGGACCTGCCCGCTGCGCGGCGCGCGATCGAGGCGGGCGAGTTCGCCTCGAGCGTGACCCCGCGCGGCAAGCCCGGGCCGCAGGCGTCCGGCGGCGCGCGCCACGGGATCAACAGCTACACGGACTGGTTCGCGGGCGATGCGTCGATGTCGGGCGACTACTACGGCTATGACGGGCCGTGTCCGCCGTGGAACGACGAGCTGCCGCATCGGTACGTCTTCACGGTGTACGCGCTCGACGTGGAGCGCCTGCCGCTCGAGGGCGCGCTGCGCGGCCCCGACGTGCGCGCAGCGGTGCAAAGCCATGTCCTCGCGCAGGCTTCGATCACCGGGCGCTACTCCTTGAACCCGGCGGTAAAGCTGTAGCGCCGGCGAAAACCGGGGTCAGGCCCCCATTTCCGCCGGCCGCGCAAGCGGACTTGCTGCTGGGAAATGGGGGTCCGACCCCGGTTCTCACTCCTCGTCGTCGCCGGAGCGCAGCCAGCGCTCGTAATCACGCCGCGTCTTCTTCGTCGGCCGCCCCTTCAAGCGCGTCGAGGGGAGCGCCTTCATCTCGGCCGCGAGCACCGCGCGGCGGGCTCGGCTCTCCACGGTCTCCTCGTAGAGCAGCGCCGCCTCGGCCGCGGGACCACGACGCTCGGACAGGGCCTTCACGACGACGGCGTGCTCGAAGGGCGGACGGCGCACGACCACCCTGTCGCCGGGCTTCACGAGCTTCGCCGCCTTCGCGCGCTCCGCGTTCACCGAAACGTGGCCCGCTTCGATCGCCTGCGCCGCAGCCGTGCGCGTCTTGAAGAAGCGCGCCGCCCACAGCCACTTGTCGATGCGCATCAGCGCTCGTTCAGGCGAACCTCATGGAGCACGAGCGGCGCCGACGTCCCGGTGTCGAACTCCGCGCCCGCGAGAAGCCCGCCCTCGGCGACCTGGCGCGCGCTCTTCGCCCGGTCGTAGACCGTGTACATCGCCCCGAGGGCGAAGTCGCGCCCCGAGCCGATCGCCCAGAAACGGTCGAACTCGAACACTTCGCGCATCGAGTACACGGCGAAGATGCCGCACGGATTCGCCACCATCACCGTCATCTGGCTCGACTCGTACGGATCGTCCTCCTCCTCCTTCGGGTTGAGGAACGCCTCGTCCTTGAGCACCGGATGCAGGCGCCGGAAGGACTCGTAGATCGCGGCCTTGCCGTGGAAATCGAGGTTCGGCGTGCGCTCGAGCACGTTCTCGAGCACGAGTTGGTGCGCCGCGCTTCCCGCCACGCCGATGAAGGAATCGCCGTACGCCGCGACCTTCTCGGGGTGGCGGTCGTACTTCGGCGCGAGCCGGGTCGTGCCGAAGGTGGTGAGCGAGTCGGCGCCGATCACGGCGCTATCGCCCTTGCGCACGACGACGATGGTGGTCATGGAACGGGGAAGGCGCAGGGAAACGGGCATTCTACCGGTGCCGCTCCCCGCACGGCGGCGCGGCTGGGGCAGAATCACGCCATGAACGTCGCGTCCTGGCTCGAGCGCACCGCCCGGTCGGACCCGGGCCGCATCGCGGTGCTGTGCGGCACGTCGCCCTGGGCGAGCTACGGCGAGCTCGCGCGCCGCGCCGGGCGGCTCGCCGCGGGGCTCGCGGGCCGCGTCGGGCTCGACCCCGGCGATCGCGTCGCCATCGTGATGAAGAACGCGCCCGAGTACCTCGAGGCGCTCTACGGCATCTGGTGGGCGGGCCTCGCCGCAGTGCCCGTGAACGCGAAGCTGCACGCGAAGGAGGTCGCGTGGATCGTCGAGGACGCGGGGGCGCGCCTCGTGATCGAGGATCCCGCGCAGCTGGGCGAGCTCGCCGCCGCCGAGCCCATGGCGCTCGCGCCGAGCGACTCTTGCGCGCTCGCGTGGCTCTTCTATACGAGCGGCACCACCGGGCGGCCGAAAGGCGCGATGCTCTCGCACCGAAACCTCGCGCAGATGACGTTCGGCTATTTCTCCGACGTCGATGAGGTCGTGCCGGAAGGGCGGCTCCTGCACGCGGCGCCGATGTCCCACGGCTCCGGGCTCTACACCTTCACCCACCTCGCGAAAGGCGCGGCGCAGGTGGTGCCCGAGTCGGGGGCCTTCGACGCGGCCGAAGTGCTGGTACTCCTCGAGGCGCACGAACGCGTGTCCTTCTTCGCCGCGCCGACGATGGTGAAGCGCCTCGCCGAAGCGGCGCTCGCGAAGGGAGCGCCCGCGCCGGGACTGCAGACGCTCGTCTACGGCGGCGGCCCCATGTACCTCGCGGACCTCGACCTCGCCACGCGCGCGCTGGGGCAGCGCCTCGCGCAGATCTACGGCCAGGGCGAGAGCCCGATGACGATCACCGCGCTTTCCAGGCGCCATCACGCCGACACGAGCCATCCGCGCCATCGCGAGCGCCTCGCCTCGGTGGGGCTTGCCCAGAGCGCGCTCGAGGTGACGGTGCGCGATGCCGATGGGCGCGCGCTTCCCGCCGGCGGGATCGGCGAGGTGTGCGTGCGCGGCGACGTCGTGATGTCCGGCTACTGGCGCAATCCGGGCGCCAGCGCTTCGGCACTGCGCGACGGATGGCTGTGGACCGGCGACCTCGGCGTTTTCGACGACGACGGCTTCCTCACGCTCCGGGACCGCAGCAAGGACCTCATCGTGAGCGGCGGCTCGAACATCTATCCGCGCGAGGTCGAGGAGGTGCTGCTGCGTCACGCGGCCGTGGCGGAGTGCGCCGTGGTCGGCCGCCCCGACCCGCAGTGGGGCGAGAGCGTCGTCGCGTTCGTGGTCGCGCGCGGCAGCGCTCGGCCCGATCCGGCGGAGCTCGACCGCCTGTGCCTCGAGCACATCGCGCGCTTCAAGCGCCCGCGCGAGTACCGCTTCGTCGAGCGCCTGCCGAAGAACAATTACGGCAAGGTGGTCAAAGGCGAGTTGCGCGCGATCATCGCCGCGGGCGGCGCCGAGCCCTTACGATAGCGCCCATGCTCTTTCCCGGTTTCACGAGCCAGCTCGTGCGCACCTCCGGCTGCGACATCCACGCGGTCGTCGGCCCGCGGCGCGACGCGCCCGCGGTGCTCCTGCTGCACGGCTATCCGCAGACCCACGCGATCTGGCACAAGGTCGCCCCGCGCCTCGCCGGTCGCTGGAACGTGGTGGCCTCGGACCTGCGCGGCTACGGCGATTCGGGCAAGCCCCCCAGCGCCCCCGACCACGCGCCGTACTCGAAGCGCGCCATGGCGGCGGACCAGGTGGAGCTCATGCGCTCGCTCGGCCACGAGCGCTTCCTCCTCGTGGGGCACGACCGCGGCGGCCGCGTGGCGCACCGGCTCTGCGTCGACCATCCGGCGAGCGTCCTCAAGGTCGCGGTGCTCGACATCGCGCCCACGCTCGCCATGTACGAGCAGACCGACGAGGCTTTCGCCCGCGCGTACTGGCACTGGTTCTTCCTCATCCAGCCCGCGCCCGTCCCGGAGACGATGATCGCGAACGGCGTCGACCTCATCCTGCCCGCCAAGATGGGCTCGGGCAGCGCCGGCCTCTCGCCGTTCGCGCCCGAGGCGTGGGCCGAGTACGTGCGCTGCTTCACGCCCGGAATGGTGCACGCGAGCTGCGAGGATTACCGCGCGGCGGCCTCGATCGACCTCGAGCACGACCGCGCCGATCGCGACGCGGGGCGGCGTGTGCGCCCTGCGCTCCTCGCGCTGTGGGGCGCCAAAGGGGTGGTGGAGCGCTGCTTCCAGCCCCTCGACGAATGGCGCCGCGTGGCCGATGACGTGCGCGGCCGCGCGCTCCCCGCCGGCCATTACCTTCCCGAAGAAGTGCCCGACCTCGTGGTCGAGGAACTGGAGAGATTTTTCGCATGAGCAAGAAAAGTCAAAACCGGGGACAGACCCTGAACCAGGCAAAGGCAACACCAGGGTCTGTCCCCAACCAGGCAAAGGCAAAACCGGGGTCTGTCCCCGTCCATCGCATCGCCGTGGTCGCCGGCGACGGCATCGGCAAGGAGGTCGTTCCCGAGGGGCAGCGCGTGCTCGAGGCCGCGGCGCGCAAGTTCGGCTTCGCCCTCGAGTGGGACGAGAAGCCGTGGAGCTGCGACTACTACCGGAAGCACGGGCGCATGATGCCCGAGGACGGCCTTGCGCAGATCCGCGGCCACGACGCGATCTTCCTCGGCGCGGTCGGCTTCCCCACGGTTCCCGACCACGTGTCGCTGTGGGGACTGCTGATCCCCATCCGCCGCGAGTTCCAGCTCTACGTGAACCTGCGCCCGGTGCGCCTCATGCCCGGCGTCGCGAGCCCGCTCGCCAACCGCAAGCCGGGCGACATCGATTTCTGGGTGGTGCGCGAGAACAACGAGGGCGAGTACTCCTCCATCGGCGGGCGCATGTACGGCGGCACGGAGCAGGAGTTCGTGACGCAGCTCTCGGTCTTCTCGAAGCGCGGCACCGACCGCATCCTGCGCTTCGCCTTCGAGCTGGCGAAGAAGCGCAGGAGGAAGCACGTCACCTCGGCCACCAAGTCGAACGGCATCGCGATCACCATGCCGTACTGGGACGAGCGCTTCAAGGCGATCGCCGCCGAGTATCCCGGCGTGAAGACGTCGCAATACCACATCGACATCCTCACCGCCCACTTCGTCCAGCATCCCGACTGGTTCGACGTCGTGGTGGGATCGAACCTCTTCGGCGACATCCTCTCCGACCTCGGCCCCGCGTGCACCGGCACCATCGGCATCGCGCCCTCGGCGAACCTCAATCCCGAGCGCGAGTTCCCGTCGTGCTTCGAGCCGGTGCACGGCAGCGCGCCGGACATCTACGGCAAGAAGATCGCGAATCCCATCGGGCAGATCTGGTCGGGCGCGATGATGCTCGAGCACCTCGGCCATGCGGACGCGGCCGATGCGGTGGTGAAGGCGATCGAGGCCGTGCTCGAGAAGGGGCCGCGCACCCGCGACCTGGGCGGCAAGGCGGGGACCGAAGAGGTGGGCAAGGCGATCGCCGCCGCCCTGTAGCGCCCCGGGCCGGCACCCCGCCGGTCCGATCCTGCATGCTGCGGCCCGGGTTTTCTTGCGCCGCGCCGTGCGCAAGCTTGCAATCGTCTGACATAATCCAAACCCTCGTTGTCGACATCCCCTTTCGAGGGAGCGGATTTCCCGATGAAGATCGGCCATCCGAAGGACTTCTGGGGCGGGATCGTCTTCGCCGCCGTCGGGCTCCTGTTCGCGGCGATCGCGCGCGGCTTCGCGATCGGCGACCGCGTGCTGCTCGCGGGCTACGCGATGGGCACGCCGGCGCGCATGGGCCCGGGCTTCTTTCCGTTCTGGCTCGGCGTGATCCTCGCAACCCTGGGCGCGGCGATCTCGATCGTCGCGGTGCGCGAGGCGCCGGGCGGCGAGGGCTCGTCGCTCGAGCGCTTCCACTGGAAGGAGCTCTCCTTCGTCCTCGCCTCCATCTGCATGTTCGGCATCCTTCTCAAGCCGGCCGGGATGCTGCTCTCGGGCCTGCTGCTCATCGTCGGCGCGAGCCTGGGCAGCGCCACGTTCCACCCCGGAAAGTCGCTCCTGCTCGGCCTTTTCCTGGTCGCGTTCTGCGCCGCCGTGTTCGTGATGGGCCTCAAGCTGCCGATCCCCCTCTGCCCGGACGTCGCCGCGCTGGAGTCGTTCGGACTCTGCCGCGCGTAAGAGGAACTCCATGGAACTGCTGCAACACCTGGGCGCCGGCTTCGAGATCGCCCTCACCTGGCACAACGTGCTCTATGCGCTCGTCGGCTGCCTGCTCGGCACGCTGATCGGCGTGCTGCCCGGGATCGGTCCGGTGGCGACGATCGCGATGCTCCTCCCGGCGACCTTCGTGCTTCCCCCGGTCTCCGCGCTCATCATGCTTGCCGGGATCTACTACGGCGCGCAGTACGGCGGCTCGACGACGGCGATCCTCGTGAACCTGCCCGGCGAGGTGTCCTCGGTGGTGACGTGCCTCGACGGCTACCAGATGGCGCGCCGGGGCATGGCCGGCAAGGCGCTCGGCATCGCCGCGCTCGGCTCGTTCTTCGCCGGCTCGGTGGCGACCGTGCTCATCGCCGGATTCGCGCCGCCCCTGGCCGAGCTCGCGCTCAAGTTCGGGCCCTCGGATTACTTCTCGCTGATGGTGCTCGGCCTCATCGCCGCGGTGGTGCTCGCGCACGGCTCGCTCGTGAAGGCGATCGCGATGATCATCCTGGGGCTGCTCACCGGGCTCATCGGCACGGACGTGAACTCCGGGGTGGCGCGCTACAGCTTCGACATGCCCGAGCTCATCGACGGCCTGAACATCGGCACCGTCGCGATGGGCATGTTCGGATTCTCGGAGATCATCCGCAACCTCGAGCAGGGCGAGGCGCGCGAGATCTTCACCAAGAGCGTCTCGGGCCTGCTGCCGAACTGGAAGGACATCAAGCAGTCGGCCGGGCCCGTGGCGCGCGGGACGATCCTCGGCTCCGCGCTCGGGATCCTGCCCGGCGGCGGCCCGATCCTCGCCTCCTTCTCCGCATATACCCTCGAGAAGAAGCTCGCGAAGGACCCGTCGCGCTTCGGCAAGGGCGCGATCGAGGGCGTGGCCGCCCCCGAGTCGGCCAACAATGCCGCCGCGCAGACCTCGTTCATTCCGCTGCTCACCCTGGGCATTCCCACCACGCCGACCATGGCGCTCATGATCGGCGCGATGATCATCCACGGCATCCAGCCGGGCCCCCAGATCATGACCTCGCGGCCGGACCTCTTCTGGGGAATGATCGCGAGCATGTGGATCGGCAACTTCCTGCTGGTGATCCTCAACCTGCCGCTCATCGGCCTGTGGGTGAAGCTCCTCACCGTGAAGTACGACTACCTCTTCCCGGCGATCCTCATCTTCTGCTGCGTGGGCGTGTACTCGATCAACAACGCGTCCATGGACGTGCTGCTCGCCGCGCTCTTCGGCTTCATCGGCTACGTGTTCATCAAGTTCTCGATGGAGCCGGCGCCGCTGCTGCTGGGCTTCGTCCTGGGGCCGATGATGGAGGAGAACCTGCGGCGCGCGCTGCTGCTATCGCGCGGGGATCCGAGCGTGTTCTTCACCCGCCCGATCAGTGCCACGCTGCTCGGCGTCTCCGCGCTGCTGCTCGCGATCGTGATGGCGCCTTCGATCGCGAGGAAGCGCGAGGAAGTGTTCGTCGAGGGCTGAAGCCTTCAGGCGAGGGCGGCCTCGAGGCCGGCGAGGTCCCCGAGGATCGCGTCGGGCCGCACGCCCAGGCGCTCCACCGGAGCCCCGCCGCGGTTCACCCAGTAGGCGCGGAAGCCGAAGGATTTCGCGCCGGCCGCGTCCCATCCGTTCGAGGAGACGAAGCCCACCAGAGCGCGCGGCACGCCGAGGGTCTCCTCCGCGATGCGGTAGACCGCGGGATCGGGCTTGAAGCGGCGCGCCGGGTGCACGCTGAGGATCCCGCCGCGGAAGCGCTCGCGCACCCCGTTGTAGTCCACGACCGCCTCCAGCATCCCGGGGTGGCCGTTGGACAGGATCGCGAGCGCGCGCGAGCGCGCGAGCGACTCGAGCGCGGCCGGCACCTCCGGGAACATCGCGAGCCTGCGGTACTCGTCGATCATCTCGCGCCGCGCGCTCTCCTGCGCCTCGATCCCGAGCGATTCGAGCGCCCACTCGAGCGAGGCGCGCGTCACGCGGTCGAAGTCCTCGTAGCGATCCATGAGCGTGCGCAGCCACGAGTATTCGAGCTGCTTCGTGCGCCACGCCGCCGCGAGCGCGGCCCCGCGCCCGGGAAAGAGCGACTCGGCCTTCCCCGCGACGGAGTGCACGTCGAAGAGGGTTCCATAGGCGTCGAACACGAGCGCGGCGACTCCTGCGGTCATCGGTCATCCCTTCTTTGGCGGATGCTACCATTGAGGCCCCGACCGACCTCGAATCCGCTCCCATGCTCAACCGAATCGCCGCGATCCTGGCGGCCGCCCTCGCGCTCGCCGCCCACGCCGAAACCTGGCCCGCGAAACCCATCCGCATGGTGGTCCCGTTTCCCGCGGGCGGGCCGACCGACGTGATGACGCGCGTCGTCGCCGAGAAGCTCTCCGCGGAGCTCGGCCAGTCCGTGTTCATCGACAACAAGCCCGGCGCCGGCGGCGAGATCGGTGCGAAGTTCGCGGCGGACAGCGCGCCCGACGGCTACACCTTCGTCATGGCGACGGGAAGCACGCACTCGGTGGGCCCCTATCTCGTCTCCAAGCCGCCCTACGATCCGCAGAAGGATTTCACGCCGGTGATCTGGGCCGGCAACGCGCCCAACGTGCTGGTGGTGTCTCCCAAGCTCGGCTTCAAGAACGTGCGCGACCTCATCGCCTACGCCAAGGCGCACCCGGGCGAGCTCAACTTCGCGAGCAGCGGCATCGGCAGCGTCGCGCACCTCACCGGCGAGCTCTTCGCGCGCCAGGCGGGCATCAAGCTCACGCACGTTCCCTACAAGGGCACGCAGCTTGCGGTTCCGGACATCATGTCCGGCCAGGTGGCGATGCTCTTCGACGCGATCGTCACCGCGAAGCCGCACATCGACGCCGGGCGCCTCGAGGCGCTCGGCATCTCGACGCTCAAGCGCTCGCCGCTCATGCCCGACCTTCCGACGATCTCCGAGTCGGGGCTGCCCGGTTTCGAGAGCTACAACTGGTTCGGCGTGTTCGGTCCCGCGGGGCTGCCGCGCCCGATCGTGGACCGCATGAACGCCGGGATGAACCGCGTGCTGCAGGATCCGGCGGTGCGCGCGCGCTTCGCGCAACTCGGCTTCGAGCCTGCAGGCGGCACGCCCGGGCAGTTCGCCGGCATGGTGCGCACGGAGACCGCGAAGTGGCGCAAGGTGATCCAGGAAGCGCACGTGAAGGCGGAGTAGAGCCCCATGTTCTCCTGGAATTTCCCCTATCCCTCGCAGCGCATGCCGGTGCTCGCGAAGAACGTGGTCGCGACCTCGCAGCCGCTCGCCGCGCAGGCGGGGCTCTCGATGCTCGCGCGCGGCGGCAACGCCGTGGACGCGGGGCTCGCCGCCGCGATCGCGCTCACCGTGGTGGAGCCCACGTCGAACGGCATCGGCTCGGATGCGTTCGCGATCCTGTGGGATGGCCAGCGCCTGGTCGGCCTCAACGCCTCGGGCCGCTCGCCCGAGGGCTGGACGCCGGAGCGCTTCGCGGGGCAGAGCGCCATGCCGACGACCGGCTGGGATTCGGTCACGGTGCCGGGGTGCGTCTCCGCCTGGGTCGCGCTCTCGCGCCGCTACGGCAAGCTCCCGTTCGAGGCGCTCTTCGAGCCCGCCATCCGCTACGCGCGCGAGAGCTTCATGGTCTCGCCCATCACGGCGTTGAGCTGGGCGAACCAGGCGCCGGCCTTCAAGGGCTTCTCCGAATTCTGCTGGACGTTCCTGCCCAAGGACCGTGCGCCCTATCCGGGCGAGCGCTTCTACTGCCCCCAGCAGGCCGAGACGCTCGAGGACATCGCGGCGAGCAAGGGCGAGAGCTTCTATCGGGGCGCGCTCGCGGAGCGCATCGCGCTCGCGAGCGGCGCCCACGAGGGCGCGATGACGCAGGAGGACCTCGCCGCGCACAAGTGCGACTGGATCGACCCGATCTCCATCGATTACCGCGGCTATCGCCTGCACGAGATGCCGCCCAACGGGCAGGGCATCGCCGCGTTGATCGCGCTCGGCATCCTGCGCCACCACGACGTGGCGTCGCATCCGGCCGACTCCGCCGCGAGCCTCCACCTGCAGATCGAGGCGATGAAGCTCGCCTTCGCCGACGCGTGGCGCCACGTGAGCGATCCGGCGACGATGGAGGTGACGCCCGCGCAGATGCTCGACGATGCCTATCTCGCGCAGCGTGCGAAGTCGATCGACATGAAGCGCGCCTCCTCGCCCGCGCCCGGCATCCCGAAGGGCGGCGGCACGATCTATCTCACGGCGGCCGACGAGCGCGGCATGATGCTCTCGTTCATCCAGTCGAACTACATGGGCTTCGGCTCCGGAGTGGTCGTCCCGGGTACCGGCATCAGCCTGCAGAACCGCGGCGCCGGATTCACCCTGAAGCGGGGCCACCCGAACGAGGTGGGCCCGCGCAAGCGCCCGTACCAGACGATCATCCCGGGCTTCCTCACCCGCGACGGCGAGCCCGTGATGAGCTTCGGCGTGATGGGTGGCCACATGCAGGCGCAGGGTCACGTGCAGATGGTGGTGCGCCTCGTCGACTACAACCAGAATCCGCAGGCGGCGAGCGATGCGCCGCGCTGGTTCGTGCATGCCGATTGGGCGGTGAGCGTCGAGGATGCGGTGCCGGCCGCGGTGAAGGAGGAGCTCGTGCGGCGCGGCCATCGCGTGGTCCCGTCCGATCGCCCGCAGTTCGGCTTCGGCGGCGCGCAGCTCATCCATCGCCTCGACGACGGCTATTGCGCCGCCTCGGACCATCGCAAGGACGGCTGCGCGGTCGGCTTCTGATCAGCGCCGCCGCAGCGTCACCACGCCGAGCGTCGATTCCGGGCTCTCGACGTATCCCCAGTCGCTCTCGGAATCGGCGAACAGGCCCTGCACCAGCGCGACCAGCTCCGCGCGCGTGCGATAGACCATGCGCCAGTCCATGTACGTTTCGAGGAAGGCGGCCTCGGTGAGGCCGGCGAGGAACTGCGTGAGAACCAGCGTCCCGCCGCTGCGCACCATGCCGAACAGCGCGCGCGCGAGCGCCATGGCCTGCGATTGCGGCAGCGTCTCGAGCAGGCCCGCGCAGTAGACGAGGTCCATGTCGGCGAAGAGCGCGCCGCCTCGCACCAGGTCGCGCACGGACCCGAGGTGCGGGTTGATCGGCAGGCTCGCGTAGTCGCGCTTCACCTGCTCGAGGTTGTCGGGGTCGCCGTCGAACGCCACGATGCGCCCCACGCGCTGGGAGCCGAAGCCCACGAGGCGGTCCCATTCGCGCAGATGCCCCGCACCCGCCGCGAAGATCATGGGCGCGCGTGGCCCGCGTTTTTCGACCACCTCCTCGATCGCACGCGCGAGGGCGTCGCGGCGGAAGCGGAGCGCGCGTGCCGTCTGGCCCCGGATCACGCACTGGTGCAGCGCCGCCGCCGCATCGGCGAGCGGGATCTCGAGGGTGCGGCCGCGCAGCGCGAAATCGAGCGCGCGCGCGTCGCCCGCGATGCCGCGGGGCCTCGCGTAGCACCTCAGGATGAAGGGATCCAGGTGCAGGAAGCCGCGCAGGGGATGCGCACGCGCCGCCGCCAGAACCCGCGACCAGGTCTCGGGCGTGCTGCGCGAGTGCACACCGGCGAGCCCCGCCACCACGCGCCGCAGCGCCTCCTCGATGCGGCCGCGGCGTGCCTCGGCGAGCGCGCCGTCGAGGTCGAGGCTCGCGATCGCGGCGAGCGCCTGGTCTTGCCCGGTGTCCGTCCCTCGCGCGCCGGACCGCGCGCGCCGCTCGTTCACGCGTGCGCGTCGCCGGTGGCGGCCTGCACGCGCGTGCCGATCGAGCCGGCGTCCCGCGCGTCGAGGACGAGGTCCGCGCCGCAGGAGTAACGGCGCAGCTGCTCGCCGGTCGGGGCGAGGAAGGGATGGCGGCGGTAGAGAGCCGCCGCGCGCTCGCGATAGCGCAGGCCCATGAGCACCCGCGGAAGCGCGAAGCCGCGCACGGGCGCGGCCCCGGTGAGGATCTCCATCTCGAAGACGCGGCAATAGAAGCCCATCTGCCGCTCCGCGACCGCCGCGACGAGCCATTCCGCGTCGAGCGCCGCGCACGCGGCCATGTGCGCCTTGAAGAGCCGCAGCAGGCAATGCGCGCGGTCGGCCGCGCGATCCACCGCCGTGAGGCTCGCTTCCACGACCGAGCCGCACCCGATGCGCGCGTCGATCTCCGCGCCGAAGGCCTGTGCGGCCGGCAACGGCGACGGCGATCCGGCGCTCGCGTGGCTGCAACGCGTCGCGCCGAGGATGCGGCACTGCTCCACGAGGAGGAACGTGCTGCTTCCGGGGGCGGCGTCGTGCGGATCCGTGGCGAGCGGCAGCGCGGAAGGTGCGAGTTCGCCCTCGCGCACCATCGCGGCGAAGCGCAGCGCGCGCACCGCGGCCCAGTCCTCGCGCGAGGTGGCGCGCCGCAGTAGCACGGAGCCGGTGTTCTTCACGGGGGAAGGTTCGTCGAACGCGAGCTCGGCGAACCCGGATGTCCAGGGGGCGGGGTTCATGAGAGAGAGGATAGGGAGGGTGCCCGGGGTCGTCCCCACCCGCAGGGGTGGGGAATCGCCGGTGCGCGTCGGGCGCGGCCGTGACAAACTAGCCCTGCGCACCAGGTCGCCTCCGGAGCTTCCTTCCGAAAATGGCCACAGATGGCATTTCGACGCCCCGCTCGGGTCTCTTCCACCGCTATGCCGCGGTGATGATGGGGCTCGTCGGCGGGGCGCTCGTGCTGCAGGGACTGCTCGGCGTGGGCTTCGCGTATCGCGCGAGCCTGGAAACGGCCGCGCGCGTCCAGCACGCCGAGGTGCTCGCCACCGCCGAGCGGCTCGGGCAGTACCTGGCGAGCGCGGAGCGCGACCGGATGCGTGCCGCGTCGCCTTCCGTGGCGGGCGGCGTGCGCTACGCCGGCGACGTCGTGAGCGGCGCGGCGATCGCGGGGAGCGGGCGCATCTACGCGGTGGACGCGCGCGATCGCCTGATCGCCCATCCCGACCGCAAATTCCTGCTGAGCGAGCCCGACCTGCGCTCCTATGCGCCGCTCAGGCGCATCCGCGAGGAGCTCGCGCAGTCTTCGGATTCGAGCGTCGACATGTTCGAGGCGCCGGGGCTCGACGGGCGCGAGATGATGATCTCCGCGACGCTCGTTCCGGCCTCGCAATGGCTGGTCGTCGCCGAGCAGCCGCGCGACGAGGTGCTCGCGCCCGTGTACCAGACGCTGGTGCGCACCGTGTGGGTGATGGGCGCGGGGCTTCTCGCCGCGATCGCCGCGAGCTACGGCCTCGCGCGCCGCCTCGTGCGCCCGATCCTCGAGCTGCGCGGCGGCGCCGAGAAGATCGCCGGCGGCGACCTCGCGACCCGCATCCGCATCTCGACCGGCGACGAGGTGGAAGCGCTCGCGCGCGAGTTCAACCGCATGGCCGACCAGCTGCAGGACTACACCACGGGCCTCGAGCGCAAGGTGGCCGAGAAGACCGCCGAGCTGGAGATGGCGAATCGGCACAAGAGCGAGTTCCTCGCGAACATGTCGCACGAGCTGCGCACCCCGCTCAACGCCATCATCGGCTTCTCCGAGGTGCTGAAGGAGCGCATGTTCGGCGAGCTCAATCCCAAGCAGCTCGAATACGCGAGCGACATCTGCGGCTCGGGCCAGCACCTGCTCTCGCTCATCAACGACATCCTCGACCTCAGCAAGGTCGAGGCGGGCCACATGGAGCTCGACGCGCGCGATTTCCCGGTGCGCGCCGCGATCCACAATTGCTGCACGCTGATCCGGGAGCGGGCGCTGCGCAAGCGCCTGCGCCTGGAGTCGCACGTGTTCGAAGACGTGGGCAACTGGCGCGCCGACGAGCGCAAGTTCAAGCAGGTGGTGCTGAACCTGCTCTCGAACGCGGTGAAGTTCACGCCCTCCGGCGGCGAGGTGCGCGTGGTCGTGCGCGTCGAGGGCGACACGCTCGTGGTCGCGGTGAGCGACACGGGCGTGGGCGTGGCGCCCGAGGACCAGGAGCGGATCTTCCAGTCGTTCCAGCAGGTCGCCTCCGACGAGGAGGTGCGGCGCGAAGGCTCCGGCCTCGGCCTCGCGCTCTCGCGCCGGCTGGTGGAGCGGCACGGCGGAACGCTCGTGGTCGCGAGCACGCCGGGCCGGGGCGCCACCTTCGTCGCGCGGTTCCCGAAGCTTGCGCAGGGGAGCGTCGATGAGTAGCCGCATCCTGGTGGTGGAGGACGACGAGAAGAGCCGCCGGCTCCTCGTGGACGTCCTGGGATTCCACGGCTACGACGTCGCGACCGCGGAGAACGGGGAGCATGCGATCGCCTCCGCGCACGCGTGTCCGCCGAGAGCGGCGCTGCTCGACATCCAGCTCCCGGGGATGAGCGGCTTCGAGGTGCTCGCCGTGCTGCGCGGCGAGGGCTTCGAGCGGCGCATCCCGGCGATCGCCGTGACCGCCTCGGTGATGGACCAGGACCGCCGCCGCATCCTCGCGGCCGGGTTCGACGCGTACGTCGGCAAACCGGTTAACATCCGTCAACTCCTCTACACGCTGGAGAGGCTGCTCGAGCCCGCGCTGCGATGAACGCCCAGGCCGAAACCCGCCCCGCTTCCGCGGCGAGCCCCGCCTCGCCGGGGCGCATCCTCGTGGTCGACGACAATGCGGCCAACGTGAAGCTGCTGGAGGACCTGCTGCGCTTCCATGGCTACGAGGTCGAGGCGGCGTTCGACGGCGAGCGCGCGCTCGAGATGCTGCGCGCGCGCCCGCCGGACCTGGTGCTGCTCGACGTGCTCATGCCCGGCCTCGACGGCCACGACGTGTGCCGCGCGGTGCGCGACGATCCCGCGCTCGCGATGCTGCCCGTGGTCATGGTCACCGCGCTCGAGGACCGCGAGGACCGCGTACGCGGCCTCGAGGCCGGCGCCGACGATTTCCTCTCCAAGCCGCTCAACCCGCCGGAGCTCGTCGCGCGCGTGCGCTCGCTCCTGCGCATCCGCCGGCTCTACGAGACCGTGCAGCGCCAGGCCGCCCAGCTCGCGTCGTGGAACCGGACGCTGGAAGCGCGCGTCGCCGAGGAGGTGTCGCACGTGGAGAAGCTGCAGCGGCTCAAGCGCTTCTTCTCGCCGCAGCTCGCCGAGCTCATCCTCGCGGGCGGCGCCGACGATCCGCTCGAAAGCCACCGCCGCGACGTGACCGTGGTGTTCCTCGACCTGCGCGGCTTCACCGCGTTCGCCGAGAGCGCCGAGCCCGAGGAGGTGATGACGGCGCTCGCCGAGTTCCACGGCGCCATGGGACGGCGCGTGCTCGAGTACCAGGGAACGCTCGAGCGCTTCACCGGCGACGGCCTCATGGTGTTCTTCAACGACCCGCTGCCCATCCAGCAGCCCGCGCGGCGTGCGGTCGAGATGGCGTTCGCGATGCAGGAGGACGCGTTGATGCTCGCCGCGCAATGGAAGCGGCGTGGCTACGACCTCGGCCTCGGGATCGGCGTCGCGCAGGGCTACGCGACGGTGGGCGCGATCGGCTTCGAGGGCCGCATCGATTACGGCGCGATCGGCACGGTCACCAACCTCGCGAGCCGCCTGTGCGACCTCGCCGAGCCGGGCAATATCCTCGTCTCGCAGCGCGTGCACGACGAAGTGGCCGGGCGCGTGCTCGCCGACGACATGGGCGAAGTGCAGCTCCACGGCTTCAAGCGCCCGGTGCATGCGTACCGGCTCCTCGACCTCCACGCGCAGGAGGACCAGGCGTGAAGCAATCGAACGTGCGCGCCCGCATCCGCCAGCTCTGCTGCCTGGGCCTTCCCGGCGAGATGCTGGTGGGATCGCTCCTCACGGCGCTGCGCGAGCTGGTGCCGAGCGAATCGGCCGCCTTCTTCTGGGTGGATGCGCGCGGCGAGATGCGCAACCTCTACGCCGAGCGCCTGCTGCCCCGGGAGCTGATGTCGCTCTACTTCGAGCGCTACTACGACGGCGCGGAGTCGTCGTTCCGCAAGGCCTTCCGCGAGCGCGCCGCCGCGCCCGACGGCGTGGTCTCGACCAGCCCCGACGCGCAGCTGCGCAAGACCGGCTACTACAACGAGATCATGCGCCGCCTCGATGCGCACCACGTGCTCTACGGCGTCGTGCGCGAGCAGGGCGCGGCGCTCGGCCAGATCTCGCTCTACCGGCCGCAGGACGCTCCCGCGTTCGGCCCGCGCGAGAGGAGCGACCTCGCGAGCGCCATGCGCTACGTCTCGCACGGCATCGCGGTCGGCGAGACCGTCGACGGAAGCGGGCTCTCGCTGCGCGATTCGGAAGACGAGGCGCTGCTCGTCGCCGATCGCCGCGGGCGCATCCGCCACGGCTCCGAGAAGGCGCGGAGGCTCCTGCTCCTCGCGACGACCTCGGAGATCAATCCCGCCACCCTCAACGCCGCGGTGAACGAGCGCGCCGCGCAGGCCCTGCGCGCGCTTTGCGAGCGCCTCGAAGCGGTCGCGCGCGGCGAGGAATCGTCGCCACCCACGATGACGCTCGACACCCGCTGGGGCCGCCACGTGCTGCGCGCATACTGGCTCGACGACGGTCCCGCCTCCTCCGAGGCGCTGGTGGGCATCCGCATCCAGCGCCAGGAGCCGATGATCCTGCGCTTCGTGGAGGCGATGGGGAGGCTTCCGCTGTCGCCGCAGCAGCGCGAGATCGCGCTCATGATCGCGCAGGGGCGCAGCAACCAGGAGATCGCCGAGGACCTCGGCGTCTCGGGCAACACCGTCGCCTATCACATCAAGCAGCTTTTCCTGAAGCTCGACGTGCACGACCGGGCAGGCGCCGTCGAGCGCATCGCCGCCGGATCCGAGCTGCGCGGCTAGGCGGCGCTGCGCGACCGGGAGGGCCCTCGCGCGGGGAATGCGTTCCACGGACCAACGGCGCGCGGCCTGCGCGAGGAGCTCGCGTGGCGGGGCCCGCTCGGGCGCCTCCTGCCCGAGGAAGGCGAGGGCGGCGGGAAGAAGCGCGGCCGCTGCGCTTGCTTCGAGCGCCGGCGCGAGATTCTGCTTCGAGAGCTTCTCGCCGCGCGCGTCGGTCGCGACCGGGACGTGCAGGTAGCGAGGCGTCGGCGATCCGAGCGCGCGCTGCAGCAGTACCTGGCGCGGGGTCGAGGCGAGGAGGTCCGCGCCGCGCACCACGTCGGTGATGCCCTGCTCGGCATCGTCGACGACCACGGCGAGCTGGTATGCGTAGAGCCCGTCGCGACGCCGCAGCACGAAGTCCCCCACCTCGTGCGCGACATCCTGTGCGATGCGGCCCTGAACGCGGTCGTCGATCTCCACGATTCCGGGGGCCACGCGAAAGCGCCAGGCACCCGGGTCGCCGCTCGCGATCGCGCGATCGCGGCAGGTGCCCGGATAGACGACGCCCTCGACGCCGGCGAGCCCCGAGTCCGCGATCTCGCGGCGCGAGCAGCGGCAACGGTAAAGCGCGCCCGAGGCGCGCAGTCGCTCGAGCGCCGCCTCGTAGAGCGCGGCGCGTTCGGACTGGTGCGCGACTTCGCCGTCCCATTCCAGCCCGCACGCGGCGAGCGTGGAGAGGATCGCTTGGGCGGCGCCCGGCACGGTGCGCGGCGTATCGACGTCCTCGATGCGCACGCTCCAGCGCCCGCCCGCCGCGCGCGCGTCGAGCCAGCTCGCCACGGCGGCGACGAGCGAGCCGAAATGCAGCGGTCCCGTGGGCGAGGGTGCGAACCTTCCGTGGTAGCTCAAGACAGGAGCTCCGCCGCGATGCGCCGATCCTCGAGCCGGCTCGCCATCCAGCGCAGCGCCTTGCCTTCCTTTCCCGGGCGCCAGGCGGCCACCAGCTCCACGGGCGGGCGCTCGGCGGCGACGGGAAGGATGCGCAGGCGTCCGGCGCGCGCCTCGCGCTCCGCGAGCCAGCCCGGCAGGAAGCCCACGCCGAGCCCGGCCACGTGGGCCGCCACCTTCGCCTCCATCGAGGCGACGGTGAGCGTGTCCTGCCCGGAGAGCAGTCCCATGGTGCGCGGCTCGAGCACACGCGAGGTGTCGCCCACGCTCACCGCACGGTGCGCGAGGATCGCCTCGTCGGCGAGCGGCAGCGGCTCCCGGCAGATGGCATGCGAGGGCGCGGCGACGAGGACCATCGGCGCTCGGCCGATCGCGCGCGTCGCGTAATTGCGTCCCGCGGGCGCCTCGCCGGGCGCTCCGATCACGAGATCGGCGCGCCCGGAAGCGAGCGCGTCCCACGTTCCGCCGAGCACTTCATGAAGGATGCGCACGCGCGTTCCCCCGTGCTGCGCGTAGAGCTGCGCGACCAGCGGCAGGATGCGCTCCACCGCGATGATCGTGTCGAGCGCGAGGCGCAGCTCCGCTTCCCACCCGCTCGCGACCTGCTGAACGCGGCACTCCAGGTCCGCCGCTGCACGCAACAGCCGCCGGCCCTCGCTCAGCAGCTCGCGCCCCGCTTCGGTGAGGACCGCCCGGCGTCCCCGGCGGTCGAATACCGCAACTCCCAGATTTGCCTCGAGTTGCCGGACGGAGTAAGTGATTGCTGACGGTACGCGGTGCAGCTCGCCGGCGGCACCCGCGAACGAGCCGTTGCGGTCGATGGCGTCGATCACTTGCAGCGTTTCCAGGGTTAGCCGCATATTCGAAAATATTGAATGAAAAGCTCAATTATTTGTGCTTGAGTAGTACAACTTCCAGTCGCATCATACGCTTCCACATTCAAATGAAATCAAAGAGCGGGGACATGAGCGAGATCCGGCGCAGTGCCGAACGCGGGCTGGCCGACCACGGCTGGCTCCGGTCCTTCCACAGCTTCTCGTTCGCCGATTACCACGATCCGCGCCACATGGGCTTCGGCCCGCTGCGCGTGATCAACGAGGACCGGGTGCAGCCCGGACGCGGCTTCGGCGCGCACGCGCATCGCGACATGGAGATCCTGAGCTACGTGCTCGAGGGGGCGCTCGCGCATCGCGACTCCATGGGCAACGGCTCGGTGCTGCGGCGCGGCGACGTGCAACGCATGAGGGCGGGCACGGGGGTCACGCACAGCGAATACAACGGCTCGGACCACGAGCCGGTTCATTTCCTGCAGATCTGGATCGAGCCCGACGCGCGCGGGCTCGCGCCCGGATACGAGGAGAAGCGCTTCGAGGATGCCGACAAGCGCGGGCAGCTGCGCCTGATCGCCTCGCGCGACGGGCGCGATGGCTCGGTCACGATCCACCAGGACGCCGCGGTGTACGCCGCGCT
The DNA here is from genome assembly GCA_963839265.1 of uncultured beta proteobacterium. Classification (GTDB taxonomy): domain Bacteria; phylum Pseudomonadota; class Gammaproteobacteria; order Burkholderiales; family Usitatibacteraceae; genus Usitatibacter. The sequence continues at coordinate 394,678 of CAWIUI010000004.1, forward strand.
CCTCGATGGCGACGAGCGCCTGGAATTCGCGCAGAAGCCCGGGCGGCGCACCTACGTGCACGTGATCCGCGGATCGGCGCGAATCGACGGCGAATTGCTCGAGACGGGCGATGCCCTCAAGATCCAGGGCGAAGCGCGCGTTCGCCTCGACGGCGCGCGCGACGCCGAGCTGCTGCTCTTCGACCTTCCCTGAACACCGACCCCCGAAGGAGAGCCCGCCATGAATCCCAACTTCACCAACGTCCTCGCACTCGTCGGCCGCATCCTCATCGCCGTGATCTTCGTCATCTCCGGCTTCGGCAAGATCGGCGGCTTCGAGGGCGTCGCCGGCTACATCGGATCCAAGGGCCTGCCGATGCCGCAGGTTCTGGCCGCTCTCACGATCGTCCTCGAGCTGGGCGGCGGCATCCTGCTGATCCTCGGATTCAGGACGCGCTGGGTCGCGGCCCTCTTCTTCCTGTGGCTCATCCCCACGACGGTGATCTTCCACGCGTTCTGGGGACTGGATCCGAAGACCGCGCAGCAGATGCAGATCCACTTCCTGAAGAACGTCTCGATCATGGGCGCGATGCTGATGCTGGTTGCGTTCGGTCCCGGCGCCTACAGCATCGACAAGCGGTGAGGGGGCAGGAACCGCACGGCGCTTCGCGCTGACCAACCCCCGGAGGTCCCCATGGTCAAGGTGCTGGTCTTCGCGGGGAGCGCGCGCCGCGACTCGCTCAACAAGAAGCTCGCGCGCATCGCCGCGCGCCACGTGCGCGAGGCGGGCGGCGCGGCGACGTTCCTCGACCTCGACGACTACCCGATCCCGCTCTACCACGGCGACCTGGAGGCCGCCGAAGGCCTGCCCGCGAACGCGATGAAGCTGCGCGAGATCTTCCTCGCGCACGATGCGCTCCTCATCGCTTCGCCGGAGAACAACTCGTCGATCACCGCCCTCCTCAAGAACACGCTCGACTGGCTGTCGCGCAGCATCGGGGACGGCAAGGGCATGGCGAGCGGCCTCGCGCCCTACCGCGGCAAGCTCGCGGGAATCATGTCGGCCTCGCCCGGGCCCTTCGCCGGCGTGCGCGGCCTGCCGCACCTGCGCCAGATACTCTCCTCGCTCGGCGTCACCGTGCTGGGCGCGCAGGTGAGCATCGCCCGCGCGAGCGAGGCCTTCAGCGCCGCGGGCGAGCTCGCCGACGCGCACGACGACGCGCTGGTCGCGAAGCTCGCGCGCGCAGTCGTGGAGACCGCCTCGAAGCTGCGCGAGGCGCCCGATCCGCCGCGAATCATGCAGGATCATTGAAAACGGCCGGGGCGGCCCGCATCTGCGGATTGCCGCCGGCTATCGCGCGCATTGGAATATTTCATTGGCGCTCGGAACCGGTCTGGCTGAAGCTGTCGAAATCGGAAAAGAAGGAGGGCTTTCCCCGAGGCGACCGAGAGGATCCGGCTGCTCGTGGAGGGCCGGGAAGCCGTCGCGCGCACCGCGCGCAAGGCCTTCCCGCTCGTCGAGAAGGCGAACGACGAGCAAACCGCGGACCTGCTCACGCAGCGCATGCAGGTGCACGAGAAAGCCGCGTGGATGCTGCGCTCACAGCTGGAGAAATGACATGGCCGTCGTCGAGCTCACCAAGGAAAACTTCGAGGAAGTCGTCACCTCCAATCCGACCGTGGTCGTGGACTACTGGGCGCCGTGGTGCGGGCCGTGCCGCGGCTTCGCACCGGTGTACGAGAAGGTCGCCGAGTCGAACCCCGACGTGGTCTTCGCCAAGGTGAACACCGACGAGGAGCAGGAGATCGCCGCGCACTTCCAGATCCGCTCGATCCCGACGCTCATGGTGTTCCGCGAGCAGATCATCGTCTTCTCGCAACCGGGCGCGCTCGCGCAGGGCGCGTTCGAGCAGGTCGTCGAGAAGGCGAAGGCGCTCGACATGGACGAGGTGCGTCGCCAGATCGCGGCGCAGGAAGCGCAGCAGCCCGAGCCTCCGCCGGCCGCCGCCTGAGCGCGCGCTTCGTGCGGCGGCCGCCCGCGTAGAATCGCGGCCATGGAGCAAGCCGCCGCACCGGGGCGCGAGCGCCTTCGCGCGCACTACCTGCGCGACGAGACCGAGGCGCTCGCCGACCTCCTCCCCCTCGCTCGACTCGATCCGTCCACGGAAGCCGCCGTGCAGGCACGGGCGCGCGCGCTTGTCGAGCGCGTGCGCTCGATGCAGCGGTCCGACGGCGGCATGCAGTCGTTCCTGCGCGAGTACGACCTGTCCTCGCAGGAAGGAGTGCTCCTCATGTGCGTCGCCGAGGCTCTGCTGCGCATCCCCGACGCCGCCACGGCCGATCGCCTGATCCGCGACAAGCTCTCGCAGGGCGACTGGGAGGGGCACGTCGGCCGCAATCCCTCGCTCCTGGTGAACGCGGGAACCTGGGGCATGATGCTCACCGGCCGCCTGGTGAGCCTCGACGCGCGCAGCGCGAGGAGTCCCGGCGCGTGGTTCGCGCGGCTTGCCGCCCGCGCCGGCGAGCCCGTCGTGCGCCTGGCGCTGCGCCAGGGAATGCGCCTCATGGCCGAGCAGTTCGTGATGGGCCGCTCCATCGAGGACGCCCTCGCGCGCAGCCGCGAGGGCGGCCATGCACGCTATCGTCACTCCTTCGACATGCTGGGCGAGGCGGCGCTCACCGCAGCCGACGCCGAGCGCTACTTCGCCGCCTATGCGGCGGCCATCGACGCCATCGCCGCGCACGCCGGCCGCGAGGCGGGGCGTCCCGTCTTCGAGCGGCCCGGCATCTCGATCAAGCTCTCGGCGCTGCATCCGCGCTACGAGTTCCCGCAGCGCGAGCGCGTGTTGCGCGAGCTCGTGCCGCGCGTGGTCGAGCTCGCGGAGCGCGCGCGCGCGGGCGAGGTGGGCGTGACGCTCGACGCCGAGGAAGCGGAGCGCCTGGAGATCTCGCTCGACGTCTTCGAGCGCGTGTTCGCGGCGCCCTCGCTCGCCGGCTGGGAAGGGCTCGGGCTCGCGGTGCAGGCCTACATGAAGCGCGCGCCGGATGCGATCGACTGGCTCGCGACGCTCGCACGCCTGCGCGGCCGGCGCATCATGGTGCGCCTCGTGAAGGGCGCGTACTGGGACGCGGAGGTGAAGCGCGCTCAGGTGCAGGGGCTCGCGGGCTATCCGGTGTACACGCGCAAGTGCAACACGGACGTCTCGTATCTCGCCTGCGCGTCGAGGATCCTCGCGGCGGCCGATGCCTTCTACGGCCAGTTCGCGACGCACAACGCGCACACGGTGGCGAGCGTGCTCGCGCGCGCCGCGCCGGGCCAGCCCTTCGAGTTCCAGCGCCTGCACGGGATGGGCGAGGACCTGTACGCAGCGATCGAGGGCGAGGGGCGCCCGTGCCGCGTCTACGCGCCGGTCGGAAGCCACGAGGACCTCCTGCCCTACCTCGTGCGGCGCCTGCTCGAGAACGGCGCCAACACCTCCTTCGTGAACCGCATCGCCGATGCGGCCGTTCCCGTCGAGACGGTGATCGCCGATCCCGTCCGGATCGCGGACGCCCACGAGACGGCGGCCAATCCGAAGATCCCGCTTCCTCGAGCGATCTATCCCGACCGGCTCAACTCGTCGGGCTTCGCGTGGGCGGACGAGGGCGCCGCGGCGCCGCTGCTCGCGGCGCTCGAGCCCGTGCTCGCGCGCGGCGATCATCTCGCGCGGCCGATCGTCGGCGGCCGCGAAATTCCCGGCGTGGCGAGGCCGGTGCGCGATCCCTCGTGCGGCCGGCTGCTCGGTTGCGTCGAGGAGGCCGACGAGGCGGCGGTGCGCCGGGCGGTGGAGGTCTCTGCGGCGGCGCGAATCCCGGAAGCGAACGAGCGCGCGCAGATGCTCGAGCGTGCCGCGGACCTCCTCGAGGCGCGGCAGGTGGAGCTCCTGGCGCTCCTTGCGCGCGAAGCGGGACGCACGCTTCCCGATGGCCTGGGCGAGATTCGCGAGGCGGTCGATTTCTGCCGTTACTACGCGCTTCTCGCCCGGCGCCATTTCGCCGGACCCGAGGAGTTGCCGGGACCGACGGGGGAGGCGAACCGCATCGAGCTCGTCGGGCGCGGCCCGTTCGCGTGCATCAGCCCGTGGAATTTCCCCCTCTCGATCTTCATGGGCCAGGTGGCCGCCGCCTTCGCGGCGGGAAACGCGGTGCTCGCCAAGCCCGCCGAGCAGACGCCGCTGGTAGGAAGCCTCGCGGTGCGCCTGTTGCACGAGGCGGGCGTTCCCGGCGAGGCGCTCGCCTTCCTTCCCGGAAGCGGCGAGGCGGTGGGTGCCGCGCTGGTCGCCGATGCGCGCATCGCGGGCGTCTGCTTCACCGGATCCACGGCGACCGCGCGCGCGATCCAGCGCTCGCTCGCGGCGCGCGAGGGCGCGCTCGTGCCGCTCATCGCCGAGACCGGCGGGCTCAACGCGATGCTCGTCGACTCGAGCGCGCTCCCCGAGCAGGTGGTGGCCGATGCGCTCGCTTCCGCGTTCGACAGCGCGGGCCAGCGCTGCTCGGCGCTGCGCATCCTCTGCCTGCAGGAGGAGATCGCGCCGCGCGTGATCGAGATCCTCGCCGGGGCGACGGCCGAGCTTCGCATGGGCGATCCCGCGCGGCTTTGCACCGACGTGGGTCCGGTGATCGACGCGGACGCCCTCGCGATGCTCGAGCGGCACGCGGCGCGCATGGATCGCGAGGCGAAGCTCCTGTGCAAGGCGAAGCTTCCCGCGGAGCTCTCCGGCGGTCTCTTCTTCGCGCCGCGCGCCTACGAGCTCGCGAGCCTGGATGCGATCGACCGCGAGGTGTTCGGGCCGATCCTGCACGTGGTGCGCTTCGCGGGCGCGCGCCTCGAGGCGATGGTCGATGCGATCAACGCGAAGGGATACGGCCTCACGATGGGGATCCACAGCCGCATCGAGGAGACGGTGGAGCGCGTGCGCCGCCGCGCGCGCGTGGGCAACCTCTACGTGAACCGCAACATGATCGGCGCGACCGTCGGCGTGCAGCCCTTCGGCGGCGAGGGCCTTTCGGGCACCGGCCCCAAGGCGGGCGGGCCGCGCTATCTCTTCCGCTTCGCTACCGAGCGCACGTTCACCGTGAACACGGCGGCCGCCGGCGGAAACGCGGCGCTCCTGGCGGGCTCGGAATGATCTTCCGCGCGAAGCTGGTGCAGGGACGGCTCATCCGCCGCTACAAGCGCTTTCTCGCCGACGTGCAGCTTGCCGGGAGCGTCGTCACCGCCGCATGCCCGAACACCGGATCGATGATGGGCTGCTGCGAGCCCGGCAGCCGCGTCTGGCTCTCGGAGAGCGCGAGCGCCGCCCGCAAGTACCGGCACACGTGGGAGCTCGTGGAGGTGGGCAAGGTGATGGTGGGCATCAACACCTGGCTTCCCAACGCGATCGTGGAGGAGGCGATCGTGAACGGCGAGCTCGCCGAGCTGGAAGGCTACGCGAGCGTGCGCCGCGAGGTGGGCTTCGGCGAGGAGAGGAGCCGTATCGACCTGCTCCTCGAGCATCCCGCGCGTGCGCCCTGCTACGTGGAGGTGAAGAACGTGACCGCGGCGGTCTCGGGCCGTGTCGCGCTCTTCCCCGATGCGGTGAGCGAGCGCGGCGCCAAGCACCTGCGCGAGCTGATGCGGCTCAAGGCCGCGGGGCTTCGGCCCGTGCAGCTCTATTGCGTGCAGCGCGGCGACGTGGACGAGGTGCGGCCTGCCGACGCGATCGATCCGGCGTACGGGCGCACCCTGCGCGAGGCGCTTGCCGCGGGCGTCGAGGTGCTGGCCTATCGCGCGAAGGTGACGGCGCGCGAGGTGCGCCTCGAGCGGCGCATCCCGGTCGTCTGCCCCTGACGCTCACTCCGGCCCGGATTCGCCCAGCCTGGAGACGCCCTTGGGCGCCTTGGTCCCGTGGAGCAGCGCGATCATGGCCGTGCCGTCCTCCTTCCACGACTGCACGGCGTCGCGCAGGATCTCGACCAGCGTCTCGAACTGCTCCGGCTGCGCGGAAAGGAACGGGTCGATGTGATCGTAGTAGAGCACGTAGCCCTCGGCGTCGACCCACTCGAGGTCCGTGAGGCATTCCTCCAGCGCGTCCCAGTTGTGGCCGAAATGCTCCGGGAAGCGCAGCGCCGTGGCGACGTGGTTGAGCAGCTGCTCCTTGCGGACGATGTTGCGCCCCTCGACGTGGAAGAACGCGAAGCCGGCGCGCTTGGCCGCCGCCTGGACGGCCTTGGGCTCCGCATGCGCCGGCAGGAACCACACGCCGCCACGGTTTTCCTCGATGACCGATGCGAGCGCTGCCTGCGCCATGGCTACTCCCGGATTCGCCAGAAACGATTGTAGTGGTCGTCGGTGTAGTAGTACTCGCCGCCGGCCCCCCAGATGATGCGCCGCGCGCCGCGAGTGCGCACGCGCGGCGTCTTCACCGTGTACTCGCGGTAGTAGCCGCGCCGCTCCTTCGGCAGCGCGCGCTCGCGGTTGCTGAAGACGGCGCCGTCCTTCGCGTACGGGAAGGGGCCGCCGGCACGGATCAACGCGATCGTCCGGCGCGCCTCGGGGGGAAGCTCGGCCAGCGCAATCTCGCCGACCAGCGCGGGCTTCGAGATCGGACGCTGCGCGCCCGCGGCGGGTGCGACGAACGCGAGCATCACCGTGAGCGCTGCGGCGAGCGAGCGCACGATCATGTCGCCGCTCCCGCCGCTTTCGCCGCGACCTTCGCCGCGAAGCGTTCCGCCAGGATCACGTGCCGCTCGTGGCGTCCCGCGCCGATCTCGTCCACGCCGTCGTGCGCGCCGACCGAGAAGACGAGCTTGCGTCCCTCCACCGAATCGAGCCGCGCGCGTACTTCCACGGTGAAGCCCGGCGGCGTCGCCGCGGCGTGCGAAAGATCGATGTGCGTTCCCAACGTCTGCTCGCGCGGCCAGTCGAGGTGCGGCTTCACGAGCTCGATGCAGGCCCATTCGCAAAGCGCGACGAGGTAGCCCGTGGCGAACACCTCCGGCATCATCTGGAAATCCGGCGCCTCCTCGTAGAGGTGCGGCACGGTCTTCGTCGCGGGCACGCGGTAGCGATAGCACGCCGCGAGCCCCGGACGCAGCGTCTCCTTCACGGCCTCACTCCCTGGGGCGGTACGGGCAGTCCGGCTTGATGCAATCGGCGTACAGGTAGAGCTGGTGGTCGTGGATCGAGAAGCCGCGCTCGTTGGCGACCTTGTTCTGCCGCTTCTCGATCTCCGAGTCGTAGAACTCCTCGACGCGTCCGCATTGCAGGCACACCAGGTGGTCGTGGTGGCCGCCCTCGTTCAGCTCGTAGACCGCCTTGCCGCCCTCGAAGTGGTGGCGCACCAGCAGCCCCGCCTGCTCGAACTGCGTGAGGACCCGGTAGACCGTGGCGAGCCCGACATCCGAATGCTCGTCGAGGAGCTTGCGGTAGACGTCCTCGGCGGTGAGGTGCCGGGTGTCGCTGTGCTGGAAGAGGTCCAGCACCCGCAGGCGCGGTCCGGTCACCTTGAGGCCGGTGCCCTTGAGTTCCTTCGGGTTGCCCATCTCTCGAAGCATACAGCGGAACGATATAATGCGCGGTCTGCAATCACGCCCGCCGCCATGCGCATCCCCGCACTCCTCCTCCTCGCCGCCCTCGCCGCCGGCTGCGTGCACAAGATCGACATCGAGCAGGGCAACTACGTCACGCAGGACAAGGTCGAGCAGCTCAAGACGGGGATGTCCAGGACGCAGGTGAAGATGCTGCTCGGCACGCCGCTGCTCACCGACATCTTCCACGTCGACCGCTGGGACTATTACTTCGACAACGCGCCGGGCGGCAAGTCGGTAGCGCACAAGCACCTCGCGGTCTACTTCAAGGGCGACAAGGTCGTGCACTGGGCGGGCGACGCGAACCCGCCGCCGCCCGCGCCCGTGCGCGCCGAAGAGCAGCCCGCCGTGGCGCCGAACGCGGAGCCCGCCGTGGCGCCGAAGGCGCAGCCCGTGGCGCAGCCCGCGGCGAAATGAGCGCGGTCCGCGTCGCCGTGGCCGGCTCCGCCGGGCGCATGGGGCGCGCGCTCCTCGAGGCGGCGACCTCTACCGAAGGCGTGAAGCTCGCGGCGGCGCTCGAGCTGGCGTCGAGCCCGCTCGCCGGGCACGACGCGGGCGAGCTCGTCGGCGCGGCGCGCGGCGTGCGCATCGGCTCCGACGCCGCCGCGGCGCTGCACGCCTCCGAAGTGCTGATCGATTTCACGCGGCCCGAGGGAACGCTCGCGCATCTCGCGGCCTGCCGGGCCGCGAAGCGCGCGATGGTGATCGGCACCACGGGCTTCGATGCGGCCCAGCTCGGCGAGATCCGCGCCGCCGCGTCCGACATCGCGATCGTTATGGCGCCCAACATGAGCATCGGCGTGAACGTGGCGTTGACGCTGGTCGAGACCGCGGCCCGAGCGCTCGGGCCCGAGTACGACGTCGAGGTCTTCGAGATCCACCACAAGCTCAAGGTCGACGCGCCCTCGGGCACGGCGCTCAAGCTGGGCGAGGTGGCGGCGCGTGCGCGCGGCACGACGCTGGAGAAGGACGCGGTGCACGCCCGCCACGGCGTGACCGGCGAGCGCAGGCCGGGAGCGATCGGCTTCTCGGTCGCGCGCGGCGGCGATATCGTCGGGGACCACACGGTGTTCTTCGCCGGCCCGGGCGAGCGCATCGAGATCACGCACCGCTCGTCGAGCCGTGCGACCTATGCGCAAGGGGCCATGCGCGCCGCGAAATTCCTCGCGGGCCGCGCGCCGGGCCTCTACGACATGCAGGACGTGCTCGGCCTCAGGTGATTCGCCTGCTCTCCTACGGGAGCGGGCGGCAGCGGGCGCGGCGAGCATTCCACCTTGCTCGTTCAGGGGGCCGGCCGCAGTGACCGGGCCATGCCGATCTGCTATAATTTTGGGTCAATGAAAGCGGGATGAGCCAGGTCTAGTTCCAGCTCTCCCGTTTTTTTGCGCCCGCGTTTCGCGCGGGTTTTTCCGCAATCCTCGCCCGGAGCCGTTTCGTGCAGCACAAGACCCCCGCCGTCCTGGTCCTCGCCGACGGGAGCGTTTTCCGCGGCTGCAGCATCGGTTACGACGGGGAGAGCGCGGTCGGCGCGCGCGCGGTGGGCGAGGTGGTGTTCAACACCGCCATGACCGGCTACCAGGAGATCCTCACCGATCCCTCCTACGCCGGGCAGATCGTGACGCTCACCTATCCGCACATCGGCAACGTCGGCACGAACGCCGAGGACGCCGAGTCGCGCAAGGTGTTCGCTGCCGGGCTCATCATCCGCGACCTTCCGCTCGCCGCGTCCAACTGGCGCGAGCAGGAGGACCTGCCGACGTATCTCGCGCGCAACAAGGTGGTCGCGATCGGCGACATCGACACGCGCCGGCTCACGCGCCTCTTGCGCAGCCAGGGCGCCCAGAACGGCTGCATCCTCACCGGAAAGCCCGGCGAGCGCGCGTCGGACCTCGACGAGAAGTCGGCGCTCGCGGCGGCGAAGGCCGCGCCCTCCATGGCGGGACAGGACCTCGCGAAGGTCGTGAGCATCGCGCAGCCCTACGACTGGAACGGAAGCCTCTGGGCGTTGGGCACCGGCTACAAGCCCGACGGGCCGGCGAAGTACCACGTCGTCGCCTTCGACTACGGGGTGAAGCACAACATCCTCCGGAACCTCGCCGAGCGCGGCTGCAAGGTGACCGTGCTTCCCGCGACGGCGAGCGCGAAGCAGGCGCTCGCGTTGAAGCCCGACGGCGTGTTCCTCTCCAACGGCCCCGGCGATCCGGAGCCCTGCGGCTACGCGATCGAGGCGATTCGCGAGATCGTAGTCACCGGCACGCCGGTCTTCGGCATCTGCCTCGGGCACCAGCTCCTCGGGCTCGCCGCGGGCGCGAAGACGACCAAGATGAAGTTCGGCCACCACGGCGCGAACCACCCGGTGCAGGACCTCGACACCGGCAAGGTGTTCATCACCAGCCAGAACCACGGATTCACGGTGGACGAATCGACGCTTCCCGCCAACGTGAAGGCCACGCACCGCTCGCTCTTCGACGGCTCGCTGCAGGGCATGCGCTACGTCGACAAGCCCGCGTACAGCTTCCAGGGCCACCCCGAGGCGAGCCCGGGCCCGCACGAGATGGCGGTGCTCTTCGACGAGTTCGTGAAGCTGATGGAAGAGCGGAAGAAGCCCTGATGCCGAAGCGCACCGACATCAAGAGCATCCTCATCATCGGCGCCGGCCCGATCGTGATCGGCCAGGGCTGCGAGTTCGACTATTCGGGCGCGCAGGCGTGCAAGGCGCTGCGCGACGAGGGCTACCGCGTGATCCTGGTGAACTCGAACCCGGCCACGATCATGACCGACCCGGAGATGGCCGACGTCACCTACATCGAGCCCATCACGTGGCCCATGGTCGCGCGCATCATCGAGAAGGAGCGGCCCGATGCGCTGCTGCCCACGATGGGCGGCCAGACGGCGTTGAACTGCGCGCTCGACCTCGCGCGCGAGGGCGTGCTCGAGAAATTCTCGGTCGAGATGATCGGCGCGCGCAAGGAGGCGATCGACAAGGCCGAGGACCGCGAGAAGTTCAAGCACGCGATGGCGAAGATCGGCCTGCAATCGCCGCGCAGCGCGCTCGCCCACTCGCTCGAGGAGGCGCGCCAGGTGCAGGCGATGGTGGGCTTCCCCACCATCATCCGTCCCTCCTTCACGCTGGGCGGCACGGGCGGGGGGATCGCCTACAACATGGAGGAGTTCGACACCATCTGCGAGCGCGGCCTCGACGCCTCTCCCACCAAGGAGCTCCTCATCGAGGAATCGGTGATCGGGTGGAAGGAGTTCGAGATGGAGGTCGTGCGCGACAAGCACGACAACTGCATCATCATCTGTTCGATCGAGAACCTCGACCCCATGGGCGTGCACACCGGCGATTCGATCACGGTCGCGCCCGCGCAGACCCTCACCGACAAGGAATACCAGCTGATGCGCGACGCCTCGATCGCGTGCCTGCGCGAGATCGGCGTGGAGACCGGGGGATCGAACGTGCAGTTCGCGATCAACCCCGAGGACGGGCGCATGGTCATCATCGAGATGAACCCGCGCGTCTCGCGCTCCTCGGCCCTCGCCTCGAAGGCGACCGGCTTCCCGATCGCGAAGATCGCGGCGAAGCTCGCGGTGGGCTACACGCTCGACGAGCTCCGCAACGACATCACGGGGGGCGCCACGCCCGCCTCCTTCGAGCCCACCATCGACTACGTGGTGACGAAGGTGCCGCGCTTCGCCTTCGAGAAGTTCAAGCAGGCCGACGACCGCCTCACCACGCAGATGAAGAGCGTGGGCGAGGTGATGGCGATCGGGCGCAACTTCCAGGAGTCGCTGCAGAAGGCGCTGCGCGGGCTCGAGGTGGGCGTCGACGGCTTCAACCTGAAGAGCGTGGACCCCGACAGGATCGAGGACGAGCTCGCCTATCCGCGCGCCGAGCGCCTCTGGTACGTGGCGGACGCCTTCGGGGTCGGCATGTCGCTCGAGGAGATCCACGGCTTCACGAAGATCGACCCCTGGTTCCTCGCGCAGGTGAAGGACCTCGTCGATACCGAGCTCGAGATCGAGAAGAAGGCGCTCGCCGACTTCTCCCGGGAGGAGCTCCACGACCTCAAGCGCAAGGGCTTCTCCGACCGGCGCCTCGCGCACCTCTGGAAGACCACCGAGCACGAGGTGAGGGAGCGCCGGCATGCCGAGGGCATCCGCCCGGTCTTCAAGCGCGTCGACACCTGCGCCGCGGAGTTCGCGACGAAGACGGCCTACATGTACTCGAGCTACGACGAGGAGGACGAGTCGGAGCCCACGAGCCGCCGCAAGATCATGGTGCTTGGCGGCGGCCCGAACCGCATCGGGCAGGGGATCGAGTTCGACTACTGCTGCGTCCACGCGGCGCTCGCGCTGCGCGAGGACGGCTACGAGACGATCATGGTCAACTGCAACCCGGAGACGGTCTCGACCGACTACGACACCTCGGACCGCCTCTACTTCGAGCCGCTCACGCTCGAGGACGTCCTCGAGATCGTCGACAGGGAAAAGCCCGAGGGCGTGATCGTGCAGTTCGGCGGCCAGACCCCGCTCAAGCTCGCGCGCGACCTCGAGAAGGCCGGCGTGCCGATCATCGGCACCAGCCCCGACGCGATCGACCGCGCCGAGGACCGCGAGCGCTTCCAGCAGATGCTGAACGGGCTGGGGCTGCGGCAGCCGCCCAACCGCACCGCCCGCACCGCCGAGGAGGCGCTCGCCGGCGCGAAGGCGATCGGCTACCCGGTGGTCGTTCGGCCCTCGTACGTGCTGGGCGGCCGCGCCATGGAGATCGTGCACGCCGAGGCGGACCTGGTGCGCTACATGAACGAGGCGGTGAAGGTCTCCAACGACTCGCCGGTGCTCATCGACCGCTTCCTCAACGACGCCATCGAGGTGGACGTCGATGCCGTCTCCGACGGCGAGCAGGTCATCATCGGCGGCATCATGGAGCACATCGAGCAGGCGGGCGTGCACTCGGGCGATTCGGCGTGCTCGCTCCCGCCGTTCAGCCTCTCGCCGGAGCTGCAGGCCGAGCTTCGCCAGCAGACGATCGCCATGGCGAAGGCGCTCGACGTGGTCGGCCTCATGAACGTGCAGTTCGCGATCCAGGACGCGAAGGTGTACGTGCTCGAGGTGAACCCGCGCGCCTCGCGCACCGTGCCCTTCGTATCGAAGGCGACCGGCGTGCCGCTCGCGAAGGTCGCCGCGCGCTGCATGGTCGGCAGGACGCTCGCGGAGCAGGGCATCGCGCGCGAGGTGATCCCGCCGTACTATTCGGTGAAGGAGGCGGTGTTCCCCTTCATCAAGTTCCCGGGGGTGGATACCATCCTCGGCCCCGAGATGAAATCCACCGGAGAGGTGATGGGCGTGGGGCAGAGCTTCGCCGAGGCGTTCGTGAAGAGCCAGCTCGCGGCGGGCGTGCGCCTGCCGAAGGGCGGCAAGGCGTTCCTCTCGGTGAGGGACGCGGACAAGCCGCGCCTCATCGAGATCGCGCGCGCGCTCTTCGAGCTCGGCTTCTCCCTCGTCGCCACCAAGGGCACCGCGGCGGCGCTGGCGCAGGCCGGGCTCAAGGTGCAGCCCGTCAACAAGGTGCAGGAGGGGCGGCCGCATATCGTGGACATGCTCAAGAACCGGGAGATCGCCTTCATCGTGAACACCGTCGAGGAGGACCGGCGCTCGATCCAGGATTCCTGGTCGATCCGCAACGCCGCGCTGCACAATCGCATCACCTACTACACCACCCTCGCAGGGGCGCGCGCGGCGTGCCTCGGCATGCGCCATCTCGAGGAGATGCGCGCCTACGACATCCAATCCCTCCACGCGACCCTGCCATGAGCAAGATCCCCATCACCCTGCGCGGCGCGGAATTGCTGCGCGCCGAGCTCCACCGCCTGAAGACGGCCGACCGGCCGGCGGTGATCACCGCCATCGCGGAGGCGCGCGCGCAGGGCGACATCACCGAGAACGCCGAATACGAGGCGGCGCGCGAGCGCCAGAGCTTCATCGAGGGGCGCATCCTCGAGCTCGAGGCGAAGCTCTCCAACGCGCAGGTGATCGATCCGGCGCTCCTCGAGGACGACGGGCGCGTGGTGTTCGGCACCACGGTGGAGCTCGCCGACACCGCCGGCGGCGAGCCGGTGACCTACCAGATCGTGGGCGAGGACGAGGCCGACATCCGGCAGGGCAAGATCTCCTACTCCTCGCCGATCGCCAAGGCCCTCATCGGGAAGTTCTCGGGCGACGTCGCCGAGGTGCGGACTCCGGGCGGGGTGAAGGAGTTCGAGGTCGTGGACGTGAAGTACGTTTGACCTCGCCCCCGGTGCCGGCGCGCGGCGCCAGCGGGCGGCGCGCCGCCTTGGGCTTCTCTTCCTTCGGGTTCTGGCGGTAGACCACCAGGATCTTGCCGATCTGCTGCACCGGATGGGCGCCGAGCTTCTCGCAGATCGACTCCATCCAGAGGTTCCTCGCATCGCGGTCGTCGGTGGCGGCGCGCACCTTGACGAGCTCGTGCGCCTTCAGGCGCGCGGTCCGCCTCGGCGATCACCTCGTCGGTGAGCCCCTTGTCGCCGATGATCACGATGGGCGAGAGCTTGTGCGCCTCGGCGCGCAGCTCGCTCCTTCGTTTCGCCGTGAGGGGAGTCATCGGCGAAGTATAAGCCCGCGCACATGAAGAAATCGCCGTCGAGCAAGCAGTGGTTGAAGCGCCACGTGAGCGATCCCTACGTGCAGCGCTCCAAGCGCGAGGGATACCGGTCGCGCTCGGCCTACAAGCTCACCGAGATCGACGAGCGCGACCGCTTCCTCGGGCGCGGCATGACGGTGGTCGACCTGGGCGCGGCGCCCGGGGGCTGGTCGCAGGTCGCGGCGAAGCGCGTGGGCCGTGCGGGCAGCGTGATCGCGATCGATCTGCTCGAGATGGAGCCCGTCGAAGGCGTCGACTTCGTGCGCGGCGACTTCACGGCGCGCAAGGGCCTGGCCGAGGTGGCCGCGAAGCTCGAGGGCCGCGCGATCGACGTGGTCCTCTCGGACATGGCGCCCAACTTTTCCGGCATCGCCGTATCGGACCAGGCGCGCACCATGGCGCTCGCCGAGGCCGCGCGCGACTTCGCGCTGTCGCACCTGAAACGCGATGGTGTGCTGCTGGTCAAAATCTTCCAGGGCGCAGGGTATGATGATTACTTCAAGTCGCTGCGCGGCGCGTTCGAGAAGGTCGTGGTTCGCAAGCCCGCGGCGTCGCGCGGCGAGAGCGCCGAGCAATACCTGCTCGCTCGTGGGTTGAGGGAGGCCGAATCTTCTCCCGAAGGGGCTTGAATTTCCCTGCGATGGCCCGATTTGCACGAAAGGGCCGCTTCATCCCTATGATTCTTGGGGTTATTTTTCTTCGGAAGGACGTTCGTGAATAACACCGTTCGAACCATCATGGTCTGGCTCGTCATCGGAGTCATCCTGACCATGGTGTTCATGCAGGTCGGCAATCGCACGTCGAGCCAGAATACGCTCGACTACTCGACCTTCATGGACCAGGCGAAGCAGGGCCAGATCGCGAAGGCCAAGATCGAGAACATGAAGACCGTGCGCGCCACCACGCGCGACGGCAAGACCTACATCGTCAACACGCCCGGCATCCAGGATCCGTGGATGGTGAGCGACCTCATGAAGGATGGCGTGACGATCGAGGCGAAGGCCGAGGAGGAGCCCTCGCTCCTCATGAACATCTTCGTGTCGTGGTTCCCGATGCTGCTGCTGATCGGCGTGTGGATCTTCTTCATGCGCCAGATGCAGGGCGGCGGGCGCGGCGGCGCGTTCTCGTTCGGCAAGTCGCGCGCGCGCATGCTCGACGAGAACCAGAACCAGGTCACGTTCGCCGACGTCGCGGGCGTCGATGAAGCCAAGGAAGAGGTCGCGGAGCTGGTCGAATTCCTGCGCGACCCGTCCAAGTTCCAGAAGCTCGGCGGCCGCATCCCGAGGGGCGTGCTGATGGTGGGATCGCCCGGCACCGGCAAGACGCTGCTCGCGCGCGCCATCGCGGGCGAGGCGAAGGTGCCGTTCTTCTCGATCTCGGGCTCCGACTTCGTCGAGATGTTCGTCGGCGTCGGCGCGGCGCGCGTGCGCGACATGTTCGAGCAGGCGAAGAAGAACGCGCCCTGCATCGTGTTCATCGACGAGATCGACGCGGTCGGCCGCCAACGCGGCGCGGGCCTGGGCGGCGGCAACGACGAGCGCGAGCAGACGCTGAACCAGTTGCTGGTGGAGATGGACGGCTTCGAGGGCACTCGGGCGTGATCGTGATCGCCGCGACCAACCGTCCCGACGTGCTCGACCCCGCGCTGCTTCGCCCCGGCCGCTTCGACCGCCAGGTGGTGGTGCCGCTGCCCGACATCCGCGGCCGCGAGCAGATCCTGCTCGTGCACATGCGCAAGGTGCCGATCGCGCCCGACGTCGACGCCGCGATCATCGCGCGCGGCACGCCCGGCTTCTCCGGCGCGGACCTCGCGAACCTCGTGAACGAGGCGGCGCTCTTCGCCGCGCGCGGGAGCAAGCGCCTGGTGGACATGGAAGACTTCGAGCGCGCCAAGGACAAGGTCATCATGGGCGCGGAGCGGCGGTCCATGGTGATGCCGGAGGAAGAGCGCAAGAACACGGCGTACCACGAGTCGGGCCACGCCATCGTCGCGCAGCCTGCTGCCGAAGACCGATCCGGTGCACAAGGTGACGATCATCCCGCGCGGCCGCGCGCTGGGCGTCACGATGCAGCTCCCGGTGGAGGACCGCTACAGCTACAACCGCGACTACCTCCTCAACACGATCGCGGTGCTGTTCGGCGGCCGCGTCGCCGAAGAGCTCTTCATGAACCAGATGACCACCGGCGCCTCGAACGACTTCAAGCGCGCGACCGAGATGGCGCGCCGCATGGTGACCGAGTGGGGCATGTCCGATGCGCTGGGCCCGATGGTGTACGGCGAGAACGAGGGCGAGGTGTTCCTCGGCCGCCAGGTCACCACGCACCAGAACATGTCCGAGGAGACCATGAAGGCGGTCGACAAGGAAGTGCGCGGCATCATCGATTCGCAGTACTCCCTCGCGAGGCGCCTGCTCGAGGAGAACCGCGACAAGGTGGAGGTGATGGCGAAGGCTCTCCTCGAGTGGGAGACCATCGACGCGAACCAGATCGAAGACATCATGAACGGCCGCCCGCCGCGCCCGCCGAAGCCGGTCGCGACCAAGCCGGCGCCGCCCCCGGAAGGCGGCGGCAGCCGCGGCGTCGAGCCGAATCCGTCGACCGAAGGCGCATGACGCCGCGCGCATCGTGAGCAGAACCTGGGGCTGGCATCGTGCCAGCCCTTTTTCTTGGTCGTTCCACCGCCCTTTGGTGATGGGGATCGTCAACGTCACCGACGATTCCTTCTCCGATGGCGGGAAGTTCCGCGACCCGCGGCGCGCGATCGAGCACGGCTTGTCGCTCGCCGCCGAAGGGGCGGACCTGGTCGACGTGGGCGGCGAATCGACTCGACCCGGCGCCGCGCCCGTGCCCGCCGACGAGGAACTGCGGCGCGTGATCCCTGTCATTGAAGCGCTGGCCCGCGAGGGCGTGGCGGTTTCCGCCGACACGCTCAAGCCCCACGTGATGCGCGAGGCGATCGCGGCGGGCTGCGCGGTGGTGAACGACGTGAAGGCCTTGCGCTCGCCCGGCGCGCTCGAGGCGGTGCGCGATCGCGACATCGGCCTCGTCGTGATGCACATGCAGGGCACGCCGCGCACGATGCAGGAGGACCCGCGCTACGGCGACGTGGCGGCGGAAGTGGGGGATTTCCTCCGCGAACGCGCGAGGGAGCTCGAGGCGGCGGGGATCGCGCGCGGACGCATCGCGCTCGACCCGGGCTTCGGCTTCGGCAAGACCCGCGAGCACAACGTCGCGCTCTTCCGCGCGATCGGCGCGCTCGCGGGGATGGGTTATCCGCTCGTGGTCGGCGTGTCGAGGAAGAGGATGCTCGGCGAGATCACGGGGCGCGCGATCGGCGAGCGCGCGGCCGCGAGCGTTGCCGCGGCCCTGCTCGCGGCGCAGAATGGGGCGCAGGTCGTGCGCGTGCACGACGTGAAGGAGACGGTGGACGCGATGAAGGTATGGCAGGCGCTGCGATGAGCAGGAGATGGTTCGGCACCGACGGCGTGCGCGGTCGCGTGGGCGAGCCGCCCATCACGCCGGATTTCGTGCTGAAGCTCGGCTACTGCGCGGGCAAGGTGCTCTCGCGCGCCGACATCGCCCCGCCGCACCGCGACCGCCCCGCGGTGCTCATCGGCAAGGACACGCGCATCTCCGGCTACATGCTGGAATCGGCGCTCGAGTCGGGACTCTCGGCCGCGGGCGTGGATACGTTCCTCGTGGGCCCGATGCCCACGCCCGCGGTCGCGTTCCTCACCCGGGCCCTGCGGCTTTCCGCGGGCGTCATGATCTCGGCCTCGCACAACCCGTTCGAGGACAACGGCATCAAGTTCTTCTCCGCCGACGGCATGAAGCTTCCCGACGCGGTCGAGAGCGACATCGAGTCGCTGCTCGATGCGCCGCTCGCGTTGCCGCCTCCCGCGCAGCTCGGCAAGGCCGAGCGCGTGCACGACGCGGAAGGGCGCTACCTCGAGTTCTGCAAGGGGACGTTCCCGAAGCAGCGCGCGCTCCGCGGGCTGAAGCTCGTGGTCGATTGCGCGCACGGCGCCGACTACCGGCTCGGCGTGCGCGTCTTCCAGGAGCTGGGCGCCGAAGTGGTCGCCGTGGGAAGCGCGCCCAACGGCGTCAACATCAACGAGGCGTGCGGCGCGACCCACCCGCAGGCGATGGCGCGCGCGGTGATCGAGCACCGCGCCGACTTCGGGATCGCCTTCGACGGCGACGGCGACCGTCTCGCGATGGCCGACCGCGACGGGCGCCTCTTCGATGGCGACCAGCTGCTCTATGCGATCGTGAAGGACCGCCACCTCGGGGGCAGGCTCCGCGGTGGCGTCGCCGGCACCCTGATGACCAACTTCGCGCTCGAGCGGCGGCTCGCGGAGATGGGGATTGCCTTCGTGCGCGGGAAGGTGGGCGACCGCTATGTCCTCGAGTGCCTGGTCGAGCGCGGGTGGGAGTGCGGCGGCGAGAATTCCGGCCACCTCCTCTGCCTCGACTGCCACTCCACCGGCGACGGCATCATCTCGTCGCTGCAGGTGCTCGCGGCGCTCGTGGCGAGCGGCCAGGGCCTCGCCGAGTTCACCCGCGAGCTGGTGCTCCTTCCGCAGGTGCTGGTGAACGTGCGGCTCGCCGGCACGCCGGATCTGCAGGCGCCCGCCGTGCGCGACGCGGCGGCACGCGCCGAGGCGGATCTCGGCGGCCGGGGACGCGTGCTGTTGCGCCCCTCCGGGACGGAGCCGGTGGTGCGCGTGATGGTGGAGGGCGAGGACCGCGCCCACGTCCAGGCCCTCGCCGAATCCATCGCCGCTGCCGTGCGCAGCGCAGGCGAACGCGCCGTCGCGTAGAGCGGTTTTCGCCTCGCAAGGGGAATTCGGCACCGTTGCCGCGGGTTCGCAGCGCGCGGCAATTCCCGAATTTGCCACCCGATGCTGCATCGCGGTAAAATCTCAAGGTTTCGAGGGTCGCGATGCGGTCGAAAGTCGTCATCGGCAACTGGAAGCTCAACGGGAGCCTTCCCGGCAACGAGGCGTTGCTGAAGGGGCTCCTCAAGGACATTCCCCGCGACAATCCGATCGCCTGCGCCCTGTGCGTGCCAGCTCCCTATCTCGCCCAGGCGAGGGTGCTGCTGGAGGGGTCGGGAATCGCGTGGGGTGCGCAGGACCTGAGCCGGTTCGACCAGGGTGCGTACACGGGGGAAGTGTCCGGCCGCATGCTGATCGAGTTCGGCTGCCGGTACGTGATCGTCGGGCACTCGGAGCGGCGCACGATCTTCGGGGAGACGGATGCGGTCGCGGCGGAAAAGTATGTCGCCGCGCGCAACGTGGGCCTCACGCCGGTTTTCTGCGTCGGCGAGACGCTCGAGGAGCGCGAGCGCGGCGAGACGCAGCCGGTCCTCGCGCGCCAGGTCGATGCCCTGTTGCGCGCGTACGGGGTGACGGGGCTGGACCGCGGCATCGTCGCCTACGAGCCGGTGTGGGCCATCGGCACGGGCAAGACGGCGACGGCGGCCCAGGCCGACGAGGCGCAGGCGTTCATCCGCGGGCGCATCGCGGCGAAGGACAAGGCGGTGGCGGAAGGCCTGCCCATCCTGTACGGGGGCAGCGTGAAGGGCGCGAACGCGGCGGAATTGTTCGCGATGCCCAATGTGGACGGCGGCCTGGTCGGCGGGGCGTCGCTGGTGGCTCAGGAATTCGTGGCGATCTGGCGCGCAGCCGTCGCCCGGTGAAAGGCAGATTCGATGCAGACGCTGGTCATGGTGTTGCACATCCTCGCCGCGATCTCGATCGTGGTCCTGGTGCTGCTGCAGCACGGCAAGGGTGCGGACATGGGCGCGGCGTTCGGCAGCGGGTCGGCGGGCAGCCTCTTCGGAAGCGCGGGCGCGGCGAACTTCCTCTCCCGCACCACCGCGATCCTCGCGGCCGTGTTCTTCCTCACGAGCCTGGGGCTCACCTATTTCTCGTCGCCGTCGAGGTCGAGCGGCGTCGTGCAGCAACTCGAGATCCCGGCGGTCCCGCAAGGGACCCCGGCGCAGAAACCGGCGGCGCCTGCTTCCTCGGCACCGGCGCCGGCGGCGCCTCCCGCGGAGAGCGGAAAATCCGCGGAGATCCCGAAATAGCCGTTCAGCAGCACGCGTTATTGCCGTAGATCAGTGTCTTGCCGGGGTTCGTCCCGGATCATGCAGGCCGTCGTGGTGGAATTGGTAGACACGCTGTCTTGAGGGGGCAGTGCCGAAAGGCGTAAGAGTTCGAGTCTCTTCGACGGCACCATTTCAATTGCTAGCCAACTACTTCCCTATCCTGCTTTTCCTCGCCGTCGGCGCCGCCGTGGGCGTAGGATCGCTGGTGACGAGCGGCGTCCTCGCGCGGCTCTCGGGATCGCAGAACCCCGACGCCGAGAAGCTGTCCCCCTATGAATGCGGCTTCGAGGCTTTCGAAGACGCGCGGATGAAGTTCGACGTCCGGTACTACCTCGTGGCGATCCTCTTCATCATCTTCGACCTCGAGATCGCGTTCCTCTTTCCCTGGGCGATCGTGCTGCGCGACATCGGCTGGTTCGGCGTCGCCGCCATGGCGATCTTCCTCGGCATCCTGGTGGTCGGGTTCATCTACGAATGGAAGAAGGGAGCGCTCGAGTGGGAATAACGGTCCGGCTCGGCAGGCAGGGGCCCCGCCGCACCTGCGGGGATGCGCCGGACGAGCGGGCCGTCGCCGGAGATCCGGGCAATGGCTGATCTTTCCCAGGGCGTAACGCAGCAGGGCTTCGTCGTCACGCAGGTCGACAACGTCCTCAACTGGGCCCGCACCGGCTCGCTGTGGCCCATGACGTTCGGGCTCGCGTGCTGCGCCGTCGAGATGATGCACGCGGGCGCCTCGCGCTACGACCTGGACCGCTTCGGGATCGTGTTCCGGCCGAGCCCGCGCCAATCGGATCTCATGATCGTCGCCGGCACGCTGTGCAACAAGATGGCGCCGGCGATGCGCAAGGTCTACGACCAGATGGCCGAGCCGCGCTGGGTGGTCTCCATGGGATCGTGCGCCAACGGCGGCGGCTACTACCACTACTCGTACTCGGTCGTGCGCGGCTGCGACCGCATCGTCCCCGTCGACATCTACGTGCCCGGCTGCCCGCCGACCGCCGAGGCGCTGCTCTACGGGCTGATCCAGCTGCAGAACAAGATCCGGCGCACCAACACGATCGCGAGGGGCTGAAAGGATGCCCGGTTCCCTGGACGACCTGCAGTCCGCGCTCGAGCGCGCGCTGGGCCCGCACCTCAAGGCGCGCATCCTCGACCGCGGCGAGCTCACCATCGAGGTGGGCGCGGCCGGGCTGCTCGAGGCGGCGACGATCCTGCGCGACGACGAGTCGCTCGCGTTCACCACGCAGCTCGACCTCCTCGGCGTCGATTACCGCGGCATCGCGGGCGGCACGGACGGGCCGCGCTACGCGGTGCTCTACATCCTGCTGTCGATCCGGCACAACTGGCGCCTGCGGGTGCGCGTGCATTGCCCCGACGACGATTTCCCGGCCCTCGATTCCGTGATCGGCGCGTGGCCCTCGGCGAACTGGTACGAGCGCGAGGCCTTCGACCTCTACGGCATCGTCTTCCGCGGCCACCCGGACCTCCGCCGCATCCTCACCGACTACGGCTTCGTGGGCCACCCGTTCCGCAAGGACTTCCCGATCACGGGCTACGTGGAGATGCGCTACGACCCCGAGCTGAAGCGCGTGATCTACCAGCCGGTGACGATCGAGCCGCGCGAGATCGTGCCGCGCGTGGTGCGCGAGGACGCATACGGCGACGCGGGAAAGACGGGCTGAAGCGATGCCCATTCCTGATCCCGGCACGATGAAGTTCGTATTCATCTTGCGCAATTGCGATGGCTGAAATCCGCAACTACACGATGAACTTCGGGCCGCAGCATCCGGCGGCCCACGGCGTGCTGCGCCTCGTGCTCGAGCTCGACGGCGAGGTCATCCAGCGCGCCGACCCGCACATCGGCCTGCTGCACCGCGCCACCGAGAAGCTCGCCGAGACGCGCACGTACCTGCAGAACGTGCCGTACATGGACCGCCTGGACTACATGTCCATGATGTGCAACGAGCACGCCTACGTGATGGCGGTCGAGAAGCTGCTCGGCGTGGAGGTCCCGGTCCGCGCGCAGTACATCCGCGTGATGTTCGACGAGATCACGCGCATCCTCAACCACCTGCTCTGGATCGGCTCGCACGCGCTCGACGTGGGTGCGATGACGGTCTTCCTCTACGCGTTCCGGGAGCGCGAGGACCTCATGGACACGTACGAGGCGGTCTCGGGCGCGAGGATGCACGCGGCCTACTACCGTCCGGGCGGCGTGTACCGCGACCTTCCCGACCGCATGCCGCAGTACGCCGAATCGAAGATGCGCTCGCGGGAGAAGGTGAAGGAGCTCAACGCGAACCGCCAGGGCTCGCTCCTCGACTTCGTCGAGGACTTCACCGACCGCTTCCCCGGCTGCGTCGACGACTACGAGACGCTCCTCACCGAGAACCGCATCTGGAAGCAGCGCACGGTCGGCATCGGCGTCGTTTCGCCGGAACGCGCGCAGGCCCTGGGCTTCACCGGGCCGATGCTGCGCGGCAGCGGCATCGTCTGGGACCTGCGCAAGATGCAGCCCTACGAGGTGTACGACCGGCTCGACTTCGACATCCCGATCGGTACCAACGGCGATTGCTACGACCGCTACCTCGTGCGCATGCACGAGATGCGCGAGGCGAACCGGATCATCCGGCAGTGCGTGGATTGGCTGCGCAAGAACCCGGGTCCGGTGATCACCTCGAACCACAAGGTGGCGCCGCCTACGCGGGTGCAGATGAAGGAGAACATGGAAGACCTCATCCACCACTTCAAGCTCTTCACCGAGGGCATGCACGTCCCCCCGGGCGAGGTGTACGCCTCGATCGAGCATCCGAAGGGGGAATTCGGGGTCTACATCCTGAGCGACGGCGCCAACAAGCCGTGGCGCGTCAAGCTGCGCGCGCCGGGCTTCGCGCACCTCGCCGCCATGGACGAGATGGCGAAGGGCCACATGATCGCGGACGTGGTCGCGATCATCGGCACCATGGACATCGTGTTCGGGGACATCGACCGATGAACGACAGCGCACGCCGCGCGATCGACGCCAGGGTGGTCAACATCGACGAGCTCGCCCTGGAGCATTTCGAGAAGGGCGGCAAGTTCGCGTGCGACGCGGTGCGCGTCGGGCCGCTGCTGGGGGCGAAGGACCTCGGCTTCTCCTACGACGTGGTGCCTCCGGGCAAGCGCTCCTGCCCCTTCCACAGCCACCGCGGCGAGGAGGAGATGTTCTTCATCGTGCGCGGGACGGGCACGCTGCGCTACGGCGAGGAGACGCGCACCATCCGCGCCGGCGACTTCATCTGCTGCCCGACCGGCGGGCCGGAGACGGCGCACCAGATCGTGAACGACTCCGACGCCGAGCTCGCCTACATCTCGGTGAGCACCATGATGCCCGCCGAGGTCTGCGAGTACCCCGATTCCGGAAAGATCGGCGCGTACGGCGCGGGCGCCACGCGCCTTCGCCACATGACGGCGGCGGCGAGCGCCGTCGACTACTGGAAGGACGAGGTCTGACGATGGGTCTGCTCAACGCCGATTCCTTGCGAAAGATCGAGCGCGAGGCCGGCAAGTATCCGCCGGCGGGAAGGCAGTCGGCGGTGATGTCGGCGCTCGCGATCGCGCAGGACCAGCACGGCTGGCTGCCGAACCAGCTCATGGAGGAGGTCGCGCTCGTCCTCGGCATGCCGCCCGTCGCGGTGTACGAGGTCGCCACCTTCTACGGCATGTACAACCTCAAGCCCGCCGGCAAGCACAAGCTGGTGATGTGCACCAACCTGCCGTGCGCGCTCTCCGGCGCCGTGGAGGCCGCGGAGCACCTCAAGCACCGCTGCGGCGTCGAGGAATTCAACCAGACGTCGGCCGACGGCCGCTTCACCGTGAAGGAAGGCGAGTGCTTCGGCGCGTGCGGCGACGCGCCCGTCCTCCTCGTCGACAACAAGCGCATGTGCTCGCGCATGACGACCGAG
The DNA here is from genome assembly GCA_963839265.1 of uncultured beta proteobacterium. Classification (GTDB taxonomy): domain Bacteria; phylum Pseudomonadota; class Gammaproteobacteria; order Burkholderiales; family Usitatibacteraceae; genus Usitatibacter. The sequence continues at coordinate 418,988 of CAWIUI010000004.1, forward strand.
ACGATCGACCGGCTGATCGAGGAGCTGAAGTGACGATGCGGCACGCAGCCAGGCGGTGGCCTCGCGTCGTCATCCCCGCGGAGGTGGGGATTCGATGACCCTGCTCGATTACGGTCCCGACGCCGTCATCCTCAAGGGCCTGGACGGCGACAACTGGGGCCTGAAGGCCTACGAGGAGCGCGGCGGCTACCGGGCGCTGCGCAGGATCGTGGACGAGAAGATCGCGCCCGACGCCGTGATCGCCGAGGTGAAGAAATCGGCGCTGCGCGGCCGCGGCGGCGCGGGCTTTCCGACCGGGCTCAAGTGGTCGTTCATGCCGAAGAGCTACACGGGACAGCGCTACCTCGTGTGCAACTCCGACGAGGGCGAGCCGGGCACGTTCAAGGACCGCGACATCCTGCGCTGCAACCCGCATGCATTGATCGAGGGCATGATCATCGGCGGCTACGCCATCGGCGCGACGGTGGGCTACAACTACATCCACGGCGAGATCTGGAGCGAGTACGAGCGCTTCGAGCGGGCGCTCGAGGAGGCGCGCGAGGCCGGCTACCTCGGCGGGAACATCCTCGGCGGCGGCTTCGATTTCGAGCTCCACGCGTGCCACGGCTACGGCGCCTACATCTGCGGCGAGGAAACCGCGCTCCTCGAGTCGCTCGAGGGCAAGAAGGGCAACCCGCGCTTCAAGCCGCCCTTCCCCGCGACCTTCGGCCTCTACGGCAAGCCCACCACCATCAACAACACCGAGACCTTCGCCGCGGTGCCCGGCATCATCGCCAACGGCGCCGATTGGTTCCTCGCGCTCGGCAAGCCCAACAACGGCGGCACCAAGATCTTCTCCGTCTCCGGCCACGTGAACCGCCCCGGCAACTACGAGGTGAAGCTCGGCACGCCGTTCGCGAAGCTGCTCGAGATGGCGGGCGGCATGCGCGGCGGGAAGAAATTGAAGGGCGTGATCCCCGGCGGCTCCTCCATGCCGGTGCTCACCGCGGATGTGATGATGAGCCTCGACATGGACTACGACTCCATCGCGAAGGCGGGCTCGTTCCTGGGCTCCGGCGCGGTGATCGTGATGGACGAGGACACCTGCATGGTGAAGGCGGCCGAGCGCCTCGCCTACTTCTACTACGAGGAATCGTGCGGCCAGTGCACGCCGTGCCGCGAGGGCACCGGCTGGCTCTACCGCATCCTCCACCGCATCGAGAACGGGGAAGGGCGCCAGGAGGACCTGGATCTCCTCCTCGACCTCGCGGACAACATCCAGGGACGCACCATCTGCGCCCTCGGCGACGCCGCGGCGATGCCGGTGCGTGCGTTCGTGAAGACCTACCGCGACGAATTCCAGCATCACATCGACCACAAGCGCTGCCTGGTGAGAGCGGGCGGCTACAGCTCCCCGAACCTCGACCTTGCCAAAATGGCGGCGGATTGAAATGAAAACCGGGGACAGACCACATTTTCCAAAGGGCGATACCAATGACCAACGCGCGTCGTTACGCGCTTTGGAAAATGTGGTCTGTCCCCGGTTTTTTCTGAGCTGATCGAATGGCCATCAACCTCGAGATCGACGGCAAGCCGGTGACGGTCGACAGCGGCGCCACGGTGATGGACGCCGGGGTGAAGCTCGGCATCTACATCCCGCACTTCTGCTACCACAAGAAGCTCTCCATCGCGGCCAATTGCCGCATGTGCCTGGTGCAGGTGGAGAAGGCGCCCAAGCCGCTGCCGGCCTGCGCCACGCCCGCGACCGAGGGCATGAAGGTGTACACGCACTCGGCGGCCGCGATCGACGCGCAGAAGGGCGTGATGGAGTTCCTGCTCATCAACCATCCGCTCGACTGCCCGATCTGCGACCAGGGCGGCGAATGCCAGCTGCAGGACCTCGCCGTGGGCTACGGGCAATCCACCTCGCGCTACGAGGAAGCCAAGCGCGTCGTGGTGAACAAGAACCTGGGCCCGCTCATCTCCACGGACATGACGCGCTGCATCCAGTGCACGCGCTGCGTGCGCTTCGGCCAGGAGATCGCCGGCATCATGGAGCTCGGCATGGCGGGCCGTGGGGAGCACGAGGAGATCGTCACCTTCGTGGGCCGCAGCGTCGACTCCGAGCTCTCGGGCAACATGATCGACATCTGCCCGGTGGGCGCCCTTACGTCGAAGCCCTTCCGCTACACCGCGCGCAATTGGGAGCTCTCCCGGCGCCGCAGCGTGAGCCCGCACGACTCGCTCGGCTCCAACGTCATGGTGCAGTCGAAGGGCGACCGCGTGATGCGCGTGCTGCCGATCGAGACCGACGCGGTGAACGACTGCTGGCTCTCGGACCGCGACCGCTTCGCCTACGAGGGCCTCAACTCCGAGGAGCGCCTGCTGCACCCGATGGTGAAGCGCGCCGGCGAATGGGCCGAGGTGGACTGGCCGGAGGCGCTGGAAGCGGCCGCGCACGGCCTGAAGGACATCGTCGCGCGCCACGGCCCCGACGCGCTCGGCATGCTCTTCGGCCCGCAGCTCACGCTCGAGGAATTCCACCTCGGCGCCGCGCTCGCGAAAGGCCTGGGCACCGGCAACATCGATCATCGGATCCACCAGTCGGATTTCCGCGCGAAGGCCGAGGGCGCGCCGTGGCTGGGCATGCCGCTCGCCGCGCTCGAGGAGCTCGAAGGCGTGCTCCTCGTGGGCTGCAACATCCGCAAGGAGCAGCCGCTCGTCTCGGTGCGCCTGCGGGCGGGCACGAAGAAGGGCCTCGAGCTCTCGATCCTGCACGTCGCGGCCGACGATCCGCTGATGCCGCTCGCCGCGCGCTCCGTGGTGAAGCCCTCGGAGCTCGCAGCAGGACTCGCCGCGATCGCCGCCGCGGCCGCGCAGGCGAAAGGCGAGAGCCCGAAGGCGGACCTCAAGCGCGCCGTGGGCGAGTCGGAGCGCGCCATCGCCGGGAGCCTTTCGGGCAAGCGCTCGGCGATCCTCCTCGGCCACTACGCGCAGCAGCATCCGGACTATGCGGTGCTCCTTTCCATCGCCCACGAGATCGCGCGCCTCACGGGCGCCACGGTGGGCGTCCTTCCCGACGGCGGCAACGCGGTGGGCGCGCACCTCGCGGGCGTCGTGCCGACGCGCCTCGACGCGCGGGCGATGATCGAATCGCCCCGCCGCGGCTACCTCTTCGCGGGCGTGGAGGTCGGTCTCGACATCGGCCGCGGCGCCATGCAGGCGCTTTCCGGCGCGGAGTTCGCGGTGGTGCTTTCCGCCTACCGCGGCGCGGCCACGGACGCGGCACATGTCATGCTGCCGATCGCCCCGTATACGGAGACGGCGGGCACGTTGGTGAACATGGAAGGGCGCGTCCAGTCCTTCAACGCCTGCGTGAAGCCGCAGGGCGACTCGCGGCCGCTCTGGAAGGTCCTGCGCATGCTGGGCACGCTCCTCGAGCTGCCCGGCTTCGACGAGGACACGATCGAGCAGGTGCGCGCGCGCATCGCGCCGGACCTCGCCGCCTGGGCGAAGGCCGGGCTCTCGAACGCGATCGCGCCGCTCGAATGGCAGGTGCGCGCCGTGCCCGCGGAGCTCGAGCGCATCGCGGAGTTCCCGATCTACTCCACCGACCCGATCGTGCGCCGCTCGCCGCCGCTGCAGAAGACCGGGGACGCAAAGGCCGCGCGCGTCGCGCGCCTGCACCCCGCGACCTTCTCGGCCATGGGGCTCGTGGAAGGCGGCCAGGCGCGCATCCGCCAGGGCGAAGGCGAAGCGGTCGTGACGGCGGTTGCCGATGCCGCGGTTCCGGAGGGCTGCGTGCGGCTCGCGCGCGGCATCGCGGAGACCGCCGCGCTGGGCGATGGCGAGGTCGCGGTGGGCATCGTTCGCATGGAAGCGGTCGCATGAACGACTACGTGACGCAGATCCAGGGCTACGCCGACCAGTGGCTCGGGCCCGTGTGGGGGCCGCAGGCCTATACCTTCGGCCGCGCGCTGGTGATGATCGTGGTCGTGCTCGTGCCGCTGCTCCTCACGGTGCTCTACTACCAGCTGGTCGAGCGCTGGGTGATCGGCTGGATGCAGGTGCGCAAGGGACCGAACCGCGTCGGGTACAAGGGGATCCTGCAGCCCATCGCCGACGCGATCAAGCTCCTCATGAAGGAGCAGATCGTTCCGCTGGGCGCGAACAAGGGGCTCTTCCTGCTCGCGCCGGTCCTCTCGGTGGCGCCGGCGCTCGCCGCGTGGTCCATCGTGCCGTTCGCGCCCGGGTGGGTGATCTCGAACGCCGACGCGGCGATCCTGGTCCTCCTCGCCATGAGCTCGCTGGGCGTCTACGGCATCATCATCGCCGGCTGGGCGTCGAACTCGAAGTACGCGTTCCTGGGCTCGATGCGCGCCGCCGCGCAGATGGTGGCCTACGAGCTCGCGATGGGCTTCGCCATCGTCGGGGCGCTGATGGCGGGCGGCAGCATGAACCTCTCGCAGATCGTCGAGCGCCAGCACACGGACTGGGGGATCCTCGGCTGGTTCTGGATCCCGCTCTTCCCCCTCTTCCTCGTGCACTACATCGCCGGCCTCGCCGAGACCAACCGCCACCCCTTCGACGTCGCGGAGGGCGAGAGCGAGATCGTGGCGGGCTTCCACGTCGAGTACTCGGGCATGGCCTTCGCGGTGTTCTTCCTCGCCGAGTACGCGAACATGATCCTCATCTCGACCATCTCGCCGATCCTCTTCTGGGGCGGATGGCTCTCGCCGCTCGACATCCCGGCGATCCGCGAGGCGGGTCCGGCGATCTCGTGGCTCGCGGCCCCGAGCGTCGCGTGGCTGCTCGCGAAGACCGCGATCCTGATGTTCTTCTTCCTCTGGATCCGGGCCTCCTTCCCGCGCTACCGCTACGACCAGATCATGCGGCTCGGCTGGAAGGTGTTCATCCCCGTCACCCTGGTGTGGATCGGCGTGGTGGCGGTCGCGATGATGGACCCGATCGCGCACTGGCCGGTCGTGCGCCTGTGGTTCGGACACTGACCATGCTCGCCCGCGTGAGGGAATTCGCATCGAGCTTCATGCTCTGGGAGCTCGTGAAGGGGCTGAAGCTCACGGGGCGCTACCTCTTCTCCCGCAAGATCACGATCCTCTATCCCGAGGAGAAGACGCCGGCGAGCCCGCGCATGCGCGGGCTGCACGCGCTGCGCCGCTACCCCAACGGCGAGGAGCGCTGCATCGCCTGCAAGCTGTGCGAGGCGGTGTGCCCCGCGCTCGCCATCACGATCGAGAGCGACCAGCGCGACGACGGCACGCGCCGCACCACGCGCTACGACATCGACCTCGTGAAGTGCATCTTCTGCGGCTTGTGCGAGGAGAGCTGCCCGGTCGATTCCATCGTCGAGACGCGCTTCATCGAGTACCACGGAGAATCGCGCGGCGACCTGCTCTACACGAAGCCGATGCTGCTCGCGATCGGCGACCGGTTCGAGGCCGAGATCGCGCGCGACCGGGCCGAGGACGCGCGCTACCGCTGACATGAACCTTCCCGTCATCCTCTTCTGGTTCTACGGCATCGTGCTGCTCGCGGCGGCGCTCGCCGTGGTCCTGGTCCGCAATCCCGTGCACGCGGCGCTCTTCCTCGTGCTCTCGTTCTTCAGCGCCGCCGCGCTCTGGCTGCTCGCCTACGCGGAGTTCCTCGCGCTCACGCTGGTGCTGGTCTACGTGGGTGCGGTGATGGTGCTCTTCCTCTTCGTCGTGATGATGCTCGACATCAACATCGACCGGCTGCGCGAGGGGTTCTGGAGGAACCTGCCGCTGGGCCTGTTCGTGGGCGTCGTCATGGCCGCGGAGATGATCGCGCTGCTGCTGAAAGGTGCCGTCGGCACGGGCGGTGCCGCGCCCGGGCCGGACTACTCCAACACCCGCGCGCTCGGAGAGGTGATCTACACGGAGTACGTCTTCCCCTTCGAGGTCGCGGCGGTGATCCTCCTGGTGGCCATCATCGCCGCCATCGCGCTCACGCTGCGGCATCGCAAGGAGACCAAGTACCAGGACCCGGCGCGCCAGCTCTCGGCGCACCCGGGCGACCGGCTGAAGATCGTGAAGCTCGCGCCCGAGACCACGGCGAGGCGCGAGCAACCACGCGAAAAGGGCGCCGAATGATCCCCGTCCAGCACTACCTCGTCCTCGGCGCGCTGCTCTTCGCGATCAGCGTGATCGGCATCTTCATGAACCGCAAGAACCTGATCGTGCTGCTGATGGCGATCGAGCTGATGCTCCTCGCCGTGAACATGAACTTCGTCGCCTTCTCGCAGGCGCTGGGCGACCTCTCGGGGCAGGTGTTCGTGTTCTTCATCCTCACCGTGGCCGCGGCGGAATCGGCGATCGGCCTCGCGATCCTGGTGGCGCTCTTCCGCAACCTCCACTCCATCCAAGTCGACGACCTCCGGCGGCTCAAGGGCTGAGCCGCGCCGGGAGACAACAACAACATGGACCTGATGACCCTCGCCTGCATCGCGGCCTTCGCGCCGCTCGCGGGCTCGATCCTCGCGGGGTTCCTCGGCTGGAAGCTCGGCCGCGCGTTCGCCCACTCGGTGACGATCCTCTCGGTGGCGATCTCCTTCGCCGCGTCGGTGGGGTGCCTCCTGCAGGTGACGCACGGCGCGCGGCTCGATTCGGCGCTCTACCAGTGGCTCGCGGGCGACGGGTTCGCCATGCAGGTGGGCTTCCTCCTCGACCGCCTCACCGTAACGATGATGTGCGTGGTCACCTTCGTGTCGCTCATGGTGCACGTCTACACCATCGGCTACATGGCGGACGACCCGGGCTACCAGCGCTTCTTCGCCTACATCTCGCTCTTCACCTTCTCGATGATGATGCTGGTGATGGCGAACAACTTCCTGCAGCTCTTCTTCGGCTGGGAGGCGGTGGGCCTGGTCTCGTACCTCCTGATCGGCTTCTGGTACACGCGCCCGAGCGCGATCTACGCCAGCCTCAAGGCCTTCCTCGCCAACCGCGTCGGCGACTTCGGGTTCCTGCTCGGCATCGCGGTCATCTTCACGGTGTTCGGGACGCTCGACTATGGGCCGGTGTTCGCGAACGCGCGCGAGTTCGCGAACGCGTACGTGGACCTGGTGCCCGGCCTGCAGTGGTCGCTCCTCACGATCATCTGCATCTGCCTCTTCGTCGGCGCGATGGGCAAGAGCGCGCAGTTCCCGCTGCACGTGTGGCTGCCGGACTCGATGGAGGGCCCGACCCCGATCTCCGCGCTGATCCACGCGGCGACGATGGTGACGGCGGGCATCTTCATGGTCGCGCGCATGTCGCCTCTCTTCGAGCTTTCGGCGACCGCGCGCTCGTTCGTGCTGGTGGTGGGCGCGATCACCATGTTCTTCATGGCGCTGGTGGCGCTGGTGCAGTACGACATCAAGCGGGTGATCGCCTACTCGACGCTCTCGCAGCTGGGCTACATGACGGTGGCGCTCGGCGCCTCGGCCTACCCGGTCGCGATCTTCCACCTCATGACGCACGCGTTCTTCAAGGCGGTGCTCTTCCTGGGCGCGGGCTCCGTGATCATCGCCCTGCACCACGAGCAGGACATGCGCAGGATGGGCGGGCTCGCGAAGTACCTGCCGATCACCTACGCGACGGTGCTCGTCGGCACGCTCGCGAACGCCGGCATCCCCCCCTTCGCCGGGTTCTTCTCCAAGGATTCCATCATCGAGGCGCTCGCCGCCTCGCACCTGTGGGGCCACACCTTCGCCTACGTGCTCGCGCTGGGCGCGGTGTTCGTGGGCGCGCTCTACTCGTTCCGGCTGCTCTTCTACGCGTTCCACGGCGAGGAGCGCTTCGAAAGCCACGCGGGGCACGAGCCCCACGGCGTCGAGGAGCCGCACCACGAGGCGATGCGCGGCAAGCCCCACGAGTCGCCCTGGGTGGTGACGGTGCCGCTGGTGCTCCTCGCGATCCCCTCGATCTTCATCGGCGCGATGACGATCCGGCCGATGCTCTACGGCGGCTGGTTCGAGGGCGCGATCGTCGCGACGCCCACCATGGAGGAGATGGCGAAGGAGTTCGAGGGCTGGTGGCCGATGGTGCTGCATTCCTTCGCCTCGCTGCCGCTCTGGCTGGCACTCGCCGGCGTGGCGATCGCCTACTACCTCTACATCCTGAAGCCGGGCGCCGCCGCGGTGGTGAAGGAGAAGGCCGGCTTCCTCGCGACGATCCTCGAGCACAAGTACTACCTCGACGACTTCAACGACTGGTTCTTCGCCGGCGGCATGAGGAAGCTGGGCTCCGGCCTCTGGCTCTGGGGCGACCGCACGCTCATCGACGGCGTCATGGTGAACGGCACCGCGCGGCTCATCGGGTGGTTCGCCTCCGTGGCGCGCCGCATGCAGACCGGCTACATCTACCACTACGCGTTCACGATGATCTTCGGCGTGTTCGCGCTGCTGAGCTTCTTCTGGGTGTACCTCCTCAAGCTCTAGCCCCAACGCCAGGCGAGAAGAAAAAATGTTCCAGGGATACCTGCTCTCGTTGACGATCTGGCTGCCGATCGCCTTCGGCGTCGCGGTGCTCGCCATCGGCAACGACCGGGCGCCCGCGGCCGCGCGCTGGACGGCCCTCGTGGGCTCGATCCTGGGCTTGCTCGTGTGCCTGCCGCTATGGACCGGGTTCCAGCCCACCGCGGACATGCAGTTCACCGAGATGGGCTCGTGGATCCCGCGCTTCAACGTGAACTACCACCTCGGGGTCGACGGCATCTCGATGCCGCTCATCCTGCTGAACAGCCTCATGACGGTGCTGGTGGTGATCGCGCACTGGGAAGTGGTGACGGAGAAGGTCGGCCAGTACCTCGCCGCCTTCCTCATCATGTCGGGCCTCATCAACGGCACCTTCGCCGCGTTGGACGCGATCCTCTTCTACGTCTTCTTCGAGGCGATGCTGATCCCGATGTTCCTCATCATCGGGATCTGGGGCGGGCCCAACCGCGTCTACGCCGCCGTGAAGTTCTTCCTCTACACGCTGCTGGGCTCCCTCCTCATGCTCGCCGCGTTCATCTACCTCTACTGGCAGACCAACGGCAGCTTCGAGATCCTCGACTTCCAGCACGTGCCGCTCGGCTTCACGCCGCAGGTCCTCATCTTCCTCGCGATGTTCATGTCGTTCGCGGTGAAGGTGCCGATGTGGCCGGTGCACACGTGGCTGCCGGACGCGCACGTCGAGGCGCCCACCGGCGGCTCGGTGATCCTCGCGGCGATCACGTTGAAGATCGGCGGCTACGGGTTCCTGCGCTTCAACCTGCCCATCGCGCCCGACGCCTCGCATTACCTCGCGGGCTTCATGATCACGCTGTCGTTGATCGCCGTGGTCTACATCGGCCTGGTCGCGCTGGTGCAGTCCGACATGAAGAAGCTCATCGCCTACTCGTCGATCGCGCACATGGGGTTCGTGACGCTCGGCTTCTTCATCTTCACCGCCGACGGCATGCTGGGCGGCATCGTGCAGATGATCTCGCACGGCTTCGTCTCGGCGGCGCTCTTCCTGTGCGTGGGCGTGCTCTACGACCGCGTGCATTCGCGCCAGATCGCCGACTACGGCGGGGTCGCGAACACCATGCCGGTCTTCGCCGCGTTCTTCGTGCTCTTCGCGATGGCGAACTCGGGGCTGCCGGGCACGAGCGGCTTCGTGGGCGAGTTCCTGGTGATCCTCGGCACCATGAAGGTGAGCTTCTGGATGACGTTCCTCGCCGCGACCACGCTCATCACCGGGGCCGCCTACACGCTGTGGATGGTGAAGCGCGTCGTGTACGGCGAGGTCGCGAACGAGAAGGTCGCGAAGCTGAAGGACGTGGGAGCGCGCGAGCTCGCCTTCCTCGTGATCCTCGCCGCCGCGGTGCTGGCGCTCGGCGTCTACCCGAAGCCGCTCGCCGACGTGGCGAACCCGACGGTCCACAGGCTCCTCCAGCACGTGGAGCGGAGCAAGCTCCAGTGAGGTCCCGATGACCACCGCCACCTTCTCCTTCGCGACCATCGCGCCGGCGCTGCCGGAGATCGTGCTCCTGGCGCTCGCCGCCGCGATCCTCGTCGCGGACCTGTACCTGCGCGGCGCCCGCGAGCAGCGCCACGCCACCTACTGGCTCACGCAGGCGGCGCTCGCGGCGGCCGCAGCGGTCACCCTGGGCCAGGTGGGCAGTCCCGCCGAGGTGACGCTGCACGGCATGTACGTCTCCGACCTCCTCGGACAGGTGCTCAAGGTGGCGACCCTCCTCACCGTGATGGCGACGCTCGCGATGGGCCGCTCGTACCTGCAGCTGCGCGGGCTCCTCACGGGCGAGTTCCTCACGCTCGCGCTCTTCGGCACGCTCGGGATGATGGTGATGATCTCGGCGCACGACTTCCTCACGCTCTACCTGGGGCTCGAGCTCATGGCGCTCTCGCAGTACGCGATGGTGGCGCTGGAGCGCGACTCGGCGCGCGCGACCGAGGCCGCGATGAAGTACTTCGTGCTCGGAGCCCTCGCCTCGGGGCTGCTGCTCTACGGGATGTCGATGATCTACGGCGCCACCGGCTCGCTCGAGCTCACCCGGATCGCCGCCGCCGTCTCGCGCGGCGAGTCCCAGGCGATGCTGGGCGTCTTCGGCCTCGTGTTCGTGGTCGCGGGCATCGCCTTCAAGCTGGGCGCCGCTCCCTTCCACATGTGGATCCCCGACGTCTACGACGGCGCCGCCACGCCGGCGACCCTCTACATCGGCGCGGCGCCCAAGCTCGCCGCGCTCGCCTTCATCCTGCGCCTCCTCGCCTACGGCCTCGCGGGCATGAGCGGCGACTGGCAGCAGATGCTGGTCGTGCTCGCCGTGTGCTCGCTCCTGGTCGGCAACGTCGTGGCGATCGCCCAATCGAACCTGAAGCGCATGCTCGCCTACTCGACCATCTCGCACATGGGCTTCCTCGCGCTCGGCATCATCGCCGGGAACGACACGGGCTACGGGGCGGCGCTCTTCTACGCGATCAGCTACGCGCTGATGACCCTCGGCTCCTTCGGCGCGATCCTGCTGCTGTCGCGCGCGGGCTTCGAGGCCGAGAACATCGACGACTTCCGCGGCTTGAACCAGAAGTCGAAGTGGTTCGCCTTCATGATGCTGATCGTGATGTTCTCGCTCGCGGGCATCCCGCCGACGGTGGGGTTTTTCGCGAAGCTCGCGGTGCTGCAGGCGGTGCTCGACGCCGGCTACACCTGGCTCGTGGTCCTCGCGCTGCTGCTCTCGGTGGTGGGCGCGTTCTACTACCTGCGCATCGTGCGGCTCATGTACATGGAGGCGCCCGCCGGCGAGATCACCATCGACCCGCATCCCGGCACGCGGTGGGTGCTTTCCGCCGCCGGGCTCGCGACGCTCGTCCTCGGCATCCTTCCGTCGCCGCTCCTGAACCTGTGCGTGCGCGCCATCGCCGCCTCGATGTGATGGCGGCCAAGCTCCCCGAGTTCACGCAGGACTTCACCGAGCGCCAGCTCTCGTCGAAGCTCGCTTTCGACGGCGGGCTCGTCAAGGTGCGCCGCGACGAGGTGCGCCTGCCCGACGGCAACGTCGCCTGGCGCGAATACGTCGTGCATCCCGGCGCGGTCGTGGTCCTCGCCTTCGTGGACGAGGAGACGGTGCTCCTCGAGCGCCAGTACCGCCATCCCGGGCGGCGCCACTTCATCGAGCTTCCCGCGGGCAAGCTCGAGCCCGGCGAGCCGCCGCTCGAGACCGCGCGCCGCGAGCTCGCCGAGGAATGCGGCTGCGAGGCGGCCCGATGGTGGCGCATCGCCGTGCTCGATCCGTGCATCGGCTATTCGACCGAGGTGATCGAGCTCTACGGCGCGCGCGGCCTCTCCCACGTCGGCCGCGACCTCGACGACGGCGAGCACCTCGAGCACTTCGAGGCGAAGATCGCCGATGCGCTCGAGTGGGTGCGCGAAGGCCTCATCACCGATACCAAGACGACGCTGGGGCTGCTGTGGTGGGCGCAGTGGGGCCGGTTTCCGACCTCCTGATCGTCGGCGGCGGCATCAACGGCGCCGGCATCGCCCGCGACGCCGCGGGCCGCGGCCTTTCCGTGCTGCTCGCCGAGCGCTCGGACCTGGGCTCCGCGACCAGCTCGGCGAGCTCCAAGCTCATCCACGGCGGGCTGCGCTACCTCGAGCAGTACGACTTCGGGCTGGTGCGCGAGGCGCTGCAGGAGCGCGAGGTGCTGCTGCGGCTGGCACCCCACATCATCCGGCCGCTCCTCTTCGTGCTGCCCCACGACGCGAGCATGCGGCCGGCGTGGATGATCCGCGCCGGACTGTGGCTCTACGACCACCTGGGCGGGCGCATCACGCTGCCCGGCTCGAAGGCCGTCGCGTTTCCGCACGCCGAGCTCTCCGCGGGCCTGCAGGGGCGCTACCGCAGCGGCTTCGTGTATTCCGATTGCCGCGTGGACGACTCGCGCCTCACGCTCCTCAACGCGATCGGCGCGCGCGAGAAGGGGGGCCAGGTGCTCGCGCGCACGCGCTTCGTCTCGGCGCGACGCGTGGACGGCGCGTGGGAAGCGACGCTGCAGCCCGTCGGCGGCGAGCCCCATGCCGTGCGCGCGAAGGCGCTCGTGAACGCCGCGGGACCGTGGGTCGTCGACGTGCTGGGCCACGTCGCCGGCGAGCGCATCGCCGAGCGCGTGCGCCTCGTGAAGGGAAGCCACATCGTCGTGCCGCGCGTGCATTCGCAGGGGCACGCGTACATCCTGCAGAACCCGGACAAGCGCGTGGTCTTCGTGATCCCCTACGAGGGGCGCTTCAGCCTGATCGGCACGACCGACGTTCCCATCGACGACGTGCAGGAGGGGTGGAGCATCTCGCCGGAGGAGACGCGCTACCTTCTCGGGGCGGCGAACCGCTTCCTCGCCAGGCCCCTCTCCGAGGGCGACATCGCGTGGAGCTACGCGGGAGTGCGGCCGCTCTACGACGACGGAGCGGCCGATCCGTCGAAGGTGACGCGCGATTACGTGCTCAAGGTGGACGGCTCCGCGGGCGAGGCGCCGCTCCTTACCGTCTTCGGCGGGAAGATCACGACCTATCGGCGCCTCGCGGAGGAAGCGATCGCGAAGCTCGCGCCCTGGTTCCCGGGCATGAAGGGCCCGTGGACCGCGAAAGAGCCGCTCCCGGGCGGCGACGTCGGGCGCTTCAACGCGTTCCGGGACGAGATGTACGCGCGCTACTCGACGCTCGGCCGCGACCTGGTCGACGGCATCGTGCGCCGCCACGGCAGCCGCGCGCCGCGCATCCTCGGCGACGCGCGCTCGATCGCCGACCTCGGCCGCCATTTCGGCGCCGGGCTCACCGAGCGCGAGGTCGACTATCTCGTGGCGGAGGAATGGGCCGAGACCGCGCAGGACGTGCTGTGGCGCCGCACCAAGTGCGGGCTGCACATGGACGAAGCGGCGCGCGATGCGGTGAAGTCGTTCCTCGGGCGATGAGGCCGCTCGCCGAGTTCCCGCGCGCGGGGCTCGCCGCGGTGCGCGCGGTGCTCACCGACATCGACGACACGCTCACCACCGAGGGGAAGCTGCACGCGGTCGCCTTCGCCGCGCTCGAGCGGCTGCGCGCGGCGGGGCTCCTCGTGGTGCCGGTCACAGGTCGTCCGGCAGGCTGGTGCGACCACATCGCGCGCATGTGGCCGGTGGACGCGGTGGTGGGCGAGAACGGCGCGTTCTGGTTCCGGCACGACGCGCACGCCGGAAAGCTCGTGAAGCGCTACGTGATCGGGGATGCCGAGCGCGCGCGGCGCGCGGCGCGGCTCGAGGCGATCGCGCGGCGCGTCCTTTCCGAGGTGCCGGGCTGCGCGATCGCTTCCGACCAGCCGTACCGCGAGGCCGACCTCGCGATCGATTTCCGCGAGGACGTGCCGCAGCTGCCGCGCGAGGCGGTCGCGCGCATCGTGGCGATCCTGGAAGCGGAAGGCCTCACCGCCAAGGTGAGCTCGATCCACGTGAACGGCTGGTTCGGCGGCTACGACAAGCTTTCCACGACGCGGCTCATGCTCGCCGAGGACTTCGCGATCGACGCCGCGGCCGCTCGCGAGTCGCTCGTCTTCGCGGGCGATTCGCCCAACGACCAGCCGATGTTCGGCTTCTTCCCGAACGCGGTCGGCGTGGCGAACGTGCGCGACATGGCGGACCTCATGACGATCCTTCCGGCGTGGGTCACGCCCTCGCGCGGCTCCGCCGGCTTCGCCGAGCTCGCCGAGGCGATCCTCGCAGCGAGGTAGGACCGTGGCTGCGGCAAGCCAAATGCGGGAAACGCAGATGAACGCAGATGAAACGCAGACTTCCGCAGATGAGGCCATACGATGCGACCGGCGGATCGCGAGGCCCGGGACAGCCTCGAGAACCTGCCGACCCTTCTCTGCGTACATCTGCGCTCCATCTGCGTTCATCTGCGTTTCCCGCCCTTCGCCTCCGCCCGCCACGGCCCTTCTAGCCGTTCTCCACTTCCGCGACGAGATTCGTGCGGGGAAGCTTCTTCCACTCGAACACCACGCGGCTGCGGTCCGGCCCGATCGTCACCGGTTTCGTGAACGACCACGAATCCCAGTGCGTCGTCACCGTGTAGCGGCCCGCGGGAAGGCGCGCGAGGAAGTACGGCCCGTCGGTGCGTCCGGCGAAGACCACCTTGCCCTTCGTGTCGCGGATCACGATCGGGTTGTCGTAGAGGTGGCGCTCGGATTTTCCGTCGCGCTCGACGAACACGAGCTCGAGCGGAAACTCCTGCGCGGCGCGCTTCACCGCGTCGGCCTCCTGCGGCGTCTTGCCGCCCGTGAGGTACTCGACGCCGTCCGGCGAGATCTGCGCGGGCGGAAGGTGGTCCAGGTAAGCGGGCGGGATGGCCGCCGAAGCCGCCAGGGCGGCGCTCGCCGCCACGGCGCATGCGATGGCCTGCTGCATCATGACGTCCTCCTTTCTGTCTCCTGCTGCTTGCCGCGCGGCGGGCCGGTCGCCCGGCCCGCCGGCATTTCGCTCAGCCCAGGTCGATCGGGACGAAGAGCTGCCGGTCGTTCCGCTGGATGAGGAGCGCCACGTGCTTGCCGCTCTTCTCCACCTGCGAGCGCAGATCGTTCGCCGAATGCACGGGCTTGCCGTTCAACGAGAGCACGATGTCGCCCGGCTGCACGCCGGCGTGGGCCGCCGCGCCGCTCACCTGCTCGACCAGCAGGCCGCCCTTGCCGTTGTTCTCCTGGCGCTCCTGCGGCGTGAGCGGACGCACCGCGAGGCCGAGCTTGCCGCCGTTGTCCGCGCCGGTGTCGTTGCTCGCGACGGTCTCGTCGGTCGCCTTGCCGGTCGAGACCGTGATCGTCTTCGTCGCGTGGTCGCGCCACACCTCGAGCTTCGCCTTCTGGCCCGGCGGCGTGTTGCCCACGAGCAGCGGCAGGTCCGATTCGCGCTCGATCGGGTTGCCGTTATAGGCGAGGATGATGTCGCCCGCCTTCACGCCGCCCTTGGCCGCGGGGCTGCTCGGGTCCACGGAGGCGACGAGCGCGCCACGCGGGCGGTCGAGGCCGAAGGAGTCGGCGAGGCTCGCGTTCACGTCCTGCACCGTGACGCCGAGGTGGCCGCGCGTGACGTGGCCCGTCTTCATCAGCTGGTCCTTCACGTTCATCGCGACCTCGATCGGGATCGCGAACGACAGGCCCTGGAAGCCGCCGGTGCGGGTGTAGATCTGCGAGTTGATGCCGATCACCTCGCCGGCGAGGTTGAAGAGCGGGCCGCCCGAATTGCCCGGGTTCACGGGCACGTCGGTCTGGATGAACGGCACGTAGGTCGCGTCCGGAAGCGAGCGCGACTTGGCGCTCACGATGCCGGCGGTCACCGAGTTCTCGAAGCCGTAGGGCGAGCCGATCGCGACCACCCACTCGCCCACCTTCGCGTCGCGGGAGCTGCCGATCTTCACCGTGGGCAGGTTCTTCGCGTCGATCTTGATGAGCGCGATGTCGCTGTCCTTGTCTTCGCCGACGACCTTCGCCTTGAACTCGCGCCGGTCGGTGAGCTTCACGTTGACGAGGTTCGCGTGGTCGACCACGTGCGCGTTGGTGAGGATGTACCCGTCGGAGTTCACGATGAAGCCCGAGCCCTCGCCGCGCATCGGCACCACCTGCCCGCCCTGCTGCGGGATGCGGAAGCCGCGGAAGAACTGGAACAGCGGGTCGTTGGGATCGACGCCCGGGATCTGGATCGCGGGGCCTTCGTTCGAGGCCATCTTGGCGCTTCCCTCGACGGTGATGTTCACCACGGCAGGGCCATACTTGGCGACCAGGGCGCTGAAGCCGTCGAGGGGCAGGCTCGAGGAAAGCGGATTTGCCGCCGGCGCCGCGACGCCGGCCGCGGTGGCCGCGGCGGTGGCGACGGTGGCGTGCGCGATGCCATACGGACCCTCGAGATGCCCGCGCCAGGCCGCGGCTCCGCCCGCGATGAGGCCGGCCCCGACCAGGCTGGCGATGATGCTCTTCGATTTCATGCTTCCTCCGCTCGATGGATGCTGGGCCTCGTGGGGGCCCGATGAGGCAGAGTGTGGAAGGGTGTGCTTAAGCAAGACTTAAGAAGAGATCCGCGGCAGGGAGCGTGCCAGCGCCGCCGAATCAGGGTCGAATAAGGGGTCAGACCCCTTTTCGGGCTAGGCTGCCGGCAGCGTCACCCGGACCCGCAGCCCTCGTCCGTCGAGCGGGTCGAGCAATTCCACGCGTCCGCGATGGCGCTCGGCGATGCGGCGAACGATCGCGAGCCCGAGGCCGCTGCCGCCGGCGGCGGCGCCCTCGCCGCGATAGAAGCGGTCGAAGACGCGGCTGCGCTCCTCGAGCGCGATGCCGGGGCCGGTGTCCTCCACCTCGAGCCAAACCTCGCGGCCCGCGTGCGCCGCGCGCACGGTGACCTGCCCCTGCGGCGTGTAGCGGATCGCGTTGTCGACCAGGTTCTCGGCGAGCGTGCGCAGCGCCTCGCGATCGCCCTTCACGGCGGCGGGACCGTCGACTTGCGCGGCGAGCGCGAGCCCGCGCGCCGCGGCCGACGGCTCCTGCGCGAGCGCCACGCTCTTCGCGAGCTCCGCCAGGTCCACCGGCGTGTCGCTTTCCACCGGCGCCTCCGGGTCCTGGCGCGCGAGCGCGAGCAGCTGCTCCACCACGCGCGTGGCGCGCACGATGCCCTCGCGCAGCATCGCGTGTGCGCGCTCGCGGTCGACGGGATCCTGGGCGCGCTCGGCGAGCTGCAGCTGCAGGCGCAGCGCCGTGAGCGGCGTGCGCAGCTCGTGCGCGGCATCGGCGATGAAGTCGCGCTGCTGCGCGAGCGCGTGCCCCAGTCGCCCGAGGAGGCCGTTCAGGGCCGCGACGAGCGGCTCGATCTCCTCGGGCACCGCCTCGCTCGCGATCGGCTCGAGCGACTCGGGCGTGCGCCGCGCGACGTCCTGCGCCGTCGATTGCAGGAAGCGCAGCTCGCGCCCCACGAGGCGCCAGATGACCAGCCCCATCAGCGGCAGCGCGACGAGGAACGGGATCAGCGTCCGCCACGCGGCGCCGAGCGCGAGGCGGCCGCGCACGGAGGTCGGCTGCGCCACCTGGATCGTGAGCCCGCGCTGCTGGATCGCGAACACGCGCCAGCGGCCCGCGTCGGTGCGCACGTCGCTGAAGCCGAGCTGCACCGCGCTCGGCACGTGCACCTGCGGGTGCGAGACGTAGAGCCGCGTGCCGTCGGGCGCCCACACCTGGATCACGAAGTCGAGCGCTTCCTCGCCCTGCAGCACCTCGGCGAGCTGCGTCGGCAGGTAGATGCGGTCGCGAAGCGTGAGCGCGAGCTGGCGCAGCTGGTAGTCGAAGAGCTCGTTCGCCTGCGTGCGCGCCTGGAGGAACACGACGCCGGCGGCGAGGAGGCCGCCGGCGAGCACGCTCGAGAGCAGCCATACGAGGAGCCGGTGCCGGATCGACATCACTCGTCCTTCGCGAGGCTGTATCCCAGGCCGCGCACGTTGCGGATGAGGGCCGGGTCGAGCTTGCGGCGCAGGGCGTGGATATGCACCTCGACCGCGTTGCTCGCGACCTCCTCGTCCCAGCCGTAGAGCCGCTCCTCGAGCTGCGCGCGCGACAGGAACCCGCCGGGACGGTCGGAGAGCGCCTCGAGCAGCGCGTACTCGCGCGCCGAGAGCTGCACCTCGCGGCCCTTCCAGCGCACGCGCCGCGTCGCGGCATCGATCTCCAGCTCTCCCACGCGCAAGAGCGCGCTCGAGCGGCCCGCGCGGCGGCGCAGCACCGCGCGCACGCGCGCGGCGAGCTCGTCCAGGTCGAACGGCTTAACCAGGTAATCGTCGGCGCCCGCATCGAGCCCGGCCACGCGGTCGGCGACCGCGTCACGCGCGGTGATGACCAGCACCGGCACGTCGTTGCCCTTCGCCCGCAGCGTGCGCAGCACCGCAAGCCCGTCGCGGCGCGGAAGCCCCAGGTCCAGCAGCACGAGGTCGTACACGCCGTTCGCGGCCGCCGCTTCGGCCTGCGGGCCGTCGCGCACCCAGTCCACGGCGTGGCCTTCCTGGCGCAGTCCCTCCCGCGCCGCCGCGCCGATCATCTCGTCGTCCTCGACCAGCAGCAGGCGCATGGGAACGCGGGTCTAGACGGTGCCGGCGGGCTCGTGCCGCCCCGTGAGCAACAGGAGCAGGTCTTCCCTGCGGAAGGGCTTGGCGATCGCCGCGTCGAAGCCGGCGGCCGCCTTCGCCTCGCGATACGCCGCGTCGTGGTCGGCGGAGGCGGCGACCAGGAGCACGGCGTCCGGGTCCCGCGCGACGCGCCGGCGCAGCGCCCTGCCCGCGTCCCCGCCGCCCAGCCCCTCGAGCGCGGTGTCGACGAGCACGATGTCGTACCAGTCCTGGTCGAGCGCCGCGCTCGCCTCGGCGAGGTCGTACGCCACCACCACGCTGCAATCGTGGCGCCCGAGCACGTGGGCGACGAGGATCTGGCTGTCGCGGCTGGGGTCGACGAGGAGGAGCGACACGCCCCTGCGCTGCTCGCGAAGCGAGTGGCGTGTGACGAGCGTCGGCGTCTCGTCCGCGTTCACCGAGGCGCCGGTCACCGCGACGATCGCCTCGTTCAGCTGCCGCTCGTTGATCGGATAGCGCATGTACGCCGAGATGCCGTTCTCGCGGCACGCGATCGCGTCGCCCGGCCGGCCCTCGCTCGCGAGCATCATGACGAGCGAAGGCGCGAGCCGCGGATGCTGCTTGATGCGGAAGGCGAGGAGGAAGCCGTCCTGCACCGGGAGCCGGTTGGAGAGGATCACCAGCGGCACCGGATTGCCTTCCTGCTCGAGGCGATCGAGGAGCGCCAGCGCCATGGCGGCGTTGTCCGCCTCGATCGGCACCATGCGCCAGCCGCGCAGCATGCCGGAGACCGCGAGGCGCTGCGCCGGATCGGCGGAGACCACGAGCACCGTGAGCCCCACGAGCGAGACGTAGCTGGGACGGCGCGGCGCGGGCGGCGCGGGCAGCACCGGGAATTCCACGCTGAATCCGTAGAGCGGCTCCGTCGCCTTCGCGCCCACGCGGATCTCGCCGCCCATCGCCGCCACCATGAAGCGCGCGACCGCCATGCCCATGCCGCCCTCGGCGGCGTCGCCGGCGCCCGCCGCGCCCACGCCGAAGGAAAGCTGGATGCCGCCCTCGGTCGTGTATTCGGGCGTGATCTGCAGCGTCACCTCGCCGCCGCGCGCGTTCGCGAACGCGTTCGCGAGCAGGTTCTTCAGCACGAGCTGCAGGCGCGCGACGTCGCCTTCGAGCGCGTCGGGCACGTCCTGCTCGACCTTGATGCGCAGGCGGCAGCCGTGCTCCTCCGCTTCCGGGGCGAGGCGCGTCACGAGCTCGGCGATCGCCGGGCGCAGCGCGAAGCGCGCCTTGCGCAACGCGATGCCGCCCGAGAGGCGCGAGAAATCGACCAGGTCGGCGATCGCCGCCATCGCCGCCTCGGTCGATCCGCGAATCGTGGCGAAGTGCTCGACGATCGCGGGCTCGACCTCCAGCTGCTGCGCGCGGATGGACACCGCCGCAAGCGCCTCGAGCGCGATGGAAAGCTCCGCGCCGATCTTCTCCACCAGCGCGATCCCCGCCGGGCCCTTCACCGCGGCGGGCTTCTGCGGCTCTCCCGGCGCCGCGGGCCCGGCCTCGCGCGCGATCCACACCGCTCCGCCGTGGCCCGCCTCGACGCGGATCGGCTGGCGCTCGAGCGTCACGCGCCGGCCGTCGACATCGATGGGAATCTCGAGGCGCTCCTCCGGACGCTCGCGGATGCTCTCGATGAGCTTCGCATCCAGGCGCGGCGAGCGCGAGAGCACCTCGTGCAGCGCGAGGCCCGAGAGCGACTGCGGGGCGCTGCCCAGCTCGAGGAGCTCGCAGAACGCCGGGTTCACGAGCTCCACGTCGCCCGGCGCGGTCTCGACCAGCACCGCGACCGGCAGCGTTTCGGTCATCCCGAGGAGCCGCGCGGTGAGCAGGTTCAGCGCCTCCTCGGTCTCGCGCTGCGCCGTGACGTCCTGCAGCACCGCGATGAGCCCGGCGGGCTTGCCCCTCGCGTCGAGCGCGGGCTGCAGCGCGGCCTGCACCCATTGCGGCTCGCGGGAAGCCACGGCGAGCTCGGCATCCACGAACGATCCGCCCGCCTTGCCCTGCACGATGCGCTCGGCGTTCTGCTGCACCCGCTTCTGGTCGCCCGGCGCGAAGAGCTCGGCGAGCGCCATTCCCTCGAGCGCTGCGACGGGGCGAGCGCACATCTTCGCGAGCGACGGATTGGCGAACACGATGCGGCCCTTCGCGTCCGCGATCGCCAGCGCGAGCTTCAGAGATTCGACGATCCGCTTGTAGTCCTCGATCGGCATGGCGCGCGCGACGGGCCCTAGCCCGATTCGCCGATCCTGCGGATGAGCGCGAGAAGGTGCGCGGTGGCCGGATGCAGTTCCGCGGGCTTGCCGCGGAACGCCGGAAGCACCTGATCCGCGAGCTTCTTGCCGAGCTCGACGCCCCACTGGTCGAACGCGTCGATGCCCCACACCGAGGCCTGCACGAACACCTTGTGCTCGTAGATCGCGAGGAGCGCGCCCAGGTGGAACGCGTCGAGCTCGGGCAGGACGAACGTCGTGCTCACGCGATCGCCGGGGCACGCGCGCCAGCTCTCGGGCGCCGCGACACCCGTCATGAGCGCCTGCGACTGCGCGCAGGCGTTGGCGAGGAGGATCTCGTGGTGCGTGCGTTCGCGGCCCATCGGGCGCGCCACGACGATGAAGTCGCACGAGGCAGGATCGGTTCCCTGGTGCAGCCACTGGTGGAACGCGTGCTGGCCGGGCGTTTCGCTGCCGCCCCAGATCACCGGGCAGGTGCCGAAATCCACCGGCACGCCGTCGGCCGTGACGCGCTTGCCGTTGGATTCCATCTCGAGCTGCTGCAGGTATGCGGGCAGGCTCTCGAGCCGCGAGGCGTAGGAGAGCACAGCGTGGCTCGCCATGCCGAGCGCGTCGCGGTTCCAGATTCCGACGAGGCCGAGGAGCGCGGGCACGTTGTGCTCGAGCGCATTGGAGCGGAACTCGAGGTCCGCGGCGTGCGCGCCGGCGAGCAGGCGCTCGAAGAGCGGCATGCCCAGCGCGATCGCGACCGCGAGGCTCACCGAGGACCACACCGAGTAGCGTCCGCCGACCCATTCCTCGAACGGGAAGATGTTGCAATCGGGAAGCCCCCAGTCGACCGCGGCCTCGCCGTCCGCGGTCGCGGCGATCACGTGGCGCGCGGGTGCGTTGGGCCCCAGCGCGGCCGCGAGCCACGCGCGGGCGGCGGCGGCGTTCGCCATGGTCTCCTGCGTGGTGAAGGTCTTCGAGGCCACCACGACGAGCGTCGTCGCGGGATCGAGGTCGTGCGAGGCGTCGTCGAACTCCGCGGGGTCGATGTTCGAGACGAAGCGCACCTGCGGTCCGTCGGCCGAGGCCCGCAGCGCCTCGATCGCGAGCCGGGGTCCGAGCGCCGAGCCGCCGATGCCGATCGCGAGCACGTGCGTGAAGCGCTTGCCGCTCGCGCCTTTCCAGTGTCCTTCGCGCACCGCCTGGGCGAAGACGCGCATGCGCTCGCGATGGCGCTGCACTTCGGGAAGCACGTCGATGCCGTCCACCGCCACGTGCTCGTCGCCGCGCAGCGCCGTGTGCAGCGCCGGCCGGTTCTCGCTCGCGTTCACGCGCTCGCCCGTGAAGAGCTTCTCGATCGCGGCGGGGACGCCGCGCTCGCGCGCGAGCGCGATGAGGAGCTGCAGGGTCTCGCGCGTGATGCGCTGCTTCGAGAAGTCGACGCCCACGCCCGCGCAGGCGAAGGTGAGCTCGGAGCCGCGTTCGGGGTCGTCGCGCCAGAGCTCCTCGATGCGCCGGGCGGCGAGCGCGTCGCGGTGCTCGAGGAGCGCGCGCCAGGCGGGAGAGGACGTGAACGAAGGCATGGAAAATCCCGCGGGAACCTCCGGGAATTCTACCCCAGCGCCAGTCCCGCGACGCCGAGCGCCATGCCGACCGCGGCGATCGCGCGCCGCGCGAGATCGCCCTCCCGCAGCAGGTGCGCGCCCAGCAACGCGGCGAAGAGGATGGACACCTCGCGCGTGGGTGCCACGAGGCTCACCGGCGTGAAGACCATCGCGATGAGGATCAGCAGGTAGGCGAGCGGCGACATGATCGCGATCGCGAGCACGGTCTTGCGCCGCTCGCGCCAGGCGCGCGCGACGTCGCCGGGAGCGCGCGCTGCGGTCCAGGGCAGGAGCGCGGCCATGCGGAAAGTATTGCAGCCCCATTCGTACACGAGGGGCGGGACGTGCCACCTGGAGACGCTCGCCTTGTCCCACACCGTATAGCCCGCGATCATGCAGCCGGTGAGGAGCGCGAGCCGTACCGCGCGGCCCGCATTCGCGCGCCGCGCCGAGAAAGGATTTCCGGTGAGGAGGAGCGCCGAGCCGACCACGAGCACCGCGCCCGCGAGCGCGATGGGCCCCGGCCGCTCGCCGAGGGCGAGGATCGCGACCGCGATGGTGAGGAGCGGGCCGGTCACGCGCGCGAGCGGATAGACGATCGAGAGGTCGCCGCCGCTGCGGTAGGCGCGGTCGAGCAGCAGGAAATACGCCATGTGGATGACGCCGCTGCCGAGCATCAGCACGAGGTGGAAGGGGCGGAACGAGTAGCCCTGCAGCCAGACCACGACCGCGACGACCGGAAGGTAGAGCGCGACGGAGGCGGCGGAGGCGGCGGTGATGAGCCCCGCGCCGCCGCCGCTCTTCTTGAGAAGGAAATTCCAGCTCGCGTGGACGAAGGCGGAGGATAGGACGATGGCGAGGGCGAGTGCGGTCACGCGTTCAGGGCTTGAGGAGCCGCAGGATATCCAGGTACTGCGCGTCCTCGGGCATCACCGCGCCCAAACGCAGCAACCCGTCGATCGTCACCGCGCCCGCGTCGAGCGTGAAATCGCCCGCGAGGATGTTGCCGATCACTTCCTCGATGCGGACCCGGCGGATCTCGCTCACCTCGCCGTCCTGGTTCGCGGGCTTGAAGTCCTCGGGCAGCCACAGGTCGTGCACGAAGAGGATCTCGCGGTGCAGCCCTTCGGGAACGGAATACTCGACGCGCAGCGCGCCCAGGCAGTTCACGCCCTCCAGCAGCGAGGGCGCGATGCCCGCTTCCTCCCACGCTTCCTTGCGCAGCGTCTCGTCGACGGTGAGGCCGGCGGCGATGCGCCCGCCCACGAGGTTGTCCATCTTGTCCGGGTCGATGTGCTTGTCGGCGCTGCGGCGCGCGATCCACGCGTGCACCAGCCCGCCCACGCGCGTGAAGCCGTTCGCGTGCGCGCCGTAGCCCATGACCCCGAAGTGGCGCGAGGCGGCCCGCTCGATGCGCAGGAGCTCCGGCGCGCCGTAGTGGTGGGATACGCTCACCAGCTCGTCGCGCCAGCCGTCGATCACCCCGTCGCGGGCGAGCTCCCGGACGACCTCCGCCATCGCGGCGCTGCGGCCGGCGACGGTGTCCGGCTTCGCGCGCAGCGTCACGTACGCCGGGCTCACCTCGAAGACGTGCGGCCAGCGTCGCAGCTGGTCGGCGAAGGAAGGCCGCAGCCATCCCACTACGTGCTCCTTCACGTAGAAGGGCAGCACCGGGAGCTCGCGCTCGGCCTGCGAAGCGTGCGTGCAGGCGGCGCGAACGAAGCCCAGGAGGTCGGCGTACAGGCGCGGTCTCATGGCGGCGAAGGCAACGGAGTGCGCGGCGAAAACGAATCGCGCGTTGACAAGTCTAAGCCAATTCTCCAGACTCCGCCCGCCATGAAAGCCCTCGTCCTCGGCGCCGGCGTCGTCGGCACCGCGACCGCGTGGTATCTCGCCGCGCAGGGCCACGAGGTGACGGTGGTCGACCGGCGCGAAGGCCCCGGACTCGAAACCTCGTTCGCGAACGGCGGCCAGATCTCGGCCTGCCACGCCGAGCCGTGGGCGAATCCCGAGGCGCCCGGGCAGATCCTCAAGTGGATCTGGCGCGACGACGCGCCGCTGCTCTTCCGCCTGCGCATGGACCCGCGCCAGTGGAGCTGGGGCGCGAGCTTCCTGCTCGAGTGCCTGCCGTCGCGGACCCGCCGCAACATCGCCGACATCGTGAAGCTCGCGCTGTACAGCCGCGAGTCGCTGCGCGAGCTGCGCGCCGCGACCGGCATCGAGTACGACCAGCTCGAGCTGGGGATCCTGCACTACTACACCGATCCGCGCGTCTTCGAAGGCGCCGTGCGCGCCGCTTCGGTGATGCGCGATCACGGCCTCGACCGCGACGTGAAGACGGTGGAGGAGTCGATCGCGATCGAGCCGGCGCTCGCGCCTTCGCGCTCGCGCATCGTCGGCGCGACCTACACCGCGGCCGACGAATCGGGCGACGCCTACCTTTTCACCGTGCGCCTGGCGAAGCTCGCCGCGGCGCGCGGCGCGGCGTTCGCGATGGGCCGCACGGTCGAGCGCATCGCCGCGCACGGCGGGCGCGTCGCCTCGATCGTCGTGCGCGACGCCGCGGGCCGCGAGGAGACGCTCGCCGCCGACGCCTACGTGCTCGCGCTCGGAAGCGGCTCGCCGCTCCTCGCCCGCGATCTCGGCCTCCGGCTCCCCGTCTATCCTGCGAAGGGCTACTCCGCGACCGTCCCCGTGGCGGACGCCGCCCGCGCGCCGCGCGTGAGCCTCACCGACGACGAGGCGAAGATCGTGATCTCGCGCCTGGGCGAGCGGCTGCGCATCGCCGGCACCGCGGAGCTCTCGGGCTACTCGACCGAGCTCAACCTGGTGCGTTGCCATGCGTTGATCCGCCGGGCCCGCCAGATGCTTCCGGGCGCGGCCGACTACGAGAGCGCCGCGTTCTGGGCCGGGCTTCGGCCCTCCACGCCCTCCAACGTGCCGCTCGTGGGCCGCACGCGCTACCCGAATCTTTTCCTCAACACCGGCCACGGCACGCTCGGCTGGACGCTCGCCTGCGGGAGCGCCCGGGCACTTGCGGATATCATCTCGGGACGCACTCCCGAGGTCGATTTCCGTTTCACCCGCTGACGCGTCAAAACCCCTAATGCGTTGGAACCACAGATGAACACAGATGAACACAGATGGTCATCCCAGGAGTGAAGCGGTGGCATCGCCGGGCACAATGCGATTCGTGCCGGCCTTTATCTGTGTTCATCCGTGTTCATCTGTGGTTCCTCTGATTCGGCAACCATGGTCACGCTGAAAGACATCGAGGCGGCGGCGAAGGTGATCGAGGGCGAGGTGGTCCGCACGCCGTGCCTGCACTCGCGCACGCTCTCCGAGGTCACCGGCGCCGAGATCTACCTCAAGTTCGAGAACCACCAGTTCACCGCGTCCTTCAAGGAGCGCGGGGCGCTCAACAAGCTCACCTCGCTCGACCCCGCGCAGCGCGCCAAGGGCGTGATCGCGTGCTCGGCCGGAAACCACGCCCAGGGCGTGGCCTACCATGCGCAGCGCCTCGGCATCCCCGCGGTCATCGTGATGCCCCGCCACACTCCGTGGGTGAAGGTCGAGCACACGCAGCGCCACGGGGCGGAGGTGATCCTGGAGGGCGAGAACTTCGACGGCGCCAAGGCGCGCGCGCTCGAGCTCGCCGTCGAGCGCGGCCTCACGATGGTGCATCCCTACGACGACGAGAAGATCATCGCGGGGCAGGGCACCTGCGGGTTCGAGATGCTGCGCTCCCACCCGGAGCTCGAGACGCTCGTGGTCGCGATCGGCGGCGGCGGGCTCATCTCGGGCATCTCGATCGCGGCGAAGGCGTTGAAGCCCTCGATCGAGGTGCTGGGCGTGGAAATGGTGCGCTTTCCCGCGATGTACCACGCGATGAAGGGAACGCAGCCGTCGTTCGCCGCCTCCACGATCGCCGAGGGGATCGCCGTGAAGGAGCCGGGGAAGCTCACGCGCGAGATCATCTCGAGGAACGTGGCGGAGATCTTCCTCGTCGACGAGGGCGACATCGAGGAGTCCATCGTCCTGCTCCTCGAGATCGAGAAGACGGTGGTGGAGGGAGCGGGCGCCGCGCCGCTGGCCGCGGTGCTGCGCAATCGCGAGCGCTTCCGCGGCCGCAAGGTGGGTCTCGTGCTCGGCGGCGGCAACATCGATCCGCTGGTCCTCGCCGAGATCGTCGAGCGCGGCATGGTACGCGCGGGGCGCCTCGCCCGGGTGCTCGTGGAGGTGCGCGACCTTCCGGGGTCGCTCGCGCGCGTCACCGCCTGCGTCGCCGAGCAGAACGCGAACATCGAGCAGGTCCACCACCAGCGCGCGTTCACCTCGCTCGCGGTGCAGAACGCCGAGGTGGACCTGGTCCTCAAGACCCGCAGCCACGAGCATGTGCAGCAGATCGTGGAGGCGCTGCAGCGCGCCGGCTTCAAGGCCCGCGCGCACCCCGTCGAGTGATGCGGGCAAGTCCTGCGCCCTAATTCCCGGAAGGAAACAGAATATGGCCATCCAGAGGCACAACGTCGGCAAGCGGATTTCGGAGATCGTGGTGCACAACGGCACGGCGTACCTCGCGGGCGAGGTGCCCGACGACACGTCGAAGGACATCACCGGGCAGACGCGCGAGGTGCTCGCGAAGATCGATCGCCTGCTCGCCCAGGTGGGAAGCGACAAGACGAAGATCCTCTCCGCGCAGGTCTTCATCGCCGACATGGGCGAGTTCGCGGGAATGAACGCCGCGTGGGACGCGTGGGTCGCGCCCGGCAACGCGCCCGCGCGCGCGACCATCGAGGCGAAGCTCGCCAACCCGGCCTACAAGGTCGAGATCATGTGCGTCGCGGCGCTCTGAGGCGGGGCCATGAAAGCGCTCATCACCGGCGGCGGCGGATTCATCGGCTCGCGCCTCGCGGCGGCGCTCCGGGCACGGCATCGCGACGCGCGCCTGCGGCTCCTCGACGTGGGCTTCCCGCAAGGGATCGCGACGGCTTTCGAGTGCATCACGGGCGACCTCGCCTGCGCCGACGTGATCGCCGCGGCGCTCGGCAACGACACGGACACGGTGTTCCACCTCGCGGCCGTCGTGAGCGGGGGCGCGGAGGCCGACTTCGACCTCGGCTATCGAGTGAACCTCGACGGCACGCGCGCGCTCCTCGAGGCGTGCCGCAAGCTGCCGAAGCCGCCGAAGCTCGTCTTCGCGAGCTCGGTGGCGGCCTTCGGCGGGAAGCTCCCCGACGTGCTCGACGATTCGACCACGCCCGCGCCCCAGACTTCCTACGGCACCCAGAAGGTGGTCGGCGAGTACCTGGTCGCCGACTTCACCAGGAAGGGCATGGTGGACGGGCGCTCGCTCAGGCTTCCGACGATCGTCGTGCGGCCCGGCCAGCCCAACCTCGCGGCGTCGTCCTTCGCGAGCGGCATCATCCGCGAGCCGCTCGCGGGCGTGGTCGCCGAATGCCCGGTACCGGAGGACACCGGAGTGTGGATCCTCTCGCCCAAGCGCGTGGTGGAGGCCTTCATCCATGCGCTGGAGCTGCCGTCCCCGGCGTGGCCCACGACGCGCGTCGTGAACCTTCCGGGCATCACGCTCACGGTGCGCGAGATGATCGAGGCGATGGGCCGCGTCGCGGGACGCCACACGGCGGACCTCGTGAAATTCAAGCCCGACGGGCGCATCCAGGCGATCGTGAAGACCTGGCCGGTGCGCTTCCGCACCGAGCGCGCGGACGCGATGGGCTTCCGGGCCGACGCCGACTTCGACTCGATCGTGCGCGACCACATCGAAAGCGAAGGAAAGCCCGTCGGTCCCGCACCGGCGCGAATCGATCGAACGTGATCTCGTTCGTCGTCCCGGCGTACAACGAGCAGGACTACCTGCGTGCGACGCTCGAGGCGATCCACGCTTCGGCGCGCGCTCTCGGCGAGCCGTACGAGATCGTGGTCGCCGACGACGCCTCCAGCGACGCGACCTGCGCCGTCGCACGCGAGATGGGGGCGCGCGTGGTGCGCATCGAGAAGCGGCAGATCTCGGCGACCCGGAACGCCGGCGCGCGCGAGGCGGTGGGCGACAGGCTCTTCTTCGTCGACGCGGACACGCACGTGAACCCGACGCTCCTCGCCGAAGCCGTCGCGGCGCTCGATGCGGGCGCCGTGGGCGGCGGGGCGCCGGTGCGCATCGAGCCCGCGCCGCGGTGGGTGCGCCGATTCATGAAGCTCTTCTTCGTGCCGCTCTACTTCCGCCTGGCGCGCTGGGCCGCGGGCTGCTTCCTCTTCTGCACGCGCGCGGCGTTCGAGGCCGCGGGCGGCTTCGACGAGCGCTATTACGCGAGCGAGGAGATCGGCCTTTCCAGGGCGCTCAAGCGCGAGGGCCGGTTCGTGATCCTGGCGAGCTTCGTGACCAGCTCGTCGAGGAAGCTCGAGGGCCGCACGCCGCTCGACATCCTGGTGATGCTGATGCGCCTCCTGGCCGCAGGCCGCGCCGGCCTCATGCGGCGCACCGGCGCCACCGCCTTCTGGTATCCCGAACGCCGCTAGCCCGTACGCGGCACCCGCCCGCGGATCGGGTACGAAGGGTCGTTGTAGCCCGGCGTCGAGGGGTGCCCGCTCTTCACCAGCGTGTCGACGAAGGCCTCGTCCTCCGCGTCGAAGGGGCGGCCGATCGCGGCGACGTAATCGTTCCACTGCTCGACGGTGCGCGGGCCGCCGATCACGCTCGTGACGATGCGGTTGTTGAGGACCCAGTTGATCGCGAAGTGCCCGGGCGCGAGGCCCTTCTTCGCCGCGTGGGCCTTGAGCCTTTGCGCGATCTCGAGCGATTCGGCGCGGAATTCCGCCTCCAGGATGCGCCGGTCCTTGCGCCCGGCGCGCGTGGAGGGATCGGGCTCGGCGCCCGGCGCGTACTTGCCGGTGAGCACGCCGCGCGCGATCGGGCTGTAGGGCACCACGGCGAGCCCGTGGTGCGCGCATGCGGGCAGGATCTCGACCTCCGGCAGGCGGTTGAGCAGGTTGTAGTACGGCTGCGAGGCGACGGGTTTCGGAAGGCCGAGGCGCACGCACGCATTCGCCAGCTCCGCCGTGCGCCAGCCGCGATAGTTCGAGACGCCGAAGTAGCGCACCTTGCCCGCGCCGATGAGGTCGGCCATCGCCCGCACCGTCTCCTCGAGCGGGATCGACTCGAAGTCGCGGTGCAGGTAGTAGAGGTCGACGTAATCGGTTGCGAGGCGCTCGAGGCTCGCGTCGATCGCGGCCATGATCCACTTGCGCCCGGTGCCGCGCTGGTTGGGATCGTCGCCCATGGCGTTGCCGACCTTGGTCGCGAGCACCCAGCGATCGCGGTCCTTCGCGATGAGCGGCCCCACGATGCGCTCGCTCGCGCCCTTCGTATACACGTCGGCGGTGTCGATGAAGTTCACGCCGGCCTCGCGTGCCGCCGCGACGATGCGCGCCGCCTCGGCCGCGTCGGTGCGGTCGCCGAACATCATCGTGCCGAGGCAGAGCGGCGAGACCTTCACGCCGCTCGTTCCGAGGTATCGGTATTCCATAATCGGGACGGACCCCTTTTCAGTCGGCGGAAAAGGGGACTGTCCCCATTTCCCGGATCAGGTGCAATCCGGAACGGATTCCGGCGAGGTAGAGCGACACCTTCGTGCTCTCGTTGGGCGCGTGGTTGTTCTCGTCGTAGGGGGCGAGCGGCACGACGATCGAGGGCAGGCCGAGCAGCCGCGTGAAGACGAAGTCGGGCGTGGTGCCGCCGAGAGAGGGCACCACCAGCGGCTCGCGGCCGAAGCCCTTCGCGACCGAGTCCTTCACCATCGCGACGAAGCGGTGGTCGAGCGGCGTGCGCGAAGCCGGCGTGGACTTGGCGCAGCGGATCTCGATGTTCGAGTAGCCGCGCTGGGCGGCGAAGCGGCGGATCGCTTCGTACACCGCCTGCGGGTCCTGGCCGCCGACGAGGCGCACGTCGGCCTTCGCGAGCGCCTCCTTGAAGATGATGGACTTCTGCCCCGGTCCGGTGTGGCCGGAAGAGAATCCGGAGACGTTGAACGCGGGCCGCAGCATCAGGCGCTCGTGGAAGAGCGCGTCGTCGTCGCCGGTGGTGGGCTCCACGCCGACGCTCTCGCGGAAGCCCGCATGGTCCAGCTTCAGCGCGCGCACCGCCTCGAGATCGGCGGGCGCCACCTGTACTTCCGCATAGGCCGCGCCGGGCACCTGCAGGCGGCCGTCGCGATCGACCATCTCGGCGAGCAGGTGGATGAGGTCGAGCGTCGGATTGGGCGCCACGCCGCCGAAGTTGCCCGAATGCAGGTTCCTCTTCGCGCCCCGCGCCGAGAATTCCAGCCCGAGGTTGCCGCGCACGCCCATGAGCAGCGCCGGCTGGTCGTTCGGGAACATCGGCCCGTCGGAATAGCAGCAGAGATCCGCGCGGAGCCGGTCGCGGTTCGCCTCGACGAACTCCGGGAGCGGCACGCTTCCCGTCTCCTCGTCGCCCTCGAGGATGACCTTCACGCGAATCGGGAGCTCGCCGTGGAGCTCGCGCCACAACGCCACGGCATGGAGCATCGCGAGGTGCTGGCCCTTGTTGTCGCCGGTGCCGCGGCCCCAGACGCGATCGCCTTCGACCACCGGCTCGAAGGGCTTCGTGCGCCAGCCTTCCTGCTTCTCGTCGGCGGGATACACGTCGTAGTGGCCGTAGAGGAGCCAGGTGAAGCGCGCGTCCTTCGGCCCCGCCTCGGCGTAGACGATCGGATGGCTCGAGGTCTGGTGCACCTCGACCGTGAAGCCCCAGCGCGCGAGGCGCTCGCGCAGGAACGCGACCTGGTCCGCGATGCCCTCGCCGGTGAGGCTCACGGAGGCGATGCGCACCGATTCGAGCAGCGTGCCGACCAGCGAGCGGGACCGTTGTGCCACCGCCTCCGCGATCTGCGTGTCCATCCGCGAATGGTAATCGAAGAACACCAGGCGCGAGTTCCGGTCCAATGCCGATCTCACGCGAAGGAGAGGGAAATGCGCTTCGACGGCAAGGTGGTGATCGTGACGGGCGCGGGCTCGGGGATCGGCGCGGCGGCCGCGCGGCGCTTCTCGGAGGAGGGCGCGGCGGTGGTGCTGGTGGGCGACCATCGCAGGAACGCGGCGTCCGTGGCCTCGGAGCTGCCGCGCGATCGCACCACCGTGCGCGTCGCCGACGTCGCGCGCTACGCCGCCATCGAGGCGGTCGTGCGGGCCACCGTGCGCGATTTCGGGCGGCTCGACGTGATGGTGAACAACGCCGGCATCTTCGCCGGCAGCACCGTCACGAAGACGAAGGTCGCCGAGTGGGAGCGCGTGATGGCGGTGAACGCGGGCGGCGTCTTCCATGGCTCGCGCGCGGCGCTGCCGTTTCTGCTCAAGACGAAGGGCTGCATCGTCAATACTGCATCCGTCTCGGGGCTGGGCGGCGACTGGGCGATGGCGGCCTACGACGCATCGAAGGGCGCGATCGTGAACCTCACGCGCGCGATGGCGATGGACTACGGCCGCCAGGGCGTGCGCGTGAACTCGGTGTGCCCGAGCTTCACGCTCACCAACATGACGCGCGGCATGGCGAAGAGCCGCAAGCTCGTGAGGAAGTTCATGGAGCGCATGCCGCTCGGGCGGATCGCGATGCCCGAGGACATCGCGCCGGTGATCGCCTTCCTCGCGAGCGACGATGCGCGCTTCGTGACGGGCGTGAACCTGCCGGTGGACGGCGGCGTCACCGCGTCGAACGGGCAGCCGAACATGGGGTAGCGATGGCGACGCCGATGAGCCAGCGCGAACGGACGGTCCGCTCGTGACGGGGATCACATCGCGGCAGCCCGGAGGAGCCGGACAGCCGCGATGGGTTCAACTGCCGAGAGCACGGCATGGCGCAAGGTGGCGGGGCTCATCGGGCCGCCTTCCAGCTGTGCTCGGCGGCTTGCCCCATCGCGGTGAGCGTGCCGATCCAGGCGCCGTCCGCTTCGAACATCGCCTTCATCATCGCCGCGCGATCGCCGAAGCGCTCGAGCTTGCGGTGCTCGAGGATGACGCGCGTCGCCTCCGCGCCTTCGGGAACGAACCGGATCTCGACCTCCGTGCCGAGGTCGGCCTGGTACTTCCAGTCGGCGTTGATGTCCCACTCGAGGACCAGGCGCTTCGGCGGCTCCCACGCGAGCACCTTGCCCCAGTTGCACTCGCTGCCGTCGGCCGCGCGCTCGTACCATCGCCCCCCGACTCGCGGCTCGAGCATCGCGGTGAATGGCTCCTTGCCCCCGATGTGATGCGGGCGCGGCCACCAGGTGTCGATGTGCTCCGTGAAGGTGCGGAACGCGTGGTCCTGGGGAACGTTCACGACAAGGCTCTTGCGCACGAGGATGTCCCGCACTTCGAGGCTCATGTTCGGTCCTTTCCGGGTCGATGGTAGGAGGCCTCCGCGGCGGCCTTGAAATCTCCCAGCGCGCGCGTCCAGAGGTTGTCGAGGTAACGGCGCAGCGCGGCGATCCCTTCGGGATTCACCCGATAGATGTTTCGGGTGCCCTGCGTCTCGTGCATGACCAGCTTCGCCGCGCGCAGGGCGCGCAGATGCTGCGAGACCGCGGGACGCGAGACGGGGAACGCCGATGCGAGCTCGCCCACGGGCATGGGCCGCTTCGCGAGCCGCTCGAAGATCGCCCGGCGGGTGGGGTCCGCGAGGGCGGCGAGCTGGGAATCGGCGCCAGTCATTCGCTATACGTAAGCATATGGTTACCGTAAGTATAAGCTTACCATAAAGCCCCTGTCAAGTACGCTATCGCATCGGGCGTCGAAAATGAAAAGCCCCTCGATCGACGAGGGGCTGGAAGGATCCGGCTCGGGCGCTACACGAACTGCTTGTTGAGCTCCTCGTAGCGCTTCTGGATCTCGTGCGGCGCGCGGCCCTCGAGCTTCCTGCCGAGCATCTCGTCGTGCAGCTTCATCTCCGCGCTCCATTGCGAGGGGTCGACGGAGGTCACGGCCTTGAAGCGCTCCGGATTCATGCTTTCCAGCCCCGCCATGTCGAGCGCCGCGGGAACGTGCCCGAGCGGCGTCTCCCTCGCCTCGGCCTTGCCCTCGACGCGCTCGACGATCCACTTGAGCACGCGCATGTTCTCGCCGTAGCCGGGCCAGAGGAACTTGCCGTTGGCGTCCTTGCGGAACCAGTTCACGAGGTAGATGCGCGGCGCGTGCGCGATCTTCTTGCCGAGGGCGAGCCAGTGCGCGAAGTAGTCGGACATGTTGTAGCCGCAGAACGCGATCATCGCGAACGGATCGCGCCGCACCACGCCCACCTGGCCGGTGATCGCGGCCGTGGTCTCGGAGCCGAGCGTCGCCGCCATGTACACGCCGTCGCTCCAGTTGCGCGCTTCGGTCACCAGCGGGATCGTGGTCGTGCGGCGGCCGCCGAAGATGAACGCGTCGATCGGCACGCCGTTCGGGTCGTCCCAGTGCGGGTCGAGCGAGGGCACCTGGTCCATCCCGACCGTGAAGCGCGCGTTCGGATGCGCGGCGGGTCGCCCGCACCCCGGCGTCCATTCGTTGCCGGTCCAGTCGGTGAGCTTCGGCGGGGGCTCGCGCGTCTGTCCTTCCCACCACACGTCGCCTTCCGGCGTGAGCGCGACGTTGGTGAAGATGGTGTTCCTCTTGATCGCCTCCATGCAGTTCGGGTTGGTGTCGTAGCCCGTCCCGGGCGCCACGCCGAACATGCCGGCCTCCGGGTTGATCGCGTAGACGCGGCCGTCCTGGTGCGGCTTGATCCACGCGATGTCGTCGCCGATGGTGGTCACCTTCCAGCCCTGGAAGGTGGGCGGCGGGATCAGCATCGCGAAGTTGGTCTTGCCGCAGGCGCTCGGGAAGGCGGCGGTCACGTAGTGCTTCCTGCCTTCGGGCGACTGCACGCCGAGGATCAGCATGTGCTCGGCGAGCCAGCCCTGCTCGTGGCCCATCACCGAGGCGATCCGAAGCGCCATGCACTTCTTGCCGAGGAGCGCGTTGCCGCCGTAGCCCGAGCCGAAGGACAGGATCTCCTTCGTCTCCGGGAAGTGCACGATGTACTTGTGGTCCTTGTTGCAGGGCCACGGCACGTCCTTCTCGCCGGGGGCGAGCGGCGCGCCGACGGAGTGCAGGCACGGGACGAAGTCGCCGTCGCCCAGCACGTCGAGGACCTTGCGGCCCATGCGCGTCATGATCTTCATGCTCACGGCGACGTAGGCGGAATCGGAGATCTCGACCCCGATCTGCGCGATGTGCGAGCCGAGCGGTCCCATGCTGAACGGGATCACGTACATCGTGCGCCCGCGCATCGATCCCTTGAAGAGCGCGTTCAGCGTCTTGCGCATTGCATCGGGATCGACCCAGTTGTTGGTGGGCCCCGCCTCCTCCTTCGTGCGCGAGCAGATGAAGGTGCGGTCCTCGACGCGCGCGACGTCCGAGGGGTCGGAGCAGGCGAGGTAGGAGTTGGGCCGAAGCCCGGGATTCAACTTCGTGAAGGTGCCTGCCGCGACCAGCTCGGCGCAGAGGCGGTCGTACTCCGCGTCCGAGCCGTCGCACCAGCAGACTCGAGCGGGCTGGGTGAGGGCGGCGACGTCCTGGACCCACTTCAGAAGCTTCGCATTGCGCGTGGGCGCGGCGCTCGCGATCGGCGCGGCTTGTGCATGCATTTGCGGCTCCTCCATTGCGCGGCCGGCCTTGGTGTCGGGCCGGCCCCTGAAAAACGATTATCGCTGAATTCGGGACGGACCCGAAAACCGGGGACAGGCCACCATTGCCGCCGGCCGCGGGAGCGAACTCCTCCCTCCGAAATGGTGGTCTGTCCCCATTATTTTCCGTAGCTCCGGAACTTCTCGACGACCTGCGCCATTTCGACCTCGTCCAGGAGGACAGGTTCTCCGATCTGCAGCGCCTGCCAGTAGAGGCGCGCGAGCGACTCGACCCGCTCGGCGAGCTCCACCGCCTCCTCCACCGTCGCGCCGATCGCCACGGCGCCGTGGTTCGCGAGGAGGCACGCGCGCCGTCCCTCGAGCGCCGCGAGCGCGAGATCCGAAAGATCCTGCGTACCGAAGGTCGCGTAATCCGCGCAGCGGATGTCGCTGCCGCCCGCGAAGGCGACCTCGTAGTGGAACGGCGGGATGGGACGGCGCAGGCACGCGAGCGTCGTGGCATAGGGAGAATGCGCATGGGCGACGCCACCCGCCTCGGGCCGGCGCGCGTAGATGCCGCGATGCAGCCGCCATTCGGACGACGGCCCGCGCGGGCCGCGCGCCGCGCCGCTCGCCGCGTCGACGAACACGACGTCCGCCGGCTCCATGCGCTCGTAGGCGAGGCCGGAGGGCGTGACGAGGAAGCCCGCGCCGAACCGCAGGCTCGCGTTTCCGGAGCGCCCGGGGTTCAGGCCCAGCTCGCGCATCCGTCGGGCGGCGGCGACGACCTGCTCGCGTGCCTGGGCTTCGTTCACGGGAGGGACGCTTCGCGCAGGCGCGGGCGAAGGGCGAGGAGCTCGTGCTCCTCGGCGCGCACCACGCCCATTTCCGTGACGATGCCGGTCACCAGCTCGGCGGGCGTCACGTCGAAGGCCGGGTTCGCCACGGCGGTCGTGGGGGGCGCGATCGTCACCTCGGCGAAGCGGCCCTCGGGATCCAGGCCGCGCACGATCCGCACCTCGTCCTCGGCGCGCTCCTCGATCGGGATCTCGTGCATCGCGTCCTCGATGCCCCAGTCGATCGTGGGCGTCGGCACCGCCGCATAGAAGGGCACGCCGTTCGCGCGCGCGGCGAGCGCCTTGAGGTAGGTGCCGATCTTGTTGCACACGTCGCCGCGGCGCGTGACCCGGTCGGCGCCCACCATCACGAGGTCGACCTCGCCGCGCTGCATCAGGTGGCCGCCGGCGTTGTCCACGATGAGCGTGTGCGGTACTCCGTGGCTCGCGAGCTCCCAGGCGGTGAGGAGGCCCTGGTTGCGCGGCCGCGTCTCGTCCACCCACACGTGCACCGGAATGCCGCGGTCGTGGGCCATGAAGATCGGCGCCGTGACGGTGCCCCAGTCGACGGTTGCGATCCAGCCCGCGTTGCAGTGCGTGAGGATGTTCACGGGCCGCTGCCTCGCCGCGTGCTCGCGCTCGAGGAGCGCGAGGCCGTGGCGCCCGATCGATTCGTTGAGGGCGACATCCTCGTCGGCGATCGCCTGGGCCTCGACCCACGCCGCCTGTGCGCGGTCCTTCGCCGGCATCGCCGCGAGTCGCTCGCGCATGCGCCCGAGGGCCCACGCGAGGTTCACGGCGGTGGGGCGCGTCGCGCGCAGCATCGCCGCCGTCCGCTCGATCGCGGCGTCCGAGGGATCGCGCGCGACGGCGAGCGCGAGCCCGAAGGCGGCCGCCACGCCGATCAGGGGCGCGCCGCGCACGCGCATCGCGAGGATCGCCTCCGCCATCGCTTCCGCCGAGGCGATGGTGCAGGTCTCGAAGACGTGCGGAAGCCGCGTCTGGTCGATGATGTGCACGGCGCCGGGCTTCTCGTCGGCCCAGAGGCTGCGATAATGCCGATCACCCACTCTCATGAAGCCGATTCTAGCCTTCCTGCTGCTCGCTCTCGCCGCTTGCGCGTCGGTCGTACCTCCCACGCAGGTGCCCGAGTACGCGCCCGGACGCATCCACGGATACCTGAAGCGCGCGCAGCTGCCCGACATGGCTGCGATCCTTCCGCCGCCGCCCGCCGAGGGCTCCGCGGCCTACGCCGCCGACGAGGAAGCCTACCGCGCCGCGAGCCGGCTCGAGGACACGCCGCGCTGGAAGCTCGCCGCGCGCGACGCGGACCTGGATTTCCCCGCGGCCGACGGCGTCTTCTCCTGCGCGCTGGGCATGCCGATCTCGGAGTCGGCCACGCCGCACCTCGACATGCTGCTGCGCCGCACGCTGGTGGATGCGCTGCACGCCACCCACGCCACCAAGGAGCGCTACGGCCGCAAACGTCCCTACATGGTCACCGGCGATCCGACCTGCACGCCGCAGCGGGAAGCGCGCATGAAGGCGCAGTCCTATCCGTCCGGCCACTCGTCGGTCGGGTGGGCGTGGGCGCTCGAGCTCGCGCAACTCGACCCCGGCCGTTCCGAGGCGATCCTCGCGCGCGGCCTCGCGTTCGGCATGAGCCGCGTCGTGTGCCGCGCGCACTGGAAGAGCGACGTCGAGGCGAGCCGCATCGTGGCGGCGGCGACCGTGAGCCGCCTGCATGCGGACGAAGCGTTCGTGGCGCAGATGGCGGCGGCGAAGCAGGAGATCGCGCGCGCGCATGCCGACGGCGCGAGGCCTCCGGGAGATTGCGCGGCCGAGGCGAAGGCGCTCGCCGAGGGCCCTTGATAATCGCCCCGCCGATCCATTTCCTGTAAAATTCAGCTTTCCAGCACGGGGATCGCATATGACCAAGTATGTCTTCGTGACCGGGGGCGTGGTTTCCTCGCTCGGCAAGGGAATCGCGGCCGCCTCCCTCGCAGCGATCCTCGAGTCGCGCAAGATCAAGGTCTCCCTGGTCAAGCTGGATCCCTACATCAACGTCGATCCCGGCACCATGTCGCCGTTCCAGCACGGCGAGGTGTTCGTCACGGAAGACGGCGCGGAAACGGACCTCGATCTCGGGCACTACGAGCGCTTCGTCTCCTCGAAGATGTCGAAGGCCAACAACTTCACCACCGGCCAGATCTACGAGCGGGTCATCAACAAGGAGCGGCGCGGGGATTACCTCGGCGGCACCGTGCAGGTGATCCCGCACATCACCGACGAGATCAAGGCCTCGGTGAAGGCGGCCTGCCGCAATGCCGAGGTGGGCATCATCGAGATCGGCGGCACGGTGGGCGACATCGAGTCGCTGCCGTTCCTCGAGGCGATCCGCCAGATGGGCATCGAGGAAGGCCGCACCAATACCTGCTACATCCACCTCACGCTCGTGCCGCACCTCGCGAACGTGGGCGAGATCAAGACCAAGCCCACGCAGCACTCGGTGAAGGAGCTGCGCGGCATCGGCATCCAGCCCGACGTCGTGATGTGCCGCTCGACGATGCCGGTCCCCGAGGAGGAGCGCCGCAAGATCGCGCTCTTCACCAACGTCGACGTGCGCTCGGTGATCTCGGCCTACGACGCCGACTCGATCTACAAGATCCCGGTGATGCTCCACAAGCAGGGGCTCGACGAGATCGTCTGCCGCAAGCTCGACCTCGCCGCGTATCCCGCGGATCTCTCGATGTGGGAGAAGATCGTCTTCGCGCTCGAGAACCCGGAGCACGAGGTGGACGTCGCCATGGTCGGCAAGTACGTCGACCTGCAGGATTCGTACAAGTCGCTCTCGGAAGCGCTGGTGCACGCGGGCATCCACACGCGCACCAAGGTGAACATCCACTACGTCGATTCGGAGCAGCTCGAGGCGAACGGCATCGAGGCGCTGAAGGAGATGGATGCGGTGCTCGTTCCCGGCGGCTTCGGCAAGCGCGGCATCGAGGGCAAGATCGCGGCGGTGAAGTACGCGCGCGAGAACAAGGTCCCCTATCTGGGCATCTGCCTCGGCATGCAGATCGCGGCGATCGAGATCGCGCGCGACAAGTGCGGGCTCGAGGGCGCGAACTCCACGGAGTTCGATCCCGACACGCCGCATCCGGTGATCGCGCTCATCACCGAGTGGCAGAACCACGACGGGCGCGTGGAGCGGCGCGACGCCGGCTCGAACCTCGGCGGCACCATGCGCCTGGGCGCGCAGCCGTGCACCGTGAGGAAGGGCACGCTCGCCTACCGGATCTACGGCAAGGAGACGGTGGCCGAGCGCCACCGCCACCGCTACGAGGTGAACAACCATTACATCCCGCGGCTCGAGGCGGCCGGCCTCGTCGTGAGCGCGAAGACCAAGGCCGAGGACTTGACCGAGATGACGGAGCTCGCCGACCATCCGTGGTTCTTCGGCTGCCAGTACCACCCGGAATTCACCTCGACCCCGCGCGAGGGCCATCCGCTCTTCATCTCCTACGTGAGGGCGGCGCTCGAGCAGCACAAGCAGCGCGTGCAGGAGCCGGGGCTCAAGGTGATCGGCGGCTCCGCCGCCTGACGTCATTGCCTAGAGCGCAGGGAATCCCGCGGCGCAAACGTAACGAATGGGTTCCCGCCGATTCGCGGGGACGATGAATCATGAAGCTGTGTGGATTCGAGGCAGGGCTCGACAAGCCGCTCTTCCTGATCGCGGGGCCGTGCGTCGTCGAGAGCGAGCAATTGCAGATGGAGGTCGCCGGGCGCCTGAAAGAAATCACCTCCGACCTCGGCATCCCGTTCATCTTCAAGTCGTCGTACGACAAGGCGAACCGCAGCTCCGGCAAGTCGTTCCGCGGTCTCGGCATGGAGAAGGGCCTCGAGATCCTCGACAAGGTGCGCCGCGAGATCGGCGTTCCGGTACTCACCGACGTGCACGCCGAGGACGAGATCGCGGAGGTCGCGCTGGTGGTCGACGTGCTGCAGACCCCCGCGTTCCTCTGCCGGCAGACCGATTTCATCCATGCCGTGGCTTGCGCCGGCAAGCCCGTGAACATCAAGAAGGGCCAGTTCCTGGCGCCCCACGACATGAAGAACGTGGTGGACAAGGCGCGCGAGGCGAGCAAGGCGGACAACATCATGGTCTGCGAGCGCGGCGCCTCGTTCGGCTACAACAACCTGGTCTCCGACATGCGCTCGCTCGCGATCATGCGCGAGACGGGCTGCCCGGTCGTGTTCGACGCGACGCACTCGGTGCAGCTTCCCGGGGGCCAGGGCACCTCGTCGGGCGGGCAGCGCGAGTTCGTGCCGGTGCTCGCGCGTGCGGCAGTCGCGACCGGCGTCGCGGGCGTGTTCATGGAAACGCACCCGAATCCCGAGAAGGCGCTCTCCGACGGGCCCAACGCGTGGCCGTTGGGGCGCATGAAGGAGCTCCTCGAGACGCTCAAGGAAATCGACGCGCTCGTGAAGCGGCGCCGCTTCGCCGAGAGCTGAGAAGGGGTCTGAAAAAGGGGTCAGGGTGAAGTAAACCCGTCGATGCAACACCTTCTGTTGGAATATCGGGGGGAGGTGGTGCATGTCGATGAGGCTGACGCCCGCGGAGAAGCGGGTGCTGTGGGATGGGTGGAAGGCGGGCTTGACGCTTGAGCAGATCGCTGGCGGCTTGGATCGCAGCATAGGGACCGTCTTTACGCATGTTCATGCGGTGGGTGGAATCGCCCCGCGAGCGCGGCGGCGGGCAGGACGCGCCTTGCGGGTTGCTGAGCGCGAGGAGATTTCGCGCGGTGTTGCCGCTGGCTTGTCCGTTCGCGCGATTGCCGAGGCCCTGGGGCGAGCGCCCTCAACGGTGAGCCGGGAACTGGCTCGCAATGGGGGACGTGAGAGCTACCGAGCTGCGCTGGCCGATGAAGCGGCGTGGGCTCGAGCTCGCAGGCCGCAAGCGTGCCTACTGAAGCGGATGCCTCGTCTCAAACGCTGGGTCGCCGGCAAGCTGCAGAGGGACTGGTCGCCGCGGCAAATCGCCATTGGCCTGCGCCGCCACTTCCCCGATGATGGGGACATGCACGTTTCCCACGAGACCATCTACCGGACGCTGTTCGTGCAGGCACGCGCCACTCTCAAGGCGGAGCTGCTGGGTCATCTGCGCCGCAAGGGCTATATCCGCCGACCTCGTCGCAGCCTGCCTGTGCGCTTACCCAGCTTCGTCGGAGGAGTCTCGATTCACGAGCGGCCCCCGGAGGCGGAAGACCGAGCC
Organism: uncultured beta proteobacterium; assembly: GCA_963839265.1. GTDB lineage: Bacteria > Pseudomonadota > Gammaproteobacteria > Burkholderiales > Usitatibacteraceae > Usitatibacter. The sequence goes on from CAWIUI010000004.1 coordinate 460,219, forward strand.
GTGCCTGGGCATTGGGAGGGGGACCTCTTGATGGGTGGCAATAGCTCCCAGATCGCGACCTTGGTCGAGCGGCGCTCGCGTTACGTAATGCTCGTCAAGGTCAACAGCAAGAGCACCTCGCAGGTGGTGCCGGCCCTCGCCAAGGCGATTCGGCGCCTGCCTGCCGAGCTGCGACGTTCGTTAACTTGGGATCGCGGCAGCGAGATGGCCGCCCACAGGCAGTTCACCGTGGCGACCGACGTACAGGTGTACTTCTGCGACCCGCACAGTCCTTGGCAGCGGGGCAGCAACGAAAACACCAACGGGTTGCTGCGCCAGTACTTCCCGAAGGGCGAGGATCTCTCGCAAGTCAGCCAGGCAGAACTCAACCGCGTGGCAAGATTGCTGAACGAGCGACCTCGGGAGACGTTAGGCGGCCTAACGCCTCCCGAGGTCTTGAACCAAACCGTTGCATCGACGGGTTGAGATCACCCAGATCCCTTTTTCGGGGCGGCGGCGAAAGGGATCTGACCCCTTTTCCGGTCTTCGCAGCGCAGTCCATTCCAATGAAAATCCTGGTCCTCGGCGCGGGCGGCATCGGCGGCTATTTCGGCGGGTGGCTCGCGGAGTCCGGCGCCGACGTCACGTTCCTCGTGCGTCCACGCCGCCTCGAGCAGCTCGCGCGCGACGGCCTCGCGATCGAGAGCCCGCTCGGAAACGCGCGCATCGCGCCTCGCACCGTGCTCGCGGGGGAGGTCCGCCCGGACTACGACCTCGTCCTCTTCACCTGCAAGGCGTACGACCTCGATTCGGCGATGGACGCGATCGCGCCCGCCATGGCAGGCGCGTGCGCGGTGCTGCCCCTCCTCAACGGCCTCGCGCACTTCGAGCGCCTCGACGCGCGCTTCGGGCGCGCCGCCGTGATCGGCGGCACCTGCCAGATCAACGCGACGCTCAGGCCCGACGGCACGGTCGTGCACGGCGACGCGCTGCAGAAGATCATCTTCGGCGAGCGGGGCGGGACGCGCACGCCGCGCGTCGAGGCGTTCGCGAAGGACCTCGCGGCGACGAGGATCGAATGGACGCTTTCCGACGACATCGACCAGGACCTGTGGGAGAAGATCGTCTTCCTGTGCGCACTCGCTTCCTGCACCTGCCTCTTCCGCGCCAACGTGGGCGAGATCAATGCGGCGCCGGGCGGCACAGAGGCGATGGCGCGCGCGCTCGCGGCGAACGCCGGGATCGCGGCGCGGGAGGGCCATGCGCCGCGCGCGAAGGTCCTCGAGTTCTTTCGCGCCCGGCTCACCGATCCCGAAGGACTGTGGAGCGCCTCGATGCTGCGCGACCTCGAGGCAGGCAACCGTGTCGAGGCCGACCACATCGTGGGCTGGATGCTCGAGCGCGCCCGCGCCCACGGCATCGACGACGCCATCCTCTCCTTGGCCTATGCCCATCTCAAGGCCTACGAGGCACGCCGCGCCTCGGGGCGCTTGCCCGCATTTACCAATGCACGCACGTAGAGTCGCCGCCCTCCCTGGTCGATCGTTCGGCGAAGCATTTCGGCGAGTCGCTCGATCTCGCGCCCGGGAGGGCTGCGGAGTTGAAACGCTATCTCACCGACAACGCGGCGCACCATTCGGACTACCGCGGGTCCAAGCTGATCCTGAGCCGGCTTCGCTACGATGCGGTTCCCCGCATCACCACTGGGTCGTTCGCTTTCGATCAAATCATCGTGCCGGGCATGGCGGGGATCGCCGGAACGGAATGAAATTCCTCAGGCCCGATCGGCCCGGGGGGCCGTCGGATCTATCGTGTTCGTTCCCCCAAAAAAAGGAGGCAAGGCAATGGACGAGAAGGGCAAGTTTTCCCGCAGGGCATTCTTCCGCGGCGCGGCGACGGTGGCCGGTGCCGCCATCGCGGCCGGCGTGATCCCGATCCGGGTCGCACAGGCTCAGGCGAAGGCGAGCAAGGAATCGATGAAGTACCAGGACCATCCGAGCAACGGCGCGCAGTGCAGCGAGTGCCAGTATTTCCAGGCGCCGCATTCGTGCAGCATCGTCGACGGCGACATCTCGCCGAACGGCTGGTGCGTCGCGTTCAACAAGAAGAAGTGAGCGCTCCGGGCGCGGCCGCGCGCCGCGCCCGGGGCCTCAATCGGCCTCGCGCGCTTTCTGCACGAGGCACGCGAGCATCGCTTCCCCGTCCGGCGTGAGCTCGGAGAGGTCCTCCTGCTGCAGGAAGTGCCGGTTGTAGGCGCGCACCGCGGCGGGGAGGTCGGACACGTCGTAGCCCAGCGCCTGGAGGGCGGTCGCGGCGTCGAAGCCTTGCGGCGGCGCGGGCCACGGCGGATCGCACCACAGCCCGAAGCCCTGTAGCGCGAGCGTGCGCCACGGGAAATAGCGGCTGGGATCGACCTTGCGCGCCGGCGCCACGTCGCCGTGTCCCACGAAGTTCGCCGTGGGGATGTGGTAACGCGCCTTGAGGTCGGCGAGGAGGGCGAGGAGCGAGGCGATCTGCGCATCGGCAAACGGCTCTTCGCCGTCGTTGTCGAGCTCGATGCCGATCGATTCGGAATTGACGTCGGTGTCGCCGCCCCATTTCGATTCACCGGCGTGCCAGGCGCGCTCGCGCTCGTCCACGAGCTGCCAGAGATTGCCGTCGCGCCCGACGAGGTAGTGCGCGCTTACCTCGCGCTCGGGATCGGTGAGCGTCGCGAGCGCGCGCTGCGCGGTGTCGTCGCTCGTGTGGTGGATCACCACCAGGTTCGGGCGCCGCTGGTCGAAATTGGGCGACGGGTACCAGGTCGAAGGCAGCGTCGTGCGCAGCGGCGCCTCGCCGCACGCGGCCGCGAGGGCGAGGAGGAGGAAGGCGAGGAAGCGCGCCATGGGCGCCATTATCCATCGCCGCCTGCGCCCCCGAAGACGTGCCCGATTCGCTATCATCGTCGGGCCATGACCCCGATCGGTGAATACGACTACGTCGTGGTCGGCGGCGGCAGCGCCGGCTGCGTGCTCGCCAACCGCCTCACGAAGGACGGGAAGTCGAGCGTCCTGCTGCTGGAAGCGGGCGGCAAGGACGACTGGCTCTGGGTGAACGTCCCCGTCGGCTACCTCTTCTCGATCGGCAACCCGCGCACCGATTGGTGCTTCCGCACGGACGCGGAGCCGGGCCTGAACGGCCGCACGCTCCTCTACGCGCGCGGCAAGGGGCTGGGCGGATGCTCCTCGATCAACGCGATGGTGTACATGCGCGGGCAGAAGGTCGACTACGACTACTGGGCCTCGCTCGGCAATCGCGGCTGGGCCTGGGACGACGTCCTGCCGGTCTACAAGCGCATGGAGTGCCACTTCGCGGGCGCCGACGAGTTCCACGGCTGCGAGGGCGAGCTCCACGTGCAGAAGCCGCGCGTCTCCTGGGAGATCCTCGATGCGTGGCGCGACGCGGCCGAGGAGGCCGGCATCCCGAAAGTCGAGGAGTTCAACCGCGGCGACAACTTCGGCAACGCCTATTTCCACATGAACCAGCGCCGCGGCGAGCGCTGGAGCGCTTCGCGGGCGTGGCTGCATCCCGTGATGGGGCGGTCGAACCTGAAGGTGATCACGAAGGCGCACGTGAAGAAAGTCGTGGTCGAAGCGCGCGACGGCGTGAAGCGCGCGACCGGCATCGAGCTCGTGATCGAAGGGCAGGGCGAGGCGAGCGCGAAAGCGCGCAAGGCCGTGATCCTCGCCGCGGGCTCGATCGGATCGCCGCAGATCCTGCAGCTCTCGGGCATCGGCCCCGCGGAGCTCCTCGGGAAATTCGCCATCCCCGTCGTGCACGAGCTTCCCGGAGTCGGCGAGAACCTGCACGACCACCTGCAGATCCGCATGATGTGGAAGGTGAAGGGGCCCACGCTGAACGAGCGCGCGGGGAGCCTCTTCGGCAAGGCGGCGATGGCGATCGAGTATTTCCTGTTCCGCACGGGGCCCCTCACGATGCCGCCCTCGCAGCTCGGCGCCTTCGCAAAGAGCGACGCCTCCGAGGCCACGCCCGACATGGAATGGCACGTGCAGCCGCTCTCGCTGGAGAAGTTCGGCGATCCGCTGCACGGGTTCCCGGCGATCACGCCGTCGGTGTGCAACCTGCGGCCCACCTCGCGCGGCTGGGTGCGCATCCTGGGAACCGATCCCGTCGCGCCGCCCTCGATCCGCCTCAACTATCTCGCGACGCCCGGAGGACCAGCGCGTGGCGGCCGCGGGCATGCGCTTCACGCGCAGGGTCATGGCGCAGCCGGCGCTCGCGAAATACCAGCCGAACGAATGGCGGCCGGGGCCGGAGTGCGAATCCGACGCGGCTCTCGTGAAGGCTGCGGGCGACCTCGGCACGACGATCTTCCATCCCGTGGGCACCTGCAGGATGGGGCGCGACCCGGGCTGCGTGGTCGACGACCGCCTGCGCGTCCACGGAATCGAGGGCCTGCGCGTTATCGACGCATCGATCATGCCGCGCATCACCTCCGGCAACACCAACGCGCCGACCTACATGATCGCGGAGAAGGGCGCGGAATTCCTGCTTTCGGAAGAGCAATGAACGCCCGCATCCTCGCATTCTTCGCCGCGCTCCTCGTGCTCGCCGCGGCCGCGTATCTCGGGATGAAGCCCGAGGATCCCGCGGAGATCGCCCGCGGAAGGAACGTCGCGGCCGCGTCGCGGACCGTGGATTCCGGAATCGCCGCGCGCACCGCGAGCGCCGCACACGGCACGGCACGGGTGCCGTTCCCGCGGATGGCAGGGATCCCGGCGCGCCGCTCGCTCTTCAATGAGCTCGAGCACGCCGCCTCGTACCGCGCGCTCTACGACCGCCTGCACGGCTCCGCGGAAGGCGGCACCGCGGAGGGCCTCTACGTGCAGTACGCGATCCTCAGCAAATGCGCGACGGTGACCGATCGCGCGTTCCACCACCCGCAGCGCAAGCCGATCGAGCAGCGCCGCGAGGAATTCCTGAGGGCCCTCGCGCCCGACGACCCGCTGCGCGAGAAGCGCATCGCGGCCTTCGAGGGCGCATCGGTCGACCATTGCGCCGGATTCGGGGAAATGAAGGTCACGCGCGCCGATCTCGAGAAGCTCCTCGCGCAATCGGCGCAGGAGGGCGACCCGAAGGCGAGGGCGGTGAGCGTCGAGCGCGAGATCTGGCAGGCGCGCCACAACGGCGCGTGGAGCACCGCCACGCTTTCCGATTCCCAGATCTCCACGCTCGAGCAGGCCATCGCGACGAAGGATCCGGAGGCGATGGTGCTCGCCGGGCGCCTGCTCTCGAACTCCTGGCCCAACCTCACCCTCAAGGTGGGCGGCGCGGATGCGCAGCCGGTGGAGCCGCGCGCGTTCTACAACGCGTGGCAGATCCTCGCCTGCCAGTACGGCAACGCGTGCGGCGCGGACAATCCCCGGCTGCAGAGCGAGTGCGCCTTCAACGCGCATTGCGACGCGCAGAGCCTGCCCGACTACCTCTATTACTACGCGAGCACACCGCACGAGAGCGAGCTCCTCGCGCGCTACGAGTCGGTGCTGCGCGGGGCCATCGAGAACGGCGACTGGTCGCAGGTCGTGGTCTCGCGCGGGCCGGGGATGCCGCGGCAGACCACTTACGTGTTCGGCGGGTCGGGCTGACGCCGCTCGAATACGACGGCATTACGCATACGTACAATGGTCGCGGGCGCATGAAGCAGGCGTGCACGACCGCGACTCACGCGGCGTTCTTCAGCGGAACGATGCCGGCGGTCGTCGAGGTTCCCAATTCCCGTTCTGCCGCCTCCAGGTCGTATTGCGACTGAAGATTCATCCAGAGCTGCGGCTCGACGCTGAAGAATCGTCCAAGCCGAAGAGCGGTATCCGCGGTCATCGCGCGTTTGCCGGAGCAGATCTCATCCACTCGCCTCTGGGGGACGCCGATGGCCTTGGCCACCCGATACCGGGTAAGACCCAAGGGCTCGATGAAATCCTTGAGAAGAATCTCGCCCGGATGCACCGCCGCCAAGCGCCGGCCCGAGACCACATTCCCAAACTTCATCGTTCCGACATCGCTGCGCTTGATGCTCATTCCCGGCTCCTCAGTGATAATCGACGATCTCCACGTCGAAGGCATCGGCTCCCCGCCATCGGAAGCAGATGCGCCATTGATCATTGATCCTGATGCTCCATTGCCCCCTGCGCTCGCCGCGGAGCGCCTCCAGCCGATTTCCCGGAGGGACACGGAGGCTGTCCAGCGCGGGTGCGGCGTCGATGAGCTTGAGCTTGCGCCGAGCCACGCCCTGAACTTCGCGGGGCAGGCGCCGAACCTCCAGGCCCGAGAAGACCGCGGCGGTGATCTTGTCGGCGAAAGACTGGATCATCACGAATACTACCGCCAGCCGATACTAACGTCAAGCGGTAGTATGGCCGCGAAGCTGCGCGAAATCCGTGCGGCCACGCACTGTGATCAGCGCCGCGCGCTCGCCCAGTACGCTTTCGCACCGGCCGAGAGGATCGCGGGCAGGTGCGTGTAGATGTAGCGCACGCCCTTCGCGAGCGCCGCCTGCACCGCGTCGGCCGCGGCGGGCATGCCCGGCGTCTTTCCCGCGGCGACGATCGCCGCCAGCGTCTCGTCGATCGCCGTCGCCACCGGCGCTGCCCTGGGGTTGCCCGGATATCCCATCGATTGCGAGAGGTCCGAGGGGCCGACGAAGAACACGTCCACGCCCTCCACGCGCAGGATCTCGTCCAGGTGCGCGAGCGCGGAGGCATCCTCGATCTGCACGCAGATGAGCGTCTCGCGGTTCGCCTCCTCGATGAAATCGCCCACGCCGCCGCGCAGGCCGTATCCCGAGGCGCGCGTGCCCGCCGCGAGGCTGCGCTCGCCCTGCGGATGGAACTTCGCCGCGCGAACCACCGCGCGCGCTCGCTCGGCGTCGTCGACGTGCGGAACCTGCACGCCCTGCGCGCCCCGGTCCATCGCCTGCAGGATGTCGGCGGCGGCGTTGGTGCGCGGCCGCACGATGGGCGTCACGCCGCAGGCCTCCGCGGCCATGATCATGAGCTCCATCGATTCGACGCCGATGGTGCCGTGCTCGCAGTCGATGAGCACCCAGTCGAAGCCGAGCCCCGCGGCGGACTCGACCACCTGCGGCGAGGGAATCATCACGGACAGGCCGAAGGCCGGTTCCCCGGCGGCGAGCTTCGCCTTCATGCGGTTCTTCATTCGTGGCCCTTCGCTTCGCTCGTTGCGGATGCGTCGCCGGTGGAAGATGCCATGCGTGCGTCGAGCTCGGCGATGACGGCGGACGCGGAGGCGGCACGCGTGGGGAACGCGTCCCGCAGCCGCAGGCGCGTCGATCGTTCGAAGAGCGCGACCGTGGCCTCGGTCATCGGCGCGTCGAGGTCGAGCTCGCCGAGCGCCGCGTGGACGTCCACCATCTCGCGCCAGCGGCGCTCGTGCGCGGTCGCGTGCGTGCGCAGCCAGTTGCCGCCGACCTCCTCGAAGGGCGCCGCGTCGATCGTGGCGACGATCTCGCGCCACAGGTCCTCCTCGACGCCCGCGCGCCGCGCCGCGAGCAGGCTCTCGACGAGGAGCGCTTCCACGCCCTTGGAGAAGACGCTCCTCAGCATCTTGAAGCTCGAGGCCCTGCCGATCTCGATGCCGTAGTCGCGCAAGTCGAGGCCGAGCGCGGCGAGCCGTGCCGCCGCTTCCGCCGCGCGCTCGCCGCACACGAGCACCTTCGACTTCGCACCCGCCACGCCGACCGCGGAAAGGATCGCGCCCTCGACGAAGTCCGCACCCGCGCCGCGCACCACGGCCGCGATCTCGCGCTTCATCGCGGGCGAGGCCGCGTTGAGGTCGACGAAGAGCTGTCCCGGGCGAAGGTGCGGTGCGCAGCTTCGCGCCGCTTGCAGTGCCACGTCGGTAGTGACGGTGGAGAGCACGAACCCGGCGCGCGCGAGCATCTCGGGCAGGGGAACGAAGGCAGGCGCCGCGCCGCGAGCGCGTGCCGCGAGCTTCTCGCGCCCGCCCGGCCGGTCGAGCAAGACATCGAAGGCGAGCACTTCGGCGCCGGCCTCGCGCAATGCCGCCGAGAAATGCGCGGCCACCTCGCCGAACCCCAGGAAGCCCACGACGGTCAACGGTTCTTCCTCCTTGCCGCGCATTGTAGAGGGCGTCGGGCCGCGGGGGCGATCGTGGAATGGTTCATTGCCAAGCGTGGGCGATTCATGCTTTAAGTCTGCAGCATGATGGTCCCGAATCGATGAGCAAGGGAAAGGCGATCGCGCTCGCCCTCGTGGTCGTGGCTGCCGCCGCGGGCGCAGCGTGGTGGAACCAGCGAGGCCGTCCGGATCTCCACCCGCTGGGCGCGCTCGTCCACTCGGGCGCCCCGGCCTGCTCCGCCGCGCCGCTCACCCGCGCCGAGGCGGTCCGCCAGGCCGAGGCGCGCCTCGGGAAGTTCTCCGGCTCGCTCGGCCTGCACGAGCGCTTCTCCGAATCGAGCGCGCGCTTCGACAACGACTCGAAGGCCTGGATCGTCACCTTCCGCAATCCCGAGTGCATGGTGATGTTGGTGGTCGACCGCTGCCACGCGAACGATCTCGGCGGGACGACGGACTGTCACGCGGGTTGAGCGGCGCGGGGCGGACCCCTCGGGTGCGCCCGGGTTCGTCCAGCGTCGCGGCGACTCCGTTCGGCGACGCATTGCGCGCGTAGAACCGAGGTAGCAGAATCGTCCCCATGACCAAGCTGATCGTGAACGGCCGCGTCCGCGTCGTGGACGTCGAGCCCGAGATGCCCCTCCTCTGGGTCCTGCGCGACGAGCTGAAGATGCCCGGCACCAAGTACGGCTGCGGCATCGGGTTGTGCGGCGCGTGCACCGTGCTGGTCGACGGCGAGCCGGTGCGTTCGTGCATCGCGGCTGTCGGGAGCCTTGCGGGCAAGAAGGTGACGACCATCGAGGGGTTGGCGAGGCCCGGGATCACGAAGGTGCAGAAAGCGTGGATCGAGTACGCCGTCCCGCAGTGCGGCTACTGCCAGACGGGAATGATCCTCGCGGCGACCGCGCTCCTCGAGAAGAACCCGAAGCCGACCGACGCCGACATCGACGCCGCGATCACCAACCTCTGCCGCTGCGGAACGTACGGGCGCGTGAAGAAGGCCATCCACGCCGCCGCGGGCGAGAAGGTGGCCGAAGCGCCGCGGCCCGCGCTCGCCCCCAACGGCCAGAAAGTGTGAGGGCGACGCCATGACCCTCGCCATCGATCGCCGCGAGTTCCTGAAAGCCACCGTCGCCGCGGGCGGAGCGCTCGCGCTCGAGTTCTCGCTTCCGGCCTGCGCCGGCGTCCTCGACATGACGAAGCCGGGCGAGGGCCCGGAGGTCACACACTGGATCGTGATCCACCCCAACGACCGCGTGGTGATCCGCGTCGCGCGCTCGGAGATGGGCCAGGGCAGCATGACCGGCCTCGCGCAGTTGGTCGCCGAGGAGCTGGAGTGCGACTGGCACAAGGTCTCCACCGAGTTCGTCTCGCCCAACGAGCAGGTGAGGCGCCATCGCATCTGGGGCTCGATGTCCACGGGCGGGAGTGCGGCGATCCGCACTTCGCAGGAATACCTGCGCAAGTCCGGCGCCGCTGCGCGCGCGATGCTCGTCGCCGCCGCGGCCGGGCAATGGAAGGTGCCTGCCGAGCACTGTACGGTGAGGAACGGCGTCATCGCGTACGGCAAGCGGTGGACCACCTTCGGCCGCGTCGCCGCGCGCGCCGCGAAGATGCAAGCGCCGCAGGACACGAAGCTCAAGGACGCGAAGGACTGGACCATCGCGGGGCAATCGGTCGCGCGCCTCGACATTCCCGCCAAGGTGCTGGGCAAGCCCGTGTTCGGCGTCGATGTCGAGCTGCCCGGGATGCTGATGGCTTCCATCGTCCAGTGCCCGGTGTTCCTCGGCAAGCTCAAGAGCGTGGACGATTCCGACGCGAAGAAGATGCGCGGCGTGAAAGGCGTCGTGAAGGAAGCCGATTTCGTCGCGGTGGTCGCCGACAACTGGTGGCGTGCGAACCAGGCGGCGAAGAAATTGAAGATCGAATGGGACGAGGGCAAATACGCCGACGCTTCCAGCGACACGATCCTCGCGTCGTTCCGCGAAGGGCTCTCCGCCAAGGACAACGCCGTCGCCCGGGACACGGGAGACGCGGACGCGGCGATGCAGTCCGCCGCGAAGGTGATCGGCGCCGAGTACGGCTCGCCGTACTTGAGCCACGCGACGATGGAGCCGATGACGTGCACTGCGTGGTTCCGCAAGGACGGGACCCTGCAGGTATGGACCTCGACGCAGGACGCCGAGGCGTCGATGGCCACCGCCGCCGAAACCGCCGCAATCCCGCTCGAGAAGGTGGAGGTGCACAAGCAGCTCCTCGGCGGCGGCTTCGGGCGCCGCGGCGCTCCGCAGGACTACGTGAAGCAGGGCGTGCTCATCGCCAAGCGCTTTCCCGGCAAGCCCGTGAAGCTCCTCTGGTCGCGCGAGGAGGACATGCAGCACGGGTTCTACCGTCCCGCTTCGCTCGTGCGCATGCAGGGCGGGCTCGACGAGAACGGCAACCTGGTCGCGTTGCGCTCGACCATCTCGTGCCCGTCGATCCTCGCGTTGCTGCGTCCCGGGGCGATCAGGAACGGCATCGACTTCAGCGCGGTGCGCACCCTGAGCGACGCGCCCTACACGATCCCGAACCAGCGCTGCGACTACGCGATGAGGAACGGGCACGTGCCGGTCGGCTTCTGGCGCGCGCCCGGATTGCAGAACGTGTTCTATCGCGAATGCTTCCTCGACGAGGCGGCGCACGCGGCGGGGAGGGACCCGGTCGAGTTCCGCCTCGCGATGCTCGAGCGTGCCGACAAGAATCGCGGCGTGCTCGAGGCGGTCGCGAAGGCCTCGGCGTGGGGCTCGCCGCTTCCCGCAGGCGTGTTTCGCGGCGTCGCGGTCTCCGACGGGTTCGGCAGCTATACGGCGATGGTGGCCGAGGTCTCGGTGAAGGCCGGCGAGGTGCAGGTGCACCGCATCGTGCTCGCGATCGATTCGGGATATGTCGTGAACCCGGATGCGTGCCGCGCGCAAGCCGAGGGCAACGCGGTCTTCAACCTGGGCCAATTGTTCGAGGCGCACAGCGTGAAGGCGGGGCGCATCGTGGAATCGAATTTCCACGACTTCCCGCTGCCGCGCATGCCGCAGGCGCCGAAGGTCGACGTGGTGCTCGTGCCCACGGGCGGATTCTGGGGCGGCCACGGCGAGCCCGGCGCGCTCTGCCTCGTGCCCTCGGTGCTCAACGCCGTCTTCGCCGCCACGGGCAGGCGCATCCGCTCGCTGCCGATCGCGCAAGGAGCGCTGAAAGCGTAGCTTCCCGCTCCCCCTGCGTGCGCCGTTGAAACCGGGGACGTACCCCATTTTCCATAGCGCGTAACGCGCTGTTTCCCGCTTTGAAAAATGTGGTACGTCCCCGGTTTTCGCTTTTCTGGAACAATTGGGCCGCCGGGTTGTTCTTGCACACATGGGTAACCGATTCCGCCGTTTTGCCGCGCTGATCGCCCTCGCCGGAGTGGCGTGGGCGACGCTGTGGCCGGCGGTCTCGGCGGCGCACGCCCTCATGGCGCACGAGGCGATGCCGCTCTGCCACATGGCGGGAATGATGGTGGATCCGGCGCAGGAGGCGCCGCAGCACGTCCCAGGCGCCCCGGGCGACGAGCGCGGAGGCACGCACTGCCCGCTGTGCATCATGGCGTTCTACGTCGTCTTCCATCCGACGCCCGAGCCGCCGCCCTTCACGTTCTCCACCGGCTTCGTCACCCTCGACGTCCACTGCGCCGCGATGCCGTTCGGCCTCGAGGTGCAGCTTCCGGAAAGCCGAGGGCCGCCCGCGCTCCGCGCGTAGTCCCCGAAGACCGATTCGATTCCATGGCACCGCGCGCCGCGGCTTCGCGCGCCGCGGCTTCGCGCGCGATATTCCAGAAGGGAACAGATTAATGAAGACCCGATCCAACGCAGGCAGGAACATGAGGAATCGCTGTTTCTTCGCGGCTTCATGGGGAATCGCAGCACTCACGTCGCCGTTGATGGCACACGCCTGCGCGACCTGCGGCTGCACGCTCAGTACGGACGCCGCAATGGGATACTCCGCCGTCGCCGGCGTGCGCGTGAGTCTGCAGTACGACTATATCGGTCAAGACCAGCTGCGTGGCGGCACCGGAACGGTTTCGCCGGCCCAGGTCGTGAACAATCCGACAACCGGGGAGCTGGAGCACCGCACGTTGAGTCGTTACCTGACCGTCGGCGTGAATTACAGTGCCCGACGCCCGGTGGAACGTGGGCCTGTTGATTCCCTACCTGGCTCGCGACCACAGCAGCTACACCGACACCGCATCGGCTCCGTTCGAAGACAGCCAGCTCGACCCCTCGAACCTCAGCAGCTCGCGCAGCAGCAGCGTCGGAGATGTCAAGGTCATCGCGAGCTATCAGGGATTTCTTCCCACGCACAATCTCGGCGTCCAGCTCGGCGTGAAGTTTCCGACCGGACGGTACGGCGGGCCTAATGCCGATGGCACTGGAACCGTCGGCCGAAACCCGGTCTTGTTATCTCGAGCGGTCCGAGCGAGGGCGAAATGCTCGACACCAGCCTGCAGCCCGGCACCGGCAGCACCGACCTCATCGTGGGCGCCTACTACTACCAGGCCATCAGCCAGGACTTCGATGCCTTCGTCAACGGCCAGTTTCAGGCGGCGGTGGCGACCAAGCTGGACCAAGTCGGGCGCAGGATTTCCGGCCCGGCAATTTCGGTGTGCTGAGCGTTGGCCTGCGTTACGAGGCGAACCCCCGGTTCGTGCCGCAACTTCAGCTCAACATTTCGCGCAAGAGCCACGATCAGGGCGCTCTTGCCGACACGCAGGACAGCGCGGGCACCGTCGCCTACATCAGCGCCGGTGTGACCGTGAGCGCGACGCCGAACACGGCCCTGTACGCCTTGGTTCAATTGCCGATCTACAGCAGGCTCGACGGATACCAGCTCTTTCCGCACTGGACCGCGAGCGCGGGGATCAGTCATGCCTTCTAATGCCGCGCCCGCCTCACCGACACGGCGCACCTGGTTGCGCTATGCGGCCACTATTCGCGGCGGCAGCCAGCGTGACGCACGAGGCGCGAGCAAACAGCCTCGAGCTCGGGCAGCCGGCGCCACGCCTGGTGCTGCACACGCTGGACTCGCGCAGCCTCGACACGCGGGATCTGCGCGGACATGTGGTGATCGTCACGTTCTGGGCGACATGGTGTGAGCTCTGCCGCGAAGAATTGCCGCTGCTTTCCGCTTATGCCGCGTCGCATGCGCGGCAGGGGCTGATCGTGCTGGGATTCTCGCTGGACGACGCGGATGCGTTGCCCGAGGTCCGGAAGGTGGCAAGTGCGCTCGAGTTCCCCGTCGGGTTGCTCGGCAGCGCCTGGGCCGGTGGATACGGCCGTATCTGGCGCCTTCCCGTGAGCTTCGTGATCGACCGCGCGGGCATCCTGCGCTATGACGGCTGGCAGGCGAAACAGCCGGAGCTGACGCAAGCGACTTTGGACGAGGTGGTCACTCCGTTATTGGTTCGCTGAAGCTCGGGGGATTGACGTTTCTTCGGCAGCGCTCCCACGACGGCGAGGGCGCTTGGAATACCCGATAGGAGATGGACCACAGGCGACTGAAATGAAGTCGGTGTAAGCTTCCGCCTTCATCGCGCGTTAGATCCCCATGCGTCCCCTGCGCCGGCTCCTCTTCGCGTTCTCGCTCGTGTTCGCCCTGCTGGTGGGCGAGCACGCGGGATTGCTGCACGCGCTCGGCCACGGCTTCCAGCGCATCCACGCGCCGTCGCAGGACAAGAATCCGGCGAACGACACGTGCGACAAATGCTTCGCTTTCTCGCAGTTGTCTGGCCCCGCGCCGGGCGCGGTCCCGACGCTACCGCTCGTCGCAGCCGCCAACGAGCTTCCCGGCTTCATCGCCATTCCGGCCCCTTCGCGCACCATCGTCGCGTCGCGGAGCCGGGCACCGCCCTCCCTCCTCTGATCCGAGCTTGAGACGGCGGCGGCCGCCCCATGCGGGCGGCTGCCGTTTCGTTCCATTCGACATTGGAGGTCGGCGATGTACAAGAACAGCTTGTGCGTCGCGGCGCTCAGTTTTGGGCGCCGCGGCGAATGCAATCGCGCTCGCGCAATCCACGGATTCCAGCTCTTCCACGGGGGCTCCGAGCAGCGTGGAAACGATTCAGGTCACGACCCAGCGGCTGGATGCCGCGCGCAATTCGCTCTCGCCCGATACCGGGAGCTCCGTCTATCGCATCGACTCGAAGGACATCGAGGCGCTTCCGCTCGGCACTTCGACCCCGCTCAACGAGGTGATCCTGCATGCGCCCGGCGTGGTGCAGGATTCCTTCGGCCAGCTGCACGTCCGCGGCGACCACGCCAACCTGCAGTACCGCATCAACGGCGTCATCATCCCCGAGCCGATCGCGGCTTCGGCCAGGCGCTCGACAGCCGCGTTCGCTGACAGCATCAATCTCCTCACCGGCGCGCTGCCCGCGCAGTATGGCTACCGCACCGCCGGGATCGTCGACATCCACACCAAGAGCGGTGCGACCGAGCCGGGCGGCTCGATCGGCTACCTCGGCGGCAGCTACGGCCACCACGAGACGACCGCCGAATTGCGCGGCTCGCAGCGACGGGTTCGAGCTACTACCTCACCGGCTCGTACCTCACCGACGATCTCGGCATCGAGAATCCCACTCCCGACACGCACGCCATCCACGACCACACCAAGCAGGCAGAAGGGCTTCGCGTACTTCTCCTACGTGCTCGATCCGACCAGCCGCTTGAGCGCGATCCTCGGCAGCTCCGACGGCAAGTTCGAGATCCCGAACAGCCCGGGGTGGATCCGGTCTACACCCTCGCCGGAACGCCTCCGGTGGCTTCCGCGAACCTCGACGCGCGTCAGGACGAGAAGAACCAGTTCCAGCGTACTCTCGTACCAGAAGTCCAATGGGCAACGTCGGTTACCAGCTCTCGCTCTTCCACCGCTACAGCGACGTCCACTACCAGCCCGATCCCGTCGGGGACCTGCATCTACAACGGCGTCGCCGCGCAGATCCTGCGCAACGACGAGGCCTCCGGCCTGCAGGGCGACCTCGCCTGGCACCTCGGCGACACGCACATCGTGAGCGAGCGGCGTCTACTATCAGCACGAGCGCTTCGGCGTGGACAACGCCTCGACTGTCTTCCCGGCGGACGCGGACGGCAACCAGACGAGCGACGTGCCGTTAACCATCCTCGACAACTCCCACATCGCCGGCTCGCTCCTCGGCGCGTACCTGCAGGACGAGTGGACGCCGACCGATCCGCTAACGGTGAATTACGGCATCCGCTACGACCATGCGGACACCGTCGACGAAGGAGATGCCAGTGGAGCCCGCGCATCGGCGTCATCTACAGACCTCTCGCACGAGACGCGGGTGCACGCGGGATACGCGCGCTACTTCACGCCGCCGCCCACCGAGAAGATCGACACCACCAGCGTACAGGCCTTCCTCGGCACGACCAATGCGCTGCCCTCGGACGCGAACACCGCCGTGAAGTCGGAGCGCTCGCAACTACTACGACATCGGCATCTCGCACCAGCTCACGCGCGACATCACGCTGGGCGCCGATGCGTACTACCGGGAAGTGCGCCACCTGCAGGACGAGGGGCAATTCGGCAACGCGCTGATCTTCTCCGCGTTCAACTACGAGAAGGGACGCATCTACGGGCTGGAGCTCTCAGAAACGTATCGGCACGGTCCCGTGTCCGCGTACGCGAATGTCGGCATTTCGCGCGCGGAGGGCAAGGGGATCGAGACCGGGCAGTTCAACTTCGACCCCGGCGAGCTCGCATACATCCAGGACAACTGGGTTCACCTCGACCACGACCAGACCGTGGCGGCCTCGACGGGCGCGGCGTACGAGTTCGGCGGCGCCACGCTTTCCGCGGACCTCCTCTACGGAAGCGGCTTGCGGCGCGGGTTCGCCAACAGCGAGCACCTGCCGAGCTACACCACGGTGAACCTCGGGCTCCTGCACCCCGTCACGCTGCCGATGGTCGGGAAGCTCGACTTCCGCGTCGCGGTGGTGAACGTGTTCGACCGCGTGTATGAGCTGCGCGACGGATCGGGCATCGGCGTCGGCGCGCCGCAGTGGGGGCGGCGACGCTCGCTCTACGTGGGGGTCGGCAAATCGTTCGGATGACGGCCACCGCGCTCGCCTGCGGAGCCCTTCCTCTCCGCGCGGGGAGGAGGGGCTCTTCGAGCTCCGTTGTGCAACTCGCATGATGAAATGATCCGCTGCAGCGACGTTCGTTGTGATTTCCCGAAGGAGAATGCGATGTCTGCAAGAAGCTATCGATTGGCGGCCGTGGTCCTGGCCGCGGGGCTGCCCTCGCTCGCGTGCGCCGCGAGCGACGCGGATCTCGAGGCGATCCGCGTCCAGATCCAGACCCTCAAGCAGGATTACGACGCGCGCATCCAGGCGCTGGAGGCGCGGCTGAAGGCGGCGGAAATGCAAGCCGCGCAGGCGAAGTCGCAGGCGCAACAGGCGAAGTCCGAGGCCGAGCAGGTCGCCGCCGCGCCGGTCGTATCCGCCCCGGCACCCACGGCGACTTCCGCCACGCAAGGGCTCGCCGCCTTCAATCCCGCGATCTCCGCGGTCCTCAACGGCACGTACGCGAACCTCTCGCGCGACCCGAACCAGTGGCACATGGCGGGCTTCCTCGCGGGCGGCGAGACCGGGCCGGGGCGGCGCGGCTTCTCGCTCGGCGAGTCCGAGCTTGGCTTCCAGGCGAACGTGGATCCGCTGTTCTCCGGAAACCTCATCTTCTCGATCACGCCGGAGAACACCGTCTCCGTCGAGGAGGCCTACGGCATCTACAGAGCAAGCGCCGGCCGGCGTGGTGCCGAAATTCGGCCGCTTCTTCTCCGGCCTGGGCTACCTCAACGAGCAGCACAACCACGTCTGGGACTTCACCGACGCGCCGCTCGTCTACCAGACGCTCCTCGGGCGGCCAGTACCAGAACAACGGCGTGCAGGTCAAGTGGGTCGCGCCGACGGACCAGTTCCTCGAGCTGGGCGGCGAGATCGGCAACAGCGACGCGTACCCGGGCAACGATCGCAACCAGAATGGCGCGGGTCGGCGTCGCCTTCGTGCACGTCGGCGGCGACGTCGGCTTCAGCAACAGCTGGCGGGCGGGCGTCTCGTACCTGCAGACCGGCGCGCGCTCGCGCGAAAGCGCGGTCACCGACGCCTTCGGCAACGATGCGACGGCCTCCTTCAGCGGGCAAGAGCGACCTCGGCGAACGCGAACTTCGTGTGGAAGTGGGCGCCCCACGGCGATCCGCATTACACGGAACTTCAAGCTCCAGGGCGAGTACATGTGGCGGCAAGCGAGCGCGGAGACCTCGCGTATCGATGCCGCCCTCGCCCTGCGGGCTCGCGAGCGCGGCGCCGTACTCCTCGCGCCAGAGCGGGCTTCTACGCGCAGGCGATCTACCAGTTCATGCCGCTCTGGCGCGTCGGCCCGCGCTACGACCGGCTCGATCCGGGAAGCGTCGACTACGGCGCCAACGCCGCGTTCCTCGGCGACCGCGTCCTTCCATCCGCAGCGCACGACGGTGATGGTCGACTGGACGCCGTCGGAATTCAGCCGCGTGCGCGTGCAGTTCGGCAGGCGAAGCTCGCGGCCCGGCTTCACCGACAAGGAGCTCTTCGTGCAGTACATCCTCAGCCTCGGCGCGCACGGCGCGCACAACTTCTAGAGGAGCAAGCCCATGACGACCGATATTCCAGTTTCGTCGTCGCTCGCGCGCGCTCGCGCGGCATGCGGCCCGCGCTGCGCGGCGCTCAACGTCTTCGCCACCGTTCCCGAATGGGGCGCGCTCGTCCAGCGAGCTGGGCGGCGACAAGGTCAAGCGTCTACCTCGCGACGAACCCGCTGCAGGACCCGCACCACGTGCAGGCGAAGCCGAGCCTCATCGCCCGCGCGCGCACCGCGGACCTCGTCGTGGCGACCGGCGCCGAGCTCGAGATCGGCTGGCTCCCGCTCGTCCTGCAGCAGGCGGGCAACGCGAAGATCCAGCCGGGCGAGCCCGGCTACTTCGCGGCGACGCGCTACGTCGCGCTCCTCGGCAAGCCGACGCGCCTCGACCGCGCCGAGGGCGACGTGCATCCCGGCGGGCGATCCGCACATCCAGACCGACCCGCGCAACATCGCGCAGGTGGCGGCGGCGCTCGCAGCGCGGCTGGCGCAGCTCGATCCGGCCAACGCTTCCTACTACCAGGCGCGCTACGAGGCGTTCTCCGCCCGCTGGAACGCGGCGATCGCGAAGTGGGAGAAGGCAGGCCGCGCCGTTGAAGGGCGTGCCGGTCGTGGTGCAGCACAAGGGCTTCACGTACCTCGACGCGTGGCTCGGCCTGAAGGAGGTCGCGGCGCTCGAGCCCAAGCCCGGCATGGAGCCCACCACCTCGCACCTGGCCCAGGTGCTCGCGATGCTGCAGCGGGAGCCCGCGAAGATGGTGCTCCGCGCCGCCTACCAGAGCGACCGGGCCTCGCAGTGGATCGCGGAGCGCACGAAGATCCACGTGGTGACGCTGCCCTTCACGGTGGGCGGCACGGACGAGGCGAAGGATCTGTTCTCGTTCTACGACGATACGATCCAGCGGCTGCTGAAGGGGGCGCAGTGAACCTCACCGCGCTCGACCTCTCCATCCTGCTGCCCGCGTTCGCGGCGGGGCTGCTCGTCACCGCGACGCACGTGCCGCTCGGCACGCAGGTGCTCGCGCGCGGCATCGTGTTCATCGACCTCGCCATCGCGCAGATCGCCGGCTGCGGCGTGATCCTCGCCGACCGCTTCGGCTTTCCCGCGCAGGGCCTCGCGGTGCAGGTGGCGGCCTTCGCGGCGGCGCTCGGCGGCGCGCTCCTCCTCACGTGGAGCGAAAAGGTCTGGCCCGACGTGCAGGAGGCGGTGATCGGCGTGGTGTTCGTGCTGGGCGCGAGCGCGAGCCTGCTGCTCCTCGCGAGCAACCCGCACGGGAGCGAGCACCTGCGCGACCTCCTGGTGGGCCAGATCCTGTGGGCCGAGCCGTCGCGGCTCGCGTGGACGGCGGCGGTGTACGCGGCGGTGCTCGCCGCATGGTTCGGATTGCGCGAGCGCATCGGCCGGGTGGGCTTCTACGTGCTCTTCGCCCTCACCGTGACCGCCTCGGTCCAGCTGGTCGGCCTGTACCTCGTCTTCGCGACGCTCATCGTGCCGCCGCTCGCGACGCGACGCATGGCGCGCTGGAGGATCCCCACGGCGTGGATCCTCGGCGTGATCGGCTATGCGGCGGGCCTCATGCTCTCCACCGCGTTCGACCTCCCCAGCGGCGCGGTGATCGTCTGGGCGCTCGTGGTCGCCGGGTTGCTTTGGTACCCCTTTACTCATTCAAGGAGGAAACCACAGATGAACACGGATGAACACGGATGAGCGGGATAAAGGTGATCCGCCGGATGCATGGCACCGATTCGGATGTGGTTTCTTCGCGAGGCCTCTTCATCTGTGTTCATCCGTGGTTCCTTCGCCTTACCGGGTAGGCGAAGCCGTAAAATGACGGTTTCGAGTCCGCAAGAAGAACATGACCGTCATCACCGACAAGAAGGCCTACGAGAAGGCCGTTCCGATCCTCGCGACCGACGCGAAGCGCCTGCCGAAGCTCCTCGAGACCCTCGCACCCGCCGAGCGGCGCTGGGTGGAGGCCGCCGGCTTCGACGGCGCGCCGGAGAGCTGCGTGCTGGTGCCCGACGGCAAGGGCGGCATCGCGCGCGTGCTTGCCGGCGTGCGCGATGCCTCCGATCCCTGGGCGCTCGCGTTCCTGCCGATGAAGCTTCCGCGTGCGCGCTACACGCTCGGCAAGGGGCCGCTCGCGATCGCGCACGAGGACGCGGCGTTCGCATGGGACCTTGGCGGCTACGAGTTCGCGCGCTATCGCAAGGCGCGGCGCAAGCCCGCGGACCTGCAGCTCGAGGCCTCGCGCCGCGTCCTGGAAGCGCTCGACATGGCGCAGGCGGTGCGCCTCGTGCGCGACCTCGTGAATACGCCCTCCGAGGACATGGGACCGGAGCAGCTCTCCGACGTCGCGCGCCGCGAGGCCGAGCTCTTCGGCGGCGAGTTCGACGAGTGGATCGGCGAGGAGCTGCTGGCGCAGAACTTCCCGGCGATCCACGCCGTCGGCCGCGCCGCCGCGCGCGAGCCGCGCCTGCTCGAGATCCGCTGGGGCGAGGAGAGCCATCCGCGCCTCGCGATCGTCGGCAAGGGCGTGTGCTTCGACAGCGGCGGGCTCGACATCAAGCCGTCCGAAGGCATGCGCCTCATGAAGAAGGACATGGGAGGCGCGGCGCACGCGCTCGCCTTGGCCCGGCTCGTCATGCAGCGCAATCTCCCCGTGAACCTGCACGTGCTCGTGCCGGCGGTCGAGAACGCCATCGCGGGCAACGCCTACCGCCCGGGCGACGTGGTGCGCACCCGAGGGGGCCTCAACGTCGAGGTCGGCAACACCGACGCCGAGGGACGCGTGATCCTCTGCGACGCGCTCGCCTACGCCGCCGAGCACCGCCCGGGCACGATGATCGATTTCGCGACCCTCACCGGCGCCGCGCGCGTCGCCCTCGGGCCGGAGCTGCCCGCGCTCTTCTGCAACGACGACGCGCTCGCCGCACGGCTCGGGGCCGCGTCCGAAGCGCTGCGCGACCCGATGTGGCGGCTGCCGTTGTGGCGCAACTACCGGCGGCTCTTCTCGAGCGACGTCGCCGACTTCTCCAATTCCGGCAAGAGCGGCTTCGCCGGCTCCATCGTGGCGGCGCTCTTCCTGGACTACTTCGTGCCCGACGGGATCGCCTGGGCCCACTTCGATGTCTACGCCTGGAACGAAGCCGCGCGCCCGGGGCGGCCCGTGGGTGGAGAAGCGCAGGGATTGCGCGCGGTGCTCGAGGCGATCACACCGGAGGGCAAGCGCAAGCGTTCGTGAAGAAGCTCCTCCTCGTCGTCCTCGCCGTCGCGGCCGTCGTCGCGGGTGCGGCGTACTGGGCCTGGAACTCGCTCGACCTGATCGTGCGCGTGGCGATCGAGCATTACGGGCCGCAGATGGCGGGCGTCTCCGTGAAGGTCGGAGGGATCGACATCTCCGCGGCGGACGGGCGCGGCGTGGTGAGGAACCTCGTGATCGGAAATGCGCCGGGCTTCACCGCTCCGTACGCCGCGCGCGTGGGCGAGATCCGGGTCGACCTCGATCCGGCGACCGTGACGCAGCCGGTGGTGCGCATCCGCAGCTTCACCGTGGAGTCGCCCTCCATCGCCTACGAGCGCGGCGACCACGGCACCAATCTCGCGGCGATCCGCCGCAATATCGAGGGCTACATCGAGGCGAGCGGCGGCCCTTCGGCCTCGCGCCCCGCCGAGGCCAAGCACGGCCGGCGCAAGTTCATCGTCGACCGGCTTTCCATCCGTGGCGGCCGCGTCACCATGACCAACCCGGCGCTGCACGGCCAGGGCCTCGACTTCAACCTTCCGGACATCGAGCTCACCGACCTCGGCAAGCGCCAGGGCGGCCTCACCGCGAGCGAGATCGGCCGCACCGTCGCCGCGGCGCTCGAGGCGAGCATCGCGCAACGCGTGCTCACCAACCTGGATCTGCTGCGCAAGGGCGGCGTCGGCGGCGCGATCGACGCGCTGAAGGGGCTCCTGCATTAGGCGCGCGATGCACGGCGCGGCGGCCGTCGCCGGAACTCTTTGCCGCCGGCGCCGTCACTCTCTCTCGCATTTGCCACTCTCGCATTTGCCGCTATGCTTCTTCTTTGCGCCCCCGTGCAGGAGCCCTCATGAAGACGATCCATCGCGCGCTCGTGGCCCTCGCCGCCGCGGCTGCCTTCGCGCTGCCCGCCCAGGCGACGACGTACTCCACCGATTACACCGACCTCTGGTACAACCCCAACGAGTCGGGCTGGGGCCTGAACCTGATCCAGCAGGGCCAGACGATGTTCGCCACGCTCTTCGTCTACGGCGTCGGGACGGTCCCCCAGTGGTTCGTCGCGTCCGACATCGAGCCGGCGGGCACGAGCACCACGCAATTCAGCGGCCAGCTCTTCCAGACCAGCGGCCCGTACTTCGCCGCGCCGGGCTTCGACCCCAACCAGGTGACGCACGTGACGGTCGGATCGATCACGGTCACGTTCAACGGCCCGAACACCGCGACGCTCGTGTACACCGTGAACGGGCAGCAAGTCACGAAGACGATCACGCGCCAGACCTTCCGCAACGACAACCTCACGGGCAGCTACCTGGGCGGCCTTACCGCTACGGGCTCGAACTGCTCGCCGTCGAGCTTCAACGGGCCGATCCTCATCTTCCAGTCGCTCGCCGTGCAGCACCCGTCGAACAACCAGGTGACGATGAACGTGCAGTTCGCGTCCGCCCAGGGCCAGGCCTCGCAATGCACGTTCGCCGGGCCGTACACGCAGGCCGGCCGCACCGGGTCGATCGCGGGCAGCTTCAACTGCACCATCAACGGGCAGTCGGCGAACGCCGGCACGTTCACGGTGGGCTCGATCAACTCGAGCCCCGACGGGTTCATGGGCCACTTCAACGGGAGCGACCAGTACTGCACGTACGACGGCCAGTTCGGGGGCGTGCGGGACGTGCCGCTCTCCTGAGGCTTCGGCCCGGGGACCGGTCGGGGTATCATTGCGCGCAAAAGAAACCATGGCGCGCGACCCACAGCCACGATCGGGAGGCGAACGATGCGCATCATCCGGGCCCTAGCATGCATGGCACTCGCCGCGGCCGCGGCCGCGTCCGTCGTGGCGAGGGCGGCCGAGGAACGCTTCGACGCTTGCGACATCTTCACCCAGGCCGACGCCGAGAAGGCCCTGGGCACGACCGCCGCCGCCGAGCCGGTGAACCCGAAGGTGCGGCGGCCGAAGGTGGTCACGACCTGCACGTACAACGGCTTCAAGGACGGCAAGCCCGTCGCGGCGACGGTGCAGTTCCGCTTCGCGCGCACCGACGAGGAGGCGAGCCAGGCGTTCGAGGGCGCGCGGCTGCAGTACCAGACCAAGCCGATGCTCATACCGGGCACCGGCGGAGTGTTCTGGAGCGCGAAGACCGGCCAGCTGAACGTGCTCAAGGGACGCACCTGGATCACGCTCACCGTGGGCGCCCCGAGGCCCGACCAGCGCGACGACGACGAGACGCGCAAGCTCGCGGAAATCCTCGTGCCGAAGATCTAGGACTCGAACCCGGGAAAGGGACGACCGCATGACCGCCATCGTCGAAGTCGTCGCGCGCGAGATCCTCGATTCGCGCGGCAACCCCACCGTGGAAGCCGACGTGCTGGTGGAATCGGGCGCGATGGGGCGCGCCGCCGTTCCCTCGGGCGCCTCCACCGGCTCGCGGGAGGCGATCGAGCTTCGCGACGGCGACGCGCAGCGCTTCTTCGGCAAGGGAGTGCAGAAGGCGGTGGACCACGTGAACACCGAGATCTGCGAGGCGGTCCTGGGCCTCGATGTCTCGGAACAGACCCACATCGACCGCGTGCTGGTGGATCTCGACGGGACCGACAACAAGTCGCGCCTGGGCGCCAACGCGATCCTCGCGGTCTCCATGGCGTGCGCCAAGGCGGCGGCCGAGGAATCGGGCCTCTCGCTCTACCGCTACCTGGGTGGCAGCGGGAAGAAGCGCATGCCGGTGCCGCAGATGAACGTGGTGAACGGCGGAGCCCACGCCAACAACTCGCTCGACATCCAGGAGTTCATGATCATCCCGGCGGGGCTGCCGAGCTTCCGCGATGCGCTGCGCTGCGGCGCGGAGATCTTCCAGACGCTGAAGAAGATGCTGGACAAGGAAGGCATGTCCACGACGGTGGGGGACGAGGGCGGCTTCGCGCCGAGCCTTCCCAACAACGAAAGCGCGATCCAGTGGATCCTGCGCGCGATCGAGGAGGCGGGCTACCTCGCCGGCTCCGACGTGCTGGTGGGGCTCGACTGCGCGGCGAGCGAGTTCTTCCGCGACGGCAAGTACCGCTTCGAGTCGGAGAAGCTCTCGTACACCCCGCAGCAGTTCGTCGACCTCCTCGCGACGTGGTGCGACAAGTACCCGATCATCTCGGTGGAAGACGGCATGGCCGAGGGCGACTGGGAAGGCTGGGAGCTCCTCACCGACCGCCTCGGCGACAAGGTGCAGCTCGTGGCCGACGACATCTTCGTCACCAACCCGCGCATCATCGCCGAGGGAATCCAGCGCGGCATCGCCAACTCGGTGCTCATCAAGGTGAACCAGATCGGCACGCTCACCGAGACCTTCGAGGCGATCGAGATGGCGAAGAACGCGGGCTACACCGCGGTGATCTCGCACCGCTCCGGCGAGACCGAGGATTCGATCATCGCCGACATCGCGGTCGGCACCAACGCGATGCAGATCAAGACCGGCTCGCTCTCGCGCTCCGACCGCATCGCGAAGTACAACCAGCTCCTGCGCATCGAGGAGGAGCTGGGCGAGGGCGCCTCCTACGCCGGCCGCGATGCGTTCTACCAGCTGCGCTGAAGAGTGAAGATCCTCGCCGCCGTCCTGGCTTCCCTCGTCGTCGCGCTGCAGTATCCGCTGTGGCTCGGCAAGGGAAGCTGGCGCACGGTGCTGGAGCTCGACCGCAGCCTCGACGAGCAGCGCGCGACCAACGCCGGCCTTCAGGCGCGCAACGAAGCGCTCGACGCGGAGGTGCGCGACCTGAAGCAGGGCTACGGGGCGATCGAGGAGCGCGCGCGCATGGAGCTCGGCATGATCAAGCGCGACGAGATCTTCTACCAGGTCGTCGTTCCCGCGAACTGACGCCGTCCGCGATGGACCCGCTGCACCTGCTCGCGCGCTGGGGCCTTGCCCTGGTCTTCGCTACGGTGCTCCTCGAGCACGCGGGGCTGCCGATTCCCGCGCCGCCGCTGCTCATCGCCGCAGGGTCGCTCGCAGCCGAGGGCACGATGCACGCGGAGCTGGTGCTCCTCTGTGCGTTCGCCGCGTGCCTCGCAGCCGATCACGCGTGGTTCTTCGGCGGCCGGCGGTTCGGCCGGCGCCTGCTCGGATGGCTCTGCCGCCTCTCGCTTTCCCCCGATTCGTGCGTGCGCAGCACCGACGACCTCATCGTCCGCCATGGCGCGGCGCTGCTGCTCGTGAAGAGCTTCATCCCGGGCATCTCGGTGGTGGCGATCCCGACCGCCGCGGCGATGGGCCTCTCGTACCGGCGATTCCTCGCGTTCGACGCGCTCGGAACGCTCGGCTGGTGCGGCGCGTATCTCGCGCTCGGCATGATCTTCCGCCGTGAGGTGGGCGTGGCGCTCGCGGTGCTGGACGAGCTGGGTGCCTGGGCCCTCGCGGTGGTCGGCGCGGCCTTCGCGCTCTACCTGGCATGGAAGGCGCGCAATCGTGCGCGGCTCTCGCAGCTCTACCGCACCACGCGCATCACGCCGGAGGAAATGCAGGCGCTCCTCGCGAACGATCCGAAGCTCATCGTGCTCGACGCGCGCTCGCGGCTCGCGCTCGAGGCGGATCCGCGCCGCATCCCGGGATCGATCGCGGTCGAGGGCGATGCGTTCGCTTTCCTTCCGGATGACGCGCGCGACAGGACGCTGGTGACCTTCTGCACCTGTCCCAACGAGGCCAGCGCGGCGCTGCTCGCCGATCGCCTCCTGAAGGCGGGCTATTCGCGCGTGCGGGTGCTGGCGGGAGGGGCCGCGGCGTTGGAGGTCCTTGCCGAGTAATCCGCGGCAGCCTTCTCGCGCAGCTCGCGCCATCGGCGCCGGTGGCAATATGGCGGATAGGGCCTGCGCACGCGGGCGTCCTCGAGGAGCGCTCCATGGAATGCACGCATCTCGATTCGGTGAAGACCGACCAGCCGCGCACGCAGGGCTGCGAGGAGTGCCTGAAGACCGGGGACACGTGGGTGCACCTCGTGGACGAGATCGCGATGGAGCTCGGGGCGTGAGCGCGTCGCACGCATGGTGACTTCCTTTTCGTCTCCGACGATCGAGGCGCGGCGCGCGCAGGCCTTCCCGCGCCTCTCGCCCGCGGAGATCGAGCGCATGCGCCGTTTCGGCGTATCGCGACGCTATGCCGACGGCGAGCGGCTCTTCGAGACCGGCAAGGCGAGCCCGGGGCTCTTCGTCGTCCTCTCCGGAACCATCCGCGTGACCGGGCGCGACGGGCACGGGCACGACCTTCCCGTCGTCGATCATGGACCGGGCGCCTTCTCCGGCGAGCTGGGGCAGCTCTCCGGTCGTCGCTCGTTCGTCGACGGGACCGCGCAGGGAGAGGTCGAGGCGCTGCTGATCGTCCCCGAGCGGCTGCACGCGCTCCTCGTCGGCGAGGCGGCGCTCGGCGAGGCCATCATGCGCGCGCTCATCCTGCGCCGCGTGGGGCTGCTCGAGACCGGCGCGGGCGGCCCGGTGATCGTGGGCGACGGGTCGTCGGCCGACGTCGTGCGGCTGCGCAACTTCCTCGCCCGCAACGGCGTGCCGCACGTGCTTCTCGATCGCTCGGAGGATCCCGATGCGCGCGCTCTCCTCGATCGCTATGCACCCGACCCCTCGGAGCTGCCGCTCGTCGTGTGCCCCGATGGAACCGTGCTGCGCAATCCCCCCGAGGGCGAAGTGGCGCGCTGCATCGGCATGCTCGATCGCGAAGCCGCCGATCGCACCTACGATGTCGCGGTGGTCGGCGCGGGCCCCGCCGGTCTTGCGGCCGCGGTGTACGCGGCATCGGAGGGCCTCACCGTGAAGGTCGTCGATGCGCGTTCGTTCGGCGGCCAGGCGGGTGCCAGCGCACGCATCGAGAACTACCTGGGCTTTCCCACCGGCATCTCGGGGCAGGCGCTCGCCGCACGCGCCTACACCCAGGCGCAGAAATTCGGCGCGGAGATGGCGATTCCCGAGGAAGCGACCGGACTCCTGTGCGATCGGTCGGGCGCGGAGCCCTTCGCGGTGCGGCTCGCGAGCGGCGGCGCGGTGCTCGCGAAGAGCGTCATCGTCGCGAGCGGCGCGCGCTATCGGCGGCCCGACCTCGCGGCGCTGCGCGAACTGGAAGGACACGGCGTGTGGTATTGGGCATCGCCCATCGAGGCGAAGATCTGCGCGGGACAGGAAGTGGTGCTGGTCGGCGGCGGCAACTCCGCGGGGCAGGCGGCGGTGTTCCTCTCCGGACATGCGAGGCGCGTGTGGATGCTGGTGCGCGGGCCCGGCCTCGCGGCGAGCATGTCGCGCTACCTGATCGAGCGCATCGAGGCCATCCCGAACGTGACGCTCCTCACCGGCACCGAGATCGCGGAGGTGGCGGGCTCGCGCGAATCGGGAGTCGAATCGGTGACGTGGCGCAGCCGCGCGGGCGGCGCGAGCGAGACGCGGCCGGTGCGCAACGTGTTCCTCTTCCTCGGTGCGGACCCGAGCACGGAGTGGCTGCGCGATTGCGACATCGCGCTCGACGCGAAGGGCTTCGTGAAGACCGGCGCGGATGCCGGCCCGATTTCCGGTCGCGAAGCGGCGCGCCAGCCGCTCGAGACGACCATCCCGGGAGTGTTCGCGATCGGCGACGTGCGCCTGGGCTCGGTGAAGCGCGTGGGCGGAGCGATCGGAGAAGGCGCCGCGGTGGTGGCGCAGGTGCACGCGTTCTTCGCGACCGCGAGCGCCACGGCCTAGCGCGAAAAGGGCATCTTTTTCCGCCCGCGGAGTTCGCTCGCTGCCCTGCGGGCGAGCCAGATCCCGCCGAGCACGACCGCGCCGCCGATGAATTGCTGCGCGCCCACGGGCTCCGCGAACAGCACCCAGGCGAACAGCGTCGCCATCACCGGCTGGACCAGCAGCGATACCGAGGAGAGCGAAGCCGGCAGGTGCGCGAACGCGTAGGCGATGAGCCCCTGCCCGAGGATCTGCGAGACGACTGCGAGCCCCAGGAGCACCCACCATCCGGAAAGATGCGCGGGGAGCATCGGCTGCGGCGAGATATACGCGACCGGCAGCAGCACCAGCGCCGTGATCGTCGTGCTCCATGCCATGAGCCGCATCGTCGAGGCCCCCGCGTCGCGCGCGCTCTTGATCGCCAGCATGTAGCCCGCATAGAAGACGGCCGTGAGCGCCCCCAGCCCGTCGCCCAGGAGCCGCGTGCCGCCCACCGAGAAGTTCGGCCCCACGAGCACGAACATCCCGACGATCGCGACCGTCATTCCGGCGAGGAAGACGCGCGTGACCGAGCGCCTCCAGAAGAGCCAGCCCGCGAGCGTCACGAAGATCGGCGCGAGGTTCGCGAGCAGCGTCGAGTTCGCGACGGACGTGTAGACGATCGACCAGTGCCACACGCCCAGGTCGGCGGCGAAGAAGAGCCCGGCGGCGAGGAGCGAGCCGCGCGGGATGGCGACGGGCTCGGCCTCGCGCGAGGCGGGACGCGCGAGCCAAAGCCAGAGCAGCGGCGCGGCGAGCGCCGTGCGCCAGAACGCGCTCGCCACGGGACCGGTGTCGGAGAGCCGGACGAAGATCGGCGCGAAGGCGATCGCGCAGCCCCCGGCGAGGAGGCAGAGGAAGGCAACCCGGCGCATGGAAGGCGAATATCATATCGCCTCCATGCCGGGCGAATTCATTTCCGCGATCATCCTGCTGCTGCTGGTGGTGGATCCCTTCGGGAACGTTCCCGTGGTGAACACGCTCCTCGCAGACGTGCCGGTCCGGCGCCGCCGGCGCGTGATCGTGCGCGAGTGCGGTATCGCCTTCGTGCTGCTTACGGCGTTCATGCTGTTCGGGCCCGAGATTCTCGCGGTGATGGGCCTTTCGGAGACGTCCTTGTCCATCGCGGGCGGTGTTATCCTCTTCATGATCGCCATCCGGATGGTATTCGCCCACCCCGAGGGCGCGTTCGGGCTGGAGCCGCGCGGCGAGCCGTTCATCGTGCCGCTCGCGATCCCGCTCATCTCCGGCCCCTCCGCCCTCGCCACCGTGATGCTGCTCGCCTCGAAGGAGCCCCGGGAGCTCGGCATGCTTGCCGGCGCGCTGGTGGTCACCATGTCGATCGCGACGCTGGTGCTCCTCGCCGGCGAGCGGCTGCAGCGCGGGATGGGCGACCGCGGCATGCAGGCGATGGGGCGCCTCATGGGGCTCATCCTCACCGCCATCGCGGTGGAGATGCTGCTCGGCGGGATTCGAATGTTCGTGGAAGGATTGAGGTGAGCAAGGCATTCACGCGCGAAGACGGCGAGAACCTGCCGGACGACGACCTCGACGGCGAGGAGGCGAACCCCATTCCCGCGGGGTCGAAGAACTACCTCACGCCCGCGGGGTGGCGGCGCATGCGCGACGAGCTGCAATGGCTGGTGAACCACGAGCGCCCCGACGTCACCAGCGTCGTGTCGTGGGCGGCGAAGCTGGGCGACCGCTCGGAGAACGCGGATTACCAATACGGCAAGAAGCGGCTGCGCGAGATCGACCGGCGCATCCGCTATCTCACCAAGCGCCTCGAGATCGCCGAGGTCGTCGATCCCGCCACGCGCGAAGAGACCGACCAGGTCTTCTTCGGCGCGACGGTGACCTACGCCAACCGCGAGCGCGGGGAGAACACGGTGCGCATCGTGGGCATCGACGAGATGGACCCGGCGAAGAGCTACGTGAGCTGGATCTCGCCCATCGCGCGCGCGTTCCTCAAGGCGCGCGAGGGAGACACGGTCCGGCTGCGCACGCCCGGAGGCGAGGAGGAGCTCGAGATCCTCGAGGTGCGCTACGAGGCGATCCCCATGCAGCCGTTCGAGCCGGTGAAGAGCCAATGGAGCCCCAACGCGAAATGAAGATCCCCGCGGCGTCCAGGCGCCTGCTCGTCGCAGTCCTCGCGTTCGCCTCGTGGGGCGCCTGCGCGCAGAACTTCCTGTGGCGCGCCGA
Source organism: uncultured beta proteobacterium (assembly GCA_963839265.1). GTDB lineage: Bacteria > Pseudomonadota > Gammaproteobacteria > Burkholderiales > Usitatibacteraceae > Usitatibacter. Next base: position 490,210 of record CAWIUI010000004.1, read on the forward strand.
TTCGCTCACCAACCACGTCTGGCTCTTCGGCACGATCCACGCCGGAAAGGCCTCGTGGTACCCGATGCCCAAGGCGGTGGACGAGGCGTTCGAGGATTCGCGCACGGTGGTCGTGGAAGCCGACATCACCAACCAGAAGGCGATGCAGGAGTACGCGCCCGCGATGGCCTACACGCCGCCCGACAACCTGCGCAAGCACCTGCCGCCCGGCGATTACGATCGGGTCCTGCGGATCCTGCCGCGTTACGGCATCGACGAGGCGCAGGTCGCGCAGATGAAGCCCTTCATGGTCGCCTCGCTCCTCGTGCTCGCGGAATGGACGCGCATGGGCTACCTGCCGCAGCTCGGCGTGGACACCTACTTCATCGATCGCGCGAAGGCGGAGAAGAAGCCGCTGGCCGAGCTCGAGGGCGTCGAGATGCAGGCGAAGCTCATGGATTCGCTCACCGAAGCGCAGAGCGTGACGATCCTCGAAGGCACGCTGGACGCGATCGAGCAGGGCCTCACCGGCCCCCAGATCGAGGGCGTCGTGCGCGCCTGGCGGATCGGCGACCCGGACCTGATGCTGCGGGTCGCGCGCGAGTACGACGGGAAGGTGAAGGGCGCCACCGAGTTCGAGGAGAAGTTCGTCTGGTCGCGCCACGACGCGATGCTCGCGAAGATCTCCGGCTGGCTCGATAGCGGCGCCTCGCCGCGCTTCATCGCGGTGGGCGCGCTGCACCTCGTCGGGCCGCGCGGGCTGGTCGCGCAACTGCGCGCGCGCGGCTACGCCGTGCGCCAGATCTTCGTCGCGCCCGAGGGAGAGAAGAAGCCATGAGCGAGAGGGAGGGCGGGCGGCTCCTCGTCGAGCAGCTCGTCGTGCAGGGCGCGGACTGCGCGTTCACGGTGCCCGGAGAGAGCTTCCTCGCCGCACTCGACGGCTTCTACGAGGCGCGGGAGAAGATCCGCCTCGTCACGTGCCGCCACGAGGCGGCGGCGGCGAACATGGCCGAGGCGTACGGCAAGCTCACCAATCGGCCGGGCGTCGCGTTCGTCACGCGCGGCCCGGGCGCGACGCACGCTGCCATCGGCGTGCACACCGCGTTCCAGGATTCGACGCCGATGATCCTCTTCGTGGGCGACGTCGGCAGCCGCTTCCGCCATCGCGAGGCCTTCCAGGAGGTGGACTTCGCGGCGATGTTCGCGCCGCTCGCGAAGTGGGTGGTGCGCATCGACGAGGTCGACCGCATTCCCGAGCTCGTCGCGCGCGCCTTCCAGGTCGCGACCTCGGGACGGCGCGGGCCGGTCGTGGTGGCGCTTCCCGAGGACATGCTCACGCAAAGGTCCGCGGCGGCCGACGCGAAGCGCCACGTGCCTGCCGAGCCCCATCCGGGCGCCGGAGAGCTCCTCGAGCTGCAGCGGCTGCTCGCTTCGGCCAGGCGGCCGCTCGTGATGCTCGGCGGCACCGGCTGGACGGCCGAGGCGTGCGCGAACCTGCGCCGGTTCGTCGAGGCGAACGACCTCGCGTGCGCCTGCGCCTTCCGCTTCCAGGACCTGTTCGACAACCGCAACGACCGCTATGTGGGCGACGTGGGCATCGGCATCAACCCGGTGCTCGCCGAACGCGTGCGCATGGCCGACGTGCTCCTGGTCGTCGGGGCGCGGCTCGGCGAGATGACCACCAGCGGCTACACGCTGCTCGAGTCTCCGGTGCCGCGCCAGAAGCTGGTGCACGTGCATCCTTCGCCCGAGGAGATCGGCCGCGTCTTCCAGCCCGAGCTGGGCATCGTCTCGGCGATGGCGCCCTTCGCCTCCGCGGCGGCGGCGCTCACGCCGGCGGAGAATCCGGCGTGGAAGGGCGCGGCTGCGGAAGCGCGCGCCGACTACCTCGCGTGGAGCGGGCGGCGCGAGATCCCGGGCCGCGTGCAGATGTGGGACGTGGTCGACTGGCTCGACCGGCACATGCCCGAGGACACCATCTACTGCAACGGCGCGGGCAACTTCGCGACGTGGCTCAACCGCTTCCACCGCTACACCGGATGGCGCACGCAGCTCGCGCCCACCTCGGGGGCGATGGGCTACGGCGTCCCGGCGGCGATCGCGGCGAAGCTGGTGCATCCGGAGCGCAACGTCGTGTGCTTCGCGGGCGACGGCGATTTCCTCATGTCGGGCCAGGAGCTCGCGACCGCGGTGCAATACGAGGCGCCGATCGTGGTGCTCGTCATCAACAACGGGATGTACGGCACGATCCGCATGCACCAGGAGAAGCACTACCCGGGCCGCGTGATCGGGACCGCGCTCTCGAACCCGCACTTCGCGGCCTTCGCGCGCTCCTTCGGCGCCGTGGGCGAGATCGTGGAAGATACCGCGCAGTTCGCTCCGGCGATGGAGCGCTCGCTCGCGGCGGGGAAGCCCGCCGTGATCGAGATCCGCATCGATCCCCAGGCGATCACGCCCAACACGACGCTCGACAAGATCCGCGCGGGTGCGATGGCGATGGCTGGCGGGAACAAGAAATAGGTTCCTCGCTTTTGACAGGGCAGTCGTGGTTCCTCGCCTTTGGCACGCCCCCGTCACGGAACTGTCACACTAGATGAATAGAGTCAGCGCGAGATCGCCATGACCGAGCACACCGCAAGGCAGTACGACCAGGACCTCGAGGCCCTGCGCTCCCGGATGATGCAGATGGGAGGGCTGGTCGAATCCCAGATCCGCGACGCCATGGAAGGGTTCCTGCGGGGCGATCCGGCGCGCATCGAGCAGGTGGTCGCCGCCGACGCCAAGGTGAACGAGCTCGAGGTCGGCATCGACGACGACCTGGGGCACGTCATCGTGCGCCGCCAGCCCGCCGCCTCGGACCTGCGCCTGATCCTCGCCATCTCCAAGACCGTGACCGACCTCGAGCGCATCGGCGACGAGGCGGCCAAGATCGCGCGCATGGCGCGCGAGATCCACGCCGCGGGACGCTCCGCCGACACGCGCCTCGCCTCGATCCGCCACCTCTCCGACATCGCGATCGGCATGCTGGGCAAGTCGCTCGACGCCTTCGCGCGCCTCGACGCGGCCGCCGCGGCGCGCCTCATCGGCGAGGACGCGGCGATCGACGCGGAATTCAGCGCCATCATCCGCCAGCTCATCACGCACATGATGGAAGATCCGCGCACCATCTCCACGTCGCTCAACATCGTGTGGGCGGCGAAGGCGTTCGAGCGCATCGGCGACCACGCGAAGAACATCGCCGAGCAGGTGATCTACGTGGCGAAGGGGCGCGACGTGCGCCACACGCCCCTCGCGGAGGTGGAGCGCGAGGCCCTGGGCCGATGACGGCCTCGGTGCTCGTCGTCGAGGACGAGCCCTCGATCCAGGAGCTGGTGGCGGTGAACCTGGTCCGCCACGGGCACGACGTCACGCGAGCGGCGAACGCGGAAGAGGCGTACCGTGCGGTCGCGCAGACGCTCCCCGACGTGATCCTCCTCGACTGGATGCTTCCCGATTCTCCCGGCCCCGCGATCACGCGCCGGCTGCGCTCGGACCCGCGCACGCGCGAGGTGCCGATCATCATGCTCACCGCGCGCGCGGGCGAGGACGACAAGGTGGCCGGCCTCGAGGCGGGGGCCGACGACTACATCACCAAGCCCTTCTCGCCGCGCGAGCTCGAGGCGCGCATCCAGGCCGTCCTGCGGCGTCGCGCTCCGCAGCTCTCCAAGGAGGAGGTCGTGGTGGAGGGCCTCGCGATCAACCCCGCGACACGCAGCGTCACCGGCAACGGAAGGGCGCTGCGCATGAGCCCCACCGAGTTCGATCTGCTGCACTTCTTCATGACGCACACGGACCGGGTCTACACGCGCTCGCAGATCCTCGACCACGTCTGGGGCGATCACGTGTTCATCGAGGACCGCACCGTCGACGTGCACATCCGGCGCCTGCGCGACGCGTTGTCGCCCAGCGGGCACGGCGACCTCGTGGAGACCGTGCGCGGCACCGGCTACCGCTTCCTCTCGAAGCGCTGAGGCCATGCTCGCCCTCGCGGCCGGCGCCGTCGTCGCGATCGTGGTGGGTCTCGCGATCGACCCCTTCTGGGGGCTCGTCGCCTTCTGCGCGATCCTGCTCGGGGTGGCCCTCTACCACCTGCGCGAGATCGGCCGCCTCAAGCGCTGGCTGGAGCACGGCGAGACGCCGGAGCCGCCGCGGGCGCGCGGGGCCTGGGACGAGCTGCACGCGGTGCTGCTGCGCTCGCGGCGCGAGAGCGCGCGCCGCGAGGCGGATCTCGCGCAGACGGTGGAGCGCTGGCGCCAGGCGGCGCGCGCGCTTCCCGACGGCGTGGTGATCCTCGACGAGGACCGCATCGCGTGGTGCAACGACCACGCGCGCGAGCACCTCGAGATCGACCCGGCGCGCGACGTCGGCAATCCCATCACCCACCTCGTGCGCATCCCCGAGTTCCTCGCCTACCTCGAGTCGGGCGACTACTCGCGGCCGATCCAGGTGAAGGCGCCGCATGCCGACCGCGAGCTCTCCCTGCAGGCGATCGCCTACGGCGACCACCAGCGCCTCGTGCTCTCGCGCGACATCACCCAGTTCCGCAAGGTCGAGCAGGTGCGCCGCGAGTTCGTCGCGAACGTCTCCCACGAGCTGCGCACGCCGCTCACCGTCGTCGCGGGCTTCCTCGAGACGCTGCGCGAGGAGAAGGATGAGGAGGCCGCGCTGCGCTACATCGCGCTCATGAGCGAGCAGGCGCGGCGCATGGAGCGCCTGGTGGAGGATCTCCTCACGCTCTCCGCCCTCGAGTCGTCGCCGCCGCCGCCGCTCGAGCAGCCGATCGAGGTGTCGAAGCTCCTCGAGCGCCTGGGGGCCGAGGCGCGCGCCCTCTCGTCGGGCCGGCATCGCGTGGAGGTCGAAGGCGAGGCGGGCGTCGACCTCATGGGCAGCGAGAAGGAGCTCTCGAGCGCGTTCGGCAACCTCGTGAGCAACGCGATCCGCTACACGCCCGAGGGCGGCACCGTGAAGCTCTCGTGGCATCGCACGCCGGAGGGCGCCGCATTCGACGTCGAGGATACCGGGATCGGCATCGCGCCCGAGCACATCCCGCGCCTCACCGAGCGCTTCTACCGGGTGGACCGCGGCCGCTCGCGCGAGTCCGGCGGCACGGGCCTGGGCCTCGCGATCGTGAAGCACGCGCTCGCGCGCCACGGGGCGCAGCTCGAGATCGCGAGCACGCCGGGCAAGGGCAGCCGCTTCAGCGCGCGCTTCTCGGGACCGCGCGTGCGCGACGCCTCCCCGGCCTCGCGCACGATCGGCGCCTAGATCTCGACGCGCGCGCCGAGCTCCACCACGCGGTTCGTCGGGATCTCGAAGAAGTCGGTGACGCTTCCGGCGTTCCTCGCCATCGCGGCGAAGATGCGGTCGCGCCAACGCGCCATGCCGCCCGGCTCCTCGATCGGCACGATCTTCTCGCGCGAGAGGAAATAGGACGTTTCCATCGGCTCGAACGAAAGGCCCATCGGGCGGCAGAGCTCCATCGCGCGCGGGATGTCGGGGCGATCCATGAAGCCGTAGCTCACGACGACGCGCCAGCAGCGCTTCGCGATCTCCTCGCAGCGCACGCGCTCGGGCTCGGGGACCCAAGGCACCTCGCGGAACTCCACGTGCAGGAACACGTTCTGCTCGTGCATCACCTTGTAGTGCTTGAGGCTGTGGAGCAGCGCGTGCGGCGTGGCGTCCGCGGCCGAGGTGAGGAACACGGCGGTCCCGGAGACGCGCTGCAGCGGCGCGCCGAGGAGCGAGGCGAGGAAGGAGGCGAGCGGAATCGCGCCGCTCTGCAGGCGGTCGGCGAGCATGCGCCGGCCGCGCCGCCACGTGAGCATGAGCGTGAAGACCACGGAGCCGAGGAGCAGCGGGAACCAGCCGCCCTCGAACACCTTGTGCATCGCGGCGGCGAAGAACGCGGTGTCCACGAACAGGAAGAATCCGGTGGTGAGGAGGCACAGCCACAGCGGCAAGCCCCACTGGTAGCGGATCACGAAGAACGTGAGGAACGACGTGGTGAGCATCGTCCCCATCACCGAGACGCCGTACGCGGAGGCGAGGTTGGTCGAGGAGCCGAAGCCCACCACCGCGGCCGCGACGATCGCGAGCAGGATCCAGTTCACCGCCGGCACGTAGATCTGGCCGATCACGCGCGCCGAGGTGTGGAGGATCGTCATGCGCGGGAGGTAGCCCAGCTGCACCGCCTGCTGCGTCATCGAATAGGCGCCGGAGATCGTCGCCTGCGAGGCGATCACCGTCGCCATCGTCGCGAGCACCACCATCGGATAGAGCGCCCACTGCGGGAAGGCGAGGTAGAACGGGTTCTGCAGCGCCTTCGGGTCGCCCAGGAGGAGCGCGCCCTGGCCGAAATAGTTGAGGACCAGGCACGGGGCGACGAGCCCGAACCACGCGAGCCGGATCGCCTTCTTGCCGAAGTGCCCCATGTCCGCGTAGAGCGCCTCCGCCCCGGTGAACGCGAGCAGCACGGAACCGAGCACGATGAACGACGCATAGCCGTGCGCGGTGATGAAGTGCAGGGCGTACGCGGGATCGAGGCCCGCGAGGATGTCGGGATTGCGCGCGATGTGCCACACGCCCACCGCGCCGATCGAGAGGAACCACAGCGCGCAGATCGGCCCGAAGAGCAGTCCCACGACGCCGGTTCCATGGCGCTGCAGCAGGAAGAGCGCGACGAGGATGCCCACCGAGAGCGGCACGACGTAGGGCTTGAGCGACGCGGTGCCGACCTCGAGGCCCTCGACCGCGGAAAGCACCGAGATGGCCGGGGTGAGCACGGCGTCGCCGTAGAAGAGGGAGGCGCCGAAGACGCCGATCAACATGAGGCCCGCGGCGAGCTTCGGCTTCTCGCGCACCGACGATGTGGCCAGCGCGAGGAGCGCCATGATGCCGCCCTCGCCGCGGTTGTTCGCGCGCAGGATCAGCGTCACGTACTTGAGCGTCACGATGATCATCAGCGCCCAGAAGATCGCCGAGACCCCGCCCAGGATGTTGGCGCGCACGAAGGGAATGCCGTGCTCGGGGTTGAAGGTCTCCTTGACGGCGTACAGCGGGCTCGTCCCGATGTCGCCGTAGACGACGCCCAGCGCGAGGAGCGCCAGGGTGGCGGTGGAGTGCCGGGCCGGTTCGGCCGGTCCCGCCGCCAGGGGCGGCGCTTCGGCCTGGGGAAAGGTCGCCATAGGACGCGCAAGCTTAACCGGGGCTGACCCGGCTGCGCATCACTATGACAGTTTTTACGGAATATTTATGCCGCGCGGGCGGGCGACGTGCTGGTCGCCGGACGCGGGGTGCAGGGCGCGCTCGATCGCCTCGCCGACGGGCCGCGCGAGCTCCGGGGCGAGCGCGATCAGCATGCGCACGCGGGTGCCGCCCGCGAGCGGGACCGCTTTCACGATTCCCACCGGCCGGCAACCCGATTGCACGATGGCGCGTCGCACCTGGAGCACCTGCGAGGAATCGACGGTCACCGAGAGCGAGCCGTGGCGCTCGCGGCTCGGGGTGATGCGCGGCATCGATCGCATGGCGTCCTCCTTCAGGAGCCCAGCCCGAGGGCGAGCGCGATGCGATGCAGCGTCGCGGCGGCCTCGGGGTTGGTCCGCGCAAGGCTCGCGAAGCGCACGGCGAGAGCCGCGACGAAGAGCGCGAGGAAGATCAGTACGGCGATGACGCCGGGCGGCGCGCTGCGCAAAGAGCGAAGCGCGCGCTCGACGGCCTCGTGCTGCGATCCGGCGTGATGCGAATGAATGACGGCGTTCATGCTCGTGTCCCTTCGAGATCCATCGACCATGGGGTCAATATAGGGACGGGCGGGTAAACGCGGGATAGAAGTCGGGCCCCGAACCGTATATGAGTCGTAAACGGCCACCTGTACAATCGCGCGCGTGCCGACAATTGCCCGTCACGATCGCCCGTCACCGCCATGAAGCCGCTCGCCTATCCCCCCACCACCGCCCAGCAGCTCGAGGGCGGATGGCGCTTCACGTGGGTGGATCTCGTGGTGCTGCTCGCGATCTTCGCGCTGCTCTGGACGCTGGTGGCGCTCGGCGGCGACATGCGCGTGCAGTTCGACGAGCTGCACCCGACGACGCTCTCGCTCGATCCGTGGCATATCCCGTACTACACCGCGCGCACCGTGCTGCGCATGCTGATCGCCTTCTGCGCCTCGCTCCTCTTCACTTTCGCGTGGGGCTACGTCGCGGCCCACAACCGGCGCGCGCGCCGCGTGATGATCCCGGTGCTCGACATCCTCCAGTCCGTCCCCGTGCTGGGCTTTCTCTCGGTCACGGTCACGGGGTTCCTCGCGCTCTTCCCGGGAAGCCTCCTCGGCGTGGAGTGCGCGGCGATCTTCGCGATCTTCACGGCGCAGGCCTGGAACATGACGTTCGGCTTCTATCATTCGCTGGTGACGATTCCGGCGGAGATGCGCGAGGCCGCCCGCGTGTACCAGTTGAACGCCTGGCAGCGCTTCTCGCTGGTCGAGCTGCCCGCATCCTCGATCGGGCTCATCTGGAACTCGATGATGAGCTTCGGCGGCGGCTGGTTCTTCGTCGCGCAGAGCGAGGCGATCACCGTCCTCAACAAGAACATCAAGCTGCCGGGGCTGGGGTCGTACATGGCCGCGGCCGTCGAGGCGGGCGACACGCGCGCCGCGGTCTACGCGATCGCGGCGATGATCGCGACGATCGTCGCCTTCGACCAGCTCGTCTGGCGCCCGCTCGTCGCCTGGGCCGAGAAGTTCAAGATCGAGCAGACGGCGGCGGGCGAGGCGCCGCAGTCGTGGTTCCTGGAATTCCTGCAGCGCTCCTACGTGCTGGAGTGGCTCTCGGAGCACGTGGGCGGCGCATTCGGGCGGATGGCGCGGCGCATCGCCGAGTCGGGCTCGGACATGGCGCGGGAGCTGCGCGCGCGCGCGCCGTCGCCCGCGCGCACCCTCGCGCGGCTCGCCGCGTGGGCGGCCGCGACGGCGATCGTCGCCTGGCTCCTCGTGGACGCCTTCGGCATCGCGCGCCAGATCCGCACCCAGCTCACGCCCGGCGAGATGCTGCGCGTGGTGGGCCTCGGGTTCCTCACCTTCCTGCGCGTCGCCGCGATGACCTTGCTCGCCACGGTGGTGTGGACGCCGATCGGCGTGTGGATCGGGCTGCGGCCGCGCGTCGCGCGCATCGCGCAGCCCCTCGCCCAGATCGCGGCCTCGTTCCCGGTGAACATGACGTTCCCGTTCGTGGTGGGCCTGTTCATCGCGCTGCACGTGCCGATCGGCCTGGGCGCGGTCTTCCTCATGGCGCTCGGCACGCAGTGGTATATCCTCTTCAACGTGATCGCCGGCGCCATGGCGATTCCCGGCGACCTGAGCGAGGCCGCGCGGCTCTTCGGCCTCGGCGGCTGGCGGCTCTGGAAGACGCTCATCATCCCGGCCATCTTCCCGTTCTGGGTGACGGGCGCGGTCACCGCGGCGGGCGGCGCGTGGAACGCGAGCATCGTCGCGGAGGTCGCCACGTGGGGAAAGGAGCGGCTCGTCGCCGACGGCCTGGGCGCTTTCATCGCGCAGGTGACCGAACGCGGAGACTCGCCCGCGATCTACTTCAGCATCCTCGTCATGGCCGTGTTCGTCGTGGTGATCAATCGCGTGCTCTGGCGCCGGCTCTACGACCTCGCGGAATCGAAATACCGGCTCGCCTGACATGCGCCTTCCCTCGTTCCTGCGGCCCGCGGTCTCCGCGCCCGCGCCCACGCCCGACCCGGCGAAGGCCGAGCTCCTGATCGAGCTGCATCGCGCCTCGAAGTCGTACGAGGGCGCCGACGGGGGACCGGGAGTCACGGTGCTGCACGACGTGGACATCGAGGTCCGCGAGGGCGAGATGCTGGCACTCCTCGGCCAGTCGGGCTCGGGCAAGTCCACGATCCTCAGGCTCATGGCGGGCCTCGCGAAACCTTCGCAGGGCACGGTGCTGCGCCACGGCGTGCCGATCTCGGGCGTGAATCCCGACGTCGCGATCGTCTTCCAGAGCTTCGCGCTGTACCCCTGGCTCACCGTCGAGGAGAACGTCGCGATCGGCACGCTCAAGCGGCGGGTCGAGGGGCCCGAGGCCGCCGAGGAGGTGCAGCGCGCGATCGACCTCATCGGCCTCTCGGGCTACGAGAACGCGTATCCCAAGCAGCTTTCCGGCGGCATGCGCCAGCGCGTGGGCTTCGCCCGGGCGCTCGTGGCACGTCCCGAGGTGCTGCTCATGGACGAGGCCTTCAGCGCGCTCGACATCCTCACCGCGGAAAACCTGCGGAGCGAGGTCGTGAAGCTGTGGCGGGATCGCGCGACCGCGGGCCTGAAGAGCATCTTCTTCGTGACGCACAACATCGAGGAGGCGGTGTCGATGGCGAGTCGCATCCTCGTCATGTCGTCGCACCCGGGGCGGATCACCACCGAGATCGTGAACCCGCTGCCCTATCCGCGCGACGCCAACGCGGCGAGCTTCGCGGCCATGATGGACAAGGTGCGCGACGCGATCACGGCGCTGGCGCTTCCCGACCAACCCGAGGAGCGCCCGGCGCTCGCCGGGACGGAGCACCAGGCCGCCGCGCCCGCGCCCGCGCAACGCATCGAGTCGATCCCCAACGCCTCGGTGGCGCAGATCGTGGGCCTGCTCGAGATCCTCGAGGCGAGCCAGGAGACGATCAACGTCTTCGACCTCTCGGCGCGCATCGCGAAGGAATTCGGCGAGACCATCGCCATCGTGAAGGCGGCCGAGATGCTCGACCTCGTCGACACGCCCAAGGACGACGTGTTCATGATGCCGACCGGCTGGTACTTCCTCGCGGCGGCCGCGCCGCAGAGGAAGGCGCTCTTCCGCCAGGCGATCATGCGCCTGAGGCTCTTCCAGATCCTCACCGCGCGCCTCGCCGAGGCGCCCGAGGAGCGCATGGCCGCCGACGACGTGAAGGAGATGCTCGCGGCGATGCTGCCGTACGACGCGCCCGAGAACCTGTTCCAGACCATCGTCGCGTGGGGACGCTTCGCCGAGATCCTCGACTACGACCAGGATGCCGACCAGGTCTTCCTGATCCACGAGGAGCCCGAAGCGCCGGCGCCCGAGGAGAAGGCCTCGTGAACGCGCTCGCGCCGCTGCTTCGCGACGACGAGATCGTGCTGGACGCCGACGTGCACGACCGCGAGTCGCTGCTGCGGATGGGAGCGGATCTCCTCGCGGGGCGCAACGCGCTGAACGGGCAGCGAGTCTTCCAGGCGCTCCTCGACCGCGAACGCCTGGGGTCGACGGCGATGGGCGACGGCGTGGCGATTCCGCATGCGCGCATCGCCGGACTCGCGAGCCCGGCGTGCGCGTACATCCGGCTGCGCCATCCCATTCCCTTCGGGGCGCACGACGGGAAGCCCGTCTCGCAGTTCCTCTTGCTGCTCGTCCCCGCCGAGGCGAACGAGCATCATCTGCAGCTCATGTCCGCGGCGGCGGGCGTCCTTTCCGACCCGGCGACGAAAAGCCGCCTGCGCGCCTGCGAGCGGTGCGAGGACGCCCGCGTGCTGCTCGAGGGCGAAGAGGCGCGCGGCGACTCGCCCGCGGCTCAGAACGAGTAGCTCACGAACGCGACCAGCCGGTCGCGGCTCCAGTCCCTGCCCTTCAGCGTGTAGAGCGCGCTCGTCGCGTCGGTGCCCTTGTAGTAGGCGCCGGCGTTGAAGCCGTGGCCGAAGTCGTACGTGGCGCCGGCCTTCCATACGCTGTACGAGAGGTCCCCGTTGTCGAAGCCGTTCGACTGCGTACCCTTGTAGCGCTGGTGGCCGAGCACGCCGTTCAACGTGAGCTCCTCCAGCACCGGAAGGGGATAGCTGAGGTCGAGCTCGATGTAGTCGGAGCCCTTGCTCTGCGCAACGCCGAAGGTGTCGTTGAACGAGTACGAGTACTTCACCGAGGCGATGCCACACGAGACGCCGGCGTACACCTCGTCGGTATCGGGGCTCGGGTGGAAGGCGCCGGAGCCCGGGTACTCGTAGCGCAGGTATCCGACGTCGATCGTCCAGTCCTGCACCGGCTGGAAGCGGTAGCCGCCATAGATGTCCCACTCGACGTTCGCGTTCGTCGAGAAGCCGTTGGCGTCGGCCGTGTCCTTCAGCCACTTGATGTTGGAGAGGAACGTGCCGAGGTAGAAGCCGCTGCGATGCGCGTAGTCGAGGTTCAGCTGCAGCGCGGGATCCTCGGAGGTTTGCGCGATGCCGCGGTACTCGTACTCGCTGTAGAGCGCGAGCTTGCCGGTGAAGGTGCGCTAGGGTGTTTCGTCGGCGCTGGCGGAGGCGCTTCCCAGCGCGAGCGCCCCCGCCAGGAGCGCCAGCGGCGCCCCGTGGATCGTCTTCATGGTGGGTCCTTTCTAGTGCAGGCTGTCGAGGTCGAGGTTCAGCTCGAGCACGTTCACGCGCGGCTCGCCGAGGAATCCCCATTGGCGCCCCTCGCTGTGCTTCTCGACGAGAGCGCGCACCTTCGCCGGGTCGAGCCCGCGCGCCTTCGCGACGCGGCCCACCTGGTAATCGGCGGCGGCGATGCTGATGTGCGGATCGAGGCCGCTTCCCGACGCGGTGACGAGATCCACGGGCACCGGCAGCGGGTTGCCCGGGTCCGCGTCCTTGAGCGCCTTCACGCGCGCGGCGACGGCCTCCTCGAGCGCGGGATTCGAGGGTCCCTGGTTCGAGCCGCTCGAGGCTGCCGCGTTGTAGGGATACGGCGCGGTGGCGGAAGGGCGGCCCCAGAAATGCTTCGGGTCGGAGAACTGCTGGCCGATGAGCTCCGAGCCCACGACCTTTCCGTCCTTCACGATGAGCGACCCGTTGGCCTGCCTCGGGAACACAAGCTGCGCGATCCCGGTGATCACGAGCGGATAGGCCACGCCGGTGACGGCGGTGAGGAGGAGGAACGACACCAGGGCGGGCCTGAATTGCGAGAGCATGGAAGACTCCGTTCTACGCGAGGCCCATCGCGGCGATGAGCATGTCGATGAGCTTGATGCCGATGAAGGGGACGATCACGCCGCCGGCGCCGTAGATCCAGAGGTTGCGGGCGAGCACCGCGGCCGCGCCCAGCGGGCGGTAGCGCACGCCCTTCAACGCGAGCGGCACGAGCGCCACGATGACGAGCGCGTTGAAGATCACCGCGGAGAGGATCGCGCTCCCGGGAGTGGCGAGCCGCATGATGTTGAGCGCATCGAGCTGCGGGTAGGTCGTCGCGAACGCCGCCGGGATGATCGCGAAATACTTGGCGATGTCGTTCGAGATCGAGAACGTGGTGAGCGCGCCGCGCGTCATGAGCAATTGCTTGCCGATCTCGACGATCTCGATCAGCTTGGTCGGGTTCGAGTCGAGGTCCACCATGTTGCCGGCCTCTTTCGCTGCCTGCGTGCCGGTGTTCATGGCGACCGCGACGTCGGCCTGCGCGAGCGCCGGCGCGTCGTTGGTGCCGTCGCCGGTCATCGCGACGAGGCGCCCTTCGGCCTGGTGCTCGCGGATGAGCTTGAGCTTCGCCTCGGGCGTCGCCTCGGCGAGGAAATCGTCCACGCCCGCCTCGGCCGCGATCGCCGCGGCTGTGAGCCGGTTATCGCCGGTGATCATGATGGTCTTGATGCCCATGCGGCGAAGCTGCGCGAAGCGCTCCTTGATGCCGCCCTTCACGATGTCCTTGAGCTCCACCACGCCGAGGACCCTGCCGCCCTCCGCCACCACGAGCGGCGTGCTGCCGCGGCGGGCCACGGTGTCCACGATCGCCTGCATCTCCTGCGGGAATGTTCCGCCATGGGCTGAGCACCCAGTCCCGGATCGCGTCGGCCGCGCCCTTGCGGATGCGCCGCTCGCCGATGTCCACGCCGCTCATGCGCGTCTGCGCCGAGAACGGCGATGAAAGTCGCCTTGAGGTCCGCGAGGTCGTGCCCGCGGATGTCGAACTTCTGCTTGGCGAGGATCACGATGCTGCGGCCCTCGGGCGTCTCGTCGGCGAGCGAGGCGAGCTGCGCCGCGTCGGCGAGCTGCGCGGGGCCCACGCCGCCGGCGGGGAGGAAGTCGGTCGCCTGGCGGTTGCCCAGCGTGATCGTGCCGGTCTTGTCGAGGAGCAGCACGTCCACGTCGCCCGCGGCCTCCACCGCGCGGCCCGAGGTCGCGATCACGTTCGCGCGCAGCGTCCGTCCGAGGCCCGCGAGGCCGATCGCCGAGAGCAATCCGCCGATGGTCGTGGGAATGAGGCAAACGAGCAGCGCCACGAGCACGGTGACCGTCACCGCATGGCCGGCTTTCGCGGCTTCCACCGAGTAGATCGAGTACGGCAGCAGCGTCACCGTGGCGAGCAGAAACACCAGCGTGAGGCCCACGAGCAGAATCTCGAGGGCGATCTCGTTCGGCGTCTTCTGCCGGCGCGCGCTCTCTACCATCGAGATCATGCGATCGAGGAACGACTGACCGGGCTCGACCGTCACGCGCACGACGAGCCAGTCGGAGAGCACGCGCGTGCCGCCCGTGACCGACGAGAAGTCGCCGCCCGATTCGCGGATCACCGGCGCGGACTCCCCGGTGATCGCGGATTCGTCGACGGATGCGACGCCCTCGACCACCTCGCCGTCGGCCGCGATGAAGTCGCCCGCCTCGACCAGGAAGAGGTCGCCCTTCACGAGGCGCGTGGAAGGCGTGAGGGTGCGCGGGCCGTCCTTCGCGGAGGAATGGAGCTTCTTCGCCATCACGTCGCGCTTCGCGGAGCGCAGCGCATCCGCCTGCGCCTTGCTGCGGCCCTCCGCGATCGCCTCGGCGAAGTTCGCGAAGAGCACCGTGATCCAGAGCCAGATCGTCACGGCGAGGATGAAGCCCGCGGGCGCCTCGCCGTGGCCCGCGAGCGCCTGGATCCAGAGGACCGTCGTGAGGATGCTGCCGAGGTACACGACGAACATCACCGGATTGCGCCATTGGTGCTGCGGCAGCAGCTTCACGAAGGAATCCAGCAGCGCCCGCCGGACGATGTTCGGCGTGACGAGCTTGCGCAGCGTCGCCGGCGAGGGGGCAGCGGGATGGTTCATCGGAACGCTCATGGGTCGTCTCTCGTGATCAATGCGAGGCGTACAGGGTCAGGTGCTCGACGATGGGGCCGAGGGCGAGCGCGGGGACGAACGTGAGCGCGCCCACCACCACCACGACGCTCGCGAGGAGCACCACGAAGAGCGGGCCGTGGGTGGGGAGCGTGCCCAGGCCCGGCGGAACGGTCTTCTTCGCCGCGAGCGCGCCCGCGATCGCGAGGGTGGGAATCGCGACCCAGTAGCGCGCGAAGAGCATGCACAGGCCGAGCGCCGTGTTGTAGAACGGCGTGTTGGCCGAAAGTCCCGCGAACGCGCTGCCGTTGTTGTTGCTCGCCGAGGAGAACGCGTAGAGGATCTCCGAGAATCCGTGCGCCCCCGGGTTCGCCACCCCCACCTTGCCCGCCTCGACGAGCACGGCGATCGCGGTGCCCGCCAGCGCGCAGAGCGGCGGGACGAGGAGCGTCACCACCGCCATCTTCATCTCGAAGGCGCCGATCTTCTTGCCGAGGTATTCGGGTGTGCGGCCGATCATGAGCCCCGCCACGAACACCCCGACGATGGCGAAGATCAGCATCCCGTAGAGCCCCGAGCCCACGCCGCCGAAGATCACTTCCTCGAACTGGATGAGCCACATCGGCACGAGCCCGCCCAGCGGCGTGAACGAGTCGTGCATCGAGTTCACCGAGCCGTTCGAGGCTGCGGTGGTCGCCGTCGCCCACAGCGTGGAGTCCACGATCCCGAAGCGCACCTCCTTGCCTTCCATGTTCCCGCCCGGCGAGGCGTCCGAGACCGTCTGGTCCGCGCCCGCCTTCGCGAGCAGCGGGTTGCCGTGGAATTCCGCCCAGGTGCAGAGTGCCAGCATCGCGACGAAGAGGAGCGTCATCGTGGCGAGGACCGCCCAGCCCTGGCGCGTGTCGCCCACCATCTTCCCGAAGGTGTAGCAGAGCGCGGCCGGGATGAGCAGGATCGAGAGCACCTCGACGAAATCGGAAAGCGGCGTCGGGTTCTCGAAGGGATGCGCGGAGTTCACGTTGAAGAAGCCGCCGCCGTTGGTGCCGAGCTGCTTGATCGCGATCTGCGAGGCCGCGGGGCCGACGGCGATGGACTGCTCCGCGAGCGTCGCCTTCGCAATGACGGGGTTGCCCTTCTCGTCCTTGACGGGCTGCCCGGCGCCGTCGAGCTTCGGAGTGTCGTACTCGACGCTCTCGGTGAGCGTGGCGTTGGGGTACGCGGAGAAGGTCTGCGGCACGCCCTGGCTCACCAGCACGAGCGCCACGACGACCGAGAGGGGCAGCAGGATGTAGAGGGTGCTCCGCGTCATGTCGACCCAGAAGTTGCCGATCGCCTCGGCGTTCTTGCGCTGGAAGCCGCGGATGAAGGCGACGAGGATCGCCATGCCGGTCGCCGCCGAGACGAAGTTCTGCACGCCGAGCGCGAGCATCTGCGTGAGATAGCTCATCGTCGACTCGCCGCCGTAGCCCTGCCAATTGGTGTTCGTGGCGAAGCTCGTCGCGGTGTTGAAGGACGAATCGGGCGATACGGCGGAAAGCGCCTGGGGATCGAGGGGCAGCGATGCCTGGAAGCGCTGCATGAGGTAGACCGCGAGGAAGCCGATGAGGTTGAAGAGCAGCATCGCGACCGCGTACTCGGTCCATTTCATGTCGCGCGCCGGATCGATTCCCGAGAGCTTGTAGAGCATGCGCTCGAAGGGTGCGCCGACGCGGTTGAGGAACGCGGGCTCTCCTTCGTAGATCCGCGCCATGTACGTGCCCAGCGGTTTCGCGAGCGCGATCAGCATCGCCACGTAGACGGCGAGCTGCAGCCAACCGTTGGGGAGCATCAGAATTTCTCCGGGACGAGGAGGGCGAAGAGCAGGTACACGAAGACGGCGAGCGCGAAGAGTCCGCCCAGCCAGTAGATGAATGAACCCATCACGGCCTCCGCAGGCGCTCGCAGCCGTACGCGAGCGCGACGGTCAGGGCGAAGAACGCGATGCCGATCGCGAGATAGAGCAGGTCCAGGGTCATTTCCGTTTTCTCCGGCCGCGAGCGAGCGGCGACAATTCCCGCGGGTCCAGCGTGCGCGGTCCATCGGCGGCCGCCTTGCACAATGTCAACTTGCCTCGACAATCCTGTGCTGCCCGTTCGCAGATATCGGTCCGCCGCGCGGTGCGGCCGGGAATGTCCGGTCCAGCGCGAGCAGGAGGAGCCCGTTGGCGAGCGAGAAGAGGTAGACGATTTCCAGCACCCGAAGCATGGCCGCGAATCCGTGTTGGCGACCGTTGCAGTGTGGGGATGGCCGCGTAAAGGCCGCATAAAAGTTGGGTTTCCTGCCATAGGCGCCGTGTAAACGCGGCGCAAATGCGCCTACACTGCGCGCCATGAACGAAGCCCGTCCCGACCCGGAAGCCCTGCTCGCGCGCGTGCGGCGCGAGGAGGCGGCGGCCGCTCGCGGGAAGCTGCGGATCTTCTTCGGCTCTTCGGCCGGTGTCGGCAAGACGTATGCGATGCTGCTCGCGGCCCGTCGTGCCCGCGCCGAAGGACGCGACGTGGTGGTGGGCATCGTCGAGACCCACGGCCGCTCCGAGACCGCTGCGCTCGCCGAGGGGCTCGAGGTGCTTGCGCCGCGAAGCGTCGAGCACAAAGGGCGTACGCTGCCCGAGTTCGACATCGACGCGGCGCTCGCGCGCCGGCCGCAATTGATCCTGGTCGACGAGCTCGCCCACACCAACGCGCCCGGCTCGCGCCACCCGAAGCGCTGGCAGGACGTGCAGGAGCTCGTCGCCGCCGGGATCGACGTCGACACGACGTTGAACGTGCAGCACCTCGAAAGCCTGAACGACGTCGTGGGGGGCATCACCGGCATCAAGGTGTGGGAGACGGTGCCCGACACGTTCTTCGACGAGGCCGACGACGTGGTGCTGGTGGACCTTCCCGCCGAGGAGCTCCTGAAGCGGCTCAAGGAGGGGAAGGTCTACATGCCCGAGCAGGCCGAGCGCGCGGCGGGGCATTTCTTCCGCAAGGGAAACCTCATCGCGCTGAGGGAGCTCGCGCTGCGCCGCACCGCGGATCTCGTCGAGGGCGCGGTGAAGGAGTACCGCTCCGACAAGGCGATCGGAACGGTGTGGAAGACGCAGGCGCGGCTCCTGTGCTGCATCGGGCCGAGCCCCGGGGCGGAGCAGATCGTGCGCAGCGCCGCACGGCTCGCCCAGCAGCTCGACGTGGAGTGGCGCGCGGTGTATGTCGAGACCCCGCGGCTGCAGCGCCTTTCCGCGGCGGAGCGCGAGCGCATCCTGCGCATCGTGAAGCTCGCGCAGGAGCTGGGCGCGCAGACCGCGATCCTCACCGGCAACGAGGTGGTCGAGGCGCTCGTCGACTACGCGCGCGCCCAGAACATCGGCACGGTCGTCGTGGGTCGCGGCCCGAAGCGCCGGCTCCGCTGGCGCCGCAGCATGAGCGACGCGATCGCGGCCGCGGAGGACGACCTCGACGTGATCGAGGTCGGCCGCGGCGCCCACGAGGCCGGTGCGCCGATCGCGACGCGCGTGGCGGTGGAGGTCGCGAGCACGGATACCAAGGCGCTCGCCCGGCGCCGCCGCTACGTGGGCACCGTCCTCGCATGCCTCGCGGCGAGCACCGCCGCCGCGATCCTGCATCCGTTCTTCGATCTCTCGAACATCGTGATGGTGTTCCTGCTCGCGGTGGTCCTCGTCGGCGTGCAGTGGGGACGGGGGCCCGCGGCCCTCGCCGCGGTCCTCAACGTGATCTCGTTCGACTTCTTCTTCGTGACCCCGCGATTCTCGTTCGCGGTGAGCGACGTGCAGTACCTCCTCACCTTCGGCGTGATGCTCGCCGTGGGCCTCATCACCGGGCAGCTCACGGCGGGCGTGCGCTACCAGGCGCGCGTCTCCGGCCACCGCGAGACGCGCGCCCGTACGCTCTACGAGTTCTCGCGCGACCTCGCGGGGCTCCTCACGCCGGCGCAGGTGATCGAGACCGCCCGGGCCTTCATGTCGCGCGCCTTCCGCGCGCGCGTATTCGTGCTCGTTCCCGACGCGAGCGGCCGCCTCGTCTCTCCCGATGGGCAGTCCCTCGGCAATCCGATGGATACCGCGGCCGCGCAGTGGTCCTTCGATCGCGCCCAGCCCTCCGGCGCCGGCACCGACACGCTGCCGGGCAACGACTACCTGTTCCTCCCGCTCAAGGCGCCGATGAAGACGCGCGGGGTGCTCGCGATCCGGCCCGAGCGCAGCCGCGACCTCATGATCCCGGAGCAGATGCGGCAATACGAGACGTTCGCCGCGCTCGCCGCGATCGCGCTCGAGCGCGTGCACTACGTCGAGGTGGCGCGCGACGCGCTGATCAAGATCGAGAGCGAGCGTCTGAGGAACTCGCTGCTCGCCGCGCTCTCGCACGACCTGCGCACGCCGCTCGCCGCGCTCCTCGGCCTGTCCGAGGCGATGGTGCTCACGCAGCCGCCGATGTCCGCGGAGCAGGTGGACATCGCGCGCACCATCGCGGAGGAGACGAAGCGCCTCATCGCGCTGGTGGGGAACCTGCTCGACATGGCGCGCATCCAGAGCGGCGAGGTGAAGTTGAACCTCGCGTGGCATCCGCTCGAGGAGGTGATCGGCAGCGCCCTGCGCGCCGCAGCGCCCGCGCTCGCCGGCCGGCCGGTGGCGACCGATCTTCCCTCCGACCTGCCGCTCGTGCAGATGGACGCGGTGCTGATCGAGCGCGTGCTCGCGAACCTGGTCGAGAACGCCGTGAAGTACGGCGGGCCGGACGTGCACATCACGGTCGCGGCGCGCGCGGCCGACGGGTCGCTGGAAGTGAGCGTCGAGGACGACGGCCCCGGCGTTTCCCGCGGGCAGGAGGAGGCGATCTTCGAGAAGTTCGCACGCGGCGAGGCCGAGAGCGCCACGCCCGGGGTGGGCCTGGGTCTCGCGATCTGCCGCGCCATCGTGCAGGCGCACCAGGGGCGCATCCTCGCGGAGCCGGACCGCGCGCGCGGCGCGCGCTTCGTGTTCACGCTGCCGCTCGCCGAGCCGCCCGAGGTGAAGGCGCCGTGAGCGCTCCCGTCGCGTTGCTCGTCGAGGACGAGCCGCAGATCCGGCGCTTCCTGCGCACCGCGCTGGAAGCGGAGGGCTGGACCGTGCACGAGACGGACACGCAGCGCCAGGGGCTCATCGACGCGGGAACGCGCAAGCCCGACCTGCTCGTGGTCGACCTGGGGCTTCCGGACGGCGACGGCGTGACGCTCATCCGCGAGCTGCGCACGTGGTCCACGGTGCCGGTGATCGTGCTTTCGGCGCGCGCCTCCGAAAACGACAAGATCGCCGCGCTCGACGCGGGCGCCGACGACTACCTCACGAAGCCGTTCGGCGTGCGCGAGCTGCTCGCGCGGGTGCGGGCCACGATGCGCCGCCATCGCCAGCCGCCCGGCGAGACCTCGCCCTTGTTCAAGTTCGGCAACGTCGAGGTGAACCTCGAGGCGCGCACGGTGAGGCGCTCGGGCACGGACGTGCATCTCACGCCGGTCGAGTTCCGGCTCCTCTCGCTCCTCATCGCCAGCGCCGGCAAGGTGCTCACGCATCGCCAGATCCTGCGCGAGGTGTGGGGTCCGGCGGGCGTCGAGCATCACCACTACGTGCGCGTCTACATGGGGCACCTGAGGCAGAAGCTCGAGGACGATCCCGCGCAGCCGAAGCACCTGCTCACGGAGACGGCGGTGGGCTACCGGCTGGTGGTGTGAGGGACGGCGGGACGCGCACGGCCGACGCGCCCCGCCGAACCGTTCCTCAGCGACGCGCGAAGAGGTCGCTCATCACCGCGACGTTGGAATCGCACGCGTGGTTCAGGCACGGCAGCCCGAATCCCGCTTCCAGCGACTTGAGGATCGAGAAGCTGTTGTAGCGCACGTTGCTCTTCACGCCGTGCACGCCGTAGTTCGTGTCGACGATCGCGATCACCTGGTTCACGTTCGGGCTCACGCTGAAGTCGTTCTCGTCCCACACGACGACGATCGCGTCGCGACCTTGCCGCCACGCCGGGGAGGCCTTGATCGCGCCCACGAGCTTCTGCACCGTCTGGTCGCCGCGCTGGATGAGCGCCGGATTGAGGCCCGCCTGGCTGCCGTCGTCGTCGGGGTCGAAGTTGCAGAACGCGCCGGCGTTGCCGCGCCCGTGCTGGTCGTTGCATTGGTTGGGCGCGATGAACGAGAAGGCCGGCACGCGGCCCGAGCCGAGGTCGGCGTACAGGCCGTTCGGGCCGTCGAAGCCGACGGTGTTCGCGAGGCTGCTGCCGGGGATCGTCCCCTCCTGCACGCTCGCGAAATACGCGAACGGATTGTGCTTCACCGCGTAGAGCGCCACGATGTCCGCGCTCGTGAGGGGCGGCGTGAGCGTGGGAGTCATCGCCGGGAAGTCGGTGAGGTTGGTGAAGAAGCCGTCGCTCACGTTGACGCGGTCGGCGCCCACCGGCGGCAGGCTCTCCTGGTAGCTCTTCCAGGCCATGCGGCGCCGCGCGAGCTGGTCGGCGATCGTCATGCCCACGGTCTGCGCCGCCGGCACCGACTGCACGCCGTCGATGTCGATCAGCACGTCGCCCGGGTTGGAGACCTCGTTCGTCGTGTCCACCGCGGGAGTCTCCGCGTCCAGGCCGATGCCCGCGATCGGGCACACGTCGCCGCTCGGCGGGTTGTCGGTGTTCGCGACCCCGCTCTGCAGGTTCGCCGTGCAGCCGCGGTCGTGCCATGCGGGATTGTGGTCGCTGCGCACGCCGAAGTTGGAGCCGCCGACCACCTCGAGGTAGTTGGTGAGGCTCGGGTGGCCGATCGCGAATTCGTTGGTGGCGAGGTTCGCCGACTGCGCGTACTGGTTGATGAACGGGGCGTTCGGGTTGCCGATCAGCTGCGGGTAGCCGTGGTTCTCCATCATGATCAGGAAGACATGGTCGAGCGGCGGGATCCCCGGGGGATCGCGGCCCTCGTTCGCGGACACGCTCCCGGCGCCGAGCAGCGCGGCGGAAACGGCGATGGCCATCGCGGATTTCTTCATAGGTTCCTCGTTGGGGTTGGTTTGCATGGCGCACGATGCCGCGGCGGGGAAAAGCTTTGCCACGGGTGTTCGGCAGCGCGAATCTAGTGCGGCTCCATGACGGAACGTCGCAGCGGGCCGTCACGATTCCGCAAGGCGGCGATGCGAGGATGCGCGCGCGCAGGTGCCTTCGAGGCTGGCGCAGCGTGGCGTCATTCTCGTGCCGGTTGACGAGGATCAAGGGTGCGCGGGGTCCGGCCGGCCGCGCGTGCGCTATGCTCGAGCGAGCTTCCCCGAGGAAATCCATGCATCCGCCCGCAAGGAAACCGGAGCCGGCGCGCGAGGTGATCCACCAGATCGCCCACGAGACGCAGCGCCCCGTCGAGGAAGTGAGGACGGTCTACGAGCGCCAGCTCGAGCGGCTCGAGTCGCGCGCGACGGTCACGGCCTACGTCGAGATCCTCGCGCGGCGCAAGACGCGCGAAGCGCTGCGCCGGTCCTGACGCCTACGGCGCGGCCGCCTCGTTCCTCGCCGCCCGCGCGGCGCCCTTCAGCGCCCAGCCGCGCACGACTTCCGCCGCCTGCAGCATCGCTTCGGCCTGGTCGATGCGCGCGCGCTCGGTCGGATGCGTCGAGCGCGGCGCCGAGTCCGAAGGACCGAGCTTGCGCAGCAGGCCCAGCATCGCGGGCGGATCGAGTCCCGCGCGCGCGCCGAGGAAGAAGCCGATGCGGTCGGCGTCGAGCTCCTGCTCGCGGGCGATGAACGCCATGCGGTATTGCACGGCGAGGCTGCCGTCGAGCTCCTGCTGGATGTCCCAATAGGGGCGATGCAAGCCGTTGTCCATGAAATAGCGCGCGGCGGTGGCGTACTCGCGCGTGTGCTGGGCGAGCACGTGGCCCATCTCGTGGGCGAGCAGGAAGCCCAGCTGGTCGTCGGTCGGCGCGAGCTTCGCGATGAACTCCTCGCCGAAGAGCAGCTTCCCGCCGGCCATGGAGGAGGCGTTCTCGCCGCATTTGCGGCACGTGTGGATCTCCCACGGCAGCCGCGAGGAGCCGGGGCGCTCCACGTCGGCGGCGGGGAGGAGGCGCGCGAGCAGGTCCCAGAGGCGGGCCTGGAGGGTGGCGTCGCGGTCGAGCCGATGCTCGGCGCGCAGCGCGGCCAACCGCTCGGCGTACGCCCGGCCCGCGAACGCATCGACCGCCTGGCGCCGGAACGCGAGGTCGTTGCCGAAATCGAGCAACGGTCCCTCCTTGGCCGCCGCCAGGAAGGAGGCGGCCGAGGCGATGGCCGCGACGATGCCGATCCAGCCTTTCCTCATCTCCCGATGCCTCGCGTGGGACGGGGATTCCGGCATTGTGACGGCGCCTTTACGGAAAGAGTCAAGGAATTGCGTCACTGCCCCGTCGCACGCCTCCCTCTGCGCCGCGATCGCGTCGCGTGACGCGCGCGCCGTCACGAAACCGAAACCGCCGGCGAATAGCGTGCGTGGCTCCATTCCCAGCGAGGTATTCCGGACATGAAGAAGCTGCTCGCGCTCGGTGCGGTGGTTGCCGCGCTTTTCTCCCCGCCCTCCCCCGCCGCCGACGATCGATCCGGTTCGGCGCTCACGGTTGCGGTGTTCGGCGACTGGCCCTACAGCCAGATGCTGCTCGACCACTCCGACCTGCTCGTGAACTCCGTGAACCGCGACCGCAGCGTGCGCGCGGTGATCCACCTGGGCGACATCCACGGCGGCAAGATGCCGTGCACCAGTGCCGGCATCCTTCCCCCCATCGCCTCGTCCAACCCGGGCTGGAACCAGCAGATCTTCGACGTGTTCCAGCGCTTCCGTGCGCCGTTCGTGCTCACGCCCGGCGACAACGAGTGGACCGATTGCCACAAGGCGAAGGAAGGCGCGTCGGGCGCGCCCCTGAAGGAGCTCGCCGCCGAGCGCGGGCTCTTCTTCTCGCGGCCCGGAGTGACGCTGGGCCTGGACGAGATGGACGTCGCGAGCCAGGCGCAGGCCTACGATCCCGCGCATCCCGAGGACGCGCAGTTCGTCGAGAACGTGATGTGGGAGGACTCGCACGTCGTGTTCGTGACCCTCAACGTGCCGGGCTCCAACGACGACACGGTGCCGTGGACCGGCGCGTTCGCCGATCCGGCCGCGCAGGCGAACGAGCGCGCGCAGCGCGACGCGGCGAACCTGCGCTGGCTCGACAGCGCGTTCACGCTCGCCCGGCGCCACAACGCGAAGGCGGTGGTGATCGGTCTCCAGGCCGACATGTGGGATCCGACGGCGCTTCCCTCCGAGGGCGGCAACGGCCTCGATGCCTACACGCCGTTCGTGCAGCACCTCGCGAGCCAGGTCCTCGGCTACGGCCGCCCGGTGCTGCTCCTGAACGGCGACTCCCACCTCTTCGAGGCGGACCAGCCGCTCGCCGATCCCGCGAGCGCGACCGGCGCCATCCACGGCGCGCCCGCGGTGCCGAACCTCACGCGCATCACGGTGCAGGGCTCGACCAATGCGCCGGCGCAATGGCTGCGGCTCACGATCGACACGTCGAACCGCTCGGCGCCCTTCTCGTGGACCAACGTCGCGTATTGCAGCGATCCGGCCACGAGCTGCCCGTAACGCGGCTGTCATGCAATTGTCACGGTGCGGCAGGAAGATGGCGGGCGCATGTCCCGAAAATCGCCGCAACACGTCCTCTTCCTCTGCACCGGCAACTCGGCCCGATCCATCATGGCCGAGTCGGTGCTCAACGCGCTGGGCGGCGGCCGCTTCCGCGGCTTCAGCGCGGGGAGCCACCCGAAGGGCAGGGTGCATCCCATCGCGCTCGAGGTGCTCGCCCGCGCCGGCTATTCGACCGCGGGGCTGCGCAGCAAGGACTGGAGCGAGTTCGCCGGCCCCGATGCACCGCGCATCGATTTCGTGATCACGCTGTGCGATGCGGCGGCGGGCGAGGCTTGCCCGGCCTTCCCCGGCAAGTACGTGCGCGCGCATTGGGGGCTGCCCGATCCGGCCGCCGTCGAGGGCAGCGAAGAGGCGGAGCTGCGCGAGTTCCTCGAAGCGCTCTCCACGCTCCGGCGCCGCATCCAGCGCTTCACGAGCCTGCCCTTCGCGAGCGTGGCGCGCGACGCGCTCCTGCCGGAGCTGCGCGCGATCGGCGAGGCCTAGCGCCGCGCGAGGAGGCGGCGCTTGAGCGCGCGGAAGCGCTCGGTCGCGCGCTCGCGCTGCAGGAGCAGCTCGCGCAGGGCGCCGCGGCCGTGCGATTCCTCGAGCGGCTCCTCGTCGATCTCCTCGTTCCTGCCGCGCCGTGCCGCGAGGGGCGCGGCGCGCGTCTGCATTCCTGCGGTCTTCCATGGTCGTTCCCCGTCGGTACAGGGCCACGATACGGCGCGCGGGTGACCGGAGGATGACCGGAGATGTGCCGCACGCGATCGCGGTCATCGCGCCGTGCGCGGTCACGCAATCGTCACGCCGTTGCCATGAAACGGACTTCCGGCGCGGCCACAATCGTTTGCGCATGGATGCTCAGAAGCGGGATCAAGTCGTCGAGGAAGAAGCCGCCACGCTGCGGTTCCGGGCGATCTTCCTCTCCGATATCCACCTCGGCACGCCCAACTGCCAGGCCGAGCGGCTCCTCGATTTCCTGCGCCATACCGACAGCGACCATCTCTACCTCGTCGGGGACGTGATCGACGGCTGGCAGCTCAAGCGCCGCTGGTTCTGGCAGCAGGCGCACAACGACGTGGTGCAGAAGGTGCTGCGCAAGGCGCGCAAGGGCACGCGCGTCACGTACATCGCCGGCAACCACGACGAGGCGATGCGGCATTTCCTCGGCCTCGCGTTCGGCGGCATCGAGATCCGCGGCGAGGCGGAGCACGTGACCGCCGGCGGGCTGCGGCTCCTCGTGATCCACGGCGACCTCTTCGATGCGGTGGTGCAGCAGGCGAAGTGGCTCGCGCACGTGGGAGATGCGCTCTACATGTTCGCGCTGCGGGCGAACCGCTGGTTCAACCACCTGCGCGCGAAGCTGGGCTTCCGATACTGGTCGCTCGCCCAATACCTCAAGCATCGGGTGAAGAACGCGGTGAGCTACATCGGCAGCTTCGAGGATGCGCTCGCGCACGAGGCGCGGCGGCGCGGATTCCACGGCGTCGTGTGCGGCCACATCCACAAGGCCGAGATCCGCGACATCGGCGGCATCCTCTACTGCAACGACGGCGACTGGGTGGAGAGCCTCACCGCGCTCGTGGAGCTGGAGAGCGGGGAGCTCAGGATCATCGACTGGAAGGCCATCGAGGCGCTGCGGCAGGGCGCCATCACGGGCGCGGAGCACGCGTGGATGCGCGGCGCGCTGCGTCCTTCGGGAGAGGACATTGCGTATTCTTCTGGTGACTGACGCCTGGGTGCCGCAGGTGAACGGCGTCGTGGTGACGCTCGCGAACACGGTGCGCTGCCTCGAGGGCTGGGGGCACGAGGTGAACGTGCTTTCTCCCGAGGGTTTCCGCACGATCCCGATGCCGACCTATCCGGACATCCCGCTCGCGCTGCTGCCGGGAAAGAAGGTCGCGCAGCGCTTCCGCAGCCTCGACCCGGACGCGGTGCACATCGCCACCGAAGGCCCGATCGGCATCGCGGCGCGCGCGTACTGCGTGAAGAACCGGATCGGGTTCACGACCGCGTACCACACCTGCTTCCCGGAATACGTGAAGCCGCGCTTCGGCGTGCCGCTCGCGCTCACCTACGCGTGGCTGCGCCGCTTCCATTCGGCCTCCTCGGCGGTGCTGGTCGCCACGCCGGCGATCTCGGAGATGCTCGCGCGGCGCGGTTTCGCGCGCATCGCCGAGTGGTCGCGCGGCGTGGATCCGGAGATCTTCCATCCCGCCGCGGAGCGCCGCAGCGAGCTGCCGCGCCCGGTGTTCCTGTACGTGGGGCGGCTCGCGGTGGAGAAGAACATCCCCGCGTTCCTCGGCCTCGACCTTCCCGGCACCAAGGTCGTCGTGGGCGACGGTCCGCAGCGCGCCGAGCTCGAGCGCCGCTTCCCCCAGGCGCGCTTCGTGGGCGCGAAGTCGGGCGCCGAGCTCGCGTCGTACTACCAGCAGGCCGACGTCTTCGTGTTTCCCAGCCGCACCGATACCTTCGGCCTCGTGCTCGCCGAGGCGATGGCGTGCGGCACGCCGGTCGCGGCATTCCCGGTGCGCGGGCCGATCGACGTCGTGAAGGACCCGCACGCCGGCGTGCTCGACGAGGACCTGCGCGCGGCGGCGATGGCGGCCCTCGCGCTCGACCGCGAACGCGTGCTGCGCTACGCCGCGCGCTTCTCCTGGCAGTCGAGCAGCGCGCAGTTCGTCTCCCACCTGGTCCCCGCGCGCGGGGGCCGCGAGCCCGTCCCGCACGCCGCATGACGCCGGAGGGCCCGATCGTGAGCTCCCTCGAAAGCCCGTTCAAGGGCAAGCGCGGCATCGCCCGGATCGTCCAGGCGTTCTTCAACTCGATCGCGGGCCTCGCCGACGCCTGGCGCCACGAGAGCGCCTTCCGCCAGGAGATCCTGCTCGCGACGATCCTCGTGCCGGCCGCCTGCGCGATTCCCCTGGACCCCACGGAGCGCGCGATGCTCATCGCCTCGGTGCTGCTGGTCCTCGTCGTGGAGCTCCTCAACTCGAGCGTGGAGGCGGCGATCGACCGCATCTCCTTCGAGCACCACTCGCTCTCGAAGCGCGCGAAGGACATCGGCAGCGCCGCGGTGCTGCTCACGCTCCTGCTGATGGCGCTCGTCTGGATCGTGATCCTCGTCCCGCACCTTCGCTAGGACGAGCCCGCGTCCCCGGGATCACGCCGCGCGGGCGAGGAACCGGCGGGCGTAGCGCTCGCGCATGCGCGCGAGCGGCAACAGCAGGGGAATGGCGGCGCGGTCGAAGTCGGGATCGATCGCGGGGTCGCCGCAGACCCAGGCGCCGAGGTCGAGCCAGGCGCGCAGCAGCGGCGGCGGATCGTGCGGCAGGAAGTTCCTCAGCGCCTCGAGCGGCAGGCGCTGGCGCGGGATCGCGCGCAGGTCCTCGGGGCTCATGCGGCTCTCGCTCACGCAGCGGAAGACGGAAGCGGCCGTGTGGCCGCCGTCCCGGAGGGGCATCTCCACCGTGGCCATCACGTAGTCGTAGCCGTGCTCGACCAGGTAGCGCGCGAGCGAGGACCAGACGTGGTGCAGGATGGTGCCGGCCCGGTAGCCGCGATCGATGCGCGGTCCGCCGAGCTCGACGATGCGGTTGCGCAGGACGCCCAGCATGTCGAGGTCGAAGATGCGCTCGGCGTCGTAGCCGCCCGCCGACTCGACGATCGCCGGCGGAAGAAGGCTGCATGCGCACACGACGCGCTGCGAGCGCAGGTCGCGCACGACGAGATGCTCGCGAGAGGCGCTGGCACGCAAGCGTGGGGCGTTCGCGGCGCTGCGTGTCGCTCCGGGTTCCTCCATGGCTCGCTGCGTCGAGGTCACAGCCGGACTGTACGAGCCGAAGATGACGGGCGCGTGACGGGGACGTTCCGCCGGCGGAGGAAAGCGGGGGAGCGGCTCAGCCGAAGCGGCCGGTGATGTAGTCCTCGGTCGCCTGCTTGGAGGGCTTCACGAAGAGCTGGTCGGTCTCGCCGAACTCGATCAGCTCGCCGAGGTACATGTAGGCGGTGTAGTCGGAGACGCGCGCGGCTTGCTGCATGTTGTGCGTCACCATCACCACGGTGTAGTCGTCCTTGAGCTCGGCGATGAGCTCCTCCACCTTGGCGGTGGAGATCGGGTCGAGCGCGCTGCACGGCTCGTCGAGCAGCAGCACCTCCGGCTTCACCGCCACCGCGCGCGCGATGCACAGGCGCTGCTGCTGGCCGCCGGACAGGCTCAGGCCGCTCTGGTTGATCTTGTCCTTCACTTCCTTCCAGAGCGCCGCCTTCGTGAGGGCCCATTCGACGCGCTCGTCCATCTGCGCGCGCGAAAGGTCGTCGAAGAGGCGCACGCCGAAGGCGATGTTGTCGTAGATCGACATCGGGAAGGGCGTGGGCTTCTGGAACACCATGCCCACCTTCGCGCGCAGGAGCGACACGTCGCCTTTGGCGGTGAGCACGTTCTCGCCGTCGAGGAGGATCTCGCCGGCGGCGCGCTGCTCCGGGTAGAGCGCGTACATCCGGTTGAAGGTGCGCAGCAGCGTCGACTTGCCGCATCCCGAGGGCCCGATGAACGCGGTGACGCGCTTCTCGGGGATGTCGAGGGTCACGCCCTTCAGGGCGTGGTACGCGCCGTAGAAGAAGTCGAGGTTCCGCACCTGGATCTTGGTGGCGGGAAACGTGGCGGCGGCGGGCTCGGCGACGGCGTTCATGAAGGCCTATTTGCGGCGGAAGAAGGTGCGTGCGGCGATGTTCAGGCCCAGCACGAAGAGGGTGATGAGGGCGGCGCCTCCCCAGGCGAGGCGGTGCCAGTCGTCGTAGGGGCTCATCGCGAACTGGAAGATCACCACCGGGAGGTTGGCCATCGGGCGGTTCAGGTTCGCGGACCAGAACTGGTTGTTGAGCGCGGTGAAGAGGAGCGGGGCGGTCTCCCCCGAGATGCGCGCCACGGCGAGGAGGACCCCGGTGATGATCCCCGCGCGCGCGGCGCGATAGGAGACCATCGTGATCATCTTCCACGACGGGCAGCCGAGGGCGACCGCGGCCTCGCGCAGGCTGTTGGGAACGAGCTTGAGCATGTCGTCGGTGGTGCGCACCACCACCGGCACCACCAGGATCGCGAGCGCGAGCGCGCCCGCCCATCCGGAGAAATGCCTGGCGCGCGCCACGTAGACCGAGTAGACGAACAGGCCGATCACGATCGAAGGCGCCGAAAGCAGCACGTCGTTGATGAAGCGGGTGGCGGGCGTGAGCCAGCCGCGCTTGCCGTACTCGGCGAGGTACGTGCCGGCGAGGATGCCCACCGGGGTGCCGATGAGCGTGCCGGCGCCCGACATGAGCACGCTGCCGAAGATGGCGTTCGCGAGGCCGCCGTCGGAGCCGGGCGGAGGCGTCATGCGGTAGAAGAGCGAGGGCCGCAGCGCCCCGGCGGCTTCCCAGAGCAGCTCGCCGAGGATCCACGCGAGCCAGAAGAGCCCGAAGGCGAGCGCGACCGCGGAGAGCGTCATCATCACCGCGTTGGTGCGGCGGCGTCGCCGGTAGGCCGGATTGTCCTGGGTCGCGATCGCCATCGCTAGGTCCGGGTGCCCTCGCTGCGCGCGAGTCGCAGGAGCAGCAGCTTGGAGCACGCGAGCACGATGGTCGTGATGAGGAACAGGATGAGGCCCAGCTCGATCAGCGCCGAAGTGTACACGGCGCCGAAGGCCTCGTTGAACTCGTTGGCGAGCGCCGAGGCGATCGAGTTGCCGGGCATGAAGAGCGAGGCGCTGAACTCGTGCGCGTTGCCGATCACGAAGGTGACCGCCATGGTCTCGCCGAGCGCCCGGCCCAGGCCCAGCATGATGCCGCCGATCACGCCCACCCGGGTGTACGGAAGCACTACCCGGCGCACGACCTCCCAGGTGGTCGAGCCCAGGCCGTAGGCCGACTCCTTGAGCATCGTGGGGACCAGCTCGAAGACGTCGCGCATCACCGCCGTGATGAACGGGATCACCATGATCGCGAGGATGATGCCGGCCGCCAGCATGCCGATGCCCATGGGCGGACCGGAGAAGAGGATGCCGAGCCCGGGCACCTTGCCCAGGGTATCGGCCAGAAAGGGCTGCACGTCGTCCTGGAACACCGGCGCGAAGACGAAGAGCCCCCACATGCCGTAGATGATGCTGGGGATCGCCGCGAGCATCTCGATCGCGGTCCCGAGCGGGCGGCGCAGCCATACGGGCGAGAGCTCGGTGAGGAAGACCGAGATCCCGAAGCTCACCGGGATGGCGATCGCGAGGGCGATGACGGAGGTGAGGACGGTGCCGTAGATCGGGACCAGCGCCCCGAAGTTCTCCTTCACCGGATCCCACTCGGCGCTCACCAGGAAGCCGAGCCCGAACTTGCGGATCGCGGGCATGCTGCCCACCACCAGCGACAGGAGGATCGCGGCGAGCAGGCTGAAGACGGCGAACGCGAAGAACCGCGTGAGATTGCGGAACAGCGCGTCCATGAGCGCGTTGTTTCGGAGCACAGGAGGCCTGGGCGTAAAAGCGACGACCGCGGACGGTTCCGCGGTCGTCAGCCCGGTATTATCCAGCACTGCGCTCATGGGCGTGAGCGCTTTCCCTCAGATGATGGGCTTGCCGGACGAATCCTTGATCTGCTGCCAGTTGGACTCGATCAGCTTCGCGACCTTGGGCGGCATCGGCACATAGTCGAGGGACTCGGCGATCTTCCCGCCGCTCGCGTAGGCCCACTTGAAGAACTCGAGCACGCTCTTCTCCTGGGCGGGGTTGTCCGCCGTGGTGTGCACGAGGATGAAGGTCGCGCCCGCGATCGGCCAGGCGCCCTTGCCCGGCGCGTCCGTGAGCATCAGGTTCATCCCGGGGGCCGCGGCCCAGTCCGCCCCGGCGGCCGCCGCCTGGAAGGACTTGGAGTTGGGGGAAACGTACTCGCCCTCGCGGTTCTTCACCACGGCATACGTCATGTGGTTCTGCAGCACGTAGGCGTACTCGACGTAGCCGATCGCGCCGTTGATCCGCTGCACGTAGGAGGCGACGCCCTCGTTACCCTTGCCGCCGACGCCCACCGGCCAGTTGATCGAGGTGCCTTTGCCGACCTTGGACTTCCACTCGTCGCTCACCTTGGAGAGGTAGTCCGACCAGATGTAGGTCGTGCCCGAGCCGTCCGAGCGGTGCACCGCGGTGATGGCCGTGTCCGGCAGCTTCACGTGCGGGTTGAGCTGGCGGATTTCAGCGTCGTTCCATTTCTTGACCTTGCCGAGGTAGATGTCGGCGATCACCGCGCCGGTGAGCTTCAGCTCGCCCGGCTTCACGCCCTTGAGGTTCACGGCCGGGATGGCGCCGCCGATGCAGGTCGGGAATTGCTGCAGGCCGTCCTTCTGGAGATCCTCGACGGTGAGCGGCATGTCCGAGGCGCCGAAATCGACGGTCTTGGCGATGATCTGCTTGATGCCGCCGCCGGAGCCGATCGACTGGTAGTTCAGGCCGATCGAGGTCTTCTCCTTGTAGGCCTCGGCCCACTTGGAGTAGATCGGATAGGCAAAGGTGGAACCTGCGCCGGTGATGTCGGCTGCGATGGCCTGGGTCGCCAGGGCGGCCACGGCGAGGCTCGCCGCAGCAAGGATGCGTTTTGCGCGCATTCGCTTTTCTCCGTATGTGGTCGTCGGGGTGACCTGCGGACTCTACGGAGGGCCGATGACGGTTTCGTGACGGTTCAGCGCCCGGCCGCCTTCGCGGCCTGGAGCCGGTCGAAGCGCTGCCGGGCCTGGAGGACGTCGGGCGCGTGGGTCTCGGTCCAGGCCTTGATGTCGTCCAGCACCTTCACGAGCGAGTGCCCGAGGGCCGTGAGGCTGTATTCGACGCGCGGGGGCACCTCGGCGTAGATCTTGCGCGAGACGAGCCCCTGGCGCTCGAGGTCGCGGAGCGTCTGCGTGAGTGCCTTCTGGGTGACGCCCTGGACGCGGCGGCGCAACTCGTTGAAGCGCGTGGTGTCCTGCGTGAGCACGGAAAGCACCAGCACCGTCCACTTGTTCGCGACGCTCGCGAGGATCTCCCGGGCGGGGCAGCCGGCGGAAAGGGCGTCGAAGCGCTTCATGGTATCCATTGGGAACCTAGACCACTTCCAGTATCCTACTTCACAAAAGATACCATGCGCCAGTATATTCGCCTCTCCCGACCATTCGCAAACGGAGAACCCGCATGAAGCTCTACTACTCGCCGGGAGCCTGCTCCCTCTCCCCGCACATCGCGCTGCGCGAGGCGGGCCTCGCCTTCGACCTCGTGAAGGTGGACACCAAGACCCACCGATACGACGGCGGCGGCGACTTCTATTCGGTGAACGCCAAGGGCTACGTCCCGGTGCTCGAGCTCGACGGCGGCGAGCGCCTCACCGAGGGCCCGGCGATCGTGCAGTACATCGCCGACCTCAAGCCGGAGTCCGGCCTTGCGCCCGGGGCGGGGACGATCGAGCGCGTGCGCCTGCAGGAATGGCTGAATTTCCTCACCTCCGAGATCCACAAGGGGTTCTCGCCGCTCTTCTCCCCGGAGACGCCGGAAGACTACAAGCCCATCGCGAGGAAGCGCCTTGCCGGGCGTTTCGACTGGCTCTCGAAGGAGCTGCAGGGCCGCGAGTACCTCCTCGGGGACCGCTTCACCGTGGCCGACGGCTACCTCTTCGTGCTGCTCGGCTGGACCGGTTTCGTCGGCATGAAGCTCGAGGACTGGCCGGTGCTCAAGGCCTGGCGCGAGAACATCGCGAAGCGCCCGGCGGTGCGAGAGGCGCTGAAGGCCGAGGGGCTCGTGAAGTAGGCCTGGAAAATCGGGGTCGGATCCCATTTTCCGCTGGACGCGGGAGTGGACTCCCTGCCCGGAAAATGGGGTCCGACCCCGATTTTCGTTAAGCTTTGGGAATCGGCCGCATCGATTCCCCATGGATCCTTCCATCCCGCGCCAGGTCGGCGATCCCCACGACCCCGATTCCGATCCGCTCGAGACGCGCGAATGGGTCGAGGCCCTCGACGCGCTGATCGAGTCCGAGGGCGCCGAGCGCGCGACCTTCCTGCTGCGCCGCCTGCTGCAGCACGCCCGGGCGCGCCGCGTGCCGTTGCCGCAGGTGCTCGCGACGCCGTACGTGAACACCATCGGCCTCGCCGAGCAGCCGCCCTACCAGGGCAACCTCGAGATCGAGGCGCGCATCTCGGCGCTCGTGCGCTGGAATGCGCTCGCGATGGTGGTGCGCGCGAACCGCGCGAGCGGGGAGCTGGGCGGGCACATCGCGAGCTACGCGTCCGCCGCGGACCTCTTCGAGGTGGGCTTCAACCATTTCTTCCGCGGCGGCGAGCACGGCGACCTCGTGTACTTCCAGCCGCACTCCGCGCCCGGCGTGTACGCGCGCGCATTCCTGGAGGGGCGGCTCACCGAGGGCGAGCTCGACAACTACCGCCGCGAGACCGGCGGCAACGGCCTGTCGTCCTATCCGCACCCGTGGCTGATGCCCGACTTCTGGCAGTTCCCCACCGGCTCGATGGGACTGGGACCGCTCTTCGCGATCTACCAGGCGCGTTTCATGCGCTACCTCGGGCAACGGGGCATCGCCGACACGCGCGGGCGCAAGGTCTGGTGCTTCGTGGGCGACGGCGAGATGGACGAGCCGGAGTCCCTGGCGGCCCTCTCGATCGCCGCGCGCGAGAAGCTCGACAACCTCGTGCTGGTGGTGAACTGCAACCTGCAGCGCCTCGATGGTCCCGTGCGCGGCAACGGCTCGATCGTGCAGGAGCTCGAGGGCCTCTTCGCGGGCGCCGGCTGGAACGTGATCAAGCTCCTCTGGTCGGGCGACTGGGATCCGCTCTTCGCGCGCGACGTGCACCATTGGCTCGAGAAGCGCTTCCTGGAGACGGTGGACGGCGAGTTCCAGACCTACGCCGCGACCGACGGGCGCTTCAACCGCGAGCATTTCTTCAACAAGTATCCCGAGCTGCAGCAACTCGTCGCGCATCTGTCCGACGACGACATCGATCGCCTGCGCCGCGGCGGCCACGACCCCGTGAAGATCTTCTCCGCCTACTGGCACGCGATGCGCCACGAGGGCGAGCCTTCGGTGATCCTCGCGATGACCAAGAAGGGTTACGGCATGGGCAGCGCCGGCCAGGGCCGCATGACGACCCACCAGCAGAAGAAGCTCGACACCGCGGAGCTGCTCGCCTTCCGCGACCGCTTCGCGCTGCCGATGGACGACGCGGCCTGCGAGGCGTGCGAGTTCGTGCGCCCGCCGCGCGCGGCGCCCGAGATGGCGTACCTGCACGCACGGCGCGAGAAGCTGGGCGGCTACCTCCCGGCGCGCACCCCGAACGCGGAGCGGCTCGCCACGCCCGAGGCGAAGGCGTTCGCGAAGTTCGCCCTCGAGGCGGCGGGCAAGGAGATGTCCACGACCGTCGCCTTCGTGCGCATGGCGGGGCAGCTCCTGCGCGATGCGACGATCGGCAAGCGCATCGTGCCGATCATCGCCGACGAGGGGCGCACCTTCGGCATGGCGGACCTCTTCCGCCAGGTGGGCATCTATTCGCCCATCGGCCAGCTCTACGAGCCCGAGGACCAGCACCAGCTCTCGTACTACAAGGAGGCGGTGGACGGGCAAATCCTCGAGGAGGGGATCAACGAGGCGGGGGCGATCGCTTCCTGGGTCGCGGCGGCCACCAGCTACTCGGCGCACGGCGTCGCGATGCTGCCGATGTACATCTACTACTCGATGTTCGGCTTCCAGCGGGTGGGCGACGAGATCTGGGCCGCCGCCGATTCGCGCTCGCGCGGCTTTCTCTTCGGCGCCACCGCCGGGCGCACCACGCTCTCCGGCGAGGGGCTGCAGCACGAGGACGGCACGAGCCACCTCATCGCATCCACCGTTCCCAATTGCCGCGCCTACGACCCGGGGCTCGCGTGCGAGCTGGCGGTGATCCTCGAGGACGG
Source organism: uncultured beta proteobacterium (assembly GCA_963839265.1). Taxonomy (GTDB): domain Bacteria; phylum Pseudomonadota; class Gammaproteobacteria; order Burkholderiales; family Usitatibacteraceae; genus Usitatibacter. Next base: position 525,912 of record CAWIUI010000004.1, read on the forward strand.
CATGCGCCGGATGCTCGCGAAGCAGGAGGACGTCTTCTACTACGTGACGCTCATGAACGAGGCGTATCCGCAGCCGTCGCTCCGCCCGGGCGCGGAGGAAGGGATCCTGCGCGGCATGCATCGCATCCGCGAGGCGGGGAAGGCGGCTGCCGCGCCGCCCGGCTTCTCGCGCAAGCAGAAGGTGCGGCTCCTCGCCGCGGGGACGATCGTGCAGGAAGCGCTCGCCGCGGCCGACCTCCTCGAGAACGACTGGGGCGTGGGCGCCGAGGCCTTCTCGGTGACGAGCTTCACCGAGCTCAGGCGCGAGGCGATGGCGCTCTCGCGCGAGGAGCGGCTCGGCGGGCGTCCTTCGCGGGATGACGGCATTGCGCGCTCGTGGATCGAGCAGCAGCTGCCGCAGACGGGCGCGCCGGTCGTCGCCGCCTGCGATTACGTGAGCGCGGTGGCCGACCTCATCCGCCCCTGGATCCGCGATCCGTACGTGGCGCTGGGGACCGACGGCTTCGGGCGCAGCGATACGCGCGCGAGCCTGCGGCGCTTCTTCGAGGTCGACCGCCACTCCATCGCGGTGGCCGCGCTCGCCGCCCTCGGCGATCGCCGCGCCGGCGACGCGGTGAAGCGCTACGGCATCGACCCCGCCTCGGCACCGCCCTGGACGAGATAGAAACCGGGGACAGACCACGTTTTTCAAAGCGCGAAATGGCGTCGTTGCGCGCTTTGAAAAACGTGGTCTGTCCCCGGTTTATTGCCCGGTTTATTGGCGGTCGAACTTGGTGGAGAGCACGAGCGAGCTCTGCGTCGAGACGACGCCCGGCAGCGCGCCGATCGCATCCAGGACCTGGTCGATCTCCTCGGTCGCTTCCCCCTCGACGAACGCGAGGTTGTCGAACGCGCCGGAGATCGCGTACACCGCGCGCACTTGCGGGATCTCGCGCAACGCCTTCACCACGGCCTCGCCGCGCTTCGCGTCGACGGTGAGGAGCACGTGCACCCGGAGCATGCGGCCCTGCACGCGCGGGTGCAGCCGCACGGTGTAGCCGGCGACGATGCCGTTCCTCTGCAGGCGCTTGAGCCGCTCGACGACGGTGGTGCGCGCGACCCCGAGCGCGCGCGCGAGCCCGGCCGTGGAAAGCCGCGCGTCCTCCTTGAGGAGGGCGAGCAGCTTGCGATCCCCGGCATCGAGGCTGCTGGCGGAACGTCGCATATGGCCGTCAAAACGTCGGAATAATGGCGTTGGATCGTCATTCTAGTCGCTTCAAATTGACATTGCCAGCGCGTACAGTGCGCATTCTGGTTCGGTCGCGGAGGCGGCTATGGGCTCGGCAATGAAGGTGGTCCTCGCGGGCGCCGGCAAGATCGGCGAGGCGATCGTGGCGCTTCTTTCGCAGACCGGCGACTACGAGCTCACCATCGTCGACCAGGACGCGGCACGGCTCGACGCATGGAAGCTCTTCCATCGCACGCGCACGAGCACGCTCGCCGATCCCGCCGAGCTCGCGTCGATCCTCGCCGGGCACGACGCGGTGATCTCCGCGTGCCCCTATTTCCTCACGCCGCTCATTGCTTGCGCGGCGCGCGAGGCGGGCGTGCACTACTTCGACCTCACCGAGGACGTGGAGAGCACCCGCGCGGTGAAGCGCCTGGCCGACGGCGCGAAGACCGCCTTCGTGCCGCAATGTGGTCTCGCGCCCGGCTTCATCTCGATCGCGGCTCGCGGCGCGACGCGCGGCTTCGAGAAGCTGCGCGACGTGCGCATGCGCGTGGGGGCGCTCCCGGTCTATCCGAGCAACGCGCTCAAGTACAACCTCACGTGGAGCACCGACGGGCTCATCAACGAGTACTGCAATCCGTGCGAGGCGATCGTCGACGGGCGGCTCGCCGAGGTGCCGGCGCTGGAGGCGGTGGAGGAGTTCTCGCTCGACGGCGTGACCTACGAGGCGTTCAACACGTCGGGCGGGCTGGGGACGCTGTGCGAGACGCTCGCCGGGCAGGTCGAGCGGCTCGACTACAAGACGGTGCGTTACCCGGGCCACCGCGACATCGTGAAGATCCTGATCCAGGACCTGCGCCTCGGGCAGCACCGCGCGCTGCTGCGCGACGTCTTCGAGGCGGCGATCCCGATGACCCTGCAGGACGTCGTGCTGGTGTTCGTGACGGTGACCGGGTACAAGGAAGGCCGGCTGGTGCAGGAGACGTTCGTGCGCAAGGTCTACGGCAAGCGCGTGAACGGACGCTTCCTCTCGGCCATCCAGCTCACCACCGCGGCGGGCGTTTGCGCGATGCTGGACCTGGTCCGCGAAGGCCGCATCCACGGCCGCGGATTCATTCGACAGGAGGAGGCGACCCTTGAGGACTTTCTCGCCAACCGGTTCGGCCGCCACTACGGCGGCGACGGCCTCGCCGCAACCCACCCGCAGCCCGCCCTGGCCGAGCCCCGGATCGCTGCCTGAGCGCGCCCGGCGCATCTGCGCGGCGCTCGGTGTCGAGCTCGCGCGCTTCGAGGGCGCGGGTCTCGCGGCGCGCACGCCGATCACGGGCGAGAGCGTCGCGCATCTGCACGCGCACGATGCGGCGCAGGCGCACGCCGCCATCGCAGGCGCGCACGAGGCGTTCCTCGCGTGGCGGCTCGTTCCCGCCCCGCGGCGCGGCGAGGTCGTGCGCGCGTTCGGCGAGCGGCTGAGGGCCGCCAAGCGCGAGCTGGGCGAGCTGGTCTCGCTCGAGGCGGGCAAGATCCGCTCCGAGGGCGAAGGCGAGGTCCAGGAAGTGATCGACATCTGCGACTTCGCGGTCGGCCTCTCCCGACAGCTCCACGGCCTCACGATCGCCTCGGAACGTCCAGGCCACCGCATGATGGAGACCTGGCATCCGCTCGGCGTGTGCGGCGTGATCACCGCATTCAACTTTCCGGTCGCCGTGTGGGGCTGGAACGCGGCGCTCGCGCTCGTCTGCGGCGACACCGTGGTGTGGAAGCCCTCCGAGAAGACGCCGCTCACCGCGCTCGCCTGCCAGGCGCTGCTCGAGCGCACGCTCGCGCAGTTTGCCGATCTGCCGCAGGGGGTGAGCCACGTGATGCTCGGCGGCCCGGCGGTGGGCGAGGCGCTGGTGGAAAGCGGGCGCGTGCCGCTCGTGAGCGCGACGGGAAGCACCCGCATGGGCGCCGCCGCCGCGCCGCGCATCGCGGCGCGCTTCGGCCGCGCGATCCTCGAGCTCGGCGGCAACAACGCGGCGATCGTGGCGCCCAGCGCGGACCTCGATCTTGCCGTGCGCGCGATCGCCTTCTCCGCCGTGGGCACGGCAGGCCAGCGCTGCACGTCGCTGCGCCGGCTCATCGTGCACGAGTCGATCCGCGAGGCGCTGGTCGCGAGGCTCAAGCGCGCGTACTCGACGCTTCCCATCGGCGATCCGCTCGACGACGCCACCCTCGTGGGGCCGCTCATCGATCGCACGGCGTTCGAGGCGATGCAGGCGGCGCTCGCGGCCGCGCGGCGCGAAGGGGCGCTCGTCACGGGCGGCGAGCGCAGGCTCGAGGCGCAGGCGCCGGACGCGTACTACGTCGCGCCTGCGATCTGCGAGGCGCCGCGGCAGGGCGAGATCGCACGGCAAGAGACCTTCGCGCCGATCCTGCACGTGATGCCGTACCGCGAGCTGGACCATGCGATCGCGATGCAGAACGACGTGCCGCAGGGGCTCGCCTCGAGCCTCTTCACGACGGATCTCCGCGAGGCGGAGCGGTTCGTCTCGGCGGCGGGCAGCGACTGCGGCATCGCCAACGTGAACATCGGCCCGAGCGGCGCGGAGATCGGCGGCGCCTTCGGCGGCGAGAAGCACACCGGCGGCGGGCGCGAATCGGGCAGCGACGCATGGAAGGCCTACATGCGACGCGCGACCAACACCATCAACTACTCGAACGCCCTCCCGCTCGCGCAGGGCGTGAAGTTCGAGGTCTGAAAACAGGGGTCTGAAAACCGGGGTCAGACCACATTTTCCATACTGCGAAAACGCACGCGCGAACGCACGGCGTGTCACGGATTGGAAATGGTGGTCTGACCCCGGTTTTCGTCACCCTCCCAACGGATGCGGTAGATCGCGTTCGCCTTGTCGTCGGAGACGAGGAGCGAGCCGTCCGGCATCACCTGCACGTCGACGGGGCGGCCCCAGTCCGAATTGGCGCGCGCGTCGAGGAAGCCTTCGAGGAAGGGCTGCACGTCCACGACCTTGCCGTTCTCGATCTTCGCGCTCACCACGCGATATCCGCTCTTCTGCGTCCGGTTCCACGAGCCGTGCTCGGCGATGAAGACACGGTCGCGATACTGTGCGGGGAACATCGATCCGGTGTAGAAGCGCATGCCCAGCGCCGCCACGTGCGCGCCCAGCTTCGCCGCGGGGGGCGTGAACTCGCTGCACGAGTGCTTCTTCCCGAACTCCGGATCCGGCGTGTCGCCCTGGTGGCAGTAGGGATAGCCGAAGTCCATGCCGGGCTTCGGCGCATGGTCGAGCTCGTCGCTCGGCAGGTCGTCGCCCATGAGGTCGCGGCCGTTGTCGGTGAACCACAGCTCCTTCGTGCGCGGATCCCAATCGAAGCCGACGCTGTTGCGGATGCCGCGCGCGTAGATCTGCATCGTGGAGCCGTCGGGCTTGAGCCGCGTGATCGAGGCGTAGGGCTCGGGCGGCTCGCAGATGTTGCACGGCGCGCCGACCGGCACGTAGAGCCAGCCGTCGGGACCGAAGCGGATGAATTTCCATCCGTGGTGGCGATCGTGCGGATACTTGTCGTACACGAGCGCGGGCTTCGGCGGCCTGGGCAGGTGCGATTCGATCGCGTCGTAGCGCCATACCTTGTCGACTTCCGCCACGTAGAGCGCGCCGTCCTTCACCGCGACGCCGTTCGGCATGTTCATGCCGCGCGCGATCGTCTCGACCCTGGTCGCCTTCTTCCCGTCGTTGGCGATCGCGTAGACGCGGCCTTCGCCCACCGTGCCCACGAAGAGCGTGCCCTTGTCGCCCAGCGCCATCGAGCGCGCGCCAGGGACGTTCTCCGCGAACACGGAGACCTGGAAGCCGGGCGGAAGCTTCAGGCGCTGGAGGTCGATCCGCGCGTGGGCGGCGCAGGAAGCGGCAAGGCAGAGGGCGAGGGCGGATGCGGCGAGCTTCATGGCGTTCCCCGTTTCCGATCGGTTGCGCGTTCGACGCGCCCGTGGCGGGCGACGTTCCCTAGCGCACGGCGAGCTTCGTGATCGCAGCGCAGGCGATCGCGAAGAAGGCGCCGGCCCAGAACGTCGCCGCGGGCCCCACGAAGCTCCAGAGCGCCCCGGCGATCGCGCTCGCGACCAGCATCGCGATGCCGCTCGCGAGATTGAAGACCCCGAACGCGGTTCCGCGCAGGGGCGCCGGCGCCGCCTGCGCCACCATCGCCGCGAGGACACCCTGCGTGAACCCCATGTGCAGGCCCCACAGCGCGATCCCGATCCACGCGAAGGCGAGATGGTTCGCGACCGCGAGCACGGCATCGGCGGCCACGAGGAACGCGACCCCCCAGAAGAGCAGGTTGCGCGGCGCCACCCGGTCCGCCATCCGGCCGACGGGATAGGAGACGATCGAATAGACCACGTTCATCACGACGAGCACGGCGGGCGCGTACGCTTCGCCGAGGTGCAGGTGCGCCGCGCGCAGCACGAGGAACGCCTCGCTGAAACGCGCGAGCGTGAGCGCCGCGCCCGCCGCCGTGACGCCCCAGAAAGCGCGGCCGAGCGCCTGCAGCGTCTGGCGGTCGATGCGCACGGCGCGCTTCGCCGCGTGGGTTCCCTGCGCCGGCGCCGGTGGCTCCCGCACCCCGAACGCGATGAGGAGAAACGAGGCGATCCCCGGAATCACGGCGACCCAGAACACCGCGCGGAAGTCGTCGTGCCAGGCGAGCATGAGCGCGATCGCGAGAAGGGGGCCGGCGAAGGCGCCGACCGTATCGAGCGCCTGGCGCAGCCCGAACGCCGCGCCGCGAATCTCCTTCGGCGCGAGGTCCGCGATCAGCGCGTCGCGCGGCGCGCCGCGAATTCCCTTGCCGATGCGATCGACGAAGCGCGCGAAGAAGACGAGCCCGGGTCCGGTCGCGAGCGCGAAGAGCGGCTTGGTGAACGCGGCGAGCCCGTAGCCCGTGGCCGCGATCGCCTGGCGCTTGTGCCAGCGGTCGGAGAGTGCTCCCGAGAACACCTTCACGATGAGCGCGGTCGATTCCGCCGCGCCCTCGATGAGGCCCACTGCGAGCGCGCTCGCTCCGAGGACCGCGGTGAGGTACACCGGCAGCAGCCCGTGGATCATCTCGGAGGAGATGTCCATCAGCAGGCTTACGAATCCGAGGATCCAGACGCCTCGGGGGATGGCGGGACGGGATTTCATCGGGGAATGGCTGCGCTCGCGTGCAGCCGCGGATTCTACGGCGAGATCTTGCGGGTGTATTGGAACGGGAATGCGCCGCCGTAGTTTCCTTGGCAGGCGCCCGCGCTGCACTGGAGCGTGCCGTTCACGAACGTGCGAGCGGTGAAGCCGATCACGGGCAGCCCATAGTAGGTCTGCGGCGCGGTCGTGACGGCGCCGGTCGCGAGATCCATGCGCGTGGAATCGGCAAGGCTCGTGAGACCGGCCTGGGTCGGGCCCGGGCCGCTGAAGAACATGCGCAGCCAACCGTTGTCGAACCCGACGTGGATCGCGAGCCCGTCCTGTCCGAAGCCGCGGGTGAGCGAACCCAGCACGCGAGTCTGCGGCAACAGCTCGGTGTGCGGGCTTCCGTTGGCCACGTCGATCACGACGCTCGAAGCGCACAGAGTGTTCGGATAGGTGGCGGGCAATTCCGGAAAATCCGATCCCGCGACGGTCATCGTCGAAGCCTCGCGGTTGGCGACGACCGCGATGGCAAGCTCGTTCACGGCGATATCGGTCTGCCGGCAATGGTCGGCCCACACGGAAGCGTGCGAGAACGGCAACGCGGCGCTCGTCGGCGTGACATAGAACTCGCGCGTCGGAAACGTTTCGACGAGGTCGGTGTTGGAGTCGGTCGCATCGTCCAGCACGTATTCGCCGATCACGTTGTCGTGCATGAGCACCGCGCTCACCGCGTCGACCGGCCGGCTCCATGTCGCGCGATAGGCCGCACCGTTCGCGACCACGAGGCTCACCCGATCGATCTCCGCCGCGTTGAGATCGGGATACGGATCGTTCGGTGGCCGGTAGAACGGTTTCGTGGAAAGATCGGCGAGGGCGACCGCGTTGAGGTCGAAGTCGAGCCCGCTCTGCACGTTGATGAGCGTGACCGTGCCCGAGAGTCCGCCGCTGGGCGCCGCGACCTGCAGTGCGCCGCCGCCTTGTACCGCGCCGCAATCGGCCGGCACTCCGGTGTTCGAAGCGGTCACTGCCGCGGCCGCCGCCCCCGTGAGCGTCGCCATCTCGATCACCTCGATGAATCCCTCGCGCGCGCGATCGAGCCCCGCGCCGTTGCCGTCGTCGTTCGTGCCGGAATAGGCCGTGTTCTGGAATGGCGAACCGCTCGGCGGCAGTGCCGGGCTCGTGCAGGAGATATCGTCTGTGATGACTCGGGCGGGATCCCGTGCGGGCGTGGAATCGTCGGGCACGATCGCGGCGGTCCATGTGTCGTGCGGGCCGAGATAGAGGTTCAGCGAAAACGTCTCGCGCGAGGCGCGCCCCTCGCGGAAGCGCACGCGCAGCGCCTTCGCGTCGGCGGTGTGGTTCACGATGGAGAGGTAGGTGTTGTATGAGTCGCCGTTCGCCTGTTGCACGGTGTAGTAGGGATAGATCAACGCTTGCCCGAGCCCGTCGTCCGCAAGACGGACCGCGTGCGACGCGGCGGGCCATGCGGCGACCATCGAGACGAGCAGCGGGAGGCTTCGCCGGCGCAATCGCTTCATGGCGAGATCGCGCGCTCGAACTCGAGGGGAAACGCGCCGCCGTAGTTTCCTTGGCATTGGCCCGCGGTGCAGGTGAGCGTTCCGTTGGTGTACGAGCGAACGGTGAAGCCGACGATCGGAAGCCCGCGATAGGTCTGGGCGCCCGAGGTGATCGCGCCGGTCGCCGCGTCGATGCGGGATGAGGACGGCGAGCTCACGAGGGCGGCGGTCGTTTGCGGCGCGATTCGCAACCATCCATGCTGGCGCACGTCGCTGAAGGAGAAGGGACTCAGCGGCAATCTTCCCATGAGGATTCCACCGGTTCGCGATCCGAGCAGGCCCCCGGCCGACGTCGAAGGCATGTGGGCCTCGCCGTTCACGACCGGAAACGCGGCGCTCGTGGCGCACAACTCGTATGGGGGCGGCAGCGGCGCGCCCATATCGTTCGGGACGGGTGCGGGGGCCCGCGACTCCCGGTCGTAGTCCGTATAGGAGATCGTCTCGCCCGGTACGAATGCGTTTCCGGCCACGTACGAGCTCCAACCGCAATCGGCGCTCCAGGCCGCGCGCGACGTGAAAGGCGCATCCGCCTTCTGCCCGTTCACGTAGAAGCGCCGCGTGGGAAAGGTGATCACGAGATCGGTGAGCGACTGCGTCGAGTTGTCGAGCACGTACTCCCCCTGCCACGCCGATCGCATCAGCACGGCGCTCACCGCATCGACCGGCCGGGACCAAACCGACCTGTACACCGCGCCGTTCGCCACGACGGCGCTCACCGGATCGATCTCGGCCGCGTTCCAGTCGGGATAGGCGTCGCTCGACGGACGGAAGAACGGTCGCGTCGCGAGCTCTGTCAGCGCGACGGCGTTGGTGCTGAATTCCATCCCGTTGGCCACGTTGATGATCGTGAGGCTGCCCGAAAGGCTGCCGCTCGGGGCTGCGACCGAAATCGCCGCCGGCCCCTGCACGTACGCGCAGTTCGCCGGCACGCCGGCGGAAGTGTGCGTAACCGCGAGGGCTGCGGTGCCCGTGAGCGTCGCCATCTCGATCATCTCGAAGTAGCCTTCGCGCGTGCGGTCGAGCCCGTTGCCCGCGCTGTCGTCGCGAATGCCGGAGTACGCAAGCGCGTTGAAGTCGAGCGTCGAAGGCGATCCCGGGGCGGGCTGCGTGAATGCCGGCTCCGTGCACGAATGGTCGACCGTCAGGAGGCGCGTGCCGTCGGACGTCGGAACGAGCGCCGCCGTCCACACGTCGTTGGGCGAGAGGAAGAGGTTGAAGTCCGCGACCTCGGCGCCCATGCGGCCCTCGTGAAAGCGCACGCGGATCGCCTTCGCGTCGGAGCCGTGATTCACGACGGAGAGGTACGTGTTGAGCGCATTTCCTCTCGCGGACTGCACGGTGTAGTACGGGAAGATGAGCGCCTGCCCGAGGCCGTCCGGGTCGAGGCGCACCGCGCGCGCGCCGGTCGCGGCGGTGAGCGCGGTGGCAATGGCGGCGCAGAGAATTGCGCGTCGGGGTGCGGAGCGCATGCGCGCGATTATGCGCGATGCCTCGCCAGAGCCCAAGCCACGTGCTCGCGTACGAGCGGCGAAGGATGGTCCATGCGCGATTGGAGCGCCGCCACGATCCGCGGCGTGGTCGGCGCGTTGCCCAGCGCCACCGCGATGTTGCGCAGCCAGCGTTCATGCCCGATGCGCCGGATCGCCGAGCCCTCCAAGCGCCGCTCGAATTCGTCCTCGCTCCACGCGAAGAGATCGACGAGCCGCGCGTCGTCGAGATCGTTGCGGACCGCGAAGTCCGGCTCGGCCGCGGTCTTCGCCCATTTGTTCCACGGGCACACGAGCTGGCAATCGTCGCAGCCGTAGATGCGGTTGCCCATGAGCGGCCGCAGCTTCTCGGGAATCGATCCATGGTGCTCGATGGTGAGGTACGAGATGCAGCGGCGCGCGTCGAGCTGGTAGGGCGCAACGATGGCGTTGGTGGGGCAGATCGCGATGCAGCGCTCGCAGGTTCCGCAATGCGCGCCCGCCGGCGGATCGCGCTCGAGATCGAGCGCCACGAAGAGCTCGCCCAGGAAGAAGAGCGAGCCCGCGTCGCGCGAAAGCAGCAGCGTGTGCTTGCCGCGCCAGCCGAGCCCCGCGCGCGCGGCGAGCGCCACTTCCATCACCGGCGCGCTGTCGGTGAACACGCGGTAGGCGAAGGGACCGAGCTCGTGCGTCATGCGATCGGCGAGCGCCTTGAGCTTCGCGCGCAGCACCTTGTGATAGTCGCGGCCCAACGCATAGCGCGAGACGAACCCGCTCTCGCCGTCCTCCAGCGCCTCCCACGAATCGCGCGCGCCCTCGGCACGATAATCGAGGCGGGCGGTGATGATGGAAAGAGTGCCGGGCACGAGCTCCGCGGGACGCGCGCGGCGCGCGCCGTGGCGCGCCATATAATCCATCTCGCCGTGCCAGCCGCGGGCGAGCCATTCGAGGAGCCGCGCTTCCTCCTCGGCGAGGTCGGTTCCGGCGATGGCGATCGCGTCGAAGCCGAGGCCGCGTCCCCAGCGCTTCACGCGTTCCTCGATCGAGACACCTTCCACCGCGACGTTCATTCCTCGATGGTAGCGCCGAACACGTACCTTCCCGACGAGGCTGCCACGCTGGCCCTGGGCGCCGCTCTCGCGCACTGCGTCGAGCCCGGGCTCATCGTCTACCTGCGCGGAGACCTGGGCGCGGGCAAGACCACGCTCGTGCGCGGGGTCCTGCGCGAGCTCGGATACGGGGGCGCGGTGCGAAGCCCCACTTACACACTGGTTGAACTTTATGAGCTTTCGAGGTTAGACTTGCATCACTTTGATTTTTATAGATTCCAGGACCCGAGAGAATGGATCGATGCGGGCTTCCGGGAGAGCTTCGACGATCGGAGCGTGAGCCTGATCGAATGGCCGGAGAGAGCGGAGGGATCGTTGCCGCCCGCGGACCTGCAAATCGCGCTGCAGGCAAGCGGCCGCGGGCGCAACGCGAGCTTCACGCACAACTCGCCGCGAGGGGCGCAGTGCCTCGCGTGCCTCGCCGGGCGCTACCCGATTTCGCCCGGGGATTCCTGAAGTACCTGCTGCTCGCGGTGCTCGTCGCCGCGGCCTATCCCGCGTTCCCGGCGGAGACGATCCTCGCCTCGCGCGTGTGGCCCGCCGAGGAGTACACGCGCGTCACGCTCGAGAGCGCGCACGCGATCCGCGAGCACCATTTCTCGCTCGACCACCCCGATCGCCTGGTGGTCGACCTCGAGGGGGTGGAGCTTGGCCCGGAGCTCAAGGCGCTGCCGTCGAAGGTCGGCGCCGACGACCCGTACATCGAGGCGGTGCGCGTGGGGATCAACCGGCCGAACGTGGTGCGCGTGGTCTTCGACCTGCGCACCGAGGTCCGGCCCTCGATCTTCCCGCTCGCGCCGGCGGGCGAATACAAGCACCGGCTGGTGATGGACCTCTACCCGGCGAAGCCCGCCGATCCGCTGCTCGCCCTCGTGGCGCCGAAGCCCGATCCGATCGGAGAGATGGCGCGGCCGGACCGGGAGGCGCGCGGCGGATCGCCCGCGGCTGCGGCGCCGCGTGATGCGCCGAAGGAGGCATCGGCCGCGAACGACGTCGCCGCGCCCGAAGTGCAGAAGGCCGCGGCGAGCGCCACGAAGGTCGCGACCGCGGCCGTGGACGCCACGCTCGGCGCTTCGAAGGGGGCGGCCGCGGCGAAAGGCGCGGCGCGGGCGCGGCAAGCCAAGGGCGACCTCAACGACGTGGTGGCGCTGAAAGTCCCCAGGATCGATCGCCTCATCATCGTCGCGGTCGATGCCGGGCACGGCGGCGAGGATCCCGGCGCCCACGGCCTGCACGGCACCCTCGAGAAGAACGTGACGCTCGCGATCGCGCGCCGGCTCAAGGCGCGCATCGACCAGGAGCCCAACATGCGCGCGGTGCTCACGCGCGACGGCGACTACTTCGTCCCGCTCGCGCAGCGCGTCGCGAAGGCGCGGCGGCTGCACGCCGACCTCTTCGTCTCGATCCACGCCGATGCGTGGGTGCGGCGCGACGCGCGCGGCTCCTCGGTCTTCGCGCTTTCCGAGCGCGGCGCGACCTCCACGGCGGCACGGCTCCTCGCCCAGCGCGAGAACCAGTCGGACCTGATCGGCGGCGTGGACCTCGCCGCCAAGGATCCGGTGCTCGCGAAGACGCTCCTCGACCTTTCGCTCACCGCGACGATCAACGACTCCCTCAAGCTCGGCAAGGCGGTGCTCACGGAGCTGGGCGACGTGAACGACCTGCATCGCGGCCGCGTGGAGCAGGCCGGCTTCGCGGTGCTGAAGGCGCCCGACATCCCCTCGATCCTCGTGGAGACGGCGTTCATCTCCAACCCGGACGAGGAGAAGCGGCTCAAGGACGCGGCGTACCAGGACCAGATCGCCGGCGCCGTGCTGGACGGCATCAAGCGCTACCTCGCGCAGAGCCCGCCGCTCGCGCGCCCGAGCCTCGCCTCGCGCAACTGACGTCCGCGGGGTCGGGCGGCGCCTTCGCGTGCGCCCCAGCGCCGTTCCCGGTGCTACAGGGACGTACCGGCCTTCATTTCAATCGGCGGCGCTCTGCGCCCCGTGGAGGGCGGCGGCCTGCGCCTTGAGCATCGCGGTGGCTTCCAGCGCCGTCACCGGCCGCGAGAAGAGATACCCCTGGAACGCCTCGCAGTGGTTGGCGCGCAGGAACTCGAGCTGCTGGCGCGTTTCCACGCCCTCGGCGATCACGCGCAGCTTCAGGCGCTTGGCCATCGCGATGATCGCCTCGGTGATGAGCCCGCTCGAGACGTCCTGCGGCACGTTCATGATGAACGAGCGGTCGATCTTCATGCTGGAAGCCGGTAGCCGCGTGAGCTGGCCGAGCGAGGAATAGCCCACGCCGAAGTCGTCCACCGCGACCTGCATGCCGACCGCGCGCAGCTGGGCGAGGGTCTCGATCGACTGCTCGACGTTCCTCATGATCATCGTCTCGGTGATCTCGAGCTCGATGTGGCGCGGGTCGGCGCCGGTGTCGCGCACGATCGACAGCAGCGTGTGCACGAGGCGGCGCGACATGAACTGGCGCGGCGAGATGTTGATCGAGATGGTGATCGCCGGAAGCCCTTCGTCGGCCCACGTGCGAAGCTGCCGGCACGCGGTGCGGAAGACCCATTCCCCGATCGGGACGATGAGGCCCAGCTCCTCGGCCACGAACACGAAATCCTTCGGATAGATCTCGCCCTTCTGCGGGTCGTTCCAGCGGATGAGCGCCTCCATCCCGGAGATGCGACCGGTCGCGATGTCCACCTGCGGCTGGTAGCGCAGGAAGAACTCCTCGTTCTCGATCCCCTTCCTCAGCCGGCTCTCGATCTCGAGGCGCTTCGAAAGCAGGAAGTTCAGGTCGTTGGTGAAGAAGCGCACCGTGTTGCGACCGGCGTCCTTCGCCTGGTACATCGCGTTGTCGGCGTGCTTGAGGAGCTGGTGCACGTCGGTCGCGTCGTTGGGATAGTGGCTGATGCCGATGGAGGGCGTCACGTGGATCTCGTGCCCGCCGATCTCCACGGGCCGCGCGAGCACCTCGAGGATCTTGTCGGCGACCACGCGCGCGTTCTCCGGGCGCTCGAGGTCGGGCAGGATCACCACGAACTCGTCGCCGCCCTCGCGCGACACCGTGTCCACCTCGCGCACGCAGGCCGCCAGGCGCCGCGCCACGTCCTTCAGGATGAAGTCGCCCGTGTCGTGGCCGAGCGTGTCGTTCACGACCTTGAAGCGGTCGAGGTCGAGGAAGAGCACCGCGACGTGGCGCTGCTTGCGGCGCGCGGCCATGATCGCCTGGTTCAGGCGGTCCTGCATGAGGCGCCGGTTGGGCAGCCCCGTGAGCGCGTCGTGATGCGCCATGTAGTGGATCGTGCGCTCGGTGTTCAGGCGCTCCGTGATGTCCTGAACCAGCGAGGCGAAGCCGGTGACGGTGCCCTGCGCGTCCACGAGCGGCGTGTTGTACCACTCGCAGTGGATGGTGCGGCCGTTGCGCGCCGCGTTCACGAGCGTCGTCTTGTTGCCTTCGCCGCTCTCGAGGAGCTCGCGGCACATCGCCGCCATGTCCTCGCGCGCATCGGGCGTGGTGAGCGCCGGCGCGAGGGGCTTGCCGAGCATCTCGTAGGCGGGGAAGCCGAAGATCGCCTCGGCCGCCGGGTTCCACGCGACCGCGTGCTGGCGCCGGTCCCACTCGACCACGGCGAGCGGAGTGCTCTCGAAGTGCATGCGCAGCTTCTGCGCGGCGAGGAGCTCGCCCTGCTGCGCCTTGAGCCGCTCGGTGTGCTCCTCCACCAGCGCCTCGTTCATGCGCTGCAGGCGGCCCCTCTCGCTCTCGAGCTCCGAGGAGAGCGATTCGCGCGCCTTGCGGGTGGTGAGCGAATCGACGAGCGCGCGGTGGACGCGCGCGTGCACGTAGGGCAGCACCATCGCGAGGATGAGGATCATGCCCGAGAGGAACATCTGGTCGCGCTGGCCGGAGCGCCCGAGCGTCACCGCGAGCGGCACGAGGCCGAGGAACGCCGTGATCTTGTAGGCGTAGCGGTGCGGCGCATAGTAGGCGACCGCGCCCGTCATCAGCAGCACCACCAGCATCACGACCGAAAGGCGCTGCGCGATGCGCGAGGAGTCGGGCAGCAGCACCGTTCCGATCGCCATCCAGCAAAGGCCCGCGAGCACGGTGCCGAGGATGAAGCGCGTCTCCCACGCGCGCATCTGCTCCGCCGGGCGCGCCTCGCGGATGAACGCCTTGTAGAGCAGGTAGCGGCCCACGCCCACGAGCGAGACCGCGACGAACCACAGGAAGAGCGCGGGCCGCGCGAGGTCGTCCCAGAGGATCGCACCGAGGATGAAGATCACCAGCAACGTGGCGAGATAGCCCACGAGCGAGAACCGGAAGAGCAGCCGGACCTGCTCGGCCTCGAGCGGCGATTCGGACGCCCGCGGCGCGGCGCTCGCCTGCGTCGCGGGCTTGTGCGATGGGGTCATTCCGCTCCCTGCGCCGGCATGGGTGTCGTAGCGGAGCCTGTGCGCGCGGGCAGTGTAACATCCCCTGTGGCCCGAATCCGCAGCCTCCCCGAGCTCCTGGTGAACCAGATCGCCGCCGGCGAGGTGGTCGAGCGGCCCGCTTCGGCGCTCAAGGAGCTGCTGGAGAACAGCCTCGACGCGGGCGCCCGCTCGATCGTGGTCGAGCTCGCCGAAGGGGGCGTTCGCCGCCTGCGGGTCGTCGACGACGGCGGCGGCATCGAGCCCGAGGATCTTCCCCTCGCCGTGGCCCGCTTCGCCACCAGCAAGATCGAGACGCTGCAGGACCTGGAGCGTGCCGCCACGCTCGGCTTCCGCGGCGAGGCCCTCGCCTCCATCGGGGCGGTCGCGCGGCTCGCGATCGTGAGCCGCCGCGAGGGCGCGCGCCACGCCTGGCGCATCGCGTGCGAAGCGGGCGTGGTGTCGGCGCCCGAGCCCGCGGCGCTCGCTTCCGGAACCTCGGTCGAGGTGGAGGACCTGTACTTCAACACGCCGGCGCGCCGCAAGTTCCTGAAGAGCGAGGCCACCGAGTTCGCGCGCTGCGAGGAGGTGTTCTCGCGCGTTGCGCTCTCGCGCCCCGGCGTAGCCTTCGCGCTCGCACACAACGGCCGCAGGAGCGCGCACCTGCCGCCGGAGGACGCGCGCGGCCGTGCGGCGCGCGTCGTGGGCGCGGACTTCTCGGATTCCGCGGTCGAGGTGCGTTGCGAATCGACCCGGCTGCGGCTCGAAGGGCTGCTCGCCGCGCCGGGCTTCACGCGCGCCACGCGAGAGGCGCAATACCTTTTCGTGAACGGCCGCTTCGTGCGCGACAAGGTCGTGGCGCACGCGATCCGCGAGGCCTACGCCGACGTGCTTCATCACGATCGCCATCCGGCCTACGCGCTCTTCCTCGAGGTCGATCCCGCGCTGGTCGACGTGAACGTGCATCCGGCGAAGAGCGAGGTGCGCTTCCGCGAGTCGAGCGCGGTGCACCAGTTCGTGTTCCACGCGCTTTCGCGCGCCCTTGCGGCGCCGCTGACGATGGCAGAGGAGAAA
Source organism: uncultured beta proteobacterium (assembly GCA_963839265.1). Lineage (GTDB taxonomy): Bacteria > Pseudomonadota > Gammaproteobacteria > Burkholderiales > Usitatibacteraceae > Usitatibacter. The sequence goes on from CAWIUI010000004.1 coordinate 541,916, forward strand.
ACCGGGGTCAGACCACCATTTCCGTTGGACGCGCGAGCGGACTCGCCGCCCGGAAATGGTGGTCTGACCCCGGTTTTCGAGCAGCAATCCCTCGCGGTCTCGCAGCCGCGCGCCGCCTACGAGGCGCTCTTCGCGATCGCGATCGCGGACGAGCGGCGCGTGCAGGCCGCGAGCGCGCCCGCGGCGGCACCCGCACTGGGATACGCGCTCGCGCAGCTCCACGGCGTGTACGTCCTCGCGCAGAACGCCATGGGGCTCGTCATCGTCGACATGCACGCGGCGCACGAACGCATCGTCTACGAGGGGCTCAAGGCGGCGCTCGATTCGGCGCCCCTGCCCTCGCAGCCGTTGCTCGTGCCGATCGCGATGACGGCCACGGCGGAGGAGGTCGAAAGCGCGGCCGAGGGCCGAGCCGGGCTCGATAGCCTGGGCTTCGACGTCGCCGCCGCGGGTCCGCGCGAGCTCGTGATCCGCGCGCTGCCCGCGCTCCTCGCCGACCTCGACGCGACCGGCCTCCTGCGCTCCGTGCTCGCGGAGATGCGCGAATACGGCGCGAGCCGCGTGCTGGTCGAACGGCGCAACGAGCTCCTCGGCACGCTCGCCTGCCACGCGGCGGTGCGCGCGAACCGCAACCTCACCATTCCCGAGATGAACGCTCTGCTGCGGCAAATGGAGGAGACCGAGCGCGCCGGAAGCTGCAACCATGGCCGTCCCACATGGGTGCAGTTCGGGATGGCGGATCTCGACCGGCTGTTCCTGCGGGGGCGGTGAAGGCGGTCTTCCTCCTGGGGCCGACGGCGAGCGGGAAGAGCGCGGTCGCGCTCGCGCTCGCCGCGCGCTTCCCCAGCGAGATCGTGAGCGTCGATTCCGCGCAGGTCTATCGCGGCATGGACGTCGGCACCGCGAAGCCCGATCGCGAGACCCGCGCGCGCGTGCCGCACCACCTGGTCGATATCCTCGATCCGGTCGAGGCCTACTCCGCCGGGCGATTCCGCGCCGAGGCCGAGCGCGCCATCGCCGCGATCCACGGTCGCGGCCGGTTGCCCGTCGTCGCGGGAGGCACCATGCTCTACTTCCGCACGCTCATGGGCGGGCTCGCGGACCTGCCGCCGGCCCAACCCGCGTTGCGCGCCGGGCTCGAGGCGCGCGCCGCGCGCGAGGGCTGGCCGCAGCTCCACGCCGAGCTCGCGCGCCTGGATCCGGCGAGCGCCGCGCGCATCGAGCCCACCGACGCGCAGCGCATCCAGCGCGCTCTCGAAGTGCGCTACCACACCGGACGCACGCTTTCCGAGCACCACCGCGCGGCGTCGATCGCTGCGCCCGCGATCGACGCGCTCGCGATCTCGCTCGAGCCCTCCGAGCGTTCGGTCCTGCACGCGCGCATCGCCGAGCGCTTCCGCGCGATGCTCGCCGCCGGGCTCGTGGAAGAGCTGGAGGCGCTGCGCGCGCGCTTCGCGCTCGACGCGGGCATGCCCTCGATGCGCACCGTGGGATACCGTCAGGCGTGGGAGACGCTGGAAGGGCTCGCGCCCGCCGCGACCCTGGAGGCGCGCGGCATCGCCGCCACGCGCCAGCTCGCCAAGCGCCAGCTCACGTGGCTGCGCGCGATGGGCGAGAAACCCGGCACCGCGCCCGTCGAGCGCCTCGACGCGCTGCGCGGCGACCTCGCCGACGCGGTGATCGCACGCGTGGCCCGCTTCCTGGACGACACCGGCGCCGGTCGCGAGGGCGCGCATAGCGCGCGCTGATCCGGCGATCAAAACTTTCGCCTTGCGCGGCTTCGCGATGCGGCGGAATGATGGCCCATGGAACGCAGCTACGCCCCGATCGCCTCCCGCCCCATGAGCGACGGCACGCTCGTGCGCCAGCCGACGCACGTGGCCGCGCCGCCCATCACGCTCGAGGATCCGGCGATCGCCATCATGACCGACCTGCGGCGCGTTCCCGCGGTGATGGTCGATCCCGAGGTCGACATCGAAGCGGCGATGCGCATCATGCTGCGGCGCAACGTCCGTTCCCTCTTCGTGGTCGACGTCGAGAACCGTGTGCTGGGCCTCATCACCGCCACCGACCTCCTCGGGGAGAAGCCGCTGCAGCACATCGAGCAGCACGGCGGGCGCCGCAGCGAGATCCGCGTGCGCGACCTGATGACGCCGAGGTCGCGCCTGGAAGTCCTGCCGATGTCCGAAGTGGCCCGCGCGCGCGTGGGCCACGTGCTCGCGACGCTCGCGCAGGCGGGACGCCAGCACGCGATGGCGGTCGACGAAGAGCCGGGCGGCGTTCAGGTCGTGCGCGGCGTGTTCTCCGCCTCGCAGATCGAGAAGCAGCTGGCGCAGCCGGTGCACGTCGGATCGCGCGCGCGCAGCTTCGCGGAAATCGAGGCGGCGCTCGCGCATTGAGGCGCGCGCGGCTGCGCGGGAAATCGCCTCCGGCAACGCTTCGGGAACCCGGCCGTCCTAATCGCGGGAAGGGCTCGGATCGATCACGCTCGCCGTCGTGCCGCCCTCGCCGAAGCGGATGTCGATGGCGTCGCCGCGCGACAGCACCGCGCTCGAGCGGACCACGTGGCCGTCGGGACCGCGCACGATGCTGTATCCGCGTCCCAGCACCTGCGTCGGATCGAGGTGGCCCAGCGAGGCGCGCAGGGCGCTGAGCCGCCGTGCGCGCTCGGTCGCGGCGCGTGCCCCCGCGGCGGCGAGGCGAGGCGCGGCGCGCTGCAGCTCCCGACGCGCCGCCGCGAAGTCCGGAAGGGCCCGGCGCAAGCGCCGCGCGTGTTGCGCCAGCCGCTCGCGGTCGTGCTCGATGCGTTGCGCCGGAGTCAGCAGCCGGCGCGAGGCCACATCGAGGCGCTGCCCCGCGGTCTCCACGATGCGCCGCAGGTCGCGCGCGAGCCGGCGCCGCATCGCCCCGACCTGCTCGAGGAGCGCGGCACGATCCGGGCTCGCCGCCACGGCGGCCGCGGTGGGGGTGGGCGCGCGCAGGTCGGCGACGAAGTCGGCGATGGAGAAATCGGTCTCGTGGCCCACGCCGCTCACGACGGGAAGGCGCGAGGCGAAGATCGCGCGTGCGACGATTTCCTCGTTGAAGGCCCACAGGTCCTCGAGGCTGCCCCCGCCGCGGCACACGATGAGGACGTCGCATTCGCCGCGCGTGTTGGCCGCCGCGATCGCCCGCGCCACCTGCGCGCCCGCGCCCTCGCCCTGCACTTGCGCCGGATAGAGCACCACCGGAACCATCGGCGCGCGGCGCCCGAGCGTGGTGAGGACGTCGCGCAACGCGGCGGCCGCGGGCGAGGTGACGATCCCGATCGCGCGCGGGAAGCCTGGCAGCGGCCGCTTGCGCGCCGCCTCGAAGAGTCCCTCGGCGTCGAGCCTCGCCTTGAGCTTCTCGAACGCCTCGTAGAGCGCCCCGAGCCCCGCCTTGCGGATCTCTTCGACGACCAGCTGGTAGTTGCCGCGCGGCTCGTAGAGCGTCACGCGGGCGCGCACCTCGACGCGCAGGCCGTCTTCGGGCCGGAAGTCCAGGAATTGCGCCCGCGTGCGGAACATCGCGCATTCGACCTGGGCGCCGGGGTCCTTGAGGCAGAAATACCAGTGGCCGGAGGCCGCGCGCTTCACGTTCGAGAGCTCGCCGGCGATCCAGAGCATCTCGAACCGGTTTTCCAGCAGCGCGCGCACGCGGCGGTTCAGCTCCGTGACAGTGAGGACGGGCGCGATGCCGGGCAAGTCGGGGGTCATGCGGGTCGGAAGGGGCGAAGGAAGGTCGTAGGACGCAGCGAGAGGGCGGAGTAGGACAAACGGAAAAGGGGCGTAGGACTCCCGGAAATTCGATTTCCCCCTGAAGGAACGCGCGAGCGTCTATCCACCGGGGCCGTGCGCCAGAGGGAGATTCGCGCGCTTTCCCTCTCGAGAGTGGCCTTCACAGCGAGGAAAATTCGTAAGTCCTTGATCGTTCGGCAGAAACGCGCTCCGCTCAAAATTTGAGCGGACGAAAGAAAACCCTTTCGGCAAGCCTACTTGGCGAACGCACTATGAGCCGGTCCACAGGGTTATCCACAGGCTCTGTGGATGATTCGCGACAAAGTTGACATTGGACAACACGCCCTTCCTCGATGCCTACGGGAACACATCGCGCAGGTCGCGAAAGAAGCGGCGTAGGGCCGGCCTCGGACGGGCACGGAATTGTCGGGCGGCCCCGCGCTCGAGCCAAGCGCTTTGTGGCACGCATCGCGATTTCGCACAAGACCTTGTGGAACGCGCGAGGGCCAGCTAAAGTGCGTCGGCATTTCTTGCGGGAGTCGAATCGCACGTGCTGTCGATCATCGAAGCGGCCGGATGGCCGATCTGGCTGATCATCCTGGCCTCGGTCGTCGCGCTCGCCATCATCGGCGAGCGGTTCTGGTCGCTCCGCACGTCGCTCGTCGCGCCGCGCGGCGTCCTTCCCGCGACCATCCGCGAATACCAGGCGAAAGGCGCGACGCCGGAGCTCATCGCGAGCCTGCAGCAGGGGCCGCTCATCGGCCGCATCTTCGCCGCGGCGCTCGTGAACGAGAAGAGCCCGCGCGAAGCGATCAAGGATGCGGTCGAGGATGCCGGGCGCGCGGTCGCCCTCGAGCTCGAGCGCTTCCTCACCACGCTGGGCTCCATCGCGACGATCTCCACGCTCCTGGGGCTCTTCGGCACGATCGTGGGCATGATCGAGATCTTCGGCTCGCAGAACCCGACGAGCGGCGCCGGCAATCCCGCCCAGCTCGCGCACGGCATCTCGGTCGCGCTCTACAACACCCTTTTCGGCATCGGGGTGTCGATCCCCTCGGTGATCTTCTACCGCCATTTCCGCAATCGCGTGGACGTCCTGGTGGTGGAGATGGAGAGCCAGGCCATCAAGCTGATCGAGCTCATCCACGGCGAGCGGCGTGCATGAACTTCCGGCGGGGCCGCGCGCGCGAGGAGCCGGAGGTCAACCTCATCCCGCTGATCGACGTCCTCATCGTCGTCCTGATCTTCCTCTTCCTCACCACCACCTACAACCGCTTCGCGGAGCTGCAGATCAACCTGCCGGAGGCCTCGGCGCAGAAGGCCGCGCAGCCGCCGCAGGTGCTCAACGTGGCGGTGGACGCGGCCGGCCGGTACGCGATCAACGGCGTTCCCACCGCCTACACGAGCGCGGACAATTTCGCGGAGCGCATGCGCGAGGCGGCGAAGGGCGCGAAGGAGCCGGTGGTCGCGATCAGCGCCGACGCGCAGACCACGCACCAGTCGGTGATCAACGTGATGGAAAGCGCGCGCATCGCCGGCTACAACCACATCTCGTTCACCACGCAGAGCCGCCGATGACGCCGGGAGCGGCGCGTCGCTGAAGCGCAGGGCGCGCGCCGTGCGGCAGTGGCTCGAATCGGAATGGCAGCGGCGCGGCGGGGGTGCGCTCCTCCTCGCGCCGTTCGCGCTGCTGTTCGCCCTCGGCGTGCGGATCCGGCGCACGCTGCATCGACGCGGCATCCTCCACGCCTGGCATGCGGCGGTGCCCGTCGTCGTGGTCGGCAACGTGACCGTGGGCGGCACCGGCAAGACGCCGCTCGTGATCGCGATCGTCGAGCTCCTGCGCGCGCACGGCTGGAATCCGGGTGTGGTGGCGCGCGGATACGGGCGCGTGCCGCCGCGGGAGCAGGATCCGCTCGGCGTCGTGCGGGTGCTGCCCGATGTCGCCACGCCGGAGCACTTCGGCGACGAGCCGGTGCTCATCGCCCGCCGCTGCCGCGTTCCCGTGTACATCTCGCCCGATCGCGTGGCCGCGACGCGCGCGCTCCTCGAGTCCGATCCGGAGGTGAACGTGGTGGTGTGCGACGACGGCCTGCAGCACTACGCGCTCGCACGCGACGTGGAGATCGCCGTGGTCGACGGCGAGCGGCGCTTCGGCAACGGCCTGCCGCTTCCCGCCGGCCCGCTGCGCGAGCCCGTGTCGCGCCTGGCCGAGGTCGACGCCGTCGTCGTGAACGGGGTGAGCGACGTGGCGCTTCCCCCGGTCCCGCGCTTCACCATGCGCCTTGCCCACGAGCGCTTCGTCTCGCTCGCGAACGGCGAGGAGCGCTCGCCCGCGGAGCTCGCGGCCGCGCTGCGCGGCCGCCCGGTCGCGGCGATCGCCGGGATCGGCCACCCGCAGCGCTTCTTCGACCACCTCGCCGCGCTTGGATTTCGCGCGACCGGACACGCGTTTGCGGACCATTACGGCTACCAGCGCCGCGACCTGAAGCTCGCCGGCGCCGAGGCGATCCTCATGACCGAGAAGGATGCCGTAAAATGCGCGGGCGTCGCCGACGCTCGGATGTGGTTCATGCGCATCGAGGCCGTCCTTGCACCCGAGTTCGACGATTTCCTCTTGAGCCGCCTCGCCAACGCCCGCAGGAGCGTCGATGGACCCCAAGCTGCTTGAAATCCTCGTCTGCCCCCTGTGCAAGGGGCCGCTCGCGTGGCGCAAGGACGCGCTCGAGCTCGTCTGCAAGGCCGACCGCCTGGCCTTCCCCGTGAAGGACGACATCCCGGTGATGCTCGAGGACGAGGCGCGCACGCTCGCCGCCGACGAAGAGCCGTAACGCGTGGAGGTTCCCGCCTTCCGCGTGGTGATCCCCGCGCGCATGCGCTCCACGCGCCTGCCGCGCAAGATGCTCGCCGACATCGGCGGCAAGCCCCTCGTCGCCTGGGTCGCGGAGCGCGCGCGCGCGAGCGGCGCGGCCGACGTCGTGATCGCCACCGACGACGAGGAGATCGAGCGCGCGGTGCGCGCGCTCGGATGGAAGGCCTGCCGCACGTCGCCCGACCATCCCACCGGCACCGACCGCCTCGCCGAAGCGGTCGCGCTGCTGGGCTACGCCGACGAGGAGATCGTCGTGAACGTGCAGGGCGACGAGCCGCTCATCGATCCGCGCCTCATCGGCGCGGTCGCGGCGCAGCTCGCGCGCCACCCGGTGGCCGCGATCGCCACCGCGGTCCATCCGATCGAGTCGGCGAAGGCGTTCTTCGATCCCAACGTGGTGAAGGTGGTCACCGACGAGGAGGGGCTCGCGCTCTACTTCTCGCGCGCGCCGATCCCCTATGCGCGCGACGCGTTCGGGCGCTCGAGGGACGAGCTGCCGAAGGACTTTCCGGCGTGGCGCCACATCGGCATCTACGCCTACCGCGTGCGCTACCTGCGCCGGTACTCGGAGCTCGCGCCCACTGGCGCCGAGCGCTTCGAGGCCCTCGAGCAGCTGCGCGCCCTGGGCCATGGGCATCGCATCGCGGTCGCGGTGTGGAACGAGGCGCTCGAGGCGGGGGTTGACACGCAGCAGGACCTGGAGCGGGTCCGCCGCCGGCTCGCGGGCGCTTGATCCGGCGCAAGAATCGCCCTGCCCGTGAAGGCGCACCGGAGGGCGCCGCTATAATGGCGGGCTGAACAAAGGACGGCCCGGGGCGCGATGCGTTTGATTCTCCTGGGCGGGCCGGGCGCGGGCAAGGGCACGCAAGCCGCGTTCATCACCCGCCACTACGGCATACCGCAGATCTCGACGGGCGACATGCTGCGCGCCGCGTTCGAGGCGGGAACCGACGTCGGCCGCGCGGCGAAAGTCCTGATCGATCGCGGCGAGCTGGTCCCCGACGAGGTGATCATCGGCCTGGTGAAGGAGCGCATCGCGAGGCAGGACTGCGCGCGCGGCTTCCTCTTCGACGGCTTCCCGCGCACCATCCCGCAGGCGGAGGCGATGAGGGTCTCGCGCGTGCCGATCGAGCACGTCGTCGACATCCACGTGCCGGATGCGGCGATCGTCGAGCGCATGTCGGGGCGCTGGTCGCACGTGCCGTCGGGGCGCACGTACCATGTGAAATTCAAGCCGCCCGCGGTCGCCGGCCGCGACGACGTGACGGGCGAGCCGCTCGCGCAGCGCGCGGACGACAAGGAGGAAACGGTCCTCAACCGCCTCGCCGTCTATCATCGGCAGACGGAGCCGCTCGTCGAGTACTACCGCAAGTGGTCCGCCGCGGGCGATCCGGATGCGCCCAGGTACCACGGCGTCGAGGGACTGGGAACGGTCGAGGAGGTGCGCGATCGGATCCTCGCCGCCCTCGGGGACTGAGCGCGAACACGGAGAACGCGGAGCCATGCCGAGAAACGCCTTCTATGCGCAGTCGGGCGGAGTGACCGCCGTCATCAACGCGAGCGCCGCGGGCGTGATCGAGACCGCGCGCAGGTACCGGAAGCACATCGGAAAGGTTTACGCGGGAAGGAACGGCATCCTGGGTGCGCTGCACGAGGACCTGATCGACACCAGCCGCGAGTCGCCCGCGGCGATCCGCGCGCTCACCTGGACCCCGGGCGGCGCCTTCGGCAGCGCGCGCTACAAGCTCAAGGGCGTGGAGAAGGGCGCCCACGAGTACGAGCGCCTGATCGAGGTCTTCAAGGCGCACGACATCGGCTACTTCTTCTACAACGGCGGCAACGACTCGGCGGACACGTGCCTCAAAGTGTCACAGATCAGCGAGAAGCTGGGCTACCCCATCATCGCCGTGCACGTGCCCAAGACCGTCGACAACGACCTGCCCATCACCGACACCTGTCCCGGCTTCGGCTCCGTGGCGAAGTACGTCGCGACCAGCATGCGCGAGGCGGGCCTCGACGTGGAATCGATGGCGAAGACCTCGACCAAGGTCTTCATCCTCGAGGTGATGGGCCGCCACGCGGGATGGATCACCGCGGCCACGGGGCTCGCGCAGTCGAAGGCGGGCGAGGCGCCGCACGTGCTGTTGTTTCCCGAGATCGCGTTCGACGAGGCGGCGTTCCTCGCGAAGGTCGAGGAGAGCGTGAAGCGATACGGCTATTGCGCCGTCGGCGCCTCCGAGGGCCTGCGCGACAAGGACGGGAGGTTCCTCGCCGAGAGCGGGCTCAAGGACGCGTTCGGCCACTCGCAGCTGGGCGGCGTCGCGCCGCGCCTGGCGGAGCTCGTGCGCGGCAAGTTGAACCTCAAGCACCATTGGGCGGTCGCCGATTACCTGCAGCGCTCCGCGCGCCACATCGCCTCGAAGACCGACCTCGAGCAGTCCTACGCGGTGGGCAAGGCCGCGGTGGAGCTCGCCGTGAAGGGCATGAACAGCGTCATGCCCACCATCGTGCGCACCTCGAGCCGCCCGTATCGGTGGAAGATCGGCGTCGCGAGACTCTCCGACGTCGCGAACGTCGAGAAGAAGATGCCGCGCGATTTCATCACCCCGGACGGCTTCCACATCACGCGCAAGTGCCGCAACTACCTCGAGCCGCTCATCGCGGGCGAGGCGTTCCCGCCCTTCGAGAAGGGGCTGCCGAAGTACGTGCGGCTGAAGAACGCGGCCGTGCGCCGGAAGACGGGCGGGAGCTTCGCGCCTTGACGATTTCGCAGTAACCGCAATCAACGATAAAAAGGGAGAAGGAGCATGTTGAACCAGGCAATCCTCTTGGCGCTCGTCTGCGGGGTGGCCGCCCTGCTGTACGGAGGCTTCACGGCGATGTGGATCCTGCGCCAGCCCGAAGGCAACGAGCGCATGCGCGAGATCGCAGCGGCGGTGCAGACCGGCGCGAAGGCGTATCTCGCGCGCCAGTACGCCACCATCGGCATGGTGGGCGTGGTGCTCTTCCTCGTCATCGGCTTCGTGCTGGGCTGGGCCACGGCCTGCGGCTTCGCGATCGGCGCCATCGCCTCGGGCGCGGCGGGCTTCATCGGCATGAACGTCTCGGTGCGCTCCAACGTGCGCACGGCGGAGGCCGCGCGCGGCGGCATCGCGCCCGCGCTCAACATCGCCTTCAAGGGCGGCGCCATCACGGGTCTCCTCGTGGTGGGCCTGGGCCTCATCTCGGTGTCGGGCTTCTTCATGTACCTGCAGGGCTCGAGCGCCCACGACCTCAGCATGACCGAGGTCGTGAAGCCGCTCATCGGCCTCGCGTTCGGCGCTTCGCTCATCTCGATCTTCGCGCGTCTCGGCGGCGGCATCTTCACCAAGGGCGCGGACGTGGGCGCGGACCTGGTGGGCAAGGTCGAGGCGGGCATCCCCGAAGACGATCCGCGCAACCCGGCGGTGATCGCGGACAACGTGGGCGACAACGTGGGCGACTGCGCCGGCATGGCCGCCGACCTCTTCGAGACCTACGCGGTCACCATCATCGCGACCATGGTGCTGGGCGCGCTGCTCATGCCGAGCGCGGGCGTCGTGGGGCACGTCGTGACCTATCCGCTGGTGCTGGGCGCCGTCTCCATCATCGCCTCGATCATCGGCACGTTCTTCGTGAAGACGTCGCAGGGCGGCAAGATCATGGGCGCGCTCTATCGCGGCCTCGCCGTCGCCGGGATCCTCTCGCTCGTCGCCTTCTGGTTCGTGACCGACTGGATGATGCACGACGTGACCGCGGCCTATCCGGCCTTCACCGTGGCGAAGCTCTGGGGCTGCTGCATCGTGGGCCTGGTGCTCACCGCGCTCATGGTGATCATCACCGAGTTCTACACCGGCACCGAGTACGCGCCGGTGCAGCACGTGGCGGAAGCCTCGACCAAGGGGCACGCGACGAACATCATCGCGGGCCTGGGCGTATCGATGCGCTCGACCGCGTGGCCGGTGCTCGCGGTGTGCGTCGCGATCTATGCCGCCGACAAGCTCTCCGGCCTCTACGGCATCGCGATCGCCGCGACCTCGATGCTCTCGATGGCGGGCATCATCGTGGCACTCGACGCCTACGGCCCGATCACGGACAACGCGGGCGGCATCGCCGAGATGGCCGAGCTGCCGAAGGAAGTGCGCAACGTGACCGATCCCCTCGACGCGGTCGGCAACACCACCAAGGCCGTGACGAAGGGCTACGCCATCGGATCGGCCGGCCTCGCCGCCCTCGTGCTCTTCGCCGACTACACGCACCGCCTCGAGGAGGCGGGCCGCCACCTCACCTTCGATCTGTCGAACCCGGCGGTGATCATCGGCCTGTTCGTGGGCGGCCTCATCCCGTACCTCTTCGGGGCGATGGCGATGGAAGCGGTGGGTCGTTGCGCGGGCTCCGTGGTCGAGGAAGTGCGCCGCCAGTTCCGCGAGATCAAGGGCATCATGGAGGGGACGGCCAAGCCGGACTACTCGCGCGCGGTGGACCTGCTCACCAAGGGCGCCATCAAGGAGATGATGATCCCCTCGCTCCTGCCGGTCCTCTCGCCGATCGCGGTGGCGCTCGTCGTGGGACTCCTGATGGGCAGGGACGCGGGCATCCAGGCGCTCGGCGGCATGCTGATGGGCACGATCGTGACCGGCCTCTTCGTCGCGATCTCGATGTGCACGGGCGGCGGCGCGTGGGACAACGCCAAGAAGTACATCGAGGACGGCCACTACGGCGGCAAGGGCAGCGACGCCCACAAGGCCGCGGTGACGGGCGACACCGTGGGCGATCCCTACAAGGACACCGCGGGCCCGGCCGTGAACCCGCTCATCAAGATCATCAACATCGTGGCGCTGCTCATCGTGCCGCTGCTGGTCTCTGTGCACTGAGCGGCTCGCCGCTTGCGCCAAGGGCCGCCTCGCGCGGCCCTTTTTGCTCGGGCGGGGAACGCAGATGAAACGCCGATGAAACGCAGATGAACGCAGACAAGGCAATGCGAGATTTTCGTGCGCGATTCGGACACCGCAACAAGGAGCTCGAAGCCCTGTTCGGTCTTCATCCGCGTTCGTCTGCGTTTCATCCGCGTTCATCCGCGTTCCAACGCTTCCGGCTCGCATCACTCCCCGCCGCATGAAGATCCTCGTCCTCGGAGCCGGCGTCGCCGGAGTCGCCGCCGCGTGGTACCTGTGGAAGGACGGGCACGAGGTGACGGTGCTCGAGAGGAACCAGGCGGTCGCGCTCGAGACGAGCTTCGCCAACGGCGGCCAGCTCTCGTACAGCTACGTGGCGCCGCTCGCGAGCCCCTCGGTGATCCCGAAGATCCCGCCCTGGCTGCTGCGCCGCGACTCGCCGCTCAAGTTCGTTCCCGAGCGCAACGTCGATCAGTGGCGCTGGATCGCGGCCTTCCTCGCCGCGTGCAACCAGCGCCGCTCCGAGGTCACCACGCAACGGCTGCTCCGCCTCGCCTTCTACAGCCGCGCGCTGATGCACGAGCTGCTCGCGGAGCACTCGCTGCAGTTCGACTACGTGCAGAACGGAAAGCTCGTCGTGCACACCGACCGGGGCTCGTTCGAGTCGGCGAAGCGCCTCGTCGCCTACCAGCGCGGATTGGGCGCCGAGCAGGAAGCGCTCGACGCGAAGCGCACCCTCGAGGTCGAGCCCGCGCTCGCGTCGATGAAGCGGCGCATCGCGGGCGCCATCTATACGCCGAGCGAGGATGCGGGCGACTGCTTCAAGTTCGCGAACGAGCTCGCGCGGCGGATGGGCGCGGGTCCCAACCCGGCGCGGCTTCGCTTCGGCGTCGCGGTCGAGCGCCTGCTCGCGATCGGACGGCGCCTGATCGGCGTGGAAACGAGCCAGGGCGTGTTCGAGGCCGACCGCTACGTGCTCGCGCTCGGCGCGAGCGCGCCCGACCTCGCGAAGCCGCTCGGAATCCGCATCCCCGTCTATCCGCTCAAGGGATACAGCCTCACGCTCCCGATCGTGAGCGAGGCGGCCGCCCCGCGCATCAGCGTGACCGACTACCAGCGCAAGGTCGTGTACGCGCGGCTGGGCGACGAGCTGCGCGTGGCCGGCATGGCGGATCTCGCGGGACGCACGGCGACCATCGATACGCAGCGCGTAGGCCAGCTCGTGGACGAGGTGCGGGAGACCTTTCCGGCGGCGAGCGATTTCTCGCGCTTGCAGCCGTGGTGCGGCATGCGTCCGGCCACGCCGCGCGGCACGCCCCTGCTCGGCGCGACGCCGTACTCGAACCTGCTCCTCGACGCCGGGCACGGCGCGCTCGGCTTCACGCTCGCGCTCGCGACCGGCCGCATCCTCGCGGACCTCGCCGCGGCGCGCAAGCCCCAGGTTCCGCTCGAGGGATTCCGCCTCGAGGACTGATCGCACACAATCCACCCAAGGAGAACCGCAATGGCACTCGTCTTCTACCACGGTCACGGCTCGCCCTATTCCTGGCGCGTCTTCCTCGCGCTCGAGCACAAGCGCATTCCCTACGAGCTCGAGGTCCTGTCGTTCTCGGCGGGCGACACGAGGAAGCCCGAGTTCATCGCGATCAACCCGCGCCACCACGTGCCGACCATCGTCGACGACGGCTTCGCGCTGTGGGAATCGGGCGCGATCCTCGAGTACCTCGACGAGCGCTTCCCCTCGAAGGACGCGGCGACGAGCCTTTATCCCGGCGACATCCGCGAGCGGGCACGCATCCGGCGCATCGTCCAGGAAATCGCGTCGTACCTCGATGCCGACGGGCTCGGTCCGATCTTCACCGAGCATTTCTCCGAGGGCGCGAAGGGTGACGCGGAGAAGACCGCCAAGGCGAAGGCGTGCCTGCGGGAGGAGATGGACTACCTCGCGCGCGAGCTGCGCGGCCGCTTCTTCGCGGGCGAGGCGCCGGGCGCCGCGGACTTCGTGCTCTATCCCGAATACGCGTACGTGAAGCGGCTCACGTTCCGCAAGCCCGAGCTCGCCCTCACGGATCTCGTGCCCGAGGCGCTCGCGCGATGGGGCGAGCGGATCGAGGCGCTGCCGTACTTCGACAAGACCTATCCCCCGCACTGGCGATGAGCGGTTTCCCGCCTGCGCGGACACGACGATCCATGCAATTCGACATTCGATCGACCGACGGCCTTGCGCGCCGCGCCACCCTCGCGCTCGCGCACGGCGCGGTCGAGACGCCCGCCTTCATGCCGGTGGGCACCTACGGCACGGTGAAGACGATGAGTCCCGCGGAGCTCGAGGAGCTCGGCGCGCAGATCGTCCTCGGCAACACGTTCCACCTGTGGCTGCGGCCCGGCCTCGCGGTGATCGAGAAGTTCGGCGGCCTGCACCGGTTCATGGCCTGGCAGCGGCCGATCCTCACCGATTCGGGCGGCTTCCAGGTGTTCAGCCTGGGGGCCCTGCGCAAGGTGGGCGAGGAGGGGGTCGCTTTCCAGTCGCCGGTGAACGGCGACCGCCTCTTCCTCACGCCCGAGGAGGCCATGCGCATCCAGCGCATCCTCGACTCGGACATCGCGATGGCGTTCGACGAGTGCACGGCATATCCGGCGACGCGCGACGAGGCCGCCGAATCGATGCGCCTGTCGATGCGCTGGGCGGCGCGCTCGCGCAACGCGCACGAGGGCAATCGCAACGCGATCTTCGGCATCGTGCAGGGCGGGATGTACGAGGACCTGCGCGACGAGTCCGCGGGCGCGCTCGCGGCGATCGGCTTCGACGGCTACGCGCTGGGCGGCGTCTCCGTGGGCGAGCCGAAGGAGGAGATGCGGCGCATCGTCGCGCATTGCGCGCCGCGACTTCCCTCGAACGCCCCGCGCTACCTCATGGGCGTGGGCACGCCCGAGGACATCGTGGACGCCGTGTCGAACGGCATCGACATGTTCGATTGCGTCCTTCCCACGCGCAACGCGCGCAACGGCTGGCTCTTCACGGGCCGCGGCGACGTGAAGATCCGCAACGCCCGCCACCGCGACGACGACGGGCCGCTGGATCCTTCCTGCGGCTGCTACACCTGCCGCAACTTCAGCCGCGCGTACCTCCACCACCTGGACCGGGCCGGCGAGATGCTCGGCTCGCGGCTGAACACCCTCCACAACCTGCACTATTACCTCACCCTCATGGCGGGGCTGCGCGCAGCCATCGAGGCGGGCGGCCTCGCCGAATTCCGCAGGCGCTTCGAGAGCGAGCGCATGATAGAATCGCAGGCTGGCTAGGCGGTCGAAAATCCAACCGCGTCAACCCTTTCCGCTCGGAGTTTCCCCATGATCGGCACCGCATATGCCCAGGCCGCGGGCGCGGCGCAGGGCACCGACACGTTGATGGGCATGCTGCCCATCATCCTGATGTTCGTGGTCCTGTACTTCCTGATGATCCGCCCGCAGATGAAGAAGGCGAAGGAGCACAAGACCATGCTCGAGCAGCTGCAGAAGGGCGACGAGGTGGTGGCGGTGGGAATCCTCGGGCGCATCGACAAGATCAGCGACAACTACCTCACGCTCGAGATCGCGCCCAACGTCGCGATCCAGGTGCAGAAGCAGGCGGTGACGCAGCTCCTCCCCAAGGGCACGATCAAGGGCGCCCAGTAAGTCATGAACCGGTACCCGCTCTGGAAGTACGTGATCATCGCGATGGCGCTGGTCGTGAGCGCGATCTACGCCGCGCCGAACCTCTTCGGCGAGATCCCCGCCGTGCAGGTCGCGGGCAAGCGCACCGCGATCAAGGTGGACGACGAGATGCGCGACAAGATCCTCGCCGCGCTCAAGGCCGCCAACGTGCCGGCCACCGGCTTCGAGATGTCCGAAGGCAAGCTCTCCCTGCGCCTCGCGGACACCGACGAGCAGCTCAAGGCGCGCGACGTCGCCCGCAAGAACATCGACACGAACAACTACGGCGTGGCGCTGAACCTCGTGCCCAACACGCCGCACTGGCTGCAGGCGATCGGCGCGAAGCCGATGTACCTGGGCCTCGACCTGCGCGGCGGCGTGCACTTCCTGCTCCAGGTCGACATGAAGTCGGTGCAGAACAAGGCGGTGGAGCGCTACCTGGGCGACATCCGCTCGCTGCTGCGCGACCACAAGATCTACTACTCGGGCCTCGACCGGCAGGGCGAGCGGGTCGTGCTGCGCTTCCGCGAGAAGGCGCAGGAGGCCGCGGCGCTGCGCGAGATCGCAGCGCAGATGCCGGACCTGGTCCTCCAGCAGCAGGACAGCGGCGCCGAAGGCATGGTCGTCGCGACCATCAAGCCCGAGGTCGTGAAGGCGACCCAGGACGCGGCGCTGCAGCAGAACATCCAGACGCTCAGGAACCGCGTGAACGAGCTGGGCGTCTCCGAGCCGATCGTGCAGCAGCAGGGCGCCGACCGCATCGTGGTGCAGCTCGCGGGCGTGCAGGACCCGGAGCACGCGAAGGAGATCATCGGCCGCACCGCCACGCTCGAGATCCGGCTCGTGGCCGAGGAGTACGCGCAGGGCCCGGGCGAGACGGCCTTCGCGCAGTACAAGGACCAGCCCGCCCCCGTCGGCACCGACAAGTACTACGACCAGCGCGGCGAGCCGGTGCTGGTGCGCAGGGCCCTCGTGATCGGCGGCGACCGCATCACCAACGCTCAGGCGAACTTCGACCAGCAGACCGGCTCGCCGGTCGTGAACGTGAAGCTCGACAGCGAGGGCGGCCGCATCATGCGCCAGACCACCCGCGGGAACGTCGGCAAGCGCATGGCGATCATGCTCGTCGAGAAGAGCGGCACCACGGTCGCGATGTGGCCGACGATCCAGGAGGAGTTCGGCGCCGACTTCCGCATCACCGGCATCGGCGACCTCAACGAGGCGAAGGACCTGGCCCTGCTGCTGCGCGCCGGGGCGCTCGCCGCGAACATGGACATCATCGAGGAGCGCACGGTAGGCCCCTCGCTCGGCAAGGAGAACATCCGCAAGGGCTACGACGCGGTGCTCTACGGCTTCGCCGCCATCGCGGTCTTCATGATGATCTACTACGCGATGTTCGGGGTCGTCTCGGTGGTGGCGCTCGCGTGCAACCTGCTCTTCCTCATCGCGATCCTGTCGATGCTGCAGGCGACGCTCACGCTCCCCGGCATGGCGGCCGTCGCCCTCACGCTCGGCATGGCGATCGACGCCAACGTGCTCATCAACGAGCGCATCCGCGAGGAGCTGCGCGCCGGGATGACGCCGCAGATGGCGATCCAGGCGGGCTACGAGCGCGCATTCGGCACCATCCTCGATTCCAACGTGACCACGCTCATCGCGGGCCTGGCACTCCTCGCGTTCGGCTCCGGGCCGGTGCGCGGCTTCGCGGTGGTGCACGTGCTGGGGATCCTCACCTCGATCTTCAGCGCCGTGGTGGTCTCGCGCGGCATGGTGAACCTCATCTACGGCGGCCGCAAGAAGGTGGCGAGGCTGTCCATCGGCAACACCAACTGGCACCGCAGCACGACGACGACGAAGGCCGCGTAACCATGGAATTCTTCCGCATCCGGCGCACGATCCCCTTCATGCGCCACGCGTTGGTGTTCAACGTGATCTCGGCGATCGTCTTCGTGCTCGCGGTGGTGTTCCTCGCGACGAAAGGGCTGCACTTCTCCATCGAGTTCACCGGCGGCACCGTGCTGGAGGTGAGCTACCCGCACGCCGCGGACACCGGGCACATCCGCGACGTCCTCGCCAAGCGCGGCATCAGCGACGTGGAGGTGCTCAACTTCGGCAGCTCCAGCGACGTGCTCATCCGCCTGCGCCTGAAGGCGATGGCCGACGAGAAGGCGCAGAACGCCGCGATGGAGAAGCAGGCCGACGATGTGATGTCCGCGCTCAAGGCCGACGACAGCGGCGCCGACCTCAAGCGCCGCGACTACGTCGGCGGCCAGGTGGGCAAGGAGCTCGCCACCGACGGCGGCCTGGCCCTCCTCTTCGTGTGCATCGGCGTCGTGATCTACCTCGCGTTCCGCTTCGAGTGGCGCTTCGCGGTGGCGACCATCATCGCGAACCTGCACGACGTCGTGATCATCCTGGGCTTCTTCTCGTTCTTCCAGTGGGAGTTCTCGCTGCCGGTGCTCGCGGCGGTGCTCGCGGTGTTCGGCTACTCGGTGAACGAGTCGGTGGTGGTGTTCGACCGGGTGCGCGAGAACTTCCGCAAGATGCGCAAGTCGACCGTGGCGCACATCATGGACGCGTCGATCACGGGGACGATCTCGCGCACCATCATCACCCACGGCTGCACGCAGATGATGGTGCTCTCCATCTTCTTCTTCGGGGGTGCCAGCCTGCACTACTTCGCGCTCGCGCTCACGGTCGGCATCCTCTTCGGCATCTACTCGTCGGTGCTCGTGGCGTGCCCGCTCGCGATGTACCTCGGCGCCTCGCGCGAGGATTTCGTGAAGCCCGAGAAGAAGGCGATCGGCGCGCAGGTGCCCTGAAGCCGGGGCCGGCCCTGGACCTTCTCGACCTCGTCCTGCACCTCGACCAGCACCTGCTCAAGCTGGTCGCCGAGTACGGCCTCTGGGTGTATGCGATCCTCTTCGCGATCATCTTCGCGGAGACGGGCTTCGTGGTGACGCCCTTCCTCCCCGGCGATTCGCTGCTCTTCGTGGCGGGCGCGGTGGCCGCCGGAGGGGCACTCGACGTGCACGGGCTCGCGGCGCTCCTCGCGCTCGCGGCGATCCTCGGCAATACCCTGAACTACGCCGTCGGGCGCTGGCTGGGCTCGCGCTTCTTCACCGACGAAGGCGCGCGCTGGTTGAATCCCCGCCACTTGCGCACGGCGCACGAGTTCTACGAGAGGCACGGGGGCAAGGCGGTGGTGGTCTCGCGCTTCCTGCCGATCGTGCGCACCTACATCCCGTTCGTGGCCGGGATGGCGAAGATGCCGGCGGCGCGCTTCGAGGCGTTCAACGCCGCCGGGGCGGTCGCGTGGGTGGGAACGCTCACGTACGCCGGCTACTTCTTCGGCAACATCCCCTGGATCCGCGGCAACCTCACCGCGTTCATCCTCGCCATCATCGTCGTGAGCCTCGCGCCGCTCGCCGTGGCGTTCGTGCGCTCGCGCCTCGCCGAGCGCCGCGCTTGACGCGGGCCCGGGCCGGGCCTAGATTCGCGCGGTGCCCGCCAGCGCCCACTTCCTCGACATCGCGCGCGTCATCCAGCTCGCGATCGCGCCGGTCTTCCTGCTCACCGCGATCGCGACCATCATCAACGTGCTGATCGCGCGCCTCGCGCGCGCGGTGGACCGCCGCAGGATCCTCGAGGAGCACCTGCCCGAATACGCGGAGGAGCGCGCGGCGGGCGCGCGGCGCGAGCTCGCCATGCTCGACCGGCGCATCGCCCGGGTCATCTGGGCCGCGGCGCTGGCGGTGCTCTCCGCGCTCCTGGTCTGCGTGCTGATCGGCGCCGCCTTCGTGGGCGCGGTGATCGGCGTCGACCTCGCGACGGCGCTCGCCCTCCTCTTCATCGCCGCGGTGCTCGCGCTCACCCTCTGCCTCATCGTCTTCCTGCGCGAGATCTCGATCGCCGCGGTGAGCGCGCGCCAGACGGTGAGCCCTCAATCCCTCGCGCGCAGGTAGGCGACCGCCGCGGCGAAGTAGGCGAGCGAGAGCGCGATCTCGATCGCGGCGAGGCGCGCCGAAAGCCCGGTATCGGACCACGCGCGCACCACGCCCTCGGCGAAGTAGAGCCACACGAGGAGCGTCGTCCACTGGAAGGTGTAGCGCTTGCCGTGCAGCACGCCGAAGAGCGGCACGAGGAGCGGCACGGCCTTGAGCACCAGCCACGATCCGCCCGGGCGGACGGGGGCGAGGAAGAGCTCCCAGGCGACGCAGAGCAAGACGAGGGCGACGAGGCTCGCCACCGCCGCGAGCCAGGCCGCGGATCGGAGCCTCAAGCGCGCAGCTTCCGCGCCACGGCGGCGAGGCGCCTGCCGAGCGCGAAGGCGAGGCGCAGCTCCTCGTCGCTCACCGGCCGATCGTTCGCGGTGCCGGCCACGTGCGTCGCGCCGTAGGGCGTGCCGCCCGAGCGCGTGGTGTTGAGGTCGGGCTCGGTGTAGGGAAGGCCCACGATCACCATGCCGTGGTGCAGCAGCGGCAGCATCATGGCGAGGAGCGTCGCCTCCTGCCCGCCGTGCATCGACGCGGTCGAGGAGAAGACCGCGGCGGGCTTGCCGGCGAGCGTGCCCTGTCCCCATTCCGCGCCGAGGCCGTCGAGGAAGAACTTGAGGGGAGCGGCCATGTTGCCGAAGCGGGTCGGCGAGCCCATCGCGAGCCCCACGCACTCGGCGAGGTCGCGGCGCTCGACGTAGGGCGGCCCCTCGGCGGGAATCGCGGGAGCGGGCTTGTCGATCACCGCGGCCACTTTCGGCACCGTTCGCACGCGCGCCGCCATGCCGTCGACCGATTCGACGCCGCGCGCGACCGACTGCGCGAGCGTGCGCACCGAGCCGGTGGCGCTGTAGTAGAGGACGAGGACCTCGGGCATGGGGCGGTTATGATAGCGCGCGATGCTGCGCCTCCTCGACCTCGCCCGCGACACCCTCGGCTTCGTGCGCTTCGTGCTGCGGCGATGGTCCGAGGATCGCTGCCCGCAGATCGCCGGGAACCTCACCTACACGACGCTGCTCGCGATCGTGCCGATCTTCACCGTCGCGGTCTCGATCCTCTCCTCGGCGCCGTTCTTCGCGAGCTGGGTGGCGCAGGTGAAGGCGTTCCTGCTCGCGAGCCTCGCGCCGGCCGCCTCGCAGAAGGTGCTCGGGGCGTACATGGAGGACTTCGCGGCGAACGCGCAGCGCCTCACCTGGACCGGGACGGCGATCGTGCTGGTGGTCTCGGTCATGATGATGCTCATCATCGACCGCTCGCTCAACGCGATCTGGCGCGTGCGCCGGCGGCGCCCCTACTGGCTGCTCGTGCCCGGATACGTGGCGCTCTTCGTCGTGGGTCCCTTCCTCATCGGGGCCGGCATCACGGCGACCACCTTCGTGCTCTCGCTCTCCGCGGGCTTCGGACCCTTCGACGTCGAGCCGGTCCTGCTGCGCCTGGTATCGCTCGCGACCACCATGCTCGCCTTCTTCCTTGTGTACAAGGTCGTGCCGCACCGCCATGTCCCGTGGCGCCATGCGGTCGCGGGGAGCGCGGTCGCGGCCGTGCTCTTCGACGCGGCGAAGGAGGTCTTCGCGGTGTACGTGCGGCACGCGACCGCCTACAGCCTCGTCTACGGCGCCTTCGCCGCGCTGCCGCTCTTCCTCGTCTGGCTCGAGCTCTCCTGGATGGTGGCGCTCTTCGGCGCGGAGCTCACCGCCTGCGCCGGATACTGGCAGGCGCGGCTGTGGACGCGCGTGGATCGTCCCGGCACCCGCTTCCACGAGGCGGTGAAGGTCGCGCGCGAGCTCGTCGAGGCGGGCGCACCGGGCGCGAGCTTCGAGCAGCTGCGCAAGGAAGCGGTGCTTCCGGCGCACGACCTGGAGGACCTCCTCGCGCGCCTGTGCGAGGCGGGCATCGTGCGCGGCGACCGGCGCTCCGGCTACGCGCTCGCGGGCGATCCCGCGGCGATGACGGTGGGCGAGCTCTACGAGGCGGCGGTGGCGCCCGTGGGCGGCATGCGCCCCGAGGAGTGGGCCGAGATCTCGGGCGATTTCGCGCGCGCCGCCCAACGCATGCGCGAGGGGCTCGAGCGCCCGCTCGCCGCGCTTTCGAGTAAGCTCGGCGGGACGCCCTCCCGGAATTCCGATCCCGCATGAAGATCCCCGCCGCGCCCTGCGCGCGTGCCTCGCCGCCGCGCTAACCGCCGTCGCGTTCGCCGCGCATTCCGCCGCCTTCGACCTCACCGACACGCTGGGGAAGCACCATCGCCTCGCCGACCTGCGCGGCCACTGGGTGGTGGTGAATTTCTGGGCGACGTGGTGCGCGCCGTGCATCCAGGAGATTCCCGAGATCGATGCTTTCTCGCGGGCGCATCCGGACGTCGCCGTGATCGGCGTAGCGGTCGATTCCGGGGATCCGGCGAAGGTGGAGCGCCTGGCCCCGAAGCTCGGGCTCACGTATCCGCTGGTCCTCTCGGACGACGCCGTGGACAAGCAACTCGGAACCCCGGCCGTGCTGCCCACGACGAGGATCTACGATCCGGCCGGGCGCCTCGTCTACGACCGCCCGGGGCGCGTCGACCGCAAGTCGCTCGAGGCGATCACGAAGACCGCGGGCAGGCCGACGCATCGGGCCTAGCGCGAGGCCCTTCGCGACTCATGCGGTCGCCTGCGGGGATGCGATCGCTTCTCCGCGCGGATTCACAGCGCCCAGCGCTCCTTCCACGCCTTCAGCACGCGGTTCGGGTAAGCGGCCTGCCCGAGCGTTCCGTTGTAGCGCCCGAGCGCGTTGAAGAGGTTGCCGTGCTCGCGATCGATGTAGTAGCGCAGGATCGTGCAGCCGTAGCGCAGGTTGATGCGCTCGACGAAAAGGTCCTGGCCCGGCACGCCGATGACCTTCACCCAGAACGGCATCACCTGCATGAGCCCGCGCGCCCCGGCCTTCGAGACGGCGTACTTGCGGAAGTGGCTCTCGACGTCCATCACCGCGAGCACGAGCTGCGGATCGAGCCCCGCGCGCATCGCCTCGTAGCGCGCCAGCGCGAGGAAGCGGCGCGCGGATTCCTCGTCGGAAAAGCGCCCGACGATGCGCGGGGTCATCGCGCGCACCCAGGCGCGCGTGTCCATGTCGCGCATGTCGACGCTCGAATCGTCGGCGACCGCCTGCGCGAGCGAGGCGCGCACGCTCGCCGAAAGGACCTCGTATCGCTGTGCGCCGGCGCGCGCGGCGAGCGGCGCGGCGAGCAGGATCGCCGCGGCGAGCGCGGCGAGGCTAGGCCGCCTGCCGCGCCTTCCCATCGCGCAGGCGCTCGCGCACGTAGCGCGCGGCTTCCTCGAGCGGCAGCTTGGTCGGCGCGGCGTCGCGCCGATGCTGGTACTCGACCACGCCTTCCTTCAATCCGCGCTCGCCCACCACGATGCGATGCGGGATGCCGATGAGCTCCTGGTCGGCGAGGAGCACCCCCGGACGCTCGTCGCGGTCGTCGAGCAGCACGTCGAGGCCCGCGGCCTGGAGGTCCGCATAGATCCGGTCGGCCGCGCTCTTCACGGCATCGCTCTTGCGATAGCCCATCGGAACCACCGCCGCCACGAAGGGCGCCATCGGGTCGGGCCAGATGATGCCGCGCTCGTCGTGGTTCTGCTCGATGGCGGCGGCGACGACGCGCGTCACCCCGATCCCGTAGCAGCCCATCTCCATCGGCTTCGACGCGCCCTTCTCGTCGATGTACGCGACGCCCATCTTCTCGGTGTACGCCGTGCGCAGCTGGAACACGTGCCCCACCTCGATGCCGCGCGCGATCTCGAGCGTGCCCTTGCCGTCCGGCGAGGGGTCGCCCGCGACCACGTTGCGCACGTCGGCCACGACCTCGGGCTCGGGGAGGTCGCGTCCCCAGTTGACGCCGGTGAGGTGGAAACCTTCCTCGTTGGCGCCGGTGCAGAAGTCGCTCATCGCGGCGACCGTGCGATCGGCCACGATGCGCAGGCCCGGATGGCCGACCGGACCGAGCGAGCCGGGCGGCGCCTTCAGCCGCGCGCGGATCTCCCCGTCGGTCGCGAAGCGGAAGGGATTCAGTCCCGTCACCTTCGACGCCTTCACCTCGTTCAGCATGTGGTCGCCGCGCACGAGGAGCATCACCATCTCGTCGCCGTGCATCACGACGATCGACTTCACCGTCTGCGTGAGCGCGATCTTCAGGTGCTCGGAGACCGCCTCGCAGGTGTGCTTGCCGGGGGTGGCTTCCTTCTTCATCGGCTGCGTGGCGGGGCCGCGCGGATGCTGGGGCGCCAGCGCCTCGGCGAGCTCGACGTTCGCGGCATAGCCGGACTGGGGGCAATACGCGATCGCGTCCTCGCCGGAACCGGCGATCACCTGGAACTCGTGCGAGCCGGTGCCGCCGATCTCGCCGGTATCCGCCGCGACCGCGCGGAACTCGAGGCCGAGCCGCGTGAAGATGCGCTTGTACGCCTGGTACATCGCGTCGTAGCTCTTCTTCAATCCCTCGAAGTCCGCGTCGAACGAGTACGCGTCCTTCATGATGAACTCGCGCGCGCGCATCACGCCGAAGCGCGGGCGGATCTCGTCGCGGAACTTGGTCTGGATCTGGTAGAGGTTCAGCGGGAGCTGCCGGTAGCTCTTCACCTCCTTGCGCACGATGTCGCAGAGCACTTCCTCGGCGGTCGGCGCATAGCAGAACTCGCGTTCGCCGCGGTCCTTGATGCGCAGCATCATCGGGCCGTAGAGCTCCCAGCGCCCGGTCTCGCGCCACAGCTCCGCGGGCTGGATGGGCGGGGCGAGGATCTCCATCGCGCCCGCCGCGTTCATCTCCTCGCGCACCACTTGCTCGACCTTGCGCAGCACCTTCAGGCCGAGCGGCATCCAGGTGTAGAGGCCGCTCGCGAGCTTGCGGATGAGGCCGGCGCGGAGCATGAGCCTGTGGCTCGCGAGCTCCGCTTCCTGCGGGGCTTCCTTGAGGGTGGCGATGTAGTAGTGGCTGGCGCGCATGAAGACAAGAAAAATCAGGAGGTTGCAGCCGTCCATTCTACACGGCGCGGCGTCGCGGCCTGCGGCTGGCCAGCGCTCGCAAACTGTGGAAAAATGGGATCAACTCAACGGATTGGATGGTGACCGCCATGCTCGATCGGGACGGATATCGCCCGAACGTCGCCATCGTGCTCGTGAACGGCCGCAACCAGGTCTTCTGGGGAAAGCGCGTGAAGGAACACGCGTGGCAGTTTCCCCAGGGCGGGATCAAGCCGGGGGAGAGTCCCGAGCAGGCCATGTACCGGGAGCTCCAGGAGGAGACCGGGCTCGAGGCCCGGCACGTGAAGATCCTCGGCCGCACGCGCGAATGGCTGCACTACAACGTGCCCGTGCATTGGGTGAAGCGCGAATGGCGCGGCACGTACAAGGGACAGAAGCAGATCTGGTTCCTGCTGCGCCTGATGGGCCGCGATTGCGACATCTGCCTGCGCGCGAGCGGACACCCCGAATTCGACGCATGGCGCTGGCACGACTACTGGGTCCCGCTCGAGACCGTGATCGAGTTCAAGCGCGAGGTCTATCGCATGGGCCTCGAGCAGCTCGCGTCGTACCTGGAGGTGAATTCCCGTGCGGGCGGCCTTTCCCCGTACGGGAGGCGGCGGCGCCATCCGCGCGCCGTCCGTGAGCGCGAAGCGATGCCGGCGCCGATCCCGACCGTCCTGGGGACCGACGCCTAGTCTCGCCTCAGTAGCCGCGCAGCGTGCCCGGGACCACGAGCCCGGCGAGCACGCCCACGATGATGCCGAGCACGATCGCGATGATGATCACGACCACCGTGTAGGGGATGGCCTTGTCCTCGGGCGTCTTCATGAGCAACGGCAGCCCCGTGTAGAGCAGGTAGAGGCTGTAGAGGCCGAGGATGCCCAGGATCGCGAGCGCCGGGATGATCGAGAAGACGCCGGCGAGCCACATCGCGGTGGGCGAGAACGCCGAAACCTTCAGCGCCTGCATGAAGTTCTTCTCTCCGCCGAAGTTCGGCGCCAGCGCGTCGATGATGAGCGCCAGCACGTAGACCCAGCCGAGGTTCAGCACGTACTGCAGGATCATGTGGGTGATCCCGCTCGTGATCGGCCACCGGTACGAGCCCATGAAGCCGGTGACCCCGATGAGCGAGAAGCCGATGAAGGACGCCACGGCGGGAATCGCCGCGAGGATCATGACGTACCCGGTGTAGAGGTCCTGCACCGTGTGCGGCTCACCCGAGATGACGGCCCATTCCTGCTTCGGCTGAAGCAGGATTTTCTTCGCGCGGTCCACGAGGTTCATGTTCTTCTCTCCCTGGGTTGGACGTCGCAGGAAGTATAGCCGCTAGAGCACCACGAGGTTGTCGCGATGGATGAGCTCGGGCTCGGCGAGGTAGCCCAGCACCGACTCGATCTCCGAGGTGGGCCGGCGCAGGATGCGCGCCGTCTCCGCCGATCCGTAGTTCACCAGGCCGCGTGCGATCTCGTTTCCGTCCGGCCCGGCGACGCTCACCACCTCGCCGCGCTCGAAGCGGCCCTCCACGGCGGTCGCCCCGATCGGGAGCAGGCTCTTGCCGTCGGCGACCAGCGCCTTCATCGCGCCCGCGTCGAGCGTGATGCGCCCGGAGGGCTTGAGGTGGTCGGCGAGCCACTGCTTGCGCGCGGCGACGGGCGCAGTCTGCGCCTCGAGAAGCGTGCCCACCGCTTCGCCCGCGAAGAGCCGGACCAGCACGTCGGGCTCGCGGCCCCATGCGATCGCCGTATGCGCGCCGCTTCGCGCCGCGCGCTTCGCCGCGAGCACCTTCGTGATCATGCCGCCCTTGCCGATCGCCGAGCCCGCACCGCCCGCCATGCGCTCGAGCGCGGGATCGCCCGCGGCCGCGCGCTCGACGAGCTTCGCCGCGGAATCCTTGCGCGGGTCGGCCGAGTACAGGCCCTTCTGGTCGGTGAGGATCACGAGCGCGTCGGCCTCGATGAGGTTGGTGACGAGCGCGCCCAGCGTGTCGTTGTCACCGAAGCGGATCTCGTCCACGACCACGGTGTCGTTCTCGTTGATGATGGGCACGGTGCCGAGCGCGACGAGGGTCTTCAACGTCGTGCGCGCGTTGAGATAGCGGCGCCGGTCGCCCAGGTCCTCGTGGGTGAGGAGCACCTGCGCCGTCTGCAGCCCGACTTCGGCGAAGCACGATTCCCACATCTGCACGAGCCCCATCTGGCCGACCGCGGCCGCCGCCTGCAGCTCGTGCACGGCGCTGGGGCGCCGCGACCAGTGCAGGCGCTTCATCCCCTCGGCGATCGCGCCCGAGGAGACCACCAGCGCCTCGATGCCGCGATCGCGCAGCGTCGCCACCTGGCGCACCCAGTCGGCGATCGCCGGGCGATCGAGGCCCTCCCCGGCGTTGGTGAGGAGGGTCGAGCCGATCTTCACGACGATGCGGCGCGCATGGGCGAGGGGCGTCGTCACGATGCTCTTCGTCCCCGTGAAACCTTGCCGCGAGCGCCGGATTCGGGGGGCGGGGCCGGCGGATCGCCGCCCGTGCGGGAATGACGGTTTTCTTCGAGGAGCTCCATCACCTTGTACGTGAGTGCCTTGCAGCCTTCGCCCTGGATCGCGGAGATGACGAACCAGGGCTTGGTCCAGCGCAGCCTCTTCACGAGCGCCTGCGCGCGCTTTTCGCGTTCCGCGGGATCGACGAGGTCCGCCTTGTTGAAGACCAGCCAGCGCGGCTTCTTCGCGAGCGCGGGATCGTATTTCTTCAGCTCCGCGGCGAGCGCGCGCACCTCGGCGGCCGGGTCGATGGAGGCATCCGTCGGCGCCATGTCCACGAGGTGCAGCAGCAGGTGCGTGCGCTGCAGGTGGCGCAGGAACTGGTGCCCGAGGCCCGCGCCTTCGGCGGCGCCCTCGATGAGCCCGGGGATGTCGGCCACGACGAACGAGCGGCTCACGTCGACGCGCACCACGCCGAGATTCGGATGCAGCGTCGTGAACGGATAGTCCGCGACCTTGGGTCGTGCGGCGGAAATCGAGCGAATGAAGGTGGACTTGCCCGCGTTCGGCATGCCGAGCAGGCCCACGTCGGCCAGCACGCGCAGCTCCATCTCGAGGTGGCGCGCCCCGCCCGGCTCGCCCCGCGTGAACTGCCGCGGCGCGCGATTGACGCTCGACTTGAAGTGCAGGTTGCCGAGCCCGCCCTTGCCGCCGCGCGCGAGGAGCGCGCTCTCGCCGTTCCTGGCGAGGTCGGCGAGCGTCTCGCCGCTCTCGGCGTCGCGGATCACGGTGCCTACGGGGACGCGCAGCACGATGTCCTCCGCGCCCTTGCCGTTGCAGTCGCTCCCGCGGCCGTTCTCGCCGTCCTTCGCGCGGAAGATGCGCTTGTAGCGGTAGTCGATCAGCGTATTGAGGTTCGCGTCGGCCACGGCGTGGATGCTGCCGCCGCGCCCGCCGTCGCCTCCGTCGGGGCCGCCGCGGGGGATGTACTTCTCGCGCCGGAACGACGCCGACCCGTCGCCGCCCTTGCCGGCGATCACCTCGATCTTCGCTTCGTCGAAGAATTTCATGTCCGCTCTTTTTCGTCTTTTTCGATGAGGCTCATCGGGGAAGCGCGACGCGGATGCCGAGCGCGATGAAGGTGAGCCCGGCGAGCAGGTTGAGGCGTCCGCCTACCGCCGGGCGCTTGCGGATCCAGGCGCCGATCCAGCCCGAGAAGAGCGCGACGGCGCCGAAGATCACGGCCGTCTGCACCATGAAGAGCGCGCCGAGCAGGGCCATCTGCCATCCCACGTGGCCCGCGCGCGCGTTCACGAATTGCGGCAGGAAGGCGAGGAAGAAGAGCGTCACCTTGGGGTTCATCATGTTGCCGAGCACGCTTTGCCGATAGATCAGGCCGAGCCCTTTCACGCCGCCCGCGCCCTGCAGCGAGAAGGCGGTGCGGTTGCGCAGAGCCTGGATGCCGATCCAGGCGAGGTAGATCGCCCCCGCATAGCGCACGAGGTCGAACGCGAGCTCCGAGGAGCGGATGAGCGCGGCGATCCCGAGCGCAGCGAGGAGCGTGTGGAAGATGCAGCCGGTCGCGAAGCCGAGTGCCGCAGCCACGCCCGCGGCGCGCCCCTGGGCGATGCCGCGCGTGAGCACATAGAGGATGTCCGGCCCCGGCGCGAGGGTGAGCAGCGCCGACGCCACGAGGAACAGACCTGCTTCAGGCATTTCCCGGTGTCCTCCGTCCGTCTCCGTGCTTTGCGCGTTTGCGCTTCATCGCCGCCGCCGCAAACAAAAAAGCCCCGTACGAATACGGGGCTTTTCTGCCGGAGCGGAAAAGCCGTCAGGCCTGCACCGGCTCGATCGACACGGTGCGCTTGTTCGCGCGGCCGTGCGTGCCGTACTTCACGTGGCCGGTGGCCGTGGCGAAGAGCGTGTGGTCCTTGCCGATGCCGACGTGCGGGCCGGGATGGAACTGCGTGCCGCGCTGGCGGACGAGGATCGAGCCCGCGTTCACGAGCTCGCCGCCGAAGGCCTTGAGGCCCAGGCGCTTGCTCTCGGAATCGCGACCGTTGCGGGAAGAGCCGCCTGCTTTCTTGTGTGCCATGGATGCTTCCTTCGATTAAGCGATCGAATCCACACGAATTTCCGTGTAGTTCTGCCGATGTCCCTGCGTCTTGGCGTAGTGCTTGCGGCGGCGCATCTTGAAGATCTTCACCTTCGCGCCACGGCCGTGGGCGAGCACCGTCGCGGAGACCTTGGCGCCCGCCACGATGGGATTACCGAGCTTCACGGCCTCGCCATCCGAAACCATCAGCACCTGGTCGAGGACGATCTGAGCGCCAACGTCTGCCGGTATCTGTTCTATTTTGATTTTCTCGCCGGGGGCAACGCGATACTGCTTGCCGCCGGTTTTTATGACCGCGTACATTGTGGACTCCTGGGTTTACGAAAACTTTTTGCCGATCCCGAGGCCTTCGGGACCGAACTGGCTATAATACGCGAAATTCCTCGTAAGGTCAAAGACTTGTCCGGCAACACCCGGCCGCGGGGATCGCTCCCGGCGCCCCCCGCATGCGCATGAACCTCCCGCTCGCCGCCGTCAGCCTCGAATCGATTCGCGCCCCGATCGCCGCAGACCTCGCCGAGGTGGACGCCGTGATCGGCCGGCGCCTCGATTCCGAAGTCGTGCTCATCCGCACGGTCGCCAGCTACATCGTCGCCGCGGGCGGCAAGCGCCTGCGCCCGGCGCTCGTTCTGCTCGCGGCGAATGCGTTCGGCGCGAAGGGATCGGCGCGCCACGAGCTCGCCGCGGTGATCGAGTTCATCCACACCGCGACGCTGCTCCACGACGACGTGGTGGACGAATCGAGCCTGCGCCGCGGGAGGAAGACCGCCAACTCCGAGTTCGGCAACGCCGCCTCGGTGCTGGTCGGCGACTTCCTCTATTCGCGCGCGTTCCAGATGATCGTCGACGCCGGGAGCCTGCGCATCATGAAGGTGCTCGCCGACGCGACCAACGTGATCGCCGAAGGCGAGGTGCTGCAGCTGCTCAACGTGCACGACGCGGACACGGACGAGGAGAAATACCTGCGCGTGATCCGCTACAAGACCGCGAAGCTCTTCGAGGCCGCGACGCAGGTAGGCGCGATCCTCGGCGGCGCGGAGCCGGCGATGGAGCTCGCGCTCGCCCAGTACGGCATGCACCTCGGCACCGCGTTCCAGCTCATCGACGACGTGCTCGACTACTCGGGCGACCTGCAGGAAACCGGCAAGAACCTGGGCGACGACCTCGCGGAGGGCAAGCCCACGTTGCCGCTCATCCACGTGATGCGCGTCGGCACCGAGCCCGAGAGGCGCCTCGTGCGGCACGCGGTGGAGCACGGCGGCAAGGCCGACCTCGACAGGGTCGTGGCGGCGATCCGTCGCGTGGGTGCGCTCGACTACACGCGCGAGCGTGCGCGCGAGGAAGCGGCGGCGGCGATCGCCCGGCTGGAACGCCTTCCGGATTCCCCGTGCCGCGACAGTCTGCTACAATTGGCCCACTTCTCCGTCGAGCGGAAGTTCTAGCTCCGGAGAGGGTCTCGAGGGGGCGCGCACAGCGCCCCTTTTGTCCTGTCGGGGTGTAGCTTAGCCTGGTAGAGCGCTACGTTCGGGACGTAGAGGCCGGAGGTTCGAATCCTCTCACCCCGACCATTCTTTTCCGCCTCCGGATCTGAGGACGGTCGCGGCTTCCCCGGTGAGCTGCGACGTGTGCGCACCCATCGCTTCAGCGCGGGCCGTAGGGAACGCTGCGCCGCGCGGCCATCGAGCGGCCGAGTGCCTCGATGATCCGGCGCGTCGAGATAGCGGAAAAGCCCGCGCAGCGCCTCCTCCTCCGCGCGGATATGTGCGAGGTACGCCGTCGGCGAGCGCGCGCACGTCCTCTTCGGCAAGCGGGCGCATCAGGCCCTCGGCGATGCCTTCGAGGGGCTTCCTCACGCGCGTCCAGGATTCCTCGAGCTTGCGGTGCTCCGACTCGAGCCTTGTGCGCAGGTGCGCGAATCGCGCTTTCTCGTCCGGGTCGTCGATGCGCCGCTCGAGGAGCGGGAACACGTCCTGCTCCTCGTCCTCGTGGTGGTCGACGGCGGCCTTGCGGAAATAGCGCAGCACCGCTTCGGCGGCCGCGCTCGCCTCGGCGTCGATGCCCTTCGATGCGAGGTGCTGCCGCAGCCGTTTCAGCGTTTCGAGCTGCTTCTCGATGCGCCGGTGGCAGCCGAACAGCATCTCGAGCGGATCGTCGAAGCCCGCGGGCGGCTCGGGGAACGGACGCGGCCTACGCGACGGATCCGGCGTGCCCATCGGCGCGCTCCCGCGATACGAACGACACGTCCATGCCCATGCGACCCCCGTCCCCTCGAAAGGTTGCAGCGCGGCGCCTTCACGCGACAGGCGACGCTACGACCACGTAGCGCAGGCGGGTTCCCGGCCGGATCGCGTCGAAAGGGTAACAGGTGATGAGCGTGAGGCGCGGGCTGCCCTCGTCCTCCATCACCTCGGTATCGTCGCGGTCGACGATCGCGGCCTCCCGCACGCGATAGCGCGCAACGCGCCCGCCCGCAGGCTGCAGGTCGATCTCGTCGCCGGGTACCAGGCGCTCGAGGAACGCGAAATGCGTGTCGCGGTGCGCGACGATCACGGTGTTGCCGGCGCTCGCGGGAGCGGCCGTCCCGGCGACCAGCCCCGGGCCGAACGCAAGCGATCGCCGGCTCGCGTCGTCCATCACGTACAGGTCCACGTGGCGCGCGGGAACCGTGAGGCGCGCGACCGGGCGCAGATCCGCCCAGGGCCATGGACGGCGCGGCGCCTGCCCCGCCGCCGCATGCGACCACGACGATGCGATCAGGCGTTGCGCGACGAATCCCTTCGCGTGGATCCAGGCCGCCGCGCCGACTTGCGTCATGCCGAAGAGCGCGAGCGCCGCGGCGAGGGCGGGGAGCGCGGGGAGCGGCGTCCTCATGCCGGCCTCGGGCCCGTCGCGCCGCGCCCGATCAGGGCGACGATCGCCGCCGCCGAGAGCGCGAGGAGGCCCAGCAGCAGCTGCAGCGTCGCGCTGGTATCCGTCTGCGGGATCGCGCCGGCGAAGCCGCGGGGAAGCGCCGCCTGCACCAGCCCGGTCTTCGTCGTTCCTGCCGGCGCGGAGGGCGTGACGTCGACCGCGACGAGGCTCGTGTACGCGCTCACGAGATGATGCGCGAGCGCGACCTCGATCACTTGCGCGCGCAGCTTCTCCGCGTCGCCGCCCTGGCGCATCGCGTCCATCAGGCTCGCGATCTTCGCCCTGGCCCAGAGGGCGCCCACGCCGCTCGCCGTGGGCGAGGAGGACGGCGTGAGCGCCACGCTCCAGGGTTGGTTGCCGCGCAGGCCGGAGACGATCACCGTGCCCGCGAAGCTCGCCGCGGACGCGGAGACCACCACCGGCTCGCCGAGGTAGAGGTCGGGGACGCGCTCGGGAAACGTCTCCACGGGCGTGCCGTCGGCCCAGCGGATCGCGACGTCCTGCAGCACCGGCGACTCGATCTTCGCGAAGAGCTCCGCCATCTTCGCGTGGACCTCGCGCACGTCGCCCACGTAGGTGAAGGTGCCGCGCCCGAACTGCGCCGCCTTCGTCATGAAGTGGCCGTTGGGCGCCGATCCGATGCCCACCGTGAAGAGGCGCGATTTCCCCAGGCGCTGCGCGATGAGCTTGAAGAGCTGGTCCTCGTTCTCCACGCCGCCGTCGGTCATGAAGACGACCTGGCGCAGGTACCCGGGCGCGTCCGATCCGTCGAGCGCGAAGGCGAGCGCCGGCGCCATCTCGGTGCCGCCGTCGGCCTTGAGCTGCGCGACCCACTCGCGCGCGGCACGCACGTTGTCGGCGGTGGCGGGAAGCGCCTGCGGCCACATCGGCCGCGTGACGGAATTGAATTCGACGATGTTGAAGCGATCGCGCGCGGTGAGGCGATCGAGCGCCTCGCCGACGGCGGCCTTCGCCTGCTCGAGCGAGGCGCCCTGCATCGAGCCCGACGTGTCGACGATGAGGACCATCTCGCGCGGGACGCTCTCGAACGCGGCCTTCTCCGTGGCATCGGGCGCCGGCGGCACGACCATGAGGAGCGCATAGGCGCGCCCGGCCGTGTTCTCGGTGAAGAGCGCGGCGCGCGGGGCCGCGGCGGGGGCGAGGCTCCACGTGAGCTCGAAGTCGTGGTCCGCTTCCTCCTGGTCCCTGGCGAGGGAGATGAGGACGTGGTCGGCATCGGTGCGCTCGATGCGCGTCTCGTGGTACGAGCTCGAGACCTGGCCGAGCGCGACGCCCCCGTCGATGGAGACCGCGATGTCGACCGGATTCACGAGCTCGCCGCCGCCGCCGCTCACGAACGCGGGCTGCACGAGCGGCGCATCGGAAGCCTCGCGCGCCTTGGGCTCCTCGGGAAGCGCCTCCACCGGCGCCTTCATCGGCACGTAGCGTGGGGTGACGGCGAGCGGGAAACGCAGCCGATAGACGCCGCTCTCGTAGCCCAGCGTCTGCTGGTACTCGATCGTGACGCGCACCATCTCGTTCGGGCCGATCTGCGCGACGGAGTTGGTGAAGAGGTTGGGGCGCTGCTGCTCGACGAGCGCGGCCTTGCGTCCCTCGGATTTCGCCTGCTCGTAGGCCTTGCGCGCGGCCTCCTTCTCCCGGATCTCGCCCACGATCACGCGGCTGCCGATGCGCATCTCGAGGTGGTCGACGGCCGCGCTCTCGGGCAGCGGAAACACGTAGACGCCCTCGACGAAGCCGTCGCCCGGATTGTGGAACGATTGCGTGACGCGGGTGCGCGCCACCATCCCCGTCACCGTGATCGCGACCTCGGTCTCGACGGTGGGCGCCACCGTGTACCGGCCGGGCGTGGCGGTCGTGAGCAGCAATTCGCCGGTGCGCGCCTCGCCCGGCGTCACCGTGCCCGCCGCCTGCGCGTTCGACGCGAGCACGATCGCCGCGAATCCGAGCGCGAGGGCGACCGCCGCCCCGCTCAGCACGGCGCGCACGCCCAGCACGATGAAATCTCCCGCTCCCGACTTGCCCCGCTCCATCGCCTGTCCCTTTCCCGTTCGACGCGATGGGGCCATTTGCTGCGCGCACGCGGCGGGCGCGAGGTTCCAGTGGAGGCGAGCTGGCGAAGATTTGTGGCCGAAATATGGCGAAAACCGGGGACAGACCACGTTTTCCAAAGAGCGACATCCCGTGGCGGTTCCCCGCGGCATTTCGCGCAATGGAAAATGTGGTCTGTCCCCGGTTTTCGGGCCGATATAATCGCGGCCATGGCCCGCCGCATCGCGCTCGTCGAGGACGATTCCACCATCCGCCAGAATTACGTCGACGCGCTCACGCGGGCGGGCTACGAGGTCGTTGCCTTCGGCGACCGCACCAGCGCCTCGCGCACGCTCTCGGCGCGCCTGCCCGAGCTCGCCATCATCGACATCGGCCTGGGCGCCGACATCGACGGCGGCTTCCAGCTGTGCCGGGAGCTGCGCGGCGCGAGCGCGCGGCTGCCGATCATCTTCCTCTCCGCGCGCGACTCCGACTTCGACATCGTCTCGGGACTCAGGCTGGGCGCCGACGATTACCTCACGAAGGACGTGAGCCTGCCGCACCTCCTCGCGCGCATTGCGGCGCTCTTCCGGCGCGTCGATGCCGCCGACGAGGCGCCGGCCGCGAGCGAGGTGCTGAACCGCGGGCCGCTCGCGCTCGACGCGCAGCGCATGGCCGCCACGTGGCTGGGCAAGCCGATCCCGCTCACCGTCACCGAGTTCTGGATGGTGCATTCCCTCGCGCGGCATCCCGGCCACGTGAAGGACCGCGAACAGCTCATGCGCGACGCGGAAATGGTGGTGGACGACGGCACCATCACCTCGCACGTGAAGCGCATCCGCAAGAAGTTCCTCGCCGTCGATCCGGCCTTCGCGGCCATCGAGACCGTGTACGGAATGGGCTATCGATGGCACGAAGGGGAGTGAGGCGCGCGACCGCGGCGCTCGCGGCATGCGCGGCGCTCGCGGCATGCGCGTCGATCGCGGCACGGGCGGCCGAGCCCGGCCCGTACATCCAGGTCGACAACGACGTGGTCTACGGCACCGACCGCTGGTACACGAGCGGCGTGCGCCTGGCGGACGTCGTGCCGCGCGGCGACCACGCCCTGGAGTTCGGGCTGCTGCAGGAGATCTACACCCCGGAGGCGAAGCGCGCGAACGCGATCGACCGGCCCAACCAGGCGCGCCTCCTCGCGACATTCGCGCGCCACGACCGTACGCCGGGCGACTGGCGCACGCTCGAGCTCGACCTGGGCGTTGCCGGACCGAGCGCGCTGGGCCGGCAGGCGCAGGACTTCGTGCACCGCTTCGTTCCGGCGCCGCACGAGGACTGGTCGCATGAGCGATCGGATCGTCTCGACGCGAGCCTCGTCTGGTCGCGCACGCACACGCTCGGCCAGCCGCGCGACGGCAAGCCCTGGTTCAACGGGCACTACGGCGTCGTGCTCGGCAACCAGGTCGCGTTCGCGCACGCCGGGATCGAGCTGCGCTTCGGGCACGGCGAGGCGTCGCGGCTGCTCGAGACGCCCGCGCTGCGATTCGCGGCGACTCCGCCGCTCGGGAGCGGCGACGGCGGCTCGTGGACCACGTACTTCGGCGCGAGCGTGCGCGCGCTCGCCTGGAACCACCTGCTGGACTTCGCCCCGGGGCTTCCCATGCAGACGCCGCAGATGCGCCGCGTCGTGCAGCGCTATCTCGGGGGCGTCGCGTGGACCGGCCGCGGCGCGCAGGTCACCTTCACGCTGATCCACGACACGCGCGAGTTCGTCGGGCAGCGCCGCGGCGCGGGCTTCGGCTCGGTCACGCTGCACCTCACTTTCTGAGGCTGCGGCGGTTGCGCGCGCGCTTCGTCCACGGCATCCGCTTCCGGCTCGCGCTGGTGGCGCTGGTGCTCCTCGCGATCCCGGTGCTGGCCGTCCACTTCATCGCGAGCATGGAGCGGTTCCTGCGCGCCTCCCAGGAGAAGTCGATCGGCGCCACGGCGCGCGCGGTGGCGGCGGCGCTCTCCGACCGGCCCACGCTCTTCGAGCGCGGCGTCGCGGACGATCCCGAGGACGAGGAACGCCGCCGCATCGTCGCGCTCTTCGCCGCCGCCGACACCGACGCCGCGGCGAGCCTCGGCAACGCCTACGTGCCCTCCGACGAGATCGAGCGCTTCCTCTCGATCATGGGCCGCGCGGGCGAGCGCGTCTGGGTGGTGGATGCGCGCTCGCGCGTGCGCGGGCTCTCGGGGAGCCTGCGCGACCCGGCCGCCGCGCGCACCCTCGTGAACTGGTTGAAGCCGGTGGCGGCGCTGGTCGTGCCCGCGCCGAGCTACCCGGTGGGCGACGAGGCGCTGCCGGTGCGGGACCAGATCGACCGTGCGTTGATCGGCGTGAGCTCCACGCAGTGGCGTGCCACGCGCGACCGCGACGTGGCGATCCTTTCGGCCGCGCAGCCCATCTTCCTGGGCGACGACGACATCGTGGGCGCCGTGGTGGTCGAGGAGACGACGGGCGCGATCCAGATCCTGCGCCAGGACGCGCTCGAGAAGCTGCTCGCCGTGACGCTCGTCGTGGTGGGCGCGGCGCTCGCGATCCTGCTCGCCTTCTCCGGGCGCCTCGCGGCGCGCATCCGGCGCCTGCATTCCGAGGCGGAAGCGGCGATCGATCCGCAGGGACGGGTGCGCGGCGCGATCACCGCGACCAGCGCGCGCGACGAGATCGGCGACCTCACGCGCACCACGGCATCGATGCTCGCGCGCCTTCGCGACTACAACGCGTACCTGGAGGCGATGGCCGGACGCCTCTCCCACGAGCTGCGCACGCCCGTCGCCGTGGTGCGCTCCTCGCTCGACAACCTCGCCGCCGAGGCGCTCTCGGGCAACGCGCGCGTCTACGTCGATCGCGCGCTCGAGGGCGTGCGGCGCCTCGCGCGGCTCATCTCGCGGCTTTCGGAGGCGACGCGCCTCGAGCGCCTCATGCAGAACGCGGAGCGCGAGCGCTTCGACCTCGCGCTCGTGGTGCGCGGATGCGTGGAGGGCTACCGCGCGGCCTACGCCCCGCGCCGCTTCGACCTCGCGCTTCCCGAAGGGCCGCTGCCGTTCGAGGGCGTGCCGGACGCGTTCGCGCAGCTCCTCGACAAGCTGGTGGAGAACGCGAACGACTTCGCGCCCGCGGGCTCGGCGGTGCGCATCTCGCTCGAGGCCGCTGCCGCGCGCGCGGTCCTCGCCGTGGAAAACGAAGGCCCTCCGCTTCCCGACGCGATGGTGCAGCGTCTCTTCGACTCGATGGTCTCGGTGCGCCATGCCGCGGAGACGGCAGCCGCCGCGGACGCCGGCCACCTGGGCCTGGGCCTGTACATCGTGCGGCTGGTGGCCGAACACCACGGCGGCACGGTGCGGGCGACGAATCGCGCCGGGGGCGGGGTGCGATTCGAGGTTTCCCTCCCGCGCTGAGGTAAACTTTCGCACGGGAGAAAACACGGCGCAAACGCCCTTGGGACGCATCCTCTTCTTCATTCTGATCGGCATCGCGGTCTGGCTGCTGTGGCGCGGCTCCGTGCGCGTCACCGCGCGGCCGCCGCCGGGCGAGGCGAGCCGCAGCGAGCGCGGCGAGGACATGGTCCAGTGCGCGCGTTGCGGCGTCCACCTGCCGCGCAGCGAAGCGCGCGAGGAAGGCGGTCGGCTCGTGTGCCGCGACAACCCGCGCTGCCTCCGCGCGACGTGAGCTCCGCTCCGGACGCCGCCGCCGTGCGCGCCGGACCGCGCTTCGGCCGGTCGATGCCCTTCATCGTCGCGGCGGACGCGGCGACCTGGAACACGCTTCTCGTCTTCTGCGCCTACCGCGTGGTGCTTGCGGGCCTCACCGGCATCGGATTCCGGTACTTCAACCACTTCTTCCTGCTGGGCGTGACGAAGCCCGAGGTGATGGTGCCGACGACGCTCGCCTACGGCATCGTGGCGCTGGCGCTCCTCGTGCCCGCGCGCATGCACGAGCCGAACCTCACGCTCCAGGTGACGGCCGGCGTGGTCGCCGACGTCGCGGCGATGGTGGTGCTGATGTATGGCAGCGGCGGCGTGAAGAGCGGGCTGGGCATCATGCTGCTGGTGTCCCTCGCCGCGGCGGGCGTGATCACGCGCGGCCGCCTGGCGTTTTTCCATGCGGCCTTCGCATCCATCGCGCTCCTCGTCGGGCAGGCGTTCGAGGTCTGGCGCTTCGACGCCGCCACGCAGGACTTCCTCCAGGCCGGCCTCACGTGCGTCGCGTATTTCACGACCGCCGGCCTCGCCTCCGCGCTCGCGCAATACGCGCGCACCAGCGAGCGCATCGCGGAGGAGCGCAAGGTCGACCTCGCGAACCTCTCCCAGATCAACGAGCTCGTGATCCGCGACATGCAGGACGGCATCCTGGTGGTGGACGGCGAGGGGCGCATCCGCCAGAGCAACCCGCGCGCGACGCAACTCCTCGGGGCGATGCCGCCGGGGCGCAGGCCCGCGATCGGCGAGTACGCGCCGGAGATCGCGCGCCTCCTCGAGAGCTGGCGCAGGGGCTCGGAGACCACGTTCATGCAGCTGCGCGGGCCGCGCGCCGCGGGCGAGCTGCAGGTGCATTTCGTGCCCATCGGCGCCGGCGAGCCCTCCGCCGCGGTGATCTTCGTCCAGGACGTGGGCCGCATGCGCCAGCAGGCGCAGCAGATGAAGCTCGTGGCACTCGGCCGCCTCACCGCCTCCATCGCCCACGAGATCCGCAATCCGCTTTCCTCCATCGGCCACGCCGCGCAATTGCTCGAGGAGGACGGCGCGGTGGGCGGCGGCGGCAAGCGCCTCCTCGACATCATCCGCGGCAACGTCTTTCGGCTCGACCGCATCGTGCAGGAAGTGCTCTATCTCAACCGCCGCGATCGCGCGCAGCCCGAGGCGATCGATCCCGCGGCGTACCTCCCGCAGTTCGCCCAGGAGTTCGGGCTGGTCGAGAAGGTGCCCGCGCAGGCGATCGACGTGCAGGTGCGCACGGACCAACGCCTCTCGTTCGACCGGCAGCACCTCGACCAGGTGCTGTGGAACGTCGTGAGGAACGCATGGCGCCACGGAAGGCAGCAGCCGGGATCGGTGCGCATGGTCGCCTCGGCCTCGCCTGCGCCCGCCCGCGTCCAGCTCGACGTGCTCGACGACGGGCCGGGCATCTCGAAGGAGGCCCAGGCGCACCTCTTCGAGCCCTTCTTCACGACCGAGGCGCAGGGCACCGGCCTCGGGCTCTACATCGCGCGCGAGCTCTGCGAGGGCAACGCCGCGCGCATCGAGTACGTGGACGGCTCCGGCGGAGGCCACTTCCGCATCACGATGAAAGGCGCCTGATGAACCGCAAGGCCGTTCTGATCGTGGACGACGAGGCCGACATCCGCGAGCTCCTCGTGCTCACGCTCTCGCGCATGGGCGTGGACGCGGACAGCGCCTCGAGCCTGCAGGAGGCGATGGCGGCGCTCAAGTCGCGCCCCTACGAGCTGTGCCTCACCGACATGCGCCTTCCCGACGGCGACGGGCTGCAGGTGCTCCGGCACATCGCCGAGAATTACGGCAACACGCCGGTCGCCGTCATCACCGCCTTCGGCTCGACGCAGAACGCGGTCGACGCGCTCAAGGCCGGCGCGTTCGACTACCTGCCCAAGCCCATCAAGCTCGAGCAGCTGCGCCCGCTCGTGATGAGCGCGTTGAAGCTGCCGCGCCCGGTGCTGGCGCGCCGCGCCTCGATCGGCGAGACGGCGCAGCCGGGGACGCCGCGGCTCCTCGGGGAATCGCCCGCCATCCAGCGCGCGCGCGAGATGATCGCGAAGCTCGCGCGCTCGCAGGCGCCGGTCTACGTCACGGGCGAGTCGGGCACGGGCAAGGAAGTGGCGGCGCGCCTCATCCACATGGGATCGTCGCGCGCCTCGGAGTCCTTCGTCGCGGTGAACTGCGGCGCGATCCCCGAGAACCTCATGGAGAGCGAGTTCTTCGGCTACAAGAAGGGCGCGTTCACGGGCGCCGAGAACGACAAGATCGGCTACCTCCAGGCCGCGCAGAAGGGCACGCTCTTCCTCGACGAGGTGGGCGACCTGCCGCTCGCGATGCAGGTGAAGCTGCTGCGCGTGATCCAGGAGAAGAAGGTGCGGCGCGTGGGCGATACGCACGAGGACCCCATCGATGTCCGCATCGTCTCGGCGACGCACAGGAGCCTCGCGCAGCAGGTGGAGGCGGGCCAGTTCCGCCAGGACCTCTTCTATCGCCTCAACGTGATCGAGCTCAAGATGCCCAGCCTGCGCGAGATCCCGGAGGACATCATGCTCATGGTGCGCGACGTGGTGGATCGCCTCGCGCGGCAGAGCGGCAATCCCGCGCCGACGATCTCGGAGGAGGCGATGCTGGCGCTGCGCCGCTACGACTTCCCCGGAAACGTGCGCGAGCTGGAGAACATCCTCGAGCGCGCCATGGCGCTGTGCAGCGACAGCATGATCCACGAGGCCGACCTCTACCTCACGCAGTCGATCAGCCGCGACAAGGTGGCGCCGCTCGACGGCTCGCTCGGCACGCGGGGACTGCCGCTGCACGACTTCCTGGACCAGGTGGAGCGCGAGGCGATCACCAAGGCCCTGGAGGCCACGCGCTTCAACAAGACGGCGGCGGCAAAGCTCCTCGGCATCACGTTCCGGTCGCTGCGCTACCGGCTCGACCGCCTCGGGATCGACTGAGCGGGACGGGCGTTGGAGCGCACCGCAAGCGGCCGCTCGACACCCTCGAGCCGATGACCGCCACGCCTCTTCGCATCGACTCGAACGGGATGTGCCCGGAGGCATCGTTGCGCCCTTCGCCGCACTGCGACGAGCGTCCGGAGGGCGAGCGCATCTCGCTCGTGGTGATCCACGGCATCTCGCTCCCGCCCGGGGACTTCGGCGGACCGTACATCGACGACCTCTTCCTCGGCCGGCTCGATTCCGCAGCGCATTCCGGTTTCCGCGACCTCGCGCCGCTGCGCGTCTCCTCGCACTTCGTGATCCGCCGCGACGGCGCGCTCGTGCAGTACGTGCCGTGCGCGATGCGCGCGTGGCATGCGGGCCTCTCGCAGTGGAAGGGGCGCGAGCGCTGCAACGACTTCTCCGTCGGCATCGAGCTCGAGGGCGCCGACGACGTACCCTACGCCGAGCCGCAGTACGAGACGCTCGAGCGCCTGCTGCACGCGCTCCTCGATCGCTACGGGCCGCTCGATGTCGCGGGGCACAGCGACATCGCCCCGGGGCGCAAGACCGATCCGGGGCCGTACTTCGACTGGCCGCGGTTGCGCCAGGCCCTCGCGGCGGCTTGACCCGCTCGCAAGGCTCCCGTTCAAGCCCCTGTTTCCGCGGGCGCTTTTCCCGCCGCGCACGCCCGGGTAGCGATTACCGCTCATTTCGTGGGCAGGCGGCCATGCCAAGCGCCTGAATCCGAACGCAAAAAAATAGTTCCGGCGAGGCCCTTGCGCCTGCCTTTTTCCCTCGCTAGAGTTTGTGGCCATACCCTCCCCGCGGCACTATATCTTGTGGGAAGGCATGTGGATAAGCTGTTCAAAAGGGTGGGGGCGGTTCCC
Source organism: uncultured beta proteobacterium (assembly GCA_963839265.1). GTDB lineage: Bacteria > Pseudomonadota > Gammaproteobacteria > Burkholderiales > Usitatibacteraceae > Usitatibacter. The sequence goes on from CAWIUI010000004.1 coordinate 583,271, forward strand.
CAGTTGTTCACGCAAATCCGGCGGTTAGCAGGTCCGAGAAGCCTGTCGCAACGAATCCGTCATCGGCGCCGCCGAGCCCGATCAAAAGAGGAAAAGGAGAAACGTCCATGCGCTTGTCATCCGATATCCATCCCGCGGCACCCCTCGCCAATCCGATCCTGGGAGAGGAGGGCGCAACGCCGCAGGAGAGATATGCGGATTACAAGATCATCCGCCGCAACGGCGCGGTCGTCGCCTTCGAGCCCGACAAGATCGCGGTCGCCATGACCAAGGCGTTCCTCGCCGTCTCCGGCAACACCGCCGCGGCGAGCGCGGGCGTGCGCGACAAGGTGCAGGTGCTCACCCAGTCGGTGGTGGCCGCGCTCCTGCGGCGCCATCCCGCCGGCGGCACGTTCCACATCGAGGACGTGCAGGACCAGGTGGAGCTCGCGATGATGCGCGCGGGCGAGCACCAGGTCGCGCGCAGCTACGTGCTCTATCGCGAGGAGCGCTCGCGCGAGCGCGCGAAGCGCGTGCAGGACGAGGCGCAGAAGCCCGCGATGCAGGTGACCGTGGGCGGGGTGAAGCGGCCGCTCGACGTCGCGAAGCTCGAGGCGCTCATCGCCACCGCGTGCGAGCACCTGCACGAGGGCGCCGAGGTCGAGCCGAAGAAGATCCTCGATGCGACGCTGCGCGACCTCTACGACGGCGTGCCGCTGGAAGAGGTGCACAAGTGCGCGATCCTCGCCGCGCGCATGCTGATCGAGCAGGATCCGGACTACACGTACGTCACCGCGCGCCTGCTGCTGCACACGATCCGCCACGAGGTGCTGGGCGAGGAGGTCACGCAGGAGCAGATGGCGACGCGCTACGCGGAGTACTTCCCCGGGTTCATCCACGGCGGCGTGAAGGCGCAGCTCCTCGACGAGCGCCTCGCCTCCTTCGACCTCGCGCGGCTGGGCGCGGCGCTGAAGCCGGTTCGCGACCTGCAGTTCAACTACCTCGGGCTGCAGACGCTCTACGACCGCTACTTCCTGCACCTGGAGGAGCGGCGCATCGAGCTGCCGCAGGCCTTCTTCATGCGCGTGGCGATGGGGCTGTCGATCAACGAGCTCGACCGCGAGGCGCGCGCCATCGAGTTCTACAACGTGCTCTCGACGTTCGACTTCATGTCGTCGACGCCGACCCTCTTCAACTCGGGAACGCTGCGCTCGCAGCTGTCTTCCTGCTATCTCACGACCGTAGCCGACGACCTGGACGGGATCTATGAAGCCATCAAGGAAAACGCGCTCCTCTCCAAATTCGCGGGCGGCCTCGGCAACGACTGGACGCCGGTGCGTGCGCTGGGCTCGTACATCAAGGGGACCAATGGAAAATCGCAAGGTGTGGTTCCGTTCCTGAAGGTGGTGAGCGACACCGCCGTCGCGGTGAATCAGGGCGGGAAACGAAAGGGCGCGGTCTGCTGCTACCTCGAGACCTGGCACCTGGACATCGAGGAGTTCCTGGAGCTGAGGAAGAACACCGGCGACGACCGGCGCCGCACGCACGACATGAACACCGCCAACTGGATCCCCGACCTCTTCATGAAGCGGGTGATGGAAGCCGGCGAGTGGACGCTCTTCTCCCCCTCGGATTGCCCGGACCTGCACGACAAGTTCGGCAAGGCCTTCGAGGACGCGTATACCGAATACGAGCGCAAGGCCGCGCGCGGGGAGCTCAAGCTCTTCAAGAAGGTGCCGGCGCAGACGCTGTGGCGCAAGATTCTCTCGATGCTCTTCGAGACCGGGCATCCGTGGATCACGTTCAAGGACGCGTGCAACATCCGCTCGCCGCAGCAGCACGTCGGCGTGGTGCACTCGTCGAACCTCTGCTGCATCGCGGCCGACCAGCGTGTCGTGACCGATCGCGGCACGCTCACGATCGGCGAGCTCTACCGGCTCGGCGGGAGGAACAAGGTCGTGGGGCTCGACGGGGTGTACGACGCTTCCGAGATGCTGCTCCCGCGACCGAACGCGCCGATGGTGCGCATCGAGACGGAAGAGGGCTATACGCACAAGGTCACGCCCGACCACAAGGTGTGGGTGAAGGACCGCGGCTGGGTGGAGGCGCAGCATCTCGCGAAGGGCGACAAGCTCCTCATCCAGCAGGTCGAGGGCCTCTGGGGGCCGGACCACATGCCCGAGCTCTCCTACGTCATGGGCCTCGTCGCGGGCGACGGGACGTTCGGCAAGGGCAGCGTGCACGTTGACATCTGGGAGCAGGAGTTCGACATGCTCGCCAGGACGACGGAAACCGTGCAGTTCCTGCTGGAGGGCAACACCGTCCTGAGGACCACGTCCACGAACACGCCGGAATTCGCCGTCGACTGGAAGGCCGGCAAGGCGCGGCTCTCGTCGGCGCCGCTGCGCAGGCTCTTCGAGCTGCACGGCTTCACGAAGGAGAACAAGACGCGCGTGCCCCGCCTCGTCTGGGAAGGCGATCGCGAGACGGCCGCCGCGTACCTGCGCGGCCTTTACCAGGCCGACGGCAACGTCGTCGCGAGCGGCGAGGTGACCACGCTGGCCCTCGCTTCCACCGAGCGGAAGTTGATCGAGGAGCTGCAGGTCCTCTGGGCCAACTTCGGCGTGAAGAGCTCGATCAACGTGATGCGCGGACACGAGGCGCACGAGATGCCCGACGGCAGGGGCGGGAAGAAGGAGTACTGGAGCCGACCGCTCTATCGTCTCCTCATCACCTCGATCCAGGGCTGTCGCATCGCGGAGGAGGTGACGGGGCTCGGTGCAAGCCGCAAGTCCGATGCCGCGCAACGCTACCTCGAGAGCCTCAAGAAGGAAGGCTACGCGCAGAAGCTGCACGCCACCTTCACCGGCCTCACCGAGCTTCCGAACGAGGACGCGTACTGCCTCACCGTCGATTCGGATACGCACGCCTGGACGGTGAACGGCTTCATCACGAAGAACACCGAGATCACGTTGAACACCAACGCGCAGGAAATCGCGGTGTGCAACCTGGGCTCCGTGAACCTCCTCGCGCACATCCGCAACGGCCGCCTCGACCACGACAAGCTCAAGAAGACCATCTCCACCGCGATGCGGATGCTCGACAACGTCATCGACATCAACTACTACGCGGTGAAGAAGGCGCGCGACTCCAACATGCGCCATCGCCCGGTGGGCCTGGGCATCATGGGCTTCCAGGATTGCCTGCAGGAGCTGCGCATCCCGTACGCGAGCGACGCGGCGGTGGATTTCGCCGACAAGTCGATGGAGGCCGTGTGCTACTACGCGTATTGGGCCTCCACCGAGATCGCGCAGGAGCGCGGCCGCTACTCGACCTACTCCGGCTCCCTCTGGGATCGCGGCATCCTTCCCCAGGACACGCTCAAGCTCCTCGCCAAGGAACGCGGCGGCTACGTGGAGGTGGATCTCGCGGAGACGATGGACTGGGCGGCCCTCAGGAAGCGCATCCAGCAATACGGCATGCGCAACTCCAACTGCGTGGCGATCGCGCCCACCGCGACCATCTCCAACATCATCGGCGTCTCGGCCTCGATCGAGCCCAACTACCAGAACCTCTTCGTGAAGTCGAACCTCTCCGGCGAGTTCACGGTGATGAACGAGTTCATGGTGCGCGAGCTGAAGAAGATGGGGCTGTGGGACCCGGTGATGGTGAACGACCTCAAGCACTTCGACGGCTCGATCGGCAAGATCGACCGCATCCCGCAGGAGCTGCGCAGCCTCTACGCGACCGCCTTCGAGGTGGAGCCGAAGTGGCTCGTGGAGGCGGGATCGCGGCGGCAGAAGTGGATCGACCAGGCGCAGTCGCTCAACATCTACATGGCGGGCGCCTCCGGCAAGAAGCTCGACGAGACCTACAAGCTCGCGTGGCTGCGCGGGCTCAAGACCACGTACTACCTGCGCACGCTCGCGGCGACCGCCGCCGAGAAATCCACGGGCAAGGGCGGGGAGCTCAACTCTGTCCCGGCGATGGGCGGCATGGCGGCGATGGGCGCGGCGGGCGACGGGGCGGCCGAGGAGGCGAAGTTCTGCTCCATCGACAACCCCGAGTGCGAGGCCTGCCAGTAGCCCGAGAGGCGCGGCAAGCGGCGCCCCTCGGACGCGGGTTCGAGGGGCGTTCGAAACCTACAAGAGCGTCGTGAAGATGACCTTCGCCAAAGGCGCGGCCCTGAAGGATCCTTCCCGCCTCTTCAATTCGAGCCTCGAGGGAAACACGCGGCGTGCGATCGATTTCCGCGAGGGCGACGGGATCGACGAGGGGGCGTTGAAAATGCTGATCCGTGCCGCCGTGAGCCTCAACAAGGGCGCCCATCGGTAGGCCGGCCGACGACGCGCAGGCGGTGGCGCACTCACGCCGGCTTCGCGGCCGCCGGGTTGGCCGAGCCTCGCGAGCGATGGCCGCTCAGAGCTCCGCGATCATCGTGAGGATCGCGCCCGCGGCGATCCCGATCGCGGCGAGCCGCCCGTAGCGCTCGAAGGCCGGGATCGAGTCCCCCACCACCAGCTCCACCGGCACCTCGGTCCGGTGCAGCACGCGCTCCGTGGTCGCGTCCTCGAGCAAGCGCGTGATCGAGCCCTTGCGCGCGGTGCTCATCACGATGCGCTCGCAGCGCAGGCGCTTCGCCTCCTCCGCGATCACCTCCGCGGCGTCGCCCACCAGCACGTGCGCGTGGTACGGGATCTTCTGCCGGTCGAGGTAGGCGCGCGCGGGGGCGAGGGCGAGCGCGCCCTTCTCGCGGTAGTAGTCCTGGCGCAGCGACCGGCGCACGAGCCGCGCGACGCGCCCCGAGAGCGGGCGGCGCACGTTGAGGAGGTGGATCTTCAGCCCGGGGTTCTTCCGGAACTCCGCGGCGACGCGCGGCAGCGCCTCGTGCGAGGTCTCGAAATCGCTGATGGGAACGAGCACGACGTCCATGGAACCTCCCGTGGGGGAATGCGCCGCTTTCTTCTCGATCGCGGCGGCGAAATGCGCGAGGCGCGCGTGGATGCGCGATTCGAGGTGCCGGTGGTTGCGAAGGAATCCGGCGACCAGCACGCCGCCGATCACGGCGACGTAAAGCGACACGTGGAGCGCCGGGCGCAGCGCTTCCTGCGCGAGCGGCTCGTCGGCGATCATCTTGGCCGCCGTCCACAGCAGCACCGCGGCGCCGACGTACACGATGGAGGGATGGCGCTCGACCCATTTGAGCAGCCACGTCGAGCCCCAGACCACGATCGGGACGCTGGTGACGAGCCCCAGCACCACGAGGACGTAGCTGCCGTGCGCCGCGCCCGCCACGCCGAGCACGTTGTCGCCGCCCATCACCATGTCGGCGACGACGATGGTGCGCACGGCGCCCCAGATGCCGCGCGGCTTCGCGACCGCTCCCGGTTCCCCTTCGGATTCCGGAATCAGCAGCCGGTAGCCGATCCAGATGAGCGCCGCGCCGCCCACGAAGAGCAGCCCCGGGATGGCGAGGAGCCACACCACGGCGAGCGTCATGGCGGCGCGCACCACGACCGCGCCCACGGTCCCGAAGACGATCGCCCGGCGCTGCAGGTGCGCCGGCAGGTTGCGCGCCGCGAGCGCGATCACGATCGCGTTGTCGCCCGAGAGCATCAGGTTGATCGCCACGATCGCGGCGAAGGAGCCGAGGAACTGGAGGAGCGCATCCATGCTTCCCATGGTGTCGCGTAGGCGGCCCCGCCGGCATCGGGATTCGCGATGGCGGCCATCGCATTTCGCGATGCCCTTTGCGAAATGCCATTGCGCCGGGTCGCCGTTCGCGGTAAAAAGGATTCGTGTGCCCGCCGCGGCGGGCGTTATTCCCTTCAAAGGGGAGTAGCTTTAACGACCGCTTCGTCATGACGGGCTTCACGGCCCCGGAGCGGCCGGCAGATCGGGCGCTCGCCCGGTTCGTTAGCGAGACCTTTGAGCTGACGAGTCATTGGAGCGAGCCATGAGCCGACCCCGTTTCCGCCCGTATTTCCGTCACGGATTGTTGCCGCAGCTGATCGCCTTCGAGGCGTGCGTGCGCCTGGGCGGCGTCACGCGCGCCGCTCGCGAGCTGTGCCTCGCGCAGCCCACCGTCTCGGGGATGCTGAGGAAGCTCTCGCAGACCGTCGGCGAGCCGGTGATCGTCGCGCGCGGCGGGCGCATCGAGGCGACCGCCGCCGGCCGCGACGTGGCGATGCTGTGCGAGGGCATCTTCGAGTCCCTCGAGCGCTTCGACGAGCGGCGCTCGCAGCGCCGGGACGGGGACGGGCCGAAACAATTTGAATCAAACCCTTGTCCTTCGCCAAGCCCTGCCGCACGTTAAGCGGATAGCATGAGCAGACAGATGGAGAAGAGTCCTGTGAAGATGCTCGCCCGCAGCCTCGCCGTCCTCGCCGCCGCGCTCGTCGCCGCGCCGGGCTCCTTCGCGCAGACCTACGAGGAGACGGCGGCCCCCGCCTACTCGTCCACGCAGGCCGCGTTCAGCAACGCGGAGCTCGACCAGATGCTGGCACCCATCGCGCTCTATCCGGACGAGCTCCTGTCGCAGATCCTCATGGCGTCCACCTATCCGCTGGAGGTCGTGCAGGCCGCGCGCTGGTCGCGCGCGAACCCGGACATGCAGGGCGAGGACGCGGTGTCCGCGGTCGTTTCGATGGACTGGGATCCGAGCGTGAAGTCGCTCGTCGCGTTTCCCGACGTGCTGCAGCAGATGGACGAGGATCTCGACTGGACGCAGCGCCTGGGCGAGGCCTTCCTCGCCGACCAGGACGGCATGATGGCGAGCGTGCAGCGGCTGCGCGGCGCCGCGCTGCAGGCCGGCAACCTCGCCAGCGGCGACGAGATCGTCGTCTCGCGCGAAGGCGAGGGCATCGCGATCGACTCGCCCTCGCCGGATACCGTGTACGTGCCGTACTACGACCCGAACGCGGTCTACGGCAGCTGGTGGTGGCCCTCGTATCCGCCGGTGTACTGGGCGCCGTGGCCCGGCTACTACTCGGGCGGATACGGGTTCGCATGGACGATCGGCATTCCGGTCGGCGTCGACTTCTTCTACGGCGACTTCGATTGGCACCGCCGCCACGTGCGCGTCTACGACCACCATCCGTTCTACGTGCACGACCGCGACCACGATCGCGACCGCAACGACCACCGTTGGCGTTTCGACCCGCAGCATCGCCGCGACGTGCAGTTCCGCAATCCGGTGGCGCGGCAGGAGTTCGCCAATGCCACTTCGCCGCGGCTGCCGCCCACCTCCGTTCGGCCGCCGCGAACGACGCAGCGCACGCCGCCAACGACGCAGCGCACGCCGCGCCCCGCCGATCGCTCGACGCAGCGCACGCCGCGCCCCGCCGATCGCTCCACGCCGCAGGCCGTGACAAGCCCGATCGCGCGCCCGAACGTCACGCAACCCCTGCCGTACGCCGCGCCCGTTCAGCCGCGCACGACGCCGCAGCAGGGATTCTTCCCGCAGCAGCGCGTGCCGCAGCAGAGGCCGCAATCGGCCGCGCCGCAAATCGCGCATCCGCCCGCGGGGTCGCAGATCCAGAGGCAGCCGCAGATCCAGGGGCAGCCGCAGTACCAGAGGCAGCCGCAGATCCAGGGGCAGCCGCAGTACCAGAGGCAGCCGCAGTTCCAGGGGCAGCCGCAGTACGTCCAGCCGCAACCGCTCGCGCGCCCCAACTCCGCGCCGACGGGCGTGCATGCGATGCCGCAGCGCGTGCAGCCCGCGCCGCAAGTGCACGTCGCGCCGCAGTCGCAGCCCATGGCGCGACCGACGGCCCCTGCGCCCGCGCGTCCCGTTCCTGCGGAAGGGCAAGGGGAGGCGAAAGGCCGCGACGGCGGTGGCCCGGACGCGCCGCGCGGCGGCGGCCGCTGAGCGCAAATCGGAAAAGGGATCCGACCCCTTTTCCGCTTTTGGCCAATGCTATGCTCCGTGGCTTCCTTCCAAGAAGAAGCCATGCCCGGAACCGCATTCCCCCTCGTCGTCACGCCGCGTCTCCCCCGGGAGCTCGCGCGCCTCGAAGAGCTCGCCAATAACCTCTGGTTCAGCTGGGATCGCACCACGCGCTCGCTCTTCGCGCGCCTCGACCCGGTGCTCTGGGACGCCATCGGCCATAATCCGAAGGCGCTGCTCAAGGCGGTGGACGAGCGGCGCCTGCGAGAGGCCGCGCAGGACCCGGTGTTCCTCCACGATTTCGAACGCACGCTCACCACCTACGACGCGTACCACGGCCGCCGTCCCACGGCCGAAGCGGAGGTCGCGATGCGGGAAGGCGACCTGGTCGCGTACTTCTGCGCCGAGTTCGGCTTCCACGAGAGCCTGCCGATCTACTCGGGCGGCCTGGGCATCCTCGCGGGCGACCACTGCAAGACCGCGAGCGACATGGGGCTGCCGTTCGTCGCGGTGGGGCTGCTCTATCGCCAGGGCTATTTCACGCAGGCGATCGACAACGAGGGCAACCAGCACGCCGCGTACTCCGACAACGATTTCGGAACGCTTCCGATCACGCCGGTGGTGCGTGACGGCAACCCCGTGCAGGTCACGGTGGAGTTCGGCGACCACGACGTCGACGTGAAGGTGTGGCAGGCCCGCGTGGGGCGCGTGACGCTCTACCTGCTCGATACCGAGCTCGAGAGCAACCGCCCGGAGGATCGGGCGACCGCGCATCGCCTCTACGGCGGCGATCGCACGACGCGCATCCAGCAGGAGATCGTCCTCGGCGTGGGCGGCGTGCGGGCGCTGCGCGCGCTCGGCATCGAGCCCACGGCCTGGCACATCAACGAGGGCCATGCCGCGTTCCTGGTGCTCGAGCGCATCCGCGGCCTCATGAAGGACGCGGGCCTCGAGCTCGCGACGGCGCTCGAGGCGGTGGCGGCGAACACGATCTTCACGACGCACACGGCGGTGGCCGCGGGGCACGACCACTTCGCGCCGGACATGGTGGTGCGCTACTTCTCGCGCTTCCTGCGCGAGCTGCGCACGGAGCCCGATTCGCTCCTCGCGCTCGGCAGGACCCCGAGGAACGGCGACTTCAACATGACCGCGCTCGCGACGCGCGGCTCGCGCTACGTGAACGGCGTGAGCCGCATCCACGGCGACGTCTCGGCGCTGATCCTGGGCGAGCTGTGGCCCGAGGTGCCGGAGCAGGAGAACCCGGTCACCTACATCACCAACGGCGTGCACTTCCCGAGCTTCCTCGCGCCCGAATGGAACGACGCGTTCGACCGCTTCCTCGGCAGCGGCTGGAGCCGTCACCTCCAGGAGCCCGGCGCGCTGGAGCGCATCATCGACCTTCCCGACCACATCTTCTGGAGCATCCGCCAGCACCTGAAGGCGCGCATGCTGACCCTCGTGCAGGAGCGCGTGCGCGAGGAGCACTTCCGCAACCAGGGAAGCGAGGCGCACGTCGATCGCCTGCTCAAGTTCTGCGATCCCGCCAACCCGAACGTGCTCACGATCGGCTTCGCGCGGCGTTTCGCGACCTACAAGCGCGCCACGCTCCTCTTCGAGCGGCTCGACTGGCTGCGCGACATCGTCGCCGACGCCGATCGCCCGGTGGTGTTCATCTTCGCCGGCAAGGCGCATCCCGCCGACGAGCCGGGCCGCGCGATGATCCGCCGCGTGAACGAGGTGTCGTGGATGCGCGAGTTCGAAGGCCGCATCCTCTTCGTCGAGGGCTACGACCTGCGCCTCGCGCGCCGCCTCGTCTCCGGCGTGGACGTGTGGCTGAACAATCCGATCTTCCCGATGGAAGCGTCGGGCACTTCCGGCATGAAGGCGGGCTTCAACGGCGTCATCAACCTCTCGGTGCTCGACGGCTGGTGGGGCGAGGGCTACCGCGGCGACAACGGCTGGGCGATCAAGGCCGCCTCCGAGAAGCTCGACGACGAGCGCCGCGCCGCCGAGGAGAGCCGCTCGCTCTACGAGATCCTGCAGGACCGCGTGGTCCCGCTCTACTACGAGCGCGGCGCGATGGGCTTCTCGCCGGAGTGGGTGAAGATGGCCAAGCACTCGATCATGACGCTGCTGCCGCAGTTCAACAGCGAGCGCATGGTGGGCGAGTACCTGGCGCGCTTCTACATCCCGGCCTCGCAGCGCCACGCGCGCTTCGTCGAGGACGGCTTCCGGCTCGCGAACGACCTCGCGCAGTGGAAGCGGCGCGTGCACGAGGCGTGGGCGAAGGTCGCGCTGCACGCGGCGGAGCTTCCCGGCCGCGACGCGCGGTTCGGCGAGAAGGTGCGCTTCGTGGTCGCGGTGCAGCTCGACGGACTCGAGGCGCAGGACGTGCAGGTGGAGCTCCTGATCGGCGATTCCATCCGCGAGCTTCGCATGCGCCATCCGCCCGAGAGCCACATGCTGCACGCGGAAGGCGGCCGCGAGCCTTCGGGCGAGCAGCGCTACGCGATCGAGCTCGCGCCGGAGCTCTGCGGCAAGCTCGAGTACCGCATCCGCGCGTACCCGACGCATCCCGCGCTCGCCCATCGCTTCCAGATGGGGCTCATGAAGTGGATCTGAGTCCCTCGTAGATCCTGCGGTAGGCGCGCGCCGCCGGCTCCCAGCCGAAGTCGCGCGTCATGCCGTTCATCTGCAGCTTCTTCCAATGCGGCGGGTCGCGATATGCCGAGAGCGCGCGCCGCACCCCGGCGAGGAGCGGCTCGACGCCCGGCTCCGGGATGAGGAAGCCGGTCGCGCCGTTCGGGCCGTGGCTGTCGTCCACGATCGTGTCGACCAGGCCGCCGGTCGCGTTCGCGATGGGCGGCGTCCCGTAGCGCTGGCTGTACATCTGGTTCATGCCGCAGGGCTCGAAGCGCGAGGGCATGAGGAAGGCGTCCGCACCCGCTTCGACGAGATGCGCGAGCGCCTCGTCGAAGCCGATGAAGACCGCGACCTCGCCGCGATGCGCGGCCTCGGCGGCCTTGAGCTGCGCCGCCATCTCGCGGTCTCCGGTGCCCACGAGCGCAAGCTGCGCGCCCATCGCGACGATCTCCGGGATGGCGGCGGCGATCACGTCCGCGCCCTTCTGGTGGGTGATGCGGCCCACGCAGCCCAGGATCGGCCGCTCGTGGGCTTCGGAGAGTCCCAGGCGCCTGCGCAGCAGGCGCTTGTTCGCCGCCTTGCGCTCGAGCGTGAGGATGCCGTAGGGGCTCGCGAGGTACGGATCGTTCTGCGGGTTCCACACCTTCGTGTCGATGCCGTTCAGCACGCCGTGGAGCGATCCCGCGCGCATCTGCAGCACGCCCTCCAGCCCGAAGCCGAGCTCGGGCGTCTGGATCTCGCGCGCGTACGTCGGGCTCACCGTGGTCACCGCGTCCGCGTACACGATGCCGGCCTTGAGGAACGACGCGCGCCCGTGGAATTCCATTCCGTCCATGCCGCGCGCTTCCTCGGGGATGCCGAGCGATTGCACCTTGTGCCATGGATAGAGGCCCTGGAACGCGAGGTTGTGGATGGTCAGCACGCTCGCCGCGCGGCGGCCGGGCTGGTACTTCATGTGAAGGGGAGCGAGCGCCGTGGGCCAGTCGTGGCAATGCACGACGTCGGGGCGCCACTCGAGGGGCGATGTGTCGCTTCCGAGCAACGCCGCCGCGCGCGAGAGCACGCCGAAGCGAAGCGCGTTGTCCTCCCAGTCCTCGCCGTCGTCGGCCTGATACGGGCCGCCGCCGCGGTCGTAGAGCGCGGGGCAATCGAGCACGAGCAAGGGAACGCCCTCGACCAATTCCGATTCCAATATGCGCGCTTCCCGGCCGAGCACCTCGATCTCGGCGAGCACCGCCGCGCCGCGCGTATGCTCGAGCACCGGAGCGTAGCCGGGCAGCAGGACGCGCACGTCGATACCCGCTTGCGCGAGCGCCGGCGGCAGTGCGCCGCTCACGTCGCCCAGCCCGCCGGTCTTCACCAGCGGGGCGCATTCGGGGGTCGCGAAGAGTACGCTCAACGAGGGGTGCCGCGGGTGCGAGGAGGGCAAGGGTGATCCTGGCGGGAGACGTCGGAGCGACCAAGATTCTGCTCGAAGTCGGCGACCTGCGCACGGGCCGATGGGAGCCGATGCTCTCGAAGCGCTACGCGACCGAGGGCGCGGCAAATTTTGCCTCGATCCTCGACGGGTTCCTCGAGGAATGGCGCGGAACGCGGCCCAACGCCGGCTATCGCATCACGGCCGCGGGCTTCGGCGTCGCGGGCCCCGCCGCCGGCAACCGCGTGAAGATGACCAACCGCCCCTGGGTCATCGACGGCGACCTGCTCGCGAGCCGCTTCCACCTGCCGAAGGTATGCGTCGTAAACGACCTCGTCGCCACCGCGCACGGGATCCCGTGGGTGGAAGCCAGGGACTGCGTGACGCTGCAACCGGGGCGTTCGATCGAAACCGAGCCGCGCGTCGTGCTGGGCGTGGGCACGGGGCTGGGCGTCTCCTGCCTGCTGAACATCGACGGCAAGCTGCGCGAGCTTGCGGGCGAGGGCGGGCATGCGGGATTCGCGCCGGCCACGCTCGAGCAGGCGGAGCTCTGGCGCAGCATCTTCACGGCTCGCGGGCGGGCGACCGCGGAGATGGTGCTCTCCGGCTCGGGCCTGGTGAACATCTACCAGCACCTGCAGGGCCTCGGCGCCCATGCCGTGGACCTGCACGCGCCGCTGCCGGAGAAGATCACCCAGGCGGCGCTCGACGGATCGGACGCGCTGTGCGAGGCGGCGCTCGACCTCTTCGTCGAATGCCTGGGCACGGTCGCGGGCGATCACGCGCTCACGGTGATGGCGCGCGGCGGCGTGTACCTCACCGGCGGCGTCGTCGCGAAGGTCCTCCCGCGGCTGCAGTCGCCGCGCTTCCGCGCGGCGTTCTGCGCGAAGGCGCCGTTCTCCGCGCTCCTCATGCGCATCCCCGTGCGCGCGATCACTTCCGAGCGCGTGGGCGTGCTCGGCGCCGCGCGCCTCGCGCAGGAGCGCTGAAGCATTTCGCGTGCCGCGCGACGCGCGCGGCGTTTCGCGGCACGCCCCGCGCGGGAATATTTTTCCAGCGCGTAGGCGCGTCGAACCAATGCGCGTACCGTTTGTCATCCCTGTCCGACGCCGCAAGCTACTGCGGCTCCGACGCAACGACAGAGGGGGAAACGACAGTGACCGTTCTCGAGGAACGCGTTCGTGCCAGGCCGCGCGTCGCGACACGCTCCAGCGATTCGCGCTTCACCGCGCTCGCGATCAAGAGCACCGTCGCGATGGTGCTCGCGGGAGGCCGCGGTACGCGATTGAAGCAGCTCACCGACTGGCGCGCGAAGCCTTCGGTGTCCTTCGGCGGAAAATTCCGCATCATCGATTTCACTCTTTCCAACTGCATCAACTCCGGCATCCGGCGCGTCGACGTCTGCACGCAGTACAAGGCCCACAGCCTCATCCGCCACATCCAGCGCGGCTGGAACTTCCTCGACACGCGCTTCGACGAGTTCGTCGAGGTGCTGCCCGCGCAGCAGCGCATCGGCGACGACTGGTACCAGGGCACGGCGGACGCGGTCTACCAGAACATCGACATCCTGCATCGCCAGGATCCGAAGCTCGTGATGGTCCTCGCCGGCGACCACATCTACAAGATGGACTACCGCACGATGATCGAGGACCACCTCGCGAGCGGCGCGCGGGTGACGGTGGCGTGCAGCCCGATGCCGGTGGAGGAGGCCTCGAGCTTCGGCGTGATGCGGGTGGATTCGAACTGGCACGTCACGGCCTTCCAGGAGAAGCCGGCGGTGCCGTTCACGATGCCGGGAAATCCCGACCGCGTGCTGGCGAGCATGGGGATCTACCTCTTCGACGCGGCCTTCCTCTACGAGCAGCTCCTCATCGACGCGGCGGACGCGGATTCGTGCCACGACTTCGGCCGCAACGTGATCCCGCGGCTGGTGCGCGACGGCGTGATCGTGAACGCGCACGACTTCAACCGCAGCTGCGTGAACATGACCAACGGCACGCCGTACTGGCGCGACGTCGGCACGGTGGACGCTTATTACGAGGCGAACCTCGATCTATGCAACGTGGTGCCGGAGCTCAACCTCTACGACACCGCGTGGCCGGTGTATACGACGCAGGAGCAGATCCCGCCCGCGAAGTTCGTGTTCGACGAGGACGCGCGCCGCGGCTTCGCGGTGGATTCCATCGTCTCGGGCGGCTGCATCGTGAGCGGCTCGGTGGTGAAGCGCTCGCTCCTCTCGAACAACGTGCGCCTCTACGACCACTGCCACATCGAGGACTCGGTGATCCTTCCCGAAGCCGAGATCGGACCGCAGGCGGTGGTGAGGAACGCGGTGGTCGACAAGCGCTGCCGCATTCCCGAGGGCATGATGATCGGCGTGAACCTGGACGAGGACCGCCGGCGCTTCCACGTCACGGAAAAGGGCCGCGTGCTCGTGGTGCCGCAGATGCTCGGACAGGGAGTGAGCGGGAAGTAACGCTTTTTCGGGTCAGCGCTTCCAGATCGCCCGCACGAGGTTCTCGTCGCGGGAGTAGCGCAGCTTGAGCTCGCCCTTGTAGGCGGCGTGCAGCTCCTCGGCGATGCCGCGCGCGAGGTGCGAATCGGTGGTGGTGACCTGCACGCCGTCGCGCGTGTCCTCGATCCCCATGATGCGCTGCAGCGGCCGGTGCTCCTTCTCCGCCTTCTCCTTGTTCTCGACCAGGTGCAGGATCTCGTCGCGGTGCTCGGCGAAGAACTCGCCCTGGATGTCGACATAGCCCGCGGGGAAGTGGTCGTGGATGCGCTGGCACGCGGGGCACAGGTGATGGTGCGGATCCTCGGGCGGGCGGTCCCAGGTCCAGCGCCCGTCCTTGAAGACGGCGTGGCACTCGGGGCATTCGGTGGGCTCGGGCGGCTTCGCGGCCGCGCGGTACGGATCGTCCTCGTCGTTGGCGCTGCGGTAGCCCGCGTCCCGCCGGGGCAGGTACGGCACGCTCGCGCGATTGTCTCGTTCGGCTGTCATGGGGCTGCCTCGTCTCCGCGTTCGTCTCCGCGTTCGTCCGGGTGGTGCTTCACCTCGCCGCGTTTCTTGCGGATGTCCTCTTCGAGCTGGCGGTACATGACCTGGAACGCCTCGTGCATCGCGACGTAGGGGTCGATATGCTCCTTCCGGCTCGCGACCAGCTCGCGCCCCGGCACGTGCGCGTCGATGCGCACCTCGAAGTGGTTGCCCTTGCTCTTCTTGCGCTCGCGCATGTCCACGATGACGTGGCACATGGTGATCTTGGGGTGGAACTCCTCGAGCTTTCCCGCGTATTCGAGGATGCGCGCATCCATGGCGGGGGAAGGCTCCATGCCGCGGTAGGTGATCTGTGGCTGGACCATACCGTTGTGACACCGCCGCGCCCCGGTTGTCTTGCGGGCGCGACCGCTCCGCGCGGCCTAGTGCCGAACGGCGCATGCGATCCGCGACGGCGTTTCTTTCGCGGTGCTTACATTCGACCCACATTTCGGTGCGCGCGGCGCGAAGGAAAGGCGATGGAGATGGAGCAAGTGCCCCGATGGCTGCAAGCGGCGGTGTTCGCCGCGGGCATGACCGCGTACGCGGAGGAAGTGGATGCAAGCTCGGCGCGCGGCATCGCGGCCGATGCGCAGGGCGGGATCGAGACCGCGGCCGGGATCGGCACGGAGGTCTCTAGCGACGGTTCGAGCGAGACGGTGCCGCCCGCTTCCGGCGCGATTCATTGACTTAGTCAACCATTTCCCGGATTCGCTCCGCTCCTCCCCTGCGCTCCAGTCAACGACAACGACAACCCGCCTAGCCGCGGGAACCGGCGCCAACGCCACTCTTCGGGGCCCTCACGGGCCCTTTTTCATACCCCGGCCGTCCACAGGGTTATCCACAATTCGTCCACAACCTGTATCCCATCTATCCCCCGTAGCACCCCATATCTTGTGTCCGAGCCCTTGACCGGGGCCGCAGCCTGGAGCAAGCTTTCCCCCAGTCGAGGCCAAATCAGGGAGGGGGTGCCCAATGCGGATGCAAAGCCACATGAGCATGCTCGAGGACCTCAAGAGGGCGGCCTGGGCGCGGACCAGCCCCGTAGGGCAATCGAACGGGTGGGAGTTCCGCAAGGACGTCCTGGGCAACCTGGTGCGATACGCCGATTTCGGCAACCGCCACTCGCCCTTCGGCTGGGAGCTCGATTTCATCGTCGCCTCGAGCCTCGGCGGATCGACCGATCCCGAGAACCTGCAGGTCCTGCATTGGAAGGCCGGCGCCGCGCGCAAGGAATCGCTGCCCGCGGGCCTCATGAGCCGCACCAACATCGCCGCCACCGCCGATTACTGAGAAGTCCCAACAAAAAGTGGCGAGCCGTCAGCGCCAGGCAACAA
The DNA here is from genome assembly GCA_963839265.1 of uncultured beta proteobacterium. Lineage (GTDB taxonomy): Bacteria > Pseudomonadota > Gammaproteobacteria > Burkholderiales > Usitatibacteraceae > Usitatibacter. Next base: position 599,572 of record CAWIUI010000004.1, read on the forward strand.
GGAGACCCGCTTCATGCTGAGCTTCGAAGACGACACCCCGATCGCGCCGACCCTCGGGCTGCAGGCCCTCGCTTCCACTCCCTCCGGCCGTGTCTCGCCCGCCCCCGCGCCAGGCACGACCCCGAAGCAACCGGTGCCGCAATCCTCGCCCCCGGCGGCACCGGGCTCGGCCGCGAAGGCGTTCCTGGAATCTCGCGGAATGGAGGATCCCTCGCCATTCACCCGCGTGCGCGCCGAGGACAAGCGCGTCATCAACGCGAAGACGGACGTGAACCAGCTCGTCCCCTTCAAGTACAAGTGGGCGTGGGACAAGTACCTCTCGGGGTGCGCGAACCACTGGATGCCGCAGGAAGTGAACATGAACCGCGACATCGCCCTCTGGAAGAACCCGAACGGGTTGACCGACGACGAGCGGTTGATCGTGAAGCGCAACCTCGGCTTCTTCGTGACGGCGGATTCGCTCGCGGCCAACAACATCGTCCTCGGCACGTATCGCCACATCACCGCGCCCGAGTGCCGGCAGTACCTCCTGAGGCAGGCGTTCGAGGAGGCGATCCACACGCACGCCTACCAGTACATCGCCGAGTCGCTGGGCCTGGACGAGGGCGAGATCTTCGCGGCCTATCGCGAGGTGAAGAGCATCCGCGACAAGGACGATTTCCTCATCCCGTTCATCAACACGCTCATGGATCCCATGTTCAAGACGGGGACGGAGGAGAGCGACCGCGAGCTGCTGCGCAGCCTCATCGTCTTCGCGTGCCTGATGGAGGGGCTCTTCTTCTACGTGGGCTTCGTGCAGATCCTCTCGCTCGGGCCGGCAGAACAAGATGACCGGCGCCGCGGAGCAGTACCAGTACATCCTTCGCGACGAGTCGATGCACTGCAACTTCGGCATCGACCTGGTGAACACGATCAAGCTCGAGAACCCGAATCTCTGGACGGCGGAGTTTCGGAAGGAGCTCACCGAGCTGTTCCACAAGGCGGTGGAGCTCGAGTACGCGTATGCCGAGGACACGATGCCGCGCGGCGTGCTCGGGTTGAATGCGCCGATGTTCAAGGAGTATCTGCGGTTCGTGGCTAACCGGAGAGCGCAACAGATCGGCCTGGATCAGCTGTTCGCTGGCGCGAATAACCCGTTCCCGTGGATGAGCGAGCTCATCGATCTCAAGAAGGAGAAGAACTTCTTCGAGACGCGCGTCATCGAGTATCAGACGGGTGGGGCGCTGAGCTGGGACTAGCGTCTCGCCACAACGTCTGTTTAAAAGGGCGCCCAGGGGCGCCCTTTTGTCGTTATTGAATGATATGAGCTCAAAGCGAGGCAGGTACTACCTCGGTCGTGTACTGAAGATGGGGCAGCTCGACCAGGAGCGTTTGATGGACGCCCTAACAAACGCCGCGACATTTGCCGCGGGAAAATTTGTTTGGACTATTACTAACGTTGTTGACCGGCGGCACGGGCCGCTCCCATTCGTATTTGGCCGGCTCGCCAAGTTTGCAGCTGAAGGTCACGTGACGGTTGTAGACACACAAACAAAATCAGAAATTGACGCGGTCGCTCCTAATCTTGTCGCGGCAAGCGCCCCCTTCGTATACCTGCCTAAGTTTTCCGGAATTGCATATCTGCATGTGTGGAACGAGATACAGGAAGATCTCTTCCCGCGTCGATTCAAAAGTGTGATTGAGACATCTCTCGGTGGATTCTTTGTCGATTGCTCTATTGAGCCGATAACCGACTACCGAGTGTTCAGCGAAAAGCTAAGCGCTCTCGACCGGATCACCGAGATGACGGCTAAGGTTCACCCGCCCAATCCGCTGTTCGGGAGACTTTGGGAGTCATTGAAAGACTATATGGAGAGCCGAAGTGCAAGCGAGTTGTCGGTGAATGAAAAGGAGGCGGGGCCACAAGGACTAAAAAGTAATATCCAAATTCTCATTCAAAATATAGTCGTCAATCCCTCATACCAGCCGCACCAACAAGTTGATATCACAGATGCCGCCATGCTAATGGCCGCCGACGGTTACGGCGTAGGCAAGGTTGAAGGGAAGCATGAAGATGCCGACGTTGTAATAAGAGCCTCGGACACGCAAAAGTCGTTTATGTTCGAAAAGGACCCTGCTCCGGACGGTCTTGCCGAAGCGGCAGCTAAGCATCTAGCCCAGGTATCTGCGGAACGTGATATGCGGCACGCTTCCCCTGGAGGAACGCATATTGAATAGGCCGCTAGAGATAGCTCGAATTGCCTTCATCAGCCCTGAGGCATTGGTGCTCATCATCTCGGTGGTCGCGCAGGTATGGTTTCACTCCCAAATATTCAGTGCAATGGAGAGCCTACGACTCAAAGATGAGATATTGAAATACCTCGCTCTATTGCCCGGCGCTGGGGCCGTTTGGGTTTTCAGCGAGGGGAGAAAACTCCTATTCCCCGAAGAGAATACGAAGGGCCAATTGCAGAAGTGGCCAGATTATTGGCGTCTTCGAGTGTCGTTTGAGATCGCGCTTATTTATGCCGTGCTGTTCGCCATGGCCGGCTTGACTTCCTGGGCCCTCGACTGGAGAGGCGGTTCGCTTGCGTACGTCTTGCTATTCGGTTCGCTATCGGGCGGCTTGTGCGCAGTTGCCACGGTCTTTCGAGCGATGCAAACGGTCAAGGAAATTCTGGCACAAGCTCAATAAGAGAACCGCAAGCAAACAATAACAACAGCGTCGCATGGCGCCGATGATAGGGGGAGGCATGGCCAAAGTCATTACCGTCATGAATATGAAAGGAGGCGTCGGCAAGACCACAGTTGCTCTTCACGTTGGTGGTTTCTTAGGAAGGTTCGAAGTAAATGGACGTCGCCGAAAAGTTCTGATGATTGACTATGATCCCCAATTCAATTTGTCCCAGGCTTATGTGCCTCCGATTGCATATTTCAGTCTTGAGAAGGAGCGCAAGACAACGTTGGCGATCTTGCTCGATGATGAGGTCGCGCTGGATCCCTACAAACTCCAGGTTCCAGGGAACGAGCAGCCGCCAGCGGTTAGCCAATTAGCATTCCCGATCTATGCCCATAAGGGTGGAAAGTCGCGCTTGGATTTGGTGCCTTCTAGCCTGGACCTTATGTACGTCGCTCTTGGTCAGACGGATCACCACACTAGACCGATTGAAGAGCGGTTCGAGAAATTCATCGCTGAGGCTAGAGAGAAATACGACCTAATTGTGATCGATTGTCATCCGGCGGGCTCGATATTTACCAAAACGTCGCTGAGGAATTCGGATCACGTGCTCATCCCTGTTATGCCACAAAGATATGCGATCAGAGGCATTGGCCTCATGATGCAGTTCATTGGGGACAAGGGCGCGGGTAAGAGTTCACCCATCCCGCACATCTTGTTCAATCACACGTGGCGCAGCGGAGTGTCAGCGGAAGAGGCGCAGATTAGAGGCAATCCTCGATATGCAAAGTATTGCCTCGCGCAAACGTTGAAGTACTACAAGGCATTCTCTGAACCGGAAGATGGCGAGGGGTTCGTGTGGTTTAGTTCAAAGCCGTACAGTACCGAAGCGTTCCACAACCTGCAGGGGGTAGTATCAGAATTTGCGCAAAGAATTGGAGCCTAAAATGACAGCGCAGCGCAGGTCCAACCTCATCCGAACGCTGCTTGGTGCGCTCATCGCAAGCGAGGCGGGCGAAGATCAGCTGGCTCAGCTCGCCAACGACTTGCGGTCTGGCGGCGCAGTGGCTTCCGAGTTGGCGTCAGAGATTGAGCGTTACATTGGCAAGGCGAAGGATCAATATCAAACGATGCCCTCGAGTCCTAGTGGTAAAGACCATGCCCTGACAAAGACTCGTAGCGTCACAGCGGACTCGTTGGTCCGCCTCATATTGAATAGTCGCATTCCAAAGCCCCAGCTACTTAGTCATCTCCTTAAGAGTGGCGCGAGCATGGAGCAAGTGGATGGCACAGGCAAGGCAAGTATCCGCGATATTGTGACAAGGTACGTGCGTATGGCTTCAGATCAGCAGATTACTGAACTCTGGCGTTGGGCCTCAGGCGGTAAGACTGAGGATCCGTACCTTCGCGGAATCGAATCAACAAAGTGAGCGTCGTACCTGGACGGGGGAAGCTAGGTGCCGCGCTTTCGGCCGTCGACTGGAACGCAAACGTTGCGACGTTTCTGGCTATTCCGAACGTCGACGACCGCATTACTGCGGCTGCGATGACCTTGGCTCTTTGGGCGCGGCAGCTTGAAACGTACTATAAGAAGAACCCCGCGCTCTCATTTGTTCGCGAGATGCAAACATGCGGCCATCACACTGCCGCGATGCTCGCGCTTGGACTTTATAAGCCAGCCGCCGCATCGATTCGGACGATCCTCGAGAGTGCGCTTTATTTCTCCTACTTTCTCTCGCATCCCGCGGAGCTTGCAACGTTAGCTCGAGATGTTCGGTACTACGCGACCAAGCAAGAAATCATCGAATTTCATAAGAGTCACACGGTCGAGTTTGTGGCGCGGCAATCCGCAGTGGGGCTGGTGAGCACGTTCGATGACGTTTACGGGCGTCTTTCGGCAATTGTTCATGGGCAAGTCCCGGGGAAGTGGTCGGGCCATACCGCGCTTAACGAGATCAAGTGTTCGCCGGATTTGTGCGTGCAAGTGATTTCGGAACTGGAGTGTTGTGTTGCAGCTGTGAATTTGCTGTTTCTATGTACGATCGCGCATGACATTTGGGGACAGGTGCCGCGCCCAGTGAAGGCAGTTCTCCTGCGTGGCATGGCGCGTGAAAAGCGAGAAGTCTTGGGCTTGGATTTGGCGTAAATCGTACGTAGCCTCCGGCCACGCCGAATTGGATTCCAGGCGCGGGCTCAACTCCGCGCCGCAAGTATCGACCCCGCAATCACCATCGGAAACCCGACCGCCATCCCGAGCGTGAGCGGCTCTCTAAGAAACATCACGCCTAAGACAATCGCGACAAGCGGATTCACGTACGCGATGACCGTCGCGCGAGCAGGCCCCGCCTCAGCGATCAAAGCAAAGAAGATCAGGAAAGCCGTCGCGGTGCAGATCACTCCCAAGCCCACGACCGAAGCGAGCGCAGCAGCCGTCGCATGCGCGGGCCAAAGGAAGAGCGCAAACGGCGCGTATAAAGCCGTCGCGAGCATCAGCGATCCCGTGATCACGCCGAGCGTCGGCGCATCGCGAAGCTTCCAGCTGACGATGACGGGCCCCACGGCGTAGCCGAGGGACGCAAGCACCAGCGCGAGCACCGCGAGCCAATCGGAGAATCGCACGTCGAGGCCGACCAGCGCCGCGACGCCCAGGAAGCCCACGAAGAGTCCGGCCACGCGGCGGGGACGAAGCTTCTCGTGGCCGAGCCACACGACGATCGTTGCGGCCATGAGCGGCACCATCGCGATGAGCAATCCGGTGGTCGAGCTGTTGAGCCGCGTCTCGGCGTGGCCGATGAGGAGCCACGGCCCGCTGATCTCGACCAGCGTGAACGCGACGAGCGCGGGCCAATGGCGGAACGCGGGTGCCAGCACCTTGCGATGGAGCGCCACGGGAAGCAGCAGCAACGCGCCGACCAGCGTGCGGCCAAACGCCACCACCAGCGGGTCGATCGTCCCCACCGCGATGCGGATGAGGAGATAGGGCATGCCCCAGATGATTCCGAGGGCGACGAAGAGCGCCCAGCGTGACATGGGCGCAGAGGGCCAACGCGCTTACGAATCGCTCTCACGCTGGTGGCGAACGGCGAGAATGACGACCTCGTCCTCGTGAGCGCGAAAGCTGTACTGGGCAAGATAACCGCTTCGGCCGCGGAAGATCGTGAGCTCGCGGCGATCGTCCTCCGCGGGACGACCGATGAGCGGATGGGTGGCGAGCACCCTGAGGCCATCCAGGATGAGTGGAATCGTCTCGGAGGCGGCGCGCGGATCCGACGCGCGCAGGAAGAGGGCCAGCCGCTCGAGGTCCTCCAGCGCTGCAGGCGTGAACCGAAGCGTGGCCACGCTCAGGACTTCTTCTTGGCGGCCTTGGCGGGTTTGGGCCGGCGAGGCGCCTTGCCTGCGGCGATTCCCAGGATGTATTGCTCGACATCTTCCATCGCGTACGCGATACCCGTGCGCTCGTACTCGGCGAGCGCAGCCGCGCCCGCCGCGAGATATGCACGACGGCGATCGGCTCGCTCGGCTTTTTCCCGCAGGGCCTCGAGCATGTAGGCATGGGGCGTCTTGCCCTCGGCCTGCGCCTGCGCCGCAAGCCGCGCACGCAAATCCTCGGGAACCTTCAGGGTGGTGGGATGAGCCATGGTAATACCAAGGTAATACCCCGCGCAGGCCCCTGTCAAGCGACGGCGCCCGCGGCTTCCATGAGATAGTTGCCGACTAGGGAGGCCGCCGAAGTTCGAGCCATGAGCGAATCGAGCTACAGGGAACAGGCGTTGAAGATCTACCCGTGGATCTGCGGCCGCTGCGCCCGCGAGTTCGCCGGCGCCAACCTGCGCGAGCTCACCGTCCACCATCGGGATCACAACCACGACAACAATCCGCCCGATGGCAGCAACTGGGAGCTGCTGTGCCTCTATTGCCACGACAACGAGCATCAGAAGCAGTTGGATGCGGCCAGGGGGCAGGGCAGCAGTCCCACCGCGACCGAGCACCGCGTCGCGACGCACAATCCCTTCGCGGACTTGAAGGACCTGCTGGCGAAGAAGCGGCCCTGACCCTGGTCCGGACCCGATCGCCGAGCGTCCGATGAGCCCACCGCTGCAGATCGACGGCATCGACGTTTTCGTGGAGGGCGACGGAAACGAATCGATCGTCATGATCCACGGCTGGCCCGACACCTATCGGTTGTGGGATGCGCAGGTCGCCTTCTTCAAGGACCGCTATCGCTGCATCCGCTTCACGCTGCCGGGCTTCGACATCGACAAGCCGCGCCGCGCATTCTCGCTGGAGGAGACGCTCGCCCTCTTCAGGAAGATCATCGAGCAGACGTCGCCCGGGCGGAAGGTGATCCTGATGCTGCACGACTGGGGCGCCGCGTTCGGCTACCAGCTCGCGATGCGGCATCCGTCGCTCGTCTCGAAGATCGTCGGCGTGGATATCGGCGACGCGGGCACCAGGCAGCACGTGCGCTCGCTCACCGCCAAGGCGAAGGCCATGGTGTTCGCGTATCAGATATGGCTTGCCATCGCGTGGCGGATCGGCGGCGGCATCGGCGACTGGATGACGCTCTGGATGGCGCGAGCGATCCGGTGTCCCTCGGATCCGCGCTTCATCGACTCGCGCATGGACTATCCGTACTACATCCGGTGGATGAAGGCGTACGGCTCCTACCGCGGCATGGTGCGCTTCGAGCCGCCGGTTCCGATGCTCTTCGTGTACGGCAGCCGCAAGCCCTTCCTCTTCCACACGCCGGAGTGGGCCGACGCACTCGCCGCGCGGCCGGGCAACCAGGTGCTCGCGCTGGAGACGGGCCACTGGGTCATGAGCCAGCAGCCGCAGCGGTTCAACCAGGCCGTGGACGCTTGGCTGCGCTAAGGACTGAGCGGCTGTTCCGGCGTTTCCGTTCACTGGCCGCACCGAGGGCGAGCCGCCGGAAGGGATAGGGCTAGAACGGATCGCGGATCCGCATGCCCTCCAGGCGCAGCCCGTCCTGCATGTCCTGCGAGAGGATCACCTTGCATCCGGCGAGACGCGCGGCGGCGGCGATCATCGCGTCGTAGATCGAGAGCCCATGGCGCTCGGCGATCTGCATTCCGAGGTCGTGGGTCCCGGCCTCCAGCGGCACCACCTTGCACAGCGCGCGAACGGCTCGCAGCGCCTCGGCCGCCTCGGGGATGCGCATGCCGAGCTTCCGGGTGGCGACCGAGGCGAACTCGTTCAGCACCTGGACGCTCACCACGCCGCCTTCGGCGACGATCTCCTCGGCGCGATCGGCCATCGCCGCGTCCGCCGAGAAGAGGTAGAGGAGGACGTTGGTGTCGAGGAACGTCTCAGCGGCGGCGCTCATGGGCTTCGAGCCGGTCGAAGCGGAAGCTCGCCGGCAAGCGCCCGCGGTACTTCCTCAGCGATGCGAGCAGCTCACGTCCGCCGGGCCGCTTGCGGACCTCGAATTCGCGCGCGCCCGCCACCTGGATCTCGATCTCGTCGCCCGGCTTCAGGCCCAGCGCCTCGACCACGGCGGCCGGGAGGCGCACGGCGAGGCTGTTTCCCCATTTCGCGACCTGCATCGAAGCCTCCATGGATATACATCGAAAAGTGTATATCTACGGCCGCCGCGCCGCAAGCGAGGATGCCGGGCCTTGCGGTGGGGATTTTCGGGTCTACGCCCAGTTGGAGAAGTCTGTGGCTCAGTTGCGTCACTCGATCCGCTGGATCACGAATGCACCGTGCGACCTTCTCCCCGCGCTCCCATCAAGGGAGAGGGAGCACATGTCTCAATCCTCGAACCCCGTCTCCCGTTGGTGCCGGATCGCGCGCACGATGAGGCGCTTGAACGCGGGGTAGTACTGGTAGAGCGCGATGTAGCCGGTTCGCCCGCGCGAGATCACCAGCTCGCGCAGCTCGCCCGATACGCGGCGGCCGATCAGGGGATGCGAAGCGAGCACGTCGACCGCTTCCTCGATCAGGACGAAGGTGGCTTCGGCCGCGGCAGGATCGTCCGTTGCCAGGAAATCGGCGAGACGCTCGAGGTCTTCGAGGGCGCGATGGTCCCAGAGGAGCCGCGCCACGACGGCCTACCGCTCGGCAGCGGGAACGCGAATCGGCTTCGGCCGGCGGGCCTTCTTGCCCTTGGCGCGCGCGCGGATGTAGCGCATCGCCTCCTTGTGCGAATACGCGACGCCGGTTCGCTTGAACTCGGCGGCGGCCTCGAGACCCGATTCGACGAACTCGCGCCGCTTCTCGTCGCGGGCGACCCTCTCCGCGATCGCCTCCACCATGTAGGCGTGCGGGGTCTGCGCTACGCCATGGGCAAGTTCGCTCACCTTGTCCTTGAGGTGCGGCGGGAGCTTGAGGGAAGTGGTATCACCCATGGTGGCACCACGGTAACACCGAAGATGGTGAGCGTCAAACTGATGCTCGCGCGGGAATCGGCGTTCCAAGGGCCGGATGTGCTCGCGAATTACTGGACTACGTCCACCGAAATTGTTTGACAAAGTCCAGCAATTCGGAAGAGGGCCACCCACCCGATATTCCCTTTCCGCGAGCGCCTCCAGCGGGTTCACAACGAGCGACGTGGCGCAGTAACCGCTAAGCCGCCGCCGCCCGCACCGCCCCCGCGCGCCGCTCGATCCCCTGCTTCATCTTCCACGTGGTGAACATCGTCGTGAGCGTCGCGCACACCACGACGTAGCCGACGACGGGGAAGTGCTCGAGCTTGCCGTCGGGCGCCGACGTGACGATGTGGCCGGCGATCACCGAGGCGATCCCGCCCGAGACTTGCTGGATGGCCGCGCCCAGCGCGTTGTACGCCCCGCGCTTGGTCGTCTCGGGCACCGAGGTCGACATCGCCTGGAACGGGATCATCCGCGAGAAGATCCCCATGAACAGCACGACGTTGACGACGATGATCACCGCGAGCGACACCGGCGGCAGGTGCGTGTAGATCAGCACCATCACGATGGATATGATGCTGCCCCCGAGGAACACGGGGTACTTGCCCTGCTTGTCGGCGAGCTTGCCCACCAGCGGCCCGATGAAGATCGTGAACATGCCGGTGATGAGGTAGATCGTCGGCAGGCTCGTGATCGCGATGCCCAGGTTGTTGACGACGTAGGCGCTGCCGAACGGCATCAGCATGAAGCCGCCGGTCGCGAGCAGCATCATCGTGAGGAACGCGCTCCAGTGGCGCGGCTCGCGCACCGTATGGTAGAGGTGCATCCAGGGGCTGCGTTCCTGCCGCTCCTTGAGGTGCGCCGCGACGGGTCGCAGCTTCCACGCGACCACGAGGCCCGCGACGATGCCGATGACCACCATCGCCCGGAACGGCGCGTGCCAGTCCCAGCGGTTGGAGAGGTAGATGCCCGCGGGCAGTCCCAGGATCTGGCTCGCGGCGAACGCCGTCTGGATGAAGCCCATCACGCGGCCGCGCTGTTCCGGCGCGAACAGGTCGGTGGCGATCGCCAGCACCACCGAGCCGATGACGCCGCCGAAGACGCCGGTGACGATGCGGGCGGCGAGCAGGGCATGGAACGAGTTGGCGAGGCCGCACCAGAGCGTCCCCAGCACGAAGCCCGCATAGAAGAAGAGCAGCAGCTTCTTGCGGTCGAAGCGGTCGGCAAAGCCCGCCACCAGGAGGCCGCTCGCGCCCGCGCTGAATGCATAGGCCGAGACGATGAGCCCGAACTGGCGCGGCGACATGCCGAGCGCGGGCATCACCAGCGCGCCCAGCGGCGCCACGATCATGAAGTCCAGGATCACCGCGAACTGCAGGAAGGCGAGCGAGGCTACGACGAACTTCTGGTACGGCGTGAAGCCGTTGGTGGACTTCTTTTCGGCGCGCGGCATGCGGGAAACTCGGTGGGAATACCCGAATGATATAAGACCGAGAATCTCGCCGGCCATGCGCATCGGCATCGGCTCCGGATACCGCACATCCCTCCGCGATCCGTGATGTCGGGATTCAGCAGCAGGCAGTATTCGCGCGGAATGAGGGTGGACGGCACGACGAGCGCGACCGAATCGCCGCGAAGCTGCCACTCGGAGCCGAGATCCTGCGTCGATGCGCGCGGCTCCTCGCTGCGCCAATCCGCGGGGAGGTCGCCCGGAGCGAGTCGAATCACCAGCGAATCGGGAACCTCGATCTCGAACGTGACGAAGGGAATGCGGCGTTCGGCGCCGGCGAAGTGGGCGAGCGCCTCCAGTGCCGCGAGCGCCCGCGTCTGCGCGCGTAAACCATGGGACGCCCGGCCGGTTCCAGCGTCCTCCGTAGGCGCGCGCACCGTCGCCCGAGAAGGCCGTGAGGACGTGCCTCTCCTTGACGATGCGGAACGCCTGCATCAGGTGTAGACGCCGTGCTCCATGCGGCCGAGCAGCGCTTCGACCGCGCGGGTGCCGACGTCGGTCTGCGCGAGATGGAGCGGCACGGCTCCCGCGAGCGCTCGCTGCGGCGCTTTCATCCACCGCGCGGCGGCATCCGTATCCTCCAGCACCTCCGCGGCGATCGCGAAGAGGCGGGCGGAGCGCACGAGGCGATCTCCGCTCACCAGGTCGAGCCTCGAGCGTGACGGATCCCAGCGAGCCAGAGTACGGACGCTCACGCCGAGAAGCGCGGCGAGCTCGGCGTTCGTGAGGCCGAGCGTCTCCTTGAATGCGAGGGCGGAGGCCGCCGGGAGGCCCGATTCGATCCGGCTCACCCATTCGCCCGCGGTGGCCGGCTCGCTCGCGATCACCTTCGGACCGCCCAGCGCGGCGATGACGTATTCCATGGGGCGAGGTTATGCCAAATGGCATGAAAGGGCAAGACAAACGGCAGGGTACGGCCACCCCTCCACATCATGTCGACGGGACTACCCATTCTTCGAACCCGCGGGTGCGGATCGAGTGCATGATGGATGCATGGGCATTGATTCTTCGTTTCCTCGTCGCAGCGTGCCTCGCGGTCCTTGCAGCCTGCGCTGTCGAACCTGCCGCACCTCCGCCGCCCGCTCCGGGCGCCGAAGCTGCACCATCGACGCACGGCGCGAGCCCGGCCAAACTGGTCGAGACGACTGCGCCGAAGCCCGCCGCTTCAGCCGCGGCGACGGTACCCAAGCCCGAGCCCACGCAAAAGGCGTCGACTCCCGCCGCGCCCCCGGCCAAGCCGCAACCGAAGGTGGCGAGCGCCGCGCCTGCGCCCGCCGCGGCCGCAGCGAAGCCGCCCGCGCCCGCTCCAGCTCCAGCAGCGAAGCCGCCTGCGCCCGCGCCGGCCGCAGCGAAGCGCCGCGCCCGCGCCCGCGCCGCTCGACCTCAAGGCGCTCGAGGAGCGGCTCAAGGATACGAGTGCGATCGGCCTCCTCACCAAGCTCTCCCTCAAGAACCAGGTCGACGACCTCGTGGGGGAGTTCCGCGCGTACCACAAGGGCGCACGGCCGCCCACGCTTTCGCAGCTGCGACCCGCGTTCGATCTGCTGCTGATGAAGGTGCTCTCGTTGCTGCAGGATCGCGACCCCGGCCTCGCGCACGACGTGAGCGCCTCGCGCAACGCGCTATGGGCCGTGCTCACCGATCCACGCAAGCTCGCCGAATTCTCCTAGGAGGAATCATGCATCGAATCGCCATCGCTCTCCTCGTGTCGTGCTGTGGCGCGTCGATCGCCCTCGCCGCCGACGATCCGAAGCAGCGCCAGGACCTCGCCGCCGTCATCGCGCTCCAGGGCAAGCCCTGCGGCGAGGTCGTAAGCTACGTCGCGCAGGGCGACAACGACTTCGTCGCCGCGTGCAAGGACGGGAACCGGTACCGGGTCTACGTGAAGGACGGGCGCGTGGTCGTGGAGAAGAAGTAGCAGGGCGCGCCACGAAGCTACCGCGGAGCTGCGCGGGGGGTCGCTCTTACGAATCGCTATGAGATAGTTGCGGATTGTGCCCTTCAAGGAGGTCGCGATGGCAAAGGCGTATTGGGTTTCTCTCTACCGTGCGGTGCACGATCCACAGAAGCTCGCCGCGTACGCGAAGCTGGCGGGCCCGGCCATCCAGGCGGCCGGCGGCAAGTTCCTCGCGCGCAGCACTGCGGCGCACGCGTACGAGGGCGGAGTCCTGCAGCGGACGGTCCTGGTCGAGTTTCCCAGCCTGGGCGCCGCGGTCGCATGCCACGACGGCCCCGCGTACCAGGAAGCGCTGCGCGCGCTCGGCGAGGGCTCCGTCGATCGGGACCTGCGCATCGTGGAGGCCGCCGAATAGGCCTTCCGCTCGCCCTAGACGACCTCGATCGTTCCCGGATAGGCGGCCAGGCGCTCGTCCGTCGTGATGAGCGCCATCGGCTCGACGATCGACTGCGCGACGAGCATTCGATCGAACGGGTCGGCATGGATCGGAGGCAGGCTCGAGAGCGCCACGGCGTGCTGCGCCGCGACGGGAAGCTCGTGGAAGCCGTTCGCTTCGAGGGTGTCGCGGATCGCCGCGGTGTCGGCCACGAAATCTGCGCGGCCCCTCGCGGCCTTGATCGCGATCTCCCAGAGGCTCGCGGCGCTGTAGAAGAATTCGTGGCGTCCGTCGCGGAAGAGGCGCGCGACACTGGCCGGCAGCTTCCGCGAGCCGTAGACGTTCCAGAGCAGCAACTGCGTATCCACCAGGAAGCGGCTCATTTGCGTCGGCGGGCCGCACCGGAGGGGGAGACGCCGGCGAACAAGGCCTCGATCTCCTTCTCGAACATCGTGTTGAAATCGTCCGGGACGGGCGTGCGCGGCTTGAGTCCGCCGATCTTCACCGGCTTGCCAACGCCCTCGATGGGCACCAGCCGCGCGGCGGGGCGCCCCGCTTTCGCGATGACGATCTCCTCGCCCGCCTGCACACGCTCGACCAGGCGGGAGAGATGCGTCTTGGCTTCGTGGATGTTGACGGATTTCATGGTGGACTTGACTAAGTCTAGTCCACATCCGCCAGGAGGGCAATCCGCGAGCCCCCTCGCGAATCTCTACCGGAAGGCGCTACGCGTCGGTGATACGCTTGCGGTCCCGAAAACAACGGAGTCCGAAATGCCCGCCATGTACGACGCGAGCGTCCCCCCGATCACCCGTGCCCTCGAGAACTTCATCCACGTCCTGGAGAAGGGCGCCGCGCACGCGGAGGCGAAGAAGATCGAGCCCTCGGTGCTCATCGCGAGCCGCCTCTATCCCGACATGTTCCCGCTCTCGAAGCAGGTGCAGATCGCCGCCGACGTCGCGAAGATCGGCACCGCGCGCCTCGCGCAGGTCGAGTCGCCGAAGTACGAGGACAGCGAGACCACGTTCCCCGAGCTCATCCAGCGGCTGCGCAAGACCGTCGCCTATCTCAGGACGCTCAAGCCCGAGCAGTTCGACGACGGCAGCCGAATGGTGACGTTCCAGGCGCAGGGCGAATCGAAGACGTGGCCCGGGTCGCGCTACCTCTTCACGCGCGTGCTGCCGAACGTGTTCTTCCATTGCGCGACCGGCTACGACATCCTGCGGCATAACGGCGTCGAGATCGGCAAGGGGGATTTCCTCGGCCCGCTCGAGGGGTAGCGCCCTTTCACGCGAAGGCGCGCCGCACGAGTCGACGGTGACGGCGCGCACCCTTTCCCCGACCCTCGACTTCAGTTACCGTGCAGCGCTCTCCGCCTGACCGCAGCGCTGGTCCGCGCCGAAGTCCGGCCCATCGAGCGCGCGCACTTCGCACTCCACGTTCCACTCGTCGCCGTGCACGCGAAGGAAGCGCTGGGTGAGCTCGAGCGCGGCCGCCATCGACGGCGCCTCGAGGACCGCGTAGCCGCCGATCACCTCCTTGGTCTCGGTGAACGGCCCGTCGGTGGCGGTGAGCTTGCCGCGGTTCCAGCGCACGCGCTTGCCCTCGGCGGTGGGCCTGAGGCCCGCGGTCGAGACGAGCCATCCCTCGCGCGTCGCCTCCTCCATGAGCTTGCCCATCTCGGTCATCAGCCGCTCGCTGGGCCTCTGGCCGCTCTTTTCGTCGATCCGGACCATCGAAAGGAATCGCATCGCCTGTCTCCTGGGTTGGTTGTCCTTGCCTGATCGAGTCGAACGACGGGATGCAAATTCGACAGCATCCCTCCCGCGGCACGATGGCTGACAGCGCCGCCGGATCGGCTCCTACATACGCGCCTCCTTCCGTGTGGCAGTTTTGCGGACACGCATCCACAAACGCCGTCCGCGAAGCGCTACATGCCACGTGTCCTTGCCTTGCTGCTCGCGGTACTCCTCGTTTCGTGCAGCGGGGGAGGCGGCTCCACGTCCACCGCCACTTCCGGCGGCGGCGACCCGGGCGCGTCCTCGACGCTCCCGACCGCCGGAATGCGCGTCGAGGAATCCGACCCGGCCGTGACCATGACCGGCACGTGGACCCGGAGCGATTCGAGCAAGGGGTGGAGCGGCGGCTCCGCCATGCAGGCCACGATGGCCGGCGCGACGGCCTCGATCCGTTTCGTCGGGACCTCGGTGAGATGGATCGGCAGCCGCGGCCGGGGCATGGGCATCGCGCAGGTCGGCGTCGATTCGGGCCCGCTGAAAGAAGTCGATCTCTTCGCGCGTCCGAGCGACGAGATCCACACGCCGATCTTCACGGCCTACGACCTCGGCCCGGGCCCGCACACGCTCACGATCACGGTGACCGGCCGGCAGAACAGCCAGGCGGAGGGAAACGTCGTGGTCGTGGACGCCTTCGATATCCAGCCGGATTTCACCGTGTCGCATTGGCAGGACACGAATCCCGACCTCGAGTACAGCGCCGGCTGGACCAAGTCGAGCCAGGACTTTCCCTGGAGCGGCAGCGGCGTCTCGAACCTGCCGGAGCTCCCCGTCACCGCGCACGAAACCCAGGCCGCCGGAGAAACCATGACGGTGCCGTTCCGCGGGACGGGAATCAGCTGGATCGGGTATCGCGGGCCGGACGCGGGAATCGCCAATGTGCAGATCGACGCGGGCGCGCCGGCGCAGGTCGACCTGTATTCATCGACCGCCACGTATCAGCCGATCGTGTTCACGAAGACCGGAATGACCGACGGCGACCACACGCTGACGATCCAGGCGACCGGCGGGAAGAACGCCGCGTCGAGCGCTGCGAGGGTCGTGGTCGACGCGTTGGACGTGATGACGCCCGGAAGGCGCTACGAGGACTACGATCCGTCGATCGCGTACACCGGCGCGTGGACCCACGACAACAATGCCCGGGTGTGGAGCGAGGGCGTGACGTCCACGTCGAGCCAGACCGGCGCGACCGCCACCTTCAGCTTCACCGGAACCTCGGTGAGCTGGATCGGCTGCGAGAAGGACAGCGCCGCCGGTGTCGCCGACATCTATCTCGACGGCGCCTTCGTGAAGCGGCAGAAGCTCTTCCAGCAATACCCGATCGAGGGCTACCAGATGACGATCTTCCGCGCCGATGGGCTCACCAACGGTCCCCATACGCTGATGATCAAGGTGGTGAACATCGACGGCTCCTATGTCGTGGTGGATGCCTTCGACGTGCGCACGCAGTGATCGGCGCGCGTCGTCAGCGCCCCGGACCCTCGATCGGCTTCCCGCGGTTGGGAAAGTTCTTGAGCTCGATGTCGCTGCGGCGGAAGGTCCGGTTCATCGCGAACGACGGATCGGCCCAGTCCTCCCAGCGGAAGTCGGGAATCACCTTCGCCTGGTAGCTCGCCTCGACGGGATGGTCGAGCACGTCGTTCACGTGCACGAACTGCTGGTAGCGCATGAGGTCGACCTGGTAGGGCGTCGGCGTCTTCTGCACCTTGACCGCCCGCTTGAGCTCCATCATCTCCTGCGTCGAGACCTTGGGCTTCCATGCGATCGACTCCGGAAGCACGACCGGCTCGCCGGGAATGTTGTTGATGCCTTTCTTCCAGGTCGCGAGCACCGCGACTCCGGTGTCCTCGCGGTAGAGGAGGATCGCGTGGCCGTAGTCCTTGTTCTTGAAGAAACCGAGGTTGCCGTACTGCAGGCGCGCGCCGGTGAGGAACGCCACCGCGTCGGAGAAGCAGGGGCCGGTGCCCGAGATCGCGCGCAGGACGCTGCGGTCGATGATCCCGTCGGGAAAGAGGATGCCGAAGGCGAGCTTCGCCATGTTGGCCGCGTGGATCGTGCCCTCGCAGTCGTGCCCGTGGAACTTGATCATGTCCTTGAGCGTGACGGCGTAGGTGTACGGGTAGTAGCGCCCCTCGGTGCCGCGCGTGGCGAGCATCTCGAAGACCGGGGCGTAGGGTTTCGCGGCCATCGGCGCATACCACGTGGGAGTCCGGTCGGCTGCCTCCACCCCGGTCTCGATGAAGATGTCCTTGCCCTGGACGTAGGTCGGCTCGCCGGCGTACGCCGGAAGCGCGAGGACCGCGCCGAGCACGACGAGGGATATCGCGCGATACATGATCGGCCTCGAAAGCGTGGGATCGATGCGCCGATCATCGCACTCCGGCACGCGGCAACCTTTGCGCCCTGTCAACGAGCCATGAATCGCCGCGCGTGCGGATCCCCGGCGGCCTCCTCGAGGCGCTCAGAGAATCGTGAGCGTGCGCTTCGCCGGATCGATCTCGACTTCCACCCCCGTCGGCACCAGCGCCGTCACGTCGCCGTCGAATCCGGACATCATCGTGATGTCGGCGAGCGCCGCGCCCTGCACCAGGATCGGGTTCACCGTGTTGAAGACGATCGCGAGCGGCGCCTTGTCGCGCGAGCGCATCTCGGCCAACATCCACGCGCTCGCGACGCCGCCCTTCGACGTATCGAGCACGAGGATCCTGCCGACGTAGGACTGGCCGGCCAGCTTGTGCGCGGGACGCGAGAAGATGCCCGCGATGCGGTCGAGGTCGTAGCGCGCCGAGAAGCCGTCCTTCGCGGCGAGCGCCTCGCCGCGCACCTTCGGTCCCATCGCGTGGCGCGCCACGAGCACCCTGCCGCTCGCGGCGCCGGGCCTGGGCTTGCGGTGGATCGCGATCGTCTTCGCGCTCATGCGAGCCTCCCGGTCTCGGCCGCCGCGACGCACTCTTCCATCGACGCGAGCATCGGCACGTAGCCGTAGCCGCCGAGGATGTTCACCATCTTCGCGCTGTTGGTGGCGAGGCGCTTCCAGCCGTTCGCTTCCGCGATCTCGCGCGCGTACGACTGGTAGAAGCACATGCCGGAGAAGACGGTGCCGCCGGCCGCCTCGATGCGCTGCGTGTAGCCGAAGCGGTCGGAGTCGGGCTTCACCTGGGGGCTCGTGACCGCCAGCAGCGGCAGCCTGAACTTCCTGCCTTCGCACAGCGCCGCGAGCATGCGCAGCTCGTAGATGCTCAACTGCGGCGCCGAGAACACCACCACGTCGACCTTCTTGTCCACCGCATACGAGGCCTGCAGCGCCTTCACCTCCTTGCGGCCGACCTTGTGCTTGCCCATGCGCTTGCCGGCGACGTCGGCGAGACGCGAGGCTTCGGGAGTGATGCCGACAAAGTGGAAGAGCGCCACCGAGCCGAAGCTCGCCATCGCCGCGCCGAAGTGCTTGAGCTCGTCGGAGGTGGGCGCGCGGTCGATGCCCTCGATCACCGGCACGTTCCAGTAGTCGCCCGCGAGCCGCCCGATCACCCCGCCCAGCGCGCCCCAGTCGTTGAGCGATTGCGGCGTGTACGTCGTGCGCACGTGGAGCGTGCCGCGCCGCCGCTCGTCGAGGTGGAAGCCGTAGCGGGGCGTGCGGCCGGTGAGTCCCGCCGAAAGCGCCGACGGCCCGCCCTCGAAATTGGAGCGCGCGCCGCACACCGAGTTGGAATAGATGACCACGCCCGTATCGCCCATGGCCACGTGCTCGCCGCGGGTCGGCGCCTGGATCGTCTGGTAGTTGATGCAGGTGTCCGTCATCGAGACGCCCAGCTTCACGAAGGCGGCGACGGCGCGCTTCTCGAGGTCCACCATCCAGTCGGCCTGCCCGAGCTCCTTCGACTTCGCGAAGTCCGTGCCGCGCGGATCGGTGATGGTGGGAATGCGCACGGTGCGCTGCCCCTTCGCCTGCGCCGCGAGCGTCTCGAGCCAGCGCACGTTGTGCTCGCCCAGGCTCTCGGTGTCGGCCATGATGTGCGCCTGCGTCACCGGGACGAAGTCCTTCGCCCCGAAGAACGTGCCCACCTTGACCTGGTGCTCGATCGCCGCCCGCGGCACGGGGCCCAGCTCGCCCGCGAGCATCGCCTTCTCTTCGGTGTTGAGTCGCATCGCGTTCCTCAATCGGCCTTCGCGCCGGATTCGCGCACCGCCTTCTGCCAGCGCACGACCTCCTCGCGCTGGAATTCGGGCAACGCCACGCCCTCGGTATTCGTCTGCACCCCGATGGCGCCCAGCTTGTCGTGGAATTCGGGCGACTTCGCGATCTTCTCGATCTCGGTGCGCAGGCGCGCGGCGACGTCCGCGGGCAGGTTCGCGGGTCCGAAGACCGCCCACCACGCGCGCGATTCGACGCCCTTCACGCCCGCCTCGTCGAACGTCGGCACGCCGGGCAGCACCGGCGAGCGCGAGGTGCCGCTCACCGCGAGCGCGCGCAGCTTCCCGGCGCGGATGTGCGCGATCTGCGCCTGGAGCGGATCGAACATCGAGGGGATCTGGTTGCCGAGGAGATCGGTGATGGCCGGGGCGCTCCCCTTGTACGGCACGTGCTGCAGCTTCACGTGCGCGGCGGTCGCGAACATCTCGCCCGTGAGGTGGCCCGGCGTGCCCGCGCCGGCCGAGCCGAAGGCGATGCCGCCCGGATTCGCCTTCGCGGCCGCGACGTAGTCGGCCACGCTCTTCCAGGGCGACTTCGGATTCACCACCAGCACCACGGGCGAGCTCGCGACGAGGGCGACCGGCGTGAAGTCCTTCACCACGTCGTACGGAAGCTTCGAGTAGAGCGCGCCGTTGATGGCGTTGGTGCCCACGGTTCCCATGAGCAGCGTGTAGCCGTCGGGCGCGGACTTCGCGACCAGGTCCGCGCCGATGGAGCCGCCGGCGCCGCCGCGGTTCTCCACCACGACGGACTCGCCGAGCGCCTGGCCGAGCGCCTGCGCGAGCGGCCGCGCCACGATGTCGGTCGGGCCGCCGGCGGGGAAGGGCACGACGAGCTTGATGGGACGGTCCGGATAGCCCGCGAACGCGGCGAGCGCGGTGAGCGCCAGTGCGGCGGCCAGGACGAAGCTGCGGATTCTCATTTTCTTTTCCCTTTCTGGCGGACGTCGTGGGTGGGTTCCATGCGCTTGATCGAGGAGGCGATCTGCAGCGGCCCGGCCACCTCCATCTGGAAGGCGAAGAGCTCCGCGGGCACCGAGAAGCGCGTGAGCTCCACGGCGAGGCCCTGCCGGTCGTAGGACGTGCGCTCCATCTCCAGGATCGTGGCGCCGGGCGCGATGTTGAGCAGCTTCGTGATGTCCGGGGCGCACCGCGCGGCGCGCACCTGCACCGAGGCGCGCACGACCTCGCGCCCGATCACCTCGCGGACGATCGAATAGACCGGCAGGCGCTCCACGTCCTCGCGCGTCACCTCCTTGCCGGCTCCCGGGATGGAAGCGTCCACGACCGCGAGCGGCAGGTCGCCGACGTGCCAGAGGCGGCGGAAGCGATAGATGTCGTGCTCGAGGCGCTTCAAC
Source organism: uncultured beta proteobacterium (assembly GCA_963839265.1). Lineage (GTDB taxonomy): Bacteria > Pseudomonadota > Gammaproteobacteria > Burkholderiales > Usitatibacteraceae > Usitatibacter. The sequence continues at coordinate 619,805 of CAWIUI010000004.1, forward strand.
TCCGGCGCCGAGGCCGACGAGCGGCGGCACTCGAAGGCGAGCACCGTGGAAGCCGGGTCGTGCCCCTGCATGACGAGGTTGTCGTAGAAGCCGCGAAGCGCGGTGAGCTCCTGGTTCACCACGGCGCCGGCCACGAACACGCCCTTGCCCTGGCGGCTGATCACGAGCCCCGCCTGCGCGAGCTTGCGCAGCGCCTGCCGCACCGTGACGCGCGAGACGCCGAAGCGCTCGACCAGCTCCGCTTCCGAGGGCAGCTTCGCGAACGGCGCCAGGCGCTTCGCGCGGATCTCGCCCGCCAGCTCGTCGGCGATGCGCTGGTAGAGGACCGGGGAGCGGGCCGGGCGGACGCGGGACATCGGCGGGAGTGTGCGCTCCCGCTTTAAGACAAGTCAATACAAGTCAGGCGGACCGGGCGGCCCGCCTCGTCTCGTCACGGGGTCGGCGCTTGCGCGGGCCGATTCTCCCGGAACAGCACGGCGACGATCATCCCGACGCCCGCGGCGAGCGCCGCGAGCTCGACGAGGCCGCCGACGAAGGGCACGCGCACGAGGATCGCAAGCGCGAGCGTGGCGAGCACCGCCGCGGCCACGCGCCACGCCGTGCGCGCGGCCGTCTCCGGCCCGACGCGATCGAGCAGCATTCCGCCGACCACCACGGCGACCCAGACATAGGCGACGAGCAGCAAGGCGGCGTAGCCGAGGAGAGCGAGCACGGCGATCGGGATGCCGATGATGGTGATCACGAACAGCACGGCCGCGATGGGGATGGAAGCGAGCGCGACGAGACCGAGGAGCGGCGTGATCCACGGACGCTCCCGCAGCTCCTGCGTCAGGCGACGCGAGGCATCCGGCAGCGCCGCCGCGATGAGCGCGGCGAGCAGCATGAGCGCCGCGGTCCAGATCCATCCATGCAGGCGGCGTTGGAAAACGGTGCGCTCGTGCAGGCGCCAGTGGTCCGGGTTGTGCTCGATCCCGCCGATCACCTGCGCGCCGGGATCGCGGTGCAGCTCGCCGCCGTGGAACCGGAGCTTGCCCTGGATGCGGGCGGCGGGCCCGAGCTCGAGCGTGCCCGCCGCGATCGATGCATCGCCCGTCACCGGTCCGTCGATCCGGACATGGCCCCCCGCCGCGCGCAGGTTTCCGTGGATCGGGCCCTCGAGCGTGACGTCGCCGCCGGCGAGCGCGACGTCGCCCGCGATCGTCGCGGTGGGGCCGATCCGCACGTCGCCGCCCGCCATTCGCACGTCACCGTTCACGGGTGCGTCGATGGTCACGTCTCCGCCGAGCGCATGAAGGGGGCCATCGACGGGCCGCGAGACCTCGACGTCGCCTCCGATCCGGATGGACGGGCCGGTGTCGGGCTCTGCGGCTGCTGCGCCGCCGGCCAGCGCCAGGCAGGAAGGGGGCAAGAGAAGGGCGATCCGATGCGTCATGGCGGGCTCCCCGGGACGATTTCCGCGATCTTCCTCCCCGGCCGCACGCCCTCGCCAGCCTGCGGCGACGAAATGCAGGAAACGCCGGATGAATCGCAGGGTCTGGCTAAAGGCCGGCTTTCGCGAGCAGCTCCTCGAGCCGCTTCCGCAGCGGCGCGCTGGTCAGTGGATAGCTGTCGAGCCACGCCCGCACCGTGAAGCCGCGGTCCAGCGCGCGGATCTCCTGGACTTCCCAGTCCGCGCCCGCGCGATCGCCGGCTGCGGCCGAGGCGGCAGCGAGATAGATGTGCGACTCCAGGTCGGCCGGGTTTCGCGCCACCGCCTCCTTCAGGTTGATCCGTGCCTGCTCGAGGTCGTTCTCGAACAGGTACGCACGTCCCAGCAGCAGGTAGTACAGATAGCCGCTTTCCGGATTGAGCCGCATCGCGGTGCGCAGCAGCGGAATCGACTTCTCCGGTTGTCCCATATACGTCCGCACGCCGCCCATGAGGGCATAGGCGTCCGCGAACGATCGATTGAGCTCGATCGCGCTCTCGAGCGATGCGATCGCCGCCTCGTGATGGCGGCCCTGCGCCAGCACGAAGCCGAGCGCCCAATGCACCTCGGCGATGTCGGGATCGATGAGGCGCGCGCTTTCCGCCAGCGCCTTCGCGCGATCGAGGTCGCCCGGCTGCGGCGCCGTGCCGCGCAATCGATGATCGATCGCGTAGGTCATCGCGAGGCCCGCGTACGCCCGCGCGAACCGGGGATCGGCCTCCACGGCCTTGAGGTAGAGGGCGCGCGCTTCCCGGTTCTCGCGCGGCCCGCGAGCCAGGAAAAGCGCTTTCGCGCGCAGGAAGAGGTCGTAGGCTGCGAGGCTGCTCGTATAGCGCCGCGCCAGGCGCTCGCGCTCGGCGCGGCTCACTTTCGCCGGGAGCGAGCGCATGAGCCTCGTCACGATCTCGTCCTGCACCTTCAGCAGGTCGCCGAAAGGCTGCTCGAAGCGTTCCGACCAGAGCTGCTCGCCGGTACGGGTATCCACGAGGTGCACGCCGATGCGCAGAATGCCGGAGTCGCGCTGGACGCTGCCGGACACGACGTAGCGGGCGGCATGCGCGGGTCCGGTCGCGGCGATCACGCGCATCGACGAAAGCTGCCCCAGGTCGGTCGCCAGGTCGTCGCTGATGCCGCGCGCGAGATAGGCCGAGTCGCTGCCGCTTCCCAGCCATTCGAACGGCAGCACGGTCACGGTGAGAAACGATCCCTGGCGCTCATCCGCGAAGTCGCCCGCGGTGCCCGCGACGGAAGCGCCGGGGATGGGACGCAACGCGAGATAGCCGCCGGCGATCGCCACCGCGATGGCCCCGCCGATCCACGCCAGCCAATGCACGCGCGGCCGCGTGGGCTGTTGCATCGGCGGCGGTCCCTTCCCGGCGCGCCGACGCCTTCAACCGATAGCCGCGTTTGGCGATCGTCTCGATGTACGAAGTGGCCCGGCGATCGTCCCCGAGGGCGCGGCGCAGCTTGGCGATGCTCTGGCTCAAGGCCTCGTCGCCCACGACGAGCCCGGGCCAGACCGCCGCGAAGAATTCTTCGCGGCTCACCACCTGCCCCGCGCGCTCGGCCAGCAGCACGAGCACGTCCATGGCCTTCGGCTCGATGCGCACGGTCTCCTGCCCGCGGCGCAGCTCGTTGGTCGCGGGATCCACGCTCCATTCGCCGATCGCGAGCGGCGCTCGGCCATTCATAGGAAAACCGTCATCGATCCGTCAGGCGCTTCGATCCCCGGGAGGCAACGATTCATCGCCGGGTCGCGAATGTCAACCCGGCCCGATCCCAACTCCAAGGAGCTGTCCATGAAGGCATTTCTCGTCGGCCTCGCGTTCGTCGCCGCGGCCCTGTGCTGCGCTCCGCTCGATTCGGGTGCGCAGCCCCTGAAGATCCGCAAGCTCGCGGAAAAGAAGACGCAGGCGTTGCCGTCCGGCGATCTTTACTGGCACATCGAGCGCTTCGGCTCGCTCGAGGCCGCGCGGGCCGCGGCGGGCTCCTATGGTCTCCCGGTGGAGTCGAGCGGCGGCAAGGCGTGGCTCTTCACCCTGGCCGCGAAAGGCGGATCGGGATCAGGCGCCGGAACACCCGTGACGGAGGTGGGGCCGATCCACCGGTTTCCCGCTGCGGAATACCTGCTTCGCGTGAACGAGGCGACGGGAGCGCCGGGCTCCACCACCCCCGTCCACTCGCATCCGGGATCGGAGGCGTTCTACGTGCTCGCGGGGGAGCAAAGCGTGCGCGGTCCTTCCGGCGTCCGGAAGCTCCATCCCGGAGACCGCAGCCCCGGCAACGGAGCGTTCGTCCCGATGCAAGTCACGAGCACGGGCGAGACGGGGCTCGATGCGCTCGTGATGTTCGTGCTCGATGCGAACCAGGCATTCTCGTCGCCCGCGCACATGCCCTGAGCGCTCACCTTCGTGCGGCATGCGCGCGAGCCCCGCGCGCGGGGTGGCGCCGATGGCTCCGGGCGGCTCGCGGCCGCTCTTGCGTACCGACGGTCTCGTCGCCGCTCCTGCCCTCCAGCTTCGGAGTGATGTTCGCGGCGATCCACTTCGGGTCCCACCACTCCACGGGGAGGACGGCGACGCCGTCGAGGTAGACGCCGAAGTGCAGGTGGTCGCCGCCGGCGAAGCCGGTCTCCCCGGTCTTGCCGATGATCTGGCCCTTGGTCACGGCCTCGCCGGGCTTCACGTCGATCTCGCTCGTGTGGCCGTAGAGCGTGTAGAGCCCGAGCCCGTGGTCGATGATGACCGCGTTGCCGTAGAGGCCGAGGAAGCCGGTGAAGGCCACGACGCCGCTGTTGGCCGCCGGGATCGGGTAGTGCTTCGTCGCCGCGAAGTCGTAGCCGAGGTGGAACGCGGTGTCGATCGGCACGCCCTTGTAGGTGTACGTGCGCTGGTCGGCGAAGTTCGCCTCCACCTTCGCGTTGGGCAGCTCGAGGAACGCGCCGCTCCAGAGCACCTTCGGCGTGGTCTTCGACGTGACCTCGGTGATCTTGTCCTCGTTCACCTTGCGCACGTCGTGGTCGACCGCGACGAAGATGTCCTTCACCGAGCCGTTGCGCTTCGAGATGTCGGTGAGGAGCGGCACCACCTTGTTCTGGAAGAAGCTGTCGGAGATGGCGATCGTGCTCTTCTTGTATTTCACGTTCTTGAGCTCATAGGGCAGCCGCATCTCCTGCGTGTTGCCGGCCTTGTCGGTCGCGACGATCGTCGCGCGGTCGGTGGGCGGCATGTCGTAGGCGTGCGCGAAGTACGCGAACCAGTAGTCGGGATGGCCGCGGACCACGCCCTGGAAGCCCGGGAACCAGCGCTTGCCGGCCCGGATGCCCGTCTTCGCGGTGTCGGGCGAGGCCTTGTACACGATCGCGCCCACGCCGCCGAAGTCGATGTAGCGGTCGTCGGCGACGAGCTCGAGCGTCGGGGGCGTCACGTCGATCGCGATCGTCTTCTCGAGCGTCGCGCCGTTGCCCTGGAGCCAGTTGCGCAGCGACGCGTCGCGCGCGGTGACGCGGATCACGGCCGGCCCTTCCTTGATCCCGGGGACGCTGGTGAGCGCCACCGCGATCTTCTTGTCGGCGACCGGCTGCGCGTACTGCTCGGAGGCGAGCGTGTGCTCGGTGCCGCCCTGCGAGATCGTCGCGGTCACGGACCGCAGTCCCGCGCCCTTGTCGCTCACGTCGATCTCGAAGGGCGCGGCGCCGACCACGTCGGCCTGCGTCGAGAGCGCGATCTGCGGCGGCTCCGATTCGAGCCGGGCGCGGAAGTAGTACGCGCCAGCGCCCAAGGCGGCGAGCGCGACGACGAGAACGACGAGTAAGACGGTGGCGGCACCGCCGCGCTGCGGTTTGCTGGATTCGAGGGTCATGGTGCGGGCGAAGGAGGAATCGGGCGCCGTCGAGACGAGCGCGACGGCAGCGCAATTCTACCCGCTATACCCGTTCATTCATCTTGCGAATCCGGTCGGCCATGACCTTCATGATGTGGAGCGCGAACTCGGGCCGCTGCTGCACGAGGAAGAGGAAGCGGCGTTCCGTGATCACCGCGAGCTTGCACGGACCTTTCGCGGTGGCGGTGGCGGTGCGCGGGGCCTGGTCGATGAGCGCCATCTCGCCGAAGGGCTCGCCCACGCCGAGGGTCTCGAGGACTTTCGATTCGATGGCGATCTCCACCCGGCCCTCGAGCACCACGTACATCTCGGCGCCCATGTCCCAGGCGCGAAAGATCACATCGCCGTCCGCGTACTCGCGCGGCTCGGTCTCGTTGGCGAACAGGTCGATCGCACCCATGGTGCCCTCCTCGGCGATGCGGCGGGACCGCCCCGGAAAGATACCACCGGGAGCAGGCGCGGCGGAAGAAGGCGCGCCGCCTAGTGGACGACGCGATCGGCGAGCGCCTTCGCTTCGCGCGCCGTGGGCGTGCGCAGGTGTTGCAGCAGCGAGCGGCCGAGCCGGTGCCGCGCGAGGAGCGTGCGCAGCTCGCCGTCGCCGAGCTTCGTCGCGGCGAGGCGCCGCACCTCGCCGCCTTCGAGCGCCGCGATCGGGAGCCCGTCCTCGAGGAGCAGGCGGTTGGTATGCACGGCGGGCACGCGCGACTCCGGCGTGAGGATGCCGACGAGGTTCAGCGGATCGGCCGCGGAGAGCACGAGCCGCTCGCCGATCTTCTCCATCCTGCGCACCGCGCGCAGCCTCCCCACGGCATCGGCTGCCGCGAACTGCTCGCCGCCGAAGCCCGCGACGAAGCGCCCGCCGCGGATCTCGCCGCGCGCCTCGAGGCGGCGATAGACGCGCACGAGGTCGCGCCACGGCGGCAGGTTCGATTCGCGCTGCAGGAGCGAGCGGAAGACGACGCCGTAGCGCTTGAGCAGGGTGAGGGCGACCGGATCCGCCGCTTCCGCGTCCGGCGCACGGGCCACGAGCAGCGACCAGCGGCCGGCGGCCTGGACGAGGTCGCGTCGCTTGTCCCGGCGCGCGAGGAGCGCGCGCAGGCCCGCGAAGCTGTCCGCGGTCGCGAGGCCCGCGCCGGCGAGCTCGGCGAGGGCGCGTTCGACGAGCGCCGGCAGCAGGCCGCTCGCCGCGACGATCTCGTGGAAGAACGAGGCGCCGCGTTGCGCGAGGACCCGGTGAACCGCAGCCGCGTCCGAGCTCGACGATGGGCTTGCCGCCTCCGCGGCGACGACGGGCGATTCGCGAGGCGCGTTCTGCCTCAGGAGCAGGGCGATCGGCGAGGTCCTGAGCGCCGCCTTGCCGCCCGCGCTCAGCCGTCCCCACATCACGCGCCCGCTGTAGCAGAGCTGGTCGATCTGCTCGCCACCGTAGTCGGCGACGCGGGCGGGCAGCACGTCGTGCTCCCACGCGGCGGCGGGGAGCTCGAAGCCTTCGAGCTGCTCGACGACGGCGAGCAGGCCTTCGGTGCCGCGCACCTCGTCCTCGGCGGCCACGTGCTGCCAATGCGCGAGGAAGCGCAGGAAGTCCGCGGCGGCCACGGGCTCGATCTCCGCGCGCAGGCGCGAGATGGTGTAGCGGTGGATGCGCGCGAGGAGGCGACGGTCGCACCATTCCATCCCGGCGATGCCCGCAGTGAACCTGCCCCGAAGAATCCGCCCCTGTCCCTCCAGCGCGAGAAGGGACGACGCATCCGCTTCGCCTTCGCGCACCGGGCCCAGCACTTCCAGGCGGCTCGCCACGAGCTCGACCGGCGCGTCGTCCTGGCGCTCGTGCGCGAACCACGCATCGCCCCGCTTCACGGCGCGCCGGCCGAGTTGCGCGATCAATGCGCGCCATCCCTCCGAGAGCTCGGATTCCCGGATGTAGCCCGCGACCATGAGCGCGTCGTACATCTCGTCGGGGGTCGCGGCGATCGGCCACGCTTCCTCGCGCACGCGTTGGATCGCCGCCGGGTCGAGGGCGCCCAAGTCGTCGGCGCTGCGCACCTCGGTGGCGCGCCGCGTGTAGACGGCGCGCGTGCGCCGCTCCTCGAGCGGCGCGTCGTCGAGGAACGTGTAGACCGCGGAATTGAGCAGCTCGTGGGAAAGCACCGAGGGCTCGGGCAGGTCGCGCGCGACGGTGGCGATCTCGCCCGCGTAGAGGCGCCGCAACACGCGCTCGAGGCCCTTCGCGTCGACCGCCTCCTCGAGCGCATCGCGCAGCGCCTGGTTCACCAGCGGATGGTCCGGCACCTCGCGCGCGCCCTGCAGGTTGTCCTGGCAGGCGACCGCGTCGGGGAACACCGCCTGCAGCACGTCCTCGCTCGCCATGCGCTGGATCTGGTTCGGCACGCGCGCGCCGCCGCGGTTGCGCGGGACGGCGAGGGCGAGCGTCGCGCTCCAGCGCCAGCGCGTCTCGAAGATCGGCGATTGCAGGATCGCCTGCGTGAGGGTCTCGCGCACCGTGTTCGGGTTGAGGTAGCGGAACACTTCCTCGAGCGGGAACGAATGCACCTCGGAGAGCGAAAGGATGAGCCCCTCCTCGGTCGCCGCGGCCTGCAGCTCGAAGTTGAAGCCCTGGCAGAACTTCTTGCGCAGCGCCAGTCCCCAGGCGCGCAGGATGCGGCTGCCGAAGGGCGCGTGGAGCACGAGCTGCATGCCCCCCGACTCGTCGAAGAAGCGCTCGAGGGCGATGACGTCCTGCGTGGGGATCACGCCGAGCGCGCGCTTGGCGGCGTCGAGGTACGCCGCGACCTGCGTGGCGGCGGAGAGGGAGAGGAAGTATTCGCGCTGGAGGAGCTCGATGGCGGCGTCGAGCCTGGGAAGCAGCGCGCCGACCGCCGAGCGCAGGCGCGACACGGCGTCGCTCATCTCCTCGCTCCGTGCGGGCGCCTCGCCGAGCCAGAACGGCATCGAGGGCGGCTGTCCCTTCGCGTCGGCCACGCGCACCACGCCGTTGCCGATCTTCAGGATCTTCCACGAGGCGTTGCCGAGCTGGAACACGTCGCCCGGCAGCGACTCCACGGCGAAGTCCTCGTTCACGGTGCCCACGACATGGCCCTCGGGCTCGAGCAGCACCTTGTAGTCGAACACCTCGGGAATCGCGCCGCCGTTCACGATCGCGTTCATGCGCGCGCCCTTGCGGGCGCGCAGCTTGCCGTCGAGGGAGTCGCGGTGCAGCAGCGCCGCACGCCTTCCGCGCCGCGTCGCGAAGCCGCGCGCGAGCATCTCGACCACTTCCGCGTACTTCGATCGATCCAGGCCGCGATAGGGATAGGCGCGGCGAACGAGGCCGTGGAGCGCGTCCTCGTCCCATTCCTCCTCGGCCGAGACCTCGGCGACGACCTGCTGCGCGAGCACGTCGAGCGGTGCGTCGGGGACCTCGATGCGGTCGAGCTCGCCGTCCGCCACCGCGCGCACCATCGCCGCGCATTCGACGAGGTCGTCGCGGGTGAGCGGGAAGATGCGGCCCTTGGGCACGCCGTGGATCGAGTGCCCCGAGCGGCCGACGCGCTGCAGGAAGGTCGCGATGCGATGCGGCGAGGAGATCTGGCACACCAGGTCGACGTGGCCGATGTCGATGCCCAGCTCGAGCGAGGCGGTGGCGACGAGCACCTTGAGGCTGCCTTCGCGCAGGCGATGCTCCGCGTCGAGGCGCGTCTCCTTCGAGAGGCTGCCGTGGTGCGCAGCGACGTGTTCGTTGCCCAGGCGCTCGGAGAGCTGGTGCGCCATGCGCTCGGCGAGCCGCCGCGTGTTCACCGTGATGAGCGTCGTGCGATGCGACTCGACCAGCCCGACCAGGCGGTCGTAGATCTCCTTCCACACTTCGTGCGACATCACCGCCTCGAGCGGCGACCCGGGCACTTCCACGGCGAGGTCCATCTTGCGCCGGTGGCCGCGGTCGACGATCGTGCAGGCCTCGCCGGTGAGGAAGCGCGCCACCTCCTCGATCGGCTTCTGCGTGGCCGACAGGCCGATCCGCTGCAGCTTGCGGCCGCAGGCGTGGTCGAGCCGCTCGAGCGTGAGCGCGAGGTGCGCCCCGCGGCGCGATTGCAGCACGGCATGGATCTCGTCGACGATCACCACCCGAGCCGTGCGCAGCATGTTGCGCGAGCGCTCGGCGGTGAGGAGCAGGTAGAGCGACTCGGGCGTCGTGACGAGGATGTGCGGCGGCGTGCGCAGCATCGCGGCGCGCTCGTTCTGCGGCGTGTCGCCGCTCCGCACCGCGGCGGTGATCTTCGCACCGTGGTAGCCCATCGACTCGGCGAGCGCGCGGATCTCGCGGCGCGGCTCGGCGAGGTTCTTGTGGATGTCCGCGGAGAGCGCCTTCAGCGGCGAGACGTAGATGACGCGCACCTCGTCGGGCAAGCTCGCCCCTCTTCGGCGCCTTCCCGGAAGAACTCGTCGATCGCGGTGAGGAACGCGGCGAGCGTCTTCCCGGAGCCCGTCGGCGCGGCGATGAGCGTGTGCTCACCTCGCCGGATGGCCTGCCAGCCCTCGGCTTGCGCCGGGGTGGGCTCGCCGAAGCGGCCTTCCCACCAGCGGCGCAGGACGGGATGGAAATCGTGGGGAAGCATGGGGCGGGGCCTGGCAATTCCGTACATGCGGCCATGCGGGCCGGCGGACAACGGCGCGGGACAAGACAAGTCTACGCCGCCGCGAGGCTCTTCAGCGCCCCCATCGGTCCTGGAAATCTGCCTCGAGAGAGCGCACCGGGAAGAGAGTGCACCGGGCAAGAGAGTGCACCCGGCAAGCGAGTGCACCGAGCACCCGGCAAGCGAGTGCACCGGTCGCACCCTCGGCCGTTGTTTGCCTTGGGCAACGAATATCTTTGACCCAGGCAATGAATCGGCGAAAGCGGTACGACCACATCGACGAGCGCGCCCGGGAACTGGTGCGGTTCGATCGCTTCTACGCGAGGCGCATGAGGGAAGCCCGGAAGGCCGCCTCCGAGATCGAGATGAACGAAGCCCAGCTCGGAATCTTCCACGAACTGCTATCCGGAACGCGCACGCTGTCGTCGCTGAGTTGGCAGCTGGATCTCGACCCGGGCTACCTCTCGCGCACGCTGCGACTCATGGAACTCACACGGCATATCACCGATTCCGGGTCCACCGAAGGACCGTCGCGAGCGGCTGGTCGACCTCACGGATTGGGGTCTCGCGGCGGCGCGCAACCTGGAGTGGTTCCACGAGGAGCGGGCGCGCAAGCTCCTCGAGGAGCTCGCGCCGCGCCACCAGCAACAACTTGTCGATTCGATGAGGGCCATCGTGGAGATCCTGCGGCGCGACTGGGTGGCGAACCTGATCGAACGCCTCGGCGACCCGGCATAATCCCGGGATGCAATGGCTGTTGCTCCTCCTCGTCGCGGCCCTCGCCGGCTGCGCGGCACCCCATCCCCATCCACAACCGTCCGGCGGCGATGCCCGCGCCCTCATCGCGCGCTACATCCCGGCATCGGTCCCCGATCGCGAGGCCTGGGCGGCGGACATCTACACCCCGATGGCGGTGCTCGAGATTCCCGTCACCCCCGAGAACGTGTGCGCCATCGTCGCGGTCACCGAGCAGGAAAGCGGGTTCCATGTCGATCCGGCGATCCCGAACCTGCCGGCGATCGCGCGCGCGGAGATGGAGCGGCGGCGCGCAAAGCTCGGCATCCCCGCAGTGGTGCTCGACGCCGCCCTCTCGATCGAGTCCACGAACGGCCGGACCTACCGCGAGCGTCTCGACCACGCGAAGACCGAGCGCGAGCTGAGCGAGATCTACGAGGACTTCATCGGCCGCGTGCCGTTCGGCCGCACGTTGCTCGAGAGCCGCAACCCCGTACGCACCGGCGGCCCCATGCAGGTGAACGTCGACTTCGCGCGCGCCCAGGCGAAGGAGAAGCGCTATCCCTACGCCGTGGTCGAGTCGATCCGCGACGAGGTGTTCGCGCGCCGCGGCGGCATGTACTTCGGCATCGCGCACCTCCTCGACTATCCGGTCTCCTACGAGCGCGACATCTTCCGCTTCGCCGACTACAACGCCGGCCAGTACGCGAGCCGCAATGCCGCGTTGCAGCACGCCATCGCCACGCTCAGCCGTCGCAAGCTCTCGCTCGACGGCGACCTGATGCGCGAGACCGAGGCCGCCGCCGACTCCCTGGCGAAGGAGCTCGACCTGTCGCCCTCCGAGATCCACCGCGACCTGGCGCTGGAGCGTCGGCCGGAGCTGGAATCCTCGCCGCTCTACCGGCGGGTGTTCGCGATGGCGGACGAGCGCGAGGGGGCGCGCCTGCCTCGCGCGATCCTTCCGCAGATCCGGCTGCATACGCCGAAGACGACGCGCCGCCTCACGACGGCGTGGTTCGCGCAGAGGGTGGCGGCGCGGCAGAAGCGGTGCCTCGCGCACGGCTAGCCGCGCCGCCTCCGGCCTCAGCGGCCCACGTGCATGGCGAACGTCTGCGGTACTTCCAGCGCGCCGGACCTGAGGGGGGCATGGCGGCGATTCAGATCGCTCCCACCCGCGCCGTGAGGTAGTTGTTCACGTCGCGCACGCCCTCGACGCCGCGGGCGAGGGTCTCGGCGCGCTCCTTCTGCAGGGTCGTGGTGACGCGGCCGGTGAGCGAGATCACGTGGCGGTAGCTCTCCACGCCGATCCGTCCCGCCAGGTGCGAGTCGGAGGCGAGGCGATCCATCACGGCGTTGGTGAGCAGCTCGTCTTCGCTCATGCGGGGCGCGGTGACGCTCATCGAAGGCAGCGAGTAGTGCTCGATGTCCTTCGGCGCCTCGGCGGCCGGCGCGCGGGCGGACGGGCTCTCCGTTGCCGGCGGCGTGGACGGCATCGCGTGCTGGTCGACGTCGGTCACTTCGGGCGCGGCGGGCTGGTTCGCGGCGATCGCGGTGAATCCCGTGGCCGCGCCGGTAAAGATCGCGAGCAACAGCGTGGCGGAAGTCTTCGTAGTCATGCAGGGGCTCCTCGGTTGGATGGGACGCGTCGGCGATGCAAGATTCGTTCCGATTCGGTGCGTGAGAGGGAAAACCGCGTCGCCGGCGACCTTGCGCTCGGCGATTTCGTCACCGTTGGGCGACAGGCAGCGGCGCGGGGATCAGCCCGCCACGCGCAGGTTGTCCTGCACGTCGACCTCATGGCGAGCCGACGTCCGGCCCACTCGCTTGGAGCCGCCGCCGCGATGGGTGTTCGGCGAAGCCATGCGCCGATAGGAGGGCATAATCGCGCATGCCGCCCGACGCCAGCCTCGCGATCCTTCCCCGCGTCCGTCTTCGCCGCATGGACGAGGCCGACGTGCCCGCGCTCTTCGCCGTCTATTCCGACGAGGAAGCGACGCGCTACCTCGCCCGCCCGCGCATGACCGAGCGCGCGCACGCCGAGGAGATGCTCGCGAGGATCCAGGCGGGATACGCCGATGGCACGAGCCTGCAGCTCGCGATCGAGAGAAACGCCGACGGCGCATTCCTCGGCGTGTGCCTGCTCTTCAACTTCAACCCGCGCGGGGCGCGCGCCGAGATCGGCTACATCCTCGGGCGCCAGCACTGGCGACGCGGCTACCTCTCCGAGGCGCTTCCCGCGTTGATCGACCACGCGTTCGGCGCGATGGGACTCAACCGCCTCGAGGCGGACATCGATCCGCGCAACACCGCTTCGGCGCGCGTGCTCGAGCGGCTGGGTTTCCGGCGCGAAGGCCTGCTGCGCGAGCGCTGGATCGTGAACGGCGAATCCTCGGATTCGGCGATCTACGGCCTGCTGCGGCAGGAGTGGAGCGCGCGAAGCTGAGCGTCTCAGGTCGAAGCCGCCTGCGCGGCCGGCCCGATGCGCGCCTCGCGGATCGGAAGGTTCACGATCGCGGCCGCCGCGGCGAGCGCCATGTCCGCGTACCACATCCAGTCGTAGTTGCCGGTCTTCGCGAGCGCGAGGCCGCCGAGGTACGCGCCGAAGAACCCGCCCACCTGGTGCGAGAAGAGCGCGAGCCCGAACAACGTCGCGAGGTAGCGCACGCCGAAAAGCTTGCCGACCAGCGTCGCGGTGGGCGGTACCGTCGCGAGCCAGGTGAGCCCGAGTCCGACGGCAAAGGCATAGAACGTCCATTCGGTCTTGGGCGCGACCAGGTAGCAGGCGATCAGCACGGCGCGCGAGCCGTACATGAGCGCGAGGATGTGCTTGCTGCGGAAGCGCGCGGTGCCCGCGCCGGCGATGAGGCTCCCCACGATGTTGGACAGCCCGATCAACGCGAGCGAGACGCTCGCCACCGAGGCGGGCAGCCCGCAGAGCCCGACCTGGCCCGGCAGGTGCGTGACCAGGAACGCGATGTGGAAGCCGCAGGTGAAGAACCCGGCGATGAGCAGCTGGTAGCTGCGGTCGCGTATCGCCTCCCGCACCGCGCGCAGCGGCTGCGCGGGGCCGTGCGGGACGGCCGAGGTCCCGTGCGGCATCGCGGCCGGCGCGTCCACGACGCGCACCAGCGGAAGCGAGGCGAGCGTGATGCCGGCGAGCGACCACATCGCGCCCATCCAGCCGACGCCCTGGATCAGCGCCTGCGTGATCGGCGCGAACACGAACTGCCCGAAGGAGGCGCCGGCGTTGATGATCCCCGAGGACTTGCCGCGGCTCTCGGGCGTGAGGTGGCGCGAGGCGGCGCCGATGAGGACCGAGAAGCTGCCGGCGCCCGCGCCGACCGCGGCGAGGATGCCCAGCGAGAACACGAGGCCCACCGCGGATTTCGTGAACGGGATGAGCGCCATGCCGATCGCGAGCACGACGAGGCCGCCCACCAGCACGCGCGACGGGCCGTGGCGGTCGGCGATGCCGCCGGCGAAGGGCTGCGCGACACCCCACATGAGCTGCGCGATCGCGTACGCCAGGCTGATGGTCGTGATGCCGAGCCCCGTCGCCGTGTTGAGCGGCGAGACGAAGAGCCCGAGCGACTGCCGCGCGCCCATGGTCACCATGAGGATCGCCGCCGCCGCAAGCGTGACCGTCGTCGCGCGCCTCGTCATGCCGCGTCCTTTGCTTCCGTGGAGGCTGGATTATAGGATGACCGGCATGTCCCCCGGCGCGCGCCCCCATCGCATGTCCCTGCGCGACATCGGCCTCGCGCTCCTCGTCGTGGCCGTGTGGGGCACGAACTTCGTCGTGATCAAGTGGGGCCTGGCCTCGATCCCGCCGTTCCTCTTCGCGCTGCTGCGCTTCGCCTTCTCCGCCTTTCCCTTCGTGCTCTTCCTCGCGCGGCCGCGCACGCCGTGGCGCTGGCTCGCGCTCTACGGCCTCTTCCTCGGCCCCGGGCAGTTCGGCCTGCTCTTCTATGCGCTGCGCGCCGACATCTCGCCGGGGCTCGCCTCGCTCGTGATCCAGGCGCAGGTCTTCTTCACCATCGGGCTCTCGGCGTGGCTCTTCGGCGAGCGCCTGACGGCGGTGACGATCGCCGGATCGGCGCTCGCGCTGGCGGGGTTCGCGCTCATCGCATCGCACCTCGACGCCTCCGCGACCCCGCTCGGGATCGGCATCGTGCTGGGCGCGGCGCTGTGCTGGGGCGGCGCGAACGTGGTCGCGAAGAAGGCGGCCGCCCAGGCGCGCGGCTCGTTCTCGATGCTCGCGTTCGTGGCGTGGGCGAGCCTCTTCGCGGTGCCGCCGCTCCTCGCGCTCACGCTCACGCTCGATGGAGGGCGCGCGGCATGGGAGGCGATGCGTGCAGCCGGGCCGGCCGCATGGGGCGCGGTCGCGTGGCAGGTGATCGGCAACACGCTCTTCGGCTTCGCGGCGTGGAGCTTCCTGCTCGCGCGCTACGAGGCCGCCGTCGTCTCGCCGTGGGCGCTGCTCATTCCCGTCTTCGGCATGGGCGCCTCCGCGCTGCTGCTCGGCGAGGCGCTCCCGCCCTGGAAGCTCGCAGGCGGCACGCTGGTGCTCGCGGGCATCGCGACGATCGTGTTCTTCGGCATGCGGCGCGGCCGGAAGCCGAGATGACGCATCCGGCGGCGGCGTTCGCTACGCGACGCGGGTGAAGGAAAGCCCGCCGGCCACCGGGCTGCGCGGGCTTCGCTTCGGAAGGCAGCGAGCGTCAGCCCGCCATCTTGAGGTTGTCGCGCACTTCCACCACGCCCTCGACGTTGCGCGCGATGTCGACCGCGCGGCTCCTTGCCGTCTCGTCCTTCACGGTGCCGTTGAGCGAGACCACGCCGCGCAGCGTGTCGACGTCGATGTTCGAGGCCGATATGTTCTTGTCGGCCGCCATCGCGATCTTCACCTTCGCGGTGATCTCCGCGTCCGAGACGGTCTGCACGGGTCCGCGATGCGCTTGGGTCTCGCCGGAAGCCGTGTTCGTGTGGTTCTCGCCCCAGGAAGCGCAGCCGGAGACGCCGAGGGCGACCAGGGCGCCGACCAGCAGGGCGCGCGTTGCGTTGCGTTCGATGGTCATGATTGTTCCTCCTTCTCTGCGAGCCGACGTCCGGCTCTCCCGTTGGAACGCCGGGCGTGGTGCCGTGTTCGGCGCCCGCATGGTCCGGTCGGTGCAGGAGCATGCCGCGCGATACAATCGCCGCTTCGCACCCCGCCGCCTCCGATTGAACGCTCCACGCTCTGCGGCGACACTCGCCGCGCTCGTCCTCGTCCTGTGCTTCGCCTGCAACATGATCGGCCGCGGCACCGGCGACACGTTCATCGTCTTCCTGCTGCCGCTGTCCGAATCGTTCCACTGGAGCCGCGCGCAGGTCTCGAGCGTGTACTCGATCTACCTGGTGCTCACCGGGCTCGCCGCCCCGCTCACCGGGATGCTGGTGGACCGGCTCGGGCCGCGCTTCGTGTATCCCACGGGCCTCCTGCTTCTCGGCGGCGGTTGCCTGCTCGCCGGCCACCTCGACCGGCTGTGGCAGTTCCAGGCGTGCATCGGCATCCTCAACGGCATGGGCGTGGCGATGCTCGGCATGGTTCCCGCGTCGATGCTCATCAGCCGCTGGTTCCGCAGCCGCATGAGCACCGCGATGGGGATCGCGTACGCCGGCTTCGGCACCGGAACGCTCCTCATCGTGCCGTTCGCGCAGTGGCTCATCGAGGGCTACGGCTGGCGCGCGACCTACAAGGTGCTGGGCATCGTCCTCCTCGCGCTGCTGCCGCTGCTCCTCGCGGTCCCCTGGCGCGCGCTGGCCGCGGTGCCCGCGAGGCCCGCGCCGCGCAAGGCCGATGCGCTCGACGAGACGCGCTCCTGGCACGTGGGCAGCGCGATGAGGACGCGTGCCTACTGGCAGCTCGTGCAGGTATTCGCGTTCACCGCGATCGCGATGTACGCGATGCTCGCGCAGATCGTCGCCTACCTCGTGCAGGTGGGGCTGAAGCCGCTCGAGGCCGCCACCGCGTTCGGCACGCAGGGGCTGCTCTCGGTCGCCGGCATGATGGCTTCGGGCTGGTCCTCGGACCGCTTCGGCTTCCGCGCGACGGCGACGGCGAGCTTCGTTTCCACCTTCATCGGGATCGGATTCCTCCTGCTCCTTTCGATCCATCCGGCGCCCTGGCTCGTGGTGCCCTTCGTGCTCTTCTTCGGCTTCTCGCAGGGCGCGCGCGGCCCGATCGTGGCGAGCCTCACCGCGCGCATCTTCCGCGGCTCCGGCTTCGCGACGATCAACGGGACCATCTTCGCGTGCATGTCGGTCGGCGCCGCACTGGGCTCATGGGTCTCCGGCGTGCTCTACGACTGGACCGGCGGCTACCGCGCGAGCTTCGGCTTCTCCATGGCGTGCATCGTGATCGCGGCGATCCCCTTCTGGAGCGCGAAGCCGCTCGGCGCGCAGGGTCGAATCGGCTAGGATTCCGGCATGCCGCGCCAATCGGGCTTCACCTGGATCGAGATGCTGTTCGTCCTCGGAGTGATCGCGCTCCTCTCCTTGATGGCGATCCCGGCGCTGCGCGACCGGACGCTGCGCAAGCAGGTGCAGGAAGGCCTCGCGCTCGCCGAGGTCGCCGAGGGCGGCGTGCAGGCCGTGTGGGCCGCCACCGGCAAGATGCCGGCGGACAACGAGGCGGCGGGGGCGCCGCCGCACGACAAGATCGTGGGCAGCTTCGTGAAGGACGTGAGCGTCGACCAGGGAGCGGTCACGGTCACGTTCGGCAACAACGCGAGCCAGGCGCTCGAGGGCAAGCGCGTCACGCTGCGTCCCGCGGTGGTCCCCGACCAGCGCGCGGTTCCGATCGCCTGGCTCTGCCACGCGATCGGCGTGCCGAAGGGAATGCAGGTGCTCGGAAGCGACGCGACCGACGTGCCGCCCGCGTGGCTTCCGGTGGATTGCCGCGGCGCTCGCTGAACTTCCGGCCGCGGAACCTGTAGTACCCTCGTTCCTTCCCACGATGGCTTTGCGAGCGCCTTGACCGGTTTCGACCCTTCGCGCGTGATGCGCGGCGTCCCGGCCCTCTTCCTCGTCCTGCGTCCGGATGAAAGATTTACCGTCCTCGACGCCAGCGACGAATATCTGCGGGCGACGCTCACCCGCCGCGAGGAGATCGTCGGGCGCGGCCTGTTCGAGGTCTTCCCCGACAATCCCGCCGAGCCCGACGCGCAGGGCGTGGCGCGGCTGCGCGCCTCCCTCGAGCGGGTCCTCGCCACGCGCTCGGCCGATGCGATGCCGATCACGCGCTACGACATCCGGCGCCCGGGCGAGGACGGCGGCGGCTTCATCGAGCGCCACTGGAATCCCGTGAACGCGCCGGTGCTCGCCGACGACGGCTCGATCGAGGTCATCGTGCACCGCGTCGAGGACGCGACCGAGGTCGTGCGCCTGAGGAAGCAGGACGCGTACTTCCGGGACGTCGCCGCCTACCTGCACGCGCAGGCCGAGCGCGACCGCATCGTCGCGGAATCCGACGCCCAGCGCCGCCTCTACGAGGCCGCGCTCTCCAACACTCCCGACCTCGTCTACATCTTCGGCCTCGACCACCGGTTCGTCTACGCCAACGAGGCGCTCCTCGCGATGTGGGGCAAGACGCGCGAGGAGGCGATCGGCGGGGCGCTGCGCGAGCTGGGCTACGAGGAGTGGCACGCCGCCATGCACGACCGCGAGATCGAGCAGGTGATCGCGACGCGCCTGCCCGTGCGCGGCGAGGTGCCGTTCACCGGCACGCACGGCCGGCGCATCTACGAGTACATCTTCGTGCCGGTGATCGGGGCCGGTGGCGAGGTGGTCGCCGTCGCCGGCACCACGCGCGACGTGACCGAGCGCCGCGAGGCCGAGCAGGCGATCGAGGAGCAGGCGCAGCGGCTGCGCGAAGCCGACCGCGCGAAGGATGAGTTCATCGCCACGCTTTCCCACGAGCTGCGCAACCCGCTCGCGCCGCTGCGCAGCGCGCTCGCGCTGCTGCGCATGGGCGCGCCGCCCGAGGACGCCCCGCGCATCCACACGATGATGGAGCGGCAGGTGGAATACCTGGTGCGCCTCGTCGACGACCTGCTCGAGCTCTCGCGGGTGACGCGCGGCGATTTCGCGCTGCGCCGCACGCGCGTGCGCATGCAGGACGTGGTCGCGAACGCCGTCGAGGCGACCGAGTCCACGGTGCGCTCGCGCGGACACGAGCTGGCGATCCAGCTCCCGGCCGAGCCGCTGTGGGTCGACGGCGATGCGGTGCGCCTCGCGCAGGTCGTCTCGAACCTGCTCGACAACGCGGCGAAGTACACGCCCGAGGGCGGCCGGATCGAAGTGCGCGCGGATCGGGAGGGCGCCCTGGTCGCGGTGCGCGTGCGCGACAACGGCCCGGGCATCCCGGCCGAGGCGCTGCCGCGGATCTTCGAGATGTTCAATCGCGGCGGCCGCGGCCAAGTGCGCGGCGAGGCCGGTCTCGGCATCGGGCTCGCCCTCGCGCGGCGCCTGGCGCAAATGCACGGCGGCACCGTCGATGCGACGAGCGAAGGCGCGGGCCGCGGCGCGGAATTCACCTTGCGCGTTCCCGCCGCCTCGGGGGCGGGCGAAGCCGAAGCGGCGGGCGAGGCGCCGCCCGCGGTCGCCTCGCGCCGCATCCTGGTGGTCGACGACAACCGGGACGCGGCGGAAAGCCTCGCGATGGTCCTGCGCGCGATCGGCGCGGAAGTGCGCGTCGCGGGCGACGGCACGGACGCGCTCGCCGTCTTCGCGGACTACGACCCCGCGGTCGTGCTGCTCGACATCGGCATGCCGGGAATGAGCGGCTACGACGTCGCGCGCGCGCTTCGCGAGCGCTTTCCGCAGCGCCGCCCGGCGCTCATCGCGCTCACCGGCTGGGGACAGGAGGAAGACCGCGCCCGCGCGCGAGAGGCGGGCTTCGACCACCACCTGGTGAAGCCGGCCGACATCGGCCGCCTGCAGTCGCTCCTCGCCTCGATCTAGCGCCGCGCTATAGTAGCGGCATGCCGGAACCGCAGCCCCTGCGCGAATTCGTCGACGCGATGAACGCCCTCCTCGAGCCGGGAGCGGACGAGCCGCGCATGCTCGCCGGCTGCAAGGAGGCGATGAAGCGCCTGGTCGCGAAGGACGACTGGCTTCCGGACGAGATGGCGAAGCCGCACCCGCAGTACTACCAGCAGTACCTCCTGCATCGCGATCCGCGCGGGCGCTTCTCGGTCGTGAGCTTCGTCTGGGGGCCGGGCCAGAAGACGCCCGTGCACGACCATACGGTGTGGGGCGTCATCGGGATGCTGCGCGGCGCCGAGACCTGCGCGCGGTTCCGCGACGATTCGGGGCGCATCGTCGCCGTGGGCGAGCCGGCGATGCTTCGTCCCGGCGAGGTGGACGCGGTCTCGCCCTCGATCGGCGACATCCATCGCGTGGCGAACGCCTACGACGACCGCGTCTCCATCAGCATCCACGCCTACGGCGCCGACATCGGCAAGGTGCGCCGGCACGTGTTCGACCTGGAGACGGGCGCGGCGAAGGAGTTCGTCTCCGGCTACGCGAATGCCTGAGGGGCGCGCCGCGGCCGCGGGCGTCTCGATCCGGCGCGATGCGCATTCCTGGACCCTCGCGCTCGACCGGCCCGGGAAGGCGAACGCGCTCTCCGCGGAGATGGTGGAAGCGCTGATCGCCGCGGTGGCCGAAGCGCAGGCGGCGCGGGTGCCGGTGCTCGCCATCGAGGGGCGCGGCCGCAACCTGAGCGCCGGTTTCGACTTCGGCGATTACGAATCGCAGAGCGAGGGCGACCTGGTGCTGCGCCTGGTGCGCATCGAGGCGCTGCTGCAGTCGATCGCGCGCTCGCAGTGCCTCACGATCGCCTTCGCGCACGGCCGCAACTTCGGCGCCGGCGTCGACCTGTTCGCCGCATGCCGCTGGCGCGTCGCCGCGCCGCAGGCGACGTTCCGCATGCCCGGGCTGGGCTTCGGCCTCGTGCTCGGCACGCGGCGTTTCGCGGGGATCGTCGGGCGCGACGCGGCGCGCGAGGTTCTCGAAGGCCTCGCGACCTTCGACGTGGCGCGCGCACGGGAGATGGGTTTCGTGCGCCGCATCGCCCCGCCCGAGGAATGGCCCGCGATCCTCGCCGAGGCGCTCGCGACCGCGGGCTCGCTCGCGCCGGAACACCGCGCCTCGCTCTATCGCACCCTCGACGATGCGCCGCACGACGCGGACCTCGCCGACCTGGTGCGCTCGGCCTCGGCGCCGGGCCTCAAGGAGCGCATCGCGCGCTATCTCGCGGCGCAGCGCGCGGCGCGCCCCTAGCGGGGTCCGCTTCGAGCGATCAGGCGTCGTGGCGCATCGCGGCAGCGCCTTTCCACTCGAACACCACGCGCTGCGTGCCGTGGGACTTCACCGTCACGTGGCGCGTCACGCGCCGGCCGTGATCCTTCGAGACCACGGTGTAGCGCCCGGCGGGGAGCTTCGCGAGGAAATACGGACCGTCGCTGGTGCCGTGGAAGACGGTATCGCCCTTCGCGTCGCGGATCGTGACGGGCATGGTGGCGAGGTAGTCGTCGTGCTTGCCGTGCTGCGAGACGAACAGCAGCTCGAGCGGGAACTTGCGGGCCTCGCGCCGCATGGCGTGCGACTCGCTCTGGCCGATGCCGCCGGTCATGTAGGTGATGTTGCCGTGGTGATGCTCGGCGGGAAGCGTGGCTTGCGGGTTCATCGCGGCGAAGACGGGGGCGGCGGCAAGCGTCGCGAGCGCGGCGATGGCGAATCTCGGTTTCATCCTGGCCTCCTGTGTCGGGAAAGTAAGGCCAGTCTTGCGCGGTCCGCTTAAACCGCGCTTAAGGCGCTCACAGGTTCCGGAACAGCGCCATGTAGGGGATGCTCACGGCGAGCGTCTCCGGGCGATTGCGCAGGCGGATGGTACCGCGCCCGGTCTCGTCGCGCGTGATCCCGGCGATCGCGCGCATGTTGACGATCGTCGAGCGGTGCACCTGCCTGAAGACGGCGGGATCCAGCGCATCGAGGAGCTCGCGGATGGGCTTGCGGATGAGCGCCTCGCCTTCGCCGGTCATGACCGCGGTGTATTTGTCCTCCGCCTTGAAGTAGGCGACGTCCTCGACGAGGATGAGGCGCGTCTCCTTGCCGATGCTCGCGGTGATCCACTGCAGCGGCGCGCGGCGGGGCTCGGCGGGCAGTCCGTCGCGCAGCTTCTCGAGCAGGGCCGCGACCTGCGCCGCGTTCGAGGCGCCCGAGTCGAGGCGCGCTTTCACGCGCCGCACGGCGGCCGCGAGCCGCGCGGGATCGATCGGCTTCAGCAGGTAGTCCACGGCGCCGCGCTCGAAGGCATCGATCGCGTACTGGTTGTACGCCGTCACGAACACGACCTGCGTGCGCGGGCTCGCTTGCGCCGCGGCCGATGCGACCTCGAGCCCCGTGAGTCCCGGCATGCGGATGTCGAGGAACGCGACGTCGGGCCGGTGCTCCGCGATCGCTTCGAGCGCCGATCCGCCGTCCTCGCACGCGGCGAGCACTTCGAGGCCCGGCCATGCTTCCCCCAGGCGCGCGAGAAGCTCCTCGCGCAGCAGCGCTTCGTCCTCGGCGACGACGCAGCTAGGCATGGGCCGCCTCCTTCGGCCCCGCGATGGGCACGGTGAGCGTCGCCGCCACGCCCTTCGGGAAGTTCGCGCCGATCGAGAACGCGGCCGCGTCGCCGTAGGCGAGGCGCAGGCGCTCGCGCACGTTGCTTCAGGCCGATGCCGGTGCCGCCGCCGTCCTCGCTGAAGCCGCGCCCGTCGTCGGCGACGGTGACCGACGCCTTCTCGCCGGCGACGCGCGCGGAGATCCACACGTTGCCCGCCTTCGGGCAGCGGCTCGAGGCCGTGCTTGATCGCGTTCTCGGCGAGCGTTTGCAGCATCATCGACGGCATCGGCACCGCGGCGAGCGCTTCGGGCACCTGGATCTGCAGCGAGAGGCGCTCGCCCATGCGGATCTTCATGATCTCGAGGTAGGCGCGCGCGCGCTCCACCTCTTCCCCGAGCGTGGAGAGCGAGGCTTCGGTGCGCGGCAGCGAGCGGCGCAGGTAGGAGATGAGGTTGCCGAGCATGCGGTCGGCCTTCGCGGGGTCGCTGCGCGTGAGGAGCTGCGCGCTCGCGAGCGTGTTGTACAGGAAATGCGGCTCGACCTGCGCGTGCAGCAGCGAGAGTTTCGCCTCGGTGAGCTCCTTCTCGGTCGCGGTCTCTCGCGCGCGCGCCTCCTCCTCCTTGCGCCGCTCCGAGACGCGGCGCGAGATGGCGCGCGTCACCGCCTCGATGTTCTCGAGGTTGGTGCCCTGGTCCACGACGAGCCAGTCGACCCACGGCCCGCGCTCGGGCTCGCATGCGATCGCGATGCTCGATGTGCCGTCCGTGGGCGTCACGGTCGCGTGTACCAGGTCCTGCCGGCGCTTGCCGAGGCGGCCGGCGAGACCGCGCCGCAGCACGCGGGCATGGACCTGCAGGCTGTCGCGCGTGCTCTCCACCGAATCGACGCGCGGAAGCTCGCGAATCGCCGCCTCCACGATCGTGAACGCCTGGTCCGCGGGGAAGGGCACCTCGACGAGGCGCCGGTGGCGGTTGAGGAAGCTCGCCGAGTCGGGCGACCCGTAGATGAGGCGCACGCGCGACACGTGCGAGACGAGTCCCAGCGCGACGCGGATCAGGATGAAGAGCGAGGCGAAGAGGAAGATCCATGCCGGAACCCCGATCGCCCCGGCCCACAGCACCAGGCCGAAGACGAGGACCAGGACCCAGGCGACGATCCGCTGCGCGATGAAGAGGAAGCCGTTCATGGCGCGAAGGATAGCAAGCGCCGCGCGGGCGAACCGTCGCCTGCGACCAAAGCGGGGATTCGCGGTGTGAAAGGGGAGCGCCGGGGCGCGAAGGCTATCGCCCCGCGTTCTTGAGCGTGCGCAGCGCGACGTGGACCGAGGAAGACCCGTCGGTCACCAGCGCGTCGCCTTCCTGGATCGTCACCTGCACCCGCATGGAGCGCCCGGCGAGCGCGGCGAGCGCGCGGCTCGCCTCGGCGGGCACTTCCACGACCGAGAGCCGCTCCTGCCGCTCGAGCGTCCCGCGCGCGCCCTCCCACCAGAGCTCCACGGCGCGGCCCCCGTAGGCGAGCACGTGCACCGCGCGCGAGCGTCCGCAAGCCCTGCGCACCTCGCGCTCGTCGGGCAGGCCCACCTCGATCCAATCCTCGATCGCGCCGGTGAGGTCGCGCCGCACCAGGTCGGGCTCCTCCTCGGCGCTCAGGCCGCGCCCGAACTCGAGCGCGTCGTCGGCGTGCAGCGCGAACGCGAGGACCCGCACCATCATCCGCTCGTCGGTCTCGGACGGATGTCGCGCGAGCGTGAGCGAGTGGTCGCGATAGTAGCCGCGGTCGATGTCGGCGATGGAAAGCTCGAGCTTGAAGATGGTGGATTTGAGGGCCATGGTCGATGCGGTTGCCTTGGGTCAATACCGGCGCGATTCATGCTCGTATTCTGGGTTGATTCCGTCACGGCACGCCGCGCATGTCCTCATCCCACGACCCGAATCATAGCGGCAACGCCGAGGGCATCACGCGGCGCGAATTCCTCAAGGGAACCGGCGCGGCGATCGCGGGAAGCGCGGTGCTCTCTGCGCCGCTCAATGCCGCGGCCCTGCCCAAGGAGGCGGCGCACGTTGCGCGGCGCGTCGAAGGCGGCAAGGTCGCCGCAGGCCTGCGCGTGAACGGCGCCGAGCGCTCGCTCGACGTGGAGCCGCAGGCGACGCTCGCCGAGGCGCTGCGCGACACGTTGGGACTCACGGGGACGAAGATCGGCTGCGACGCGGGGCGCGTGCGGCGCCTGCACCGTGTGGCTCGACGGCGAGCCCGTCTACTCCTGCATGATGCTCGCGTCCGACGCCGCGGGCCACGACGTGGTCACGATCGAAGGCCTCGCGCGCGGCGAGGAGCTGCATCCGGTGCAGTCGGCGTTCATCGCGCACGATGCGGTGCAATGCGGCTTCTGCACGCCGGGCCTCGTGATGAGCTGCGCCGCGCTCGTGGAACGCAATCCCGAGCCGACGGCCGACGACGTGAAGGCCGCGATCTCCGGACACCTCTGCCGCTGCGGATCGATTCCCCACGCGATCGACGCCACGCTCGCCGCGGCGCAGGCGCTGAAGAAGGGCTGAGCGATGGCTCCCGCAACCCGCCTGCAACGCCACCCGGTCGGAATCGTTCCCGGCCCGCTTTCGCAGATCGAGCGGCAGGTGCCTGCCGACGAGGCGCCGCCGCTCGCGCCCAACGCCCAGCTCGAGTGGATCGGAAAGCCGGTGCCGCGCGCCGACGCGCGCGCGAAGGTGACGGGCGCGGCGCGCTACACCGTGGACGTGCGCCTTCCCGGGATGCTGCACGCGCGGTTGCTGCGCTCGGCACTTCCGCACGCGCGACTCGTGGCGCTCGATCTCGCGCCGGCGCGCTCGGCTCCCGGCGTGCGCGCGGTGCTCGAATTCACGCAGCCCGTGGGGCGCGCGGTCGAAGCGGCCGCCGAAGGCGACGCGGGGAATGCGCCGCGCACGCTGCTCTACGTGGGCGACGTGATCGCGGCGCTCGCTGCGGAAACGCCGGCCGCGGCCGAAGCGGGGCTCGCCGCGATCGGGGCCAGGTACGAGGCGATCCCGTTCGTGGTCGATGTCGAGAGCGCGAGACGGCCCGATGCGCCGAGGGTGTTCGAGCGCCCGGTGCACGGCGAAAGGTACCGAGGGCGGCGGGGAAAGCGCCAACATGCCGCAGCAGGGCAATGTGCGAGGGCCGAGCACGGCGGGCTCGCGCGGCGACGCGGCTCGCGGGCTGGCGGAATCCGACGTGGTGGTCGAAGGCACGTATCGCACCCAGGTGCAGACCCACTGTTGCATGGAGACGCATGCGGTCGTGGCCGACTGGCGCGCCGACGGCCTCACCGTCCACATGTCCACGCAATACACGGCGGGCGTTCGCGCGGAGCTGGCGCGCGCCTTCCACTTCCGCTCGGGCGCGTGCGCGTGATCGTCGGGGCGATGGGCGGAGGGTTCGGCTCCAAGTCCTCGGCGGGCAACTACGTGCGCGCCGCGGTCGCGCTCTCGCGCGAGGCGCGCGCGCCCGTGCGGCTCGTGCTCGACCGGCGCGAGGAGCACCTCGACACCGGCAACCGGCCGGCGACGGTGCAGCGCATCCGCATCGGCGCGAAGCGCGACGGCACGCTTTCCGCGATCGCGCTGGAGGCCTACGGCACCGCGGGCGTGAACATCGGCGCCGGGCCGGGGTTCATCGCGCAGGCCCTCTACACTGCCCGACTTCTCGATCGCGCAATCGGACGTGTTCGTGAACGCCGGGCCCGGGCTCGGCGATGCGCGCGCCGGGGAACGTGCCGGGCGCCTTCGCGCTCGAGCAGGCGATGGACGAGCTCTCCGAGAAGCTGGGCATCGATGCGCTGGCGCTGCGCGACCGGATCGATCCGAGCCCCGTGCGGCGCGAGGAGCGGCGCCTGGGCGCCGAGCGCGTGCACTGGGGCGAGCGCCATGCGCCCGGCGCGGACCGCGGCGCCGTGAAGCGCGGGCTCGGCGTCGCGCAGTCGCTCTGGGGGGCCAACGTCAACACCAATTCGTCGTGCGAGGTGCGCATCCTGCGCGACGGATCGGTCGAGGTGCTCTCGAGCGTGCAGGACATCGGCACCGGCATCGGCACCGTGCTCGCGCAGGTGGTCGCGGAGGAGCTGGGGCTCGCGCCGCCGGACATCCGGATGCGCATCGGCGACACCGATTTTCCCGCCGGACCGCCGTCCTACGGCAGCATCACCACCGCCTCCATCACGCCTGCCGCGCGCAACGCCGCGCATCGGGTGCTGCGCAAGCTCCTCGAGGCGGCGGCGCCCGCGCTGGAGAGTGCGCCCGAGGCGCTCGTCGCCCGCAAGGGCCGCATCGCGACCGCGGACGGCGCGCGCGCGATGGGCTTCCGCGAGGCGGCCGCGCGCCTGCGCACCGATCAGCGTGAGCGCCGTCGCGAGCCGCTCCGACGACTACGGCGGCTTCGCGCGCAAGTCCGGCGACATGGCCTCGGCGCAGTCGATGCTGGGCGGTGTGCAGTTCGCCGAGGTCGCGGTCGATACGGAGACGGGCATCGTGCGCGTGGAGCGTGTGGTCGCCGTGCAGGACTGCGGGCGCCCGATGAACCCGAAGCAGATCGAGAGCCAGGTGCAGGGCGGCGTGCTGATGGGCGTTTCCTACGCGCTCTTCGAAGATCGCGTGCTCGATCGCAACACCGGGCACGTGCTGAACGCCGACCTCGAGCACTACAAGGTGGCGCGCTCGAAGGAAACGCCCGCGATCGAGCTCATCCTGCTCGAGAATTACCAGGGCACGAGCGCGACCGACGCGTACGGCATCGCAGAGCCGGCGAACATCGCGACCGCGCCCGCCATCGCGAACGCGGTGTACAACGCGATCGGCGTGCGCATCCGCGAGCTGCCGATGACGCCCGCGACGGTGCTCGCCGCGCTCGGGCGCGTCGCGTCGCGGCGGAGCCGCGCATGAAGCCTTTCGAATCGATCTCGATCTCCCGCGTCGGCGAGCTGGAACCCGGGGCGGCCACCGTCACGCAGGCGATGCTGGGGCCGGCCGACCGCGCCGCGATCGTGAAGGCGGGCGGCATCGACGTGCTGGGCCTCATGAAGGAAGGGCTCCTCGCGCCGCGCCGCGTCGTGAGCCTTCGCATCGCCGGGCTCGGACACGATCCGCGAGGAGCCGGACGCAAGCGTGCGCATCGGATCGATGGCGACGCTCGCGGCGATCGCCTCGCATCCGCTCATCGCCTCGCGCTACCGCGCGCTCGCGCAGGCGGCGGGCGGCTCGGCCAGCCCGCAGATCCGCCGCGTGGCGACGATCGGCGGCAACCTCCTGCAGCGGCCGCGCTGCTGGTATTTCCGCTCCGCGCATCATCCCTGCGTTCGCAAGGGCGGCACGCACTGCTATGCATTCTCGGGGGAGAACGATTACCACGCGATCTTCCGCCACGTGGGCTGCGCAATCGTGCATCCATCGACCCCGGCGACCGCGCTCGTGGCGTTGCGCGCGCACGTGGAGCTCGAGGGCGCGAAGGGCGGCCGTCGCACGGTCGCGCTCGAGGATTTCCTGCTCGGACCGGAGCGCGACCTTCACCGCGAGAACGACCTGCGCCCGGGAGAGCTCGTCACCGCGATACGGCTTGCGCGAATGCCCGCGGGATCCGCGTCGTTCCACCTGCGCCAGGGCGAGCTCGATTCGTTCGACTGGCCCGTCGCCGACGTTGCCGTCGTGGTGCAGGCGAACGAAGGCCTCTGCCGCGCCGCCTCGATCGTGCTGGGCGCAGCCGCTCCCGTGCCGTATCGCGCGGTGGCCGCCGAGCGCAGCCTGGTGGGACGCGCGATCGACGCGACGTCGGTCGAAGACGCCGCGCGCGCGGCCGTCGCCGGCGCGGCGCCGCTCAGCCGCAACGCCTACAAGGTGCCGATCTTCGCCGCGCTGGTGCGGCGCGCGCTCCTCGCCGCGGAGGCGTGAATCCCGCCGGCGCGCAGCCGGCACGTCGAGCGCGCCGAGGGTGGCTGAAGAAGCGCGACCGCCGCGCAACAACAGAAGGGCCCTCGCGAGAGGGCCCTTCCGCCTTGCGTGCGACCGGCGATCACATGCCGCCGCCGGTACCGCCTGTGCCCGCGCCCGAGCCGGTGCGTGCGCCGGTCCCGCTCGTGCCGGTCGCGCCAGTGGTGCCGGTCGTGGTCGTCGATGGGGGCCGGTCCCGCCGAGCACGCCCTTCGACGCGGTGCTATCCGGGGCCGCGGTCGTGGAGCCGGTGATGCCGGCGCCCGCGCCGGACAATCCGACGCAATCGGGCGTGTTGCGAAGCTGGCCCGTCACCGGGTCGCGGCAGCTTGCGTCGAGATGCGTGTTGCTCGAGTCGTACTGGCTCGCGCCTGCGGTGCCGCTCGCCGCGCCCGCGGTGCCCGTGGTGCTGCCGGTGACCGAGGTATTGCCGGTGACCGAGGGCGACGCGCTAATCGATCCGGCGGTGGCCTGGGACCACGCGGGGGCCGCGGCGAAAGCGGCGCTGGCGATCGCTGCTGCCAGGGTGCCGAGCTTGAAGTTCCGTGTCATGGATGTCTCCTGTTGTATGCCATGCCTTGCGTGCGAACGAAATCGTCCGCACCCGATGTGCGACTGGCGCAGGCCGCGCCGGTTCTGTTCGCCCCGTGCGCACATCGGCGCAGGGCCTCGAACGGGAGCCGCAGCGTTGTCAGCGGCTCGGATGGCTTCGTCGGACTCGTGCAAAATAGGGCGACGCCGGCGCGAAGGTTCCGCTTGAAATTCGCGCGGCGCGCACTCATATGACGGCCCATCCGGACCGCGTCGAGGAATCGCGCGCGGCCCCGATGCCGGCAGCAAACGCGAGGAGCATTCGAAAGGCGATGACGACCACGGCGAAGGAAACTCTCGGCTTCCAGGCCGAGGTGAAGCAGTTGCTCGAGCTGATGATCCACTCCTTGTACAGCAACAAGGAGATCTTCCTGAGGGAGCTCATCTCGAACGCGTCGGACGCGGCCGACAAGCTGCGCTTCGAGGCGCTCTCCGACAACGCGCTGTACGGATCCGACCCGGACCTCGAGATCCGGATCTCGGTCGACAAGGCGGCGCGCACGCTCACCGTATCCGACAACGGCATCGGCATGTCGCGCGAGGAGGTGGTGAAGAACATCGGCACCATCGCCCGCTCCGGCACGCGCGAGTTCTTCCGGTCCCTCACCGGCGACCAGGCGAAGGACGCGCACCTCATCGGCCAGTTCGGCGTGGGCTTCTACTCCTCGTTCATCGTCGCCGACCGCGTGACGCTCGTTACCCGCCGCGCCGGCCTTCCCGCGGGCGAGGGCGTGCGCTGGGAATGCGACATGGGACACGGGAGCGGCGAGTACACCATCGAGACGGTGGACAAGGCCGGCCGCGGCACGGACGTGATCCTCCACCTGCGCGAAGGCGAGGACGAGCTCCTCGACCATTTCCGCCTGCACGAGCTGGTGCGCAAGTACTCCGACCACATCGCGATCCCCATCGTGATGCAGAAGCGCGAGTGGGACGAGGAGAAATCCGAGTACCGCGTCTCGGACGAGGACGAGACGGTGAACCGCGCGAGCGCGATCTGGGTGCGGCCGAAGTCCGAGATCACCGACGAGCAGTACGTCGAGTTCTACAAGCACGTCGCGCACGACATCGATCCGCCGCTCGCCTGGACGCATAACCGCGTGGAGGGGCGCCAGGAGTACACGCAGCTCCTCTACATTCCCTCGCGCGCGCCCTTCGACCTCTGGGACCGCGAGCACCGGCACGGCCTCAAGCTCTACGTGCGGCGCGTCTTCATCATGGACGACGCCTCGCAGCTCCTGCCCGCGTACCTGCGCTTCGTGCGCGGCATCGTCGATTCCAACGACCTGCCGCTCAACGTCTCGCGCGAGATCCTGCAGCAGAACCGCGACATCGAGGCGATCCGCGCCGGTTGCACCAAGCGCGTCCTGGGGCTGCTCGAGGAGCTCGCGGCGAACCAGCCGGAGAAGTACGGCGCCTTCTGGAAGGAGTTCGGGCGCGTGCTGAAGGAGGGCGTCGCCGAGGATCCGGCGAACCGCGAGCGGATCGCCAAGCTGCTGCGCTTCTCCTCGACGCACACCGACGGCGAGGAGCAGGCGGCGTCGCTCGCCGACTACGTCTCGCGCATGAAGCCCGGGCAGGATCGCATCTACTACGTGACCGCCGATACGTTCCGCGCCGCGAGGAACAGCCCCCACCTGGAGATCTTCCGCAAGCGCGGCATCGAGGTGCTGCTGCTCTCGGAGCGCATCGACGAGTGGCTGGTCGCGAACCTCGTCTCCTACGAGGAGAAGCCGATCGTGTCGGTCGCGCGCGGGGAGCTCGACCTCGGGAAGGCCGAGTCCGAAGAGGAGAAGAAGCGCGCCGAGGAGCGGCCCGGCGAGAACCTCGCGCTGGTGGAGAAGCTGAAGAGCGTGCTCGATACGCGGGTGAAGGACGTGCGCCTGTCCGCGCGCCTGACCGAGTCGCCTTCGTGCCTGGTGGCCGACGAGCAGGACATCGGCGGCAACCTTGCGCGCATCCTCAAGGCGGCGGGCCAGAAGCTTCCCGACTCCAAGCCGATCCTCGAGATCAACCCCGCTCATCCGATCGTGCGGCGCCTGGGCCCCGAGGACGCACGCTTCGCCGACTGGGCGAACCTGCTCTTCGACCAGGCCCTGCTCGCCGAGGGCGGACAGCTCGAGGATCCCGCGGAATACGTGAAGCGCAGCAACGAGCTGATGCTCTCCCTGTCCCGTGAACACTGAGTACGCCGCGACCGAGCCCACGCGCGAGGAGGTGGACCGGCTGCCGGGCGCGACCGTGGTGGAGTTCGGAAGCCCGGGCTGCGGGTATTGCCGCGCGGCGCAGCCGCTCCTCTCGGAAGCGTTCGCGGCGCATCCGGGCGCGCGTCACATCAAGGTGCACGACGCGAGCGGCCGGCGCCTCGGCCGCTCGTTCCGGGTGAAGCTGTGGCCCACCCTCGTGTTCCTGCGCGATGGCGTCGAGGTCGCGCGCCTGGTGCGTCCCACCGAGGCGGCGCCCATCGCCGAGGCCCTGGATCGCATCGAGCCGCGAGCGGCGTAAGCTCCTTCGCCGCATCCTGCGGCGCGGTGTTGGTATAGTCCCGGCGCATTGCCTCCCCGTGAGAGAGCCAGGTTGTCTTTGGAGAAAATCGCGGCAGCGCTCGCGTTCTCGCTCGTCCTCGCCGCCCGCGCGGCGAGCGCCGACGATCCGCCTTCCGCTTCCCGCCCCGGCGAGGACAAGGCGCACAAGCAGGAGAAGATCGAGGTCGATCGTCCCAAGGACTATGACGAGCGGCGCGAGTCCACGGTCGCGAAGATCGTGGTCGGGCGCGACGAGCTCGAGCGCTTCGGCGATTCGACGGTCGCGGACGTGCTCAAGCGCCTTCCCGGCGTGACCGTCACGGCGCAGGGCGGCATCTCGCTGCACGGCCTCGGCGGCGGCTATACCCAGATCCTGCTCGACGGGCAGCCGCTTCCCCAGGGCTTCTCGATCGATACGTTGTCGCCCGACATGATCGAGCGGATCGAGATCTACCGGTCCGCCACCGCCGAGCACGGCACGCAGGCGATCGCGGGGACGATCAACATCGTGCTGAAGCAGGCGGTCTCCCACGCCAAGCGCACGGCCAAGGCGATCGTCGGCGAGACGAATGGACGCCCGTTGGCGCAGCTCGACGGCCAGGTGGCCGATCGCGTAGACCGACTCTCGTACACTTTGGCCGCGTCTGCGCGGCGCGCCGAGTTCCGGGAATTCTCGCTCATGGAGCAGGTCGGTCGCGATGCGGCGGGCGAGGTCGATTCGGTGATCGTGACGCCGCAGCCCGTGAGCGGGTGGTACGAGTTCGCCTCGCTCGCGCCGCGCCTGGAGTGGTCCCTCGCACCCGGGCACACGCTCGCGTGGGAAAGCTTCGTGCAGGCGAGCCGCTCGCTCATCGGCTACCACGAGGCCGCGCGCACGCTGGTGGGAGCGCCCCCGCCCTATCCTCGCAACGACCTCGAGGTCGACACGCACTCTCTCGCGGCGAGGACCTCGCTCGCCTGGTCGCGCGCGCTCGCCGACGGCGCGAAGGTGGAGTCGAAGCTGCTCTACAACTACTTCCACCGCCACTACGAGGTGCCGTTCCAGGCCTACGACGACGCCGGCACGCACATCCTCGACCGCGGCATCCACACCGTCGCCTCCGACGACGACGTCACGTGGACCGGAAAATACACCGCCCCTTTCGTGCCGCACCACGACCTGTCCTTCGGCTGGGACGGAAAGCTTGACAAGCGCGCCGAGGAGCGCGTGCAGCACGACATCACGTTCGACGGCAATCCTCCCACCACGATCGACGAATCCTACGACGCGCGCGTGCGCCAGCTCGCCGCCTATGGGCAGGACGAGTGGGAGTTCGCACCGCGCGCCTCGGCGTACCTCGGGCTGCGATGGGAGGGGCTCGACACCCGGAGCGTCGGCAACGTCGTGACCGAGGTGTCGAACCGGTCGTCCGTCTTCAGCCCGATCGTGCAGCTGCTGTGGAAGCTTCCCGGCAGCGAGAAGGACCAGGTGCGCATCGCGCTCGCGCGCACCTACAAGGCGCCCACCACGATCGAGCTCATCCCGCGGCGCTACATCGCGAACAACAACAGCTCGACGACGCCCGACTTCCAGGGCAATCCCGAGCTGCGCCCCGAGATCGCGTGGGGGCTGGATGCGGCCTTCGAGCACTACTTCGCCGGTGGCGGCAACGTGAGCGTTTCCGGCTTCTACCGTCGCATCGACGACGTCATCGTCCACGAGCTCTTCGAGCAGGCCGGAGTGTGGATCATGCGGCCGGCGAACGACGACCGTGCGGTCGCCAAGGGCCTCGAATTCGACGCGAAGCTTCCGTTGAAGGCGTTCATCCGCGGTGCGCCGGCGCTCGAGCTGCGCATGAACGCCTCGCGCAACTGGTCGCACGTCGAGTCGATCCCGGGTCCGGACAACCGGCTGGCGGCGCAGCCGCCGCTTACGGCGAACGCCGGCCTCGACTGGGAGCTCGACGGCGGTGCGGTGACGCTCGGGGGCAACTTCGCCTTCACCTCGTGGGGCACGGTTCGAAGCTCGGACACGCAGACGGACTACCAGTCGGTCACGCGCAACCTGGAGCTGTACGCGTTGTGGAAGGTGAGCCCGACCGTGAAGCTGCGCCTCACCGGATCGAACCTCCTCGCGCAGGACCCGGTCCAGGTGGCGAGCTACTTCGACGACCAGCAGCGCCTGGACCAGACCACGACGTACGACGCGCACAGGACCGTGCGCGCCGTCCTCGAGATGCAGTTCTGAGCCGGAACCGCGTAAACCGGGGACAGACCACATTTTTCAAACCACGAAATCCGCATTGGACTCGCGTGCGATATCGCGGAATGGAAAATGTGGTCTGTCCCCGGTTTTCGAAAGCGGATGGGACCCGGCGCGGGAAACCGAGTTCAGCGGCTTCGGGCGGTTGAAATCCCGGAATTCCGCGCCCCGGGTGATCCGCGGGAATCATCGCCCGACGATCGGCGCCCCGACTTGATCCGGGACAAACGCGCCCGAGCCGCAGGGCCCCGGGACACATGCCGTAACAACAGGCCGGCGCGCAATCGAACCGCGTTTGCCCCGGGTCAACGACGGCGCGCGGCGCGGCGCGATGATGGTGTCGTTGCCCTGAAGGAGCGAAATCATGAAACGCACTTGGATCGTCGCCGCGATCGGCGCGACGCTTTTGTCCGCCGGAGCGTGGGCGCAGTGGGGACCCGGCATGGGCGGATACGGCATGGGATACGGCATGGGCGGATACGGCGGCGGCCCCGGGATGATGGGCGGCTACGGTGCGTCCGGCGAGTGCCCGGGCTACGGCCCGGGACCGAGGGGCGGGGCCGGGGAAGGCTACGGCCCGGGAATGATGGGCGGAGGCCGTGGCTTGGGCATGGGCCAAGGCCCGGGCCAGGGCCAGGGAATGAGAGGCGGCTACGGCTGGGCCTATCGGTCCCTCGACCTCACCGACGAGCAGCGCGACAAGATCGCCGCCATCGGCAAGGAGATGCACGAGAAGCAGTGGGGCCTCATGCAGACGATGCACGGCCTCATGTGGAAATCGGAACCCGGCTCGCTCAGCGAGGCCGACGTCCTCAAGAACTTCGACGCGATGACCGCGGTGCGCCGCGAGATGCTCGCCGCGCGCCTCGACACGCGCAAGCGCATGGACGAGGTGCTCACCAAGGAGCAGCGCGAGCAGCTGCGCAAGCAGGAACGGCGCTACGAGTGGTGACGGGGTGCATGCGCCATTGCGGCTAGAATCGGCCGCATGGCGATGCGCAGCGCGGTAGTGGTCGGGGTGGGCGCCGGGCGCGGGCTCGGTGCCGCGCTCTGCCGCCGCTTCGCGGCCGGGGGCCACCACGTTCTCGCCGCAGGGCGTACTGCGCAGAAGCTCGACGCGGTGGTAGCGGCCATCCGGGCCGGCGGCGGGAGCGCGGAGGCGCTCGAGTGCGACGCGACGCGCGAGGCGGACGTGGAGCGCCTCTTCGATCGTGCGATGGCGGGCACGGGAGCGCGCGAGCCGGCCGATCTCGTGGTGTACAACGCCGGCATCAACCAGCGCATCGATTTCCGCGAGCTTTCCGCCGCGGACTTCGAGTCGTTCTGGCGCATCGGCTGCTTCGGCGGCTTCCTCGTGGGGCGCGAGGCCGCTCGCCGCCTCGTTCCCCTGGGACGCGGCACCGTGATCTTCACCGGCGCCTCGGCGAGCCTGCGCGGCAGGCCGGGCTTCGCGCAGTTCGCGGCGGCGAAGGCGGGCCTGCGCATGGTGGCGCAGAGCATGGCGCGCGAGTACGGGCCCCTCGGCATCCACGTCGCGCACGTCGTGATCGACGGCGGCATCGACGGCGAGCGCCTGCGCGCGCGATTCCCGAAGATCGTCGAGGAGCGCGGTCCGGAGGGATTGCTCGACCCCGAGGCCATCGCCGAGACCTACTGGCAGATCCACCGCCAGCCGCGCTCGGCGTGGGCGCACGAGGTGGATCTGCGGCCGTTCAAGGAGTCGTTCTGAAGGCGCTCCAGGCGTACAGCGAGCAGTCGAGCGGCGCGACGCGTTACTTCTGCTCGGAGCAGCGGATCACTTGCTTGTTCGTGGGGAGGTCCAGGCAGTGGCGCAAGTCGCGGTTCCCGCCCGGGTTCTTCCCGTGGTGCCGCGCCATGCGCAGGTGGGGTCCGGCGCTCTTCACGGTGTCGGCCTCGGGCGTGGGCTTCGCGTTCTTCGCTTCGCCGGAGGCCGGCGTGGGCCTGGTCTCCGCCTTGTTGTCCCCGTCGGCGGCGAGCGCGAGCGGGGCGGCGGCCGCGAGCCACGCCGCGAGACCGATTCGTGCCATGGTTCCGGTTGCCATCAATCCTCCCTTGGGTGGCGGCGCTCGGGTGGGCGCGTCGCGCCATTATTCCCCAACGAGGCGGATGAGGGTGATTTCCGACGGAATGCCGAAGCGCATGGGCGGGCCCCAGTAGCCGGTCCCGCGGTTGATGTAGACCCACATGCGGCCGAGCCGGTTGAGCCCCGCGGTGAACGGCTGCTGCAGGCGCACCAGGAAGTTCCAGGGCCAGAACTGCCCGCCGTGCGTGTGCCCCGAGAGTTGCAGGTGGAAGCCCGCGCCGGCGGCCGCGTGCGCCGAGCGCGGCTGGTGCGCGAGCAGCACCTTGACCGCATGCGGGGGTGCGCCATGCAGGGCGCGCTGCGGATCGCTGCGATGCGAGGGATCGAAGTAGTGCGCGGAGTAGTCGGTCACGCCGGCCACCGCGAGCGGCGCGCCGTCGTGATCGAGCACGACGTGCTCGTTGAGGAGGACGCGCGCGCCCAGGCGGCGCAGCTCGCGCACCCAGCCGTGCACGCCCGAGTAGTACTCGTGGTTTCCCGTGACGACGTACGTGCCGTGCCGGGAGGCGAGCCGCGCGAGGGGCTCGGTGTGATGCGCGAGCTCCTCCACCGTGCCGTCGACGAGGTCGCCGGTGATCGCCACCATGTCCGCGCGAAGGGCGTTCACGCGATCGACGACGCGCTCGACGAAGCCGCGCTTGATCGTCGGGCCCACGTGGATGTCGCTGATCTGGGCGATCGTGAAGCCCTCCAGCGCCCGGGGCAGCCCGGCTACGCGGACCTCGACGTCGACCACGGGAGCGACGCGACGCGCCATGAAGAACCCGATCGCGGTGATCGCCGGGGTGAGCGCCATCACGCCCAGGGCCGAGAGGCGCACCCAGCTCGCGTCCAGCGACGGCGCGAGCGCGAGCCCCGCGACGATGAGGGATGCGTCGCGCGCGACCGTGAGCACGAGGAGCCACGAGAAGAAGCCGGTCGCGCTCCAGCGAAGCAGAAGCTCCTGCGGGCCCAGCCCGCGCGGGAGGCGGAATCCCTTGGGCAGGAGCGCGAAGGATCCGGCCAGCGCGAGCGCCCCGGCCGCCGCGACGTACGGGCCGAAGGGTGCGAGAAGCCGCACGCCGATGTAGGCGTGGAGGAGGGCGAGGATCGCCGCGATGCGGCTCGGCACGAAGCGCGGGGCCATAGAGGAACGAAATGGGGGCGGATACGGGAATTGCTAATATCGGCCGCTGTCGATCAACGTTGGAACCCCCGCCCCATGGATCGAATTCCCCGGCCCGAACGCTACGGCCCGCTCGAGCAGGCCTTCCACTGGCTCACGGCGGTGCTCGTCCTCGTCGCGTTCCTGTACGGTCCGGGCGGATCGGAGCAGCGGGTGTACTCGTCCGCGCGCGATTTCGACCGCCAGCTTCACGAGACGCTCGGCCTTACGGTACTCGCGCTCACGGCGCTGCGCCTCGCCTGGCGCTTCTTCGACGTGCGTCCCGAGGAGCCGCCGGTGGCGCCCTGGATGGGCCTCGGCGCGAAGATCGTGCAGTTCCTCCTCTACCTTCTCCTGTTCGCCCTGCCGGTTACAGCGGTAACCGGTGCCTGGCTCGAGGGACATCCGCTCACGCTTTTCGCCGGCGTGAAGGCCGGGCCCTTCGTCGCCGAATCGCACGCGCTCGGCAGCACCGTCGCCAGAGTGCACACCTGGCTCGGCGACGCCATCCTGTGGATCGCGGGCCTCCACGCCCTGGCGGCGCTTTACCACCACTTCGTCCTCAAGGATCGGGTCCTGCGGTCCATGCTGCCTGTGATCGGCTCCACTGGCCGCCGGGGCTGGAGGTAGGTACAATCGGGCCGCTTAACGAGGATTAAGCCGCCCTGACCACGATGACCGCGACCGGCCTGGTTCGCGAAACGCCCTTCCTGCTCGAGCCGCTCCGCGGCCTCGAGTCGCGCCTTGCCGACATCGGCAGGGCGGAGCTCGGCTCGATCCTCGCGCCCGTGGTCGAGCGCCTCCACGAGCCGCTCGAACCTGGGGAGCTTCACGGCGTGGCGATGGCCGCGCTTTCCTTCTGCAAGCGGCTCTACACGAACGCGCGTTCCGGCGAGGCGCTGATCCTCGCGCGGGCGGTGCTCTTCCAGGCGAAGCTCGCGAGCGACCCGCTGCTCGAGCGCCTGGCGTCGACGGTGTGCGGTTTGCTCGCCGCGGACACAGCGAGACGTCGTCGAGGCGATGGAGCACTACGTAAATGCCCTTCGCCTGGTCGCCGGCGATCCGGTGGAAGCGAGCGGAATCTGGAACAACCTGGGCCTTGCGATGGGCATCGCGGGAAACTTCGACATGGCGGGGCGCTGCTACCAGCGGGCAATCGACCTCTTGAAGGACGGACACCGATCCGCTGTATTCCGCGATATGTCGCGTGGATGAATCTTGCCAAAAGCCATTTCGAACTGGAGCTTATCGTCGAGGGACTCGCGGTCGCAGCCAGGCGTGCGCATGTTGGAGCAACCGAGGAATTCCGTGAGCGTGATCTTACTGGCGCGCTGTCCTTGCGGCGCGAACCTCGTTCGTCTTCTCGTCGCGTTGGGGCGCGATCTCCGAGGCCGAGCCATACGTTCGCGAGGCTGAGCGCAATGGCAGATCGAGATTCGAACCCCGCGCGCCCTGATCGCGGCTGCTACCGCTCGTGCGGTTTACGAGGTCGCCGCTCGGGCAGAGCTGATATCGCGCTCACGCGGCTTGAAGGAAGCACTTCTCCGTGCGCGAGAGATGCCCGGCTCGCTTCGCGACACGCTCGCGTGCGTCGATGAGCGCCGAGGAAGAGGCCGGCAATTCCGAACGCGCCCTACTGCGCCTCACCGAGCTCTCGGACCACGTCTACCGCGCGGCGATCGAGAGCGCGCGGAAGCACGTCGAGCTTGCCGCGCTTGCCTGGTACACGCCATACGAACTGCGGCGCTCGCGCGCAGAGCAGGCCAAGCGCGCGCCTCATCTCCAAGCTGAGGCCGCCCGCGCAGCCCGAGGAATGGGAGGCGCTGGAACGTCTTGCGGTCAGCTGCGGTGATGAGAATCGACAAGACGGGTTGGCACGGAAAGCGCGTCGGCGCGCTCTTCCAAGGCGCTCGCGATCGCGAGCGGAATCGATCCGCTGCAATCACTCGAAATCGGGTTCGCGGCGGAGATCCACGACATCGGCATGCTGTCGGTGCCCGAGGAGATTCTCGTGAAAAAGGGCCCGCTCAACGAGGCGGAGTCGGCCATCGTGCGACGCCATATCGAGGCGGCTGCGGAGATTCTGCGCGACGACCGCCATCCCCGCATCTTCCTCGCCCGCGAGATCGCACGTTATCACCACGCGCATTGGGATGGGCTCGGATACCCCGAGCGCGTCGGCGGCAGGTTCATCCCGCAGGCCGCGCGGATCTGCGCGATCGCGGATGCCTACGACGAGATGGTGTCGGGCCTCGGCGGGCGGCCGGCGAGGTCGATGGACGAGGCGCTCGCCGCGCTGCGTAGCGAGGCGGGGCGTCGATTCGATCCCGAGCTGGTGGGAGCATTTCGACAGCATGGTGCGCGCCGAATCGGAGGACCTCGGGGTAGATCTCGGATCAGCCTCTGGCATGGAAGGATTTCAGGAACTGATCAACGCTTTGCAGAAAGACCGGGGGTACGTATGAAAGCCACGGGAATCGACACGCGGGGCCGCCAGATGCTGGAGCTTCTGTCGGAAGGCGCTTCGGCGCGCGTGATCGCGCGCAAGCTCGGCTACAGCGAGGGCACGACGCGCGTCTACCTGCACAATCTCTACAGGCAGATCGGCGTGCGCAACAAGACCGAGGCGGTGATCTGGTACCTCAACCGCTCGCGCGCGCAGGAGCCTCATCCGGCTTCGCATCCGATGCCCGCGCCCGCGATGGGTGCGCAGCCGGCGGGCACGGATGTCTCCAGGGCCATGACGCTCGGCGACATGGCGCTCGCCGAGGACCTCTACACGGCGCTGGGAGCGATGGGCTCTTTCCTCGGCCCCTTTGGGCATGTCTGGGAGGCGGGCCTCAGGCTCAAGGGCGAGGCGCTGGACGAGAACCTCCTCGTGAAGCGCGCGCAGTCGCGGCTCCTGTGGCGCGCGCTCCTCAAGGGCGATTTCGCCTACGGAAAGCTCCTGCACGACGAGGGCATCGCCGAACGCCTGGTCCAGGAGTCGCCGTCCGATGCGCTGCTCGTCGCCTGCCTGCTGCTCCTCGGCGGCTATTCGAGCGCCTACGGGCGGTTCTCGGCGCCGCTGCTCCTCAAGCGCAAGGGTGCCGCGGGAATCACTGCGCGGGAAGCGGCGCTGCTTCGAGCCGTGCACGACGCGCTCGAGGGCGACGCGGGATTGACGGCGCTGCACGAGATCGCGGCGGACAACGGCCGCCCGCCGATGGTGAAGCAGACCGCCATGGCCGCGCTCTTCCACGTGTACCGCATGCGGCGCGACGCGGACCGCGCGCGCGCCACGGCGAGCGCGGTATGGGCCGATGCCGAATCGGCCCGCCAGCAGCTCGAGGCCATGGGCGTGCGGCCCCTCCCGCGCGAGCACGCGCTTCCGCGCCTCGTTCGCGCAGGAGCGAAGGAAGCTGCGCCGGGCCGCGAGAAGGCGACCGTCACGCGCTGAGCGCGCGGCCGCCCTTCGCGTAGGTCATCAGATCGGCCAGACCGGCGTACCGTCGCCGCCGGCCACCCATCCCATCTCCATCTCGCGCAGCGTCCGCAGCTCAGGCTCGGCAGCGGCCCCCGCCTTGCGCAGGTCCGCGATGTCGCGCGCCACTTCGTTGGTGAATTCGCCGGCGTTCATTTGAATGCGTTTCATTTGGAGCTCCTCTGGTCGTTGGAAAGGGCCGGATGGCCCGGTGCGCGCTGATTATTGCAAACGTTAATTGACAGCGCAAATCAATTAACGCAAGCTAACCCCAGGGAGAGAATAAACGCTTTGAGCGCCTTGAGCCCAGCACCGGACGAGACCTCTTTGCCGCCGCGCCGCACGCCGGAGCGGCGGCTCGCCGCCGTGGAGTCCCCGTCCCCCGATTTCGAACTGCTGTTCCGCAGCGCGCCGACGCTGCTGGTCGTCCTCGACCCGTCGCTTGAGCTGCGCGTCCTCGCCGCGAGCGACGCGTACCTGCGCGCGACGCGCACCTCGCGCGAGAACGCCATCGGCCGGCCGTTCTTCGAGGTCTTTCCCAAGAGTGAGGAAGAGCCGCGCAGCACCGGGGCGGGGAGCCTCAGGGCCGCGCTCGATCGCGTGCTCGCCACCGGGAAGCCCGATGCGCTCAATACGCCGGTGCTGTCCGCCGACGGAAAAGTGCGCTACATCATCCACCGCATGGATGCGATGGAGCTGGAGCTGCTGCGCAGCGTTCGCGAGCGCGACACGGCATTGCGGCGGCTGCAGGTCGCGAACGAAGAGCTGGAGGCCTTCGTGCAGTGCACGTCGCGCGAGCTGCGCGAGCCGCTGCGCTCGATCGACACCCTCCGCCGCATCTTCGAGGAGATGCATGGCCAATCTCCCGACGGCGAGACCCGCCGCCAGCTTGCCAGGATCGGAGCAAACGTGAACCGCATGGAGTCCATCATCGACGGGCTGCTCGGGCTTTCCCGGGTGGGACGGGTGCACATGGCGCGGCGCCGCGTCGACGTGAGCGCCGTCGCGCGCCGCATCGCGCAGGGCCTTGCCGCGCGCGAGGCCGAGCGCAAGGTCGACATCGCGGTCGCCGACGGCCTCGAGGCCTGGGCGGACGAGAACCTCGTACGCATCGTGCTGGAGAACTTGATCGGCAACGCGTGGAAGTACACGCGGCGCCGGCCGGATGCGCGCATCTCGATCGGCTCGCGGCGCGTGGCGGGGCAGACGGTCTTCCACGTGCGCGATAACGGCGTCGGATTCGACATGGCGCACGCCGACCGGCTCTTCGCGCCCTTCGTCCGCCTGCACGACACGACCGATTTCGAAGGCCATGGGATCGGGCTCACTTCCGCGAAACGCATCGTCGAGCGCCACGGCGGCGAGATCTGGGCCGAGGCTCGGATCGGGGAGGGAGCGACCATCCACTTCACCCTCGGCGCCGAGCCCGACTGAGATCGGCGCCGCCACGGGCGGTCCCCGGCGGACCGGGCGCGGCGCGCGCTTCGCGCGCGAAAAAAAAGCCCCGACGAGTCGGGGCTTCGTATTGCGGAGTAGCCGCGTTCTATCGGACCGTCTGCGTGATGGGTCCGGCGATCCCGGCGGGGTTGTTCGCATCGCCGTAGTACCAGCCGCGGATCGGATGGCTGCCGGCGGCGAGGCTCGACGTGGTGCACGTCGCGACGCCGCCGGAGAGCGAGACGCCTGCGCAGCCCGCGATCGTCGCGCCGTTGTCCTGGAAGTCCACGATGCCCGTCGGATTGTTGCCGCTCACGACCACGGTGAAGGTGACCGCCTGGCCGACGCTCGACGCGTACGAGGACGAATCGATCGTGAGCCCGTACGATGCTGTGGCGGCGTTGCCGGCCACCGTCTCGGTGATCGGGCCGGCGACCGCTCCCGCGTAGGTCGAGTCGCCCGAGTAGACACCCGAAATCGCGTACGAACCTCCGGAAAGCGAGCTGGTCGTGCAGGTCGCCTGGCCGCCCGCGAGCGCGACCGCGCCGCAGCCCGTGATCGTGCTCGAACCGGCGCGGAAGCTCACCGTGCCGGTCGGGGTTCCGGAGTTGCCCATCACGCGCGCGGTGAATGTCACCGACTGTCCGGCCGCGATCGCGTAGCTCGAGGAGTCCATCGTGCTCGAGGACGAGGCAGCGCCGATGCTCGATGTAGTACCCGACGTCGTGCCGCTCTGGAT
The DNA here is from genome assembly GCA_963839265.1 of uncultured beta proteobacterium. GTDB lineage: Bacteria > Pseudomonadota > Gammaproteobacteria > Burkholderiales > Usitatibacteraceae > Usitatibacter. The sequence goes on from CAWIUI010000004.1 coordinate 662,394, forward strand.
CGTGCGGCGCGGAGGCATCGACGGAGAGCCATCGCGTCCCGCGGGATTGGAGGTCGTGGTGCTTCCCGACGTGCTGCCGCTCGTGCCGCCCGAGCTGGTCGTGCCGCCCGAAGTCGTGGTGGCGCTGCTCGTGCCGGTGGTATCCGGCGTGGCGCTCGCCGCCGCGATGCCGAACTTCATCGCCGCGTCTCCCGCCTCGGCCGCACCCACATCGGGCGCCGCGCCGTTGAAGTGGTCGTTGAAGTTGGCGATCCGCTTGCCCTGGTCGTAGCCCGGCGTGCCTTGCGCGAGCTGGTAGAGCCCGCCCGAGCCGCTCACCCAGCCGTTGTTGGCCGCGTACTTCGGGATGGCGACGATGCCGCCCACCTCCGGCGAGGAGGGCGAGTCGGTCATGTCGTTCGTGAACTGGGCGTCGCTTCCGATCTGGTAGAACGAGCCGTTCTGCGGCTTCCACAGGTCGTAGATGTTGTTCATCGAGACGGTGTTCATTACGAGCTGCGTGTCGCCCGTGCCGCCGATGCCCGCCCCGCCACCGAGCCCGTACTGGCAGCCCGACTGCTGCGCCTGCAGCATCGTGTTGTGGAAGAGGTAGCGCCGGCCGTTGGCGAAGTCGGTCGAGGAACCGTCCTTGAACATCGGCTGCTTCTGGTCGGAGTCGCAGTTGGCCCCTTCGATGAACTGGTTGCGGTCCCAGACGTTCCTGAAGATGTAGAGCGGGCCCACGGAATCGATCGTCGAGGAGATCCCCGTGCCGGTCCGGTTCACGTAGTTGCCCCACACGCGCACGTTCTCATCTCCGCCCTCGATCTCCAAGCCGTCGTCCCACGTCATCTCGACGCGGTTGCCGTAGAGGTCGCTGTCCTTGTTCGGGAAGCCCGAGGTGGAGAAGTTGTCCTCTCCTCCGATGCCGTCGTTGAAGTGGTTCTGCGCGGAGTAGATCTCGTTCCAGCGGAAGACGTTGTTGCCGCCGCAGTAGCTGAAGGTGATGCCCTGCGGGCCGGCCGGGTGCGCCACCGCCCAGCTATTGGCCGGGTAGCGCGGGTCGTGGATCCTGTTCCGCTGGATGGTGACGCGGGTGAGCTCCTCGTTCTGGCAGATCGCGCGGATTCCGGAGTCCATGTCGGTGCCCCAGGTGCCGTCGCGCGTTCGCCCCCAGCCGCTGATGTCGTTGTCCTCGATCACGACGTCGTGCTGGTTCTTGTCGATGAGGATCCCGTGCTGCTGCGCGCCCTTCAGCGTGAAGCCGCGCACGATGACGTAGGAAGCGGTGATGTTGATGTCGGTGGCGGCGTTGTTCTGCACGTCGAGCGTGGAGCCCGTGCCGTCGTAGACGATGTAGCCCGAGGGGCTGCCGCCGGCGGTGATATCGAGCGTCGTCGCCCCGCTGGGCACCTGGATGGTCTGCGCCACCGGGAGCGAGTTCGACCAGGTCGTGAAGGTGATGCCTTTGGTGAAGGCGCCGTTCACGCCGAGCTGCGCTTCGTACGCGGTGCCCGGCGTGAGGTAGACGATCGAGCCGCGGCACTCGCCGCTCGATGCGTCGTAGTAGAGGTTCAGGCCGGGGTGCCACGTGCTCTCGCCCTGCTGGCGATACTGCACGTTGCAGCCGTTCGAGCCGGCCCCGGCGTTCGACCAGTAGAGGCCCACTGCCTCGTAGGTGGGAACGGCACGAACGCCGCTGGAGTCGAGGGCCTGCGCGTGCGCCGGGTGCTGGGCGAGCGCGAGACCAACGAGGAGGGACGAGGCCGCGATGAGCCCCGGTGCACGACAAAAGGCCTGGCTTTGCATTGAGTTGCTTCCTGTCTCGGTTGCAGCACGGAGCCAGGCTCTCTGCAAGCGCTATACCACCGCGATTTATTTCTTGGGGATCAACTAGTTGGATCGTTGTTCTGGACCGCCGGCGGGAGCGACCTGTAGAGCGGCTCCGACGATGCCGGTAGTCTAAGCGCAATTTCCCTGTAGGAAATGCGCCGATCGGCGCGTCGGAGCCGTCTTACGTTGTGGCGAAACGGCGACAGAACGTCGAAATCCGATGACGCGGATGGTCGTCATCGGCGAGGAGGTGCGATTTTGGTGATCAACGCGTCGTGCCGGGACGACGAAGGAAAAGGGCGGCGCGCGGACCGCCCTCGAGAATCGTTCCGAAGATGGGGATCGCTAGCGTGCGATCGTCATGCGGTCCTCGACTGCCGCAACGCCCTTCAGGATCACGCGGGACCGATGGAGCCGCTAGCGGTCGTTCTCGTCGGTGCTGCCCGTGAACGCGCCATTGATCGGCGCGGGCGCCCGGCTCATGCGCGCTCGGGCCTGCTGCGCCTCGACCTCGGCGCGGTCGAGCGGCTCGCGTCCGCCGCCGTTCGGATCGGGCACCACGACGACCAGCGCAGGAGTGGCGGCGGCCTGCGCGTTGGGCTGCGATGGCTGCGACCGCGCGGGCTGCTGGTACGTCTCCGGTGGAAGCGTGTGGAAGAGCGATGGGTCGTCGCTCGCTCGGGGCGCGAAGAAACCGGTCTGAGGTTGCATCGCGCTCGTTGCGGGATTGGCCGCCTGGGCGAGCGCGGCACCGGCCGCGCACAGGGCGGCGAAGAGGAAAGGCAGGCGAAACTCGCGCATGGGAGCCTCCTTCTTTTACGGACCGGGTTTCTTCCCGGCGGTTTCCGCCGAACGGCGAGGATCGTCGCGGCAACCATGGTCCGATGGAACCACGGGACGCCGGGCGGGGACCCGCCGCCGGTGGCCGCCTCGTGACCGGGCCCGGGAAAGAAGGAACGATGCCGTTCACGCCGATCATCCAGAGCCTGCTCGACACGGACCTCTACAAGTTCACGATGTGGCAGGTCTTCCTGCACCGCTTCCCCGCCGCGACCGGGGAGTACCGCTTCCTGAATCGCGCCGCCTCGACGATGCCGCTGGCCGGCCTCGCCCGCGAGGTGGAGGCGCAAATCGACCACCTGTGCACGTTGCGCTTCACCGCCGACGAGCTCGCCTACCTGAGGAGCCTGCGCTTCATCAAGAGCGATTTCGCCGACTACCTCGAGCTCTTCCAGCTCCGCCGCCGCTTCATCCGCGTCGGCGTCTCCGCTACGGGCGGCCTCGAGATCGTCGCGCGCGGCCCGCTCATGCACGTCATGTTCTTCGAGATCTTCGTGCTCGCGATCGTCTCGGAGCTGCACTCGCGCGCGCATCGCCGCGAACACTCGCTCGCCGAGGGCCGGGAGCGGCTCGCCGCGAAGGTGGCCCTGCTGCGCGAATTCGCCGTCGGGCCCGCGCATCGCAATCCATACGTCTTCTTCGAGTTCGGCACGCGCCGGCGCGCCGCGCGCGAATGGCACGACGAGGTGGTTGCGACCCTCAAGCGCGAGGTGCCGCAATTCTTCCGCGGCACGAGCAACGTCGACATGGCGCGGCGCCACGATACGACCCCCGTCGGCACCATGGCGCACGAGTACCTGCAGGCGTTCCAGGGCTTCGACTATCGCCTGCGCGATTTCCAGAAGATGGCGCTGGAGAACTGGGTCGCCGAATATCGCGGCGACCTCGGCATCGCGCTGACCGACGTCGTGGGCATGGACGCGTTCCTCGCCGACTTCGACCTGTACTTCGCGAAGCTCTTCGACGGCCTGCGCCAGGACTCGGGCGATCCTTTCGCCTGGGGCGAGAAGGCGCTCGCCCACTATGCGAGCCTGCGCGTCGACGCGCAGACCAAGGTGCTCACCTTCTCCGACGCGCTCGATTTTCCGAAGACCTTCGCGCTCCATCGCGCCTTCGCCGACCGCGCGCGCGTCGCGTTCGGCATCGGAACGCACCTCACGAACGACATGGGCTTCCCGGCACCCAACATCGTGATGAAGCTCACCGAGTGCAACGGCTTCCCGGTCGCCAAGATCTCGGATGCGCCGGGCAAGGCGAGCTCCGTCGACCCCACTTTCCTGGGCTACCTGCGCCAGGTCTTCGGGCTGCCGCCGGAGCGGTAAGCTGATTGCCCGACCCTCACCCCGGCCCTCTCCCAAGGGAGAGGGGGAGCCCCAGCGATGAAGATCACGTCCAGCGCCTTTCCGCACCAGGGAGCGATCCCGAAGCCCTACACCTGCGACGGGAAGGACGTCTCCCCGCCGCTCGCGTGGACCGAGGTGCCGCCCAACGCCAGGAGCGTCGTGCTCATCGTCGACGACCCCGATGCGCCGGATCCGCGCGCGCCGAAGATGACCTGGGTGCATTGGGTGCTCTACGACCTGCCGCCGGGCACGGGCGTGCTGGAGGAGGGCGTGGCGGCCTCCGCGCTCCCCAAGGGAACGCGCCAGGGCCTCAACGACTGGAAGCGCACCGGATACGGCGGTCCCTGCCCGCCCGTCGGCCGCCACCGCTATTTCTTCAAGCTCTACGCGCTCGACACGCCGCTGGGCGACCTCGGCCGCGCCGACAAGGCCGCCGTGGAGGAGGCGATGCGCGGCCACGTGGTCGCGCACGCGCAGCTCGTGGGCACCTACGAGCGTTAGGGGTCGGACCCGGGTGTCCGCCGTTGCCCGGTTCAGCGTCCCACCCCGGTTCCTGCCCGAATCAAGTGGAAGGCAGCAGCCGGTCCGGCAGCCATAGCGAGAGCTGCGGCACGAAGATGGCGACGACGAGGAGTGCGAGCAGGATCAGCACGAAGGGCACCACTTCCCGGTAGATCGCCCCGAGCGGCACCTTGGTGGCGCCCGAAAGGACGAAGAGGTTGAGCCCGACCGGCGGCGTGATGAGCGCGATCTCGATGTTGAAGATCAGCACGATGCCGTAGTGCACCGGGTCGATGCCGAGCTTCATGGCGATGGGCGCGAGGATCGGCGTCGTCATGACGTTGAGGGACACCGCCTCCATGAACATCCCGAGGATGAACATGATCGCGCTCACCACGACGAGGAACTCCCACGCGTCGAGGTGGTAGCGCTCGACCACGCCGAAGATGAGCTGCGGCGCGTTGAGGAACGTGAGCACCTTGGAGAGCAGCACCGCGCCGGCGATGATGGTGAAGATGTTGATCGTCGTGCGCGAGGTCTGCATCACCACCGGCCAGAGGTCGCGCAGGTGCAGGCTGCGGTAGAAGAGCAGCGCGACGACCGCCGAGTAGATCGCGCAGGCGGTCGAGATCTCGGTGGCGGTGAGGTCGCCCGAGTAGAAGCCGTAGAGCACGAAGATCGGGAGCATCAGCACCCAGAAGGCGCGGCGGAACGCCGTGATGCGCGCCGGCCAGTTGGTGACCGCGCCGGTGTCGTCGCGCTTCCAGCCGTACTTGTGGGCGCGCCACGCGACGAACACCAGGAAGGCGAGCACGTTCAGCACGCCGGGCACCACCCCGGCGAAGAACATGCGCCCCACCGAGACGTTCACCATCGACGCGTAGATCAGCATCGCGATCGAGGGCGGGATGAGGATCGCCGTGGCTCCCGAGGCGGCGATGAGCGCGGCGGCGAAGCCGGGGCGATAGCCCTCGCGCACCATGCCCGCGGTTCCGATCTTGCCGATGGCGGCCGCGTCCGCCGCGCTCGAGCCCTGCACGCCTGCGAAGATGCCGGTCGCGATCACCGCCGCGCCGCCCATGCCGCCGCGCAGCCTCCCGACGATGGCGCGCGCGAGGTCGAAGATGCGGTCGATGAGGCCCCCGGCGGAGAGGAGCTCCGCGGCGAGCAGGAAGAACGGGATCGCGAGCAGGGTGAAGCTCTGCACGCTGCCCATGAGCACGTCGGGAATGAAGGTGATCGGCGCGAGGCCCAGCCAGTAGAGCGTCACCACGGAAGCGGCGATCAGCGCGAAGCCGATCGGCATCCCGATCACGATGAGCAACAGCAGGAAGAGGAACGGGACGGCGATCACGAGCCGGCTCTTCCCGGGTCCTGCTCGGCGAGGGTGTGCCCGGGCCGCCAGATCACCCACAGCTCCACGATCATGTGCAGGATCGTGATGGCGAGGCCCACCGGGAGCACCGCGATCAGGATCCATTCCGGGATGTCCCAGAGCTCCTCGTCGGTGCCGCCCATGTCGACCTGCTGGCGCAGGATCGAGATCGCGCCCGCGAGGATCACCGCGAGCACGATCCCGGCGATGAGCGTGGAGAGCGTCTCGGCGACGCGCTGCCCGCGCGAGGGCAGCATCCGCAGGAACATGTCGGCGGCGACGTGCCCGCGCTCGGTGACGAGCCCGCCCATGCCCAGGAACGTGATCCAGGCGAGGGCGAGCTCGGGCAGCTTGAGGCTCCAGTCGCCCGTCGACTGGCCGAGGTTGCGCTCGACGATGGTGACGAGCGTGATGCCGAGCGCGGCGAGGAGCAGGACTCCTGCCACCCCGATCTCGGCCTTCGCGATCCAGCGGACGGCGGCGGGAGCGCCGCCGCCCGGGGTCTCGTCCATCGCCCCGCGGTTACTTGGACGAGAGGATCGAGTCGATCACTTCCTTGCCGAACTGCTTGCGCATCTTGTCGTAGGTCGGCGCGAGCGCCTTGCGGAAGGCCTCGATCTTCGCGGGATCCTTGGCCGGGTCGCTCACCTTGCCGCCGCCCTTCTTCGCGACCTCGATGAAGTGGTCGGTCTCGGCCCAGATCTCCTTGTGGTAGCGCGCGCCCAGCTTCTGCGCGATCTCGTCCATCAGCTTCTGGTCTTCCTTGGGCTGGCTCTCGAACCATTTCTTGTTGGCCACCCAGATGTACGCGCCGTAGGACGGGATCACCATCACGTTGGGCGCCACCTCCACCATCTTCTCGTTCGTGAACGCGTCGAAGGTCGTGTAGACGCCGGTGATCGTTCCCTGCTGCAGCGCCGAGTACACCTCGTTCAGCGGAATCTTCGCGGTCGATGCGCCCATGCCCTTCAGCGCGTCCACGACGACGGGGTGCCCCGAGGTGCGGATCACCAGTCCCTTGAAGTCGGAGGGCTTCTCGATGAGGACGGTCTTCGTCGCGATCACGAAGGGGCCCTCGTCGAGGAACGTGAGCACGTGGAAGCCGGCCTTCTCGAGGTCCTTGCGTACGACGTCGGCCTTCGGCCCGGAGAGGAAGCTCTCGAAGACGTCGGGGTTCGCGAAGCCGAACGGGATCTCCATCAGGTCCACGTTCTTGGTGTACGAGGTGTAGGCGCTGTTCGGCTCGTTCGTCATCTGGACGTTTCCGAGCTGCACCGCCTTGGCCGCCTTGCCGCCGTCGTAGAGCTGGCCGCCGGGATAGATCGTCGTCTTGTACTTGTCGTGCGTGGCCTTCGCGAGCTCGTCGCCGAATTCCTTCGTGAACTTGCCGCGCAAGGTGTCGATGTTGACCTTGATCGGGATCTTGATCTCGGTCTGGGCGAGTGCGGCGGGGGCGGTCGCGGCGAGCGCTGCGGCGGCCGCGAGGGCGAGAACGACTCTGCGGGAGTTCATGCGATGCCTCCTCAGGCGTGGACTAGGATGGGATTTGTTCTTGGAGTTGCGCATTCTACTTTGATCGCCCGGTGAGCGCCCGCACGCCGGGCCGCGCCGCGCGCTCGCGCGGGCCACCTCCCACGCGGACGGGTAGGGTGCGCCATGGTAACTTCCGGGGGATGGAGTCGAGCCTCGGCGATCTGCGCGCCGCGCTGCTGGAGCTGCACCGCGCGATCCTCAAGGCGCAGCAGCTGCTTTACGAGCGCGACCACGGGCGCGTCGATTCGCCCGGCGAGCTGCTGCAGCTCGTGGTGCGGCACCCCGAGTTCGCATGGATCCGCGCGCTCTCCGCGCTCATCGCGCAGCTCGACGAATGGTCGCAATCGCGGGCCGAGAGGCGCGAGGAGCAGATCGCGGCGACGGTGCGCGCGCTGCAGACGCTCATCCAGCCCGACGGGACCAACGCCGAGTTCACGACGCGCTACTGGCCGCTCCTCGAGATGACCCCCGACGCGCTCGTGGCGCACGTGAAGTTGTGGAGGCTCATCGCGGCCGACGGGCGGGTCAGCTCGCGCACCCCGCCGAGCGCCTGATCTCGCGCAGCGGCTTCCACACCGCTGCGGCCGAGCGCGGCGCCTTCGCGATGGCGAACAGCACCTGAACGCGGCCCGCGCCGCAGCGGCGCTTCGTCACCTCGACATCGAGCGCGAGGTCCTCGGCCTTCGCGAAGCCGTTCCAGGTGTGGACCACGCCTGCGTACGCCTCGGTCCATCCCGCCGGAACGTCGAGCGGATGCAGGGAGGCGACCGACTGCGGCACCATCGCGTCGATCTTGCGCGCGATGGCCACGTTGTTCATGAGCCCGTCGAAGTAGACGCCGAGCGCGCGCTCGAGCGCCTCGGCCTCGAGGGGCGCGGGCTTGATGTCCCACAAGACCACGTAGCTGAATCCGCCCGCCTCGGAGAAGTGCGTCCACGACGGCGAGAAGCGCACCTCCTCGGTGCCTTCGTAGGGCAGGGAGGGCGCGTAGGCGAGCGGGAACCGGAACGATTCCTTGCGCCAGCCGGGTGGGGCCTGCAGGTCGGCCGCGGCGGGAAAGGCGAGCGCCGCGAGCGTGACGAATGCGGCGGCGAGGAAGGGTCGTGCGAGCGTTCCAGGAATCAAGGTGGTCCTCCGGGCAGCGATTATCGCCCAGAGGACCGATTCCTTCGCTACGGCGTGGCGGGCGCGAGCTTTCCGCCGATGCGCACTTGCGTCTCGGTGCCGTTCGCGCTCGATTCGCGCTCGAGCTCCACTTCGAGCGCGCCTTCATCGACCTGCAACCGCGCCTTCGCGAAAGTGCCGTTGAAGACGTCGTTGGTGCAGCCCGACGCGGTCACGGTGCCGCTCGCGGAGGTGCCCTCCGCGGAGAGCGAGAGCGTGCCGTCGAACGTGCAGCCGAAGCCGGTTCCGGAGAGCGTGCCGTCGCTTCCGAGCGTGAGGGAGAGCGGCTGCATCTCCGACACCAGCGCGGGCGGGGAGCCGCTCGCCTTCTGCTCGGCGAAGAACGCGGCATTGCCCTGCCAGGATCCGACGGCGCTCGCGCTCGTCCCGGGCGCCGGGGGCGGCGGGGTCGCGGCGTTCGCCGATTGCAGCGTTCCCTCGATCTCGACGCTCGTGCCGCCCTGCGCATCCTGCGTCTGGCGCTCGAGGTTCACGACCAGGCGCGAGGGGCCCGCGCGCTGCAGGTGAACGTGCGAGAACGAGCCGTCGAAGAGCGCCTGGTCGCAGCCGTCGAACGAAAGCTCACCGCCGAAGCCCCCGGTGTCCGCGCTTCCGGCGAACGGCTGCAGGTTGCCGGTGACGGTGCAGCCCGCGCCGCTGCCGGTCACCACGCCCGTCGACGAGATCGAGAGCGAAAGCGCCTGGTTCGCCGCGGCCGGCTCGATCATGTTGCCGGTCGCGAGATGCTGCTCCGCGACCCAGGCGACGGTGCCCGTCCAGTCGCCCGCGACGCTGTCGAAGCTTGCGCCGGCGGGCGGTGCCGGCGGCGTCGCCGCATCGGGGTTGGCGAGCCGCGCCTCGATGGACACCTCGTTGCCCTCGTCGCCGCGCTGCAGGCGCGCCATGAGCGTCGAAGCCCCGAAGCGCTCGAAGCGCGCCCGCGGATAATCGCCATCGAAGGCGGCGTCCGTGCAGCCGCTCGCGCTCGCCGTCGCCTGGAAGAACGAGCGGAATCCGTCGCCCACGCTCACCTGGCCGGTGAAGGTGCAGCCGTTCCCCGTGCCGGAGATCGACCCGTCGGAGCCGATGGTAAGGGTGAGCTCCTGCGTCGCGTGCGTTTCGGAGGAGGCGCTCTCGACGTTCCAATGCGCATTCCCGGTCCATGTGCCGGAGAGCGAGTCGAAGCTCGTCGTGGTCGCCGGGAGATCGGCCTCGGTGCCGGTGGCAGCCTTGTCGGCGGCGCAGAAGACCGCGCCCTCGGGAACCCATTGCCGGTCCGACATGAGCTGCTGGAGCGCCGCGTCGTCGACGAAGCGATGGTTCGATCCCTCGCCGTTGGCGAAGCCGTTGTTGTACACGCGCGTGATCGCGGTGGTGCCGGCGGGACAGGAGCCCCCCGCGGCGGGCGTCTCGATGTAGAAGGCGGTGCCCTCGTACTCCCAGCCGCGCACCGTGCCGGTCGCCGCCTTCTCCTGCGCTGCGAGCGTCTGCAGGCCCGCGCACTCCGAAGCGCTCGCCGTGTAGAAGTGCGAGTTGGCGGCCGTCGAATAGAAGCGGCAGACCGGCTTCGCGTCGGCGGCCGCCGCGGATTTCATGGACCATGCCTGGAACGAGCGCCCGGTGCGCACCCAGCCCGGGCCCGCGGCGCCCGCGTCGATGCCGAGCGCCTCGGAAGCGCTCGCGGTGACGAAGTAGTGGCCGGTGACGCTGTTATAGAACTCGACCGCTTCGGTGTCGGGCGCCGCGGCGTGGGCCGCAGTCGCCATGGCGAGAAGCGCCGCGGCGAGGAGCGTCGTTGTTCGCTGCATTTTGAGCCTCCGCTTTCGGTGGGAACTGAACCAAGCGGGAGGCAAATGCAGGATCCGTGCCGTTCGGACTATGAGAGGGCGCGCGCACCGCCTGCGAGCCTCGAAGCGTCACCCAACGGCGACGTCGGAGCGCCTCCGACGACGAAGTGGCTGATTCTCCAACCCGGGGCGCGTCGCCGCGCGGCGACGCGCGGTTATCATTCGCGGCATGGCAAGCGATTGGCGCCGCACCTACGCGGCATTGCAGGTGGCGCGCAGCGCGTTGGTGGGTCGCGGGCTTTTCGCCGGCACGTTCATTGCCCGGCGCACGAAGATCGGCGAGTTCGAGGGCGAGGCGATCGGGTTGCGCGAGGCGCGGCGCCGTGCGCGCGATCGCTCGGTCATCGCGATCGTCGAGCTCGAGCGCCACGCGATCGACGCCACGGCGACGCGGCGCGGCTTCCGCTACATCAACCACTCCTGCGAGCCCAACACCTTCATGCGGTGCACCGCGGAGCGAGCCGAGTTCTATGCGCGGCGCGACATCGAGCCAGGCGAAGAGCTCACCGTGGACTACGGCGAGAGCCACCATGAAGGTCGGCTGCGCTGCCGCTGCGGGGCCGCCAATTGCCGCGGCTGGATCTAGTGCTTCACCGCATCGCCCCCGTGCGCGCCCATCGATTGCATCCCCGAATGCGGGATCGACGCGTTGAGCGCGTTGGCGAGCGCCGCCTCGCCGCCCACGATGGCGGCCCAGCCGAGCTCGATGCCCTTGCGCTTGCCCTTGAGCACCAGCTTGAGTCCCTGGGGCGAGATCGTGAGCGTGTACTTCTCGCCGTTCACCTCGAGCTCGCGCTTGAAGGCGGAGATGAGCTTGGTGGTCATGGTGTTCTCGCCTCCTCCCGCTCCTCGGGCGTGGGCTGCGGCCCGAGGCCGCCGCGCACCGCATCCTCGGGGAAGGCGAGCGCGACGCGCACCGGGTGGCGCGGATTCGCGGGCACCATTGCGCGTGCGGAGCGTGTGACCCCGTTCAACTCACCGTCGATGCGATAGCGGCCGGGTGCGAGCCTCATGTAGCAGATCGGCCCGTCCGCCCGCTCGTGCAGCGTTCGCGTCCCGGCGGACCGGTCGAGCGGCGTCACCGTGACGTTCGCGCCGGCGACGTAGTCGCCGCGCTTCGCGATGAAGAGCTCGAGCGCGAGGTTCGCACCGGCCGCTTCCCGCGCGAGGCTCGCCCGCCCGTCGGCGCCGATGCCGCCGCACACCAGCGGGCCGCTCTCGCCCTGCGCGCACAACGGGAACGCCGCCGCCGCGGCGAGGACCACGGCGGTCAAGGGGATCTGCATTCTCATGGGATGGTCAGTGAAATGTCGGGCTCGATCTGGGTAGACCCCGGCGCCGCGGCGAAGATTCCAGCCCCGGTCCTTCCGGAGGATGTGTCCTACGCGGCAAGCAGCTCGCTCACCGTTTCGTCCTCGACCGGGGGGAACTCGCGGTAGAAGCGCGACACCGCGCCGAAGGGCCCGGGCGCGGCGAGCGCGACCACTTCGTCGGCGAGAGGCCGGACGCACTCGAGGCCTTCGCGGGAGGCGACGGGCACCGCGCATACCAGGCGGCCGGCGCCCCGCGAGCGCAGGAAGCGCAGCGCGGCCGCCATCGTCGAGCCGGTGGCGAGGCCGTCGTCGACGACGATCACGGTACGCCCGGCGGGATCGGCGCTCGGGCGGCCGCGGCTCCAGCGGCGGCGCTGCTCGCGCACGCATCCGAGCTGCGCCGCCTTCTCGCGCTCGAGGTACTCGCGGCTCACCGCGGTGTAGTCGAGATCCGCGGAGAGCTCGAAGGCGCCCGACTCGTCGATCGCCCCGATCGCGAATTCCGGGTTGAAGGGCGAGCCGAGCTTCCTCACCAGCACGACGTCGAGCTCGCCGTCGAGGCGATCGGCGATGACGCGGCCCATGGGCACCGCGCCGCGCGGGATCGCGAGCACGAGCGGGTTCGTGCCCCGAAAGCGCACGAGGGCGTCGGCGAGCTGGCAGGCGGCGTCGAGGCGGTCCTGGAAGAGCATGTGGGTTGGATGCCGTACGCGCGGCAGGATTCCTGCCGGTTCGGCGCATGCGCTTGTCGGCGCACGCGAAGGGCGGGGTGGGAGCGATGCGCTCGCTTGTGGCAAGCGCGCCACGGCCGCATACTGCGCGCGATGAAAATCCGCCACCTGCTTCTCTGCGCCGCGCTCGCCGCCCAGCCCGTCCTCGCTGCGCAGCCCGTCCTCGCCGCGTCGTTCGACGACCCCAATCCCGAGATCAGCGCCGTCGTCTCCGAGATCTCGGCCGCCCGAATCGAGCACACCATCCGAAGGCTGGTCGCATTCGGCACGCGCGACTCGCTGTCGGACACCGTTTCCGACACGCGCGGCATCGGGGCGGCGCGCCGCTGGATCAAGCGCCGGCTCGACGCGTGCGCGAAGGATTCGGGCGGACGGTTGCAGGTCGCGCTCGATCCCCACCACGTCGAGTCCGGGCCGCGCATCCCGCGGCCCACGGACATCGTGAACGTCGTCGCGACGCTGCCCGGCGACCAGCCGGAAAGCCACGATCGCATCTACGTGGTGAGCGGACATTACGACTCGATGCCCTCGGACCCTTCCAACGGCGAGAAGGACGCTCCCGGCGCCGACGACGACGGGTCGGGGACGGCGGTCTCCATGGAGCTCGCCTGCGTCATGGCGCGCCATCACTTCGACGCGACGCTCGTCTTCATGACCGTGGCGGGCGAGGAGCAGGGACTCTACGGCTCCACCGGGTTCGCGCAGGACGCGCGCGCGAAGGGCCTGGACATCGAGGGCATGATCACGAACGACATCGTGGGCAGCTCCACCGGCCCCGACGGGCGGGTGGACGCGGGCCGCGTGCGGCTCTTCGCGCAGGGCGTGCCGCCGGAGAAGGCGCTGCCGGACGACGTGCTCGCGGCACTGCGCACGGGCGGCGAGAACGACCTCCCCACGCGCCAGCTGGCACGCGCCATCGCACGCGCGGGCTCGATCTACGTGCCGGGCCTGCGCGTGCAGACCATCTGGCGCCTCGACCGGTACCTGCGCGGCGGCGACCACTTCCCGTTCCTCAAGATGGGCTACCCCGCGGTGCGCTTCACCGAGCCCGTGGAGGATTTCCGCCACCAGCACCAGGACGTGCGCGTCGAGAACGGCGTGCAATACGGCGACCTGCCCCGGTTCGTCGACTTCGGCTACGTCGCGCAGGTCGCACGCCTGAACGCGGCCGCGCTCGCTTCCCTCGCCCTCGCGCCCGCCGCGCCGCGCGAGGTGCAGATCGAGGCGCTGCGCCTCGAGAACGACACGACGCTTCGCTGGGCGGCCAACCGCGAGCCCGATCTCGCCGGCTATCGCATCGTCTGGCGCGACACCACGGCTCCCGACTGGCAGCACGCGCGCGACGTGGGCAACGTGACGCGCGCCACGCTCGCCGGCGTCTCGAAGGATAACTACGTCTTCGGGGTGGAGGCTTACGACCGCGACGGCAACGTGTCGCCGGCGACCTATCCGCGCCCGTACTTTCCGCCGCGGCTCTCGCGGTAGGCTTCGGCTGCGGGCCGGGCGCGCCCGGGCGGGAGCTCGGCCCGCGCCCCCTCAGAGCACCGGCGAAGTGAGCCGCGCGATCGACTCGAGGATCACGGTGAGCCGCGGATTGCGCTTGCGGTAGGGGAAGGGCCTGCTCGCGGCGCGGTCGCGCTCGAAGCGCCGGGAGAGCTCGGCGATGATCGCGCGGTCGTAGAACGCGGCGGCGATCTCGAAGTTGAGGCGGAAGCTGCGGTTGTCGAGGTTCGCGGTTCCGACGAGCGCGACCGTGTCGTCCACGACCATCGTCTTCGCGTGCAGCATCGGCGGCCCGAACTCGAAGACCACGATGCCGGCCTTCGAGAGCGCCTCGCAGTAGGTGTGCGAGGCCGCGGTCACGAGCTTCGAGTCCCCGAGCCGGGGCACGATCACCTGCACGTCCACTCCGCGCAGGTCGGCGACGCGCAGGGCGCTCTCCAGCGTCTCGTCGGGAATGAGGTACGGCGTCTCGATCCACACGCGGTGGCGGGCGCTCGACAGCGCTGCCAGCACGAACGCGAGGAGCGGCGCGGACTCGTCGTCGGGGCCCGAGGCGAGGATCTGTACCGGTACCCCCGGATGGCAGGGCTTCGCCGGCGGGAAGTACGAGGGCATGCTCTGCGGCGACATGGGGAACGACCCGCCCGCGTAGGTCCAGTTCTCGAGGAACAGGCGCTGGATCTTCCTCACCGGCTCCCCGTCGATGCGCGCGTGCTCGTCGCGCCATGCCTCGCTTCCCGAGCGCGTCGCGCTCTCCGGGTCGTGGATGTTGATGCCGCCGAGGAACCCGACGTCGCCGTCGATCACCGCGATCTTGCGGTGCGTGCGGAAGTTGGCGAAGTGCAGGCCCGCCAGCGAGAGCTTCACGGGGTTGAAGCGCAGTACCTCGCCGCCTGCCTCGAGGAGCGGCTGCCAGAACGAGCGCTTGAGCGCGGGCGATCCGACCGCGTCGTAGAGCACGCGCACTTCCACGCCGCGCTTGGCCGCGTCGACGAGCAGGTCGCGAAAGCGCGTCCCCACCGCGTCGGGCTCCCAGATGTAGTACTCCAGGTGCACGTGGTGGCGCGCCGCGCGGATCGCCCCGCCGAGGGCGGCCAGCTTCGCGTCGCCGTTGTCGAAGAGCCGCACCGCCGAGGCGAAGGTGGGCTCGCCCTGGCCCAGGCGCTTTCCCACGGTCGCGAGCGCGGCCCCGTCCGGCGAGAGGGCCGGCCTCGTGCGCGCCGAGGAATTGCGCAGGTGCTCCGATACCTGGCTCGCGAACGAGCGCGCGATCCCGTAGCGCCGCCGCCGGCGCTGCAGGCGCCGCGGGCCGAACACCAGGTAATAGAGCCCGGAGACGACGGGCAGCGCGACGAAGGCGAAGATCCAGGCGAGCGTCGCCGTGGGCGAGCGGCGGTGCAGCAGCAGGCTCACGACCGCGAGAACCACCCATACGAAGTAGGAGGCGACGAAGATCCGGAACCAGGGCAGCGCATCCATGTCCGGAGGATACAATCAATACCAACCCATCCGGTCGGAGGCGCACACCATGACCGCACGAGAGCCCCTCGCGCCGCCGTACAACGCGGCCCAGCTGCAAGGCCGCATCGCACGCCAATGGGACGAGGAGATCGTCGCGCAGCTCGTCGACTACGTGCGCATCCCGGCGAAGTCGCCGCATTTCGACGCGCGCTGGCGCGAGAACGGGCACATCGAGGCGGCGGTGCGCCAGGCGCGCGACTGGGCGCTCGCGCAGCCGATCGCCGGCCTCGAGCTCGAGGTGGTGCGCCTCGAGGGCCGCACGCCGGTGGTCTTGTTCGACGTGCCCGCCACGCCCGGCGCGAGCGACCAGACCGTGCTCCTCTACGGCCACCTCGACAAGCAGCCGGAGATGACCGGCTGGCGCGCGGGCTTCGGGCCGTGGACGCCGGTGATCGAGGAAGGCCGCCTGTATGGGCGCGGCGCCGCGGACGACGGCTACGCGGTGTTCGCGGCGCTCTCGGCGATCCTCGCGCTCGACCTCCAGGGCGTGCCGCGGCCACGCTGCGTCGGCCTCATCGAGACCTGCGAGGAAAGCGGCAGCTACGACCTGCCGGCCTACCTCGACGCGCTCGCCCCGCGCATGGGCAGCGTGGGCCTGGTGGTCGCGCTCGATTCCGGCGCCGGCAACTACGGCCAGCTCTGGGTGACCACGTCGCTGCGCGGGCTGGTGAACGGGACGCTCTCGGTGAACATCCTCACGGAAGGCGTGCACTCCGGCGACGCCGGCGGCGTGGTGCCTTCCTCCTTCCGCATCGCGCGCCACCTCCTCGACCGCCTCGACGATTCGCGCACCGGCGTGGTGAAGCCCGGCGAGTTCGCGTGCGCCGTCCCCGACGAGCGCCGCGAGCAGGCGCGCCAGGCCGCGCAGATCCTCGGCGACACGCTGTGGCAGCGCTTTCCGTGGGCGAGCTGCTGCGACAACCAGGGCACGGCGCGCCTGTTCGCGCAGCCGGCAACCCGGGACCCGGTGGAGCTCATCCTCAACCGCACCTGGCGCGCGGCGCTCGCGGTGACCGGCGCCGACGGGCTGCCCGCGATCGAGTCGGCGGGCAACGTGCAGCGCCCGCGCACCGCGCTCAAGCTCTCCCTGCGCCTGCCGCCGTCCGTCGACGGCGAGAGCGCCGCGCGCACCATGAAGGCGATGCTCGAGAAGGATCCGCCGTATTCCTGCGTCGTGAGCTTCGACTGGGACTCCGCGGCGACCGGATGGAACGCCCCCTCGGCCGCGCCGTGGCTCTCCGAGGCGCTCGACCGCGCTTCGACCGCGCTCTTCGGCAAGCCCGCGGCCTACATGGGCGAGGGCGGCACGATCCCGTTCATGGGCATGCTCGGGGCGAAGTTTCCCCGGGCGCAGATCCTCGTGACCGGCGTCCTCGGGCCGCGCTCCAATGCGCACGGCCCCAACGAGTTCCTCGACCTCTCCTACGCGAAGAAGGTGACCGCCGCCACCGCGATGGTGATCGCCGCGATGTAGCGCGAGAAAAAGGGGTCAGATACCTTTTTCGCGGGCTGGGATCACCTGACTCTTTCGTCCTGTCGCGGCGAAAAAGGTATCTGGCCCCTTTTTGCTCCGGCAAGCTCCAGCACGCGGCGCGCATCGGTGGGCTCGGCCAGGTGGTCGCCCTGCGCGGCGTCGCAGCCGAGCGCCGCCATCTGCTCGCTCTGCTCCTCGCTCTCCACGCCCTGCGCCACCACGCGCAAGGCCGAGCGCGTGCGCCATCGATGCGGTGGCCTGCACGATCGCGGCGCACTCGCGACGCACCGGGCAGCCGCTCACCAGCGTGCGATCGATCTTCACCACCTCGAACGGCAGGCTGCGCACCAGGCCGAGCGACGAGAAGCCGCTGCCGAAGTTGTCGATCGCCATCTGCACGCCGACCGCCTCCAGCGCGCGCAAGCTGCGGTGCGCCGCGTCGCCGCCCTCCATGAGGACCGGCTCGGCGATCTCGAGGCGCAGCATGCGCGGCTCGACGCCGTGCGCCTCGAGCGCGCGCGACACCTGCTCGGCGAGGTCCGGCTGCTGCAGCTGCCGCGCCGAGATGTTGACGCCCACGGCGATCTGCATGCCGGCCTCGCCCCAGGTTCGCGCGTCGGCGAGCGCCCGGTCGAGCACCCAGGCGCCGATGGCCGGTGCGATGCCGGTCTCCTCCGCGACGGGCATGAACTCGGGCGGCGTCGCGATTCCCGTCGCCGGATCGCGCCAGCGCAGCAGCGCCTCGGCCGCCGCCACGCGTCCCGTGGCGAGCTCCACTTCCGGCTGGTACTCGATGAACAGCTGGTCGCCGGCGAGCGCCTCGCGCACGCGCCGCTCGAGCTGCAGCCGGCGCTGCGAGATCACGTTGAGCTCGGGCGAGTAGAACTGGAAGTTGTTCCGGCCGCGCTCCTTCGACTGGTACATCGCGGTATCGGCGTTGGCGAGCAGCGTCTCGACGTCGTCGCCGTCCTCGGGGAAGCTCGCGATGCCGATGCTCGCGGACACCGAGGCCTCGCGCCAGTCCACCGGCACCGGCCGCTCCACCATCGCGAGCACCTTCTGCGCGACGATCATCACTTCTTCGGGCCCGCCGTGCTCCTCGACCAGGATCACGAACTCGTCGCCCCCGAGGCGCGCCACGAGGTCGCTCTGGCGCACCGCGGCGACGAGCCTCCCGGCGACCGACTTGAGCAGGACGTCGCCGGCCGGGTGGCCCATCGTGTCGTTCACTTCCTTGAAGCGGTCGAGGTCGACGAACAGGAGCGAGAACTGCGCGCGGCGGCGCCGCGCCTTGTGCAGCGCGCGCTCGAGGGATTCCAGGAACATCGCGCGGTTGGCGAGGCCCGTGAGCGGATCGTGCAGCGCGCGCCGGCGCATGTCCTCCTGCAGCCGCTTGCGGTGGTCGATGTCGGCGAGCGCGATGAGCAGGCACTCGGCGCCGGCGTAGGGCACGCGCCGCGCGGAGAGGAGCACCCACGATTCGCGCCCGTTCGCCGCGCGCAGGTGCACCTCGAAGTCGTCCACCGCGCCCTGGCGGGCGAGCTGCTCTCCGAGCGCCGCGCGGATCGCGGGATCGGCGTGGAAATCGGAGAGCGGGCGCTCGAGCGCGGCGCCGAAGCCGAGCCCGAAGCCCTCCAGCGCCTTTCCGTTCAGGTAGAGGAGCCGTTGGTCGGACTCGCGCGCGATGAGCAGCGGCATCGGCGCCGCCTCGATCACGCGCCTGAGCTGCGCCTCGCTCTGCTCGAGGGCCTCTTGCAGCCGCGCGTTCTGCGCGAGGAAGCGTCGCGAGACGGTGATGCCGGTGATGAGCAGAATGCCCGTCACGACGCCGAGGCCGATCGCGAGGAAGGACTGCGCCGTGCGCTCCATGTCCTCGAGCGTCTGGGCGAAGTCGCTTTCGAGCGGCACGAGGGTGCCATGGATGCGGTGGATGCGCCGCGCCATCTGCTCGCGCGCCGCCCGGTCGAGCGGAGGTCCGTCGTGCAGCCGCGAGCCGATCGCCTCGAGCTGGCCGAGCAAGCCGTCGCTGCGGACCCACACCGTCATCAGGTAGCGCATCGGCGCGCTGGATCTCAGCAGGCCGTAGAGCTCGAGCAGCCCGGAGGCGTCTTCCGCGCGCAGCCCGCCCGCGACGATGCCCCGGCGGAAGCCTTCCGCATCGGGCTCCCGCCGCACGAGCGCGGTGCGCGCCGCGCGATCGCCGGCGATCACGTCCATCGCGCGCCGGTACGCGCGGTAGTCTTCCTCGCCGCGGTCGGTGGTGTAGCGCAAGAGGTAGAAGGCCGCGTCGCGCTCCGCCTTCGCCCACATCGCCTCGCCGGCGATGAACGACTGGCCCGAGGACAGCAGGCGCGCGCTGTAGACCGTGAGCCCGAGCAGGCAGATCACGATGCCGACGAAGAGCCAGACGATCGCGACCGGCCGCAGGCGTGGCATGGCCGATCCCGTGGCCGGTGGGGTTGCGAGGTCGCCGCCGCTCATGACGATGCCGCTCTCCTGATGGTCTTGTCAGCCCGTCCGTCCCTGGTGCGACAGCGGGCTTCCCCGCAACGTTCAGAATGGCGCCGCGGGGGCGATGAGCGGCGTGCCCCTGCCCGACGGACGTCGCCCGCGCGGCGTAAGAAATACCGCCGGTTACAATCGCCGGATTCGTCTCGGGACCACTCGCTCCATGAAAACCTTTTCCGTGCGTTCGATCCTCGAGGGCCGAGCGCCTTCGCGGGAGCCGGTCACCGTGCGCGGCTGGGTGCGCACGCGCCGCGATTCGAAGGCGGGCCTGTCCTTCGTGCACGTGTCCGACGGCTCGTGCTTCCATCCGATGCAGGTGGTGGCGCCGGCCGCGCTCGCGAACTACGCCTCCGACGTGCAGAAGCTCACCGCCGGCTGCTCGGTCGAGGCGACCGGCACCATCGTGCGCCTCGCCCGCGAAGGGCCAGCCCTTCGAGATGCAGGCCAAGCGATGCGAGGTCGATCGGCTGGGTCGAGGACCCCGACACCTACCCGATCCAGCCCAAGCCGCACACGATCGAGTTCCTGCGCGAGGTGGCGCACCTGCGCCCGCGCACCAACATGTTCGGCGCCGTCGCGCGCGTGCGCCATACGCTCGCGATGGCGATCCACCGCTTCTTCAGCGACGACGGCTTCGTCTGGGTGAACACGCCGATCATCACCGCCTCGGACGCCGAGGGCGCGGGCGAGATGTTCCGCGTGTCCACGCTCGACCTCGCGAACCTGCCGCGCACGGCCGAGGGACAGCGTCGACTTCTCGCAGGATTTCTTCGGGCGCGAGGCCTTCCTCACCGTCTCCGGCCAGCTCAACGTCGAGACCTACTGCATGGCGCTCTCGAAGGTGTACACGTTCGGGCCCACGTTCCGTGCCGAGAACTCGAACACCAGCCGCCATCTCGCCGAGTTCTGGATGATCGAGCCCGAGATCGCCTTCGCCGACCTCTCCGACGACGCGACGCTCGCCGAGCGGCTGCTCAAGTACGTCTTCGGCGCGGTGCTCGCCGAGCGCCCCGACGACATGGCGTTCTTCGAGGAGCGCATCGAGAAGGGCGTGATCGCGAAGCTGCAGGCGATCGTCGACAAGCCCTTCGTCCGCATGGACTACACGGAGGCGATCGACGCCCTCGCGCGGGCGAAGCAGAAGTTCGAGTTTCCGGTGGCGTGGGGCATGGACCTGCAGAGCGAGCACGAGCGCTACCTCGCCGAGAAGCACGTCGGCGGGCCCGTGATCCTCGTGAACTACCCGAAGGAGATCAAGGCGTTCTACATGCGCCTGAACGACGACGGCAAGACGGTCGCCGCCATGGACGTGCTCGCTCCCGGGATCGGCGAGATCATCGGCGGCTCGCAGCGCGAGGAGCGCCTCGACGTGCTCGACCGGCGCATCATCGAGGCGGGGCTCGATCCGCAGGCCTACGGCTGGTATCGCGACCTGCGCCGCTACGGCTCGGTGCCGCATGCGGGATTCGGCCTGGGTTTCGAGCGCACGGTGGCCTACGTGACCGGCCTTTCCAACGTCCGCGACGTGATTCCGTTCCCGCGCACCCCGGGGCACGCGCGGTATTAGGGACCGCTCGCGCGGACAGCGGAAAATGGGGTCTGTCCCCGATTTCCCGGCGGGCGTTTCAGCCCCCATCCGGTACAATCCGCCCCTCGAATCCCGCAGTCCGTCGCGTTCCGGCTACCCGCCGGGATCGCCGCGGCCTACCCTCTTGGCTCCAAAAGAAAACAAGAGACCGATGCACCGACTGCTCGTCCCCATGCTCCTCGTCCTCGCGGCGGCCGTCTCGGCCTGCAAGGGCCCGTCCGCGGCCCAGCCGACCGGGCCCGCGCCGCTGCTCATCGCGCCGGAGGACGTGATCACGATGCGCAACACGTCGTTGAGCTCCGGCCCCGCCATCACCGGCTCGATCCAGCCCGAGCGCAAGGCCGACCTGCGCGCGGAGATCCCCACCGTGGTCCTCGCCGTCCTGAAGGAGAACGGGGACGCCGTGCGCCGCGGCGACCTCCTGGTGCGCCTGGACGACACCTCGATCCGTGATGCGCTCGCCTCATCCGAGGCCGCCAGCCGCGCCGCGCAGCAGGCCTACGAGCAGGCGCAGCGCCAGTTCGAGCGCATGACGACGCTGCGCAAATCCGGCATGGCTTCCGTGCAGCAGGTGGAGGACGCGGAGATCCACCGCAACAACACGCAGAGCGACATGGAGGGCGCCCGCACGCGGGTGGTGAGCGCGCGCCAGCAGCTCGCGCGGACCGAGGTGCGCGCGCCCTTCGACGGCATCGTGAGCGAGCGCAAGGTTTCCCCCGGAGACACCGCGCAGGTCGGCAAGGAGCTGCTCAAGGTGATCGACCCGACCAGCATGCGCTTCGAGGCGCTGATCGGCGCCGACCACGTCGGCGAGGTGCATGCCGGCCAGGCCGTGCACTTCCGCGTGAACGGCTACGGCCAGGAGGAATTCCTCGGCCGCGTGCGCCGCGTGAACCCGGCGGCGAACCCGACCACGCGCCAGGTGGAGGTGCTGGTGGACTTCGTCGGGGACAAGCAGCCGAAGCTCGCGGGCCTGTACGCCGAGGGGCGCCTCGTCACGCAGACGAGCGAGAGCCTCATGATCCCGGCGAGCGCCGTGGTGCGCGAGGGAGACCGCGTGTCGGCCTTCCGCGTCGGCGGCCGCGAGCTGCACAAGGTGGCGCTCCGGCTGGGCGAGCGCGATCCGCGCACGGGCGATTTCCCGGTGGTCGCGGGCCTCGCCGAGGGCGACCGGGTGCTGCGCTATCCCACCGTGCTCCTCAAGGACGGGCAGCCGGTGCAGGCCTCGGCGGCGGCCGACGTCTCCGTCGCCGCTTCCGCAGCCGGCAAGTAGGATGATCCTCTCCGACTTCAGCATCCGCCGCCCGGTGGCGACGGTGGCGATCATCATCGCGCTGATGTGCCTGGGGCTGCTCGCGCTCAACAAGCTGCGCGTGAACCAGATCCCCGACGTCGAGATGCCGGTCATCGTGGTGAACGTGCCCTATCCCGGCGCCTCTCCCGAGACCGTCGAGCGCGAGATCGTCGACCGCGTCGAGAAGGCGCTGCAGAGCATCCCGCAGGTCTACCAGATCCGCTCGACCTCCTCCGACGGCAACGCGCAGATCGTCATCCAGTTCGACTTCAAGAAGAACATGGTCGAGGCCTCCGACGAGATCCGCAACGCCATCGCCTCGGTGCGCTACAAGCTGCCGGTGGAGATGAGGGAGCCGATCCTGCAGCGGATCGATCCCGCGGCGCAGCCCATCATGCAGCTGGCACTCTCCTCGACCACCCAGAGCCACGCGGAGATCTCGCGCCTCGCCGAGGACGAGCTGGCCGACCGCTTCCGGGCGATCGACGGCGTGGCGGTGGTGAGCGTGAACGGCTCGCTCAAGCGCGAGCTCTCGGTGCTCCTCCACGCCGAGAAGCTGCGCGAGTACAACGTCTCGGTGACCGACGTGGTGAACGCGCTCCAGGCGCAGAACATGACGGCGCCGGTGGGCCGCGTGAAGGGACCGCTCGACGAGGAGAGCATCCGGCTCGTGGGGCGCATCGAGAACCCGCGCCAGTTCGACGACGTGGTCGTGAAGCGCAACGCCGGGGAGGTCGTGCGCCTGGGCCAGGTCGCCACCGCGCGCGACGGCTTCGCCGAGGTCACCGGCTACAGCCTGCGCAACGGCCGCCCCAACGTGAACATCTCGATCACGCGCTCGCGCGACGCGAGCACGGTGACCGTGGCGAACAAGGTCCGCGAGCTGGTGGCGCGGATCGGCAAGACGCTGCCCGAGGGCACCAGGCTCGAGGTCACCCAGGACGGGGGCAAGGACGCGCAGAACAGCCTCGAGAACGTGATCCACGCGCTCATCTTCGGCGCGATGCTCACGATCGTCGTGGTCTACCTGTTCCTCAACTCGTGGCGCTCGACGCTCATCACCGCGCTTTCGCTGCCGACCTCGGCGATCGCCGCCTTCATCGCGGTGTGGGCCTGCGGCTTCACGTTGAACTTCATGACGCTGCTCGGGCTGTCGCTCGCGATCGGGGTGCTGATCGACGACGCGATCGTGGTGCGCGAGAACATCGTGCGGCACATGGAGCGCGGCGCCGACCGCATGAGTGCCGCGCGCGCGGGCACCGCCGAGATCGGCCTCGCCGTCGCGGCGACCACGTTCTCGATCATCGCCGTCTTCATCCCGGTGGCGTTCATGGGCGGCGGCGCGGGCGAATGGTTCCGCCCGTTCGCGCTCACCGTGGCCTCCTCGGTGCTCGTGAGCCTCTTCATCTCCTTCACGCTCGACCCGATGCTCTCCGCCTACTGGGGCGATCCCGTGGGCTACCGCCAGGAGGAGAAGCGCGGCTGGCGCCTGTGGCTCTCGCGCTTCAACGACTGGTTCGACCGCCAGGCCGACCGCTACGGCAACGTCATCGCATGGGCGCTGCATCACCGGCGCTGGATGGGCGTGATCGCGGTCGCCGCGCTGGTCTCGGCGATCGTGCTGCAGGTGAAGGTCGGCGGCACCGAGTTCCTGCCGGTCTCCGACTGGGGCAAGATCGCGATCGACGTGCGCACGCCCTCCTCGGCGAGCCTCGAGTATTCGAAGCTCAAGGTGGAGGCTGCCGCGGAGCTCGCGCGCACCCGGATCCCGGAGACGAAGAACACCGACACCATCGTCTACGCGGGCGGCGGGCGCGTGTACGTGGATCTCGGCAAGAGCTACACGCGCAAGCGCTCCGCGGTGCAGATCGCATCGCAGCTGCGCACCGAGCTCGCGCGCCTGGTGGGCGCCGAGTACACCGTGCTCGACGACCTCAACAACGGCGCGAGGAAGCCCGTGCAGATCCAGTTCTCCGGGCCCGATTCGCGCCGCCTGATGGCGCTCACCACCGAGTTCATGGAGCGCATGAAGCGCATCCCCGGGGCGGTGGACGTGGGCCTGTCCGAGCAGGAGCCGATGGACGAGCTGCGCATCGACCTCGACCGCGGGCTCGCGAACGCCATCGGCGTATCGGTCGCCGACGCCGCGCAGGCGCTGCGCGTCGCCTTCGCGGGCGTCGAGGTGGGCGACTGGATCGATCCCACCGGCGAATCGCGCGACGTGGCGGTGCGGCTCGCGCCCGAGGACCGCATCGACGCGTCGAACATCGAGCACCTGCCGATCGCCGTGGAAGGCTCCGACATGATGGTGCCCCTCGACCAGATCTCGAGGATCACGATGGGCAAGGGGCCCGCGCAGATCCAGCACGCCGACGGCAAGCGCATGATCGCGGTCTCCTCCAACGCCCACGGGCGCTCCGCCGGCGAGGTGACCGCCGACGCGCTCAAGCTCGCGAAGCAGATGGATTTCCCCGAGGGCTACACCATCAGCCTGGGCAGCGCCTCGCGCGACCAGAAGGAGGTCTTCGGCGAGATGTTCACCGCGCTCGTGATGGGCATCGTGCTGATGTACCTCGTGCTGGTGGTGCAGTTCGGCTCGTTCACGGCGCCCCTGCCGGTGATGCTGTCGCTGCCGCTCTCGCTGATCGGCGTGGTGGTGGCGCTCCTCGCCACGCACGGCACGCTCAACCTCATGAGCTTCATCGGCATCATCATGCTGATGGGCCTCGTGGCGAAGAACGCCATCCTGCTCCTCGATTGCGCCCGCAAGGAGGAGCGCGAGGGCGTGGGCCGCGAGGACGCCCTGATGCACGCCGGGCGCGTGCGCCTGCGCCCCATCCTCATGACCACCTTCGCGCTCATCGCGGGCATGATGCCGGTGGCGATCGGCGTGGGCGA
Organism: uncultured beta proteobacterium; assembly: GCA_963839265.1. Lineage (GTDB taxonomy): Bacteria > Pseudomonadota > Gammaproteobacteria > Burkholderiales > Usitatibacteraceae > Usitatibacter. Next base: position 687,639 of record CAWIUI010000004.1, read on the forward strand.
GGGCGGCGAGTTCTACCGGCCCATGGCGGTGGCGATCATCGGAGGCACGATCACCTCGACGCTGCTCACGCTGCTGGTGGTCCCGACGTTCTACGATTCGATCGAGATCGCGCGCGAGCGCGCGATCGCCAAGTTCCGGCGCCGTGCCGGGCGCTGGAATCCGGCGCTCGCCTTCGCGGCGACCCTCGTCGAGGCGTTCCTCGCGCTCACGTTCGTGCGCTTCGCCTATCGCTTGCTGGGGAAGGTCGGCCGCCGCCGCGCTTCGCCCGCCGCGGTGGCGCCTGCGCAGATGCCGGTCCAGAGCGCGGACTAGGCGCTCGCGCCGTTCACAATTCCTTACGTTCCCCGTCGTGGAACGCGATTGCGCACTTCCTCGTCGGGGTATCATCCGCAGTGGCCCCGATGAGCGCAGTGCGCCCCCCATCCGTGAACCCTTCCCGCCGCCGCTGGCTGGTCGCAGGCGTGGTGGTGCTCGTGATCGCCGCGGTGGTCGGCTGGCGGCTCGCGGGCAAGCACTCGCAGGCGCGCGGCGCCCGCAAGGTGGGCGGACCGGTGGCGGTGGTGACCGCGATCGCCGAATCGCGCGACGTGCCGGTGCGCCTGAGCGCGAACGGCACGGTGACCGCCATCCAGTCGGTGGACCTGCGCTCGCAGATCACCAGCACGGTGAAGCGGATGCACATCCGCGAGGGACAGGCGGTGCGCGCGGGCGAGCTCCTCTTCACGCTCGATTCGGGCACCGAGGCGGCCAACGTCGACAAGGCGCGTGCGCAGGTCGAGAAGGACCAGGCGGACCTCGCGACCGCGCAGCGCAACCTCGAGCGCCAGCGCAGCCTCTTCCAGCAGAAGTTCGTCTCGCAGGCCGCGCTCGATACGGTGCAGAACTCGGTGGACACGCTCACCGGCCAGCTCGCCATCGATCGCGCCGCGGTGGAGGCTGCGCGCGTGGCGCTCACCTACACCGAGATCCGCGCTCCCTTCTCCGGCCGCACCGGCCTCATCAACGTGCGGCCGGGAAGCCTCGTGCAGCCGACCGGCGCCGCCTCCAGCACGTCGAGCCCGCCGCTGGTGACCGTCACGCAGGTGGATCCGATCGACGTCGCGTTCACGCTGCCCGAGCGCGAGCTGCCGGGACTGCAGCAGGCGCTCGCTGCGGGCGCGCTGCACGCCGTCGCCTCGGCGCCCGGAGCCGAAGGCAAGTTCACGGGCAAGGTGGTGTTCGTCGACAACTCCGTCGACAGCGCCACCGGGACCATCCGCCTCAAGGCGGAATTCGACAACCCCGGGGCGAAGCTCTGGCCGGGGATGTTCGTGAACGTCGAGGTCTCGCCGCGCACGATCCGCAATGCCACGGTGGTTCCCGTGCAGGCGGTGCAGACCGGGCCCGACCGGCGGTTCGTCTACGTCGTCGGTGCCGACCACAAGGTGGCCGAGCTCCCGGTGAAGCTCGCATACGTCGAGCAGGGCTTCGCGGCGGTGGACGGCGTCCTGCCGGGGGCGCGCGTCGTGGTCGAGGGCGCGCAGAACCTGCGGCCGGGGAGCGTCGTCGCCGAAGCCGATCGCGACGGGCCGGGCAGCGGCGCGGAGGCGGCGAAAGGCGAGGCGCGCAAGCCCGGCAACGGCAGGCCCGCGAACCCCGCGTGAGCCCGGCGATCCCGGCGTGAACATCTCCGAGCCGTTCATCCGCCGTCCGGTGATGACGGTGCTGCTCTCGGCGGCGGCCGTCGTCGCCGGCGTCCTCGCCTACGGCGGCATCCCGATCGCGGCGCTGCCGCAGTTCGACACCCCGACGATCCAGGTCACCGCGAACCTTCCCGGCGCGAGCCCGGAGACCATGGCGTCCTCGGTCGCGACCCCGCTCGAGAAGCAGTTCTCGACCATCTCGAGCCTCGACGTGGTGAGCTCGACCTCGACGCAGGGCGAGACGCAGATCACGCTCGAGTTCAACCAGAGCCGCAACATCGACGACGCCGCGGTCGACGTGCAGGCGGCGCTCTTCCGCGCCTCGCGCAGCCTCCCGCCCGAGATGACGACGCCGCCTTCCTACCGCAAGGTGAACCCGGGCGACTTCTCGATCATCTTCGTGACGCTCTCCTCGCCCTCGATGGCGCTCTCGGAGCTCGACAGCTACGCGGAGAACCTGATCTCGCCCACGCTTTCCACGCTGCCCGGCGTCGCGCAGATCTTCGTCGCGGGCCAGAAGCGCTTCGCGGTGCGCGTGCGCGCGCGGCCCGATGCGCTCGCCGCGCGCAACCTCACCATGGACGATCTCGCCAGGGCCATCCAGGCGGCGAACGCGAACTCGCCGGTGGGCACCCTCGACGGCGCGCGGCAGACGCTCACCATCCAGGCGAACCGCCAGCTCACCCGCGCCGCCGACTTCCGGCCGCTCATCGTCTCCACGCTCCCGAACGGCAGCGTGGTCCGGCTGCAGGACGTGGCCGACGTCGAGAACAGCGTCGAGTCGGTGAAGACCGCGGCCTGGTCGAACGGCGTTCCGGCGATCACGCTCTTCATCATGCGCCAGCCGGGCGCCAACACGGTCGCGGCGATCGACGCGATCAAGCGCACGCTGCCGGGGATCCTCTCGCAGATGCCGAAGTCGGTGGACCTGCAGATCCAGCTCGACCGCTCCACCTCGATCCGCGCCGCCATCCACGACGTGAAGATCACGCTCGCGATCACGGCGCTGCTCGTGGTCCTGGTGATCTACCTCTTCCTGCGCCGGCCCTCGGCCACCATCATCCCGGCGCTGTCGCTGCCGATCTCGCTCCTGGGCACGGTCGCCCTGATGCGCGCGCTCGGGCTCTCGATCGACAACGTATCGCTCCTCGGCATCACGCTCGCCGTGGGCCTCGTGGTGGACGATTCCATCGTGATGCTCGAGAACATCGTGCGCCACATCGAGCACGGCATGGACCCGTTCAAGGCGGCGATCGTCGGATCGAAGGAGATGTGGTTCACGATCGTCTCGATCTCGATCTCGCTGGTGGCGGTGTTCATCCCGATCTTCTTCATGCCGGGCGTGATCGGGGGCTTGTTCCACGAGTTCGCGATCGTGGTGTCGCTCGCGATCCTGGTGTCGGCGGGGGTCTCGCTCACGCTCGTGCCGATGCTCGCGAGCCGCTACATCCGGCAAGAGCGCGAGGACGACCCGGTGCTTCGCTGGACCGCCTGGTTCGAGCGCTCCTTCCAGTGGGTGCTGCGCGTGTACGAGACGTTCCTCGACTGGTGCCTCGAGCACCGCTTCGTGGTCCTCATGGTCGCCGCCGGCACGCTCGCGGCCACCATCGCGCTCGTGATCGTGATGCCGAAGGGCTTCTTCCCGACCGAGGACATCGGGCAGGTCGCCGTGAACGTGGAGGCGGTCCAGGACATCTCGTTCCCCGCGATGACCGGGCTCCTCAAGCGCGTGGACGCCGTCGTGCGGGCGGACCCGGCGGTGGACATGGTGCTGCTGCGCGCCGACGAGACCAACACCGGGCGCATGTTCATCAACCTCAAGCCGCGCGGCGAGCGCCCGCCGCTCGTGCAGGTGCTGGAGAACCTGCGCCGCGACGTGCGCAACATCCCCGGCGTGAACGTCTACTTCAACCCGATCCAGAACCTGCGCATCGGCGGGCGCGTCTCGAAGAGCCAGTTCCAGTACGTGATGCGCAGCGTGGAGCCCGAGCAGCTGCTCGAGTACTCGCAGAAGCTCATGGCGCTGATGCGTCCCGACCCGATGTTCCGCGACGTGACGAGCGACGCGCAGTTGAAGGGCCTGCAGGCGCACCTCGAGATCGACCGCGACAAGGCGAACGCGCTGGGCGTGAACATCCAGGACATCCGCACCGCGCTCTACAGCGCCTTCGGCGACCGCCAGGTCTCGACGATCTACACGCCGTCCGACTCCTACCAGGTGATCCTGCAGGCGGCCGACCGCGACAAGCGCGACGAGAGCGCGTTCTCGAAGATCTACGTGCGCGGGCAGGGCGGCGCGCTGGTGCCGCTCACCAGCATCGCCACGGTGCGGCGCGAGGTGGGGCCCGTCGCCATCAACCACACCGGCCAGCTGCAGTCGATCACCGTCTCCTTCAACCTCGCCCCCGGCGGCTCGCTGGGCGCGGCCTCCGACAAGATCGAGGCCTGGCGCGACCGGATGCACATGCCGCCTTCCGTCCTCACCAGCTGGGGCGGCGACGCGGCGGCGTTCCAGGCCTCGCAGTCGAGCCAGATATGGCTCATCGTGAGCGCGCTCCTCGTGATCTACGTGCTGCTGGGCGTGCTCTACGAGAGCTACATCCACCCGATCACGATCCTCGCCGGGCTCCCCTCGGCCGCGGTGGGCGCGCTCCTCACCCTCGCGCTCTTCGGCCAGGACCTCTCGATCATCGCGACGATCGGCATCCTGATGCTGATCGGCATCGTGAAGAAGAACGCGATCATGATGATCGACTTCGCGCTCAATGCGCAGCGCACCGAGGGCCTCGCGCCGCAGGAGGCGATCCGCAAGGCGTGCGTGCTGCGCTTCCGGCCGATCCTCATGACCACCTTCGCGGCGATGATGGGCGCGGTGCCGATCGCGATCGGCTTCGGCACCGGCGCGGAGCTGCGCCAGCCGCTCGGCCTGGCGGTCGTGGGCGGCCTCGTCTTCTCGCAGGTGATCACGCTCTTCATCACGCCGGTGATCTACCTCTACCTCGACCGCTACTCGGGCAAGGGGCCGGTCACGCGGCCGATCGCCATGGACCGCGAGAGCGCCCTAGCACCCACCGGAGACGACTGAATGAACGACGCGGGCATCGCCATCCAGGCCGACGAGTACTGGGCCGACAAGCGGGGCGTGCGCCTCTGGGTCTACCGCAAGCGCCTGGGCGGGGGCGAGCCGCGCGCGCGGCTCTTCTGCGTGCACGGCTCCTCGTATTCCGGCAAGACGATGTTCGACCTGCAGGTTCCCGGGCGCGAAGGCTACTCGATGATGGATCACTTCGCCGCGCGCGGCTACGAGGTCTGGACCATGGACCACGAGGGCTACGGCCACTCGCAGCGCACCGCATCCAGCTCCGACATCCAGAGCGGCGTGGAGGACCTGAAGGCGGCGATGGCGGTGGTCGAGCGCGAGTCGGGAGCGGCCCGCCTCGCCTTCTTCGGCCAGTCCTCGGGGGCGCTGCGCGCGGCGCGCTTCGCGATGCTGCACCCGGAACACGTGGAGAAGCTCGCGCTCGACGCGTTCGTCTGGACCGGCAAGGACGCGCCCACCCTCCTCAAGCGCGCCGAGAAGCTCCCCGACTACCTCGCGAGCAACCGCCGTCCGGTGAGCGCCGAGTTCTACCGCGGCGTCTTCACGCGCGACCATTCCGGCGCGGCCGAGCCGATGCTGGGCGACGTGGTCGCGAAGCAGGAGATGCAGTACGGCGACAGCGTGCCCACCGGCACCTACGTCGACATGGTGACGAAGCTTCCGCTCGTGGACCCGGAGAAGGTGGCCTGCCCCGTGCTCATCATGCGCGCGGAGCACGACGGCATCGCGACCGACGAGGACGTGCTCGCGTTCTGGTCGCGGCTTCCCGATCCCGACAAGCAGCTCCTCAAGATCGGCGGCCTCGCGCATACCGCCATGCTCGGCGTGAATCGCGCGCGCTTCTTCCATGCGCTGCAGTCGTTCCTGGAGATGCCGCCGCGCGTCGACCTCGCCGGCGGCGCGGGGCACGGCGGCGGCGAAGGCTAGCGGCCCGTCATGGTCCTCATCGGCATGCTCGATTCGCCCTACGTGCGCCGCGTCGCGGTGTCGCTCAAGCGCATGGGCCTCGCCTTCGAGCATCGCTCGGTCTCGGTCTTCCGCAACTACGACGAGTTCCGCGCGGTGAACCCGGTGGTGAAGGCGCCGACGCTCGTGTGCGACGACGGCACCGTGCTCATGGATTCGACGCTGATCCTCGATTACCTCGAGACGCTCGTTCCGGCGCAACGGCGCCTCATGCCCGCGCAGCCGGAGGCGAGGCGCGAGGCGTTGCGCATCCTGGGGCTCGCCCTGGCGGCGACCGAGAAATGCGTGCAGATCCTCTACGAGCGCGACAACCGCCCCGAGGGCAAGCGCCACGCGCCCTGGCTCGCGCGTGTCACGGAGCAGGCGAACGCCGCCTTCGGCGCGCTCGAGCCCGACGCGGCGCAGGCGCGGCCGTGGCTCATGGGCGAGGGCTTCAACGCGGCCGACGTCGCGCTCGCCTGCGCATGGCGCTTCGCGCAGTACTACGATGCGCACGAGGTCGATGCTTCGCGCTACCCGGCGCTCGTGGCCTACTGCGCGCGCGCCGAGGCGCTCCCCGAATTTTCCTCCACCCCGCTCGACTGAAAACCGTGAAAACCGGGGTCAGACCACGTTTTTCTTTCCGTGAAACGCAAGCGGCGATGCGTTTCTCCGAATGAAAAACGTGGTCTGACCCCGGTTTAGCTCCGCCAGGTCGCTCCCTCGTTGAAGCCCAACTGGCGAAGCCGAGCTGCGGCGGCCATTCCCTATAGTAGAGTTCGCTACCCGTTCCGCCGAACCCTCGCGTCTTGAACCGCTCGCTTCGCTCCATCCTCGCGCTCGAAGACCTCGAGCCTGCAGCACGGCGCCGGCTTCCCCGTCCGGTTTTCGCCTATGTCTCGGGCGCCGTCGAGACGAGCGCCGCATGGCGCGACAACCGCACCGCCTTCGACGAGTGGGGATTCGTCCCGCGTATCCTCGTCGATGTCTCGAAGCGCACGGCCGCAACGAAGCTCCTCGGCGAGGAATTCGCGCAGCCCTTCGGCATCGCGCCCATGGGCATCGCCGCGCTCTCGGCCTACCGCGGCGACCTCGTGCTCGCGGCCGGCGCGGCGGCCGAGAAGATCCCGATGATCATGAGCGGCTCGTCGCTGATCCGGCTCGAGGAGGTGGCGAAGGCGAATCCGCGCGCGTGGTTCCAGGCCTATCTGCCCGGCGACGAGCGCCGCTTCGCACCGCTCATCGAGCGCGTGGCCGCCGCCGGCTTCGCCACGCTGGTGGTCACGGTGGACGTGGCGGTGCTCTCGAACCGCGAGAACAACATCCGCGCCGGATTCTCCACGCCGCTCCGGCCGAGCCTGCGCCTCGCTTGGACGGCATCGCGCACCCGCGCTGGCTCTTCGGCAATGCGCTGCGCACGATCGCGCGACACGGCATGCCGCACTTCGAGAACTCGTTCGCCGAGCGCGGCGCGCCGATCCTCGCGCGCAACGTCGAGCGCGACTTCACCCAGCGCGACCACCTGCACTGGGGGCACCTCGAGAAGATCCGGCGGCAGTGGAAAGGCCGGCTGGTGGTGAAGGGCATCGTGCACGAGGAGGACGCGCGCATCGCGCGCGAAAGCGGGGTCGAAGGCGTGATCGTCTCCAACCACGGCGGCCGCCAGCTCGACGGCACCGTGTCGGGCCTGCGCGTGCTCCCGGCGATCGCCGCGGCGAAGGGCGCCATGGCGATCATGTTCGACGGCGGCATCCGGCGCGGCACGGACGTGCTCAAGGCGCTCGCGCTCGGCGCGGATTTCGCCTGGGTGGGCCGCCCGTTCAATTACGCGGCGGCGATCGCGGGCGAGGAGGGCGTGCGCCACGCCGCGCGCATCCTCGGCGCGGAGATCCAGCGCGACATGGCGCTTCTCGGCGTGAATTCGCTCGCGGAGCTCAACGCGGATCGATTGATGCGGCTGCGCTGAAAACCGGGGACAGACCACATTTTTCTTTCCGCGAAACGTCAGTTTTGCGCAACGAAAAATGTGGTCTGTCCCCGGTTTTCCCACTCACTCGAGCGTGAACCCGATCTTCACCGTCACCTGCCAGTGCGCCACCTTGCCGTCGGCGATGTGGCCGCGCGTCTCGGTCACCTCGAACCACTGCATGCTGCGCACGCTCTTCGACGCCTTGGCGACGGCGTTCTGGACCGCGGATTCCATGTCCTTCGACGAGGAGCCGGTGAGCTCGAGGATCTTGTAGACGTGGTCGCTCATGGGAATCGCCTCCGGGTGGCCAGTGGGGATCCCAGCATAGCGCGCCGCTCAGGCCGCCGCTTTGCCGGTCGCCTGCGCGAGGATCTCGAAGGAGCGAAGCCGCGCGCGCCGGTCCCAGGTCTCGGAGACGAGGATCAGCTCGTCGGCCTGCGTCGCCTCGACGATCTGGTGCAATCCCTCGCGCACGCGTTGCGGGCCTCCGGCCACCATGAGCGCCATGCGCTCGGCGACGGCGAGCTGCTCGCCGCGCGTCCAGAGGCCCTCCATGGTCTCCACCGGCGGCTGCAACGCCGTGCGCTGGCCGCGCAGGATGCCGAGCGTGCGCAGGTACATGCTGGTCGCGAGGCGCTCGGCCTCGATGTCGTCGTCGGCCGCGACCACCGGCACGCCGACCATCACGCGGGGCTGCGAAAGGGCGGCGGAAGGCCGGAACTCCGCGCGATAGATCGCGAGCGCCTGCAGCAGGTCCGCGGGCGCGAAGTGGGAGGCGAACGCATAAGGGCGGCCGATCTTCGCGGCGAGGTGCGCGCTGTACAGGCTCGAGCCGAGGATCCATACGGGAACGTCGAGGCCCGCGCCGGGAATCGCGCGCACGGCCTGGCCCGGGCCAATCGGTGCGAAGTACGACACCAGCTCCTGCACTTCGAGATCGAAGTCCGCGCCCGTGGAGTGGCGTCGCAGCGCGCGCGACGTGAGCGGATCGGTGCCGGGCGCGCGTCCGAGGCCGAGGTCGATGCGCCCCGGATACATCGCCTCCAGCGTGCCGACCTGCTCGGCGACGATGAGGGGCGCGTGGTTGGGCAGCATGATTCCGCCCGATCCGACGCGGATCCTCTCCGTGTTCGCGGCGATGTAGCCCATCACCACGACGGTCGCGCTGCTCGCGATGCCCTCGAGGTTGTGGTGTTCGGCGATCCAGTAGCGCGCGTAGCCGAGGCGCTCGGCATGTTGCGCGAGCTCGCGCGAGGCGCGGAACGCCTCGCGCAGGTCGCCGCCCTCGGGATAGGTGACGAGATCGAGGATCGAGAGCGGTGTGTCGGCGAGCTTCTTCATGCGGGTCTCAACACGAAATGACGAAAAGTGACGAAAAGAGGTCGGATTGCTTTTTGCGCCGGGCGGAAAAGGAATCCGACCCCTTCGCCCGTTCAATGAAAAACGGCAGCCCCGCGGGCTGCCGTTCGATGTCGTGTCTTCCTGTGGCTCAGCCGATCGGGCGGATCGCCACGGCCTGCTTGCCTTTCGGGCCGTCCTTCACTTCGAACTCGACCTTCTGGTTCTCCTTGAGGGTCTTGAAGCCGCTGCCCTGGATCTCGGAGAAATGGGCGAAGAGGTCCTCGCCGCCGTCATCGGGCTTGATGAAGCCGAAGCCCTTCGAATCGTTGAACCACTTCACGGTACCGGTGCTCATTGCATTTCCTCTCGGATGGAAACCCTGGAAGCCCCCAGGGACGGGGCCAGCGACAAAAGGAACGCAAGGCGGGAACTGAAGCTAGAGCGCCGGGATAACGGCGGTACCTGGAGTTACTGCTTACCGTACCTCTCCACTGCGAGCCGTATTATACGTGGATTGCAGTCCCGCCATTGCGTCCTTCCCTTCCTCCATGAAGACCATTTCCGCTCTCGTCCTCGCGGTCGCGCTCGGCGTCGCCGCCTTATCTTGCGCGGTTCCCACGGTGCAGGCCCGCGAGGCGGCCGCCCCGCGCGCGATCGCCCCGCGCGGCCCGCTCACCGCCGCCGAACAGGCCGTCGTGAAGCTCTTCGAGGTGGCCTCGCCTTCGGTCGCGTACATCAACACCGAGCGCGTGGAGCTCACGGGATTCTTCGGACCGCAGGTCTCCCGCGGCGCGGGCAGCGGCTTCGTCTGGGACGAGCGCGGCCACATCGTCACCAACTATCACGTGGTGGAGGGTGCGCGCAGCGTGCGCGTGCAGCTCGGCGGAAAGACGTACGGCGCGTCGGTGGTGGGCGTCGCGCCCGACTACGATCTCGCCGTGGTGAAGCTCGCGCACGTGCCGAAGGGACTCCGGCCCATCGCGCTCGGCACTTCGGCGGACCTCGAGATCGGGCAGTCGGTCTACGCGATCGGCAATCCCTTCGGCCTCACGCGCACGCTCACCTCGGGCATCGTGAGCGCGCTCGACCGGCACCTTCCCACCACGCAAGTGCTCGAGGTCTCCGGCGTGATCCAGACCGACGCCGCGATCAATCCGGGCAACTCCGGCGGGCCGCTCCTCGACAGCGCCGGGCGCCTCATCGGCGTGACGAGCGCGATCAAGTCGCCGGTGGGCGCTTCGAGCGGAGTGGGGCTCGCGATCCCCGTGGACCTCGTGAACCGCATCGTCCCGCAGCTCATCGCGTACGGGCGCGCCGCGCTGCCGAGCATCGGCATCGTGCCGGTCGACCCCGACCTCGTTGCGAGCGCGGGCATCAACGGCGTCGTCATCGCGCGCGTGCAGAGCGGGTCGCCCGCGGCGCGCGCGGGATTGAAGCCGCTCGACCCGAGGACCGGCGACCTGGGCGACGTCATCGTCGCAGTGAACGGGCACGAGGTGGAATCGCTGCCCAGGTTCGGCGCCGAGCTCGATCGCGTGGGCATCGAGAGGCAGGCCGATCTCACCGTGGTGCGCGATGGGAAGGAGCGTCATGTGCGCGTGAAGATCGTCGCGCTCCGGCGATGAGCGACGAGGCGAAATCGGCGCAGTCGATCGAATTTGCCGCGACCGAAAGCAATTACCGGGCCGACCTTCAGTTCCGCGAAAGACTGCCGGAGTAGCCTCGTTCGTGCTGTCTTTCACAGGACGGTCACTAGGTTCGGAGTGCTCGGGAATGAACCCCTCGGCACTCCGTTTTTTTTGTCGCTCGCGATTGCGCAGCGCGCGTTCCGGCGCCGCGATCGCGTCCTCGATCCGGTCCCGCGGGGACCGAACATCCGGCGCGGCTTAGAATCGATCCATGGCCGCCGGGGAACGCTGGGATGTCTTCTGCCGCGTCGTCGACAACTTCGGCGACGTGGGCGTGTCGTGGCGACTCGCGCGAAGCCTCGCGTTGGAGCACGGAAAGCGCGTGCGCCTGTTTCTCGACGACCTCACCGTGCTCGCGAAGCTGCGGCCCGAGATCGACACGCGCTACGACCTCCAGCGGCTGGAGGGTGTGGAGGTCGTTCGCCTCCTCGAGCCCTTCGTGGTCGACGATCTCGCCGACGTCGTGGTCGAGACGTTCGGCTGCGATCCGCCCGAGCCCTACCTGCTCGCGATGGCGGCCTCCGAGCGCAAGCCGCGTTGGGTGAACCTCGAATACCTGAGCGCGGAGGATTGGGTGGAAGGCAGCCACGCCCTTCCGTCGCCCAACCCGCGACTGCCGCTCGTGAAGCACTATTTTTTCCCCGGCTTCACCGCGCGCACCGCGGGGCTGCTGCGCGAGCGCGGGCTCCTCGAGCGCCGCGACGCATTCCAGGCGGACGCGGGGGCGCAGGCCGCGTTCTGGCGTGGGCTCGCCGGGCGTACGCCGCCGCCGAATGCGTTGAAGGTGAGCGTCTTCGCCTACGCGGGCGCGCCTTTCGATGGCTTGTGGCGCAGCGTCGCGACCTACCCTGGACCGGTGTGGCTGGTCGCGCCCGAGGGCGCGGCGGCGACCGTCCTCGCGGCGCACGCGCCACGCGCCCGCGCGATCCGGCGCAACGGCGAGGACGGTGGCTCGCGCCGCGAGGCGGAGGTGGTGATCGTGCCGTTCCTGCCGCAGGATCGCTACGACCAGCTGTTGTGGGCGTGCGACGTGAACTTCGTGCGCGGGGAGGATTCCTTCGTGCGCGCGCAGTGGGCGGCGCGGCCCTTCGTCTGGAACATCTACCCGCAGGAGCAGGGCGCGCACCGGGTGAAGCTCGCCGCGTTCCTGCGCCGCTACACGGAGGGGCTCGATCGGGCGCGGACCGCCGCGGTGACGGGACTCTGGGAAGCGTGGAACCAGCGCGACGGGGACGAGGCGCACGGCGGCCCGCGGCTCGCCGAGGCCTGGGCCGCCTTCAGCGCGCGCCGCGAGGCGCTCGCGGAGCACGCCCGGCAGTGGAGCGAGCGCCTGGCGCTGCAGAGGGACCTCGCGGAGCAGCTGGTCGATTTCTGCGACAACGTGCTAAAATAAAAGGCTTTTCCGAGGGAAAGGCAGCGGGAACGGCGTTGGAGCGGACGGGGAGACGTTGGAAAAGCCGCCCTGGCCGTCGATGGCCCGCCGCTCAACGCCATCGGGCAGGAATCGCCTTTCTCGCCCTTGATAACCCGGCGCGACTGCCCCAACTAGGCAGCGGCGCCCTACGAACTCGACGGACAGGACTATGAAGATCGCTCAGGAACTGCGCAGCGGCAACGTGATCATGGTGGGCAAGGACCCCATGGTCGTGCTCAAGGCGGAATACAACAAGGGCGGGCGCAGCGCCGCGACGATGAAGATGAAGTTGAAGAACCTGCTCTCCGGCACCAACACGGAAACCGTGTACAAGGCCGACGAGCGCTTCGAGCTCGTGATGCTCGAGAAGAAGGAAGTCACCTTCTCCTACTTCGCCGATCCGATGTACGTCTTCATGGATCCGGACTACAACCAGATCGACATCGAGAAAGAGAACCTCGGCGACGCCGTGAACTACCTGGAGGACGGCATGAGCGGCGAGGCGCTCTTCTACGAGGGCCGCGCGATCTCCTTCGAGCTCCCGACCACCATCGTGCGCGAAGTGGTCTACACCGAGCCGGCGGTGCGCGGCGACACGTCGGGCAAGGTGCTCAAGCCGGCGAAGCTCAAGACCGGCTTCGAGGTGCAGGTTCCTGCGTTCTGCGCGACCGGCGACAGGATCGAGATCGACACGCGCACGCACGAGTACAAGCGCCGCGTGAGCGCGTAACCCGTCTCGCTCGGTTTTCGCGGGCGAAAGCCCGCGCGGAAGCCGGGCCATGCTCGCCGCATGTTCGTTGTCGTCGACGACCGGCACGCGGCCGCAACGCGGGGCGCGCCGCGCATTTCCGCTACCATTCCGCCCATGGCACTGAAGCGACCGGGATGGAAGGGCGGAACGTTGGTCGTGCTCGAGCACGACTCGAGGATCCTGCGCGGCAACGCGCTGGGCGACCCGCACGTGCGCAAGCTCGCCGTGTGGCTGCCGCCGCAATACGACGAGGGCGGAGGCGGCGGTCGCGGTCGCCGCTTCCCCGTGCTCTACGACCTCGTCGGATTCACCGGCTCGGGCCTGTCGCATATCGCCTGGAAGAGCTTCAGCGAGAACGTGCCGGAGCGCGTCGCGCGCCTCGTGCACGAGCGGCGCATGGGGCCGACGATCCTGGTGTTTCCCGATTGCTTCACCGCGCTCGGCGGCAACCAGTACGTCAATTCCTCCGCGCTCGGCGATTACGCCGACTACCTCACGCGCGAGATCGTGCCCTTCGTGGACCGCGAGTTCCGCACGCTCGCCTCGCGCGGGCATCGCGGCTGCTTCGGCAAATCCTCCGGCGGATACGGCTCGATCCTCCACGGCATGAAATACGCCTCGACGTGGGGCGCGATCGCCGATCATTCGGGCGACGCGTACTTCGAGTTCGTCTACGGCCACGACTGGCCGAACACGCTGAACGAGCTCGCGAGGTACCGCGCCCGCCCGATGCGCAACGGCCCCTGCGACGTGCGCAAGATGGAGAAGGGCGCCGATCGCGGCCTCGACGACGGACGCGTGCGCCGCTTCCTCGAGGCGGTCTGGTCGAAGCCCAAGCTTTCCATGGCCGAGGGCCACTGCATCATGAACCTCTGCATGGCCGCGACTTACGACCCGGACCCGCGCGCGCCGAACGGATTCCGCCTGCCCTTCAACCTCGAGACGGGCGAGCTTCTCCCCGATCGCTGGAAGCGCTGGCAGGCGAACGATCCCGTGAACCTGGTCGCGAAGTACCGCGCCAATCTCAGGAGCCTCAAGGGCATCTACATCGACTGCGGCTCGCGCGACCAGTACCACATCCAGTACGGCTCGCGCATCCTCTCCAAGCGCCTGGCGAAGGCGGGAGTCGCGCACACCTACGAGGAATTCGACGACAACCATTCGGACATCGACTACCGGATGGACGTATCGCTGCCGTTCCTCTACCGCGCGCTGAAGCCCTGACGCGGAAAAGGGGTCAGATCCCCTTTCCCCTCGACCGTGCGGCTCGCCGGAGCGCGGAAAAGGGATCCGCCCCCTTTTTCCGGCGCCACACCGAGGGCGGCTTGCGGAAGGCGCGGCGGAAAGCGTGCGAGAAGGCGCTCGCCGATTCGTATCCCGCATCATGCGCGATCGATTCGATCGGGCGCGGCGTGGCGAGCAGGGATTCCGCGGCGAGCTGCAGGCGCCAGCGCGTGAGGAACGCGATGATCGGCTCGCCCATCACGTCGCTGAAGCGCTCCGCGAGCGCGCTCCTCGACAGTCCCACCTGGCGCCCGAGCCGCTCGACGGTCCACGGCTCCGACGGACGCCCGTGCACCAGCGCGAGCGCCCGGCCGACGTAGCGGTCGTTCAGCCCCGCGAGCCATCCCTTGCCGCGCGGCGCGATCGCGTGCACGTGGCGGCGCAGCGCCTCGACCACCACGAGCTCGGCGAGGCGCTCGCGCTTCGCGCCTTCGCCGACCGGCGGCGCGTCGCTCGCCGAGAGGTGCAATCCCAGCGCGCCGCTGAGCCAGTCGAGCGCCGGTGCGCCGAGGAGATCCGCGACGACCAGCGGCGGAAGGCACGCGAGCAGCGGCTCGGCGAGATGGCGCTCGAACGACACGGCGATCGAGATCCAGCGCGACGGGGTTCCACCCGCGCCGACCGGAACCGGCACCAGCTCGCCCGCGACCGGCGTGCGCAGCAGCGCGGAGAACGGCACCGCCTCGGCGTCCCACGCGCTTGCGAAGAGGTGCGCATCGCCGCGCGGCAGGAATGCGAGGGCGCCGGCGGGAAGCCGCGCCTCCTCGCCGCCGGCCGCGCGCACCGAGCACTCGCCCTCGAGCACGAGGTGCGCGCGCGCGATGGAGCCGCTCGCCGGGACGGATACGCACCAGGGCCCGCGTGCGTGCGCGTCGAGCACCAGGTCGGCGGAGAAGCGTGCGAGGCGCAGCACCTCGGAGAGGGCATCCATGGCGGGGATGATACGAAAATCGGGGACAGCCCCCATTTTCCGAGCAACAGGCCGCTTGCGCGGCCGCCGGAAAATGGGGTCTGTCCCCGATTTTCCGTCCATGGGGGGATGGATCGAGCCCCGGCCTCGCCCTAGTGGAAGTGCGCGGCCTGCGTATCCGCCTCTTCGGGGAGCTCGGCGTGCACGATCTCCGCCTCGGCGTTGGCGAAGAGCGGCGCGCCGCAGTCCTCGCAGTATTCCGGCGTGAAGGTGCCGGGGAGCTTCTTCACCTCGGTGATGCCGCTCTCGCCGAGCTGCGCGAGGACCTCGTCGATCGGACCGGGGCGCGCCGACTCGTCCTCGCGGCCGTAGAGCGGCCACACCACGCCGTGCGCGACCTCGGTGTCGCCCATCAACGAGAAGGCGACGCGGTACTCGTCGGCGCGTTCCTCGCCGAATCCGGCCACGACCGCCTGCAGGTCCGCGGGCTTCACGCCGAGCGCGTTCTCGAGGAAGGCGACCGCCGCGCGGATGCCGAAGGGCCGTACGCGGCGATCCGACTCGCGGCAGTTCACGTAGTACGCGTCGGGCAACAGGCACTCGAACACGCATCCCGGGAGCAGCTTCGCGATCGTGGGACGTGCCTGCGCGATCCATTGCTCGAGGCTTCCCGCGCGCCCGGCGTGCCCGGAGGCGTCCTTCTGCCAGCGAAAGAGGGCGTGCCCGCGCGGCACCGCGGCGCACGCGATGAGGAAGCGCGTGTCGGCGAGGAGCTGCGCGGTCTCGGGGAGCCGCGCGAGGTCGAGCTTCGGCGCTTCGCCCGCGATCGCGGCGTCCGCGAGCTTCGAGGCGAGCCGCCGCAGCTCGGAGAAATGCCGCGGCAACTGGTCGATCGAATAGAGGTAGGGCACGAGCGTCGCGCGGGCGTCGTCGGCCAGCACGTGCGCGCGCAACTGCACGAGCAAAGTATCGGCGGCCTCGCGCGCGATGGTGCCCGACGGGATCGCGTACTTCGACCAGGCGACGATCGGCGCGGCGATGAGCAGCCCCTGCCACGCATGGTCGCCCTGCATGACCGCCACCGCCTCGCTCTCGTTTTCCACCAGCTCGATCAGCGTGTCGTACGCGCCGAGGTTGGTCTGGTAGAGGTGATCGAGGGCGCCGTCGATCGGCGCGTCGTTGCCGTTCTCGAGGAGCCGCGCGGCGAGCGCCGACATCTGCTCCTCCCAGTAGCGATCCTCGGTGAGGCTGCCGGACGCGTTGAGGCCGTTCGCGAGCGCGATCAGGCGTTCGGCGTCGCGGGTGAGTCGGGGCGGGCTCTTGGCGCGGGTGCGGGCCATGGGGACTCCGGGGAGAAGTCGTCCATTTTATCGCGTCGGGCCGATCGATGCGTCCGCAGCCCCCCGGGGGAAGGTGCGTCCCGTGCCGGCGCAGGATTCCCACCACAGTGGATTAAAATCGGCGTGGGAGGAATCGATTGATGAACCAGAAGAAACAATGAGCACGCCAAGCGACATGACCGCCTTCGTCCGGGCGGTGGAGCTCGGCGGCTTCTCCACCGCCGCGCGCGACCTCGGCCTCACGCCGTCGGCCATCTCCAAGCTCGTCACGCGCCTCGAGGACCGCCTCGGCGTGCGGCTCCTGAACCGCACGACGCGCCGTCTCGCGCTCACGCCCGAGGGCGAGGCGTACTTCCATCGCAGCCAGCGCATCCTCTCCGACATCCTCGAGGCGGAGAACGAGGTCGCGCTCTTCCGCGCGCAGCCGCGCGGGCTGCTGCGCGTGAACGTGGGCACCGCCTTCGGCATGCACCAGCTCGCTCCGGCGCTTCCCGATTTCCTCGCACGCCACCCCGAGATCCGCATCGAGCTCACCATCACCGACCGTGTGGTGGACCTCATCGAGGAAGGCGCGGACCTCGCGATCCGGCTGGGTACCCTGGGCGACTCGTCGCTCGTCGCGCGCAAGGTCTGCGAGCTCGAGCGGGTCGTATGCGCCTCTCCCGCCTACCTGCGCCGCCACGGCACGCCGCGCAGCCCCGAAGACCTGCTCGCGCACAACTGCCTCTCGGTGGACTACGCGCCGAACCTGCGGCGCTGGCCGTTCGCAACGGCGCAAGGCGTGAGGCATCTCGAGGTCTCGGGAAACGTGAGTGCGAACAACGCCGATGCGCTGCTCGCCCTGGCGCTTCTCGGCGTGGGCGTGATCCGGCTCTCGGATTCGATCGTGGGCGAGGCGCTCGCCGACGGAACGCTCGTGCCGCTGCTCGCGGACGTGCACCACAGCGAGCCGCTGCCGCTGCACGCCGTGTACCCGCAGGGACGCCATCGCTCGCCGCGCGTCGCCGCCATGGTGGATTTCCTCGTCGAGCGCTTCGGCGCGGCGCCCTGGCGGGCGCTTCCCGGCGCAGGCGTGCGGCGCTGATGCTCGCGCCCGACGTCGCGTTCGTCGACCTCGAGACGACCGGCACCACGCCCACCGGGGATCGGGTCACGGAGATCGGCATCGTGCGCGTCTCCGGGGGCGAGCTGGTGGACGAGTGGTCCTCGCTCGTGGATCCGGGCTGCCCGATTCCCGAGGACATCCAGGTCCTCACCGGGATCAGCAACGCGATGGTGCGGGGGGCGCCCGGCTTCGGCGCGGTGGCGCGCGAGGTGCGCGAGCGGCTCGAAGGGCGGCTCTTCGTCGCGCACAACGCGCGCTTCGACTACGGCTTCCTCAAGAACGAGTTCCGGCGCCTCGGCGTCGCGTTCAGCGCGGACGTGCTGTGCACCGTGCGCCTGTCGCGCCGGCTCTATCCGGAAGCGGCGAGCCACGGCCTCGACGCGGTGGTCGCGCGCCACGGCTTGAGCGAGCCCTGCATCGCCGGCGCATCGACGCGGGCCGCTCCGGGGAGTGCGCTGCGTACCGGCCGCCACTCCGCGCTCGGCGACGCGCGCGCGATCTGGCGCTTCGTGCAGGCGCTCTACCGGGAAAGGGACGCCGGCGAGATCGATGCCGCCGTGCGCCGCCTGCTCAGGATCCCGAGCCTTCCCCCGCAGCTCGCGCCCGACGCGCTCGAGGGCCTGCCCGAAGGCCCGGGCGTCTATCGCTTCTACGGCGTGAACGACCTGCCGATCTACATCGGCAAGAGCGTGAACCTGCGCAGCCGCATCCGCTCGCACTTCTCGAGCGACCACATGTCGTCGAACGACATCCGCATTTCCGGCGAGATCCGGCGCCTCGAGGTGGACGAGACCGCGGGCGAGCTGGGCGCGCTCCTCGCCGAGGCGCGCCTCGTGAAGGAGCTGCTCCCGCTGCACAACCATCGCCTGCGCCGCAAGCTGAACGCCTGCTTCGTGCGCCTGCAGGGCCTCACCGAGCCGCCCGAGGTGCTCGCGGTGAAGGACATCGACTGGGGCGAGCGCGCGGCCCCGGGCAGCCGCGACGAGCGCGCGACGCTCTACGGGCCGTTCGCCACGAGGCGCCACGCGAAGGACATGCTCGAGGCGCTCGCCGCGAAGCACGGTCTTTGCTGGCGGCAGCTCGGATGGGAGAAGCGCGGCGGGCCGTGTTTCGCGCGGCAGGTGAAGCGCTGCCGCGGAGCGTGCATCGGAGAGGAGACGCCCGAGATGCACCACCTGCGGCTCGCCACCGCTCTCGCTGCCTTGCGCCTCGCCGATTGGCCGTGGGACGGCCGGGCGGTGGTGCGCGAGCGCCACCCGGAAGGCCGCTTCGAGCAGGCGCACGTCTTCGATCGCTGGTGCCACGTCGGCAGCGCGCGCGACGAGGACGCTCTCGCGGCGCTGCTCGAGGCGCGCGTCGAGATCGATTTCGATCCCGACGTCTACAAGATCGTGCGCGCCTTCCTCGAGAAGCACCCTCGCTCGGTGATCCCCGTTCCGCGTGCTCTCGGCGAGGTTTCCGCATGCGTGGACCAGGGCGGGGAACGCAGATGAACGCAGATAAAGGCGAACGCAGATGAACGCAGACGGAGAATGGGAGGGCAACCTGGTGCGACGCCACCGACGATCGCAGACATCCCTTGCCAAGCAGTGTCTGCGTTCATCTGCGTTCGGGGTTCTCTGCGTTCATCGGCGTTGAAAGCTTTTCGTCCGCATCATTGCCTGCCGTCCAGACGTCGGGCGATTCGTTGCGAGGATTGTTGAGCGCGCGCGAGACGACGCGCTCGCGCATCGCTTCCTCGGGATACGGACGGATGAGCTTCGCGGCCTCCTCGACCGGGCCGGAGAGCCACGCGTCGATGTCGCCCTCGGCGAGGATCGCGGGCATCCGATCGTGCATCGCGCTCACGAAGCGGTTGGCGGCGGTGGTGAGGATCGTGTAGGTCTCGAGATGCTTGCCGTGCGCGTCCTTCCAGCGTTCCCACAGCCCGGCGAACGCGAAGAGCGGGCGGCCCTCCACGCGGATCGCGTGCGGAGTGCGATGCTTCGGGTCGCCCGTCCATTCGTAGAAGCCGGAGGCGGGAACCGCGCAGCGCCGGCTCCTGAAGGCCTCGCGGAACGCGGGCTTCTCCGCCGCCGTCTCGCTGCGCGCGTTGATCATGCGGCTGCCGACCGCGGGGTCCTTCGCCCAGAACGGCACGAGCCCCCAGCGCAGCCACGCGAGCTCGCGCCCGCCGCGCTCGGCGGCCGCGCGCACCACCGGCGCCTCCTGGCTGGGCGCGATGTTGTAGCGCTTGCGGATGCGCTCGTCTGCGGGCACCCTGAATGTGTAGGCGATGACGTTGCCGTCGGCGTCGAGGAAGTAGCGGCTGCACATGGCGGGAATGATAAGCTTCGCGCCGGGAAGGAGGAGCGGATGAGCGACATGGCGAGCGCGGCGGCGGCGCGCAATTGCCCGGGATGCGCGGCGGCGATGCGGCGCGAGACCTTCGGGCGCAGGCCGATGGGCACCGTCGACGTCGACCTCTGCTTCGAATGCCAGGCCATCTGGTTCGATTCCTACGAGAGCTCGCAGCTCGCCCCCGGCTCGGTGCTGCAGCTTTTCCGCGAGATCGAATCGCACGGCGAGGGCGCGCCGAAGCCGTTCGCGCCGGTGCTGCGCTGCGTGACGTGCCGCGAGCGGCTCGCCTTCACGCACGACGTCGAGCGTACCAACGCCTTCGTGTACTACCGCTGCCCCGAGGGCCATGGGCGCTTCACGACGTTCCTGCAGTTCCTGCGCGAGAAGGAGTTCGTGCGCTCGCTCACGCCGCTGGAGGCGCAGAAGCTCGCCGCCACGGTGGCACAGGTCCGCTGCTCGAGCTGCGGCGCGCCGGTGGACATCGCGCACGATGCGCAATGTCCCTATTGCCATGCGCCGATCTCGATCCTCGACGCCGACGCGGTGAATCATGCGATCGAGTCCCTCGGCGGCGAGGACAAGCGATCGGCGCAGGTCGATCCGGGCGCGGTGCTCGATGCGCTGCTCGCCGGCAGGCACGCGAGCGCCGCCGCCTCGGAGCCGGTGGACCTGGTGCGCGGCGCGATCTCGATGCTGCTCGGCACATTCTAGGAGTCCCATGAAAGCCGTCGCGTTCGCCGGCGTCCTCGCCGCTTTCCTCCTCGCCGCCTGCGCGAGCCAGCCCAAGAAGCCGCCGCCCAAGCCCTTCGCCGGGACGCGCTGGGAGGCGCAGCTCGAAATGCCGTACGCGGGCGAGAGGCCCTGGGTGCGCTTCGGCGACGGCCGGGTCGAGGGATTCGGCGGATGCAACCGCTTCACCGGGCGCTATGTCCAGGACACGCTGGGCGCGAGCGCGATCGGACTCGGGCGCATCCAGACCGGGCGGCGCGTGTGCGACGCGACGGCGCACCGCCTCGAGGACGCGTGGCTCGACATGCTGCACTCGGCGTCGAGCTATTCGATCACCGGGGACACGATGATCATGGACGGGTCGGGCGGCGTGCTGCGCTTTCGCGCGGTGGCCGGGGAGACGAAGCGTTGAGGTTCGCGAGGGCTTTTCCCTGGATGTGCGCCCTCGCGCTCGCCGCCTGCGCCGATGCGCCGTCGCCCACGGCCGCCGCGACGAGCGCGGCGCCCGATCCGGCGCCGATCGTCGGCACGCGCTGGGTCGGCATCGTTGGCAAGGGCGTCGACCCTCGCCTGCTTCCGCGCCTCGAGTTCGTGCGCGAGGGACGCCTTTCGGGCTATACCGGGTGCAACATCTTTTCCGGCGCCTGGAAGATGCAGGGCGACGAGGTTCGCGTGGGCGGGCTCGCGATGACGAAGCGCCTGTGCCTGGGCGAGGAGGGCCAGGTCGAGAAGCGCTTCCTCGCCGCGATCGGGCCGGGGGCGCGCGGACGCCGCGTGGGCGCGCGGCTCGTGTTCACCGGGCCGAAGGGCGAGCGCTTCGAGTTCGAGCCCGCCGCGGCGACCTGAGCGCGGGGGACGCCTCCTCCCCCAGGCGCTGCCACGCGTCGCCGGGCGTCTGGCGCACCTGCCCGTAGCCCTTCCACGGATCGGATTTCAGCCGAGCGATCCGCTCGTGCAGGTTGCGCACGTTCCACGCGTGCGCGCTCTCGATATGGGCGAGCTCGCTCCAGCGCAATGGCACGGAGACGCCGAGGCCCGGGCGCGCGCGCGCCGAGAACGCGGCGACGGTCGTGGCACCCGTGCCGTTGCGCAGGTAGTCCACGAAGATGCGCCCGACGCGGTTGCGGGCTCCGGACTTCGCCACGAAAAGCTGCGGGATCGTGCGCGCGAGGTGCAGGGCGATCGCCTGCGTGAAGTCCTTCACCTCGTCGTAGCCCCACGGCTCGCTCGGCGTGAGCGGCACCACCACGTGCAGGCCCTTGCCGCCGCTCGTCTTGAGGAAGCTCGCGAGGCCGAGGAGGTCGAGCATCTTCTTCGCGAGCGCCGTGCCCTCGAGGAGCTCGCTCCAGGAGACGCCCTCGCCCGGGTCCATGTCGAGGACGAAGCGGTCGGGCTTGTCGATGAGCTTCGTGGTGGAGTTCCAGGTGTGGAACTCGACCACGTTCATCTGCGCGGCGCCCACCAGCGCCTCGGCGCTCGCGATCTCGAGCATCGCCGGGTGGCCGGGCCAGTACTCGCGCGGCAGCTGGATGATCCCGGGAATCCGGATCTTCTCGCCGTGCTTCTGGAAGAAGAGCTCGCCGCCGATCCCGTCGGGCGCGCGCACCAGCGCGATGGGGCGTCCCTGCAGGTGCGCGATCATGCGCGGCGCGATGCTCGCGTAGTAGCGCACCAGCTCGAGCTTCGTCACGCCGCTCTGCGGATCCACGACGCGGTCGGGATGGCTCACCTCGATGCCCATCACCTCCTCGCCCGGACGGCGCGCGCTTCGCGTTCGCGGCCGGGCCTGCCGCGTCCCGGGCGGCGCCGGGGCCGGCTCCTCGCGCACGATCGCCTCGGGATCCTTGTCCTTGCGCAGCCCCCGGAACGCGGGATGGCGCACGCGCCCGTCGCTCGTCCACTCGGCGAACGCCACCTCGCAGACGAGGCGCGGCTTCACCCAATGGCCCTTCACGCCGCGCGGCGTCTCGTGCAACGGCGGCTTCGCGGTCTCGAGCGCGGCAAGCCTCGCCTTGAGCGTGCGCAGCTGCTCGTCGTCGAATCCGGTGCCCACGCTTCCGGCGTAGCGCAGGTGGCCCTCGCGGTCGTTCACGCCGAGGAGGAGCGAGCCGAAGCCCGCCCGCGCGCCCTTGGGGTCGGTGTATCCGCAGATCACGAACTCCTGGCGCCGGGTGCACTTGAGCTTGATCCACGACATGGAGCGGGTCGACGTGTAGCCCGCGTCGGCGCGCTTGCCGACGAGCCCTTCGAGGCCGCCGGCGCACGCGCCCTCGAGGAGCTCACGCGCGCCGCCCTCGAAGGACTGGCTGAAGCGCACGCGCTCCGACGGCCGCGACTCGAGCACCTGCCGCAGCAGCTCGCGCCGCTCCACCAGCGGAACGCGGCGCAGGTCGTAGCCGCCGTAGTAGGGCAGGTCGAAGACGTAGTAGACGATGCCGGCGCGCGAGGAGGTGTCGAAAGCCTGCTGCAGCCGCTGGAAATCCGGCACGCCCTTCTCGTCCAGCACCACGATCTCGCCGTCGAGCCACGCGCAGGCGAGCCCGAACGAGCGGATCTCCTCGCGCAATCCCCCGAGGCGCGCGCTCCAGTCGTTGCCGTTGCGGGTGAACAGGCGCACGTCCTCGCGCGCCACGCGCGCGACGATGCGGTAGCCGTCGAACTTGAGCTCGTAGACCCATCCGGGGCCTGCGGGCGGCTTGTCCACGAGCGTCGCGAGCTGCGGGAAGAGCGTGAGCGGAAGCTCGGACCGCGCGGCGCCCGCCGGGATCGCAGGCTCGTCCTGCGTCGCCGGTTTCTTCTTCTTCGCCTTTTTCGCGGCGGCCCTTCGCGCCGCGGGCTTCTTCGAGGTCGCCGGCTTCGACGCCGCCCGCTGCGCGCGTGCCTTGCGCGCCGGCTTCGCCTCCGCGTTCACGCTGTCGGGCAGCGCCTCGGTGATGTCGTACTCGGCGGCGGGCCGCGCCTCCTCGTCGTTCTCCTTGATGAGGAGCCAAGGCTCCTGGCGTTCCTCCCCGTGTCCGCGCATGCGCACCAGGGTCCAGCGTCCGTGCAGCTTCTCGCCGCGCAGCTCGAACTTGAGCTTGCCCTCGCGGTAGCCCTTGCGCGGGTCGCCGAGCGGCACCCAGTCGCCGCGGTCCCACACGATCACGGTGCCGGCCCCGTACTGGCCGGCCGGGATCATGCCCTCGAAGCCCGCGTAGGAGAGGGGGTGGTCCTCGACGTGCACCGCCATGCGCCGCACGTGCGGATCGAGGCTGGGCCCCTTGGGCACCGCCCAGCTCTTGAGCGCACCGTCGAGCTCGAGCCGGAAGTCGTAGTGCAGGCGCCGCG
The DNA here is from genome assembly GCA_963839265.1 of uncultured beta proteobacterium. Lineage (GTDB taxonomy): Bacteria > Pseudomonadota > Gammaproteobacteria > Burkholderiales > Usitatibacteraceae > Usitatibacter. The sequence goes on from CAWIUI010000004.1 coordinate 711,565, forward strand.
CCGCGTGCTTCTGGATCACGAACGAGCGCGCCTTTCCCGCGCGCGCGATCCCGCCCTTCGGCTCGGGCGTGGCGCCGAAATCCCGCTTCTTCCAGTACCGTGAAAGCGACGAGCGCATGCCCTCTAGACTCGTGCGTCCGCGGGATGTTCCGAGCCGCGTAAATGGGGACCCACCCCTCTTCCCTGTCCCCTTCAGATCTCGATGTGCGTGCCGAGCTCCACGACGCGGTTGGCGGGGATGTTGAAGAAGTCGGTCGCGCGCGTGGCGTTGCGCGACATCCAGGCGAACAGGTGGTCGCGCCATAGCGCCATGCCCGGCGTCTCGCTGGTCGGGATCACCGTCTCGCGCGACAGGAAGAAGGAGGTGTCCATCACGTCGAAGGCGAAGCCGTAGCGCAGCCGGCAGGCGGCGAGGATCTCGTCGATGTCGGGCTGCTCCTTGAAGCCGTACCACGCCTCGAGCTTGTAGAAGCCGTTCACCAGGCGCTCGAACTGCACGCGGTCCTCGGCCGGCACGTACGGGACGTCGTGCGCGACGATGGTGAGGAAAACCGTCTTCTCGTGCAGCACCTTGTTGTGCTTCAGGTTGTGCAGCAGCGCGTGCGGCACCTGGTCGGAGCTGCTGGTCATGAAGATCGCGGTGCCGGTCACCTTCTGCGGCGGGTGCGCGTCCAGGCTTTCGAGGAAGGGCTTGAGCGGGATGCCCTGCTCGGACAGGCGCCGGAACATGAGGAGCCGCCCGCGCTTCCACGTCATGAGCAGGACGAACACCGTGGTGCCGATGAGCAGCGGGAACCAGCCGCCCGACACGAACTTCGCGGCGTTCGATGCGAGGAACACCGAGTCGACGGCGAGGAAGAGGCCCATCACGAGGACCACCATCGCGAGCGGCCACTTCCAGATGAGCCGCGCGACCACCATCGCGAGCAGGTTCTCCATCACCATGGTGGCCGCGACGGCGATTCCGTAGGCGTTCGCGAGGTTGTCGGAGCTCTGGAAGCCGAGCACCAGCAGCACCACCGCCACGAACAGAATCCAGTTCACGAACGGCACGTAGACCTGGCCCATCGACCGCTCGGAGGTGTACTGGATCTCCAGCCGCGGCACGTAGCCCAGCTGGATCGCCTGCCGCGTCACCGAGAACGCGCCCGAGATCACCGCCTGGGAGGCAATCACCGTCGCGCAGGTCGCGAGCCCGACCATCGGATACACCGACCAGTCGGGAAGCATGCGGTAGAAGGGGTTGCTGATCGCCTCCGGATGGGCGAGCACGTTGGCACCCTGCCCGAAGTAGTTGAGGAGGAGCGCCGGAAACACCAGGCACAGCCACGCGATGCGGATCGGCCGGCGCCCGAAATGGCCCATGTCCGCGTAGAGGGCCTCGCCGCCGGTGAGCGCGAGGAACACCGCGCCCAGGACGAGGAAGCCGCGCAGCGGATACTCGATCAGGAATTCCACGGCGTACACGGGAAGCAACGCGTGCAGCACCTCCGGGTTCTGCGCGATGTGCGCCGCACCCGCGACGCCGATCGCGAGGAACCACACCACCATCACCGGCCCGAAGAACGCGCCGACCTTGCCCGTGCCGTGGCTCTGGATGAGGAAGAGCGCCGCGAGCACGCCCAGGGTGAGCGGGATCACGAAGTGGCTGAACGCGGGCGTCGCCACCGCAAGGCCCTCCACCGCGGAGAGCACGGAGATCGCCGGCGTGATCATGCTGTCGCCGTAGAACATCGCCGCGCCGAAGATGCCGATGCCGATGATGGTCCAGCGCAGCCGCGGGAAGCGCCGCGTCTCGCGCAGCGCGAGCGCGAGGAGCGCGAGGATGCCGCCCTCGCCGTTGTTGTCGGCGCGCATCATCACGAACAGGTACTTGAGCGTGATGACCCACGTCATCGACCACACGATGAGCGAGAGCAGGCCCAGCACGTTGTCGTGGGTGAGCGGGATGCGGTGCTCGGGGCTGAACGCGGTCTTGAGCGCGTAGAGCGGGCTCGTGCCGATGTCGCCGAACACGACACCGATCGCGCCCGCCACGAGCGCGAGCGTCGCGGCCCGGTGCGGCGAGGTGGAACGGGGGGTCGGATGGACCGAAGGGGCGGTCGTATCGCTCATGTTCTGCAAGCCGGCCATCGCGCGAGCGCTCGCCGTGGCCACATAGCGGGCGGACTATACGCCCCTCTGTTGCGCCGCACAATGAGGCGAGCGCCGTACCGGCCTCGCGAGCGCTCGCCAGGGCATCGTGCGGCCCGGACATCCTGCGGTCTCAGCCCGCCGGCGGATCCTTGGCGCGCGTGCGCGCCGCGGCGCTGAAATGGCGATGCCCAGCAGGATCACGGCCCCGATCATGATGTAGGTCTGCGAGATGCCCAGCGCGGTCGCGAGCCATGCGAGCCCCGCGATGAACACGATGAAGCCGACCAGGTAGAGCAGGAACGACACAAGAGCCTCCCTCGTCCAGGATGCCGGCGATCGACCGGCCCTCCTTGGTCGCTCTGCCGGCGCCGTTGGTTCCGGGCGATCGGGCCACGCGCGGGATGGGATCTTTCCTACAGCCCGCGGAAATCGGGCGCGCGCTTGCCGAGGAACGCGGCGAAGGCCTCGCGCGCGGCGGGCTCGGAGAGCAGGCGGCGGAACTCGCAGCCCTCCGCCGCGAGCTGCGCTTCCACCGCCGCGCGGTGCGCGCGCTTGAGGAGCGCCTTCGTGCCGCGCACCGCAGCGGCGGGAAGCGCAGCGAGCTTCTGCGCCGCCTCGAGCGCCGCGTCGAACGCCTGCGCGGCCGGGACCACGCGCGTCACGAATCCCGCCTCGAGCGCGCGCGCCGCATCGAACGGCTCGCCGAGGAGCAGCAGCTCGGCGGCGCGCTGGTATCCGGCGACGAGCGGCAGCAGGTAGGTCGAGGCGAACTCGGGCACCAGGCCCAGGCGCGTGAAGGGAAGCTGGAAGCGCGCGTCCTCGCCCGCGTACACCAGGTCGCAGTGCAGCAGCAGCGTCGTGCCGATGCCGACCGCGGGCCCGTTCACCGCGGCGACGAGGGGATTCGCCGCGCCGGCCACCGCGCGCAGGAAGCGGAACACCGGCGCCTCTTCGTCGGAGGGCGGCCGCGCGAGGAAATCGTTCAGGTCGTTGCCGGCGGTGAACGCCTCGGGCGTGCCGTGGAAGAGGATCGCGCGCACCTCGCGATCGGCCTCCGCCGCCTCGAGCGCATCGGCGAGCGCCTCGTACATCGCGGCGGTGAGCGCGTTCTTCTTCTGGGGACGCCGCAAGCCGATGGTCGCGACCGCGCCGCGCCGGCCGCCGGCGATCTCCGCGCTCATTCGCGCCGCCGCGGCCCGCGGTTCTTGTGGATGATGGCGGCGAGGATGAGCCCATAGGCGACGAGGCGGATCACGTAGTAACCGGGTGCGTCCTCGGAGAGTCCCACCGACTCGTAGAGGACGACGCGGTTCACGCCCTCGATCAGGAACGAGAGCGCGAAGAGGAGGAAGAACCGGTCGCGCGTGCTGCGCCAGAAGCGGAAGAAGAAGAGGGAGACCGCGAGGCAGCCCGCGGCGATCGCGCCCAGCATGATCTCGTTCATCGCTCTATTCGCCTTCCCAGATGAGCCCGAAGAGGAGCAGCGCGACGGCGATCACGGCCGTCGAGAGCCGGGCGGGCACGAGGTCGACGTTCGGAAACACGAAGCGGTCGAAGATGTTGAGCACGTTGCTCGCGGTGAGCATCACGAAGCACAGGCCGCTCCAGAAGAGCAGGCGATGGCGGTTGCGCGTGTAGCCGCGCAGCAGCAGGCCGGCGCAGGCGAGGCTGGTGAGGGAGCAGAGCGTGTAGATGAGGGCGGACATGATGGCGGGTCAGTCTCTTTCCCAGATGAGCCCGAAGAGGATCAGGAAAACCGCCGCGAGAGCGGTGGCGAGGCGCGCCGGGATGAGGTCGACCTGCGGTGGCAGGAGACGGTCGGCGACGTTCAGCGCGTTGCTCACGGTGAGCATCACGAAGCACAGGCCGCTCCAGAAGAGCAGGCGATAGTGGGCGCGCGCGTATCCGCGAAGCAAAAGCGCCGCGGCCATCAGGCAGGTGAGCGCGCACAGCGTGTAGATGGCGATCGCCATCTCAGCCGTCCCTCCGGATCTTGAACGCGTCGGCGAATTGCTGCGCCATGCGGTCGGTGCGCGAATGGATGAGCCGCGTCACGCCGATGAGGTTGTGCACGTATGCGTGCGTCACCTTGTCGAGCATCGCGGCGAGCTCGGGCGACGGCGCGAAGCGGTGCATGTGCGGCGCGCCCTCGACGGGCGCGATGATGCGCGTGGCCGCGAGCTGATCGACCAGCGCGGCGGCCTGCTTCTCCCCCACGTACAGGCGCTCGCCCACGCTGCGCGTCTCGACGGCCTGGCCGGGGAGCGCCTTGAAGAGCAGGATCGCCTCCATGAACGGCACGGAAGGAATGCTCGTGAGGATGAAGCGGCGAACGTCGTCGGCGATCGCCTCGTCGTGCGAGTCGGAAGTCACGATCGATGATGCCAGGGAGAGGGACCCATGATAACAAGCGTCCCACATCGCGGGAACCCTAACGGCCGCCGGAAACGTCGAGGATCGCCCCCGTGCAATAGGTAGATTCTTCCGACAGCAGCCACAGGATCGCCCGCGCGACCTCCTCGGGCTGCCCGCCGCGCTTCATCGGCACGGCCGACTTCACGCGGTCCACGCGCCCGGGCTCTCCGCCGCTCGCGTGGATCCCGGTGTAGATCACGCCGGGCCGCACCGCATTCACGCGGATGCCTTCGGCCGCCACTTCGCGCGCGAGGCCGATGGTGAGCGTGTCGATCGCGCCCTTCGACGCGGCGTAGTCCACGTACTCGTCCGGCGATCCCAGGCTCGCCGCGACCGACGAGACGTTCACGATGCCGCCGCCCTTGCCGCCGTGGCGCGTGGACATGCGGCGCACCGCCTCGCGGGCGCAGAGGAACGATCCGACGACGTTGGTGGCGAAGACGCGCTCGAGCCGTCCCGCGCTCATCTCGTCCACGCGCATGTGCGGCTCGAGGATGCCGGCGTTGTTGACGAGGGCGTCGAGCGGCCCGAGCTCGGCCGCGCACGATTCGAAGAGGCGCAGCACGTCGGGCTCCTTCGCGACGTCGCCGGCGATCGCGACGGCGCGGCCGCCGGCGCCGCGGATCGCGGCCACGACGGCATCGGCCGCGGCGCGGTCCGAGCGGTAGTTCACGCACACGGCATACCCGCGCTCGGCCGCGAGCCGCGCGGTGGCCGCGCCGATCCCGCGGCTCGCGCCGGTGACGAGGAGCGCGCCGCGCGCCGCGCTCAATGCAGGGGCCTCGCGCGAGGCGGCCGGCGCTCGAGGAATCCCCACGCGACGCCCAGCGCCAATCCGCCGGTGTGCGCCCAGTTGGCGATCGGGCCCAGCCATCCCGTCCAGCACAGCGCGTACCACGCGAGCATCATCGCGACGGTCGAGCGGTGCAGCGCGATCCCGAACGCGGGATTGAAGCGTCCCTGCATCCACACGTACCCGAGGAGGGCGTAGACCACTCCGGACATGCCGCCGAAGTTCGGCGAGCGCGTGATGGCGTACTGCAGCAGGTTGGAGGCCGCCCCGCTCGCGGCCACGAAGAGCGCGAGGAAAGGACCGCCCTTCAGCCGTTCGATCGCGCCGCCCAGGTCCCAGAGCCACATCATGTTGAAGAGCAGGTGCAGGGCGCCCAGGTGCACGAAGATCGGCGTGACGAGGCGCCAGAGCTCACCCGCCATGAGGTCGGCGAGGAACGGGGAGCCGGGACGCGCGATGAGCAATGGCGGAAGCACCCGCTCCGGCCCAAGGAGCCATGCCGCCCCGGTGACGGCGATGCTCGAGGCGGCGAGGGCGAGCGTGACGCGCGGCGCACGCACGTGCGGGGATATGATGGCCACCGCCGCATCATAGCGAAACCGCTCTCCATGGACCTCTACATCGTCACCGGAACCACCCAGGGACTCGGCAAGGCGCTCGCCGAGGCCGTCGTGCGCGATTCCTCGAACGAGCTGGTCGCGCTCGCGCGCGCGCCCGATGGGCCGATTCCCGGCGGCGCGCGCTTCGAGGTGGACCTCGCGGACGGCCCCTCGCTCGAGCGCGCCTGCGACCGCGTCGAGCAACGCATCCGCGGCAAGCGCTACGGCAAGGCGGTGCTCATCAACAACGCCGGGGTCGTCTCGCCCGTGGGGCCGCTCGAAGACGTCGATGCCGAGGCGCTCGAGAGGAACCTCGCCGTGAACCTCGTCGCGCCGATGCGCCTCATGCGCCGGTTCCTGCGCATGACCGCGGGCTCGGCTCCCGTGCGGCGCGTGATCAACATCTCCTCGGGCGCGGGACGGCGGCCGATCGCAGGCTGGAGCGCCTACTGCGCGGCGAAGGCGGGCCTCGACATGGCCTCGCGCGTGGCCGCGCTCGAGGCGCAGGCGCACGGCGGCTCGGTCGAGGTGGTGAGCCTCGCGCCCGGCGTGATCGATACCGGCATGCAGGGAATGGTCCGCGGCGCCTCGGCCCGCGACTTTCCGGATGTCGAGCGCTTCCGCCGCATGAAGGAGGAAGGCGCGCTGCGCTCGGCCGAGGACGTGGCGGCCGAGATCCTGCGCCTCGAGGCCGAAGGACGTCTCGTGGGCGAGCCGGTCGCCGACCTGCGGCAGCTCGGCGGCGGCTGAGCGCGCCGCGCGGCCTTCAGGCCTGCGCGCCGGGCCGGCCGTTCTCGACGGTGTAGCGCGCGCGGGTCGTGACGGGAGATTCGCGTTCCTTCACCGTTCCCACCACGCGCAGCCGCGCCTCCGCGCGATCCTTGCCGAAGTCGAGGAGCACGTAGCCGCGTTTCGTCGATTCCGCGAAGTGGATATGCGGGTTCGCGTCGCGGATCAGGTCCACCGTCGCCGCGCCGAGGCCCTGCGACGTGATCGAGGTCCCGCAGAACTCCGTCGCGACGATCGGCGTGCGCGGATCCTCCGGACGCCGATGGAGGTCCGCCACGTAGTTCGCGTGCACGTCGCCGCCGAGCACCACGGGGTTGCGCGCCCCCGAGGTCGCGAGCGCTTCGAGGAGGCGCTCGCGCGCCGCCGGGTAGCCGTCCCACCCGTCGGTCCAGTAGCGGCGGCCGTCCGGCTCGAGCCGGCCCGCGGGCGCCACGAGCGTCTGCTGCACGACCAGGTTCCACGCCGCGCGCGATGCGGAAAGCCCGTGCGCGAGCCAGCGCTCCTGCTCGAAGCCGAGGATCGTGCGGCGCGGATCGAGGCGCTCCACGCAGGCCGGTCCCACGATGTTCGAGCCGCCGCGCGTGGGCTTCGGGCACGCCTCGTGATCGCGATACTGCCGGTCGTCCAGCACGTGCAGCAGCGCGAGCGATCCCCAGGCGTGCCGCCCGTAGATGCGATAGCCGCCGCTCGCCTCGACTTCCGACCGGCGCACGGGAAGATGCTCGAGGTATGCGCGATAGGCCGCGGCGCGCCGCTCGAGGAAACGGGGCTCGAGGTCCTCGGCCTGGTCGTTCGCGTAATCGTTGTCCACCTCGTGGTCGTCCCAGGTGACGATCCACGGCGCGCAGGCATGGGCGGCCTGCAGGTCCGGGTCGGTCTTGTACTGCGCGTAGCGCGCGCGGTACTCGTCGAGGGTGTACGGCTCCCCGCCCGCGTGCCGGCGCACGTGGCGGCTTCCCCAGCTCGACTCGTAGATGTAGTCGCCGACGAAGGCCACCAGGTCGACGCCCTCGCGCGCGAGGTGGCGGTGCGCGACGTACCAGCCCTGCTCGTACTGCTGGCAGCTCGCGAGGGCGAGGCGCAGCCGCTCGTCGCCGCGTCCGGCCGCCGGCGCGGTCCGGGAGCGCGCCGGCGCGCTCGCCGCGCCGCCCGCGTGGAAGCGGTACCAGTATTCGCGCGCGGGCTCGAGCCCGGCCACCTCCACGTGCAGCGCGTGCGCCGAGCGCGGATGCGCGAGGGCGGTGCCGCGCCGCACGACGCGCGCGAAGGATTCGTCGGCGGCGACTTCCCAGTCGACCTCCACGGCGGCGGGCTCCATGCCGCCGCCTTCGAGCGGGCGCGGCGCGAGGCGCGTCCAGATCACGAAGCCGTCCGCGCGCGGCGCGCCGGACGCTACGCCGAGCGTGAAGGGATCGGACGCGAAGCGCGGGCGCGAGACCGCGCAGCCCGCGAGCGGCTGCAGGAATCCCGCTGCGCCGAGGACGAGCGCACGCTCGAGGAAGGCGCGCCGGCCGGGATTCGCGCTGCCCTTCATCGCGCCGGCGGAACGTTCAGCGTGCGGGCCTGCGGCGGAAGGCGAACCATGCGGTCACGGCCATCGTCGCCACGAACCAGACGAGCGCCCATTCGGCGATCGACAGGCCGAGGAAGCGCCAGTGCACCTCGGAGCAGTCGCCGGAGCCCGCGAAGATCTTGGGCAGCGCCTGCGAGATGGGAAAGGCGTTGACGAGGAACTCGAGGTCGGTGCCGCAGCTCGCCACGGCCGGCGGATAGTGCTGGATGTACGACTGGCGCGCGGCAACGCTTGCGCCCGCGATCGCGACGAGGATCAGCAATCCCCCGTAGATCTTGAGCGTGAGCCCGCGCGGGCCGTGGATCGCGCCGACCAGGGCCACGATCCCGAGCACCGTGAACGCGTAGCGCTGCAGGATGCACATCGGGCAGGGCTCGAGCCCCACGTCTTCCTGCAGGTACAGGGCGAAGGCGAGGAGGGCGGCACAGGCGACGAAGACCGCGAGGAACCAGGGACGGGAGGATCTCATCCGGTGATTTTCCCACAAGTGGTCGCTTGCGATTTTCGGGCCCCCCGGCGTGGCGCATGGACGGTATCATCGGGCGCTCCCCATCCCTGCGATCGTCCATGCCGCTCACGCTCCCCGTACGCAAGACCCTCAACCTCGAAGCCGCGCGCGCGGCGCTCGACGCCGCCGAGAAGGAAGCGCTGCGCAACCAATGGCGCGTGGCGATCGCCGTGGTCGACGACGGCGGCCATGCGATCGCCCTCGTGCGCCTCGACGGCGCTCAGACCTCGAGCATCGAGACCGCGGTCGAGAAGGCGCGCGCGGCCGTGGCGTGGAAGCGGCCTACGCGGCTGCTCGAGGAGTCGGTGAACAACGGCCGCACCGCGTTCCTGTCGATCGCGCAGGGCATGGCGCTCCTGCAGGGCGGCGTGCCGATCGAGGTCGACGCAACGATCGTCGGGGCCGTGGGCGTCTCGGGCGTCAAGGCTTCCGACGACGAGCTCGTCGCGCTCGCGGGCGTGAACGCCCTCAAGGCTGCCCTCGGCTAACTGGTAATCCCCCGCGGGGGACGGCAAAATAGCGGGTCTGACGCGGCCGGCACGGACCGGTCGCCGTTCGTAACTAACTAAAAAAATGGACCTTTATCCCCTCGGGCTCCTCGATATCCTGCGCGCCTACCGCGACGGACGCGCCACCGTGCAGGATTACGTGACCTCCTGCTCGGAGCGCATCGCCGCCCTCGAGCCCCGCATCCAGGCCTGGGAATGGTTCGATGCCTCGCGCGCGATGGCCGATGCCGAGGAGCGCGCGGCCGGCGGCATCCTCGCCGACCTTCCGCTCTACGGCATCCCCGTGGGCGTGAAGGACATCATCAACACGCGCGGGATCCCGACCCGGATGGGCTCGGTGATCTATGCGAACCACGTGCCGACCACCTCCGCCTGGGTGGTGCGCCGCCTGGAGGCGCTGGGCGGGCTGGTCATGGGCAAGACCGTGACCACCGAATTCGCCTACCGCTCCCCGGGCAAGACGCGCAACCCGTGGAACCGCGCGCATACCCCCGGGGGCTCCTCGAGCGGCTCGGCGGCTGCGGTCGCCGCGGGCTTCGTCCCGGTGGCGATCGGCACGCAGACGCTCGGCTCGGTGATCCGTCCCGCGGCCTTCTGCGGGGTGGTGGGATACAAGCCGACCCATGGCGCGATCTCGCGCACGGGCATCCTGCCCTTCGCGCCGACGCTCGACACGGTGGGCGTCTTCGCGCGCTCGGTGGCGGATGCCGCATGGTTCGGCGCCTGTCTCATGGGCGAGGACTCGCGCGACGAGGCGACGGCGGTGCGTGCGGCGCCGAAGCTCCTGCGCGTGCCGCTCGAGCCGCTCGCCGAGGCGCCGCGCATCGCGGTCGTGAAGACGCCCAAGTGGCTGGTCGCGAGCGAGGCGCAGCGCCAGCACTTCGTCGAGTGCATCGCGAAGCTGCAGGCGGCCGGCGCCAGGCTGAAGGAGGTGACGCTGCCGCGCCTGTTCGAGGGCGCGTGGGACAACGTGGCGGCGATCATGACGTACGAGGCGGTGCGGAGCTTCGGCCCCATCGAATCGCGCCAGCGCATCCGCCTCTCGCCCTACCTCATCGAGATCCTCGATCGCGGCCGCACGGTGACCCCCGGCCAGTACGCGAAGGCGCTGGAGAAGCGCGAGGAGTACCGGCGCTGGCTCGACCGGCTCTTCGAGCAGCACGAGGCGATCGCGACGGTCCCGGCGCCCGGCGAGGCGCCCGAGGGGCTCGCCAGCACCGGCGACGCGGTCTTCGATTCGCTATGGACGCAGGCGGCGATGCCCGCGGTGACGATTCCCACCGGACTCGGGCTGCACGGCCTGCCGCTCGGCTTCCAGGTCGTCGGCCGCTATCGCGAGGACGAGCACGCGCTGCGCGTCGCGGCGTGGTGCGAGGCGACGTTCGGCTTCCATCCCGGCCTCGCCGGCGGCTGAGCCGTCCGCTCCCCCGCCGGGGTCGGGCGGCCGAGGCTCCGCTCCCAGAGCGTCCGGAAGCGACCACCAGCAGGTCGAGCACGCAGTAGAACGCGCCGGCCGCGAGCGGCGGATTCCCCGCGCTCCATCCCAGCCCCGGCACGCGCGGGCTCCAGGTCCAGTTGCCGAGCCACGTGCCGTAGAGCTCCATCGCGAGCGAGAGCACGAACATGGTCGCGTAGAGGCTGCGCGAAGGCGAGAGCCACACGCACGCGAGGAAGAACGCGTAGAGCAGCGGCCCGAACGTATCGCGCCCGCTCCAGGCGAGCAGCGCAACGAGCGGCAACGCGAGGAGCGCGATCCACCACGCGCCGCGCTCCGGCACGCGCTTCGCGAGCTCGGTCCCGAGGAAGAAGAGCAGCACGTGGCCGGGCGGGACGAAGAGCGGGATGTTGCCCAGGCGATAGCGGTAGAGTCCCCAGGCGAGCGACAGGACGACCTCCCCCGCGGTTGCGATCGCGAGGCACGCGGCGAGCGAGACGCGCGTCGTGCGCGGGCTGCGCGTGAAGAGCGCGAGGCACACGAGCCATGCCGCGACGCTCGCGGCCGCCTGCCCGTGCGCCGCCCAATGCTCGTCGAGCGCGAGGCCGAGCAGCACGGTGGCGGCGATGGCGAGGTTCATCGCGCCATTCTGGCATGCGGCACGCGGTAGGAGCGGGCCGACCGGCGGCTCGCGCGCTCGCTCACGCGAGTCTCGGAGCGTGCCGACTTCGCGCGCGCGGGGGCTTGCGCATAGTGGAGGCATTTCGCCGGAGGTGCCCATGGATCATCGCAAGATCGCCGCATCGCTCGCCGCATCGCTCGCCGCATCGCTCCTCGTCGCCTCGTCGGCCATGGCGGCCTCGACCGCCGAGCCGACGCGCATCGCCTCGGACTTCGCCGCCTGGGCGGGCGGGCGCCACAACGCGGACGCGCTCGTCCACGGGTTGCACAACGGCACCTCGGTCGCGCTCGCCACCACGAGCCCGGGCCGGCACGTGAGCCTCGCCGGCTTCACGCCCGACGCGCCGATGAGCTTCGAGGAGGTGCGCGAGGCGCTCGCCTCGGCGCGCTCGTCGCTCGCGCGGCTCGGCGTGCGCCAGCCCGATGCCGAGCAGATCCAGGCGGCGCTCATCGGCGGCGAGGTGCATGGCCGCGGGGGACGCGCGCGCGTGTTGCCGGGCACGGTCGCGGTCGAGGGCGGCAATCCGAACGTCGCCTCGCGCTGACGCGGCGCGGGTTCCGCTATAGTGCGGGCCGGGGCTCCCCGGTCCGCACATGAATCCTCCCTTTCGCTTCGGCATCGATCTCGGCGGCACGAAGATCGAGATCGGCGCGCTCGATGCCGCCGGCGCCGTGCGCCATCGCAGCCGCGTCGCCACACCCGCCGGCGACTACGCGGCGACGCTCGAGGCGATCGCGCGTCTCGTCGAGGATGCGGAACGCGAGCTCGGCGCCCGCGGGACGGTGGGCGTGGCGACCCCGGGCGCCCCCTCCCGCGCCACCGGGCGCATCAAGAACGCGAACTCCACCTGGCTCAACGGCAAGGCCTTCCAGGAGGACCTGGAGCGGCGCCTCGCGCGCGCGGTGCGGATCGCGAACGACGCCAACTGCTTCGCCCTGTCCGAAGCGACCGACGGCGCCGCGAAGGGCGCGGCCGTGGTCTTCGGCGCGATCCTCGGCACGGGCGTCGGCGGCGGCATCGTCGCGCATGGGCGCATCCTCGAGGGCGCGAACGCGATCGCCGGCGAATGGGGGCACAACCCGCTGCCGCTGCCGCGCGCCGACGATCATCCGCTTGCCTTGTGCTACTGCGGCCGCCGCGCGTGCATCGAGACCTATCTCTCGGGACCGGGGCTCGCCGCCGACCACGCGCGCGCGGGCGGCGAGCGGCTCACGGCCGCGCAGATCGCGGAACGCGCGGAGGGCGGGGACGCCGCGTGCGCGCAGACCCTGCGCCGCTACGCGGAGCGGCTGGCACGCTCGCTCGCCGCCGTCATCAACGTGCTCGATCCCGACGTGATCGTGCTGGGCGGGGGCCTGTCGCGGATCGCGCGGCTCTACGAGGAGGTTCCCCGGCGGTGGGGGGAATCGGTATTCTCCGACGAGGTGCGCACGCGGCTCCTCCCGCCCATGCACGGCGATTCGAGCGGGGTGCGCGGCGCGGCCTGGCTATGGAATCGCGCGTAAGGCGACGCTGTTCGCAACGACGGATCACCCATTCGTCCCTGGAGGAGACTGCCATGAGATTCGCCGCAATCCTCGTCACCTGCCTCGCGGCGCTCGCCGCCCACGCCACCGAAGCGCCGAAGGTGCCGCCGGGCGACCAGGTCGCCACCTTCGCGGGCGGCTGCTTCTGGTGCATGGAGTCGGATTTCGACAAGGTGCCCGGCGTGGTCGCGACCATTTCCGGCTACACCGGCGGCTTCGTCGCGAATCCCGGCTACGAGCAGGTGTCGTCGGGAACGACCGGCCATGCCGAGTCGGTCGAGGTGATCTTCGACCCGAAGAAGGTGAGCTACGACAAGCTCCTCGACTACTACTGGGTGCACGTCGATCCGACCACGAAGGACCGGCAGTTCTGCGATACCGGCAGCCAGTACCGCACGGCGATCTTCTGGCACGACGAGGCGCAGCACCGCGCGGCCGAGGAATCGAAGAAGCGCATCGAGGCGACGAAGCCCTTCAAGGCGCCCATCGTCACCGAGATCGTGAAGGCGGGACCCTTCTATCCGGCCGAGGATTACCATCAGGACTTCTACGAGAAGAACCCGGTACGCTACGAGTTCTATCGCAAGGGATGCGGCCGCGACGCGCGGCTGAAGGAGCTGTGGGGCGCGAAGGCGGCCCACTGAGCGGCGCGCCGGCACACGGAGGCAATCCATGGAGATGAAGCGCCTCGCCGCCGCCGGCCTCAAGGCCGCGGGCTACGACGAGGGCAACCGCAAGCTCGTCGTCGAGACGACGACCGGCACCTTCGAGTACGCGAACATCTCGCCGGAGGTCTACCGCCGGCTGATGAGCTCGCCCACGCCGGGAAGCTACTACCGCGAAGCGATCGAGGAGGAGTTCACTCCGCGCCGCATCAAGTAGGCGCGACCGCTCCCTCTGCCTTGGGGGCGGGCCGTGGGGCGGGCGCGGCCCGCTGCTCCTTCTTCCACGGCGGCTCGCAGCGCACGATGTTCGCGAACGGCGTGGTCGGATCCCGCGCCTTCAGCGGATCGGCGCAGAAGCACGCCTGGTCCCACGACCAGTGCCCCGAGGGGCTGCGGCGCATCACTTCCTCGCAATCGAGACCGCTCATCTCGCGCGGCGTCTCGTGCGGACGGATCGACATCGGCGGCGGGGTGGGCGCGGGCTCTTCGGGCCTCGGCGGCGGCACCTCGTAGACGGAGTCGCACACCGGCATCTGCTTGCAGCTTCCCTCGCCGTTGCACATCCATTCCCACCCGCAGCTCGCGTACGCGGCGGGCGTGGCGAGCGCGAACGACAGCGACGACGCAACGAGGAGCGGCAATTTCGTCATGGTGCACCTCCCGCACCGCGCCCGGACGGCGCGTTCGCGGTCCATTCTGCGCTCCGCCACCAGCCGCTTCAATACGCGACGCTCAATGCGGACCGCCCTGGTCGCCCTTTTCCCGTTCCTTTTCCTTTTCCTTTTCCTTTTCGGCGGCATTGCCGGTCGCTTCGTGCCCTCTCGGCGCCCGTTGCTGCTGCTGGGCCGCGCGTTGTTGCGCTTCGCGTGCCGCCTTCGCGCGTTGCTGTTCCTGCGCGGCGCGTTGCTGCTCCTGCGCGGCGCGTTGTTGCGCTTCCTTTGCCGCCTGTGCGCGCTGCTGCTCCTGCGCGGCGCGTTGTTGCGCTTCCTTTGCCGCCTGTGCGCGCTGCTGCTCCTGCGCGGCGCGTTGTTGCGCTTCCTTTGCCGCCTGTGCGCGCTGCTGCTCCTGCGCGGCGCGTTGTTGCGCTTCCTTTGCCGCCTGTGCGCGCTGCTGCTCCTGCGCGGCGCGTTGCTGCGCTTCCTTTGCCGCCTGTGCGCGCTGCTGCTCCTGCGCGCGCGTTGCTGCGCTTCCTTTGCGCCGGCGCTGCTGCTCCTGCGCGGCGCGTTGCTGCGCTTCCTTTGTCGCCTGCGCGCGTTGCTGCTCCTGCGCGGCGCGTTGTTGCGCTTCCTTTGCCGCCTGCGCGCGTTGCTGCTCCTGCGCGGCGCGTTGCTGTGCTTCGCGTGCCGCCTGCGTGCGCTGCTGCTCCTGGGTCGCGCGTTGCTGCTCCTGCCTCGCCCGCTCTTGCGCTGCATTCCCGCCTTGCGCCGGCTGCGCCGTGCGCCTTCCTTCCTGCTCGGCGCGCGGTGGTGCTTCCCGAGGCGCAGCTTCGCGGCCGCCCTCGGGTCTACGCGGTTGCGCAGCCGGCTGCGTGGCGGTGGGCGAAGGCACGGGAGTCCGGGCGGCGGGGTTGGCCGGCGGAGGCTTGGCGCCGGCGGCCGCCCGCTGCGGCGCTACGCGAGGCTTGGCGAAGCGGGGCCTTGCCGGCGCTTCCGGCACTGCAGCTTCGCGTCCGCCGATGGCCGGAGCGCCGCCCACAATCGGCGGCCGCGGCGTCGAGGGACGCGCCGCCGGCTGTGCTCGATGCGCCTCGCGCACCTCGGCATGGCTCGGCAGCGCGACGGCGGGCGCCGTGAGGGTGGGCGCCCTGCGCAATGCCTGCTGCGACACGTCGATGCGAGCCTGTGCGACAGGACGCTGCTCGACGAGCGTGGCGCGAGGAACGACGGTCGCGGCCCGATCCCGGTTCCACTCTTGGTGCTCGCGGGCCACCCGCTCGGGGACGCTGACGAGAGTGACGTTCACCTGGTTCTCGTAGGCCCGGCTCGCGCGATACCAGGGTCGATAGCGCTCGGAAGGCGCGAGCGGATACCAGCCGACCGACGGCCCACCGGACGTTGCGCCGACGCTCCAATCGGATCCGCCGATGAAGCCGACGAGCGCGGGAGCCCATACCGGGCGCGCAACGCGGCGCCCCGGGCACCATGCCCAGCGGCCCCCGATATGCGCCCATCGACCATAGTGGAACGGGGCGTATCCCCACGGCTCCGCGTCGATCCAGGTCCAGCCCCATGGCCGAACGTAGACCCAGCGCCCATACCGATAAGGCGCCCAATCCGCCGCGACGCGGTTCGGGAACCAAACGACGCCGTAGACCGGATCCTCGGCCCAGGCGCCCCAGGCATCGAGATCCTCGTATCCCGTCATCTCATAGGACACGTACTCGGGCGCCCGCCGCTCGATCCAGCGCTCGTCGCGTGCGAGGGCCCACCCGTCGAAATCCGTCGGGGACGCGTCCTCGAACGCATACGCGGGACGACCTTCGCCCCACACGACGATCGACTGGCCCGCCCGGATCCGGACCGGGCCCGACGCGGTTTCCAGGCTCGCCGCCCCGGAGAACACCGAGATTCGTGACTCGTGGCCATCGGGGTCCGCGTCGATGCGGTAGCGACCGTCCGCGCTCAACCGGAAGCTCGCCATCCGCGTCGAGATCCGCACGACGTCCGATGGGCGCAGGTGCCGGATGCGGACCGCCAGCACGCCTTGCTCGAGCGTGGCGTCGAGGATCTCGTCGTCGAGACGCGACACGTCGAGCTGCGACATCTCGTCCAGGCGCAGCGCGATCGCGGCGACCTGCAACTCGGCGCGCGCACCCGAATCCGTCCAGACCGAGTTCTCGGAAGTGATCGGCGAATTGACGAACGCTTCATCCCATCCGCGATCGGGATCCTGGTAGAGCGCTACGTTGCCCTCGAACCAGGCGAGGCGTCCGGCGCGGCCCGGAATATCCTGGGCCGCGGCGGGCACCGACACGGCGGCCAACGACGAGAAGAGGAGAAGCGCGATCGCGCGCATGGGCATAGCCTTTCGGAAAGGGGTTTCGCGGGCCGTCGATCCATCGCGTCTGCGTCTTCCAACGCTCGCGGCAGGCGAATGGAGGACAGCCTTGCTTGAATCTTTCGGACCACGCCACCCGGGCGGCAGTTCGCACCGCGCCTGGCTTGTGACGCAATCCCTTTTGCAACGCCCTGAATCCATGCCATTATTGGCGCGTCAGGGAGAGCCCACAAAAAAGCGGGGAATCGATGGATCGCAACACGGTATTCACGAAGACCGCGAAGGGCATCACGCAGGTCAACCAGAAATCGGCTTCGCTCTCGAAGGACCTGATGAAGGTCCTGAAGCTGATCGACGGCAAGTCGAATTTCGGCCACATCATGGAGAAGGCCGAATTCGACAAGGTCGCGCTCGAGAAGGCCCTCAACACCCTCACCCGGGACGGATACGCGCGCGTCTTCCAGGTGCGCCAGGAGGAGGCCGATCCGTTCGCGGGCGAGGACGATTTCGACTTCACCGCTCCGGGCAAGATGCCGGCCTCGACGCAGCGCGTCGTGCCCGGCGCCGCGAACGACATCAGCGAGCTCGTGCGCCAGCAGGAGAAGATGGACGCCGAGCGCAAGGCGCGCGAGCAGGCGCACGAGCAGGCGCGCGTGCGCGCGAAGACGGAGACGGAGAACCGCGCGAAGCTCGAGGCCGAGGCGAAGGCCAAGGTGCAGGCCGAGCAGCAGGCGATGGAGCAGGCGCGGCGCGCGAAGGAAGCGTCCGAGCGCGCCAGGGTGGAGCTCGAGACGAAGATGCGCGAGGAGGAAGCGCGCAAGAAGACGCTCGCCGAGCAGCAGGCGCGCCTCACCGCCGAGCAGAAGGCGAAGGAAGAGGTCGAGAGCCGGCGCATCGCCGAGGTGCGCGAGAAGGCGGAGAAGGAAGCGCGCGCGCTCGCCGAGGCGCGGGCGCGTGCGGAAGCCGAGGCGCAGGCGCTCGCGAAGGCGCGCGCGGAAGCCGAGGCTGCGGTGAAGAAGCAGGCGCAGGAAGCGACCAGCGCCGAGAAGCAGCTCAAGGAGCGCCTCAAGGAAGAGATCGAGTCGCGCATCCGCTCGGAGATGGAGGAGCTGCTGCGCAACGAGCTCGAGGAAAAGACGCGCAACGAGATGCGCGCGCAGATCCTGCAGGAGGCGCGCCTCGCGGCGAGGGCCGAGCTGGAGGATCGCCTGCGCGAGGAGCGCGCGGCGCTCGCCCACGCCGAGATGGAGGCGCGCGCGAAGGCCGAAGCCGATGCCGGTGCGCGCGCGGAGCGGGAAGCGAAGCTGCGCGCGGAAGCGGAAGCTCGCGCCGCGGCGGAGACCGAGGCGCGGCACCGCGCCGAGGAAGAGTCGCGCCGCCACGCGCAGGCGGCGCAGCGCGCGCGCGAGGAAGCGGAGGCGCGCACCCGCGAGCAGCAGGAGACGGAGCAGCGCTTCGAGGCCGAGCGCCGCGCCAAGCACGAGGCGGAAGCGCGCGCGAAGATCGAGGCCGAGGAGCGCGAGCGCCGCGAGGCGGAGCTGCAGGCCAACCTCGAGGAGGAGCGCAAGGCGAAGCAGGAGGCCGAGGCGCGCGCCCGCATCGAAACGCGCGCGCGCGAGACCATCGCCCAGGACACGCGCGTCAAGGTGCAGGCCGAGCTCGAGGCCGACCTCGAGAAGCGCGCGCAGATCGAGGGCAAGGCGCAGGCGAAGGCCTACATGGAGGCCAAGGCGCGCGCCGAGCTCGAGGAAGACGAGAAGATGCGCGCCGAGCAGGCGCGCAAGGCGCGCGAGATCGCCGACATCCTGCGCACCAAGGTCGAGCCCGATGACGTCGCGCCCGAGGCGCCGGCGCGGCGCCGGCGCCGCGCGCGCCGCAAGGGCAGCCTCGCGAAGAGCGTGTTCTTCTCCATCGTGGCGGTCCTCGCCGCGGGCATCGTCGCGCTGCACGTCGTGCCGCTCAGGCCGTATGCCGCGAAGCTCGAGCGCACCATGTCCGCGTGGCTGCACGACGACGTCTCCATCGGCGCGGTCACCTTCCGCCTGTTTCCCACGCCGCACCTGAACCTCGCGAACCTCTCGGTGGGCAAGCTCCTCGACGCGAAGGCGGCGACGGGACGGATCTACCTCGATATCGGCACGCTCTTCGGCGAGCATCCGTCGATCAACCAGCTCGAGCTCTACGACGTCACGCTTTCGGCCGACGCGGTGCGTCGCATCCCGGCGTGGGGTGCGCCGCAGGGCAAGGGCAACGCCGGCATCTCCGAGATCGTCCTGCACGGCGTGAAGCTCGACGTGAAGCCCGCGATCGACCCGTTCAACGCGGACCTGCGCTTCGGGCGCGACGGCAACCTCTCCGTCGCCAACCTGCGCAGCACGAGGGGACAATGGAGCGTCGTGTTGAAGCCCATGGAGAAGGGCTACAGCTTCACGTTCGACGCCGACAACTGGACGCCGCCGATGGGCGCCCCGATCGTGATCACCGATGCGACGCTCGCGGGCACCATCGACGGCTCGCAGCTCGTCGTTCCCGAGTTCAAGGCGCACGTCCTCGAGGGCGACGTGAACGGCACGCTGCAGGTGGGCTGGGGTTCGGGCGTGCACCTCGCATCCAACCTGTCGGTCGCGCGCATGCAGGTGAAGCACCTGATCGAGGCCTTCACGCCGGACATCTCGCTCACCGGCCGCCTCGACGGCAACTTCGACGTGGCCTCCGACTCGCCCTCGGTCGAGGGCCTGCTCGATGCGCCGCGCGTGCAGGGCCGCTTCAAGCTGACCGAGGGATCGGTGAGCAACGTGGACCTGGTCGCCGTGATGCAGTCGGACTCCGCGGGCCAGCGCGCGGGCGTCACGAAGTTCGCCCAGCTCGAAGGCGAGTACGGCGCGGCGGACAAGCGCGCGAGCTACCGCCAGCTCCAGCTCCAGGGCGGCGTGCTGCGCGGCAGCGGCGGCGTGGACCTCGCGCCGAACGGCGGCTTGAGCGGCCGCCTCGCGCTCGAGATCCGCTCGCAGGTCGCGCAGGATCGCGGCGCGTTCGCGGTGTCGGGCACGGTCGCGCGCCCGATCATCAAGCGCGGCGGCTGAGGGGCCACGGAGCACCCGAACTGCGCCGGCCCCTCCCGCTCCTGGAAGTTCGTGGCGGCCGCATGAGGACGAGCGCCCGCCTCGCCGCCGCCGTGATCGCCGCAGGGGCGCTCGCGCTCGCGCGCGCAGCCGACGCGCCCCCCCCGCCGGCCGCGCCCGCCGCGCGGCACGCCGTTCCCGCGCGCGCCGCTCTCGAGCGCATCCCGGGGCGCTCGGCGCTTCTCGATCGCATCCGCGCGCTCGACGAGGCGAGCCCCACGGTGCGCGAGATCTCGATCGAGGCCGGGCGCGTGTTCTACCTCGAGGCCGCCGTGGGCGCCCCCGGCGACGTGCTCTGCGTGCGCGACGGGTTCTCCGGGGCGAGGCGCGTGCTCGTCGACCCGGCCGCGCGCCCCGACGGCGGGCCGGGCGTCGCGATCGCCTGGTACTCCGCCTCGCCCGATGGGCGGCACGTCGCATTCGGCCTCACGCGCGGTGCGTCGGGCGAGGCGCTGCTGCACGTGATCGACGTGGACGACGGGCGCGACCTGCCCTTCGAGATCGACCGCGCCGCGCAGAACCGCAATCTCGCGTGGCAGCCCGACGGGAAGGTGTTCTACTACGCGCGCGTTCCCCAGGCGCAAGGGGCGGCCGCACGCGGCGCGAACGTGCGCATCTACCGCCACGTGCTCGGGCGCGAGACCAGCCGCGACGAGATCGTCTTCGCCCCCGGCGTCGGGGGGGCGCGCGACGTTCCGGAGATGGTGCAGCCGTGGCTCGTCGTGCCGCGCGAATCCCGCTATGCGTTCGCGCTCGCGCGCGGCACGCCCGGCGGCCCGCTCGCGGTGCACGTGACGCTGCAGAAGGACCTCGCGGCGGGACGGCCGCGCTGGCACGAGATCGCGACGACTGCCGACGAGGTGATGGCGATCGACGCCTGGCACGACGACCTCTATCTCCTCACGCGCCGCGACGCGCCCAATCGGCGCGTGATCCGCGTGGCCGCCGGCGCGGTCGACCTTTCGCGCGCGAAGGTCGCGGTCCCCGAAGGCGACGCCGTGATCGAATCGATGGGCCTCGCGCGGGACGCGATCTACCTGCGCACGATGGTCGCCGGCGTCGACCGTCTCGAGCGCATGCGCCTCGGCCTCTTCGCCTCCCGTTCGCGCGAGTTCCTGAGGATTCCGTACGACATGGCGATCTCGGAGCTCGTCACCGATCCCCGGCGCGCCGGCGCGGTGCTGCGGCTCGAGGCGTGGACGCGCGCGCCGGAAGTGGCGCAGGTGGACGCGCGCACGGGCGACGTGCTGAACACCGGGCTCGTGCCGCCGGCCGCGGTCGACTACTCGGCGATCGACGAGGTGCGGCTGTACGCGCCCACCGCCGACGGCACGCGGATTCCGATCACGCTCGTGTACCGCAGGAGCACGCGGCTCACGGCGGACAATCCGACGCTGCTCGCCGTGCGCGGCGCCTGGGGCGATCCCGCCTCGCCGGTGTTCGAGCCGGCACGCCTCGCGTGGCTCGAGCACGGCGGCATCTTCGCGGTGGCCCACGTGCGCGGCGGCGGCGAGTACGGCGACGCATGGCACGACGCGGGGCGCGGCGCCATGAAGGCGACCACCATCTCCGATTTCATCGCCGCCTGCGAATTCCTGGAGCGCTACGGGTTCACCAACAACAACCGCCTCGCGATCGAGGGCACCGAGGCGGGCGGCATTCCGGTGGGCGCCGCCCTGGTGCGCCGGCCCGACCTCTTCGCCGCGGCGATCCTGCGCGATCCCATCCTGGACCTGCCGGCGCTCGCGTCCTCGGCCGCCGGGCGCGCGATGCTTCCGGAGTTCGGGTCGGCGGCGAGCGCCGGGGATCGCGAGCGCCTGCGCGCGATCTCGCCCTACGAAGGCGTCCGCGAGGGGATGCCCTATCCGGGCGTGCTGCTCAGCGTGGGCGTCGCGGATCCGCGCATCGATGCCTCGCAGGCCGAGCGCATGGCGGCGCGGTTGGAGAAGGCCACCACCAGCGGCAGGCCCATCCTGCTGCGCGCCGATGCCGCCGTCGGCGCGCGGCCGCGCCACGAGGAGGAGCTCGCCGACATCTATTCTTTCGCGCTCTGGCAGCTCGGCGACCCGAAGTTCCAGCCTTCGCCTCTCGCACCGCCGCAGGCGCCCGCGCAGCCGTTCCTGCGCGGCGTAGCCCCGCTTCCACGCTAGACGCGCCGGCTGTCGGAAGGCGCCGCCGCCGCCCACCGTGGGGGGGAACGGAATCGCCCGCCGCCGACTCGGAGCCATGGAAAGGGGCCATTCCATGAGACTGGGATTCGCAGTCGGTCGCACGGGCACTCGCGCCTCGGCGCGGCAACCGATCCGGTCCGGCGGAACGATCGGGCGCTTCTTCGGGGTCGTGTTCCGCATCTCGGGGTACCTCGCCGAGCTGCAGAAGCTGCAGGACAAGGTGAAGCCGTTCGACGCCGAGGAGTCGATCGGCGCGATCGAGAGGTCGTTCGGCCGCCCCGTGTCGCAGCTCTTCATCCGCTTCGACCGGGAGCCCTTCGCCGCCGCCTCCGTCGCGCAGGTGCACGGCGCGCGCACCTTCACCGGGCGCGAGGTGGTGGTGAAGGTGCTCAGGCCCGGCGTGAAGGTGCAGGTGAACCGCGACAT
The DNA here is from genome assembly GCA_963839265.1 of uncultured beta proteobacterium. Lineage (GTDB taxonomy): Bacteria > Pseudomonadota > Gammaproteobacteria > Burkholderiales > Usitatibacteraceae > Usitatibacter. Next base: position 733,911 of record CAWIUI010000004.1, read on the forward strand.
GAAGATCCTCGCCGGCATCGTGCGCTTCCTTGCCTATTTCTCGCCGACGCTTTCGTACTACAAGGCCGAGGCGATCGTGCGCGAGGTGCACTCGAGCCTTTGCAGGGAGCTCGACCTGCGCGAGGAAGGGCGGGCGGTGCGCCGTTTCCACGACGAGTTCCGCGACTGGCCGACGATCGAGGTGCCGGACGTCGTGGACGACCTGTGCACCGAGACCACGATGGTGGTGACACGCCTCCACGGAAAACGCGTCGACGAGTACGAGAACACGCGCCGCAGCGCCGAGCTCGCGCAGAACCTGATCGACGCCTACGTGCACATGTTCTTCGCGATGGGCTACTTCCACGGCGATCCCCATCCGGGGAACATCTTCGTCACCGGGCAGGGACGCCTCGGGCTGCACGATTTCGGCGTGATCGGCAGCATCGACCGGCCGACGCGCCAGGCGCTCGCATCGTTCATGCTGGCCTTCACGGAGCAGGACACCGACTGGGTGCTCGACTCCTGGCTCGAGCTCGGCATGCCCTCGAAGGCCGCCGACCGCGCGAAGCTGAGGCCCGCCGCCGCCGCGCTCATGTCCGACTACTCGCGCCGCCCGATCGCCGAATGGTCCATCGGCGAGGCGTTCGCGCAGCTCGTGACCGCCGCGCGCGGCCAGAACTTCGAGGTGCCGCTGCACCTGCTCGTGCTCGCGCGCGCCCTGGTCCTGGTCGAGGCGACGGTGCGCCTGCCCGATCCGGAATTCAGCCTGCTCGACTCGCTCTCCGATCGCTCGCGCGAGGTGATGCAGACGGCGCTCATGCCGGAGAAGGTCGAGACGCAGCGCCTCAAGTACGAGGCGACGGTGGCGGCGACCGAGTGGCAGCACCTGCTCGCGAGCTCGATCCGGCGCCTGCGCGAGGAAGGCCTGCGCTTCAAGGTCGAGCCCGAGGGCCTGTCGGACCTCTCGAACCTCGTGATCCAGGGCTCGAGCCGCGTCTCGCTCGCGCTGGTGACCCTCGGCCTCTACCTCGCGGCGAGCCTGCTCATGCAGGTCAAGTCCGGACCGCACGTGCTCGACGTGCCGGTGCTCGCCGCGATCTTCTACGTCTATGCGGCCTGGCTCACGTTGCGGTTGGTGAGGGCGATCGGGCGGAAGTTGTAGCGATCACGCGCGGCTGGGGAAGGCTGCAGGACGGTCAGCGAATCGTAAGAGGCGGATGGTAAGCTCCGCGGATGCAGCCGCGAGAACAAGAACGAGTCCCCCTGTTGAAGCGCCTGGGCCCCGGCCTCATCACCGGCGCGGCCGACGACGATCCGTCCGGCATCGCGACCTACTCGCAAGCGGGCGCGCAGTACGGCTTCGGGCTGCTGTGGTCGGTCCTCCTCACCACGCCGCTCATGATCGGCATCCAGATCGTCTCGGCGCGCATCGGGCGGGTGACCGGGCACGGGCTCGCCGCGAACATCCGCGACCACTATCCCGCCTGGCTGCTGCACGCCATCGTCGGGCTGCTGCTCTTCGCCAACACCATCAACATCGCCGCGGACCTGGGCGCGATGGGCAACGCGCTGCAGCTCATCGTGGGCGGCGTGAGCGAGATCTACATCGTGTTCTTCGCGCTGCTCTCGCTCGTGCTGCAGATCTTCGTGCCGTTCCCGCGCTATGCGCCGATCCTCAAGTGGATGACGCTCTCGCTGCTCGCGTACGTGGCGACCGTCTTCGCGGTGGAGGTGCGCTGGAACGAGGCGACGCTCGCCGTGCTCTTCCCGAAGCCGCAGTTCCGCGCGGATTACGTCGCGACGCTCGTGGCCGTGCTCGGCACGACCATCAGTCCCTACCTCTTCTTCTGGCAGGCGTCGCAGGAGGTCGAGGAGCAGCGCGCGACGCCGGGCCACGAGCCGCTGCGCGAGGCGCCGGAGCAGGCGGCGCACCACCTCGACCGCATCAAGGTCGATACCTGGATCGGGATGCTCTTCTCCAACGGCATCGCGCTTTGCATCATGCTCACCGCCGCCTCGACGCTGCACGTGCAGGGCATCACTTCGATCGACACCGCGCAGCAGGCGGCCCGCGCGCTGCGGCCGATCGCCGGGGACTTCGCGTTCCTGGTCTTCGCCGCGGGCATCGTGGGGACGGGACTGCTCGCCGTGCCGGTGCTCGCGGGCTCGGCCGCGTACGCCGTGGCCGAAAGCCGCCGCTGGCCGATCGGGCTCGGCCTGCCGCTCCTCGAAGCGCGCGGCTTCTACGGCATCCTCGCCGCGGCGACGCTCATCGGCGTCGCCGTGGACTTCACCGACATCGATCCCATCAAGGCGCTCATCTGGAGCGCGGTGGTGAACGGCGTGATCGCCGTGCCGATCATGGTCATCATGATGCTGCTCGCGGTGAAGCCGGACGTGATGGGGCCCTTCGTGGTGAAGCGCCGGCTGCTCGTCCTCGGCTGGATCTCCACGATGGTGATGGCCTCCGCGGTGGTGGCGATGATCGCGACGCTGTAGAACCTGGCGCAGGGGCCCGCTCGGGCGATTCAGGTATTCGTATCCTCGGCAGGAACGATCGAGGGATCGGGCAGCGAGGCGGCGCCCGCGCCCTGGGCCGTCACGTCCGCGCCCGCGCGCGCGGCGCTCACGTCGGCGCCCGCGGCGCCGAGCGTGTAGCAGGTCATCGAGATCGAGCCCAGGCTGCAGCCTTCCACGAGCACGTCGCAGGTCGAGCCCTCGGCGCGCGCGAGGCCCGCGAGGTAGGCGAGCGGGAGGAAGTGTTCCGGCGTCGGGACCGACATCGCATAGTCCGGATGCGCGGCGAGCGACGCCAGCCGCGAAGGATCGCGCGTCATCACCTCGCGCGCCGCGGCGTCGAAGGCGAGCGCCCAGTCGAAGGCCGCCTCGGGCCGCGCGAAATCGACGCGGCGCAGGTTGTGCACCACGTCGCCGCTCGCGAGGACGAGCACTCCGCTCCGGCGCAGGGGCGCGAGGCGCGCGGCGAGCGCCAAGTGCTCCTCGATCCCCTTCGCCGCGTTCACCGAGAGCTGCAGCACGGGAACGTCGGCGCGGGGAAACACGTGCGCCAGCACCGACCAGGCGCCGTGGTCGAGTCCCCAGCTTTCCTCGTCGAGCCCCACCCGATCGGGCCGCAGCAGATCCGCCACCTCGCGCGCGACCTCGGGCGAGCCGGGGGCCGGGTAGCGAACACGGAAGAGCGCCTCGGGAAAGCCGTAGAAATCGTGGATCGTGCGCGGCCGTGCCATCGCCGTGACCGCCGTGGCGTCGAGGTACCAATGCGCCGAGACGACCAGCACCGCGCGCGGCCTGGCGGGAAGCGAGGCGCCGAAGGCGCGCCAGGCGGCGGTATAGCGGTTTTCCTCCAGCGCGTTCATCGGGCTGCCATGGCCGAGGAACGCCGCGGGCATCGCGCGCGGATCCATCGCCGCAACATACCACCTTCGCGCGCTTGACCACGATCAAACCCGCGGCCCCGGCCGGGTGAAGAATGGACGCATGTCCAGAGGCCCGCGAGAGGGGCGAAAATGTACAGGCACATCCTGATTCCGACCGACGGCAGCGATCTTTCCGACAAGGCGGTACGCGCGGGCATCGACCTCGCGAAGACCGTGAACGCGAAGGTGACCGTGTTCACCGCGTCGCCTCCCTACCGCGTGTTCCCGGCCGAGACCGTCGCGAACGTGGAGTCCCCCGCGGTCTACACGGCGGGCGCCGAGGAGCGCGCCGCGGCGCGCCTGAAGCCCGGGCTCCAGTACGCGCATGCGATAGGCGTCTCCGCGCGCACCCAGCACGTGTTCGCCGAGCATCCCTACGAAGCGATCATCGCGGTCGCCGCCAAGGAGGGCTGCGACCTGGTCTGCATGGCTTCCCACGGCCGCAAGGGCATCGCGGGACTCCTCGTCGGGAGCGAGACCACGAAAGTGCTCACGCATTCGAAGGTTCCGGTGCTGGTCTGCCGCTGACGGAGAGCCGCCATGAAGCGATCGATCCTGCGCTTGACGCTCGCCGCCGCGGCGCTCGCGGCGCTTCCCGCCCCCGCCGCCGACCTGGGAGCGTGCGCCTCCGATCCGGCGGCCACGGGGCTCGCCGCCCGCGTGGAGAACATGCAGGAGACGATGGACCGCATCCGCGCGACCAGCGACCCGGCCCGGCGCGCGAGCCTGCTCGTGCTGCACGACAAGCTCATGCGCGAGGGCCTGCAGCAGGTGCGCAAGCGCAACGCGAGCCTCGCCTGCCGCATGGAGCTCACCGACGCGATGATGGACCAGCTGATGCTGCACGAGCAGGTCGCGCACGACGGCGACGGCTACTGAGTGTCCGCGGCCGCGCCCCCTGCGCACCCCGGCGCGGCCACCGACTGCTTCCACTGCGGGCTGCCGGTTGCGCCGGAGACGTCGTTCGGCTTCGAGGCCGGCGGGGCTTGGCGCGCCTTCTGCTGCTCCGGCTGCGAGGCGGTGAGCCGCGCGATCTCCGGCGGCGGCCTCGACGACTACTACCGCTGGCGCGAGACGGCGGCGCCGCGCCCGGCGCGCGCCGAGGATCGCGACGAGCTTCTCCTCTACGACGAGCCTGCGCTGCAGCAGCGCTTCGCGCACGACGCCGGCGCGGGCGAGCGCGAGGCCTCGATCCTCGTCGAGGGCATGCGCTGCACCGCGTGCGCATGGCTCGTCGAGCAGGTCGCGGCACGCGTGCCGGGAGTGACGTCGGCCACTGCGCACTTCGGCTCGCGGCGCGCCCTGGTGCGCTGGGATCCCGCGGCGGCGAAGCTCTCCGAGGTCCTTTCCGCCATCCGGTCGTTCGGCTATCCCGCATGGCCCTTCGAAGCGGGGCGCCGGGCGGCGCTCGAGGCGAAGGAGCGGCGCACCATGCTGCGCCGGCTCTGGGTCGCGGGGCTCGGCATGATGCAGGTGATGATGTACGCCGTGCCGGCATACATCGCCGGAACCGGCGACATCGCGCCCGACATCCAGCACCTGCTCGACTGGGCGGGACTCATGCTCACGCTTCCCGTTCTCGCGTACTCGGGATGGCCGTTCTTCGCGGGCGCCTGGCGAAGCCTGCGCAATCACGCGCTCGGCATGGACGTTCCCGTCGCGCTGGGGATCGGCGCCGCGTTCGTCGCGAGCGCCGTCGCGACGTGGCGCGGATCGGGCGCCGTCTACTTCGATTCCATCACGATGTTCGTCTTCCTCCTCACCGGCGGGCGCTACCTCGAGCATCTCGCGAGGGCGCGCGCGGGCGCGGGCCTCGAGCGGCTCGAGCGCTGCATCCCGCACGCGGCGCAGCGATTGCGCGGCGCGGCCGGGCTCGAGGCCGAGAGCGTCCCCGCGGCGCGGCTCGTGCCCGGGGACCGCGTGCTGGTGCGCTCGGGCGAGGCGCTCCCCGCCGACGGCACGCTCGAGAGCGAGGAGGCGTGGCTCAACGAGGCGCTCCTCACCGGCGAGAGCGCGGCGCTGCGGCGTGCGCGCGGCGAGGCGCTCCTCGGCGGCTCGGTGAACGCGGCAAGCGCCTTCGTGATGCGCGTCGAGCGCGTCGGCAGCGCGAGCACGCTCGCGACGATCGAGCGGCTCATGGAACGGGCGCTCGCGGAGCGTCCGCGCTGGGTGGAGCTCGCGCAGCGCGCCTCCGGCATCTTCGTGGGCGCCGTCCTGATCGCCGCGGTCGCCGCGGGGCTCGCATGGCTCACCATCGATCCGGCGCGCGCGCCGTGGGTGGCGATCTCCGTGCTCATCGTCACCTGCCCGTGCGCGCTCTCGCTCGCGACGCCCGCCGCGATGACGGTGGCGCTGGGCGAGATGGCGCGCTTCGGCTTCGTCGTGAGCCGCGGCCATGCGATCGAGGCGCTCGCGGCCGCGACCGACGTCGTCTTCGACAAGACCGGCACGCTCACCGTGGGGCGGCCGCGCGTGCTCGAGGTGCTGGCTCTCCGGCGGCAGCCGGCAAGCGATGCGCTCGCGATCGCCTCGGCGATCGGAAGCGGCTCCGCCCATCCGCTCGACCGCGCGCTCGCCGAGGCGGGCGCCGGCCTTCGCCGTCCCGCGATCGATTCGCACCACAGCCATCCGGGAAGCGGAGGCGAGGCGCGCATCGGGGATCGGCGCCTGCGCGTAGGGCAGGCTTCCTTCTGCGGCGCGCTGCACGGCAAGCCGGTGCCGATCGCGTGGCTGCACACGTCCGACACCGTCGTGTGGCTCGCCGACGAGCTGGGCTGGATCGCCGCCTTCCGCATCGGCGACAGCGTGCGCCCCGAGGCGGCGGGCGCGATCGCGCGATTGCGCTCGCTCGGCCTCGCGGTGCACCTCCTCACGGGCGACGAGCCGCGCGTCGCGCACCGGGTGGCGACCGAGCTCGGCATCGAGCGCGTGCGCTCGCGCGCGAGCCCGGAAGGCAAGCAGGACTACGTGCGCGGGCTGCAGCACGAAGCACGCCGGGTGGCGATGGTGGGCGACGGCGTGAACGATGCGCCGGTGCTGGGGCTCGCCGACGTTTCCGTCGCGATGGGGCAGGGCGCCGACCTCGCGCAGGTCCGTGCCGACGCGGTGCTCGCTTCCGGATCGCTCGACGATCTCGTGCGCGCGCTGGAGCTCGCGCGGCGCACGCGCGCGGTGCTGCGGGAGAACCTGGCATGGGCGCTCGCGTACAACGCGATCGTGCTTCCGCTCGCGTTCCTCGGGCTCGTCACTCCGCTCGTCGCCGGCATCGGGATGGCGTCGAGCTCGCTCGCGGTGGTGGCGAACGCGCTGCGGCTTCATGCGCGCGCGCGGGCCTGAGGCGATGGACGTCCTCTACCTGCTCATCCCGCTTTCGGTGGTGCTGGCCCTCCTCATCGGCGTCGCGTTCTGGCTCGCGGTCGACGCAGGCCAGTTCGACGACCTCGACCGGCCCGCGCTCGACGTGCTGCTCGACGACGACCGCCCGCCTCCCGCCGAGCGCTGAGCCGCGTCGAAGGCGCTGCCGGCCGCCGGCCGACAGTCGCCGCAAGGGAGTCGATCGAGATGCGGCCGGAGACCCTCCGACTTCCAGGGGGCTCTTGCAGGACACCGCGGATTCGTCCGATTCGCGCCCTAGGAATTTTCCTATTCTGGCAAACGATATTGCGGGATGAAAGCACACGGAGTAGTGCTTCGCGACGCAAGATTCGCGAAGGGCGCTCGACAGCCACTGTGTCTCCTGCGCAACAACCGCAGCTTGCGTTTGACAGTCGTCAACCCTGCGGCCGGTATCAGCCTGCAAACTCGCGTCGAGCTGATTTCCGATCCTTCCACTTCCACGGAGTGCAGAGCAGATGAAAACCTTGATCGTGTCCATCACCGCCGTATTGCTTGCCGGTTCGGCCATCCTCGCCAGCGCGGCGGACGACGAAGCGGCCGAATCCCTGATGAAGAAGAGCGGCTGCTTCAAGTGCCATTCGGTCGACAAGGAAAAGAGCGGGCCGGCCTACCAGGACGTGGCGAAGAAGTTGAAGGGCAAGCCCGACGCCGAGCAGATCCTCTACAAGCACCTCACGACGCACCCGATGGTGAAGGTCGAGGGCAAGGAAGAGCATCACGTGAGCCTCAAGACCACCGACGACGCGCAGATCAAGAACGTGATCGCCTGGATCCTCTCGCGCTGAGCGGCCTGCGACAACAAGAAGAAGGGAGGGAAGTCGCATGCTGGGCACGATCTGGAAGTCCATGCGCGCGCGTTATCCGACGCGCCGACAGGCGATCGTCATGGTGGGCGTGCTGGTGCTGGTGCTGGTGATGGTCGGCGCCGGGCTCGTCGTCGCGGGAGCGGCCGGCCTCGCCTGGACCGAGACGCTGGGCTTCTGCACCGGTTGTCACGAGATGCGCGACAACGTCTACAAGGAGTACCGCGACACCATCCACGACAAGAATCGCGCGGGTGTGCGCGCCGTGTGCTCCGACTGCCACGTGCCGCGCGAGCCCTGGCCGCTCATCAAGCGCAAGTTCGCCGCCACGTTCGAGCTGATCGGCCACTTCCGCGGCGATATCGACACGCGCCAGAAGTTCCTCGCCAAGCGCGAGGAGCTGGCGCACCACGTGTGGAAGCGCATGAAGGAGACCGACTCCCTCGAGTGCCGCAACTGCCACGACGCGAAGCACATGGATCCGTCGCTGCAGTCGCCCGGCGCCGTGGCCAAGCACAAGCTCATGCAGACCGAGGGCAAGACCTGCATCGACTGCCACTACGGCATCGCGCACGACGAGCCGAAGGGCCCGACGCCCGAGCAAGTGTTCCCGAACATCAAGATGCAGCGATGGCACGAGAAGCCGAGCGACGCCCCGGCGAGCTAGCGCGTAACCGAACTGCAATGCAAGGCGAACGACAATGACAAGCGCCCCCCGCATCCCGCCCGTGCCCCAGGCACCGGCGGGATTTTTTTCGGCGTGCGCCCCCGCGTGCCCCGCCCCCGGCGCCCGGCGAAGTCTTCGCCGCAGCGTCCCGTAACCATCCTTATCCGTCCCAGGGAGAACACAAGATGAGAAGGCCCAACCGATTCCTCCAGGCCCTCGCGGCGGCCGCGGGGCTCGCGCTGTTCCTCGCCGCCGGGCCGGCGCCCGCGGCCGACGCGGCCCCGGTGCACAAGGACCTCGTGCTGCGCGGCGATGCGAAGTGCACGCGCTGCCACGATGAGGGCGACGACTACCCGGTGCTCGCCATCGGCCAGACGCCCCACGGCGTGAAGGCCGACGCGCGCACGCCGACCTGCACCAGCTGCCACGGCGAGAGCGATGCGCACGTCAACAATACGGGCAGCGGCGACACTCGGCCCCTTCCGGACGTCGTCTTCCGCGGCAAGCACAAGTCCGACGCGGACAAGGTGAACGGCCAGTGCCTGGCATGCCACGAGAGCGGGCTTCGCATGCATTGGTCCGGCAGTCGCCACCAGATGGAGGGACTGGCGTGCACCACCTGCCACCAGGTCCACACGCCGGTCGACAGGGTGCTTACGAAAGCGACGCAGCCCGAGGTGTGCTTCGCGTGCCACAAGACGCAGCGCGCGGACGTCCACAAGATCTCGCACCACCCGATCCTCGAAGGCAAGGTCGTGTGCTCGGATTGCCACAACCCGCACGGCTCGACCGGGCCCAAGATGCTCATCAAGGATTCGGTGAACGAGACCTGCTACACGTGCCATGCCGAGAAGCGTGGCCCGTTCCTGTGGGAGCACCAGCCGGTAACGGACGATTGCACCAACTGCCACACGCCGCACGGCTCGAACAATCCGCCGCTGCTCAAGGCGCGCGTGCCGTGGCTGTGCCAGGAATGCCATAGCGGCGACCACGCGAAGAACCTCTACAGCGGCGCGAACCTGCCGTTCGGCAATGCGACCACGATCAACGGCATCCAGGGACCGGCCAACTTCGGCCCGCCCGCGCAGCTCAACGCGCGCGGGTGCACCAACTGCCACGTCCTGGTGCACGGATCCAACCATCCGGCCGGCGCGAAGTTCCAGCGTTGATCACCATTCGAATCGGGGAGCATGTGATGAAAGCGGACAAAGGACGTTCCAGCACCAGGACCCTGGTGCTGGCGGTGCAGGCCGCGCTCGCGGCGATGGCGCTCACACCCGCCGCGCACGCGGTGACGAGCGTGGTGATCGACCCGAAGGTCGAGGCGCTGATCCACCCGGAAGAAACTGCGGAAAGCCTGATCAAACCCAACAATCTGGTGGAGATCGGCGGCCTGTGGGTAAGCGACAGCTCGGCGCGGTTCGGCGAGTACAACGGCCTCGACAAGTCGGGCGGGTACGTGAACCTCAACCTCGACGTGCGCGGCGGCGGATACGGCAGCGATACGGATGCCACGCGCTGGAAGGTAGCGGGCACCGACCTCGGGCTCGACACGCGCAGCCTCGCGGCCGAGTACCGCGACCAGGGCAAGTTCAAGGTGAACCTGGGCTATGACGAGCTGCAGCGCAACCGGTCGGACACCTACCAGACGCCATACATGGGAGCCGGCGGCAACAACTTCACGCTGCCGAGCGATTGGGTAACGCCCCACGTGCCGCAGGTGAGCGCGACCGCGACCAACTTCCGCGGCCTCTCGCCCACCACCGGCCTCGCGCCGGCCCTCGGCGGCGGCGTCCTCAAGCAGCCCACCGCTGCGCAAACGGCCGCCGTCAACAACCAGATCGCGCACGACGTGCCCGCCTTCCAGAACGTCGATCTCTACACCCGGCGCGAGCGCTACGACGGCGGCTTCAGCTACAACGTCACGCGGCAGTGGGAGTTCAAGGCGAGCATCCGGCACGAGGACAAAACCGGCTACAAGCCGATGGGCACCGTGAGCTCGCAGGTTTCGGAGTTTTCGGCGACGCTGCCCGACCCGATCGACCAGACGACCGACCAGTACAACGCGAGCATCAACTACACCGGCGACAAAGGCTTCTTCCAGGCCGCGTACTACGGCTCGATCTTCAAGAACAACGTGGACTCGCTCACCTGGCAGGACGTGAGCGATCCGTCCAAGTCCGCCACGATGAGCAGCGCGCCGGACAACCAGTTCCACCAGCTCGGCATGACGGGCGGCTACAACTTCTCGAAGACGATGAAGCTGGTGGTGAACGGCTCCTACGCGCGCGCCACCCAGAACGAGAGCTTCCTCACCAACGGCCAGAACAACCAGCTGCCCCTCGGGTTGCCGGTGGGCTCGTTGGACGGCCTGGTCGTCACGAAGGCCTTCAACGCCAAGTTCACGGCGACGCCGGTGCCGAAGTTGAACCTCATGGCGAGCTACAAGTACGACGACCACGACAACCAGACGCCGGTCAACACGTACATCTTCCAGGACGCCAACGAGGCGCGGGCCGCGGCCGCCTCGCCCTTCAACTCCGCGCTGGGCCTCGCCCCCAACACGCTCGGCAGCAACATCAACATCTACGACAACCGCGCCTACAGCAAGCGCCTGAACCAGTTCGACCTCGAGGGCAGCTACCGGATCGCGCCGCATCACACGCTCGACGCCGCGTACCAGTACCGGAAGCTCGACCGCTGGTGCAACGGCTCCTGGATCGACTGCATGGACGCGGACACGACCAAGGAGGACACGGGCCGCGTCGAGTGGCGCGGCCAGTTCCGCGACGACCTGATGGGACGCCTGAGCTACGCGTACTCGCAGCGCCGGGTGGACAACTACAACGAGAACGCCTTCCTCGCGCTCGTTCCGATGGCCAACCAGCTCGGCGTGGGCGGCGCCGCGACCAACGGCAGCACCGTGGCGACGATCTCCGCGCTGCAGTACATGATCGCGAACGGCCTCACCGGGTACGGGCCCCTCGGCGGCTACAACCCGCCGTACACGGGGAACGCGCTCATCTACGGCAACAACGGCGGGGTCATCCCGCAGGCGCTCTACGGCAGCCGCAACAACATCAACGAGCTGCCGGGCATGCGGCGCTTCGACATGGCCGACCGCAATCGCGACAAGATGCGCGCCATGCTCAATTGGGACGCGACCGAGAAGCTGTCCTTCCAGGCGAGCGGCGACTACAACAACGACGACTACAACAACTCGGTGTTCGGCCTGAAGAGCGCGAAGAGCTGGATGCTGGACTTCGACGGCAGCTTCGCCATCAGCGAGACGCTCACGGCGAGCGTGTTCTACACCTATGAGGACAGCCGCTCGAAGACCGCCGGCGACGCCTACGGCTCCAACAGCAGCGCGGCGAGCGTGAGCGGGTTTACGGCAATCGACCCGCTCGCGTGCTTTGCGACGATCCTCGACCGCAACCTGAGCGCCAAGCAGGATCCTTGTCTGGTCTGGAACACCGACACGCACGACAAGGTGGATACGCTCGGACTGAGCCTGCGCAAGTCCGGTCTCATGGGCGGCAAGCTCATGCTCGGGGCCGACCTCACCTGGAGCCGCGCCAAGACCGACGTCAATGTGACGGGCGGCAGCTACGTGAACAATCCGCTCGCCATCACGGGCGCGGCGGCGGGCACCGCCGGGGCGTTCTACATCCCTGCCGGGCCGCTGCCTACCGTGATCTACGAGCAGACGCTGCTGCGCCTGGCCGGCCAGTACCAGCTCGACAAGCACTCGACGATCGGCGCCCTGTACCTCTTCGGGCACCTCTCGGGCCAGGACTGGTTCTACCAGGGCACGCAGTTCGGCTCGGGAACGAACTACCTGCCGACCAACGAGCAGTTTCCGTCGTACAACGTGCACGTCGTCGGAGTCTCGTACATCTATCGATTCCAGTAAACGCTCCCGCTCACGGAATTCTCGGGGCCGCGCGCGGCCCTTTTTTTTGCGAAGAATCCGAGGGGTGCCGGTTGACCCGCGTCAACCGGCGATGCCCCCCGCTGCCTCAAGGTAACGGGTGAGGCGGCCACCAGGCGGCGCAGGAGAAGCAGGGCCCGTGGAACTGATCGACACCGATATCGCGATCGTGGGCGGCGGCGGCGCGGGGCTGCGCGCGGCGATCGCCGCCGCGGAGCTGGACCCGAAAGCTCGCATCGCGATCGTCTCGAAGGTCTACCCCATGCGCAGCCACACGGTCGCAGCCGAGGGCGGCTCGGCCGCGGTGACGCTCGCCGAGGACAGCCTCGAGAACCACTTCCACGACAGCGTCGCGGGCGGCGACTGGCTCTGCGACCAGGACGCGGTCGAGTATTTCGTCGAGCACTGCCTCGAGGAGATGGTGCAGCTCGAGCACTGGGGTTGCCCCTGGAGCCGGCTTCCCGACGGGCGCGTCAACGTGCGGGCCTTCGGCGGGATGAAGATGGAGCGCACGTGGTTCGCCGCGGACATGACCGGGTTTCACATGCTGCATACGCTCTTCCAGACCTCGATGAAGTATCCGACCATCCGGCGCCTCGACGAGCACTTCGCCTGCGACCTGCTGGTGGACGAGGGCCGCGTGAAGGGGCTGGTCGCGATCGAGGTCGCCACGGGCGAGTTCAAGCGGATCCAGGCGCGCGCCGTCGTGATCGCCACGGGCGGCGCAGGGCGCGTGTTCCGGCAGAACACCAACGGCGGCATCGTGACGGGCGACGGCATGGCGCTTGCGTACCGGCGCGGCGTGCCGCTTCGCGACATGGAGTTCGTGCAGTATCACCCGACGTGCATGCCGGGGCCGGGACTCCTCTTCACCGAGGCGTGCCGTGGCGAGGGCGGCCTCCTCCTCAACAAGGACGGATACCGCTATCTGCAGGATTACGGGCTCGGCCCGCCGGACCCGTGGCCGCGCAAGAAGGCGATGGAGCTGGGCCCGCGCGACCGGCTCTCCCAGGCGTTCTGGCACGAGAGCCGCAAGGGCCGCACGATTCCTACGTCGGGCGGGGACGCCGTGCATCTCGACCTGCGGCACCTCGGGCGCGCCAAGCTCCACGAGCGCCTGCCGCAGATCTGCGAGCTCGCCGAGCGCTTCCTCGGCATCGATCCCGCGGAGTCGCCCATCCCGGTGCGCCCCGCGGTGCATTACACGATGGGCGGCATTCCGACGGACGTGCGGACCGCGACCTCGCTGCCCGGGCTCTTCGCCGCCGGCGAGTGCGCGAGCAGCGGCATCCACGGCGCGAACCGGCTGGGCTCGAACTCGCTCGCCGAGCTGTGCGTCTTCGGCCGCGTCGCGGGCGAGCAGGCCGTGCGCTTCGCCGAATCGGTCGGCCTCGCCGACGGGGTCGCCCTGCGCTGGCAGGCGCAGGACTCGGCGCGCGAGGCGCTGCGGCCGCTCGAGCGCCCGCCGGGCGGCGAGCGGCTGGCGCAGGTGCGCGACGAGATGGCGAAGGCGATGGAGCGCGGTTGCGGCATCTACCGCACGGCCTCCGAGATGGAGCAAACGTGCCGCACCCTCTCCGAGCTCAAGGCCCGCGCCAATGCGGTGAGCCTGCAGGACCGTGCGCGCGGGTGGAACACGGAATGGCTCGGCGCGCTCGAGTTGGGCTTCCAGCTCGACGTCGCCGAGGCGATGGCGCACTCGGCGCTCGCACGACGCGAGTCGCGCGGCGCACACCAGCGCCTCGACGAAGGATGCCGCGAGCGCGACGACGCGAATTTCCTCAAGCACACCCTCGCCTGGAAGGTGCACGGCGGATCGCCGCGCATCGGCTGGGCGCCGGTGGTGATCACGAAATCGCAGCCCGGCACGCGCGCCTACGGCGCCGCGGGCGAGGCGGCGGAGAACGAACGAAAGGCGAACCCGACCCATGCCTGACGGTGCCGCTTCCAGCCACGTGACGATCGAGGTGCTGCGCTACGACCCGGCCGGCGCCGACGGCCCGCGCACGCAGCAGTGGAGCATTCCCTATACGCCCGACATGTCGGTCCTCCAGGCGCTGCAGTACATCAAGGACCACCTCGACGGCTCGCTCACCTTCCGCTGGAGCTGCCGCATGGCGATCTGCGGAAGCTGCGGCGTGATGGTGAACGGCGTGCCGCAGCTCGGCTGCCGCACTTTCGTGCGCGATTTCCTGCCGGGCCCCATCCGCGTCGAGGCGCTCGCGCACTTCCCGATCGAGCGCGACCTCGTGGTCGACGCCGAGGACTTCGTCGAGAAGCTCGCCGGGATCCATCCGTGGATCGAGCCGAAGGAGCCGCGCGCGATCTCGGAAGGTCCCTATCGCCAGACGCCGCAGGAGCTCGCGCGCTACGAGTCCTTCAGCCACTGCATCAATTGCCTGCTCTGCTACGCGGCGTGCCCGCAGTACGGGCTCGACCCGAAGTTCCTGGGCCCCGGCCTCACGGCGCTGCTGCATCGGTACAACAGCGATTCGCGCGACGGCGGGCAGGACGCTCGCATGGATCTCGTGCATTCCGAGGAAGGCGTGTGGAGCTGCACGGCGGTGGGGTATTGCTCCGAGGTGTGCCCGAAGCAGGTCGATCCGGCGCACGCCGTGAACCAGAACAAGACGGCGAGCGCGCTCGACTGGTTCGCGCGCTTCCTGCCGGGGAGGCGCTGAGATGGCGATCCGGCGCACCTACGTGCGCACGATGGACGGCTGGTGGCGGCACAACCCGTACTTCCTGCGCTACATGGCGCGCGAGGCGACCTCGGTGTTCGTCGTGATCTACGCGATGATCCTGCTCGCGGGCCTCATCCGCCTCTCGCACGGCGAGGCGGAGTTCTCGGAATGGCTCGACGGTCTCGCGAGCCCGTGGTCGGTCGCGTTCCACGTGCTCCTCCTCGCGGTCTTCGCCTACCACACGTGGAGCTGGTTCCGCATCATGCCGAAGACGATGCCGCCGATCGTGGTAGGTGGGAAGCCGCTTGCGGCGCGCACCATCACGGCGCTGGGCGTGGGCGCGGCGGCGGTCGCCTCGGTCGGCTTCTTCGTCCTCGTGGCGGCGCTCGCATGAGGCCGCGCTCGAACCAGCCGGCCTTCTGGCTGCTCTTCGGCGCCGGCGGCATGCTCTCCGCGCTCTTCGGCGTGGGGCTCGTTTTCGTGACCGGCGTCGCGGGGCCGCTCGGCCTCGAGCCGCGCGCGCTGATGAGCTACGCCGATCTCCTCGCCTTCACGCGCAACTGGGCCGGCAAGGCGTTCGTGTTCGCGGTGGTGTCGCTCTTCGCATGGCACGGCGCGCATCGCATCTACCACACGCTGCATGACCTCGGCATGCCGACGGGATTCGCGGCGAAGCTCGCGTGCTACGGCACGGCGCTCCTGGTGACCGTCACCGCCGCCGAGGCGCTCCTCAAGATCGGCTTCTGACAAGACCGGGACAGACCACATTTTCATTGAGCGAAAGGGCCACTGCGATCGGATTCCGTTTCGCTCAGATGAAAAATGTGGTTCGTCCCCGGTTATTATTATATCGGACGATCAGGACCGGCGTCTTGACCGAGGCGATGACCTTGGTCGCGACCGAGCCCAGCACGAGGTTGGAGAGCGCGCCCTCCCCGTGGGAACCCATCACCACCAGGTCGACCTTGTTCTTCTTCGCGGCCGCGGCGATCCCCTCGGCGGGCTTGCCCGTGACCCAGCTCGCGGTGTAACGCACCTTCGCCTTGTCGAGCTCCTTCGTGGCCATGCGCAGCGCCGCCTCGCTGTCTTCGCTCAGGTATTTCTCGACGGCGGCCTTGCCCACGGCGGCGGCGGCCCCGGGATAGGGGATCGGCGGATGCACGTGCACCACGAGCACCTCGGGCGCCTCGGCGAACCACGAGAGATGCGTCACCAGGTGGCGCGCGGCACGGCGCGTGAACTCGGAGTTGTCGGCGGCGAGCAGGATCTTCATGGACGATCGGCGGATTGGAGGCAGATGCGCATTCTAGACCGTCTCGCGGCGCTGCCGGTTCAGCCCGCGGCGCGGATCACGAGCTTCTGGTAGAAGCCGCCCCAGAACGTCTGCTTCGAGATCGACCGTTCGGGAATCTCCGGCATCCACTCGCGCACGGGATGCGCCCACAGGTCCATGGCGAAAGGCTCGAAGCGGCGCAGGATGAGCCGCATCACCGGGCGCAGCGGATGCCACCATGCCGGGCGGTGGTAGTCGACGATCACGACGCGGCCACCGGGCTTCACGACGCGCATCGCCTCGGCGAGCGTGCGCCGGCGCACCTCGAGCGGCATCTCGTGCAGGAGGAAGAAAAGCACCACGCGATCGTAGGCGGCGTCGGCGAAGCGCAGGTCCGAGGCGTCGCGCTGCACCAGATTTACCGGGGCATTGGCCGGGAGCTTGCGGCGCAGGTTCTCGAGCTGGATCGGCAGCACGTCGACCACGTCGAGCGTGGCACCCCGCGCAAGCCGTGCCGCGACGCGCGGCGTGAAGTCGCCGTACACGCAGGCCACCTGCAGCGTGCGCCCCGGGATCTCCTCGCCCAGCGCGGCGAGCGCGGCGTCGCGCAGCTTGGCGAAGTTGCCCCACAGGATCAGGTTCACCAGCCACTGGCGCTCGAAGAAGCGCACGGCGCGCGGGTGCACGTAGGCCCACCAGTAGGTGTCGTTGAGGTATTGCGGGATGGTCGTCGAGGGCGGCATCGTTTGTTCTCCGTTTGGGAAGCCCTGCGACTATGCGGGCCGGCCGGCGCCGCGAATTTGATGCGAATCAAGCCCGCCGGGGCCCGTCGGAGACGATCCTCCCGTCCACCAGCTCGATCACGCGCTCGCAGCGGTCGGCGAGGCGCGGATCGTGCGTGACGAAGAGGAACGCGGTCGCGCTCGCGCGGTTCACCGAGCGCATCAGCTCGAAGACGCCGTCGGCGGACTTCGTGTCGAGGTTGCCCGTGGGCTCGTCGGCGAGGAGCAGCGGCGGGCTCATCGCGAGCGCGCGCGCCACCGCCACGCGCTGCTGCTGCCCGCCGGAGAGGTTGTTCACCAGGCTCGCGCGCCACGGAGTGAGGCCCATCTTCTCGAGGAGCGCCTCGGCCTTCTCGCGCATCGCGTCGTCGGGGCGCCCACGCTCGAGGAGGAGCGGCATCATCACGTTCTCGACCGCGGTGAATGCCGAGAGGAGATAGTGGTACTGGAACACGAAGCCGATGGTGTGCCCGCGCAGTTTCGTGAGCGCGCGCTCGTCGAGCTGCGAGGTGTCGGCGCCCTGCACGTAGAGCTTGCCCGAGTCGGGACGATCGAGGAGGCCCACCACGTTGAGCAGCGTGCTCTTGCCCGACCCCGACGGCCCGATGAGGGCCGCGAACTCGCCCTTGCGCAGCACGAGGTCGATGCCGTGCAGCACCTCGTTCTCGGTCGCGGTGCCCTTGCCGTACGACTTGCGCACCCCGTCGAGGCGCAGGACCTCGTCAGGCACGGATCGCCACCACCGGATCGAGCTTCGCCGCGCGCCGCGCGGGCGTGACCGCCGCCGCGAGGCCGGTGAGCGTCGCGATCGCCGCGGCCCACAGCACGAGCCGCGGGTCGAACTGGAGCAGGAAGAGCGGCGTGCCGTCGGGATTCCTGAGGGTCGCCTGCCACAGGCGCAGCGCCAGCGCCGCGATGCCCGAGCCGAGAAAGGAGCCGATGAGGCCGACGACGCCGCCCTGGATGAGGAAGACGTTCATCACCTGCCGGCGCGAGGCGCCCATCGCACGCAGGATTCCGATCTCGCGCGACTTCTGCACGACGGAGACCACCAGCACGCTCGCGATCCCGAGCGCGACGGAGATCCCGACCGCGATGCGCAGCACGATGTTCGAGACCGTCTGCGCGTTCAACGCGATGAAGAACTGCTGGTTGGTGCGGATCCAGCTGTCGGCTTCCAGCCCCACCTTCGCGCCGATCGCCTGCGCGACGTCCTCCGCCGCCCAGATGTCGTTCACCGTCACGTTGATGATCGACGCCCCGCCCGGGAGGTTCAGCAGGTCCTGGCCGGTACGCATCAGGACGTAGACGTTCCTCTCGTTCACGCCGCGCGAGCCGAGGTCGAAGATGCCGGTGATGGCGAGCGTGAGGTCCGCCCCCATGGGCGTCGTGAGGTGGATCTTGTCGCCCACCTGCGCGCCGAGGTCGTAGGCGAGCTCCGTGCCGATCAGCACGTCGGTGCTCGCGAGCCGCCAGGTGCCGGCGACGATCTTGTCGGGCAGCGGCACGATGCGGTTGTACTCGTCGGGGGTGATCCCGGTGACGGAGACGGAGCGGTTCGCGTCGCCGCGCACCGCGAACGCGGGACCGGAGACCGCGGCCGAAACCACGTTCACGCCCGGCACCTCGCGCACCGCGGCCACGATCCTCTGCCACTGGTCGATCGAGAGCAGGCGCTGGGTGCGCTTCTGCACGATGGCGAGCTCGCCTCCGGGCGTGGCGCGCGGCTGCGGCCGCGCCACTTCCTCGGCGGGCTGGATCACGATGTGCGCCTGCGAGAGGAGCGAGCGGCGGATGATGTTCTGCTGCATCCCGGTGAGCACCGCGGACAGGAATACGATTACCGCGACGCCGATCGCGCAGCCGACCAGGATGAACGCGGTTTGCATGCGGCCCTCCGCGAGGAACCGCATCGCCGCGATCCATTCGAAGGGCATCCACGGCTTCATCGATCTCACGGCTTCCCGGGCGCCTTCGCCGCCGCCACGTGCACCGCCTCGCCCTCGCGCAATCCCGTGCGCGTGCTCGGGATCACGCGCTCGCCTTCGGAGAGTCCCGCGGCGATCTCGACGCGGCTGTCGCCGCGCGCGCCGAGCTTCACGTCCTGGCGCGCGACGCGGCCGTCGCGGACCACCTGCACCCACGGCGCGCTTCCCGCGAGGTCGTGCACGGCGTCGGTGGGAAGGAACAGCACCGCGCCGCGCCGCGCCACTTCCACGTCCACCGACACCGTCATGTCCTGCAGCAGGTAGGGCGGCGGCTTCGGCACGTCGAGCTTCACCTCGACGCTGCCGCGCAGCGGATCGATCCCGGGATTGATGTAGGCGATGCGCGCGGGGAAGCGTTGCGCCGGGTACGCGTCCGCCGAGGCGATCGCTTCCTGGCCGAGCGCGAGGAGGTTCAGGTTCTTCTCGTCGATCTGCACCACGAGCTGCGTCGCGCCCGCGGGCGAGAGCACCATGAGGACCTTGCCGGGCTGCACCACGTTGCCGCGCTCGACGTTGCGCGAGATGAGCGTGCCGTCGACCGGCGCCTCGATCGATGCCTGCTCGAGCTTCGCCTGCGCCGCCTGCAGCGTGGCGCGCGCCTGCGCGGCCGCCGCCTGGTCGAGCCGTGCCTCGCTTCCGCCCTCGAGCTGGCTCTGGTACTGCACCTGCGCGGCCTTCCACTGGCTCTCGGCGACGTCGCGCGCACGCTGCGAGTCGTCGAGCGCGGCCTGGCCGATGAAGCCCTTCGCGAAGAGCTCGCGGTTGCGCGCGAGGCTCCGGTCGGCATTGTGGAAGGTGACCTCGGCCTGGCGCATCGCCTGCTCGGCCATGGGGCGACCGGTGACGTCGAGGTGCTGCAGCTTCGCCTGCGCCTGCGCTAGCGCGTAGCGCGCCTGGTCCACCGCGGCGCGCGCCTCGCGATCGTCGAGTGCCACGAGGAGCTGGCCGGCCTTGACCGCCTGCCCTTCGTCGACCGGGATCGATGCGACGGTGCCCGTCACCTGGCTGCCGATCTCCACGCGTCGCGGCGATTCCACGCGCCCGCTCGCGACGACGGTCTGCACCAGGGGTCCACGCGCGACGACGTAGGCGGGCACGGTGGGGCCGCGCACCAGGCGCGTGCCGCCGAAGCCGAAGGCGGCGATCGCGACCGCCGCGAGAAGAGCCGAAAGGAGATGCATGCGGGAAACGTGCATGGCTCCATTTTCCGGGCGGGGGGAGCGAGCCGATTGATCTCGCGCAAGCGCGCGGACGCGAAGCCGTCCGCAGACTGTCGAGCCGTGCCTGCGCGCTTGAGCGGCCTCAAGCACGCGCCGGCGGAAATGGTGCACAATTAACGGAAATTAAGTCGATTCCCGCACGCACCCTTGGCCGATCCCGAAACACCTTCCCGCCGCATTTCACCCCCCGCGTTGCGGCTCGCCGCGTCGTCGCCGTCGGAAGACGGAAAGCCGGAAGCGCTGGTTCCCGATGGACCGCTCGAGGCGATCCTCGAGAGGCTCGCGGAGCTCGACCCGGATCGGCCCGCGATCGCCGACCTGCTGCAGCACCGGCTGGGCGATGCGCGCACGCTCGCGCTCCTCGCGCAGGGCGACAGTGCGCGCGGCGCGGCGGCGCTCCTCGCGCAGGCGGTGGGCGACGCCGCCGAAGCGGTGCGCCGGTCGCTTGCCGAGCATCCCGCAGACGCCGCGGGACGGCTCGCCTGCGTGCGCGCCGCGATCCGCTTCGGCCAGGTGCTTCTCGCGCAGGGGCTCGTCGCGCCGCGCCGCCTCGAGGTCGCGCTCGAGTCGCAGAAATCGAGCGGACGGCGCGTCGGCGAGGAGCTGGTCGCCGAGGGCCACATCAGCGCGCGCGAGGTGGCCGAGGCGCTGTGGCTGCAGCACAAGCTCGCCGCCGCGGCGCTGGCTCTGCTCCTCCTTCCCCCGCGTGAGGCGAGCGCCCCCCGCCTGGTGCGCTCCACCCACTGACTAGCGCCGGCGCGAACGCCACTTGAGCGCGTCGTACCAGAGCACGCACACGAGGCCGGCCGCGGATGCGAGCGCGAACGGGCGCGCGCCGATCGGCTGGAAGCGGAAGATCGCGGCCGCGGGCGGGAAGTAGAGCACCGCCACGAGCGCCGCGAAGGCGCCGCCCACCACCCACCACAGCGCGCGGTTCTCGCGCGTCGCCGCTTCCCACATCGTGAGCTCGTGCGAGCGGTTCACGAGGATCAGCGCGAGGTCGCCGACCACGAGCGTGGTGAACGCCGCGGCGCGCGCGGCGTTCTCGGCCATGCCGTTCGCGAGCGCCACGCCGTAGACCAGCGCCACCGCGGCGAGCACGCTCGCTCCCAGCGAGAAGCCGAGCGCGAGGGTGCGGCCGGTGAAGAGGCGCTCGCGCGGGGAGCGCGGCGGGCGGTCCATCACGTGCGCGTCGCTGCGCTCCGCCTCGAACACGATCGAGCAGGCGGGGTCGATCACGAATTCGAGGAACACGATGTGCACCGGGAAGGCGAAGAGCGGCCAGCCGAAGGCGAAGGGCAGGAGCGTCATGCCGGCCATCGGCACGTGCACCGCGACCAGGAAGCGCATCGCATTGCGGATATTGGCGTAGATGCGCCGGCCGAGGCGCACGGTTCCGAGGATCGACGTGAAGTCGTCCTCGAGGAGCACGAGCGCAGCGGCCTCGCGCGCGACGTCGGTGCCGCGGCGGCCCATCGCGATGCCGATGTGCGCGGCCTTGAGCGCCGGCGCGTCGTTCACGCCGTCGCCGGTCATCGCGACGACCTCGCCCGCCGCACGGTAGGCGTTCACGAGGCGCAGCTTCTGCTCGGGCCGCACGCGCGCGAACACCTGCACGCGGCGCACGGCCTGCTCGAGCGCCAGGGCGTCGAGCGCCTCGAGTTGGGCCCCGGTGACGGCCTCGGCGCAATCGAGCCCGGCCGCGCGCGCGATGGCGAGCGCGGTCTCGGGGTGGTCGCCGGTGATCATGACCACGCGGATGCCCGCGCGGCGCGCGAGCGCGATCGCGCCGGGAACGGTCGGGCGCAGCGGATCGGCGAGCGCGACGAAGCCGAGGAAGGCGAAGCGCGCGGCTCGCGGATCTTCCGGCCAGGATCCCTCCCACGGTGCGCGCGCGACGGCGAGGACGCGCAGCCCGCGGCGCGCCGCCTGCGCGGCGGCGGCGAGCGCGCGATCGCGCGCGGCTCCTTCCATCGCGCAAAGCCCGAGGACCGTCTCCGGCGCGCCCTTGATCGCGAGCGCCTGCGCGCCGTCGGCGAATCGCCATCCATGGCAGACCGCGAGGAAACCCTCGGCGAGCGGATAGCGTTTCTCCAGAACCGCGGCACCGCTGCCCGTTTGGGCGGGGGCAGGAGCCGGCGCGCCGCCCGCGGCCTCGCGTCCGTGCTCCGTTGCGGCCGCCTCGAGGATCGCGCGCTCCATCGGATCGAAGGGATCGGGCTCGCAGGCGAGCGCGGCGGCCTCGAGTACGGGAGCTTCGCGTGCGCAGCCGGGCTCGCGCGGGTGCCACGCGCCGTCGGCCCAGAGCTCCGCGACCGCCATGCGGTTCTCGGTGAGGGTTCCGGTCTTGTCGCAGCAGAGCACGGTCGCCGCGCCGAGCATCTCGATCGCCGCCATGCGGCGCGTGAGGACGCCGTGCTTCGAGATGCGCCAGGCGCCGAGCGCGAGGAACACGGTGAGCACCACCGGGAATTCCTCGGGCAGGAGGGCCATCGCGAGCGTGAGGCCGGCGAGGGCGCCGCCGAGGAGGTCGCCGCGCGTGGCGACGTAGAGGAGCGCCACGAGGACGCACAGCGCGACGGCGAAGACGGCGAGCACGCGCACCAGCCGCGCGGTCTCGATCTCGAGCGCCGTGCGTCCGCTGTCGACCTGCCGCAGGGACATGCCGATGCGGCCGAGCTCCGAGCGCGCGCCCGTCGCGACCACCTCCGCGCGCGCGAGGCCGCGCACCACCAGCGTCCCCGAGAACGCCGTGGCGCCGCGCGCCTTGGCGACCGGGACCGACTCGCCGGTGAGGAGCGACTCGTCGACCGAGAGGTCGTGCGAGTCGAGGAGCGTCGCGTCGGCGGGGACGCGGTCGCCCTCGCGCAGCAGGACCAGGTCGCCGCGCACCACCTCGGCTCCCGGAATGCGCCGCTCGACGCCGCCGCGCACGACCAGCGCGCGGGGGCTGGAAAGGTCGCGCAACGCTTCGAGGGCGCGCTCGGTGCGCCGCTCCTGCACGATGGTGATGGCGAGCACCACGACCACGGAGGCCGCCAGCACCAGCGCTTCGCCGAGGTCCCCGAGCACGAGGTACACCGAGGCCGCGCCGATCAGGAGCAGGAACATCGGCTCGGTCACGGCCCGCCAGGCGAGCCGCAGGACGCCCGCACCGGTGGATCCCGGGAGCGCGTTCGGTCCTTCGGAAGCGAGACGCCGGCGCGCCTCGGCCTCGTCCAGGCCGTGCGCCGGCGTGGACGCGCGCTCGTCCATCCGGCGTCCTACTCGCGGCCGCGCCGCGCCTCGGCGATCCGCGGCACCAGGCGATAGATGACGAAATAGACGAGCGCCACGAGCCCGCTGCCCCCCACGATGTTGCCGAGCGTTACCGGCACGAGGTTGTGGACATAGGCGGATAGGTCGAGGTTCTCGACGCCGCGGATGCCGGTGACGTCGACCTTGTCGCGCAGGTAGATGCCGAGCGGGAGGAAGTACATGTTGGCGACGGAGTGCTCGAATCCCGCGCCGACGAAGGCCGCGACCGGCAGCACGATGCCGACCACCTTGTCGACGACGGTGCGGCCCGCCATCGCGAGCCAGATCGCGAGGCATACGAGCACGTTGCAGAGCACCCCCGCGAAGAACGCGGTCCAGAACGGCATCGAGGCCTTGGCGGCGGCGATGCGCACCGCGGCGCGTGCGACCGCCGCGCCGTTGAGGTCGCAGTAGCCCGAGAGCACCGCGAGCGCGGCCATGCCGGTCGCGCCGATGGCGTTGGTCGCGAAGACGAGCGCCCAGTTGCGTGCGAGATCGGCCGTCGAGATGCGGCCGTCCGCCCACGCCATCGCGAGAAGGTTGTTGCCGGTGAAGAGCTCGGCGCCGGCGATCACGACGAGGATGAGGCCCAGGGAAAAAACGAAGCCGCCGAGCACGCGCGTGGCGGCGAAGCCGAGCGCCGCGTCGCTCGCGACCAGCGTGAACCAGAGGCAGCCGATGCCGATGAAGGCGCCGCCCAGCACGCCCAGCATCGCGGTCGCGAGCCACGGCCGGCGCGCCTTCGCCACGCACGCTTCCTCCACGCGGCGCGCAACCTCGTCCGGGGCGTAGGCATCGAAGGGGGAATCGCTCATGACGCGAGCTTAGTGGCCCCCGGGCGCGCGCGCTTGACTCCCATCAAAGCGGCCGAAATCGGGATGGCGAACAATGGCGTTCCATCCTGTCGAGGGTGCCATGGGCGAGGATCGCGCGCGCGGGCCGGCGTTTTTCCCTTCAGCGCTCGCGCGTGTCGTGACGCGCGGCTCGCCGCCCGCGTGGCTTGAGGCTCCCCGGCAGCGGTCCCTCCGCATCGAGGATCGCCGGCGCCTCGCGGACCAGGAACTCCCCGAAGGCTTCCGCGGCGGGCACCAGGCGCCGCGACGCACGCCGCACCGCGTACCATTGCCGCTCGACCGGCAGCCCCTCCACGTCGAGGACCACGATGCGTCCGGCGCCGAGCTCGCTCCTCACCGTCTGCAGCGAGAGGAAGCCCAGGCCCAGCCCCGCGATCACCGCCTGCTTGATGCTCTCGTTGGAGGCCATCTCCATCGCGGTGCGCCACTTCAGGCGCTGCGTCCCGAAATAGCGCTCCATCGCCGCGCGCGTGCCGCTGCCCGACTCGCGCACGATGAACGCGGCGCCGGCGAGCGCGCCGGGCGCGATGCCGCGCCGCCGCGCGAGCGGGTGCTCGGGCGAGGCGACGATCGCGAGCGGATTCGGGGCGAAGGGCGTCGCGACGCAATCGATGCCTTCGGGCGGGCGGCCCATGATCGCGAAGTCCACCGTGTTCGCGCGCAGCTCCTCGACGATCTGCTCGCGGTTGTGGATGGTCATGCGGAAATCGACCCCAGGATGCTCCTTGAGGAAGCGCGCGAGGAGCTTCGGGATGAAGTATTTCGCGGTGGACACGACGCCCAGCCGGATGCGCCCGCTCCTCACGCCCTTCCAGCGCGCGGCGAGCTCGTCGAGGTGTGCCACGCGCTCGAGCACCTCCTCGACGTGCTCGGCGAACTCGCGCCCGGCGTCGGTGAGCTGGATGCCGCGCCCGGCGGGCTCGGTGAGCGCCACGCCCACGACCTCCTCGAGCTGCTTGAGCTGCATCGAGACCGCCGGCTGCGTGAGGTGCACCTCGGCCGCCGCGCGCGTGAGGCTCCGCGTGCGGGCGATCGCGGCGTAGATCTCGAGCTGGCGGAGGGTGTAGCGCACGCCATCAGCATAGCTTATGGGACCCAGAAAGAGAATTGAGTGGACCTGATGCATTGCGCGGCGCAGTCTGGAGCCGCAAGACACCGAGGAGGAACGTGATGGGAGCCCCCGAGCTTCGCAGCATCGAGAACGCCGCCGAGCGCTACCGCGCCGGCGTGCTCAAGTACGCGCAGATGGGCTACTGGCAGCCCGGCTACGAGCCCAAGGATACGGACGTGCTCGCGCTCTTCCGCATCACGCCGCAGGAGGGCGTCGATCCCGAGGAGGCCGCCGCGGCGGTCGCCGGGGAATCCTCCACCGCGACCTGGACCGTGGTATGGACCGACCGCCTCACGGCCGCCGACCTCTACCGCGCGAAGGCGTACAAGGTCGAGCCGGTGCCCAACAACCCGGGGCAGTACTTCGCCTACATCGCCTACGAGCTCGACCTCTTCGAGGAAGGCTCGATCGCGAACCTCACCGCGTCCATCATCGGCAACGTCTTCGGCTTCAAGCCGCTCAAGGCGCTGCGCCTCGAGGACATGCGCATCCCGGTGGCGTACCTCAAGACCTTCCAGGGGCCGCCGACCGGCATCGTCGTCGAGCGCGAGCGCCTCGACAAGTTCGGCCGCCCGCTGCTCGGAGCCACCACCAAGCCCAAGCTCGGGCTCTCCGGTAAGAACTACGGGCGCGTCGTGTACGAGGCGCTCCGGGGCGGGCTCGACTTCATGAAGGACGACGAGAACATCAACTCGCAGCCCTTCATGCACTGGCGCGACCGCTTCCTGTACGTGATGGAGGCGGTGAACCGCGCCTCGGCCGCGACCGGCGAGGTGAAGGGGCACTACCTGAACGTCACCGCCGGCACGATGGAGGAGATGTACAAGCGCGCGGAGTTCGCGCGGGACCTGGGCAGCGTGATCGTCATGATCGACCTGGTGATCGGCTACACCGCGATCCAGTCGATGGCGAAGTGGGCGCGCGACAACGACATGATCCTGCACCTGCACCGCGCGGGCCACAGCACCTACACGCGCCAGAAGAACCACGGCGTCTCCTTCCGCGTGATCACCAAGTGGATGCGCATGGCGGGGGTGGACCACATCCATGCCGGGACCGCGGTGGGCAAGCTCGAGGGCGATCCGCCCACCGTGCAGGGCTTCTACAACGTATGCCGCGAGACGCACAACGCGGTGGACCTCACGCGCGGGATCTTCTTCGAGCAGGACTGGGCGGGGCTGCGCAAGATGATGCCGGTCGCTTCCGGCGGCATCCACGCCGGCCAGATGCACCAGCTGCTCGACCTCTTCGGCGACGACGTGGTGCTGCAGTTCGGCGGCGGCACGATCGGGCACCCGATGGGCATCGAGGCGGGCGCCACCGCCAACCGCGTCGCGCTCGAGGCGATGGTCCTCGCGCGGAACGAAGGGCGCGCCATCGCGACCGAGGGTCCGGAGATCCTCGCCGCGGCCGCGCGCCACTGTCGGCCGCTCGCCGCCGCGCTCGATACCTGGAAGGACGTCACGTTCAACTATGCGAGCACCGACACGTCGGACTACGTCGCGACGCCGACGCCCGCCTGACACGGACGAACCCTGAAACCACAGATGAACACAGATGGATTTCGCAAATGAAAGGTGACGGGAACGTGCGATGGAACGAGTGCGACGCCGATCGATCTGCCCGACCGATCTGTGTTCATCCGTGTTCATCCGTGGTTCCCAAGCCTTTTGCCTCAATTCTCGAACAAAGGTGACACGATGCGAGTGACCCAAGGAGCGTTCAGCTTCCTCCCCGACCTCACCGACGCGCAGATCCGCGCGCAGGTCGAGCACTGCCTCGCCAACGGCTGGGCGGTGAGCGTCGAGCACACCGACGACATCCACCCGCGCAACACGTACTGGGAGATGTTCGGCATGCCGCTCTTCGACCTGCACGACGCCGCCGGCGTGATGCAGGAGATCGACGCGTGCCGCAGGACCTTCCCCGACGAGTACGTGCGCGTGAACGCGTTCGACTCGACGCGCGGATGGGAGACGATCCGGCTCTCCTTCCTCGTGAACCGCCCGGCGAAGGAGCCCGGCTTCCGGCTGCGCCGCATCGAGGCCGAAGGGCGCGTGCAGCGCTATTCGATCGAGCCGTACGCGGCCGCGATGCCGCCGGGCGAGCGCTACCGGTAGGGCCCATGGCCGCGCTCGTGGCTTCCCCTTCGACATCCTCGACCGTCGCTGCGGACTCGACGGCGGCCGACATCGCGGAGCTCCTCGCCGGGCTCGACCGCGAGCTGGTGGGCCTCGCGCCGGTGAAGAAGCGCATCGCGGAGATCGCGGCGCTGCTCGCGGTCGATCGCGCGCGCGCCGGCCACGGGCTCGCGGGACCGCCGCCGGGCCTGCACATGTGCTTCACCGGCAATCCCGGCACCGGCAAGACCACGGTCGCGATGAAGATGGCGGGAATCCTCCATCGCCTCGGCTACTCGCGCAAGGGACATCTCGTCGCCGTCACGCGCGACGACCTCGTGGGCCAGTACGTCGGCCACACGGCGCCCAAGACCAAGGAAGTGCTCAAGCGCGCCATGGGCGGCGTGCTCTTCATCGACGAGGCCTATTACCTGTATCGGCCCGAGAACGAGCGCGACTACGGGCAGGAGGTGGTGGAGATCCTGCTGCAGGTGATGGAGAACCAGCGCGAGGACCTGGTGGTGATCCTCGCCGGGTACAAGGACCGCATGGAGCGCTTCTTCGAGTGCAACCCCGGGTTCGCCTCGCGCATCGCGCACCACGTCGACTTTCCCGACTACACGAGCGAGGAGCTGATGCGCATCGCCGCGATCATGCTGGAGCGCATGGGATACCGCTTCGACGAGGGCGCGCGCGCCGCCTTCGAGCGCTACCTGGAGCGGCGCATGGCGCGGCCGCATTTCGCCAACGCGCGCAGCGTGAGGAATGCCCTCGACCGCGCGCGCCTGCGCCACGCGAGCCGCGTGTTCGCGCGCCTCGGCGAAGCCGACCGCGACGCCCTCACCACGATCGTCGCGGACGACATATTGGCGAGCCGCATATTCGAGCAGGAAAGCGGAGGAACCACGGATGAACACAGATGAACACGGATGGGCGTGGAAGATGAATTCCATCGTGCCCAAGACCACGCTGCAAGACCCGCTTGCCGAACATCCGTGTTCATCTGTGTTCATCCGTGGTTCCAACGGTTTTCAAGCCAGCCATGCTTGAAGCGCTGATCTTCGACGTGGACGGAACGGTGGCGGAGACCGAGGGCCTGCACCGGCGCGCGTTCAACCTCGCGTTCGAGCGGCACGGCGTCGCGATCCGCTGGGACGAGAAGGAATACCGGCGGCTGCTCCGCGTGCACGGCGGCAAGGAACGCATCGCGCGCTCGCTCGCCGAGCACGAGGAGCCGCGGCCGATGGCGCAGATCGCCGCCATCCACGCCACCAAGACCGGCATCTACGAGGAGCTGCTGCGCACCGAGGGCGTGCCGTGGCGCCCCGGCGTGCTGCGCCTGATGACCGAGGCGCGGCGCATCGGCCTTCGCCTCGCGCTCGCCACGACCACCACCGAGGCGAACCTCGATCCGCTCTTCGCGCCCGTGCTCGGGGCGGCGTGGCGCGCGCGCTTCGAGGCGATCGTCGCGGGCGATGCCGTGGTGCGCAAGAAGCCGGCGCCCGACGCGTACGTCGCGGCGCTCAAGCGCCTCGCGGTCGCGCCCGAAAAGGCGGTGGCCTTCGAGGATTCGCGCGCCGGCGTGGAGGCGGCGCGCGCCGCCGGCATCGCCGTGGTCGCGGTTCCGAGCCGCTGGCTCGCCGGCGACGACCTCTCGATGGCCGACCTCGTCGTGGAGCATTTCGGCGACGCGGGGGCGCTCTGGGATGCGCGCCATCCGGCTCTCGCGCAGCGCTGGCTCTCGGCGCGTGAGCTCGTCGCCTGGCACGATCGCCGCCTCGGCGGCGCTTCCGATCGACCGAACGAATCGAGGATTTCCCGATGCCCACCGGCCGCATGACGCTCACGCAGTTCCTGATCGAGGAGCGCCGGCGCCACCCCGGTGCGACCGGCGAGTTGAACGGCCTGATCCTGTCCGTCGCGCTCGCCTGCAAGTCGGTCGCGACGCAGGTCGCGCAGGGCGCGCTCGCAGGCGTCCTCGGCCCCGCAGGCGCGACCAACGTGCAGGGCGAGGCGCAGCAACGCCTGGACGTGATCGCGAACGAGGCGTTCCTGCGCACCGCCGAATGGGGCGGCAACGCGGCGGCAATGGCCTCCGAGGAGCTGGAAGCGCCGTATTGTCCCGCGCAGGCCGCCGAGGACGCGCGCTACCTGCTCGTGTTCGATCCGCTCGACGGCTCCTCGAACATCGACGTGAACGTGGCGGTCGGGAGCATCTTCTCGATCCTGCGCGTTCCCGGCGACGTGCGGCCCTGCGAAGCGGCCGCGTTCCTGCAGCCGGGCACGCGCCAGGTCGCCGCGGGCTATGCGATCTACGGACCGAGCACCATGCTCGTGCTCTCGGTCGGCAACGGCGTGCACGCCTTCACGCTCGAGCGCTCCATCGGCGAGTTCCTCCTCACCCACCCGAACCTGCGCATCCCCGAGCGCACCTCGGAATTCGCCATCAACACCTCCAACAGCCGCTTCTGGGAAGCGCCGGTCGCGCGCTACGTCGCCGAGTGCCTGTCGGGAACCGCGGGGCCGCGCGGGCGCGACTTCAACATGCGCTGGATCGCTTCCCTCGTCGCCGAGGCGCACCGCATCCTCATGCGCGGCGGCGTCTTCCTCTATCCGCGCGATCGCAAGGATGCCGCCAGGCCGGGACGCCTGAGGCTGCTCTACGAGGCGAACCCCATCGGCTTCCTCGTGGAGCAGGCGGGCGGGCGCGCGAGCACGGGGCTCGCGCCGGTCCTCGAGGTGGCGCCCGAGGCGCTGCACCAGCGCATCGCGTTCGTGTTCGGCTCGCGCGAGGAGGTGGAGCGCATCGAGCGCTACCACGCGGAGGACAGCGGCGACGCGGACCTCGACCTTCCGCTCTTCCAGGCGCGCGGCCTCTTCCGCGACGCCGTGGGCGCCTGAAGCCATGTCCGCGAAGCATCCGATCATCGCGATCACCGGCTCCTCGGGCGCGGGGACGACCTCGGTCACGCGGACCTTCGAGAAGATCTTCCGCCGCGAGAAGGTGAACGCGGTACTCGTCGAGGGCGACAGCTTCCATCGCTACGACCGCAACGAGATGCGCGAGGTGATGGCGGCGCAGGAGAAGGGAAGCCACTTCAGCCACTTCGGCGCCGAGGCGAACCGCTTCGCGGAGCTCGAGGCGCTGTTCCGCGAATACTCGCTGTCGGGGGGCGGCAAGCGCCGCTACTACGTGCACGACGCCGAGGACGCGAAGCGCCACGGCGTCGAGGCGGGCAAGTTCACCGACTGGCAGGAGCTCGCGGCCGGTACCGACCTGCTGTTCTACGAGGGCCTGCACGGCGCGGTGCAGGATGGCGAGGCGAACGTGGCGCAGTACCCCGACCTCCTCATCGGCGTGGTGCCGGTCATCAACCTCGAATGGATCCAGAAGATCCAGCGCGACCAGTCGCTGCGCGGCTACTCGACGGAAGCGGTGACGGACACGATCCTGCGCCGCATGCACGACTACGTGCACTACATCTGCCCGCAGTTCACGCGCACCCACGTGAACTTCCAGCGCGTGCCGACCGTGGACACCTCGAACCCGTTCATCGCACGCGAGATCCCGACCGCCGACGAGAGCTTCGTGGTGATCCGCTTCCGCGACCCGCGCGGCATCGACTTCCAGTACCTGCTCAACATGCTGCACGACTCCTTCATGTCGCGCCCGAACACCATCGTCGTGCCGGGCGGCAAGATGGAGCTCGCGATGCAGCTGATCTTCACCCCTTTCATCTGGCGGCTCACGGAGCGCAGGCGCAAGACGCTCGCCGCATAGCCCATTGCGGCCAACGAACGAAGGAGGAGACATGCGAGGGAAATTCTTCCTCTCCCTGGGGAGAGGGCTGTTGTCGGCGGCGATCGCCGCGTGCTTCGCGGCCGGTGCGCAGGCCGCCGATCCCGTGTTGATGTCCGCCGACTGGGCGAAGGCGGCGTGCCAGGCGTGGAACGCCGACGCGGTGCTGCCCGTGAAGCTGCAGGAATCGGGCTGGATCGCGAACGACAACAAGCGCGGCTACAAGCTGCTTCGCGTCTCGCGCAAGGATTGCGATTCGAGCCCCAAGGTGGACCTGCGCATCGCCTCGAAGGACGGCCGCGCGCAATGCATCGAGGGCGGCGCGGCCGCCCCGGACGCCGCGCTCGACACCGACTTCGACTACGCGATGACGGCGAAGACCGCGCGCTGGATCGAGATGGGCAAGGGCGAGTACGGGCCCATGAAGGCGATGCTCTTCGGGCGCCTCTCGTTCGACGGCCCGATGGGCGAGGCGATGGGCAACATGGGCCCGTTCGAGAGCTTCCTGCTGCTGGTCGGCAAGGTGCCGTCGGATTCGTCGAGCTGCCCGAAGTAGCCGCGCCTTGCGTTGTCCGAGGATTCCGACAAGCGCATGCGTGCACCGCCATGGGCCGATGGGGGTACGCGCCGCCCCGGCCCGCGGAAACGTTCGCGCCGCGCCGTGGCCTTACCTTCATCGACAACGGAGGCGCATATGGCGATTTCGATGAAGGCGGCCCTGGTGGTCGCGGGCGGCATGGCGCTCCTCGCGGGCTGCGCCGACTACCCGTACGACAACGGCTATGGGTACGACAACGGTTCCGCGTACGGCAACGGCTACGACAACGGGTATGGCTATGACGCCGGACCCGCCCCCGGCTACTACGGCACGCCGGGTTATGACGCCGGAGCCGCCCCGGGCTACTACGACACGCCGAGTTACGACGCCGGGCCCGCCCCGGGCTACTACGACACGCCGGGCTATGCGTATTACGACAACCCGGGGTACTACGTGGCGCCGTCGGTGGGATTCGGGTTCTCCTTCGGCGACGGCGACGGCGGCAACTGGGGACGCCACGAGCACGGCGGCGGGCACGAGTGGCATGGCGGCGGCCACGGCGGCCAAGACCGCGATCGCCACTAGCCGCGGCGGTACGGCTCGACCTTGTCCTGCTCCTCGGGATCGTTGCGCGCGACCACCGCGCGTGCGGGCTCGGTGGCGCTCAGGTTGATCGCCTCGTGCGGCACGCCGGGCGGCACGAAGAGGAAGTCGCCCGCCTCGCTCACGACCTCGTGCTCGAGCGCTTCGCCCCAGCGCGTGAGCACGCGGCCCTCGAGGACGTAGATTCCCGTCTCGTAGCCCAGGTGGCGGTGGGGGGCGGCGCGCGCGCCGGGCGGGATCACCACGACGTGCATCGCGATCCCACGGGAGCCCACGGTCTCGCCGGAAATGCCGATGAAGTAGGGCAGGCGCTGGCGCGACATCACCTCGCGCTCGGGGCGCACCGCCCGCACTTTCCTTTCTTCCGCTTCCACGCCGCCTCCACGAACGCGTCCCGCGACGACCGCGTCCGTGGAAGGTAGCACGGACGCGGCCGGGCTCCGCTCAGCGGTCGCGCACCAGGCGCACCTGCGGCGAGGAGGGCGTGCCGAGGAGATAGGCCGTGTATACGCCGCCCGCGTCGAGCTCCGCCGGGGTGAGCGTCGCGATTACCGAGACGCCGCCTGTCGTGTCGAAAGTGATCGTGTAGGTGAGGGACGGCGCGAAGGTGTAGTAGCTCGACGCCGACTTGTATGCGAGCCCGCTCGCCTGGGTGGCGAAGTTCACCAGCGCGTCGGTGCCGGTGGAGCCCACCATCGCGTTCGCGAACCGCAGCTTGGCGAATCCCGTGGGCGGCACGGTGTTGTCGTCGGTGAAGGTCACGAGCTGGGGCTGCGCGATCGAGTTCACCGCCACCACCGTGTAATCGCGCGCCGCGCCCACCTGCTGCGGCAGCGAGGCGATGATGCTGCCCGGGACGTTCGAGGCCTCGAGCTGCAGCGTGCGCGACCCGCTCGGCAGCGGCACGTAATCCGACGCGCCTCCGAAAGGCACGCTCGACAGGAGCGTCGTTCCGTCGGCGAGGAAGTTGAGCGTCGTGGAGTCGGGGATCGCATTGACCGCCTTGATGCGGCCGTCGGGGTTGGCGAGGAGGGTGCCCGTGCCGCCCTGGCCCTGCTGGAGGAGCAGCGCGTTCGAGAGCTTGCCGCCGCCGGAAGGCAGCACCATGAGCGCGTACACCGCGCCGCCGGAGAGCTGCGTGGGCGCGGACTGGAAGAGGACGTCTTTCGTCCCCGCGATGGTGAGCGTGACGACGTACGTGCCCGCGGTGGTCTCCGCATAGGCCGACACGGCCCCGAAGGTTGCCGGGCCGAGCGTCGCCGGGGCGTTCGAGATGTCCGTGCCGCTCGTCACGTACAGGTCGACGGGCCCGGAATCGGCCGAGGCGCCCACCACGCGGATCTTGAAGTTGCCCGTGGCCGGCACGGTGTCCGGGCTCGTGATGTCGTCGGTGAGGAGCAGCGTTGAGAGGCTCGTGCGGGTCCCGTAGATCACCAGCGTGGTGTTCGCGCCGTTACCGAAGTTCGGGGTGGCGTCGTAGTAGATCGCCTGCGTGGGCGTCGAGCGGACCGTCAACTCCTGGCTTCCGGAGGAGAAGTTCGCGAACGCGGAAGTGGACCCGTACGTGAGCCCGGTGAACTTGGTGTCGCCCGCCACGACGACGTCGAGCGGATCGGAGTTGATCACCGCGTTCACCGCACGCATGTCGGTGGAGTTCTGCGAATGGCCGCCGTTATGGCAGCCCGCCAGAAGCACGATCACGACCGAGAGGGCCGCCCACCACCACGCCTTGCGCATTACTTCCTCCATGCATTGTCGATGGTTCGCGATCCTAGGGAGGCCGCGGCCCGAATGGGCGCGGCATTGCAACCGAATGCGACAGGAGCGCGTCCCCGTAACGTTTGGTTACCGGGTGCCCCGATTCTGGGCGGGAAACGCTTGCGGGAAGCTGTACGGTTGCCTTCCGGGGAGCGCGGGCACCGCCGAAGCGTCGCGGCGCTAGAAGATGCCGGCCGCCGCGGCGAGGAGCACCACTTCCTCGGCCACGCAGATCGCGACGAAGGCACGCTCCTTCGCGCGCACGAAGATCGGCAGCACGCGGCCGTAGCAGGCGAGCGTGCAGGCGGCGAGGACCGCGACTCCGGCGAGGTTCAGCAGGTCGCCGCGATGGACGCGCCTGAGCCAGCTCCAGCCCGTGGGGGCGTTGGTGGCGGCGAGGTACTCGTCGAGCGACAGGGTCCACAGATCCGGCAGCTGCTCGGGTGGAATGTCCGGCGGCACGAGGCCCGTCACGTAGACGAGGTAGCTCGCGGCGAGCGCGATGAAGCCGAAGCGCGTGCCGAACGCGAGCCATACCGCGTAGGCGTCCTGCTCCGATTGCAGCGATTCTTCGAGCCTCGCCATGCCTTGTTTCTCCCTCACACGCCCAGGCCCTGGAGCAGGGACCGTGCGCCGGAAAACAACAATACGCCGATGATCATGTTGCGCGCGACCGAGGCCTGGATGCCCTTCAGCACGCGCACCCCGACGCGCGCGCCGAGCATCACGCCGAGGATCGACGGCACGATGAGCATCGGCAGCAACGCGCCCTTGTTCATGTACACCCACGCGGCCGAGGTGTTGATGATCGAGATCGCGAGCCCGCTCGTGCCGACCGCGAGCTTGAGGGGGATGCCCATGAGGAGGTTCAAGGCCGGAACGTTCGCCCAGCCCGCGCCCAGGCCGAAGAGCCCGCCCACGACGCCGATGCCGAAGAAGACCGCGAGCCCGGCGGGCGTGCGGCGCGCCTTCCACTCGACCTCGTGTCCCACGGCCGCATCATGGTAGTGGCCGTGCAGCCCGAGCGCCGTGGACCAGCGATCCGCCACGTGGGGCGCGTCGGCCGCCTTGTTGCGCGTCGCCCACATGAGGATCGCGATGAGGAGGATCGTCACGCCGAGCGAGAACTGCACCACCTGCGTGGGAAGCGCGAGGCCCACCAGCGCACCCAGGATCCCGCCGATGGAGCCCGCGAGCGCGAGCGGCATGGCGAGGCGCAGGCTCGCGAGCCCGCTCCGCAGGAGGCCGGGGCCGGAGGCGAGCGCGCTGCACAGGGCCACCATGAGCCCCGCGCCGCGCACGAAGTCGAGGTGGAAGGGAAAGAAGCCGCCGACGATCGGCACGAAGAGCACCCCGCCGCCGATGCCGCCCACCACCGCGACGATGCCCATCACGAAGGTGGTCGCGAAGAGGATGAGCGGCCACGCCCACCACGGCAGCGTGGGCACGTGGGCGCGGGCCGCGAACGACATCCCCGGCGCGGCGAGGAGGGCGACCCCGGCGGCGATGCGCGCGACGGCCGGACTCGAGGTCATGACGCTCCCTGGTAGTAGAGGTTCTGCGGGTGGTTCGCCTGGGCGAGGAAGAACCAGCGCTCGGCGACCAATCCCGCGTACTGTACCAGCGGCGCGGCGAGAAGGACGTGAGGCGCGTCAAACGCGAGGGCTGCGGCCAGCAGCGCCATGGGCACGAGGAAGCCGGCGACCAGGAATCCGCGGCGGATCGCGGCGAAACGGCCGCGCGGCACGCCGTGGAAGAATTCGCGCAGGTTGAACGAGCTGCCGAGGAAGCCGCGCGACTTCTGCACGATGTGCGGGGCGCGGATCCCGATCGCGCTCTGCGGCGTCGATTTCGGCTCGAGGCGCGCGTTGCGCGCGAGCGAGGCGAGGCGCGAGGCGAGGGCGAGCGCCGTGAGCGCGAGCGCGAAGCGCGCGAAGGAGGGCGCGTGCTGCGGGGAGAGGAGCGCCGCGAGCGCCGCGGCGATCGTGCATCCCGAGGCGGTGCCGATGAGGAAGAAGTTGGCGAGCGTGAGCGGGCTCGCCCATTCCTGCAGGAACTTGATGCACGCGTAGATCATCGCGGTGCACAGGTAGAGCGCGAGGCAGGCGGCGAGGGCAAGGGCGCCGATGGCCGCCGCGGCCCCGTAGCCTTGCAGCGTCGCGAAGGCGTAGGCCGTCACCGCCGCCATGAAGACCGGCAGCGCGATCACCTCGCGCGACAGCCACGACGTGCGCCAGCGGGCGGCCGAGCGCCACGCGCGCTCGGGCCGCCCGAGGTGGAAGATGGACGCGACGAGCCCGAGCCCGGCGAGCGCCACCGCGAGCGCCGCGCCGATCGCGAGGAAGCGTGCGCCGGCGGGCGGGGCGATGCCCGCGCGACCCGCGAGATCGGCGCCGTAGAGCGCCATGAACAGGCCCTGGCCCGCGCCGATCAGCGTGGTGAGGAAGACGACGGAGAAGGCGGGACGCATTCGGTCTTCGTGCGCGGCAGGTAGTGGTTGGCGGGGCGCGTGCCCCATTCGGGCATGAGCGCGTAGCCGCCGCGGTCGGCGATCGCCTTCGACACCTCGGATTGCGGGTCGTGGACGTCGCCGAAGAGCCGCGCGTTGGTCGGGCACGCCATCACGCACGCGGGCTTGCGGTCTTCCGGGGCGAGGCCCGGGTCGTGGATGCGATCCACGCAGAGCGTGCATTTCTTCATCACCTTCTGCCGCGAGTCGAGCTCGCGCGCCCCGTACGGGCAGGCCCACGCGCAGTACTTGCAGCCGATGCACTTGTCGTAGTCGACGAGCACGATGCCGTCCTCGACGCGCTTGTAGCTGGCACCCGTCGGGCATACCGGCACGCACGGCGGGTCCTCGCAGTGCAGGCACGACTTCGGGAAGTGAACCGTCTGCGTGTTCGGGTATTCGCCGACCTCGAAGGTCTGCACGCGGTTGAAGAACGTGCCGCTCGGATCCTCGCCGTAGGGCCGCTCGTCGGCCATCGTGCCCGCCGATCCCGACGTGTTCCACTCCTTGCAGCTCGTGACGCAGGCATGGCATCCCACGCACACGTTGAGGTCGATCACGAGGGCGAGCTGGGTCATGCGGTCTTCCCCTTGCGGCCCGCGAAGTAGGCGATCCACGAGGGAAGCTCGCGCGCCGTGCCGGGGAGCGCGGGCATCTCCTCGAAGCTCGGGAAGGTCTCGGCGGGCTCGTCCGCGGCGGCGGGGCGGATGCGCACGCGCACGTCGTACCAGCCGGCCTGGCCGGTGACGGGATCGGAGTTGGAGATGCGGCCCTCTCCCGGGCGACGCGAAGACAGCGGCAGCTCCTCCGAGATCAGGTGATTCAGGATGAACCCGCGCCGCGCCTCGTTCGCCTGGGCGTCGAGCCGCCATGCGCCGGGCGCCTTGCCGATCGCGTTCCACGTCCAGACGGTGCCCGGCTCCACCGCCTCGGAGTAGCGCGCCATGCAGCGCACCTTGCCCCACTGCGACTCGACCCACATCCAGCCGCCGTCTTCCACGCCCGCGCCGCGCGCCGTGCGCGGGTTCACGAAGAGGTAGTTGTGGGTGTGGATCTGGCGCAGCCACGCGTTCTGCGAGTCCCACGAGTGGTACATCGCCATCGGGCGCTGCGTGACGGCATTGAGCGGATAGGCCGCGAGGTCGGTCGCGTCGGACTCGAGCGGCGCGTACCAGAAGGGCAGCGGGTCGAAGTAGCGCTCGATGCGCTCGCGCAAGTGCGCGGGCGGCTGCCTTCCGGGGCGCTTGCCCTGCGCGGCGAGGCGGAACTCCTGCATCACCTCGGAGTAGATCTGGATCACCGCAGGCTCGGCGAAGCTCCTGAGCCGCATCGCGCGCGCCCACTCGATGTAGCCGCGGTTCGCGTTGCGCATGTACTGGTGCTCCTGCGGCAGCACGTGGTGGTAGACGCAGTCGTTCCTCGCGTACATCTCCCACTGGCGCGCATTGGGCTCGCCCTTCATCGACTTTTCGCCGTCCTTGCCGCGCCAGCCGGCGAGGAAGCCCACGCCGGAGCCGGGCTTGGTCTCGTAGTGCACGACGAAATCCGGGTAGTCCTTGAAGCGGCGCGAGTCGTCGGCGTTCATGAAGCCGGGGAGCTTCAGGCGCCCGGCGAGCTCCAGCAGCACTTCCTGGAATGGCTTGCACTCGCCGGTGGGCGGGAGCACCGGGATGCGCACCGAATCGATCGGGCCGTCGAATTCCGAGATCGGGCGGTCGAGCATCGACATCACGTCGTGGCGCTCGAGATACGTCGTGTCGGGAAGCACGAGGTCCGCGAACGCCGTCATCTCCGACTGGAACGCGTCGCACACCGCGATGAACGGGATCTTGTAGTCGCCGTTCGCATCGCGGTCGTTCAGCATGCGCCGCACTTCCGACGTGTTCATGGTCGAGTTCCACGCCATGTTCGCCATGAAGATCAGCAGCGTGTCGATGCGGTACGGATCGCCGCGCCACGCGTTGGTGATCACGTTGTGCATCAGGCCGTGCACCGCGAGCGGGTATTCCCACGAGAACGCCTTGTCGATGCGCACCGGGCCGCCCTGCGCGTCGAGGAAGAGGTCGTCGGGCGAGGCGGGCCATCCGAGCACGGGATTGGTGAGCGGCTCGTTCGGCTGCACTGCGCCGTAGTGGTTCGGCGGCTTCGGGCTCGGCGGCACGGCGCGCGGGAAGGGAGGCTTGTGGCGGAAGCCGCCGGGGCGGTCGATGGTGCCGAGCAGCGTCATCACGATTGCAAGCGAACGGATCGCGTGGAAGCCGTTGGAGTGCGCCGCCATGCCGCGCATGGCGTGGAACGCGACCGGCCGGCCGATCACCTTGTCGTGCTTCATGCCCCACGAGTCGGTCCACTCGATCGGCAGCTCGAAGGCGTGGTCGCGCGCGGTCTCGCCCATCTCGCGGGCGAGGCGCCGGATCGTCGCCGCGGGTATTCCGGTGATGCCCTCGGCCCATTCGGGCGTGCACTCGCGCACGCGCTCGGCGAGGAGCTGGAACGCCGGCTTCACGGGCGTGCCGTCGGAGAGGCGGAAGTCGCCCGTGAGCTCGGGCTCCGCGCCGTCGGTGTGCGTCGCCACCGCGCGCTGCGTGCCGCGGTCCCACCACATCTTGTTCTGCGGATACGTGGGATTCGCTTCCGGATGCACCTCGGGGTGGTCCGGATCGAGCGCGGGAAGGCCGTGCCGCTCGCTCTTCGGATCGAGCTCGACGAGGTGCCCGGCGTTGGTGAAGCGCGCGAGGAAGTCGCGATCGTAGAGGCCGGCCTCGATCAGCTCGCGCGTGATCGCCATGAGGAGCGCGCCGTCGGTGCCGGGGCGGATCGGGATCCACTCGTCGGCGATCGCCGAGTAGCCGGTGCGGATGGGGTTGATGGAGACGAAGCGCCCGCCCGCGCGCTTGAACTTCGAGATCGCGATCTTGAGCGGGTTCGAGTGGTGGTCCTCGGCGGTTCCGATCATCACGAAGAGCTTGGCGCGATCGAGGTCGGGCCCGCCGAATTCCCAGAACGAGCCGCCGATCGTGTAGATCATGCCGGCCGCCATGTTCACCGAGCAGAAGCCGCCGTGCGCCGCGTAGTTGGGGGTGCCGAACTGGCGCGCGAAGAGGCCCGTGAGCGCCTGCATCTGGTCGCGGCCGGTGAAGAGCGCGAACTTCTTCGGGTCGGTGGCGCGGATGCGCCCGAGCCGCTCCTCGAGGAGCGCGAACGCCTCGTCCCAGGAGATGGGCTCGAATTCGGCCGCCCCGCGCTCGGCGCCCGCCTTGCGCTTCAACGGCCGCGTGAGGCGCGCGGGCGAGTACTGCTTCATGATGCCCGAGGAGCCCTTGGCGCAGATCACGCCCCGGTTGAGCGGGTGGTTCGGGTTGCCGTCGATGTAGCGGACCTCGCCGTCGCGCAGGTGCACGCGGATGCCGCAGCGGCACGCGCACATGTAGCACGTGGTGGTCTTGACTTCGGCGGGAGGGGGCGAGCCGTCCATGGGAGGCTCGAATCTAAGGCCGCGGGCCCTGCGAGGACCAACGGATAATTCGGGTAACCCCTACTTGCGCTTCCGGTTGAACGCCATGCAGTGCGCGATGAAGCGCTCGAGCGTGGGCGACATGTAGCGGCGTTCGTGGTGGACGAGGTAGAACGTGCGGCGCAGCGGCGGAAGCGCCGTGCGGAGCAGGACGAGCCTCTTCAGCTTCACCATGTCGCTCACGGTGCATCGGGACAGGCATGTGAGCCCGAGGCCCTCGGCGGCGGCCTGCATGATCGCCTCGGCGCTGCCCAGCTCGGTCTCGGTCTTGAGGCGATGCAGGTGCGGCTGCAGCTCGCGCTCGACCACCTCGCGCGTGCCCGAGCCCGCTTCGCGCAGCAGCCACGTCGCCTGCGCGAGCTCCTCGAGCGGGATCCTGCGGCGCACGGCGCGCGCGAGGGGATGCCTCGGCGAGCACGCGATCACGAGCTCGTCGGTCATCCAGGGGAGCACCTCGATGTGCGGCTCCTGGGTCGGGCCCTCGAGGAAGCCGAGGTCGACCTCGAACTGCGCCACCGCGCGCGCGACCTGCGAGGTGTTGCCGATGTCCACCGCGATGCGCGCCGCGTCCTCCTTGCGGCGATAGGCGGCGATGACCCCGGGCAGCAGCCAGTTGCCGATCGTGGTGCTCGCCGCGATGCGCAGCTGCGGCGACGAGGAGCGCCCCGCCTTGCCGAACCGGCTCTCGATCGTGCGGGCCTCGTCGAGCAGCAGGCGCGCCTGCGGCAGCATGCTGCGCCCGTGCTCGTTCAGTACCAGCCGCCGTCCCACGCGGCTGAAGAGCCTGCCGCCGAGGAGGTCCTCGAGCTCGTTCAGCGACGCGCTCGTGGCCGACTGCGAGAGCGAGATCTCCTGCGCCGCGGCCATCGTGCTTCCGGCGCGTGCGACGGCGACGAAGATCTGCAGCTGGCGCAGCGTAAGCCGCATCGCCGGCACCTGCGCCGCCGGCGCAGTCTTGTTGCGTTCCATCGCGCTCCCGCCGGCGCGGCTCAGGAGCCGCGCCCGCTCGCCGCGCGCTCGCGGCGCGGCCGCGCGGGCGGTTCCACGGCGTCGTTCGCGTAGAGCCGGAGCTTCGCGAATTCCAGGAATGCGCCCATGGGGCGCGAATGGATCCGCTCGCGCGGATAGACCACGGAGAGCTGGCGCAGGAGCGGCGGGGAAAGGGGCACGCGCACGAGCGCGCCGAGGCGCACCTCCATCCGCACCGTGGCCTTCGACATGATGGCGAAGCCGAGCCCGGTGGCGACGAGGCCCTTCAGCGCCTCGGGGCTG
The DNA here is from genome assembly GCA_963839265.1 of uncultured beta proteobacterium. Taxonomy (GTDB): domain Bacteria; phylum Pseudomonadota; class Gammaproteobacteria; order Burkholderiales; family Usitatibacteraceae; genus Usitatibacter. The sequence goes on from CAWIUI010000004.1 coordinate 775,452, forward strand.
CTCGCCTCCATCACGAGCTGCAGCGAGTCGGGCGCGAGCCCGGCCTTGCGCAGGTACCCGTCGATCACTTCGCGTGTCCCCGAGCCGATCTCGCGGCCGACGTAGGCGTGCTCGGTGAGCGCGCCCGGCGCCACCGCCTTGCAGGACGCGAGCGGGTGCGCCGGAGCGCACACGACCTGCAGCTCGTCCTCGCAGCACTCGTCGCTCGCGAGCGAAGGAAGGTGCGACACGCCCTCGATGAACCCGAGGTCGATGCTCCTCTCGGCCACGCGCTCCTGCACCGCGTCCGAGTTCGCCACGAAGAGCCTCGGCACGACGGCGGGGTGCAGCGCCATGAACTCGCCCAGCACCCGCGGCAGCAGGAACTCGGCGATCGTCGTGCTCGCGCCGATGAGGAGCGGCCCGGCGTCCGTGCCGCTGAATTCCTTGATGCGATCGTCGAGCTCCGCGTCGAGGGCGAGGATGCGCTCGGCGTATTCGAACGCCACGGCGCCCGCCGGCGTGAGGGAGATGCGGCCCTGCGCGCGATCGAAGAGGCGCGTGTCGAAGTGCTCCTCGAGCTGCTTGATCTGGAAGGTGACCGCGGGCTGCGTCATGAACAGCGCCTCGGCCGCCTTGGTGAAGGACAGATTCTTCGCGACGGCGTGGAAGACCCGGAGCCGGCGATCGGCCATGGCGGCGTTTGCGGTGTGTGGAAAGTCCTATTGAAGCATAAAGCGCGCGATTACCGGGCGAGGCGGCCTCGCGTCGCCGGCCTCGAGGTGCGTCACGGGGAACCCGGGCGGCGAGCCTCGCCCTCGAGCGCGACGAGAAGAACGTGCCCGGCCCAAGGCGAGCGTCGTCGATGCCGAAGGGCGCCTCTGGATCGCCAAGTTCCCCAGCGTGCGGGACGACCACGACGTGGGCGGTTGGGAGCAGGTCCTTCACGCGCTCGCGTACGCGTGTGGGTTGAACGTTCCGGAGAGCAGCGCGCGGCGCTTCGCGCACGATCACCATACCTTCCTCGTCCAGCGTTTCGATCGCACGACCGAAGGCCGGCGCATTCATTTCGCCTCGGCCATGACGTTGACCGGTCGCAAGGACGGGGACGACGCGGCGGCAGGAGCGAGCTATCTGGAGCTTGCCCGCGTGCTGATCGACCATGGGGCGAATCCGAACGAGGACCTGCGGGAGCTCTGGTCGCGGATCGTGTTCTTCATGCTGGTTTCGAACACCGACGACCACCTGCGCAACCACGGCTTCCTGCTCCACCCCGGGCGTGGATGGAAGCTGGCGCCCGCATTCGACATGAATCCGGTGCCGGTGTCGGAGGGCCTGCAGCTCAACGTGAGCGAGGCCGACAACGCGCTGGACCTCGACCTCGCCCGGGAGGTCGCGCCATACTTTCGCGTGGCGGCGAAGAACGCGGAGGAGATCATCGAGCGCTTTCGGGGCGTCGCCTCCCAATGGCGCACGATCGCCAGGAAGCTGCGCATCCCCGCGCGGGAGCAGGAGCGGATGGCCGAGTCCTTCAGGCTCGCCTCGCGGTGATCAGGCTGCACGGAATGCCGTGCAGCGAGGTCGTCGGCACGATACGACCGCGGAATCAGTGGGCGGCGCCCTCGACCAGCCGCGGTGCCGCAACCGGATTGAAATCCGACCAGCCTCCGTCGCGCCATACGCCATCGGCCATCTCGATATCCGCCGCACCTTCCGCGCGCAGAGTGGCGATCACGCGTTCTTCGTTCGCCGGCTCCGCAATGCGCACCGATAACATGATGCCTGCAGGTCGCTCATCCCGATGCGCCTTGTCATCGTGAGCACCGAGCCCCGCCATCGCACCGACCATCGAACCGGTATAGGCGCCAACCGCGGCCGCGGCCGCCGCCACCACGGGACCGCCCAACGCGCCGATCGCGCCTGCCGCGAGCCCGGCGGAAACGGCCGTGGCCGCAGACGTCTTGCCGGCGCCCGCGGCGCCGGGATCTTCCCCCTCGTCTCCACCCATCCTGAGGGTGCCGTGCTGACCGGGAGGATTGTTGTGAAAAATGCAGATGTCGGTCGAGTCGATATACGGCATCGATGCCGCGGCGGCATCCGCCTCGCCTACGGTCTGAAATCGTGCTGCGATGATTCGTTCCATTGCATGACCTTTTAGTTTGTCGCGCTGCCGACGCGCGAAACGAGCCAGGATGCTCGAAGTCGATCGGTTCAAAGCGCGATCCACACCATCGCGAGCATGGACAGAAACGCGGCATTCGTCTGTGCGACGGCGTACCAAAACCAAGGGACTCGGCTCGGTAGCGCACAGAACTTCGCCGCCCCGTCGCCTATGCTTGGAATGGAGCGGTGAACCCTCTCAATGGAGAATTCGATGAGAACGATTGCAATCGCAGTGGGCGCGATGATGATCGCGGCATCGGTGCCCGCGTTCGCGCAGGGCTATGGCCGCAACGAAGCGTACCGTGGCGCCGCCGACCAGGAGAAGGAATGCTGGAACTCCGGCGCGGGGCACTTCGAGCGCGTGCGCCCCGGAGAGCGCCAGGGAGACCTCGACTTCAACCGTTGTCGCTTCCCCGGCGAGGTAGCGCGCGATGCGAGGCGCTGGAACTCCGGCAGCCAGGAATGCTGGAACCCGCACGCGGGGCACTTCGAGGCCGTGCGTTCGGGCGAACGCCAGGACGACCTGGATTTCTCCCGCTGCCGGAACACTCGCTCCGCGAAACAACGCATGGCGGCGCGGGAGTGCTGGAACCAGGGAGCGGGTCACTACGAGGCTGTGCGGCCCGGCGAGCGGCAGGACGACCTGGATTTCTCGCGCTGCCGATAGCCCTCCGGAACCCCGGCGCGCCCACGAACCCGGTCTCGGTACGCAGCCGTACAGACGGACGCTCGCCTTCTCGTCCATGCTTTCGATTGCGTCATTTATCCGTTCAATCTTTCTTCAGGATATCGAGGAGGCAGCTTCCATGCGACACGATTCGATGGTGAACCCGCGATTGCCGGGCGGGCTGATGGCATTTGCGTTTACGCTCGTGTTGGCGAGTGGCTTGGCGGCATGCGACCGCGCTCAGGACAGCCGGACCGATGCGCCGACGGCCACGGTTGCGCCCACATCGCCCGTGCCCCCCGCGTCATCCGTGACGGACGGCGTTGGCCCCGGGACGACGGCAAACGCGAACGATCAGCCGATGAAATCGATGACCAAGTCGGAGGAGTCGAGCTCGATGCCTCGGCCGGGCCAGGCGAACGACCATTCGACCCTCGCGAAGGACCCCGCGAAGTAGAGCGCCATGCCAAAAGGGGCGCATTCGCGCCCCTCATCGTGCCTCGACCGGCACGAGACCCGAGGCGGTCCCTACACGAACCGAATCGAATTGGGCGAGCACGGCAAGCTGAGAAAGTTGTCGATGCGCAAGTCCGATTCCATTACGGTATGAGTCTTCGTGCGACTTGCCCCAAGGGGCGCCCGGCACGAGCGTCGGCGCGTTTGCGCGCGACCTGGATCGTCCGCGCTGTCTCCCCAGGTATTTGCCCAATGGCGACGTGCTGGTCGCGGAAACCGGCCCTCTCGCGCACGCTGGGTGCCATCACTCGCCGGGCCCGACGCACCGGCTGAATTCCTGAAGGAAATCGATCATGACCAAAGCCAAGCTCGACGAACTTGCCGTCCTGGATGGTTTCAGTCATGTCGAATCCGCCGCCGGGCGAATAGGCTCTGCCGGTGCACCTTGGCGTCCGTGATCATTCCTTGATCCTCGTCAGCGCGATCCGGGCGAAAGCGCATAAAAGAGGGGGACGGACAACGAGGACCACGACATGAGCTCTTCCGGACGCCGAACGACTTCCGCATTCGCCACCGCGGGCAACGCGCTGGCCGGCCTCGCCGCCGTCGCGTTCATTGCCGCGGCCGCGCCACCCGCGCTCGCGAAACCCGAGCGGTCGGGCAAAGAGGTCGTGCAGGAAGTCTGCGCGGCCTGCCACGGAACCGGTGTCAACGGCGCCCCGCGCATCGGCGACGCGAAGGCGTGGGGACCGCGTTATTCACGGGGACTGTCGAGCCTCGAGAAGAGCGCGATCGAGGGAGTGCGCAAGATGCCGTCCCACGGCGGCCAAATGTCGCTCACGAACCTCGAGCTCGAGCGCGCCATCTCGTACATGGTCAACCAGTCGGGCGGGCACTGGACCGAGCCGATCGACCGCACGAACCTTCCGCCTCCGCGCAGCGGGAAGTTCATCGTCGAGACGCAATGCGCCAAGTGCCACCGCGAGGGCGTGGGAGGGGCGCCGCGCATCGGCGACAGCGCGGAATGGATCCGGCGCGCCCAACTGGGGTTCGACTCGCTGGTGCGTTCGGCGATCGCCGGCCACGGGGGAATGCCGCCGCGCGGCGGCAAGGCAGACCTCACGGACACGGAGCTGCAGCTCGCAGTGACCTACATGTTCCAGACGAGCGTGAAGACGATCAGCTACGACGCCCTCGGCGGGGCGGGCGCGAGGAGGGCCGAGCCGGTCGTCGCGCATTGAAAGGATAGGCAATCTCCCGCCTCGGCGCGCCCATGCTCGGCGCGACCCTGCAGCGCAAGGAACATGCAGTGGCCCGGGTGCTCGTGCTCCACGCCTCCATCGACGGCCAGACCGCCCGCATCGCCGAGCGCATCGCGGCGGTCCTGCGCGCGCGCGGCCTCGAGGCGACGGTCCTCGCGGCGAACGCGCCCGAGGCGCCGGCGCGGATCGGGGAGCACGACGGGGTCGTCGTTGGCGCCGGCATCCGCTACGGGCGTCACGCGGCCTGGCTGGAGAAACTCGTGCGCGCGCACCTGGAGCAGATCATCGCCCGTCCCAACGCGTTCTACTCCGTGTGCCTGAGCGCGGGCGGGCCGGGAGCGCGGCCCGCGACCGCCCGCGGGTACCTCGACGATTTCCAGCGCCGCACCGGCTGGTCGAGCGCCCAGGCGGCGAGCTTCGCGGGCGCGCTGCTCTACCGGCGCTATGCCCCGGTAATCCGCTTCATGATGCGCCTCATCCTGAGCGTGGCCCGCGGGGACACCGACACCTCCAGGGACTACGACTACACGGATTGGGCCGCGGTGGAGCGCTACGCGGAGGAATTCGCGCGCCGCATGTCCGCGCCCGGCACGCGTGACGCCTACGGCTTCTTCGGCGTCTTGTATTCGACTTCCTTCTGGAGCGGTTTCCACACGGTTTCGTAACCGACAAACCCCTTTTCGTTCGGCGCCATCTGACGCGTCGTGTAAAAACGCGTGTGGCCGTCAGGAACCTTGGTGACGGGTTTTTGCTCGCTCATAAGTCGCCTCTCTTCCGTGAAGTCAGGGTTGCAAATAACCACGCACGGCTGTCCGACGCCATTCGACACCGTCGGCTCAAACCGGTCTCATGAGCGACGGGTCGATATTCGGCTCCGCGCCGATCGCTCCGCCGGCTTTCATCTCTTCGTCGGTCGCCTCGCGCACCGCCAGGATCTCGAGCCTGAAGACGACCTCCCTGCCGCAGAGCGGGTTGTTGCCGTCGACGGTCAGGGTCTCGTCGTCCGCCCGCGTCACGAGGAAGCTGCGCGTCTGGCCTTTGTCGTTCTCCATGAGGATGGAGGTGCCGATTTTCCGATAGTCCTCCGGGACGTTCTCGATGCGATCGGTGAAGACCAGCGATTCGTCTCTCGGGCCGAAGATGCGATTGCCGTCGATCGGCACTTCGATGACATCGCCGGTCGAGTGGCCCTCCAGCTCCTTGTGGACGGAAGGGGCCAGGATTTCATTGTGTCCGTGGACATAGCCCAACGGGAATTCGACGCAGGTGAGGACATGCCCCGATCTCTTGTCGGTGACCTTGTAGGTGAGCTCGACGAACTTGCCGTCCTGGATGGTTTCGCTCATGCCGAATGCGAGGCCGCGGTTCAGAAGATGGACGCCGCGAAAATCCGGACCTCGCCGTCTTCCTCGCCGAGGACCAGCCTGCCGAGCCACTCGCCCGGCTTCTTGGTGCTGCGTTGCCGGTAGAGAACCGTCACATGCTCGCCGCGGCGGATGATGCCGAGATAGTCGGCATCGTCCGCGAGGCTCCTGGCCAGCTCGCTGTTTGCGAACTGGTGATTCACCGTGACCTGATTCATGGCAAGCGCCAGCGACCTGGCGAACTGCTTGACGAACTCTCCGTACTTGCCTTCGTTGGAGTGCTTGAGGAGATCGCGCCACAAAGGATCGGCTATGGCCCGGATCTCCTCGTCGGTTTTCTCAATGATGTTCACGCGGGGTGTCTGGGTGGGACATGGTCACTCGCCGTCCGCAACCAGGTGATAGCAGGGCGCCTTCTCCATGGTGTATTCGCCGGTGGCCGGATCGCGGCGCGAGACCGTCAGCACGTGCCAGTTCTCGTCGTCCACCTTCATGGCGTCGCCCCGGTAGTAGTAGCCCGGCCAGCGCGTCTCCTTGCGGAACAGCGTGTGCTGCGTGACGCACTCCGCCGCCCGGTGACGGTGCATCAGTTCCCATGCGCGCAGCAACTCGTGAAGGTCCTTCGCGGCCACGCTCTGGAGGTCTTCCTCCATGAGCGCGAGCTTCTTGAGGCAGGTATTCAGGAGCTTCTCGTTGGTCATGTAGCTGACGGTATAGCCGCCGCAATACTCGTCCATGAGCTTCTGCAGGCGGTCCAGCCCCTGCTGCGGATTGATGTAGTGCGGATTGACGGTGCCCGCCACGATCGCATTGCGGTACATCCTGTAATGCTCCAGGGGCTTGTAGATCTCCTTCCTGCGGCGCTCGATCTGCCCATCGGATACGACGATGCCTTCGGCCTTTCCGTCGTCGATGTACTTGCAGGCGGCCTTCGCGGCGAGACGGCCTTCGGTGAACGAGCCGGACGAGAAGGCGTGCGGCGTGCCGCCGACCGCATCACCGGCGCCGAACAGACCCTCGACCGTCGTCATGCGGTTGTAGCCCCAGAAATACTCGGGCGGGGAAATGTCCTCGGGACCCGAGCACCAGGCCCCCGACCCCGTCGCGTGGGAGCCCATCACGTAGGGCTCGGAGGTGGTGAGCTCGGGATTCTCGTTCTTGGGATCCACGTCGGTGGCGGCCCACAGGACCGCCTGGCCGATGGTCATGCCGAGGAAGTTCTCCCAACCGACCTCTTCCAGGTGGGGATCCTGGAAGGCGCGCATGGTCACCATGTGAATGGGGCCGCGGCCGGCATTGACCTCGCTGATGATGCAGTGGTTGCGCAAGCAGGTCGGGATCGGCCGATGGGTCAGGTGCGAAGCTTCCGGATCGAGATATTCCTTGCCGACCATTTTCTGCAACGCGGGGAACCACTTGGATTCGTACTCTTCGCCGAGTGCATTCTGCGTATAGGTCTTCAGGTGCAGGAAGTAGGCGCCGACCGGGCCATAACCGTCCTTGAAGCGCGCCAGCACGATGCGATTTTCCATCTGCGTCATCTTGGCGCCGGCGTCGATCATGAGCCCGTAGGCGGACGCGGACGACCAGGGCGCATACCAGGTGCGGCCGGCACCTTCGCCCGTCGAGCGCGGCTTGAAGATGTTGGAGGCGCCGCCCGCGCCGCAGATCACGGTCTTCGACTTGAAGACGTGGTAGTTGCCCGTGCGGACGTTGAAGCCGACGGCACCGGCAACCCGGTTCGGCTTGCTTTCGTCCATCAGCAGGTGCGTGACGCAGATGCGGTTGAAGACCTTGTCCGCCGATTTCTTGGCGGCCTCGGCCACGATGGGCTTGTAGGACTCGCCGTGGATCATGATCTGCCATCGACCTTCGCGCAGATAGCGCCCGGTCTTCGGGTCCTTCATGATGGGCAGGCCCCACTCCTCGAACTGATGCACGGTGGAGTCGACGTGACGGGCCATGTCGAACAGCAGGTCCTCCCGCACCATCCCCATCAGGTCGATGCGGGCGTAGCGGACATGGTCCTCGGGGTTATTTTCGCCCCAGCGGGTGCCCATGTAGCAGTTGATGGCGTACAGGCCCTGGGCGACCGCGCCCGAGCGATCGATATTGGCCTTCTCGGCAATGACGATCTTCTTGTCCCGGCCCCAGAATCTCGCTTCCCATGCGGCACCCGTGCCGCCAAGACCCGCACCGACGACCAGGATATCGATGCCGTCTTCGACGATCGTGTTGTAGGCCATTAGTAGTACACGCCTTTCTTCAGCTTGAGGCCGGCGTCCTTGAGCGTACGCAGGCCGCCGTCATCCAGGCGGATGTATTTCGGCTCGCTGTACAGGAGTTCGCCGTCGCGCATTTCCTTGCTGGGCGCGGGAGCATCCGCGAGCTTGGGGATTGCCGTCCCCCAGGGCTTCGTGGTGATGGGCGACAGGAAGTTCTTTTCCGTGCCGTCCCGGAACTTGATCCTCCAGGCGATGGTGCCCTTGCGTTCGTCGCGGTCGACACGGACGCTGTGGCCGAGCGGCGCGAAATCGGCATATCCGCGCACGTCGATCGCATGCTGGGGGCAGGCCTTCACGCAGGAGTAGCACTCCCAGCACATGTTCGGCTCGATGTTGTAGGCCCGGCGATAGGTCGGGTCGATGTGCATGATGTCCGAGGGACAGATGTCGACGCAGTGTCCGCATCCGTCGCACCTCGTCATGTAGACGAAGGTAGGCATAAGTCGGCTCCTTGAGCTGTACCGCTTGAACTTCCGGGCTGTCTTTTCGTTAGTAGTGGCGGGGCGCTTCGCGCTTGATGCCGAGTCCCATGTCCATGGGCGCGTCTCGCAACAGTTCCATGGAATGTCGTTTCTGTTGTTCGGGATCGTCACGGGTCTGCGTCGGCAGATTCTCGGCGGTGCCATCGGCCCGGGTCACCCGTTTCTCGAAGGCGGCGGCCGGCTTGAAGAACATGTGCGCGAACTTCGACCAGGGCACTCCCAGGAAGAGCACGGCGGTGGCGAGGATGTAGAGCCAGAAGAGCCACCCGGCCCCCCCGCCCGTGCCGGCCCAGATGAGGCCCAGCGTCACGCTCGCGAGCATCGACACGATGAAGAGATCGGCGCGCACGAAGCGCAAGGGCGTGTTGCCCTCGGCGGCGACGTCCACGCGGATGAAGAACCAGAACCAGTAGCCGCCGAGGAGCACCATCAGGCCGCCGAGCCACCAGAGCTGCGGGACGATGGCCGGCGCCGGGGTGGCGGGCGTGTCGTAGGCGAACACCATGAGCGCCGTGGTGACGACGTAGATCACGAACCCGTACATGGTGAGCAGGTGCGCGATGCGCCGGCGCGGGTTGCAGAACTCGCCCGAGGTCGCGACGTCGACGACGGCGGTGTGGATCAGGATCCCTGCGAGCTCCCCGCCGCCGAGTTCCCGCTTGCGCTTCGCCTTCGCGCTGCGCATGTTGGCGAAGAAATACCGGGCGCTGCCTTTGTGGAGCATGTCGAACAGCGTCCCGAGCACCACCGCCAGGAACATCACCACCAGGAATCCCTTCAGGAATCCGGCCGGTACGAGCGGGGCCGCCGCCGCGAAAGCGTTCTGGGTCAGCATCTGATCCTCCTTGTCGGGGGGGATTTTACGGGCCGCCCCCGAAGCACGGCGAAAATTGCCGCTATGGCGCTATAGATTCAGCGTATGGGCCTCGAAGCGCATCGTGGCGAGGTCCCCCAGGATCCACGTGGGCGGCGCCGCGAGCCCCGCGATCGTTCCCGGATTCACGAGCCAGGTGCTCCCGCCCTGCACGTTCGCCACTTCCCGGACCTCGAGCTGGTGGGAATGACCACAGCAGACCAAGTCCCAGTCGCCGGTGCAGGCCATCGCGTAACCGTAGTCGGGATAGTGGACGAGGAAGATCTTACGCCCACCGAGCTCCAAGCGCGCGTCGGCGCCGTGATAGTGCAGCTTCCCGCCGCTCGATTGCATGAGGCGATGCAGCATCATCGCGTCGCCCACGTTGTTGCCGTGGATCACGTGGATCGGGAGCCCCGCGGCCATGGAGGCTTTCAGGGTCTGGGCGCCGATCACGTCGCCGCAGTGCACGACGGCCTCGGCGCCCCGGGCGGCGGCCTCGCGCACTGCGCTCGCGAGCGCCTCGGCGCGGTCGTGGCTGTCGGAGACGATGCAGATCTTCATCCCGGCATTATCGAGCGTGCCCGCGGGCGCGGGCAATCGCGGCGGCTTTATCGGCGCATCAGGAGTTTTCGCGGTTGGGGACCGCGCCGCCGTGCTAGCGTAGCGGCAAAGCCATCAGGAGGATTCGCCATGCCGGGTCTCGTTCGTCCCCACGGCGGCCGCGAGCTGAAGCCGCTGCTGCTGCGAGGGGAGCGCCTCGCGGAAGCCGCGCGCCGCGCGCGCTCGCTGCCGAAGCTCGTCGTGAGCTCGCGCGAGAAGGGCGATCTCGTCATGCTCGGCCTGGGCGGCTTCACGCCGCTCGACGGCTTCATGACGCGCGCCGATTGGGAAGGCGTGTGCGACGGCATGCGCACCGCTTCCGGCGTCTTCTGGCCGATCCCGATCACGCTCTCCGCCTCCGAGGGCGACGCGGCTTCGATTCGCGAAGGCGCCGAGGTCGCGCTCGAGGACCCGGACGACGGCGCACCGCTCGCGATCCTGCGCGTCACCGAGAAGTACCGCATCGACAAGGCGCACGAGTGCATGTCGGTGTTCAAGACGACCGACCCCGCGCACCCCGGCGTGAAGATGGTGATGGAGCAGGGCGACGTGAACCTCGCCGGGACCGTGGAGGTGCTCTCCGACGGCGGCTTCAAGGCGCAGTACGGCGATCTGTTCAAGACGCCGGCCGAGACCCGCGCCGAGTTCGAGCGCCTCGGCTGGTCGCGCGCCGCGGCGTTCCAGACGAGGAACCCGATGCACCGCTCGCACGAGTACCTCGCGAAGATCGCGATCGAGACCTGCGACGGCGTGCTGATCCATTCGCTGCTCGGCAATTTGAAGCCCGGCGACATTCCCGCGCCGGTGCGCACCAAGGCGATCGCGACGCTGATGGAGCTTTACTTCAAGCCGGGCACCGTGGTGCAGGCGGGCTATCCGCTCGACATGCGCTACGCCGGGCCGCGCGAGGCGCTGCTGCACGCGCTCTTCCGCCAGAACTACGGCTGCGCGTACCTCATCGTGGGACGCGACCATGCGGGCGTGGGCAGCTACTACGGTCCCTTCGACGCGCACAAGATCTTCGACGAGATCCCGGCCGACGCGCTCGAGATCCGCCCCCTCAAGATCGACTGGACGTTCTGGTGCTACAAGTGCGGCGGCATGGCCTCGGCCCGCACCTGCCCGCACGACGACGCCGACCGGCTTCTCGTCTCCGGCACGAAGCTGCGCAAGTGGCTCTCCGAGGGCCAGCCCGTGCCGCCCGAGTTCAGCCGGCCGGAGGTGCTCGAGATCCTGCGCGAGTACTACGCGAGCCTGGACGCGAGCGAGAAGGTCGAGGTCAAGCTCTCCGGGCACTCGGCCCGGTAACGGCGGCTACTTCCAGCCGACCACGACGTTCGATTCGGCGATCGCGTCGAGGAGGTCGTCGTCGCTATCGTCGGGGCCTCGCACGACGACCGAGGCGCCTTGTTGCCGCAGCGCATGGACCAGGCCGGCCAGTTCCGCCGAGTCCGCTTCCCGGTCGCACACGATAACCACCTGCCGGGCGTCGCCGCTCATACGAGGTACACCGCGTCGGCCGCGATGATCTCGCGCGCGAGGACAGGGTCGGCGAAGCCCTTGTCGCCGTAGCGCCGGATCGGCACCTCGGCGAACTCGAGCACCTCGACCTGCTCGCGTGCAGCCGCGGTGTCCTCGAGGGTGCCGACCACGGCCACGCTCACGGCATCGTCGAGAAGCGTGAGCCCGGCGGCCATGCGCAGCGCCTCGACCTTGTCGTGCCTCGCGATGACCAGGACGTTCTTCTTCATCGGTGCGGGCGGCGATGCCGGTTCACAGGACCACGATCCGGTCGCACAGGTGCGCGAGCTCGGCGTTCTGGTACTGGCTGCCCGCGTGCGCGCCGGCGGGCATCTCGCCCCCGCCGAGAACCTCCCAGCTGTGCTCGCACACGTCGAGGCGGATCTTTCCCTCCCGCGAGAGCTCGAGCAGCCGCTGCGAGCGCAGCAGGTTCACGCCGGCTCCCGTAAGGAAGCAGCGGCACGCCCAGCCGCGCCGCGCCGCCGATCGGGCGAGACCCACGATGCGCTCCTCCGCGGCCTCCCGGGTGGCGACGATGCCGAGCTGCATCCCGCGACTATCCCTTGCGGATGCGCCAGCGCAGCGTCGCAGCGCCCGCGGCGTTTGAACGATCGAGGATCTGGTCGCCTGCGTCCTCGCACATCGCGGAGACCGACTCGCCCGAAGAGGGGTTGTCGAAGACCAGCTCGAGGATCTCGCCCGGCTTGAGCTTCTGCAAGGCTTTCTTGGTGTAGAGCTGCGGATGCGGGCAGACATACCCCTGCACGTCCAGCAGGTAGGTGCCCTCGTTGATCTTCTCGAACTTGATCGCCATGTCGCTCCGGGTCGCCTCTAGGAAACAGCCTTCCTCACAGATCGAGCGCCGCGGCCTCCCGGGCCATCTGGCGTTCGATCCACCAGTTGAAGAACTTGACGCCGATGAAGCCTCCCGCGGTCATTCCAAGGCCGAAGATCCAGCCGGAGGGATCGCCGTTGGTCACGGTCGCGAAGAACGCACCGATATTGCAGCCGAGCCCGATGCGGGCGCCGAGCCCCATCAGCACGCCGCCGCCGATCGCCCACAGGGCGACTTCGCGCGGCGGGAACTTCACCTTGAACTCGTTGTTGAGGAGCGCCATCATGGCCGAGCCGCCGATCAGCGCGAACGACATCCAGAGGACCGGATTGAGCAGCGGATTCGGAATGCCGTTGTCGAGCCCGAAGAAGATGTTGTCGCGCAGGTTGAGACCGAGCTTCTCGAGGAGCCAGGCTGCGCCCTGCGCTTCCTGCGTGGTGATGTAGAAGTATCCGGGATCGAACACCGTGTCCTGGATGCTCAGGCCCTTGCGGTGGCCCATGGCGGCGAGCAGTTCCCCGGCGTTGTCGATGCCGAGGCGCTGCTGCAGGTGCTGCATGACCCACATGTGCAGGCCGGCGGCGAGTCCCAGCACCAGCCCCGCGATGGCGGTGCGACGCGAAGCCGTGATCATGGCCCACATCCCGGCGAGCTCGGTCGCGATGCCCTTGTAGGTCGCCCTGCGATCGCGCAGGTACGACTTGCGGTACCAGCCGGCGTAGATCGCGACCAGGATCGCGAGCGAGGGCAGGATGGTATTGATGAGCGCGTTGCCGATGAAGGCCGCGGCGAGCGGGTTGTGCAGCCGAAGCGCCTCGCCGACCGTCATCGCCTTGAGGTCCCATATGTAACCCGCCGTGAACTGGTCGTACCAGCCGTTGGTCACCGAGAGCGAAGCCGGCATGTTCTTGGCCGCCGCCGATGCCGTCCACGCCGCGGGCACCAGGTGGTTGAGCCACCCGCCCGCGTCGACGACCGCCACCTGCGTGAAGCTGAGCGAGATCACGACCAGCAGCGCCGCGATGCTCCCCTCGCCGGTCTTGTAGAGGGAACCGGAGGCGCAGCCTCCGGTGAACACCATTCCGACGCCGAAGAGGAATCCCCCGACGACCGAGTACACCCCGATCGGCGAAGGATGGAACTCGCTGTGGCCCGAAGCGGTGACGACCGCCGAAACGAGGCTGAAAAGCACGACGGCGATCATGATGCCCACCGCCATTCGCGGCACGCCGACCGCGAAGAGGTCGCGGATCGCCGAGGCCATGCAGAAGCGGCCGTACTGCAGGCACATGCCGTAGATGAATCCGAACCACAGATACGCGGAGAAGTAGATGAAGCGGTGGTCGGACGCATAGGTCGCGAGGGAAATCGCGAGGAACGCGGCGAACACGAGGAACGCGCCCGTGGTGTTGCGCCCCCGCCCGCGCACCTCGCCGATCGCTTCGGGCACTTCGCAGCCGACCTGGCTCATTTGCGCGTATTCTCCTTGCGAACGTAGATGTTCCACCCGGTATCGGTGCGGACGGTTGCGAGATGAACGCAGCCGTGCCCGGGCAGCATGAACGGAATCGTCTCGACCGAGGCGATATTGTCGGTGACGATCTCCGCGATGCCGCCGGGTGGGCAATGATCGAGGATCATCTTCGTGAGCAGGTTGGTGCGCAGGCACGTATCGCCGGTGAAATCGCATTCCACGTCGACGATTACGGAGCCGATCGAGCGCAGGTTGACCGCCTTCGCGATGGCGCGGCCCGGCCGCAGCCGACGCCGGTGCAGCGCGATCCATGCGCGATCCACGATCGGCTTGAAAAGGCTGTTCAACACGAAGCTCATTGCGCACTCTCCTCGGACGGCTCTTTAGCAAACGCCATGCCCGCCGGAAATTCGTTGTGCTTCATGCAATTCGCGGGGCGGCCCGGGGGCCGGCGATGCCGATTTGCAATCCCGGAGGCGCATCGCTGCAACGGCGCGTTCCGGGGCGCGCGGTCGTGACCCTCGGATCCCGAATGCGCGGCGAAGCGGTCGTCCTGGCGGCGACCGCGGTGCTGCTGGCCGGGAGCGCCTGCGCGGGATACTCCGGAGCGCACCAGGCTGCAACCGCGGGCGACCCGATCGCGCGATTCCTCGCGCGCCACTGGGCCGACCCGATGCAACCGCAAGGCAATCCACCCGCGAGCTACTCGCCCCTCGAGGCCTCGCTCGATCCCAAGGCGTGCGGGACGTGCCACGTGCAGCAATGGAACGACTGGAAGACCAGCCTGCACAGCCGGACGATGGGGCCGGGCACGCTCTGGCAATTCCTGATGATGTCGCAGGCACAGGCCGATACCTGCATGCGTTGCCACGCCCCGCTCGCCGAGCAGAAGGCCTTGATGGCGCAGGAGCGCGGCTGGAAGAACGCACCGGCTTCGCCTCCCCCGCCGTACGTCCCTGCCGGGCTCCACCTCGACGGCCTCGTCTGCGCCGCATGCCATGTCCGCGGCCATGCGCGCTTCGGGCCTCCACCGCGCCATGCGCAGGCGGGCGCCGGCGCGGGACTTCCTCACGGCGGCTTCTCCGCCCAGCCGGCGTTCGAGGACAGCCGTTTCTGCGCGACCTGCCATCAATTCGCCGCCGACGGAGCGCGGCTCAACGGAAAGCTGCTCGAGAACACATTCGAGGAGTGGCGCGCGAGCGCGGCGGCGGCGCGAGGCCAGACCTGCCAGTCGTGCCACATGCCCGATCGCCGGCACTTGTGGCGCGGCATCCATGATCCGGACATGGTCCGGCGCGCGCTGCGCGTCTCGCTGCGGGTCCGCAGGGCGGGCGGCGAGGTCCGCGCCGATGCCGATCTGACGAACGTCGGCGCCGGCCACTACTTCCCGACCTACATCGTCCCCGAGGTCGTGGCGACGCTCGAGCTGGTGGACGCGAACGGCGCCGTGCGCTCCGTTCTCGCCCGACGGGTGATCGCCCGAAGGGCCGATCTGCGACTGACCCGCGAGATTTCGGACACGCGCATCGCCCCGGGATCGCAAGCGCGCTTGCAGGCGCGATTCCGGCTTCCCGCGGCCGAGCCGGACGACGCGTACGTCCGGTTGCGCGTCGTCGTGCATCCCGGAGAGCACTACGAGCGCCTGTTTCGCAGCCTCCTCGAGCGGCCCGACGCGATCCCGCAGGCCGCGCTGCCCTTGCTGCGAGAGGCCCTCGCCCAACTGCAATCCGGCTCCTACGAGCTCTACCGATTGAGGCGGCGCATTCCCGCGCGCTGAAGCCGCTGCGCGTTGCAGATTGCAACATCGCGGCCGTTTCTTGCAATTCTGCAATCGTCTTGCGCGCGATGAATCGGGCGAATGCCCGTGAATCCGCGCTCGGGACCGGCGGCATGTATCCTGCTTCGAGTTCGGCAACAAGACGGGTCGAACACGCAATCGGTATCGACGCCCTGAAGACGCGAGGAGGAGACATGAACTTTCGAAAAATGGGATGGGGGGTGGGCTGCGGACTCGTTCTCGCGAGCCTGCAATTGCTCGCCGCGCCGCTCGAGGCCCACGCGACGGCCGCAGCGGCTCCCGTCGGTGCCGTGCCCGCCGCCGAGCCGGCGACGCCCGCGGCATCGACCGGCAAGGCACCTGCGGAGTCCAAGACGGCGACGACCAAGCCGTCCTCGACCGGCGTGAATCATCTGGCGATCGGCGAACCGAGGCCTTCGAAGCGATTGCGCTTCCGCGGCCCGAACGGGACATGCACGTGCGACTGCGCGGCGGGAGGAATCTCGGAGGCGGACATCCGCAAGGCCGAGGCCCGTCGAAGCGCGAGCCGCTGACGCGAAGGCAGTGCCGGGGGCGCCGGTCGCGCGCCTCCGATCCGGGCCTCGCGGCCCTGCGGCAGGACAAGGAATCCGGATTCCGGGGAGGGAACGATGGATCCAACGAAAGATGCCGGCCGGCAAGGCCGGAAGAGCGCTCGCAGGATGATCGCGGGTGCGTTCGCGGCGGCCGCGGTGGGGCTGCTCGCCTTCGCGGCCACGTCGATGCTCCCGCAGGCGGAGCACCCGAGCGAGGCGCAACCGGCGCAGGCCGTGCGGGTATCCACACCGCCGCAAGCGGCGGCGCCGAGCGCCTGGGGCAGCGAGGTGCTGCGCGGTGCCCGGGAGCGGGCGTTCCAATGGGCGCCGTTCTCCGTGGCGAACGCGTGCGGCATCGGCGCCTCGTCCTGCTTCAAGTGCCACAACGGCACGCGGGCCATCGCCCCGAAGGACGACAAGAAGACCTCTCCATGGCACCCGGACCACAGTACCGTCACCGACGACTGCGTGGGCTGCCATCGCGGCAATCCGAGGATCATCAAGAAGGAGTTCGCGCACGCGAATCTGGTCGCCAATCCGTTGGCGAGCGCCGATGACTGCACGCGCTGCCACAAGGGCGGCGATGCTCCCGCGCTGCTGAAGAAGTACCAGCAGGTCGCCGCCACGTCGGGAGGCAAATAGCCATGAGAACCGGCAGCGCGGCACACAAGATGACCTTCGGCTGCAGCTCCCGCCTGGCGGCGAGCGTGGTTCTCGCGGTCGCGACGCTCGCGGCACCCGCGGCGTTCGCGGGTCCCACGATCACCTACGGCGACGAGGGCTACCTCACCATCAGCTACGCGTTCCAATACTGGGGGCAGGAGAAGAGCTTCACTTCCTCCACCGACAACGGAAGCACCTGGGATTCGTTCTTTCGCCGCAACCGGCTGCTCTTCGCGGGCCAGGCGAACGACCTCGTCGGCTACTACGTGCAGTTCGAGTCCGGCAACGACGGCAAGGCGGGAAGCTCCGACAAGTCGATCTACTACCGCGATGCGTACCTCACCGTCGATTACAGCGATCCGTTGCGCTTGATCGTCGGCCGCTTCAAGAACACCTTCACGCGCGAGAACCTCGAGGCGTGCATGGAGCCGTTGAGCCTCGACCGCGCGGAGGTGATCTCCTATACGCCCTTCGGAGCCAACGGCGGGGGCACGCGCGACGACGGCGTGGCATTGTGGGGAAACCTCGCCGACGGGCATTTCCAGTACCGGTTCATGGTGGCCGACGGCCGCGAGGGCGTCGTGGTGCCCAAGAAGTCCCCGCGCCTCACGGCCCGGATCCACTATTCCTTCTGGGACCCCGAGACCGACTACGGCTACCACAGCAATTACCTCGGGACGAAGAAGGTCCTCACCATCGGCGCCGCCATCGACTACCAGGCGAACGCGGCGTACGGCAACTACACCGCCCGCACCGACATCAAGAACTACAAGGCGTGGACCGTCGACGCGATGATGGAATATCCGACGAAGAGCGGCAGCTACGTGCTCTCCGCGGCCTACATGGACTACGACACCGGGAACGCGATCAACATGGATCCCGACCCGCAGCTTCCGATCACCTCGCAGCTCAAGGCCTACTACGTGAAGGGCGCGTGGCTCTATCCGGAAAAGGTGGGCTGGGGCCGCATCCAGCCGTTCTTCCGCTACGAGCGCTCGGACTACGGCCAATCGAGCGGCTATGGCAGCCAGGATTGGCGCGGCGGCGGCGTGAACTACTACTTCAACGGCCAGAACCTGCGGCTGAGCCTCGAATACGACAACATCAAGTTCGACAAGCAGCACCCGACCGATCCGTCGTTGCAGAACTACAGCCAGACGACGATCGCGCTGCAGTTCATCTTCTGAGAGGACGGCCGCCCGGCCCGCGTGGCGCGGACGGCCGAACAGGGCGAGGAGGGAAGAGATGAAGAACGATCCCAGCCGTGCATTCCGCAGTCGCGTCGCGTCGTGGTCGTGCGCGGCGCTCGCAATGGGCCTGCTGCTCGCCGGATGCAACGGCTCGCAGAGCAGCGGCGCGCTGCAATTCAACGGCCAGGCCCAGCCCGTCAGCACCCCCGCGCTCTTCGTCTTCTACGATTCCGACGGTGACGGCGTCGGCGACAGCATCGCGCGCATCGACCTCGACACCGACGCGATCATGAAGACCAACGTGATCGGGGTCTCCGGCTCGGGCGGCACGCACAAGCGCTTCTACGACGGCCCCATCTGGGTCGACGCGGGGCCCCTGGTGTGGGGCATCGATCCGGATACCCTCGAGGTCCTGCCGCGCAAATCCTCGCCCTCCATCCAGGGCAACCGCGAGGGCACCATCGGGCCGGCCCTGGTGAATTCCAAGTCGAGCACCGTGGGAATTTCCCAGGGCATCGCCCAGGCGCTCGACGAGCAGAAGCACAACGCGTGGCTGCGGAAGTACTTCTACCGGACCAGCCTCACGTACCAGGAAGCCCAGGTCGTCGACATCTGCGAAGTGCGCAATTCGATGAGCGGCATCAACACGAAGCTGAACACCGACACGATGGCCAAGGCGATCGAGGTCGCGCAGCCGTTCCACAACATGGGCTATAGCCCCGTGGGCATCGAGCCGTCCCCGGACGGCAAACTCACCATGATCGCCGTGCGCCTGGGCGACCATGCCTTCTTCCTGGACACCGATCCCAACTCGCCCACCTTCGGCCTGCCGGTTCGCTTCGTCTACCCGCGCCTGGGCGTCGTGAAGGACCAGAACAACACGGTGGTGAAGACGTTCGCGAGCCTGTACACCGCCGCCGGAGGCACGCGCGCCCGGGAAGACGAACTACAACCGGGTCTCGAGCGGCACGTCGGAGGCGGACAAGAACACGTATGCGGAGCCGTGCGATTCGACGGCCCTGCGCAACGCGGCGGGCGAGTCCTGGTCCTGGTGGCCGGACGTGAACGGCGACACCATCACCGGAACGAGGATCGACACCATCGACACCGCCAATCCGCAGGTGGTGCAGGTCGCCGTCCCCGTGATCACCCGGAACTCCGCGCCCACCTCCGCCGGCGGAAAAGGATCCGCGGCGTTCACGGCTTCGGGACAGCGCGCCGGCCCGTGGATGGCCTCGCTCCTCAACCGCAACGTCGGCAACGAGTTCTTCATGACGGTGGAGAACGAGGGCGACAACACCGAGAGCATCTGGGACATGACCAATCCCGCCAAGGTGTTCGAGGTGCAGCGGCTGGTGACCAACCTCAAATACGTCTTCGCCACCGACATCGGAACGGCGCCCTTCGTGAACGGCGCGACGTATGCCGTGAACGTGAGCTACGCCTCGACCGGGGGCGCGACGACCAGCGTGAACTACCAGTACGTATCGCTTCCGGCCGACGATTTCAGCGGCGTGAGCGCGGACTACACGCGCGCCTACCTGAAGAAGGTCAACGCTTCGGATCCAGGGCCCGGCTTCATCGTGAACGGCCTCAACGCCCGCGCGGGCACGAGCGAGGCGAACGTCGCGAGGGTCCAGGGTAGCGGCACGAGCATGGTCTCGTTCAGCGACGAGGTATGGCTGCTCACCGGCCTCGGGGTCGGCGGCATCGACGGGTTCCAGATCGTCGACCTGAAGGGGCTGGGGGCGCCCTACATCATCCACGAGACCATCGCGTTGCCGAGCGCTTTCAGCGGCGCGTTCTCTCCCAACGGGAAGAAGTTCTACCAGTTGCGGGCGAACGGCGTGGACGTGATCGACACGGCGACGCGCAAGCTCGTGAACGTCATCAGCCTGGCCGGCCCGGCCACGGGCCTGGCGTTCGGCAACTACCACGCCCAATCGACCTCGTCCACCTCGGGCGGCGGCACGACCAGCAGCGGCGGCGGCACCGGAGGGGGCGGCGGCACCGGGCCATGCAATCCTTGCGGCGGTTGCTCGCCGTGACCGGGCTTCAATCCACGACGGGAGGATCCATGAAACAGGACTACAAGGCGATGGCTGCGCAGCTGACGGAACTGCTCACGCTCGCCTCGCCTCCGCTCGCGATCACGTTCACGCAGGAGGAGCCGCCGGGCATGCCGAGATACGCGGGTGCGATGGCGCAGCCGTCGGCCGATGGAAGGACCGGCAAGGTCTCGGCCGGGTGCGTGTTCTGGATGAAGGCGGCCGATCGCACTTTCCACACCTGCGCCGAAGACCACGGCAACTGCAGCGTGGGAAGCCTCACGCACGGCTTCGTCTCGCTCGAGGCGGCCGCGACGCGCGGCGACGTCAAGGCGCTGGTGGAGGCGCATTGGGTCGCGCCCGAGATGTTTCCCGGGATCCCGGTCGTGAAGCAGCGTCCGCAGTGTGTCGTCTATGGGCCGCTCGCCGAGACGCCGATCGACCCGGACGTGGTATTCCTGCGCGTCAACGGAAAGCAGGCGATGTCGCTGCACGATGCGATGCCCGACATCCGCCTCGAGGGAAAGCCGCAGTGCCATATCATTCCGATCGCGAAGGAGCAGGGGCAGGTCGCGTTGAGCGTCGGATGCATGCTGAGCCGTACGCGGACCGGCATGGCGAACACCGAGATGACCTGCGCGATCCCGGCGGGGAAGCTGGGACAGGTCCTGGAGAAGCTCGCCGCGGCGTGCAGCGCCGACCGGGCCGTCGCCTCGTACGCGGCCGAGGACGCGCGCCGGTTCAACCACGCACGGGCTTGAGCCGTCCGCCGAGCGCCGGGCGGCGACTGTGGCTCGCGGCGTTCGCGCTCCCGTGGCTGGCGCATCTCGCAAGCGCGAGCGCCGCCGTGGCGGCCCATGGCGCGGAGCGACGCTGGATGGAGCGATCCGCGGCGCTCGCCGATGCGGCGAGACACCATGCGGCCGCGGCCGACTTTCATCGCGACATCGAGGCGCACCGCGACGCGCTGCGGCAGATCGTGCGCTCCGACGCCGGAAAGACCCCGCAGCCCGTGCTTCGGCTGCACCGCACGATGATCCTCGTGAACGCGTTGCTCCATGCTGCGGCCGAATGCCAGCAGGGCGGACGGCTCGTGTGCCCCGCGGACCTGATGCGCCAGCTCGATGGCCAGATCCGCGACGGATTCGCGCAGCTGGACGCGATCGGGAAGGCATCGCGTTGAGAGCGGTCCGCCCGTCGCTCCCGGAAGGCCGCTGAATGCAGACGCTGGAATCGATGGTCGCACTCGCCGGCGCACTGCTGCAGGACGCCGGGTTCTGGATATTGGCGAGCCTCGCGGCGGGCGGGCTGGTCCACGAATTCCTGGATACCGCGCGCATGCAGCGCTCGATGCGCGCGGCGGGCACCGCGAGCGTGCCGGCCGGGATGTTCCTCGGTGCGCTGCTGCCCATGTGCAGCTGCGGCGTCGTGCCGCTCACGGTGAGCCTCTACCTGGGCGGCGTGCGGCTCGCGGCGGTGATGGCCTTCACGGTCGCCACGCCGGTCATCAATCCCGCGGCCATCGTGCTGTCGTACGCGCTGCTCGGCCCGCAGCTCACCCTCGCTTACGTGGCATTCGGCCTGAGCGCCCCGCTCGCGGTCGGCTGGATCACCGAGCGATGGGGAACGCGGCGCATGGGTGAGACCGCGGTGCAGCTGAAATCGTGCTGCTGCGGCGCGAGCCCGGTGCTCGCCGGCCAGCGCGTCGCCTCGCCGGCTGCGCGCCTCGTTCGCGCGATGCGGTGGGGTTTCGGCGTGCTCGGGCCCACGCTCGGCCTGTACATCGGGGTCGGGATCGCGCTCGCCGCGCTCCTGGGAACGCTCGTGCCATCGGGCTGGATCGCCGGCCACCTCGGCGGCGGATCCTTCTATCCGCTGCTGCTGGTGGCGCTCTTCGGGGCGAGCATTTACGTTTGCGCGGTGGCGCACATTCCGCTGGTCGCCGCCATGCTCGCGGCCGGCGCGGGTCCGGGGGCCGCCATCGTCTTCCTCGTGACCGGCGCCGCGACCAACCTGCCCGAGCTCCTCGCGCTGCAGAAGGTGCTCGGGACGCGCACCGTGGCCGTGTACGTCTCGAGCATCGTCGTCCTGTCGGTCCTCGCGGGGTGGCTCGTCAACCTCTGGCTGCCCGACTACCGGCCGGTCCTGGACCCGCTCTCGAGCATGGATCTGGGCGATGTGGCCGACCGCCTCACGCCGGTGATCCCCGGGTGGCTCGCCCTGGGAAGCGCCGTCCTCGTCGGCGCGCTGTGCGCCTGGGGCGCCGCCCAGTGGCTCGCGCGCGCCATGGCGCGGACGCGCGCGCTGCGCCCGATATGATCTAATCTTCCGGAAGGATCCGGCGCGAGCGTCCCGCGCTGCCGCCGGACCGAACGCGAGACCGGAAAGCGCATTCCGGCAGGACCGGGGAGCAGGCCAGAGGATGAACGCCGTCTTGGGAATGCGGGCGCACACGATGCTGCGACCTGCCACCGTTGCCATCGTGACCGTCGCGGCGGCGGCGCTTGCGTCGTGGGCTGCCTGGAAGTGGCTCGAGGTGCCGGGTTGGCGCGTGGCGTTCCTCGGAGCCGCGATCGCCGCCGCCGCGGCGCTGGGCTATGCAGCCGGCAAACGGGTCGTGACGAACCTGCATCGTGCGATCCTGCGTGCCCTCGAGGGACACCTGGAACCGATCGAGCCGGGCGTGCCGCTCGGCGGCGCGTTGATCGCGGACTACAACGTGCTCGCGCGGCGCTTGCGCTCGCTGCTCGACGAGATGGAGCGCTCGCAGCTCTCGATCATCGGTGAGCGCAACCGCATCGACGCGATCCTGCGCGGCCTCCCGTGCGTGATGCTCGCCGTCGATTCCGAGGTGCGCGTCACGTCCTGGAACGACCGGGCGGAGGCGTTGTTCGGCCTCCCGGGCAACGCCCTGCGCGACGCCCATCTGTTCGAGCTCCTCGCGCTCGATCATGAGGGGAGGGAGCTGCTGAGGGCGGCATTCCTGCACGACCAGCCGGTGAGCCAGCGCGAGATCGTCCTCGAAAGCGCCGGTGAGCGCCGTCATTTCAGCCTGAACGTCACTTTCTTCCGTCCCTCGCCCGGGGCGGCGATTCCCTCCGCGGTGATCATGCTGCAGGACGTGACCGACCACCGCAGGCTCCAGCAGCTCGCGCACCAGTCGGAGAAGTTCGTCGCCCTGGGACAGCTCGCGGGAGGCATCGCGCACGAGCTCAACACGCCGCTCGGCACCATCCTCGGCTATGCACGCATGCTCGGCGACGGCGCCGCCGGCGAGGCGAAGCGGGCGCAGTACGCGCAAGCCATCCACAGCGAGGCGCAACGGTGCGCGCGCATCATCGACAACCTGCTCGCGTACGCACGGCGCGAGCGCTGTGCGCCGGAATCGTGCGATGTCGGCGAAGTGATCCGCGACGTGGTCGGCACGATCCGCGATTGCCAGAGCCAGCGTTACCATGTGCGCATCGATCTCGACCTGCACGACGTTCCGAAGGTGGCCGGGAGCTCGGGGCAGCTCGACATCGTCCTCGGCAACCTCGTCATGAACGCCATCCAGGCCGCTTCGGGCTCGGCGATCGATCCGTACGTCATGGTCGAGAGCCGGATGGAGGGCGGATGGGCGGTGGTCACCGTGACGGATAACGGGCCGGGCGTCACGCCGGACGTCCGACGCCGCGTCTTCGATCCGTTCTTCTCCACCAAGGAGATCGACGAGGGAACCGGGCTCGGGCTCGCGATCAGCCAGTCGATCGTGATCGGGGTCGGCGGCACGCTTCACCTGGACGCCGCCTACCATGACGGCGCGCGTTTCATCCTCAGGTTGCCCCTCACGGCGGCGGATCGTGGCGACTGCGCTCTCGCCTGAGCGCGCGCCGCGCAACGCCGAGCGCCCCGTGATCCTCGTCGTCGAGGACGACGACGCGATGCGCGCCATGCTCGTGGAGGTCCTCGAGCCGCTCGAGGCCACCGTCATCACGGCGCGCGACGGAGCGCAGGCGTGCGACCGGCTGGAGAGCCGCGATGTATGCGTCGTGCTGACCGACCTGCGCATGCCGCGCGCCGATGGGCTGCGCGTGATGCGCTGCGCCCGCGAGCACGTCCCTCCCGCGGAGGTGGTCCTCATCACGGGCCACGGCACGGTCGACTCCGCCGTCGAGGCCCTGAAGGGCGGCGCCTACGACTACCTGCGCAAGCCCTTCGAGCCGGAGGCGCTGAGGCGGACCGTGGAAGGGGCGCTGCAGTTCGCGCTTCTGAACCGGGAGAACCGCCGGCTGAGGGAGCCCGGGTGCGCCCTGCCGGACGACAACGGCCTCATCGGCCGCACCGCCCCGATCGAAGCGGCGCGCCGCCTCGTCCAGGTCTTCGCGGGCTACGACTGCCCGGTGCTGATCACGGGCGAATCGGGAACGGGAAAGGAGATCGCGTCGCGGCTCATCCACGCGCACAGCCGCCGCCGCGACAAGGCGTTCGTCGCGATCAACTGCGCCGCGATCCCCGAGAACCTCATCGAGAGCGAGCTCTTCGGCTATCAGGCAGGCGCGTTCACGGGTGCCGCGCGCGCGAAGCCGGGCCTCTTCGAGCTGGCCGACGGAGGGACGCTCTACCTGGACGAGATCAACAACGCGCCGCCCTCGCTGCAGGCGAAGCTGCTGCGGGTTCTCCAGGATGGGACGTTCTTCCGCATGGGCGATACGCAGTCGCGCAGGGTCGACGTGCGCCTGCTCGCGGCGACGAACCGGCCGCTGCCCGATCTGGTGCAGGCGGGCGAGTTCCGCGGCGACCTCTACTATCGGCTCAAGGTGGGGGAGATCCACCTGCCGCCGCTGCGCGATCGCAAGGCGGACATCCCGATCCTCGCCGCCTTCTTCCTCGCGAAGCATACGGGCCGCCTCGGCAAGCCGGTGCGCGGGTTCAGCACGCAGGCGCTTGCCGCGCTGGTCCGGCACGACTGGCCGGGCAACGGGCGCGAGCTCGAGAACGCCGTCCAGCGCATGATCATCCTCGCGCCGGGGGACATGCTCGAGCTCGATTCCCTGCCGCAGGATCTGCTCGAGCGGCCTCAGCCGCGCCAGGGGCCGCTGGACCGTCTCGCGCCGCAAACGCTCGAGGACGTCGAGGCGCATTTCATCGCCAAGACGCTGCGCGAGAACGGCGGCAACCGGGCCGCGACCGCGGAGGTCCTCGGCATCGACAAGTCCACGCTGTGGCGCAAGATCAAGCGCTACAACCTGGACTGAGGCCCGGGCGTCGCGCGGCCCGGGCCCCGGCGGTCAATCGGCGAGCAGCGGCCGGAAGAAGGCCTCGGCGAAATCCATCGCCTCCGCGCTCGTGAAGATGTCGATGGAGCCGGGGTCACGGCTCTGCCATTTCGCCGCGGTCGCCGCATCCTTGAGGAAAACCATCTGCCGGCACAGCCCGTGGGCTGCCGTCGTGGTGACGCGCTGCCAGCGCACGCCGATGCGCATCTCCTCGGCGGAGCAGGGTTTGCACTCGACGATCTTCTTGCCCTTCATCGCGATGTGGATCGGTTCACCCGTCACGTGGCACACCGAGTCGATGCGGACCTCGCCGCCGAATAGCGGCGCCACGGCGAGCGCGTCGACGGCGCACATCGCGTAGATCGAGTGGCCGTTGACCGTGATCCTGTGCGGCGTGACCTCGGTCGTCACGGGATATGCGCCCACCACCTCTCCTCCAATCGCATCGACCACGACCTCGCGGCCGGTGCGCGCATCGGTGACGGTGAGCGGGCCGCGGACGACCAGGTCGTACGCACCGAGCAGGGCGACCGCGCTGCGGCCTGCAGCGGGGCTGCCGGCCACCTTCGCGATCTCATCCTCGCTCATGACACGGCCTTTCTCGACGAGGGTCTGCAGGATGGAGCGGTGCAGCTTGCGGTTCTCGGGCGTGAGCGAATCCTGGCGCGCTTTCAGCGGCAGCAGGTCGTTCAGGTGCAGCAGGGCTTGGCGAAGCTTCTGGATCTCGGGATCCTGGACGCGGGCGGTCATGGTGGCCTCCGGAAGGGACTCGTGGGGAATGAATCCACGATAGCCCCGGGCGACGGGGCCCGCGTTGCCGGGCGTCAAGCTGGGGCGTGTTGGCGCGGATCGCCGCCTCGCTTCAGGCGAAGCGGGTGAGGAGCTCCGCCACCTTCTTCGCGCGCTGGTTGCGTGCCGTGGAGCTCGACGGCGTCTCCATGCGGATCATGCACGACACCATCTCGTAGAACACGCGGTCGAGCGCCTTGCGGGCGGCCGCGAGCTGCAGGGCGATGTCCTCGCACGACTCGTCCGCGCCGATCATGCGCCGGATGCCGCGCACCTGGCCCTCCACGCGCGCGAGCCGGGCCCCGATCGCCTTCTTCGCCTCGGGATCGTGCAGGGTTGCGTGGCTTGACATCGTGAGGACCTTTCCGCGGACGGAGCGGCCGAGTATACCCGAGCCTGTGGAGGGTCTCTCGGGGTACCCCGCCGGGTATGCGCACGCCGATTTCCCCTCGGGCGCGGCGCCGGCAGATCCCGGGAATTTCGGCCGCCGATACCCCAGGAGGGTGGTTTGCACATACCCCCTCCCCGTATTACGATGCTTCGATACCCCCGCATCCCGCACCGCCTTCCAGGGGGAAACCACGAGGAGACAGATCCATGGGCGACAATCCCGCTTCCGCACTCATCGACCCCGCCCTGCTGGACCGCATGGTGCGCGAGCGGGTGGACGCGGTCCTCGGCGAGCGCATCGAGGCGAAGCTCGCCGAGCTGCGCGAGTCGAAGGCCGGGTCGATGACGATCATCGCGACCAAGGGCACGCTCGACTGGGCGTATCCCCCGTTCATCCTCGCCTCCACCGCGGCGGCGCTCGGCTGGAACGTCTCGATCTTCTTCACCTTCTACGGCCTGGAGCTCCTCAAGAAGGACCTCTCGGGCCTGCACGTGAGCCCGCTCGGCAACCCCGCGATGCCGATGAAGATGCCCTTCGGCCCCGACTGGTTCCGCTCGATCCGCTGGAACATCCCCAACGCGATGCAGGGGATCATCCCCGGCTTCGAGGCGTTCGCCACCACGATGATGAAGCAGACCATCCGCAACAAGGGCGTGGCCCCGGTCGCGGAGCTGCGCTCCGCCTGCATCGAGTCCGACGTGAAGCTCATCGGCTGCCAGATGACGGTGGACCTCTTCGGCTATTCGCCCGACGATTTCATACCCGAAGCGCGCGATTTCTGCGGCGCCGCGACGTTCCTGCCCACCGCGCGCGACGCCGACGTGAGCCTTTTCATTTGAGCCAGAATCCGTTCCCGGCCCACGGGAACCACAACCAAGGGGGAAAGATGAATCGCAAACTGCTCGCGGCGCTCGCCGCGGCCGCGCCGCTCTTCGCACATGCGACCGACGGCTACTTCTCGCACGGCTACGGCATGCAGGCGAAGGGCATGGGCGGCGCGTCGATCGCCGTCACCGGCTCCGGCTTCGGGGCGGCCAACAACCCGGCGACCCTCGCGTTCTCGGGCAACACCTTCGAGCTCGGCCTCGACCTCTTCAGCCCGTGGCGCAGCGCCGAGCGCACGAACGCGCCCGACATGGTCGGCCTCAACGGCTCCGCCGACAGCGGCAGCAACTACTTCCCGATTCCCGAGCTCGCGTACAACCGCATGGTGAACCCGAACATGTCGTGGGGCATCGCGCTCTACGGCAACGGCGGGATGAACACCGGACTATTCCGGCGGCCAGCTTCCCTCGCCGGGCGCCTGCGGTCCCGCGACCGGACCCGGCACCGGCTTCAACCCCGCGCCCGGGCCGTACAACCTGCTGTGCGGCAACGGCCGCCTCGGGGTCGACCTCTCGCAGCTCATCGTGGCGCCGAGCTTCGCGTGGAAGATGACGCCCACGCAGTCGATCGGCATCGCGCCGCTCTTCGCCTACCAGCGCTTCAAGGCCGAGGGCCTGCAGGCATTCGAGGGCCTGTCGGTGAGCCCCGGCGACGTCACCAACCGCGGCTACGACAACTCGACCGGCTGGGGCGCGCGCATCGGCTACTACGGCCAGATCACTCCCCAGTTCGCGATCGGCGTCCAGTACACCTCGAAGATGAGCATGGGCAGCTTCGACAAGTACAAGGGCCTGTTCGCCGAAGGCGGCGGTTTCGACATCCCGTCGCATTACGGGGTCGGGATCGCGTTCACGCCGAATCCGGAGCTGCTGGTCGCCCTCGACTACGAGCGCATCAACTACAGCGACGCGAAGTCGGTCTCGAACCCGAGCGCCAACATCATGCAATGCGCCGGCGGGGATCCCTCGTCGTGCCTGGGCGGATCCAACGGCGCGGGCTTCGGCTGGCAGGACATCGACGTGTGGAAGCTGGGCGTCGAGTACCACGTGGACCCGAGGCTCACCGTGCGCGCGGGCTACAACTACAGCGACAACCCGATCCGCTCCCAGGATGTCACGTTCAACTTCCTCGCGCCGGGCGTGGTGCAGCACCACATCACCGCCGGTGCCACGTGGACGCTGGATCCCGCGAGCTACCTCACGTTCGCCGCCATGTACGCGTTCCAGAACGACGTGACGGGCGGAAGCCTCTTCAACGGCTTCGTCCCCGGCCTCAGCATGCAGGAGAAGATCAAGATGTACGAGTACTCGGTCGGCGTGCAGTACCAGAAACGCTTCTGAGCTCGCGCGTCCCTTCGTTCTAGCTTTCCGCCGCGTCCGGGTGCGCGGCGGAAAGCGGCTGCGGCGAGAGGGTTGCCACGGCCGCGAGCACGCGCTCGAGCTCGGCCACCTCGACCGGTTTCGTGAGGTGGAAGTCGAAGCCCGCGGCGCTCGAGCGCGAGCGCGCCTCGTCCTGTCCCCACCCGGTGACCGCCACCAGCACGACGGCCCTGCCCCAGGGCGCGGCGCGCACGCGCGCGGCGAGCTCGTAGCCGTTCAGGCCGGGCATGCCGATGTCGAGGAGCGCCACGTCGGGCTGCTCGCGTTGCAGGAGCGCCAGCGCTTGCGCGCCGTCGTGCGCGATGAACGAGCGGTGGCCCCACAGGGCGAGGAGCGTCGCGCACATCTCGCAGATGTCGTGGTTGTCGTCGGCCACCAGCACGCGCAGCGCACGGCCCGCGCGCTTCACGGCCTCGCGCGGCGTCCCTTCGGCGGCTCGCGCGGGCCCCAGCGGCAGCCGCACCACGAACTCGCTTCCGCGCCCCGCGCCCTCGCTGTGCGCTTCCACGCTGCCCCCGTGCAGATTCACGAAGCCGCGCACCAGCGCGAGCCCGATGCCCAGCCCGCCCTCGGAGCGTTCGAGCGCGGAGCCCGCCTGCGAGAAGAGCGTGAAGAGGCGGGGCTTGAGCTCGGGCGGGATGCCGATGCCGGTATCGCGCACCGCGATCATCGCGTCCGTCCCCTCGCGCCGCGCCTCGACCTCGATGCTGCCGCCCGCGTCGGTGTACTTCGCGGCGTTGGTCACGAGGTTGGTGAGGATCTGCGTGAGGCGCACGGGATCGGCATCGAGCACCAGGGGCTCGCGCGGCAGGCGCGTGGCGATGCGCTGTGCCCTGGGCTCGAAGAAGGGGCGCGCCGCCTCGATCGCCGCGGAAACGCACGATGCGGCGTCGACGCGCTCCTTGCGCAGCAGCACCGCGCCGCGCGCGATGCGCGAGATGTCGAGCAGGTCGTCGAGGAGCCGGGCCATGTGGCTCACCTGCCGCTCGATCACCGCCTGCGCGCGGCGCCGCGCGTCGTCGGTGGAGGCGGGATCGCGCGTGATCGACACCGCGTAGCGCACCGGGGCGAGCGGATTGCGCAGCTCGTGCGCGAGGATCGCGAGGAACTCGTCCTTGCGCCGGTCCGCCTCGCGCAGCTGCGCCTGCGCGCTCGCGCGCTCGATGAGGTCCGCCGCGGTCCGGGCGAGGATGTCGAGCATCCGCAGCTCCCGCTCCTCCGGACGCGACGCTTCGGCGCCGTGGGTGATGAAGATGCCGATGATGCGGCCGTCGCGGCTGTTGAGCGGCGTGCACTGCAGCGAGCGCACGCCCGAATCCAGCAGCCGTTTCGCCCGCGTGGACCCGGAGCCCTCGGCGTAATCCGCGAGGTCCTCCACGATCACACGCCGCCCCGTGCGCATCGCCTCCGCGCTGGGCATGCCCTCGCCGGGAAGCACCTCCCGGAAGGTGTCGCAGAACGGCTCGTCGAAGCCGCGCGCGGCGGTGAGCCGCAGCGTGCCCTTCATTCGGTCGTAGAGCTGGATGATGCCGCGGGCGCGCCCCGTGATCTGGAGGGCGGCGTCGAGGATCTCGAGCAGCAGGTCCTCGAGCGTCTCGTCGCGGTGGATCAGGCGTGCGCTGATCTGCTGCAGCTGGCGCGTCGCCTCCAGCTCCTCGGCGAGGCGGTCGCGCAGCGCCTGCAGCTCGCGGTTCGACCGCTGGAGCTCGGTGAGGTCGCGCGCAATCTTCGAGATGCCGATGATGCGCCCATCGGCGTCGCGCACCGGCGAGACCGTGAGCGATACCGGGATGCGCCTTGCGTCCTTCGCGACGCGGATGGTCTCGAAGTGCTCGACGCGCATGCCCGCGCGCACGCGCGCGAGGAGATCGAGCTCCTCGCGGTGCAGCTCGGGCGGCACGATGACCGTGATGGAGCGTCCGATCACCTCGCTCGCGAGGTATCCGTAGAGCCTCTCGGCGGCCGGGTTCCACGAGGTGATGACGCCGTCGAGCGTCTTGCTGATGATCGCGTCCTCCGAGGACTCGACGATCGCCGCCATGTACGCGCGGGCGCGGTCCGATTCGCGGCGATCGGTGATGTCGCTCACCATGCCGGAGACGCGCACGGGCCGGTTCCCGGCGCCGAGCTGCGGCCGGCCCACCGCCTGGATCCAGCGCAGCCCCTTGCGCGGATGCAGGATGCGATGCTCGCTGCGATACTCCGCGCCCGTCTCCAGGCACAGCCGCATCGCCGCGTCCACGCCGGCGCGGTCCTCGGGCACCACGGCCGCCATTCCCTTCTCGAAGGCCGGCTGCCCTTCGGGGTCCAGCCCGTAGATCTCGCGGTATTCCGGGGACCAGTACACCTCGCCCTCGTCGATCCGCCAGTCCCAGGCTCCGAGCCCCGCGGCTTCGTACGAAATCCGCAGCTGCGTCTCCGAGGCGAGCAGCATCGACTTCGCGAGCTCGTGGCGCTCGAGGAGCGCGGCGTTCGCGACCACGGGCGCGGCGATGGCGGCCAGGTCCGCCGCGATGCCGAGGTGGGACGCATCGTGGCGGCGCCCGGAGCGGCCCATGAAGAGGGTGAGGGCGCCGATGAGATCGCCCGCGAAGCGCATCGGCACGGTGATCATCGAGACGAAGCCGAGACGGCGCAGGAGCGCGAGATGCTCCTCGTTCGCCGCGACCTTGCGGTACCACGCGTCGTCGATGTCGGCATGCAGCGCCGGCTCGCCGGTGGTGAGCGCGCACAGGTTCAGGCCGTCGGCGCGCTCCTGCGCTCCCCACCGGGTGGGCCGCAGGATGGCCTCGATCGCCTCGTCCTCGTGGGCGCGCGCGATGCGCACGACGCCGTCTTCGTGGCGGGCGTCGAAGAACCCGAAGTCGCCCAGCGGCGGCAGGCAGGCGGCGAGGGTGTGCTCGAGCGTCTCCCGGTAGCCTCGCGAGGCGCCGAGCAGGGCTGCGGCACGGCGGAAGATTTCCCGCGCGTGGGTCGTCGGTGCGGCAGGTTGCACGATCGCCATGGCGGCTGCGCGGCCCGACAGGCGGGCGGCAAGGACGGTGTCTCCATTCTGGCTGTCGCGGGCCTTTCGCTCTGTCGGACGATTCCTACGCGATGCGCCGCGCGCGTGAGCTCCTGCTAGAGTGGCGTCGGTCCGTCCCGCCAAGGAGGCTTGCATGGATGCGGTCGCAGCGATCGAAGACGTTCCCCTCTTCAGCCACATGTCGCGCGAGCAGCTCGGGGACCTCGCGCGCGCCGCGCAGCCGCGCCGGTTCGCCGCCGGCGAGACGGTCTTCTCCCAGGGCGACGTTCCGCAGTTCCTCTACGTGGTCGAGAGCGGCGCGGTGGACATCGTGCTGCCGACGCGCGGGGAGGACATCATCCTCGCGAGCTTCGAGGCCGGCTCCTTCTTCGGGGAGCTCGCGGTGTTCGACCGGGGCCGGCGCACGGCGGGCGCGCGCGCGGCGGCCGATACGGCGCTCCTGTGCGTGCCCCTCGACGTCGTCGTGGCCCTCCTCGAAGGCAACGCCGCGGCGCGCCACTTCATGGGCGTCGTGATCCAGCGCCTGCGCAACGCCGACGAGCTGCTCTCTCGCCTCCAGATCCGCAACGTGAACGAGATCGCCGACGAGCGCATGCGATTCGGCGAGCGCGTCGCCGACGGGGTCGCGCGCTTCGGCGGCTCGTGGACGTTCATCATCTGCTTCGGGGTGTTCCTCGTCGGGTGGGCGGTCGTGAACAGCGTGATCCTCATCACGCGGCCGCCGGATCCCTACCCGTACATCTTCCTCAACCTGATCCTCTCGTGCATCGCGGCGCTGCAGGCCCCGGTGATCATGATGAGCCAGAACCGGCAGGTGTCGAAGGACCGCCTGCAGGCCGACCAGGACTTCCAGGTGAACGTGAAGGCGGAGTTCGCGATCCAGCAGCTGCACCGCAAGATCGACGACCTGCGCGGGAGCCTCGCGCAGCATCGCCGCGTCGAGGCGCTGGAGCGGCGCGGCGCGGCGGGCGCGCCGGCGGCGGCACCGGCCGACTAGGAGGGGCTGCTCGGCGCCTTCTCGTCCTCGGGGATGTCGAACTGCTCGCGCAGGAATCGCAGGTAGTCGCGCAACTGGTCGATGCAGCTTTCGACGAGGCGCAGGTCTCCCGTCCATCCCGGGATTTCCCAGTTGCATCCGTAGGGGTCGCGCTTGCGCCAGGCGACCGGAAGCGGCTCGACCTGGATGCAGCCGTTGATCTTCGCGAGCTTCGCCCGAATGAGCGTATCGAGCACTCGCTTGCTGATGGTTGCTTTCGGCATGGCGGAGTTGGATTTCCTCGGGTCCGATTGAAGTAGGACTCCGAGTGACCACTCGCAATTTGTGGGACGCCGCAGGCGGCGCGTGTGGTCTCGCTCCGGCCGAATCCGTGGGAGATCGCGTCGCTGCGGGGCTGCGGGGTCCGACAGGCGGGGATTCGCGCCGCGCCCTCCACGAATGCGAGTCCCCCATCCGCGCCTTCACGTGCGCGCCGCACGTTCCCGACCGGTATCGGCGCCGTGCGCTGCGCTCGTAGGACGCATCCGACAGACCGGCTTCCCGCCGCCTCCCACACGCGGCGGCGACCGTGCGCCTCGAGCACCTGTGGAACAAGTTCTAGCAACCGCGAGCGCTTCCCGCTCTTCTGAGGTTCACCGCGCGCCCGCCGCCGGTGTCGCTCGCCGCACCCGTGTACGGCCAGCGGCCCGTCTCGTGGATCGAGAAGGTGTGCACGCGCCGATCGGCCGCGAAGGCATCCTGCACGGTGTCGCCCGCCCGCGCTGGTCGATGCGCGCTCGAAGACGCCGGGGAAGAGCGGGTTCTCCATCGTGCCGATGCCGTGGCGCTCGCGCACCGCCGCGTCGACTCGCCCGCTCGCGCGAACGCGGCCGGGGGGCGCGCGCGGCTCACCGGGCGCCTACTTCTTCTGCATGAAGAACGTGTATTCCTTGTCGTTCGCCGATTGCGAGAGCAGCGAGTTGCCGGTCTGCTTCGCGAACGCCTCGAAGTCCTTCACCGAGCCGGGGTCGGTCGCGACGATGCGCAGCACCTGGCCCGCCTGCATCTCGTTCAGCGCCTTCCTGGCGCGCAGGATGGGCAGCGGGCAGTTGAGCCCGCGCGCGTCGAGGTCCTTGTCGTGGTTCATCTCGTTCTCCTCCAAACATTAGAAATGTCTAATATTAAGCGCCGCGCTGTCAAGCGCGGCGAAAATCGGGAACGGCGTCGGAGCGGGCCGATTCCCGGCGCACCGGCCCCTCGATCCCGGCGGCCGCTCGCCGACGTTCGATCGCTAAGCGAGGTTCGCGGCCACCCGCTCCACGAGGCTTCCGACCCGCGGCCCGTTGCCATCGTGCGCCGTGGAGTCGTCGAAGGTTTGCCGGCAGTTCGCGCAGCTCGTGAGGACGCTCGCGGCGCGCGCGGCGCCGAGCTGGCGCAGGCGCATCGCGGTGGTCGCGTAGCGCAGGGGATCGGCGCGACGGTTCGCGCTCACGCCGCCGCCCCCGCCGCAGCATCCGCCGAGGTCGCCGCTCGCCTCGACCGGGCGCTCCTCGAGGCCGAGCGCATGGAGCACGGCGCGGGGCGCCGCGGTCGCACCGCCGCGCCGCGAGATCTGGCAGGGATCGTGGAAGGCGACGGAGCCGGAACCGGGCTTCACGCGGATGCGGCCCTGGGCGAGGCCTTCGGCGATGAATTCGGAGACGTGCAGCACGCGGAACGCGAGCTCGCGTCCCGCCATGGCGGCGCCCTGCCAGCGAAGCGCGGAATACGCATGCCCGCATTCCGGCACCAGCACCGTGGTCGCGCCGCACGCGCCCGCCGCTTCCACCAGCTTCATCGTCGCCTCGCGCTGCCATTGGCGCGCGCCGGCGAGCATCGGGAAGTTGGTCGCTTCGTAGCCGCTCGTGGATGCCCCCATGAAAAAAGTTTCCGCCGATCCCCCCCGGGGGTATTGATGGGAATCAAGCGCCGCGCGCTATAAGCCCACACGGGCGCCTCGAAGTGCGCCCCGACGACAATAAACGAGGAGCTTCCATGGTCGACCGCCGCCGTTTCCTGGCCGGGATTGCGTTACCCGCCCTTTCAACCGCCGCACCGCTCGCTTCGGCCGCCCGCAAGCTCTGGCAGCCCGACGAGCTCCCCGACGGCACCCTCGCCGAAGGGCACCTCGAGTCGATCGCGGGAAAGGTGCCGCTCATCAAGCGCAGCTACCGGCCGCCCAACTACGAGACGCCGATCGACTACTTCCACAGCACGATCACGCGCAACGACGCGTTCTTCGTGCGCTATCACCTTTCCGGCATCCCGCAGAAGATCGACGCGGGCGCGTGGCGGCTCAAGGTCGGCGGGGACGCGGCCAAGCGGCCCGTCGAGCTCGATCTCGCGACGCTCAAGCGCGATTTCCCGCAGGTCGAGCTGGTGGCGGTGCTGCAATGCTCCGGCAATCGGCGCGGCATGTTCCAGCCCCACGTGCAGGGCGTGGAATGGGGCATCGGCGCCATGGGCAACGCCCGTTGGAAGGGAGTGCGCCTGCGCGACGTGCTGAACCGCGCGGGCGTCGCCGGCAACGCGATCGAAGTCGCGTTCAACGGCGCCGAGGTTCCCGCGATCGACACCACGCACGATTTCGTGAAGAGCCTGCCGGTCGACAAGGCGCTCGACGAGAACACGCTCATCGCCTTCGAGATGAACGGCAAGCCCCTGCCGCACTGGAACGGCTTCCCCGCGCGCCTCATCGCCGCGGGCTGGACCGGCACCTGCGCTTCCATCGCGGGCAGCCGATCGAGGTGGGAGGCATCGCGTGGGACGGCGGCCACGGCATCCGCGACGTGCAGGAGCGGCGCAGCCCGGCCCGACCGTCGTGATGGTGAAGGCGACCAACAACCGCGGGGAGACGCAGGTGCCGAAGCTCATCTTCAACCCCGCCGGCTATCACCACAACGTGATCCCGCGCATCCAGATCGAGGTGATCTGATGAAACCCCTGTCGCTCTTCGCGGTCCCAGTGCTCGCCTGCGCCGCCCTTGCCGCCCGCGCCGACGAAGGCGCCTTCCGGCTCAAGGACGGCCCGGGCGTCGACAAAGTGCGCCAGAATTGCGTCGCATGCCACAGTCTCGACTACATCAAGATGAACTCGCGCTTCCTGGACCACAAGGGCTGGGAGGCGACGGTGCTCAAGATGAAGAAGGCGCTCGGCGCTCCCGTGCCCGACGCGGACGTGGCTCCGATCGCCGACTACCTCACGCGGTACTACGGCAAGAGCTGATCGGCGGGGCGGTTTCATGAGCGGCGTCGCCTCGATCGGACGGCGCCGCTTCGTGATCTCGCTCGGCAGCGCGGCGCTGCTCGCCTCCTGCGGCTGGGGCGGCGAGGAGGTTCCTCCCGGCCGCCTGCCGCGCTTCCAGCCGCTCGACGGCCCCGCACCCAGGATCGCGCTCGTGCTGGGCTCCGGCGGCCCGCGCGGATTCGCGCACATCGGCGTGCTCCGCGTGCTCGAGGAGATGGGCATCCGCCCCGACCTCCTCGTCGGATCGAGCGTGGGCGCGATGGTGGCCGTGCTGTACGCCGGGGGGTATGGCGCCGCCGCGCTCGAGCGCCTCGCGACGCGCCTGAACATGCTGCGCTTCTACGAGCTGCGGGAGCTCCTGAAGAAGCCCGCGACGGGCGCCCCGCTGCAGGCGTACGTGAACGGCGAGCTGCGCGGGCGCACGCTCGGCGAGCTGCGCATCCCGGTGGCCCTCGCCGCCACGCGGCTTTCGGACCGCCGGCTCGTGCTCTTCGACCGCGGGGATGCGGGGCTCGCCGTGCGCGCCTCGGCGGCGGATCCCGACAGCTTCGAGCCGGTGCGCATCGGCGGCGAGCTCTACGCCGACGGCGACGAGCTCTCGCCGGTGCCGATCCGCGCCGCGCGCGGGCTGGGCGCGCGCTTCGTGATCGCGGTCGACGTCTCGGCCTATCCGCAGACCACGCCGCCCGGCGTGCCGCAGGCCTGGATCGACAAGGATGCGCGGCGGGCGCGGCAGGTGAAGGCCGAGGCGCCGTTCGCCGACGTGCTGCTCCACCCCGATATCGGCTACTACGCCGGGATCAGCGAGTCGTATCGGCGCCGCGTGATCGCGACGGCCGAGGCCTATGCGCGCAGCCGCATGCCGCAGATCCGCGCGGCGCTCGCCGCGTTCGAGGCGAAGGAGCGGGCCGCGGCGCTCTGAGCGGCGCGATTTCGTGCGGCTCGCGGGGAACCCTGCGCGCGGCGGCTCATCGAAACGTTCCTCCGTCGCCCTTCGCTCCCGCCATGAATCCCGCCTTCCGGCAATCGTGCGCGCCGCACGCGTTCCTCGCGCTCCTCGCGCTCGGCGCCGCGCTCGCGTCGCCGCGCGCGCTTGCCGACGCCGCCGCGGGCAGCACGCTCGCGCAATCCGGGGCTCCCGGCGTCGTCGCCTGCGCGACCTGCCACGGGGCGAACGGCGAGGGCCAGGCGCAGGCGGGCTTCCCGCGCCTCGCCGGTCAGGTGCGCGCCTACCTCGCGAAGCAGCTCGCCGATTTCCGCAGCGGGGCGAGGCGCAACCCGGTGATGGAGCCCATCGCGAAGGCGCTGAGCGGGAAGCAGGCGGGCGATGCCGCCGATTACTTCTCGAGCTTGCCCGCGGCCGCCTCGAAGGCGAGCGTCACCGATACGCCGCGCGGCGCGGGCGAGCGCGTCGCGCTGCGCGGAGACTGGGCGCACGGGGTCCCGGCCTGCTTCAAGTGCCACGGCGCGCGCGGCGCGGGCGTGGCACCGCACTTTCCCGCCATCGCGGGGCAGGGCGCGGCGTATACCGCGAAGCAGCTCCGGGAGTGGAAGTCGGGCGCGCGCGCAAACGACCCGCAGGGCCTCATGAAGAGCGTCGCCGACCACCTGCCCGATTCCGAGATCGACGCCGTGGCCGCCTGGCTCGCGTCCCCGGCAACCGCGCCGGGGCCGGGCGAGGACGAGCCCGCGGCGAGCCTGCCGCCGCCCGGCGCCGGAGAGCCGGCGAAGCGCCCGCCGGGATCCGTCGCGCCGAAGGCCGTCGCCTTCCGGCCGCCGCCCGAGGACCGGATGCCGAGCGGGCCGTTCGGCGACGCGGTGCGCCTGGGCCGCGCGATCTTCACCGACACGCAGCATTCCGCGACGGCTTATGTCGGCAACGGCCTCGACTGCCAGAACTGCCACCTCGACGCGGGCCGCCTCGCCGGCTCCGCGCCGCTGTGGGCCGCGTACACGAGCTTTCCCGCGTACCGCGCGAAGAACGGGAAGGTGAACAGCTTCGAGGACCGCCTCGCGGGCTGCTTCCGCTTCAGCATGAACGGCAAGGCGCCCGCCTACGACAGCAAGGAGATGGTGGCGCTCGTCGCGTACAGCTACTGGCTCGCGCAGGGCGCGCCGACCGGCGCGGAGCTGCAGGGCCGCGGGTATCCCAAGCTCGACAAGCCGCCGCAAGCGCCGGATGCGAAGCGCGGCGCGGACGTGTTCGCCGCGAACTGCGCGATCTGCCACGGCGCCGACGGGCAGGGCACGCGCGCAGGGGACCGCTACACCTTCCCGCCGCTCTGGGGACCGCAGTCCTTCAACGCCGGGGCCGGCATGCACAACGTGGCGACCGCGGCCGCGTTCATCCGCAGGAACATGCCGCTCGGCAAGGGCGAATCGCTCTCGCCGCAGGAGGCGTGGGACGCGGCGGCGTTCATGGACGGCCACGCCCGGCCGCCCGACCCGCGCAAGGTCAGCGCGGCCGCCGCGCCACGAGGTCGATGAGGGCGGACATCCCGCGGTGGCCCGCGCCCTCGTCGATCACGTCGTCGTGCGAGGCGAGGTGCAGGATCTCGAGCGCGGAGAAGCTCTCGCGCAGCAGCGCCTCGGTGTAGAGGCGGTCCTCCTCGGGCGGGCCGCCGGTCTTGTAGCCCAGCTGCTGCGGACGGTATCCCTGGATGAGCAGCAGCCCGCCGGGCGCGAGCGTGCGCTCGATCCGGGCGAATACCTCGGTTCGCTGCTCGGGCGTGAGGAACTGGAAGAAGATCCCCGCTACGACGTCGTACTGCGCGGCGTCCCAGTCCCAGCGGAAGATGTCGCAGACGCGGTGGTCGACCGCGACGCCCGCCTCCTTCGCGAGCTCGCGCGCCTTCGCGACCGCGACCGGCGAGAAATCGAACGCGGTCACCTCGAGGCCCTGCCGCGCGAGCCACACGCTGTTGCGTCCTTCGCCGTCGGCGATGGAGAGCGCGCGCATGCCGGGCCGGAGGCGCTCGCGCTGGCTCGCGAGGAACGCGTTCGGCGCCTTGCCGAAGAGATATCCCGCGGCGGAGAAGCGGCCGTTCCAGCGCTCGAGCTGCGCGGGATCGAACGAGTGGCTCATCGCGCCGCCCGCCGGTGCACGCCCTCGGCCACCGCCCGGTAGAGGATGCTCGAGCGCGAGCCGCTGCGGCAGAAGGCGAGGATCGGGCGCGGCAGGCGCTCGAGGAGCTCGGCGAAGCGCGCGACGTCGTCGAGCGTGATCTGCGCGGGGTGCACGGGCAGGCGCTCGTACTGCAGGTTCGCTTCCGCGGCGGCCGCGCGCAGCTCGCTCTCCGGCGGCTGCCCGGGCTCCTGCTCCAGCCGGTTGTTCACGACGCTGCGGAAGCCGTGCGCGGCGAGGCCGCGGACCTGGTCGGGCGTGAGCTGCGGCGCGACGGCGAAATCTTCGGCGAGGTACTGGATGGGGGTGCTCATTCGTTATGGTGTGAGCGGACGAGGCCGCGGAGGTTCATCGTACAGGGGATTTGCGGGTGCATTGCCCGGCGTCAAGGTGACGGCCGCGACGCACGCGATGATCGGGCCATGTGCGAGCTGCTCGGCCTTTCCGCGCGCCATCCGGCGACGCTGCGCTATTCCCTCGAGGAATTCTCCCGCCACGGCGGCCTTTCGGGGCCGCACAAGGACGGCTGGGGAATCGCCTGGTACTCGGGCGGGGACGTGCGCGTGGTGAAGGAAGAGGAGCCGGCGGCGTCGAGCGCCTGCATGAGCTTCCTCGAGTCGCATCCGTTCTCGACGCGCTGCGCGGTGAGCCACATCCGCCGCGCGACGCAAGGCTCGCCGCGGCTCGGCAACTGCCAGCCTTTCGCGCGCGAGCTGGGCGGCGCCATGCACGTCTTCGCGCACAACGGCGACCTCGACCGCGCGCGCCTCGAGGCACGGCTCGCGCTCGGCTGCGAGCGGCCGGTGGGCGACACCGATTCCGAATACGCCTTCTGCGCGCTTCTCGCCCGCCTGCGTCCCGCATGGACGCGCGCGGGCGCTGCGCCGCCCGTCGAGGAACGCCTCGCGATCGTCTCCGCCTTCGCCGCGGAGGTGCGCGCGCTCGGCCCGGCGAACTTCCTGTACGGCGACGGCGACGCCCTGTTCGCCCACGGCCACGAGCGCACGCAGGCGGACGGCACGATCGCGCCTCCCGGGCTGCACGTCCTCGTGCGCCGCTGCGAGCGCGCCGGCGGATCCTTCGACGCCGCGGGTCTCGCGATCCGGACGCAGAGGGCCGAGCAGCGCGTGGTGCTCTTCGCGAGCGTGCCGCTCACCGCGGAGCCCGCCTGGCGCGCGCTCGTCCCCGGCGAGATCCTGGTGGCGCGCGACGGCGAGCTCGTGCGCTCGCGCGCGCTGCCCGTCGCGCACGCCGCCGGGCGTGCCGAGGCGCCTCATCGGAGCCTCACCCGAACCGCGCGAGAAGGTCTGCCGCGTTCTTGATGCGCTTGTCGACCGCGGGCTTCGCGCCGGGAGCGTCGGGCTCGGCCTGGATCGCGCAGGCGAGCACGTTGAAGAACGCCTTGTCGAGCGCGCGCCGGCCGGCCGAGATCTGCTGCACGACCTTCTCGCAGTCCTCGCCCGCCTCGATCATCGACTGGATGCCGCGCAGCTGCCCCTCGACCCTCTTCAGCCTCAGGATGAGCTCCTTCTTGTGCCGCTCGTCGCGGATCGCCGCCATGTTGATCCCCCTCAACCGTCCGTGCCGCCGAAGGCCGCAGTATAGCGGAAGGCTTGAATGATGATACTATACTCCCCATAGTATGTGACAGCCGCGCCGTCCGGCGCCCCAGGGAGGCCGCACCATGAACACCGAACGCATCGTCCGCATCTTCGCCGGCACCTTCGTCCTCGCCTCGCTCGCGCTGGGCGTGGACGCGAGCCCGGTTTTCGTGAGCCACTACGCGCTCTGGCTCGGCGCCTTCGTCGGCGCGAACCTGCTGCAGAGCGGCTTCACGCGCGTCTGCCCGCTGGAGTCGATCCTGCGCCGGCTCGGCGTGCGCTCGTGCGCGCAGCGGGCCTGAGGACCATGGGGCGCCGGTTCCTCGCACTCGCCGCGGCGGCCGCGCTCGCGGCGGCCTGCGGCGGCGCGAAGCCGCCGCCCGCGCCTTCGGCCTCGGCCGTGCCCGCATCCGCGCCGGTGGAGCTGCGCGAGGTCGAGCTCACGCGCTCCGCCGAGGCGGTCGTCGAGGCCGTCCGGCAGTCCACCGTCTCCTCGCAGATCGCGGGCCGCATCGTCGACCTGCGCTTCGACGTGGGCGATTACGTGACGAAGGGACAAGTCATCGCGCGCATCGACGAGCGCGCCGCCACGCAGGCCGTGGCGCAGAGCGAGGCGCAGTTGCGCGCCTCCGAGGCGACCCTCGCCAACGCGCGCGGCCAGTACGAGCGCTCGAAGCAGCTCTTCGCGCAGAAGTTCATCAGCCAGGCGGCGCTCGACAAGGCCGAGGCCGACTTCAAGTCCGCCGAGGCGCAGATGCGCGCGATGCTCGCCGGCGCCGGGCAGGCCACGACCGAGAGGAGCTTCGCCACCATCGTGGCGCCCTACAGCGGCGTGGTCTCCGCGCGCCCCGTGCAGCTGGGCGAGATGGCCACGCCCGGCAAGCCCATCATGACGGGCTTCGATCCCTCGAGCCTGCGCGTCACCGCGACGGTGGCCTCCGGCGACGTGCCCGCGATCCAGGCGGGCGGCAAGGCGCGCGTCGAGATCCCGGCGCTGGGCCGCTGGATCGAGGCGCGCGGCATGACCATCGTGCCATCGGCCGACCCACGCACGCATTCGACCGACATCCGCATCGATCTTCCCGCGGACGTGAAGGGCGTCTTCCCCGGCGTCTTCGCGCGCGCGCACTTCGTCGTCGGCCGCGCCCCGCGCCTCATGCTGCCGCGCGAGGCGGTGCTGCATCGCAGCGAGCTCACCGCGGTGTACGTGATCGGCGAGGACGGCCGGCCGCAGCTTCGCCAGGTGCGCCTGGGCACCGTCTCCGACGAGCGCGGCATCGAGGTGCTCGCGGGCGTGAGGCCCGGGGAGCGCGTCGCCCTCGATCCGGTGAAGGCCGGCATGGCCGCGGCGCCGGCGGCGATCGCATCCGCCCCGGACTGAGGAGAGGGCGCGATGGGCGGCATGGGCATCTCCGGGCGCATCGCCCGCTACTTCCAGGACTCGCAGCTCACCCCGCTCGCGGCCCTCGTGGCGCTGCTCCTCGGCGTCTTCGCCGTGCTCGTCACGCCGCGCGAGGAGGAGCCGCAGATCGACGTCACGATGGCGAACGTCTTCGTGCCGTTCCCGGGAGCTTCGGTGCGCGACGTCGAGTCGCTCGTCGCGACTCCGGCCGA
The DNA here is from genome assembly GCA_963839265.1 of uncultured beta proteobacterium. GTDB lineage: Bacteria > Pseudomonadota > Gammaproteobacteria > Burkholderiales > Usitatibacteraceae > Usitatibacter. The sequence continues at coordinate 817,976 of CAWIUI010000004.1, forward strand.
GCAGGTCCTCGCGCAGATGAACGGGGTCGAGCACGTGTTCTCGGTGTCGCGCCCCGGCATGGCGCTGCTCACCGTGCAGTTCAAGGTGGGGGTGCCGCGCACCGAGGCGATCGTGCGCCTGCGCGACACGCTCGCCGCAAACCGCGACTGGGTGTCGCCGGAGCTCGGCGTCGGCGAGCCGGTGATCAAGCCGCGCGGCATCGACGACGTGCCGGTGGTCGCGCTCACGCTCTACAGCGACGATCCGGCGAAGGGCGCCTACGAGCTCGAGCGCGTGGCGCACGCGATCGAGGCGGACCTGAAGCGCGTGCCGGGAACGCGCGAGGTGCAGACGCTCGGCGGCCCGGGGCGCGCGGTGCGCGTGCTGCTCGACGCCGACCGCATGAACGCGAGCGGCGTCTCGGCGCTCGACGTGAGGAACGCGCTCGCGCTCTCCAGCGCCGCGCTGCCGTCCGGATCGCTGGTGCGCGACAACCGCGAGATCGTGGTCGAGACCGGCAACTACCTCGAGAGCGCAGCCGACGTGCGCTCGCTCGTGGTGGGCGCGGTGGACCGGCGGCCGGTGTACCTGGGCGACGTGGCCGACGTCGTGGACGGCCCCGACCAGCCGGTGAAATACGTGTGGACCGGAACCGGTCCCGCCGCCGCGGAGAAGGGCATCACGCAACCGGGCGAGCGCCCCGCGGTGACGATCCAGGTCACGAAGAAGCCGGGCGAGAACGCGGTGGACGTGGCGCAACGCGTGATCCACCGGGTCGACGAGCTGCACGGCACGGTGATCCCCGCCGACGTGCATGCCGTCGTGACGCGCGACTACGGCAAGACCGCGAACGACAAGGCGGTAAAGCTTATCGAGAAGCTCATCTTCGCGACCTTCTCGGTGGTGGTGCTGGTGTTCGCCGCGCTCGGCTGGCGCGAGGCGGTGATCGTGGGCGCCGCGGTGGTGCTCACGCTCGCCGCCACGCTTTTCGCATCCTGGGCGTGGGGCTTCACCCTCAACCGCGTCTCGCTCTTCGCGCTCATCTTCTCCATCGGGATCCTGGTGGACGACGCGATCGTGGTGGTGGAGAACATCCACCGCCGGCGCGCGATGGAGGAAGGGCCGCTGCACGGCATCATTCCGGATGCCGTGGACGAGGTGGGCGGGCCCACCATTCTCGCGACGCTCACCGTGATCGCGGCGTTGCTGCCGATGGCCTTCGTGAGCGGCCTCATGGGCCCGTACATGAGCCCGATCCCGATCAACGCGAGCCTCGGCATGCTGATCTCGCTCGCGATCGCGTTCACCGTGACGCCCTGGCTGTCCCTGAAGCTCCTCGCCGCGCACGGGCACGCGCCCGCCTCCAGGCTCGACGCGAAGCTGCAGCGCTTCTTCACGCGCGTGCTGACACCCTTCATCGCCGCCGCGAAGGCCGCGCGCAACCGCCGGCGCCTCGCGCTCGGGGTGGGCGGCCTCATCGTGCTGTCGGTGGGGCTGGTCGCCGTGAAGCTCGTCGTCCTCAAGATGCTGCCGTTCGACAACAAGAGCGAGTTCCAGGTGGTGGTGGACATGCCCGCGGGAACGCCCGTGGAGGTGACCGCCGCGGCGCTGCACGAGATCGGCGCGAAGCTTTCCACCGTGCCCGAGGTGACCGACTACCAGGCCTATGCGGGCGCCGCCTCGCCGATCAACTTCAACGGCCTGGTGCGCCAGTACGCGCTGCGCAGCCAGCCCGAGCAGGGCGACCTGCAGGTGAACCTCGTGGACAAGTCGGATCGCCATCGCAAGAGCCACGAGATCGCGCAGGCGGTGCGCCCCGCGCTCGAGGAGATCGGCAAGCGCTGGGACGCGAAGGTGAAGGTGGTCGAGGTGCCGCCGGGCCCGCCGGTGCTCTCGCCGATCGTGGCCGAGGTGTACGGCCCGGACGAGGCCGGACGCATCCGCACCGCCGAGCACGTGCGCGCCGCGCTCGCCGCGACGCCGGACATCGTCGCCCTCGACGACACGGTCGAGGATCCGGCGCCGCGCATCCGCCTGCGCGTCGACCAGGCAAAGGCGGCGCTCCTCGGCGTCTCGCGCCGCGACGTCGCCGAGACGATGCGCATGGCGTTGAACGGCGAGGACGTGACGCCGCTCCACGACGGCGCGAGCAAGTACGAGGTGCCGGTGCGCGTGGTGCTCCCCGCCGAACGCCACGACGCCCTCGACGAGCTCCTCAAGCTCACGATCCGCACCCCCGGCGGCTCGCTCGTGCCGCTCTCGGAGCTGGTGCGGGTGGTGCACGACGAGCGCGACCGGCCGCGGTACCACAAGGACCTGCTGCCGGTGGTGTACGTGCTCGCCGACGAGGCGGGCAAGCTCGACAGCCCGCTCTACGGCCTCTTCGCGGCGCGCTCGCGCATCTTCTCGGGCGAAGCCGGCAGGCACATCGCCGAGTACTTCATCCGCCAGCCCTCCGATCCCTACCGCTCCTACGCGATCAAGTGGGACGGCGAATGGCAGGTCACCTACGAGACGTTCCGCGACATGGGCCTCGCCTACGGCGTCGGCCTCATGCTCATCTACCTGCTCGTCGTGGCGCAGTTCCGCTCGTACGTGGTGCCGCTCATCATCATGGCGCCCATCCCGCTCACCGTGATCGGCGTGATGCCGGGGCACGCGCTGCTCGGCGCGCAGTTCACCGCCACCTCGATGATCGGCATGATCGCGCTCGCCGGCATCATCGTGAGGAACTCGATCCTGCTGGTCGATTTCGTGAACCAGCGCGTGGCCGAGGGCGTGGCGCTCGAGCAGGCGGTGCTGCAATCGGCCGCCGCGCGCGCCAAGCCCATCGCGCTCACCGCGCTCGCCGCGATGATCGGCGCCGGCTTCATCCTCGACGACCCGATCTTCAACGGCCTCGCGATCTCGCTCATCTTCGGGATCCTGGTCTCGACGCTGCTCACGCTGGTCGTGATCCCGGTGCTGTACTACCTCCTGCTGCGCCGCCAGGGCGCGGCGGGAGCCGCCCCCCCGCCCTCGAAGGAGTCGCCATGAGAAGGCCGGGCTGCGACTGGCTGGAAAAATAGCCGGGAAGCTGGCTCGCGTGGGGCCGAGCGACTTGCCGCTCGTCAAGGGCCGCGCCTCCGGCGCGCATAGCATGGGCCGCAGGACCTCGTGAGGAACACCGCAATGGCCGCCAAGCAGATCGTCTTCCAGGAGGAGGCCCGCGCGCGCATCGTGTCGGGTGTCGCCCAGCTCGCCCACGCCGTGCGGGGCACGCTCGGGCCGAAGGCCCGCACCGTCGTGCTGCAGCGCGCGTTCGGCGCTCCCACCGTCATCAATTCCGGCGTCGTCGTCGCGCGCGAGGTCGAGCTCGCCGATCCGCTCGAGAACATGGGCGCGCAGATGGTGCGCGAGGCCGCGGCGAAGACCTCGGACGTGGCAGGCGACGGCACCACCACCGCGACGCTCCTCGCGCAGGGGATCGTCGTCGAGGGCATGAAGTACGTCGCCGCGGGCATGAACCCGATGGATCTCAAGCGCGGCATCGACCTCGCCGTGGAGGCGGTGGTGGCCGAGCTCAAGGCGATGGCCAGGCCCTGCGCGACCCGAACGGAGATCGAGCAGGTGGCCACCATCTCCGCGAACTCCGATCGCGCGATCGGCGAGATCGTCGCGAACGCCATGGAGAAGGTGGGCAAGGAAGGCGTCATCACGGTCGAGGACGGCTCGGGGCTCGCGAGCGAGCTCGAGGTGACCGAGGGCATGCAGTTCGACCGCGGCTACCTCTCGCCGTACTTCGTGAACACCGACAAGCAGCGCGCCGTCCTCGACGATGCGCTGGTGCTGGTGCACGACCGCAAGATCGCGACCCTGAACGAGCTCCTGCCGGTGCTCGAGCTCGTGGCGAAGGCCGGCAAGCCCCTCCTCATCGTGGCCGAGGACGTGGAGAGCGAGGCGCTCGCGACCCTCGTCGTGAACCTGTTGCGCGGGGTGCTGCGCACCTGCGCGGTGAAGGCTCCCGGGTTCGGCGACCGGCGCAAGGCGATGCTCGAGGACATCGCGGTCCTCACCGGGGGAAAGGTGGTATCCGAGGAAGCGGGCCTCAAGCTCGAGAGCGCGAAGATCGCCGACCTCGGGCGCGCGCGGCGCATCGAGGTCGACAAGGACGACACCACGATCATCGGCGGCGCGGGCGACGCGGCGAAGATCGCGGCGCGCGTCGGGGAGCTGCGCGCGGCGCTGAAGGAGACGAAGAGCGACTACGACCGCGAGAAGCTGCAGGAGCGCATCGCCAAGCTCGCGGGCGGGGTCGCCGTGGTGAAGGTGGGCGCCGCCACCGAGATGGAGATGAAGGAGAAGAAATCGCGCGTCGAGGACGCGGTGCACGCGACGCGCGCCGCGGTGGAGGAGGGCGTGCTGCCCGGCGGCGGCGTGGCGCTGCTTCGCGCGCGCGCAAAGCTCGAGGGGCTGCACGGAGAGAACGCCGACCAGGACGCCGGCATCCGCATCGTGCACCGCGCGCTCGAGGAGCCGCTGCGCCAGATCGCCGACAACGCCGGGGCGGAGCCCTCCGTCGTCGTGAGCAAGGTGCTCGCGGGCGCGGCGAGCTTCGGCTATAACGCGCTCACCGGCCGCTACGGCGACATGGTGGAGATGGGCGTGCTCGACCCGTGCAAGGTCACGCGCACGGCGCTGCAGAACGCGGCGTCGGTGGCGGGCCTGATGCTCACCACCGACTGCATGATCGCGGAAATCCCGCAGGCGAGGCCGGCCCCGCTGCCGGAGCCGCTTTAAAGCGGCAGACCCCTTTCGCCCCACGGAACGCGCGTTGCGCCGAGGGAAAGGAGCCTGTCCCCTTTACGGGCCTGTCCCCTTATCGTTTCCAGGTGGCGCGCAGCAGGTTCTCGCCCTTGTTGTAGGTCATGTCGAGGGAGCCCTTGAAGGCCTCGTGCAGCGCGATCGCGATGCCGCGCGCGAGGTGCGCGTCGGTGGTCCTCACGACGATGCCGTCGGCGACCGTGTCGACCCCCATGATGCGCTGCAGCGGGTGGTCTTCCATCGCGCGCGTCTCGCGCGCCTTCACCAGGTTCAGGATCTCGACCCGGTGCTCGGCGAGGAACGGGCCCTTCAGCGTCACGTAGCCGCCGGGGATCTCGTCCTCGATGCGTTGGCACGCGGGGCACTTGTGCGCATGCGCGTCCGCCGGCGCCTTGGCCCACGTCCAGCGCCCGCGCTGGTAGGACGCGCCGCATTTCGGGCAGCTCGTGGGCTCCGGCAGCTTCGCGTTCTCGCGATAGCTGTCTTCGCGGATCGCGTCCATGAGCTGCTCCTTGCGGAACATGCGGAACTGGGAACGGCCGGTCTTCATGGTTGCGCCTCCGTTGCGGATTTCCTCGCGACGCTCACGGCCGCGCGCGCCTCCTCGGCCGCTCGCACCAACTGGTGGCGCATGGCGAGGAACGACTCGCGCACCGCCTCGTAGACGTCCTCCGCGCTTTCGTGGCTCGCGACGAGCTCCTGGCCGGGGACGCGCACCCGGACCGTGACGCCGTAGGCGCCGCCCTTCTTCGGATGCGCCGCCTCGTGCGAGACGGCCACGCGGATGTTCAGGATCTGCGGGTCGTGGGTCTCGAGCCGCTCGGCGAGCTCGCGGATGCGCGCCGAGAGGGCCGGCGAGCGTCGGATGTTGTGGAGCGTGATCTGCGTCGATTGCATGGTTTTTTTCGCCTTCGGTCAGTGTTCGTTTTCGAGCTTCTGGAGGCACTCGGCTTCGCGCCCGCGCACCACGCGGCGCCCGGCGCCCGCGCCGCGCGTCTCGGTCACCACGGTGCGGGTGCGCTCCACCTCGTCGCCGTCGTAGAAATAGAGGACGACCCAGTCGTGCTCGCGGCCGAGCTTGTGCGCGAGCGCGGTGTTGGAGTGGAGCGCCGTGAAATGCCACGGACCGCGCCGCGTGTGCAGCACCGGCAGCCACGCCTCGTGCCGCGGGTTGAAGCGCTTCGGTGCGATCGTGCGCAGCGTTCCCGCTGCGGCCTTCTCGCGATACTCGCGGTCGACGTCGAGGAGCTCCTCGATGCCCGGCTCCTCGGCGCCCGGCTCGCGCCGCATCGAGGGCACCGGGCCCACGCGGCCGAGGATGTCGGCGAGCCATGCGCGCCATGCCGCGCTGCGCCGCGCGCCCACGCCGGCAAGCCGCTCGAGGCTTCCGTCGTGCGCGGCGGTCTCCAGCCCTTCGAGCGAATCCACGTGCAGCTCGCCGTGGATGCGCCGTGCGAACCCGGGGCCCAGTCCCGGCACCGTCTGCAGCAGCTTCTCGGGATCGGCCGATCCGCGCAGCCGCTCGAGCTGCGACCAGCGCCCGGTGGCGAGCATCTCGGCGATCGCGGCGGCGATGCCGAGCCCGATGCGCGGGATCGCGTCCAGCCCGCGCACGCCCTCGGACTCGAGGATCGCGCGCGCCGAACGCGGATGGTGCGCGATCGCATCGGCGGCGTTGCGGTAGGCGCTCACTCGATACGGGCTCGCGCCCTGGGCGTACAGCAGGTGCGAGGCCTCGAGCAGCCGCTCGGCGATCTGGCGATTCTCCGGGGAGGCCGCTCCAGGGCTGCGGGCCGCCGCGTGCGATCCGGTGCCGCTGCGCGTCTCGACGAAGCTCATGCGGAGTGCTCGATCGGGGCCGGCGTGCCGCGCAGGATCAGCGCGACCTCCGCGTCGCCCACCTGGGGGAAATCCTCGTAGAACTGGCCCACCGCGTGGAAGTCCGCGGGCGCCTCGAGGCAGACCACCTCGTCCGCGTGGCGCTTCACCGCCTCGAGCGCCTCGCGGGAAGCGACCGGGACGGCGCAGACGATCTTCCCCGGCTTCCTCGCCGCGACGCTGTGCAGCGCCGCGATCATGGTCGCGCCCGTGGCAAGGCCGTCGTCCACGACGATCGCGACGCGGCCGGCGAGGGCGATGGGCTTGCGCCCGGGCGTATACGAGGCGCGCCGCCGCCGCAGCAGCTCGAGCTGCCGGTGCTTCTCGCGCTCGAGATAGGCCGCATCGGCCCCGGCCTCGACCGCATGATCGGCGATGTAGCTCCAGCCGTCCTCGTCGATCGCGCCGACGGCGAACTCGGGATTGACCGGCGCCCCGAGCTTCCTCACCAGCACGACGTCGAGGTCTCCACCCAGCTCGCGCGCGATCGCCTCTCCCATCGGCACCGCGCCGCGCGGCACGGCGAGCACCACCGGGTGATCGGCGGCATAGCGGCCGAGCTCCCGCGCCAGGCGTCGGGCGGCGTCGATGCGATCGCGGAAGGGCATGTTCGTCCCGGTTCGTTGTCCAATCCATTCTGGGACGGCGCGCCCGGCGCCGATTGACCGGGATCAACGGGCACCGATCCCCGGGGCGTACCGTGGAAGAAACCGGGCAACGCATGGACTCGAGGATCATTCCCGCCGCGGCGGTCGGGCGCCGGGCGCAGCCGCCGGAGCGCACGGCGCGGCTCGTCGACGCGCTGCGCACGCGGCAGTGCTATCCCCACCCCGTCGATCGCGTCGAGGTGGTGGAAACGCACATCTCGTACGTCCTGCTCGCGGGCGACCACGCCTACAAGATCCGCAAGCCCGTGCGCCTGCCCTTCCTCGACTTCTCGACGCTCGAGGCGCGCCGCCGCGATTGCGAGGAGGAGGTGAGGCTCAACCGGCGCACCGCGCCCGCGCTCTACCTCGACGTGGCGGCGATCGCGGGCGAGGCGCAGGCGCCGCGCATCGGGGGAGCGGGCGCGATCCTGGAATACGCCGTGCACATGCGGCGCTTCGACCAGGAAGCGCTGCTCGACCGGATGGCGCGGGCACGCAGCCTCGAGCCCGCGCACGTCGAGGCGCTCGCGCGCGCCGTTGCGCGCCTGCACGCGGGCGCCGGACGGGCGGGGGCCGCGAGCCCCTACGGCACGCCGGAGCGCGTGCTCACCGACGCGCTCGACAATTTCCACGACATCGAGGCGCTCGACAAAGGCGAGCGGGCGCTGCCCCGGCTCGAGGACCTGCGCGAATGGGCGCTTGCGGAGCATCGCGCGCTCGCCCCGCACTTCGCCGAGCGCCGCAGCGACGGCTTCGTGCGCGAATGCCACGGCGACCTGCACCTCGGCAACGTCGTCCTGCTCGAGGGCGAGCCGGTGCCGTTCGACTGCGTGGAGTTCCAGCCGCGGCTGCGCTGGATCGACGTGATGAGCGACGTCGCCTTCGTGGCGATGGACCTCGATCGCCACGGCCTTCCGGCGCTCGCCGCGCGCTTCGTCAATGCGTACCTCGAGGAGACGGGCGACTACGCGGGGCTCGCGCTGCTGCGCTATTACGCGGTGTACCGCGCGATGGTGCGGGCGAAGGTCGCGTGCATCCGCGCGCACGAGGCGGGGATCGCCGAGGCGCGGCGCAGGCAGGCGCGCGAGGCGCTCGCGGCCGACCTCGCCGTCGCCCACCGCCTGGCGCATCGCTCGCGTCCCGCGCTGGTCCTCATGCACGGGCTCTCGGGCTCGGGCAAGACCTGGGTCTCGCAGCAGCTCGTCGACGCCCTGGGCGCGGTGCGCGTGCGCTCCGACGTCGAGCGCAAGCGCCGCCACGGGCTCGCGAGCCTGCAGGCGAGCGCCTCGCCGCCCGGCGCGGGCCTCTATACCTCGAGCGAAGACCGCCTCACCTACGCGCGCCTGGGCGAGCTCGCGTCGTGGGTGCTCGCGGCCGGCTATCCCGCGATCGTCGATGCCACGTTCCTGCGCCGCGCCGAGCGCGATGCGTTCCGCGCGCTCGCGAGCGCGGCCGGCGCCTCGTTCACCATCGCGACCTGCGTCGCTCCCGAGCCCATCCTCGCGAGCCGCGTGGCGAGCCGCGCGGCGGGCGGCAAGGACGCCTCGGAGGCGGGCCTCGCCGTGCTGGAGCGGCAGCGCGCGCGCGCCGAGCCCCTCGCGCGCGACGAGGCCGCACACGCGGTGGTGTTCGACACCGCGGCCGAAGCCGGCGTGCGCGGCCCATGCTCCGACGTCTCGCGCCGGCTGCGCCCCGTGCGACACTGATGCGATGCGCTACTTCGACGTCTTCAACGGCGACGCCGACGGCATCTGCGCGCTGCACCAGCTGCGCCTCGCCGACCCGGTCGACTCCGAGCTCGTCACCGGGTTGAAGCGCGACATCGCGCTGCTCGATTCGGTTCCGGCGCGCTCCGGCGACGTCGTCACCGTGCTCGACCTGTCGCTCGAACGCAATCGCGCCGGCCTCATGGCGCTGCTCGAGCGCGGCGCGCACGTGCGCTACTTCGATCACCACTACGCGGGCGAGATCCCGCGCCACCCGGACCTCGAGGCGGCGATCGACGATTCGCGCGCCACGTGCACGAGCGCGCTCGTCGACCGCCACCTGGGAGGGCGCTTCCGCGCCTGGGCGGTGGTGGGCGCCTTCGGCGACGAGGTGCCCGAGGTGGCGACGCAGCTCGCGAAGCCGCTCGGCCTGGGCGCCGCGCGCCTGGGCGAGCTGCGCGAGCTCGGCGCGAGCATCAACTACAACGCCTACGGCGCGAGCGCCGCGGACGTGCTGGTCCATCCCCGCGAGCTCTATCGCATCGTGAGCCACTACGAGGATCCGTTCGAGATGATCGCGCGCGAGGACACGGTGGAGCGGCTCGCCGAGCGGCGCGGTGCGGACCTCGAGCGGGCCCTTGCCGTCGCGCCCGCGCAGGCGAGCGCGAGCGCCGATGCGTACGTGCTGCCGCAGGCCGCCTGGAGCCGCCGCGTGATCGGCACCTTCGCGAACCGGCTCGCCGCCGACCACCCGGAGCGCGCCCACGCCGTGCTCGCTCCGGTGGACGCAACCGCCTACGTGGTGAGCGTGCGCGCGCCGCGCTCGGGCCCGGCGAGCGCCGCGCAATTCTGCCGGCGCTATGCGAGCGGCGGAGGGCGCGCGGCCGCGGGCGGCATCGACCGGCTGGATGCCGCGCGCGTGGGCGGCTTCCTCGACGAGTTCGCGCGCGCCTGGGGCGCCTGACCGTGCCCTGGAACGAGTCCCGGTATCCGGCCTCGATGCGCAACCTCGATGCGGCGGTGCGCGAGAAGGCGATCGAGATCGCCAACGCCCTGCTCGAGGAAGGCATGGAGGAGGGCATGGCGATCCGCGTCGCCATCGCGAAAGCCAGGGAGTGGGCCGCGCGCCACCTCGAGGGAGGCGGCGGGTGACGGAGCGCGCGCCGCAGCTCTTCGCGCTGGCCGCGAGCCGGGAGCTCGGCCTCGCCGTCGCGCGCGAGGCGCGGCTCGAGCTGCTCGCGCCCGAGGAACGCGACTTCGAGGACGGCGAGCACAAGGTGCGGTCGCTGGAAAGCGTGCGCGGCCGCGACGTCTACGTGCTCCATTCGCTGCACGGCGAGCCGGGCGCGAGCGCCGACGAGAAGCTCGTGCGCCTGCTCTTCTTCCTCGGCTCGCTCGCCGACGCGGGCGCCGCCCACCTCACCGCGGTCGTTCCGTATCTCGCCTACGCGCGCAAGGACCAGCGCTCCAAGCCGCGCGACCCGGTCGCCACGCGCTACGTCGCGTCGTTCTTCGAGGCGATGGGCGTGCAGTGCCTCGTGACGGTCGACGTGCACAACCTCGCCGCGTTCGAGAACGCGTACCGCTGCCGCACCGTGAACCTGGAAGCGGCCGACGTGCTGGTCACGCGCGTGGCGGCGATCGTGGGCGATGCGCCCGTCATCGTCGTCTCGCCCGACGCGGGAGGGGTCAAGCGCGCGGACCGCTTCCGCGCGAAGCTCGCCGCGGCGCTCGCGCGGCCGGTCGGCGCGGCGTTCGCGGAAAAGTATCGGAGCGAGGGCGTGATCCGCGGCGAGGCGCTGGTGGGCGAGGTGCGCGGAGCGACGGCGGTGATCGTGGACGACCTCGTGAGCGCCGGCAACACGCTCGACCACGCCGCGCGCGCCTGCCTCGCGCGGGGTGCGGCGCGCGTCGTCGCGGCGGCGACCCACGGCGTCTTCGCCGGGCCCGCGAACGAGGTGCTGGCGAAGAGCCCGATCGAGCGGCTCGTCGTGACGGACACCGTGGCGAGCCGTCGCCTCGCCGATCCCGCGCTCCTCGCGCGCGTGGACCGCGTTTCCATCGCTCCGCTCCTCGCGCAGGCGATCCTCCACCAGCACGCGACGCGTTGAAACGCTCCCTTCCGGGGGCAGGGGCCGGGCAGGCGCTGCCGACTTTTCCGCGCCGCGCCCCCGCGATTCTCCCTATCGGGCGGCGCCGCGCCCCGCCTATCGTGCTGGCACGCGGAAGCCCTTCCGCCCCGTCCAGGAGACAGCCACATGACGAATTCCCCCAGCTGCGATCGCGCTCCGAACGAACCCTTCGTGCGAGCGGTGGTGCCGGTACTGGTGGCGGTAGGTGCCGTGACGCTCGCGCTCGCCGTCGGTGCGCGGGGAGCCCTTGGCGCAGGAGCCGGCCGCGGCCGCGGCGGCGGAGGTCGCGCCTCCATCCCCCGCCGAGCCGACGCCCTACAGCGACATGCACCGGCGCGTGCAGGAGGCGCCCGGCGGGCCGCAGCCGCAACCCCCGACGTTCTGACCCGTGTAACGCGCGGCTCGGGGTTTTGCGCACTGGTTTTGCGCAGTGGTTCACAGCAACGCGGCGGCGCGTGCTTTACGGTGCGGGAATCGGAACCGAGGAGAAACGCCATGTCCCCGCAATCCGCCACCCGCACCTCGCCCGCCGCCGACCTGCTGCGCCTCGCCATTCCGCTCGCGCTCATCGCGGGGGCGGTGGCCGCCACGCTGTGGATCGATCGCAGCACGGGCTTCGACGTGGGCTCCATGGAAGCGCCCGCACCGGCCGGCTCCGTCTCGCGCTAGGGCAGCCGCTCCCCGGCGAGGTGGCGCGCGGCGAGCTGCACGTACTCCGCGGCGCGGCGCAGCCACCGTTCGTGGTCGTCGCGGCCGGGCTCGGCCAGGTGCGCGGCCGCGAGCGTCGCGCGCACGCAGGCGTGCACCGACTGGTAGAAATCCACGATCGCCGGATCCGGCACGTCTCCCGAGCGCTGCGCGTAGTCCTCGAAGATCTCGCGCCCGGCGCGCGGCGCGCCGAGGCGCTCGCATTCGAGGGCGAGGAAGCCCAGCTCCTCGGCGACGTCGAGCACGCGCAGCTCGCGCGAGAACTCCAGGCAATCGATGATCTGCGGCACGCCCTCCAGGCACACGTGCTCGGGCCGCAGGTCGCCGTGTCCCTCGACGACGCGGCCCAGGGCCACGCGCCGGTCGATCGCGTCCGCATGGCGCTCGAGGAACGCGAGCTGCCGCTCGCCGACGTCTTCCACGAGCACCCGCGATAGCTGGGCCCGCGGCTCGCAAAGCTCGCGCACGCAACGCGCGATGCGCGCCGCGAAGCGCGAGCGGAATTCGGCGCCGCCGATCGGCTCCGGCGGCAGCGACCGGTAGAAGCGCGCGAGGCGCGCGACCAGCGGGCGCAAGTCGCCTTCGCGCAGGCGGTGGGCCCCGATGATGCGGTCGAGCATGCGTTCGGCGGGCAGGCGCCGCATGCGGATCAGCCAGTCCACGACGACGCCGCCGCGGTCGAGGTCGAGGTGCCCCGCGCGGTCGAGGCCGAGCGGCACGGCGCCCAGGTACACGCCTTCCGAGAGCCGGCGGTTCAGCACGATCTCCATGCGGCAATGCGCGGCGCGCGCAGTGACCGTGGTGAGGTCGCAGTCGTCGTGGCGTGCCGGCTTCTTCAGCTTGTACGCGCGCGTGTCGGTGAGGAAGACCCAGGACAGGTGCGTCTCGATGGCGCGCACCTCGCGGGTGCCTTCGCGATAGGCGTCCGTGCGGCACAGGAACGCGACCTTCCGCTGCAGGGAAGGCTGGGCCGGGGTTCGATGCAGGCCCGACGCCTGCGGCGCGATCGAAGGCATGGATCGAGGCTCGCACAAGGGCCGCGAGCGGGTTTGACCGCCATCAATCCGCGCCGTGCGCCTGCCGCGACAATGGCTTACCGAATCCGCGAGGGAACGTCCGCGACATGAAGACCGGCGAAGTGTGTAACCGGGCGGTGGTATCGATCCGCTCGCAGGCGAGCCTTTCCGAGGCCTCGCGCCTGATGCGCGAGAGCCACGTGGGGAGCGTCATCGTGGTGGACGAGGCGAGCCCGAAGCGCGCCTTGGGCATCGTCACGGACCGCGACATCGTGCTCGAGGCGGTCGCCGCGGGCATCGATCCCGACACGCTCACCGTCGGCGAGATCATGGGGCCCGCGCTGGTCGTCGCGTGCGAAAGCGACGACGCGCTCGAATCGCTGAAGAGGATGCGCCGCCGCGGCGTGCGCCGCCTCCCGGTGGTGGACGAGAGCGGCGCGCTGTGCGGCATCGTCACGCTCGACGACCTGCTCGAGGCCGGCTCGGCGGCGCTCAACGAGGTCGTGCAGGCGATCGCGAGCGAGCGCGCGCTCGAGAGCTGGCGCCGCGCGTAGCGCGCACACCGGGGAGGTCGCATGTACAAGCACATCCTGGTTCCCACGGACGGCTCGCAGCTGTCCGAGGAAGCCGCCGCCGCGGCGATCCGCATGGCACGGTCGCTCGGCGCGCGCATCACGGCGCTGTACGTGGTGCCGGAGCCCGCCGGCACGGGCCTCGACGCGTGGACCCACGACGACGAGAAGTTCGAGGAGCACCTCGCCAAGGTGCTCGAGGCGCGCGGCAACGAGTATCTGTCCACGGTGCGCGAGATGGCGCGCCGCTCCGGCGTGCCGTGCGATTGCGTGCTGGTGCGCGGCGAATCGCCGAGCGCCGAGATCGTGGTCGAGTCGCGCGATCGGGGCTGCGACCTGGTCGTGATGGCTTCCCATGGCCGCAGCGGCTCCGACGCGGTGATCCTCGCGAGCGAGACCGTGAAGGTGATGACGCTGGGCGAGCTGCCGGTACTGGTGCACCGCGCGCCGCGCAAGGCGGGGGAAGGCGCTCAGGCCGTCGCCGGATAGCCGACGGACTGCGCGGCGATCACGTGCTGCGCCGGTCGCAGGCGCAGCAGCCGCGCGAGCGCCTCGCGGTCCACCAGCCCGCGCACGACGCAGGAAAGCCCGGCCGCCGCGCAATAGAGGTAGACGTTCTCGACGACGACGCCGGTGTCGATTCCCGCGTACAGCGTGCGGCTCTCCGTCGACGCGTCCGCCATGCGGCCATAGTCGGCGACGAACACGAGATTCGCCGCCGCCCGCGCCGGGAAATCCTGCAGGCCCGTCGCCGCGCGATGGTCGCCTTCTGCGATGCGCTTCAACGCCTGGCGCGGCGGGTCGTAGAGACGGATATCCTCGGCGGTCGCGACATAGACGTCCACCTCCTGCCAGTTGCGCGCGGACGGCGCGGTGCGATGGCCCGAGGCCGGGCGGTTCACGCCGCACGCCGACCAGAGGAGCCCCGCGAGCGTCGGCAGGTCGAGCGGGCGATCGGAGAACTCGCGTGCGCTCGCACGTTGCTCGAGCGCTTCGACGAGGCTCACGCCGCGGTCCAGGCGCGGCGCGGGAAGCGCGAGCACGTCGGGACGGCGCGGTGCGTCGTTCATGCCCGCCTCACGATCCGGCGGAGGACAGCGCGTCGCCGAGGCCCTGGGCCGGGCCCAGGGGGTTGCGCGTCACTTCCCGGATGCGGATGCTCGGCTGTCCCCCGTACAACGTATAGACCACGCGGTCGTTCGCCATCAGGATCAGCGCATTGAAGGTCCACCCGGAGACGTCCACGATCTGCTTGAACCGCAACAGGTCCTGGACGAAGGGGCCGACGCGCTTGCGCTGGAGGTTTCCGAGCGTGATCTCGTAGCCCGAGCACGATTTCCCGGCGCCGAGGCATTCGCGCAGGCCGGGGTCGAGCTCCTCCCAGCGGCTCCCGTCGCCCATCGGGAAGCGGCGCAGGATGTCCGAATACGAGAGGAGCTGCACGTTGGGGCTCTGGTACGGATCGATGCCCCGGGCGTGGAGCTCGGCCACCGTCGTGAGATCGGGAACGATCGAATCGACCGCCGCCTTCGCCTCGTCGAAGCTGTTCCATGGGCTCGCGACCTCGGTCTGCGCCTTCGGCAGCAGCGCCGAGCACCCCGCCAGGGCGGCGGCGCAGCCGGCGAGGGCGCCCAGCCGGGCGAGGCTGGTCACCGGACCTGGATGCGTTGCGCGGGCTCGCCGCCGGTCTTCGGCAGCGTCAGCTCGAGGATGCCGTTCTCGAACCTGGCCTCGGCCTTGTTGCGATCGATTTCCTTGTCGAGCGTGAAGCTGCGGTACTGCCGGCCGTAGTAGCGCTCGCTGTGCACCACGGTCTCGCCTTGCTTCTTCTCGGACTCGCGCTTCACCTCGGCCGAGAGCGACACCTGGTTGCCCTCGATCTCGACCGCGATGTCCTCTTTCTTCACGCCGGGAAGCTCGGCTTTCACGTGGTACGCCTTGTCGTCCTCGCTCACGTCGAGCTTGATGGCGGGCTCGGAGGGCATCTCGGCCATCCAGCGGCGCATGGCGCGCGGCATGGGGAAGACGCTGTCGAAATCGCGGAATGGGTCGAGGCGGGCGAGCTCCTGGAACGGGTCGCTGCGGGTGACGATGCTGGCCATGGTTTCCTCCAAGACGAACGGCCGCACGCGGCGGCGGATGGATCGATTCCAGCATAGGCCGATGGCCGCGTTCGCCGTTGATCGCAATCAAATGAGATCTCCTGGCGCCCACTCCCGCTCCTGCCGTGATCGGTGCTACGACGTTCGCGAGAGCCTGTAGAACGCGCGCTTCACGGCCTCGGCGAGGACGAGGTAGGCGGCGACGAGGAGCGCCAGCACCGCGAAGAAGCGCGGCGGCGGCGCGACGAAGCCGACGGCGGCGGCGAACGGCGTGAAGGGCAGCGCCACCGCGACCGCGAGCACGAGGAGCGCGACCCCGGCGAGCGCCGGATGCGGGCGGCTCGCGAGCGCGCTTCCTCGCGTGCGGATCACGAAGATCACCAGCACCTGCGTCGCGAGGGACTCGATGAACCATCCGGTGCGGAACAGGGCCTGGTCGGCGTGCAGCACCGCGAGCAGCACGTAGAACGTGAGGAAATCGAAGAGGGAGCTCACCGGCCCCAGCACCCACATGAAGTTGCGCACGAGCTTCATGTCCCATTTCTGCGGACGCGCGGTCTCCGCCTCGTCGGCGCGGTCGAGCGGGATCGGGATCTCGGAGACGTCGTAGAGCAGGTTGTTGAGCAGGATCTGCGCCGGCAGCAGCGGCAGGAAGGGCAGGAACACGGAGGCGCCCGCCATGCTGAACATGTTGCCGAAGTTGGAGCTGGTGCCCATCAGCACGTACTTGCGGATGTTCACGAACGTGCGCCGTCCCTCGATCACGCCGCGATGGATGACGCCCAGGTCGCGCTTGAGGAGGATCAGGTCCGCCGCCTCGCGCGCGACGTCGACCGCGTTCGCCACCGAGAGGCTCACGTCGGCGCGGTGCAGCGCCGGCGCGTCGTTGATGCCGTCGCCCAGGAACCCCACCACGTGGCCGCGCGAGCGCAGCGCCGCGACGATGCGCGTCTTCTGCGCCGGGTTCACGCGGCAGAAGAGCGTGGTCGACTGCGCGCGCGCCGCGAGGGCCCAATCGTCCATGCGCTGGATCTCCGCGCCGGTGAGGACGCCCGTCACCTCGACGCCGAGCGCGGCGCACAGGTGGCGCGTGACGGCCGCGCCGTCGCCGGTGACGATCTTCACCGCCACGCCGCTCGCGGCGAGGGCGGCGAGCGCCTGCGCGGCGCCCGCCTTCGGCGGATCGGCGAAGGCCACGAAGCCGTCGAGGACGAGGCCGTGCTCGTCGTGGGCGCTCGCATGGTCGCGCTCGAGGCTGCGATGCGCCACCGCGAGCACGCGCAGGCCGTCGGCGCCGAGGCTCTCGAGGCGCTCGTTCGCCCGGCGGCGCGCGTCCTCGTCGAAGGGACATGCGACGTCGCCCGGCGCGGCGTGGTGCGTGCACAGGCGCAGCAGCTCCTCGGGCGCGCCCTTCACGAGCAGCAGCCGATGCATGCCGTGGCGCAGAAGCACCGCCACGCGCCGGCGCTCGAAATCGAACGGCACCTCCGCGAGCTTCGTCCATCCGGCCGTATCGACCGGTTGCGCGAGCAGGGCCTCGTCGAGCGGCGTGCGCACGCCGGCCTGGAAAGCGCTGTTGAGGATCGCGCGCACGCGTGCCGCTTCGCTTTCCCGCCCGTCGAGGTCCACGACGCGCTCGAGCCGGATGCGCGCCTGCGTGAGCGTGCCGGTCTTGTCGGTGCACAGCACGTCCATGCTGCCCAGGCCCTCGATCGCGGCGAGGCGCTTCACGATCACGTGCTGGGCGGACAGGCGCAGCGCGCCGTGCGAGAGCGTGACGGTGAGGATCATCGGCAGCAGCTCCGGCGTGAGGCCCACCGCGAGTGCCACCGCGAAGACGAAGGATTCGAGGAGCGGCCGGTGCATGGCCGTGTTCACCAGCAGCACGAAGAGCACGAGGAACGCGGTGAGCCGCATGATGAGCATGCCGAAGGCGCGCAGGCCGCGCTCGAACTCGCTGGGCGGCGCTTGCGTGGCGAGGCTGCGTGCGATCTTGCCCACCTCGGTCGCGGTGCCGGTGCGGGCGATGCGCATCGTCGCCGTGCCGCTCACCACCGACGTTCCCATGAACAGGTCGTCGGCGTCGCGGCCGTGGCTCGCGGTCACGCGCTTCTCCACCGGGAAGGGCTCCCCGGTGAGCAGCGCCTCGTTCACGTGCAGGCCGTTCGCCTCGACGAGCCGCCCATCGCCGGGGATCACGGATCCGGCCGAGAGCCGCACCACGTCGCCGGGGACGAGGCGGTTCACCGGGAGCGAGACGAGCTGGCCGTCGCGCAGCACGCTCGCGTGGACCTGCACGCGGCGGATCAGCGCCTCGGCGGCATGTCCGGCGCGGCGCTCCTGGACGAAGTCGATCACGACGCTCAGCAGCACCATCGCCACGATGATGGCGAAGCTCGCGATGTCGCCCGTGAAGGCCGAGATGGCGCTCGCGGCGACGAGGATGAGCATGAGCGGGTTGCGGAAGCGCCGCAGCAGCTCCCTGGGGAGGGAGCGGCGCGGGCGGGGATGCAGCTCGTTCGCGCCGTGCACGCGCGCGAGCCGCCGCGCCTCGGCGCTCGAAAGTCCCTCTGCGCCCTTCAGGGCCGCGCCGTCGTCGCCGGGCACGGCGCCTCCACGGTGACGCTCGGCAGCTTGCCGCTCGCGCGGTCCATGCGCGGCGCCTGGCGCGAGAGCGTCACGCGGACGTTCGCGAGCGACTGCGCCGCGAGATATCCGCGCATCGCGGCGACGATCTTCCTCCCCGCGCCGCTCGCGCGGGCAACCTCGGCATCCACGCGCACGGCGAGCCGGTCCGGCGCGATGCGCGCGAGCTGGAATCGCGCGCCTTGCGCCGCGATCTCGGCCACGGTCTCGAGCGCGAGCGCGGGGACGCGCACCATCCTGCCGTGGGCGGCGCGGAAGGCGAGCGGCGTCGCGCTGCGCCCGGCGACGCGGACCGCCGGGAGCGCGCTCGCGCACGCGCACGGGCCGGCGGCGAGCGTGACGCGATCCCCGAGGTCGTAGCGCAGGATCGGCTGCACGCGGTTGGCGAGGTTCGTGACCAGCACCGTGTGCGACGTCTCGCCGGGAGCGGTGGGGCGGCCGTCGGCGTCCACCGGCTCGAGGATCACCCATTCGGCGTTCACGTGCAGCCATCGCTCGCGGCAGCCGTGGGCGATGGCAAGGCACTCGGAGCTGCCGTATTCGTTCACCACCGGGCAGCCGAGCGCGCGCTCGATCGCCTCGTGCATGCGTGGCGCGAGCGTCTCGCCGCCCGACCACGCGAGCGCCGGCGCGATGGACAGGCGTCCCGCGCGCTGCTCCGCGGCAAGGAGCGCGAGCACCGAGGGATAGCTCGCCACGTAGGCGGGCTGGAAGCGGTTGAGCTCGGCGACGAGCCGGGAGAGCGGCGTGAGCACCGAGAAGCTGCGCGCCGTGTCCGTGGGGAACACGCGCCGGAGGTGCTCCCACGCGGTGATGCTCGCATAGTGATCGCCTGTAGCGATGACGAGCGCGGATCGGCCGCCGCCCGCGGCCACGCGCGCGGGATCGATGCGGGCCGACTCGAGCTGCGCGGCGGCGAGCGCCTCGTAGGCGGCCATCGCCTGCGCGTCCTGAACGAAGATGCCGGGCGTGCCGGAGGTGCCCGAGCTCTTCCACACCAGGTAGCGGCCGAGGAAGAGGCGGCCCACGGCGCTGCGGTCGGAGACGAATCGTTCCACCTCCGCGCGCCGCACGGCCCGGTCGGTGCAGAGCTCGTCGAAATTCGCCATCAGCTCCGAGCGCGTCACGGGCGGCAGGAGCGAGATGGAATCGATCCTGCGGGGAAGCGCGGCGTAACGCCGGCGATAGAACGGGGAGCGCTCGCGCGCGTAAGCGACGAGCTCGTCGAGCCGCGCGCGTGCGAGGCCCTCGGGTTGGACGCCGCCGTGCCGCGACCACCAGAGCTCGGCAAGGCTCGCGCAGTAGTTCCAGAAGCCGAGCGCAGACTCGATGGGGTCGAGGGGCAGGCCGCGGGGCGGCGGCGTGGGCGCGAGACCTTTCATCGCGAAATGCTATTCCGCGCCGCGGCTGCCGCGTTGACCGGTATCAAACGCCCGCGGCCGGCCGGCGCGAGAATGGGCCATGGCTTCCCGTCCCCGCGCGGCGCCGCCGCGTCCCCGCACGGCGCGATCGCATTCCCCCACGGCGCGATCGCTTCCCCACGGCGCTCGTGCAGGCGCCACCGGCGAGCGCTCGCGCGCCTGCGACGCTTCCCGCCTCCCTCGCGCCGCCGCCGCTGCCGGAAGGATTCGATCGCGATTCCTACGCCGCGACCGCGCTCGCGGAGATCATCGATCGCGCCACGCACGCCGCCGCTGCGCGCTACACCGGCGGGCTCTCGCCGATGGCGATCGGCGACGCTTTCCTCGACTGGGCCTCGCACCTCGCGTTCTCGCCGGGCAAGCAGCTGCAGCTCGCGCAGAAGGGCGTGCGCAAGGCGATCCGCCTGGCGAACTACGCCGCGCGCGCCTCGCTTCCGGGCGCGGACGTCGAGTGCTGCATCGAGCCCCTGCCGCAGGACCATCGCTTCGACGATCCCGCCTGGCAGCGCTGGCCGCACAACGTCGTGCACCAGGCGTTCCTGCTCGGGCAGCAGTGGTGGCACAACGCGATGATCGACGTGCCGGGCGTCTCCGCGCGCCACCAGGAGATGGCGGTCTTCGCGACGCGGCAATGGCTCGACATGCTCTCGCCTTCGAACTTCGCGCTCGCGAACCCGGTGGTGGCCGAACGGGCGCTGCGCACCGCGGGCCTCAACTTCGCCCGCGGCGCGCGCAACTTCGTCGAGGACTGGGAGCGCGCCGTCGCGGGCCGCAAGCCCCCCGGTGCCGAGCGCTTCCGCCCCGGGCGC
The DNA here is from genome assembly GCA_963839265.1 of uncultured beta proteobacterium. Taxonomy (GTDB): domain Bacteria; phylum Pseudomonadota; class Gammaproteobacteria; order Burkholderiales; family Usitatibacteraceae; genus Usitatibacter. The sequence continues at coordinate 838,396 of CAWIUI010000004.1, forward strand.
GAGGTGGCGGTGACGCCGGGCCAGGTCGTATTTCGCAATCGGCTGATGGAGCTCATCCAGTATTCGCCGGCCACCGGCGCCGTGCATCCCGAGCCCGTGCTGGTCGTGCCGGCGTGGATCATGAAGTACTACATCCTCGACCTGAGCCCCGCCAACTCGCTCGCGCGCTGGCTTGTCTCGCAGGGCCACACCGTCTTCATGATCTCGTGGAAGAACCCGGCGCCGGAGGATCGCGACCTGGGATTCGACGACTACCGCACGCTCGGGGTGATGGCCGCGTTCGACGCGATCCATGCCATCACGCGCGCGCGGCGCACGCACCTCGTGGGCTACTGCATCGGCGGCACGCTCGCCGCGATCGCGGCGGCCGCGATGTCGCGCGAGCGCGACCGGCGCCTCGCCTCGCTCACGCTCCTCGCGGCGCAAACCGATTTCACCGAGGCGGGCGAGCTCACGCTCTTCGTGAACGAGAGCCAGCTCGCGTTCCTCGAGGACGTGATGTGGGAGCAGGGCTTCCTCGACACGCGGCAGATGGCGGGTGCCTTCCAGATGCTGCGCTCCAACGACCTCGTCTGGTCGCGCCTCGTGAACGAGTACCTGATGGGCGAGCGCGCGCCGATGACCGACCTCATGGCGTGGAACGCGGACGGCACGCGCATGCCGTACCGCATGCACAGCGAGTACCTGCGCCGCCTCTTCCTCGAGAACGGGCTCGCGGCGCACAAGTACATGGTCGACGGCAAGCCGGTCGCGCTCGACGACATCCGCGTGCCGATGTTCGTGGTGGCGACCGAGCGCGACCACGTCTCGCCGTGGCGCTCGGTGTACAAGATCGAGGCGCTCACCGATACCGAAGTCACGTTCCTCCTCGCGAGCGGCGGCCACAACGCGGGCATCGTCTCCGAGCCCGGCGCGCGTCCCGGCCGCTACTATCGCGTCGGCATGCGCAAGGCCGACGAGCGGTATCGCGCCCCCGACGCGTGGGCGGCGCAGGCTCCGGCGAGCGCCGGCTCGTGGTGGCCCGAATGGCAGCGCTGGCTCGCGCGCCATTCCTCGCGCCCGCGCCGTCCGCCTTCCCTCGGCGCGCCTCGCGGTCCTTACGCGGTGCTCTGCGCCGCTCCAGGCACTTATGTCCTCGAGGATTGAGGCGAGGAACCACAGATGAACACGGATGAACACGGATAGGCTGGATAGTGCGATCGGCATCGAGGTCATCGGGCAATGCCGTGATGTACTTCTTTTCGGCCCGCTCGAATTTCGCAGCGATCATCCGTGTTCATCCGTGGTTCCATGCAGTGTCCATAGCGAAGCGTGAAGATCAAATTCCTGGGAGCCACGGGAACGGTCACGGGATCGAAGTACCTCGTGACTGCGGACTCGCGAGTCCTCGTCGACTGCGGGCTCTTCCAGGGCTACAAGCAGCTGCGCCTGCGCAACTGGGCGCCGCCGCCGGTCGATCCCGCGGGCGTCGATGCCGTCGTGCTCACGCACGCGCACATCGACCATAGCGGCTACCTGCCGCTCTTCGTGAAGCGCGGCTTCCGCGGCAAGGTGTACTGCAGCGAGGCGACCGCGGACCTGTGCGCCATCCTGCTTGCCGACAGCGCGCACCTGCAGGAGGAGCAGGCCGAGCACGCGAACCGCTACGGCTGGTCGAAGCATGCGCCGGCGTTGCCGCTCTATACGCGCAAGGACGCCGCGGCCGCGCTCGCCCGCCTCGCGCCGGTCGCCTTCGACCGCGAGTGGGAATGCGCACCGCGCATGCATGCGCGGCTGCGTCCCGCCGGCCACATCCTCGGCGCATCGATGGTCGAGCTGCGCGACGGCGCCGTATCGTGCCTCTTCTCCGGCGATCTCGGGCGCCCGGACGATCCGATCATGCGCGCGCCGGCCGACATCGAATCCGCCGACGAGCTGGTGCTCGAATCCACGTACGGGAACCGCACCCATCCCGCGCTCGACACGGGGGCGCAGATCGCCTCGATCGTCTCGCGCACCGCGGCGCGCGGCGGCGTGGTGGTGGTCCCCGCGTTCGCGGTGGGACGCGCGCAGGCGCTCCTGCTGTACCTGTATCGCCTCAAGGCGAGCGGCGCGATTCCGGCGGCGCTCCCGATCTATGTCGACAGCCCCATGGCGACGGATGTGACGAACGTCTACGTGCGGCACCACGAGGAGCACCGGCTGGACGAGCGCGAGTGCCGCGCCCTCTCGCAGGTGGCGCGCTTCGTCGCCACGCCCGACGAGTCGCGCGCGCTCCACCAGTCGAGCTGGCCCATGGTGATCCTCGCCGGAAGCGGCATGGCGACCGGCGGGCGCGTGCTGCACCACCTCGAGCGCTTCGCGCCCGACCCGCGCAACACCATCCTCTTCACCGGATTCCAGGCGGGCGGCACGCGCGGCGATTCGATCGTGCACGGCGCCTCCGAGGTGAAGATCCACGGCGCGTACGTGCCGGTGCGCGCGGAGGTGTGCAACCTCGAGACGCTCTCGGCGCATGCCGACGGCGGGGAGATCGTCGACTGGCTCGCGCGCTGGAAGCAGGCGCCGCGGCGCGTGCACCTCACGCACGGCGAGCCCGCCGCGGCCGATGCCCTGCGCCGGCGCATCGCCGAACGATTCGGCTGGGATTGCGAGGTACCCGACTACCTCGAGGAAGTGGAGGTCGCGCCCGCGAGGAGCGGAACGGGATCCGCGTTGCCGTCGTCGTAGCGGTTGCGCCCCGCCTGCTTCGCGCGGTACATGCGGCGGTCGGCGAGCTCCACCAGGGCCTCGGCGCTGCGCGCGCCGTCGACGAGGAGCTCGGCGATGCCGATGCTCGCCGTCACCGCCTGCCCGTCGGGAAGCCTGCCGATGCCGTGCTCGGCGAGGCGCTGGAGAAGCGCCACCGCTTCCTCCTTCGTGGTGTGCGGCAGCACCGCCACGAATTCCTCGCCGCCCCAGCGCAGCACGATGTCCGACTCGCGCGTCATGAGGCGCAGCCCCGCGGCCGCCGCCGCGAGCACGCGATCGCCTTCCTCGTGCCCGTAGCTGTCGTTCACGCGCTTGAAGTGGTCGAGGTCGACGAAGAGCACCGAGAGCGGATCGCCGTGGCGCGCGGCGATCACGAATTGCAGGTCGAGCAGCTCCTTGCCGCTCTCGCGCCGGTGGCAGCCGGTGAGCGGGTCGCGCATCGCCTGGCGCTCCACCTCCTCGAGGAGCCGCAGCTGGCTCAGGCTCGAGAAGCCGGCGACCACGGCGATGAGGGTGAGCAGCCAGAACGCGCCGAGCGGCACGAGGGGCTCCGCGGGCAGCGTGCCGAAGGCGAGCGCCCAGCCTTCGGCGAGGAGCGCGATGGTGGCGAGCGCCGCCGATTCCACCGGCGTGAGCGGGAACGCGGCGACGCCCGCGGCGAGCACGAACGGCACGAAGGCGTAGAGCGAGGCGGCGGTGGGCGCGAGGCCCGTTTGCGCGACGCCGGCGAGCACGTGCGACGAGGCGAGGTAGAGCAGGGCGGGGATCGCGAAGAGCATTCCCACGCAGGATTCCGCCTGGCGCAGCCCCGCGATGCGGGGGCCGCAGCGCCAGGCGAGCAGCGCGAAGGCGCCGCTCGCGGCCACGCGGAGCACCACGAGCCGCGCGAGCGTCGCGCGATCGAACGCAACGGCGTCGACCGCGGTCCAGGCGAGCGTGAGCACGGCGAAGAGCGGTGCCAGCGCGCGTACGCGGCGCGCGATGGCTCGCGCGCGATGGCGATCGAGGATCTCCGGGTCGGGATGCGCCCGCAGGATGTCGAGGAACCCGGGGATCATGCGCCACTATGTTCCGGGCGCCGTGCAGGCGCTTGACTGCGATCAACGGCAGCGCGGGAAACGGGCGGACGCTCGCGCGCACGGGGGCGAGCGTGAAGGCAGCAGTCGCGATGCAGGATCTCGAGCAGGCGGTCCAGGTGGCCGAAGACGCGCACGCGCTCGAGGCGAGTCAAGCGCGCGCGCCGCGCGTCCCGGCGGTTGATCGGCATCAAAGCCCTTCGGCCCGGTGGACCTACGATTCCGGTATTCCCGCACGCACCGCGGAAGGAGCTCCATGGAAGCGCAGGGCATGTACAACTACAAGGTCGTACGGCAGTTCGCCGTCATGGCCGTGGTCTGGGGCGTGGTCGGCATGCTGGTGGGCGTGATCATCGCCTCGCAGCTCCTGTGGCCCGACCTCACCTACGGCATCCCGTGGCTTTCCTACGGGCGCCTGCGCCCGCTGCACACCAACGCGGTGATCTTCGCCTTCGGCGGATGCGCGCTCTTCGCGACCTCGTACTACGTGGTGCAGCGCACCTGTCACGTGCGCATCTTCTCCGACCGGCTCGCCGCCTTCACCTTCTGGGGCTGGCAGGCGGTGATCGTGGGCGCGGCCATCACGCTTCCGCTCGGCATCACCGAGAGCAAGGAATACGCGGAGCTCGAGTGGCCGATCGACCTCGTCATCGCCGTCGTGTGGATCGCCTACGCCGTCGTCTTCTTCGGCACCATCGCCAAGCGCAAGGTGAAGCACATCTACGTCGCGAACTGGTTCTTCGGGGCGTACATCCTCACCATCGCGCTGCTGCACGTGGTGAACAGCGCGGCGATCCCGGTGAGCCTCTGGAAATCGTACTCGGCGTACGCCGGCGTGCAGGACGCGATGGTGCAGTGGTGGTACGGGCACAACGCGGTGGGCTTCTTCCTCACCGCGGGCTTCCTCGGGATGATGTACTACTTCGTGCCGAAGCAGGCGGGCCGCCCGATCTACTCGTACCGGCTCTCGGTGGTGCACTTCTGGGCGCTCATCTTCACGTACATGTGGGCCGGCCCCCATCACCTGCACTACACGGCGCTCCCCGACTGGACGCAATCGCTGGGGATGATCTTCTCGCTGATCCTCCTCGCGCCGTCGTGGGGCGGGATGATCAACGGGATGATGACGCTCTCGGGCGCGTGGTACAAGCTGCGCGACGACCCGATCCTCAAGTTCCTCATCGTCTCGCTCTCGTTCTACGGCATGTCCACGTTCGAGGGCCCGATGATGTCCATCAAGACGGTGAACGCGCTGTCGCACTACACCGACTGGACCATCGGCCACGTGCACTCGGGCGCGCTCGGCTGGGTGGGCCTCATCACGATGGGCAGCCTCTACTACCTCATTCCGCGCCTGGTCGGGCGGGTCGAGATGTACAGCGTGAAGGCGATCAACCTGCACTTCTGGATCGCGACGCTGGGGATCGTGCTCTACATCGCCTCGATGTGGATCGCCGGCGTCATGCAGGGCCTCATGTGGCGCGCGGTGAGCCCCGACGGCACGTTGAGCTACAGCTTCGTGGAGGGCGTGAAGGCGACCTACCCCTTCTACGCGATCCGCCTCACCGGCGGGATCCTCTATCTCGGCGGAATGCTGGTCATGGCGTGGAACGTCGCGAAGACGCTGCTCGTCGGGCGGGCGCAGGACGCGCCGATCCCGGCGGCCGCGCTTGCGCATGCGTGATCGGGAGCGAGGAATGCAAGCGAAAGGCCTGGAAACGCAGATGAACGCAGACAAGACGCAGATGAACGCAGAGAAGATGAGGGCGGTGGACGCATGGGCCCTGTCATGGAGCCAGGCGCCGCGCTCGCCTCGATTGCCGCCCGCGTGGAAGCGGCGCTGGTCGGCGTTGAGCGGCGAATTCAAGGCCGTCTTCTGGAGCTGGTCATGAAGCTCACCCACGACCTGATCGAGCGCAAGACGGGACTGCTCATCGCGCTGGTGCTGCTGGTGGTGAGCGTGGGCGGGCTGGTCGAGATCGTCCCGCTCTTCTTCCAGCGCTCCACGACCCAGCCGGTCACGGGCCTGAAGCCCTACACCGCGCTGCAGCTCGCCGGGCGCGACGTCTACGTCCGCGAGGGCTGCTACAACTGCCACTCGCAGATGATCCGCCCGTTCCGCGCCGAGACGGAGCGCTACGGCCACTACTCCGTGGCGGGCGAGAGCGTGTACGACCATCCGTTCCTGTGGGGCAGCAAGCGCACCGGCCCGGACCTCGCGCGCGTGGGCGGGCGCTACGGCGACGACTGGCACCGCATCCACCTGAACGAGCCGCGCGACGTGGTGCCCGAGTCCAACATGCCGGCCTACCCCTGGCTCGCGAAGACTCCGGCCGACGCGAGCCACATCCGGCGCAAGCTCGAGGTGATGCGCATGCTCGGGGTCCCCTACACGGACGCGGATATCCAGGGCGCGAAGGCCGAGCTCGACGGCAAGACCGAGCTCGACGCGCTGATCGCCTACCTGCAGGTGCTCGGCACCTCGGTGAAGACCGCGAGGTAACCCATGGACATGACCCTGCTTCGCGTCGCGGTCACGGTCGTCTCCTTCGTGACCTTCGTGGCGATCATCGCATGGGCGGTCCACCCGCTCAACCGCGAGAAGTTCGAGCAGGCGGCGCGGATGCCGCTCGAGGACGACGAGAACCAACGATGAGCGACTTCACCAGCAGCTTCTGGGGCGTCTACGTGACGATCCTCACGCTTCTTTCCGTCGCGTTCTGCGCGTTCATCCTCGTGCGGATGAGCAAGCGCAAGGTCGCGAGCGATCCCGACAAGACGGGCCACGTGTGGGACGAGGACCTGGACGAGTACAACAACCCGCTGCCGCGCTGGTGGATCTGGCTCTTCTGGATCACGATCGCCTTCGCGCTCGCCTACCTCTGGATCTATCCGGGCCTCGGCACGTGGGGCGGCGCCTCGCACTGGAGCTCGCACGGGCAATACGAGAGCGAGATGAAGGCCGCCGAGGCGAAATTCGGCCCGCTCTACCAGAAGTACGCCGGCGTCGGCCTGGAGCAGGTGGCGGCGGATCCAAACGCGCGTGCGATCGGGCAGAAGCTCTTCATGACCTATTGCACCCAGTGCCACGCGTCGGACGCGCGCGGCGGCCGCGGCTTCCCGAACCTCACCGACGACGACTGGCTGTGGGGCGGCACGCCGGAGAAGATCCAGGAGACCATCCTCGACGGCCGCAACGGCATCATGCCGCCCTTCGGCCCGGCGCTCGGCAAGGAAGGCGTGATCGACACGGCGAACTACGTGCGCTCGCTCTCGGGCCTTGCGCACGACCCGGCGCGCGCCGCACGCGGCCAGAAGAACTTCGCCACCTACTGCGTCGGCTGCCACGGGGCGGACGCCAAGGGCAACACGCTGATGGGCGCGCCCAACCTCACGGACAAGATCTGGCTCTTCGGCCCGTCGGAGGCGACCATCGTCGAGACGATCACGGGCGGGCGCAACATCGTGATGCCGGCGCACAAGGACTTCCTCGGCCCGGCGCGCGTGCACCTGCTCGCCGGGTACATCTACAGCCTCTCGCATCCGCAGGCGCAGTCCCGAGTGGCGGAAGCGAAATAGCGGTGGCCGCGCCGAATCCCGACGCGAGCGCGAGGGTTGCGGCCCGGCGCGGGGCGCTCGGGCGCAAGGTGATCCCGGTGGCACCCGCGCCCGACGCCGAGCAGTCGCTCTACGAGGTCCGCAGGAAAATCTATCCGCGCGCGGTGCACGGCTGGTTCGCGCGCTGGCGCTGGGCGCTCGTGTTCGCCACGCAGCTCGTCTTCTACGGCCTGCCCTGGCTCACGTGGAACGCTCGCCAGGCGGTGCTCTTCGACCTCGAGGCGCGCCAGTTCCACATCTTCGGGCTCACGCTCTGGCCGCAGGACATCATCTACCTCACGATCCTGCTGGTCGTGAGCGCCTTCTCGCTTTTCCTCTTCACGGCGATCGCAGGACGCCTGTGGTGCGGCTACGCGTGCCCGCAGACCGTCTACACGGAGATCTTCCTGTGGGTGGAGCGCAAGATCGAAGGCGACCGGGTCGCGCGGATCAAGCTCGACGCCACGGGCGGGGCGCGCAAGGTCGCGCTCAAGTCGGCGAAGCACCTCGTGTGGATCGCGATCGCGCTGTGGACCGGCTTCACGTTCGTGGGCTATTTCACGCCCATCCGCAGCCTCGGCCGCGCCTCGCTCGAGCTCTCCTACGGGCCGTGGCAGGCGTTCTGGGTCTTCTTCTACGCCTTCGCGACCTACGGCAACGCCGGCTGGATGCGCGAGCAGGTGTGCAAGTACATGTGCCCGTACGCGCGCTTCCAGAGCGCGATGTTCGACCGCGACACGCTGATCATCACCTACGACCCGCAGCGCGGCGAGCCGCGCGGCAGCCGCAGCAAGAGCGCGGACCCGAGGGCGCTGGGGCTGGGCGACTGCGTCGACTGCGACATCTGCGTGCAGGTATGCCCCACCGGCATCGACATCCGCAAGGGCCTCCAGTACGAGTGCATCGGCTGCGCCGCCTGCATCGACGGCTGCAACCAGGTGATGCGCAAGATGGGCTATCCCGAGGGCCTCATCCGCTACTCCACCGAGAACGCGCTCGAGCAGGGCTGGACCGGGAAGCAGATCGTCAGGCGCACGCTGCGCCCGCGCGTGCTGCTCTACTCGTCGATCCTCGCCGCGATCGTCGCCGCCGCGGGGGCGAGCCTGTGGATGCGCGTGCCGATGAAGATGGACGTGATCCGCGACCGCGCAGCCCTCGAGCGCGAGGTGGGCGACGAGCGCATCGAGAACGTCTTCCAGCTGCGCATCATGAATACGTCCGCCGAGGCGCAGCGCTTCACGCTCGAGGTGCCCGCCACCAAGCACCTGCGCGACGTGCGCCTCATCGCCGATCCGCAGCCGATCGCGATCGAGCCGACTTCCTCGACGCTCCTCGCGGTGCGCGTGCGTGCGACCCCGCACGAGGCCGAGCGCTCGCAGACCATCGTATTCGTGCTGCGCACCGTCGGCACCGGCCAGCCGGTGGTGCTGCGCGAGAAATCGCGCTTCCTGGTTCCCTCGTCCATGGTCCACAAGGAATCCCACGATGAGCACTGAACGCCCGCCCCGCCCGTGGTACCGCGAGCCCTGGCCCTGGATCCTCATGTCCGGACCGGCGATCGTGGTGTGCGCGGGAGTCGCGACCGCCGTGATCGCGGTCGAGACCAACGACGGCCTGGTCGCGGAGGACTATTACCAGCGCGGCCTCGCGATCAACAAGGTGATCGCGCGCGAGGAGCGCGCCCAGGCGCTCGGCCTCGCCGCCACGTTGCAGTTCAACGAAGGCCGCGACCGCGTGCGCGTGCTCGTCACGTCGGGCACCGCGCCCGCCGAGCCGCCGACGTTGAGGCTCGTGAACGCGACGCGCTCCGGCCTGGACCAGAGCGTCGCCCTCCATGCGGCCGGTGCCGGCGTCTACGAAGGAGCCGTTAGAATTCCGGCGCAGGGGCCGTGGAACCTGCAGCTGGAGGACGCGCACGGCTCCTGGCGGCTCTCGGCGCGCTGGAGCGGCACGGCCGAAGCCGTCGCGCTGAAGCCCGCGGTCTGACGGAGGAACGACGATGGGACAACGGCTCATGTGGGTCCTGTGGCCCGGCTTCATGGTGGCGATTCCCGCCGTGGGCCTCTTCTTCTCGATCGTCGATCCCGCCGACCTGCAATGGTTCGGCATCCCGCTCGGGGCGAGCCGCCTCGCCGCCTATACCCTGGGGTTCGTCTTCTTCTGGGCGATCGGCAGCGGCTGCAGCGCGCTCACGTGCCTCCTGCAACGCTCGCCGTTCGAGCTCAACCGATGCCCGCTGGTCCCCACGCAGCGGCCCCAGGGGTGCCCGAAGCGCGAGACCGGCGATTGCGCCTGATCCCGTGAGCGGCCACTACCTCGCGCCGCTTTTCGAGCCGCGCTCCGTCGTGTTGGTGGGCGCCTCGGACCTCCCGGAGAAGGTGGGCGGGCGGGTGCTGGAGAACCTGCGCACCGGCGGCTACCGTGGCGCGCTCTTCGCCGTGAACCCGAAGTACGCGAACGTCCGCGGCGTGCCGTGCGTGCCCTCGGTGGACCGGCTCGCGCAGCCGGTGGACCTCGCGGTGATCGCGACGCCGGCGGCGACCGTCCCCGCGATCGTCGAGCAATGCGGCGCGATGAAGATTCCCGCGGCGGTGGTGATCAGCGCGGGATTCTCCGAGTCGGGTCCCGAAGGCGCGAAGCTCGAGGCGCAGCTCCTCGCTACCGCCCGGCGCGCCGGCGTGCGCGTGATGGGCCCGAACTGCATCGGGCTCATGCGCATGCCGATCGGGTTGAACGCCACGTTCGCGCGCGGTCACGGCCTTCCCGGCTCGCTCGCGCTCGTCTCGCAATCGGGCGCGGTGTGCACGGCGATGCTCGACTGGGCGACCTCCAACGGCGTCGGGTTCTCGAGCGTGATCTCGCTCGGCGGATCCATCGACCTCGACTTCGGCGAGGTGATCGACTACCTCGCGGTGGACGACAAGACCGAGCACATCCTGCTCTACGTCGAGGGCGTGCGCGACGGGCGGCGCCTGGTGGGCAGCCTGCGCGCCGCGGCGCGCGTGAAGCCCGTGATCCTGATGAAGGTGGGACGCCATCCCGCGGGCTCGCGCGCGGCGGTGTCGCACACCGGCGCGATCGTGGGCAAGGACGACGTGTTCGACGCGGTCGTGCGCCGCACGGGCGCGGTGCGCGTGCGCGCGATGCAGGACCTGGTAGGCGCGGCGCAGGCGCTCGCGGCCCACGTGCGCCCGAGGGGCGAGCGGCTCGCGGTGATCACGAACGGCGGCGGGCCCGGCGTGATGGCGGCCGACCGCGCCGCGGACCTGGGCCTCGAGCTCGCCACGCTCTCGTCCGCGACGTTCGAGTCGATGCAGCGGCTGCTCCCCGCCACGTGGTCCCACGGCAACCCCATCGACCTCATCGGCGACGCGGGCCCCGATCGCTACCGGGCCGCGGTGGGGGCGTGCCTCGCCGATCCCGGCGTCGACGGCATCGTCGTGGTGCTCACGCCCCAGGCGATGACCGCGCCCGAGGAGGCGGCGCGCGCGGTGGTGGAGGCCGCCGCGGGCGCCTCGAAGCCGGTGATCGCCGCGTGGATGGGAGAGGCGAGCGTGGAGGTGGCGCGCGCGCAGATGCGCAAGGCCGGGCTTCCGGTGTTTCGCGGACCGGAGACCGCGGTCGAGACCTTCGCGCACCTCGCGCAGTTCTATCGCAACCAGCGCGCGCTCCTCGAAGCGCCGGGGCCGCTCGCGCATACCGAGCCGCCGGACGCCGAGGGCGCGCGCGCGATCGTCGCGGCCGCGCTCGCCGAGGGGCGCCGGCAGCTCTCCGGCCCGGAATCGAAGGCGCTCCTCGAGGCGTACCGCATCCCGGTCGCGCGCACGCTCACCGCCGCGACGGCGGACGAGGCGGCGCGCGCGGCGCAGGCGATCGGCTTTCCCGTGGTGATGAAGATCGACTCGCCCGACGTGACGCACAAGAGCGACGTGGGCGGCGTGAAGCTCGCGCTCGCGGACGCCGACGCGGTGCGCGCCGCGTTCGCGCAGATCCGCGCGGCCGTGAAGGCGCGCCGGCCCGACGCGCGCATCACGGGCGTCACCGTGGAGACCATGGTCGCGCGCCCGCACGGGCGCGAGCTCATGGTGGGCGTGCTGCGCGACTCGATCTTCGGGCCGGCGATCGCGTTCGGCGCGGGGGGCATCGCGGTCGAGGTGCTGAAGGACCGGGTGATCGGCCTGCCGCCGCTGAACGAGCTGCTGGTGGAGAACATGATCCGCGGGACTCGCGTGGGGATGATGCTCGGCGAGTTCCGCAACCTTCCCGCGGTCGACCGCAAGGCCCTCGTGGCGGTGCTGCTACGGGTTTCCGAGATGGCGTGCGCGCTGCCCGAGCTCGAGGAGCTCGACGTGAACCCGCTCATCGCCGACGAGGGCGGCGTGATCGCCGTGGACGCGCGCATCGTGCTGCGCCCCGCGGGCGAGCAGCGCACGCGCTACGCGCACCTCGCGATCCATCCCTATCCCGAGGAGATGGAGACGATGGCGCGGCTGCCCGGCGGCGAGTGGGTGAAGATCCGCCCGATCCGGCCCGAGGACGCGAAGATCGAGCAGGCCTTCGTCGAGTCGCTCTCGGGCGAGACCATCCACTCGCGCTTCCAGAGCACGTTGAAGAGCCTCACGCCCGCGATGCTCGCGCGCTTCACGCAGATCGACTACGACCGCGAGATGGCGCTCGTCGCCGTGCTCGAGGAGGCGGGGGGCGAGCGCGAGATCGCCGTGGTGCGCTACATCACGCTTCCCGACGGCGACTCCTGCGAGTATGCGATCGTGATCGCGGACGCGTGGCAGGGTCGCGGACTGGGACGGCTCCTCATGAACGCGATCATCGAGACCGCGAGGAGCCGGGGGCTCAAGACGATGATCGGCTGGATCCTCGCCTCGAACACCGCGATGCTGCGCCTGTGCGGCGAGCTCGGCTTCGTGAACGTTCCCGACGAGGACCCCTACACACGGCAGATGGTGCTCGACCTGAGGATCAAACCATGACGACCAAGGAACGCTGGACGTGGTTCTTCATCGCGATCGTGGCGGCGCTGGTGCTCTTCTTCATCGCGAAGGCGCTGGGCGCGTAGGCCGACGCCTTCACCGCGGGCGGCATCGCGGTCACTGCGTCGCCAAAGCCCCGGTTCCCGCCTGCGCGGCGATGAGCGACTTGCGCAGCTCCGGCCACTCGCGCGCCACGGCTTCGCGTCCCGCGGCGACGAGCGCCTGGTCGCCGCACTCCATCATCGTGTGGTGCGCGTCGATGCGGATGCGGAAGTCGGCGGAGCGCATCTCCGTCTGCGCGAGGGCGTTCACGAGGATGTGCATCGCCTGGAAGCCGTTCTGCAGCAGCCCGCTCGCGCGCGCCTCGTAGGGACGATAGGCGACGTCGACCCCGATCACGTAGTCGGCGCCGAGCTCGCGCGCGCTTCGCACCGGCACGGGCTCCACCAGCGCGCCGTCGCCGAGGCGCTCGCCGTCCACCTTCACCGGCGCGAAATAGACCGGCATCGCGGTGGAGGCCAGCACCGCGGTCGCGCCGTCGCCGCTGTCGAGCACGCGGCGCATGCCGTTGTCGAGGTTCGCGGCCACCGCGCCGAAGCGCCGCGGCCAGCTCTGGATCGGCCGCGATCCGAACACGCGCGCCAGGCGTGTGCCCAGGTCGTCGTTGCGCAGCAGCCCCTGCCACGAGGGCACGAAATCGCCGAGGTGCTCGAGGTCCATGGTCTTGGCCATCGCCTCGATGTCGCGCCCGCTCATGCCGCTCGCATAGAGGCTTCCCACCAGCGCGCCGACGCTCGTGCCGGCCACCACCTTCACGTCGACACCGCGCGCTTCGAGCGCCTCGATCACGCCGATGTGCGCGAGGCCGTGGATCGATCCGCTGCCGAGCGCGAGGCCGATGCGCATGCCGGGGAGCGCGGGCAGCCGCTCGCTCGCGGAAATCGGCGCGATCGCGGGGGCGGCGCAGTCGCGGACCGGCGCTTGGGGAACCGGAGTGTCGCCGCGCGCGGGAAGCGCGAAGAGGAGCGCCGCGGCCGCCAACGCCCGCAGGTGCCCCATGGGACTCAGAGCGCCGGGAGGCTCGGGCGCGCGCGCATGCGCTCGCGCTCGGTCTCGCAGCGGATGCAGCGCGGCGCCTGCGGTTGCGCGAGCAGGCGCTCGTAGGCGATCGGCGCGCCGCATTCGCCGCACAGGCCGTAGCGGTTGCCGTCGATGCGCGCGAGCGCCGCGACGACCGCGTTGAGCTCGTCGGCGTCGCGCTCCACGCCCGAGAGCTCGATCGAGGCTTCCAGGTCCGCCACCGCCTCGTCGCCCGCTTCCACACGGCGCCCGGGAAGACCGAGCTCGGCGGGGGCGGCGGTCTCGTGCAGCGCCTGGGCGATCTCGCCGCGCAGCACGGCGGCGCGCTCGGCGAGCTGCGCGCGGAGCCGGTCGCGTTGCGAATGGGTGAGGTGGTGCATGGCCTTTCCTAGCGGCAGACGAGCACCGGCGTGCGCGAGTGCGTGAGGACCTTCGTGGTCTCGCTTCCCAGCAGCAGGCCCGCGAGGCCGCGCCGGCCGTGGGAGGCCATCACGATCAAGTCGCACTTCGACTTCTTCGCGGCATCGACGATCGATTCCCAGGGCTGGTCGTGCGTCACGGCCACCGAATCGAACGCGACGTCCGCGGCGGCCGCCTCCGCCTTCACCTTGGCGAGGGCCTTCTGCGCTTCCTTCTCGACCGCCTTCCCGTATTCCTCGGGCGAGAAGGACTCGGGGTAGTACATGATCGCGTCCCCGGCGATGGGCGGCACGTAGGGCGCCATCACGTGGATCGCCGTGATCTTCGCCTTGTGCACCTTGGCGAGGTCCACCGCCGCCTTCGCCGCCTTGAGCGAAAGCGGGGAGCCGTCGGTCGGGACCAGGATGTGCTTGAACATTCCGCCTCCTAGTTCTGCTCGTGCACCATCACGCGGCGCAGGCCGGCCGTGTCGAGGATCCGGATGTGCTTCTGCTGCACCGCGATCAGGTCCTCCGCCTGGAAGCGCGAGAAGAGGCGGCTCACGGTCTCCAGCGAGAGCCCGAGGTAGCTGCCGATCTCGTCGCGCGTCATGCGCAGGTGGAACTCGTTGGGCGAATAGCCGCGCGCGACGAAGCGCTGCGAGAGGTTGAGCAGGAACGCGGCGAGCCTTTCCTCGGCGCGCATCGTCCCGAGGAGCATCATCACGCCCTGGTCGCGCACCAGCTCTCGGCTCATCACCTTGGAGAGCTGGCGCTGCAGTCCCGCTTCCTCCAGGCGGACGTAGGGGATCACGCACACTTCGCTGTCTTCGAGCGCGACCACGTCGGCGGCGTGGCGGTCGGTGCCGATGCCGTCCATGCCGACGATCTCGCCCGCCATGTGGAAGCCGGTCACCTGGTCGCGGCCGTCCTCGAGCACGACGCTCGACTTGAAGAAGCCGCTCCTCACCGCGTAGAGGGACTCGAACTCCTCGCCGGAGCGGTAGAGCGTCTCGCCGCGCTTCAGGCGCTTCTTCGTGTAGACCACTTCGTCGAGGCGCGCCATGTCGTTCGCCTGCAGGCCGCAGGGCAGGCAGATCTCGCGCAGGTTGCAGGTGACGCAACGCGTGCGGAACCGGGCGACGGTGCTCAGGCCGCGCGAGGCGTCGGTGGGGGTGCGGTGGATGTGAACGGGGCTCATGGGGGTGGCGATGGCGGTCGCGATGTTCATGGTCGGAAATTCTCCTAGTGGCGCGTGGGGCGCGTTGCTGCGATTTCCGCGATGACCTCGCGCACGCGGTCAAACTCGCGGGACTTGTCCAGGAAATACGCGGCGCCGGCGTCGGTCGCGGCGCGGCGGTATTGCGGCTCGGCGTGGTTGGTGAGCACGACGAACACGATCTCGGGGGCTTTCGGGAGCACCGTGCGCATCACCTCGATGCCGGTGCGACCCATGAGATTCAGGTCGAGGAGGACGCTGTCGGGGCGGGCGCTCAGGATGCCGGCGACCGCTTCGCGCGCGTTCTCGGCCTCGCCGACCACGCTCACGCGATCCATCCGGGCGAGCATCTCCGCCAGGCGGGAGCGGATCGCGGCCGAATCCTCGACGATGTAGACGCGGGTGACTTGTGTCGTTTCCATGCCGACAAGTCTCCGCGCCCTTGACGCGGCGCAACATCGGCGCTGGCTGAAACCGTGCCTAGGCCCGGGTCCGAACAATCGATGGGGCCGGTCCTAGCAACCGGCTAGGAGTTTTCCTAGTGTGGGGACGGCCCCCCTTTTTCCGCGAAACCGGGGACAGACCACATTTTTCTTTCCGTGAAACGAAACGGACATCGCGATACATCGTCTCGCGGAAAGAAAAATGTGGTCTGTCCCCATTTTCGTGATCCTGTTCAAACACCCGGCCACGGTGAGCCGGTAGCCTTCGGGCGTTGGCTACTTCCGCCCCCTTCCCCGAAACCGGCCGCCGCATGCGGCTCGTGTGCCCCGCCGGCACGCCGCCGTCGCTCAAGGCGGCGGTGGACCATGGCGCCGACGACGTCTACCTGGGCTTCCGGGGGGCCACCAATGCGCGCAATTTCGCCGGCCTGAACTTCGACGACCGGACGGTCGCCGAGGGCATCGCCTATGCGCACCGCAAGGGCGCGCGCGTGCTGGTCGCGCTCAACACGTTCCCGCAGCCCGGCGCGGCGAAGCGATGGGAGGCCGATGTGGACCGCGCGGCCGAGCTCGGCGCCGATGCGATCATCGTGGCCGACGCGGGGCTGCTGCGCTACGCTTCGCGCACGCACCCGGAGCTGCGCCTGCATCTCTCGGTGCAGGGGTCGGCCACCAACCACGAGGCGATCAACTTCTACCACGAGCGCTTCGGCATCGCGCGTGCGGTGCTGCCGCGCGTGCTGGCACTCGCGCAGGTCGAGCGCGTGATCGAGCGAACGCCGGTCGAGATCGAGGTGTTCGGCTTCGGAAGCCTCTCGATCATGGTCGAGGGACGCTGCGCGCTCTCTTCCTACGCGACCGGCGAATCGCCCAATACCCACGGCGGCTGCTCGCCCGCAGGCGCGATCCGCTGGCAGGAGACGAAGGACGCGCTCGAGTCGCGCCTGGGCGGCGTGCTCATCGACCGCTTCGCGCCCGGCGAGAATCCCGGCTACCCGACCCTGTGCCGCGGACGCTTCGAGGTGAACGGCGACGTGTACTACCCCTTCGAGGAGCCGACCAGCCTCAATACGCTGGAGCTCCTGCCGCGGCTGCAGGCGATGGGCGCGGTCGCGGTGAAGATCGAGGGACGCCAGAGGAGCCCGCGCTACGTGGAGACGGTGACGCGCGTGTGGCGCGCCGCCCTCGACGAGTGCGCGGCGAGCCCGCAACGCTACCGCGTGCGCCCGGCCTGGCAGCAGGCGCTCGCCGGGGTCTCGGAAGGATTGCAGTGCACGCTCGGCGCCTATCACCGGCCATGGAAATGAATCGCCCCGCGCCGCCTCGCATCGCCCTCGGCCCGCTCACCTATTACTGGCCGCGCGAGCGCGTCCTCGACTTCTATTCGCGCGCCCTGTCGTGGCCCGTCGACATCGTGTATCTCGGCGAGACGGTGTGCTCGCGCCGGCACGAGCTGCGGCAGGCGGACTGGATCGAGCTCGCGGGAAAGGTCGCCGAATCGGGAAAGGAGGCGATCCTTTCCACCTACGAGCTGATCGAGAACGACGCGGACCTGCGCATGATGCGGCAGCTGGTGGAGAACGGGCGCCTGCGCGTGGAGGCGAACGACATGGGCGCCGTGCGGCTCCTGGCCGGCCGCGCCCCGTTCGTCGCCGGTCCCTTCCTCAACGTCTACAACGCCGCGACGCTCGAGCTCCTCGTCGAATGCGGGGCGACGCGCTGGGTCGCGCCGGTGGAGCTCTCGGGAGCGGGCCTCGCCGAGGTGATCGCGGCGGCGGGCGCGGCGATCGAGAGCGAGCTCTTCGCGTTCGGGCGGCTGCCCCTCGCGGTGTCGGCGCGCTGCTTCACGGCCCGCTACCACAACCTCGACAAGGACCACTGCGACTATCGCTGCATCCGCGACCCCGAGGGGCTGGCACTGCGAACGCAGGACGGCGAGCCCTTCCTGGTGCTGAACGGCGTGCAGACGCAATCGGCGCGCGTGCAGAACCTGCTGCCCTACGTGGACCAGGCGATCGCGATGGGCGTGGACGTGCTGCGCCTTTCGCCGCAACCCGAGCGCATGGAGGAGGTCGTGCAGGCGTTCGCCGATGCGGCACGCGGAACGGTCGATGCCGGCGCCGCATCGGCGCGCCTGGCTGCGGCGCTGCCCGCCTCGCCCTGCGACGGGTACTGGCACGGCCGCGCCGGCATGCACCGCGAGGGGATGGCGTCGTGAGGATCGCCTCGGCTGCGCTCGCCACCACGCTCAACGTATTCCTGCGCCGCAAGCTCCCCGACGAGATCTTCGAGCGCCTCGCCGGCCGCGAGGTCGCGATCGAGGTGAAGGAGCCCACGCTGCGCGTGAGCTTCCGCGTGGCCGGCCGCCGCTTCGTGCCGATGCGCCCGAGCGGCGCGCCCTACCTGCGCCTGCGCGCGTCGGCGCGCGATTTGATGCGTATCGCCGCGCGCGAGGAGGACGCCGACACGCTCTTCTTCCATCGCCGCCTCGTGGTCGAGGGCGATACCGAGGCGGCGCTTCTGGTGAAGAACACGCTCGACGCGATCGAGGCGCCGCGCACGCGCGCGCTCCTCGCGCGGCTCCTGAAGATCGGGGACAAGCCGCGCTTTTCCTGACGGGGAAAGAAGGCCCCGACCGCGCTTTGTCGCCGCGCAGGCAGCGCCTGCCCGACGCCGAAGGCTACGCGTGCGGCGCCGGAACGAGCTGCGCCTCGGGAAGGATCTCCACCGCGCCGCGCGTGAGGTGGATCCATCGGCGCGACTGGAAATCGGAGAGGATGCGGCTCACGGTCTCCATGGTGAGCCCGAGGTGCTCGCCGATCTCCTGGCGGCGCATCGGCAGGCGGAAGGCGCTCTTCGAGTAGCCGCGCTCGGCCCAGCGGTGCGACAGGTCGAGGAGGAAGCGCGAGACGCGCTCGGAGGCGGAATGGCGCGTGAGCAGCGCCGCGTGCTCCTGCGAGCGCGCGAGCTCGCTGCCGAGGAGCTTGCGCAGCTGTGCGCCCAGGCTCGGGATGTTCTCGGCGAGGATCTCGGCGCGATGGCGCGGGATCTCGCACACCTGCGAGTCCTCCAGCGCGATGGCTTCGGTGGCGTGCACGCCGCTCGCGAAGGCGTCGAGCCCCGCGGTGTCGCCCGGCAGCAGGAAGCGCACAATGAAGCGTCCGCCGTCGGCGCCCGGCGCGCACGCCTTGAGGAACCCGGCGCGCACGGCGAAGAGCGCCGTCTGCGGCGAGCCCGCGCGATAGAGCCGTTCGCCCTTCGCGAGCCGCCGGCGCGTCTGCACCGCGTTGAGCCATCCCTCCGCCGCCGAGAGAGGGAAGCAGAGCGGATGCATCGCGCACGCGGTGCACGCCACCTGCCTGCCGCGGGCGGCGGCCTTCTCCTGGCGGATCGGGATCGGTTCGCGGGTCGGAGGAGCGACGGGGATGTCCATGGGATTCCTAGGGCGATGCGGGCCTGAGGCCCGTGAGGAGGTATTCGAGGAGGTCGGCCACGGGGCGGATCGCGGTGTCGAACGGAAGCGCCTCGGAGCCGCGGAAGAAGAGGCCCTTCTTCACGTCGCCGTGCAGCGCGTGCGCGAGCCGGGTCGCGATGCAGAACTGACCCGCGTTCGCGAGCCCGTCGCGCAGGCCGCACGCGGTGAGGCATTGCAGGCCGGGCACGCAGCGGCGCGGGTCGGCCTTCGCATGGGATTGCAGCGCTTTCTCACGCTTGAGGTAATTGCGCAGCCACGGCGTCGCGACGGCGCGCGCGGGAAGGCCGGCCACGCTCATGAACGTGACCAGGTCCTCGGGCTTCGCCTGGGCGAGCACGCGCTTGAACTCGGGATGGGCATCGCCCTCGGCGCACACGGCGAAGGGCGTGCCCAACTGCACGGCCGAGGCGCCGAGCGCAAGAAGCGCGCGCACCTGCTCGTGCGTGTGGATGCCGCCCGCGACGATCACCGGGACGCGGTCGCGGCCGAGGCCGAGCTCGTCGAAGATCGCGAAGATGCCCGCCAGCACGGGCTCGAAGTCGTAGCGCGGCTCGGCCACGTCGGCGATGCGGGTCGCCCCCAGGTGGCCGCCGGCGTAGCGCGGGTGCTCGATCACGATCGCGTCGGGAAGCCGGTTCCTGCGCATCCACTTGCGCAGCACGATCGAGACGCCGCGGGCCTCGGAGAGGATGGGAATCAACGCGACGTCGGGAAAGCCGCTCGCGAGCTCGGGCAGATCGAGCGGAAGTCCCGCGCCCATCACGATCGCGTGCGCCCCCGATTCGCAGCTCTGCCGCACGTACTGCGCGTGCGCGTTCACCGCTTTCATGACGTTCACGCCGATCGCGCCCGCGCCGCCGGAAAGCGCCAGCGCCGCGCGGATCTCGCGGTCGAGCGCGACGTTGTTCAGGCGGTCGAGCTTCTCCTTGTCCGTGCTGCGCTCGGCGAGGAGGTCGGGATGGTGCTGGCGAAGATCGACGCTGGAGATGGTGCCGAGGGCACCCAGGCGGGCCACGCTGCCGGCGAGGCGGTGCGCGGAAACGCCGATCCCCATGCCGCCCTGGACGACGGGGAGGAGGGAGCGCCCGCGCAACTTCCATCGCGGCAGGGGCGCGCCCGGAACGGGTTCGGCCATGGCTTTCGACGGTGATGAACGAAGCCCCGAGGCTAGCCGCAAGACCGGCCCGAAACAATGCGGAACGCGTTTTTCGCGACCTTTTTTCGCGCAGGCTTGCACTGGATCAAGATTTCTCGTTGCCGCGCCCGCAGCCTTCGGGGCGCGTGCTACGTTGCCGACGAACCGGAAGAACCGAAGCCATGAGCGAGCCCGCGACCCGTACCCGCACGATCACTTCCCGCATCGACGCCGTCACCGGCATCCCGCAGCGCTACCTCTCGGACCGCCTGCCCGCGCCGCGCTCGGTGAAGATCGAGCTCACGTCGCAGTGCAACTACCGCTGCGGCTTCTGCGCGCATCGCCTGCGCATGAAGAACCGCGGCGAGATGGACCGCGCTCTCTACCAGCGCGTGGTGGGCGAGATGGTGGACGCGGGCGTCGAGGAGCTCGGCGTTTTCTACATCGGCGAGTCGTTCATGTGCGACTGGCTGCCCGATGCCATCGCCTACGCGAAGGAGCGCGGCATCCGCTATGTTTTCCTCACCACCAACGGCTCGCTCTCGAAGCCCGCGCGCGTGAAGGCGTGCATGGAGGCGGGGCTCGATTCGCTCAAGTTCTCGATGAACAACGCCGACGAGGAGCAGTTCCGCGAGATCGCGCAGGTGAAGCCCAGGCTCTGGCGCGACGCGATCGCCAACCTCAAGGCGGCGTGGAAGGTGCGCGAGGAGGGCGGCTACGACTGCGGCCTCTATGCCTCGAGCATCCGCTACGACGGCGAGCAGCAGGAGAAGATGATGGCGCTGGTGGACGAGATCCGGCCCTACGTCGACGAGCACTACTGGCTGCCGCTCTATTCCATGGGAAGCCTCGCCACGCTGCGCGAGGAGGAGCTGGGCTACCGGCCGATCGCGGGGAACCAGGGCCGCATCGGCGCGCTGCGCGAGCCGCTTCCCTGCTGGTCCGCGTTCACCGAGGGCCACATCACCTACGACGGCAAGCTCTCCGCGTGCTGCTTCGACGCGGGCGACAAGTGGGTGATGGCCGACTTGAACCAGGTGCCTTTCCTCGCGGGCTGGAACAGCGAGGCCTTCATGGCGCTGCGCCGTGCCCACCTGAAGAAGGACGTGAGCGGCACGATCTGCGAGTCCTGCGTCGCCTACCGGTAGCGCGACGCGGGTCCGCTCCGGTTAGCGGCGGTGCTCCTCGCCGGCGTTCGCGCGGCCCTCCTCCATCTCGCCCCACATGGCGTTCAGGATCGCGAGCAGGACCGCGAATCCGACTCCCAGCACCCAGGTGAAGTACCACATCGTCGCGCCTCCTCAGTAGACGGTCGGCCCGTTCTCGCGCACGTAGGCCGCGGTCACCTTGCCGGCCATCACCCGGTAGGCCCACGCGGTGTAGACGAGCACGATCGGCATGAGGATCACCACCGCCCAGAACATGAGGCCCAGCGTGAGCTCGCTCGAGGTGGCGTCCCAGAGCGTGAGGCTGGAGCGCGGGTCCGAGCTCGAGGGCATCACGAAGGGGAACATCGAGACCGCGGCGGTCCCGATCACGCCGGCCAGGGCGACCGACGAGCTGGCGAAGGCCCAGAGCGTGCGCCCGCTGCGGGCGAGCACGATCCCGGCGAGCGTGCCGACGAAGCCGGCCGCGGGAACGAGCATCGTGAGGGGATGGCGCGAATAGTTGAGGAGCCACGCCCCGGGCGCGACGGCGACGCTCTTGGCGAGCGGGTTCGACGCGGCGAAGGGATCGGCGCCCGAGGTGATCGCGTATCCGCCCACGCCGGCGGCCACCCACACCCCGGCCAGGGCGAACGTGACGAGGAGGAGGATGCCGAAGGCGAGCGAGGCGGTTCGCGCGCGCGCAGCGATCGCGCCCTCGGTCCGGTGCATGAGGTAGTTCGCGCCGTGGAAGCCGGTCATCGCAACGCTCACCACGCCCGCGAGCAGCGCGAAGGGATTGAGCAGCTGCCAGAAGGAGCCGGTGTAGTACGAGACGAGGTTCTCGTCGAAATGGAACGGCACGCCTTGCAGCAAGTTCCCGAAGGCCACGCCGAAGATGAGGGTCGGCACCGCGCTGCCGGCGAAGATCCCCCAGTCCCACGTGCGGCGCCAGGCCGGCCGGTCGATCTTGCTGCGGAAGTCGAAGGACACGGGCCGCAGGAAGAGGGTCCACAGCACCGCGAGCATCGCCCAGTAGAACCCGGAGAACGCCGCCGCGTAGACGAGCGGCCAGGCGGCGAACACGGCGCCGCCCGCGGTGATGAACCAGACCTGGTTGCCGTCCCAGTGCGGGCCCACGGTGTTGATGATCACGCGCCGCTCGGTGTCGTCGCGCCCGGCGAAGGGCAGGAGCATCCCCACGCCCATGTCGTGGCCGTCCATGACCGCGAAGCCGATGAGGAGCACGCCCACCAGGAGCCACCAGATGAAGCGCAGGGTCTCGTAGTCGAGCATGGCGGTCACGCTCCTGCGATTTGCGCGGTGGGCACCGGGCCCTGGCGCGCGTACTTGAGCATCAGGTAGACCTCGACCACCGCGAGCCCCGTATAGATGCCGATGAAGCCGGCGAGGGAGCCGTAGAGGCTACCCACCGAGAGGGACGAGGCGGAGAGGAAGGTGGGCAGCACGCCGTAGATGGTCCAGGGCTGGCGCCCGTATTCGGCGACGAACCAGCCCAGCTCGGCCGCGATCCACGGTGCGGGCAGGAACCAGAGCGCCCACCGGAGGAGCCACTGCTGCTCGCCGCAGCGTCCGCGCAGCGTGTAGTAGAAGGCGATCGCGAAGAGGGCGAGCATCGCGAAGGCGAGACCGACCATGATGCGGAAGCCCCAGAAGAGGGGCGCCACGTGCGGGATCGTGTCGGCGGCGGCGCGGTCGATCATGGCGGGCGTGGCCTGGCGCACGTCCGGGGTGTACCTGCGCAGCAGCAGCCCGAACCCGAGGTCCGCCTTGTGGCGCTCGAAGCGCTGGCGCGCGGCCGCGTTCCCCGGGTCCTTGCGCAGGTCCCCGAGCGCGCTCACCGCCTCGATTCCCGAGACGACACGCTCGCGGTTCTTCTCGCGGATCTCCTTGATCCCCGGGATCTGCTTGGACACCCCGCGCGTCGCGATGAGGCCCAGCGCGTAGGGAACGTGCACGGCATAGTCGTTGCGCATGTCCTTCTCGTCGGGAATCGCGAAGAGCGTGAGGGCCGCGGGCGCGGGCTCCGTGTCCCACTCGGCCTCCATCGCCGCGAGCTTGGTCTGCTGCGCGTCGGTGACGGTGTAGCCCGACTCGTCGCCCAGCACGATGACGGAGGCCGCGGAGGCGAGCCCGAAGGCCGCGGCGATGCGAAAGGAGCGCTTCGCGAACTCGACGTGCCGGCCCTTCAGCAGGTACCACGACGAGATCGCCAGCACGAAGATCGAGCCGGTCACGTACCCGGCGCTCACGGTGTGCACGAACTTCGCCTGGGCGGTCGGGTTGAACAGCACCGCCCAGAAGTTCGCGAGCTCCATGCGCATCGTCTGCTCGTTGAAGACCGCGCCGACGGGGTCCTGCATCCAGCCGTTGGCCACCAGGATCCACAGCGCCGAAAGGTTGCTGCCCACCGCGAGGAGGATCGTGACGAAGAGGTGCTGCACCTTCGAGAGGCGGTTCCATCCGAAGAAGAACAGGCCGACGAAGGTCGACTCGAGGAAGAACGCCATCAGGCCCTCGATGGCGAGCGGGGCGCCGAAGACGTCGCCCACGTAGTGCGAGTAGTACGCCCAGTTGGTGCCGAACTGGAACTCGAGCGTGATGCCGGTCGTGACGCCCATGGCGAAGTTGATGCCGAAGAGCTTGCCCCAGAACTTCGTCATGTCCCTGTAGACCGTCTTGCCGGTCATCACGTACACGCTCTCCATGATCACCAGGATCCACACCATCCCGAGGGTGAGCGGCACGAACAGGAAGTGATACATCGCCGTCACGGCGAACTGCAGGCGCGAAAGGTGGACGAGGGACTCGGAGATCATTTCCGGTTTCCTTGCGCGGCGGGGGCCGCCGGCTGGGACAGCAGCGCACGGGCGACGTCGCCGGCGTCCTGGCGCGGAGGGCTCGCGAAGAAGAGCGCCCAGATCGCATAGAGCGCGACGAGCTTGATCGCGAGGACCGCTGCGATCCCGCGGCTCAGGGGAGCGGACAGGAACCCACGCATCGCCCGATCTCGATCGGCTCGCCTCATCGGCAAGAGGCTACACACGCGCGTGCGAGCGCGATTGATCTGGCGCAAGGAGGCTTGGGCCCCGCGCCGATGCAGCTTTGCCTTCGTGAACCTGACGTCGCGCACGTGCCCTTGACCGGCACTTCCGCTCGCACCGCCGCGATCGCCTCCTCGATCGGCGGCAGCGGGTTCTCGCACAGGAGAAGCTTGATGCCCGAGAAGCTGCCGCCGCCCTTTTCGGACCGGGAACCCATGAGGCAGTCTCGCAGCGGCAGGCGAGCGCCCGTTGATACGCATCAACATGGATCGGGTCGCGCCCATCAGAATGTTCCGATGCGCAGACTCTATTTCCTCGTACCCGACACCCAGGTCGGAAAGAAGGTGGTGGACGAACTGCTGCTCGCGCACGTCGAGTGGAAGCGCATCCACGTGGTGGCGAGGCGCGGCACGCCGCTCGAGCAGCTGCCCGAGGCCTCGCACTGGCAGACGAGCGACGTCATTCCCGCGATGCTGCGCGCCATTCCCGTGGGCGGCGCGACCGGCATCCTGTGCGGGCTGGTCGGGCTCGCCCTCGAGCCGCACCTGGTCGTGGCCGGCGGTGCCGTGCTGCTGGTCGCGTCGTTCGCCGGCGTCGGCGTCGGAACCCTGCTGGGCGGCATGGTCGGACTGAACGTCGGCAGCACGCGCCTGAAAGACTTCGAGGCGGCGATCGAGCGCGGCGAGCTGCTCGTCATCGCCGACGTGCCGCGCGGCGACGTCGAGGCGATCAGCGAGCGCATCCGCACGGTGCATCCCCAGGCCGGGGTCGAGGGCACCGAGCCGCGCGTGCCCGCCTTTCCCTGATCCAGCAGGCTGCATCGCAGGAGCGGCACCTGCGCGCGTTCCAGCGGTGCGCGCGGCGCCGCCAGGGTGCGTAGAACGGCTCTCTGCGCAGCTTCGCTGGATCGGCCGCGCTGCAGGCGGTAGCATCTTCGCGGGCACGTTCCCCCGACGAGGAGGCACCATGGCAAAGATGACGGACAAGTACCTGGCGAACAACAAGCAGTACGCCGCCGGCCAGGCGTTGCACAAGCCGACCCATCCCGGAAAACAGCCGATCAATCCCGCGAAGCACGTGGCGGTGCTCGCCTGCATGGACGCGCGCATCGACGTGGAGGACCTGCTCGGCCTGCAGACCGGGGACGCGCACATCATCCGCAACGCGGGCGGCGTGGTGAACGACGATGCGATCCGCTGCCTCGTCATCTCGCACCACCTGCTCGACACCCACGAGATCATCCTCATCCACCACACGCGCTGCGGCATGCTCGCCTTCACCGACGACCTGCTGAAGGCCGGGCTCGAAGGCGACCCGGCGGCGGAGAAGCTGCTCGGCCAGGCGACGAAGCGCTCGTTCACGAGCTGCAGGAAGTGCGCTTCGACGCCGTCGCAGTTCCACGCCTTCCGCGGCGCGATCGAGCCGCTCGACGCGGCGCGCAGCGACCAGCAGATGGAGCGGCTCGAATGGGACGTGCGGCGCGGAATGTCGGCGATCCTCCACCATCCGTGGATCCCGACGAGCGGGCCCGATGCCGTCACGGTGCGCGGATTCGTCTACGACGTCGACACGGGCAAGCTCGACGAGGTGAGCTATCCCGGGCCGATGGGGTCGATCGGCTAGGCACTGCCCGGAGGAGGTGTTCCCGTGACCGATCGTCGCGCCACCACCGCGCATCGCGCGCACACCACGGAGAAGCAGCGCCAACTCGACTTCCTCGACCCGGCCCGCGAATGGCGGCGCCTCTTCGCCGAGGCGTGGGGCACGTTCCTGCTCGTGCTCGTGGCGGCGGGAAGCGGCGTCGTGTCCGCGGCGAGCGCAGGGCCGATCACGCCGGCGATGCGCGCGGTGGCCCCGGGCCTCCTGGTGATCGCCGCGATCTACTTCATGGGCGAAGTGAGCGGCGCGCACCTCAATCCCGCCGTCACGTTCGCGTTCGCCGTGCGGCGCAATTTCCCCTGGCGCCGCGTTCCGGGATACATCCTCGCGCAATGCGCGGGAGGCCTCGCCGCGGCGCTTTTCCTGCGGCTGGTCCTCGGGACGGGCGGCGAGCTTGGCGCGACCGTGCCCGGTGCGGGCGCCGGGCCGGGCACGGCCTTCGCGATGGAGGTCGTGCTCACCGCGGGCCTCGTGAACACCATCCTTGGGACCGCTTCGGGCGCGCGCAACGTCGGGACCAACGGCGCGCTCGCCGTCGGCGGCTACATCGCGCTCGCCGGGCTCTGGGCGGCGCCGGTGAGCGGCGCCTCGATGAACCCGATCCGCTCGCTCGCGCCGGACCTGCTGCGCGGCGACCTCTCGACGACGTGGATCTACATTGCGGGTCCGCTCGCCGGCGCGCTCCTGGGCGTGCTCTTCGAGTGGATCCTCAAGGGGCCGCCGACCGCGGCCGGGACCGAGGCCGCGCAGGGCTCGCTCGACTGACGTTCAGGCCCGGGGCGGGCGCGCAAACCTTGTGATGGATCAAGATCGTGCCCGAAAAGGTGCATACGATATGCACCTTATAGGACACCTCGCTCCAGGCGCCCGCTCCGGCGGCGATCGGCCGCGCGAGCTCCGCGGACCGAAGCGACATGCGACTTACTTCCTTCACCGACTACAGCCTGCGCACGCTGATGTTCGTCGCGTGGGCCCACGAGGGCCGCAGCACGATCGCCGAGGCGGCGCGCGTGCTGCGGATCTCCGAGAACCACCTGGTGAAGATCGTGCACTCGCTCGGCAAGCTCGGCCTGCTTCGCAACACGCGCGGCCGCGGCGGCGGCTTCGCCCTCGCGCGCCCCGCCGCGCAGATCAACCTGGGCGAGCTGGTGCGGGACACCGAGTCGCTCGCGATCGCCGAGTGCTTCGACCCCGAAGGCAACACCTGCGGCCTCGCCGGGCGCTGCCGCCTGGAAGGCCTGCTCCACGAGGCGCTCGATGCGTTCCACGCGGTGCTCCTGCGCCATACGCTGCAGGACATTCTCGGGGCTCCTGCGAGCCTCGGTGTGGTGCACGGCCCGACGCCGAAAGTGGCGCGGCGCGCGAGTACCGCGCAGTGAGCGCGCCGGCGGCGTTCGAATATTCGGGACCCGCGGACCTCGAGCCCGCGATCGCCGCGGCGCTGCGCCGCGTCGTGGACCCGGAAATGGCGCTCAACATCGTCGACCTCGGCCTGGTCTACCGGGTAGAAGCGGGCGCGGGCACGGTGAAGGTGGACATCACGATGACCTCCGCGGCGTGTCCGGTGGCGGAGCTGATCGTCGACGACGTCGTGCGCGAGCTCACCGAGCGGCTCGGCGCGCAGACGAGGATCGACTGCGAGCTGGTGTGGGATCCGCCGTGGAGCCCGCAACGCATGAGCCACCGCGCGCGTATCGCGATGGGCTGGGACTGAGGTGACGGCGGCACGCATTGCGCTGCTCGCCGCCGCGCTCGCCTGCCTCGTCGCGGCCGTCCTCGGCGGGCTCGCGCGCCTCGGCGTGCCGATCCGGTTCGCGGCGGCCGCGGCGAACCACGGCGCGATCATGACCGGCGGGTTCCTGGGAACCGTGATCTCGCTCGAGCGCGCCATCGCGCTCGGGCGGCGCTATGCCTTCGCCGCCCCGGCGGCCGCGGCGCTCGGCGCATTGCTGCTCCTCGCCGGCGTGCGCGGGCCGGGGCTCGTGCTCGAATTCGCCGCGCCGCTCTTCCTGATCGCGGTGGGCTTCGATCTCCTGCGCCGCCAGCGCGAGGCGCACATCGTGCTGCTGCTCGTCGCCTCGGTCGCGTGGGCGGTGGGGAACGCCGCGAACCTCGCGGGCCTCCCGCCCGACGTTTGCGCGGCGTGGTGGTTCGCCTTCCTGGTGCTCACGATCGCGGCCGAGCGCCTCGAGATGACCCGCCTCGTCCGGCGTCCGGCGATCGCCGCGATGCTCTTCCACGGCGCGGTCGTTCTCGTGCTCGCGGGAGCGGCCGCCTCCCTGGTGAGCGGGACCGCGGGCGGCGTCCTCTTCGGGGCGGGGCTCCTCGCGCTCGCCGCATGGCTCGCCGTCTTCGACCTCGCGCGGCGCACAGTGCACGCGGAAGGCTTCGCGCGCTACGCCGCGGTGGCGCTCCTCGCGGGCTACGCATGGCTCGCCGTGGGCGGCCTCGCCTGGGCCGCGATGTCCGCGATCGATCCGGC
Source organism: uncultured beta proteobacterium (assembly GCA_963839265.1). Classification (GTDB taxonomy): domain Bacteria; phylum Pseudomonadota; class Gammaproteobacteria; order Burkholderiales; family Usitatibacteraceae; genus Usitatibacter. The sequence goes on from CAWIUI010000004.1 coordinate 866,888, forward strand.
GTGGCGCGACGCGGCGCTGCATTCGCTGGGCCTGGGCTTCGTCTTCTCCATGATCCTCGCGCACGCGCCGGTCGTCGTTCCGGTCGTCACGCGACGTCGCATGCGCTACTCGGCGCTCTTCTACGTCCCGCTCGCGCTGCTGCACGCTTCCCTCGTGCTGCGGCTCGCCGGGCCCATGGTCTCCTTTACAATCCGCGAATGGGGCGGGATCGCCAACGCGTTGGCGCTCCTCGCGTTCGCGGCAACGCTCGCCTTCGCCCTCGGCCGCGGCACGGCCGCGGGGACAACACCAAGGTCCCGATGCCCAAGCAGAACATGACGCCGGAGAGCATCAAGCAGGTGATCGCGTACTTCCGGTGGGCCGACGCGAACGTACGCCCGCAGGGCGACGAGCCGCCGCCGCCCGCGAAGCGCGCTCCCGTGAAGGGCACGAAATGAGCGCCGCCCGTTCGATCGCGCGCGAGCCCTCGCTCTCCGGCGTGCGGCTCACGCCGATCCGGGTGATGCGCTGAGCGCCCCGCCGATGCTGCGCATCGAAGAGCCCACGCCCCCGGCCCCGCGCGGCTTCGCGCTCTGGGAGCTCGGCTTCCGCCCGTTCTATTTCCTCGCCGCGGCCTTCGCCTCGCTCTCCATCGCGCTGTGGGTCCTCGAGTACGCGGGCTGGCTGCCGGTGCCGTACCTGGAGGCCCCCACCCGCCACGCGCACGAGATGCTGTTCGGCTTCGCGTTCGCGGTGATCGCGGGCTTCCTCTTCACGGCCGTGCGCAACTGGACGAACCGCCCCACGCCGACCGGCGGGTGGCTCGCGGCGATCGTCGGGCTCTGGATCGCGGGGCGCGTGTCGATGGTCGTGGGGGGTCCCATCGTGGCCGCCATCCTCAACGCGGCGTTTCCCGTCGCCGTGGCGATCGGCATCGCGATCCCGCTCGCGAGGAGCGGGAACCGCCGCAACTACTTCTTCGTGCCGCTGCTCCTCGCCGCCGGGCTCGCTGCGCTCGCGGTGCACCTCGGCTCCATCGGCGTGCTGCCGTGGGAGGCGCGCACGGTGAGCATCGACCTCGGGCTCGACGTCGTCCTGTTCATCATCGCCGTGATGGCCGGGCGCGTGATCCCGATGTTCACCAACAACGCGATCCCGGGGGCGGGCGCGGTACGCAAGGCATGGCTCGAGAAGGCGGCGCTCGCAGCGCTCCTCGCCGTGATCGCCGCCGATCTCCTGCAGGCGCCCGCCGCCGTCCTCGCGCCGCTCGCGATCGCGGCGGCGATCGCGCACGCCGCGCGGCTCTTGCTGTGGCGTCCATGGCGCACGACCCGCACGCCGCTCGTGTGGGTGCTGCACGCCGCCTATGCGTGGATCCCCATCCACCTGGCGCTGCGCGCGTGCGCCTCGCTCGGCGTGATCGCGCCGCAGTTCGCGATCCATGCCCTCACCATCGGCGTGATCGGTGGCATGACGATCGGCATGATGACGCGCACCGCGCTGGGACACACCGCACGGCCCCTCCATGCCGACGCATGGGAAGTCGCGTGCTACGGGCTGGTGCAGCTCGCGGCGGTGATCCGCGTATTCGGCGGCCTCGCATGGCGCGAAGGCTACGTCTGGACGGTGATCGCCTCGGGCGCCTGCTGGTCGCTCGCCTACGGCATCTACGCAGTGCGCTACTGGCCGATCCTCTCGCGCCCGCGCCTCGACGGAAAGCCGGGCTGAAAACCGGGGACAGACCACGTTTTTCGTTGCGCGAAACGGAATCGGACGGCGGCAATGGCCGTTTCGCGCAACGAAAAACGTGGTCTGTCCCCGGTTTACTACTGGGGGCCTTCGGAGCCCTCGACGAGGCGATGGGCGATGGCGTAGCGGATGAGGTCGCCCGAGGTCGCCAGGTTCATCTTCTGCAGGATGTTGGCCTTGTGCGTGCTCACCGTCTTCACCGACAGGTTGAGGCGCTCGGCGATGTCGGAGATGGACTTCCCCTCGGCGAGCATGCGCAAGACCTGGAACTCGCGGTCGGAGAGCGACTCGTGCGGCGGGCCGTGCGCGTTGGGCATGGCGCCGAGGGCGAGCTGCTCGGCCACGGCGCTGCTGATGAAGGCGCCGCCCCCCGCCACCTTGCGGATCGCTTCCACGAGCTGGCGCGAGGCGCTTTCCTTCGTGAGGTAGCCGGCCGCGCCGGCGCGGATCGCGCGCACCGCGTACTGGTGCTCCTCGTGCATGCTCAGCACCAGGATGCGCAGCTTCGGCTTCTCGCCCTTCACCTGCTTGATGAGCTCGATGCCGCTCTTGCCCGGCATCGACATGTCGAGCAGCAGCAGGTCGAAGTCGAGCTCGCGAACGCGCTTTATCACCTCGAAGCCGTCCTGCGCCTCGCCGACCACCTGGAGGTCGCCCGCGGCGGCGAGCAGCTGCTTCAGCCCCTCGCGAACGATGGTGTGGTCGTCTGCCACGACGATGCGGATCATGTCTCCTCGGCGACTCGCTCGTTGATGTGAATGCGCATCTCCACCACCGTTCCCTGGCCCGGCGCGCTCTCGACGCGGATCTCCCCGCCCAGAAGGTAGGCGCGCTCGCGCAGGCCCACCATGCCGTACGATCCCTGCTTGCGCGGTGCCGCGGGGTCGAAGCCGCGCCCATTGTCGCGCACCGTGAGGTTCACCGTATCGCCGGCGCGCTCCAGGGTCGCCTCGACCTGCGTCGCCTCGGCGTGCTTCGCGATGTTGGTGAGCGATTCCTGCAGCACGCGGAAGACTGCGGTCGCGTAGGGATCGGCGAGGTCGAGCTCGCCGGCCGCGCCGAGCACCAGCTCGCACGGCGTGCCGGTGCGTTGCTGGAAGTTGTGCGCGAGCCACTCGCACGCCGCGACCAATCCCAGGTCGTCGAGCATGAGCGGCCTCAGGTCCGAGGAGATGCGCCGCGCGGCGGCCACGGTCCCGTCGAGGAGCACCTGCATGGACGTGAGCTTCGCGAGCACGGGCTCCGGGGCGCCGCGCAGGCGCTCGCGCAGCCACCCCACGTCGATCTTGAGCGCGGTGAGCGCCTGCCCGAGCTCGTCGTGCAGCTCGCGGGCGATGCGGCTCTTTTCCTGCTCGCGCACCGCGCTCGCGGTAAGCGCGAGGTTGCGGATCTCCTCGCGCGATTCGCGCAGGGCCTCCTCGCTGTTCACCCGCTCGGTCACGTCGCGCAGGATCACGGTGTAGAAGTGCTCGCCTTCCTCGACGATGTGCGAGATCGAGGCGTCGATGGGGAATTCCTCGCCGCTGCGTCGCAATCCCATCACGATGCGCTGGCCGCCGCCCATGCGCCGCGACGAATCCCCGGTGTCGCCGAAGCGGTGCACGAGGCCCGAATGGGCGTGCCGGTAGCGCTCGGGGATGAACCAGGCGAGCGGCGCCCCGATCGCCTGGTCGCGCGGGCAGCCGAAGACCTCCTCGGCGGCGCGGTTGAAGAGGACGACGTGCTGGCGCGAGTCCACGGTGATGATCGCGTCCATGGCCGAATCGAGGATGCCGCGCAGGCGCGCTTCGCTGCGCCCGAGGAGCTGCTCGCCGCGCACACGCTCGGTCACGTCGCGCAGGATCACCGTGTAGAGCTTGCGGCCGCCTTCCTCGTACTGCGAGATCGACGCCTCGATGGGAAACTCCTCCCCGTCGGCGCGCAGCCCGTAGAGCACGGTCTGGCTGCCCATGCCGCGCGACGTGGTCGCGGTCCGGCCGAAGCGCTCGATGTCCTCGCGATGCGCACCGCGGTAGCGCTCGGGAATCAGCATGTCGAGGCGCTGGCCCAGCACGGCGGCGCGCGGCCAGCGGAAGACGCGCTCGGCGGCGCGGTTGAAGAGCACGATGCGCTGCTGCTCGTCCACGGAGATGACCCCGTCCATCGCCGCCTCGACGATGCCGCCGACGCGCGCCTGGGCGCTGCGCAGCGCCGATTGCGCCATCTTGCGCTCGGCGAGCTGGCGGTAGATCAGGTAGAGCGTCGGCAGCGCCGCCGCGCAGCTGATCGCGGCCGCCGCGAGCAGCATCTCGTAGCGGTACCAGTCGAGCAGGGCGGCCACGATCGCGAGCGCGGCCGTGAAGGCGGCCACGCCGATGAAGGGTCCCAGCAGGGGCACCAGCCGGGAAGTCGGGAATTCGCCTTCGGTCGGCGGAGGGCTTTCGCGCCTATCCACGGAGGGGGGTAGGAGGCAGCCGGAGTTGTTTGATCGTGATCAAGCGGGAGGGGGCGGGGGGCGGCATAGTGCGGACATGAACGCTCTCATCGCCGTGGAAACGAAGGCCGCCAGCCCATTGCCGGACGACGGGGTGGTCGTCGACACCAACCTCCTGCGCAAGTACGGCGGGGCGGGGCCTCGCTACACGTCCTATCCCACCGCCGACCGCTTCGTCGAAGCCTTCGACGCGGAGACGCATCGCCATTGGCTGGGCCATCGCAGTATCGGGGGTTTCAGCCGACCGTTGGGATTATACGTCCACGTACCGTTCTGCGACACGCTGTGCTTCTACTGCGCGTGCAACAAGATCGCCACGCGCGACCACGAGCGCGCCGTGCGCTACGTGAACTACCTCGAGAAGGAGATCGCGCTCGTCGCCGGCGCCCTCGCGGCGAACGATCGGCGCATCGTGAAGATGCACTGGGGCGGCGGCACGCCGTCGTTCCTGGGCGACGGCGAGTCGGCGCGCCTGGTGCAGGCGCTGCGCAACCACTTCGACTTCGACCCGGCGGGCGAGTACGCGATCGAGATCGACCCGCGCAAGGTCGACGCCCAGCGCATCCGGCACCTGGGCCTCCTCGGCTTCAATCGCATCAGCGTCGGCGTGCAGGACTTCAATCCGGAAGTGCAGCGCGCCGTGAACCGCGTGCAAAGCCTCGCCCAGACGCGCGAGGTGATCGACGCGGCGCGAGCGAGCGGCTTCCGCTCCGTGAACCTCGACCTGATCTACGGGCTGCCCAAGCAGACGGTGGAAGGATTCGCCGAGACGCTCGAGCGCGTGATCGAGTGCGATCCGGACCGCGTGGCGCTCTACGGCTACGCGCACCTGCCCAAGGCCTTCTATCCCCAGCGCCGCATCCACGAGGCGGACCTGCCCACGCCCGGGGTGAAGCTCGAGCTCATGACGAGCGCGATCCGCCGGCTGGGCGAGGCGGGCTACGTGTATATCGGCATGGACCATTTCGCCAAGCCCGGCGACGATCTCGCGCTCGCGCAGCGCCAGGGGCGCCTCACGCGCGACTTCCAGGGCTATTCCGCGGGCGGCGACACGGACCTCGCCGCGCTCGGCACCTCGGCGATCAGCAAGATCGGACCCACCTACGCGCAGAACGCGAAGACCCTCGACGAGTACTATTCGGCGCTCGACGAGGGCCGCTTCCCGACGCTGCGCGGCATCCAGCTCACCGCCGACGACCTCGTGCGCCGCGCGGTGATCCAGGCGCTCGCCTGCCACTTCCAGCTCGCCAAGGAATCGATCGAGATCGCGCACCTCCTCGATTTCGACCGCTACTTCGCACCCGAGATGCAGGAGCTGCGCAAGCTCGAGGACGACGGCCTGGTGGAGCTCGACGACGAGTGGATCCGCGTCACGCCGCGCGGGCGGCTCCTGGTGCGCTGCGTGTGCATGGTCTTCGACCGGTATCTGCGCCTCGCCGAGCAGCGCGCCCAATACTCGCGTGTGATGTGATGTCGCCGCTCGCCACGGCCGCGTTCGCCGCGGGGCTGCTGGGGGGCGTGCATTGCGTGGGAATGTGCGGGGGCATCGTCGGCACGCTCGCGCTCGAGGCGCGCGGCCCCGCGCTCGGCCGGCAGCTCGCCTACAACTTCGGACGCATCGCCTCGTACGCCTGCGCCGGTGCGATCGCGGGCCTCGCCGGCAGCATCGCGTATGCGGGCGGCACGTGGTTCGCGGCGCAATCGGCGCTGTTCCTGGTCGCGAACGCGGTGATGATCCTCCTCGGGCTCTACGTGGCCGGGTGGAGCCGCATGGTGCTCGCGGTGGAGGCGGCGGGACGGCCGCTCTGGCGCCGCATCGAGCCCTTCGCGCGCCGCATGCTTCCCATCGACGGCACCGCGAAGGCGCTCGGCGCCGGCGTCGCCTGGGGATGGCTGCCGTGCGGGCTCGTCTACAGCATGCTCGTGCTCGCCGCCGCGAGCGGCAGCGCGGGCGAGGGCGCGTTGGTGATGGCGGCCTTCGGGCTGGGAACGCTGCCGAACCTCCTTGCGGCCGGCGTGGCTGCGCAGCGGCTGGTCGCGCTGCGCCGCGCGCCTTGGGTGCGCCGCACCGCGGGCGCGCTCATCGCGGCGCTTGGAATCGTGGGCCTCGTGCGCCTGCCCGGGTTGCGCGACGCGGTGCTCGCCGGCTGGCACTGCATCGCCTGAGCCGGCGCATGACGACGCCGCACGTGCACGGCTGCTGCGAGCGTGGGGCGCGCCGCCGGCACGGCCTGCGCCGCGGCCTAGCGATTGCGGTACACGAACTCCGCGGTAGCAGGACCGGCATTGCCCGCTCGCGCGACTTCCACGCGGATCACGTACGGGCCGGGCATGCGCAGGTCGAAGAATCCGCCCCAGCTCGTCTCTCCCGGCGCCCGCATCTCTTCGAGCGAATGGTGTTCCTCGCTCATGCCGAGGCGGGAAACCGTGGCGCTCACGTCGGCCCGATCGATGCGCTTGCCCGTGCGCGCGTCGGAGAGCGCGACCACTAGGTGGTCCCGGTCGCTCGAGGCGTGCTCGCCGTGCATCCTGTGCTCGGGACGACCCTCGGGCAGCGCCTGGATCTCCTCGATCGGCTGGATGCCCACGCGTACCACCATCCCGTTCACCGACTTTTCGCCGGGGACCTGGCCCCAGGCCGTGCCTGCGAGGAGCAGTCCGAGCGCACCTGCCGCGATGCGAAGGCCGCGACCCGCGGCTGCGCCGAGCGCATTTCCGGTATCCATGTGGCTTCTCCTTCGCGGCGTGGCGCCGCGTGTGACCGGACGCGAGAAGCGTCCAATGTAGGAGTCGCAGGAACAAGCGCGTTGACGGCCGTCAAAGGAAGGCGGCTTGCGGCGTGCACGGGATTGACCTTCCCATGGCAGGAAGGTCCAAACTGATGGCTTTCAAGGCGATGGAGACTTCCGTGATCGAGCTCACCGTGAACGACATGACCTGCAACCACTGCGCTTCCACCATCACGCGCGCCGTGAAGGACGTCGACGCCGAGGGCAAGTGCGAGATCGACCTCGGGTCGAAGCGCGTGCGCATCTCGAGCAGCCGCCCGGCCGAGGAATTCGTCGCGGCGATCCAGGAGGCCGGCTACACCCCCGAGGCGCGCTGAGCCGCAAGACCATGGACCAATCGGCCCCCCTTCCGCACCTTCCCGAGGCACCGGGCGTCATCGACCTGAAGATCGGGGGGATGACGTGCGCCTCGTGCGTCGCGCGGGTCGAGAAGGCGCTGCGCAAGGTGCCGGGCGTCGAGGAGGCGAGCGTGAACCTCGCCACCGAGACCGCGACGATCCAGGCCGATCCCGCGGTGACGCAAGCGGCGCTCGCCGCGATCCGCAAGGCCGGCTACGACGCGCAACTGCGCGAGGCGGGGGCCGAGGAGGCCGCGCCGCGCTTCGATCGCGACCTCGCCGAGGTCGCGATCGCCGTGGTGCTCACCATCCCGCTCGTGGTGCCGATGCTCGCCGCGCCCTTCGGCCTGCACGCGATGCTTCCGGCGTGGGCGCAATTCGCGCTCGCGACCCCGGTGCAATTCCTGGTCGGGGCGCGCTTCTACCGCTCGGCGTGGAAGGCGCTGCTCGCGAAGGCGGGCAACATGGACCTGCTGGTCGCCCTCGGCACGAGCGCGGCGTATTTCCTGAGCGTGTACCTGTGGCTCGCGGGGGGCGCGGGCGCGCACCTCTACTTCGAGGCTTCCGCCGTGGTGCTCACGCTGGTGCGCCTCGGCAAGTGGCTCGAAGGGCGCGCGAAGCACCGCACGACGGAGGCGATCCGTGCGCTCTCGGCGCTGCGGCCGGAGCGCGCGCGCGTGCTGAAGGACGGCGCGGAACGCGAGGTGCGCGTCGAGTTCGTGCGCGTGGGCGACCTCGTCGTGGTGCTTCCCGGCGAGCGCATCCCGGTGGACGGCGAGGTGGTCGAGGGCGACACGAGCGTGGACGAGTCGCTCGTCACCGGCGAGAGCCTGCCGATCGCGAAATCGCCGGGAAGCCGCGTCACGGGCGGCGCCGTGAACGGCGAGGGGCGGTTCGTCGTTCGCGTCACGGCGGTGGGCGCGGAGACGGTGCTCGCCCGCATCATCCGCAACGTCGAGTCCGCGCAGGCGGCGAAGGCGCCGATCCAGCGCCTGGTGGACCGGGTGAGCGAGGTGTTCGTGCCGGTGATCGTGGTGCTGGCGCTCCTCACGTTCCTCGGCTGGGGATTCGCCGCGCACGACTGGGAGCGCGCGACGCTCTACGCGGTTTCGGTGCTGGTCATCGCCTGTCCGTGCGCGCTCGGGCTCGCGACGCCTACCGCCATCATGGTCGGCACGGGCGCTTCCGCGCGGCACGGCATCCTCATCAAGGACGCCGCGGCGCTCGAGATCGCGCATCGCGTGACCGTGGTGGCGCTCGACAAGACCGGCACGCTCACGGAAGGAAAGCCGCGCGTCACGCAGGTGCACGGCACCGGGATCGATCGGGCGCAGCTGCTGCGTCTTGCCGCGGCGGTGCAGCACGCGAGCGAGCATTCCCTCGCGAAGGCGGTGCTGGATGCGGCGGCCGCGGAGCGCATCGACGTGCCCGCGGCGAGCGAAGCGCGTGCCGTTCCCGGCCGCGGCGTCGAGGCGACGGTGGAGGGCCGGCGCCTTGCCATCGCGAGCGGGCGCTGGGCCGCGGAGCTCCAGGCCGCGGGACTGGACGCGCTTTCCGAAGAGGCGCGGCGCCTGGAGTCCTCGGGCAACACCGTCTCCTGGCTCCTCGAGCTCGAGCCCGTGCCGCGCGTGCTCGGCCTCTTCGCCTTCGGCGATACCGTGAAGAAGGATGCGCCCGCGCTCATCGCGCGATTGAAAGCGCTGGGCGTGCGACCCGTGCTCGTGACCGGCGACAACGCGGGCGCCGCGCGCGCTGCGGCCGAGGCGCTCGGCATCGAGGATGTGCGCGCCGGAGTGCTCCCCGAGGACAAGGCGGCGTTGGTGGCGAGCCTGCGCAAGGGCGCGGTGGTCGCGATGGTGGGCGACGGCATCAACGACGCGCCGGCGCTCGCCGCGGCCGACGTCGGCATCGCGATGGGCACCGGCACCGACGTCGCGATGCACACCGCGGGCATCACGCTCATGCGCGGCGATCCGATGCTCGTGGCCGATGCGCTCGACATCTCCCGGCGCACCTACGCCAAGATCCGCCAGAACCTCTTCTGGGCGTTCGTCTACAACCTGGTCGGCGTGCCGCTCGCGGCCTTCGGCATGCTGAGCCCGATGATCGCGGGCGCCGCGATGGCGTTCAGCAGCGTGAGCGTGGTCTCGAACGCGCTCACGCTCCGGCGTTGGAAGCCGCGGAGCCGCTAGACGGGTTCCCCCGGCCTCAGCGGCAGCGACCTACCTGCTGGATGGAGGGGCATTTCACGGTGCCATACGAGCAGAAGACGCAGCAGTCGCCCGGCATCGGTTTGAGCATCTCGCGGCAGTTGGGGCACTCGTAGAAGTACTCGCATGCGTTCGTCGGCATCGTTTCCGCCTTGCGGAAGCCGCAATGCGGACACGTCACGACGCTCGTCAGGACGACGGTCGCCACGCGTCTACTTCCTCGGCGTTGCGGGAAAGCCCGCCTCGGTAACGGCCTTCGCCAACCGCTCGGCGGACACTTTCCCCGGATCGAAGGTCACTTCGGCGGTCTTGCTCCGATAGTCGACCTTCACGTCCGCCACCCCGGGCTGCTTCTTCAGCGCGACCTTCACGGTGAGCGGACACGTCGGGCAGGTCATGCCCCTCACGTCGAGCGTGACCGTGTCCGGTCCTCCTGCCTGCACCCACGTGGCAACCAGGGCCAGCACGCAGGAAAGCACGATGGGTCTCGTCATCGAGGGGGCCTCAGTAGAAGAAGGGAGCGAGAAGCGGGGACGCGATCATCGCGGCAATGAGGCCGACGACCAGCCAGAACACGATTCGCTGTCGCCTCAGGACCTGGGGCGCGTCGCATCCCTCGCCCTCGGCGCAGCGGCGCGGCCTCACATACAGACGGTAGAACGCCAGGCCGGCGAAGAGCAGCGTAAGCCCGTAGAAATACGGCTGATACGGCTCCAGCCGCGTCAATCGACCGGCCCATGCCCCGCCGACGCCCATCACGACGAGCAACAATGGGCCGAAACAGCAAGCCGTCGCCCCGAAGGCCGCAAACAATGCGCCGAGGAGCGGGGCCGAGGTCCTCGGCGTAGTCGTAGCGATGCCGTTGCCCATGGGCGCAGGATAGACGATCCCTCACTGCATCGTCATGCCGTGCATGTGCATGTGGGCTGCGTGGTCGCTGCGCTGGGCGGCGAACCAGTCGTGGATCGCGCGGACCACGGCGGGGTCGGCGCTCGCATAGGTGAGGCTGGCGCCTCCCGGCACGTCGCGATAGGAAACGTGGAGCTTGTCGCCCGCGCGGCCGAGCACGGCGAGCCCCGGCATGTCCATGCCGTGGATCGCCGCCGGATCGGAGAAATCGCCGCGCGCGAAGCGTTGCGATTCCTTCGCGAGGTGGGAGCGGATCAGCGCCACCTGCCCGGAGTCGGATCGATCGTTCGCGGTGATGGTCTGGATCCCGCCGCTCGCGTCGTCGTCGAAGAAGTGCGTCGTTTTCATCAGGTCGAAGGGCATGACGGCGGAGCCCTTTTGCGCGACTTCCTGCTGGCGCGAGGCCGACGCGGAAGGCTCGTGCATCGCGCAGGCGGATGCGAATGCGGCGATCACGCAGAGCAGTGCGGCCCTCGAGGTGAAATTCATGGTGTGGAGTTTCCTGTTTGCGAATGGAAGAGGGGGCCCTGTCGCTCGACCGGCTGTCCGAGGGACCAGTGTATCAAGGCCGGCCCGGAGGAGCCTTCGCTCCGGATGCCGGTTGCGGCCGACATGCCCGTCGTCCCGGGCGCCGGAGGCGCCTTGACCTTCCCATGATGGCAAGGTGCATCATGGACCTTCGATCCGGAGGGGCTTTCATGGAGCGCGTCCAGCATCGCGAGCATTCCGACGCCCGCCGCGCGGGCTACGTCGACATCGGCGCGGCGGCCCGCGCCTCGGGGGTGTCGGCCAAGATGATCCGCCATTACGAGGAGATCGGCCTGGTGCCGCAGGCCGGGCGCACCTCGGCCGGGTACCGCGTCTACGCGCCGGCCGACGTGCACCGCTTGCGCTTCGTCAAGCGCGCGCGGGATCTCGGGTTCAGCATGGCGGAGATCGGCAGGCTCCTCGCGCTGTGGAACGACCGGCGGCGCAAGAGCTCCGAGGTGAAGCGGCTGGCGATGAAGCACGTGGCGGAGCTCGAGCGCAAGATCGCGGAGCTCCAGTCGATGCGCGGATCGCTGATGGAGCTCGCGCACCACTGCCACGGCGACCATCGGCCGGATTGCCCGATCCTGGACGACCTGGGGCGGGAATGACCCTCTCCCGGGCAGGGGAGAAATGCAATCGAAAGGAAACGAAATGTCCGGCAACTACGCATTCGGCAAGACGGTGAAATCCAGCTACGGCGACACCATCCGCAAGGCGACCGACGCGCTCGCAGCCGAGGGCTTCGGCGTCCTCACCACGATCGACGTCGCGGCCACGCTCAAGAAGAAGCTCGGCAAGGATACGAAGCCCTACATGATCCTCGGGGCCTGCAACCCGCATTTCGCGCACCAGGCGCTCGAGGCCGAGCCCGAGATCGGGACGCTGCTGCCGTGCAACGTGGTGGTGCGCGAGCTGGAGGGCGGGGCCACGCGCGTGGACATCATGGACCCGAAGGCGGTCCTGAAGCTCACCGAGCGCGCGGATATCGCGCCCATCGCGGCCGAGGTGCGGCAGAAGCTCGAGCGCGTGCTCGCGGCGATCTGATGCACGGTATGCTCGCGCGGTGATCGCCAACCGCTCGGTCGAGTTCTTCGATGCCCAGTTCCGCCGCCAGGCGGGCTCGGGCGCGCTCGCGCTCAATCCGTTCGAGAGCGCGGTGCTGCCGCGGCTTCGGGGAAGGGTGCTCGACATCGGCTGTGGGCTGGGCAACCTCGCGCTCGCCGCGGGCGCGCGCGGCTGCGAGGTGCTCGCCGTGGACGCGAGCCCGGCGGGCATCGAAAGCCTCGCCGCCCGTGCGGGCGCGACCGGCGCGCCGGTGCGAGCGATCGTGGCCGATGCGCGCGAGCTCGAGGCGGGCGCGGACTTCGACGCGGTCGTCTCGATCGGCCTCCTGATGTTCTTCGATTGCGGCACCGCCCTCGGCCTGCTGCGCCGCTGGCAGGAATGGGTGCGGCCCGGCGGTGTCATGGCGGTGAACGTGCTCACCGAGGGCACGACCTTCCTCGACATGTTCGATCCCGCCGGCCATTGCCTCTGGAAGCCGGAGGACCTCGACCGCGAGTTCGCGGGCTGGGAGCTTCTCGCGGTCGCGGACGACGAGTTTGCGGCCCCGAAGGGAGCGACCAAGCGCTTCCGCACCTTGATCGCGCGCAAGCGGACGCAGCCTTTCCCGGCCATAATCGCGCCATGAAACGCAGTACCCGCCTCGCCGCCGCCGTCCTCGCCCTCGCCGCCACGTTCTTCGCGCCGCTCGCGATGGCGCTGCATGCGTGCGCGGATGCGGGCGACATGTCGGCGCCGATGGCCGCGATGGCTGCGGAGGGCGCGGACGGCGCGCCGCCGATGGACATGACCCTCTGCGAGCGCCATTGCCACGAGGGCAAGGTCTCGTTCCAGCCGCTCGGCAATCCCCCGGCCGCGGTTGCGATGCCGCTTGCGCCGGCGCTGCGCGTCGAAGCGCTCGAGCCCGTGTCCCTGCGCGTGCCCGCGTACGACTCTCCGTTCGCTCCTGCGGCCGGCCCCGCGCCGCCGCTCATTCGCTACACCGTCCTTCGCATCTGATCCCTCCGGCAACGCGGCCCGGCTGCGCATCTCGCGCGGCCGTCGATTCCCCTTGCCCGGAGGTTCCATGGTTCCAGCAGCCCCGATCCGCCGCGCGCGGATCGTCCTCGCGATCGTCGCGGCGCTCGCCGCGCCGGCGTTCGCCGCTCCGCCGCTCTCGCTCGACGAGGCGTTGAAGATCGCCCAGGCGCGCTCGCCGCAGCTCGCGGCGCAGCAGGCGTCCGCGCGCGCCGCCGCGGCCCTCGTTCCCGCCGCCGGCGAGAATCCCGACCCGCAGCTCTTCTTCGGCGTGGAGAACGTGCCCGCCGAGGGCCCGGGCAAGTGGAGCCTCGACGCCGATTCCATGACGATGAAGCGCATCGGCGTGATGCAGCAGTTCGTGCTGCCGGCCAAGCGCGAGGAGCGCACGGTGAAGGCCGAGGCGCAGGCGCAGCGCGAGGCGGCGCTCGTCGGGATGCAGCGCGCGGACCTGAAGCGCGACGTGGCCCTCGCGTGGTTCGATCGCCGCTACGCCGAGCGCTCGCTCGCGCTCGTGGATGCGCTGGCGAAGGAGCTCGACCTGCAGGCCTCCGCGTCGACCGCGCAGCTCGCGGCGGGCAAGGCGGGGTCGACCGACGCGGTGATGGCGCGCTCGGCGCGCGCGATGCTCGCCGACCGCCGGCTCGAGATCGAGGGCCGCGAGCGGCGCGCCGAGGCGATGCTCGCGCGCTGGATCGGCGCCGACGCGGCGCGCGAGCCGGGCGCCATGCCCGACGTGGCCACGCTCGGCCACTCCGCCATGCTCGAGAACGACCTCGATCGCCACCCGCAGCTCGCGATGTTCGCGCCCATGGAGACCGCGGCGCGAGCCGACCTCCGGCTCGCCGCCGAGGCGAAGAAGCCGGACTTCAGCGTCGAGCTTTCCTACGGCCAGCGCGCGGCGCCGTTCGACAACATGGTGACGCTCATGGTGCGCATGGACCTGCCCATCTTCCAGTCGACGCGCCAGGCGCCGGTGGTCGAGTCGAAGGAGCGGGCACTCGAGCAGGTGCGCGCCGCGGCCGAGGACGCGCGCGCGAAGCACCTCGCCGACATCCGCGCCGACATGGCGGACTGGGACATCGCCAAGGCGCGCCTCGATCGCCGGAAGCGCGACATCGTCCCGCTCGCCGAGGAGCGCGCGCGCCTCGCGCAATCGGCGTACGCCGGCGGCCGCATGGACCTCGCCGCCGTGCTCGAAGCGCGCCGCGCGCTGCTCGAGGCGCGCCTTTCCGAGATCGCCGCCGAATCGGAGCTCGCCCGCGCCTGGGCCGCGCTCGCCTACCTCCTTCCCGAAGGAACCCAGCCATGAGACGCCCACCGATCCTCCTCGCCGCGCTCTGCGCGGCCTTCCTCGCCCTGGGCGCCGCGGGCGGCTATTTCTGGTCGCAGCGCGCGGCGCACGGCGTTGCGGTCGCGGACGGCGCGGACGGCGCGGAAGCGAACGCCAACGCCAACGCCGGACGCAAGGTGCTCTACTGGTACGACCCGATGGTGCCCGGCCAGAAGTTCGACAAGCCCGGCAAGTCGCCCTTCATGGACATGCAGCTCGTGCCGATGTACGCCGCGGCCGACGCGCAGACGGCCGACGCGGGGATGAAGATCGACCCGCGCCTCGTGCAGAGCCTGGGCGTGCGCACGGCGGTCGCGGAGAAGGGGCGCCTCGCGCAGCGCATGGACGTCGTGGGCACGGTCGCCTTCGACGAGCGCGCGGTGGAGCTCGTGCAGTCGCGCACGGCGGGCTACGTGCAGAAGCTCTACGTGCGCGCGCCGCTCGACCCGGTGCGCAGGGGCGAGCCGCTCGCCGACCTCTTCGTGCCGGATTGGGCCGGCGCGCAGCAGGAGTACCTCGCCCTCAAGGAGAGCCGCGCGCCGGGCGCGGCCGAGCTCGCCGCAGCCGCGCGCAATCGCCTGCTGCTCCTCAACATGAGCGAGGCGCAGGTCGAGGCCGTCGATCGCGCCGGCCGCCCCGTGACGCACGTGACGCTGCATTCTCCCGTGACGGGCGTCGTGGGCGAGCTGGGCGCACGCGAGGGCATGACCGTGATCCCCGGGGCGACGCTCTTTCGCCTGAACGGGCTCGGCACGGTCTGGGTGAACCTCGAGATTCCCGAGGCGCTCGCGGGCGCCGTCGTGCCGGGAGCGCCGATCCGCGCGAGCGTTCCCGCCTATCCGGGCGAGACGTTCGCCGGGCGCGTGTCGGCCGTGCTCCCCGAGGTGAACGCGGCCACGCGGACGCTGCGCGCGCGCGTCGAGCTCGCCAATCCGCGCGGGAAGCTCAAGCCCGGGATGTTCGCCACGGTGTCCATCGCGCCGCGCGAATCGCGCGAGGCGGTGCTGGTGCCGAGCGAAGCCGTGATCGCGACCGGCGAACGCTCGCTCGTGATCGTCGATCGCGGCGGCGGGCGCTTCGAGCCGGTGACGGTGAAGGTGGGGCGCGACGCCGGCGGGCGCACCGAGATCCTCGCCGGGCTTGATGCCGGAGCGAAGGTGGTCGCGTCGGGACAGTTCCTGATCGATTCGGAGGCGAACCTGCGCGGCGTGGAGCGGCGGATGGAAGGCGCTTCCGCGCCCGCCTCCGGCACCGCGCCGCCGGCGACCGATGCGGGCACGCCGGCGAGCGGTCGCAAGGGCGGGAGCGCGTCGTGATCGCGCGCCTCATCCGCTGGTCGCTCGCGAACCGCTTCCTGGTCCTGCTCGGCGCGCTCGCCGTGGCCGCGTGGGGCTCCTGGTCGATGCTGCATACGCCGCTCGACGCGCTGCCCGACCTCTCCGACGTGCAGGTGATCATCCGCACGAGCTATCCCGGCCAGGCCCCGCGCGTGGTCGAGGACCAGGTCACGTATCCGCTCACGACCACGATGATGTCCGTGCCGGGCGCGAAGACCGTGCGTGGCTTCTCCTTCTTCGGCGATTCCTTCGTCTACGTGATCTTCGAGGACGGCACCGACCTCTACTGGGCGCGCTCGCGCGTGCTCGAGTACCTGAACCAGGTGCAATCGCGGCTTCCCGCGCAGGCCAA
Source organism: uncultured beta proteobacterium (assembly GCA_963839265.1). Lineage (GTDB taxonomy): Bacteria > Pseudomonadota > Gammaproteobacteria > Burkholderiales > Usitatibacteraceae > Usitatibacter. Next base: position 882,968 of record CAWIUI010000004.1, read on the forward strand.
GCCCTCGCTGGGACCCGACGCGACGGGCGTGGGCTGGATCTACGAGTACGCGCTGGTCGACCGCACGGGACAGCACGATCTCGGCCAACTGCGCGCGATCCAGGACTGGTTCCTCAAGTACGAGCTGAAGAGCGTGCCGAACGTGGCGGAGGTGGCGACCATCGGCGGCATGGTGCGCGAGTACCAGGTGGTGCTCGATCCCGATCGCCTGCGCGCCTACGGCATCTCCCAGGAAAAGGTCATCGCGGCGATCCGCAACGCCAATCGCGAGGCGGGCGGCGGGGTGCTCGAGATGGGCGAGGCCGAGTACATGGTGCGCTCCGACGGCTACCTGAAGACGCTCGGCGATTTCCGCGCGATCCCGCTCTCGGTGACCGAGGCGGGCACGCCGGTGACGCTGGGCGACGTGGCGCGCATCCAGGTGGGGCCGGAGATGCGCCGCGGCATCGCGGAGCTCGACGGCGAGGGCGAGGTGGTGGGCGGCGTGATCGTGATGCGCTCGGGCCGCAACGCCCTCGCCACGATCGACGCCGTGAAGGCGAAGCTCGACTCGCTCAAGGCCGGGCTGCCGAAGGGCGTGCAGATCGTGCCCACGTACGACCGCTCGCAGCTCATCCAGCGCTCGGTCGCGAACCTGCAGCACAAGCTCCTCGAGGAGTTCGTCGTCGTCGCGATCGTGTGCTTCGTGTTCCTGCTGCACCTGCGCTCCTCGCTGGTCGCGATCGTGGCGCTGCCCCTCGGCGTGCTCGCCTCCTTCGGCGTGATGCGCTACCAGGGGATCAACGCCAACATCATGTCGCTCGGCGGCATCGCGATCGCCGTCGGCGCGATGGTGGACGCGGCGATCGTGATGATCGAGAACGCGCACCGGCACCTCGAACGATGGCGGCACGAGAGCTCCCCCTCCCGTCGCGCAGGGCCGGGGGCCGGTCCGCCCGGGATCGCCGACGACGTGCGCTGGAAGATCATCGGCGAGGCGGCGATCGAGGTGGGGCCGGCGCTCTTCTTCAGCCTCCTCGTGATCACGCTCTCGTTCATCCCGATCTTCACGCTCGAGGCGCAGGAAGGGCGGCTCTTCTCGCCGCTCGCGTTCACCAAGACGTACGCGATGGCGGCGGCCGCCGGGATCTCGGTGACGCTGGTGCCGGTGCTGATGGGCTACCTCATCCGCGGGCGCATCCCGGACGAGGCGGCGAACCCGGTCAACGCGCGCCTCATGGCGTGGTACCGGCCGCTGCTCGCCAGGGTGCTCGCACGCCCGTGGATGGCGATCGGCCTCGCGCTGGCGGCGGTGCTTCTCACGGCGTGGCCGGTCGCGCGCCTGGGCGGCGAGTTCCTGCCGCCCCTCGACGAAGGCGACCTGCTCTACATGCCGAGCGCGCTGCCGGGACTTTCCGCGGCGAAGGCCGCGGAGCTGCTGCAGCAGACCGACCGCATGATCCGCCGGGTTCCCGAGGTCGCGCGCGTGTTCGGCAAGGCGGGCCGCGCCGAGAGCGCGACGGACCCGGCGCCGCTCGAGATGTTCGAGACCACGATCCGGTTCAAGCCGAGGAGCGAATGGCGGCCGGGGATGACGATGCCGAAGATCATCGACGAGCTCGACCGCACGGTGAAGGTGCCCGGCCTCGCGAACCTCTGGGTGCCGCCGATCAGGAACCGCATCGACATGCTCGCGACCGGCATCAAGAGCCCGGTGGGGGTGAAGGTCACGGGACCCGATCTCGAGGAGCTCGACCGCATCGCGCGCGAGGTGGAAAGCGCCGTGAAGACGGTTCCCGGCGTGACCTCCGCGATCGCCGAGCGCCTCACCGGCGGGCGCTACGTCGACATCTCCATCGACCGGCGCGAAGCGGCGCGCTACGGGCTCAACGTGGCCGACGTGCAATCGATCGTCTCCTCGGCGATCGGCGGCGAGACGGTGGGCGAGACGGTCGAGGGCCTGCAGCGCTTCCCGATCAGCGTGCGCTACCCGCGCGAGCTGCGCGATTCCGTGCAGAAGCTGCGCGAGCTGCCCGTGGTGACCGACCGCGGCGCGCAGGTGCCTCTCGGCGCCTTTACGCGCATCCGGGTCGCCGACGGCCCGCCGATGTTGAAGAGCGAGAACGCGCGCCCGTCGAGCTGGGTCTACGTGGACCTGCGCGGGCGCGACCTGAGCGGCGCCGTGCACGACATGCAGGCGGCGGTGGCCCGGCAGGTCCGGCTCCCGCCCGGCTATTCGATCGGCTGGTCGGGGCAGTTCGAGTACCTCGAGCGCGCGACGGCGAGATTGAGGATCGTGGTGCCGGCGACCCTCGCGATCATCTTCGTGCTGCTCTATGTGACGTTCCGCCGCGCCGACGAGGCGCTGCTCATCCTCGCCTCGCTTCCCCTCGCGCTCGTCGGCGGCTTCTGGCTGCTCTACGCGCTGGGCCACGCGGTCTCGATCGCGAGCGCGGTGGGATTCATCGCGCTCGCGGGGGTCGCGGCGGAGTTCGGCGTGGTGATGCTGATCTATCTCAAGAACGCCTGGGAGCGGCGGCTCGCCGAAGGCGCGCCGGCGAACGAGGCGACGCTGCTCGAGGCGATCGAAGAGGGCGCGGTGCTGCGCGTGCGGCCCAAGGCGATGACGGTCGCGGTGGTGCTCGCGGGGCTCCTGCCGATCCTGTTCGGCTCGGGCGCGGGCTCGGAGATCACGCAGCGCATCGCCGCGCCGATGGTGGGCGGCATGGTGACCGCGCCGCTCCTGTCGATGTTCGTGATCCCCGCCGCGTTCCTGCTGCTGCGGCGCCGCGAGCTGCGCCGCCGGCACGGCGCGCGGCGGGAAGCGGCGAGCGCCGACGCCACGCCGGCCTCGGCCGACTGAATTCCTCCACTCCGTCCCACGAAAGGGAAAACGCCATGAATCGATTCATTCTCTCCAGCGCCTGCGCCGTGCTGCTCGCCGCGGGCCCGGCCTTCGCGGGATCCGATGCCGCACCGCACGGCGCGCACGCGGCCGCGCCCGCATCCGCGCCGCTGATCCACGCGACCGGCATCGTGCGCCAGGTCGACGCGGGCCACGACCGGGTAGTGCTCCAGCACGAGGCGATCCCGGCCCTCGGATGGCCCGCCATGACCATGGGCTTCCGCGTGGCCGACGCGCGCCTGCTTGCGTCGCTCGCGCCCGGGAAGAAGGTGCGCTTCGCGTTCGTGCAGCAGGGAACGACCTATGTCATCACCGCGCTCGAATAGGCGCGCTGCTGCGCCGGCGCCACGGGCACGGCAGAATGGAGGGATGAAGACCGGCGTGAAGGCGTGAGGTGAAGCTCGCCGCGGGCATCCCGGCCGCGCTCGGCGCCGCGCTGCTGTTCGGTGCCGGAGCGCCGCTCGCCAAGCCGCTGCTCGGTCCCGTGGGCCCGTGGATGCTCGCGGGCATCCTCTACCTCGGATCGGGGGTAGGCCTCGCCGCATGGCGCCTCGCGCGCGGCGGCACGAGCGCGAAGATCGTGCGTGCCGACCTCCCGTGGCTCGCCGCGGCGATCGCGCTGGGCGGCGTCGCCGGGCCCGTGCTGCTGCTCTGGGGGCTCGCGCGCATGCCGGCCTCGTCGGCATCGCTGCTCCTGAATGCGGAAGGGCTCCTCACGGCGCTGGTCGCCTGGTTCGCGTTCCGCGAGAACTTCGACCGGCGCATCGCGCTCGGCATGCTGCTCATCGCCGCCGGCGCCGCGGTGCTCTCGTGGCCGCGCGGCGCGAGCCTGGGATCGATGCTGCCCTCGCTCGCCATCGTCGGCGCGTGCCTCGCATGGGCGCTCGACAACAACCTCACGCGCAAGGTCGCGCTCGCCGACGCGACGCAGGTGGCGATGTGGAAGGGGCTCGCGGCCGGAGCGATGAACGTCGTCCTCGCGCGCGTCGCGGGAGAGCCGTTCCCGCCGATGGAGGTCGCCGCCGCGGGCGCCGTCCTCGGCCTGGCGAGCTACGGGGTGAGCCTCGTCCTCTACGTGCGCGCGCTGCGCGACCTGGGCACGGCGCGCACCGGCGCGTACTTCTCCACCGCGCCATTCGCGGGCGCTATCATTTCCATTGCGCTGCTGCACGAGCCGGTCACCGGGAGCCTCGCCATCGCCGCGGCGCTCATGGCGCTCGGCGTCTGGATCCACCTCAACGAGCACCACGGGCATCGCCATTCGCACGAGACGATCGAGCACGCGCACGAGCACGAGCACGATGAGCACCACCTCCACGCGCATGCCGAGCCCGTCGCGCCCGGCGTGCGCCACACGCATCGGCACCGGCACGAGGCTATGACGCACACGCACGAGCACTTTCCCGACGCGCACCACCGGCATTCCCACGACTAGCCCAATGGCCTCCCACGACCATCATCACGGCGACGACCACGGACACGGCCACGCGCATGGTCATGGCCACGCCCATCTTCCCGTCGATCCCAATCGCGCCTTCGCGATCGGCGTCGTGCTCAACCTCGGCTTCGTGGTCACCGAGGTCGTGTTCGGGCTGAGGGCCGATTCGCTGGCGCTCCTCGCGGACGCCGGCCACAACTTCAGCGACGTGCTCGGGTTGCTGTTCGCGTGGGGCGCGGCGGCGCTCGCCACGGCGAGGCCCTCGTCGCGATTCACCTACGGCCTGCGCGGATCCACCATCCTCGCCGCGCTCGCCAACGCGATGCTGCTGCTCCTCGCGACCGGAGGCATCGCCTGGGAAGCGGTCCTGCGCTTGCGCGAGCCCGCGCCGGTGGCGAGCGGCACGGTGATCTGGGTGGCGGCCGTGGGCGTCGCCGTGAACCTCGGCACCGCGATGCTTTTCCTGCGCGGGCGCGAGAGCGACCTCAACGTGCGCGCCGCGTTCCTGCACATGGCGGCCGACGCGCTCGTTTCCGTCGGCGTCATCGTGGCCGGCGTGGTGATGCTCTACACCGGTTGGCTCCGGCTCGATCCGGTCGTGAGCCTGGCGATCGCGCTGGTGATCCTGGTCGGCACGTGGGGGCTCCTGCGCGAGTCGGTGCAGCTCGCGCTGCACGCGGTGCCCGCCCGCGTCGACGCGGACGCGGTGCGGCGGCATCTGTGCGCGTTGCCGGGCGTGGCGCAGGTGCACGACCTGCACATCTGGGGCATGAGCACGACCGAGACCGCGCTCACGGTGCACCTGGTGATGCCCGACGGCCATCCGGGCGACGACTTCCTCGCCGGGCTCTGCGAGGAGATCCACCGCCGCTACGGCATCGGTCATTCCACGGTGCAAGTGGAGACGGCGAGCGGCTCCGCGCCGTGCGCGCTCGCATCGGACCACGCCATCTGAGGCGATGCCGACCTGGGAAGCGGTGCTGGAGTTCTGGTTCGGGCCGCCGGACGCCCGCGGCACGGCGCGGCCGGAATGGTTCCGCAAGGACGCGGCCTTCGACGGCGGGATCGCGCGCCGTTTCGGCGACCTGCACCGCGCGGCGTCGCGGCGCGAGCTCGAGGCGTGGCGCATGTCCGCGCAGCCGATGCTCGCACTGGTCGTCGTGCTCGACCAGTTCTCGCGCAACCTGTATCGCGGCGATGCGCGCGCCTTCGCGCAGGATGCGTACGCGCGCGAATGCGCAGCCGAGGCAGTCGAGCGCGGCGATGACCTCGAGCGGCTCCCGGTCGAGCGGCAGTTCCTCTACCTGCCGTTCGTGCACGGCGAGTCGATCGACGACCAGGACCGCGGCGTCGACCTGATGGCGAGCCTCGAGGCGTTCGAGGAAACGCGCGGCGCGCTCGAATGGGCCGAGAAGCACCGCGCGATCCTGCGGCGCTTCGGACGCTTCCCGCACCGCAACGCCGCGTTGGGGCGGCCCTCGACGCCCGCCGAGATCGAATTCCTGCGCGAGCCCGGCTCGAGCTTCTGACTACCTGCGCTTCGCGTTCGCCTGCGCGGCGCCGCCGGGCTTCTTCTTGCCCTTGCGCAGCCGCGTCTTGCCGTAGCTGCCCTTGAACACCTTGCCCTTGAACGAGCGCTTGTCGCCTTTGCCCATGGATCACCTCTCGAAAGAATGGAGATTATAGAAAACCGGGGTCAGACCCCGTTTTTCTTTCCGCGAAACGCAAGCTGCGAGGCGTTTCTCCGAATGAAAAATGGGGTCTGACCCCGGTTTTCATTCCGCATCGGGTTGCTTCTCCGGGCGCGCGCGGTCGAAGGCGGGATGCGCGAGGCAGGCTTCGTTCACCGCGGCGATGCACGGCCAGGGCGCGAGATCGAGCTTCACGCGCCGCGCGTTCGCGACCTGGGGCACGAGGCAGACGTCGGCCAGGGTCGGCTCGGTGCCGAAGCAGAAGCGCGAAGCGGGGCGCGCGGAAAGTTGCGCCTCGATCGCGTCGAAGCCTTCGCGGATCCAGTGCGCGTACCACGCGTCGCGAGCCGCCGCGTCCAGCTCGAGCGTGTTCTCGAGGTACTGCAGCACGCGCAGGTTGTCGAGCGGATGGATGTCGCATGCGACGGCGAGCGCGATCGCGCGCACCCACGCGCGATCCTCGGCCGCGGCGGGAAGCAGCGGCGGGAGCGGATGGCGCTCCTCGAGGTACTCGATGATCGCGAGCGATTGCGCGATGCGTCGCTCGCCGACGACGAGCGTGGGCACCAGCGCCTGCGGATTCACCGCGCGGTACGCGGGCGAGCGCTGCTCGCCGCGCCGCAGGTGCACGAAGCGCTGCTCGGCTTGCAGGCCCTTCAGGTTGAGGGCGATGCGCACGCGAAAGGCCGCGGAGGAGCGCCAGTAATCGTAGAGAATCATGGTTCGCGAATCATATCCTCTCTATACTCGTCTCATGAGCCGTATCCTCGCGCGCACTTCCGCCGGCGTCCCCGGCCGCGAGCAGGTCGTCGCGCGCCTGGCCGCGAGCCCGCCGCTCGACGCGCTGCTCACCGCCGACGACATCGAGAGGCAGCAGCTCATCGGCCTGCAATCGCTCAAGCCCGCCGCCGTGCTGCTCCTCGTCGTGAACCGCGCCGAGCCCGCCGTGGTGTTCACGCAGCGCACCGCGCATCTGTCCGATCACGCCGGTCAGATCAGCTTTCCGGGCGGGCGCTGCGACGCGGAGGATTGCACGCCGGAGGCGACGGCGCTGCGGGAAGCGAACGAGGAGATCGGCGTGGATCCGGCGCGGGTGGAGATCCTCGGCCGCCTTCCCGAGTACCGCACTTCGACCGGGTATTCGGTGGCGCCCGTGGTCGGCTGGGCCGAGCCGCCGCTCGACTATCGCCCCGATCCCAGCGAGGTGGAGGAAGTCTTCGAAGTCCCGCTCGCCTTCCTCCTCGATCCGCACAACCATCGCCACGAGACGGCCTTCCATCGCGGGCGCCTGCGCCGGTTCTGGGCGATGCCCTACGGCGAGCGCTACATCTGGGGCGCCACCGCCGGGATGCTCGTCACGTTCCAGCGCATCGTCGCCGGGAACGCGGCGCCCTGACATGGAGCGAACGCCGGCGCTCGCCGCGCCGCGCGGCCTCGCAGCGGGCCTGCCGAAGCTCGCCCGCGCTCGCGCGCCGCTTCAGGAGAGCGCCTGCGAGGTCACCTGGCGCGAGCCGGGCCGCGACTTGAGCTCGAGGTAATAGCGCTCGAGGTTGGGACGGGGGGTGCGCGCGAGCGGAAGGTTGAGCCAGCGGTGCACGGCGGTGCCCACGACGATGTCCGCGGCGGTGAAGCGCTCGCCGGTGACGAAGCGGCGCTTCGCGAGCTGCGCGTCGAGGGCGGCCGCGCATTTCTCGCACTTCGCGCGCGAAGCCTCCACGGCGGCGGCGTTGCGCTTCTCGGGGGCGACGCGGATGAGCTCCCAGAAGGCGTCGCGCATCGCGGAGATGAAGGAGGTCGACGCCCACACCATCCAGCGGTCGGCCTGCGCCCGCTCGCGCAGGTCCTCTGGCCACAGGTCGCCGGCGGAATGGCGGGCGCACAGGTAGCGCACGATCGCGTCCGACTCGGGGAGCACGAAGCCGTCCTCCTCGAGCGTCGGCACGAGGCCCGTCGGGTTCTTGGCGAGGTATTCCGGCGTGTCGTTGCCGCCGAACTTGCCGCCGATGTCCACGCGCTCGTACTTCAGTCCCAGCTCGTCGCAGCACCAGATCACCTTCTGCACGTTGATCGACGAGAGCCGTCCCAGGATCCTCAGCATCCGTTCCTCCTCACAGGCGATGGGCTCCGACCAGGAGCCGGTCATAGACCGAGTACTGCTCCTCCACCTCGCTGCCCCCGGAACGCGGCTCGCGTTTCACCGTGATCCAGGATTCGGGCGCGAGGCTCTCGCAGACTTCGGTGGTGTAGCGCACTTCCTCCTCGGCGAGCGCCCTGGCCGCCTCCCACGACGGAGCGCCCCACGCCTTCACGAGGCGCCACGCGAGCGCGTCCACCTGCACGGCCACCTCTTCGGCGGAGGCCTCGACCACCTCGGCGATCGTGCAGCGCGCGCCCGATCCCACGGCGAGGAACGACGCCTCGCAGTGGCATGCGGGATCGCAGCGCGGCTCGTTGGCGAAGTCGCAGGTCGCGAAGCCGCCGGTCACCACCGGCTCGCCGTCCGTCGCCGCGCCGCAGGCGCGGAACACCTCCCCGTCGGAATCGTCGAGGCGCACGGCGCGCAGCAGTTTCGGCATGTCCGATATGATACCGGCATGCCTGCCAAACGCATCGCCATCGTGACCGGTGGCAACCGCGGCCTCGGCCGCGAGATCGCCCGCCAGCTCATGAAGGCGGACGTGTTCGTGGTCGTCGGCGCGCGCGACAAGGCGCGCTGCGACTCGGCCCTCGAGTTCCTGCGCCGCGAAGGAACGAACGTCGACGCGTTCCCGCTCGACGTCACGGACACGCGCGCGGTGAAGCGCTTCGTCGAGCAGGTCGACAAGCAGCACGGGGCGCCGTCGATCCTGGTGAACAACGCCGGCATCTATCCGGAATCGACGAGCGCACGCGTGGTGGACACGTCGACCTCGGTGTGGCGGGAGACGTTCGAGACCAACCTCTTCGGCGCGGTTCGCATGTGCCGGGAGGTGGTGCCCCTCATGCGCAAGCTGCGCTATGGCCGGGTGGTGAACCTCTCGAGCGGGCTGGGGCAGCTGCACCAGATGGGGGAGGGCAGCCCCGCCTATCGCGTCTCCAAGGCCGCGCTCAACGCCCTCACGCGCACCCTCGCCGCGGAGGTCGCCGGCAGCGGCATCCTCGTGAACTCCATGAGCCCGGGCTGGGTCAAGACCGACATGGGCGGAGAGGATGCGCCGCGTTCGGTGGAAGAGGGCGCCGACACCGCGGTCTGGCTCTGCCTGTTGCCCTCCAACGGCCCCACGGGCCAGTTCTTCCGGGATCGCAAGCCCATTCCCTGGTGATGCCCCGCAGCGCCCGATTCTTCCTGCTGGCCGCGCTGGCGCTCGCAGCGGCGGCCTGCACGCGCCTTGTCTACCTGAACGCGTCGCTCGCCTACTCGCAGGTGCCGCACCTCATGGCCTGGACGGCGGAGGGCTACGTCGATCTCTCCCGCGAGCAGAGGGACCGGCTGCGCGCGCGCCTCGATCGCGCGCTGGCCTGGCATCGCTCGCACGAGCTTCCCGGATACGCGCGCTTCCTGGAATCGGTTGCGCAGCGCTCCGGTCGCGCCTTCACCGACGAGGAGGTGGCGCAGGCATGGACGGACGTGCGCGCCGACTATCGGCGCGTGGTGGAGCACCTGCTGCCCGACGCCGCCGATCTCCTCGCCTCGCTGGACGACGGGCAGCTCGCGCACCTGCAGCGTCGCTTCGAAGAGGAGAACCGCAAGTTCGTGAAGGAATCGACGCGCGGCACGCCGGCCGAGCGCCGGTCCGAGGCGGCGAAGAAGACGATCGCGCACCTCCGGGAATGGGTCGGGCCGCTCGACGAGCCGCAGCGCGCGATCGTCGAGGCGTGGGCGCAGTCGACGCCGGCGCTCGTCGAGGAGCGCCTCGCCGACCGCCGCTACCGCCAGTCGGAGACGATCGCGCTCGCGAGGACCCGGGACCGCCAGCGCATCGCCGACGGCCTGCATCGGATCCTGATCGACACGGACACGTGGCGCCGGCCCGAGCTGCGCGAGAAGCTCGCCGCGCGCGAGCAGGCGACGCTGCACATGATCGCGGCGTTGAGCGCGACGCTCTCGCCCGCGCAGCGCGCACACCTGCGCGGGCGCATCGGCGGCTACGTGCAGGACATCACGCGCCTGGCTTCTTCTTGATGGGGTCAGGTTAGTTTTCGATCCTGTCCCCATTTCTCGAAACGTTTGGTGCAAGGTCACGAGAAATGGGGACAGGATCAAAAACTAACCTGACCCCAAGTCACTACTAGAACCGGCGCTTGAGCGCCTCGGTGGCGGCGACGAGCCGCGAGCGGATGCCCGGCTCGAAGGCCGAATGGCCCGCGTCGGCGACGATTGTGTAATCCGCCTCGGGCCACGCGCGATGCAGGTCGTCGGCGGAGACCGGCGGGCAGACCGCGTCGTAGCGTCCCTGCACGATCACGCCCGGGATCGGCGCGAGGCGCCGCGCATTCGCGAGCAGGAAGTCCTCGGCGAGGAAGATGTCGTTCACGAAATAGTGCGCCTCGATGCGCGCGAGCCCGAGCGCCACGCGATCGGAGGCGAAATCGGCCACCAGCGCCGGATTGGGCAGCAGCGTCGAGCACGAGCCCTCGTACACGCTCCACGAGCGCGCCGCCGGCATGTGCACCGAGGGATCGGGATCGACGAGGCGGCGGTGGTACGCCGTGAGCAGGTCGCCGCGCTCGGCCTCGGGGATGAATCCAGCGAACGCGCGCCACGCTTCGGGGAACATCGCGCGCAGACCGTAGAGGAACCAATCGATCTCGCTCCTGCGGCAGAGGAAGATGCCGCGCAGCACGAGCGCGAGGCAGCGCTCCGGATGGTGCTCGGCGTAGGCGATCGCGAGCGTGGAGCCCCACGAGCCGCCGAACACCATCCATCGCTCGATGCCGAGGTGCCCGCGAAGGCGCTCGAGGTCGGCGATGAGCGCGGGCGTGGTGTTGTCCTCGAGGCAGCCGAGCGGCGTCGAGCGTCCGGCGCCGCGCTGGTCGTAGACGACGATGCGATAGAACGCCGGGTCGAAGAACTGGCGGTGCACGGCGCTCGATCCCGCGCCGGGACCGCCGTGCAGGAAGACGACCGGCACGCCGCGCGGGTTGCCGCTCTCCTCGTAGTACATGCGATGCGGCGCTTCCAGCTCGAGCATGCCGCTCTGCAAGGGCTCGATCGGCGGAAAGAGGGGATGGAGCTCCGAGGAGCCCGAATGCTTCTCCTGCGGCATCGGTTCGGTTCCGAAGTTGATCCGGGAAGATTATCAGATGGGCCTTGCGCCACGCATCTCCTGTCTTGCGGCGCGTCAATCCTGATATTCGCGGGGAAAGCGTTTACACTATGCCGCGTCGCAGCATGAGCGGGAGGTGGTGTGGAAGCGATGCTCTACCAGCTCTACGATTGGCAGCGCGCCGCGCTCGAGCCGTGGAGAGCGTTCGCGCAGGCCGCCAACGAGCTCTACGGGCATCCGGACAGCCCCCTGTCCTACCTGCCGGGAAGCCGCAACGTCGCCGCCGCGTTCGACCTCATGACGCGGCTCACGCAGCGCTACGAGCGCCCCGTATTCGGCATCCGCAGCGTGCGCGCCGGCGATGCCGAATACCGGGTCCACGAGCGCTGCGAGGTCGACAAGCCCTTCTGCCGGCTGCTGCACTTCGTGAAGGACGGCGCGCCGCAGATGCCGCGCGTGATCGTCTTCGCGCCGCTCTCCGGCCACTTCGCCACGCTCCTGCGCGACACGGTGCGCACGCTCCTCGCCGACCACGACGTGTGGATCACCGACTGGAAGGACGCGAAGGAGATCCCGATCGCGGTGGGCCCGTTCCATTTCGACGATTACGTCGCGTACGTGCGCGCGTTCATCGGCCACGTGGGCGGCGCCGAGTGCCACGCGATCTCGGTGTGCCAGCCCACGGTGCCGGTGCTCGCCGGCGTGTCGCTCATGGCGGCGGCGGGCGAGCCGGTCCCGCGCACGCTCACGATGATGGGCGGCCCGATCGACACGCGCAGGTGTCCCACCGCGGTGAACACCTTCGCCAAGATGCGCCCGCTGTCGTGGTTCGAGGCCAAGGTGGTCCAGCGGGTGCCGATGCGCTATCCCGGCTTCATGCGCCGCGTCTATCCGGGATTCCTGCAGTTCGCCGGATTCGTCGCCATGAACCCGGACCGCCACATGGAATCGCACCTGCAGTACTACAACCACCTCGTCGCGGGCGACGGCGAGAGCGCCGACGCGCACCGCCGCTTCTACGACGAGTACAACGCGGTGATGGACCTCCCGGCCGAGTACTACCTCGAGACCGTCGAGCGCGTCTTCCAGCGCCACCTCCTTCCCGAAGGCGAGCTCGTCGTCGCCGGGGAGCGCGTGCGCCCGGAGGCGATCAGGCGGGCGGCCCTCTTCACCATCGAGGGCGAGCTCGACGACATCTCCGGCAACGGCCAGACGGAGGCGGCGCACGGGCTCGCCCGCGGTATCCCCGCGCGCGACAGGCACCACTTCGAGGCGAAGGGCGTGGGCCACTACGGCATCTTCAGCGGCCGCAAGTACCGCGAGCTGATCTACCCGCGCATCCGCGAGTTCATCGCGCGCCGCTCATGAAGCGAAAGCCGCGGCCAGGCTCCCGTTTCCGGGCAGCGAGTCGGCTCGCGCGGTCGGCGGCAATGGCGGTCTGACCCGGTTTTCGCGGAGGAAATCGATGCCGAAGCCGGTGACGCCTCGGGAGATGTTCGACCTCTGGCAGAAGATGGTGAACCCGGGCGCGTTCCCGCTGCAGAGCCTGATGTTTCCCGTCCTCGACGCGGGCGAGCTCGAGAAGAAGATCGCCGAGCTCGAGACGGTCGAGCACTGGCTCAAGGCGAACCTCAACCTGCTGCGCCTTTCCATCCAGTCGCTCGAGTACCAGCGCTCGCTCCTCGCGGGCGGCGACAAGGCGGCCGCCGCGATGCAGGGCGAAGGCGAGGGCGAGGCGGCGAACCCGGCGCTGTGGGCCTGGAACATGATGGCGCAGGCGGGAAAGAGCATGGCCGACGCCGCGCAGTCGGCGGCCAAGCCGCGCGCGGGTTCCGCCGAGCCCGCGCGCTCCCGCCCCTCGCGCAAGCGCCCGAAGTAGCCGTGCGCCGGTTCCCGGGCGCGCTGCGTGCGCCACATGCAGCCGCAGCGTCGGCCGCACGCCGCCGAAACGCGCTCAGAACGGAACGCGCGCGTCCGGCTTCGCCTTGAGCAGCTCGCGCTTGAACTCGCCGCGGATGCGCTCGAGCGCATCCTTCGAATCGGCCTCGAAGCGCAGCACCAGCACGGGCGTGGTGTTCGACGCGCGCATGAGGCCGAAGCCGTCGGGATACTCCACGCGCAGGCCGTCGATCGTGTTCACGTCGGTCGCGCCCTCGAACCTGGCCGTCTTCTGCAGCCGCGCGATCAGCTCGTGGTTGTCGCCCTCGCGCTCGAGCGCCACGTTGAGCTCGGGCGTGGAGATCGAATCGGGCAGCGCCTCGAGGAGCTGCGAGGCGTCCTTCTCGCGCGAGACGAGCTCGAGGAGCCGCGCGCCCGCGTAGAGCCCGTCGTCGAAACCGTACCAGCGGTCCTTGAAGAACACGTGGCCGCTCATCTCGCCGGCGAGCGGCGCGCCGGTCTCCTTGAGCTTCGCCTTGATGAGCGAGTGCCCGGTCTTCCAGAGGAGGGGCTTGCCGCCGTGCTCGCGGATCCAGGGGAAGAGCTGGCGCGTGCACTTCACGTCGAAGATGATCTCGGCGCCGGGATTCCTCTTCAGCACGTCGGCGGCGAAGAGCATGAGCTGGCGGTCGGGATAGATCATGCGGCCCGACTTCGTCACGACGCCCAGGCGGTCGCCGTCGCCGTCGAAGGCGAGCCCCAGCTCCGCGTCGCTCGCCTTCACCTTCTCGATCAGGTCCGCGAGGTTCTCGGGCTTCGAGGGATCGGGATGGTGGTTCGGGAAGGTGCCGTCTACCTCGCAATAGAGCTCGATCACCTTGCAGCCCAGGCGCCGGTAGAGCTCGGGCGCGATCGAGCCGGGCGAGCCGTTGCCGCAATCGATCGCGACGGTGAGCGGGCGAGCGAGCTTCACGTCCGAGGTGATGCGCTCGAGGTATGCGGTGCTCACGTCCGCGGTCTCGAGCCTGCCGCGGCCGGTCGCGAAGCGGCCGTCCTCGACCACCTTCCTCACGTCCTGGATCGCCTCGGCGGCGAGCGTCTCGCCGGCGACCATCATCTTGAGGCCGTTGTACTCGGGCGGATTGTGGCTCCCGGTCACCATCACGCCGCTGCCGGTCGCGAAATGGAACGTCGCGAAGTACACCATCGGGGTCGCGACCACGCCGATGTCGACCACGTCCATTCCGGCGGCATTGAGCCCGCGTGCGACGGCCTCGGCGAGCCTCGGTCCCGAGAGCCGCCCGTCGCGCCCGACCACGAAGCGCGTGACGCCCTTCGCCTTGCCGATCGTGCCGAGCGCCTGGCCGATCCGCTGCGCGGCCTCCTCGGTGAGCGTGCGGTCCACGATCCCGCGGATGTCGTAGGCCTTGAAGATCTCGGGGGCGATGGCGTTCATTCGCGGTGCTCGAAGAAGTGGAGGAGGCGGGCCGGCAGCCATTCGATGTTGCCGGGGAAGGGCCCGCTCACGAATCCGACGTGGCCTCCCTGCGCCGGGAACTCTAGCTTGACCGCGGCCGGGACTTCCCGTTCCGTCGGCAGCGCCGCTTCGGGAAGGAACGGATCGTCGCGCGCGTTGACGAGCAGCGTCGGCACCTGGATGCGGCAAAGCCACGGCTTCGCGCTCGCGCGCGTCCAGTAGTCGTCGGTATCGCGGAAGCCGTGCAGCGGCGCGGTGACCGCGTCGTCGAACTCGCGCAGCGTGCGTGCGCGGCGCACCGCCTCGCCGTCGAAGAGGCCGGGGAAGCGCTCGAGGCGCTCGAGGGCGTTCGCGCGCAGCGTGCGCATGAAATGCCAGGTGTACAGGCGCCCGAAGCCGCGGCCGAGCGCATCGCCCCCCGCCATGAGGTCCAGCGGGGCGCTGATCGACGCCGCGCGCTCGACCACCGCGAGCGCCGCCTCGGCGCGCTCGCCCAGCCATTTCGCGAGCACGTTGCCGCCCAGGCTCACGCCCGCGGCGTAGAGCGGCGCCGCGCCCGCGCGCTCCTTGAGCC
The DNA here is from genome assembly GCA_963839265.1 of uncultured beta proteobacterium. Classification (GTDB taxonomy): domain Bacteria; phylum Pseudomonadota; class Gammaproteobacteria; order Burkholderiales; family Usitatibacteraceae; genus Usitatibacter. Next base: position 898,156 of record CAWIUI010000004.1, read on the forward strand.
GCCGCAACGTCCAGTCGGCTTCCTCGGAATCGCCGGAATGGTAGGCGCGCGCGAGCCGGTTGGGCTCGCCGCCGCAGCCGCGGAAATGCACGACGCTGCCGCGCCAACCGCGGCGCCGCACGTGTTCCATGAGCATTCGCGCATACGGCGAGGCCGAGGAGCCCTCGAGCCCGTGGAAGAGCTGCACCCAGGGCGCGCCCGGCGGGCCCTCGAGGAGATCCACGTCCACGAAATCGCCGTCGGGCGTATTCCAGCGCTCGCGGCGCAGCGGCACGCGGGGCGTGCGCGCGAGGAGCGCTGCGTAGACCGTCTGCGCGTGCGCGCCGGACAGCCAGCGCGCGGCGACGAACCGGGGCGGCATCAGGAGCGCGGCGCCACGATTCGCCAATCGAGGGCGCGGGCGCCGTCGGCGCGCCGCGGGCCGAGCAGGGTGAGCAACGGCTCGAGCGCCGCGGCGGAATTTCCTTCCGCGCGCGCTTGCCCCGAGAACGCGAGGGCGCCGGACGGCGCGAAGGTTCCATGTCCCGCGATGCGAAGCGCGCCGTCGAGCGTCGACACGTCGATGCGCGCGGGGCCGCCGTCGGCGGTGAGGTCGAGGCGATAGCTGCCCAGCGGCCGCACGTCGGAGATCGCGAGGGAGGCCTCGCGCCACTCGGCGCGCGCGGTGCCGCGCGCGTTTCGACCGTCCCAGGCGAGGGCGCCTGCATCGAGCGTGATGGTGCCCTGCGGGCGCCAGGCCGCGGCGAGCGGGGCGAGGGCCGAAAGCATGGCGGCATCGGCACGCGCCGTCACCCCGCGCGCTTCGATGCCGCCCACGCCGCGCGAGATCTCGCCGTGGCCGCGCAGCATCGGACCCGCGAGGTCGACCGCGAAGGCGAGGCGTGCCGAAGCGAGGCGCGCAGGAAGGAAATGCCAGCGCACCTCGACGATCGGCCCGGGCGCCGGCGCGGCGACGCTCGCGGCTCCGTTCCACACCGTGCCGCGCACGTTCGAGATCGCGACCTCCGGGGCAAGCGCGAGATGCGCGAGCGCCCAGCGCGCGGGCATCGTCGCGACGAGGAACACGGCGTAGGCGGCGATGGCGAGGAGGACGATGCCGCGCGCGCGCATGCTAGGGGCGCGCGAGGGCGATGTCGGCGCGCACGCGACCGGGGGCCGCGAGCGCCTCGAGGCGCGCGCTCTCCACGCGCAATCCCTGCGCGGGCGCCACCGAGGAGAGCCATTCCACCAGCGCGCCGAACGATGCGTCCTGCGCGGCGAGGCGCAGGTGGCGCGCGTCGACCACCGTGAGGCGCGTTCCCGCCGGCACCGGCACGCTTCCCGAAGCGAGCGCCGCGAGCGGCTCGCCCGTCGCGGCCCGCAGCGGTGGCATCGCACGCAGCCGGCGCACTTCCTGCGCGTCGCGCTCGAGCGTCGCGACCGTCGCGCGAAGCTCGGGAACCTCGCGCTCGAGGCGCGCGCGCGTGCGTTCGAGGGGGAGCCAGGCGAGCGCGAGGAAGAGGAGCGCCGTTACGATGCCCGCGGACCAGGCGAGCACCCGGCGCTCGCGCGCCGAGCGGGCGCTCCAGAGCTCGGCGGCGCTCATCGCTTCGCCTGCGCGAGCGGGGTGCCCGCGCCTTCGTGGCGCACCACCATGCGTCCGTTCGCGTACTCGATGGCGCGGACCGGCCCCTGCGATGCGCGGGCGGCATCGGTGAGGCGCGCGAGGAAGTCGTCGCCCGATGCGAGCCCGCGGGAGCGGCGCAGGTCGGCGAGGTTGCGCTCCATCTGCAGGCGCGGATCGACCACCGCCTTCGCCTGCGGGAACGCGCCGCGGAAGACGGCCTCCGCGCGCGCCGCGAGCGCCGCGCGCTCGCGCGAGAGCGACCACGTGCGCGCGCCCTCCAGCGCGACCTGCAGGACCAGGGTCGCCCCGAGCAGCGCCCATGCCGCGCGCGGCACGTGCACCGGCGCGAGCTTCGAGCGCCCAGGTGCCCATTCGCGCGGCAGAAGGTCGATCGCGCCGCTGCGCGGCGCGGCGCGCGCGAGATCCCGCCAGAGGCCGCCGTGCTCGAACGCCGTGCCGGCCTCCGCGCTCCAGCGCGCGAGATCGGGAAGCGCCGCATCGCCTTCGACGTGGACGCGGATCTTGCCCGGACGATCGCCGCGCTCGCTCGATTCGTCGAGCGCGATGCGCAGCGCGAGCGGAAGCTCGGCGCCCGCGCGGCGATCGAACGCGACGCCGGCGCCGGCATCGTCCACGAGGAGCCCGCGCGCGGGACCGAGCACCAGGTCCCATCCGTCGGCGGCGCCGTCCAGGAGCGCACTCTCGCACCAGGCCTTCGCGGGCCGGATTCCCGCCGCGGCGAGGGTGTCCAGCACGCCGCGCAGCCACTCGCGATCTATGACCGCGACGAGCGTCTCGCCGCGCCGGTCGGTGGCGCCCGGGACGGCGTGGATGTGCGACGGATCGGCGAGCAGGCGATCCTCGACCGCATAGGGCAGGAGCTCGCGCAGCGTGGCGCCGCCCACGCGCGGCAGCCGCAGGCGCGCGAAGAGAACGCGCGCCACGGGAAGCACCAGCTCGGCGTCGGATGCGCGCGGCATCTCGCCGGGGGGCGAAGCGCCTTCGCGCAGCACGCCGTTGCCTGCGTCGAGGAGCATCCACGGCCAGGGCGCATCGGGCTCGGGCCGTTCGGCTGCGGGAACGAAGAGGCGCAGCTTCATCGGGGGCTCAGTAGCTCGGGCGCTGCCACACGACCCAGGTCGCGGGCGGCTTTCCGGGATCGGCGTCGCGCTCGACGAGCGCCTCGATGCCGAGCCGCACGTCGTCCTGCGTCACCTTCACGCGCACGGAGAAGTAGCCGCTCTTCACGTCGAGCGCGGTCGTCACGGCGCGCGGGTCGATCGCGTGCGCCCATTGCGCGACGGCGTCGGCGCTCGCGAAGGGCTTCGCCGTGCGCCGGCTCACCGCCTGATCGATCGCGTCGCGGGGGATGGTGGGCAGCACCGCCGCGAGCACCCGCGCGCTCGCCGTGTTGGCGTTGATCGTCGTGTGCGTCGCGGCGGGAAGCGCCGTCACGTAGGGCGCGAGCTTCGTCACCGCGGCGGCATCGAAGCCCTTCACGCGGTAGAGCTCCTCGACCTGTTGCATCGGCTGGTTCGCCGCGCGGTAGGGGTGCGGGAGCGAGAGGTAGTACGCGTCCTCGGCGCCGGCGCCGCTGGTGAGGCGATCGTCGGGATCGATCCAGTCCACGACGGCATCGGCGAGCTCGGGCGCGAGGTCGAGAGAGGCGAGCAGGCGCCGGAAGATCTCCACGTCGTCGTCGCTGCGCTTGCCGTTCACGACCAGGTTGTCGAGGTTGAACTTGCCCTGCTCGTCGGCGATGTCGCCCGCGACGATGGCGCGCTCGACCGGCAGCGCCGCGATCGGCTGCGCCCAGCCCTCGTCGAGCGAATCGACGCCGGTGCCCGACGCGGCGTCCTGCTCGAGCACGCCGCGTGCCCAGTCGAGCCCGGCCTCGGCGTACTGGTCGGCCTGCGCGCGCGACGCGACCATCATCGCCTGGTCGAGCGTCGCCGACTCCTGCGCGAGCATGAGCGCCGCGGCCGAGGCCGCGATCGCCACGATCAGCACCGCGGTGAGCACGGCCACGCCCGATTGGCGCCGCTTCATTGCGGCACCTCGTTCGCCTTCATGCGCGGCAGGTCCATGAGGCGCACGATGCGCTCGCCGCTCGCGAGCTCCACCGTCATCTCCACCGCGGCGGGCATGAGGGTGCTCGAGCCGGGCCACACGGTGCGCCAATCGTCGCTGCGCGGGTCGAGGAAGCGGAAGGAAAGCGCGCGCACGGGCTGCAGGACCGTCACCGCGACGGGCTCCTCGCGGGGCGCGGCGTCGACGCCGGCCCAGGTGAGGCGCTCGACGCGGTTCGCGACGAGGCGGTAGGCCACGCGCTGCGGCGCGGCGAGCGCGTTCTGCTGCAGCCCGCTCCCGGAGCGCGTGAGCGCGAGGCCGTCGCCGTCGCTCACGGTGCCGAGCGACGAGGAGACGGCGGGAAGGGGAGTGCCCGAGGCGCCCACCGCGTTCCGCGCGAGCACCGCGGACAGGTCGCGCTCCACGCGTCCGACGAAGAGCGAGGCGTCGCGCCACTTGCGCGATTCCTGCGTGAGCGCCTCGCGGCTGTCGAGCATGGCCGTGAGCCCGCGGTAGGCGAAGCCCGAGAGGATCGCGAAGATCCCGAGCGCCACCAGCAGCTCGACGAGCGTGAACCCGACGCTGCAGTCGGCCGGGCATGCTCGCCCTCGCGAAGGCGCGCGGCCATGGCGCATGGCGCTATCTCGGGACATAACCGGTGAGCCGCGTGAGCACGCGCGCGGGATCGCGCGCGTCGGCCACGGCGAGGTCGACGCGGCGCAGCGTCGGATTGGGGGTCTCGCTCACGGTCTCCTCGACCGCGAGCGCGAGGTTTCCTTCCTGCGCGGCGAAGTTCGTGGTTCCGGCCGAGGGGAAGACGTGGCGCGCGCGAAGCTCGGCGATGCGGTTCTCCGCCGCCCACGTCGCGAGCAGCCGAGCGCGCGTCTCGCGCGCGCCGTCGGTGGCGACAGCCGCGGCGCGGGTCGTGGCCGCAAGCGCCACTGCGAGGATCGCCACCGCGACCAGGATCTCGATCAGCGTGAAGCCGTCGTCGCAACGCCCGGAGCGGCGTCGCCCTCGGGTCGCCGCGCGACGATGCATCGTTCTCATTGGCCGGCCACCGAGACCGCGCCCGCCGCGTCGCCCTCGACCGCCCACGGCAGCCCGCGCACGTCGAGTGCGATGCGGAACGGGATGCCGATGCCGTCGGGCAGGAAGATGAGGCGCTCGCCGGGCTTGAGCGGTTGGCCGTCGACGGAAACCGCGGTCACGCGCGCGGCGGCCTCGAGCTTCTCCCCGCGATCCGGCTCGTTCCGCCAGGCGCCGCCGATGAAACGCCATGCGCGCATGCGCCCTTGCTCGAACGTGACGGCCGTGGGCCGGCCGCCGAACCACGCCGCGTCGCGCGCGCGCTCGAGCGCGAGGGCGAGGCGTCCCGATTCGCGCCTCCCGGCCTCGACGTCGCTCGGGAAGAGGTTGGGCGCCGCGAGCGCCGTCACGATGCCCATGATCGCGACGACGACCAGCACCTCGATCAGCGTGAAACCGGCGACGCGTTCGTTCGGGCGCCGTCCTCGCCGTGCCGACGGGGGCCGGATCGTTCTATTCCCAGTTCCCAATGTCGGCCCCGTTGCCGTCGCCGCCCGCGGCGTGGTCCGCGCCCAGGCTGAAGACGTCGATCTCGCCGTGCACGCCGGGGCTCAGGTACTGGTAGTCGCCGCCCCAGGGATCCTTCGGCAGGCGCTCGAGGTAGCCGCCCTGCTTCCAGTTCGGCGGAAGCGGCGGCGTCGTCGGCTTCTGCACGAGCGCGGCGAGACCCTGGTCGGTCGTCGGATAGAAACCGTTGTCGAGGCGATAGAGCTTGAGCGCCTGCGCGATCGCGCCGATGTCGGCCTTGGCCGCGACGTGCTTCGCCTCGTCGGGGCGGTTCATGACGTTGGGCACCACGATCGCCGCGAGGATCGCGAGGATCGCAACCACCACGAGCACCTCGATGAGGGTGAAGCCCGAAACCGGGGACAGACCACGTTTTCCAATCCGCGAAACGCTTCGCGGACGCACGGTTTCACGCAATGGAAATGGTGGTCTGTCCCCGGTTTTCACGATGCCTATTCGTTCCACTGCGTTCCTCTATTTTCCGATGAGGGAGTTCAACTGGAAGATCGGCAGCAGGATCGCCACCACGATCGCCAGCACGAGGCCGCCCATGGCGAGGATCATCGCGGGCTCGAAGAGCGCGGCGAACGCGGCGAGGCGCGTCGCGATGTCGTTCTGCTGCTGGCGCGCCGCGCGCGCGAGCGCCTCGTCCAGGCGCCCGCTCGCCTCGCCGCTCGCGATGAGGTGCACCATCACGGGCGGGAACGCGCCGGTCGCGCCGAGCGCGCGCGCGAGCGGCATCCCTTCGCGAACGCCGCGCGCAGCCGAAGCGAGCGCCTCGCGCATGGGAACGAGGACCATCACGCCGGTGCCCGCCTCGAGCGCGGCGAGGATCGGCACGCCGCTGCCGACGAGGATCGAGAGCGTGGCCGCGAGCCGCGCCGCGTCGAGGTGGCGCAGCAACCGGCCGGCGATCGGGGCCTGCCACGCGATGCGGTGCAGGCGCGCGCGGGATGCGGGACGCGCGAGCGCGAAGCGCAGCGCCGTCGCCGCCGCGACGATCGCCGCGATCCACACCAGCCAGGTCGCGCGCAGGAACGAGGAGAACGCGATCAGCGCGCGCGTGAGGAGCGGCAGGCGCTGGTGCGCGTGCTCGAACACCTGCACCACCTGCGGCAGCACGTACACGAGGAGGGTGCCGACCACGACGATCGCGACCCCGAGCACGATGGCCGGGTAGATGAGCGCGAGCGACAGGCGCGCGCGAAGCTGCTGCCGGTCCTCCAGGTAATCGGCGAGGCGCACGAGGACGCGGGCGAGCTGTCCGGAAGACTCGCCGGCGGCGACCAGAGTGCGATAGAGCTCGGGGAACGCGGCGGGGAACGTGGCGAAAGCACGCGCCACGGTGTTTCCCGCGATCACCTCGCCGCGCAGGGCCGCGAGGACCTGGCGCAGCCGCTCGCTCTCCGCCTGCTCGATGAGCGCGTTGAACGCCTGCTCCACGGTGAGGCCCGCCTCGAGCAGCGAGGCGAGCCCGCGCGTGAGCTGCGTGACCTGCACGCTCGAAAGAGCCATGGCGCGAGCGCGGCCGCCGCCCGCGGGATCGTTCGCCGCGATGACGTCGACGCGGTACGGGGTGAGGCCCTGCTCGCGCAGCGTGGCGCGCGCCTGGCGCGCGCTGTCGGCTTCGAGCACGCCCTTCTGGAGCTTCCCGTCGAGGTTGTAGGCCTGGAACCTGAATCCGGGCATGCCTAGGAGGCGGCTCGCATCATGTCCGCGTGACGCGCAGGACTTCGTCCAGCGAGGTGGCGCCCTCGCGCACCCAGCGCAGGCCGTCCTCGCGCAGGCGCACCATTGCGCCGCGCACGGCATGGGCGCGCAGCTCCCGCTCCGCGGCCTTGTCGTGGATGAGCTTGCGCATGTCCTCGTCCACGGTCATCAGCTCGTAGATGCCCGTGCGCCCCTTGTAGCCGGTGAAGTTGCACGCGCCGCAGCCGGCCGCGCGGTAGAGGCGCTCGGGCGGGTTGCGCCCGAAGATCGTGCACTCGGAGGCGTCGGGCTCGTAGGGGGCGCGGCATTCGGGGCACAGGCGGCGCACCAGGCGCTGCGCGAGCACGCCGTTCAGCGTCGAGGCGAGGAGGTAGGGCTCGATGCCCATGTCGACGAGCCGCGTCACCGCGCCGGGCGCATCGTTGGTGTGCAGGGTCGCGAGCACGAGGTGGCCGGTGAGCGAGGCCTGCACCGCGATCTGGGCGGTCTCGAGGTCGCGGATCTCGCCGATCATCACCACGTCCGGGTCCTGGCGCAGGATCGCGCGCAGCGCCCGCGCGAACGTCATCTCGATGCGCGGGTTCACCTGCGTCTGGCCGACGCCGTCGAGCTCGTACTCGACCGGGTCCTCGACGGTGAGGATGTTGCGGGTCTTGCGGTCGAGGCGCGAGAGCGCGGAGTAGAGCGTCGTGGTCTTGCCCGAGCCGGTGGGCCCGGTGACGAGGAAGATGCCGTGCGGGGCCTGGATCATCGCGTCCACGGCGTCGCGCGCCGCGGCCGACATGCCGAGCGCGTCGAGCGTGAGGCGGCCCGCCTGCTTGTCCAGGAGGCGCAGCACGACGCGCTCGCCGTTCGCCGTGGGGATCGTGGAGACGCGCACGTCGATCGCGCGCCCGGCGATGCGCAGCGCGATGCGCCCGTCCTGCGGCAGGCGCTTCTCGGCGATGTCGAGCGAAGCCATCACCTTGATGCGCGAGGCCATCGCCGGATGAAGCCCGCGCCGCGGCTCGACCACGTCGCGCAGCGCGCCGTCGACGCGGAAGCGCACCAGCGCGCGCGACTCGAAGATCTCCAGGTGCACGTCCGATGCGCCCTCGCGGACCGCCTGCGTGAGGAGCGCGTTGATGAGCCGGATGATGGGCGCGTCGTTCTCGGCCTCGAGGAGGTCGGCCACTTCCGGGAGCTGCTCGGTGAGCTTCGCGAGATCGACCGATTCGCCGATGTCGTCGACGATGGTCTCCGCGGCCGAGGGCTCGCGCGTGTAGCCGAGCGCCAGGCAATGCTCGAATTCCTCGGGCGTGAGGAGCACTTCGCGCAGCGCCTTGCCCGCCATGCGCCGCACCTCGGCGAGGGTCGCCGCCTGCGGGTAGGGGCGGATCCAGACCTCGAGGGCGCCCCCGGCCACGCGCGCGGCGATGACGCCCTTCGCCTTCGCGAACGCGTAGGGGAGCAGCCGGACCGTCTGCGGATCGAGGTCCTGGGGATTCACGGTGCGCTCGAGGGGTGCGGTCATGGAGTCCTCAATCGTGCGCGTTTTCGTCGGGAATTCCGAGCGGGCGCTTCTTCGCCTCGCCGAGCGGGGGCAGCTGCTTCGCCGGCGCCGCGGGCAGCAGCGCCGCGGGCGGCAGCCGCATGCTGCCCTGGAGGTTGCGGATGTAGTCGTAGCGGTCGCCGGTGAGCGTGGCGGCGGTGGCTGCGTCCTTCACGATCACCGGCCTCAGGAAGATCATGAGGTTGGTGCGCTTGTGCGTGCGCGACTGGTAGCGGAAGAGCCCGCCGAGGTACGGGATGTCGCCCAGCAGCGGCACCTTGTCGACGCTGCCCTCCTGGTCGTCCTGGATGAGGCCGCCCAGCACCACGATCTGGCCGTCGTCCACCAGCACGCTCGAGTCGAGCGAGCGCTTGTTGGTGATGATGTCGGCCGACTGCACGATCGACTTGTCCGTGGTGACGCTCGAGACCTCGGTGGAGATCTTGAGCTTCACCGCGCCCGCTTCCGAGACCTGCGGCGTCACCTTGAGCGTGAGGCCGATGTCCTTCCTCTCGATGGTCTGGAACGGGCTGGTGGCGCTGCCCGCGATCGGGGTGTAGCTGCCGGTGATGAAGGGCACGTTCTGGCCCACCACGATCTTCGCTTCCTCGTTGTCGAGCGTGAGCACGTTCGGCGTCGAGAGCACGTTCGCATCCGAATCGCCTTCGAGCGCGCGCGCGAGGACCTCCAGGTTGGGGATCTGGATCGGGTTGCCGGCGGAGTCCACGAACCCGGGGATGGTGATCGCGCCGTGGATGATCCCGAGGTTGAGGCCCCCGCCGATCGACAGCGGGTTCTGCGCGATGCCGAGGATGTTCGAGCCGACCGTGGTGCTGAAGTTGGTGCCGCCGAAAGCCGTCTGGCCGTTGCCGATGTTCCCGCCCGCGTTCCACTGCACGCCGAGCTCCGCGGCCTTGTTCGCGTTCACCTCGACGATGAGGGCCTCGACGTAGACCTGGGCGCGGCGCTGGTCGAGGGCGTCGATCACGCCGCGCAGGCTGCGGTACACCGGCTCGGAGGCGGCGATGATGATCGAGTTGGTGGGCGGGTAGGCCTGGATCACCGAGTTGGGCGCCGCGGCGTTCGCCCCGCCGCCGACACTCGTCGACGAGGTGGTCTGCGCCGAGGTGTTCCCGGCGGGCGTCGTCGCGACCGTCGTGGAGCGGGTGCTCTCGCTTCCGGCGAGGAGGCCGCGCAGCGTGTCGGCGATCTTGGTGCAGTCGGCGTTCCTCAGGAACACCGTATAGATGTTGCCGTTGCCCGCGCTCGGCGTGTCGAGCCCGAGGGCGAGCGACTTGATGCGATGCATGAGCGGCGGGTTGTCGGCGCGCACCACGAGGCTGTTGGTGCGCGGGTCCACGGCGATCGCGGCCTTGGCCGTGCTGCCGGGCGCGTTCACGGGGACGCTCGCCTCCGGCACCACGCGCTGCAGCATCTGCGCGATGTCGATCGCGGAGGCGTTCTGCAGGTGGATCACCTCGACGTCGCTCGTAGCCGGCCGGTCGATCGACTCGATGATGCGCTGGATGCGCCGCACGTTCGACGCGTAGTCCGTGATCACGATCGCGTTGTTGTTCGGGTAGGCGGCGATGAAGTTGTTGGCGGTCACCAGCGGCCGCAGCACCGGCACGAGCTGCACCGCGTTCTCGTTCTGCAGCATGAAGACCTGCGTCACGATGGTCTCGCCGGAGGCGTGCAGCGCCGCCCTTCCGGTCGGCACGGCGCTCGTCTTCGCCTCCGCCTCGGGCACGATCTTCACGAAGCCGTCGCCTTCCACCGCCGCGTAGCCCTGCACCCGCAGCGCGGCGAGGAGGATGCGATAGAGCATGTCCTTCGAGACCGGCTGGTCGGACACGATGTTCACCGTGCCGCTCACGCGCGGGTCGAGGATGAAGTTCTTGCCGGTGTGCTGGCCGACGGTCTTGATGACGGACTGGATGTCGGCGTTCACGAAATTGACGGTGATCTTTTCCTCGTCGGAAGGCGTGCCGGCGGGCGCCGCGCAGGCGAGTGCGGTGGCGAACGCGAGCGCGGCGACGAGCGCGCGCGCGAGGGAAGTTCGAAACTTTGTCACAATTTGTGTCTTCTTCCTTGATTTGTCAGGCGTTTTCGCGGGACCAGTGTACACCAGCGCCAGCCGGGGCGCACCCCGGAAATGGGCCCCGGAAACGGGTGCGATTCAGCGGATCTGATAGGCCAACTCGAGCGTTGCGTTGCCGCGCCGGACCTCGGCCTGGATCTGGTGGAGCGTGGCGAACTGCTGGTAGAGGCGCGCGAGGTCGCCGGTGGAGGCGACGGGCTGGCCGTTCAGCTTGCGGATCACGTCGCCCGGCTGCAGCCCGAGCTTCGCGGCGAGGCTTCCGGGCGGCGCGGCTTCCATGCGCACGCCGCCTCCCGGCGGCATGGCGATCTGGCCGAGGTATTGCAGCTGGTTCGGGTCGCGCAGCGCCTGGTCGAGCTGGGCGCGCGAGAGGCTGTACTGGTTCGCGCCGGTGCGGGCGACGTCGATGCGGAATCCGCGCGGCCTCGCGCGCGGATTCGCCGACGCGGTGGAACGCATCGTCGCGAGGTCGATGCGCTCGCGCACGCCGCCGCGCGAGACGATGACATGGTCGGGATCGACCTCGACCAGCTTCACGCCGGGCCGCACGTCCGCGCCGATGAAGATCGAGACGTCCCTGCCGGCGCGCGGGGCGAAGATCGCCGAGGCCGCCGTTCCCGGCGTGGGCGCGACGACGCCTTTCAGCACGAGCCCGTCGACGCTCGAGCTCGCCATGCCCGAGGCCGCGTCGGCGCCGAAGAGCCTCGCGATGGCGGACGGATCGACCTCTGCCGGGCCGGAAGCGGCGGGTGCGGAGCGCGCGGGTGCCGCGAACTGCCACGTCCAGTAGGCAAGCTGCCACGCGAGCACGAGCGCCAGCGCCGCGACGAGGAGGTTCGCCGCGGGACCGTCCTTCGCGGGCGTGGGAGCGGTGGCCATGCGCGATGTTAGCGCCCTTCCGCCGCCTTGCGCGCAAGGTCGATGTCCAGGTACTTCCAGGGCTCGATCATGAAAGGATGCTTCTTGTAGTCGAGCAGCCAGGGCTGCATGAGGATGGTCTGCGCCTTGTACGTCTCCACCATCCACGGCATGTAGACCATGATGAGCTTCACCATGCGCGTGTAGAGCGCGTCGCGCTCGGCCCCGGGCGGGAGCCGCTTCGCCTTCTCGTAGAGCGCGTTGTACTCGGGCAGGTCGAACATCGCGTAGTTGGATTGGCCGATGGAGCCGCCGTAGAGGAGCTGCAGGAAGTCCTCGCCGTCCGGGTAGTCCGCGATCCAGCCGTAGCTGAACGACTGCACCTTGCCGAAGCGCGCCTGCTCGCGCAGGTCCGGAAGCTTCGCGACCTTGTGGAACGTGACGCGGATGCCGATCGCGTCCATCGATTTCTTCCACAGCTCGTTCCTCTGCCGCTCGCGCTGCGTCGGCACCGAGGCGTGGTCGAAGGAAAGCGGCGAGCCGTCGGGGTTCTCGCGGTAGCCGTCGCCGTCGCGATCGACGTATCCGAACATGTCGAGCAGCGCCTTCGCCTTCGCCGGGTCGTATTCCAGGGTCGGGCTCACGAAGGTGGGGTCGTAGCCGTCGACCGACGGCGGCAGCGGCGACTGCGCGCGCACCGACTGGTGCTTGTCGAGGATGGCGATCTCGTCGTCGATGCGGAAGCCCAGGGCGATCGCGCGGCGCAGCGCCACGCGCTCCGGCGTGTAGCCGCCCAGCGGGTTGGGCTTGCCGTCGATCTCCTTGCGCAGGTTGAACGTCGTATACGTCACGTAGGCGACCTCGTCGGGGGTCGCGCGGATTCCCTTCCTCGCGAGGTTGGGCGCGAGCTTCCCGCCGGGCATCGCGACGTCGGCGAATTCCTCCGGCAGGGGGCGCAGGTAGTCGTGCTCGCCGCCGAGGAACGCGAGCCAGCGCGGCTGCGCCTCGTCGACGATGTAGATCTCGATGCGGCCCACGATCGGCAGGTGCCTGCCGGCGAGCGCCGCGGCGATCTGCCTCGAGCGCGGGTCGTCGTGGCCGACGCTCTCGAACACCTCGTCGCGATATCCCGGGTTCGCCTCGAGCACCATGCGCGAGCCGGGGACCCGCAGCACGAGGCGATAGGGGCCGGTGCCCACCGGGTGGGCCGCGACGTCGTCGCCGTAATGCTCGACCACCTCGCGCGCGACGGCGGCCGTGGGGGCGATCGCGAGGACGTAGCCGAAGGTGTAGTCGGGATGCGTGAGGGTGATGCGCAGGGTGTAGCGGTCGAGCGCCGCGAGGCCCTCGATCGGCTTGTCGTAGTCGAAGCGCCCGGTCCTGCGCGCCTCGGCCATCGCGCGGTCCGCGCCCGCGATCCTGCCTTCGACCAGGAACAGCCACTGGCTCTTGAGCTTCGGGTCGAACAGCCGCTCGATCGAGTAGACGTAGTCCTGGGCGACGAGCTCGCGGCGCTTGCCGTGGAAGGCCGGGTCGGGCGTGAAGTAGATGCCCGGCTTCACGTGCAGCGTGTAGACGCGCCCGCCGCCGGTGATTTCGGGAAGCGCGGTCGCGGCGCGCGGCCTGAGCTTCGCGGGGCGCGCGAGGTAGTCGTACTCGAGGAGCGGGTCGAAGATGTTCTCGGTGATCCCTTCCGAGGCCTCGTCCGATTCCGCCTGCGGGTCGAGCTTGTTCTCCGCGCTCGGATAGGCGACGCGCACGACCTTGCGCATGTCGGCCGCTTGCGTGTGCGTCGCGAGCGTCAGCAGCACGGCCACGCAGGCCAGAATCGTTGCAAGCGCAGATGAACGCAGATGCGACGCGGATGAACGCAGGGGAAAGGCCGGCAAGAATCGAGGGGTCTCGCGGTTGTCGCGGTTCCGTTCGATCCCAGTTTGCCCGAAAAGCCTCAAGGATTTTCTGCGCTCATCTGCGTTCGGGATGATCTGCGTTCCTCGGCGTTCCCCGTCCTGGTCCGGTGAACGCCGCAGATCAGTGCAGCGTGTGCGCGGGCTCCGGCGGATCTTCGGGCTCGGCGGCTTCGGCGAGCGGCGAGGCGTGGTGGACCACCATGCGCCAGCCGCCGTCGGTGAGCTCGTAGACGTTGGTCGCGTGCACCGAGCCCGCCGTGCCGCCCGAGGCGGCGCCCACGATCTCGACCAGCGAGTGGACGGCGATGGTCGGCCCGTCGAAGCGCTGCACTCCGTCGGTCTGCACGCGCAGCTGCGCGGAGCCCGCGAAGATGCGCGCCCAGCTCTCGCGCACCGCGTCGAAGCCCACCAGCCGCGGCCCCTGCGGGTGCACGCACACGACGTCGTCGGCCTCGGCCCACACCGCCATCATCGCGGCGAGGTCGCAGCGTTCGAGCGCCTCGTAGAACGCGGTTTCCGCGTCGTCCGGGGTGGGAAAGAGCCGTGCGCGAGGGCGCGTGCGCGTGGTTTTCATCGGCGCGAGAGCTTACCGGAATTTTGATTTATAGTCGCCGATCCTCCATTCCCGCTCCGCGATCGGCCATGTCCAAGTTCTTCGTCAACGGCGAGCAGATCGACTTTCGCGCCGCGCCCGATACCCCGCTTCTCTGGGCCCTGCGCGACAACCTCGGCCTCACCGGCGCCAAGTTCGGCTGCGGCATGGGCCTGTGCGGCGCGTGCACGGTGCACCTCGACGGCAAGGCGATCCGCTCCTGCGTGACGCCCGTCTCCTCCATCGCGGGAAAGCGGGTGGTCACGATCGAGGGCATCGACAACACCTCGCGGGCCCTCGCGTTCGAGGCGGTGCAGGCGGCATGGATCGAGAAGGACGTCGTGCAGTGCGGCTACTGCCAGCCGGGCCAGGTGATGTCGGCGGTCGCGCTGCTCGAGCAGCACCCGTCGCCGAGCGACGCGCAGATCGACGAGGCGATGAGCGGCAACCTCTGCCGCTGCGGCACCTACCCGCGCATCCGCGAGGCGATCCATTCCGCCGCGGCGCGGCTGCACAAGCGCTGAGGAGCCGCGATGAAATCCGTTGCGAACGCCGCTCGCCGCCGTTTCCTGCAATCGTCCGCTGCCCTGGGTGGCGTCCTCGTCGTCGGCTTCCTGCTCCCCGAAGGCCGCGGCCGCTTCGCCTACGCCGCGGACGCGAAGGCGCCGATCCCGCCGAACGCCTTCGTGCGCATCGGAAAGAACGGCATCGTCACCGTCGTGGTGAAGCACCTCGAGTTCGGCCAGGGGGTGACCACGTCGCTGCCGATGATCCTCGCCGAGGAGCTCGAGTGCGATTGGAGCAAGGTGCGCTGGGAGCTCGCCCCGGCCGCGCCCGAATACGCGCACACCGCGTTCGGCATCCAGATGACCGGCGGCTCCTCGAGCGTGTCGAACTCCTGGGACCAGTTGCGCGTGGCGGGCGCCCAGGCGCGCACGATGCTGGTCCAGGCCGCGGCGAAGCGCTGGAAGGCGAAGCCCGAGGCGTGCCGCGCCGAGAAGGGCTTCGTGTTGGGCCCCGGAAAGCGGCGGCTTTCCTACGGCGAGCTCACCGAAGCGGCGAGCCGCCTGCCGGTCCCGGAGAAGGTCGAGCTCAAGCCCGCGTCGCGATTCGAGCGCATCGGCACGGCCACGCGGCGTCTCGACTCCCGGGAGAAGGCTTCGGGCAAGGCGGTCTTCGGCATGGACGTGAAGAGGAAGGGCCTGCACACGGCGCTTCTCGTGCGTCCGCCGGTCTTCGGCGCGCGGGTGAAGTCGCTCGATGCGGACAAGGTCCAGAAGGTCCCCGGCGTCACGCACGTGATCAATACGCCGCACGGCGTCGCGGTGGTGGCCGAGCATTTCTGGGCGGCGAAGAAGGGCTGCGAGGCGCTCGAGGTCGAATGGGACCTCGGCGCGCGCGCGGACCTGTCGAGCGCCGCGATCTCCACCGAGCTGCACGAGGCGATGAAGACGCCCGGCGCGGTCGCGCGCAAGGCGGACGGCGCCGCTGCGATGAAGTCCGCGGCGCGCACCGTCGAGGCGCAGTTCGAGGTGCCCTTCCTCGCGCACGCTCCGATGGAGCCGCTCAATTGCACGGTCGAGGTGCGCGACGACGGCGCCGAGATCTGGGTGGGCTCGCAGTTCCAGGGCCCGGACCGCGAGGCGGCGGCCAAGGCGCTCGGCCTTCCCGTGGAGAAGGTGACGCTGCACACGATGCTCGCGGGCGGCGGCTTCGGCCGGCGCGCGAATCCCGTCTCCGACTACGTCGTGCAGGCGTGCGAGGTGGCGCGGCGCGCGAAGGTGCCGGTGAAGCTCGTGTGGACGCGCGAGGACGACATCCGCGGCGGCTTCTACCGTCCGGCGTTCGTGCACCGCGTGCGCGTGGGACTGGATGCGCACGGCGCGATCGCCGCGTGGGACCACCACCTCGCCGGTCCCTCGATCCTCGCCGATACGCCGTTCGAGCCGATGATGGTGAAGAACGGCATCGATCCCACGTCCGTCGAAGGGGTGGCGGACACGCCGTACGCGATCCCGAACCTGCAGGTCGTGCTGCACACGGTCGATGCCGGCGTGCCGGTCCTCTGGTGGCGCTCGGTGGGCCACTCGCACAGCGCGTTCGTGATGGAGACGATGATGGACGAGCTCGCGGCCGCCGCGCGCAAGGACCCGGTCGAGTTCCGCCGCGCGCTGCTCGCCTCCAAGCCTCGCGTGAAGAACGTCCTCGAGGTCGCGGCGGCGAAGGCGGGCTGGGGCTCGGCGCTGGCGAAGGGCCGGGCGCGCGGCATCGCGGTGCACGAATCGTTCGGCAGCGTGTGCGCGCAGGTAGCCGAGGTCTCGCTGGACAACGGGGCCCCGCGCGTGCATCGCATCGTCGCGGCCTTCGATTGCGGCCTCGTCGTGAACCCGCTCGGCGTGGAAGCGCAGGTGCAGAGCGCGATCGCCTTCGGCCTCGGCGCCGCGCTCTTCAGCGAGGTGACGCTCGAGGGCGGCCGCGTGAAGCAGTCGAACTTCCACGACTATCGGGTGCTGCGCCTCGCCGAGATGCCGGCGATCGAGGTGCACCTCACCGGCGGCGGCGACAAGCCCACCGGCGTGGGCGAGCCGGCGACGCCGCCCGTGGCGCCGGCGGTCGCGAACGCGCTCTTCGCCCTCACCGGCAAGCGCGCGCGGCGCCTTCCGCTCGCATCGATGCAGTGGACGTGAGCCGCAGGTAGGCCCCGGCGAGCCGGTGTAAGATCGGTCGCATGCAAAGCCTCGACCTCGACGTCCTCGAACGCGCCCTCGAATGGCGGCGCTCGGGACGGCGCGTGTGGCTGCTCACCGTCGCGAGGACCTTCGGCGCGAGCCCGCGTCCGCCCGGCTCGCTCGCCGCGATCCGCGACGACGGCATCCTCGTGGGCTCGGTTTCCGGCGGCTGCATCGAGGACGACCTGGTGCGGCGGCGCGGCGAGTATGCCGGGCGCAAGCCCCATTTCGTCGCCTACGGCGTGAGCGCCGACGAGGCGCGCCGCTTCGGGCTGCCCTGCGGCGGCGAGCTCGAGGTCATCGTCGAGGCGGAAGTCCTGCCGGCCGACGTCCAGGCCCTGCTCGAGCGCATCGCCGCGGGCCGCGTCGTCGCGCGCCACGTCGATCTCGCGAGCGGCGCATGGAGCCTCGCTCCGGCGGGCTCGAGCGACGAGTGCGAGCGCACCGATCGGCGCTTCACCAGCCTGCACGGACCGCGCTGGCGCATGCTGGTGATCGGCGCCTCCGAGATCTCCCACTATCTCGCCGAGATGGCCGCCACCGTGGACTACCAGGTCTTCGTGTGCGATCCGCGCGAGGAGTACCGGGGCGCGTGGCGCTCGGCGAACGCGAAGTGGATCGAGGGCATGCCCGACGATGCCGTGGCCGCGTTCCATCCCGACCCGCGTAGCGTGATCCTCGCCGTCTCGCACGATCCGAAGCTCGACGACATGGCGCTGCTGGAAGCGCTGAAGAGCGAGGCCTCGTACGTCGGCGCGGTGGGATCGGCGCGCACCAACGCCGAGCGCCGCCGCCGCCTCGCGCAGTTCGACCTCACCGCGCAGCAGATCGCGCGGCTGCACGGGCCGGTCGGCCTTTCCATCGGCTCGCGCACGCCGCCCGAGATCGCGGTCGCGATCCTCGCCGACCTCATCGCCACGCGCAACGGCGTGATGCTCCAGAAGTCGCAGGACGCCGGGCAGAAGCGCGCCTGAGCTTCGTTCCCGAAGAGCGCGCGCCCGCAATCGTGGAGATCCGCGGCTTGCTGCTGTGCGGCGGGTCCTCGAAGCGTTTCGGCTCCGACAAGCTGCTCGCGGCGATTCCCGGCGAGGAGGCGCAAGGTCCGATCGCGGCGCGCGCGGCGAGGAACCTCCTCGAAGGCGCCGGCAACGCGCTCGCCGTGATCCCGCCCGGGGCATCGCGGCTGCGCGCCGCGCTCGAGCGCGCCGGATGCGAGGTGCTCGAATCGGATCGGACCGCGCTCGGGATGGGCGCGAGCCTCGCGGCCGCGGTCGCCGCGACCGAGCGCGCCGGAGGCTGGATCGTCGCCCTGGGCGACATGCCGTTCGTGGCGGCCGCCACGGTGCGCTCGGTGCGCGCGGCGCTCGCCGCCGGCGCGCGCCTCGCCGCGCCGGTCTCGACGCGCAGCGGCGTGCGCGGGCATCCCGTGGGATTCTCCTCGGCGTTGCGCGCGGAGCTTCTCGCCCTGCACGGCGACGCCGGCGCGCGCGCCGTGCTCGAGCGCCATCGCGATTCGCTCGCGGTCCTTCCCACCGACGATCCGGGAGTCCTCGTCGACCTCGACACGCCGGAGCAGCTCGCCGAAGCGGCGCGGCGCCGCACGTAGCGTGCGATCATTCGCGTTCGATTCCGGCCGGGGAGAGGTCATGCGGATCCGCGGTGCCGTGCTGAACGCGATGGGCGTCGAGCCGCCGTACGACCGGACGCGCCCGCTCGCGGTCGACGAGATGGAGCTCGCCCCGCCCGGGCGCGGCGAGGTGCTCGTGGCGATCGCCGCCGCGGGCCTGTGCCATTCCGATCTCTCGGTGATCAACGGCGACCGTCCGCGGCCCACGCCCATGCTCCTCGGCCACGAGGCCGCGGGCGTCGTCGAGGCGGTGGGCGAGGGCGTCGACGACCTCGCGAAGGGCGACCACGTCGTGCTGGTCTTCGTGCCGAGCTGCGGCCACTGCATGCCGTGCGCGGAAGGAAGACCGGCGCTGTGCACGACGGGCGCCGCTTCCAACACCGCGGGAACGCTCCTCGGCGGGCATCGCCGCATCCTGCGCGGCGGCGAGAGCGTCCACCATCACATGGGATGCTCCGCGTTCGCCGACCATGCCGTGGTCTCGCGCAACTCGCTCGTGAAGGTCGATCCCGGGCTTCCCCTCGAGGAGGCCGCGCTCTTCGGCTGCGCGGTGCTCACGGGCGTGGGCGCGGTCGTGAACACCGCGAAGGTCTCGATGGGCGCCACCGTCGCGGTGGTGGGACTCGGCGGCGTGGGGCTCGCGGCGCTCCTGGGCGCCGTCGCGGCGGGCGCGAGCCGCATCGTGGCCGTGGACCTCGCCCGCGACAAGCGCGAGCTTGCGCTGACGCTCGGCGCGACCGATGCATTCGACGCGGGCGCGCCCGACGCGATCGAGGCGATCCGCGACGCGACGGGCGCAGGCGTCGACTATGCGCTGGAGTTCGCGGGCTCGGTGAAGGCGATGGACCTCGCGTACCGCATCACGCGCCGCGGCGGAACGACCGTCACGGCGGGACTGCCGCATCCGAGCGCCACCTTCGCGCTGCCGCAGACGCATCTCGTCGCCGAGGAGCGCACGGTGAAGGGCAGCTACATCGGCACCTGCGTTCCCGCGCGCGACCTGCCGCGCTACGTCGCGCTTTATCGCCAGGGCCGGCTCCCCGTGGACAAGCTGCTCACGCATCGCCTGAGGCTCGAGGACATCAACGAGGGCTTCGAGCGCCTGCGCGAGGGCAAGGCGGTGCGCCAGGTGGTGCTCTTCTAGGGTCGCGGCTGGGGGATGAACTGCCCGGTGCGCGGATCGACGTAGCCGCCGGGGACCTCGTGCAGCACGTGGCCGTTCACGGGATCGATCGCGAATTTTCCCGCCGGTTGCGCAGCCGAGCCGGTCTGCGGGTTCACGACCGGCGCCCTGGGCGGCTCGCTGACATCCAGGTGCGCGACGCCGCGCGGGGGCGGGGCCGCCTTCTCGACCGGCGGCAGCGGCTGCACCACGCTCGGGTAGGGCTGGATCGCCGCGCGCGGCGCAAGCTTCGGCTCGGGCGGCGGGCCCATCGCGCGTCCCGAGGGGCTCTGCAGCAATCCCGCGAGCTCCTCGCGCGCCGCTTGCCGCTGCGCCATCGTGGAGCGCGCATCGCGGATCACCGCCTCGAGCGCATTCATGCGCTCGAGCGTCGCCCTGGGCGGCGGCCACTGCGTGGTGTCCACGGCGAGCGCCGGCGCGGGCCCGAGGGCCACGGCGGCGGCGAGGAGCAGGGCGCGCACGGAACCTAGGCCGCCTTGCGCGGCGGATATTTCTCGCCCGCCTCGACGCGCACCGGCAGTACGTTCTGCTTCGGCGGCAGCGGGCAGGTGGTGTACTTGTTGAACGCGCACGGCGGGTTGTACGCGCGGTTGAAGTCGAGCACGACGCTCGCACCCGACGCGGGCTTGCGGGCGACGTACAGGAAGCGGCCGGCCCCGTAGGTGGTCTTGCCCGCGGTCGCGTCGCGGAAGATGAAGAAGAGGCCGCCGTCGTCGCCCACGGCGTCGAGGCGATACGTCTTGCCGCCCAGGCGGAACTGCACGTAGCCCGGCGAGGGCGTGTCGGACACCTCGTCGATCACGTTCACGATCGGGATGTGGTGCTGCGGCTCGTAGGCGACGAACTTCCCCCGCACGCGATAGGACGGGTTCACCGGATACCAGACGCGGCCGCCGAAGTGCCGGCGGTTCGCGCTCTGGTTGTCCGCGAGCCGCAGCACGTAGCGCCCGTCGTGCTCGATCACGTGGAAGGCGGCGCGCCCCATGGAGACCCAGTCCGCGGCGCGGCCCTCGGTATCCATCACCTTGTCGGTCATCGGGATGCCGTCCTTCTCCATCGTGAGCCCCGGCGCGAGCTTCACGTAGACGCGTCCCGGCTCGACCGTGATCGTGCCCATGCGCGCCGGACCGAGCCCCTCCGGGAAGACGATGTCGTTGTCCGCGCCGGTGCCGAAGGTGTTCGCGCCGTCCTTCATGACGTAGCGGCCGGCGAGCGTGAGCCAGCCGTCGTCCTTGCGCAGGTTCGCGTCGGCGCGCGCGCGCCACGCGTCCACCTCCTTCACGTACGTCGGGCCGGCGGCGAGCGCGGGCAGTGCCAGGGTGGCGCAAAGCGCGAAGACGGAGGCGATCTTCATGGTGTCGATTGGACTCGCATGGAAGGTGGCAGTTCGAATTCTAGTCGAGCGCGAAGAAGGAGGCAGGCCCCTTCTTTATTTTTCAGTCGAGGGCCTCGAGCACCTTGTCGGGCTCCAGCTTCTCGAGGCAGTTGGTGTGGCCGAGCGGGCAGACGCGCTGGAAGCAGGGGCTGCAAGCGAGATGCAAGGAAACCACGCGCGCACGCGCCGAAAGCGGCGGCGTGAACGCGGGGCTCGAGGAGCCGAAGATCGCCGCGGTGGGCCGGTCGAGCGCCGCCGCGACGTGCATCAGGCCGGAATCGTTGGTGACCACCCGCGCGGCCGAGGCGAGGAGGTCGATCGCCTCGTCGAGCGTGGTGCGGCCCGCGAGGTCCACGCAGGCGCCGGGCGCGAGCGCGGCGATCGCGCGCGTCGCCTCGGCATCCTTGGCGCCGCCGAGCAGCCACACTTGCCAGCCGCGCGCGCAAAGGGTTCGCGCGAGCGCGGCGAAATGGCGTGGCGGCCAGCGCTTCGCAGGGCCGTACTCCGCGCCGGGCGCGAACGCCGCCGCGGGGCGCTCCGCGGCAAGGCCCAGCTTCGCGATCGTGGCGAGGCGCGAGGCTTCATCCACCCGCAGCCGGGGCTCGGGGACCGGGCGGCGCAGGATTTCTCCCGCCGGTTGCGCGAGGGCGGCGTAGCGATCGACCAATCGCGGGAGCGCGCGCTCGTCGAGCCTGCGCAGATCGTTGAGCAGGCCGTAGCGCATCTCGCCGCGATAGCCGGTGCGTTGCGCGATCCCGGCGTGCCACGGGATCAGCGCCGACTTCCAGCTGTTCGGCAGCACGATGGCGCGGTCGTACGCGGCAAGCCCGCGCGCGAACGCGCGGCGCGCGCCGAGCTTCAGGTCGCCGTGGCCGAAGGGCAGCGCGAGGGCCGCGTCGACGCCCGGCATGCGGCGATAGACCGCGAGCGTCCAGGAGGGCGCGAGGACCTCCACGCGACCCGGCGGGTCCGCCTCCTTGAGGCGCGCGACGAGCGCCTGCGAGAGGACCGCGTCCCCGATCCAGGACGGCCCGACGACGAGGGTGCGCATGGGATGGGTCCCCGGCGGCTCGGGGACGATGTCAGTGGCCGGACGAAGCCTCGCCGACCAGTTTGTAGAGCGTACTGCAGTACGGGCAGCGCGCCTGGCGCGTCGTCTCGATCGGCAGGAACACGCGCGGATGGGTGTTCCACAGCTTCTGCGAGGCGAGCGGGCAATGCAGCGGCAGGTCCGTCGCGGTCACCTCGACGAACTTCTGGTCAAGCTCGGACGGCAGCGACATTTTCGGTCTGGACGGGCGTGAGCCACTGGCGGTACTTGGGATTGCGGCCGTTCACGATGTCGAAGAAGGCCGTCTGGATGCGCTCGGTGACGGGCCCGCGCGCGCCCGCGCCGATCACGCGCCGGTCGAGCTCGCGGATCGGCGTCACCTCCGCGGCGGTGCCGGTGAAGAAGGCCTCGTCGGCGATGTAGACGTCGTCGCGCGTGATGCGCGTCTTCTCCACGCCGATGCCGAGGTCGGCGCAGATCGACTGCACGCTCCTCCACGTGATGCCGTCGAGCGCCGTGGTGAGCTGCGGCGTGTACACGCGCCCGTCCTTCACGATGAACAGGTTCTCGCCCGGGCCCTCGGCGACGAAGCCGTCCGTGTCGAGGAGCAGGCCCTCGTCGTAGCCATCCTGCGTCGCCTCGAGGTTGGCGAGGATCGAGTTGGCGTAGGTGCTCGCGAGCTTCGCGCGCGCCATGGTGACGTTCACGTGGTGGCGCGCGAAGGAGGAGGTCTTCACGCGGATGCCGCGCCTGAGTCCCTCCTCGCCCAGGTACGCGCCCCAGGGCCACGCGGCCACCGCCACACGCACCTTGGCCCCCACGGGCGACACGCCCATCTTCTCCGAGCCGTAGAAGGCGATCGGGCGCAGGTAGCAGCTCTCGAGCTGGTTGGCGCGCACGACCTCCTTCTGCGCCGCCATGAGCTCGTCCTTGCCGAACGGGATCTCCATCATGTAGATCTTCGCCGAGTTGAACAGGCGGTCGGTGTGCTCCTTCAGCCGGAAGATCGCGGTGCCGACCGACTCCGTCTTGTAGGCGCGCACGCCCTCGAACACCGCGAGCCCGTAGTGCAGCGAGTGGGTGAGCACGTGGGTGGTGGCTTCGCGCCAGGGCACGAGCTTGCCGTCGTACCAGATGAAGCCGTCGCGGTCTGCCATCGACATGGGGAAGGGGCTCCGGAATCCGTTCGGGGGAGTAGGGAATTCTAGCCCAAAACCGGGTGCGATCCGGGGCGCCGGTGCGCCGCAAGCCGCTCTCCGGCGCCGCGGCCGTGTGCCATAATCGCGCAGCATCAGTGCCGAACAAGAAAAGGGAGAGTCGCGTCAGGATGGACGTCGATCCGTCGAGCAGGCCGCCCGTGCCCACAGCGGCGCCGGGCGAGCCCCCGAGGCCCCTCACGCCGGAGGAGAAGCTCTCCGGCGACATGCTGATGCTCACGACGGGCTTCATGATGTGCGCGGCGGCGCTCTGGCTCGCCGTGTACTGGAGCATGGGCTACCAGTACTCGACCGCGATCCCGCTCATCTTCCAGGGCCTGTCGTTCGTCACCATCACGCTGTACTGGAAGCTGCGCCGCCTCTACGCGTTCGCGGTGATCCAGCTCGCGCTGATCCTCTTCACGCCGTTCGCGATGCAGTGGGCGATCGGCAACTTCGTGAACTCCTCCGGCGTGAGCCTGTGGGGCCTGATGGCGCCGGTGGGCGCGGTGACCGTGCTCGGCACGCGGCAGTCGATGCCCTGGTTCTTCGCCTGGCTCTTCATGACGGTGATGGCGGGCGCCTTCGACTACATGCTCTCGGGCACGGTGCAGCGCTTCGACCTGCAGACGGTGGCGGTGTTCTTCGTGCTCAACTTCGCCGCCATCTCGGTGATGATCTATTCGCTCCTCTGGTACTTCGCCAACGAGAAGCAGAAGCTGCGCGCGCTGGTGGACGCCTCGCACGAGGAGATCCGCATGGAGCGCGACCGCAGCGAGAGGCTCCTCCTGAACATCCTGCCGCCCGCGATCGCCGAGCGCCTGAAGAGGAACGAGGTGAACATCGCGCAGGGCCATGCCGACGTCACCGTGCTGGTGGCCGACATCGTCGGGTTCACGCGCATGACCGAGGAGCTCTCGCCGGTGGAGACGGTGAAGATCCTGAACGACGTGTTCTCGCTCTTCGACGACCTCGCGGACCGCTACCGCGTCGAGAAGATCAAGACGATCGGCGACGCGTACATGGCCGCGGCGGGCCTGGAGACCGGCGCGCAGATCCACTACGCCGACGCGGTCGCGAGCATGGCGCTCGAGATGCAGGCGAAGATCGAGGAGTACCGCCGGCGCACCGCGGCGAAGATCGAGATCCGCATGGGCGTGGGCACCGGGCCCGTCGTCGCGGGCGTGATCGGCAAGAAGAAGTTCATCTACGACATGTGGGGCGACACCGTGAACGTCGCGTTCCGCATGGCGGCGGACGCGCCGGCGGGCGCGATCCAGATGGACACGACGACCTACCGGCGCCTGCAGCACCGCTTCCGTTTCGCGCAGGCGCAGGAAGTGGACATCAAGGGCAAGGGCCGCATGCAGGTCTACCGGCTGGAGGGTCCGGTGCAGGGCCCCGCGCGCCGCGCCGACGCCTAGCCGAAGAGCGCCGTCCAGAGTCGCGCCACCGCCGCGCGCTCCGGCGCGAGCTCCGCCTGCCCAACGCGAACCGTTTCCTCGTCGTTGAGCGCCGCCTGGTGGATGCGCCGGCGCATCGCGAGGTAGGCGTCGGCGGCGGCCGAGGCGATTCCCGTCTCGACGAGCCCCAGCTCCGCGCAGCGATGGAGCAGCGTGTGGTTGCCCTTGTTCTCGCGCAGCTGCGCATGCTCCGGCCCGTACGCGAGCACCAGCGCCTGCACGCAGAACTCCAGGTCGATCACGCCGCCCTCGATGTGCTTGAGGTCGTGCGCCTGGGATTTCTGCTCCGAGCGCATCTTGGCGCGCATGGCGACGATCTCGGCGTAGAGCTTCGCCCGGTCGCGCGGCCGGGCGAGGATCTCGTCGCGCAGCGCCTCGAACCGGCGCCCGAGCACGCGATCGCCGGCGCAGGCGCGGGCGCGCGTAAGCGCCTGGTGCTCCCAGGTCCACGCGCGCTCGAGCTGGTAGTCGCGGAAGGCGGTGAGCGAGCTCACCAGCAATCCGGATGCGCCGTCCGGGCGCAGCCTGAGGTCCGTCTCGTACAGCACCCCCGCGGCGGTGAGGCTCGTGAGCCACGTGTTCACGCGCTGCGCGGCGCGCGCGAGCTTCTCCTGCGGCACGCAGGCCGCCTCGTCGTGGAGGAAGATCACGTCGAGGTCGGAGCCGTAGCCCAGCTCCTTCGCCCCGAGCTTGCCGTAGGCGACGATGCAGAAGCCGGGCACTTCCGGCGCGGCGCCGTCGTCCCCGAGCCGCCGCGGAGCCACCTCGATTCCCACGCTTTTCGCCGCCTCGACCAGCGTCGCGTCGAGGATCGCGTCGGCGAGCGCCGTGAGCTCGTCGGAAAGGGCCATCACCGGCAGCTCGCCCTCCAGGTCGGCGATCGTGAAGCGCAGCATCTGGCGCTGCTTGTAATGGCGCAGGTGGTCGAGGAGGCGCTCCACGTCGCCGGAGAGGGCGGCGCATTCGGTGCCGAGCGCGGCGCGCTCCGCCGCCCAGTCGGTGGCGGTGAAGCTCGCCGCGGTGCGCGTGAGCTCGTCGAGGAGGATCGGATGGCGCGCGAGGAGCCGCGCCGCCCAGGCGCTCTTCGAGACGAGGCGCGCGGCGCGCGCGAGCACCTGCGGCTGCTCGACGAGGAGCGAGTAGTACGCCTCGCGCCCGCCGATGGCGTCGAGGAGATCGAGCAGGCGCGCCGCCGTGGTCTCGTCCCCGCCCTCGCGCGCGAGCGCGGAGACGAGGAGCGGCAGCAGCTGCTCGATGCGCGCGCGGATCGCCGC
This sequence comes from uncultured beta proteobacterium, assembly GCA_963839265.1. Lineage (GTDB taxonomy): Bacteria > Pseudomonadota > Gammaproteobacteria > Burkholderiales > Usitatibacteraceae > Usitatibacter. The sequence continues at coordinate 924,028 of CAWIUI010000004.1, forward strand.
GGAGCGCGCGCGATAACGGCGCGAGCGCGTGAACTCCACGAGGCGTGCGGCGACCGGCTTCGCCTGCGCGATCCCCGCCTCGGCGAGGTCCTCGGCGAGGCCTTCGGGATCCGCGCTCGCCTGCGGATCGTAGAGCCACGCGGCGAGGCTCGCGGCCCTGGCGTGCTCCGGCGGCGCCTCGAAGAGCGCGTTGAACGCGTCCTGCACCTTCGCGCGATGGGCGTCGAGGCGGGCGAGCAGCGCCTCCCAGCCGTCGCAGTCCATCGCCTCGGCGATGATGGCGCGATGCTCCGGCGTGCGCGGCAGGGCCTGGGTCTGCTGGTCGTCGTAGTACTGCAGGCGGTGCTCGAGCCGGCGCAGGAACGCGTACGCCTCGGAGAGCGCCTGCGTGCGCCCGGGCGCGACGAGATCGCGCTCGCCGATCGCCGCGAGCGCCGCACGCGTCGAGGTCGTGCGCAACACCGCGTCGCGGCCGCCGCGCACCATCTGGAAGAGCTGCGCCGCGAACTCGATCTCGCGGATGCCGCCGGTGCCGACCTTGATGTCGTCGGCCTTGCGGCGCCGGATCGCCGCCTCGAAGATGCGCGCGTGCAGCTCGCGCATCGAGTCGAGCATCCCGTAATCCAGGTAGCGGCGATACACGAAGGGCTCCACGCGCTCGCGCACGCCCTCCGCGGGCCCGGCCACCACGCGCGCCTTGAGCCAGGCGTAGCGCTCCCAGGGGCGCGCATGGGCGATGAAGTAATCCTCGAGCGCCGCGAGCGAGGTGGCGAGCGGGCCGCTGTCGCCGAACGGCCGCAAGCGCATGTCGACGCGGAACGCCTGCCCATCCTCGGTCGCGTCGGCGAGCAGGGCGATGAGCGCGCGCCCGACCGCGGCGAAGAACGCCGAATGCGCGAGCGGGCGTTCGCCCGACGTCTCGCCCTCCGCCGGATACAGGAACACGAGGTCCACGTCGGAGGAGACGTTGAGCTCGCCGCCGCCGAGCTTGCCGAGGGCCGCGACGATGAGGCGCGCGCCTCCGGCGGGCTCCCCATGCGCCTCGACGACGCTGCGGTGCGCCTCGCCCGCCGCCGCGCCGATGCATTCCTCCGCGAGCGCAGTCATGGTCTCGAACACTTCGTCGAGGCAGGCGAGGCCGTTCAGGTCGCGGTGGGCGAGGGCCACCATCACGCGCTCGCGCAGGTTGCGCAGGCGCCGGGCGAGCCCGGCGGGCTCGCCCGCGAGCGCCTCGCGCATCTCCACGCGGGTCCAGGGGCGCGCCGCACGCGCCTCGAGCTCTTCCACGAGCGCCGGACGCGCGGCCGCCACGCGCGCGGCGTAATGGGAAAGGCGCAGGGTGCGATCGAAGGCCGCTCGGAACGACGGGGCGGGCGATTCCATCATTGACGTTACAATAGCGCACAAATTCCGCACGCCCGAGGAACGCAGCATCCAGGCCATTCCGCGCATCCTTCTCCGCGTCGCGGCGGGCGTCGCGGCCTTCCTTTTCATCGCCTTCGCCGCCCTGGTGCTGTGGTTGCGCTACGACGCGCTGCCCCATGTCGACCGCTACCGCGGCTACATCGTCTCCTCCATCGAGCGCTCCTCGGGCATGGCGGTCAAGGCGAGCGCGATCCACGGCGGCTGGGAGGGCCTGCGCCCGAGCGTCTCGCTGCAGGGCCTGGAGCTCGCCGACCGGCAGGGGCGCGTCGCGCTCGCGCTCGAGCGGGCCGACGTGACGCTCTCGTGGTGGGCGCTATTCCGCGGCCGCCTGCGCTTCCACGACGTGGACTTCTACCGCCCGCAGCTCGTGCTGCGTCGCGCCGCCGACGGCCTCGTCTATCTCGCGGACAAGCCGCTCAACCGCCCCGGCGCCGAGGACGAAGGCGCGTTCGCCGGCTGGCTCCTCGCGCAGCCGCGGCTCGCGATCCACGACGCGGCGCTCACCTGGCGCGACGAGCTCACCGGCGCTCCCGAGGTGACGCTCACGCAGGTGGAGATCGCCGTGCATCGCCGGCTGGGACGCCACCACCTGGCGCTCACCGCGATGCCGCCCGCGGCGCTCTCGGGGCGGATCGACCTGCGCGCCGACCTGCGGCTCAAGCGCGTGAACGGGCGCTGGAGGGCCTCCGGCGAGATCTTCGCCGAGGGCATCGACACGGACCTCGGCGGATTGCGCGCGCACCTTCCGGTGCCCGAAGCGCTGCGCAGCGGCGTGGGCAGCCTGCGCGTATGGGCGTCGCTCGACGACAACGAGGTGACCGAGGTGGTCGCCGACGTGAACGCGCGCGACGCGACGGCGCAGCTCGCCTCCGATGCGCTGCCGCTCACGCTCGCGTCGATCTCCGGGCGCGCCACCTACCGCGCGAAGCCCGGCGGATTCTCGCTCGAGACCCGGGGGCTGCGTTTCCGCCTGGCGAACGGCGAGGAAGCGCCGCCCGGCGACTTCTCGCTCGTGCGCACGGCCCCCGCCGGCGGGGCGCCCCACGTGGAGGTGCACGCCGACGGCATCGACCTCAAGATCGCCTCGGCCCTCATCGACTATTTCCCGGTGCCGCGCGACATCAAGGCGCAGATCGACCGCTTCGCCCCGCGCGGGCGGATCTCGCAGGCCTCGCTCGCGTGGAACGGCGCGGACGTCGCGAAGGCGACGAGCTACACCGTGAAGGGCCGCTTCGAGGACCTTGGCGTGAACCCGGTGGACGCGTGGCCCGGAGTGACCGGGATGTCGGGGAGCGTCGAGGGAAGCGAGGCGGGCGGCACCATCCTCATCGATGCCTCCAACGCGAGCTTCTCGCTCACGCGCGCCTTCCGCGCCCCGATCCCGCTCGACGCGCTGCACGCGCGGGCCCTCTGGAAGCGCGAGGCGGGAGCGATCGAGGTGACGCTCGCCCGGCTGCAATTCTCCAACGCCGACGCCGAGGGCGAGCTTTCCGGGACCTGGCGCTCGCTGCCCGGCTCGCCCGTGCATTCGCCCGGATACGTGGACCTCAAGGGCCGCCTCACGCGCGCCGCCGCGACCCGCGTCGCCAACTACGTTCCGAACCAGATGGCGACGACACGCGACTGGCTGGAGCACGCGGTGCAGGCGGGGACCAGCGACGACGTGAGCTTCGACCTGCAGGGCGACCTCGCGCAATTCCCGTTCGGGGAGGGCCGGCAAGGCCGGCTCCTGGTGCAGGGCGACATCCGCGACGGCCGCCTCAAGTACCGCCCGGATTGGCCGTCGGTGGACGCGATCCAGGGAAGCTTCCGCTTCGAGAACCGGCGCATGGAGATCCACGCGAAGGAAGCGCGCATCTTCAGCAGCAAGGCGACCGCGGTGAGCGCCGTGATCGCCGACCTCGGCCCGAACGCGCTCCTCACGATCGATGGGGACGTCGACACGAGCGGCGCCGATGGCGTGCGGTTCCTGCGCGAATCGCCGCTCGTGAACGGCCCGGGTGCCTTCACGCGCGCGATCGCCATCGACGGGCCGGGCCGCCTCCGGCTGCACCTCGCTTTCCCGCTCGCGGGCGCGGGCAGCGTCCAGGTGGCGGGCGACTATCTCTTCACGGGCGCCACCGCGAGCGTCGGGCGCGACCTCACGCTCGCGAACATGGCCGGGCACCTTTCGTTCACGCAGAAGGGAGTGAGCGCGCCGGGCATCACGGGAACGCTTTTCGGCGCTCCCGCACGCCTCACGATGTCCACGCAGCCCGGCGGCCGCGTGCTCACGACGCTCGAGGCCCGCATCGACGCGCCCGCGGTCGCGCGCTTCGTGCCCGCGTCGATCGTCAAGCGACTGACCGGCGCCGCCGCCTGGAACGCGCGCATCCTCTCGGACCGCGACGCCACGTCGCTCACCGTAACCTCGGATCTCGTGGGCATGGGCGTGGACCTCCCGGAGCCGTTCGCGAAGGCGCCCGCGGATTCGCGCCCGATCGTGGTCTCCATCGCGCAACTGGGCGCGCCGGGCGAAGTGACCAGCGTCACGCTCGATGGCGGCGTGGAGGGCCGGCTCACGCGCGAGCTCGTGGAGGGCGTCGAGCGCTGGAGCGTCGCGCTCGCGTTCGGCACGCCGGTGTCCGAGGCGCCGATCCGGCAGGGCGTGTGGCTCTACGGGCGGCTTCCGGCGCTCGACGTGGACGCGTGGAAGTCGGTGCTCGAGGCGACCGCAGGCGACCGCGGCGGCGGCGGCGCCGCTCAAGGGCGACGCGGACAAGCGCAGCCGCTTCGAGCTGCGCGGCGTCGACCTCACGCTCGCCAGGGTGCGCTACCTGGATCGCCAGTTCTCCGCGATGCACGCGAGGCTCGAGCGATCTTCGGGGCGATGGAGCGGGCAGCTCGAGAGCCCGCAGGTGGCGGGCGACATCGTGTGGGACCCCGCCGGCAAGGGCAGCCTCGTCGCGCACCTGGCGCGCCTCTCGGTGGTGGAGGCGGCACATCCCGACCGCAACGAGGCGCAGCCGCACCCGAGCTCGGAGCTGCCCGCGCTCGACATTTCCGCCGAGCGCTTCGAGTTCCACGGGCACTGGCTGGGGCGCCTCGTCCTCAAGGCGCAGCCGGCCGGCGACGAGTGGCACATCGACCACCTCGACATCTCCAACGGCCACGCGACCTTCGCCTCGAGCGGCGGGTGGCGCCGGACCGCCGCGGGCCCGATCACCACCCTGGCGCTCAAGCTCGACTCCGGCAACCTCAACGCGCTCCTCGGGCAGTTCGGCGACGGCGACTACCTCAAGCGCGGCAACGGCAGCCTCGAGGGGACGCTCGTGTGGCCGGGCTATCCGTACGACTTCGCGCTCGCGAACCTCGCCGGGCACTTCAAGGTCGAGGCGCACCGCGGGCAGTTCGCGAAGATCGAACCGGGCGCCGGCAAGCTCCTCGGGCTCCTGTCGCTGCAGTCGCTGCCGCGGCGCGCGCTGCTCGACTTCCGCGACGTCTTCAGCGAAGGCTTCGCCTTCGACCGCATCCACGGCAACGTGAAGGTTTCGCGCGGCGTGCTCCTCACGGACGACTTCGAGATCAGCGGGCCGTCGGCGTTCGTGGCGCTCGGCGGCGAGGTGTCGCTTCCCGCCGAGACGCAGCAGCTCATCATGCGCGTGGTGCCCGAGGTGAGCGAGGGCCTCGCGCTCGCCGCGACGCTGATCGGCACGCCCGTGCTCGGGCTTTCCACGCTGCTCGTCTCGAAGCTCCTCAAGAACCCGTTCGGCAAGGTGGTCGCCTACGAGTACCGCGTCACGGGCTCGTGGGATAATCCGCAGGTCACACGCATCTCCGGACCGTCCCCGAAGGAGGCCGCCGCCGCGGCCACGCCATGATCATCACCCGCAACTCGACCACGCCGCAGGCGCTGCGGGAAACGATGAGCGCCACGCAATCGATGTTCCGCGTGGCGGCCGTGCAGATGGCTTCCGGCCCGCACGTCGCGGCGAACCTGCAGGAAGCGGGCCGCCTCCTCGAGCTTGCCGCCGCCACCGGCGCGCGCATCATCGCGCTCCCCGAGTACTTCGCCATCATGGGGATGAAGGATACGGACAAGGTCGCCGCCCGCGAGAAGGAGGGCGACGGCCCGATCCAGGCCTTCCTTTCGGGCGAGGCGCGCAAGCATCGGGTCTGGATCGTGGGCGGCTCGGTGCCGCTCGAATCGAGCCTTCCCGGAAAGGTGCGCAACTCCTGCCTCGTCTACAACCAGGAAGGCGAGCGCGTCGCCCGCTACGACAAGATCCATCTCTTCGGATTCGAGCTCGGCAACGAGCGCTACAGCGAGGAACGCACCATCGAGCCGGGCGAGCGCGTCGTGGCCGTGGACTCGCCCTACGGCCGCCTCGGCATCTCCGTGTGCTACGACCTGCGCTTCCCGGAGCTCTACCGGGCCATGGGCGAGGTGGACCTGATCTTCGTGCCCTCGGCCTTCACCGAGACGACGGGCAAAGCCCATTGGGATACGCTGGTGCGCGCCCGGGCGATCGAGAACCTCGCCTACGTGGTTGCCCCGGCCCAGGGCGGCTACCACGTGAACGGCCGGGAGACCCATGGTCATACAATGATCGTGGATCCCTGGGGCGTGGTGCTGGACCGGCTCCCGCGGGGGTCGGGGGTTGTGGTCGCCGGGGTGAACCCCACCTATCAAGCGAAGGTTCGCCGCAGCCTTCCCGCACTGAGCCACAAGACCGTTCGGCAGTGGTAATTTCCCTGCGATCCGGCGCCAAAAGCGCCCCATCGCGCGCAGATCAGCCAAAACCAAGGCCAAGACCGTGACGAAACCCGGACCTTCCACCCTCGAGATCGCCAAGGCCACCCTCCTCACGCCGTTCGGCGTGGACGAAGCGGCCACCGCCCGCATTTTCGGCACCATCCTCGCCCACCGCGCGGACGATGCGGACCTCTTCTTCCAGTACAACCGCTCCGAGGGCTGGACCCTCGAGGAGGGACAGGTCAAGTCCGGCAGCTTCTCGATCGACCAGGGCGTGGGGGTGCGCGTCGTGGCCGGCGAGAAGACCGCGTTCGCCTATGCCGACGACATCACCCCCGACGCCATGCTGGCGGCCGCGGGCGTCACGCGGGCGATCGCGGCCCAGGGCGGCGACGGCGTTCCCGGGCGCGCGGTCCTGCGTCCGGGCCATTCGCTCTATGCTCCGATGGATCCGGTCGCGGAGTTCGACGATGCCGCGAAAGTGCGCATCCTCGAGGTGCTCGAGCGCCATGCGCGGGCCGCCGATCCGCGCGTGAAGCAGGTGATCGGCCGCCTGTCCGGCGAATACGACGTGGTGCTGGTCGCGCGCGCCGACGGAGGCCTTGCGGCCGACGTGCGGCCCCTGGTCCACCTTTCCGTGACGGTGATCGCGGAGCAGGACGGCCGGCGCGAGCAGGGGCACCAGGGCGCGGGCGGGCGAACCGGCTACGCGTTCTACACCGACGAGTTGCTCGAGCGCCTCGCGCGGGACGCCGTGCGCCAGGCGCTGGTGAACCTCGAGTCGCGGCCGGCGCCCGCCGGCGTCATGAGCGTGGTGCTCGGCCCGGGCTGGCCGGGCATCCTGCTCCACGAGGCGATCGGCCACGGCCTCGAGGGCGATTTCAACCGCAAGGGGACGTCCGCGTTCAGCGGCCGCGTGGGACAGCGCGTCGCCGCTCCCGGCGTCACGGTGGTCGACGACGGCACGATCCCGGACCGCCGCGGCTCGCTCTCGATCGACGACGAGGGGCACCCGACCACGAGGAACGTCCTCATCGAGGACGGCATCCTGCGCGGCTACCTCCAGGATCGCCTGAACGCGCGCCTCATGGGCGTCGCGCCAACGGGCAACGGCCGGCGCGAGTCCTACGCGAGCATCCCGATGCCGCGCATGACCAACACCTTCATGCTCGGCGGCGACAAGGACCCGCAGGAGATCGTCGCCTCGGTGAAGCGCGGCCTCTATGCGGTGAACTTCGCCGGCGGCGAGGTCGACATCACCAACGGGAAGTTCGTCTTCTCCGCCTCCGAGGCCTACTGGATCGAGGACGGCCGCGTGCAGTATCCGGTCAAGGGCGCGACCCTGATCGGCAACGGTCCCGACGCCCTCACGCACGTGACGATGATCGGCAGCGACATGCGCCTCGACTCGGGCATCGGCATGTGCGGCAAGGACGGCCAGAGCGTGCCGGTCGGCGTCGGGCAGCCGACCATCCGCATCGAGGGCCTCACCGTCGGCGGGACCGCGTAAGTTCCGGGCACGCGGCGCGACCCATCGGCAGCGGATGGAATCGTCCATCGCATCGCAGTCGAGGAAATCATGAAACGTCGGAATTTCGTGGCACTCGTCGCAGGCCTCTTCGCAGCGCGTGGCGCGTCGTCCGCCACGCAGCCCTCGAGCGAGGCGATCGCCAAGCTGACGCTTTCCAGGGAGGAATGGAAGAAGCGGCTCACGCCGGAGCAGTTCGCGGTGCTGCGCGAGGAAGCCACGGAGCGCGCGTGGACCAGCCCGCTCAACGAGGAGAAGCGCAAGGGAGTCTTCGCGTGCGCGGGTTGCGACCTGCCGCTCTTCGACTCGAGCACCAAGTTCGACAGCGGCACCGGGTGGCCGAGCTTCTACGACTTCCAGCCCGGGCACCTGCAGACCAAGACCGACTTCAAGCTGATCTATCCGCGCACCGAGTATCACTGCGCGCGCTGCGGCGGGCACCAGGGCCACGTGTTCGACGACGGGCCGCCCCCCACGGGCAAGCGCTATTGCAACAACGGCGTCGCGCTGAAGTTCATCCCGGCCTGAAAATCGAAAATCGGGGACAGACCCCATTTTCCGAGCAGCGAGTCGGCTCGCGCGGCCAGCGGAAAATGGGGTCTGTCCCCGATTTTCATTTCGCGATGCGGCCCTCGAGCTTCACGGGGCGGTCGAGCGCGGTCCACGTCCAGCAATAGTCGTCGGCCGCCGCCGCGACGAAGGTTCCGCCGTCGCCGCGCATGCCGTCGACCTTCACCGCATGGCGCGCGTCCGCGGCGCCGCGATCCTGGATGCTGAAGTTCACCGGCCCGTCGGCGCTCCAGGAGTAGTCGCGCTTCTCGCCCTTTTCGAGGCGCACGCATTCCTCGTGCGAGTCCCTCGCGGCGAGCCTCGCCGAGAATGCACCCCCGGGCGGCGCGGCGAAGGCGGCGAGCGGCGCGAGGCAGGCGAGCGCGGTTGCGAGCGAGCGTTTCATCGCCGGGTATGCTAGCATTGCCCTCCATGAGCGACGTTCGCGCGTACTTTTTCTGGTTCTTCCATCTCACGCCGGAGGCGGTCGAGAGCGTTTGAGCCGGATTGAAGCCGAACGAAACCCGAAAGACCGCCAGCCCGAAACTGGCGGTTTTTTGTTTGTGGCCCGCGCTCGCGCGAAATGACGACATGACCCACTACCGGACCGACGACGTAAGGATCGAGCAGGGCGACGAGCTCCTCGCGCCGATGCAGGTGATGCGCGCCCTTCCACCCGACGACCGCACCGAGCGCACCACGTTCGAGGGGCGCAAGGCCGTGCACGACATCCTGCGCGGCGCCGACGACCGGCTGATCGCGGTGGTGGGTCCGTGCTCGATCCACGACTACGCGGCGGCCCTGGACTACGCGAAGCGCCTCGCCGGGGAGCGCGAGCGGCTGCGGCACGACCTCGCGATCGTGATGCGCGTCTACTTCGAGAAGCCGCGCACCACGGTGGGCTGGAAGGGCTTCATCAACGACCCGCACCTGAACGAGACCTTCGACATGAACGAGGGGCTGCGCCTCGCGCGGAAACTCCTCCTCGAGATCAACGAGCTGGGCCTTGCCTGCGGCACCGAGTTCCTCGACCTCATCTCGCCCCAGTACATCGCCGACCTCATCGCGTGGGGCGCGATCGGCGCACGCACGACGGAGTCGCAGTCGCACCGGCAGCTCGCCTCGGGCCTGTCGTGCCCGGTCGGCTTCAAGAACGGCACCGACGGCAACATCCGCATCGCGGTGGACGCGATCAAGGCCGCCAACTCGCGCCACCATTTCATCTCGGTCACCAAGTCGGGCCACGTCGCCGTGTTCAAGACGGCCGGCAACGAGGACTGCCACGTGATCCTGCGCGGCGGGAAGACGCCGAACTACGATGCCCAGAGCATCGAGGGCGCGTGCCGCGAGCTCGCCGCCGCGGGCCTCGCGCAGCACGTGATGGTCGACCTCTCGCACGCGAACTCCTCGAAGCAGTACCAGCGCCAGCTCGCGGTGGGCGAGGACGTGGCGCGCCAGCTCGCCGCGGGCGAGCGGCGCATCGTGGGCGTGATGGTCGAGAGCCACCTCAACCCGGGGCGCCAGGACCACCTGCCCGGCAAGCCCCTGCAATACGGCGTCTCGATCACCGACGCCTGCCTCGGGTGGGACGATACGGTCGCGCTGCTGGACATCCTCGCCGAGGGTGTGCGCAGGCGGCGCGTCGCAGCGGAGGAATGAGATGGGCAACGAAGCGAAGCTCGCCAGGGCGAGCGTGAAGACCGTGACGCGCACCGACGACCTGAGGATCTCCGCGGTGCGCGCGCTCATCGCGCCGCAGCTCCTGCTCGAGGAGCTCCCGGTGGACGCGGCCGCCCTCGCCACGGTGACCCGCGCGCGCCAGGCGGTGCATCGCGTGCTGCACGGCGCCGACGATCGCCTGCTCGCCGTGGTGGGCCCGTGCTCGATCCACGACTCGATCGCGGCGCTCGAATACGCGAGGCGGCTGCGCGCGGCGGCCGCGCGCCACGAGGCCGACCTGCTGATCGTGATGCGCGTGTACTTCGAGAAGCCGCGCACCACGGTCGGCTGGAAGGGCTTCATCAACGACCCTCGCCTCGACGGAAGCTTCGCGATCAACGAGGGGCTGCGGCTCGCGAGGAAGCTGCTCCTCGAGATCAACGAGCTGGGCGTCGCGTGCGGCACCGAGTTCCTCGACCTCCTCTCGCCGCAGTACATCTCGGACCTCATCGCCTGGGGCGCGATCGGCGCGCGCACCACGGAATCGCAGACGCATCGCCAGCTCGCCTCGGGGCTTTCGTGCCCCGTCGGCTTCAAGAACGGCACCGACGGGTCGATCAAGGTGGCCGTCGACGCCCTGCGCGCGGCCGCCGCGCCGCACGCCTTCATGGGAATGACCAAGACCGGGCAGGCCGCCATCTTCGAGACCGTGGGCAACGAGGACTGCCACGTCATTCTGCGCGGCGGAAGGTCGCCCAACTACGACGCGGCGAGCGTGGAGGCGGCGGCGAAGGAGCTCGCGGCCGCAGGACTCGCCGCTCACCTCATGATCGACTTCTCGCACGCCAACGCCTCCAAGCAGTACCAGCGCCAGGTGGACGTGGGCGCGGATGTCGCGGGGCAGCTCGCCCGCGGCGACGAGCGCATCGTGGGCGTGATGATCGAGAGCCACCTCGGCGCCGGCCGCCAGGACCTGGTTGCCGGCAAGCCGCTCGCCCACGGCGTCTCGATCACCGACCCGTGCCTCGGCTGGGAGGACACCGAGAAGCTCCTGGCAACGCTCGCGGAGGCGGTGCGCGCACGGCGCCTCGCGCACGGCGAATGACGGCGAAGAACGAGTTCCGCATCCTCGGGCGCCGGCCCGGGAACGACGAGTCGATCCGCTTCACCTATCGCGGCGTCCTCTTCGACCAGGATTGCTTCCACGTGGTGGCGGGCCTGAACGCCGTCGACACGCGCGAATACACCGAGCGCACCTTGCGCGCGCTGAAGGAAGCGGGCCAGGTGTGCGCGCGCATGGGCGCCTACAAGCCGCGCACCAGCCCGTATTCGTTCCAGGGCTACGGCAAGCAATGCCTGCCCTACGTCTTCGAGCTCGCCGGCAAGTACGGGATCCGCGTGATCTCCATGGAAGTGACCCGCGACGAGCACCTGGACGAGATCCGCGCGGCGCTGCGCGAGACCGGGGACCCGACCGGCGTGATGCTGCAGATCGGCACGCGCAACACGCAGAACTTCGAGCTGCTGAAGACGGTCGGCAGCCAGCGCGATTTCCCGATCCTGCTGAAGCGCGGCTTCGGCATCACGCTGCACGAATCGCTCCTCGCCGCCGAGTACGTCGCGGCCGCGGGCAACCGCGACATCGTCTTCTGCCTGCGCGGCATGAAGACCAACTTCGGCGATCCCCACCGCAACCTCGTCGACTTCGCCCACGTGCCGGTCGTGAAGCGCCTCACGCGCATGCCGGTGTGCGTCGATCCCTCGCACTCCGTGGGCATGCGCGGCGCCGATCCCGACGGGATCCTCGACGCGTTCCACGTCGCGGCACAGGGCATCGTCGCGGGCGCGAACCTCGTCCTCACCGACATCCACCCCGAGCCGCGCAAGGCGCTGGTGGACGGCGCGCAGGCCCTCACGCTCGAGGAGCTGCCCGCGTTCCTGGAGGACTGCGCGATCGCGCGCGAGGCCTACCTCAAGCGGCGAGCGCGGCTCGCGGGGGGCGAAAAGCGAGGAACGCAGATGAACGCAGATGCAACGCAGATGAACGCAGAAAAGGCTTGAGGCATACCGGGTCCGGGTGGCGCTCCTTGAAGAATTGCGGCAGGTCATCCGCGTTCATCCGCGCTTTATCCGCGTTCATCTGCGTTTTCACCGCCCTTTGGCTCACCACGTCCACCGCTGCTGAAATCGCCGTCCAGGACGACCTCGGCCGCACGGTGGAGCTCGCGCATCCCGCGCAGCGGATCGTCACCCTCGCGCCGTTCCTCACCGAGCTCGCGTTCTCGATCGGCGCGGGCAACCGCGTCGTGGGCGCGAGCGCGTTCAGCGACTATCCGCCCGAGGCGAAGCGGCTGCCGCGGGTCGCGAGCGCGGCGGGGCTTTCGCTCGAGGCGCTGGCGGCGCTGCATCCGGATCTCGTGCTCGCCTGGAAGGACAGCATCCGCCCCGAGGAGGCGCAACGCATCGCGCAACTGGGGCCGGCGGTCTTCGTGGCCGACGCACGCACGCTCGAAGACGTGCCCAGGCTCCTCGCGAAGCTGGGGGTCCTGGCCGGCGTCGATACGAAGGCGCAGTCTGCGGCGTACGAGGAAAGGCTCGCGCAGCTGCGCCGCGCCTACGCGGGAAAGCCGCCGCTCCCGGTGTTCCTCGAGATCTGGAACCGCCCGCTCACGACCATCTCCGGCAAGCACTTCATGAACGAGGCGCTCGCGATCTGCGGCGCGAGGAACGTCTTCGCGGACCTTCCCGGCGTCGCGCCCGAGGTCCCGCTCGAGGCGCTGTACGCGCGCGATCCCGCGGTGATCGTCGGGGTGGGCTCGGCGCCGAGCGAGAAGGCGTTCCGCGAGAACTGGCAGGCGCACCGCGCGCTATCCGCGGTGCGCGAAGGACGCCTCGTATTCATTTCGCCCGACCGCCTCCAGCGTCCGACGCTGCGAACGCCCGCGGGCATCGCCGAGCTTTGCCGGGCGCTCGATCGCGAGCGTTCGCGCTAGCTCGCTTCGCCGCCCGGCTGCCAGATCGTCTCGGGCGAAGCCGACGCCGCGTTGATCGTGCGCGCGGCGAGGAAGAGGAGGTCCGAGAGCCGGTTGAGGTACTTCACGCTGAGCTCGGAGATCGACTCGCTTGCGGCCAGCGCGACGAGCGAGCGCTCCGCGCGCCGGCAGATGGCGCGGGCGAGGTGGCACATCGCTCCCGCCCGCGAGCCCCCGGGGAACACGAAATCGCGAAGCGGCGCAAGCGGCTCGCGCAGCGCCTCGATCCTCGCCTCGAGCCGCTCCAGGTGCGCGTTCCAGAGCGCGGAGCGCCCGGGGATGCACACTTCGCCGCCGAGGTCGAAGAGGTCGTTCTGCACCGGCGCGAGCGTCTCGCGCACCGCATCGGGCAGGGGCTCGGCGAGCACGCAGCCGATCGCGCAGTTGAGCTCGTCCACGTTGCCGAGCACCTCGATGCGCGGCGAGTCCTTGCCGATGCGCGTGCCGTCGCCCAATCCGGTGGTGCCGTCGTCGCCGGTGCGCGTTACGATCTTCGTGAGTCGCTTGCCCATGCCGCATTGTATCTTCCGCTGATATGATTCGTCGTTACCCGCAACCGACCACCCCGTGAAGACGAGCTTCCTGGATTTCGAGCAGCCCATCGCCGAGCTCGAGCAGAAGATCGAGGAGCTGCGCTTCGTGCAGGACGACAGCGCGGTCGACATCTCCCAGGAGATCGAGCGCCTTTCCAAGAAGAGCCGCGAGCTCACGAAGGAGATCTACGGCAAGCTCAACGCCTGGCAGATCTCGAAGGTCGCGCGCCACCCGCAGCGGCCCTACACCCTCGACTACGTGAACGCGATCTGCACCGACTTCGAGGAGATGCACGGCGACCGGAGCTTCGCCGACGACCCGGCCATCGTGGGCGGGCTCGCGCGCTTCAACGGCCGCTCGGTGATGGTGATCGGGCACCAGAAAGGGCGCGACACCAACGACAAGATCTTCCGCAACTTCGGCATGCCCCGGCCCGAGGGATACCGCAAGGCGCTGCGGCTCATGAAGCTCGCGGAGAAGTTCGCGATCCCGCTCCTCACCTTCGTGGATACGCCGGGCGCGTATCCGGGAATCGGCGCGGAGGAGCGTGGACAGTCGGAGGCGATCGGGAAGAACCTCTACGCGATGGCGGGCCTGCGCGTCCCGGTCGTGGTCACGGTGATCGGCGAGGGCGGCTCGGGCGGCGCGCTCGCGATCGCGGTGGGCGACGTGACGCTCATGTTGCAGTACTCGACCTACTCGGTGATCTCCCCCGAAGGTTGCGCCGCGATCCTGTGGAAGAGCGCGGAGAACGCCGGAGAGGCCGCGGAAAGCCTGGGCATCACCGCGCCGCGCCTCAAGGCGCTCGGCGTGGTCGACAAGGTGATCGCCGAGCCGCTCGGCGGCGCGCATCGCGATCCTGCCGACGTGGCGAAGAGCGTGAAGAAGGCGATCCAGGAAAGCCTGCGCACGCTGCAGGACCTGTCCGCCGAGCAGCTGCTCGAGCGCCGGCAGGAGCGGTGGGTGAACTACGGCAAGTTCAAGGAGATCGCACCGTAGAGGGCGCGGGCAGCGGCAACCGCGTCGGAGCGCGCGTTATTCTTCCTTCATGGAACTCGATCGTCACGTCGCCGCGCGCCTCGAGGCCGCCGTTCCGGCGGGTGCGGCGATCTGCGTCGGCCTTTCCGGGGGGCTCGATTCGGTGGTGCTGCTCGATGTCCTCGCGCGGATCGCTCCCGCTCGCGGACATGCGCTCGCCGCCGTGCACGTCCACCACGGATTGAGCCGCAACGCCGACGCCTGGGCGCGCTTCTGCGGCGAGGTGTGCGAGGCGCATGGCGTCGCGCTCGCGACCGAGCGCGTCGAAGTCGCCCGCAATGCGAGCGAAGGCATGGAAGCCGCGGCGCGCGCCGCGCGCTACGCGGTGTACGCGGCGCGCGCCGAGCCTTTCGTCGCGCTCGCGCACCACCTCGACGACCAGGCCGAGACGCTGCTGCTGCAGCTGCTGCGCGGCACGGGGTTGAAGGGGCTTGCGGGGATGCCCGAGGTGCGCGCGCTCCCGGGCTCGCGCGTTTCGCTCTTCCGCCCGCTCCTCGGCGTGCCGCGCGCCGCCCTGCGGGAGCACGCCCGCGCCGGAGGGCTGCGATGGGTCGAGGACGAATCGAACGCCTCGCTCGGGCCCGACCGCAACTTCCTGCGCCACGAGATCGCCCCGCGGCTCGACGCGCGCTTCGCCGGCTGGCGCGAGGCGGCGGCGCGTTGCGCGAGCCACGCGGCCGCCGCCTCGCGGCTGGTAGACGAGCTCGCGCGCCTCGACGGGGTGCCGGCCGCCCCGGGCGAGGGACTCGCGCTCGATGCGGGCCTCGCCCCCGCGCGCCGGGCGAACGCCGTGCGCGCGTTCCTCGCGCTCGAGGGCCTGGCGATGCCGAGCCAGGCGCGCCTGGCCGAGATGGCGCGCCAGCTCTACGAGGCGCGCGGCGACGCCCGCGTACGCGTCTTCCACGACGGCGCGGCGCTGGTGCGCCACCGCGGTCGCGCGCGAGTGGCGCGCGGTCTTGCGAACGGGGAGGCGACGGCCTGGCGCGTGCGATGGCGCGGGGAGGCGCGTATCGACCTGGGCGCGGGACGCGGGGAGGTGCGCTTCGCGCCGACGCGCGGCGCGGGCATCGCGGCGGCCCTGGGCCGCTCGGGGGAGTGGCACTTCGCAGCGCGCTTCGGCGGGGAACGGCTGCGCCTCGCGGCGGGCGGTCCCGCACGCACGCTCAAGAACCTGCTTCGCGAAGCCGCGATTCCCGGAGTGGCAGCGCGAGCGCCTGCCGATCCTCTTTTGCGGCTCGCGCGTCGCATGGGTGCCGGGAATCGGCGTGGCGGCGGAGTTCTCCTGCCCCGGCGGGGAGGCGGGCGTCGTTCCGGCATGGTTGCCCGGGGCGATTTCGCCGGCCGCGGACTAGCCGCCGGCCGCCCGCTGTGCTAGAATTAAAAGCTAATTATTTCATCAATTTAGCGGAGAAATCCATGGCGGTGGAGCGCACCCTCTCGATCATCAAACCCGATGCCGTCGCAAAGAACGTGATCGGGGAGGTCTATGCCCGGTTCGAGAAGGCGGGACTGCGCGTCGTCGCCGCGCGCATGACGCACCTTTCGCGCAACGACGCGGAGGGCTTCTACGCGGTGCACAAGGGCCGCCCGTTCTTCAACGACCTCGTCGATTTCATGATCTCCGGCCCGGTGATGATCCAGGTGCTCGAAGGCGAGAGCGCGATCCAGAAGAACCGCGACCTCATGGGCGCGACCGATCCGGCGAAGGCCGCGAAGGGCACCATCCGCGCCGACTTCGCAAGATCGATCGACGCGAACGCCGTGCACGGGTCCGACGCGCCGCAGACGGCCGCGAGCGAGATCGCGTATTTCTTCGCGCAGAGCCAGATCTATTCGCGCTGAAGCGCGCGCCCGATGACCGAACGCACCAACCTGCTCGACTTCACGCTGCCGCGGCTCACCGAGTGGTTCGCCGCGCTGGGCGAGAAGCCGTTCCGCGCGAGGCAGGTGTTCCGCTGGATCCACCAGCGCGGCGTCGGCGACTTCGACGCGATGACCGACCTCGCGAAATCGCTGCGCGAGAAGCTCCGCGAGAGCGGCGAGATCCGGGCGCCGGCGATCCGTTCCGAGCACCGCTCCGCCGACGGCACGGTCAAATGGCTCTTCGACGTCGGCGTGGGCAACGGCATCGAGACGGTGTTCATCCCCGAGGAGGGCCGCGGCACGCTGTGCGTCTCCTCGCAGGTCGGCTGCGCGCTCGCGTGCGGCTTCTGCTCGACCGGGCGCCAGGGGTTCAATCGCGACCTTTCCGTGGCCGAGATCGTCGGGCAGGTGTGGGAAGCCGCGCGCCGGGGGCTGCGCGTCACCAACGTCGTGATGATGGGCATGGGCGAGCCGCTGAACAATTTCGCCGCCGTGGTCGACGCGATGTCGATCATGCTCGACGACCACGCCTACGGCCTTTCGCGCCGGCGCGTGACGCTCTCCACGTCGGGCGTCGTGCCGCAGATCCGCAAGCTCAAGGAGGCGCTGCCGGTGGCGCTCGCCGTGAGCCTGCACGCGCCGAACGACGCGATCCGCAGCCGGATCATGCCGATCAACGACGTGTATCCGATCGCCTCGCTCCTCGCGGCGTGCCGCGACTATCTCGAGGCGGCGCCGCGCGATTTCATCACCTTCGAGTACGTGATGCTGCGCGGCGTGAACGACGCGCCGGAGCACGCGCACGAGCTCGCGAAGCTGCTCGCCTGCGTGCCGTCGAAGGTGAACCTGATTCCGTTCAACCCTTTCCCCGACTCCGGCTTCGAGCGCAGCGCCTCCGAGCGCGTGCGCCGCTTCCAGAAGATCCTCATGGACGCGGGCTTCGTCGCCACCGTGCGCAAGACGCGCGGCGACGACATCGACGCCGCGTGCGGCCAGCTCGCGGGCCGGGTGGTGAACCGCATGAAGCCGCGGCCCGTCCGTCTCCATTCCCCTTCGCCGAGGTCCTGATGCGTTCACGTTCCGCAGCGCTCGCCGCCATCCTCCTCGCCGCCCTCGCGGCGCTCACCGGTTGCGTCTCGCAGAACAGCGTCGAGTCGCGCCCCGTCGGCGAGGACTCGCGCGGCTCGGTCGCGAGCGCGCACCGCCGCGCCCAGGTGCACACGGCCCTCGCGAGCGAGTACTTCTCGCGCGGCAACTTCAACGTGGCGTTGTCCGAGGTGCAGCTCGCGATCAAGGACGACTCCAACTACGCGCAGGCGTACAACATGCGCGCGCTCGTGTACATGGAGCTGCGCGAAGACGTCTCGGCGCGAGCCTCCTTCGACCGGGCGTTCGACCTCGCGCCGAACGATCCCGAGGTGCTCAACAACTTCGGGTGGTTCCTGTGCACGCGCGGCGAGACCGATCGCGCGATCCCGATGCTCCAGCGGGCCGCCACGGCTCCGCTGTACCCGACGCCGGAGAAGGCGTACCTCTCGCTCGGCCTGTGCTACCGGCGCATGCACCAGGACGACCAGGCCGAGAAGTACCTCACCCGGGCGGTGGTGATCCAGCCGAACCTCATCGGCGGGCTCTACAACCTCGCGGTGATCAAGTACGACCAGGGCCGCTACAAGGAAGCCGGGGCGTTCCTCACCCGCTACATGCGGCTCGTCACGTCGCCGGCGCTCGACGGCCTGGTGATGGGCGTGAAGATCTCGCGCGCCACCCGCGATTCCATGATGGAGCAGAGCTACATGCTGCAGCTGCAACGCCGCTTCCCGGACGCGCCGCAGACGCGCGAGCTCGAGAAGCGCCGCTGAGCCCGTGGACGAGGCAGGCGCAAATCCCGCCCGCGACGACGCGCTTGGCGCGACGCTCGCCGCGGAACGCGAGCGCCAGGGCCTGTCGCGCGCCGACATCGCCCACCGTCTGCACATGAGCCCCTCCCAGGTGGAAGCGCTCGAGATCGGCGACTACCGGCTCCTGCCGAAGGGCACGTTCCTGCGGGGGTTCGTGCGCAACTACGCGAAGGCGCTCGGCATCGCGCCCGAGCCACTGCTCGAGATGCTCGCGGGCACCGTGCCGCCCACGCCCACGCCCGGCATCGTCGTTCCCACCCAGAACATCCGCTTCGACCCGTTGGGCGAGCGCCTCTCGAGTCCCTACGTGAAGGCGGCGACGCTCGCCGCGCTCGCCATCGCCGCCGGCTTCGCGGTGATGTACTGGGCGATGTACGTGCGCCCGCAGCCGCCGGCGCTCGCGACGCATGCCGCCGCCGAACCTGCGCCCGCCGCTGCGCCGGGCAGCGCACCGCGCCGCGAGCCCACGGGCCCGGCGCCGGTGCCCGGAGCCGGCGTGCCGGCCGCTCCGCCGGGTCCCGCCGCGCCCGTGCCGGCCATGACCGGTGCCGCCGCCGCGACGCCCGCGGGTGCGCTGGCGCCGCCGGCCAAGCCTGCGCCCGAAGCGAAGTCCGCCGACGACGCGAAGCCTGCGCCGGCGGTCGCGAGCGCGCGGCCCGGGAAGGTCGCGTCGTCCGAGGGGTCGGGCGCGCCGCACCGGCGGCTGCACTTCCACTTCGCCGGCGATTCCTGGGTCGAGGTGCGGGACGCGAACGGCAGCGTCCTCTTCCAGAGGCTCAACCCCGCAGGCACCGAGGCTCAGGTCTCGGGCCGCCCGCCGCTGCAAGTCGTCGTGGGCAACGCGCCGGAAGTGCAGATGACACTCGACGGAAAGCCGTTCGACCTCGGCTCGTACACCAACGTCGCCGTCGCGCGCTTCACCCTCGAATAGATCCGCATCCCATGACACCCCGCCGCGTCTCGCGACCCGTCCGCGTCGCCGACAAGATCATCGGAGGCACCGCTCCGGTCCTCGTGCAATCCATGACCAACACGGATACCGAGGATGCCGAGGCCACCGCGCGGCAGGTCGCGGCGCTCGCCCGTGCCGGCTCGGAAATCGTGCGCATCACCGTGAACACGCTCGAGGCCGCGCGCCAGGTTCCGGTCATCCGCGCGAAGCTGGAGGCGATGGGCATGGAGGTGCCGCTGGTGGGCGACTTCCACTTCAACGGCCACAAGCTCCTCACGCAGGTGCCGGAGTGCGCGCAGGTGCTCGACAAGTACCGCATCAACCCGGGCAACGTCGGCCACGGCTCGAAGCGCGACGAGCAGTTCTCGACCATGATCGAGAAGGCGATCGAATACGGAAAGCCGGTTCGCATCGGCGTGAACTGGGGCTCGCTCGACCCGGAACTCCTCGCGCGGATGATGGACGAGAACGCGCGGCTCCCTGAGCCGAAGGAAGCGGAGGAAGTGATGCGCGAGGCCCTGGTGCGCTCCGCGCTGGAGAGCGCGGCGAAGGCCCGCGAGCTGGGGCTCGCGGGCGATCGCATCGTGCTCTCGTGCAAGGTCTCCGCGGTGCAGGACCTCATCCGCGTCTATCGCGACCTCGCCGCGCGCTGCGACTACGCGCTGCACCTCGGGCTCACCGAGGCGGGCATGGGCTCGAAGGGGATCGTCGCCTCGACCGCGGCGATGGCGGTGCTGCTGCAGGAAGGCATCGGCGACACGATCCGCGTGTCGCTCACGCCCGAGCCGGGCGGCGACCGCACGAGGGAAGTGATCGTCGCCCAGGAAATGCTGCAGACCATGGGCCTGCGCTCCTTCACGCCGATGGTGTCCGCGTGCCCGGGTTGCGGGCGCACGACGAGCACGTTTTTCCAGGAGCTCGCGGACAAGATCCAGTCCTACCTGCGCACGCAAATGCCGGGGTGGCGCGCCCGGTATCCGGGCGTGGAGGAGATGCACGTCGCCGTCATGGGCTGCGTGGTGAACGGGCCGGGCGAATCGAAGCTCGCGAACATCGGCATCTCGCTGCCGGGCTCCGGCGAGAAGCCGGTGGCCCCGGTGTACGTCGATGGGCACAAGACCGTCACGCTGAAGGGCGAGCGCATCGCCGAGGAATTCCAGGCGCTCGTCGAGGAATACGTGCGCACGCACTACGCCGAGGGCGCGGCCCCGCGCGCTCGCTCGGGGATCGAATCGATACCGGTCCGGACCGCCTCATGAGCCGGACGATCCAGTCGATCCGGGGAATGGAGGACGTTCTGCCGGATGAGAGCCCGCTTTGGGAACGGCTCGAGGAGGCGTGCCGGCGCATCTTCGCCCAGTACGGCTACCGCAACATCCGCACGCCGATCGTCGAGCCCACCGCGCTCTTCGTGCGCGGCATCGGGGAAGCGACCGACATCGTCGAGAAGGAGATGTACGTCTTCGAGGACCGCAATCAGGAGAGCCTCGCGCTGCGCCCCGAGGCGACCGCGGGGATCGTGCGCTCGGCGATCGAGCACAATTTCCTCTACAACGGCCCGCTGCGCGTGTGGACCGCCGGGCCGATGTTCCGCTACGAGCGGCCGCAGAAAGGACGCTACCGCCAGTTCCACCAGTTCGACGTGGAGGCGCTGGGCTTCGAGGGGCCGGACGTCGACGCCGAGCAGATCGCGATGCTCGCGCGGCTCTGGAAGGAGCTCGGCATCGAGGGCGTGGAGCTGCACATCAACTCGATCGCCGACGCGGCCGATCGCCGGGCGCATCGCGAGAAGCTCGTCGCGTACTTCGAGAAGCATGCGAGCCTCCTCGACGACGACGCGAAGCGGCGCCTGCACTCGAATCCCCTGCGCATCCTCGACTCGAAGAATCCGGCGATGCAGGAAATGATCGAGGGCGCGCCGCGCCTCCTCGACCACCTGGGCGAAGCCGCCGCGCAGCACTTCGAGGAGCTGCGCTGGCTCCTCGAGAAGGCGGGCCTCGCGTACACGGTGAACCCGCGCCTGGTGCGCGGGCTCGACTACTACAACCGCACCGTGTTCGAGTTCGTGACGCCGAACATCGGTGCGCAGGCGACGATCGCGGGCGGCGGGCGCTACGATGCGCTCTTCGAGCAGCTCGGCGGGAAGGCGACACCGGCTTGCGGCTTCGGGATGGGCATGGAGCGCGTGCTCCTCGCGATGAAGGCGGCCGGCGCCCGGGCCGAGCCGGCGGTGGACGTATTCGTCGTGCACTCCGGGGAGGAGGCCCAGCTCGCGGCGTGGCGGCTGGCGGAGCAATGGCGCGATGCCGGGAAGAACGTCGTGCTGGGGGCGGGAGGCAGCTTCAAGTCGCAGATGAAGAAGGCCGACGCGAGCGGCGCGCGCTTCGCCGTGATCATCGGCGACGACGAGGCGGCCTCGCAGCGCGTCACATTGAAACCGCTTCGCGGCGGAGGCGAGCAGCGCACGCTCCCTCCCGGCGAAGCCCTGACGGAAGTGAGCTGAAATGACCGGATCGTACGATTTCGAGGAACAGGAACGCATCGCCGAGCTGAAGGCGTGGTGGGAGGACAACCGCTGGTACGTGATGGGCGCGATCGTCGCCGCGATCGTCGTGTTCGGCGGCTACCGCGGCTGGGTCTGGTGGAGCGCGCACCGGGCCGAGGACGCGGCCGCGATGTTCAAGCCGGTCGCCGAGGCGATGAAGGGCGACGACCCGAAGAAGCTCGCGCAGGCGGCCGACCCGCTCATCGACGAGCACGCCGGCTCGTACTTCGCCTCGGAGGCGGCGCTCGCGGTCGCGAAGGCGGCGTTCGACAAGGGCGACCTTCAGGAAGCGCAGAAGCGGCTGCGCTGGGTGATGGACCATGGCGCGCAGGCCCATCGCGGCATCGCGCGCCTGCGGCTCGCCGCGGTCCTGCTGGACGAGAAGAAATACGACGACGCCCTGAAGGTGCTCGACGGCAACCGGGACGAGGCGTTCGCAGCGCCGGTGGCGGACCTGCGCGGCGACATCATGCTCGCGCAGGGACGCCTCGACGAGGCGCGCGCGGCCTACAAGCTCGCGATGGACGAGGCCAGCCCGGGCAACCCGGTGCGCTCGGTGGCGGGCACGAAGCTCAACGCCCTGGGAGGGTCGCAATGAGGCGTGCGCTTCGCATCGCGGCGATCGCCGCCCTCGCCCTCGCCGCAGGCTGCCAGTCGTACAACCCGCTGCGCTGGGTGGGCATCGCCCACGGCCCGGCGCATCCGCCGACTGCGCTCGCTCCGATCCAGGCGAAGGTGACGCCCAGCGTCGCCTGGAGCGCCTCGGTCGGGAAGTCCGCGGCGCTCAACCTGCGCCCGGCGATCGCGGACGGGCGCGTCTACGCCGCGGACGCCGACGGCGACATCACCGTGCTCGCCGAGGATAGCGGCCGGCGGATCGCCCGCTTCGAGACCAAGAAGCCGATTGGCGGCGGTCTCGAGGTCGCCGACGGCGGGCGCATCCTCGCGGGCACGCTGAAGGGCGATGCCCTCGCGGTGGACTCAGCCTCCGGGAAGATCCTCTGGACCGCGCAGGTCGACGGCGAAGTGATCGCGCCTCCCGCCTTCTCGCGCAACGTCGCGGTGGTGCGCACGGCCGACGGGCGCATCTTCGGGTTCTCGCTCGCGGACGGCAAGCGCCTGTGGGTCTACCAGCGGCCCACGCCCTCGCTCCTGCTGCGCAGTCCCACCGGCGTCCTCGCGCTCGGCGGCGACGTCGTGGCCGGCTACACGAACGGCAAGCTCCTCGCCCTCGACCTCGAGGACGGCAAGCTCACGTGGGAAGTCACCGTCACGGTCCCGCGCGGGGCGACCGAGCTCGAGCGCATCGCCGACGTCGCGGGACTGCCGGTGGTCGACGGCTCGAACATCTGCGCGGCGGCCTACCAGGGCAAGGTCGCCTGCTTCGAGATCGCGACGAGGAACGTGCTGTGGTCGCGCGAGCTGTCCACCGCGCACTCGCTCGCCGCCGACGCGAAGAACCTCTACCTGGTGGACGACACCGATGCGGTGCACGCGCTCGACAAGAAAAGCGGGGCGAGCGTGTGGAAGCAGGACAAGCTCCTCTATCGCTCGCTCACCGCGCCGGTGATCTTCGACGGCAAGGTGGTGGTGGGCGACGCCCAGGGCTACCTGCACGTGCTCTCGCCCGACGACGGCGCCATCATCGGGCGCCTCGCCACCGACGGCACGCCGATCGAGTCGCTCGTGCCGGGCCTTTCCGGGCTGTTCGTGCAGACGGCGGGAGGGGCGGTCCTTCGCGTCCGCTTCTAGCCGCGCCTTGAAACCGACCCTGGTCCTCGTCGGCCGCCCCAATGTCGGCAAGTCGACGCTGTTCAACCGCATCACGCGCTCGCGCGACGCGCTGGTGGCGAATCTTCCCGGCCTCACGCGCGACCGCCACTACGGGCACGGACGCATCGGCGAGAAGCCCTTCATCGTCGTCGATACCGGCGGATTCGAGCCCGTCGCGAAGGAGGGCATGCTCTCGGAGATGGCGCGCCAGGCGCGCGAGGCGATCGCGGAAGCCGACGTGATCGTGTTCATCACCGACGCGCGCTCCGGCCTCACGCCGCAGGACAAGCGCATCGCGCAGCAGCTGCGCGAGGCGCGCGCGCCCGTGATCCTCGCGGTGAACAAGGCCGAAGGAATGCGCGAGGAGATCGCGGTGGCGGAGTTCCACGAGCTCGCGTTGGGCGAGCCGCGCGCGATCTCGGCCGAGCACGGCGAGGGCGTGAGGAGCCTCATCGAGGACGCCCTCGCGGGGTTCGAGGCGGAGCCCGAGGAGGAAGAGCCCGACCATCCGCGCGTCGCCATCGTCGGGCGCCCCAACGTCGGCAAGTCGACGCTCGTCAACCGCCTGCTCGGCGAGGAACGCATGATCGCCTTCGACCAGCCCGGCACCACGCGCGACGCGATCGAGGTCGAGCTCGAGCGCGACGGGCGGCGCTACACCCTGGTGGACACCGCCGGAATACGCCGCAAGGGCAAGGTGTTCGAGTCGGTGGAGAAGTTCTCGGTGGTGAAGACGCTGCAGGCGATCGAGCGGGCGAACGTGGTCGTGCTCGTGGTGGACGCGGCGGAAAGCATCGCGGAGCAGGACGCGCACATCGGCGGCTATATCCTGGAGGCCGGACGCGCGCTCGTCGTGGCGGTGAACAAATCGGACGCGATCGACGCGGAGAAGCGCAAGGAGATCCGCGACGAGCTCGAGCGCAAGCTCCAGTTCCTCGATTTCGCGCCCTTCGTGCCCATCTCGGCGTTGAGGGGCAGCGGCATCCGGGCGCTCCTCGAATCCGTGGACACCGCGTTCGCCGCGGCGATGGCGAAGCTCTCCACGCCGAAGCTGACGCGGGCCTTGCAGGCGGCGATCCAGCAGCAGCAGCCGCCGATGGCGGGGCGTTTCCGTCCCAAGATGCGCTATGCCCACCAGGGGGGCTCGAACCCGCCGATCATCGTGATCCACGGCTCGGGGCTCGACGGCGTGAAGGCGCCGTACAAGCGCTATCTCGAGAACACGTTCCAGAAGGCCTTCAAGCTCGAGGGCACGCCGCTGCGCATCGAGCTGCGCTCCGCCGCGAATCCCTTCGAGGGCCGGCACAAGCCCTTGACCGAGAAGCAGGATGCGCAGCGTCGCCGGCGCAAGATCATCTCGAAGCGCCGCTATGGCTGAAGGACGGCGAGCCGCCGCGTGTAGGAACTACTTTCCGTCCGGGGTGTCCTTGAGCGGGGCGGGTATACTTCCGCCTGCAGGTGAACGGCCCGGCGTAGACCGGGAAACCCGATGGTTCAAAAAGGGGCAGAACAATGAGCAACAAGGGCCAACTTCTACAGGACCCGTTTCTCAACACGTTGCGCAAGGAGCACGTTCCGGTCTCGATCTACCTGGTGAACGGCATCAAGCTGCAGGGACAGATCGAGTCGTTCGACCAATACGTCGTGCTCCTGAAGAACACCGTGACGCAGATGGTTTACAAGCACGCCATTTCCACGGTGGTGCCGGCACGCCCGGTCACGGTACCGATTGAGCATTCCCCGGAATCCTGAGCGCGCGCGCGCGATCCTCGTAAGCCTCGACATCGGCCGGCCCCTCCAGGCCGGGGAGCGGGCGGACGAGGCTGCGCGCCTCGTGGACAGCGCCGGCGCCGAGGTGGTGGACGTGATCCGCGGCCGGCGCGACCGGCCCGACGCGGCCACCTTCGCCGGCTCCGGGAAGGTCGACGAGATCCGCATGGCGCTGCGCGAGCATCGTGCCGCGGTCGTCGTCTTCGACCAGCAGCTGTCCGCCGCACAGGTCCGCAACCTCGAGAAGTCGCTCTCCGAAGGCGGCCCCGAGGTGCGCGTGTTCGACCGCACCGACGTGATCCTGCAGATCTTCGCCCAGCGCGCGCGCTCCCACGAGGGGAAGCTCCAGGTGGAGCTCGCGCAGCTCGAGCACCTCTCCACGCGCCTCGTGCGCGGGTGGACCCACCTCGAGCGCCAGCGCGGCTCCCTCGGCAAGACCGGCGGCCCGGGCGAGAAGCAGATCGAGCTCGACCGGCGCATGATCGGCGAGCGCGTGAAGAAGCTGCGCGAGAAGATCCGCAAGGTGGGCAAGGTGCGCGCGACGCAGCGCGCGGGACGCACGCGCTCGGGCGTGCTGCGCGTGGCGCTCGTGGGCTACACCAACGCCGGCAAGTCGACGCTCTTCAACCGCATCGCGCGAAGCGACGCCTACGTCGCGAACCAGCTCTTCGCGACGCTCGATACCACCACGCGGCGCGTCTATCTCGGCGAGGGCGCTTCGATCGCGCTTTCCGACACGGTGGGATTCATTCGCGACCTTCCGCACTCGCTGGTGGATGCGTTCCGCGCGACGCTCGAGGAGACGGTGCAGGCCGACCTCCTGCTGCACGTCGTGGACGGCGCGAGCCCGGAGCGCGACGAGCACATCAAGGCCGTGAACGCGGTGCTCGCCGAGATCGGCGCCGCCGACGTGCCGCAGATCCTGGTATACAACCAGATCGATCGCGTGCCCGGGCTGGAGCCGGAAATCGTTCGCGAGTCGTGTGGTAAGATATTGAATATCAAGGTGAGTGCATTCACCGGTGCCGGGGTCGACGCCCTCCGCGAGGTGCTGGCGGAGGCCGCACGCGAGACCGGCCGAGGTTCGCTCGCTACCGCCGCGTGACTCGCCCCTTTTCGATCTGACCCCTTAATTCCCCATGCCGCCCAACGATCCCCAGTGGGGAAAGAAGGACAACGAAGGTCCGCCCGACCTCGACGAGATCCTGAAGAAGCTGCAGCAGAAGATCTCGGCGCTGCTCGGCTTCCGGCCGCGCGGCCCCTCGGGCCCCTCGGGCCCCGGCGCGCCGCACCACTACGGCGCCGCGATGGGCGGGGGCCTCGCGCTCGTCGTCCTGCTCGTGCTCGCGGTGTGGCTCGCGAGCGGCTTCTACATCGTCGATGAAGGCAAGCGCGGCGTCGTGCTTCGCTTCGGCAAGTACCTCGAGACCACCATGCCGGGCGCGCGCTGGCACGTGCCTTATCCGGTCGAGGGCGTGCAGGTCGTGGACGTCGCGAACGTGCGGCAGGTCGAGGTGGGCTACCGCGGTAGCACCAAGAACAAGCAGCCCCAGGAAGCGCTCATGCTCACCGACGACGAGAACATCGTCGACGTGCAGTTCGCGGTCCAGTACAACATCAAGAGCGCCGAGGACTACCTCTTCAACAACAAGGATCCGGACGAGAACGTGCGCCAGGCCGCGGAGAGCTCGATCCGCGAGGTGGTGGGCAAGAGCAAGATGGACTTCGTGCTCTCGGCCGGCCGCACCGAGGTGGCCGCCGACGTGAAGCGCCTCATGCAGCAGATCCTCGACCGCTACAAGACCGGCATCCAGGTGACCTCGGTGAACCTGCAGAACGCGCAGGCGCCCGACCCGGTGCTGCCGGCATTCGAGGACGTGGTGCGAGCGCAGCAGGACCGCGAACGCTTCAAGAACGAGGGCCAGGCGTATGCCAACGACGTCGTGCCCAGGGCGCGCGGCGTGGCCGCGCGCCTGAGCGAGGAGGCGAACGGTTATCGGCAGAGCGTGATCGCCAACGCGCAGGGCGATGCCGCGCGCTTCACCCAGATCCTCGCCGAGTACCAGCGCGCGCCCGGCGTCACGCGCGAGCGCCTGTACCTCGACGCGATGCAGCAGATCCTGTCCTCCACCAGCAAGGTGATCCTGGATACGAAGGGCACGAACGGACAAAGCCTGCTCTACCTCCCGATCGACAAGCTGATGCAGCGCTCCGGCGCGCAGCCGGCGCCGGTGAGCATCCCCGAAACGACGGTTCGCCCGGGCGCGCAGCCGGAAACGAGCGGCGTGCCGACGCCGCCACCCACCGACGTCACCACCTCGCGCAGCGACGCGCTGCGCTCGCGCGAGCGGGAGACGCGATGAGGCGCGCCGCCCTGGGCCTGTTCGTCGTGGCGCTGGTCGCGCTCGTGCTCCTCTCGATGAGCATGTACGTGGTGGACCAGCGCAAGGCCGCGATCAAGTTCCAGCTGGGCGAGGTGATCGCCGTGCAGACCAAGCCGGGCCTGTACTTCCTGGTTCCCCTGCTGCAGAACGTGCGGCTCTTCGACATGCGCATCCAGACGATGGAGCCGCGCGAGCCCGAACGCTTCCTCACCGCGGAGAACCGCAACGTGCTGGTCGACTCGTTCGTGAAGTGGCGGGTGAGCGACGTGAAGCAGTACTACGTGACCGTGAGCGGAGATCCGGCCAAGGCGGAGGCGCGCCTCGCGCAGACGGTGAACGACGCCCTGCGCGCGGCGTTCGCCAAGCGCACGGTCCACGACGTGGTGTCCGGCGAGCGCGACCAGATCATGAGCCTGGTCGCGAAGAAGGTGGACGAGGACGTGCGGCGCATCGGCATCAAGGTGGTCGACGTGCGCCTGAAGCGGGTCGATTTCGTGCCCGAGATCAACGCCGACGTGTACCGGCGCATGGAGTCGGAGAGGAAGCGCGCGGCGAACGAGGAGCGCGCGAAGGGCCAGGCCGAGGGCGAGAAGATCAAGGCCGACGCCGACCGCCAGCGCCAGGTGATCATCGCCGACGCCTACCGCGACGCCCAGGGCATCAAGGGCGAGGGCGACGCGCAGGCCTCGCGCATCTACGCCGAAGCGTACGGGAAGAATCCCGAGTTCTACAGCTTCTACCGCAGCCTCGAGGCGTATCGGCAGGGGCTGCGCAACAAGAGCGACGTGCTGGTGCTCGACCCGACGTCGGACTTCTTCAAGTACTTCCGCAGCCCGGGCCGCGCCAAGGCCCCGGCTCCATGAGCGGGATCGTCGTCGCGGCGATCGCCCTCGTGCTCGTGATCGAAGGCATCCTCCCGTTCACGGCGCCGACGCTCTGGCGGGAGGTGTTCCGCAAGCTCACCGAGATGACCGACGGCCAGATCCGCTTCGCGGGGCTGACGTCGATGATGGTAGGGCTCATAATCCTCTTCCTGGCCCATTGAAGGGACCTCGTCCCGGCCTTCTCCCGAGGGAGAGGGGGACCCGGCTCCCTTCCCGCCGGATAATCACATGAGACGCTGGCTCCTTCCCGAGCACATCGAGGACGTGCTCCCTGCCGAGGCGCGCGCGATCGAGCGCCTGCGCCGGGCGATCCTCGACCTCTTCGAGCTCCACGGCTACGAGCTCGTGGCGCCGCCGATGCTCGAGTACCTCGAGTCGCTCCTCTCGGGCACCGGGCGCGACCTCGACCTCGCGACGTTCAAGCTGGTGGACCAGCTCTCGGGCCGCATGCTGGGCGTACGCGCCGACCACACGCCGCAGGTCGCACGCATCGACGCGCACCTCCTCAACCGGCAGGGGGTGGCGCGCCTGTGCTACTGCGGGAGCGTCCTGCATACGCGGCCGGCGGGCATGACCAAGATGCGCGAGCCGATCCAGATCGGCGCCGAGCTCTACGGGCACGCCGGGCTGGAGGCCGACGTCGAGATCGTGCGCCTCATGATCGCGGCGCTTACGCGTTCCGGCCTCGAGCGCGTGCACATCGACCTCGGCAATCCGGCGATCTACCGCGCCATGGCGCAGGCGGCGAAGGTCGATCCCGAGCGCGCCGAGGAAGCCTTCCAAGCGGTGCAGCAGAAGGACGCCGCCGCCGCGGGCGATCTCGCGGTGCTCACCTCGCTCAACGGCGGCGTGGAGGTCATCGCGCGCGCGCGGAAGGAGCTGCCGAAGGACCGCGCCATCGCGGCGGAGCTCGACAAGCTCGAGCGGCTCGCGCAGCGCTGCACCGGCCCCGCGGTGGAGGTCTCGGTGGACCTCGCGGAGCTCGGCGGATTCAATTACGAGAGCGGGCTCACGTTCGTCGCGTTCACGCCGGGAAGCCCCGACGCGATCGCGCGCGGCGGCCGCTACGACGAGGTGGGCGCGAGCTTCGGGCGCGCGCGTCCCGCCACCGGTTTCACCATGGACCTGCGGCAGCTCGCCGCGCTCGCTCCCGCGCCGCCAGCGCGCCGGCGCATCCTCGCGCCCGCGCTCGAGGATGCGGCCCTCGACATCGCCATCGCCGGGCTGCGCGAGGCGGGCGAGGTCGTGGTCGTCGAGCTGCCCGGGCATGAGGCGGCGCGGGACGAGCTCGCATGCGATCGAAGACTCGAGAAGAAGGACGGGAAATGGCGCGTAACGTAGTCGTCATCGGCACGCAGTGGGGCGACGAGGGCAAGGGCAAGATCGTCGACTGGCTCACCGACCACGCGGCCGCCGTGGTGCGCTTCCAGGGCGGCCACAACGCCGGACATACGCTCGTGATCGAGGGACGCAAGACGATCCTGCGGCTCATTCCTTCGGGCATCCTGCACGACGAGGTGATCTGCTTCATCGGCAACGGCGTGGTGCTCTCGCCGCAGGCGCTCACCGAGGAGATCGCCGAGCTCGAGAAGCTGGGCGTCGACGTGAGGAGCCGGCTGCGCATCTCCGAAGCGTGCGCCCTGATCCTCCCGTACCACGTCGCGATCGACCAGGCGCGAGAGCGCGCGAAGGGCGAAGCGAAGATCGGCACGACGGGGCGCGGCATCGGGCCCGCGTACGAGGACAAGGTCGCGCGCCGCGCGATCCGCGTTCAGGACCTCTACACGCGCGAGCGCTTCGCCGCGAAGCTGGGCGAGGTGCTCGACTACCACAACTTCGTGCTGCGCAACTATTTCAAGGCGGAGCCGATCGACTTCCAGAAGACGCTCGACGAGACGCTTGCGCTCGCCGAGCGGCTGCAGCCGATGGTGGCCGACGTCTCGAGCGAGGTGAACGCGCTCATCAGCCGGGACAAGCCGATCCTCTTCGAAGGCGCGCAGGCGGCGCTGCTCGACGTCGACCACGGCACCTATCCCTTCGTGACCTCGTCGAACTGCGTCGCGGGCCAGGCCGCGGCGGGCACGGGCGTGGGGCCGGGTCAGCTGCACTACGTGCTCGGCGTGGCGAAGGCCTATGCGACGCGCGTCGGGGCGGGGCCGTTCCCGACCGAGCTCGACGACGAGATCGGCGAGCGCCTGCGCGTGAAGGGCAACGAGTACGGATCGGTGACCGGGCGGCCGCGGCGCTGCGGCTGGTTCGACGCGGCGGCGTTGAAGCGCGCGGTCCAGCTGAACGGCATCGGCGGACTTTGCATCACCAAGCTCGACGTGCTGGACGGCCTGGACAAGGTGCGCGTGGCCGTAGGCTACAAGGTCGCCGGGGGCGGGCGCCGCGACATCCTGCCGGTGGGCGCCGACGCGCTTGCGATCTGCGAGCCGATCTACGAGGAGCACGCCGGATGGAAGGAGAGCACCGTGGGGGTGAAGCGCTACGCGGACCTGCCCCCGAACGCGCGTGCCTACCTGGAGCGCTTGCAGAAGCTGGTAGGCGCCCCCATCTCCATCATTTCGACGGGACCGGATCGCGAGGAAACCATCGTCCTGCGCCATCCGTTCGAATGAAACCTTGGTGCCCAGAAGAGGACTCGAACCTCCACGGTTTTACCCGCCAGTACCTGAAACTGGTGCGTCTACCAATTCCGCCATCTGGGCTGCGGAAACACGAAATTTTACCTTGTAGGGCGGCGGATTGTCCAACCAAAGCAGGGGCCTGAAGGCCTATCCCACCGAGATCCCGAGCCGCGAGGAAGTCCTGGAGCTTCTCGCGGAGGCGGGCGTGCCCGTTCCCCAGGAAGACCTCTTCCGCCAGCTGAGCGTCCACGGCGAGGCCGAGCGCGAAGGGCTCGAGCGGCGCCTCGCCGCGATGGAGCGCGAGGGCGAAGTCCTGAGGAACCGACGCGGCGCGCTGATCCTTCCCGACAAGGCCGGCCTCATCAAGGGCAAGGTGATCGGGCACCCGGACGGCTTCGGCTTCCTCCGGCCGGAGAACAGCCGCGAGGACCTCTTCCTCGAGGCGCGCCAGATGCACAAGGTGCTGCACGGCGACGTGGTGCTCGCGCGGGTGTCCGGCGTCGACCGGCGCGGCAGGCCCGAGGCGGCCATCGTCGAGGTGCTCGAGCGCGCGAACCGCAGGGTGGTGGGGCGGCTCTTCATCGAGCATGGCGTCGCGTTCGTCGTCGCCGAGAACAAGCGCATCAGCCAGGACATCCTCATCACGCCCGATTCCCTCGATGCGGCGAAGGTGGGCCAGGTGGTCGTCGCCGAGATCGTCGAGCAGCCGACCCGGAACGCCGAGCCCATCGGGCGCGTGGTCGAGGTGCTCGGCAACTATGCCGATCCCGGCATGGAGATCGAGATCGCGCTGCGCAAGCACGACCTGCCCCACGAGTGGCCGCCGGCGGCGATCGACGAGGCGCGCAAGCTCCCGAAGACCGTCTCCGCGAAGGACCTCAAGGGTCGCAAGGACCTGCGCAAGCTTCCCTTCGTCACGATCGACGGCGAGACCGCGAGGGATTTCGACGACGCGGTGTACTGCGAGAAGAAGGGCCGTGCGTTCACGCTCTGGGTCGCGATCGCCGACGTGAGCCACTACGTGCGCCCCGGCGACGCGCTCGACCGCGAGGCGTACCTGCGCGGCAACTCCGTGTACTTCCCGCGCCGCGTGATCCCGATGCTGCCCGAGGAGCTCTCGAACGAGCTCTGCTCGTTGAAGCCCGAGGTCGATCGCCTCGTGATGGTGTGTGAGATGGAGGTGAGCCAGGGCGGCGTCGTGCGCCACTACGATTTCTACCCGGGCGTGATCCATTCGCACGCGCGGCTCACGTACACGCGGGTCGCCGCCGCGATCGAGGGGCGCGAGGCCGAGCCGCCGGTGCCCGAGGCCGCGATGCCGAACATCGAGTGCCTCCACGCGGTGTTCCAGGCGCTCCTCGGCGCGCGCAAGAAGCGCGGAGCGATCGACTTCGAGACCGTCGAGACGCAGATGATCTTCGACGGGAACGGCAAGATCGAGCGCATCGTGCCGGTGGTGCGCAACGACGCGCACCGCCTGATCGAGGAGTGCATGCTCGCGGCGAACGTGAGCGCGTCCGACTATCTCGAGAAGAACCGGCAACCCTCGCTCTATCGCGTGCACGAGGGCCCGACGCCGGAGAAGCTCGAGGCGCTGCGCGCGATGCTCAAGGATTTCGCGTTGACGCTCGGCGGCGGCGAGGAGCCCCAGGCGAAGGACTACGCGGAGCTCCTCGCGAAGATCAAGGACAAGCCCTACGGCGGCATGCTGCAGACGGTGATGCTGCGCTCGCTCTCGCAGGCCGTGTACAGCCCGGAGAACGTCGGGCACTTCGGCCTCGCCTACGACGCCTACGCGCACTTCACTTCCCCGATCCGGCGCTACCCCGATCTTGTCGTGCACCGCGCGATCAAGGCGGTGATCGAGGGCAGGCGCCACGATGCGGGCGACCTCGGCGAGGCTCGGCGTCCATTGCTCCGAGACCGAGCGCCGCGCCGACGATGCCACGCGCGACGTCGAGGCCTGGCTCAAGAGCTACTACATGCAGGACCACGTAGGCGAGGAGTTCGAGGGCACCGTGAGCGGCGTCACGGGCTTCGGCCTCTTCGTGACGCTCGACGACCTCTACGTGGACGGCCTCGTGCACATCTCGGACTTGGGCCAGGACTACTTCCAGTTCGACGCGGCGAAGCACATGCTGCGCGGCGATCGCAGCGGCGTGCGCTACCAGCTGGGCGGCCGCGTGCGGGTGAAGGTGGTGCGCGTGGACATCGAGCAGTCGAAGATCGACTTCACGCTCGTCGTTGCCCCGATCGCGGCAGGCAGCGAATCGATTCCCGGCGATCCGGGGAAGGCGAAGAGGCGGCGCAAATGAAGAATCTCACCGGCTTCCACGCGGTCACGAGCCGCCTGCGGCAGCGCCCGGAGACCATCCACGAGATCTACGTGGACGCGGAGCGCAAGGACGCGCGTGCGAAGGAGCTGCGCGAGCTCGCCAAGCGCCTGCAGGTGCGCGTGATCGCGGTCGACATGAAGCGGCTGGACGGGATGGCGGGAGGCGTGCGCCACCAGGGCGTGGTCGCGCAGGCCGAGCCCCTCGACATGCCGAAGTTCATCGAGGACGTCCTCGACGCCCTCGAGGAGCCGCCGCTGCTGCTCATCCTGGACGGCGTGCAGGATCCGCACAACCTGGGCGCGTGCCTGCGCGTGGCCGACGGCGCGGGCGCCCACGCGGTGATCGCGCCCAAGGACCGCAGCTGCGGGCTCACGACCGCGGCGATCAAGGTCGCTTCGGGCGCGGCCGAATCGGTGCCGTACCTCGTGGTGACGAACCTCGCCCGCACGATGCGCGACCTCAAGGAGCGGGGCATCTGGCTCGTGGGCGCCGACGATTCCGCGCCGCAATCGATCTACGAGGCGCGCTTCGACGGCCCGCTGGGCCTGGTGCTGGGCGCGGAGGCCGAGGGCCTGCGGCGCCTCACGAAGGAAAGCTGCGACCTGCTCGTGTCGATCCCGATGCTCGGCACCGTGGACAGCCTGAACGTCTCCGTGGCGAGCGGCATTTGCCTCTACGAGGCGAGAAGGCGGCGGCTGGCGTAGCGGTCAGCGGTTGGGCGCGCGACCCGTTGTGGGTTCATGGTCGTCGATTTCCGTGGCACATCGCATGCCGCACGAGTCCGCCGCGCGCTTCGAAGCATGGCGAAGCGCGAGCCGCGCCTCGATGCACCCCATCCGGGCACGGTTCTCCACGACTGTTTCCTGTGGCCTTTCGAGATCAGCCAGAACGAGCTCGCCCGGCATATCCGGGTTCCGCCGCGGCGCATCAACGAGATCGTCCTCGGCAAGAGGGCGATCACGGCCGATACCGCGGTGCGCCTCGCCGCGGCATTCGCGATGTCGCCTCGATATTGGATGAGACTCCAGGCCGACTACGACATCGCCGCTGTGCTTCGGCGTGGCGAGCCTCGCCTGGACGATTCCGCGGGGCACGTCCTCACGCACGACGGAGTGATCGGCTGTTGGCGGTAGCTCTTTTCGGGGTATGACGCCGCGCGTCATGGCCGAAAGGTGGCGTGGTGCGGAGAGCGGTGGGGTGGTTTTCGGGGCATGACGCGGCACGTCATGTCCGAAAGGTGGCCTGGCGCGGAGAGCGGTGGGGTGGTTTTCGGGGCATGACGCCGCGCGTCATAGCCGAAAATGGGGTGCGGTCGCGCGGAGGGTGCCGGGGTCGAAAGTCGCGTTGTCGGAAAGCCTTTTGCTGTCTTTGCGATAATCGTCGTTTCGACCCGCCTTCCTTTTCCCCAATGCGACTCTCCCGCTCCCTCGCCGCCGTCCTTGCGGCGGCCCTGCTCGTTCTTGCCCCCTCGGTCGCCACCGCGCAGAAAGCCGCGACCGGCGCCCCGGGGGCGGCGCCGCAGGCGAGCGCCGCCGCCCAAACCCTCCAGCGCGCCGCCACCCCGGCCGTCCAGCGCGCCGCGTTCGACGCGAAGCTCGGGCCGCCGATCCCGGTCGCGACGATCCGCAAGGTGACCGAGGTCGAGGGCATCACCGAGTACCGCCTGCCGAACGGGCTCAAGGTGCTGCTCTTTCCGGATGCGTCGAAGCCCACCATCACCGTGAACATCACGTACCTGGTCGGGAGCCGCTTCGAGAACTACGGCGAGACCGGGATGGCGCACCTCCTCGAGCACCTCATGTTCAAGGGGACGCCGAGCCATCCGCACATCGACCAGGAGTACAACCAGCGCGGCGTGCGCTTCAACGGCTCCACCTGGCTCGACCGCACCAACTACCACGAGATCTTCCAGGCGAGCGACGACAACCTGGCCTGGGCGCTCGGCCTGGAGGCCGACCGCATGGTGAGCTCGTTTATCTCCAGGAAGGACCTCGCGAGCGAGATGACCGTGGTGCGCAACGAGTACGAGAGCGGCGAGAACTCGCCGACCTCGGTGCTCCTCAAGCGCCTGCAGGCCGTCGCCTACGACTGGCACTCGTACGGGCGGCCGACCATCGGCAACCGCAGCGACATCGAGAACGTCGACATCCCGCACCTGCAGGCCTTCTACCATCTCTATTACCAGCCCGACAACGCGGTGCTTCTCGTCGCCGGCAAGTTCGAGCCGCAGAGCGCGCTTGCGGACATCGCGAAGACGTTCGGGCGAATCCCGAATCCGCATCTCGAGCGCCCCGTCTTCTGGACCGTCGAGCCCACGCAGGACGGCAACCGCGTGGTGACCGTGCGGCGCAAGGGCGACATCCAGATCGTCGCCATGGCCTACCACGTCCCCTCGAGCCTGCATCCGGATTCCGACGGCATCGCCTTCGCCGACTTCATCCTCGGCCAGGTCCCCACCGGCCGGCTGCACAAGGCGCTGGTGGAGAAGGGCCTTGCCGCCGAGGTGTTCTCGTTTCCGCTCATGGGGCGCGATCCGGGCCTCGAGATCTTCGGCGCCGTCGTGAAGAAGGGCGCGCCGATCGAGCCGGTGGAGGAGGCGATGGAGAAGGTGGTCGAGGGCTTCGGCGCCGAGCCGCCCACCGCCGGGGAGATGGAGCGCGCGCGCATCTCGATGATGAACGACCTCGAGAAGACGCTCGACAATCCCGAGGCCTTCGGCGTGCAGCTCTCGGAGTACATCGCGCTGGGCGACTGGCGGCTCTTCTTCCTCTCGCGCCAGCGCATTCCGGAAGTGAAGGCCGAGGACGTGGCCGCGGTGGCGAGCCGCTACTTCAAGCGCGACAACCGCACCATCGCGCTCTTCCTGCCCGAGGACGACCCGCAGCGCGCCGCCGTGCCGGCCACGCCCCCGGTCGCCGAGGTGATGAAGGACTTCAAGGCGACGGAGGCGACGAGCCAGGCCGAGGCGTTCGATCCGTCGCAGGACAATATCGACGAGCGCACGAAGCTGCTCAGGTTCGGGCCGGTGAGGGTCGCGCTCCTCGCCAAGAAGAACCGCGGCCGGACGGTGAACGTCGCGATCGCGCTGCACATCGGCAACGAGAAGGCGCTCTTCGGCGAGCGGACCAACGCGGCCTTCGCCGGGCGCATGCTCGCGCGCGGGACCACGCGCCTCACGCGCTCCGAGCTCTCCGACGCGCTCGACAAGCTCAAGGTCTCGGGCAGCGTCGGCGGCCCCGATGCGAGCTTCCAGACGACGCGGCCGAACCTGGAGGGCGCGCTGGCACTCGCGGCCGAGGTGCTCAGGAGCCCGCGCTTCGACCCGGCGGAGTTCGAGCAGCTGCGCACGCAGACGATCACCGGCATCCAGGCGGGGCTTTCGGAGCCGAGTGCGCGCGCGCGCGACGCGATGGCGCACGCATTCAACATCTACCCGAAGGGCGACTGGCGCTACTCCCCGTCGCTGGAGGAATCGCTCCGGCACGCGAAGGACGCGAAGCTCGAGGACGCGAAGCATTTCCACGACGAGCTCTACGGCGCCGATCCCGCCGACATCGCGATCGTGGGCGACTTCGACGAGGCGAAGGTCGAGGCGCAGCTGAAGACGCTCTTCTCGGGTTGGGAGCCGAAGGTCCCCTTCGAGGAGGTGAAGAACGAGTACCGCGACATCGCGCCGGTCGACAAGACCATCGAGACGCCCGACAAGGAGAACGCGGTCTTCCTCGCGCGCGAGAACGTCCGGATGCGCGACGACGATCCCGATTTTCCCGCGCTCTACGTCGCCAACTACATCTTCGGCGGCGGCGCCGGGTTCGATTCGCGGCTGATGCTGCGCATCCGGCAGAAGGAGGGCCTGTCCTACGGCGTGGGCTCCGGGCTCGATGTGGGCTCCATCGACGATGCGAGCTCGTGGAACGCGTATGCGATCTCCGCGCCGCAGAACACGGCGAAAGTCGAGCGCGCGTTCCGTGAGGAGCTCGCGCGGGCGCTGAAGGACGGGTTCACGCAGGCGGAGCTGGACGCCGCGAAGTCCGGGCTCCTGCAGCTGCGCACGCAGAACCGCTCGCAGGATCGCGTGCTCGCCGGCGCCTGGGTCGACTACCTCTATCTCGGCCGCACCTTCCGGTTCAGCAAGGCGATCGACGAGAAGATCAAGGCGCTCACGCTGGGCGAGGTGGACGCGGCCTTCCGCAAGCACATCGACCCGGCGAAGGTGAGCGTGTTCAAGGCGGGGGATTTCGCGAAATGACCCGAAGCTACTCCACGCGCCGCCGCGTCCTCGTCACGGGAGGCGCGGGCTTCATCGGCTCACATCTTTGCGAGCGCCTCCTCGACCAGGGCTGCGATGTGCTCTGCGCCGACAACTTCTTCACCGGCACCAAGGACAACATCTCCCACCTGCTCGCGAACCCGCACTTCGAGCTGCAGCGCCACGACGTCACCTTCCCGCTCTACGTCGAGGTGGACGAGATCTACAACCTCGCGTGTCCGGCCGCGCCGATCCACTACCAGTTCGACCCGGTGCAGACGACCAAGACCAGCGTGCACGGGGCGATCAACATGCTGGGGCTCGCCAAGCGCGTGAAGGCGAAGATCCTGCAGGCCTCGACCTCGGAGGTGTACGGAGACCCGGAGGTGCACCCGCAGGTGGAGAGCTATTGGGGCCACGTGAACCCGATAGGGCTGCGCTCCTGCTACGACGAGGGCAAGCGCTGCGCGGAGACGCTCTTCTTCGATTACCACCGCCAGCACGGCCTCGCCATCAAGGTGGCGCGCATCTTCAATACCTACGGGCCGCGCATGCACCCGAACGACGGGCGCGTCGTGTCGAACTTCATCGTGCAGGCGTTGAAGGGCGAGCCGATCACCATCTTCGGCGACGGCAACCAGACCCGGTCTTTCTGCTACGTGGACGACCTGGTGGAGGCGTTGCTGCGATTGATGGCGACCGAGGACGGGTTCACCGGGCCGATGAACCTCGGCAATCCGCGCGAGTTCGCGATCCTGCAGTTGGCCGAGATGGTGGTGGAGCAGACGGGCTCGAAGTCGAAGATCGAGCGCCGCCCGCTTCCCTCCGACGACCCGAAGCAGCGGCGCCCGGACATCTCCCTCGCGCAGAAGACGCTCGGTGGCTGGGAGCCTCTCACGCCGCTGGAAATGGGGCTGCGGAAGACCATCGCGTATTTCCGCGATCGCAGCCTGCGCAGCTAGATCACGAAGTACGCCCCCCGAAGCTTCCGCCACGCCTCCTTGATCCAGGCGTGGTAGAGCAGGAAACCGAACAAGGCGATCCAGAAGAGCGCGGGCTCCGGCACGTGCAGCATCCAGCCGAAGAAGCCCACCGCGCCGAGGAGCGCGGACGCCGCCACCAGGATCACCAGCGTCTGGCTCGAGGTGAACCCGCGCGCGAAGAGGTAGTGGTGCAGCCCGGTCTCGGTCCTCGCGAGCGGGCTCTCGCGGCGCTCGAATTGCCGCAGCATCACCGATCCCGCGTCGAAGAGCGGGAGCAGCACGAAGAAGAGCGCGGCCACCGGCGGCACCGTGCGGCCCGGCCCCTGCGTGAGGTCGATGATGAGCCAGCCCAGCGCGAATCCGATCATGAGGGTGCCGGCGTTGCCGAGGAACACGCGCGGCCGCGCCCACGCACGCAGCATCACGCTCGTGAGGAGGTAACCCGCGATCGAGGCCTCCAGCAGCATCGCGATCCGCGACGGGTGGTCGAGGCCCGAGGCCGCGCCGGCGGCGGAGAGCCACGCGAGCGCGGTGAAGGCGAACGCCGCGCGGAACCCCTCGAGGTCGTCCATCATCACCAGCGACTGCGCCACCGCCACCATCGCGATCACCGTGACGGGGAGCGAGAGGATGCCGAGATGGATCGGACCGATGCCGATCAGGTCGCCCGCGTCGTGCAGCTCGACGCCCGCCAGGCGCGCGAGAAGCGCCGCGATGATGACCTGGACCGCGAGCTCGACCCACTCGTGCGTGCGGCCGAGCGTGGTCCACAGGCCCAGCCCGAACATGAACGCCATGATCGTGAGCAGGTAGCGCGCGTCGCCGAGGAGTCCCGTGCTGGTCGCGGACAGGGCGAACGCGAACACGATCGCGAGGCCGCCCAGCAGCGCCGGAATGCGCGGGCCGGGATCGGTGCTGCCGTTGGCCAGGAAGCGGAAGCCTCCGCCCGATGCGATCGCCAGGATGAGGGTGGCGGCGGACGCGCTGATGAACGCGAGCGCCAACGGCGCGAACCACAGCGGGCCCGCGAATGCCGGGTGGAGTCCCATGTGCGCCTCCTGGGGCCGCTTTTGCGATCGCGCCTACCCGGGATGCCCCGGCCTTAGTCCAGCTCGCGCTGGCGGTGTCGAACTCGCTGCGGCTCTATG
This sequence comes from uncultured beta proteobacterium, assembly GCA_963839265.1. Classification (GTDB taxonomy): domain Bacteria; phylum Pseudomonadota; class Gammaproteobacteria; order Burkholderiales; family Usitatibacteraceae; genus Usitatibacter. The sequence continues at coordinate 963,946 of CAWIUI010000004.1, forward strand.
GAAGGAAGGCTACGACTCTCGCGCGCGCGAGGGGAGGGGTTTTCGGTTACGCGGGTAATCCTCGGATTTCAGGCGTAACCGATGCGGGCGAGGGGAACCCTGCGCATCGCTACCTGACGAGCAGTGTCACCAACCCGCGGCAGCCGTCCTCGATCATCTCCATGGCGACCTGGTACGCCCGGAGGTCGGCGCCGTACGGGTCGGGGATCTCCTTGCCGTGGAATTCGTCGCCATACTCCAGCAGCAGCTCGATCTTCGACTTGTGGCGCGTGGGAGTGACCGCGCGAAGGCTCGCGAGGTTGAACCGGTCCATCGCCAGGATCAGGTCGTAACGATCGAGGTCGCCGGCGTTGATCTGGCGCGCGACGTGGCGGGTGATGTCGTAGCCGCGCTGCTTCGCCATCTCGACCGCCTCGGGGAAGGCCGGCATGCCGACGTGGTAGTCGTGCGTGCCGACGGAGCCGATCTGCGCCTCGCCGCGCCCCATCCGCGCGAGGATGCCCCGAAGGGCGCCTTCGGCCATGGGCGAGCGGCAGATGTTGGCGGTGCAGACGAACAGGACTGCGCGACTCATCTCTGATTCGATCCTCACGCGGACGGGTCATTCCCCGGACGCGGGGACCGTTTCAGCCGAGCGGGCGCGCTGTTTCCACCTCGAGGAGCAGCGCCGGCATGGGCGCCCGCTCGGCCTCGAGCTTTTTCCATGCGCGCTGGATCCATGCATGGTACGCGAAGAAGCCGAAAAAGAAGGGCCAGAAGAGCACCGGCTCCGGAACCTCGAGTCTCCAGCCCGCGAATCCGACCGCTCCGAAGAGGGCGGAGATGCCGACGAGGGTCGCCAGCACGCGCGGTTCGCCATATCCGCGCGCGAGAAGGTAGTGGTGGAGGTGGTACCGGTCGCCATCGAAGGGATTCCTGCCCTCGCCCAGCCGCCGCGCCATCACCGACACGCAATCGGCGAGCGGCAGCAGCACGACCCATAGCGCGGCGATCGGCGGGAGGCTGCGTTCCGGGCCCTGCGTGAGGTCGATCGCGAACCACGCGAGCGCGAATCCCGAAGTGAGGCTTCCGGCATCGCCGAGGAACACGTGCGCATGGGGTCGACGCGGCGTGCGCACGTTGAACAGCAAGAAGCCGCCCATCGCCCCGCAGAGCATCACGGCGGTCTGCAGCTCGAGCGTGAGCCCCGATTGCCACGCAATGGCCGCGTACCAGCCGAATGCGACGAGGGCGATCGAGCCCGCGAGGCCGTCGATGCCGTCCATCATGTTCATGGAGTTCATGACGCCGACGACCGAGACGACGGTCATCGGGGCGGCGAACACCCAAAGGCCGATGGGCCGCCACCCGAAGAGGTCGCCCACGGCGTGGATCTCCATCCCCTCGCCCCAGATCATCACGGCGCAGGCGGCCACCTGCACGGCGAGCTTGGCCGAGGGCGAAACTTCCGCGACGTCATCCCACACGCCGATGGCGAGGACGAGCGAGAGCGCGAGCAGGAACCACGCGAAGCTCCCGAGAAGGCCGGCGGACGACGCGCAGAACAGGAGCGCGGCGAAGATCGCGATGCCGCCCACGAGCGGGACGGGCCGGCCGTGCGCCTTGCGTCCGCCCGGCACGTCGAGCAGTCCGAGGACGGGCGCCACCCGCGCCAAGGCGAGCACCGCTGCCGCCGAGACGGCAAGTGCGATCGTCGCTTGCGTCAGTGCTCGTATGGCTTCTGGGGCCATCGCTCCCTCGAGACGCGATGCAGGGCCGAAGTATAGGCGGGAGGCGTTCGGCCTGTCAGCCGAATATTCCCTAGTTGCGCCTGAGGAATCCGTTGGTAGCGCAGGTGAAGCCGAACTTGCGTTCCCGCTCGCGGTCGTGCGCGTAGTCGCCTGGGTACTCGCGCTCGTACGCCTCGATCGCCTCGTACGGCCCGGGCCCGTGCTCCGGCCCGACGGGATGGCCGTTCACCTCCCCATCCTCGACGACGACGTAGTCGCCGGGGGACGTGACGTCGCGCAGGAGCTTCAGCTCGCCCAGCACGTGCGGCGCCCTGTGGTCGCTGTCGAGGATGAAGAACGCCGGGCCGGGAAACTCACGGCGCAACTCCGCGATGCGCACCGCGACGGCGGGCGCCGTGGAGGACGCGGTGAAGAACTCGATCCGTGGGTCGGACCGCAGCACGTCGTCGATCCGGCTGTGGTCGATGTCCACGCTCAGGATGCGGAAGTCCTGGTGAATCTGTGAAAGCACCATCTTGAAGAAGAGCGCCGAGCCTCCGGCGAGGCTGCCGAACTCTACGACCAGGCGCGCGTGCAGGTCGTAGAGGATCTCCTGGTAGTTCCAGAGGTCCGGCGGATATTTCATCACCTGCCGGCCGAGCATGGTGAGGCCGCGGTTGATCTCGTTGCTGTAGAGCCACTGGTGATAGCGCTCCGGTGCGCTCGAGGAAAGTCCGAACTCGGGGGGCGAGCGAAACGCCCTGCGCCAGTGCCAGATTGCCGCGGTCACCTTGCGGTTGATGAACGAGAGCATGGGGCGGCTCCGTGGTGAATGGTGCCGATCTTATCAAGGGCGCACGAAAGGGGAAGGTAGAATCGTCCCGCATGGCCAAGGTCGCACAGAACTTCGTGGCGAACATGGCCGGCACGCTCTGGTCCACGCTGCTGGGCCTCGTGGCGGTGCCGGTCTACCTGCGCTTCATCGGCAGCGAGGGCTACGGCCTGGTCGGCTTCTACGCCGTCCTCGCGAGCCTGCTCTCGATGCTCGATGCAGGGTTCAGCGCGGCCGCGGCGCGGGAGCTCGCGCGCACGGAAGGCCTCGCTCCCGAGGCGCGAATGGATATGGCCGGCACGGTGCGCATTCTCGAGCGCATGTTCCTGCTGGTCGGGACGATCGCCGGAGCCGCTGTGGTGCTGCTCGCGCCGCTCGCCGCCGTCCATTGGCTCAATGTGCAGCACCTGGGACCGGAGAGCGCCATCCGCTCGCTGCGCCTGATGGGGCTCGCCCTGGTCCTGCATCTGCCCCTCTCGCTCTACAACGGCTGCCTCCTCGGAATGCAGCGGCACCGGCTGATGAATGCATTGAGCTCCCTGGCCGCCACGCTCCGGGCGGGGGGCGCCGTGCTGGTGCTCTGGCTCGTTTCGCCCACGGTAGAGGCGTTCTTCGTGTGGCAGGTCGCGGTGGCATGCGCAACCTTCCTCGTGACGCGGCAGGTCGTGCTCCGCCTGCTGCCCGCGCCTGCGCGATCTTCCGGCGCAGCGTTGCAGCGGCTGCGCGCGCTGAGCCGGTTCGCGCTCGGCATGGGCGGCATCAACGTCCTCGGGCTCGCGCTCACGCAGGTGGACAAGGTGGTCCTGTCCTTCCTGCTGCCGTTGCGCGAGTTCGGCTACTACATGGTCGCGTGGACGCTCTCGTCGCTGGTCTACCGCCTCTCGATGCCGCTCTACAACTCGGTGCTTCCGCGGCTCACGCAGCTTGCGGCACAGGCGGACGCCGCTTCGCTGCGCTCCCTGTTCCTGCGCAGCGGCCAGCTCATGGCGGCCCTCATCGTGCCGTTCTCGTTGTTCCTCGGCGTGTTCTCGGCGCAGATCCTGCGGCTGTGGACGGGCAACGCGGAGCTCGCCGACGCCGACCGCTACGTCCTGGCGTTCCTCGCCGCGGGGACCATGCTGAGCGGCACGATGCAGGTGCCGTTCGCGACCCACGTCGCCTTCGGGCGCGTCCGGCCGCTCTTCCTCATGAACCTCGCGGCCGTGGCCCTCCTCGCGCCGCTCATCGCGTTTCTCGCGACGCGAGGCGGCATCGCGGGGGCGGCGGCGTCCTGGATGATCCTCAATGCAGCGCTCTTCGTCGTGATGTTCGCGCTCACGCGAGCCGAGCTCGGCCGCGAGACGGTCTTCGAATGGGCGGCGCGTTCGGTCGTGCTTCCGGTCCTGGTATCGCTCGCCGCGCTCTTCGCGGCGAGGGCGCTGCTTGCGGGATACGCGCTCGGCGATCACGCCCTGTTCGCCGCGCTCGCGGCCGTCGGCCTCGCCTGCGAGGCCCTCGTGATCCTCGCGATGCCGTTCGTGCGGGAGCGCGCCGTCTCCCTGCTCACCGGGTCGATCGAAAGGACGGAACCCGGTTGAGGAGCGATGCGGGTACGAGCAGCATCAGCGGGAAGAGCGAGATGAACTTGAAGCGCCGTTGCCGGAGCTGGTGACGGAACTCGGCGACGTATGCGCCGATGGCCCTGCGCCTCTCGCCGACGCTCGCCTGCGAAACCAGCATGTTGCGGCCGAGGGCCGCGAGCAGCGCGTCGATGTCGTTCGCCTGCCCGGGATCGCAGGGGCCGAACCCGCCATGCGCCTGCAGCTGCCGCAGCCTGCGCATGCCGTGGAACAGGCGGCTCGCCGAGCGCGACGAGTTCGAATCGTGCACCGTATATGTCGCGAGAAGCCGGTCGCCCGCGATGCCGTATGGGCCGCGCAGGAGCATGCGCACGTGGAGCGCGATGTCCTCGATCGTCTCGCGCTCGGCTTCGAAGCGCAGGTCCCCCGCACGCTCCATGTCGAGCATCATCGCGGAGTTGAGCACGAAGAGATGCCCCGCCGCGTACGTGCGCAGGGCCTGCTCCACCGCGCGGCCGCCCGAGCCGATGGCGGGATCGAAAGCGGAACGCGACGGCCGGTGCGAGAAGCAGAACGGCACGGAGCACCCCACGAAGCCGGGATGTGAGGCCATGAACTCGAGCTGCACGGCGAGCTTGTCGGGGTGCCACCAGTCGTCGTCGTCGAGGAACGCGACGTACCGCCCGCGAGCTTCGTCCATGGCGCGGTTGCGCGCCGGGCCGATGCCCCGATTCTCCTGGCTCACCACGCGGATCCGATCGCCGTAACCGAGGAGCAGCGACGCCGTCGCGTCGGTGCTGCCGTCGTTCACCACGATCACCTCGTAGTCCCGGAAGGTCTGGGCGAGGACGCTCTCGAGCGCACGCTGCAGGGATCGCGCGCGATTGAAGGTCGTGATGACGACGGAAACGGCCGGATCCATGCTGCGCGCATTCTATACAATGCCCCCAGCCGGAGGACCCGCCACGAACCTGCACCTTGCCCCGTACGACACGCCGCTCGGAAGGCTGATCCGCCTGCCGCTGCGGCTTATTCCGCGGCGCTGCGTGCTCACCATCCGGCGCGGCATCGCGAAGGGAATGAAGTGGCGGGTGGGCGCCGGCATCCACTCGTACTGGCTGGGGATATACGAGCCCGCGAAGCAGCCCGTCGCGGCTTCGCTGGTGCGGCCCGGGATGACCGCGCTCGATATCGGCGCGCACGCGGGCTTCTATACGCTCGCGTTCTCCAGGCTCGTCGGGGAGCGAGGGAGCGTTTATGCGTTGGAGCCTTTCGCGCACAACGTCGAGAACCTCCTCTTCCATGTGCGGATCAACGGGTGCCGGAACGTGACCATCCTGCAGGCCGCGGCCTCGGAATCCACCGGCTATGCCGGCTTCCGCATCGACGCGCTGAATTCCTGCGGTTCGTTGAGCGAGGCGGAGTCGACGTATCGCGTGCCCACGCTCTCGCTCGACGACGCGGTCGCGCGCGGCGTGCTGCCGCATCCCGACGTCGTGAAGATGGACATCGAGGGCGCGGAGGTGGCGGTGCTGCGCGGGGCGAAGAGGATGCTCGCCGAGCGCCGCGCCGCCTGGCTCATCGCCCTGCACAGTCCCGGCCTCGCACGCGAAGCCGAAGCGATCCTCCGCGATGCCGGGTACGACATCGAAGTGCTCGAGCCGGACCTCGAAATCGTTGCGCGGCCGCGCCCGGCCGCGCCGGGCGAGGGGGCGCCACGATGACCTCGCTTCCGCACGTGGCCGCGATCGTCCTCAATTGGAATCACTTCGAGGCGACGAGAGCCTGCGTGGAGGCCCTTCGCCGCTGCGATTATCCGAACCTCCACATCGTCGTCGCGGACAACGGCTCCACGGACGACTCGGCGCGAAGGATCGAGGAAGCCTTCCCCGTCGTGACGGTCCTGCGCAACGGCGAGAATCTCGGCTACTCGCGTGGGTGCAACGCCGGCATTCGATTCTCGATGGCCGACCCGCAATGCCGGTACCTGCTCGTGCTGAACAACGATTGCATCGTCGCGCCCGGTTCCATCCGGAGCGCGGTCGAGGCCGCGGAATCGGATTCTTCCATCGCGATCGTTGCGGCGAAGATCGTCGACGGGGCGGGATGCATCTGGCATGCGGGCGGGACCATCTCGCTCCTGCGGGGCCAGGCGACGGCGCGCGGCTTCCGGGAACCGGACGCGGGCCAGTACGACGCGCCCTGCGACACCGAATGGGCCAGCGGCGCGATGATGCTGCTGCGGCGCGAGGCGGTGGAGAAGGCCGGCGCGCTGCCCGAGGAGTATTTCTTCGGCGTCGAGGAATGGGACTACTCGTTGCATGTGCGCCGCTGCGGTTGGCGAATCCGCTATGCGCCGGGGTTCGCCGGGGTCCACCCCGGCAGCGGCAGCCACCACAACCACGACCCGAAGTTTGCGTACAACTACTACCGCAACAAGCTGCTCTTCCAGGAGCGGCACCTCGGCGCGTTGCCGTTCGCGCTTTGGCTCATCGTATTTCGCCTCTACGTCGCGGTGAGGATGCGCCCGCACGTGGCGAAGCTCGGGCGCGCCCTGTACGGAAACTCGGGCCCGGGCGAGGTCGACGAGCTGGTGTTCGCCGCGAAATCCGCCTTGCGCGACCATGGCAAGGGTGCGCTCTCCGAGGCGACGATGCTCGCGTTCGATCGGGCGCTGCGCGAGCGACGCGAGCGAATGGCGACGGCTTCCCGCGCCCGCTGAGCCTGCCGGCTACGCGGCCCGCGAATCCCAGATCGCCAGCGTCTTCTCCGCGGCGTCGATGAAACGCGTGGATCCCGCGGAAACGTCGCACTTGCGCGCCCTTTCCCGGCATAGCGCGCGCATTTCGTGCAACGACCCGGGATCGAGGTCGAGGGCGGCCTCCAGGGCGCGCTCGAGGGCGGCCGCGTCTCGCGCGGGAACGAGCCAGCCCGTGCGACCGACTTCCACGAGCTCGCGCGCGGCGCCCGTCGAGGTGGTCGAGACGACGGGCATCCCCGCGGCCATCCCTTCGGGCACGACGAGGCCCCAGCCGTCGTAGCGCGAAGGCGCGCACAGGATGTCGGCGCGCCCGTACGCGTCGGCGAGACCGTCCCAATCGCGGAACCCCAGGAGCTCGACTGCGTCGTCGCCCGCGAATCGTTCGCGCAGCGGCGCCTCGAGCGGGCCGCTGCCGAGGACCAGCAGGCGTGCATCCTTGCGTCGCCGCGCGAGGCTTGCGAACGCGCCGGCGAGCTCCTCGATCCCCTTTCTCGGGATGAGCGAGCCCGAGAAGAGGATCGTCCGGGCGCGCGCGCCGGGAGGCCGAGGAATGCGCAAGTACGGCGCGAGGTCCGAGGCGTACGGCACGTCGAGCAACGGGCGATCGGCGCCGAACTCCTTCGCGTATCCCTCGACCGCCCACTGCCCGATGCCCCAGATCGGCACGCGGCGATCGCGCCACAGCGGCCACAACGCCACGCGGCGATATGCGGTGCCCAGCGGTCCCCGATGGCGGGATCCCGGACGCTCTCCCCAAAAGCACCACGGCCGCCGCCGGGCGGCGCGAGCCTTCAGCAGTCGCAGCGGCACGCGATCGCGATACCAACCGAACACCGCGAGCTCGGCCCCATCGAGCGCCGCCTCCGCGGCCGGGAGCTCGCGATCGAGGAAGAGGGCGCGGTGCGCGAGCGGCCGCGGCGCCCACGACCGGTCCGAGTCCGCCGCGCGCAGGTACACCACGGTGAGCTCGACCGGATGGCGCGCCGAGATCGCATCGAACAGCTCGACCTGGTAAGGGCTCGGAATCTTGGTGAGGACCGCGAGCCTCATCCGTCGGGCGCCGTCCCGTGATCGAGCGCCGCTTCGTCGCGCAGCGTCCCGAGGAAGCGCGCGAACTTGCCGAGGAAGGTGACCGCGAGCAGCACGTAGCCCATCAGCACGATCTCGACCATCGACCGCACGCCGACGAAGAGCCATACCAGCATGAGGCTCGGAAAGAGCGGATTCACCGCCGCGGGCGGATACCGGTAGAGGCCGTTCACCATCGTCGCGAGGCGCCCGTACACGAGCGCGCCCACGAGCACGGCGATCAGCCCGAACGAGAGATAGAGCTCGCCGGGAGCGGTGAGCACGAAGTTCGCGTCGGGGATGCCGAGCATCTCGGCGAGGTCGAATCCGCCGTCGATCGGCTTGCCGGGCCAGAAGACGCGCGGCACGGGACGCACCAGCACGTAGACGAGGTACTGCCAACCGACGAACGGCCTCAGTCCGGGGACGAAGTCCATCATCTGCCCCATCCGCAGGAAGTTGTCGTCGACGAAGACGTAGTCGAGGTGCGGGATGGCGTCGATGGAATCCCCGAAGCCGATGTTCCGGTAGATCAGCATGAGCTGGAGCATCGCGACGAGGCCCGCGACCACCGCCGCGGCGGTGACCACGCGCCGCACGTTGAGCGTCCTGCCGTGTATAAGCCAGCAGAAGAGGCCGGCGAGGATCATCGAGCCCACGATGCGCCGGCCGCCGCCCTGCGCGTGAAAGGCGAGGATCGTGAGCGCCATGGCGATGCCGATCCACGTGCGCGGGCTTTTCCATCCGCACCGTACCCCGACGAGGACCGCCATCGGCGGCACGAGGTAGCCGAAGTACTGCATGTGGTAGGAGAACGCGCTCCAGTCGCCGAGCATCTCGCGCTGCCACGGCGTGTCCCAGCGGCTCTGCAGCAGCGAGGTGAGGATCAGGTCGAGATCGAAATCGGAGCGATAGAGGAAATCCCAGATCCCGAGCGCGAATGCGAGCACGAGGAGCCGGAAGCCCGCGCGCGTCGTCCACGGTTGCAGGGCCTCGCGGTAGACGAACCCCGGCATGACCGGCGGCCCGACCTTGGCGCCGACCCAGAATCCCACGGCCGCGATGCCGATCACTTCGTATTCCCGGATCACCGTGTCGCGGGAGACGCTCGCCGTGTACCGGCCCTGCAGGAGCTCCGAAAGCGTCCAGTAGACGAGCGCGAGGACCAGGATGTGCTCGCCGCGCAGGAGGCTGCGGACGTCGTTGTGCCACGCGGGGACCATGGGAGCGACGAGCGAAAGCGCGAGCACCCACGCGCTGAAGGTGAGCGCCCCGGTCGGCGTGACGTCCTCGGGCACGAGGAGGCACGCGCACATCATGCCGAGCAGCATGAAAGCGGCGCCCAGCCCCGTGTGCAGGAGGCCGCCCGCGCCGAGATCATTGCGTGGCGGCTGCATGCTCCCTCGCCGGCGGGGTGGAAGCCGAGTGCAGCGCTTCCACCAATCGGCTCGGCCCCGATCCGAGGCGGAACTCGCGCTCGTAGCATCGGCGCGCGTTCCTCGCCAGCGCCGCGCGCTCGGTCGCGCCCATCCGAGACCACGCGGAAAGAGCGCGGGCGAGATCGCGTTCATCGGCGCGGCAGACGATGCCCGCTTCGTAGCGCTCCAGCACGTCGTGGATGTTCACGCCGCGCGTCGTGCACACGGGCTTCGCCATCGCAAGCGACTCCACGAGCGCGATGCCGAGGTTCTCGATGTGCGAGGAGAGGACGAAGAGATCGGCGGCGGCGAAGGCGGCCCACTTCGCGCGGCCATAGAGCGGCCCCGCCCATCGCACGCGGGACTCCAGCCCGAGCCTCGCCGCGAGCGCCTTGAGCGAAGCCACGTAGCGTGCTTCGCCCTCGCCCGCGACGAGGAGGATCGTGCGGTCGGCATCGCGCCGCAACGCGAGGGCGCGCAGGAGGAGGTCGAGCCCCTTCTTCGGATGGATTCGGCCGAGGAAAAGCAGGACGTCGGTCCCCGCCTCGATGCCGAGCGACGCGCGCAGGGAATCGACCTCGACCTCGCCCGGCGTCGGGGGATCCTCGATGCCGAGGTTGGCCACGACCGCGCGCCATTTCGAGCCAGGCAGGAAGCGCGCGGCGAGCCGCGCCTCCTCCTCGCACATGAAGACGACCCCCGCGGCATTCGCGAGGACCGCACGCTCCGCGGCGATCCAGTACGCGACCTTCTTGAGGCACTTGAGCGGCTGCCGGCGCGTCCACGGATCGAGCATGCCGTGCGCGTACACGAAATAGGGGACGCGCATGCCGCGCGCGATGCGCGACGCGGCAAGCCCCGGGTATTGCCACAACCCATGGACGATCCACGCGTCGTAGTCGCCCCCCGACCGGCGAAGCCATGGCGCGAGCCTGCGTGTGTACGAATACCGGCCGGCAGCCGGTCCCAGCGCGTGCACGCGGAACGGCGACGATGCGAGCCACTTCGCGTCCGGCGCGTCGCAGGTCGCGACTTCGACGACATGGCCGGCGCGCGCAAGCGCGATCGCGAGCTGGCGGACGCACTCCACCGTCCCGCCGTCCCGCGGATCGAGAGAACCGATGATCTGGAGGATCCTGAGAGCGCGCATCTCCGAGCGAGGGTTGCGTCTTCGGGCGATGTGAGATGCTATAGAAAGCCATGGGCCTTGGACAGCTTTCTTCCCGCGCTCGAACATGAGGCCCATGCGGCTGCTGTTCGTCAACCGGTTCTTCCATCCCGATATCTCGGCGACCAGCCAGATGCTCACCGACCTCGCGGTGGGCCTCGCGCGAAGCGACCTCGAAGTGGGAGTGATCTCCAGCCGGATCCGCTATGAGCGCGTGGGCCGGCGGCTGCCCTCGAGCGAGCGCTACGAGGGCGTCGACGTGCGGCGCGTCGGCAGCACCGGTTTCGGCCGGCAGGGGCTCGTCGGCCGTTCTTTCGACTACCTTTCGTTCGCGTCGTCGGCCCGGCGCTCCATCGCCGCGCACGCGGACGGCGAGACGGTCGTCATCGTGAAGACCGATCCCCCGATGCTGGGCGCGTTCCTCTCGAAGGCCATCGCCGGTCGTGGAGCGAGGTGCGTGAACTGGGTGCAGGACCTCTTCCCCGAGATCGCGGAGGAGGCGGGCGTGCCGTTGTGGCCGTTCGGCGGAGCGGCGCGATTGCGGCGCCTGAGGGACGAGGCTCTCGCGAATTCCGCGGCCACCGTTGCGGTCGGCGAGAGGATGGCCGAGAGGATCCGGGCCACGGGACGAATGCGCGGTGCCGTCCACATGATCCCCAACTGGGCGGATGGGCGCGTGGTGGCGCCCGTCTCCCACGAGCGCAATGCCTTCCGGCGCGCGCACGGACTCGAAGGCAAGTTCGTCGTGGGATACGCCGGCAACTTCGGGCGCGCGCACGAGTTCGACACCATGCTCGAAGCCGCGCGGCAATTGCGCTCCGACCCGCGCATTCGCTTCCTCTTCACGGGCGGCGGCACGCAGGCCGGGCGGATCCTCGAAGCCGTGAAGACGGCGCCCGCGCTGAGCCACGTCGTTTTCGAGCCCTACCAGCCTCGCGAGCGCCTCGCCGAAATGCTCGGGGCATCCGACGTGCACCTGTGCACGCTGCAGCCGCGCTTCGAGGGACTGGTCGTTCCGAGCAAGATCTACGGGATCATGGCGGCCGGCCGTCCCTGCATCTTCGTGGGCGATGCGGACGGGGAGGTGGCGCGCCTCACGAAGCGCGGCGGCTTCGGCTTCAACGTCGCACCCGGAGATTCCGACAGCCTCGTGCGCTGCATCCGCGCGCTCGCTTCCGACGCGGACGAATGCGCGCGCCTCGGCCGCAACGCACGCGAGATGTTCGAGCGCGAATTCGACCTGCCCGTGGCGTTGGCGCGATGGAGGGGAGTGCTCGAGTCGCTCGATACGGCACGTTCCGCGTCGCCCGCGCCGCATTCGCCGAATTGACGAACCGCGCGCCGAAACGTACTATGCTGCGCTGCTATCGGGTTTAAAAAATTTCAAGAATCACAAAGACTTACGGCAACTGTTCGCGTTTCGGCCGAGTCCGCGAGGGGAGATCCGCACAATGGCGAACAAGAAGGTCGGCACCGTACTCATGGCCGCGGCAGCGACGCTCGCCAGCGCCGCGTTCGGTCAGACGACGTACGTACGTCCCACGTACGTGTATCCCGAGATGCCGCCCGCCGATGGGCCCGCCTACGTCCAGCTCGGGGAGTCGCCCTTCTTCGTGCAGCCGTACCTGGGCCTGGGCCTCGGCCACGACGACAACCTGTTCCTCTCGCACACCAACCCGAAGAGCTCGAACCTCTGGCTGCTCTCGCCCGGCTTCCACGTCGACGCGCGCGATGCGAACAAGGTCGTGCAGCTTTCCTACCAGGGGCAGATCGGACGCTACACGTCGAGCCGCGACGATGATTATGTCGATCACATTTCGCGCGCCCAGTTCGACATGGCGATCGATCCGCACAATTTCGTGCGCCTCGGCCTCGACTACATCCTGAGCCACGAGCCGCGCGGCTCGACCGATCGTCCCATCGCCGGCAGCCCCGACCGATACCACCTGATGAATCCGTTCTTCACCTACGCCCTCGGGGCGCCGGGCGCAGAGGGGCGCGTCGAGGTGTACTACGACGACGCCGAGCGGCACTACGTGAGCAATCGCGAATTCACCGCCGCGAGCGACCGCTCGGTGCCCGAGTTCGGCGGCGCGTTCTACTGGCGCGTGATGCCGCGCACCTACCTGATGGCCGAGGCGCGGCAGACCGACATCGACTACGTGCTGGATTCGCCGTTCAGCGGGCGCGAGAGGCGCTACTACGGCGGCGTGACGTGGGAAGCGACCGCGGCGACGACGGGCACCCTGAAGATCGGCCGCCTCGAGCGCAACTTCGACGATCCCGCCGTCAACGACTATTCGGGCACCAGCTGGGAGGCGCTCGTCACGTGGGCGCCGCGCTCGTACTCCAAGGTCGATTTCTACTCCGCACGCCAGACCAACGAATCGACGGGCCTGGGCGATTTCATCCTCACCTCGCTCGCCGGCGTCGCCTGGAACCACGCATGGACGACCTACGTCAACACGGCGGTCGAGGCGCGCTACCAGCGCGACGCGTACCAGGGCTTCGACCGCACGGACAAGGTCACGATGGTGGGTCTGAAGGCGGGGTACAAGTTCCGGCGCTGGCTCACGGTGGGCGGCGAATACTGGCACACGGTCCGGGACTCGAACCTCGACGTCTACGACTATCGCAGGAACCTGTATCTCGTCACGTTCACGGCAACGCTGTAAGTGCGATTCAACCGCCGGCCCTCGCACGGCCGGCCGCAATGCCAACCGGTCGCCATGGTTCGCCTCGCCCGCTTCGCCGCATACGCAATCGCCTTCCTGGTCCACACCGTGCCGTTCGCCGCGATGGCCGTCGCCGCACCGTCCGAGCTCTCCAGCTATCGCCTCGGCGCGGGCGACGTGATCTCGATACGGGTCCTGGGCGAGGATGACCTCAAGCGCGATCACCTGAAGCTCTCGGATGCGGGCACGATTTCGTACCCGGTGCTCGGCGAGATCCGCGTGAAGGGCATGACCGTCGGAGGTCTCGAGGGCTACATCACCAACGGCCTCAAGGGACGCTACCTGGTGAATCCGCAGGTGACCGTATCGATCGACGAGTACCGCAAGTTCTACCTGAACGGGATGGTGGAGAAGCCCGGCGGCTATCCGTACTCCCCGGGCCTCACGGTCCGCAAGGCGGTCTCCATCGCGGGCGGCTTCCGCGAGCGCGCGGCGAGGAGCAACATCACGGTGATCCACGACGACGATCCGAAGCAGACGCCGCACAAGGTGGACCAGGATGCGGAGGTGCGTCCCGGCGACATCCTGACGGTCGGGGAGAGCTTCTTCTGAAGAACGACCTCGCCGTGCAGGATCGCCTGCATCCCGTGGACATCGCCGCGGGCGGAGGCGGCCGCGAGCCGCTCGACATCCTCGAGTACTGGCACGCGGTGCACAAGCGGCGCTGGAGCATTCTGGGGCTCACCATCGTGGTGGGCCTCCTCACGGTGCTCATCGTCTCCTCGATGCAGCCGGTCTACAAGGCGTCCGCGACGCTGCTCATCGACCAGGGGAAGACCAAGGTCCTTTCCATCGAGGAGGTCTACAGCCAGGGAATGGTGCAGCGGGAGTACTACCAGACCCAGGCCGAGATCCTGAAGAGCGACGAGCTCGCGCGCAAGGTGGTGCGCAAGCTCGGGCTCACGCAACACCCCGACTACGACCCGCGCCAGGCGCCGCCCGCCTGGTACCGCAGGCTCCTTCCCTTCGGCGAGGATCCGGCCCCGCGAACCGAGGAGCAGGTGCTGAAGACCGTCGTCGCGGAGTTCAAGCGCAACCTCCAGGTCCAGCTCGTGCGCAACAGCCAGCTCATCGAGGTGAGCTTCAGCTCGCCGGACCGGCAGCTCGCGGCCAAGGTGCCGAACACGCTCGCCGACGCCTACATCGAGGGCGATCTCGATGCCCGCATGGCGATGACGCAGAAGGCCTCCGAGTGGCTGCGCGCGCGCCTGGGAGAGCTGCGCACGAAGGTGGACGCCTCGGAGAAGGCGCTGCAGGATTTCCGCGACCGCGAGCACATCGTCGACGTGAAGGGTGTCGCGATGTCGGGGGCGAGCCGCCAGCTCGAGGAGCTCACGCGCAGCCTCGTCGATGCCCGGCAGCGCCGCGCCGAGGCCGAGGCGTCGTACGCGCTGGTGCAGCAGATCCGCAACGGCCAGCAGCAGGCGAGCTACGACAGCATTCCCTCGGTCCTTCGCAACCCGCTGGTGCAGCGCATGAAGGAGCAGGAGGCCGACGCCGAGAAGCGCCTGAGCGACGCCGCCAAGCGATACGGGCCGGAGCATCCCAAGATGATCCAGGCGAAGGCCGAGCTGCAAGCGGCCCGCGAGAACACACGGCGCCAGATCGAGACCGTGGTCGCCGGCATCGCCAGGGAATACGAGGTCGCCAAGGCGAACGAGGCCGCGGTCCAGCAGGCGCTCGCGCAGAGCAGGGCCGACATCCAGGGGCTCAACCGCAAGCAGTTCCAGCTCGGCATCCTCGAGCGCGACGCGCAGCAGAACCGCGACCTCTACGAGATGTTCGTGAACCGGCTGAAGGAGACGAGCGCCGCGGGCGACCTGCAGAGCACGATCGCGCGCGTGGTCGACCCAGCCACCGTTCCCGACAAGCCCTACGCGCCGAGGAAGGCGCGCATCGTCGCGATCGCGACGGCGTTCACGCTGGTCCTCGCGGCGATGCTGGCGCTCTTCCTCGACCGCCTCTCGAACACGCTGAATTCGACGAGCGACGTCGAGAACCGGCTCGGCGTGCCGGTGCTCGGGGTGCTGCACAAGATCAAGGGATTCGTCCGCAGGAAGGGATTCGTCTCCGAGCTCGCGTTCTTCAACGACGCGCAATCCACGTTCGCCGAGGCGGTGCGCACGGTGCGCACGAGCATCCTCATGTCCGCGCTGGACGACCCCCACAAGGTGGTGGTGATCACCTCGTCGGTGCCGGAGGAAGGAAAGACCACGCTTTCCTTCAACCTCGCATGCGCGCTGGCGCAGCTCAAGAAGGTGCTGCTCGTCGACGGCGACCTGCGCCGGCCGAAGATCGCGAAGCTCGTGGGGCGCGATCCGAAGGCGCCGGGCCTGTCCGACCTCGTGGCCGGCCAGGCGCAGCTCGCGCAGTGCGTCTTCCAGGACGAGCGCTCGAAGGTGCACATCATTCCCTCGGGGACCGTCGCGCCCAATCCGCTCGAGCTCCTCAGCTCGAAGCGTTTCGTCGAGGTGATGGCGAACCTCAAGGAATCGTTCGACGTCGTGATCATCGACAGCGCCCCGCTGCAACTGGTGAGCGATGCGCAGGTGCTTTCGCAGTTCGCGAACTCGGTGGTCTACGTGGTCAAGGCCGACTCCACGCCCTACCAGGTCGCGCAGAACGGCCTCAAGAAGCTGCGCCGCGTGAACGCTCCGATCCTCGGCGTCGTGCTGAGCCAGCTCGACCTCGAGAGGGCCGAGAGGTACTACGGCGAGTACAGCGGATACCGAAGCTACGCGGGGTATCGCAAGCACGCGTATACGCGCACCTACGGTACGCAGGCCGACTGACCATGACGCACTCCCTGCGGGCCGCCCTTGTCCTCACCGCGCTTGCGCTCCTCGCCTGGGCGGGAAGCTGCGCCGTGAGTCTGGGGATGGAGGGAACGACCGTGTACGCGGCCGCCCGGCAGCTCGCCGCCTGGCGCGCTTCCTCCGGGGATCCGGGCCCGGAAGCCGTCGCCCGGCTCGCATCGGAGTTGGAGAAGGCCGTCGAGGCGGCTCCGGGCGACGCAAACGCCGAGGAGCTACTGGGACGCCTCGCCAGTCGCCAGACCGCGCGGTCGGGGTTCCTGGACGCGGCCGTGGCCCACTACGCCCGTGCAGTGGCGTCGAGGCCCACCTCGCCCTACACCTGGGCCGCCATCGTCGAGGCGCTCTATCGCAAGGGGAATACGGGGCCGCGGTTCTGGATGGCCCTTACGCGGGCGGCCGAGCTCGGCCCGCAGGAGCCGGAGGTGGAGAGCGTGGTCGTGGACTATGGTCTTGCCCTCTGGAGCGAGGCGGACAGCGCGGGCCGGCGGACGGTCGAATCGACGATTTCGGCTGCGATGGAACGCGGCTCCCCCGAGATCCTGCAGGTGGCGGAGAGACGTGGTAGGCTCGCCGTCGCTTGTCGCCACCTGGCCGAAGCGCCGAGCCCCATCGAGCCGCGGTGGCTCAAACTGTGCAGCAGTTGGGAGGGGACGACATGAAAAAGATCTGGCTGGTCCTGGCCGCCTGCCTCGCGCTCGCTTTCGCGGACGCGGCGCAAGCCGCAAGCGCGGTGGTCACTTCCCTGAGCGGCAACGTGCAGGTGCGCGCCGGCGCGGCGCCGCCGCGCACGCTGCGCCGGGGCGACCAGGTGGTGCAGGGGGAATTGATCACCACCGGCCCCGCGTCTTCCGTCGTGTTGCGATTCGATGACGGCCAGATCGCGGCGCTCACCTCGAACTCGCGGATGCAGGTGAACGCATACGCGTACGATCCGCCGAGCCGGACGGGCAACATCCTGCTCTCGCTCCTCACGGGGGGCATGCGCGTCGTCACCGGTCTCATCGGGCACACCCGGGCCGACAGCGTGAAGTTCCGCGCCGCCACGGCCACCATCGGCATCCGCGGCTCCGCCGGCGACATCGTGACCGACGGCGACAACGTGGGCGTGACCGTGACCGACGGCGCGTTCACCTTCACCTTTCGCGGCGAGACCATCGTGATCCCGGCCGGCGCGGGGGCGTTCGAATCGAACGGACACGTCACGCAGGGCACCGCACGCGAGATCTTCGACCGCCTGCCGCTGCACCTGCAGGAGGCGGTCGGCGGCCTCACCGGCCTCATCGAGGAGATCGACGCGGCGATCCGCCAGGGCAATGTCACGCCGCCCGGTCCGCAGGGAACGCCGGGATCGAACGTGCCGCAGAGCGGCGGCGGCAGCGCGCGATAGCCACCGCAGTCGAAGAGCCCGGGGCCATCCCCGCCATGCGGTCGGGATGGCCCGTGCTTTTCTGGCCCTATCTCGCGCTTCTCGTCTGGGCCCCGATTCCCCTGGGCAGCAATCGGCCGTGGGCGTGGAGCGTGCTCGAGGTCGGGGCGTTCGCGCTCACCGCGCTGTGGCTCGTGGCATGGGGCCTGGGACAGGAAGAAGCGCCGCAGGCGTTGCGCCGCTCGTTGCCGGCATGGGCGCTCCTCTCGCTCTGGATCGTGCTGCAGGCGTTCGAGGTCGTGCCGCTGCCCGCGAGTTGGGTCGCCTTCCTCTCGCCCGAAGCGGCGCGCGTGCACGCGTTCGCCGCGGACGCCGGCGCTGCCTTGCCGGCGAAGACGACGCTCTCGGTGGATGCGCACGGCTCGCTGGTCTCGCTGCTCAAGACGCTCGCCTATGCGTGCGTCTTCTTCCTCACGCTCGCGCTCGCCTCGCGGCGCTCGCGCATCCTGGTACTCGTCCAGGTGCTGGTGTACGCCGCCGTCGGCCAGGCCGTGTACGCGGTCCTCATGCACCTGGGAGACGCGAACGGGGAGTACTTCGGCACCTTCATCGCGCACAGCGAATCGGCGAGCGGCACGTATGCCAACCGCAACCACCTCGCCGGATACCTGGAGATGACGCTGGCACTCGGCATCGGGCTCCTCATCGCCGGCATTTCCGAGCGCAGCGCGGATAGCTGGCGGAAATTCGTGAGGCTCACGCTCGACTGGATCCTCAGCCCGAAGATGGTGCTGCGGCTCTCGCTCTGCATCCTGGTGATCGCGCTCACCACGACCCATTCGCGCTCGGGGAACGCCGCGTTCTTCGCCTCGCTGCTCATCGCGGGCGTCATCGGCATCGCGCTCTCCCGCCACGCCACGCGCAACACAGTGCTGCTCCTGGCAAGCCTCATCGCGATCGACCTCTTCATCGTGGGAAGCTGGTTCGGCCTGGAGAAGCTCGCGCAGAGGATCGAGGCGACCACCGCGAGCGACGTTCGGGTGCGCGAGGCGCCGGCCGCCTACACGCTGCCGATCATCCGCGACTACCCGCTCTTCGGTTCGGGCCCGGGAAGCTTCCACGTGGTGTTCCCGCGCTATCGGCCGCCCACGGTGCCCGATTTCCACGAGGAGGCGCACAACGATTACGCGCAGCTCGCGGCGGAATCGGGGGTTCCCGGATTCGTCCTGCTGGGAGGGTTCGTCCTGCTCGCGTTGGGGTGCGCGGTGCTCGCGCAGGCGCGGCGGCGCGATCCCCTGATGCGCGGCGTTTCGTTCGCCTGCATGATGGGAGTAACGTCGATCCTCATCCACTCGTGGACCGACTTCAACCTGCAGATCCCGGCGAACGCCGCGCTCTTCATGGTGCTGCTCGCGCTGGGGTGGATCTCTCTCTACCACGACCGGCAGGCCGCGCTCGCCAACGTGCGCGACGAGGAGCGTTAGGCTTCACCGGAACATGCCGCTGATAGAATCCGCCGTTCGGGGAAGCGGCGGCGTGAAGACCAGGGAATGGGGAATCTTTTGAAGCACAAGCGTTTCTGGATCGTCTGCGGGGCGTGCTTCCTCATCCTCGTGATCTATCTTTCCGTCACGCCGCAGCCGCTCAACGTGCCCAAGTGGCACGCATTCAACATCGGCCACATGAGCGCCTACGCGTGGCTCATGTTCTGGTTCTCGCAGATCTACCGCCGGCCCGCTCAGCGGGCAACCCTCGGCATCGGGTTCGTCGCGCTTGGCATCGGATTGGAATACGTCCAGGCGATGATCGGCCGCGATTTCGCCTACACCGACATGCGCGACGACGCGATCGGCGTCGCCATCGGCGCAATCCTCGTGCTCACGCCGCTCGGCGGAACGCTCGCGATGCTCGAAAAGCGGATGGAAGATTGACCGTCATGCCGCCGATCGCTTTCCTGGCTGCGGCCATGGTGCTTGTCGCCGCGACGGCGAGCGCCGCGGTCATCGTGCGGTTGTATGGCGGCGAGGGCGGTGCACGGCGATATCGCACGATCGACGGGTTGCGGGGATACCTGGCGCTTTTCGTCTTCCTTCATCACGCATCGATCTGGTTCTTTTTTTTGCGGACGGGCGGGTGGCACGTTCCACCGTCGAACCTGTTCACCCTGTTCGGCGAGGCGGGGGTGGCCCTCTTCTTCATGATCACGGGCTTTCTCTTCTTCGACAAGTTGCTGGATCGCGCGCACGGCACTGTGGATTGGGGGCGTCTCTACGTTTCCCGCGTGTTCAGGCTGGTGCCGCTCTATGCCTTCGCGATGCTTCTCCTGTTCCTCATCGTCGGACACGAGACAGGCTGGGCGCTGCGGGAACCGCTCTCACAGGTGCTGGCGAAGGCCGCCGCGTGGCTGGGATTCACCATCCTCGGAGCCCCCGATCTCAACGGCCTCCAGGACACGACGAGGATCGTGTCGGGCGTGACGTGGTCGCTGCCGTATGAATGGTTCTTCTACTTCTCGCTGCCGCTGCTCGCGATGTTCCTCTCGATTCGTTCTTCGGTTCGGTACCTGGTGCTCGCACTGGCGGCCACCATCCTCGTGGCCGCCGGTATTTGGCGGCCCGGGCTCATCCACGCGGGTACCTTCATCGGCGGCATTGTCGCAGCCGGGCTGGTGCGCTTTTCCGAATTCACCAGGTTCGCGACCGGCACCACGGCGAGCCTGCTTGCCGTGGCGTCGATCGCGTTGCTCGTCGCACTTTTCCCCTCCGCCGATTCGCTCGGAGCGACGGCGTTGCTGGCGGTCGTTTTCTCGATCATCGCGGGCGGCTGCACGATGTTCGGAACGCTCGTGACGGCCTCTTCGAGGCTCCTGGGCGATATCGCCTACAGTGTCTACATGCTGCACGGCATCAGTCTCTTCCTGGTATTCAAGGGCGCGGTGCATGATCCGGCGAGTCTCTCGCAGTCGGGCCATTGGCTCGTCATCGTGCTCCTCGCGCCGGCGCTCGTGACGTTGTGCTTTCTGACCTACCGGACGATCGAGAAGCCCGCGATGGATCGCGTATCGTCGGTGGCGGAGCGTTTGGAGTGGCTCGGCGCATGAGGATCCTCGTCACCGGCGCCGCGGGCTTCATCGGCTACCACCTCTCGCGGCGCCTCCTCGATCGCGGCGATGCCGTGGTCGGTCTCGACAACCTGAACGAGTACTACGACGTTTCGCTCAAGGAGGCGCGGCTCGCACGCCTCGCCGCGAGCGAAGCCTTCGAGCTCGCACGCATCGATCTGGCCGACCGGTCGGCGATGGAGGCGCTCTTCGCGAAAGGCCGCTTCGACGCCATCGTGAACCTCGCCGCGCAGGCGGGCGTGCGCTATTCGCTCGAGAATCCGCACGCGTACGTCGATTCGAACGTCGTCGGCTTCCTCAACATCCTCGAGGGTGCGCGGCACAGTGGCGCGGGCCACTTGGTGTTCGCCTCGACCAGCTCGGTCTACGGGATCAACACCGGCTTGCCCTTCGACGAGCGCCAGAACACGGACCATCCGGTGGCGCTCTACGCGGCGACCAAGAAGGCGAACGAGGCGATGGCGCATGCGTATGCGCATCTCTTCGGCATCCCGTGCACGGGGCTGCGCTTCTTCACGGTCTACGGACCCTGGGGGCGCCCGGACATGGCGCTCTTCAGGTTCACGAAGGGAATTCTCGCCGGCGAGCCCATCCCGGTCTTCAACGAGGGGAAGATGATCCGCGACTTCACCTACGTCGACGACATCGTCGAAGGCGTGGTGCGCGTCATCGACCGGCCCGCGGCGCCCGATCCGAACTGGGACGGAAACGACCCGGATCCCGCGACGAGCAGCGCGCCGTGGCGCATCTTCAACATCGGCAACCACCAGCGCGTCGAGCTGATGACCTACATCCACGCCCTCGAGGATGCGCTCGGCAGGAAGGCGAAGCTGGATCTCCTGCCGATGCAGCCGGGCGACGTGCGCGCGACGGAGGCCGATACGGCGGCGCTGGAGGCCGCGACGGGCTTTCGGCCTTCGACGCCGGTGGAGGAGGGGATCCGCCGGTTCGTGGCGTGGTACCGCGAGTACTACAAGGCTTGAGCCGCGGGGGCGCTTGCGGCGCCCTGCCGCGCGAGGAAGTCGCGGTAGGCGATGGCGATGCCCTCTTCGAGCGGGACCTCGGGCCGCCATCCGAGCGAGAGCATCCTCGAGACGTCGAGCAGCTTCCTCGGCGTGCCGTCGGGCTTCGTCGTGTCCCAGCGGATCTCGCAGCGCGCACCCACCACGCGGCAGACGAGCTCGGTGAGCTCGCGGATGGTGACGTCGGTGCCGGTCCCGACGTTGACGAGCGGCAGGCGCGCCGAGGGCAGCACCGAAGGAGCGACGCCCAATCCTTCTCCAGCAGCCTCACGCATGCGCGCGCGAGGTCGTCGGAGAGCAGGAATTCGCGCCTCGGGCTCCCCGTTCCCCACGCCGTCATCTCGGTTCGACCTGCGGCCTTCGCCTCGTGCGCCTTGCGGATCAGCGCGGGCAGCACGTGCGAGGTCGGCGAGGTCGTAGTTGTCGCCGACGCCGTAGAGGTTGGTCGGCATCGCGGCCACGTACTCGTGCCGTACTGCTCGTTGTACGCGCCGCACATCTCGATGCCCGCGATCTTGGCGAGGCGTAGGCGCTGGTTGGTCTTCTCGAGCGGGCCGGTGAGGAGGTATTCCTCGCGGATCGGCTGCGGGCAATCGCGCGGATAGATGCAGCTCGATCCCAGGAAGAGCAGGCGCTTCACGCCGGCGCTGCAAGCTCTCGTGGATCACGTTGTCCTGGATCGCGAGGTTCTCGCGGATGAAGTCGGCCGGGAAGGCATCGTTCGCGGCGATGCCGCCCACCTTCGCGGCGGCGAGCACCACGTATTCCGGCTTCTCCTCGCTCGAAGAACGCGCGCACGGCGTCCTGGTCCGCGTGAGGTCCAGCTCGGCGTGCGCGCGGGTCAGCAGGTTCGCGTAGCCCTGTGCGCGCAGGGCCCGCACGATCGCCGAGCCCACGAGCCCGCGATGCCCGGCGACGAAGATCTTCGACGCTCGCTCCATCGTCATTCGATCGGGAGCGGCGCGGCGTAGCCGTGGCTTCGCGACGATCGCCTCGCGCGGGCCTCGGCGACGTCCGCAGCCATCATCTCGCTTCACCAGCTCGGTCGAACGACGTCTTCGCGGTCCACCCCAGCTTCGCCTTCGCCTTCGACGGGATCTCCCAGCAGCGTATCGACCTCGGTCGGGCGGAAGTACTTGCGGTCGATCGCGACGATGTTCGCGCCCTTCTCGAGGCGGTGACCGCAATGGGCGCGGCCGCCTCCTCGGCGAGCGGTGTCGAGCGAGGCCACGCCACGACGCCCGCCTCGTCGGCCCCCTTGCCGCGCCACTCGATCGCGCAGGCCGAGCTCCGCCGCCGCCTTCTCGATGAATTGCCGCACGCTGTATTGCTTGCCGGTCGCGATCACGAAGTCCTCGGGCTGCGTCCTGCTGCAGCATGAGCCACTGCGCTTCGACGTAGTCGCGCGCGTGGCCCCAGTCGCGCTTCGCGTCGAGGTTGCCGATGTAGAGGCAGGCCTGGCGGCCGAGGAAGATCCGTGCGAGGGCCCGCGTGATCTTGCGCGTGACGAAGGTCTCGCCGCGGATCGGGCTCTCGTGGTTGAAGAGGATCCCGTTGCAGGCGAACATGCCGTACGCCTCGCGGTAGTTCACGGTGATCCAGTACGCGTAGAGCTTGGCGGCGCCGTAGGGCGAGCGCGGATAGAAGGGCGTGGTCTCCCGCTGCGGCGTCTCCCGCACCTTGCCGAACATCTCCGAGGTGGAGGCCTGGTAGAAGCGGGTCTTGCGGTCGAGCCCGAGGATGCGCATCGCTTCCAGGATGCGAAGGGTTCCCAGCCCGTCGGAGTTCGCGGTGTACTCGGGCTCCTCGAAGCTCACCGCGACGTGGCTCTGCGCGGCGAGGTTGTAGATCTCGTCGGGCTGCACCTGCTGGATCACGCGCGTGAGGCTCGAGGAGTCGGTGAGGTCGCCGTGGTGCAGGAAGAACCGCACGTCCTTCTCGTGGGGATCCTGGTACAGGTGATCGATGCGGTCCGTGTTGAAGAGCGAGGAGCGGCGCTTGATGCCGTGCACCACGTATCCCTTGCCGAGGAGGAGCTCGGCGAGGTACGCCCCGTCCTGCCCGGTGACGCCCGTGATCAGCGCGACTTTCGATTCCATCCGTTTTTCGTCCGCGTTGCGCAGCCGCTACTTTACTCTGGAACCTTTGTTTTTCCTCGCGTTTCCGGCTATAATGTCGGGCTTCCCATCCTTGCCTCACGGTCTGTGGGTATCCGATACCCGCATGCGCATGCCGGAGGCTTCAACCCACAAGGAGAGATCGACTCATGCGCCACTACGAGATTGTCTTCATCGTCCACCCGGACCAGAGCGAGCAGGTCCCGGGGATGATCGAGCGCTACCGCAACACCATCACGCAGGGCGGCGGCAAGATCCACCGCATCGAGGACTGGGGCCGGCGCCAGCTCGCCTATCCGATCCAGAAGGTGTTCAAGGCCCACTACGTGCTGATGAACATCGAGGTCGGCAACGAGACGCTCGCCGAGCTCGAGAACGCGTTCAAGTTCAACGACGCGGTCCTGCGCCACCTCACGGTGACGAAGAGCGAAGCCGAGACCGGCCCCTCCCCCATGATGAAGGAGGAGAAGTCGCGCAACGTGACCGAGGCCCCGGCCAGCGGCGAAGCCAAGCCCGCCGAGGGCGCCTCGCCCGCCCAGGAAGCCTCGCCCGCGCAACCCGCGGCGGCCTGATCGTTCATTGATCGTCATTCCCGTGCAGGCGGGAATCCACGCACTCGATACGGAGACATAGACCATGCCGAGACCGGCTCCCCGCGGACGCGGGAAAGGTAAGGGCGGCAAGTTCGCCAAGAAGGACGGCCGCAACCAGAACCGCGGCCTCTTCCGCCGCCGCAAGTTCTGCCGCTTCACCGCCGAGAAGGTGAAGGAGGTGGATTACAAGGACATCGCCGTCCTGAAGGACTTCATCAACGAGAACGGGAAGATCATCCCGGCGCGCATCACCGGCACCAAGGCCCGCTACCAGCGGCAGCTCGGCGTCGCGATCAAGCGCGCGCGCTTCCTCGCGCTGCTGCACTTCACCGACCTGCACTGAGGCCCGCCATGCAAGTGATCCTGATGGAAAAGATGACGAACCTGGGCGGCCTCGGCGACGTGGTCAAGGTGAAGGACGGCTTCGCGCGCAACTACCTCATCCCGCAAGGCAAGGCCAAGCGGGCGACCCAGGCCAACCTCAAGGAGTTCGAGGGCCGCCGCGTCGAGCTCGAGAAGAAGGCGAACGAGCAGCTCACCGGCGCGCAGGACAGGGCCGCGAAGCTCGAGGGTCAAAAGGTGGACATCGCCCAGAAGGCGGGCGTGGACGGGCGCCTCTTCGGCTCGGTCACCAACGCCGACATCGCCGAGTCGCTCGCGAAGACGACGGGCGTCAAGGTGAAGAAGGCGGAAGTGCGCATGCCCCAGGGGCCGATCAAGCACATCGGCGAATTTCCGATCGTGGTGGCGCTGCACTCGGACGTGCTCGCCAACATCGTCGTGCACGTCGTGGCCGAGTCCTGCGGAAAAGGTCGTTCTTTCCCGCGCCGAAGGAGACATTCCGAAAAGCCGCCTCCTGGGCGGCCTTTTTCTTTTCGGGTGGCGCACCGGGTGAGCCTTCGGCACGGTAATTTCCCGCACAGGGACTCCCGCGAAACGCACCGCTCGTCCACAACTTATCTACAGGTTTATCCAATTGTGCGCACAGGAGGTGCGTGACACACTCGCCGCTCGCGGCTTGGGAGAGGCCGCATCATCCGCCCTCCAACGAGGAGATAACTCTTACTATGCCCTCGGTCCCCGCTGGCTCCGAACGCTTTTCACGGCCCGTCCCCGGCGACGCCCAGATCGAATCTCTGCGCCTGCCGCCGCATTCCGTGGAGGCGGAGCAGGCGGTGCTGGGCGGCCTGCTGCTGAGCAACACGTCCTGGGACCGTATCGGCGACGTCGTCTCCGAATCGGACTTCTACCGCGCCGATCACCGCGTCCTCTGGCGCACCATCACCAAGCTCGTCGAGGAGAACAAGCCGGCCGACGTGCTCACCCTGTCCGAGGCGCTCAAGGTCACGGGCGAGCTGCAGGACGTGGGCGGCGTGGCGTACCTGAACCAGCTCGCCTCGAGCACCCCGAGCGCCGCGAACATCCGCCGCTACGCCGAGATCGTGCGCGAGCGGGCGATCATGAGGATGCTCGCGGAGGTCGGCACCTCGATCGCCGATTCGGCGTACTCGCCGCAGGGTCGCGAGGCGCGCCAGCTGCTCGACGAGGCGGAGACGCGCATCCTCGAGATCGGCGAATCGGGCGGGCGCTCCTCGGAGAGCTTCGCCAAGATGTCCACGGTGCTCGCGGAGGTGATGAGCCGCCTGGACGAGCTGCACCGCAACCCGAATTCCGTCACCGGAAAGGCCACCGGCTTCGTGGACCTGGACGAGATGACGACCGGCCTGCAGGACGGGGATCTCATCATCGTGGCGGGACGGCCGAGCATGGGCAAATCGATGCCTCTGGATGCGCACGTCAAGACCCCCACCGGTTGGGCAGAAATGGGCGCGCTTCATGTCGGCGATGCCGTGGCCTCCATCGACGGCGCGCCTTCGATCGTGACGGGTGTCTATCCCCAGGGCGTGCGTCAGGTCTACCGCATCACGTTCTCGGACGGCCGGAGTGCGGAAGCCTGCGCCGAGCACCTCTGGCGCGTGCACTACCGCGAATGGGATGGACCGCGCGTCCTCAGCACCGCGAAGCTCGTCGAGATGCTGGGGCGGGAACGCTACCGTCATCGGTTGTGGATCGACCAGCCCACCGGACATTTCGGGCATGAGGATCCCTTGCCGTTGGATCCGTGGCTCCTCGGGGCGCTGCTCGGCGATGGCACGCTATCCGGCAGCTCGGTGGTTTTCAGCACCGCGGAGTCCGAGATGCTCGAGCGCGTCGCGGAAGGAGCGGGCGCGGGAATCCGGCTCAACCATGCCCACGCGTACGACTGGCGCCTGGTTGCCGGAAAGCGCGGTGGGGTGCCGAGCCCCAACCCGATCAAGGAGGGCTTGCGAAGCCTCGGCCTGTGGGGGATCGCGAGCCACGAAAAGTTCATCCCTCGCCTTTATCGCAATGCCTGCCGCCGCGCGCGTATCGCGCTTCTGCAGGGACTGCTCGACACCGACGGCTGGGTCGAGAAGTGGGGCACCGTCCGCTTCTGCACTTCGAGCTTCCGCCTCGCCAGGGAGGTGACCGAGCTGGTCCGCTCCCTGGGTGGCTGGTGCCGCATGACCGACAAGCGCACCTCGTTCACATACAAGGGCGTGAAGAAGGAAGGCCTTGGCGCGTTCGTGCTCAACATTCACCACCCGGAGCCCCGCTCGCTCTTCCGCCTTGCGCACAAGCGCGATCGCCTGCCCGAGCGCTACCGACGCACGTACCGCCCGGTCATCACGTCCATCGTTGCGAGCCGGATCGTGGCGACGCAATGCATCGCTGTCTCGCACCCATCGCGCCTCTATATCGCCGACCAATACGTCGTCACGCACAACACCTCGCTCGCGCTGAACATCGCCGAGCACGTTTCGCTCGAGCTCAAGCTTCCCGTCCTCGTGTTCTCGATGGAGATGGGCGGCACGCAGCTCGCGACGCGCCTCCTCGGTTCCGTCGGCAAGGTCGACGCGCAGCGCCTTCGCACCGGGCGACTCGAGGCGGGAGACTGGGACCGGCTCGGGGTCGCGCTCGGCAAGCTCAACGAGGCCCCGCTCCTCATCGACGAGACGCCGGCGTTGAACCCGCTGGAGCTGCGTGCACGGGCGCGGCGCAAGTGGCGCGAGTACGGCGGCCTCGGATTGATCGTCGTGGACTACATCCAGCTCATGCAGGGCGCGGATTCCGGCACCGAGAACCGCGCGACCGAGCTTTCCGAGATCTCGCGCGGCCTCAAGCAGATGGCGAAGGAGCTTTCCGTGCCCGTGATCGCGCTCTCGCAGCTCAACCGCTCCCTGGAGCAGCGGCCCAACAAGCGGCCGGTGATGTCGGATTTGAGGGAGTCGGGAGCGCTCGAGCAGGACGCCGACATGATCTTCTTCATCTACCGCGACGAGGTATACAACGAGGATTCGCCCGACAAGGGCATCGCGGAGATCATCATCGGCAAGCAGAGGAACGGGCCCATCGGCACCGTGAAGCTCACCTTCCTCGGCAAGCACACGCGCTTCGAGAACTACTCGGGGGCGCCGGGCTACTGAAGGACGGCGGGTAGAATGGACCTCCCTCATCCGGCCGCTGCCGCCCGGGCCGCACCGGCCCGCGAATCGCTCGCCATGTCCCGACCGATCCGCGCCACCATCTCGCTCCCGGCGCTGCGCCACAACTACTGGCTCGCCAAGCGCACCGCGCCGCGCTCCAAGGTCCTCGCGGTGGTGAAGGCCGACGCCTACGGGCACGGCATCGAGCGAGTCGCGCGCGCCCTCGACCGGGCCGACGGCTTCGCGACGCTCGAGATCGACGGTGCCGTGGCGCTACGCGAGCGCCATCCCGCCGTCCCCATCGTGCTCCTCGAGGGCTTCTTCCAGCCCGCCGAGCTCGCGGTGATCCGCGCCGCGGCGCTCGGTGTCGTCGTGCATTGCGAGGAGCAGCTGCGCATGATCGAGTCCGAGCGCCGCGGCCCGCCGCTCGACGTCTGGCTCAAGGTGAACACGGGCATGAACCGCCTGGGCTTCGCGCCGCACGCTTTCCGCGATGCGCTCGAGCGCGTGCGCAAGAGCGGCTCGGCGCGCAGCATCACGTTGATGACGCATTTCGGCACCGCGGACGCGCCGGACGGAGTCCGCGAGGCGATGCGCCGCTTCGAGTCGTGCACCGCCGGGATCAACCTCCCGAGGAGCCTCGCCAACTCCGCGGCCATCTTCGCGCATCCCGAATCGCATGCGGACGTGTGCCGCCTCGGCATTGCGCTCTACGGCGCGGCGCCGTTCCTGGATCGGCCGGCCAGGGCGCTCGCCTTGAGGCCCGCGATGACGCTCTCCTCGAGCCTCATCGCGGTGCAGGAGCTCGCGGCGGGCGAGGCGGTGGGATATGGCGCAAGCTTTCGCGCCGAGCACGCCATGCGCATCGGCGTCGTCGCCTGCGGCTACGCCGACGGCTATCCCCGCCACGCGCCCACCGGCACGCCGATCCTCGTCGCGGGGGCGAGGACGCGCACGCTCGGCCGCGTCTCCATGGACATGATCGTGGTGGACCTCATCCCGGTCCCGCTCGCGCACGTGGGGTCGCCCGTCGTGCTCTGGGGCGAGGGCGTGGCGGTCGACGAGGTGGCGATGGCGGCCGAGACGGTCGGCTACGAGCTGCTGTGCGCGGTCTCGCGGCGCGTGCCGATGGCCGAGGCCGACGCGACCTGATGGCCAAGACGAAGACCGTCTACACCTGCACCGAGTGCGGCGGGCAGGCCACCAAGTGGCAGGGCCAGTGCCCGCACTGCAACGAGTGGAACACGCTGGTCGAGACGGTGCTCGAGGCCGCGCGCGCGGCCGGCGCGCATCGCTTCGCGGCGCTCGCGGGCGCGGGCGAGGTGGTGGCGCTGGGCGAGGTGGAAGCGCGCGATTTCCCGCGGCTCCCGACCCTCATCGGCGAGTTCGACCGGGTGCTGGGCGGCGGGCTGGTCGAAGGCGGCGTAGTCCTCATCGGCGGCGATCCCGGAATCGGCAAGTCCACGCTCCTCCTGCAGGCGGCCGCGCGGCTCGCGGAGCAGGTGCCGGTGCTCTACGTGACCGGCGAGGAATCGGCGCAGCAGGTGGCGCTCCGCGCCAGGCGCCTCGGCGTGAATGCGCCGAAGGTGCAGCTGCTGCCCGAGATCGAGCTCGAGAAGATCCAGGCGACGCTCGCCGCCTCGCGCCCGCGCGTGGCGGTGATCGATTCGATCCAGACGCTCTACTCGAGCGCGCTCACCTCCGCGCCGGGCTCCGTCGCGCAGGTGCGCGAATGCGCGGCGCAGCTGACGAGGCTCGCCAAGCAGACGGGCACCACCATCGTCTTCGTCGGCCACGTCACCAAGGAAGGCGCGCTCGCCGGCCCGCGTGTCCTCGAGCACATGGTGGACACGGTGCTCTACTTCGAGGGCGAGACGCACACCAGCTTCCGGCTGATCCGCGCCTTCAAGAACCGCTTCGGCGCGGTGAACGAGATCGGCGTCTTCGCGATGACGGAGAAGGGGCTGCGCGAGGTGGCCAACCCCTCGGCGCTCTTCCTGTCGCAGCACCACGCCGGGGTCGCCGGTTCGTGCGTGATGGTGACCCAGGAAGGCACGCGCCCGCTCCTCGTGGAGCTGCAGGCGCTCGTGGACGAGGCGCACGGCGCGGGGCCCAAGCGGCTCACGGTCGGCCTCGAGTTGAACCGCCTCGCGATGCTCCTCGCCGTGCTGCACCGGCACGCGGGCATCGCGTGCTACGACCAGGACATCTTCGTGAACGCGGTGGGCGGCGTGCGCATCGCGGAGCCCGGCGCGGATCTCGCCGTCACGCTCGCCGTGGTCTCGAGCCTGCGCGACCGCCCGCTGCCGGCCAAGCACGTGGTGTTCGGCGAGGTGGGACTCGCGGGCGAGGTGCGACCCGTGCAGCGCGGGCAGGAGCGGCTGCGCGAGGCGGCGAAGCTCGGCTTCACGCACGCCATCGTGCCGGCCGCCAACAAGCCGCGCACGCCCATCCCGGGCCTCGAAGTGATCGCCGTCGATCGCGTGACCGAGGCGGTCGATTTCCTGAAGTAGGAACCTCTCCTATTTCATCAGGAGGGCGACGGTGAGCGCCACCGCCGCGGCCGCGAGCACCACGATGGCGGCGATCGCGAAGAGGTTCGCGCCGCGTCCCGGCGATGCCGGCTGCGCGACGACCGGTGCAGGGGGGGGCGGGGGGGGCGCGGGGCGTGCAACCACCTTCGGCTTCGGCGCTTCCGCGGCCGGCGCCTTGGGCGCGAGCGGCGAGCCGCTCTCGATCTTGCCCTTGTACGCGCGCATCTTCTGCGTCTGCGTGATGTAGTCGCGGAAGTCCTCGGTCTGGTCGGTCATCGCCGCGAGGCGCAGCGTCGCGTCGAACGAATCGAAGGTCTTCGAGAGCGCGAGGGCCCTTGCGGCTTCGTCGTCCTTCGCGCCGGGCTCCGCGTTGAGCGGGATGGTCGCCGTGTCCACCATGCGCTCGGGAACGGCGATCGGCGCAGGGTTGCGGATCGGCGTGGGCGGCGAGGTGGTCGCCTTGAGCGCCGGGGCCGGGCGCGAGGCGTCCATCTGCCGGCGCACCTCGCGCAGGTCGTCGGCGAGCTCCTTGATCGTCTGGTAGCGATCCTCGAGCAGCTTCGCCATGGCCTTCGCGGCGATGAGGTCGAGCATCGGCGGGATCGACTTCGCGTGCGAGGAGGGCGGCGGCGGCGTCGTGTTCACCGTCGCGTACATGATCGCGTTCACGTTGTCGCCGTCGAAGGGCGCCACGCCCGTGAGCGCCTCGTAGAGCACGACGCCCAGCGAGAAGATGTCGCTCCTCGCGTCGATCGCCTTGCCGATCACCTGCTCGGGCGACATGTAGCGCGGGCTGCCGAGGATCAGCCCCGTCATCGTCTTCACGGCGGAGTTGGGCAGGCGCGCGATGCCGAAATCGGTGATCTTCGCGATGCCGCCCCGGAGCACCATGATGTTCGAGGGCTTCACGTCGCGGTGCACGATGTCCTGCTGGTGCGCGAACCACAGGCCGTCGGCCACTTGCGCGATGATGTCCACCACCTGGTCGGCGGCGGGCAGGTTGCCCGAGGCGATCATGTCCTTGAGCTCGCGCCCCTCGAGGAACTCCATCGCCATGTAGGCGACCTGCTCGGTCTTGCCCACGTCGTAGATCGTGACGATGTTCGGGTGGTTCAGGCGCCCCGCGGCCTTGATCTCCTGCTGGAAGCGCTGCTCGTACTCCTCCAGCTCCTGCCGGGAGAGGTTGAGGTTGATCGTCTTGATCGCGACCGTGCGATCGATGATGGGATCGACGGCCTTGTAGACGACGCCCATGGCGCCCTGGCCGATCTCCGAAACGACTTTGTAGCGGCCGAGCGTGGCAATCATCGTCACTTCTTGGGAACCGAGGCCGGGGCGGGCGGCCCGGCCTTCTCCTTGTCCTTCGCGATCTGTTCCTTCTCCTTCGCGGCCCTCGCCGCGAGCTGGCGCTTGGCGGTCGCCTTGGCGGCGGCGAAGGTGTGTGTCCAGGAGGGATGGCCCGCCTCCGCCGGCGTGAGGTCGAAGTTCGGGTCCACGTCGTAGATCCTGATGAATTCCGCGCGGCAATCCCGGTAGCGGCGCTCGAGGCAGTCGGTGAACGCGATGTACTTCATCGCCTTCACGTGGGCCGCCTTGTCGGCGAAGCCTTCGGTGATCGCCGCCTCGAGGAGCCGGCGCGCGGCCGTGTACTCGCCGGCATCGTATTTCACCATGCCGTCGGAGAGCATCTGCTGCGCCTTGGTGAGCGTCGGCTGCTTGCCCACGGTCGTGGCGGCCTCGCGCTCGGCGATGAGCTGCGTGCGCACGTCGCGGTACACCGGGCCCCAGATCGGATGGCCGTCCTCGGCGGGCGTGAGCGAGAATCCGGGGTCGATCTCGAAGGCCTTGCGGAACTCGTCGCGGCATTGCGCCTCGCGATTCGAGGTGCAGTAGATGAACGCGAGGAGCTTCCTCGCGCGCGACTGGTCGGTCTTGGCGAGCAGGCCGTGGGTGAGGGCCTCGTTGAGGTCCGATTCCGCCTTCGAGTACTCGCCCGCGTCGTACTCCTTCACGCCTGCGGCGAGCGCATCCTGCGCGTGCTTGCGGAGCACCCCCTCGGTGATCTGCGGCGCGACCGGCTGCGGCTTCTCCCGGGTCGAGAGCTGCTCGCATGCGGCGAGCGCGAGCACCGCGGCGAGGGCGAGCAACGGGCGGGCGAAGCGAGCGGGCGGCTTGTTCATTGGAACTTGTACCTCACCGTGACTTCATCGCGGGCCTTCAGATCGAGGTTCTCCACGTGCGGCGCAAAGGTCGTGTTGCGCACCTCGATCTTGTACTTGCCGGGGTCGAGCTTGAGCGACTTCATCGGGGGCGTCACCCCGCGCGATTTGCCGTTCACGAAGATCTCGCCCCAGGGTTGCACCGCGAAGACGAGCGTGGCCCGCGGGAGAGCGGGCTTCGCCGCCTCCGGCTTGGGCGCCTGCGTCTTCGCCGGCTCCGCGGGCTTCGCCGCGGGCGCGGGCTCGGTGCGGGCACTGGCGGGAGCCGCGGGCGGGATCTGCGCGTGCGTGGGCGCGGGTGCGAGGACGTGCGTCTCCGGACGCAGCTCGGGGCTCGCCGGTTCGGCCTTCGCGGGTTCGGCGGGCTTCGCGGCTTCCGGCGCCGGCGCGACGGATGCAGCGGATGCAGCGGCCGGTGCCGGGGGCGGCTCGTGCGCGGGTGGCGTGGACGCCTGAGCCTCGGTCGAAGGCGGAGTCGCCGCGGCGAGCTCCGGCGCGGAGGGCCTCTTCGTCGCGACGAGGATGCCGAGCACGACCACCAGCGCACCGAGGCCGCCGGCGATCATCGTGAGCTTCTTCTTGTCGTGCACGAACGAGGGAATGGTGAGCGTGACGGTCGAGCTCCCCGGCGCCTGCGGGCCGGTGCGCGACTTGCGCGCGTTGGGCGAGGTGGAGGAGGCGCGATCCTTCATGCCGTCCTTCGCCTTCTGCAGCGCCCCCTCGTGGTGGCCGACCACGTAGATCTCGTGCTCGCGCACGTGCTTGTCGGTGCGCGACCCCTCGTAGGTGAAGAGCTTCGCGTACTCGCTCGCGAGGTTCGACACCACGTCGTAGTACGAGCGCGACACCACGATCTGCCCCGGGCGCGCGAAGCTCATGATGCGCTGCGCGACGTTGATCCCGTCGCCGATGATGTTCGGGTGCCCGTTGATGTCCTTCACGAGCTTCACGGGGCCCAGGTTGATCCCCATGCGCACGGAGTCCTCGCCCGAGGCCTCCACCATCGTGGCGGTCATGCCCTCCTTGATCATCTTCTCGCGCAGCGAGAGCGTCACGAAGAGCGCATCCTCCGGATCGCCGAGGAAGCTGATCGCGGCGCCGTCTCCCGTGTCGAGGATGATGCGATCGTTGACCGGGATGTCCTGGATCGCCTCGGAGAGGTTGTTCGTGAGCGCGGTCTTCAGGCGGATCTGCTCGGTGACCGGCTTCTTCGAGTAGCCGACGAGGTCGATGAACACGACGCTGCAGATGAACGTGCGATTTGCCTGATCGAGCATCGTGTGCGGCCTGGTCTGGAACGGCGGGGAGCCGACCCCTCCCGGAGGTTATCGATTAGTTGTGGTAATGCAGGGACTTACACTGCGAATTTCGGGCAATTCCTAGTTTAACCGAAGCGCCTGAAAAAAGCCTGTGTTCCCGATCACAGCTCGAGGGTCCTCCCGCTCACCCCGCGCCCGTCGGGGCCGAGGAGGTAGAGGAACGCCGCGGCCGCCGATTCCGGCGCGCGAAGCCTCGAGCGGTCCTCGGCCGGGTGGCTGCGCAGGCGCTGCGGAGAGGCGATCGGCCCGGGGATCAGCACGTTCACGCGCGGCTTGCCGGCATGCTCGAGCTCGTCGGCCCAGATCGCCGCGAGCGTGGAGAGCGCCGACTTCGCCACCGCGAATCCGCCCCAGTAGGCGCGCGGGTGCGCACCGTGCGTCTCCCCGGCGAAGACCACCGAGGAATCGGGCGCCGCGGCGAGCAGCGGGAGGCACGCTCGCGTGAGGGCGAACGGCGCCGCGAGGTTCACGCGCAGCATCTCCAGCCATTGCTCGAGCGTCTCGTCGGCGAGGGGCCGCAGCGGATCGAAATGGCTCGCGCAGTGCACGATGCCGTCGAGGCGGCCGAGGTCGCGGCGCACGAGCGCGGCGAGCGCCTCGTAGTCCGCGCTTGTCGCAGCCGCGAGGTCGAGCGGCACGAGCGCGGGCTCCGCGCCACCGGCCGCCGCGATCGCATCGTAGGTCGCTTCGAGCTTCTCCTGCTTGCGGCCGAGGAGCGCCACGGTCGCTCCGTGGGAGGCGCAAGCGAGCGCCACCGCGCGGCCGAGCCCCTGCCCCGCGCCGGTGACGAGGATCACGCGTCCGGCGAGGAGGTCGGCCGGCGGCTCATAGGGCTCGCGTGGGAATCTTTCGGGCGTCATGGTTGGTGAGGTAGCGCAGCGCCGCCTCGGCGGCGATGCGCCCGCTCGTGACGGCGGTCTCGAGGGTCGCGGGAAGGTCCGGTTCCGTATAGTCGCCCGCGAGGAAGAGCCCCGGAGCGGGGGTTTCGTGCGGGGCGCGGAATGCGCCCGGGATGCACGCGAAGGTCGCGCGCTTCTCCACGATCGCCTTGGTCCACGCGGGCGGGGAGAGCGGCCCGAACGCGCGATCGATCTCGCGATGCGCCATGGTGCCCAGCACATCGCTGTCGAGCGACAGGTGCGGCCCCGGGGCGGAGATCACGGCGGCGAGGAGACCGCGGGCGCCGGTGAGCGCCTCGCGATCGAAGACCCACTGCACCTGCCCGCCGGCAAGACCCATCATCGGGAACGGCAGCCGCACGCGCGCTTCGTATTGCAGGTACACCGTGGCGATCGGCTCGTGCTCGATCGACTCGATGCGGGCGGCGAGCGGCGCGAGCGCCTCGCACGAGGCGAGGAGCTGCGGCGCCTGGTGCGGCGCGACCGCGAGGACCACGGCATCGAACGGGTGCGCTCGGCCGGCGGTCTCGAGGCTCCAGGCGCCCGCGCGCGGAACGACGCAGACGACGCGCGTGGCGAGCGCGATGTCGGCCCCACGCTCCCCGAGCCATTCGACCGCGGCCTCCGGCAGCAGCGCGGAGAGGTCGCGCGCCGGAAGCAGGAGGTCGGAATCCTCGCGCCGGCCGAAGAGCGCGCGGCGCAGGACCGTGACGAACGTGCGGGCGTCGGCGCGATCGGCGGCGGTGTTGAGCGCGGAGACGCAGAGCGGTCCCCACAGGAGGCCGGCGAGCGTGTCCGACTGGCGATGCGCCGCGAGAAGCTCGGCCACCGTGGCCCCGGCCGCGGGCTGGAACGAGCGCTGCCGCAGCGCCAGGCAGAAGCGCACCGCGGCTGCGCGATCCGCGGCCGAGAGGCCGCGCGCGAAGGCGAGCCCCGCGGCGAGGTTGAGCGGTGCCGGCAGGCGCGGCGCATCGAGTGCCAAGCGTCCCGCGACGTGCAGCGCGAGCGGCAGGCGCTGCAGCGCGTGCGCGGAGACTCCGACCTCGCGCATGAGCGCGAGCGTTTCCCGGTAGGCGCCGAGCAGGATGTGCTGGCCGTTGTCGAGCGTGGCGCCGCGGTAGACGACGCGGCGCGCGCGCCCCCCGGGCACGCGGTTCGCCTCGAACACGCTCACGGCGCAGCCGGCGCGCACGAGGCGCACCGCGGCCGAAAGCCCGGCGTACCCGGCGCCGACGACGGCGACGCGGCGGGCGCTCACGTGCTCGCCCACGTCTTCCACGCGATCCAGAGCTTGCGGATCGGCGTGAGCGCGATGCGGCGGTCGAGCACGCGGTAGCCGTCGCGGCGGATCTCCTCGAGGAGCGCGCGGTAGATGGCCGCCATGATGAGGCCCGCGCGCTGGCTCGCGCGGTCCTCGGGAGCGAGCCGGCTCTTCGCGAGGTCGTAGTAGGATCACCGCGCGATCGGCCTGGTATGCCATGAGCGAGCGGAAGCGCTCGTCCCCGCGGCGCGCGAGGATGTCCTCCGTGCCGAGCCCGAAGCGCGCGAGCTCGTCCGCCGGGAGGTAGACCCGGTCGCGGCGCGCGTCCTCGCCCACGTCGCGGATGATGTTCGTGAGCTGGAACGCGATGCCGAGCGTCTCCGCGTACTCCAGGGTGGAGGGATTCGAGTAGCCGAAGATCGAGGCCGAGAGCTGGCCCACCACGCCGGCGGCGCGATGGCAGTAGAGGCCCAGCGCGTCGAAATCGGCATAGCGGTGGTGCGTGAGGTCCATCTCCATGCCGTCGATGATCTCGTTCATGCGCGCGCCGTCGAGGCCGAACGGCTGCACGAAGGGCGCGAGAGCGCGCGTGACCGGATGCAGCGGACGGCCCGCGAAGAGATTCGCGACCTCGGTGCGCCACCACGCGAGCTTCGCACGCGCCACGCCCGCGTCGCGCGCCTCGTCGGCCACGTCGTCCACCTCGCGGCAGAAGGCGTAGAGCGCGGTGATCGCGCGGCGCCTTTCCTGGGGCAGGAAAAGGAAGCTGTAGTAGAAGCTCGAGCCGCTTTGCGCGGCCTTCTGCTGGCAGTACTCGTCGGGGCTCATGGGTTCCATGGGGTCGGGCCCTGGTGCTGCCGTTGCCCGGTTCAGGGTCCGACCCCGGCCTTGGTGATCGCGCGTCCGAGGATGCGGATCCAGTCGAGCTTCGTGAGCGCCGGCCGGTAGCGGAACACATCCCCGCGTACGGCGTCGATTCTATCGAGAATCGCGAGCCCCCCGTGGATCGTCGCGCGGATCTCGAGGCCGAGGCGTCCCGGCAATGCGTCGCCGAGCGGCGCGCCCTCGAGCATCATCGTCCGCGCGCGCTCGCATTCGAAGGCCATGAGCGCCGCCCAGCGCTCGTCGGCGCGGCCCTTCGCGATCGCCTCTTCGGCCACGCCGAAGCGCTCGAGGTCCTCCCGCGGCAGGTACACGCGGCCCTTGGCCCAATCGAGCGCGACGTCCTGCCAGAAGTTGACGAGCTGCAGCGACGAGCAGATGCGGTCCGATTGCGCGAGGAAAACCGGGGACAGACCCCATTTTCCGAGCAGCGAGCCCGCTCGCGCGCGCAGCGGAAAATGGGGTCTGTCCCCGGTTTTCCCCTCGCGCGAGAAGACGTGCAGCACGAGGCGGCCCACCGGGTTCGCCGAGCGGCGCGAGTAATCGAGGAGCTCCGCGAACGTCGCGTAACGCTTCTTCACGACGTCCTGCCTGAAGGCGTCGACGAGGTCGGCGAGGAGCGCGACCGGAAGGGCGTAGTCGCGAACGGCGCGCGCGATGCGGCCGAAGCGCGCCTCCGGCTCCCCTCCCGCCTCGATCGCCGCGAGCGCCGCGAGATGGCGATCGAGCTCGGCGAGCCGCTCCGCGTCCGGCGCATCTCCTTCGTCGGCGACGTCGTCGGCACCACGCGCGAAGCCGTAGATCGCTTCGATCGGCGGTCTCATCGAAGCCGGAAGGAGCCACGAAGCGACGGGGAAATTCTCGTAGTGGTCGACGGGCAAAGGGAGCGCGGAACCGATTGAATTTTCGGGATTATATCGGGCGCCGCAGGAGGGTGCGACGGCGTCGGCCACCCCTCGTTTCGGGTATAATCCGACGACCGCGAAAGTGGCGGAATTGGTAGACGCACTGGATTTAGGTTCCAGCGCCGAAAGGCATGTGGGTTCGAGTCCCTCCTTTCGCACCATTGGGGTCAGACCCCAATTCATGCGCGCGGTCGTCGCTTTCGGGCCCCGCTTCGGGAAATGGGGGCCTGAACCCGGTTTTCTCCAAGGGAAGCTCCAACAAGGAAAATTCGATGCAGCAAGCAGTCCAGAACTCCTCCACCACCCTGGAGCGCAACATCACGGTCTCGGTGCCGATCGCGCAGATCGAGGCCGAGATCGCGACGCGCCTGAAGAAGCTCGCGCGCACCGTGCGCATGCAGGGCTTCCGCCCGGGGCACGTCCCGATCAAGATGGTCGAGCGCCAGTACGGCCCGCAGGTGCGCCAGGAAGTGGTCTCGGACACGGTGCAGAAGACTTTCGCCGACGCGGTAAAGGACAAGTACCGCGTCGCCGGCTTCCCGCGCTTCCAGCCCAAGCCCGTGGGTGACGGCGCGAACGACGTCGAGTACACCGCGACTTTCGAGGTGTATCCCGAGGTCGAGATGGGCGACATCTCCGGCGCGAAGGTGTCGCGCCCGGGAACCCGGGTCGAGGAGAGCGACGTCGACGCCACGCTCCAGACGCTGCGCACGCAGCGCGCGAAGTACGAGCGCGCGGAGCGCGCGGCGCAGAACGGCGACCTCGTGAACATCGACTTCGAGGGGCTCATCGCCGGCCAGCCGTTCGAGGGCAACAAGGCGGCCAACTTCACCGTGGTGCTCGGCGAGAACCGCATGCTGCCCGATTTCGAGGCGGCGCTCGTCGGCATGGGGACCGGCGAGCAGAAGACCTTCCCGCTCACGTTCCCGCAGGACTACCACGAGGCCGTGCGCGGCAAGACGGCCGATTTCACCGTCACGGTGAACCAGGTCGCGGAGCCGAAGCTTCCGCCCGTGGACGCGGAGTTTGCCAAAGCGCTCGGCGTGGAGGACGGCGACATCGGCCGCCTGCGCCGCGAGGTGCGCCAGAACATGGAGAAGGAGGCGGCCCGCAAGGTGCGCGCCGCCGTGAAGGAGCAGGTGATCGACGCCCTGCACGACGCGGCCCGCTTCGAAGTGCCGCGCTCCCTGCTCGATGGGGAGATCGAGCGCATGCAGCGCTCGGCCCTCGAGGACCTGCGGCAGCGCGGCATGACGGTCGAGGACAAGTCGCTGCCGGCGCAGCTCTTCTCCGATCGCGCGGCGCG
The DNA here is from genome assembly GCA_963839265.1 of uncultured beta proteobacterium. Taxonomy (GTDB): domain Bacteria; phylum Pseudomonadota; class Gammaproteobacteria; order Burkholderiales; family Usitatibacteraceae; genus Usitatibacter. The sequence goes on from CAWIUI010000004.1 coordinate 1,003,062, forward strand.
GCGCATCAAGATCGGGCTCCTCGTGGCCGACCTCGTGAAGAAGCACGGCCTGGGCGCCACGCCCGAGCAGGTGCGCAAGGTGGTCGAGGAGCACGCCGAGAGCTACGAGGAGCCCCAGCAGCTGGTCCGTTGGTACTATGCCGATCCCGCCCGCCTGGCCGAGGTCGAGGCGCTCGTGATGGAGGACAACGTCGTAGAATGGGCCATGGGGAAAATGAACGTCGAGGACAAGCCCGTCGAGTTCAGCGAGCTCATGGGCACGAAGAAGGCATAGCCATGTTCATCAAGCAAGAAATCGATCGGGAAGAGCCGCAGGGCCTGGGCCTCATCCCCATGGTCATCGAGCAGTCGGGGCGCGGCGAGCGTGCCTACGACATCTACTCGCGCCTGCTCAAGGAGCGCGTGATCTTTCTCGTCGGTCCGATCAACGACGGGATGGCGAACCTGATCGTCGCGCAGCTCCTGTTCCTCGAGAGCGAGAACCCGGACAAGGACATCCACCTGTACATCAATTCGCCGGGAGGCAGCGTCTCGGCGGGCATGGCGGTGTACGACACCATGCAGTTCATCAAGCCCGACGTGTCGACCCTGTGCACCGGCCTCGCGGCGAGCATGGGGGCGTTCCTCCTGTGCGCGGGCGCCAAGGGCAAGCGCTTCTGCCTGCCGAATTCGCGCGTGATGATCCACCAGCCCTCGGGCGGATTCTCGGGCCAGGCCTCGGACATCGAGATCCATGCGAAGGAGGTCCTGTACCTCAAGCGCAAGCTGAACGAGATGATGGCGCTGCACACCGGCCAGCCCCTGGAAGTCATCGAGCGCGACACCGATCGCGACAATTTCATGGGGGCCGAAGACGCGGTAAAGTATGGCCTGATCGACCGCGTACTGAAGAACCGCAGCGAATCGTCGGTGGCATGAACAAGAAGCCAGGGATCTCGGGCAACCGTTGGAGGTTTCGCGCCGCGCCAGTCCGGAGCGGCGTGTCCTCGCAGATTGCGACATGACAGAAAAAGTCGGCGGCGAAAAACTCCTCTATTGCTCCTTCTGCGGCAAGAGCCAGCATGAGGTGCGCAAGCTCATCGCCGGGCCGTCGGTGTTCATCTGCGACGAGTGCATCGACCTCTGCAACGACATCATCCGCGAGGAGGCCTCGACCGACACCGGGCAGAAGACGGCGAAGAGCGACCTGCCGAGCCCGCACGAGATCTGCGAGATCCTCGACCAGTACGTGATCGGCCAGGTGCAGGCGAAGAAGATCCTCTCGGTCGCGGTGTACAACCACTACAAGCGGCTGAAGTCCGGCGGCAAGCAGGACGAGGTCGAGCTCGCCAAGTCGAACATCCTGCTGATCGGGCCGACGGGCTCCGGCAAGACCCTGCTCGCGCAGACCCTCGCGCGACTGCTGAACGTGCCCTTCGTGATCGCGGACGCCACCACGCTCACCGAAGCGGGCTACGTCGGCGAGGACGTCGAGAACATCATCCAGAAGCTGCTGCAGAAGTGCGACTACGACGTCGAGAAGGCGCAGCGCGGCATCGTCTACATCGACGAGATCGACAAGATCTCGAGGAAGAGCGACAACCCCTCGATCACCCGCGACGTGAGCGGCGAGGGCGTGCAGCAGGCGCTCCTGAAGCTGATCGAGGGCACCATCGCCTCGGTGCCGCCGCAGGGCGGGCGCAAGCACCCGAACCAGGAGTTCGTGCAGGTCGACACCACGAACATCCTCTTCATCTGCGGGGGCGCCTTCGGCGGCCTCGAGAAGGCGATCCAGAGCCGCACCGACCGCTCGGGCATGGGCTTCGGCGCCCACGTGCGCTCCGCCAACAACCGGCGCGAGCTGAACGACATGCTCCACGAGGTGGAGCCGGAGGACCTCATCAAGTACGGGCTCATCCCGGAGTTCGTGGGGCGCCTGCCGGTGGTCGCGGTGCTCGACGAGCTCGACGCCGAGGCGCTGGTGAAGATCCTCACCGAGCCCAAGAATGCGCTGGTGAAGCAGTACCAGAAACTCCTCGCCATGGAGGGGGTCGAACTCGAGTTCCGCGAGCATGCCCTCGCGGCGATCGCGAAGCGGGCCCTCGAGCGCCGCACCGGCGCGCGGGGTCTGCGCTCCATCATCGAGCACGCATTGCTGGACATCATGTTCGACCTTCCGTCCCTGTCGAACGTCCAGAAGGTGGTCGTCGACGACGGCGCCATCTCCGGCGACGGCAAGCCCCTCCTCATCTACTCCGACCAGCCGAAGGTCGCGAGTGGGCAGCAGTAGATCCACAAGCTCCCTTTCCGCTCCCCGCGAAGGGGACTTGACGGGGCTCTTCGGAGCCCCCACGTGGTTCGGGCATGACAACCAGGAAAGACAATGACCGCTTCCTTCTCCGCTGAATCCCGCGTCCTGCCGCTCCTGCCGCTGCGCGACGTGGTGGTTTTCCCCCACATGGTGATCCCGCTGTTCGTGGGGCGGCCCAAGTCCATCAAGGCCCTCGAAGCGGCCATGGAGGAAGGCAAGAACGTCGTGCTCGTCGCCCAGAAGTCGGCGGCGAAGGACGAGCCCAATCCCGAGGACCTCTACGAGGTCGGGACGGTCTCGACCATCCTCCAGATGCTCAAGCTCCCCGACGGCACCGTGAAGGTGCTGGTGGAAGGCGTGCAGCGCGCGCGCATCGAGCGCGTCCTCACCGACAAGGTGAACTTCGAGGCCGAGATCGACCTCATCGCCTCCGAGGAGCCGGATTCCAACGAGGTCGAGGCGATGCGTCGCACGCTCCTCGCCCAGTTCGACCAGTACGTGAAGTTGAACAAGAAGATCCCGCCCGAGGTGCTCACCTCGCTCGCCGGGATCGACGGCGCGGGCCGCCTTTCGGACACCATCGCCGCGCACCTGCCGTTGAAGCTCGAGCAGAAGCAGCAGATCCTCGAGAACTTCCACGTCGGCCGCCGCCTCGAGCAGCTGCTGCAGCTCCTCGAGACCGAGATCGACATCATGCAGGTGGAGAAGCGCATCCGCGGCCGCGTGAAGCGGCAGATGGAGAAGAGCCAGCGCGAGTACTACCTCAACGAGCAGGTGAAGGCGATCCAGAAGGAGCTCGGCGATTCCGAGGAAGGCGCCGACTTGGACGAGCTCGAGAAGAAGATCAAGGCCGCGCACATGCCGAAGGAGGCGCGCGTCAAGGCCGAGGCGGAGCTCAAGAAGCTGAAGCTCATGTCGCCGATGTCCGCGGAGGCGACCGTCGTGCGCAACTACATCGACACGCTCGTCGGCCTGCCGTGGAAGAAGAAGACCAAGGTCTCCACGGACTTGAAGAACTCCGAGAAGATCCTCGATGCCGACCACTACGGGCTGGAGAAGGTGAAGGAGCGCATCGTCGAGTACCTCGCGGTGCAGCAGCGCGTGGACAAGCTCAAGGCCCCGATCCTGTGCCTCGTCGGCCCTCCCGGCGTCGGCAAGACCTCGCTCGGGCAGTCCATCGCGCGCTCGACCAACCGCAAGTTCGTGCGCATGTCGCTGGGCGGCGTGCGCGACGAGGCGGAGATCCGCGGCCACCGCCGCACGTACATCGGCTCGATGCCCGGCAAGATCCTGCAGAACATGACGAAGGTCGGCGTGAGGAATCCGCTCTTCCTCCTCGACGAGGTGGACAAGATGGGCATGGACTTCCGCGGCGACCCGTCCTCGGCGCTGCTGGAGGTGCTCGACCCGGAGCAGAACCACACGTTCGTCGACCACTACGTCGAGGTCGAGTACGACCTGTCCGACGTGATGTTCGTCGCGACCGCGAACACGCTGCAGATCCCGGCGCCGCTGCTCGACCGCATGGAGTTGATCCGCCTCTCGGGCTACACCGAGGACGAGAAGGTGCACATCGCCAAGCAGTACCTGCTGCCGAAGCAGATCAAGTCGAACGGCCTCAAGGAAGGCGAGCTCACCGTGACGGACGGGGCGATCCACGACATCACGCGCTACTACACGCGCGAGGCGGGCGTGCGCGGGCTCGACCGCGAGCTCGCGAAGATCGCGCGCAAGGTGGTGAAGTCGATCCTCACCCGGAAGAAAGACGGCTCGCACCTCACGGTGAACTCGAAGAACCTGGACAAGTACCTGGGCGTTCGCAAGTACACCTACGGCATCGCCGAGAAGGAGAACCAGGTGGGCCAGGTCACCGGCCTCGCGTGGACCGAAGTGGGCGGCGAGCTCCTCACCATCGAAGCGGTGAAGCTCCCGGGCAAGGGCAACACGGTCACCACGGGCAAGCTCGGCGAGGTGATGCAGGAATCGATCAAGGCGGCGGTCTCGGTGGTGCGCGCGCGCGCCAAGCGCCTCGGCATCGCGGAGGACTTCTACCAGACGATGGACCTGCACATCCACCTGCCCGAGGGCGCCACGCCCAAGGACGGCCCTTCGGCCGGCATCGCGATCGCCAGCGCGATCACCTCGGTGCTCACCGGCATTCCGGTGCGCTGCGACGTGGCGATGACGGGCGAGATCACGCTGCGCGGCGAGGTGCTGCCGATCGGAGGCCTCAAGGAGAAGCTGCTGGCGGCCCACCGCGGCGGCATCAAGGTCGTGCTGATCCCGGAGGAGAACGTGAAGGACTTGGCCGAGATCCCCGAAGAGGTGAAGAGCGCGATCGAGATCATTCCGGTGCGCTGGTTCGACCAGGTGCTCGAGCGCGCGCTCGAGAGGAAGCCCGAGCCGCTGCCGGAAGCGCCCGTCGCGCCGCCGCCCGCGGCGCCCGAGCCGCGGCCCGTCGTCACCAAGCACTGAGGAAGCGGACGGGGGCGGCCTATCCTCCCCCTGTCCCTCTCCCGAGGGCGGGAAAGCGTCCCTTCCCGTTGGCGTTGAACGCCGGCCCATGGCCGTCCGTTCCAACACCGTACCCGATGATGTTAAAATTTCCCTTTTTCGGGTGCTTAGCTCAGTTGGTAGAGCGTCGCCCTTACAAGGCGGATGTCGGGGGTTCGAACCCCTCAGCACCCACCAGGACGAAGATTTCACGGGAGTGGTAGTTCAGCTGGTTAGAATACCGGCCTGTCACGCCGGGGGTCGCGGGTTCGAGTCCCGTCCACTCCGCCAGCCCTTTGATGCATCGTCCCCGCAGCGGGGACTCGAGAGGGCGAACCCGACCGGTTCGCCCTTTTTGTTGCCGGCGCCGCGCGCCGCGGGATATCGCCATGATGCTCGAAACGCTTCGCGAATTCGCCAACCGCAGGATCGTCCAGTTGCTGATGGCGCTCTTCCTCGTCGTCCCGTTCGCCCTGTTCGGGGTGGACTACTACTTCCACAGCCCGGTGGGCGGCGACGTGGTGGCGACCGTGGGACGAGCGAGCATCGGCACCTACGATTTCGACGAGGCGCTGCGCAAGCAGGCCGATGTGTACCGGCAGCAGCTGCACGGCAACTTCGACCCCTCGATCATGGAGAACCCCGAGATCCGCCGCGCGGTCCTCGACCGCCTGATCGACGAGCGGCTGGTCGCGATCGGCGCCGACCGCGCGGGAATCCGCCTGAGCGACCGGCAGCTCGCCGAGAAGATCGTCTCCGACCCGCGGTTCCAGCAGGACGGCCGCTTCTCGAAGGAGGCCTACGAGGCGATCGCGCGCGGCAACAACCTCACGCCCGCCGGCCTCGACGAGCGCCTGCGCCAGGACTTCGCCGAGCAGCAGTTCAGCGGCGCCATCCTGGACACGGCGTTCGTGCCCAAGACGACGGTCGACGGCTTCATCCGCCTGTCCGAGCAGTCGCGCGACGTGAGCGTGATCAACTTCACGCCCGACCAGTACCTGCCGAAGGTGAAAGTGACGCCGGAGCAGGTGAAGTCGTACTACGAGGCGCACCCGAAGGAGTTCACCATCCCCGAGGAGGTGAAGGTGGACTACCTCGAGCTTTCCGTCGACGCGCTCGCCGCGCAGGCGGCGGTCACGCCCGAGGAGGTGAAGCGCTATTACGACGAGGAGCTCAAGAAGGGCACCTTCGGCGTGCCCGAGGAGCGGCGCGCGAGCCACATCCTCATCACCGTTGCGGCGAACGCGACGGACGCGCAGCGCAAGGCCGCCGAGGAGAAGGCGCAGAAGATCGCCGCCGAGGTGCGCAAGGATCCGAAGAGCTTCGCGCAGGTGGCGAAGAAGGAATCGCAGGACCCGGGCTCGGCTGCGAACGGCGGCGACCTCGGCTTCTTCGGCCGCGGCTCCATGGTGAAGCCGTTCGAGGACGCGGTGTTCGCGGCGAAGAAGGGCGATATCGTCGGGCCGGTGAAGACGGACTTCGGCTACCACGTGATCGAGGTGACCGACGTGAAGCCCGCGAAGGTGAAGAGCCTCGCGGAGGCGACGCCGGAGATCGAGGGCATCCTCAGGAAGCAGAAGGCGACCGGGCTCATGGCGCAGGATGCGGAGAACTTCTCCAACGTCGTCTACGAGCAGCCCGACAGCCTGCAGCCCGCCGCCGATTCGCTGAAGCTGCCGATCCAGCATTCCGACTGGATCGAGCGCGGGCGGCCCGCCAATCCGCCGTACCTCTCGAACCCGAAGCTCGAGGCGGAAATCTTCTCCGACAACTCGATCAAGTCGAAACGCAACACCTCGGCGATCGAGGTCTCGCCCAACGTCCTCGTCTCGGCCCACGTGGTGGACCACAAGCCGGCGCAGTTGAAGCCGCTCGATACGGTGAAGGACGGCATCGGGAAGAAGCTCGCGCAGGAGCAGGCGCTCAAGCTCGCGACGGCCGACGGCGAGGCGAAGCTCAAGGAACTGCAGTCGGGCAAGGACGCCGGGCTCAAGTGGCCGGAAACGCTCGCCGTGAGCCGGCAGAAGACGGGCGGCCTCTATCCCCCGGTGCTCGAGGGCGTCTTCCGGGTGGATCCGCGCAAGCTCCCGGGCTACGCCGGCGTCGCGACGCCCATCGCCTACTCGCTGGTGAGGGTGAGCAAGGTGAGCGAGCCGGAAAAGATCGATGAAGCGAAGCGCCAGGCGCTCGCCGCGCAGCTGCGCCAGGCGCTCGCCGCCGGCGAGTTCGACTCGGCCCTCGCGAGCCTTCGCGAGAAGGTCGGTGTCCGGGTGAGCAAGGACGCGCTGACCCCGAAGCGGCCCTCGGGAAGCTGAGGGCCGCGTGCGGGGCTTCGGTTTTCGCCGCGCTCCATTCGTGCGAGCGCGGCGTTCAGTCCTCTTCGAGCCCGGCCGTCGTGGAGCTGAAGCCCGCGTCCACGTAGATCACGTCGGCGGTGATGCCGCTCGCAAGGTCGGAGAGCAGGAACGCCGCGGTGTTGCCGACCTCGTCGATGGTGACGCCGCGCCTGAGCGGCGCGTTCTTCTCGACGAAGCGCAGGATCTTCGAGAAGCCGCCGATCCCGGCCGCGGCGAGCGTCTTGATCGGGCCTGCGGAGATCGCGTTCACGCGGATCGCATGCGGGCCGAGGCTCGCCGCAAGGTAGCGCACGGCGGCCTCGAGGCTCGCCTTCGCGAGCCCCATCACGTTGTAGTTCGGGATCGAGCGCACCGCGCCCAGGTAGGAGAGCGTGACGATCGAGCCGCGCCGGCCCTGCATCATCGGGGCGGCCGCCTTCGCGAGCGCCGCGAGGCTGTAGCTCGAGATCTCGTGCGCGGTGCGGAAGGCTTCGCGCGTGACGCTCTCGTGGAAACCGCCCTTCAGCGACTCGCGCGGGGCGAACGCGATCGCGTGCACCAGCCCGTCGAGCCCGTCCCACCTCGCGGCGAGCGATTCGAAGAGCGCCGCGATCTGCGCGTCGTCGGCGACGTCGCAGGGGAAGACGAGGTCGGAGCCGAATTCCTTGCCGAGCTCCGCCACCCGCTCGCGCACGCCTTCGCCCTGGTAGGTGAACGCGAGCTCGGCGCCTTCGCGCGCGCAGGCCTTCGCGATCCCGTAGGCGATGGAGCGGTTGGAGAGCATCCCCGTCACGAGGATGCGGCTGCCCTGCAGGAAGCCCATTTCGCGGTTCCTTCCCCGTAGAATCGAGGTCCGTGATTCGTTGCAGACGGGGCGAGAGTGTATCCCAGAATCGCCCGCTTCCCCTCATTCGGCCGAGCATGACCGCACTCTTCGCGCGCATCGCCGCGCTCGCCCTCGCAGCGCTCCTCCCGGCCGCGGCACAGGTCCCGTCCCCGGCGCCGCTCAAGGTGCTGCACGACTATTTCCCGGTCGCGGAGACGAACTTCGATCCTGCCGCGACCTCGGACCTCTACTCGAACAGCGTCATCCAGGAGATCCTCGAGCCGCCGCTCACCTACGACTGGCTCGCGCGCCCGGTGAAGCTGAAGCCCCTCACCGCCGAGGCCCTCCCCGAGGTGACCGACGGCGGCCGCACGTACACGCTGAAGATCCGCAAGGGCATCTATTTCGACGACGACCCGGCCTTCGACGGGCGCAAGCGCGAGCTCACGGCGAAGGACTACGAGTTCGCGTTCAAGCGCCTCATGGATCCGAAGCTGCGCTCGCCGAACCTGTGGCTCATCGACGGGCGCATCGTGGGCGTCCACGAGGCGGTGGCGAAGGCGGCGAAGGAAGGCCGCCTCGACTACGACGCGCCGATCCCCGGGATCGAGGTGCTCGACCGCTACACCCTGCGCTTCCACCTGGTGAAGCCCGACTACTCGTTCATGTACATCCTCGCGATGGAGACCTTCGGCGCGCAGGCGCGTGAAGTGGTGGAGCGCTACGGCGGCGAGATCGGCGCGCACCCGGTGGGCACGGGCCCGTTCCGCCTCGCCGAATGGCGGCGCGGCTCGAAGATCGTACTGGTGAAGAACCCCAACTTCCGCGTGGAGTACTTCGACGCCGACCCGCCGCCCGACGACCCGCTCTCCCAACAGCTCTACGCCGAGATGAAGGGCAAGCGCCTGCCGTGCGTGGACCGCGTCGAGATTTCCATCATCGAGGAGTCGCAGCCGCGCTGGCTCGCGTTCCTCGACGGCCAGCTCGACTGGATCGACCTGCCGTACGAGTTCGAGAGCATGGCGCTGCCCGGGGACGAGCTCGCGCCGTGGCTCGCGAAGCGCGGCGTGAAGTACGAGGCGGACATCGATCCGGACCTCACCTACATGTACTTCAACATGAAGGACCCGATCGTCGGCGGCTACACGCCGGACAAGGTGGCGCTGCGCCGCGCGATCTCCCTCGCCTACGACAACCAGGAGGAGATCCAGCTGCTGCGCAACGGCACGGCGGTGGAGGCGCAGAGCATGATTCCGCCCGGCGTGATCGGCTACGACCCGAATTTCAGCCTCGGGGAGACCTACGACCCGGCGCGCGCCAAGGCGCTGCTCGACATGTACGGCTATGTCGACCGCAACGGCGACGGCTGGCGTGACATGCCCGACGGCTCGCCGCTGGTCTTCACGTATGCGGCCAGTCCGACGGAGCTCGACCGGCTCTTCACGGAGTTGTGGAAGAAGGACATGAACGCGGTCGGCATCCGCATGGACGTCAAGGTGGAGAAGTGGCCCGACCTGCGCAAGGAGTCGAAGGCGGGCCTGCTCCAGGACTGGGACCAGGGCTGGGTCGCCGACTACCCCGACGGCGAGGACTTCTACCAGCTCCTCTACGGCCCCAATTGCGGCATCTCCAACGACGGATGCTTCCAGCTGCCCGAGTTCGATCGGCTGTACGAGAAGGCGACCTCGATGCCGCCCGGCCCCGAGCGCACGGCGATCTTCGACCGGATGGCGCGGCTCGTCGCGGCCTACGCTCCGGTGAAGCTTCACACCCACCGCGAGCGCCAGGAGCTGGTGCAGCCGTGGATCCTCGGCTGGCGCAAGCATCCGATCCTCCACCAGGGATACAAGTACGTGGACATCGACCTGGCGCGCCAGGCCGCCGCCGCGAGATGAGCGCGCCCCCTCGGGAATCCGGGGGAAAGCCGTTATAATTCCGTGATTTTGCGCACGATCCCCGATCCCCTTTCCGCGTCCTCCCCGCGCTCGCCCGGGCGGCGGCGTGCCGTCCTCGCGCTCGGCGCGGGTGCCGCCGCCTTCGCCCTTGCGCCGGCGCTCGCCCAGGATGCGAACGGAAGGAAGGTCCTTCGCGTGGCCCTGCGCGCGGCGGAGACCGGCTTCGATCCGCAACGCATCTTCGACCGCTACTCGGTCGGCATCTGCGAGAACCTCTTCGAGACGCTGGTGAGCTACGACTATCTCGCGCGCCCGGTGAAGCTGGTGCCGCTCGCGGCGGAATCGGTGCCGCAGCCGGAGGAGGGCGGGACCCGCTACACGTTCCGCATCAAGCCGGGCATCCGCTTTGCGAACGACCCCGTGTTCGGCGGCAAGCCGCGCGAGCTCGTGGCGGGCGACGTCGAGTACGCGATCAAGCGCTTCCGCGACCCCGCCAACCGCAGTCCGTACGAATGGCTCTTCCAGGGCAACATCCTCGGCCTCGACGAGCTCGCCGAGCGCGCGAGGAAGGAAGGAAAGTTCGATTACGACGCGAAAGTGCCCGGCATCGAGGTGCACGGCGACTACGTCGTGAGCTTCAAGCTCAAGGCGCCGAACTACAACTTCCTCTATTTCATGGCGATGCCCAACGTCGTGCCGGTCGCGCGCGAGGTGATCGAGGGCTACGCCGCGGACACCATGGGACATCCGGTCGGCACCGGGCCCTACGTGCTGCGCGAATGGGTGCGCCGCTCGAAGATCGTGCTCGAGCGCAATCCCGACTACCGCGGATTCGAGCTGGAGACGCGCTATGCCGACATGGCCGACGAGTGGGACCGCCGCGCGATCGACGCGCTCTCGGGCAAGCGCCTGCCCCTCGTGGACCGCATCGAGGTCTACATCATCGAGGATTCGCAGCCGCGCTTCCTCGCGTTCCTGAACCGCGAGCACGACCTCATCGACGAGCTGCCCTTCGAGTACATCGACCAGGTCCTCCCCGGCGGCAAGTTGAACCCGCAGCTCGCCGCGCAGGGCGTGCGCGTGTTCCCCGAGCTCGAGCCGGAGATCACGTACTACGTCTTCAACTGCGAGCAGATGCCCGGTCAGCCGGAGAACCCGCTCGCGGGATACACGCCGGAGCGCGTCGCGCTGCGCCGCGCGATGGTGCTCGGCCACGACCGCAACCAGGAGATCGAGATCGTGCGCAAGGGGCAGGCGATCGCGGCGCAGAGCCCGATTCCGCCCGGGATCGTGGGGTACGACCCGAACTTCCGTACCGATGCACAGGATCCGGACCCGCCGCGGGCCAAGGCACTGCTCGACATGTTCGGATACGCCGATCGCAACGGCGACGGCTACCGCGAGCTTCCCGACGGGCGCCCGCTGGTCGTGCAATACAAGTACGAGATCGGCGGCCAGGCCCCGCGTGATCTCGCGGGCCTGTGGGTGAAATGCATGGCCGACATCGGCATCCGGCTCGAGGCGACCGGGGTGCAGTTCGCCGACCTCCTCAACGACAAGCGCGTGGGCAACTTCCAGCTGGCCGACTCGGCCTGGATCGCGGACTATCCCGACGCGCAGAACTTCCTGCAGCTCCTCTACGGGCCGAACACCGGCCAGTCGAACGAGTCGCGCTTCAAGCTTGGCGAATACGACCGGCTCTACGAGAAGTCGCTTACGGTTCCCGACAGCCCCGAGCGCGATCATCTCTACCGCGAGATGACGCGGCTCCTGTTCGCGTACGCGCCGTGGAGGCTCGGAGTCACGCGCAAGTTCGAGCACCTGCAGTATCCCTGGGTGAAGGGCTACAAGAAGCACCCGATCCTGTACACCAACTGGAAGTGGCTCGACGTCGACGTGGCGATGCAGCGCGTCGCAATGAGATAGCTCCCACGAGGGGCGAGGAGGAACGCGAATGACCGCCTACGTGATCCGGCGCGTGTGGCAGATGATCCCGACCATCTTCGGCGTGATCCTGCTCATCTTCATCCTGTTCAACTGGGTGGGCGGGGACCCGGCGCAGATCCTCGCCGGCAAGATCTCGAACCCGGCGCAGATCGAGAACATCCGCCACCAGCTGGGCGTCGACCGCCCCTACTGGTACCAGCTCTGGGTCTTCGTGAAGCAGGTCTTCACGTTCGACTTCGGGCGCAGCTGGTCCACCAACGAGCTGGTCTCGCACATCATCCTCACGCGCGTGGGGCCCACGCTCACCATCATGCTGCCGGTGGTCGCCATCACGACCGGGCTCGCCGTGCTCTTCGCGGTGCTGGTCGCCTACGTGCGCGGCAGCCTCACCGACCGCATGGTGATGATCGTGTGCACCGTGGCGATGTCGGTGAGCTTCCTGGTCTACATCATCGTGTTCCAGTGGCTCTTCGGCTTCATCCTGGGCTGGTTCCCGGTGCAGGGCTGGAGCGAGCATTTCTGGAAGAACCTCGGCTACTACGCGCCGCTGCCGATCATGCTCGCGGTGTTCGTGGGCGTCGCGCCGGAGTTGAGGCTCTACCGCTCGTTCTTCCTGGACGAGATCCACCAGGAGTACGTTCGCACCGCGCGCGCCAAGGGCCTTCCCGAGAACCGCGTCATGCTCAAGCACGTGATGAGGAACGCGATGATCCCGATCCTCACCAACGTCGGCATCGCGTTGCCGGGCGTGTTCGTGGGCTCGTTCCTGCTCGAGGTGTTCTTCTCCATCCCCGGGCTCGGGCGCGAGGTGGTGACGGCGGTGAACCGCAGCGACTTCCCGGTCATCAAGGCGGTGACCGTGTACCTCGCCATCATCACGATGGTGATCAACCTCGCGGTCGACGTGATGTACAAGTTCGTCGACCCGCGCGTCACGTTCAAATAGGGCCGCCCGATGAGCGCCATCCTCGCCAATCCCCCTGCGGCCGCCGCGCACGATTCCCCGGGTCTCTGGGCGCTCGCGTGGCGCCGGCTCCGCCACGACCGCGTCGCCATGGTGTCGCTCGTGATCGTCGCGTTCTTCCTCCTCCTGATGGTCGCCGCCTACACCGGGCTCATCGCCTCGGACTGGAACAAGGAAGTGGGCGTCTCCTATGCGAACCCGTCGTTCATGACCGGCGCGCGGAACCCCGAGGCGCAGGCGATCGAGCACGGCAACGCCGCCGCGAAGGCGCCGCCCGTGGACCTCTCCGACGTCGATCCGCTCGCCCCGCGCTACAAGGAATGGGCCGAGCGCGCGGCGAAGATCGCGGTGCACGAGACGAAGCGCGCGCAGACGCTTCCCTTCGGCGGCGACAAGTGGGGCCGCGACGTGCTCAAGAAGACGATCAAGGGCAGCGAGGTGTCGATCTTCGTGGGGCTCGCGAGCGCGCTCCTCGCGACCTTCATCGGCACCTTCCTCGGCGCCATGGCGGGCTACTGGGGCGGCAAGGTGAACGACCTGCTCGAGTGGTTCTACAACATCTTCACGTCGATCCCCTACATCCTGCTCATCCTCGCCTTCGCGGCGGTGGCCACCTCGACCGGCAAGTTCGGCAACGGCATCGTCCCCATCGTGCTGGTGCTCTCGCTCACCGGCTGGACCGGCATCTACCGCCTCATCCGCGCCGAGTACATCAAGCATTCGAACCGCGAGTACGTGAAGGCGGCGCAGGCGATCGGCGCGTCGAACACCTCGCGCATGTTCCACCACATCCTGCCCAACGTGAGCCACGTGGCGCTGGTGCAGCTCTCGCAGTACACCGTGGGCTTCATCAAGGCCGAGGTGATCCTCTCCTTCCTCGGCTTCGGCGTGCCGGTGGACATGGTCTCCTGGGGCACCATGCTCGCCGAGGCGCAGAACGAGCTCGTGATCGGCAAATGGTGGCAGCTCGTCGCGGCCGGGACCAGCATGGCGATCCTCGTCACCGCCTTCTCGCTCCTCACCGACAGCCTGCGCGACGCGCTCGACCCGAAGCTCAAATGACCGCGTCCAGACCCCTCCTGCAGGTGCAGGACCTCGACATCCGCTTCCGGATCGACCGCAAGTCGGAGCCGTTCCGCGCGGTGAACGGCATCTCGTTCGACATCCCCGAGCACAGCACCGTCGCGCTGGTCGGCGAGTCGGGCAGCGGCAAGAGCGTGTCCGCCATGTCCATCCTGGGCCTGCTCCCGGACAACGCGATCGTCGCGCCCGTTAGCCGCATCCTCTACGGCGGCCGCGACCTGCTGCACGCCACGCGCAGCGAGCTCCAGGCGATCCGCGGCAAGGACATCTCGGTGATCTTCCAGGAGCCGATGACCTCGCTCAATCCCGTCTTCACCGTGGGCGAGCAGATCGCCGAGGTGCTGCGGCTGCACATGGGCATGGGGATGCGCCAGGCGCAGGCGCGCGTGGTCGAGCTGCTGAACGAGGTGGGCATCCCGAACCCGCAGCTGCGCGCGGGCTCCTATCCGCACGAGATGTCGGGCGGGCAGCAGCAGCGCGTCATGATCGCGATGGCGGTCGCGTGCGAGCCCAAGCTCCTCATCGCCGACGAGCCCACGACCGCGCTCGACGTCACCATCCAGAAGCAGATCCTCGACCTCATCGCGAGCCTGCAGCAGCGCCGCCACATGTCGGTGCTCTTCATCACGCACGACCTGGGCGTGGTGGGCGAGATCGCCGAGCGCGTGGTGGTGATGCAGGAGGGCGAGATCCGCGAGCAGGGATCGGTCGACGCGATCTTCCGCGATCCGCGGCATCCGTACACCAAGGCGCTGCTCGCATGCCGCCCGCGCCTCGACCGCAGGCCGCGGCGGCTTGCGGTGATCGACGACTTCCTCAAGGGCGACGGCCACGTGCACGTCGAGGAACGCCGGCGCGGCACGAGCCCGGGCGACGAGATCATCCTCGAGGTGAGGAACCTCGACAAGACGTTCTTCCTGAAGGAAGGGCTCTTCCGCAAGCGCGCGGTGCCGGCCGTGAAGGGCGTGAGCTTCCGGCTGCCGAAGGGAAAGACCCTCGGCCTCGTGGGCGAGTCGGGCTCGGGGAAGACGACCGTGGGCCTCACCGTGATGCGCCTGCACGAGGCGACCGGCGGCGAGGTGCTCTTCGAGGGGAAGGACCTCCTCGCGCTCACCGAGAAGGAGATGATGGCGTACCGGCGCCGCATCCAGATCATCTTCCAGAACCCCTACGCCTCGCTCAATCCCCGCTTCACCGTCGGGCAGATCCTGCTCGAGCCCATGCGCATCCACGGCATCGGGCGCGACGACCGCGAGCGCATCGACATGGTGATGCAGCTGCTGCGGCGCGTGGGGCTTGCCGAGGCCTCGTTCCACAAGTACCCGCACGAGTTCTCCGGGGGGCAGCGCCAGCGCATCGCGATCGCCCGCTGCCTCACCATGAAGCCCGACGTGCTGATCTGCGACGAGTCGGTCTCCGCCCTCGACGTCTCGGTCCAGGCGCAGGTGTTGAACCTCCTGCAGGACCTGCAGGACGAATACGGCCTGTCCTACATCTTCATCTCCCACGACCTCGCCGTCGTGAAGTACATCTCGGATCGCGTGATGGTGATGAACGAGGGAACCGTGGTCGAAATGGCCGACTCCGACGAGATCTACCGCAATCCCCAGAACGAATACACCCGCCGCCTCCTCGCCTCGATACCCAAGGGGCTGGAGCGCGCGAAGGAGCTCGAATGAAGCTGCGAATCTCCTCCGTCCTCGCCGCGGTGCTGGTCGCGGCGTGCGCGGCCACCCCGCCCGCCGTCCCGCCGGCCGCGCCGCAGGCCAAGGTCGCGCCCGGCATCCATCCGGCCAACTTCGATCCCGCGGTGCGGCCGCAGGACGACCTTTACCGGCACGTGAACGGAACCTACATCGCGCATACGCCCATCCCGCCCGACAAGTCCTGGTACGGCACCTTCATCGCGCTGCGTGACCGCACGCTGGACCAGGTGCACGCGATCGTCGAGGGGCTCGACCACGAGCCGGCCGCCGCGACAGACCCCGATGCCCGCAAGATCCGCGACCTCTATGCGAGCTTCATGGACGAGGCGCGCGTGGACGCGCTGGGCCTCGAGCCGCTCGCGCCGGAGCTCGCGCGCATCGATGCTCTTGCCTCCAAGGACCAGATCCCGGCGCTCGTCGCGCACTTCAACGAGATCGGCGTGAACGCCCCGTACAATCCGCAGGTCCGCCAGGACGCGCACGACTCGACGCTCTACGTCGTCGACCTCGGCCAGGGCGGTCTCGGTCTTCCCGACCGCGACTACTACCTGAAGGAGGATGACCCGCGGCTGAAGGAAATGCGCGCGAAGTACGGCGAGTACGTGCAGAAGATGCTCGCGATGACGGGCGATCGCACCGCCTCCGCGGATGCCGGCGACGTCGTCGCCCTCGAGACGAAGCTCGCGCGCGCGCAATGGACCCGCGTGGAGAACCGCGATCCGGTGAAGACCTACAATCCGGTCCCCGTGGCGAAGCTCTCGCAGCTCACGCCCGGCTACGACTGGAAGCGCTACCTGGTCGCGGCCGGCGTCGACGGCAAGGTCGACATGGTGGTCCTCAGCCAGCCCAGCTACATCGAAGGCTTCGGCAAGCTGGTCGACGATACCCCGCTCCCCGTCTGGAAGAGCTACTTCCGCTGGCGCCTCCTCTCGAGCTACGCGCCGTTCCTCTCGAAACCGTTCGTGGACGAGCGCTTCGAGTTCGTGGGGCACGTGCTCCAGGGAATCCCCCAGAACGAGCCGCGCTGGAAGCGCGGGCTGCACGTCGTGGAGGGCTCCATGGGCTTCGCGCTCGGCAAGCTCTACGTCGCGCGCTATTTCCCGCCCGAGCGAAAGGCCCGCATGGACGCGCTCGTGGAGAACCTCATCGCCGCCTATCGCGAGAGCATCGAGCGCCTGGACTGGATGAGCCCGCAGACGAAGAGGGAGGCGCTGCAGAAGCTCGCCGCGCTCACCCCGAAGATCGGCTATCCCGACAAGTGGCGCGATTACTCGCGGCTCGCCATCGACCGCGCCGACCTGGTGGGCAACGTCATGCGCGCCAACGCCTTCGAGTACCGGCGCAGCATCGGGAAGCTCGGCAAGCCCGTGGACCGGACCGAGTGGTACATGACGCCGCAGACCGTGAACGCGTACTACAACCCCGGGATGAACGAGGTGGTGTTCCCGGCGGCGATCCTGCAGCCGCCGTTCTTCGACGCCGCCGCCGACGACGCGGTGAACTATGGGGCGATCGGTGCAGTGATCGGCCACGAGATCAGCCACGGCTTCGACGACTCCGGCAGCCAGTACGACGGCCAGGGGAACCTGCGCGACTGGTGGACCAAGGCGGACCACGAGCGCTACGAGGCGCGCACGGCGAAGCTCGTCGCGCAGTACGGCGCCTATAGCCCGATTCCCGGCTACCACCTGAACGGCAAGCTCACGCTGGGCGAGAACATCGCGGACAACGCCGGGCTCGAGATCGCGTGGAAGGCGTACCGGATCTCGCTTCACGGCGAGCCGGCGCCGACGATCGGCGGCCTCACCGGCCCGCAGCGGTTCTATACGGCATGGGCGCAGGTGTGGGCCGAGGAGATGCGTCCCGAGGAGCAGATCCGCCGCATCAAGATCGATCCCCACTCCCCGGGCCGCTTCCGCTGCGACGGCGCCGCGTCCAACCAACCGGCGTTCTACGAGGCGTTCGGGGTGAAGCCCGGCGACGGCATGTACCTGCCGCCCGAGCGCCGCGTCTCGGTCTGGTGAGCGCGTTGGCGCTTCGCTCGCCTCTCGCGGGGCTCGCGTTTGCGCTCGCGCTCGCGCTCGCGCCCAGCGCAGCCGGCGCGCAGCCGCGCGTCCTGATGCCGATCTACGACGCGGCGGGCATCACGCGCGCCTGCGACGCCGGCCTCGCCAGGGCGCGGCGCATGATGGCGGCGATGGAGGCGAGGCACGGTCCGGCCGGAGTCTTCGACGAGTGGAACCGGCTCGCGATCGAGCTCGAGGACTTCGGCGCGCCGATCTACCTGCTCTCGAACGTCCATCCGGACAAGGCCGCGCGCGATGCCGCGGAGCCGTGCCTGCTCAAGTTCACCACGCTCAATACCGATCTCTTCCAGAGCCGCAAGCTCTACGCCCGCGTCGAGGCGGCGAAGCCCGCCAACCCGCACCAGGCGAAGCTGCGGAAAGACCTGCTCGAGGGCTTCGAGGACAGCGGCGCGGCTCTCCCGCCGGCGAAGCGCGCGCGGGCGAGGGCGATCTTCGACGAGCTCGAGGAGCTGCGCCAGGCGTACGACCGCAACGTGCGCGACGATGCGAGGAAGGTCGTCTTCAAGCCGGAGGAGATGGCGGGCTTGCCCGCGGCGTACCTCGAGGCGCAGAAGAAGGACGCGCAGGGCGACTACGTCCTGGGGCTGGACTATCCGTCGTACTTCCCGTTCATGGCGCGCGCGAGGAGTGCGGCCGCGCGCGAGCGCTACTACCGCGCGAAGCTCACCCAGGGTGGCGAGGCGAACCTGCAGCTCCTCGGCAAGATCTTCACCCTGCGCAAGGAGCTCGCCGCGCTCTACGGCCTGCCGTCCTTCGCCGCGTACGCGCTGCGCCACCGGATGGCGCACGACCCGGCCACCGTGGAGAGGTTCCTCGACGAGGTGCACGCGGCCGTCGCGCCGGTCGAGAAGCGCGAGCTCGAGGGGCTGCGCGAAGACAAGGCGAAGGACCTCGGGACGCCGCTCGAGGCGACGAAGCTCGAGCGCTGGGACCTCTCGTACTACCAGGACAAGGCGAGGCGCGAGCGCTACGCCGTGGACCAGGAGGCGCTGCGCAAGTATTTCCCCACCGACAAGGCGATCGAGTACACGATGCTCGTCGCGCAGCGCCTGTACGGCGTGAAGTTCCGCGAGGTGAAGGTGCCGACATGGCACCCGGACGTGCGCTACTTCGACGTGCTCGACGCGGGCACCGGGCGCTACCTCGCCGGCTTCTACCTCGACCTGTATCCGCGCGAAGGCAAATACAACCATGCGGCCGCGTTCCCGATCCGCGGCGCGAGCCGCCTCGCGCATCGCACGCCGCTCGCGGCGCTGGTGACCAACTTCAACCGGGCCGGCCTCGACCAGGAGGAGCTCGAGACGATGATGCACGAGTTCGGCCACGTGCTGCACAACGTCCTGTCGACCGCGGACTACGACCCGGACGCGGGCACGGCGGTGAAGCTGGACTTCGTCGAGGCGCCGTCGCAGATGTTCGAGGAGTGGGCGCGGCGCGAGCAGCCGCTCGAGCTCTTCAAGCAGGTATGCCCCGAGTGCCCGCACCTCACCCCCGCCGAGATCGAGCACCTCGAGGCCGCGCGCCGCTACGGCCTGGGCATCTACTACGCGCGCCAATGGCTCTACGCGACCTTCGACATGGATCTCGCGCTCGATCCGCGGCCGCCGCTCGCGCTGTGGAAGAAGCTCGAGGGCGCGACGCCCCTGGGCTACGTCGAGGGCACCCTGTTCCCGGCGTCCTTCAGCCACATCGCGGGCAACTATGCCGCGGGCTACTACGGCTACCTGTGGTCGCAGGTCCTCGCGCTCGACATGCTGTCGCCGTTCCGCAAGGACATGCTCGATCCGAAGGTCGGCCTCGCCTACCGCCGGAAGGTGCTCTCGCAGGGCGGCCAGCGCGAGGAGACCGACATGGTGCGCGACTTCCTGGGCCGCGAGCCTTCGAACCGCGCGTTCTTCGAGGAGATCACCGGACGGCGCTGAGGCTGCCGCCGCTCCGGCCCACGGATCCACCATGAGGAAATTCACGCGCGGATCGGCATGGACCATCGCCCTGGCGATCGGGGTGGTGTCGGCCGCGGTGTTCGTCGCAAGCCGCATCGATTCGCCGGCTCCGGGCCGCATGACGGCCAGCTCGGATGCGCCGGCTGCCGCGAGCGGGCGCAGGGCGCCTGCCGCGCGCGAAGAGCGGGCCGTCCCGGCGCAGCCGCCCGGCGACGCCGACGCCATTCCCTTCGCGCCCCGCGTCTATCCGGCGACGCCGTTGCCCGCGCCCGTTTCGACGCCGTCCTCGCCGCATCCCGCCGCCCCTGCCGGGCCCGCGATCCTCCCCGGCGCGGCGCCCTCGTCCGGGGCGAGCTCCGGGTTCTTCTCGCAACCGCTCGCGAACGGCACGCCGTTGTCGACGGTGCTCGATCGCCTCAAGGCCGCTGCGGATTCCGGGGACAGCGGTGCCGCTTGCCGCGTCGGGCTCGAGCTGTTGCGCTGCGCCGCCGGGGCGCCGCTCGTGACCGCGACCACGAGCGGCCCGGTCATCACCCAGGCGCAGTGCGCAGGGATGTCTCCCTCGGATCGGGAATCCGCCCCGCGCTATCTTGCGCAGGCCGCGGCGGCCGGCAGCGAGGCGGCGCGGCGTGCGCTCGCCGGCGATACGTCGGTGAGTCCGACGCAATGCGGTCGATGACCTGTCTTCGAAGCGGCTAGCGTTCGTCGGGCACGCGCAGCCTTCGCCCGGGGTGCAGGATCGTGCGCGCGGCGAGGCCGTTCAGCCGCAGCAGCATGTCGACCCCGGTATCGAAGCGGCGCGCGATGGCGTAGAGCGTGTCGCCGGAGCGCACCACGTACGTATGCGTGTTCCCGCCGGCGTTCGAGGCGTGGGCGCCGCCCCCGCCGGCAAAGGCGGTGCGCAGCGTCGCGGCCGCGCGGTGCAGCACGCCGGTGCGCCGGATCGGCACCAGCACGGGCTGCGCCCAGCGCAGGCGCAGGCGCCGGTCGAGCCGAATCGTGTCGTTCACGGCGAGGAGCTCGCGGCGCGTGAGGCCGTGGCGGCGCGCGATCGTGTCGATGTATTCGCCGCGGCGCGCGTTGTACGTGGTCCAGCTCACCAGCGGCTTGTCGTAGCTCTCGAGGTTGTCCTCGAAGGCCTGCGCCTTGTCGAGCGGCAGCACGAGCTTGCCGTCGGAGGCGACCGCCACGGGCTTGCGGTGCTCGGGGTTGAGCGCGGTGAACGCCTCCTCGGTCATGCCGGCAAGCTTGGCCGCGAGCTTCACGTCGATCTTCGCCGGCGCCTTCACCGTCGTGAAGTACGGTTGGTCGGGCACGGAGTCGAGCTCGACGCCGTAGCTGGCCGGGGAGAGCACGATGTTCTTCACCGCCATCAGCTTCGGCACGTAGGTGCGCGTCTCGGGCGGCAGGCGCAGGCTCAGGTAATCGGTGGGCAGCCCGTGCTTCTGGTTCCAGGCGATCGCGCGGCTCACGCAGCCTTCGCCGCAGTTGTACGCGGCGAGTGCCAGCTCCCAGCTGCCGAACTCGTCGTGCAGCTTCTGCAGGTAGTCGAGCGCGGCGTTGGTGGCGGCGACGATGTCGTTCCTCTTGTCCACCCACCAGTTCTGCTTGAGGCCGAAGTTCTTCCCGGTCGAGGGAATGAACTGCCACAGCCCCGAGGCGCGGGCATGCGACTTGGCGTTCGGCGCGAATGCGCTCTCGATCACCGGCAGCAGCGCGATCTCGGTCGGCATGTGGCGCTTCTCCACCTGCTCGACGATGTAGTGCAGGTAGAGGCTGCCGCGGTCGACGAAGCGCTTGATGTAGTCGGGGCGGCTCGCGTACCACTGCTCCTGCTCGGCGACGAGAGGGGAGTCGAGTGGATCGAGCGCGAAGCCCAGGCGGATGCGCTCCCACAGGTCCGGGTCCGGCAGCGGGACGTCGTCGACGTCGTCGAATGCGGAGGGCAGCGACTCCATCGCGAGCTTGTCGGGTCCCGGCGCGCCCGCGTTCGCGGTATGCGCGTAGAGGGGGAGGAGCGCGAGCGCAGCGAGCGCCACCAGCCCCTTCATGTGCCGCTTGAAATATCCCGACTTAGCCATTGTTTCCTTTGATTTTTCAGCATGCTAACGTGGTCATGCCGCGGCGTCAACCGGCGCTCGTCATAGGGTCAGGGTGAGCTCGCGGAGCAGCGCGGCCGGCGTGCGCACCGAAACGGTGGAGCGCTCGCCATAGGTGTCCGTGTCGGGCACGAGATCGCGCTCGCGGGTGAGCGCCTCGAGGTTCGCGCCCAGCATGCGGTAGGCGGTATCGTCGAAGCGCATCACGTTGAGCGGCGCGCGGATCCGGCCGCCTTCCACCCAGAAGGATGCGAAGCGCGTCATGCCCGTGAGCCGGCACGCGGAGCGGTCGGAGAAATTCAGGTACCAGAGGTTTCCGACGTAGATGCCGGTGCCCAGCGCCTCGAGCGAGCGCGCTTCTTCGAGCGAGCCGCCGGCGAGGTCGAGCGACTCGGGCGTCTCGCCGGCGTTCGCGCCGTTCGTGGGCACGCCGTATTCGCGCGCGGAGCGCGGGCTCACGAGGGGCGCGGAGAGCGAGCCCGACTCGATCAGCGCCACCCGCGGCGGCCGTACGAATCCCTCCGCCTGGAAGCCGCTCGCGATGCCCTCGCGAGTGTTCTCGGCGAGCGTGACGATGGGGGAGAGCCGCTCGCCCTGGTCGAGCATGCGGATGAGCGCGCTCTGCTTGGTGTTGCGGCTCTTCAGGCCGAAGCCCGCCCAAGACATCATGCCGAGGAGCTCGGTCACGGCGGCGGGCGCGAGGAACGCGCGATAGGCGCCGGGCGCGAGGTCGCGCGGCCTTTCGCCGAGGAGCGCCAGCTGCTCGCGCGCGAAGCGCATCTTGCCTTCGAACGCGCGGCTTTCCCATTCGGAGCCGGCGTAGCTCGTCTTCACCGCCTTGTCCCGGTCGTGGTACAGGCACCAGCCGAAGTTGAAGCTCTCCACCGCGTGCCAGTGGCGCACGCCGAGCGTGCTCGCGAAGCCTTTCCAGATCGGGCCGCAGGCGTAGAAGCCGACCAGGTCCACGCCGCTCCCCGCCGCCAGCACCTCGTCGATCACCTGCGCGGGCTGGGGCAGATTGCCCGCGCGCTCGGCCTCGGTCTTCGCCGCAGCCGTCTCGTAGAGCAGGAACGGATCGTCGGGGACGCCGTCGAGCGAATCGCGCAGGTCGGCGACGAGGGCGGAAAGCGCGGGCTTGTCCGCCGCGAGGCTGCCCGCGACGCTCACGCGCGAGTCGAGGCGCTTCGCGCCGCGGACGAGCGTGATCGTCCACGCGGCCTGGCGCACCGCCGTTGCCTGCCGCACGCGGCTCCGGTTGAAGCGAATGAAGTCGCTCTCCTCGGCCGAAAGCGCGGAGATGATCGTCTCGCCGGGACGGGCGAGCGTATCGAGGTGCGCCGCGATCTCCTCGAAATAATCGCGCATGGCGCTCATGCCGCGCCTCCGAACACGTCGACGCCGGAGAAGCGGCACGCGGGAGCGGCGTGGCCGACGCGGATCACCTGGTTGGGCTCTCCCTTCCCGCAGAACGGCGTGCCCATCACCTGGAAGGTGGACTCGTCGCCCACGCCCGAGAGCGAGCGCCAGAAGGTGGCCGAGATGCCGCGGTAGTTCGGGTTCTTCACGACTTCCGCGGGCTTGCCGCCGCGGATCATGCGGCCCCATTCGCAGCCGAACTGGAACTTGTTGCGCGAGTCGTCGATGGACCAGGAGACGTTGGTGCGCATCATCACGCCGTGGTCGATGGACGCGACCAGCTCGTCGAGCGCGGAGCGGCCGGGCTCGACGTTGAGGTTCGCCATGCGGTCGATGGGGGCGCGGTTCCAGGAGCAGGCGCGCGTGTTGGCGACGCCGGCGATGCCGGCGCGGCGCTGCGAGATCGCGCCGCCGAGCGGCCGCTCGAGGAGGCCCGCGCGCACGAGGTAGACCTTCTCCGCCTTCAGGCCGTCGTCGTCCCAGCCGTAGCTCGCATATTGCTCGGGGCGCGTGGGATCGTGCGTGACGTTCAGCAGCTCGCTTCCATAGCGGTAGGTGCCGAACATGTCGAGCGTCACGAAGCTCGTGCCCGCGAAGTTGCGCTCGTCGCCCAGGATGCGGTCGAGCTCGAGGGGATGGCCGATCGACTCGTGGATCTGCAGCATCATCTGGTCGGGCATGAGCAGCACGTCCATCTTCCCGCCCGGGCAGTTCGGCGCGGCGAGGAGCTCCAGCGCGCCCTCGGCCACCTCGCGCCCCGAGCCCTTCAGGCCGAACGCATCGAGGATCTCGAGGCCGCCCTGGCGGCAGAAGCCGTTGTAGCGCCCGGCGTGCGTGCGCGTCTGCGATTCACCCTTCGCGTATGCGGTGGCCGAGAGGTTCGGCACGACGAAATGGAATTCCTGGTGCACGTCGCCGCCGTCGGCGGTGAGGTAGGTTTGCCGCGAGGTCGTGGTCCAGAGGTTCGCTTCCCAGTCCACGATGCGATCGTCGATGCGGCATTCCCTCGCCTCGGAAGCGAGCAGCTCGTACTTGTCCTTGCGCGAGAGCGAGGCGGGATCGCGCCCGGCCGGGGAGCGGTATTCGCCCGTCGGCCGCGGCATCTCCACCGTGCCGTAGTCCATGACGCTGCGGCCCGCCGTGAGGCTCGCGTACCCGCGCGCGCGTTCGATCGCCTGCGCGAGCGCGCCGCGCGAAAGATCGCTGGTGGCCGCATAGCCCAGGCCGCCGCGGTCGATCACGGCGACCATCGCGCCGCGGTTCACCTGCAGCTTCGGGGGCTCGGGAACGTCCTGGCGTACCGCGAGGTACTCGCTCGACTCCTCGACGAATCGCAGCGCGCAGAAATCGACCGCGGGGGCGAGCGAACGGAAGTCGCGCCGAAGGGTATCCAGCATGGCGGTGCTCCGGAAAAAGACCGGCCGCCTGATGGGCGGCCCGGGGAGATTGTAAGGGAAAGGGATCGAAAAAGGGGTCGGATTCCCGTTTCGATCCGCGAGCGGAAAGGAACCCGCCGCTTTTCTAGCGGCGGCCGGCGAGCGCCTCGAGCTCGGACCGGGTCATGCGCACGAGGATCCATTCCTTCATGAGGCTCGCGCCCAGGGATTCGTAGAACCGGATCGACGGCTCGTTCCAGTCGAGGACGCGCCACTCGAGCCGCCCGCAGTCGCGCTCGGCGGCGAGCGATGCGAGGCGCGCGAGGAGCGCCTTGCCCAGGCCGTGTCCGCGGTGGGCGGGCTCGACGAAGAGGTCCTCGAGGTAGAGCCCCGGCTTGCACAGGAACGTGGAGAAGGTGGTGAAGTAGAGCGCGAAGCCGACGGCCCGCCCGCCGCGCTCGGCGACCAGCGCCTCGGCTGCGGGGCGCGCCCCGAAGAGCGCATCGGCGAGCATCGGCTCGCTGCCCTGGGCCATGTGCTCGAGCTTCTCGTACACGGCGAGCTCGCGGATGAGGCGCAGCAGCTCCGGCACGTCCGCGCGCGTCGCGGGACGGATGGCGAAATCCGCGCGCGGGGACTTCAGAACCGGTTCTTCCATTCGCGCAGCTCCGCGAACACTTCGACCGCGTTCGGCAGGGTGCGCCCCGCGTGCCGCTCGGCGGAAGCGACCACCTCGCGCTCGGCGCAACGCAGGAACGGATTGGTCGCGCGCTCCTCGGCGACGGTCGACGGCACGGTGGGCTCGCCGCGCTCGCGCTTCGCAGTGTCGCGGCGCTTGCGCAGGGCGAGCTTCTCGTTGCCCGGCTCCACCGCCTCGGCGAAGCGGATGTTGGAGAGCGTGTACTCGTGCGCGCAATAGGCGCGCGTGGCGGGCGGGAGCGCGGCGAGCTTGGCGAGCGAGCGCGCCATCTGTGCGGGCGTCCCCTCGAAGAGCCGCCCGCAGCCGCAGGCGAAGAGCGTGTCGCCGCAGAAGACCACGGGATCGGCGCCGCCGTGCACGTACGCGATGTGGCCCGCCGTGTGCCCCGGCACGTCGAGCACCTCGAGCGCGTAGCCCAGGCCGGGCACCTCGATCGCGTCGCCCTCGGCCAGGGCCCGCGTGAGCCCGTCGATGCCGTCGTGCGCGGGACCGAAGACCGGGCACTTCCAGCGCTCGACCAGGGCGGGAACACCGCCGATATGATCGCCGTGGTGGTGGGTCGCGAGGATCGCCGAGAGCTCGAGCCCGTGCTCGTCGAGGAAGCGCTGGATCGGCGCCGCGTCGCCGGGATCGACCGCCGCGGCGCGCCGGCCGTCCTCCAGGACCCAGAGATAGTTGTCCTGGAAAGCGGGGACGGCGTGGATTCTCACCATGACTCCGAGTCTATTAGAATTGCTCCATGGCGACCAACACGCTGCAGGATTGGTTCGAGACGCCGCTCGGGCAGTACGTCCTCGAGAAGGAGCGCGCGTACCTGGACGACGTGACGCCGGACATCTTCGGCTTCCACGCGCTGCAGCTCGGGCTGCCCCGTTTCGACCTGCTGCGCGAAAGCCGGATCGCGCATCGCATGCGCGTGGCCTGTTCGGACCATCCGGACCTGTACGCGAAGTGCCACGAGCTCCCGCTCGCCACGCAATCCATCGATCTGGTGCTGCTTCCCCACGCGCTCGAGTTCGCCGAGCAGCCCCACGCGATCCTGCGCGAGGTCGACCGCGTCATGATGCCCGAGGGGCGCCTCGTG
Source organism: uncultured beta proteobacterium (assembly GCA_963839265.1). GTDB lineage: Bacteria > Pseudomonadota > Gammaproteobacteria > Burkholderiales > Usitatibacteraceae > Usitatibacter. The sequence continues at coordinate 1,029,307 of CAWIUI010000004.1, forward strand.
ATCCTCGGGTTCAACCCGTGGAGCCTGTGGGGATTGCGCAGCTCCGTCGGGCCCTCGCGCGGCGAGTTTCCGTGGAACGGCCGCTTCGTTTCGCTGCTGCGCGTGAAGGACTGGCTCGCGCTCCTCGGCTTCGACGTCTCGGCCGGGCGCCTGGCCGGTTACGCGCCGCCCTTCGACAACGAGCGGCTGCGGCATCGCTTCCGCTTCATGGAGCCGGCGGGCGACCGCTGGTGGGCCGTCGGAGGCGCGGTCTACATGCTGCAGGCCATCAAGCGCGTGCGCGGCATGCGCCTCATCACGCCCGCGTGGCAGGAGAAGGGCGCGCGCGAGAAGGCGGTCGTCGCCGCGGCCAAGCGGCAGGGCGCACGCCCGTCGCGGGCCGACGACGCGATCGCCGCATCGAAGCCGGCCGGGCACCTGCGGATCGTGAAGTAAATTGAGCCCCGGGACGCACGCCGAGGACGAGCCGCACGGCAAGGCGATCAACATCTACACGGACGGCGCGTGCAAGGGCAATCCGGGCCCCGGCGGCTGGGGCGCGCTCCTGGAGTGCGACGGCGAGGAGAAGGAGCTCTGCGGCGGCGAGCGCTCCACGACCAACAATCGCATGGAGCTCACCGCCGTGATCGAGGCGCTCGCGGCGCTCAAGCGTCCCTGCCGCGTGCTCCTGCACACCGATTCGCAATACGTGCACAAGGGCATCACGGAGTGGCTGCGCGGCTGGAAGGCGCGCGGCTGGAGGACCGCCTCGAAGCAGCCGGTGAAGAACGTCGACCTGTGGAAGAAGCTCGACGAGGCGGTGCAGGACCACCACATCCGCTGGATCTGGGTGAAGGGCCACTCGGGGCACGACGGCAACGAGCGGGCGGATGCGCTCGCGAACAAGGGGGTCGCTTCGCTGCGTTGAGGCGGGAACCACAGATGAACACGGATGGACACAGATGAGCTTCCCGGACTCGTTGCGACGACGAGCCGGGATGCATGCGGCATTCACGTCATCGCCCGTCCCCATGTCCCGAATCATCGGTGTTCATCCGTGTTCATCTGTGGTTTCATCGCCTTAGTTTGTCGGCAGCGAAGCGCAAAGGGGAGCGCGGCAGCTTGAGAAGAATCGTACTGGATACGGAAACGACGGGCCTCGAGCCCGAGGCGGGCCATCGCGTGATCGAGCTCGCGTGCCTGGAGCTGCACGGCCGCCGCGCCACGGGGCGCCATTTCCACCGCTACCTGAACCCGGAGCGCGCGATCGACGCGGCGGCGAGCCAGGTGCACGGCCTCACGCTCGAGGACCTCGCCGACAAGCCGCGCTTCGCCGACATCGCCGACGAGTTCCTCGAGTTCGTCGAAGGGGCCGAGCTCCTGATCCACAACGCCCCCTTCGACGTCGCGTTCCTCGACGAGGAGCTCAAGCGCCTCGGGCGCCAGGCGCTTGGCGCCTACTGCACGGTCTCCGACACCCTCGCGCTCGCGCGCGACCTCCACCCGGGCAAGAAGAACTCGCTCGACGCGCTGTGCGAGCGCTACGCGGTGGACCACTCCCGGCGCACGCTCCACGGGGCCCTCCTGGATGCGCAGCTCCTCGCCGACGTCTGGCTCGCCATGACGCGCGGGCAGGAGACGCTCGACATCATCATGCAGGCCTCGGACGCTCCCTCGGTCGCGCTCTCGCAGGCGCCGCGCGCGGGGCCGCTGGTGGTGCTGCGCGCGAGCGAGGCGGAGCTCGCCCAGCACGCCGCGCTGTGCGAGCGCATCGAGCGCGACAGCAAGGGCAGGTGCCTGTGGCTACACCTCGAAGCGGCCTGAACCCGGAGGCGCAGGCCGCGCCGCCCCAGGAGCCGCGCAAGCTCCTCGCCGCGCGCCTGGTGGGGCTGGGCGCGATCCCGATCGCCGTCTTCTGCGCGGTGTACCTCCTCGCCGCGCGCCTGCTGGGGCTCGAATCGCCGCAATCGCAGATGTGGACGCTCATCCTCGCCCTCGCGGGGAGCGTCGCCAGCCTCTTCCCGCTCGGCTACTTCGCCGCGCGCACCGTGGTGGGCGAGGTCGAGGCGATCCGCGACGCGGTGCGCAGCGCCGTGGAAGGCGGACCCGCGCCGGAGCTTCCCGAGCTCACCGCCCCGCTGGACGAGCTCAAGCACGAGGTGCTCGGCCTCACGGAGTCCCTGCGCGCGCAGCACGCGAAGATGCAGGAGCGCCTGGACACCGCGCGCCAGCAGATCTTCTTCCTCACCAACCACGATCCGCTCACCGGGCTGCCGAACCGCAAGTCGCTCGAGGAGCGCCTCGAGAGCGCCATCGCGAGCGCGAAGAGCCATGGCTCCACCCACGCGCTCCTCTACCTCGACCTGGATTTCTTCCACCGCATCAACGATTCCTACGGCCACCTCGCGGGCGACGAGCTGCTGCGCCGCATCGCGCCGGTGCTGCAGTCGAGCCTGCGCGAGGGCGAGACGCTCGCGCGCATCGGCGGCGACGAGTTCGCGGTGCTGCTCGAGAATTGCAGCGCCGAGTTCGCCCAGGCGGCGGCCACGCAGCTGCGCGATGCCGTGCAGGCCTGGCAGTTCGAGTGGGACGAGAAGGCGTTCCAGGTCGGGGTGAGCATCGGCGTGGTCGCGATCACCAAGCTTTCCCCGAGCCTCTCGGCGGTGCTTTCCGAGGCGGACACCGCCTGCTTCACCGCGAAGGAGCAGGGCAGGAACCGCGTCTTCGCGTTCCACGACGCGAGCACGTCGCAATACATGCGCCAGACGAGCCGGGGATGGCTCAAGCGCATCAACGACGCGCTCTCCGAGGGCGCCTTCACGCTCCTCTACCAGCCCATCGTGGCGATCGAGGCGCCGCGCGCGCTCGGCCGCCCGCGCGTGGAGGCGCTGCTGCGCATGAGCGAGACGGGCGGGGAGCTGATCCTGCCGATGTCCTTCATCCCCGTGGCCGAGCGCTACGACCTGATGCGCACCATCGACCGCTGGGTGATCGAGCGCGCGTTCGCCGACTACCGCCGGCTCGCCCGCATGCGCGACGATCCCGCTCCGGCCGAATTCTCGGTGAACCTCTCGGGCCACACGCTCTCGAGCCCCGACTTCGCCGAGTTCATGCAGGCGAAGTTCGCCGAGCACGGCGTCCCGCCGCAATGCCTGTACTTCGAGATCACCGAGACGGCCGCGATCGCCAACGTCGAGCGGGCGCGCGGGCTCATCGAGACGCTGCGCGGCATGGGGGTGCGCTTCCTGCTCGACGACTTCGGCAGCGGCCTTTCCTCGTTCAACTACCTCAAGCACTTCCCGGTCGACGGCCTGAAGATCGACGGGCTCTTCATCAAGGGCGTGGCGAAGAACTACCTCGACTACGCGCTGGTGGAATCGATCCAGAAGATCGGCGTGAGCCTCGGCCTGCAGACGATCGCGGAGTACGTCGAGAACGAGGAGATCGCGCGCAAGCTCGTGCAGATCGGCATCACCCTGGGACAGGGCTATTTCCTCGGCCCGCCCAAGCCCTGGGAATCGCTGTTCGAGGACTGACGGCTCCTTCGGCGCGCTTGGCCCCGCGACGGGGGCCGCTGCTATAATCGGCGGCTGCTTCCCACAAGAACATCCCGAGAGAACGTCATGCCCTTACTTCGATTCCTCGCCGCGGTGGCGCTTTCCGGGGCCGCGCTTTCGGCCCCCGCCGCCGAGAACACCAAGGTCACGCTGCAGAACAAGCTCGCCCAGTGCCAGGGTTGCCACGGCATCGACGGCTGGAAAACCGCCTATCCGGAGGTCTACCACGTGCCGAAGCTCGGCGGCCAGAAGGCCGCCTACATCGTGAACGCCCTCAAGGAATACAAGTCGGGCGAGCGCGTCTTCGGGACCATGCACGCCATGGCCGCCGATCTGTCCGACGACGACATGAAGAAGCTCGCCGACTACTTCGCCGGCCAGGACGGGGCCAACACGGCCGAAGCCACGCCGCCGGCCGCGGGAGAGAAGAAATGAAGCGCCGCGTGAAGAGTCTCCTCCTCGGCGCGATCGCACTCGCGTCGGTCACCGCCTTCGCCGCCTCCGGCGATCCCGAGGCGGGCATGAAGAAATCCACGCCGTGCCAGGCGTGCCACGGGCCCAAGGGCATCAGCGTGAGCCCGGAGTTCCCGAACCTCGCCGGCCAGGAGGAGGACTACATCGTCGCCTCCCTCCACCACTACAAGGACGGCCATCGCAAGAATCCGATCATGGTGGGCCAGGCCGCGAACCTCACCGAGCGCGACATCCGCGACCTCGCAGCGTACTTCTCGGAGCAGAAAGGGCTGTACGTCAAGAACTGATGCGGGCATCGCCGCCCCATGGAAGCCCGGCCGCGCGCCGGGCTTTTTTTTTCCGCGTCGCCGGCCGGCGATCTCGAGCAACGTCCCGGAGGTGAACGCAGCCATGGCGCGCCTCGACGCTGCAGGCTTCGTGCGGCGTGGGTCCGGCCGCGTTCCGCCGGGCGGGACCGCGATTTACACGCGGCCGCCCCGGCGGCATGATGGCCGTCTTCGATCTCCGGGGGCCGCATGAACCGCATCGTCCACATCTCGCTCAAGGTCGATGACGTCCAGCGCACCGGCGACTTCTACAGCGAGGTGTTCGGGTTCGTGGAAGCGCAGACGCGCCGCACACGCGACCACCTCTCGCGCCACATGAGCGACGGCACGATCGACTTCACGCTCATGAAGTACGACGCGGGAACGCGCTCGGCCGAATCGCGCGCCTCGGGCGAGGGGCCGTGCATCCATCATTTCGCGATCGAGGTCGAGGACGTCGAGGGCGTGACGGCGGCGATCCGCGCACGCGGCTGCGCGATCGTGAGCGATCCGGGCGTGATCCCGGTGAAATTCCGCGCGCCCGGCGGCGGCCTCGCCGAGCTCGTCCCCGTCGGGCGCTACAAGCGCGTGCCCAGCGACCATCGCATCGCGCCGATCGTGCACCTTTCCCTCAAGGTGAACGACGTCGTGCGCGCCGGCGAGTTCTACAAGGAGGTCTTCGGCTTCCGCGACTCCCAGACGCGGCACTCCCGCGACCACGTCTCGCGCCATATGACCGACGGCGCCATCGACTTCACGCTCATGCAGTACGACGCGGACAGCCGCTCGCGCGAGGCGCTCGCGGCGGGCGAGGGGCCGTGCATCCATCACTTCGCGATCGAGGTGGACGACGTGGGGCGCGCCACCGAGCGCGTGCGCGAGTACGGCTCGGAGCTGGTGAGCGATCCGGGCGCGATCCCGGTGAAGTTCCGCGCCCCCGGAGGCACGCTCGCGGAGCTGGTGCCGGTGGGCCGCTACCAGCGCTGAGGTCATGGGCCGCATCCGGCTGAGCGCGGACTTGGTCTCGGGGCTCGCGCTCGCCGCGCTCGGCACCTTCGTCGTGGTGCGGGCGCGCGGCTGGACGTACATGGGCGAGGATGGCCCGGGCGCCGGCTTCTTCCCGACCTGGTACGGGAGCCTCATGGTGGTGCTTTCCCTCGTCCTCGTGGGCCAATCGGTCCTTCGTCCCGCGACACCCGCCTCCCCCGTGAAATGGCGCGAGCTGGGGCGCGCGTTCACCTGCTGGGGCGCGTTCGTCGCGTGCATCGCGCTCATGGAGGTGACCGGATTCGCGATCGCGTTCGCGCTCCTCACGTGGTTCGTCGTCGCATGCATGGCGCGCCGGCCGCAGAAGGTCGCCGTGCCGGTGGCGATCGGCGGGGCGCTCGCCTTCCACGTGGTCTTCGCGATGCTGCTCCAGGTGAACCTCCCGCGCGGCATGCTGTTCTAGCCGCCACGCCATGGACATCCTGAGCGGGCTCGCGCATGGCTTCCAGGTGGCCACGACGCCGGCCGCGCTCGGCATGTGCGTCCTGGGCGTCGTGCTGGGGACCGTGATCGGCGTCCTGCCCGGGCTCGGGCCCTCGGCCACCATCGCGATGCTGCTGCCGCTCACGATGCGGCTCGATCCCGCGGGCGCGATGATCATGCTGGCCGGGATCTACTACGGCGCCAAGTACGGCGGCTCCACCACCTCGATCCTCCTCAACGTGCCGGGCGAATCGTCGTCGGTGGTGACCTGCATCGACGGCTACCAGATGGCGCGCAAGGGGCGTGCGGGCGCCGCGCTCGGCATGGCGGCGATCGCCTCGTTCATCGCGGGGACCTTCGGCGTGGTCGCGCTGATGCTCGTCGCGCCGCCGCTCGCGCGCCTGTCGCTCGCGTTCAGCTCGCCCGAATACTTCGCGCTGATGGTGATGGGCCTCGCCATGGTGGCGCTGCTCGCGGGCGATTCCCTCGTGAAGGCGCTGCTCGCGATGCTCGTCGGCCTCTGGATCTCCAGCATCGGCACCGACCTCTTCACGGCCACCACGCGCTTCACGTTCGACCAGGTCGAGCTGCTGGGCGGCATCGACTTCATCATCGTCGCGATCGGCGTCTTCGCCGTGGGCGAGGTGCTCGGCAACATCGCGCCCGAAGAGCCCCCGCAGATGGTCCCGGTGCCGAAGGGATTGCGCAACCTGCTGCCGACGTGGGACGACATGAAGCGCTGCCGCTTCGCGTTCCTCAACGGCTCGGTCGTCGGGTTCCTCATCGGCGTGCTGCCGGGCGCGGGATCCACCATCGCGTCCTTCATCAGCTACGGGATCGAGAAGGCCGTCTCGCGCCACCCGGAGGAGTTCGGCCACGGTGCCATCGAGGGAGTCGCGGCCCCCGAGGGCTCCAACAACGCGGAGACGGGCGGCGCGCTCGTGCCCCTCCTCACCCTCGGGATCCCCGGGAGCAGCACGACCGCGATCCTGCTCGCCGCGCTCACCCTGTGGGGATTCAAGCCCGGCCCGCTCTTCATGCAGGACAATCCCGCGCTCTTCTGGGGACTGGTCGCGAGCATGTACATCGGCAACGTGGTGCTGCTCGTCCTCAACCTCCCGCTGGTCGCGGTGTTCGCGCAGCTGCTGCGCGTGCCTTCCTACGTGATCTTCCCGCTCATCCTCGGCGTGGCGGTCGTGGGCGTGTACGCGGAAGGATCGAGCATGTTCCAGCTGGGACTGCTCGCCGCCTTCGGCCTCCTGGGCTACGTCATGCGCAAGCTCGACTTCCCGACCGCGCCGCTGGTCCTGGGGCTGGTGCTCGGCGGGCCGATGGAAAGCGCGCTGCGCCAGTCGCTCATGATGTCGCAGGGGAGGCTTTCGATCCTGCTGCGGCCGATCCCGTGCGCGTTCCTGATCGCGGCGGCGGTGCTGCTCGCCGTGCCGCTCATCCGCCGGTTGAACGCGATCCGCGTGCAGGTGCTGGACCGCGAGCAAGCCTGACTCCAATAACAGCAGAGGAGACGACCATGCCTGGCGTTCGACAGTTCACCGCTTCCGCGCTCGCCGCGGCGGCGATGCTCGTTCCCGCGATGGCAACCGCCGAGTGGACTCCGACGCGGCCCGTCGAGTTCATCGTGCATACCGGACCGGGGGGCGGCAACGACATCCTCGCGCGCGCCGTGGCGACGATGATGGCGCAGGAGAAGCTGGTGCCCGTGCGCATCCAGGTGGTCAACAAGCCCGGCGGCGGCGGCGCGGTCGCGGCGGCCGCGCTCTACGAGCGCAAGGACGATCCGTACACCGTCGGCTTCATCACCAGCGCCTGGCTCGCCACCGCGCTCACGGCGAAGGCCGCGAAGATCACGGTGCACGACCTGCAGCCCATCGCCCAGCTGGTGCGCGAGCCCGCGGTCTTCGCGGTGCCGGCCGACTCGCCCTACAAGACGCTGAAGGACTTCATCGATGCGGCCAAGGCGCACCCCGGCAAGCTCCGGCAGTCGGGCGGCTCCATCACCTCGCGCGACAACATCGTCCGTGAGCAGCTGCAGCACCTGACCGGGGCGAAGTGGGCGTACGTCTCGTTCCCGGGCGGGGGCGCCCGCCTCGCCGCGCTCCTCGGCGGCCACGTGGACATCATGGTGATCGAGCCGCAGGAGGCGCGCGAGAACGTGCGCGCCGGGAAGCTGCGCGTGCTCGCGCAGCTCTCCGCAACGCGCCAGCCGAAGTGGGCCGACGTGCCGACGCTCAAGGAGGCGGGCTTCGACGTGACGCCCACGCCGCAGATCCGCGGCGTCGTCGCCCCGCCGCAGATGCCGGCGGATGCCGTGGCCTATTGGGAGCGCACTTTCGAGAAGCTCACGCACACGCCCTCGTGGAAGAAATACGTCGAGGACAACGAGCTCGAGACGGCATTCGTGCCGGGCGACGCGTTCCGCAAGTCGATGCAGGAGACCAGCGCGGCGTTGCGCGAGCAGTTCCTGAAGGCCGGCGTGAAGGTCTATCGCTGAGCGCGTGGCGAGCCTCCATGGCGGCGCCGCGCGCGCCCTCGGACTCGATTTCGGCACCACCAACACGGTGCTCTCGTGGGCGCATCCCCATGCGCCCGCGAGCCCGGTCGTGTTCGATTTCCACTCCAGCCGGCTCTTCTCGTTCCGCTCGGCGCTCTGCTTCTGGAACGAGGGCGACGAGGATCGTCCGAAGGCGCTGTCCGATGCGGGGCCCTGGGCGATCCAGCGCTTCATCGAGCTCGCGGGCGACTGCCGCTTCATCCAGTCGCTCAAGAGCTTCGCGGCGAGCCGCCTGTTCGAGCAGACGTACGTCTACGGCAGGGCGTGGCGCTTCGAGGATCTCTTCCAGCGTTTCTTCCGCGACCTGCGCAACCATGCCCATCCACAGCTCGACGCGCTTCCCCGCGACGTGGTGGTCGGCCGGCCGGTGGAATACGCGGGCAGCAGCCGGCCGGATGCCGGGCTCGCGATGCAGCGCTACCGCGCGGCGCTCGCGCCCTTCGGCTTCGAGCGCATCCTCCAGGTGTACGAGCCGGTCGCGGCCGCCTTCTTCTACGCGCAAAGCCTCGGGCAGAGCGCGACGGTGCTGGTCGCCGATTTCGGCGGCGGCACCACGGACTTCTCGGTGATCCATTTCGACCTCGGCCGCGCGGGGCTGCGTGCGAAGGCCCTGGGGCATTCGGGCGTCGGCGTCGCGGGCGACCGCTTCGACTACCGGCTGATCGACCACGTGGTGCTGCCGCAGCTCGGCAAGGGAACCACGTACCGCAGCATGGGGCGCAGCCTCGAGATGCCGCGCTCCTGCTTCGCGGGCTTCGCGCAATGGCACGAGCTGTCCGTGATGAAGACCTCGCGCGACTTCCGCGACTTCAAGGACGTCGCGCGCTTCGCCGAGGCGCCGGAGCTCGTCGGGCGCTTCGTGCGCCTGGTGGAATCGGACCAGGGCTACACGCTCTACAAGGCGGTCTCGGACGCGAAGGAGGCGCTTTCCCGCGAGGAGGCGGCCGAATTCCGTTTCGCCGGGCCCGGCTTCGAGATCCGCGAAGTGGTCACGCGCGCCGAGTTCGAGTCGTGGATCGCGCCGGAGCTCGAGTCGATCGAGGAAGCGCTCGATCGCGTGCTCGCCGCCGCGTCGATCGCCGCGCCGGACGTGGACCGCGTGTTCCTCACGGGAGGCACGTCGTTCGTGCCGGCGGTGCGGCGCATCTTCGAGCGGCGCTTCGGGGGCGACCGTACGGAATCGGGCAACGAGTTCGTCTCCATCGCGAACGGCCTCGCCACCCTGGGCTTGCGCGAGGACCTCGACGCCTGGACGGTGGCGGCGTGAGCACGGAAGGCCGCGCGATCGCGGAGTCGCTCGGCGCGGCGGTCGAGCGCGCACGCGCGGCGGCGCTGCCGCCCGAGGTGCGCGAGACGTGCGAGCGCCTCCTCGTGGACGTCGCGGGCCTGTGCGTCGCCGCGCGCGGCTGGTCCTATGTGCGCGCGGCCATGGCGAGCTGGGAAGCGCAAGGCGAGGCCACCGCCATCGGGCACCCGCGCGCGCTCGACGCGGCCGGCGCGGCGTTCGTGAACGGCACCGCGGCCCACGGCGAGGACTACGACGACACGTTCGAGGGCGGGCCGGTGCATGCGGGTGCGGTGATCGTACCCGCGCTCCTCGCGGTCGCGGAACGGCATCGCATCGCGGGCGCCGACCTGCTCTACGGCATGGCGGTCGGGCTCGAGGTCACGTGCCGCGCGAGCCTCGTCGCGCCCAAGCGCATCCACCAGGCCGGATTCCATCCCACCGCGGTCCTGGGCTCGATGGGCGCGGCCGCGGGGGTCGCGGCCGCGCTTCGCTCGCCGCCCGCGACGTTCGCTTCCGCGCAAGGCATCGCCGGCTCGTTCGCGAGCGGGCTGATCGAATACCTCGCTGAGGGCACGTCGACCAAGCGGCTGCACCCGGGATGGGCGGCGCAATCGGGCATCCGCGCAGCCGAGCTCGCGCGCGCGGGTTTCGACGGGCCGCGCACGGTCTGGGAGGGAACGCACGGGCTCCTGCACGGCTTCGCGAACACGACGCAGGGCGACTGGGCGAAGCTCCTCGACGGATTCGGCGAGCGCTGGGTGGTTCCCGCGATCGCTTTCAAGCCCTACGCGTGCGGCACGATGATCCATCCCTACATCGATTGCGCGCGGCGGCTCTCGGCGCGCGTGGCGCATGCGGAAATCGCGGCGATCGAATGCGAGACGGCGGAGGGCATCGTGCACCGGTTGTGGGAACCGCTCGCCGTGAAGCGCGCGCCGCCCAACGGCTATGCGGCGAAATTCAGCGTGCCGTACTGCGTCGCGTACGCCCTCGTCCATGGCTCGGTCGGACTGGAGGCGTTCGACGAGGTGCCGATCGATCCGCGCGTCGCGGCGCTCGCGGCGCGGGTCGCGTATCGCGTGGATCCGGCGAATCCCTATCCCGGCGAGTACACGGGGCACGTGCGGCTTCGCCTCGCGGACGGCGGCGTGGTCGAGGAGCGCCAGCCGCACCTGCGCGGCGGGCGGCGCGAGCCCCTCACGCGCGCCGAGATCGAGGAAAAATTCCGCGCCAACTGCGCGCGCGGCGGCTGGAGCGAGCAACGCGCCGACGAGTGGCTCGCGCTCGCGCGGCGCGCCTTCGACGGCCCCATCGACCTTCGACCTTTCCGGGGATGAGCATGGCGACTGGACGTGAATTGCAGGGGCGCGTGGCACTGGTGACCGGCGCGGCGCGCAACATCGGCAAGGCGATCGCGCTGGCATTGGCCGACGGCGGCGCCGCGGTGGTGGTGAACGCGCGCGTCTCGCGCGAGGAGGCCGAGGCGGTCGTGGCCGAGATCGAGCAGCGCGGCGGAGCCGCGATGGCGCACCTGGCCGACGTGAGCGACGAGCGCGCCGTGGCCTCGATGGTCGAAGCCGCCCTCGCGCGCTTCGGCCGCCTGGACATCCTCGTGAACAACGCCGCGATGCGCGACGTCGCCCCGATCGATACCATCGATTACGCGGCGTGGAAGCGCGTGACCGGCATCATCCTCGACGGCGCGTTCCTCTGCGCGCGCGCCTGTCTCGCGCCGCTTCGCGCGAGCGGCGCCGGTGCCATCGTGAACATCGGCGGCATGTCGGGCCATTCCGGCGCGGCCGGGCGCCCGCACGTGATCGCCGCGAAGCTCGGGCTCGTGGGCCTCACGCGCGCGCTCGCGCACGACCTCGCGCCCGACGCGATCACGGTGAACTGCGTCGTGCCGGGGCTCATCGAGACGCAGCGCGGGCCCACGGCGGGAAAGGTCGCCCACCTGCGCGGGACGCTCCTCGGGCGCAAGGGCCGACCCGAGGAGGTGGCGGCGGTGGTGCGCCTGCTCGCCGGTCCGGACGGCCGCTTCGTCACCGGCCAGGACTGGCACGTGAACGGCGGGGCCTACCTCGGCTGAGCGCGCGATTTGCGCGCGAGGCAATCCAGGTACGCGGCGTTGTCGAAAGGCACGCGATTGCGCTGCGCCTGCCACACCATCTCGGCGAGGCAGTCCATCACCTCGTGGCGCGCTTCGTGGGCTCCCAGCCTTCGCTCGAGCGCCTGCAGCGCGGCGCGGATTCCCGGCGGCTGGTCGATCGACAGCTGCTCCTCGATCGCGAGATGCATGGAGATGTGGAGGAACGGGTTCGTCTCGCCGCCCTCGGGACGCCACTCGCGGTCGAGATTGCGCTCGCGCTCCCCGAGGACGCGATGGTACTCGGGGTGCTCCAGCACGATGGAGAGCGCGAGCGACTCGAGCGGCGTGAGCGCTTCGCCCGCGCGATGCTTCGCCCAGAGGTCGAAGAGGAAGCTGCGCGCCTGCTCGCGGCTCGGGTCGAACACGGTCAACCCCGCGCGGCGGCCGGCGTCGGCGCGAGCGCCGCGAACTTCTTCTTCTCCTTGAACTCGCACTGCACGTAGACCGGGCACTTGCCGCACAGCGGCTTCTTCGCGACGCAGGTGTAGCGCCCGTGCAGGATGAGGTAATGGTGCGCGTGGGGCAGGTACTTCGCGGGCACGACCTTGAGAAGCTTCTCCTCGACCTCGAGCGGATCCTTGCCCGGCGCGAGCCCGGTGCGGTTGGAGACGCGGAAGACGTGCGTGTCCACGGCGATGGTCGGCTCGCCGTACGCGGCGTTGAGCACCACGTTCGCGGTCTTGCGCCCGACCCCGGGAAGCTCCTCGAGCGCCTCGCGCGTGCGCGGCACCTCGCCGTCGTGCTTCTCGAGGAGGATCTTCGAGAGCGCGACCACGTTCTTCGCCTTGCCGCGGAAGAGCCCGATCGTCCTCACGTACTTCTCGAGCCCCTGAGCGCCGAGGGCCGCGATCCTCGCGGGCGTGTTCGCCACCGGGAAGAGCTTCGCGGTGGCGAGGTTCACGCTCTTGTCGGTCGCCTGCGCGGAGAGCACCACGGCGACCAGCAGCTCGAAGGGCGTCGCGAAGTCGAGCTCGCTCTTCGGATCCGGGATCGCCTGCGCCAGGCGCCGGAAGAATTCCTCGCGCTTCGCGGGACTCATTCGAGGGCGGCCAGGCGGGCGTCGCGCTCGGCGGCGTCGCGCGCGAGGCGCACGCCGCGCGATTCGTGTCGCGCGCGCGAGACGTCCGCGTCGGGCAGCGCGGCGACGGGCCGCAGCACGATGCAGTCCACGGGGCAGGGCGCAATGCACAGCTCGCATCCGGTGCACCACGATGCGATCACCGTGTGCATGCGCTTCGAGGCGCCGACGATCGCGTCGACCGGGCAGGCCTGGATGCATCGGGTGCAGCCGATGCATGCCGGCTCGTCGATCACCGCGACCTGCGGCGGCCGATATTCGCCGCACTCCGGATCGAGGGGCCGGGGCGGGCGGCCCAGCAGCCGCGCGAGCCGGGCGACTCCCTCCTCGCCGCCGGGCGGGCAGCGGTCGATGTCCGCGGTGCCCGCCGCGATCGCCTCGGCGTAGGGGCGGCACGCCTCGTAGCCGCAGCGCGTGCATTGCGTCTGCGGAAGGAGGGCGTCGATGCGGCGCGCGAGGTCCTTCATGCCGATCCCTTGGCGCCTTCGCGCGACTCGTCGCGCGCCGGCGCCTTCACGCCCTGCAGCGCCCGGCGCGCCTGCGTGACGAGCGAGGGTCCCCGGTAGATGAATCCGGTGTACACCTGCACGAGGCTCGCGCCGGCATCGGCCTTGGCGCGTGCGTCGGCGCCGGAGAGGATCCCGCCCACGCCCACGAGCGCAACCCGCCCGCCGAGCGCCTGCGCGAGGCGCTGCAGCACGCGCGTCGAGCGCGCGAGGAGCGGCCGTCCGCTCAGGCCGCCGGCTTCCTCCGCGTGGCGGTGCCCCTCGACCCCTTCGCGCGAGGTCGTCGTGTTGGTCGCGACGAGACCGTCGATGCGGTGCTCCACGGCGAGCGCGGCGATGGACTCGATCTGCGCGTCGTCGAGGTCCGGCGCCACCTTCACCAGCAGCGGCTTCGTCGCGCCGTGGCGCTCGGCGAGCGCGGCGCGCCGCTCGACGAGCGCGGCGAGGAGCTCGCCGAGGCGCGCGCTCGACTGCAGGTCGCGCAGGTTCTTCGTGTTGGGCGACGAGATGTTCACCGTCACGTAGCTCGCTCGCGCGTACACCGCGTCGAGGCACGCCACGTAGTCTTCGGCGGCGCGCTCGATGGGCGTGTCGAAGTTCTTGCCGATGTTGATGCCGAGGACGCCGCGGAAGCGCGAGCGCTCGACGTTGCGCAGGAGCCGCTCGACGCCCAGGTTGTTGAAGCCCATGCGGTTGATGAGCGCCTCGTCCTCCTCCAGCCGGAAGAGGCGCGGTCGCGCGTTGCCGGGCTGCGGGCGCGGCGTGACGGTCCCGACCTCGATGAAGCCGAAGCCGAGCGCGGCGAGCGCGTCCACGTGCTCGGCGTTCTTGTCGAGGCCCGCGGCGAGCCCCACGGGATTGGGAAAGTCGATGCCCATCACGCGCAGCGACTCGCCGGAGCTGGCACCCGCCCCGAGCAGCGCGGCGCCCGCGCCGATCGCGGAGAGCGACCTCAGCGCGACGTCGTGGGCGACCTCGGGATCGAGGCGGAAGAGGGCGTTGCGGGCGAGGGCGTAGAGCACGCTAGGCGAGGCGTTTCCATTCGCCGCGCACGAGCCCCTCGATGGGCCGGAACTGGTTCTTGTAGCTCATCTTGCGGCTCTGGCCGATCCAGTACCCCAGGTAGACGTAGGCGAGCCCGCGCCGGCGCGCCTCCTCGATCTGCCAGAGAATGTTGTACGTGCCGTAGCTCGCGTGCGGCGCGAGCGGATCGAAGAACGTGTAGACCGAGGAAAGCCCGTCGGAGAGCTCGTCCACGATCGACACCATGCGCAGGGCGCCCGCCTCGCGGAACTCGACGAGGCGCGTCGCCACGTTCGATTGCAGCAGGAAATGCGCGTACTGCTCGCGGCTGTCGTGGTCCATGCCGCCGCCGCGATGGCGCTCGCTCTGGTAGAGCCGGTAGAGCGCGTAGTGCTCGGCGTTGAACTTGAGCTCGGCGCAGCGCGGCTCGAGGCTCGCATGGCGCGCGGCGGCGCGACGCTGCGAGCGCGCGGGCCGGAACTCGTCGGCGACCACGCGCACCGGAACGCACGCGTGGCAGTGGTCGCAGTACGGGCGGTAGGTGAAGGCGCCGCTGCGGCGGAATCCGGCGGAGACGAGGGCGCTGTAGGTCTCCGTGTCGATCAGGTAGCTCGGGGTGGCCACCTGCGAACGGGCGAGCTTGCCCGGAAGGTAGCTGCACGGGTACGGCGCCGTGGCATAGAACTGCAGGTTCGCGATCGGTAGGTCGTTGAGCTTCGCCATCGTCTCTCGTCATCCCCGCGGGTCGCCTTGCGGGGACCAGCGTTCGCCGCCCGGTGGATATTGTATCGACTCTTCGAGGAGCTGCGCGAACACGGTACGCGGGATCTCGCGCGCGCCGAGGGAGGCGAGGTGCGCGGTGGCCTGCTGGCAGTCGATCACGCGGTACCCGTGGGCCGCGAGACGCTCGACGAGGCGCACCAGCGCGACCTTGGAGGCGTCGGTCGCGCGCGCGAACATCGACTCGCCGAAGAACACCTTGCCGAGGGCGATGCCGTAGAGCCCGCCCGCGAGCTCGCCGTCGCGCCACGATTCCACCGAGTGCGCGAAGCCCAGCTCGTGGAGGCGCACGTAGGCCTCGACCATCGCGGGCACGATCCAGGTCCCTCCGCGCGCGTCGCGCGGCGCCGCGCACGCCTCGATCACGCGGCGAAACGCGCTGTCCACTCGCGTCTCGTAGACGCCGCGCGCGAGCGTCTTGCGCAGCGACCGCGAGACCCGGAGCTCGTCCGGGAAGAGGACCATGCGCGGATCGGGCGACCACCAGAGGATGGGATCGCCCTCGGAGTACCACGGGAAGATGCCGTGCCGGTACGCCTCGACCAGCCGCCCGGGTGAAAGAGCGCCGCCCGCGCAGAGCAGCCCGTTGGGCGAGCGCAGCGCCTTCGAGACCGGCGGGAAGGGTTGGTCGCCGCGGAGCCAGGGGATCACGCCGCCACTTTACCAAGCGGCGGTGCTCACACGATGCCTTCGAGCAGCTGCACCTCGACCAGCGTCCCGGCTTCCACGTCGCCCGTGTGGTCGCCGAGGACGATGAAGCAGTTCGCCTCGCTCATCGACTTGAGGATGCCGGAGCCCTGCTCGCCGGTGGGCCGCACGACGAGCGCGCCGTCGGCGTCGCGCGAAAGGACGCCACGCTGGAACTCGGTGCGGCCCGGCGCCTTCCTGAGCTTCGCCGCGCAGCGCGCGGGGAACGTGGGAGGCGGCTGCACCGGGTCGACGCCCATCAGCACGAGCAGCGCGTCGCGCACGAACTGGTAGAACGTCACCATCACCGAGACCGGATTGCCGGGAAGGCCGAAGAAGTGCGACGAGCCGAGGCGGCCGTAGGCGAGCGGACGCCCCGGCTTCATCGCGATCTTCCAGAACACCACTTCGCCCAGCTTGCCCAGCAGGTCCTTCACGAAGTCCGCCTCGCCCACGGACACGCCGCCGCTCGTGATCACCACGTCGGCGGCGCCCGCCGCCTCGCGGAACGCGCGTTCGAGGAGCTTCGGATCGTCGCGCACCACGCCCATGTCGAGCACCTCGCAGCCGAGGCGCGTGAGCATGCCGTGGAGGGTGTAGCGGTTCGAATCGTAGATCTCGCCTGCGCCGAGCGTGGCGCCGATCGATTTGAGCTCGTCGCCCGTGGAGAAGAACGCCACGCGAAGCTTCCGGTAGACCGCGACCTCGCCGATGCCGAGCGAGGCGATGAGCCCCAGGTCCGCCGGGCGCACCAGCCGTCCGCGCGGCAGCGCCACGGATCCGGCGCGCAGGTCCTCGCCCGCCTCGCGCACGTTCTGGCCCGTCTTCGGTCCGGGCGCGAAGGCGATGCGCTTGCCGTTCGCCTTCGCGCGCTCCTGCATGACCACCGTGTCCGCGCCTTCGGGCACCACGCCGCCGGTCATGATGCGCACGCATTGGCCGGAGCCGACCTTGCCGCCGAACGGGCGTCCGGCGAAGGAGCTGCCGATCTCCTCGAGCGCGGTCTCGCCCTCGGCTTTCAGGTCCGCGGCGCGCAGGGCCCAGCCGTCCATCGCCGAATTGCGATGCGCCGGCACGTCCACCGGCGAGATCACGTCCGCGGCGAGCACGCGCCCCAGCGCCGAGCGCACCGGCACGCGCAGCACCGCGTCGAGGGGCTGGAGGAAGCGGTGGATGAATTCCCGCGCCTTCGCGACGGGCATCGAGTTCGGATCGTAGTCGTCGGCGCAGGAGGCCTGGGTGATGGTGAGCGTGGACATGGGCATCAGGCGGTGGCAAGGGCGATCTCGCCCGGTCGCTCGATTCTACCGGCGCGCTCGACCGAGGGGAGCGTCACTTCCCGCGCGGCTCGAGGTGGGCGAGCTCCTCGCGCGTGTTGATGTTGAGGAACGCGTCGGCCTCGTCGTCGAACGCCACCTCGCATACGCGAAGCGCCGCGTACCAGCGGTCGATCTTGCGCTGGCCGCTCGCGAGGAACTCCGTGAGAGATCCATGGACCGATCGGCGCATGAGGCAGAACACCGGATGCGCCTGCTCGCCGGTCCTGGCGACCGCCAGGTCCGCTCCCGCCTCTTCGAGCGCGGCGCGAAGGCGCGCGACGAGGTCGGCAGGAAGGAACGGCGAATCGCACGGCACGGTCGCGACGAGCGAGCCGGAGGCGTGGGCGAGGCCCCGCTCGAACCCGGCGAGGGGCCCCGCGAAGCCGGCGATCTCGTCGGAAATCACGCGGTGGCCGAAGCGTGCGTATTCCTCGACGTTGCGATTGGCGTTGACGAGGAGCTCGTCCACCTGCGGGGCGAAGCGCTCGATGGCGTGCGCGGCCATGGGCTTGCCGCGAAACGGCTGCAGCCCCTTGTCCACGCCGCCCATGCGGCTGCCCTGGCCGCCGGCGAGGACGATGCCGCTCACCTCAATCCCGGGCATCCTGGTGCAACGGTGCCCGCGCGGCGGCGCTGCGACGCGCGGACCAGCCGATCCTCCCCGGTGAAGAGGAGGTAGTGGCGGTTCACCGCGCGGCCGATCATCGTGATGCCCACCTGCCGCGCGACCTCGTGGCCCATCTTGGTGAGCCCCGAGCGCGAGACCAGCACCGGCACCTGCATCTGCGCCGCCTTGATGACCATCTCCGAAGTGAGCCGCCCCGTGGTGTAGAAGATCTTGTCGCGGCCGTCGACGCCCTCGAGCCACATCCACCCGGCGATCGCGTCGACCGCGTTGTGGCGGCCCACGTCCTCGACGAACGTGAGGATCTCGGATCCGCTGGCGAGCGCGCAGCCGTGCACCGCGCCCGCCTGCTTGTAGATCGATTCGTGCAGGCGCACCGAATTGAGCAGGCCGAAGAGCGTCTCCTCGTCGATGCGCGTTTCGTCCGCGAGGCGGATCGACTCGATGTCGGCCATGAGGTCGCCGAACACGGTGCCCTGGCCGCAGCCGGTCGTCGCCGTTCGCTTCCGCGTCCTCGCTTCCAGGTCCTCGAGCCCGCCGCGGGTGGTGACGGCGACCGCGTCCACCTCCCAGTCCACCTGCACGGAGACGATCTGCTCGAGCGAGGAGACGAGCCGCTGGTTGCGCAGGAACCCGATCGCGAGCGCCTCGGGCGCCGCCCCCAGCGTCATGAGGGTCACGATCTCCTTCCGATCGACGTAGAGCGTGAGCGGATGCTCGCCCGCGATCGGCGTGGGGACGCGCGCGCCGGTCTCGTCGAGCGCATCGACGGTGTAGGTCGCGGGACGCGCGTTGTGCGTGAGGATCGGCCGGTAGCCCACGGATCGCCTCAGCCTCCGATGAACGACATCTCGACCTTGCGCCTCGCCGCGGTCTCTTCGGTGCGGATCTCGGAATAGCGATCGGAGCGCTGCCGCCAGATCGCGGCGATGGCGCCCTCGATGGCGTCGTCTTCCGCGCCGCTCCTCAGCAGGCGCTTCAGGCCGTAGCCGCGTTGCGCGAAAAGGCAGGTGTAGAGCTCGCCGTCGGTCGAAAGCCGCGCGCGCGTGCACGTGGAGCAGAAAGCCCGGGTGACCGAGGAGATCACTCCGATCTCGCCCGAGCCGTCCGCGTAACGCCAGCGTTCCGCGACCTCGCCGCCGTAGTGCGCCTCGATCGGCTCGAGCGGGAAATGCGCCGAGATGCGGCGCACGATCTCGGCCGAGGCGATCACGTCGTCCATGCGCCAGGCGTTCGTCGAGCCCACGTCCATGAACTCGATGAACCGGACGATGCACCCGGTGCCGCGGAAATGGCGCGCCATGTCGAGCACTTGCCGGTCGTTCACGCCGCGCTTCACCACCATGTTCACCTTGATGGGATCGAACCCCGCTGCGCCCGCCGCATCGATCGCCTCGAGCACGCGCGCGACCGGGAAGTCCACGTCGTTCATGGCGCGGAAGGTGGCGTCGTCGAGCGAATCGAGGCTCACGGTGATGCGGTCCAGCCCCGCCTCGCGAAGCGCCCGCGCGCGCGCCTTGAGCGCCGAGCCGTTGGTGGTGAGCGTGAGGTCGACGCCGGGCACCGCTTCGCGCAGCATCGCGACCAGGCGCTCGATGCCGCGGCGCAGCAGCGGCTCGCCGCCGGTGAGGCGGATCTTCTCGGTGCCGAGCGAGCGGAAGATCCGCGCCATGCGCACGATCTCCTCGAAGCTGAGGATCTCGGCGTGCGGCAGGAACTCGTGGCTCGCGTCGAACACCTCCTTGGGCATGCAGTAGGTGCACCGGAAGTTGCAGCGGTCCGTCACCGAGATGCGCAAGTCGCGCAGTGCGCGGCCGAGCGCATCGCGGGGAGCACCGGCGGCGGCGCTTCCCTCGGGAATCGGCAGCGAGCCGGGCTGCGGGTGCAGGGGGATGACGGTCTTGCTCACGGGGCGTTGAAAAGGCAGGGGAAAATTCAGGATAGCACGCGTGGCGCGGCGCGATTTCCCCTATATAGTGATGCGATGGACGCACATCCCACGCGCAAGATCTCCGTGATCCTCGAGCGCCATTGCGTCCACAGTCGCTGGGAGACGCATCGCTGGGTGCTCGCGGGCGTCGCTCCCGACGAGGGCGGCGAGGCCCGCGTGGTCGCCGAGGACGCGAGCCTGCTGCGGCGGCTGCACCCCGGGATCGGCCTCACGCTCTTTCCGGGCGAGGCCGAGGGCTACTACCTCAACGTCACGAGCGACGAGCCGAGCGTGTTCGTGGCCCTGCGCGCCGACGAGTCCGGCGAAGGCCTCTATCCCTACCAGGCGACGCTTTCCTACAACGAGGCGGCGCGCTGGATGGACGGCTCCGAGCGCGTCGAGCGCGCGCGCGCGTGGCCCGATCTCGTGGGCTGGATGGCGGCGTGGGTCGAGGAGAACTACCGGCCGCAGCCGAAGGAGCGCCGCAAGCCGCGTTCCTTCGTGGGCAAGGAAGGGCGGTTGCGCGAGGAGGGATCGCAGTGAGCGAGAGCGACGAAGGCTTCCTCGCGCGCTGGTCGCGGCGCAAGATCAAGGCGCGGAACGCCCCCGTCGTTGCCGACGCATCGCTGCCGGCGGTTGCGCCGTCGTCCACGGCACCGAATCCCGCCGAGGGCGAGGGGATCTGCGCACCGCCGCCTCCCGTCCAGGCCGAAGGGGCGCCGGCGCCGCTGCCGCCGCCCGAGTCGCTCACGCCCGATTCCGATTTCGCGCCCTTCATGCGTCCCGGCGTCGATCCGACGCTCAAGGGCCAGGCGCTGAAGGCGCTCTTCGCCGATGCCGCGCTCTACCCGATGGACGGTCTCGACGTCTACATCGACGACTACACGAAGCCCGATCCCTTGCCCGCCGGCTGGCTGGAAAAGCTCAACCAGCTGGCGATGCTGAACGGCGAGCCGGCCGCGAAGGCGCCGGAGGATCGCGAGACGGCCGGTACAGGCGACGCATCCTGCGCGCCGAGCGCATCCGCGCAGCCGGCCGCCGACACGCAGGGATTCGATACTTCCGCTGCGCCCGCTGCCGAGCCGGATTCGATGAGTCGCGGCGCGATATAACGAACGTTGGGCCCGGTCCTTTGGTGTAGACTTTCCGCAAAAGATTGCGAATGGCGGTCCGGGCGGGATGACGGGCCGGACCACAACAGAGGAGCGCTGGCGTGCCGGCGACGGAGCGGCAGCGCAGACGTCACGCGATGGCGCTCGTCAACGGGATGTCCGCAACGGTCCGCGACGCGGGCCCGAAATCGGGAGCCCTGGCCCCGGAGGCGCTTCACGGCCTCGAGGCGCGCGGCTGGACCCCCGAGCCCGTCGACTGCGCCCCCAAGCTCGCCGCATTGGCTTCGCTCGCGCGGCTCGCCCCGCCGGAGCCGGTCGCGAGCGTCTCCTACCGTTCCCGCGGAAACCTTCTGATCGTTTCAGGCGACGAGCCGGCGCGCGCGCGCGAATGCGCCGAGCGGCTCGCGGGCTCGCTGCACGTGACGCTCCTCGAGCCGCGCTCCGGCAGCGTCGCGAGCACGGCCTTCGGCGCCTGGTCGGGCCGCGTGGAGAGCGTCGCCGGCTATCTCGGCCAGTTCGACGTGGCGATCGCGGACCTCGCGGGCGCCGGCGTCGAGGCGAGCGTGGGCGCGACGCCGGTTCGCTTCGACCTGCTGCTCGATTTCTCGTCGCGGCCGCTGTTCGCGATGCGGCAGCCGCCGCAGGGCTATTTCCGCGCGCCGGGCGAGGTGGCCCCGCTCGAGGCCATGCTCGCCGAGCTGCGCGAGGCGGTGGGCGAATTCGAGAAGCCGCGCTTCTTCTCCTATCGCGAGAACCTGTGCGCGCACAGCCGCTCGCAGGTGACCGGCTGCAGCGCATGCATCGAGGTCTGCTCCACGCAGGCGATCTCGGCCGACGGTGATCGCGTGCGCGTGGATCCGCACCTGTGCATGGGGTGCGGCGCTTGCGCGACGGTGTGCCCCTCGGGGGCGATGGGATACCAGTTCCCGCGCGTGGCGGAACGCGGCGCGCAGGTGAAGCAGCTGCTTTCCGCGTACCGCGAGGCCGGCGGTGTGGATGCGTGCATCGTGTTCCATGACGGCGGGGCCGGGCGCGAGCTGCTGGCGCAGGCGGCGGCGTCGGGCGGCGGACTGCCGGCTCGGGCGTTGCCCCTCGAGGCGTGGCACGTCGCGGCGATCGGACTCGACCTGCTGCTGCCCGCGATCGCGTACGGCGCGAGCCAGGTGGTGGTGCTTTGCACCGGAACCGACGATGCGCGATATGTGGCTGCGCTGCGTGCGCAGATGGCGATCGGCGAAGCGATCCTCGCGGGGTTGGGCAGGCCCGGACGCCACTTCGCGGCGCTCGAAGTACGCGACGCGGTTTCCATCGCCGCGGCCTTCGAGTCGCTCGAGCCCGCGCCGCCCGCGGCGGCTGCCGCCTCCTTCGCGATATCCAACGACAAGCGCACCTCGATCGAATTCGCGGTCGACCATCTCGCGAAGCTTGCGCCGGAGCCGGTCGCCGAGATCGCGCTCCCCGAAGGCGCTCCCTGGGGCGAGGTGCGGGTGGATCGCGACAAGTGCACGATGTGCATGTCCTGCGTCGGCTCCTGCCCCGAGTCGGCCCTCATGGATGGCGTCGATCGGCCGCTGCTCAAGTTCGTCGAGCGCAATTGCGTGCAATGCGGGCTGTGCGAGGCCACCTGCCCCGAGGATGCGATCGTGCTTTCGCCGCGGCTCCTCCTCGGCGCCGCCGCGCGCGAGGCGCGCCTGCTCAACGAGACGCAGCCGTTCCGCTGCATCCGTTGCGACAAGCCCTTCGGCACCCGGCAGATGATCGAGGCGATGCTGGCGAGGCTCGCGAGCCACGGGATGTTCTCGAGTCCGCAGGCCCTGCGCCGGCTGCAGATGTGCGGCGATTGCCGGGTCGTCGACATGATGTCGGCGAAGGACGAGGCCTCGGTGTTCGGCCTGGGAGACGGCTCGTGAGCGCACCGGCTGCGGCCGCGCCGGTCGCGCTGCATCGCGCGCTCGCGCCCGAGGAGGCGGCGCGAGCCGATCTCTACGCGCTCATCGCGAGGCTCGTCCATGCCGCGCCCGACAACGCGTTGCTCCACCGCGTCGCGCAGTCCCCGCCGCTCGGCTCCGCGGGCGATCCGGCGCTCGCCCGCGCCTGGAACGAGCTCGTCGCGGCCTCCTCGGCGATGGATGCGGATGCCGCGGGCGCGGAGCACGACGCGCTCTTCGCGACCATGGGCAAGGCGTGCGTCTCGTGCTCTGCGGGCCACTACACGGGCGCCACCGCGGTCGACCATCCGCGCGTTCGCATCCGCGCGGACCTCGCCGCGCTCGGCCTCGCGCCGCGCCCCGACGCCACCGAGCCGGAAGATCATTTCGGCGCGCTCTTCGAGGCGATGCGCGTGCTCGTCGCGGGCGGCGCGGGCCGCGGCCCGGCGACGATCGCCGAGCAGCGCCGCTTCTTCGAGGCGCACGTTGCGCCGGGAGCGGGAAACTTTCTCGCGGCGCTCGCATCCGCAGAAGCATCGAACTACTATCGAAGGGTCGCCGCCCTCGGCGCCGCGTTCCTGGCGCTGGAGACCCAATCGTTTTCGCTGGACTGAACGAGTTCCAACAAGGAGGCCGACATGAAAGCCACGAAACCGAATTCCCGCCGCAACTTCGTGCTCGCCGCCGGACTGGGCGGTGCGGGCGCCGTCGCCGCCGTGGTGACGGGGCGCAAGGCCGTGCCGGCGGGCGACAAGCAGGCTTCCGCGCAGGACGCGGCGCAGGGGTACCGCGTGACCGACCACATCCAGAAGTACTACAAGACCACCAAAGTCTGAGGAGCCGACCATGCTGCTCACGCGCAAGTCGCAGGCCGAGGCGCAAGCGGTGAATCCGCTGGCTCGCGCCGCCTCCACGCTCGCCGCGAAGACCGTCGATCGCCGCGCCTTCCTCAAGGGCACGGGGCTCGGCGCCGGCATCGCGGCATTCGCCTCGCAGCTGCCCCTGCACCTGATCGGCGAGGCCTCCGCCGCCGACGCCGCGGCCACCGGCAAGACGGTCACGCGTCGCACCGTCTGCACGCACTGCTCCGTGGGCTGCGCGATCGACGCGGTGGTGACCGACGGAGTCTGGGTGCGCCAGGAGCCGGTGTTCGACTCGCCCCTCAACATGGGCGCGCACTGCGCGAAGGGAGCGAGCATCCGCGAGCACGGCATGACCGAGAACTCGCATCGCCTGAAGTACCCGATGAAGCTCGTCGACGGCAAGTACCGCCGCATCAGCTGGGAGCAGGCGGTGAACGAGATCGGCGACAAGCTGCTCGCGATCCGCAAGGAAAGCGGCCCCGATGCCGTCTTCTGGGTGGGCTCCTCGAAGCACAGCAACGAGCAGGCGCAGATGATGCGCAAGTTCGTGTCCATGTGGGGCACCAACAACATGGACCACCAGGCGCGCATCTGCCACTCCACGACCGTCGCGGGCGTCGCGAACACGTGGGGCTACGGCGCGATGACCAACTCGTACAACGACATCCAGAACACGAAGTGCATGATGTTCATCGGCTCGAACGCGGCCGAGGCGCACCCGGTCTCGATGCTGCACGCGCTGCACGCGAAGGAGACCGGCGCGAAGATGATCGTGTGCGACCCGCGCTTCACGCGCACCGCCGCGAAGGCCGACCAGTTCATCCGCTTGCGCTCGGGCACCGACGTGGCGTTCCTCTTCGGCATGCTGTACCACATCTTCAAGAACGGCTGGGAGGACAAGGACTACATCGACGCGCGCGTCTACGGCATGGACAAGGTGCGCGACGAGGTGATGCAGAAGTGGACGCCGGACAAGGTGACCGAGGTGACCGGCGCCCCCGAGTCCGCGGTCCTCGCAGCCGCCGAGACCATGTCGAAGAACCGCCCGTCCACCATCATCTGGTGCATGGGACAGACGCAGCACACCATCGGCAACGCCATGGTGCGCGCCTCGTGCATCCTGCAGCTCGCGCTGGGCAACGTCGGCGTCTCGGGCGGCGGCACCAACATCTACCGCGGCCACGACAACGTGCAGGGCGCGACCGACGTGGGGCCCAACCCCGATTCGCTCCCCGGCTACTACGGCCTCATCGAGGGCGCCTGGAAGCACTGGTGCAAGGTCTGGGGTGTCGACTACGAGTGGATGAAGGGCCGCTTCGCGTCGAAGGCGATGATGGAGAAGCCCGGCATGACGGTCTCGCGCTGGGTCGACGGCGTGCTCGAGAAGAACGACCTCATCGACCAGGATCCGAACCTGCGCGCGGTCGTCTACTGGGGCCACGCGCCGAACTCGCAGTCGCGCGGCCTCGACATGAAGAAGGCCATGGAGAAGCTCGACCTCATGGTCATCATCGATCCGTACCCGACCGCATCCTCGGTGATGCCGGACCGCAAGGAGGGCGTGTACCTGCTGCCCGCGGCCACGCAGCTCGAGACCTCGGGCTCCGTGACGGCCTCCAACCGCTCGATCCAGTGGCGCGAGAAGGTGATCGAGCCCTTGTTCGAGTCGAAGCCCGACCACACGATCATGTACGCTTTTGCGAAGAAGCTCGGCTACGGCCCCGAGTTCGTGAAGAACATCCGGCTGGTGAAGGACAAGACGGGCTGGGACGAGCCGCTGGTCGAGGACATGACCAAGGAGATCAACGCCGGCAACTGGACCATCGGCTATACCGGATCGACGCCGGAGCGCCTCAAGGCCCACATGCGCAACATGGCGGCCTTCGACGTGAAGACGCTGCGCTGCACCAAGCCCACCGTCGACAAGGAGACCGGCTACGACTGCAACGGCGACTACTTCGGGTTGCCGTGGCCGAGCTACGGCACCGCGGCCATCAAGCACCCGGGCTCTCCGGTGCTGTATCGCGAGGATCTGAAGATGATGGACGGCGGCGGCTGCTTCCGCGCGAACTTCGGCATCGAGAAGGATGGCGTGAGCCTGCTCGCGGCCGACGGCTCGTGCGTGAAGGATTCCGACATCACCGTCGGGCACCCCGAGTTCGACCACGTGCTGATGAAGAAGCTGGGCTGGTGGAACGAGCTCACGCCGGAGGAGCAGGCGGCGGCCGAGGGCAAGAACTGGAAGACCGACCTTTCGGGTGGCATCCAGCGCGTGTGCATGGTGAACCACAACGTGCACTTCTGGGGCAACGCCCGGGCGCGCGCGGTCGTGTGGAACTTCCCGGACGGCGTGCCGCAACACCGCGAGCCCCTCTACAGCCCGCGCCCCGACCTCGTGGCGAAGTACCCGACGCACGACGACAAGAAGGCGTTCTGGAGGCTGCCCACGCTCTTCAAGACGATCCAGCAGAAGGCCGTGGAGGACAAGGTCGCGGAGAAATTCCCGATCATCCTCACCTCCGGACGCCTGGTGGAGTTCGAGGGCGGCGGCGACGAGACGCGCTCCAACCCGTGGCTCGCGGAGCTGCAGCAGGAGAACTTCGTCGAGATCAACCCGAAGGACGCGGCGGACCGCGGCCTCAAGTACTGGGACTGGGCGTGGGTCTCGACGCCCACCGGCGCGCGCCTCAAGGCGCGCGCGCTCGTCACCGAGCGCGTGGGGCCCGGGACGGGCTTCATGCCGTTCCACTTCGCCGGCTGGTGGCAGG
Source organism: uncultured beta proteobacterium (assembly GCA_963839265.1). Lineage (GTDB taxonomy): Bacteria > Pseudomonadota > Gammaproteobacteria > Burkholderiales > Usitatibacteraceae > Usitatibacter. Next base: position 1,055,717 of record CAWIUI010000004.1, read on the forward strand.
GCAAGGACCTGCTCGACAAGTACCCGGAGGGCGCGGCCCCGATCGTGCGCGGCGACGCGGTGAACACCGGCACGACCTACGGCTACGACTCGGTCACGATGATGCAGGAGACCAAGACGACGCTCTGCAACATCGAGCGCGCCTGAAGAGGAGAACACCATGGCCAGGATGAAATTCATCTGCGACGCCGAGCGCTGCATCGAATGCAACGCGTGCGCCACCGCGTGCAAGAACGAGCACGAGATTCCCTGGGGCGTGAATCGCCGGCGTGTGGTGACGCTCAACGACGGCGTGCCCGGGGAGCGCTCGATCTCGGTCGCCTGCATGCACTGCACCGATGCGCCCTGCATGGCGGTGTGCCCGGTGGACTGCTTCTACCGCACCGAGGACGAGATCGTGCTGCACGACAAGGACCTGTGCATCGGCTGCGGCTACTGCTACTACGCGTGCCCGTTCGGCGCGCCGCAGTTCCCGCAGGCGGGCGCCTTCGGCCTGCGCGGCAAGATGGACAAGTGCACGTACTGCGCCGGCGGCCCCGAGCAGGACGGCTCCGTCGAGGAGTTCCGCAAGTACGGCCGCAACCGCATCGCCGAAGGCAAGCTCCCGCTGTGCGCCGAGATGTGCTCCACCAAGGCGCTCATCGCGGGCGATTCGGCGGTGATCGCGAAGATCTACAAGACGCGGGTGGTCACGCGCGGCAAGGGCGAGGAGCTGTGGGGCTGGAAGACGGCCTACCTCGGCAGCGACAAGGTGTCCGACAACCTGGGAGCCAAGGCATGAAGAAGATCCTCTTCACGCTCGTCGCGGCGGCGCTCCTTGCCGCGTGCCACGAGATCCCGCAGGACGCCGCGAAGCCCTTCGCCAGCAAGGAGGACGTGCATCAGTACGCCGGCGGCCTCTTCAAGGGCGACAAGCAGAAGTTCGAGGCGGCGCTCGCCGAGCGTGCGGGCCACGAGAACGAGTACCTTCGCACCCACGACGCCAGGCAATAGCCAGGAGGAGGAACCATGACTCGAAGCCATCCGCGACTCTTGGGGGCGTTGATCCTCGGGGCGGCCCTCGCGCTGCCGTTCTCCGCGGCGCTCGCGCAATCGCCGGCCCCGCCCACCACCGCGCCGACCAAGGGCGAGGACGTGAAGCACAACGCGCCGCCGCAGGTCGCGCAGCCGATGGCCGAATCGCCGCCCGGCTCCGGACAGACGTCCACCGCCGTCCCCGGCTGGAACAACCCGCCGGCCAACTGGACGCAGTTGAGCGAGAAGCCGCAGTACGCATCGCTGCCGGGATCGGAGAAGAACGTGCTCATCTCGGGCACCGGGCGCGAATGGCGCGCGCTGCGCAACGGGCCGCTCACGCAGATCGGCGGCTGGCTCATCGTGATCGTGCTCGCCGCGATCATCGTCTTCTACCTGATCAAGGGACCGATCCGGTTGAAGGGCGCGCCCACCGGGCGGCTCATCGAGCGCTTCAACGCCGTGGAGCGGGCCGCGCACTGGACGATGGCGATCAGCTTCGTGTTCCTCGCGTTCACCGGCATCGTGATGTTCTTCGGCAAGTACATCATCCTGCCGTGGCTGGGCTACACCGGCTTCTCGTGGCTCACGATCGTCTCGAAGAACCTGCACAACTTCGTGGGGCCGCTCTTCATCTTCTCGATCGTCGTGGGCTTCCTCATCTTCGTGAAGGACAACTTCCTCCACGCGATCGACTGGAAGTGGATCACGACCTTCGGCGGCATGTTCTCGAAGCACGAGATCCCCTCCGGCCGCTTCAACGGCATGGAGAAGATGTGGTTCTGGGGCGGGGTGACGCTTCTCGGCATCGTGATGGCCGTGACCGGCCTCATCCTCGACTTCCCGAACTGGAACCAGGTGCGCGAGTCGATGCAGACCGCGAACGTGATCCACGTGATCGCTGCCGTGCTCTTCATCTGCGCCGCCTTTGGGCACATCTACATGGGCACCATCGGCATGGAGGGCGCGTACCGCGCAATGCGCGACGGCTACGTGGACGAGGAGTGGGCGAAGGAGCACCACGCGATCTGGTACGACGAGGTGAAGCAGGGCAAGCGCCCGGAGAAGATCGCGGGCGCGCAGGAGCAACCGGCCCCGGGAGACGACTGATGAACAAGGCCATCCGCAACGCAACTTTCCTCTCGGCCCTGCTGCTCGCCTCCTCCGCGGCGCTCGCGAAGCTGCCGCCGGCGCCACCGATGGACCCGGCGGCGAAGGAAGCCGCCGCGGCGAAGGCGAAAGCCTCAGCCGAGAAGGAGAAGGCGTCCCTCGCCGCGGCGGAGGATTACGCCGTGAAGAACTACCAGGCGAACATGAAGAAGGAAGGGAAACCCATCCCGAAGCCGGAGCCGACCAAGGCCGCATCGGCGCCGCCCAAGGGCGGGCAGAAGAAGCCGCAGGCCAATACGCGGAAGGCCTCCGCCGGGAAGGCCTGAGCGGCCCGGGCTCACCAGGTGTAGCGCACGGTATAGCGCACCACCGCTTCCCCGTTTGCCGCGACGCGAACCGGGAAGTCGATGGTGCGCGCATCCTCGCGCGTGTAGTCCTGGCTGCGCCGCACTATCGTCCAGTTGCTCCATCGGTAGAGGTTTTCGCGCACCAGCGGGATGACGGACGGTGGAACGGATCCGCGCGGCGAAAGGGTCGGGCCGCCGGTATACTCGGCGCATGAAGTTTCAGGGCACCGACACCTACGTCGCCGACGACGAGCTCAAGCTCGCGGTGAACGCGGCGATCACGCTCGGCCGGCCGCTTCTCGTGAAGGGCGAGCCGGGCACCGGGAAGACGATGCTCGCCGAGGAGGTGGCCCGCTCCCTCGGCAAGCCGCTCTTCGAGTGGCACATCAAGTCGACCACCAAGGCGCAGCAGGGCCTGTACGAGTACGACGCGGTATCGCGGCTGCGGGATTCCCAGTTGGGCGACCAGAGGGTCGGAGACATCGCCAACTACATCCTGAAGGGCGTGCTGTGGCAGGCATTCGAGTCGCCCGAGCAGGCCGTGGTGCTGGTCGACGAGATCGACAAGGCCGACATCGAGTTTCCCAACGACCTGCTGCGCGAGCTCGACCGGATGGAGTTCCACGTCTACGAGACGCGCGAGACGGTGCGCGCGCGCCACCGTCCGATCATCTTCATCACCTCGAACAACGAGAAGGAGCTTCCCGACGCGTTCCTGCGCCGCTGCTTCTTCCATTACATCCGCTTCCCCGACAAGGAGACGATGCAGGCGATCGTCGACGTGCACTTCCCCGGCGTCAAGAAGCGGCTGGTGCAGGCGGCGCTCGAGGCGTTCTTCGGCATCCGCGACATGCCGGGGCTCAGGAAGAAGCCCTCGACCTCCGAGCTCCTCGATTGGCTGAAGCTGCTGCTCGCCGAGGACATCGCGCCCGAGGCGCTGAGGAGCGAAGGCCACCAGGCCGCGATCCCGCCGCTCTACGGCGCGCTGGTGAAGAACGAGCAGGACGTGCACCTCTTCGAGCAGCTGGTCTTCCTGCAGCGCCGCGGAGGCTGAGTGGCCGCGGCCCGCAAGCCCGTCGCGCACGCGGCCGCGTCGCGAAAGCCCCCGGTACGAAAGGCGAGCGCGCGGGGCCCGCTGCGCGGATGGCTCGCGCGCAACGGCGCGTCGCGCAACGAGCTGCGCCTCGCGGGCGCCGGCACGGAGGCGGTGATGCGCGCGACGGGGCGGCCATGGAGCGAGTGGCTGGCCGTGCTCGACCGGGCGGGCGCACGCGCGATGGCGCACAAGGACATCGCGCTCCTCCTCAGCCGCAAGTTCGGCGTGCCCGACTGGTGGGGCCAGATGGTGACCGTGGGCTACGAGCAGGCGCGCGGGCTGCGTGCCGCGCACGGAAGGCTGCGCAGTGCCGCCTCCGCGCGCACCCAGAAGGCGTTCTGGGCCGCGGCGCTCGATCGCCTCAAGGCGCTCCTCGAATCGGGTCGCTAGCCTGCGAGATGCTGTTCGACTTCTTCTTCAGGGTGCGCGAGGCGGGAGTCCCCGCGAGCGTGAAGGAGTTCCTCACCCTGCTCGAGGCGCTCGACGAAGGCGTGGTCCACGGCAGCGTGGACGAGTTCTACATCCTCGCGCGCCTGTGCCTCGTGAAGGACGAGGCCTATTTCGATCGCTTCGATCTCGCGTTCGGCTCGTATTTCAAGGGAGTCGCATCGGTTCCCGACGCCATCGTCGCGGATATTCCCCACGAGTGGCTGCGCAAGATGGCCGAGCGCTGGCTCACCGAGGAGGAAAAGGCGCGCGTCGAGGCGCTGGGCGGCTGGGAGAAGCTCATGGAGACCCTCCGGGCACGCCTCGAGGAGCAGAAGGGCCGCCACCAGGGCGGCGGGAAGTGGATCGGAACCGCGGGCACGTCGCCCTTCGGCGCGTACGGCTTCAACCCGGAGGGCGTGCGCATCGGCCAGGACGGATCGCGCAACCGGCGTGCGGTGAAAGTGTGGGACCGGCGCGAGTTCCGCGACTACGACACGGACGTCGAGCTCGGCGTGCGCAACATCAAGCTCGCGCTGCGCCGCCTGCGGCGCTTCGCGCGCGAGGGCGCGCCCGACGTGCTCGACCTCGACGGCACCATCCGCTCCACGGCGAGGAACGCGGGGTGGCTCAGCCTGCGCATGGTCCCGGAGCTGCACAACGCGGTGAAGGTGCTGCTCTTCCTCGACGTGGGCGGGACGATGGACGACCACATCCGGGCGGTGGAGGAGCTCTTCTCCGCGGCGCGCAGCGAGTTCAGGAACCTCGAGCATTTCTATTTCCACAATTGCGTCTACGACTCGGTGTGGAAGGACAACCGCCGCCGCCACCGCGAGGGCATCCGCACCGTCGACGTGATGCGCAGGTACGGGCACGACTACAGGCTGGTCGTCGTGGGCGATGCCACCATGAGCCCTTACGAGCTCGAGCAGGCGGGCGGGAGCGTCGAGCAGTGGAACGACGAGCCCGGCCGAGCGTGGCTCGAGCGGATGCTGCGAGCGTGGCCGCGGGCCGCATGGCTCAATCCGGTGCCCGAGGAGCACTGGGGATGGACCACGACCATCCTCAACATCCAGCGCATCCTCGAAGGGCGCATGTACCCGCTCACGATCGCCGGGCTCGGGCGCGCGATGCGCTCGCTCGCCTAGGCCCGCGCGAAGCGGCGTACGCCGCCGGCGTCCTCGCTTCGCACGACCCGCCCGCGCCGCTCCAGGTAATGCAGGTGCGCGATCGCCTCACCCATGGCGAAGCGCATCTGGTGCTCGTCGAGCCGGCGCTTGAAGAGGAGCGGGATCGCCTCGTACGCGGTGATCGGCTTCGCGCAGCCCTCCAGCAGGCGCTCGAGGCGCCGCTCGTGATGCTCGTGCAGCCCGGCGATGCGCGGGTGCAGCCCGCGGAAGACGCGTTCGTGCGACGGCAGCACGAGCGCGTCGTGGGGAAGGTGCGCGAAGCGCCCGAGCGAATCGAGGAAGAGCGCGAGCGGATCGCCTTCCGGCTGGCTGCCCCACACGCCGACGTTGCTCGTGATGCGCGGCAGCACCTGGTCGCCCGAGATCAGCACGCCGAGCGAGGCGCACCACAACGCCGCGTGCTCGGGCGCATGGCCGAAGACCGTGATCACCTCCCATTCGCGCTCGCCGATGCAAAGCCGGTCGCCGTGCATCAGCCGGCGATACTGGCGCGGAACCGAAGGCACGCCGCGCGCGTAGCCGTTCGCCTTGCGCGAAGCCTCCGGGATCGAGGAGGTATCGAGGCCGTTCCTCGCGAAGAGCGCGAGCGTGGTCTCGCGGTCGAACCGCGCCGCATCGTCGTGCGCGGCATGGGCCGAGAGGAATTCCGCCGCGGTCATCCACAAAGGCGCCCCGGTTCGCTCCACCAGCAAGGCGGCGTTGCCGACGTGGTCCGGATGGTAGTGCGTCACGATCACGTTCTTCACCGGGCGGCCGGCGAGCGTCGTCGCGAAGTGGCGCTCCCAGAGCGCGCGCGTCGCATCGTCGCCGTAGCCCGTGTCGACGAGGGTCCAGCCGTCGCCGTCCTCGAGGACCCACAGGTTGATGTGGTCGAGGGCGAAGGGCAGCGGCATGCGGATCCACCACACGCCCTGCGCGACCGGCATCGCCTCGCCCGGCTGCGGAACGCGCTCCTCGTACGGGTAGGCTACTTGGTCGTGAATACCCACGTTCCGTTCCAGGCGGCCTCCGGCGACTGCGTCGCGAAGTACATGACGCGATCGAGGTAGACCTTGTAGAGCTTCGTGCCCGGCGACTGCGCGGCGAGGCTCTCGAGCGCGAGCTGCGCCTCGGTCCAGCGGCGCTTGCGGTAGAGCTGGAGGGCCTTGTGGAAGCGTTCGGCTTCCTGCACGGTCGCTTCGGGCACCTCACCGATCCTGCCCAGCGGCTCGAAGATCGCGATGCCCTCGGTGCGCCCCTTCACCACGACGCGGTCGATCTCGCGGTACACGAACCCCTGCGCGGCCGCAACCATGTGCTCGGAGACGAGGATGCCCACGCCGTACTCCTTCGTGAGCCCCTCCAGGCGCGAGGCGAGGTTCACCGAATCGCCCATCACCGTGTAGGCGCGCCGGAAGCGCGAGCCCATGTCGCCGACGTTCATCTCGCCGCAGTTGAGGCCCACCCCGATGTGCAGCACATTCCAGCCGCGCTTCGCGAAATCGGGATCGAGCCCGCGGATGCGCTTCTGCATGGCGAGCGCCGCCTCGACGCCGTGCACCGCGTGCTCGGCGTCGCCGAGCGGCGCGCCCCAGAAGGCCATGATCGCGTCGCCGATGTACTTGTCGATGGTGCCGCGCTTCTCCTGGATCACCACCGTCATCTCCGTGAGGTAGATGTTCATCATCTCCTTGAGGTCGCTCGGGGAGAGGTGCTCGGAGATGGAGGTGAAGTCGCGCACGTCCGAGAAGAGCACCGTCATCACGCGGCTCTCCCCGCGCATCGAGTACTCCGCGGGGTTCCTCGACATCTCGTCCACCAGCTCCTTCGGGACGTAGGTGCCGAAGAGGCCGGTGATGAGCCGCCGCGAGCGCGCTTCCATGAAGAAGCCGTAGACCATGTTGAAGAGGTAGAGCGCGACCAGCATCGCGACCGGCACGGCGAGGTCGAGCACGTAGCCCATCGAGCGCCACGCGTACAGGTTGATGCCGACCACGAGCGCGAGGATGCCGCCGCAGATCGCGGTCGAGGCAAAGGCGCCCAGGCGCGGCAGCAGCACCGCGAGCGGGATCCCGGTGAAGAGCAGCAGCAGGACGGAGAACACCTGGGACTCGATCGGCCGGCGCTCGATCGACTGGTCGAGGATGCCGCTCAGCATGTTCGCGTGGACCTCGACGCCCGGATAGTCCTCTCCCACCGGGGTCTGGCGGATGTCGAGCAGGCCCTGCGCCGACGTGCCGACGATCACGGCCTTGTCGGTGAGCTCGTTCGGCTCCAGCTTGCCGCGGATCACGTCGGTCGCCGACACGTAGCGGAACGAGCCGCGGCCGCCGCGGTACGGCACCAGCGCCGACATCGCCTCGTCGAGCGGGATCTTCTTGTCGGCCACCTGCAGCGAGCTGATCCAGGAGAACGCATCCTTGCCGCTGCCGCTCGATTCGATGCGCACGGTCGCCGGCACGTTTCCGAGGTAGGTGCGCGCGAGCGCGAGGGAGAGCGACTCGTAGTAGGCGCCCTGAAAGCGCACCAGCATCGGCACGCTCCGCGTCTCCCCGTCGAAGTCGAGGCCCGGCACGAGGTGCCCGGCGGCGATCGCCTGCGCCTGAAGCTCGGGGCGGTTGCCGCTGAATCCGGTCGCCTCCGTCGCGGCGAAACGGCCTTGCGCGGCGAGGCTCTTCGCGTCGAAGAGCGGCGGCGGAAGCACGGCCACGCGATCCTGCTTCGAGTTGAGGAAGAACCCGAGCACCACGGGATGCTTGCCGATCTCGTCGGCGAACACCTTGTCGTAGTCGAGCTTCGGGCGCAGGCGCTCGAGCTCCGCCTTGAACTGCGCGTCGTCGCGCAGATCGGTCGTCGCGAGCCGGTCGAGCGTCTCGATGCCGGAGCTCGTGTCGCGCTCGGGAAACGCGATGTCGAATCCCGCGACGCGCGCGTGGTAGCGGTCGAAGAGCTGCCGGAGCAGGAGGGCGAGCTTGTCGCGCGGCCACGGCCAGTGGCCCTCGGCCTGCAGGCTCTTCTCGTCGATGTCGACGATCACGATGCGCGGGTCCACCGTGCGCGGCATGAAGAGCTTGAGGCGCGCGTCGTAGGCCTGCATCTCGAGCGCCTGCAGGAAGCGCAACGGCATGATCTCGCTCACCGAGAGCATGCACGCGAGGACCACGGCGATGCCGGCGGCCACGCGGATGACGGTGTTGAGGGACAGCCGTTTCTTGAGCAGCGACGCTATGCGCATCGGGTGTCCGGGGTCGGCCGCGGATCGGCGCGGAACATCATACACCGGGGCGGCTGCGCTCCCGGCACCTCAACGGCCCCCCCGCGCGAGGCGCGCCAGCGCGCGCAACGGCGCCGTGAGCTTCCACGAGCGGCTCGATTCGACCCGTTCCAGCTCGCGGCGCAGGTCGGCGGCTTGCGCGGCCGCGCGCTCGGCCGCCGCCTGCGCCGCCGAACGCTCCGCCTCGCTTCGTGCGAGCGCCGCGCGCTCGGTTTGCGCCGCCGCCATGCGCTCGTCGGCCTCGGCCACGCGGCGGCGCAGCTCCTCGCGCGAACGGCCGCGGCCGCAGCGCACGGCGTCCTCGAAGAGCCAGGCGAGCGAGGAGAGCGCCGGCGCGTCGCGGGGCTGGGCGAGCCAGGCCGGATCGAGCGGCGGCAGCGCGGCCGCCGCGTGCGGCTTGCGCGACAAGCCCGCGAGGTAGAGCTCGCGGTAGCGCGATGCCGCGGCGCCCTGCGGCGCGGGCTCTGCGCGCGTGGCCGCGGGCGCGAAGGCCAACAGCGCGTCGTTCATCTCGCCGGCCGCCGCATCCCAGCGGACGATGCGGGCGTTGCTCCGTCCGGCGAGGCGCTCGGGGAGGGCGCCCAGGTTCGTCGCCACGATGGGCAGCCCGGTCGCGAGGGCCGCAGAGAGCGTGTACGAGTAGGTCTCGGGGCACTGCGCCGGGAAGAAGAAGGCGTCGCCGCGCTCGAGGGCGATGAGGCGGTCGAGGTCGCCTTCGCGGTATTCGCCGCTCACGCTGAGCGGAAGGTCCGGCCATTCGCCCACGCTTCGCGCGACGTAGCCGAGCACCCGGAAGTGCAGCGGCAGGCCGCGTTCGCGGGCATCGCGTGCGCAGGCGCCGAGCACGTCGAGGCCCTTCGCAGGGGAGATGGCGCCCGGCACCAGGACCCGCATCGTCGCGGGGAGCGGCCCGACGCCCGTCCTCCGGATGCGGCCACACGACCGGCGAGACGCGCGGGAAGAAGCTGCGGATGCGCTCGCCCGCATCGACGCAAGGCACGATGACCCTTTGCGCGGAGTCGAGCAGCGCCGCGAATCGACCGCGCCACGCTTCCAGGGAAAGCGGCCATTGGGCCGCTCCGCCATCGAGGCAATGCGTGCACCGCGGATCGCCGCCGCAGTAGCGCCCGCGTGCATCGGTCATGTGGTACGCGGGGCACGCCGGAAAGTAGTCGTGCAGCGTGAGGTCGTGCGGGCACGCGAGGCGCCCGGGAAGCGCGAGGACCTCCTGCGGCAGCCCGTGCACGTGGTGGAAATGCACGCGGTCGATGCCGATCCCATCGAGGAGCGCCGCCGCGCGGTCCCAGTCTTCCTGGGCGCGGAACCAGACCGAGAAATCCTCGCCGCGCCGAAGCCAGCGAAGCGTCGCGAAGCAATCGAGGTGCGGCGCGAGGAGGAGGACTTCGGCGTCGTCCTCGATGGCGCGGGCGAGGCTTTCGATGTGGCGCCCGACTCCGCCGCCATGGGCGTGCGACACGAAAAGCACGCGCGGGCGCGCCGACGCGTGCAGGCGCTCGAGGGCGCGCGGGTCCCTCACGCGCCGCCGCTCGTCTTGCGGCGCAGCCACCGCCCGCCGCGCGCGACCGCGCTCGCGACGCGCCACACGCCCGAGGCGTGGATGCGCTGCAGCTGCGCCTCGCGCTCGAACGCCAGCTTCTCGGCGTAGGCGAGGCCGGCGCGCAGCTCCGCGATCTCGTTCTCCTTCTTCGCGATCAGCGCATCGCGCTCGGCGAGGCGCCGGGAGGCGTGCTCGAGGCCGCGGTTCAACTGGCCGATGGTCGAATCGCGCTCGGCGGCGATGTTCTCGATGTGCCACAGTCCCTGCGTGATGCGCGTGCGCTCGTCGGCCCGCTCGGCGAGCACATGGCGCGCTTCCTCCACGCCGTGATCGATGCGTGCGCGGTCCACGGCGATGCGCAGCTCGTTCGCCGGGTCGGCCACGAGGAACTCGTGCACGCGGCCCGGGTAATCGGGATGCGCCTCGACGAGGGTCTTCCCCGCGGCCTGCATGAGCGCGAAGCGCTCCTCGGAGAAGCTCACCGAGCCCTCGTGGTAGACGAACACGTCGCCCGCGAGCACGTTGCGCCAGCCCGCCTTGAGGGCGCGCATGCAGAAGTCGTTTTCCTCGCCATAGCCGCGGCCGAAGCGCTGTGCGTCGAACGCACCGAGCGCGGCGAGCGCATCGCGCCGGATGTACATGCAGAAGCCGACCGCCGTCGGGATGTCCACCGAACGGCCCGCGTTCGCGCCGGCGAAGACGCGGTCGAGGCCCGCGAGCCCGAGCGTTCCCGGCACCTTCCCGCTCCAGCCCTCGAAGGGGTAGGAGCAGATGGTGGCGTTGTTGGAGAAGGGCGTCGCGGTGGCGACGTCGGCCGCACGATGGGCGCATGCGTGCAGGCGGTCGAGCCAGTCGCCCGCGACCTCGGTGTCGCTGTTGAGGAGCACCACGTCGCGGTCGGGGTGCAGCGCCATGCCGCGATTCACCGAGCGAACGAAGCCCTCGTTCGCGGGATTGCGCAGCAGCCTCGCTCGTCCCTGTGCCGCGATGGCGTCGAGGTAGTCGCCGATCGCCGGCTCCGGCGAGGCGTCGTCGACCAGGACCACCTCGAGTCCGGCGCGGTTCTGGCTGCCGAGGACGCTTTGGACGCAGCGCCGGGTCTGCTCGTATCCCTTGTAGACGGGAATGACGACGTCGATCAAGCGGGTCTCCGGCGGACCGGGCGGCGGATGCGTCGAACAATGCCGGCAAGGCCCTCGCGGCGCAGCAGCCGGGCCAGCCGCTCGCGCAGCGACCGGCCCCTGCGCGGCGCGAACATCAGCAGGGCGAGCTTGAGGGCGGCGAGCGGCGCGACGGTCTGCTGCCCCGGCCAGGGCGCGAGCTTCGCCGAGCCGCCGTCCTTCGCGAAGAACTGCGGGAAGCGCAGCCGGCCCTCGGTGCGGCACCAGTCGGTCAGCGAGAGCCGGTCCGGCCCCGCGTAGTAGGGATCGGGGAAGGCGAGCTGCAGGTCGTGGTTCTCCCGATACAGCCAGCGGTGGTGCGGCTGGATCGGCGTGCCGTCGCTGAAGCTCCCGAACGCCCACGGCGAGCGCTCGATCGCCTCGTCGTGGGCGGCCGCGGTTTCCCGCTCGTACCAGCCGATCAGTTCCTGCACCGCGGCGTTGCCCGCGGCGTTCTTCACCGCCATCACGCGGTGGGCGCCGCTGTCGAAGCCGGTGAAGTGGTAGAAGGCGAGCGGCTCGCCGTCGACGAGGAAGCCGGAGGCGAGGCTGCCCGTGAGCGCGCGCGTGGTGAGGTTCCACGTGGCGACGTTGTGCCGCGACGACTTGAGGATCGACACGCCGTCGAAGAAGACCGGCGCGAAGTTGATCCACTTCTGGTCGGTGAACAGCCCGTTGTGGACCTCCGCACGGCAGAAGGCGTAGGTGCGCTCGGCCCACCAGTCGGCGAAGCGGCGCGCTTCCTGCGTGTTGCGCACGCCGATGAAGCCGAGGTTGAACACGCCCATCCTGAGGCTCGTCACCTCGTTGTCGAGGACCGCCTCGGGCGTCTTCTCCGGCTTGTTCTGGTGCGGGGTGATCGCGACGTTCGCCGCATCGAGCGTGGCGAGGATGTCGTCCACGCGCGAGAAGAGCACCATGTCCGGATCGAAGTAGAGCACCTTGCCGCAATCGGGGCGCTCGAGCAGGCGCGCGAGCGCGAACGGCTTGATCGCCGTGGAGAGCTCCACGATGTTGTGCATGAAGCTCCACGGCCGCAGGTGCGGGATGCCGAGCTCGCTCATCTCGAGGATCGCGTCGAACGGCTCGCCTTCGGGGTCGAGCCATCCGGGCCGCTCGTCGGCGAGGACGAGGTGGATCGTCGCCTCCGGATGGTGTTGCCGGATCGAGCGGCAGAGCATGCGCACCTTCGGCAGGTAGTTCACCGCAGCGCTGGTGAAGATGTGGAGCCTGTCGCCCATCGTCGGGATCCTGCGGCGCTACGCGGCCGATGCGTCCTCCAGCCCGAGCTGGCGGTGGAAGTCGAGGAGGGTGGACAGGGCGGCCTCGGCGCTCACCTCGGGGCACAGGCGCGCCTTCGGGTAGTTGCGCAGCCGCTCGGCCGGCGCGCCGAGGTCGAACGCGACGATCGGCAGGCGTAGCGCGATCATCTCCGCCACGACGTACGAGAATGTCTCGGGCCAGATCGACGGGAAGAGGAACATGTTCACGCCGTGCTCCTCGACCAGGTCGACCAGCTCCTCGCGCCGGTACGCGCCGGTCACGCGCAGGTGCGTCGAGCGATGCGCGACGTTGAGCGTCCCGAGCACCACGACGTGGACGTCGAGCGCCTCGCGCTCGATCTTCGCCACCAGGTCGCGCACCACGAGCGCGCCCTTCTGCGGGCTGATCTCGCCGATCACGCCCACGACGAGCGGGCGGGGCGGCACCTTCGGCAGGCGCGCCGGCACGTAATCGGGCTTGTGGGGGACGACGGTGAGCCGCTCGCGTCGCAGCGTCGGATAGGCGCGCAGGAGATGCTGGCGCGTCGATTCGGAGAAGCAGCGCACCTCGTCGGCGGCGTGGAGGCAGCGCCCCCACAGCGCGCGCCACGGCCCGATCTCGGTCGGCGGCGAGAGCGCCACGTAGCTCGCGGCGTGCCGGCGCATGCAATCGGCGCACTTCGAGATCTCCGGGATGCCGCAATAGCGCCCGTCCGCGTCGAGCAGGACGAACGAGGGGCAGATCGAGAAATAATCGTGCGCGGTCACCGTGAGGCGGGTCGCCGGGAATTCCGAGCGCATGCGCGCCAGCCACTCCGCGAGCACGAGCGGCTCGTCGAAGGAGACGGGGCTGTTCAGGAAGAGCTCCGTCGCCGGCAGCTTCTCGAGGACGCGCTCCAGGATGAGGAAGGTGGAGAGGCGGAAGACGCGCGTCTCCGCGCCGGGCTCGAACAGGTGCAGCCGGTACTCGAGCATCGGCAGGTTGTACGTGCACAGCACCACGGCGTCGCCGCGCGCGTTGCGCTCCGCGATGACGTTGCGGCAGTACTGGTTCGCGCCGCCGCCCATGCTGTGGTCGAAGACGATCGCGACGGCGGCATGGCGCTCGAGCGCCGGCGCGAGCTCGGCGACGATGCCGATGTCGTCCAGCGACGGCGCGGCGTAGGTCTGCGTCTTCGCGCGGCGCACGATGCCCGCGATGTCGCCGTGCTTGAGCCGGCGCCATACGGCATGCGCCACCCATGCCGCGAGGCGCCAGCGGCGGCGCTTGGCGTAGCGCGTCTCGACCACGTGGGTCACGTCGACGCGCTCGGAACGGCCGTCGTCGAGCTCGAGCTCGAGCCATGCGTGGATCGGCGGCCGGTCGGGGATGTAGCCGGTGACGACGAAACCGGACGCTTCCGCGTTGACCAGCTCGGGATAGGTGTCGTGCACGTCGTGGCGCGCGAGGCCGATGCCCGCCTCGAGCCGGCGCTCCCAGCCCTCGCCCTCGAGGCGAAGGTGCACCGCCGCGATCCCGCGCTCGCCGTGCGCGGCCCAGCCCCAGCCGAAGAGCCGCCGTCCGCTCACGACGAGGCGGTCGATGGAGTGTCGGGTCGCGGGTGCGGCGTTCGCGTCTGCAGGCGATTGATTCAAGGGGAACCGGTGCGCGCTTCGCGCAAAATGCAGCATTTTACCCTGCGGGGGGCGCCTGCCGCGTCCGGCCGGGAGGGGAGAATCGCGATGCCCCGCGGCCGTGCGCGAGGCTCCCCCGGTCCGCACGCCGGGCGCCAAGGACAAATGCCACCCGTCGCGGGTGGCATTTGTCGTTGCTGGTGGAGGCGGGGGGAATCGAACCCCCGTCCGCAAGCCTTCGTCAGGCAGTTCTACATGCGTAGCCAGGCCATTTGGTTTAACCACCGTCCCGCAGACCGGCGAGCTGGACGATGCTGAGCCACCTTGGTTTTAGCCCCGAGTGAAGTGGCCCCGCTCAGAGCGATCTCATGAATATGACTCTGCGTCCGTCTTTACGAGCCCGGCCGGGCGCATGAGCACACCCGGGGCAGAGTCCGGCCGGTATTAGGCGGCCAGAGCGTAGTTGCTATCGTTGGCGACTATGTCGTCTGCGGCTGTATTTACGAGGTTTTCCGCGCCTCGGCATGCCCTGCGCTGCTTCCGAACCCGCGTCGAAACCGGGTCGCCCCCTGGAAACGGGGTTGCTGCAATGCGTATGATACGGCACTCACGAGGTGGGGGTGGTTCCCCGCCCTTTCAAGGATCGCCAATGACACCCGTAAGGATCGTGGGCATCGTGCTGATCGTCGCCGGCGCGCTCGCCCTCGCGTACGGCGGTTTCAGCTATACCAAGGAAACGCACCAGGCGAAGCTGGGGCCGTTCGACCTGTCCGTCAAGGAGAAGCAGCAGGTGAACGTGCCCCAATGGGCCGGCTTGGGCGCGATCGCGCTGGGCGTCGTGCTGCTCGTCGCCGGGGGTCGCGGAAAGAAGTAACCGCGCGAGGCGCGGCCCTCGCTCACTCGGCCCTGATGCGCGCCTTGCGGATCACGTCGGCCCAGGTCGCCGTCTCCGAGCGCAGGAACGCGCCGAACGCCGCCGAGTCCTGCGGATCGACTACCGCGCCGAGGCTCTCGAGCTTGCCCTTCACCTGCGGATCGTCGAGCGCCTTCAGGATCGCCGACGAGAGCTTCGCCACCACGTCCTTGGGCGTGGCGGCAGGCACCACGAAGCCCCACCAGACCGAAGCGTTGAAATCCTTGAGGCCCGCCTCGGTGAACGTCGGCACCTGGGGAAGCGAGGCGATGCGCTTCGAGCTGGAGACCGCGAGCGCGCGCAGCCGCCCCGCCTTCACGTGGGGAGCCGTCTCGAGCGGGTTGAGCAGCATGTAGTCGAGGCGCCCCGCGATGAGGTCGGTGAGCGCCGGCGCGCCGCCCTTGTAGGGAACGTGCTGCGAGTCCGTCCCGGTCTTCATCTTGAAGAGCTCGCTCGCGAGGTGGCCGGAGCCGCCGACGGCTGCCGAGCCGTAGTTGGTGCTGCCGGGATGCGCCTTGATGTACGCCACCAGCTCCGCGACCGACTTCGCCGGGGATTTCTCCGGCACCACGAGTACGAGCGGCGCATAGCCCACGCGCGCGACCGTCGCGAACGCCTTGAGCGGGTCGAAGGACATGTGCATGAGCGTCGGGTTCGTCGCGAGCCCGTTCGCGCCGAGGAGCATGGTGTAGCCGTCGGGCGTGGAATTCGCCACCAGCTCGGCGCCGATGTTCGCCTGCCCGCCCGGCTTGTTCTCCACGATGACCGGTTGGCCCAGCTCCTCCGAAAGCTTCGCGCCCACGATGCGCGCGACCGTATCGACCGCGCCGCCGGGTGCGAAGGGAACGATGACGTGCAGCGGCTTCGTCGGGAAGGGCTGCGCCGCCGCGAAGAGGGGAACGGCCGCCACGATGGCGGCGGTGGCGCGCCGCAGGCGGCGCAGGAGTGCGATGCGGTTCATGTGGGGAGCGGTTCCGTGGGAAGCGCCGGGCGGCGCGTCGGCGGGGATCGTTGCACGACGGGCACGGCCCGTCCAATATATATTTCCTAGCGAACTCATTCGAAACGCGAATAACCGTGGACTATCGCCAGCTGCGCTACTTCATCGCCGTCGCCGAGGAGTTGCCGCGGGCCTGGGCGTGTCGCTGCTTCCCGATTCGTACGAGAAGACCAGCATTCCCGGCGTCGTGCATCGGCGCCTGGACGCGCCGGAAGCGACGGGGCGGCTGTATCTCGCGCAGCGCTCCGGGGATGCGTCGCCGCTCGTGCGGCGGTTCGTCGAGCTCGCGTGCGGCCGCTCGCGCTCGCGCGCCGCGGCGAGCTAGCGCGCCGCGGCGCGCGTCCCCATCCACTCGCCGATGCCGAGCGGGGAATCGACCAGCGCGTCGGCGCCCCACAGCGCGGGCGGCGTGCCGTCACCCAGGTAGCCGTAGCCGGCGACGAGCACCGGCATGCCGGCCGCGCGTGCGGCCTGCACGTCGCGCTCGTCGTCCCCCACGTAAAGCGTGCGCATCGGCGCGATGCCGAGGCTCGCTGCCGCGAAGAGCAGCGGGTCGGGAAAGGGCTTGGGCCGCGGGCAGGTGTCGCCGCCCACCACGACGCACGCGCGTTCCGCGAGCCCGAGCGCCTCGATGAGCGGCACCGCGAAGCGCTCGAACTTGTTCGTGACGACGCCCCAGGCGACGCCCGCGGCCTCGAGCTCGTCGAGGAGGTCTTCCATGCCCGGAAAAAGGCGCGTGCCCACGCACAGGTTCTCGCCGTAGAGGCTCAGGAACTCCTCGCGCAGCACCTGGAATCCGGCGTCCTCCGGCGTGAGGCCGAAGGCCGCGCCGATCATGCCGCGTGCCCCCTTGGAGACGTGCGGCCGCACGAGCTCGACGGGAACCGGCTCACGCCCGCGCCGCTCGAGCATGCGGTTCACGGTGAGCGCCATGTCGGGCGCGGTATCGGCGAGCGTGCCGTCGAGGTCGAAGAGGACCGCTTCGATCACTTCCGGCATGCGATGAGATAGTTGACGTCCACGTCGCGGCCGAGCGAATAGCGGCGCGTCAACGGGTTGTAGGTCATGCCCGTGATGTCCTCGACCTGCAGGCCCGCCGCGCGGCAGTCGCGTGTGAGCTCGGAGGGGCGGATGAAGCGCGCGTACTCGTGGGTGCCCCTGGGGAGCAGGCGCAGCACGTACTCCGCGCCCACGATGGCGAAGAGGAACGACTTCGGATTGCGGTTGATGGTGGAGAAGAGCACGCTCGCGCCCGGCTTCGCGAGGCGCGCGCACGCCGCGACCACGCTCGCCGGCTGCGGCACGTGCTCCAGCATCTCCATGCAGGTGACGACGTCGAAGGATTCCGGCTCCTCGCGAGCCAGGTCCTCGGCCGACACGTGGCGATAGTCGACGCCGCTCGCTACTTCCATGCCGTGCAGGCGCGCGACCTTGAGCGCGCGCTCGGAAAGGTCGATGCCCACCACCTGCGCGCCCTTCGCCGCCATGGCCTCGGCGAGGATGCCGCCGCCGCATCCCACGTCCGCCACGCGCTTGCCCGCGAGGCCGCCCGCGAGGTCCTCGAGGTGCGCGAGGCGCAGCGGGTTGATCTCGTGCAGCGGACGGAACTCGCTCGTCGGATCCCACCAGCGATGGGCGAGCGCGCTGAATTTGGCGAGCTCGGCGGGGTCGTAATTGGCGCTGTTCATCGGCAAAGGCGCGGGGGCAGAGGGACAATCATGCCATCCTTCGCTGCCACCATGCGGCGCGGTCCTTCAGGTCGTCCTCGTCGATCGCCTGCAGGCGCCGGTCCACGAGGCGCGGCTTTCCCTCGATCCAGACGTGCGTCACGTGCTCGCGTCCCGCTGCGTACACGACGTGCGAGGCGGGATCGAAGCAGGGCACGGTCTCGATCGACGCGAGCTCGAGCGCGGCGAGGTCGGCGGATTTGCCGGGCACGATCGAGCCGATGCGCTCCTCGAGCCCCAGGGCGCGCGCGCCCGCGAGCGTCGCCATCTCGAGCGCTTCCAGCGCGCCCACCACGGCCGCGTCGCCGCTCGTCACCTTGGCGAGCAAGGCCGCATTGCGCATTTCCGTGAGCACGTCGAGGCGGTTGTTGCTCGCGGCCCCGTCGGTGCCCAGGCCCACGCGCACCCCGCGCGCGCGCATCCGCGCCACGGGCGCGATGCCGCTCGCGAGCTTCATGTTGGAGGAGGGGCAGTGGGCGACGCTCACGTTCTGCCGCGCGAAGAGCTCGATTTCCGCGTCCTCGAGATGCACCGAATGCACGGCGACGAGCCGCGGGCCCACCAGGCCCAGGCGGCGCAGCCGCTCGATCGGCCGCACGCCATTGCGCGCGAGGCCCTGCTCGATCTCGTCGC
The DNA here is from genome assembly GCA_963839265.1 of uncultured beta proteobacterium. Lineage (GTDB taxonomy): Bacteria > Pseudomonadota > Gammaproteobacteria > Burkholderiales > Usitatibacteraceae > Usitatibacter. The sequence goes on from CAWIUI010000004.1 coordinate 1,074,019, forward strand.
GCGTCTCGTGCACGTGCGTATGGATCGGGACGTCGAGCTCCTCGGAGAGCACGGCGATGCGCGCGAGCGTCTCGTCGCCCACGGTATAGGGCGCGTGCGGCGCGAGGCAGAACGAAAGGAGCGGCTCGCCGCGGTACGCGTCGCGCGTCGCGAGGCCCTTCTCCAGGTATTCCTGCGGATCGGCGGCGTACGCGCTGGGAAATTCGATCGCGATGATGCCGAGCGCCGTGCGCATCCCGGCGCGCAGCGCCGCGCGCGCGGTGGCGCGCGGGAAGAAGTACATGTCGTTCACGCAGGTCACGCCCGCGCGCAGCATCTCCGCCATCGCGAGGAGGCTGCCGTCGTGCACGAACTCGTCGCTCACGTGGCGCGCCTCGGCGGGCCAGATGTGCTCCTCGAGCCAGGCCATCAGGTGGCGGTCGTCCGCGAGGCCGCGCAGCAGCGCCATGGCGGCGTGGCAGTGCAGGTTCACGAGGCCGGGGAGGAGCACGTGCCGCTCGAGGTTCACGACCTCGCGCGCCTCGAAGCGCGCGAGCGCCTCGTCGGTCGGAAGGAGCGCGGCGATGCGCCCGCCGCGGATCGCGACCGCATGGCGCGCGAGCACCGCCCGCGGCTCGATCGGGATCACGTGCGCGGCGCAGACGAGGGTGTCGACTTTCTCCATGGCGCGAGGCGAACAAAAAACCCCGCCGGAGCGGGGTTCTCTGTCCGACGTGACGGGGATGTTACTGCTTCGTGCCCCGGAACTCGATGTCCACGCGGCGGTTCTTCTGGCGGCCCGCGGCGGTCTTGTTGGTCGCGACCGGCTGCGTCTCGCCCTTGCCGATGGTCGTGATCTTCGATGCCGGGATGCCCTTGCTCACGAGATACGCCTTCACGGCGGCGGCGCGGCGCTCCGAAAGCTTCTGGTTGTAGCGCTCGGTCCCGATCGAGTCCGTATGGCCGGTGGCGATCACCATCTCGACGTCCACGCCGTTCACCTTGTCGAGCGCTTCGTCGATCGCTCTCTTGCCGTCCGGGCGCACCACCGACTTGTCGAAGTCGAACAACGCGTCGGCCTGGATCACCACGGACTGGCGCACGGAAGACGGAGCCGCGGGAGCGGGCATCGGCGCGGGCGCTTCCGGTGCGGCGGGAGCGGCGGGCTCCGAGGGCGCGGCCGGCGCGGCGGGAGCGGGCGCCGGTGCGGCGGCACACTCGGGAAGCACGACGCCGGAGGTGACGACGCAGTGGCCGGACCCATCGCGAACCGCGCGGCCGCTGGAATCCTGCAGGTTAGGGGTGAAGTCGGCGTAGGCCGAGCCGGCGGCGAGCGCGAGGAGTGCGCCTCCGACGGTGAGCTTTGAGGAAATCTTCATGTTGGGAACTCCCGAGAAGTTTGGATGGTTGTTGTGCCGCTTTGGGTTTCTCTGGCTCACCGCCCGAAAACTGCTCGCAACATCATACACAAACGGCCCTTCCCTTCACAACGGGAACGACCCTTCGGGCCGAGTCGCGGGGCGGGTGGTTTGCTGATCTCGCGCCACAGCCTTATGACCACGTCAGCCCATGGAAAGTGCCGTCCCGGTGTGATAGAATTTGGGTTCGGCAGTTTGCGTAATTTCTAATTTAAAACAAGTAGTTAGGGCGCGGATCCCGCGCTTTCGCCTCCCGGAACCCCATGGAATCTTTCGCCAAAGAGACGCATCCCATCAGCCTCGAGCAGGAGATGCGCCGCTCGTATCTCGATTACGCGATGAGCGTGATCGTCGGCCGTGCGCTTCCCGACGTGCGCGACGGCCTGAAGCCCGTGCACCGGCGCGTGCTCTACGCGATGCACGAGCTTTCGAACGACTGGAACAGGCCCTACAAGAAATCGGCCCGCATCGTGGGCGACGTGATCGGCAAGTACCACCCGCACGGCGATACCGCCGTGTACGACACGATCGTGCGCATGGCCCAGGACTTCAGCCTGCGCTACCCGCTGGTCGATGGCCAGGGCAATTTCGGCTCGGTGGACGGCGACAACGCCGCGGCCATGCGCTACACCGAGATCCGCATGGCGAAGATCGCCCACGAGCTCCTCGCCGACCTCGACAAGGAGACGGTCGACTTCGGTCCGAACTACGACGGGAGCGAGCACGAGCCGCTCATCCTTCCCGCGCGCTTCCCGAACCTGCTCGTGAACGGCTCTTCGGGCATCGCCGTGGGCATGGCGACCAACATCCCGCCGCACAACCTGGGCGAGGTCGTCGACGCGTGCCTGCAGCTGCTCAAGGATCCCGGCACGCCCATCGCCGAGCTCGTGAAGATCATCCCGGCGCCCGATTTCCCCACCGCCGGGATCATCTACGGCCTGGGCGAGCTGCAGGAGGGCTATCTCACCGGGCGCGGTCGCGTGATCATGCGCGCGCGCACCCACGTCGAGGACCTCGACAAGGGCGGCCGCCAGGCGCTCATCGTGGACGAGCTTCCCTACCAGGTGGGCGGCGACCAGCTCCTCACCAAGATCGCGGACCTGATCCGCGACAAGCGCATCGAGGGCATCGCGGACCTGCGCAACGAGTCCGACAAGACCGGCACGCGCATCGTGATCGAGCTCAAGCGCGGCGAGGTCGCCGAGATCGTGCTGAACAACCTGTACAAGCTCACGCAGATGCAGGAATCGTTCGGCATGAACATGGTGGCGCTCGTCGACGGGCAGCCGAAGCTCCTGAACCTCAGGCAGTTCCTCGAGTTCTTCCTGCGCCACCGCCGCGAAGTGGTCACGCGGCGCACCGTGTACGACCTGCGCAAGGCGCGCGAGCGCGGGCACGTGCTGGAAGGTCTCGCGGTGGCGCTCTCCAACGTGGACGAGGTGATCGCGATCGTCAAGGCGGCCGCCACGCCGCAGGTCGCGCGCACCGAGCTCATGTCGCGCATCTGGCGCTCGCCGCTGGTCGAGCAGATGCTGGTGCGCGCCGCGGCCGAGCAGTTCCGCCCCGAGTCGCTCGCGCGCGAGTTCGGCTTCTCCCCGGAGGGCTACCGGCTCTCGGACGTGCAGGCGCAGCGCATCCTGGAGATGCAGCTCCAGCGCCTCACCGGGCTCGAGCAGGACAAGATCGTCTCGGAGTACCGCGAGGTGATCGCGGCGATCGAGGACCTGCTCGACATCCTGGCGCGGCCCGAGCGGGTGACGCGGATCATCGGCGACGAGCTCTCCGAGATCAAACGCGAGTTCGGCGACAAGCGCAAGAGCGAGATCGTGGTGAACGGCCACGACCTGCAGATCGAGGACCTGATCGCGAAGGAGGACGTCGTCCTCACGCTCTCCCACACCGGATACATCAAGAGCCAGCCGCTCGACGAGTACCGCGCCCAGAAGCGCGGCGGACGCGGCAAGCAGGCCACCGCTACCCGCGAGGACGACTTCATCGAGAAGCTCTTCGTCGCGAACACGCACGATTACGTGCTGTGCTTCTCGAACAAGGGCAAGGTGTACTGGATCAAGGTCTACGAGGTGCCGCAGGGCGGGCGCGCCTCGCGCGGCAAGCCCATCGTGAACCTGCTCAAGATGGACGACGACGAGCGCATCAACGCGATCCTGCCGGTGCGCGAGTTCCGCGAGGATTCGTACGTGTTCTTCGCGACGCAGCAGGGCGTCGTGAAGAAGACCTCGCTCTCCGACTTCTCGCGCCCGCGCCCGTCGGGAATCATCGCGGTGGACCTGGACGAGGGCGATCGCCTGATCGGCGTCGCCGTCACCGACGGCAAGCACGACGTGATGCTGTTTTCCGACGAGGGCAAGGCCGTGCGCTTCGACGAGAACGACGTGCGGCCCATGGGACGCGGCGCGCGCGGCGTGCGCGGCATGAATCTCGCGAAGGGCGGCAAGGTGATCGCGCTGCTGGTCGCGGAGAACGAGAGCCAGGGAGTCCTCACCGCCACGGAGAACGGCTTCGGCAAGCGCACGCCGATCACCGAGTACACGCGCCACGGGCGCGGCACGCAGGGCATGATCGCCATCCAGACGAGCGAGAGGAACGGCAAGGTCGTCGCCGCGACGCTCGCCTCGCCCGAGGACGAGATCATGCTCATCACCTCCGGGGGGGTGCTCATCCGCACGCGCGTGAACGAGATCCGCGAGATGGGCCGCTCCACGCAGGGCGTCACGCTCATCAACCTGGGCGAGGGCGAGAAGCTCTCGGGCCTGGAACGGATCATGGATCGCGACGAGGAGAACGGCGAGAACGGCAACGGCCATGCGCAGGCCGACGATGCCGGCGCGGGCGAGGCGGGCCCCGCCGAAGGCACGGAGGAAGGCGATGGCGGCCTCCCCCATTAAGCCCGCGGAGCGCATCTTCAACTTCGGCGCGGGTCCCGCGACGATGCCCGTCGAGGTGCTCGAGAAGGCGAAGCGGGAGCTCGTGAACTGGCACGAGGCGGGCATGTCCGTCATGGAGATGAGCCACCGCGGGCGCGAGTTCGTCGCGATCGCCGCCGAGGCCGAGGCGGACCTGCGCAAGCTCGCCGCGATACCGTCCCACTACAAGGTGCTCTTCCTTCAGGGGGGGGCCACGCTGCAGTTCGCCGCCGTGCCGATGAACCTGCTGCGCGGTCGCACGACGATCGACTTCGTGAACACCGGCGAGTGGTCGAAGAAGGCGATCGCCGAGGCGAAGAAGTTCGCGCAGGTGAACGTCGCCGCCACGAGCGAGGAGCGCAACTTCACCTACGTGCCGAAGCAGTCGACGTGGAAGCGCTCGAAGGACGCCGCGTACCTGCACATCTGCTCGAACGAGACCATCGGCGGCGTCGAGTTCCACTGGACGCCGGATACCGGCGAGACTCCGCTCGTGGCCGACATGTCCTCGCACATCCTCTCGCGCCCGATCGACGTCGCGAAATACGGCCTCATCTACGCGGGCGCGCAGAAGAACATCGGTCCCGCGGGGCTCGTCGTCGTGATCGTGCGCGAGGACCTCCTCGGCGAGGCCCTGCCGGAGACGCCGAACGTCCTGGACTACAGGCTGCAGTCGCAGGCCGATTCGATGCTCAACACGCCGCCCACCTTTTCCGTGTACCTCGCGGGCCTCACCTTCAAGTGGCTCCTCGAGCGCGGCGGCCTCGCCGCGGTCGAGCGCGACAACGTCCGCAAGGCGAAGCGGCTCTACGACTACCTCGATTCGCAGGATTTCTACTCGAACCCGGTCGTGAAGGAGGACCGTTCGCGGATGAACGTCCCGTTCACCCTGCGCGACGCGAAGCTCGACGCGAAGTTCCTCGCCGAGGCCGAGTCGCGGGGGCTCTCGCAGCTCAAGGGACATCGCTCGGTCGGCGGGATGCGCGCGTCGATCTACAACGCGATGCCGCTCGCGGGCGTGGAGGCGCTCCTCGGGTTCATGGAGCAGTTCCGCCGCGCCCACGCCTGAAGGGGCGCGTCCGGGCGACGGGCGCATGAGCGACGCATGAGCGAGAAGTTCCGCATCGCCGTCTACAACGCCATCTCCGCGCGCGGGCTGGAGCGCTTCGCGCATTCCGCCTACGAGGTCGGCAAGGGCCTCGCGCGGCCGGACGCGATCCTGCTGCGCTCGCATCCTCTGCAGCTCTCCGAGATCCCCGACACGGTGAAGGCGATCGGGCGCGCGGGCGCGGGCGTGAACAACATCCCGGTGGAGGAGATGAGCCGGCGCGGCGTGCCGGTCTTCAACGCGCCGGGCGCGAACGCGAACGCGGTGAAGGAGCTCGTGATCGCGGCGATCCTCCTCGCGGCGAGGAACGTCGTGCCCGCGGTCGCGTACGTGCAGTCGCTGCAAGCTTCCCCCGATTTCGAAAAGCGCGTCGAGGACGGCAAGAAGCAGTTCGCGGGATTCGAGCTCCCGGGGCGCACGCTCGGCGTGATCGGCCTGGGCGCGATCGGCGGCCTGGTCGCCGACGGCGCCATCCGCCTCGGCATGAAAGTGCTCGGGTTCGACCCGGAGATCACCGTGGACAACGCGTGGCGCCTCCCGGCCACGGTGCAGCGCGCCGCATCGATCGACGAGGTGATGAAGGGATCGGACTTCGTCACGCTGCACGTGCCCCTGAACGGCAGGACGCGCCATCTGGTCGGCCCGGAACGCCTCGCGCACGCGCGCCGCGGCCTGGTGCTGCTCAATTTCTCGCGCGAGGCCGTGGTCGACGAGGAAGCGGTGCTCGCGTCGATCGCGCAGAAGCGGCTGCGCGCCTACGTGTGCGATTTCCCGAGCCCGCGGCTGCTCGGCCAGCCCGGCGTGGTGGCGCTTCCGCACCTGGGCGCTTCCACCGAGGAGGCGGAGGAGAACTGCGCGCTCATGGTCGCGGACGAGCTGCGCGAGTTCCTCGAGGAAGGCACGATCCGCAATGCGGTGAACTTCCCGAGCGTGGAGATGGCGCGCGAATCGCCCCATCGCATCGCGATCACCAACGCGAACGTGCCCAACATGGTCGGACAGATTTCGACTACGATGGCGCAGGCCGGCCTCAACATCCACAACATGGTCAACAAATCGAAGGGCGAGATGGCGTACACGCTGGTCGACCTCGACAGCGCCGCCGCCCCGGAGATCGTCGCCCGCATCGCGCGCATCCCCGGCGTCCTTGCCGTGCGCAGCCTCGCGCCGCTCGAGCGGCCCGCGCCATGAGCGGCGCGCCGGGCGCCCCCGCCGAGCTCGAGCGATTGCGCGAGGAGATCGACCGCCTCGACGAGCGCATCCTCGAGTCGCTCAACGAGCGTGCCACGCTCGCGCGGCGCATCGGCACGCTGAAGGTCGGGCAGGCGTACCGCCCCGAGCGCGAGGCGCAGGTGCTCCGGCGCATCAAGGAGCGCAACGCGGGCCCGCTTTCCTCGGAGACGGTCGCTCTCCTCTTCCGCGAGATCATGTCCGCCTGCCTCGCCCTCGAGCGCCCGATCACCGTCGCGTACCTGGGCCCGCGCGGCACGTTCAGCGAGCGCGCGGCGCTCAAGCACTTCGGGCTCGCGGCCGACGCCGTGCCGGTCGCCTCGATCGACGAGGTGTTCCGCGACGTGGAGTCGGGCGCCGCGGATTTCGGCATCGTGCCGGTGGAGAACTCGACCGAGGGCGCGGTGGGGCGCTCGCTCGATCTCATGCCGCAGAGCCCGCTCAAGGTGTGCGGCGAGGTGATCGTGCGCATCCACCACAACCTCATGGCGAAGGTGGCGCCGAAGGATCTCTCGGAGATCCGCCGCGTCTTCTCGCACGGGCAATCGCTCGCGCAGTGCCACGAGTGGCTGAACCTGAACCTGCCCAAGGCCGAGCGCGTCGCCGTGGCGAGCAACGCGGAGGCGGCGCGCCGCGCCGCCGGGGAGCCGGGCTCGGCGGCGGTGGCGGGCGACATGGCGGCCGAGCACTACGAGCTCGAGATCCTCGCGGCCAACATCGAGGACGAGCCCAACAACACGACGCGCTTCCTCATCCTCGGCGATTACGCGCCGCGGCCCACGGGACGCGACAAGACCTCGCTCGTGCTCTCGGCGCGCAACCGCGCGGGCGCGGTGTACGAGATGCTCACGCCCTTCGCGCAGCGCGGCGTGTCGATGACGAGGTTCGAGTCGCGGCCCTCGCGGGTCGCGCTCTGGGAATACCTCTTCTTCGTGGACATCGAGGGGCATCGCGAGGATGCGAACGTGGCCGCGGCCCTCGAGGAGGTGGCGCGCATCGCCGGCTTCCTCAAGGTGCTCGGCTCCTACCCGATGGCGGTGATCTGATTCCCGCCGCAGCGAGGCGAAAGATGGACGTGACCGGGAAGCAGCAGAGCCTTCGCGACCTCGCGCCGCCGTACGTGCGCGCGATCTCGCCGTACGTGCCGGGGAAGTCGATCCCGGAGACCGCGCGCGAGCTGGGCCTCGCCGTGGAAGACATCCTCAAGATGGCGTCGAACGAAAGCCCGCTCGGCGCCTCGCCGCGCGTGAAGGAGGCGATCCAGGCGGCGCTCTCCGAGGTGCACTACTACCCGGACCGCTTCGAGCTCACCGCGGCGCTGTCGCGCAAGCTCGGCGTCGCGGCCGAGGCGCTCGTCATCGGCAACGGCTCCAACGACGTGCTGGAGCTCGCCGCACGTACGTTCCTCACCACGGCCGATTCCGCGGTCTACGCGCAATACGGCTTCCTCGTGTATCCGCTCGTCGTGCAGGCCGTGGGCGCACGCGGGATCGAGGTGCCCGCGCGCGACTACGCGACCGATCTCGACGCGATGGCGGCGGCGGTGCGGCCCGACACCAAGATGGTCTTCGTCGCGAACCCCAACAATCCGACCGGCACGTTCAATGCCTGGAGCGAGGTGCGCCGCTTCGTCGAGCGCATTCCGAGCCGCGTCCTGGTCGTGCTCGACGAGGCGTACGGGGAATATCTCCCGGAAGCGCTCCGCTCGCCCACGCTGTCGTGGGCCGCGGAGTTTCCCAACCTCGTCGTCGCGCGCACGCTCTCCAAGGCCTACGGGCTCGCGGGATTGCGCCTGGGCTTCGCGCTCGCCCATACCGAGGTGGCGGAGCTCATGAACCGCGTGCGCCAGCCGTTCAACGTGAACCACCTGGCGGCCGTCGCGGCGTGCGCGGCGCTCGCCGACGACGCATTCGTCGAGAAGTGCCGCGTGGTGAACGCGCAGGGGCTCGAGCAGCTCGCGGCGGGCTTCGACCGCCTCGGCCTCGAGTACATCGCGCCGCACGGCAACTTCATCACCGTGCGCGTGGAAGATGCGCCGCGCATCTACCGGTCGTTGCTCGGCCGCGGCGTGATCGTGCGGCCGCTCGCGAACTACGGCATGCCCGGGCACCTGCGCGTGACGGTCGGCCTCCCCGAGCAGAACGAGCGCTTCCTCCACGCGCTCGAGCGCGCGCTCGCCGGGGCCTAGGGCATGCGCAAGCTGCGCACGCTCGCGGTGATCGGCGTGGGCCTCGTCGGCGGCTCGCTCGCCCTGGCGCTGCGACGTGCCGGCGCCGCCGCGAGCATCGTGGGCTACGACCGCGATGCGCAGTCGCTCGAGCGCGCCGCCGCGCTCGGCGTGATCGACCGCGCGGCCGATTCCGTCTCCGCGGCGGCCAGGGGCGCCGATCTCGTCGTGGTCGCGGTCCCGGTGCGCGCCGTGGGTTCCGTGCTGCACGACGTCGCGCTCAGCCTCGAGCCCGATGCGGTCGTCACCGACGTGGGCAGCACCAAGGGCGAGGTGGTGCGCGTGGCCGCGCACGAGCTGCGCGAGCGCGCGACGCGGTTCGTGCCGGGGCATCCGATCGCCGGACGCGAGACGAGCGGCGTCGATGCCGCGGTCCCGGACCTGTTCCGGTCGGCCCGCGTGGTGCTCACGCCGACGGCGACGACCGCGGCGGACGCGGTCGAGCTGGTGAAAGCCTGCTGGGAAGCGGCCGGCGCGCGCGTCGCCACGATGGACGCCGCGCGCCACGACCGGATCTTCGCCGCCGTGAGCCACCTGCCGCACGTGCTCTCGTTCGCGCTGGTCTCCGAGATCGCGGGGCGCGAGGATGCCGCGGAGCTGCTCGGCTTCGCCGCGGGCGGCTTCCGCGATTTCACGCGCATCGCGGCGAGCTCTCCCGAGATGTGGCGCGACGTCGCGTTGCAGAACCGGGCCGCCCTGCTCGAGGAGATCGATCGCTACGCTGCGCGGCTCGCGGTGTTCCGCGAGCTGGTGGATCGGGGCGACGGGCCGGGCCTCGAGCGCCTCATGACCGAGGCGCGCAGCGCGCGCCACGCATGGGGCGCGGGGCACCGGCGCAGCGCCTCGAGCGAGTAGGCCGTGGAATCGCTCGACCTCCCCCCCGTGCGCCGCGCCGCGGGCGAGCTGCGGTTGCCGGGCTCGAAGAGCATCTCGAACCGCACGCTCCTGCTCGCTGCGCTCGCCGAGGGGGCCACGGAGCTGCGCGCGCTGCTCGATTCCGACGACACGCGCGTGATGCGCGAAGCGCTCGCTGCGCTGGGCGTGCGCATCGAGACGCTCGGCGGCTTCGAGCACGTGCGCGTCCATGGGCTCGGGCGTGCGCGCGGATTCCCGGTGAAGCGCGCCGAGCTCTCCCTCGGAAACGCCGGCACGGCGTTCCGGCCGCTCACCGCGGTGCTCGCGCTCGCCGACGGCGATTACGTGCTCTCGGGCGTGGCACGCATGCACGAGCGGCCGATCGGCGACCTCGTCGCGGCGCTCCTCGAAGCCGGCGCGCGCATCGAATGGCGCGGCACGCCCGGCTATCCGCCGCTCGCCATCGCGCCGCGTGCGGCGCGCGGCTGCGCGAAGGTGCGCGTGCGCGGCGACGTCTCGAGCCAGTTCCTCTCCGCGCTCCTCATCGCGCTCGCGTGGACGGGAGAGGGCGCGCGCATCGAGGTGCAGGGCGAGCTCGTCTCGAAGCCCTACGTGGAGCTCACGCTCGGGCTCCTCGCGCGCTTCGGCGTCGCCGTCCGGCGGGACGACTGGAGCGCATTCGAGATCGCGCAGGGGAGCCGCTACCGCTCGCCCGGCGTCGTCGACGTGGAAGGCGACGCTTCGTCGGCCTCGTACTTCCTCGCCGCCGGCGCGCTGGGCGCGGGGCCCGTCCGCGTGCGCGGCGTGGGGCGCAAGAGCCTCCAGGGCGACGTCGGGTTCGCCCGCGTGCTCGAGGCGATGGGGGTCGCGATCGCGATGGGCGAGGACTGGATCGAGGCGAGCCGCGCGGCGCGCACGCCCTCGGGCACGATGGCGCCCCTCGCCGCCTTCGACCTCGACATGAACCTCATTCCCGATGCGGCGATGACGGCGGCGGTGCTCGCTCTTTTCGCGAACGGCCGCTCGCGCATCCGCAACATCGCGAGCTGGCGCGTCAAGGAGACGGACCGCATCGCCGCCATGGCGGCGGAGCTGCGCAAGTTCGGGGCGCAGGTCGAGGAGGGCGCGGACTCCATCGCGATCGTCCCGCCCCGCGGATTCCTCGAGGCGGGCGAACGCGGCGAGCGCGTCGCGGTCGAGACCTACGACGACCATCGCATGGCCATGTGCTTCTCGCTCGCGGCGTTCGGGCCGCGCCCGGTTCGCATCCTCGACCCCGGCTGCGTCGCGAAGACCTTCCCCGGCTACTTCGACGCATACCGCTCGATCGTCTCCTGAAGCCATGGCCGCCGATCCCCCGAACGCCCCGGTAATCGCCATCGACGGACCGTCGGCGAGCGGCAAGGGCACCATCGCGGCGCGCGTCGCCTCCGCCCTCGGCTTCCACTATCTCGATAGCGGCGCCCTCTACCGGCTGGCCACGCTCGCTGCGATCGAGGCGGGCGCCGGGCTCGACGACGAGGCGGCGCTCGCCCGGATCGCCCGGGCGATGGACGTGCGGTTCGCCGACGGCGTGACGCTGCTGGGCGGGCGCGACGTGACCGAGGCGCTGCGCACCGAGGAGGTGAGCGCCGCCACCTCGCGGGTGGCCGCGCGGCCGGCCGTGCGAGGCGCGCTCCTCGAGCGCCAGAGGGCGTTGCGCAGGGTGCCGGGGCTCGTCGCGGAGGGACGCGACATGGGATCCATCGTCTTTCCCGACGCGGCTCTCAAGGTGTTCCTTACCGCGAGTGTCGAGACCCGTGCCGAGCGAAGATATAAGCAGTTGATGGAAAAGGGAATGTATGCAAAAATGTCGGACGTCGTGGAGGAGCTCGGGCGCCGCGACGAGCGCGATCGATCGCGCGCCGTGGCGCCGCTAAGGCATTATCCCGACGCGCTTTTTCTCGATACCAGCGGGCTTTCGGTCGAGGCGGCAGTAGACCGTGTGCTCGCGTGGTGGCGCGAAAGGCCGTCCCGGCCCGGCCGGGATACCGTAGCGGGGCGGTAAATCCCCTTGGGTGTCAGGGGCTTGGCGTGGCGGCCAGCCCTTGGCGTTGATCAACAACGGCCGCGAGGCCGTCCATCCGAAAGCCAGTTTTCATGCAGCCTCAAACCGCAACCCCAACCCCCGCAGCCACCGAGAACTTCGCCGCTCTCTTCGAGGAGAGCCTGTCGCGCCAGGAAATGCGCATCGGCGAGGTGATCACCGCCGAGGTCGTTTCCGTCGACCCGAACGTGGTGATCGTGAACGCGGGGCTCAAGTCGGAAAGCACCATCTCCACGGAAGAATTCAAGAACGACCGCGGCGAAGTCGAAGTGAAGCCCGGCGATTTCGTATCGGTCGCGATCGAAGCGCTCGAGGACGGCTTCGGCGCGACCAAGCTCTCGCGCGAGAAGGCGAAGAAGCTCGCCGCCTGGTCCGAGCTGGACGACGCGCTCGCCAACGCCAAGATCATCAAGGGCGTCGTGTCCGGCAAGGTGAAGGGCGGCCTCACCGTCATGGTGAACGGCATCCGCGCGTTCCTGCCCGGCTCGCTCGTCGACTTGCGCCCGGTGAAGGACACCTCGCACCTCGAAGGCAAGGAACTCGAGTTCAAGGTGATCAAGCTCGACCGCAAGAGGAACAACGTCGTGGTCTCGCGCCGCGCCGTGATGGAGGAGACCGCCGGCGTCGAGCGCCAGCAGCTCCTCGAGACGCTCAAGGAAGGCGCGGTCGTGAAGGGCGTGGTGAAGAACATCACCGACTACGGTGCGTTCGTGGACCTGGGCGGCATCGACGGGCTGCTCCACATCACCGACCTCGCGTGGCGCCGCGTGAAGCACCCGACGGAAGTCCTCTCCGTGGGCGACGAAGTGACGGCCAAGATCCTCAAGTTCGACGCCGAGAAGAACCGCGTGTCGCTGGGCTTGAAGCAGCTCGGCGAGGACCCGTGGATCGGCATCTCGCGCCGCTACCCGCAGGGCACGCGCCTCTTCGGCAAGGTGACCAACATCACCGACTACGGCGCGTTCGTCGAGATCGAGAGCGGCATCGAGGGCCTGGTGCACGTCTCGGAGATGGACTGGACCAACAAGAACGTGCATCCCGCGAAGGTGGTCTCCCTCGGCGACGAGGTCGAAGTCATGATCCTCGAGATCGACGAGGACCGCCGCCGCATCTCGCTCGGCATGAAGCAGTGCATGCCGAACCCGTGGGAAGAGTTCGCGATGAACCACAAGAAGGGCGACCGCGTGAAGGGCGTGATCAAGTCGATCACCGACTTCGGCGTGTTCATCGGCCTTCCGGGCAACATCGACGGCCTGGTGCACCTTTCCGACCTTTCCTGGCAGGCGCCGGGCGAGGAGGCGGTGAAGAACCTCAAGAAGGGCGACGAGGTCGAGACCGTGGTGCTCTCCATCGACGTCGAGCGCGAGCGCATCTCGCTCGGCATCAAGCAGCTCGAGGGCGATCCCTTCGGCAACTACGTGGCCACGCACGACAAGGGCAACATCGTGAGGGGCATCGTGAAGTCGATCGAGTCCAAGGGCGCGGTGATCGAGCTCGAGAAGGACGTGGAAGGGTACCTGCGCGCCTCCGAGATCTCGCGCGACCGGGTCGAGGACGTGCGCTCCCACCTCAAGGAGGGCGACGAGGTGGAGGGGGTCATCATCAACATCGACCGCAAGAGCCGCTCGATCCAGCTCTCCATCAAGCAGAAGGATGCGGCGGAGGAATCGGAGGCGCTCAAGAAGCACGCCGCCGAATCGAGCGCGAGCGCCGGGACGACGAACCTGGGCGCGCTCCTGAAGGCGAAGCTCGGCGGCAAGGACAAGGAGTAAGGCGATCAACGCGAAGGGGGAGATTCGCGCCATGACGAAATCGCAGCTCATCGAGCTGTTGAGCGCACGCCACAGCCAGCTTGCCCCGAAGGACGCGGAGCTCGCGGTGAAGACCATGCTCGACGCGATGGCGCAGACCCTCGCGTCGGGCAACCGCATCGAGATCCGCGGCTTCGGCAGCTTCGGACTGAATTATCGCCCGCCCAGGACCGGCCGCAATCCGAAGACCGGCGAGCGGGTGCAGGTGCCGCGCAAGTACGTGCCGCATTTCAAGGCGGGCAAGGAATTGCGCGAGCGGGTCGACTACCACGAGGGTTGATCGCCTCGCGGCGCGGTGATGGAGAACGGGGCGCGCGAGCGCCCCGTTTCCTTTCAGGCGGGCGCCAGGCGGTCTTCGGGCAGGTCCGCGAAGATGCGCGGCCGCGCGAGGCCCGAGCGCCAGGCGAGGAAGGCGAGCGAGGTGCCGACGACGCCGAGCCCGTATCTCACGGAGCGCGGGAAATCGATCGAGCTCGCCTCCTCGTGGTATGACGTCGGGCAGGAGATCTCGCCGATGCGAAGCCCGAACGCCACGGCCTGCGCGAGGAGCTGGTTGTCGAACACGAAATCGTCGGAGTTCGCGAGCAGCGGCATGCGCGCGAGCGCCGCGCGCGAGTAGGCGCGGAAGCCGGTGTGGAACTCCGAGAGCTTCGAGCCGAGCGCGAGGTTCTGCCCGAAGGTGAGCGCGCGGTTCGCGAAGTACTTCCAGGCGGGCATTCCGCTCGCCATCGCGCGGCCGCCCAGGATGCGCGAGCCGAGCACCACGTCGTAGAGGTCCGAGGCGATCATGCCGGCCATGGGCGTGACGAGGCGCGGGTCGTACTGGTAGTCGGGGTGCAGCATCACGACCACGTCGGCGCCGCGCCTGAGCGCCTCCGCGTAGCAGGTCTTCTGGTTCGCGCCGTAGCCGCGATTGGTCTCGTGCACCAGCGTGCGGATTCCGAGCTCGAGCGCCACCTGCGCAGTGCCGTCGGCCGAGGCGTCGTCGGTGAGGATCACCTCGTCCACGATCTCGTGGGGCACGGCCTCGTAGGTGCGGCGCAGCGTGCGTTCGGCGCGGTACGCGGGCATCACCACCACGATGCGCTTTGCGCCGAGCATCAGCGGAACACCCACTCCCGGTGCAGCACGTAGCCCGGAGGGATGAGGAGGATCGTCGTGATCGCCTGCGCGAGCAGGTAGTACAGGCCCATGCCGCGCTGGAACAGGCCGAAGAGCAGCGTATTGAGCGCGAGCATCGCGGCGAGGGCGAGCGCGTAGCGCAGCACGGCATGCGTGTGCCGCGCGCGGCTGCGGAACGCGACGGAATAGTTGAGCCAGTACTTGATGACCGCCCCCGTCATGAATCCCATCGCCGAGGCGGGGATCGGCGGCGCGGAGAACAGCTCCACCGCGGCGACCGTCACCGCATAGTGACTCGCGGTCGCCATGCCGCCGGAGCCGACGTACATCGGCAGGCTGCGACGATGACGAACCGGATGGGGCGCGGGCGCGGCTTCATGGTCCTGCATGCGGGCATTCTAGCTTGAACGCGCGCGGGATCGCCGCTGCCCGGCGAAGCTCGCGGGCCGCCCTACGGCCCGCCGATGCGCGAGCGAGGAGCGGGTCGAAATGTTCGACCTGCGGCCGGGAGAGCCACCGCCCAAGTTACAATAACGGGCTGCCCTTTCCGGCCGCCCGTCCATGCAAGCAATCGTCTGGATCGTCCGCTTCCTGATTCTCCTCTTCATCGTGTGGTTCGCGACGAAGAACGCGCAGCTCGTGCGCATCCACGGGCTGCTGGACCAGTCGTGGGACGCCCCGCTGGTGTTCGTGATGCTGGTGGCGTTCGTCACCGGCATCGTGATCGGGCTGCTCGCGTGGGTGCCGACCGTGGTGCGCCAGCGCCGGGAGATCGGACGCCTCAGGAAGACCGCGGCGCAGCTCGCCGCCCTGCCGCCGGCGCCGCCGGCAGCGCCCGGCACGGAGCCCCCGCCCGTGGACGCCCATGGAGTTTGAGTTCTGGTGGCTCCTCGCCCTGCCGGTCTTCTTCGGCATGGGCTGGATCGCCGCGCGCGTGGATCTCAAGTCGCTCCTCTCGGAATCGCGGGCGATGCCCTCGTCCTATTTCCGCGGCCTGAACTTCCTGCTGAACGAGCAGCCCGACAAGGCGATCGAGTCGTTCCTGCAGGTGGCGAAGGAGAACCCGCAGACGGTCGAGCTGCAGTTCGCGCTCGGCAGCCTCTTCCGCCGGCGCGGCGAGGTGGACCGCGCGATCCGCATGCACCAGGACCTCGTGAACCGCGAGGATCTTCCGGCGGAGCAGCGCCGCGAGGCCTCGCTCGAGCTCTCGAGCGACTACTTCAAGGCGGGCCTCCTCGAGCACGCCGAGCAGGTCCTCGCTCGCATGGCCGAGGTCGATCCTTCGCCCGAGGTGCACCGCAGCCTCCTCGACATCTACATCCAGGAGAAGGACTGGCAGAAGGCGATCGACACCGCGAAGAACCTCGAGACGAGCGCCAAGCGCAACTACGAGCGCGAAATCGCCAACTACTACTGCGAGCTCGCGATCACCGCGCACGTGCACGGCCATGCGGCGGAGGCCGAGGGGCACCTGCGCAACGCGCTCGAGGCGAACCGCAAATGCGTGCGCGCGAACCTGCTGCGCGGCGAGTGGCTCGCGCGCGAGGGGCGCCACGAGGAGGCGATCGCGGCGTGGAAGGCGATCGAGCAGCAGGACCCGGCGTACTTCGGGCTCGCCGCCGAGGGCATGGTCGAGAGCTACAGGGTGCTCGGCCAGCTGGGCGAGGGGCTCACGCTGCTGCGCGGGCTGCAGCACCGCTACCCGGGCCTCGACCTCCTCAACGTGGTGTACCAGGCCAGCGCCGAGCAGGAGGGCGACGAGGCGGCGTGGCGGCTGGTGCGCGACGAGGTGCGCCGCAACCCGACGCTCGTGGGACTCGACCGGCTGATCGACGCGGAGCTGGTGCGCGCGCCGCCCGAGCGCCGCCAGGACCTGCAGCTCATGAAGAACCTCGTGCATTCCCACGCGCAGGCGCTCGCCGTGTACCTGTGCGCGAACTGCGGCTTCAAGGCGCGGCAGTTCTTCTGGCAATGCCCCGCGTGCGGCGGATGGGAGACCTTCCCGCCGCGCCGTACCGCCGAGCTGGAGAGCTCGGGCAAGCACCTCGCGAGGATGCAGCTTGGACAATAGGCGCTTCATCGTCGCGCTCGACGTGCCCGATGCCGCCGCGGCGCTCGCGCTCGCGGCACGCCTCGATCCCAAGCTCTGCCGCGTGAAGGTGGGCAAGGAGCTCTTCGTGGCCGCCGGCCCCTCGGTGGTCGCCGGGCTGCAGGAGCGCGGCTTCGAGGTGTTCCTCGACCTCAAGTTCCACGACATCCCGAACACCGTCGCCGGCGCGTGCCGCTCGGCCGCGCGGCTGGGCGTCTGGATGCTCAATGTCCACGCGAGCGGCGGCGAGGCGATGATGCGCGCCGCACGCGAGGCGATCGCGGGGGTGCAGCGGCCGCCGCTCCTCATCGGCGTGACGATCCTCACGAGCCTCGGCGAGGCGGACCTCGCGAAGGTGGGCTTCCAGGGCAGCGCCGAGGAGAACGTGACGCGGCTCGCGCGGCTCGCGCGCGCGAGCGGGCTCGACGGCGTCGTGTGCTCCGCGCGCGAGGCACCGGCGCTCAGGAGTGCGACGGGCGCCGATTTCACGCTCGTCACGCCCGGGATCCGCCTGCCCGCCGCGGGCGCCGACGACCAGTCGCGCACCGTCTCTCCCGCACAGGCCGTGAAGCTCGGCGCCGACTACCTCGTGGTGGGGCGTCCCATCACGCAATCCGCGGATCCCGCCGCGGCCCTCGAATCGCTGCGCAATTCCCTCGAAGGCATCCGCGCATGAAAGTGAGCATCATCGGCACCGGCTACGTCGGGCTCGTCACCGGCGCCTGCCTCGCCGAAGTCGGCAACCACGTGCTTTGCCTCGACGTCGACGAGCGCAAGATCGCGATGCTCAAGGCGGGCGAGATCCCGATCTTCGAGCCGGGCCTGAAGGAGATCGTGCGCGCGAACGTCGCGAGCGGCCGGCTCTCGTTCACCACCGATCCGCGCGAGGGCGCGCTCTTCGCCCGCGTGCAGATGATCGCCGTGGGCACGCCGCCGGGGGAGGACGGCTCGGCGGACCTGCAATACGTGCTCGCCGCCGCGCGCAACATCGCCACGCACATGGACGGAGAGCGCGTGATCGTGGACAAGTCCACGGTGCCGGTGGGCACCGCCGATCGCGTCGGCTCGGAAGTCGCGCGCACGCTCGCCGAGCGCGGCGCGAAGCACGCGTTCTCGATGGTCTCGAACCCGGAGTTCCTCAAGGAAGGCGCCGCGGTCGACGACTTCATGCGCCCGGACCGCATCGTGATCGGCGCCGGGGATGCCGACGCCATCGCCGCGATGCGCGAGCTATACGCGCCGTTCCAGCGCAACCACGAGCGCCTGCAGGTGATGGACATCCGCTCCGCCGAGCTCACCAAGTACGCGGCGAACGCGATGCTCGCCACGCGGATCTCGTTCATGAACGAGCTGGCTCTGCTCGCCGAGCGGCTCGGCGCCGACATCGAGCACGTGCGGATCGGCATCGGCTCGGACCCGCGCATCGGATACCACTTCCTCTACCCCGGCGCGGGCTACGGCGGCTCGTGCTTCCCGAAGGACGTGAGCGCGCTGGTGCGCACCGGCGAGGAATGCGGCGTCGACCTCAAGGTGGTGCGCGCGGTGCAGGAGGCGAATGAACGGCAGAAGGGCGTGCTCGCCGAGAAGATCGTGCACCGCTTCGGCGACGGCCTCGCCGGGCGCCGCTTCGCAATCTGGGGCCTCGCGTTCAAGCCCAACACCGACGACATGCGCGAGGCGCCGAGCCGCGTGATCGTCGACGCGCTGATCCGGCGCGGCGCCGCGGTGTGCGCGTACGACCCGATCGCGATGGACGAGGCGCGCAAGGTCTACGGCGGCGTGCATTCGGTGAGCTTCTCGGCGAACGCGATGGAGGCGGCCGAAGGCGCCGACGCCCTGGTGATCGTCACCGAGTGGAAGGCGTTCCGCAGCCCCGATTTCGACGAGCTCAAGCGCGTGCTCAAGCACCCGGTCGTCTTCGACGGGCGCAACCTCTACGAGCCGGCGGTGATGCGCTCCCACGGCCTCGAGTACCACGCGATCGGGCGGCTCGCTCGATGAGCGCGATCGCGCTACCGGATTTCTCCCGCGCGCGCATCCTCGTCGCGGGCGACGTCATGCTCGACCGCTACTGGTTCGGCGACGTGAGCCGCATCTCGCCCGAGGCGCCGGTGCCGGTGGTGCACGTGAAGAGGACCGAGGAGCGCCCCGGCGGCGCGGCCAACGTGGCGCGCAACATCACCGCGCTCGGCGGCTCGTGCACGCTGCTCGCCGTGACGGGCGCGGACGAGGCGGCCTCGGCGCTGGAGATGCTCCTCGCCGCTGAGCGCGTGAAGAGCTCGCTGCACCGCGATCCGGAGCTTTCGACCACGGTGAAGCTGCGCGTGATCGGCCACCAGCAGCAGCTCCTGCGCATCGATTTCGAGCGGCCGCCGAGCCCCAGGGCGCTCGCGGCGAAGCTCGACGAGTACGAGCGCCTGGTCGATGACGTGGACGTGGTGGTGCTCTCCGACTACGGCAAGGGCGGCCTCGAGCGCGTGCAGGAGATGATCGCCGCCGCCCGGCGGCTGAAGAAGCCGGTGCTGGTCGATCCGAAGGGGTGGGACTACGCGCGCTACCGGGGAGCCACGCTGCTCACCCCGAACCGGGCCGAGTTCCGCGAGGTGGCCGGGCGCTGGAGCGACGAGGAGGATCTCGCGCGCCGGGCGCAGAAGCTGCGCGCGGAGCTGGACCTCGAGGCGCTCATCGTCACGCGCAGCGAGGAGGGCATGTCGCTCTTCACCGCGCGCGCGAGCCGCCACGAGCCGACGCAGGCGCGCGAGGTCTACGACGTGAGCGGCGCGGGCGACACCGTGATCGGCGTGCTCGCGCTGATGGTCGCGGCGGGCTCCGACCTCGCCGCCGCCATGCGGGTCGCGAACCACGCGGCCGGGATCGTGGTCGGAAAGCTGGGAACGGCGGTGGTCCCTCGCGAGGAGCTCCTCGCGAGCCTCGCCGACCATCCGTGAACGCGAGGAAGCGCACATGGCCGTGATCGTGACCGGAGCGGCGGGATTCATCGGGTCGAACCTGGTGAAGGCCCTCAACGCGCGCGGCGAGACCGGGATCGTCGCCGTGGACAACTTGCAGCGTGCCGACAAGTTCGCGAACCTCGCCGATTGCGAGATCGCCGACTACCTGGACAAGCGCGAGTTCCTCGAGCGGGTGGCGGGCGGGCGCTACGACGCGAAGGTGGACGCGGTCCTGCACCAGGGCGCCTGCTCCGACACGATGGAGACCGACGGCCGCTACATGATGGACAACAACTACCGCTACTCGCTGGCGCTGCTCGAATGGTGCCAGGCGCGCGGCGTGCCGTTCCTCTACGCCTCCTCCGCCTCGGTGTACGGCGCGGGCAGGGTGTTCCGCGAGTCGCGCGAGCACGAGCGGCCGCTCAACGTCTACGGCTACTCGAAGTTCCTGTTCGACCAGGCGGTGCGCCGGCGCCTCGCCTCGGCGAAGTCGCCGATCGCGGGCTTCCGCTACTTCAACGTGTACGGGCCGCGCGAGGCCCACAAGGGGCGCATGGCCTCGGTCGCGTTCCATTTCCTCGACCAGTACCGGGCCGAGGGACGCGTGCGCCTTTTCGAAGGGAGCGCGGGCTACGGGCCCGGCGAGCAGGTGCGCGATTTCGTCTCCGTCGAGGACGTGGTGAAGGTGAACCTGCATTTCCTCGACCATCCGCAGGTCTCGGGCGTGTTCAACGTCGGCACCGGGCGCGGCGAGACCTTCAACGAGGTCGCGCGGGCGACGGTGAACGCGGTGCGCGAAGCGGCCGGCGAGAGGCCCCTCACGCTCGACCAGCTGCGCGCCGGCGGTGCGATCGAGTACATCGCCTTCCCGGCGCAGCTCGTCGGCAAGTATCAGAGCTACACCCAGGCCGACATCGGCGCGCTGCGCAAGGCCGGATACGGGGCGCCGTTCCTCGGCGTGGAGGACGGGGTGCGGCGCTACGTCGCGGCACGCCTTTCCGCAGAGGCGGAGGCGCTGCCATGAAGGAGGGAGCGCGCACCCTCGAGCATTTCGTCGGCAATACGCCGCTCGTGCGCCTGCAGCGCATTCCGGGGCGCACCTCCAACGTCGTGCTGGCGAAGCTCGAGGGCAACAATCCCGCCGGATCGGTGAAAGATCGGCCCGCGCTCTCGATGGTGCTGGGGGCCGAGCGGCGCGGCGAGATCCGGCCCGGCGACACTTTGATCGAGGCGACCAGCGGCAACACCGGCATCGCGCTCGCGATGGTCGCGGCGATCCGCGGCTATCGCATGATCCTCGTGCTGCCCGAGCACCTCTCGGTGGAGCGCCGGCAATCCATGGCCGCCTACGGTGCGCGGTTCGTCCTCACGCCTCAGAAGGGCGGCATGGAGCTCGCGCGCGACACGGCCGAGCGCATGCGCGAGGCGGGCGAGGGCATCATCCTCGACCAGTTCTCCAATCCCGACAACCCGCTCGCGCACTACACCGGCACCGGCCCCGAGATCTGGCGCGACACGGACGGCAAGGTCACGCACTTCATCGCGACCATGGGCACGACGGGGACGCTGATGGGCTGCTCGCGGTTCCTCAAGGAGAAGAACCCCGACATCCGGATCGTCGGCGTGCAGCCGGCGCCCGGCCAGAACGTGCCCGGCATCCGCAAGTGGCCCGAGGCGTACCTGCCGAAGATCTACGAGGCCGCGCGCGTGGACCGCATCATCGAGGTCACGCAGCAGGAGAGCGAGGAGATGTCGCGCCGGCTCGCGCGCGAGGAGGGCATCTTCGCGGGGATCTCCGCGGGCGGCGGAGCGGCGGCGGCGATGAAGCTCTGCGCCGAGGTGAAGGATGCGGTGATCGTGCACATCGTCCCCGATCGCGGCGATCGCTACCTCTCGACGGGCGTGTACCCCGCCTGAGGGCGCATGACGCCGATCCTGGTCTTCGACATCGAGACGATTCCCGACGCCGAGGGGCTGAGGAAGGTGTGGGGCCTCGCGCCCGAGGTGAGCGACGACGCCGTGGTGGAGCTCGCCATGCAGCGCCGGCGCCAGGCGACCGGCAACGACTTCCTCCCGATGCACCTGCAGCGCGTGGTGGCGGTGTCCTGCGCGCTGAGGAGCGCCGAGGGCCTGCGCATCTGGTCGCTCGGCGGCCCCGAGGCTTCCGAGCGCGACATCGTGCAGCGCTTCTTCGACGGCATCGAGAAGTACACGCCGCAGCTCGTGTCGTGGAACGGCAGCTCCTTCGACCTCCCGGTGCTGCACTACCGCGCGCTCGTCCACGGGATTCCCGGATGCTGCTACTGGGACGTGGGCGACTCCAACCGCGACTTCAGGTTCAACAACTACCTGAGCCGCTTCCACACCCGGCACACGGACCTGATGGACGTCCTCGCGGGCTACGTGAATCGCGCGTGGGCGCCGCTCGACGAGGTCGCGGTGCTCTGCGGCCTGCCGGGCAAGCTCGGCATGGACGGCTCGAAGGTGTACGCGGCGTGGAAGGCGGCGCGATCGAGGCGATCCGCAACTACTGCGAGACCGACGTCGCCAACACCTATGCGCTCTACCTGCGCTTCCAGCTGATCCGCGGCGCGCTCGCTCCCGAGGCCTACGCGCGCGAGGTGCAGGTGCTGCGCGATTTCCTCGCGGCCGAGGACGCGCCGCACTGGAAGGAGTTCGCCGCCGCCTGGAAGTGAGGCGTACCCGAATCGGTGGAACCACAGCATCGAGTTCGGGAAGGCCATCCGTGTTCATCCGTGTTCATCCGTGGTTCCCTCGTCCTTTGCCTTCCGGAAGGGGGTACGCTCGTTGAGCTCGTCCACGTAAGCTTCGATGCCGGCGCCTTCGCGCGCGAGGAAGTCGTCGATCGCGCGCTCGAAGGCCGGATGCGCGAGCCAGTGGAAGGAGCGCGTCGTCTCGGGCAGGAAGCCGCGCGCGTGCTTGTGCTCGCCCTGCGCGCCGCCTTCGAAGAGCGCGATGCCGCGCTCGATGCAGAAGTCCATCGCCTGGTAGTAGCAGGCCTCGAAGTGCAGCCCCGGCACCGCCTCGACGCTGCCCCAGTAGCGGCCGTAGAGCGTGCCGGCGCCGAAGACGTCGAGCGCGGCGGCGATCGGCCGGCCGTCGCGTTCGGCGACCACGAGCAGGAGGTTGTCGGGCATGCGCTGCGCGATCGCGCCGAAGAACGCGCGGTTGAGATACGGCGTCGAGCGGTGCGCGCGGTACGTGCGCCGGTAGCACGCCGTGAAGAAGTCCCAGTCGCCCTCGCTCGCCTCGCGTCCCGTCATCCTGCGCAGGCGCACGCCGGCCTCGGCCACCTTGCGCCGCTCCTGGCGGATCTTCTTGCGCTTGTCGTGGGAAAGCTCGGCGAGGAACGCGTCGAACGACCCGTAGCCCGGGTTGCTCCAGTGGAACTGCACGCCGCGCCGCTCGAGGAGCCCGAGCCGGCGCAGGGTCGGCGCATCGCGTTCGCAGGGAAAGAGCACGTGGAGCGACGAGAGGTTCGAGTCGCGCGCCATGGCGAGCATCGCGCGCGCGAGCTGCTCGCGTGAAGCGTCGTCCTGCGCGAGGAGGCGCGCGCCCGTCGCCGGCGTGAACGGCACGGCGCAAAGAAGCTTCGGGTAGTACGCGAGGCCGTGCCGCTCGTAGGCGTCGGCCCAGGCCCAGTCGAAGACGTATTCGCCGAACGAGTGGGACTTCGCGTAGAGCGGCGCCGCGCCGGCGAGCCGGCCGCCGTCCCAGAGCGTGACATAGCAGGGCGACCATCCGCTCGCGGCCGCGGCGCAGCCGGTGCGATGCAGGCTGTCGAGGTACGCGAACGAGAGCGTCGGATTGCCGCCCGCGAGCGCGTCCCATCGCACGGGATCGACGCCGTCGAGCGAATCGAGGATTCGGAGGGATTGCGCCACGTCGCTATAATCGGGGTCTTCCGCGATTCTAGCCGTCTCCCGGCATTCCCCGCGCCCCGATGAAGATCGCCGTCGCCCAGATCAATACGACCGTGGGCGACTTCGCCGGCAACGCGGACCGGATCCGCCGCGCCATCGAGGCCGCCCGCTCCGCCGGAGCCGCCCTCGTCGTCACCCCGGAGCTCGCCCTCTCCGGCTATCCGCCCGAGGACCTGCTGCTGCGCGACGATTTCTGCGACCAGTGCCAGGCGGAGCTCATGAAGCTCGCGCCGTATTGCCTCGACATCGCGGTGGTCGTCGGATATCCGCATCGCGAGGGGCGCACGCGCTACAACGCCGCGGCGGTGCTGCGCGGCGGGCGCATCGAGAAGGTGTACTTCAAGCAGCGCCTGCCCAACTACCAGGTGTTCGACGAGAAGCGCTACTTCGAGACGGGCAACCGGGCGTGCGTGGTGGAGGTGCAGGGGCGGCGCATCGGCATCACGATCTGCGAGGACCTGTGGTTCCCGGAGCCGGCGGCGCAGGCGAAGGCCGCGGGCGCGGAGCTCCTCGTGAGCCTCAACGCCTCGCCCTTCCACCGCGCGAAGCTCGCCGAGCGCTACCAGATCATGGGCGCGCGCGTGAAGGAGACGAAGCTCCCGCTCCTCTACGTGCACTGGACCGGCGGGCAGGACGAGCTGGTGTTCGACGGCGCATCCTTCGCGCTCGACGGCGAAGGCATGCTCACCTACCAGGCCGAGACCTTCCGCGAGGCGATCGACATCGTGCAGTTCGAGGGCAACGTGGTGCGCGGGCCGATCGCCCCGCCGCTCACGGAGGAGGAGACGATCTACCGCGCGCTCATGACGGGCGTGCGCGACTACGTGCAGAAGAACCGGTTTCCCGGGGTGCTCCTCGGGCTTTCCGGCGGCATCGACTCGGCGCTCGTGCTCGCGGTGTGCGTGGATGCGCTCGGGGCCGAGCGCGTGCGCGCCGTGATGATGCCCTCCGACTACACCGCGTCGATGAGCATCGAGGACGCGCGCGAGATGGCGCGCGTCCAGGGCGTCGAATACCACGAGATCGCGATCAAGCCGATGTTCGACGCGTTCCGCGCGGCGCTCGCTCCCGCGTTCGCCGGCCGCGCCGAGGACACCACGGAGGAGAACCTCCAGGCGAGGATCCGCGGCACGCTCCTCATGGCGTTCTCCAACAAGCTCGGCTCCATCGTCGTCACCACCGGCAACAAGAGCGAGATGGCCACCGGCTACGCCACGCTCTACGGCGACATGGCGGGCGGCTTCGCGGTCCTCAAGGACATCGTGAAGACGCTGGTCTACCGGCTCGCCAACTGGCGCAACTCCAAGGGGCGCGTCATCCCGCAGCGCGTGATCGACCGGCCGCCGAGCGCGGAGCTGCGTCCCGGCCAGACCGACCAGGACAGCCTCCCGCCCTACGAGGTGCTCGACGCCGTCGTGGAACGCTACATGGAACGCGACATGTCGCCCGAGCAGATCGCGGGCGTGGGCTACGACATGCAGGCGGTGCGGCAGGTCGTGCGCCTCATCCAGCTGAACGAGTACAAGCGGCGCCAGGCCCCGCCCGGCATCCGCATCACGCCGCGCGCGTTTGGCAAGGACTGGCGCTATCCGATAACATCCGGGTTCCGCCCGTACGCCACCAGCCGCGACGCACCATGAAGAAGATCGAAGCGATCGTGAAGCCTTTCAAGCTCGACGAGGTGCGCGAAGCCCTCTCCGAGATCGGCGTATCGGGCCTCACCGTCACGGAGGTGAAGGGCTTCGGCCGGCAGAAGGGCCATACGGAGCTCTACCGCGGCGCCGAGTACGTCGTCGACTTCCTGCCCAAGGTCAAGGTGGAAGTGGTGGTTGCGGACGGCCTGGTCGAGAAGGCCATGGACGCCATCGTCAAGGCGGCGCGCACCGGCAAGATCGGCGACGGCAAGATCTTCGTGTTCGACGTGGGGCAGGTCGTGCGCATCCGCACCGGGGAGACGGGCGAGGATGCCGTCTAGGCCACGCAATTCCTTTCCTGTATCCTAGCGGCCACGACAGGGGGGAGATCAACAAAAATGCTTCTCGCCGCATTCTACGTATTCGCGATCGCCGCGATCATCCTGCACTACACCGGGCACCTGAAGCGATGGAACTGCGAGTGGGTTCTCATCGTGCTCGCGATCGCGGTCTTCCCCGCCGTCCTCTTCCTCTGATTCGCCGCTTCGCGCGCGTTCGCGCGCGGGCCTAGGCCGGCTCCTACGTCACGCGCAGGGGCTGTCCGATAACCCCGCCTTCGGGGTCGTCCTATCGTGGGTCCATGGTCGCCGCATCGAGGCGACGCGATGGAGTTCACCCATGAAGACGCTCGATCGAGCACTCGCCGTCCTCGGCGCCGCGCTGGCACTCGGCAGCCTCGCAGCGTGCGACCGCGGTGGCGTGCCGTCCGCGACGCCGGATCCCTCGGCCCAGACCATCGACGTGAAGCCGGCGCCGCCCACGGGTGACCCGCCGGGCACGACCCCGGTCACCGGGAAGGAGAGCGACCTGAGCGAGGGACAGAAGCAGACGCAGATGCCGCTCGAGGGGCAGAACCACAGCTATTCCTCCGTGGCGCCGCAGCAATCCGAGAAGCCCGGCACGGGCGACGCGCCTTCGGAAGGCCGCAACGCCACGCCGGCGGATGCCCGGCAACCGGGCGCACAGCCCACCCCGCAAGGAAGGAGCCCGCAATGAACCGTTCCGACGATCGCCGCGACTCGCAGCAACCGCCTTCCGGACCCGCGAGCCGGGAGCAACCGCAGGACGCCGGTGCCGACAAGCAGCACGGCGAGGGCGACTACGAGGCGACGCGCGACTACAACCGCGGGCTGAAGGAGCACATCCGGACGCACGACGTCGAGCGCGAAGCACGCGACGCCGCGCCGCGCTCGGAGGAGGAGGCGCGCGAGATGCAGCAGGCGGAAGACCTGGGCCGGAAGAAGGCCGAAGGCATGCAGGATCCGAAGGATCGCATGGACCGCCCCGGCTCCGGCGAGCGCGGCGTCAAGTAGCGCTCGGGGCTTTCAGGCGCGCGAGCGGATCCTGGCGGTAGAAGAGCCGGAACTGCCCGTAGACCGCGGGATAGGCCGGCGCGAGGAGCTCGGGCGTCTCGAAGAAGGCCTCGGAGCCCACGGCGAAGAATTCCGCGGCGCTTTCGGCGGCGTACGGGTCGAGGGGAAGCTTGTCGAGCGCCGCCTGGCCGCGCCGGCCGGGCAGCCGCTCGGCCGCTTCCACGCGGCGCACGAAGTCCGCATAGGCCTCGCTGAAGGCGTGCTTCCAGGCGCGCGCGTCCATGCCCTGCAGCGGCGGAAAGCCGTTGGGATCGCCGTTGCGCATGTCGAGCTTGTGCGCGAACTCGTGGATCACGACGTTGTAGCCCGCGACCCGCGCGCGCTTGTCGCCCGCGAGGGCCACGTCCTCGTAGGAGAGGATCACCGGGCCGCCCAGCCACGCTTCGCCCGCCATCGGGTCGCGCGTGACGTGCACGACGCCCGCCTCGTCCTCCTCCTCGCGCTCGGGCCTGAACTGGCCGGGATAGAGGATCACGTCCGACCAGCCCTCGTACCACTCGATGCCGAGCTCGAGCACCAGGATGCACGCCTGCGCCGCGATCTCCACGCGCATCGCCTCGGAGACCTCGAGCTCGTGCGTCCCGGCGAACCGCTTGGCCGCGAGGAACCGCTCGCAGAGCTCGCGCAGGCGTTGCGAATCCGCGGCGCCCAGGCCGCGCATGAAGAGCCAGGGCGCGGTGACGCGCCGCCAGAGCGCGGCGTCGATGGGAATCGCGGCCGGGCCGCGTCCCCGCCGCAGCCACGCGAACATCACGGCGGCGAGGCCCCGATGCGCTTCACGCGCCCCGAGCCCGCGATGCGCGAACGCACGGCGGGATCGCCGAAGTAGCGCACCGAGCCCGATCCGGTGATTCGCGCGTCCAGCCTGTCGCGAACCCACACCACCGCGGTCGCGGAGCCTTCGATCCGGGCGCTCGCGCGCTTCGCTTCCAGGCGCGCCGCGTTCATCTCGCCCCCTCCGGCCATGTCGAGCCCGAA
Organism: uncultured beta proteobacterium; assembly: GCA_963839265.1. GTDB lineage: Bacteria > Pseudomonadota > Gammaproteobacteria > Burkholderiales > Usitatibacteraceae > Usitatibacter. The sequence goes on from CAWIUI010000004.1 coordinate 1,101,808, forward strand.
CGCGTCGACGCGGCCGATGGCGAGGCCGTGCGCGTGGCCGCGGGTATGGAGCGAAAGCGCCTCGAGGCGAAGGCCCGGCAGCACGATCCTTGCCGATCCGGCGAGCCGCACGTCGAGCCGCGCGCCTTCGAGGCGCGGCACCTCGACGGTGACCGCGCCGGCGGTCGCGATCGAATCGAGCGAGCGCACGTGCACGGTGATCGCGATCGGCGTGCGCGGACGCACCTCGACGTTGCGCGGGAAGCGGATGCGAAGCACGCCGGCATCGACCGCCGTCTCGAGCTTCGGGAGCACGTTGTCGTCCGCGGTGAGCGTGGCGCTTTCCGACCCGTCCTGGATCGCCGTGACGCGGCACGGAACCGAGACCGCGATCGCGTGAAAGCCGGAGACGGTGCGCTCCTCGGTCGCCGCGCGGCCCGATCCGCCGAGCGCCGCCTTCGCGAGCGCCTGCGCGTCGCAGAATCCGAACGCCAGCAGCACGAGGACCAGACGAAGCACCGCTCCTCCTCAGCGCGAATCGCCGATGCCGAGGTCGCGGCGGATCTCGAGAGCCACCTCGAGCGCGCGCTCGCGCGTCGCCTCGCATACGGTCACGTGGCCCATCTTGCGGCCGCGCCGCGCCTCGCGCTTGCCGTAGAGGTGCAGGTGGGCGCCGGGATGGCGCAGCACCGCTTCCCAGCGCGGCTCGCCGCCGCCCCAGATGTCGCCCAGCAGGTTCACCATCACCGCGGGCGTGTGCTGGGAGGGATCGCCCAGCGGCATTCCGCACAGCACCCGCACCTGCTGCTCGAACTGCGAGGTGCGGCACGCGTCGATGGTGTAGTGGCCGCTGTTGTGCGGCCGGGGCGCGATCTCGTTGAGATGCAGCTTGCCGCCCACCACGAACATCTCCACCGCGAGCACGCCGACGTAGCGGAGCTCTTCGGCGAGCCGGGTCGCGAGCGACGCGGCCTCGAGCGACAGGGCATCGGGCACGCGCGCAGGCGCGATGGTGACATCGAGGATGCCGTGCGCATGGCGGTTCTCGGCGACCGGGAAGACCGCGGCGGCGCCATCGGCGGCGCGCGCGAGCACCACCGAGACCTCGCGCTCGAGCGCCAGCAATTCCTCGAGGATGCACGGCACGTTCTTCCATTGGGCGAGGATGCGGGCGGCATCCTCGGCGCGGTCGATGCGGGCCTGGCCCTTGCCGTCGTAGCCCAGGCGCGCGGTCTTGAGGAGCGCCGGAAGGCGGACCTGCTCGAGCGCGGCGGCGAGGTCCTCGGGCCGATCGACGATCGCGAAGCGGCCCACGGGGAAGCCATGCTCGGAGAAGAAGCCCTTCTCCCGGCGGCGATCCTGGGCCACCGCGACGGAGGAGCCGGCGGGGCGCACCACGGTGCGGGCCGCGATCGACTCGAGCGCTTGCGCCGGTGCGTTCTCGAACTCCGTCGTGACGGCGGCACAGGTGCCCGAGAGCTCCGCGAGGGCCCGCGGATCGTCGAAGGCGGCCTTCAGGTGCCCGGTCGCGAACTCGGCCGCGGGGGCGAAGGGATCGGGATCGAGCACCGTCACCCGATAGCCCAGCGTGCGCGCGGCGACGGTGAACATGCGCCCGAGCTGCCCGCCGCCGAGCAGGCCGAGCGTCGCGCCGGGAAGGATCACAGCACGTCGGGGAGCTGCATCGCCGCCACCTGCTCGGCGAGCTTCTCGCGATACTCGGCGAGCTTCTTCGCGAGCGCCGCGTCGGAGCCGGCGAGGAGGCCCACCGCGAAGAGCCCGGCATTCGCCGCGCCCGCCTCGCCGATCGCGAAGGTGGCGACCGGAATTCCCTTGGGCATCTGCACGATGGAATAGAGCGAGTCCTGTCCGGCCAGGTGGCGCGTGGGGACGGGCACGCCCAGGACCGGAAGCGTCGTCTTCGAGGCGATCATGCCGGGCAGGTGCGCGGAGCCGCCCGCGCCCGCGATGATGCAGGCGAGGCCGCGCGCGCGCGCGCTCTGCGCGTACTCGAACATGGCGTCGGGCGTGCGGTGCGCCGAGACCACCTTCTGCTCGAAGGGGACGCCGAAATCCCTGAGGATGCGCGCGGCGTGCTGCATGACCTCCCAGTCGCTCTGGGAGCCCATCACGACGCCGACCTTCGGTCTGTCTTCCATGTCCGCTCCGCTCCCGGTCACTCCGCGAGCTCGCGGGCGCTCTGGAGCTGCCCGCGGTACGCGTCGAAAATGTGCCGCAGCGCGCTCTGCATGTCCACCTTGGGCGCCCAGCCGAGGTCCTTCATCGTGTTCGCGATCGAGGGCACGCGGTTCTGCACGTCCTGGTATCCCTTGCCGTAGTACTCCCCCGAGCTCACGTCGGCGAGCTTCACGCGGCCGGCGTTCGCGCGGTACTCCGGGTAGGACATGGCGAGCTCGAGCATCATGGTGGCCAGCTCGCGCACCGAGTAGTTGTTGTCGGGGTTGCCGATATTGTAGATCTGGCCGCTCGCGACGCCGTCGCGGTTCTCGATGATCTTCATGAGCGCGGAGACGCCGTCGTCGATGTAGGTGAAGGCGCGCTTCTGCGCCCCGCCGTCGACCAGCTTGATGGGCTCGCCGCGCACGATGTGGCCGAGGAACTGCGTGATCACGCGCGAGCTTCCTTCCTTCGCCGTGTGGATGGAATCCAGGCCGGCGCCGATCCAGTTGAAGGGGCGGAAGAGCGTGAAGTCGAGCTGGTTCATGGAGCCGTACGCCCAGATCACGCGGTCCATGAGCTGCTTGGAGCACGAGTAGATCCAGCGCTGCTTGTCGATCGGGCCCAGCACCAGCTCCGAGGCGTAGGGATCGAAGCGCTCGTCGCGGCACATCCCGTACACCTCGGAGGTGGACGGGAAGAGGATGCGCTTGCCGTACTTCACGCAGCTGCGGACGATCGGCAGGTTCGCCTCGAAGTCGAGCTCGAACACCTTGAGCGGCTCGCGCACGTAGGTCGCGGGAGTCGCGATCGCCACGAGCGGCAGCACCACGTCGCATTTGCGGATGTGGTACTCGATCCACTCCCTGTTGATGGTGATGTCGCCCTCGAAGAAGTGGAAGCGCTTGTTGTCCATGAGGTCGGCCACGCGCTCCGAGCTCATGTCCATGCCGAACACCTCCCACTCCGTGTGCTTCAGGATGCGCTGCGAAAGGTGGTGGCCGATGAAGCCGTTCACGCCGAGGATGCAGAGTTTCTTCATTGCGGGTCTCCGGGGCGGACGCCTTCGCGCCCGTACCGCTTGAGGAAGTTCGATGCGCAAATCGGTTGGCCGTCGAGCTCGGCCTCGAGCATCGCGAGCGTGCCGCCGTCGGCGCAGTGTGCGACGAGGCGGTCCGACGCGTCGGCGAAGAGCCGCGGAGCCTCTCCCAGGCCCTCCGCCGCCGGGAATGGAGGAAGCACGCGCGTTCGCAGCACGCGCAGCGTCGACGAGCCGATCGGGGTGAACGCGCCGGGGTAGGGGGGCGCCACCGCGCGCACCAGGTCGTGGATCTCGCGCGCCCCCTTCGACCAGTCGATGCGCCCGTCCTCCGGCTTGCGGCCGCCGAAGTACGAGCCCTTCGCGAGATCCTGCGCGACGAGGCGCGGGCTGCCGGCGACGAGCGCCGGCAGCGAGCGGTGGAGCACGATTTCGGCGGCGACCGTCACCTTGCGGAACACGTCGAGGGCGACGTCGTCGGGAAGGATCGGCACCGCCATCTGGTCGACGATGCGTCCCGCGTCGGGCTTGTGCGCCATCTCGTGGAGCGTCGCTCCCGTCTCGCGCTCGCCGTGGAGGATCGCCCAGTTCACCGGCGCGCGACCGCGATACTTCGGGAGCAGCGATCCGTGCATGTTGTAGGCGCCGCGCCGCGCCGCGGCGAGGATCGCCGCCGGGAGCATATGGCGATAGTAGAACGAGAAAAGGAAATCGGGCGCGAGCGCGGAGAGCTTCGCGGGCAGGCGCGCGAGATCCGCCGCTTCGGGCGTGATCGTCTCGATGCCGTGCTCTCGCGCGAGGCGCTCCACGCTCGCGAACCAGATCGTCTCGCGCGGGTCGTCGCGCTGCGTCACCACGAGCGGCACGTCGACGCCGTGGGCGAGCAGCACCGAAAGGCAGCGCACTCCCACGTCGTGGTAGGCGAAGACCACCGCGCGCGCGCCCATCTCAGTCGATCTTCTCGAGCAGCGCCTGGATGAGGTAGCGCGGCCGCTCGCGCACCTGCTGGTAGATGCGCCCGACGTATTCGCCGATGAGCCCGAGCCCGAAGAGCACCACGCCGATGAGGAAGAACGACAGGATGTCGCGGTCCCAGATCACCCACAGCCCGTCGCCCTTGCCCTCGGAAATGCGGTAGGCGATCACGACCACGTAGACGCCGAGCGAGACGACGGAGACGAAGATGCCGAAGAGCGAGAACGCCTGCAGCGGCAGCACCGAGAAGCCGGTCACCAGGTCGAAGTTGAGCCGCACCAGCTTGTAGAGGGAGTACTTCGATTCGCCCGCGTGGCGCTCCTCGTGCTCGACCTCGACCTCGGCCGGGTTGTGCGCGAAGGAATAGGCGAGGGCGGGGATATACGTGCTCACCTCGCGCGAGGCCCGGATCGCGTCCACGATCGGCCGGTCGTAGGCGCGCAGCATGCAGCCCTGGTCGGTCATGTGGATGTGCGTGATCCGTTCGCGCAGGCGGTTCATCGCCTTGGAGGCCCAGCGTCGCCATGCGGCGTCCTGCCGCACGCGCCGGATCGAGCCCACGTAGTCGTGCCCTTCGTCCATCTTCGCGAGGAGCTTGGCGATCTCCTCCGGCGGGTTCTGCAGGTCCGCGTCGAGCGTCACGACACGCTGGCCGCGCACGTGCTCGAAGCCGGCCAGGATCGCCATGTGCTGGCCGAAGTTGCCGGCGAAGAGGATCACGCGGGTGCATTCCGGGCGCTTCTGGAACTGCTCGCGCAGGAGCGCCGCGGAGCGGTCGCGGCTGCCGTCGTTCACGAAAATGACCTCGTACGCGACGCCCAGGGCGTCGAGCGCCGGGTAGAGCCGCGCGAAGAGGGCGGGCAGCACCTCCTCCTCGTTGTACACCGGGATCACGACGGAGAGCTCGGGCGCGGCGCTCATCTCAGGCGGCCCTGCGGCGCAGCGTCCGCGCGAGGCTCTCGCAGACGCGGTCGACGTCGGACTCGCGCATCTCCGGGAAGAGGGGCAGCGTGACCGTCTCGCGCGCGATGCGCTCGGAGACCGGGAACTCGCCCTCGCGGAAGCCCTTGCGCCGGAAGAGGGTGGTGAGGTGGATCGCCTCGTAGGAGACGCCGATGCCGATCCCTTCCTCGCCCATCGCGTCGATGAAGGACTTGCGCGTGCGTCCCATCTCCTCGAGCGGCAGCAGCACGGTGAACATGTTCCAGCTGTGGCCGGGGTTGTCGCGCGGGGGCAGGCGCTCGGGCGTGAGGAGGCCGTCGCCCTCGAGCCGCCGGAAGTAATGCAGCGCGAGGCGCTCGCGCGCGCGGCACCACTCGTCGAGGTGCGCAAGCTGCTCGAGCCCGAGGCGCGCGGAGACGTCGGAGAAGTTGTACTTGGCGCCCGCGCGCTCCACGTCGCGCGTGCCGTCGGCGAGCCTCACGATGCCGTGGAAGCGCAGCTCCTCGATCGCCGCCGCCTCGCGCTCGTCGTTCAGGACCAGCGCGCCGCCCTCGATCGTGGTCATGTTCTTGTTGGGGTGGAAGCTGAACGAGACGATGTCGCCGGTGGACCCGACCTCGTGCCCCGCGGCCTTCGAGCCGATCGCGAGCGCCGCGTCCTCGACGATGCGCACGCCGTGCCGCCGGCGGAAATCGTGAAGGGCCACGGCGTCGAGCGGCGCGTTGTAGTGCGTCGGCATGAACGCCCTGGTGCGGGGTGTCACGGCGGCGTCCGCCTGCGCCATGTCCGCGTTGCGCGAGCGAAGCTCCACGTCGACGAACACCGGCGTCGCGCCGGCGCGCTCCACGAGGTTGCCGGTGGCGAAGAAGCTCTGCGCGGGCAGGATCACCTCGTCGCCCGGGCCCACCTCGAGGAGCTCGAGCGCGAGCTGCATCGCGGCGGTGGCCGAAGTGACGCAGCGCACGGGCCTGCCGCCGAAGCGCTGCGAGAGGGCTTTCTCGAATGCGGCGGCGCGCGGGCCGGTGACGAGCCAGCGGCTGCGCAGCGTGTCGGCGACCGCGGCGACCATCGCCTCGTCGATCGTCGGGCGCGCGAACGGAAGAAATGGGGTCAGATTACTTTTCCTTTGAATGTCGTTCGAGGGCGGCTCATGGCGAAAAGTAATCTGACCCCGTTTCCTAGGTGCGCGCGACCAGGAAGACGCCGGCCACGATGAACGCGATGCCTACGAGCTTCTGCGCCCCGAGCGACTCGCCGAAGAGCGCCCAGGCGGCGGCCGCGTTCACGATGTAGCCGATGGAGAGCATCGGGTAGGCGACGCTCACCGGCGCGCGCGACAGCGCGAGGATCCACACGACGACGCTCACGACGTAGCACGCGAGCCCGCCCGCGATGAAGGGGCTCAGCGCGAGCCGGGTCCCGATGGGGATGACGTTCGCGAGCGAGAACGCGAACTCGCCCACGCGGTTCGTGCCCGCCTTGAGCAGCAGCTGCGCCGTGGCGTTGAGCAGCACGCCGGCGAGCACGAGCGAGAAGGTGAGAGGGGTCACGGCTTGCGGACCAGGACGCGGCGGGGGTCTTTGTGCAGCACCTGCATGGGCAATCCCTGCCGCCGGAATTTGTCGTAAGTGCCGGGCTGCATTATAGCCATCGCATCGCCCGGCCGCAGCCAGTCCGCGGCGAACTTTTCGGTGTCGGCAATCGCCTTCCAGGGCTCGGCCTTGAGCCCGGGCTCGAACTCGTCGTGGTAATTCACCAGCGTGAGCGTGCGGCGGATGTAGAACGGCACGGTCTGCTCGTAGTGGTTCACGCTGTACAGGCGCGTCCCGGGCCGCAGGTACGGCTTCATCGCCTGCGCCACCTCCCAGCCCGACTGCCGCGGCGTGAGCTCCACGTAGCCGCCCTCGATTGCGCCGATGAGCGCCAGCGAGGCGAGCGCGACCGCCGCGAGGCCGGGCCAGCGGTGCCCGGCGCGGAGCAGGAGCGCGCCGGCGATCCCGCCCGCGAGGAGCGCGGCGGTTCCCGCGAGCGCCCAGGGCTTGGCGGCGGAATACAGGGCGAGCGTCCACGGATCCGTCCCGCCGTGATCCATGAGGAAGGCGGCGATCGCGAGCGGGACCGCGAGCGCGGCGCCGGCGCCCGCCGCGAACGCGAGCCGCCGCGGCGCCGCCTTCGCGAGGTAGCGTCCAAGGACGATCGCGAGCATCGGGAAGACCGGCAGCACGTAGGCGGGAAGCTTCGATCCCGAGATGCTGAAGAAGACGATCACGACGGCGCACCACAGGAGCGACACGCGCAGCGGCTGGAAGCGCCGGCCCGATTCGCCGCGCCACGCCTCGCGGATCGCGGCCGGCAGCGCGAAGGTCCAGGGCAGGAAGCCGAAGGCGACGATCGGCAGGAAGAACCACCAGGGCTGCACGCGCCGCGCCTCGTGCGTGAGGAAGCGCTCGAAGTGCTCGTGGATGAAGAAGAAGCGCGCGAACTCCGGATTCGCCTTCGACACGGCCACGAACCACGGCGTCGCGATGGCGAGGAAGATCGGCAGGCCGTACGACCAGCCGAGGCGCTTCAGCACGGAAGGATCGCGTCGCAGCACCATGTGGAAGAACACCGCGGCGGCGGGGAACACGATGCCGATGAGGCCCTTCGACAGCACCGCGAGCGCCATCGATACCCAGGCCGTGGCGAGCCAGCGCGCGCTTCGCGCGCCGCGCTCGACGGCGTCCTCGGCGAGGAGGAATGCGCAGACTGCGGCCGTGATCCACAGCGCCACGCCCATGTCGAGCGTGACGATGGTGCCGAGCGCCATGAAGTAGGGGCTGCACAGGAGCGCCACCGCCGTGCCGAGGCTCGCGTCGGCCGTGCCGAGCCGCCCGGCGGTATAGGCGGCGACGAGCAGCGTGAGCAGGCCGCAGGCCGCGACGTACAGGCGGGCGGTGACCTCGCTCTCGCCGAAGGCCTCGAACGCGAGCGCCGTCGCCCAGTACTGCAGCGGCGGCTTCTCGAAGTACTTGATGCCGTCCAGGCGCGGCGTGATCCAGTCGCCCGACTGCACCATCTCGCGCGAGATCTCGGAGTAGCGGCCCTCGTCGGGGTTCGCGAGGCGGCGCTGCAGCCCGGCGACCCCGATCGCGATCGCGACGAGGACGAGGACGAGGACTGCCATGCGTGCGGCGCGGTCCACGAGCTACGCCTCGAGGAGCACCACGACTGCGCCCCCGCCGCCGTGGATCGCGTGCGGCTCGACGAACGCGAGCACCTCGCCGCGGCGCATGAGGAGCTTGCGGATGCGGCGCTTGAGCACCGGCTGCTTTCCGCGCGAGCCCAGGCCCTTGCCGTGGATGATGCGCACGCAGCGCAGTCCCCGCCGCCGGCAATCGGCGAGGAACGCTGCGGTCTCGATCGCCGCCGGCTCCGCGGTGAGCCCGTGCAGGTCGAGCTGGTCCTGGATCACCCAGTGCGCGCGGCGCAGCTTCCTCAGGATGTCGCGCGGCAGGCCGGGCCGCAGGAACAGCGAATCGTCCTCGATCTCCGTGTCGTCGCCTTCGAGCCCGAAGCGCGCGAGCTCGTCGAGCACCGCCTGCTCGTCGCGCAGCCGCTGCGTGGGGACCGGCGCGGGGCGTGGACGCCACGGCTCGACGCGATTCACCGCAGGCGCGGGGCGCACGCCGCGCATCTCGGCGCGGAAGAGCTCGGCGTCGTCGGGCGCCGGCGAGGAAACGCGCGGGGCGCCGCGCGCGTTCTTCCTCACCCGAGGGTTTCCAGGTACTTGTCCGCGTCGAGGGCCGCCATGCAGCCCGTCGCGGCGCTGGTCACCGCCTGCCGGTACACGTGATCCTGGACGTCGCCCGCGGCGAACACGCCCGGGACGCTCGTCGCCGTGGCGTTGCCGTCGACGCCGCTCTGCGTGACGATGTAGCCGTTCCTCATCTCGAGCTGGCCGGCGAAGATGTCGGTATTGGGCTTGTGGCCGATGGCGATGAAACAGCCGGTGACCTTGAGCTCCTTCGTCCGGCCGTCGAGGGCCGACTTGAGGCGCACGCCGGTCACGCCCGAGGCGTCGCCGAGCACCTCGTCGAGCACGTGGTTCCACTCGATCGCGACCTTGCCTTCCTTCTCGCGCTCGAGGAGCTTGTCCTGCATGATGCGCTCGGCGCGGAACTTGTCGCGGCGGTGGATCACGGTCACGTGGCGCGCGATGTTCGCGAGGTAGAGCGCCTCCTCCACCGCGGTGTTGCCGCCGCCCACGACGCACACGTCCTGTCCCTTGTAGAAGAAGCCGTCGCAGGTCGCGCAGCCGGAGACGCCCTTGCCCATGAACGACTGCTCGCTGGGAAGCCCCAGGTACATCGCCGAGGCGCCGGTCGCGATGATGAGCGCGTCGCACGTGTAGGTGGCGCTGTCGCCGATCAGCGTGATCGGCTTCGCGCCCAGCTGGGCGGTGTGGATCTGGTCGAACACGATGCCGGTCTCGAATCGCTCCGCATGCTTGAGGAAACGGTCCATGAGCTCCGGACCCTGGACGCCCATCGCATCCGCGGGCCAGTTGTCGACGTCGGTCGTGGTCATGAGCTGGCCGCCCTGCGCGAGGCCGGTGACGAGGGTGGGCTTGAGGTTCGCCCGTGCGGCGTAGACCGCGGCGGTGTAGCCGGCGGGCCCGGAGCCCAGGATCAGAACGCGGGAGTGTTGGATGGCCATTCGGAGTAGAAAAACGGGAGCCGCGGAGGCGGAAAGGTAGGATTATCGCATCCCGGCGCAGCCGTTATGTCCCTGTATTTAAGGGGATATGTGAGGTAGCGCCCCTAACGGTTTGACAAATAAGGGCATTTTGAGTATTTAAGGGAGCCATGAACGCGACCCCCAGGCGGGCCATCGGCGAGCGCACCCAGACGCTCAAGGCCGTACCCTTCTTCACGCAGCTCTCGGACCGCGAGCTCGACGTGGTGCGCGCGGTATCCACGGAGAAGAGCTATCCCAAGAACGCCGTCGTCCTCACCGAGGGCGAGATGGGCGATTCGCTCTACATGATCCAGTCGGGCAAGGTGAAGGTCTTCATCGGCGACGAGGACGGGCGCGAGATCATCCTCAAGATCCTCGGCCCGGGCGACTTCTTCGGCGAGATGTCGATGATCGACAAGCAGCCGCGCTCGGCATCGGTGACCACGATCGAGGCGGCCGCGGTCCTCGTCCTGTCGCACGCCGCCTTCGAGCGCTGCGTCGAGCAGGCGCCGCGCATCGCGAACATGGTGATGCGGGTCCTCGCGACCCGCGTGCGCGAGGCCGACCGCAAGATCGGCACGCTCGCGCTGATGGACGTGTACGGGCGCGTGGCGAGCACGCTGCTCGAGCTCTCGGTCTACAGCAACGGCAAGCTCATGGTGGGCGAGAAGCTCTCGCAGCAGGACCTGGCGAACATGGTGGGCGCCTCGCGCGAGATGGTGAACCGCATCCTGAAGGACCTCTCGGAGCGCGGCTTCATCTCGATCGAGTCGAAGTCGATCACCATCATCAACCGGGAGCTGCCGCCATCGCTGTAATGGAAGTCCGCAGGTCCCCGCGCTCCGGGGAAACGCAGCCCGCCTCTTACCCGCGCATCGCGCGGGCCCTCCGCGAAGCCGGTTGGATCCTGGTCCTCGCCCTCGGCGCCTGGCTCGCCCTGGTGCTCGCGACCTACCACCCGACCGATCCCGGCCCCACGTTCGACGGGCCGTCGACCGAAATCCTCAACAAGGGCGGTGCGGCGGGCGCGTGGATCTCGGCCGCGCTCTACTTCGTGTTCGGCTTCTCCGCCTGGTGGTGGGTGGTGTTCGGCGCGCTCGCGATCCTCAGGCTCTATCGTCGCCTCGAGGAATGGCAGCTCGTCTGCCGCCGCTCGCTCGCGGTCATGCTGGTCGGTTTCGCGATCGTGATGGGCGCGAGCTGCACGCTGGAGGCGCTGCGCCTGCACGCTCTCGCCCCGCAGGGTTTCGAGCCGGGCGGCGCCATCGGCGCCGTGCTCGCGCCGCTCGTTTCGCACGCGCTCGGATTCACCGGCGGCACGCTCCTCGTGCTGGCGCTCCTCGCCGGCGGCGTGAGCGTCTTCACGGGCCTGTCCTGGCTGCGATGCGCCGAGCTCCTCGGGGCGTGGCTCGAGTGGTCCTTCGGTTTCGTGCGCACGCGCGTCGAGGCGCGGCGCGATCGCGAGGAGGGGCGGCTCAAGGCCCAGGAGCGCGAGGAGAAGGTGGAGGAGGCGCGCAAGGCGTTCGAGGACCACGAGCCGATCCGCATCGAGATGCCGGCGGTCGAGATCCCGAGGAGCGAGCGCGTGGTGCGCGAGAGGCAGGTGCCCCTTTTCGCCGACCTGCCGGACTCGCCGCTGCCGCCGCTCTCGCTCCTCGACGCGCCGGACGCCCACGTCGAACGTCCCACGGCCGAGACCCTCGAATACACCTCGCGCCTCATCGAGAGGAAGCTCCTCGACTTCAACGTGCAGGTGAAGGTGGTGGCCGCGTATCCCGGCCCGGTCATCACCCGCTACGAGATCGAGCCCGCCGTCGGCGTGAAGGGGGCGCAGGTGGTGAACCTCGCTCGCGACCTCGCGCGTGCGCTGTCGGTCACCGCCATCCGCGTGGTCGAGACGGTCCCCGGCACCTCGTGCATGGGCCTCGAGATCCCGAACCCGAAGCGCGAGATCGTGCGCCTGTCGGAGATCGTGGGCTCGCAGGCCTACGCCGACATGCACTCGAAGCTCACGCTCGCGCTCGGCAAGGACATCACCGGCAAGCCCATGGTCGCCGACCTCGCGAAGATGCCGCATCTCCTGGTCGCGGGCACGACCGGGTCCGGCAAATCGGTGGCGATCAACGCGATGATCCTGTCGCTGCTCTACAAGGCGACGCCGGCCGACGTGCGGCTGATCCTCATCGACCCGAAGATGCTCGAGCTCTCCGTGTACGAGGGCATCCCGCACCTGCTCGCGCCCGTGGTCACCGACATGCGCCAGGCGGCCGCGGCGCTGCACTGGTGCGTCGCGGAGATGGACCGGCGCTACAGGCTCATGTCCGGGGTGGGCGTGAGGAACCTCGCGGGCTACAACCAGAAGGTGCGCGACGGGATCGAGAAGAAGCAGCCGCTCAAGCACCCGTTCTCGCTCACGCCCGACAATCCCGAGGACCTGGAGGCGCTCCCGATCGTGGTGGTCGTGATCGACGAGCTCGCGGACCTGATGATGGTCTCCGGCAAGAAGGTGGAGGAGCTCATCGCGCGCCTCGCGCAGAAGTCGCGCGCCTCGGGCATGCATCTCATCCTCGCGACCCAGCGCCCCTCCGTGGACGTCATCACCGGCCTCATCAAGGCGAACGTGCCGACGCGCGTCGCGTTCCAGGTCTCCTCGAAGGTCGACTCGCGCACGATCCTCGACCAGCAGGGCGCCGAGAGCCTGCTCGGGCAGGGCGACATGCTCTATCTTCCGCCGGGCACCGGCCACCCGACGCGCGTGCACGGCGCGTACGTGGGCGATGCCGAGGTGCAGCGAATCGTCGCGTCGCTGCGCAAGCAGGGGGAGGCCCAGTACATCGACGGCATCCTCGACGATCCCGAGGCGGCGGAGGCGGGCGGAACCAACGGCGACGGCGCTGTCTCAGGAGAGGCGGATCCCCTCTACGACCAGGCGGTGCAGATCGTGCTCCAGAACCGCAGGGCTTCCATCTCGCTCGTGCAGCGGCACCTGCGCATCGGCTACAACCGCGCGGCGCGCCTGATCGAGGACATGGAGCGCGCCGGGATGGTCTCGGCGATGGCGAGCAACGGGAATCGCGAGATCCTCGTTCCTTCGCGGGAGAAATAGATGAGCGCCGTTTTCCCTCTCCGCTGGGAGAGGGCTCGGGAGAGGGCGTGCCTCTTCCTCGTCGCACTCGTGCTCCCGCTGGCGGCCGCCGCGAACGGGCTGGACGATTTCCTCGCCTTCAACTCCGCGACACGCTCCGCGACGGCGAGCTTCGAGCAGCAGGCGTACGACCGCTCGGGACGGGTCGTGGACCGCTCGTCGGGAACCTTCGCCTTCGCGCGCCCCGGCAAGTTCCGCTGGGCCTACGAGAAGCCGCACCGCCAGCTGCTCATCGCCGACGGCTCGAAGCTCTGGATCTACGATCCCGACCTGCAGCAGGTCACGGTGAAGCGCATCGGCCAGGCGATCTCCTCGACGCCCGCGGCGCTGCTCGCCGGCGAGGACGACATCACCCAGCTCTTCACGTTGCGCGACGCGGGCACGAAGGACGGCCTCGCCTGGGTGGAGGCCACGCCGAAGGCGAAGGACACGGGCTTCGATCGCGTGCGCCTCGGCATGAACGGGAAGACGCTCGCCGCGATGGAGCTCTACGACCAGCTCGGCGGGCATACGGTGCTGCATTTCAGCGATCTCAAGCCCAACGCGCCGGTGCCGCCCGATACCTTCCGCTTCGCTCCGCCCAAGGGCGCGGACGTGATCGACGAGGACGCGACCGCGAAGCGTTGAGGCGGGTGCGCTAGCGAAGGACCCCTCGGATCGGTGCGAGCGCGTCGCGCGGCGTCGCGAAAGCGCGCGCCACCCCGATCGCGATGGCCGCGAGCTCGTCGAGGGACGCGGGCGGACCGCCGGTCGTCGGAGCGATCCCGCCGCATTCGAGCCGGTCTCCCAGCCGCTTCGCATCGTCGCGCACGCGTGCCGGGGTCTCGGGCAGCGACCGCAGCCCATGCAGCCAGCCGCACGCCTCCGCCGAGCGCGCCGGCAGCGCCGCAAGCACCAGCCGCGCGGCGTTCACCACACCCTCGGCGAGCACTTCGCGAAACTGTCCGCGCGAGGCTTCCTCGAGTCCCGTGAGCAGGTAAGCCGCCGCGGTCACGGGATTCCCGAGCTCGATCTCGGCATGGGCCATCATGGCGCGCGCATACGCGAGCACGAGCGCGTGCGAATCCTGTCCGCCGATCGCGAGCGCCTCGCCGAGCGGCCGGCGCGCTTCCGCGGCGCGGCCCAGGCGGATCAGCGAGTCGCCGGTGGACATGAGGTTGATGCCGATCATCTTGCGGTCGCCGGAGCGCTGGAACGCCTCGAGCGCCGCGCGGTAGCGCTCTAGCGCCTTCGCGTAGTCGCCCATGCGCTGCGCGACGACGCCCAGGTTGTGCGTTGCGAGTCCCCCGAGCCGCGCCGCGCCGAGCTCGTTCCAGATCGACTGCGCACGCTCGTATCCGGCTTCGGCGGCGCGGTAGTCGCCGAGGAAGTTGTCCGCGAGCGCGAGGTTGTTGAGCACGCGCCCGATCGCCGAGGGCCGTCCCGACCGCTCGACGATCTCCAGCGCCCGGCGCTGCAGGGCGCGCGCCTCCGCGCCCTTGCCGAGGCGGATCACGATGAAGCCCTGCACGGTGAGGCAAAGCGCGAGGAGCTCCGGGTCGTGGAGGGACTCGGCGAGGGCGATGGCGCGCTCGCCCGATCGCTGCGCCTCGGCGAGCCGGCCCAGGTGCGACAGCTCCGCGGCTTGCTCGAGGACGGCGAGCGCGAGCTCGGCCGGCGCGCCGATCGATTCGAGTGCCTCGACCGCCGCCTCGGCGTGATCGAGGGCGAGCATGAGGTCGCCGCACAGCTGCTCGAAATTGGCGAGATGGACGCGGGCGAGGGCGGCCGACCGGACACGGCCGCGTGCGAGCGCCGCATCGAGCCAGCTGCGCGCCGCCTCGCGCCCCTCCGCGCTGTAGCGATGCAGCCAGAGGAAGTCGAACCACGGGCTCGCCGCCGTCTCGAGCGCATCCACGTTTCCGCAACGCGCGCAGGAGTCCCACGCCGCGCGGATGTTGTCGAGATCGATCACGATGGCGGCGAGCGCGCCGAGCTCGCCCGTCCCGGCAAGTGCGCCGCGCGCATCGGCGAGAAGCGCGGTGAAGCAGGCGTCGCGTTGGCGCACGGTTGCCGATTGGCGCGCGGCGCGCGCTCGCGCCGGCTCCCCCGGCCGCTCCCAGGCGAACTGGCGCACCACCTCGTGCATGTGCCATCGGCCCGCCCCGGCGCGCTGCAGCAGCGCCTTGTCGGCGAGCGAGGTGACCGTGCGCAGGCTCGCATGCGCCACCTGCTCGGCCGCCTCGCGGGAGAAGGTCCCGCGTAGCACCGCGAGGCCGGAGAGCGCATCGCGCTGCTCCGCGGAGAGCCGGTCCCAGGAGTATGCGACCACGGCCGCGAGCGAGTCGTGGCGCGCGGCGCGGTTCACGTGGCGGCTGCGCAGCTCGCCGGCGCGCTCCGCGAGGGAGGCCGCGATCTCGGCGCAGGGGACGTTGCGCACCCAGCTCGCGGCAAGCTCGAGGCCGAGGGGCAGGCCCTCGAGCACTTCGCAGATGCGCACCACGCTCGGCAGCTCCGCTTCGACCGAGAAGCCGACGTAGGCCTGGCGTGCGCGCTGCGCGAAGAACTGCACCGCCGCGAAGGCCTGCGTGCTGCCCGGCTCCGCGTCCCCGCGCGGATGCGCGAGCCCCTCCACCTCGTAGAGCCATTCCTCCTGAAGCCGCAACGGCTCGCGCGAGGTCGCGAGGATCTTGACGCCCGGGCCCGTGGCACGCAGCAGCTCGGCCACCTGCGAGGCGACCGAATCCGCGCCCCCGTTTTCGCCTTCGCGGAGCAGGTGCTCGAGGTTGTCGAGCACGATGAGCGCCGCCTGCCGGCCGAGGAAGGAGGCGAGGAGGTCGATCGGCGGCACGTCGCCGGAGGGATGCAAGCCGCACGCGCGAGCGAGCGTGTGGCCGAAGAGCGCGGGCGAATGCAGCGACTCGAGCGCGGCAATGTGTACGCCGCCCGCGAACGAGGGCCGCTCGAGCTCGAGGATCGCGTTGGCGAGGCGGGTCTTGCCGACGCCGCCCAGCCCGTGCAACGTGAGCAGGCGGCACGCTGGATCGGCGAGGAGCGCGCGCAGCTCCGCGAGCTCGTCGGTGCGGCCCATGAACGAGGTCGCCGCGCCCAGCCGCGGCGACGCGTCGCGCAGCGCGCGGTCCGCGCCGCGGCGCAGGAGCTCGGCGTGCGCCGCCATCTCCTCCGAAGGGGCGGCGCCGTGCAGCACGGCGCGCGCGCGCCGGTAGGCCTCGTATTGCTCGAGCGCCTGGTCGCCGGGAAGCCATGCCATGAGGAGCCGGTGCATCGGCTCGCACGCGGGCTCGCGCCGCAGCCACGCGTCGACGATCTCGCGAGCGCGCGCACGCTCGCCGGTGCCGTGAAGCTCACGGGCGACCTCGAGATGCGCAACGCGCGCCGCCTCGCGCAGCCGCGCGCGTTGCGGCAGCAACCAATCGGCCAGCTCGGGCGCCGCATCGTCTTCCGCCGCCTCGAGGAGATCGCCGGCGTAGAGACCGAGCGCGGCTAGCCGCTCGTCCACATCCGCGGAGCGCGCGATCGCGGCGAACGCCTCGGCGTCCACCGAGATGCGCGCCGCCGCGGCGACGCCGATCGAATCGCGCGTCACCTCGAGCGATGCGAGGATCGGCGCGGGAAGCTTGGTGAGCGCCACGCGCAGGCTCCCCAGCGCGTGGCGCGGGCTGCCGGCGCCCCAGATCCGGCTTGCGAGCCGTGCGCGGGGAATCCGCGCGCGCTCGAGGATGGCGCACGCCGCCACGAGCAGCGCCTTGCGCGAGGCGCAGCGCAGCGGCTCGCCCTCGGCCTCGAAGGCGAGACTGCCCAGCATCCGCACGTGCAGTTGGGCGGTCATGGCGACCCATTCTGATCGTTCGCCGGCGATTCGACTACGGGCTCGCGAGCGGCGTAACGGCCGATTAACGCAGCCTTAACACCCGGCTTCGAGCCCGCCGCCTAGATTGGGCCCCGCTCGCGGCGCGACCGTGGGCGTCCCCTTCCAACCCAGGAGCCCGCCATGAACAACATCGCACGTTCCCTGTTTGCCGCGGCTGCCGCGCTTGGCTTCGCCGCCTTCGACGCTGCCGCCACCGACATCACGGTGGTCAACGCGGGCGCCAACGCAATCCACCCCTACTTCCGCAGCAACTGCTGGGCCTCCGGCGTGGTCACGACCGACGCCAACGGCTGGGCGAACTTTGGCGGGATCGGGGCGCACAACCAGTTCACGTGGTCCGGTTTCGAAGCCCTCCTCGATCCCGGTTGCGCCAATCCGCGGCTGGACTTCGCCTATTCGGACGCCTCGTACGCGAGCCCGGCGCCGCGACGCAATCCGCAGGCGGACCAGATCGTACGCATGGATTTCAGCAAGCTCGGGGCGACGAAGGTCATCACGATCGCCGATCCGCTGCCCACGGTCGTCGGCGGGGACCACGACGACGACTGAGGCTCGGCCGGCACGGGGCGCGCCTCGTGCGCCCCGCGGATTCAGCGTTGCGCGTCGATCCAGCCGGCCAGCGTGTCGAGCATGCGCGCGAGGACCTCGGCGTCGCTGCGGCCCGTGCGCGCCGGCACGTGGAACGAGTGATCCGCCTCCTCGAACACCGTGAGCGCCGCCCGCGCGCCGAGCCTCGCGACGAGCCGGTCCAGCAGTTCGAGCCTGGCGAGCTCGTCGCGGCTTCCCTGCAGGAAGAGCATGGGGATGTGCACCGCGCAGAGATGGGCGGCGCGCTCGTCCGAGGGGCGCCCCGCGGCGTGCAGCGGAAAGCCGAGGAAGGCGAGCCCGCGTACGCCCGGAAGCGGCGACTCGGCCTGCGCCTGCGAGGTCATGCGCCCGCCGAACGACTTGCCGCCCGCGAAGAGCGCAACGTCCGGAAGCCGGCGCGCCGCTTCCGCCACCGCCGCCCGCACGGTGGCGTGCGCGAGCTTCGGCGGATCGACGCGCTTCGATCCACGCTCCATCGCCGGGAACTGGAAGCGCAGAGTCGCCACGCCGCGCTCGAAGAGACCCTGTGCGACCGCCGCCATGAACGGATGACGCATGCCGGCGCCCGCGCCATGCGCGAGGACGTACATGGCGCGCGGCGAGGCGGGCGCGAGCAGGAGCCCGGAGACGCGATCGTCGCCCGGCGCGATGGAGACGGCTTGAGGCTGCGCGGCCGTCATCGCGCCTCGTGCTTCATGAGCGCCTGTGCGTACGCCGGCGCGGTCGGCTCGTGCATGAAGTACACGAAGACCTCGCGCCAGGATGTCGCGGCAAGGCGTGCGGCCCAGCGGCGCAGGTCCTCGTCCGAGTATTGCTCGAGCCGCAGGCGCACGTAGCCCCAAGGCGCGGTCTCGACGAGCGCAGGCGCCGCGCCGTCCTCGCGTTCCGACAGGCACAGGGCGGCGCCCGCGCCGCGCAGCGCGGCGTAGACGTCTTCGTCGAACCAGCTCGCGTTGCGGAATTCGAACGCCGCGGCATGTCCCGCGGGCAGCATGGAGAGGAAGCCCTCGAGCCGCGGCAGGTCCTTCTTGAGGTTGGGCGGGAGCTGGAAGAGGACCGGCCCGCGCTTCGAGCCCAGCGCCGCGAGGTTGCGGTAGAGATACGCCACCGACTCGGCCGCCGATTCCTTGAGGCGCGAGATGTGCGTGATGCGCCGCGAGGCCTTGATGGAGAAGCGGAAGTCGGCGGGCGTGACCTGGGCCCAATGGTCGAGCATCGCGACCTGCGGCATGCGGTAGAACGTGTTGTTGATCTCCACCGTCGGTAGCCGCGCCGCGTAGAACGGCAGCATCTCCTCCGATTTCATCTTCTGCGGATAGAACGGGCCGCACCATTCCCTGAACGAGTAGCCGCTCGCGCCCGCGACGAGCTTCCTCCTAGAATCCGGCATGGCGAAGACTCCCCTCGACGAGTACTCCAAGAAGCGCGCGTTCGAAGCCACCCCGGAGCCCGCGCCGGCGCTGGCACATCGCGCCGGCGGGCCGCTGCTGTTCGTGGTGCAGCAGCACTCGGCGCGCCGCCTGCATTACGACTTCCGCCTGGAGTGCGGCGGCGTCCTGCTCTCCTGGGCCGTGCCCCGGGGGCCTTCGCTCGATCCTAGCGAAAAGCGCCTCGCCGTGCAGACCGAGGACCATCCGTACGGCTACGCGTCGTTCGAAGGGGTGATCCCGCCGGGGCAATACGGTGCGGGCGAGGTGATCGTGTGGGACTGCGGCGTCTATTCTCCGGACGAGGGCGGCACCGCCTTCCACGACCGGGCCGCCGCCGAGGCGCGCGTGCGCCGCGACCTCGCCGCGGGCAAGCTCTCGTTCGAGCTGCGCGGGGAGAGGCTCAAGGGCTCGTTCGCGCTGGTGAAGACCAGGGAAGCGAAGCAATGGCTCCTCATCAAGCACAAGGACCGCTTCGCCGCGGCGCGCGACGCCGGCGAGGAGGCGCGATCGGTGCTCTCGGGCGTGGCGGTGGAGGACCTGGTCTCGGTGCCCGCGCATCGCATGCCGGCCGAGCGACTCGTGCCCTGCGGCGGCGTGGTGAAGGTGCCGGCGCGGCTCGCGCCGATGCTCGCGGAAACGGCGGATGGCGCCTTCACGCGCGAGGGCTGGACGTGGGAGCCCAAGCTCGACGGCTACCGTGCGCTCGCCATCGTGCGCGAGGGAAAGCTCGAGCTGCGCTCGCGGCGCGGCCTCGACCTCGCGGGCGATTTTCCGGCGCTCGCCGCCGAGATCGCGCGCCAGGCGGTGGAGGGCAGCGTGCTCGACGGCGAGATCGTGGCGTTCGATGGGTCGGGAAGGCCTTCCTTCGTCGCGCTGCAGGCCCGCGCGAAGCTCAAGACGCCGCGCGAGCGTGCGGCCGCCGATGCCGCGACGCCGGTCGCGTACTTCGCCTTCGACATCCTCTTCTTCGCCGGTGTGGACCTGCGCGCGGCGCCGTATCGCGATCGACGGCGCTATCTCGCGCAATGCCTCATGCCCTCGGCGCTGGTGCAACGCGTCCACGTCGAGCGCGACGGCGCGCGGATGCAGCGTGCGGCGCTCGCCACGGGCTTCGAGGGCGTGATCGCGAAGCGCGAGGCGAGCGCGTATCACGCCGGCCGGCGGACCGGGGACTGGCTGAAGGTGAAGCCCACGCGCACCGCCGATTTCGTGATCGGCGGATACACGCGCGGCAAGGGCTCGCGCGCCGCCCTGGGCGCGCTGCTCGTGGGATATTGGGACGGGCGCAAGCTCAAGTACGCATCGCACGTGGGCTCGGGCTTCGGTGCGAAATCGCTCGCGGCGCTCGGCGAGCGCCTCGCGCCGTTGGCGGCGAAGTCCTGCCCGTTCGACGCGACGCCGGAGCTGAACGGCCCCACCACGTGGACACGTCCCGAGGCGGTGGCCGAGGTCGCCTTCCAGAGCTGGACCGAGGATGGCCACCTGCGTGCCCCCGTGTTCGTGCGGCTGCGCGACGACGTCGCCGCGCGCAAGGTGCGGCGCGAGGCCGCGGCGATCGTGCACGTGCGCGACGCCGGCACGTCGAAGCCGGGCGGCGGCGTGATCGAAGAGGTGGTCGCCCAGCTCGACGCCGCCAAGCGCGATTTCATGCTCGCCGTGGGCCTGCATCGCATCCGCATCACCAACCTCGATCGCGTGTATTGGCCCGCGCACGCGGCGCTCGGCGCACCGGCCGTCACCAAGCGCGACCTGCTGCGCTATTACGCGCAGGCCTCGCCGTACCTGCTGCCGCACCTCGCCGACCGCCCCCTCACGATGATCCGGATGCCCGACGGCATCGGCGGCGAGCGTTTCTTCCAGAAGCACTGGACGCAGGCGCGACCCGATTTCGTCGAGGCGATCACGCTATTCTCCGGGCACAACGACGAGAGCCAGGAATACCTGTCGTGCAACAACCTGCCTACGCTGCTCTGGCTCGCCCAGGTGGGAACGCTCGAGCTGCACGTCTGGCACTCGCGCGCGAGGAACGGCCCGGATGCGACGCACGGCGCCGACTACGCCGGCTCGCTCGCCTCGCTCGAGTCCTCGATCCTCAACTATCCCGACTACGTCGTCTTCGACATCGACCCGTACGTCTACTCGGGGGAGGAGGCGCCGGGCGCGGAGCCCGAGCTCAACACGGTCGCCTTCGAGAAAGGCAAGGAGGTGGCATTCAGGCTGCGCGAGCTGCTCGCCGGCATGAAGCTCGAGGCGATCGTGAAGACCTCGGGGAAGACGGGGCTGCACGTCTTCGTCCCGATCCGCCGCACGATCGATTTCGACGCCGCGCGCTACGTATGCGAGCTGGTGGGGCGCCACCTCATGGCGAAGAACCCGAAGCTCATCACGATGGACTGGAGCATCCCGAAGCGCACCGGGAAGATCTTCATGGACTACAACATGAACGTGCGCGGCAAGACCCTCAACGCGGCGTACTCGCCGCGCGGGGCGCCGGGCGCGCCGGTCTCGATGCCGCTCGCGTGGGAGGAGCTCGCGTCGGCGCACCCGCTCGATTTCCGCATCGCGAACGCGATGGAGCGGTTGGCGCGCGGCGGGGACCGGTGGGCGAGGGCGCTCGAGGACAAGCAGGACCTCGCCGCCGCGCTCGCGCGAAAAACGGGTTAGGCCGGACGGGACAACCGCGCCGCGCCGGGTTGGCTTTTTTGTATCGTCTTGACTAGAATGGGAATTTCCCTGGCCGTCCACGCGCGGCCGCGCACCTCCGAGGAGGCGCAACCCATGGCAGCACGATCGATCGCATCGCTCACCGTTTCCTTCGGGCTGGTCTCCATCCCGGTGAAGCTCTATTCGGCCACCGAGGCGAGCAAGTCCATCTCCTTCAACATGCTGCACAAGGGCTGCGGCTCGCGCCTCAAGCAGCAGTACCTCTGCCTCAAGGAGGAGATCCCCGTCGCCCGCGAGGACATCGTCAAGGGCTACGAATTCGCCAAGGACCAGTACGTCGTGTTCGCGCCCGAGGAGCTGAAGGCGCTCGAGGAGACCGGCTCGCACATGGCCGAGATCACCGAGTTCGTTCCGGTCGAGTCCGTCGACCCGGTGTATTTCGACAAGGCCTACTATCTCGCGCCCGACAAGGGCGGCGCGAAGCCCTATGCGCTCCTCGCCAAGGCGCTGCGCGAATCGCAGCGCTGCGCGCTCGGCCGCTGGGCCGCGCGCGGCAAGCAATACATCGTGATGATCCGCGCCATCGACGACGGCCTCGTGATGCAGCAGCTGCTCTACGCCGGGGAGGTGCGCTCCATCAAGGAGATCGAGATCGCGCCCACCGAGGTGAAGGACAACGAGCTCAAGCTCGCCAAGCAGCTCATCGAGGCGCAGTCGGCCGACGCGTTCGACCCGTCGCAGTACACCGATACGGTGGCCGCGCGCATCGAGGCCGCGATCCAGAAGAAGATCGAGGGCCAGGAGATCGCGACCAGCGAGGCGCCGCAGCAGGGCGCGCAGGTGATCGACCTCATGGAAGCGCTGCGCGCGAGCCTCGAGCGCAAGGGCGCGAAGCCCGCGAAGGCCCCCGCCCAGCCGCCGGCGGCGGCGGAGCCGGAGGCGCGCAAGCCGCCCAGGCGCGCGGCCGCCACGACCGCCGCGGCACCGGCCGCGCGCAAAGGTGCCAAGGGCAAGGGCTGAGGGCGGCGCCACGCTCGAGCATCCCTACGGCCTCGAGGACGTCGAGCGCCTGCTGGGCCTTTCGCGCGGCACCGTGCGCGCCCTCGTGGCCTCGGGCTTCGTGTCGCCGGCGCGCGGGCCGCGCAACAGCCTGCGCTTCTCCTTCCAGGACCTGATCGCGCTGCGCACCGCGCAGGCGCTCGCCCGGGCGGCCGTTCCCGCGCGCCGCATCATGCGCTCGCTGCGCGAGCTCAGGCGCCACCTGCCGGAGGCGATGCCGCTCTCGGGCCTGCGCATCGGCGCCGAGGGCGATCGCGTCGTGGTTCGCGAGGGCGCGGTGCGCTGGCAGGCCGAGTCGGGCCAGTACCTCCTCGAGTTCGGGGGCGATCCGGCGAGCGGCGCGCTCACGGTGATCGAGCGCGCGGCGCAGGACGGCGACGCGGCCGCCGAGGAAGCGTTCGAGCGTGCGCTCGGGCTGGAGGAAGCCGACCGCGACGCGGCGCTGCGCGAGTACCGGCGCGCCGTCGCATCCGACCCGGCGCATCTCGACGCGCACATCAACCTGGCGCTCCTGCTGCACGAATCGCGGCGCCTGGAAGAAGCGCGCACCGCGTACGCAAAGGCGCTCGAGGCGTGCGGCGAGGACGCCGTGCTCCTCTTCAACCTCGGCGTGCTGCTCGAGGACATGGACCGCATCGCCGAGGCGATGGAGGCGTATCGCGGCGCGGTGCGCAGGGATGCGTCGTTCGCCGACGCGCACTACAACCTCGGGCTCCTGTGCCGGAGCGCAGGCCGCGAGCAGGAGGCGATCCGGCACATGGCCGAGTACCGCCGTCTCACCCGCGCGGGGGAGCGCTGACTGCCCTCCGGTCTATGATTCGGGAATGAACACCTCACGCGACCTCTTCGGCGAGACCGGCGAGGCCCACGCCCCGCTCGCCGAGCGCCTGCGCCCGCGGACCGTGGAGGAGATGGTCGGCCAGCGGCACCTGCTGGGCGAGGGAAAGCCGCTGTGGGTCGCGCTGCGCTCGGGCCGGCCGCATTCGATGATCCTGTGGGGACCGCCCGGCGTCGGCAAGACCACGCTCGCACGCCTCATGGCCCACGCCTTCAATACCGAATTCATCGCGATCTCCGCGGTGCTCGCCGGCGTGAAGGAGATCCGCGAGGCGGTGGAGCGCGCGCGCCTCACCCGCGAGCAATACGGCCGCGCGACGATCGTCTTCGTCGACGAGGTGCACCGCTTCAACAAGGCGCAGCAGGACGCGTTCCTGCCGCACGTGGAGTCGGGCCTCTTCACGTTCATCGGCGCGACCACGGAGAACCCGTCCTTCGAGGTGATCGGGGCGCTGCTGTCGCGCGCGCAGGTCTACGTCCTCGAGAGCCTGGCGACCGCGGACCTCGACCGTCTCATCGAGCGCGGCTTCGAGGCCGAGAAGGTGGACGCGACGCAGGAGGCGAGGAAGCGCATCGCCGAGTTCGCCGACGGCGACGGGCGCCGTGCGTTGAACCTGGTCGAGCAGGTGGCGCAGGCCGCCCGCGTCGACGGCCGGCGCGGCGCCGACGTCGATTTCGTGAACGCGGTGTCGCAGCGTGCGGGGCGCCGCTTCGACAAGGGCGGCGAGAATTTCTACGACCAGATCTCGGCGCTGCACAAGAGCGTGCGCGGCAGCGATCCCGACGCCGCGCTCTACTGGCTGGTGCGCATGCTCGACGGCGGCGCCGATCCGCGCTACCTCGCCCGGCGCATGATCCGCATGGCGAGCGAGGACATCGGCCTCGCCGATCCGCGCGCGCTCGAGGTGGCCCTCAACGCCGCCGACGTGTACGAGCGCCTCGGCACTCCGGAAGGGGAGCTCGCGCTCGCCGAATGCGTCCTCTATCTCGCCGTCGCCGCGAAGTCGAACGCGGTCTACGCCGCCTACGGCGCGGCGCGCGCGTTCGTGGCCCAGGACGGGACGCGCCCGGTCCCGCTGCACATCCGCAACGCGCCCACGAAGCTCATGAAGAACCTGGGGTACGGCAAGGACTACCGCTACGCGCACGACGAGGACGAAGCCTACGCGGCGGGCGAGAGCTATTTGCCCGAGGGAATGGAGCGGCCGGGCTGGTATCGGCCCACCGGCCGCGGGCTGGAGGCGAAGATCCGCGAGAAGCTCGAGCACCTGCGCGAGCTGGACGAAAAGGGGAAGAAGCTAGAATAGCCGTCGTTCCCGCGAAGGGAACCCACGTGGATTCCCGCCTTCGCGGGAATGACAAATCCGATGCTCGACATCCAGCTCCTCAGGAAAGACCTGCCCGCGGTGGTCGCGGGCCTCAAGCGCCGCGGCTTCGAGTTCGACGCGGCCACCTTCCAGACACTCGAAACCGAGCGCAGGCAGCTGCAGCTGCGCACGGAAGAGCTGCAAGCCACGCGCAACACGCTCTCGAAGCAGATCGGGATGCTCAAGGGCAAGGGGCAGGACGCCTCCGCGGTCCTCGCGGAGGTGGCCGGCATCGGCGACGAGGTGAAGTCGAACGAGGCGGCGCTTGCCGCGAACCAGCAGCGCATGTCCGACTTCCTGCGCGTGATCCCCAACATCGCGCGCCCGGAAGTGCCCGAGGGGCGCTCGAGCGACGACAACGTCGAGGTGCGCCGCTGGGGCGAGCCGCGCCGGTTCGATTTCCCGGTGAAGGACCACGTCGACGTGGGGATCGGCCTGGGCGGCCTCGACTTCGAGACCGCGGCGAAGCTTTCGGGCGCGCGCTTCTCGGTGCTGCGCGGCGCCGTGGCGCGGCTGCATCGCGCGCTCGCGCAGTTCATGCTCCAGGTCCACACCGAGGAGCACGGCTACACCGAGGTCTACGTTCCCTACATGGTGACGGGGGAGTGCGCGGACGGCGTGTCGAGCCTCGCCAAGTTCAAGGACGACCTCTTCAAGCTCGAGGGCCGCGACCTCTACCTCATTCCCACCGCGGAATATCCGGTCACCAACTTCGTGCGCGACGAGATCGTCGAGGGCTCCCGGCTGCCGCTGCGCTTCGCCTGCCACAGCCCCTGCTTCCGCTCCGAGGCGGGAAGTTACGGCAAGGACACCCGCGGCATGATGCGCCAGCACCAGTTCGACAAGGTGGAGATCGTGCAGGTCGTGCGCCCCGAGCACTCGGCCGAGGCGCACGAGGGCCTCACGCGCGATGCCGAGGCGATCCTGCAGAAGCTCGACCTGCCGTACCGGGTGATGCTGCTCTGCACCGGCGACATGGGATTCTCGAGCGCGAAGACCTACGACCTCGAGGTGTGGTTGCCGGGGCAGGACGCGTACCGCGAGATCTCGTCGTGCTCCAACTACGAGGCGTTCCAGGCGCGCCGCATGCAGGCGCGATTCCGCAACGAGAAGGGCAAGACGGAGCCGCTGCATACGCTCAACGGCTCGGGGCTCGCGGTGGGACGCACGCTCGTCGCGGTGCTCGAGAACTACCAGAACGCGGACGGAAGCCTCACCGTCCCGAAGGTGCTGGTGCCTTTCATGGGGGGCGCGGCGCGCATCGAGCGCGCATGACGCATTTCGTCGTCGTTCGCCACGGCGAGACCCGCTGGAACCTCGAGCAGCGCATCCAGGGCCAGGGCGACAGCCCGCTCACCGATTCGGGGCTCGCGCAGGCCGAGGCCATCGCGCGGCGCCTCGCCGGCGAGCCCGCGTTCGACGTGCTGGTCTCGAGCGACCTCGGGCGCGCGCTCCAGACGGCGCGGCCGATCGCGCGCGTCATCGGTCGCGAGATCCGGCTCGACCCGCGCCTTCGCGAGCGGCACTTCGGCCGCGGCGAGGGCCTCACCTACGACGAGGTGGGCGAGAGGTTCCCGGGCGCCTTCCGCAGCGACGGCGCCATCGACCCCGACTACGCCATTCCCGGCGGGGAGAGCCGGCGCCAATTCCACGAGCGGGTCGCGCGCGCGTTCGAGGCGCTCGCCGCGGCGCATCCCGGGGCGCGCCTCGTCGTCGTGACGCACGGCGGCGTGCTCGCCACGCTCTACCGGCACATCCACGGCATCGCGCTCGCCGAGCCGCACCGCATCGCGATCGGCAACGCCTCGTACAACGCGATGTCGTTCTCGGCGGGCGCTTGGACCCTGCACGCCTGGGCCCAGGACGATCACCTGTCCGGTGGCGCGGCGTTCGAGGAGACCTGAGCCTCGCGCGGCGCGAGCCGCGCGAGGATGTCGTAGTAGTTGCGCACGTTGTCCACGAACTGCACCGCCTCGAAGCCGCGCGCGTAGCCGTGCTGCAGCTTCTGGAACGCGTCGGGATCGGCGAGCCGCGGCAGCACCTGGCGCACGTCCTGCCACTTGTCGGGATTGAGCCCGCTCCTTTGCGCGAGGATGCGCGCATCCTCGAGGTGCCCCACGCCCTGGTTGTACGCGGCGAGCGCGAGGAACGTGCGGTCCGGCTCCGGAATGTGCGGCGCCATCGACTCCTTGAGGAGCGCGAAGTAGCGCGCGCCGCCGAGGATGCTCTCGCGCGCCTCGAGCCGATCCTTCACCTGCAGGCGGTCCGCGGTATCCCCGGTGAGCATCATGAAGCCGCGCACGCCCGTGGGCGAGGTCGCGGCCGGATCCCAGTGCGATTCCTGGTACCCGATCGCGGCGATGAGGCGCCAGTCGATCCCGCTCACCACCTCCGCCTCCTCGAAGAGGGGCTTGAGCCGCGGCAGGTCCACGGCGATCTTCTCGATCAGCGTCTCGGAATCGATCGCCGTGAGCTTCGCGGCGTGCCCGTAGTAGCGGTCCACCAGGCGCTTGAGCGTGCCGTCCTTCTGCACCCGCGCGAAGAAGGTCTTCGCCGCCTCGAGCACGCGCTTCTTGTCGACGGTGGAGACGAGCCATGCGTAGTCGAGGGGCTTGCCCACCTTGAAGTCGACGTCGACCTGCGGGAAGAAGCGCTTGGCGAGCGTGAAGCGGTTCGATTCCACGAGCGCATAGTCGAGCGTGCCCTTCGCCACTTCCTCGAGGAGGTCCGCGGTCGAGGAGTCGGGCGGCAGGCGCTCGATCGGGGCCTTGAGCTTCGGCATGTCCGACAGGAGGTAGTCGCCCACCGATTCGTCGACCACGCCGATGCGCTTGCCCGCGATGTCGTCGAGCGACTTCGGCTTCGGCCCCGGATCGGTCGTGCGGCCGACGACCTCGTGCTGCGTCTCGAAATACGTGGGGCCCCAGGCGAGCCCGCCGGGAAAGTCGAAGTGCTTCACGAGCGCCGCCGCAGCGAGGTGCGCCTGCTTCTCGCGCAGGATGCGCTCGACGTCCGCCGGATTGTTCGTGAAGACCCAGCGCAGCTTCACGTGCAGCTCGCGCGCGAACAGCGTCGCGAGATCGAACTCGAATCCGGAAGGCAGGCCCTCGGCGTCCTCGAAATAGGTGGCCGGGCCGTTGACCGTGAGCACCACCAGCTCGCCGGAATCCGCGATGGGTGCAACGGGCTTCGGCGCTTCCTCGCATCCGGCGACGAGCATGCAGGCGAGGAGCGCGGCGGTGAGGCGCGCCGTCATGACCGAAGTGTACAATCGCGCATGCCCAGAGTGTTCGCCGTCGTGCCGGCCGCGGGGCAGGGCACGCGCATCGGCGATCCGCTTCCCAAGCAGTACATTCCCGTCGCCGGAAAGCCGATGGTTTTCCACGGCCTCGCCGCACTCGCCAGGGTCTCGCGCATCGAGCGCATCTTCGTCGTGCTCGCGCCCGGCGACCGGCATTGGGCGCGGCACGACTGGAGCGCGCTCGGCGCGAAGGTGGAGCCGCTCTTCTCGGGCGGTGCGCACCGCGCGCAATCGGTCCTCAATGCGCTCGTCGCTCTCGAGGTACGCATCGCGCCGGACGACTGGGTGATGGTCCACGACGCTGCGCGCCCGTGCATCCGCGCCGAGCGGGTCGAGCAGTTCCTCGACGAGCTGGGCGAGGATGCGGTG
The DNA here is from genome assembly GCA_963839265.1 of uncultured beta proteobacterium. Lineage (GTDB taxonomy): Bacteria > Pseudomonadota > Gammaproteobacteria > Burkholderiales > Usitatibacteraceae > Usitatibacter. The sequence goes on from CAWIUI010000004.1 coordinate 1,130,271, forward strand.
GGCGGCCTCCTCGCGATGCCGCTCGCCGACACGCTGAAGAGCGCCGACGAGGCCCGGCGCGTCGCGGCGACCATCCCGCGCCTCGACCTGTGGCGCGCGCAGACGCCGCAGATGTTCCGCTACGAGGTGCTGCGGCGCGGCCTCGCGGCGCGCGGCGATGCGACCGACGAGTCGCAGGCGGTCGAGGCCCTGGGCAAGGCGCCGCGCCTCGTCCCGGGCGAGAGCGGCAACATCAAGGTCACGTTCGCCGAGGATCTCGCGCTCGCGGAGATGATCCTCGCGCGGCAGGCAAGGGCATGAGCATGCGCGTGGGACAGGGCTTCGACGTGCATCGCCTGGTCGCGGGTCGCCGCCTCGTGATCGGCGGCGTGGAGATCGCGCACGAGCGCGGGCTCCTCGGCCACAGCGACGCGGACGTGCTGCTGCATGCGATCTGCGATGCGCTCCTGGGCGCCGCGGCCCTGGGCGACATCGGCCGCCACTTTCCCGACAGCGATCCGCGCTACAGGGATTCGGACAGCCGCTCCCTCCTGCGCGAGGTGGTGCGCATGGTGAAGTCGCAGGGGTTCCGCATCGTGAACGTCGATGCGACGATCGTCGCCGAGGCTCCGCGCATGGCCCCCCACATCGCGAGCATGGTGGCGAACATCGCCGCCGATTGCGAGCTGCGCCGCGAAGACGTGAACGTGAAGGCGACCACCACGGAATCGCTCGGGTTCGCCGGCCGCGGGGAGGGCATCGCGGCGCAGGCGATCTGCCTCCTCGCCTAGCTTGCGGGCCGCGCCGGCGCCCGGAATCGTGACGTGCCGCACATTTTCGGCGGCCGCGACGGTTGCAATCGTCACCCGGCTTGCGCCTGTAATGGGCGAGGGCGATTTTTGTGAATCGCGTCATAGGGTTGGAGCGCTGCCGCAGGGATGATGGGCAGCAACAAGGATGCAGCTGTCCCCCCAACCTGAACGGAGTCGATCATGAACCAGCGTCTCGCTCTCGCAGTGGCCTTCGCCTCGGTGTTCGCCGCGATTCCTGCCGCGCAGGCCGGTACCGCCACCGGCGGCTTCAACGTGACGGTGAACCTCACCTCGGTATGCCAGATCGCCTCCGGCCCCGCCAACGTGGCCTTCACCTACACCTCGTTCCAGGGCGCCGCGGCGACCGCGACCGGCGGCGGCTTCTCGGTGCAATGCACGAACAGCCTGCCCTACACGATGGCTCTCGACGCGGCCTCCGGCACGGTGAGCGGCCTCAACTACACGATTGCGCTGTCCGCCGGCTCGGGCACGGGCAACGGCGCCGCGCAGGGCTACTCGATCAACGGCTCGATGGCTTCCGGCCAGGGCGGCACCTGCGCGCTCGGCTCCTGCTCCGGCACGGACGCGCGCGTCTTGACCGTCACCTACTGATCCCCGACCATTGCGTGAGGGAGGATTCCGGATGCAGGTGGCGAAAGCCGCGGGGCGCGATCGCGCCCCCTGGCGCAGGGAATGCGCGGCGGGCGCGGTTGCGCTCGTCGCAATGCTGGCGGGACCGGCGTGGGGCGTGCAGGCGACGGCGTCCTTCGCGGTAACCGTCGACCTGCACACCACCGGCAGCACCGGCACCTGCCTGACTTCTCCGGAAGCGCCGTCCACTCCGTCGGTCGTCACGATCGACTGCCGCAGCACCGAGCCCGAGGATCCGGTCACCGTTCCGGCCCCGACGTCGCCGTCGACCGTGGCGCGGGCCTACCGCTTCATGATCCCCACGGGCAACGGCAACCTCCGCTATGGCGGAGTGGACATGTATGCCGGAGCCGGAACCATCACCTCGTGGCGCGTGGTGCACTTCACCGACTGGGACTATCTCGAGATGACGGTCGGTTGGTGATCCCGTGCCGAAAAGCAGAAGGGGCACGATCCTGAAGACCCGAATCCTCGCCGCCATCGCCGCGGCCGCCTGCATCTGCTCGCTTCCGTCCTGGGCGGGCATCTTCTCCGTAACGCCGGTGCGCATCTTCATGTCGCCGCACGACCGCGCCGTGGCCGTCACCGTCACCAACGAGGGAGACGACGAGCTGGTGATGCAGGCCGACATCTACACCTGGAAGCAGAAGGCCGACGGCACGGACGACCTGCAGCTCTCCGACGACCTGATCCTCGCCCCGCCGATCCTCAAGATCCCCGGCAAGGGCCGGCAGGTGGTGCGGCTCGCGATGCTCACGCCGCCGACCTCGCCGGGACAGCAGACCTATCGCATGATCCTGCGCGAGATCCCGGAAGCGCACCAGGCCGAGAAGAAGGTGCAGCTGCAGATCGCGCTCGCCTTCTCGCTGCCCGTGTTCATCACGCCGCCGAACGCGAAGCGCGACCTCCAGTGCAGCGTGTCGCGCTCGGCGCCCGACGCCATCGCCGCGCGCTGCGAGAACCGCGGCTCCGCCTACGCGCAGCCGCGCGAGCTCACGCTCACCGCCGCGGACGGCACCAAGCTCGCGGACATCGAATCGGCCGCGTACATCCTGCCCGGCATGACCCGGACCTACGCGATCAAGCGGCCCGACGGCCCGATCGCCGTGGGCGGCGCGAAGCTCGCGCTGAACTACGATGACGGCACGTCGCAGTCGTTCGATGTGACCGTCGGGAACTGAGGGCGCCATGGGCGGGCTCGCTCGCCTCGCCCTGGCCCTCGTCCTCGTGCTCGCGATGCCCCAGGCCCTCGCCCAGGCGGCCGCCTCCCCCGACTCCGCCAAGGCATCCCGTCCGCCGCGGCTCGTGCCCCTGGAGGTGATCGTCAACGGCGCGAAGACCGGCACCTGGCTGCTGCTCGAGAAAGGCGGGGCGCTCTATGCGCCGCAGGACGCGTTCGAGGAATGGCGCGTGCAGCGCCCGACGAGCGCCGACACGATCCAGTTCCGCGGCGCAACGTTCTGGCCGCTCGCCGAGGTGCCCGGATTCAAGGCGAAGATCGACTATTCGCAGCAGCTCGTGGAGCTCGCTTTCTCGCCCCAGGCGTTCGCGGAGCTGCGCATCTCGCCCACGCTTTCGAAGCGCCCGGTGCCCGGCAAGGTGCTGCCGAGCGCGTTCTTCAACTACGAGGCGAACGTCTCGGATACGCACTCGAAGGGCAGCAGGGAGCTGAAGGACGTCGGCGTCCTGAGCGAAGTCGGCCTGTCCAACGCGTGGGGCGTGCTCACCACCAGCAGCCTGGCGCAGAACCTCGCCGACGATCCCCAGCTCCCGCCGCGCAAGTGGATCCGCCTGGAGACCACGTTCACCAAGGATTTCCCGGAGCAGAACCGGACGCTGCGCATCGGCGACACCACCACGCGCGCTCCCATGTGGGGCCGCGAGGTGTACTACGCGGGCTTTCGCCTCGGCACCAACTTCGCGCTCACCCCCGGCTTCGTGAGCCAGCCGCTTCCGGCGCTCACCGGCCTTTCGGCCGCACCTTCCACGGTCGAGCTGTACGTGAACGACGTGCTGCGGCAGGTCTCGAACGTGCCCGCCGGTCCCTTCGCGATCGACAACCTGCCGGTGCTCACCGGCAACGGCGAGGCGCGGCTCGTGGTGAAGGACCTGCTCGGGCGCGAGACGGTCATCGTGCAGTCGTTCTTCACCAGCGCCGACCTGCTCGCGCCGGGCCTGGACGACTGGAGCGTCGAGGGCGGCCGCGTGCGCGCGGACCTCGGCATCGCCAGCAACCATTACGGCGACGCATTCGCGGCCACGACCTGGCGCCACGGCTTCACCAACAGCGTGACGATGGAGAGCCGGGCGGAGGCGGGTCCGCACTTCGGCCTGGTGGGCGGCGGCATCGTTTCGACGCTGCCCTGGGGCCCCATGGTCGGCAAGTTCTCGCTCGTGGGGAGCACGGACCACGGCCGCACCGGCGGCCTCTGGTTCGCGGGCGTCGATTATTCGGGCGACCGGCTGAGCGCCTCGCTGCAGGCCCAGGGCGGCTCGCGCGATTTCCGCGAGCTCGGCCAGGACCCGACGATCGAGCCCACGCCGCGGCTGCAGTTGGCCGGCAACCTGAGCTACTACACGCAGAACCTGGGCACCTTCGGCCTCGGCTTCGCGACGATCCGCAACTACGACACGCCGCGCATCACGACGCTCTCGGCCAACTACGCGATGCGCGTGGGCAAGTCGGGAACGCTCTCGGCCGTCGCGAGCCGTGCGCTGGGCGGCGCGAGCGGCAACTCGTTCGGCCTGAACTTCATCGTGCCGATCGACCAGTACCGCGTCGCGAGCACCACGGTCAACGCGCGCCAGGGACAGACGGACGTGTACGCGACGGTCTCCGGCACGCCCGCGCCGGACTCGCACGTCGGCTGGCGCGTGCTCGCCGGCCAGCTGCAGAACCACGGCCACGCCGAGGGCGGCCTCTACTACTTCGGCGAGCACGGCGACCGCACGGTCGACGCGGTCACGACCGCGCAGCAGTCCACGATCCGCCTGGGTGCGAACGGCGGCATCGTCTTCACCGACGGCAAGCTCTTCGCGTCGCGCAAGATCGACCAGAGCTTCGCGGTGGCGGAGGTGCCGGGCTATGCGGACATCGGCATCGGCCTCGGCAGCAACGTCCTCGCGCGCACGGACAAGGACGGCGTCGCCCTCGTGCCGCGGCTCCTTCCGTACAACAACAACGCGGTGCGGATCGATCCCCGGGAGCTGCCGGTGAGCGCGGAGATCGACACCATCGAGATCAACGCCGTGCCCTCGTATCGCAGCGGCGTGCTCGTGAAGTTCCCGGTGCGCGGCGGGCGCGGCGCGCTGCTGAAGATCGTGCTCGACGACGGCGACATCGCTCCGGCGGGCGCGTTGGTCCACATCCAGGGCGACAAGGAGGAGTTCTACGTCGCCCGGCGCGGCGAGGCGTACGTGACCGGCCTTTCGGACACGAGCCACCTGGTGCTCAAGCACAACGGCGCCGAGTGCGGCTTCGACGTGAAGCTGCCGCCGCCGGACAAAAACGTGATCCCGCGCCTCGGCCCCTTCGAATGCCGTGGAGTGAAGCGATGAGGCGGTTCGCCTTCCTCCTCGCCGTGCTTTTCGCCGCGCTCGCGCCGTGCGCGGCGAGCGCGGCGTACAACTGCAGCATCTCCTCGCCGGGCTTCTCGGCGGCCTACGACCCGACGTCGCCCACGACCAACGTCACGCAGACGCAGCTCACGATCACCTGCACGCGCTCGATCTCGGACGCGAGCACGATGGACTGGTCGGTGCGCGCCGACAACGGCCTGAACCCGCGCGGCGGAGGGCGCAACCGCGCCGCCTTCGGGCGCTCGCGCGTGAACTACGACATCTTCCAGGATCCGGCCTGCGGCACGCAGTGGGGCGGCGGGGCGGCGCTCGCGGGGACGCTCGACTTCTCGGGCAGCCTCTCCGCGACGGCGACCGTGGATTACTGGGGCTGCATCCCGGCGCGCCAGACGCGGCTTCGCGCCGGAACCTACACGGACCTCGTGACGATGACCCTCACCTACGGGCCGTTCTCGAGCATCGCGAGCGGCACGCTCGGCGTGAACATCGCGACCCCGGCGAGCTGCCGGCTCACGACGCCGCCGGCCGCCCTCGTGTTCAACTACGCGGCCTTCGGGCCGGTGGTGAACGCGAGCACCTCGTACGGCGTCACCTGCACCTCGTACCTGGCCTATTCGATGGCGCTCGACGCGACGAGCGGAACGCTGCTCGGCCTGAACTACGCGCTCACGCTGCCGACGCCCGCCGCGAGCGGCACCGGCGTCGAGCAGACGTTCGCGATCGACGGAAGCATCGCCGCGGGGCAGGGAGGGACCTGCGGCGCCGGATCCTGCAGCGCGTCCCAGTTGCGGACGCTCACCGTGGCGTACTAGGGGATTCCATGCGCGCGATACTGCGATTCGTCCTTCTCGCCGCGGCGATGCTGCTTCCGCCGCTCGCGCAGGCCGCATACAACTGCACGGTGTCCTCGCCGGGATTCACCGCGGCCTACGACCCGACGTCGCCCTCCACGAACATCGTCCAGACCTCCTTCACCATCACGTGCACGCGCGCGCTCAGCGACGCCAACACGATGAACTGGGCCAACGCGGCGAACAACGGCCTGCACCCGACCGGGGGAAGCCGCAACCGCGCGCAGCTCGGCGGCTCGCGCATCAGCTACGACGTGTACCGCGACAGCGCCTGCGCGAGCCAATGGCGCAACGGCACCTCCAACGACATCAACGCGACGCTCAACTTCGGCGGCAGCACCACCGCCTCGGTCACCGTGAGCTTCTGGGCATGCATCCCCGCGAGGCAGACCGGCTTGCCGGCGGGCACGTACACGGATACGGTGACGATGACGCTCACCTACGGCCCGTTCAACTCGACGACCACGGGCGCCTTCCCCGTTTCCATCGCGACCCCCGCGCAATGCTCGCTCACGAGCGCGCCCGGCAACGTCGTGTTCAACTACGTCGCCTTCGGCGGCGCCGCGAACGCCAGCACGACCTACGGGGTGACCTGCACCAGCTTCCTCGCCTACACCATGGCGCTCGACGCGACAAGCGGGACGATCCTCGGCCTGAACTACACCCTCGGGTTGAGCGCCGGCGGCGCGACCGGCAGCGGTGCGCAGCAGAGCTACACGATCTCCGGCAACATCGCCGCGGGACAGTCGGGGACGTGCGCCTCCGGAAGCTGCAGCGCGAGCCAGGGCAGGACGCTCACCCTGACCTATTGAGCGATGAAGGCGTCCCGGCGCGCGATCCTCGCCATCGTCCTCCTGGGCATCTCCGGCGCCGCGTCCGCGGCCTACGACTGCAGCATCAGCTCGGGAGGCTTCTCGGCCGCCTACTCGCCGACGGCGCCCAGCGCGAACATCACCCAGGCCACCGCGACGATCAACTGCACGCGCGCCACGTCGGACGCGAACACGATGAGCTACTGGGCGCTCGCGAACAACGGGCTGCACGCGAGCGGGAGCCAGAACCAGGCCGCCTTCGGGTCCAACCGCATCCGCTACGACGTCTATCGCGACGGCGCCTGCGGCTCGCAATGGTCGGGCTTCACGTACATCGGCGGCACGCTGAATTTCTCCGGCAGCCTTTCGGCCTCGACCACCATCGACTACTGGGGATGCATCGCCGCGGGACAGACCGGCAAGCCCGCGGGTACCTATACCGACTCGATCACCCTCTCGCTCTACTACGGGCCCTTCACGCTCACCACGACGATCGCGCCCGTGTCGATCTTCACCCCCGCTACCTGCAATCTCACCACCGCGCCCTCGAACATCGTCTTCAGCTACTCGGCCTTCGGCGGCGTGGCGAACGCGAACACCGCGTTCGGGGTGACGTGCACCAGCACGCTTCCCTACACGCTGGCGCTCGACGCGACCAGCGGCACGCTGCTCGGCCTGAACTACACGCTCGCCTTGAGCGCGCCGGGCGGATCCGGCACCGGCGTGCAGCAGCTCTACACGGTCAACGGGAGCATGGCGGCCGGCCAGGCCGGAACGTGCGCGACCGGCAGCTGCAGCGCCTCGCAGCCGCGCACGTTGACCATCACGTACTAGCGGCGGAACTGGGCGAGCACCGACGAGGTCCAGGTGAGCCGCTCGACGAGCGTCCTCAGGAACTCGCGGTTGAAGCGCAGCTGGCAGCCCTCGGAGAGCGACTCGAGGTGCGCGGCCTGGATCTTCAGGAGCTGCACCTCTGAGACCGAGATGATGGAGGCGGAGCGGCGCGCCCGGTCGCCCGAGAGGTAGGCCATCTCGCCGAAGCAGTCGCCTTCCTTGAGGACGTTCAGGAGCTTGCCGTCCTTCACCACCTTCACCTGTCCGGAGACGATGATGAAGAACGCCTGGCCGATCTCTCCCTCGAGGAGCAGGTTCTCGTCGCGCGCGTGGACCTCCCAGACGGCGCCGCGCAGCACCTCCCAGAGCTCGGCGTCGCGGAACTCGCGGAAGAAGGGCAGCGACCGGAGCTTGTTGAACTTCTCCGTGGAGCTGATCTCGTGCGAGTAGCGCTCGAGCTGGGGAAAGGTGTTCGCGAGCTCGCTCGCCATCTCGAACCAGCTCGGGTAGCGCACCTTCGGGTCCTTGTGCATCGCCTTCTGCACGATCTCGACCAGCTTCTCCGGCAGGTCGGGCCGCAGCGTCTCGATGGGCACCGGCTCCTCGTTGAGGATCTTGTTGATCATCGAGACCGAATTCTCGGCGCGGAACGGGAGCTTCCCGGTGAGGAGCTCGTACATGACGACGCCCAGCGAGTAGATGTCGGACTGCACGCTCGGGCCCTCCTCGTTGATCTGCTCCGGGGACATGTAGGCCGGAGAGCCGAGGAAGCCGTCGATCTGCGTGTGGGTCGCGTGCGAGATCTTGGCGGTGCCGAAGTCGCTGATCTTGATGTCGTCGCGCTCGGACAGGAGGATGTTCGCCGGCTTGATGTCGCGGTGGATCACGCCGTTCTGGAAGGCGTAGTCGAGCGCGCGGCACATCTTGAAGACGACCAGCACGGCCTGGCGCACCGGCAGGAGGTTCGTCTCCGAGCAGAACTTCTTGAGCGAGCCGCCCGGGACGTACTCCATCACGATGTAGCGCTGGTCCCCGTCGACCACCGCGTCGTACACCCCGACGATGTTCGGGTGGTTGAGCTTGCCGGCGAGAGAGGCCTCGTTGAGGAAGAGCTTCTCGAAGCGCTTGGCTTCCTCCTCGCCCATCCCGGCGTCGCTCTTCGCCAGCTTGAGGGCGACCTTGCGGTCGTTGAACGGATCCTCGCCCAGGTACACGACGGCCGAGGCGCCCTGTCCGAGCTCGGACAGGATGCTGTACTTGCCGATCTTGGCGGGGCGTTCGGACACGTCTGGCGGGATTTGTGCGCGCGGGTTTGCGCTTTTCGCGCAGTTTAACCGATTGCCACTCTCGGGCGCCGTGAAGTGCGGCACATACGGGCGGCTCGCCTGTCGCCGGCCCTTCGCCTAGCCGCCGTGCCGCTCCACGAGCGCCGTCGCGATGGCGCGCAATCCCTGCGGCCGGATGTCGGTGACCGCGACCGGCATCGCCGTGGCGGCATCCTTGTAGTTGCGCTCGAGGGAGCGGCGATAGGCCGGGTCGTAGTGGCTCGCGAGCAGGTCCGAGACGAGCGCCTGCCAGTCGCCGCGGCCGAGCAGGGCGATCCATCCGTCGATGCGCGCGGCGCCGTGCAGGGGCGCGAGGCAGCGCAGCTTCTGCGCGAGCGTTTCGCGGTTCTCGACGAAGTGCGCGTAATCCTCGAGCAGCAGCGCGACCCGCGTGGAGGGCTCCGCCTCCAGGCGGAAGCAGCGCGCCGCGCGCATGCGCTCGATCAGCGCCTCGGGCACGCGCAGGTTCCCCACCTTGCGGCTCTCCGATTCGACGTAGACCGGACGGGACGCGTCGAGCCCGGAGAGCGCGGTCCAGATCGCGGTCTCGAAGGACTTCTGCGACGGCTGCGGCGAGTCGGGCAGCTCGCCCAGGACGCTGCCGCGGTGCGCCGCGAGCGCCTCGAGGTCGAGCGCCTGCGCGCCCACCTGCGCGAGCGCCTCGAGCAGCCGGCTCTTGCCGGAGCCGGTCGCGCCGCAGATCACGTGGAAGCGCACGCGCTCGGGGAGCCGCTCGAGCTCGGCGACCACCTGCCGCCGGAAGGCCTTGTAGCCGCCGTCGAGGCGCGCGGCGTTCCATCCGACCTGGCGCAGCACATGCGCGAGCGAGCCCGAGCGTCCGCCCCCGCGCCAGCAGTAGACGAGCGGCCGCCAATCGCGCGGCTTCTCCGCGAACCGCTCCTCGATCGCGCGGGCGATGTTGCGCGCGGCGATCGGCGCTCCGAGCCGCTTCGCCTCGAAGGCGGATCGCTGCTTGTACACCGCTCCGACGAGCGCGCGCTCCTCGTCGTCGAGGACCGGCACGTTGATCGCGCCCGGCAGGCGGTCCTCGGCGAACTCGGAGGGGCTGCGCGCGTCCAGCACGTCGTCGAAGCGGCGCATCTCCGCGAGCGCGAGCGGCGTCGCGACCACCGCCTCGGGACGATCGCGATGGAACGGCAGCTCGGTCACGATCGCTTCTTCGCGAGCAGCGGCTCGAGCGCGCGCCACACGTTGTCGAGGATGCGCGGCTGCGCCGCCGCCGTCGGGTGCAGCTGGTCGGCCTGGAAGAGCTCCGGATGCTCGACGACGCCCTCGAGGAGGAAGGGCACCAGCGGCACGTCGTTCGCCTTCGCGAGGGCCGGAAAGACCTCCCGGAACTCCCTCACGTAATCGATGCCATAATTCGGCGGAATCATGATGCCCACGAGCACGGGTTGCGCACGTGCCTTTCGCACGAGCCGGATCATGCGCTCGAGGTTGGTGCGGATCTCGGAGATCGGCTGCCCGCGCAGCGCGTCGTTGGCGCCCAGCTCGATCAATACCACCGACGGATGGTGCCGCGCGAGGTCCGCGGGGAGGCGGCTCAATCCCCCGGCGGTGGTCTCGCCGGAGACGCTCGCGTTCACGACCTTCCAGGGCCGGCCCTCCTGCGACAGGCGTCCCGCGAGCAGGCTCACCCAGCCCTGGCTGGAGGCGAGGCCGTAGGCGGCGGAGAGGCTGTCGCCGAAGACCATCACCGTGCGCGCGGCGAGCGCGGGCAAGGCGAATGCGGCGAGCGCGAGGGCGAAAAGCGCACGGCGCGCGAAAACGAAAAAGGGAAATCTCACTTGCAAGCGGGCGATCGGGCGAAGACGAACATTGTGAGGGCAGAGGGCGTGACCAAACAAGTCGCGATGCCCGACCAGGTCCTCACCATCGTGAGGGATGCGAGCTTCTCCGTGGCGGCGGGCGAGGCGGTGGCGATCCTCGGCGCCTCGGGGTCGGGGAAGTCCACCCTGCTCGGATTGCTCGCCGGCCTCGACGTTCCCACCGCCGGAAGCGTGCGTATCGACGGAGAGGATCTGTTCGCGCTCTCCGAAGACGGCCGCGCGCGGCTTCGCGCGCGCATGGTGGGCTTCGTCTTCCAGTCGTTCCAGCTCCTCCCGGCGTTGACCGCGCTGGAGAACGTGATGCTGCCGCTGGAGCTCGCGGGCGGCGCCGATGCCGAGGCGCGAGCCCGGCGCATGCTCGCGCGCGTCGGGCTCGCCGAGCGGCTCGGCCACTATCCTCGACAGCTCTCGGGAGGCGAGCAGCAGCGCGTGGCGGTGGCGCGCGCGTTCGTGACCGAGCCGAAGCTCCTCTTCGCCGACGAGCCCACGGGCAACCTCGATTCGGCCACCGGCGAGCAGGTGATCGAGCTGCTCTTCGAGATGAACCGCGAGCGCGGTGCGACGCTCGTCCTCGTCACCCACGACCCGGACCTCGCGAAGCGCTGCGACCGGCGCATTCGCATTGCTGCCGGCGCGATCGTTCATGAGGACTAGTGACGCGCGCGGCATGCGGAGATTCGCGTTGGCGGCGCGGATGCTCCGGCGCAACTGGAGCGCCGGGGAGCTGCGCGTGCTGCTCGTCGCGCTCTTCGTCGCCGTGGCGAGCGTCACCACCGTGGGCTTCTTCGCCGATCGGGTGGAGTCGGCGCTCGATCGCCAGGCGAACGAGCTGCTGGGCGGCGACCTCGTGGTGGTGGCCGACCATCCCGTGCCGGACGCGTTCGCGGCGGGCGCCCGGGCCGACGGCCTCGAGACCGCGACCACGCAGACGTTCCCGAGCATGGTGTCTTCCTCCGGCGGCGTGAGCCTCGCCGACATCCGCGCCGTCTCCGAGCGCTTTCCGCTGCGCGGAAGGATCCGCATCTCGGACGCGGTGGGAGGCCCCGACCGCATCGCCCGCGAGGTGCCGCGCGCGGGCACGGTGTGGATCGCGCCGGCGCTCGCCGGACGCCTCGGCCTCGGGCCGGGCGGCCGGCTGAAGGTGGGGCGCATCGAGCTCGAGGTCGCGCAGATCATCGCGCGCGAGCCCGACAGCGTCCTCGACTACTTCGGCATCGCGCCGCGCGTGCTCATGAACGAGGCGGACCTTCCCGCGACCGGCCTCATCCAGGTGGGAAGCCGCGTCACCTACCGCCTGCTCCTCGCCGGCGCGCCGAAGGCCGTCGCGCGCTATCGCACGGCGATGGCGCCGAAGCTCGGACGCGGCGAGCGCATGGAGGGCGTGCGCGATTCGCGAAGCGAGGTGCGCGCCGCGCTCGAGCGCGCGCAGCGCTTCCTCGGGCTCGCGTCGCTCCTTTCGGTGGTGCTCGCGGCGGTGGCCGTGGCGCTCGCCGCGCGGCGCTTCACGCAGCGGCAGACGGATGCGGCGGCGATGATGCGCTGCCTCGGCGCGACGCAGTCGGACATCTTCGCGCTCAACGCGTGGCAGTTCGCGCTGCTGGGCCTCGCCGGGTGCGCGCTCGGTTGCATCGCGGGCTACGGCGCGCAGGCGATCCTCGCACGCTGGCTCGCGGGCCTGTTCACGGTCGCCCTGCCGCTGCCCTCGCCGCTGCCGGCGCTGCGCGGCGCGCTCATCGGCCTCGTGCTGCTCGCCGGATTCACGCTGCCGCCGCTCGTTCGCCTGCGCAACGTCCCGACGCTGCGCGTGCTGCGCAGGGACGTCGCGGTGATGGAGCCGGTGAGCCTGGGCGCCTTCGCCTCGGGCCTCGCGGCGCTCGCGGCGCTCATCGCCTGGCAGGCGGGAGACGTGAAGCTCGCCTCGATCTCGCTCGGCGGCTTCGCCGCGGCGCTCGCCGCGTCCGCGCTGGTGGGCTACGCGCTGATCCGCCTGATCGCGCGTGCGCGCGGGGCCGCGCACGGTCCGTGGCGCTACGGCCTCGCGAACCTGCGCCGGCGCACCGGTTCGAGCCTGGTGCAGATCATCGCGCTGGGCCTGGGCCTCATGGCGATGCTGATGCTCACGCTCGTTCGCGGCGACCTCATCACGCGCTGGGAGGAGTCGATGCCTCCCGACATGCCCAACCGCTTCGCGATCGGCATCCAGACCGACCAGCTCCCCGCGGTGAAGGCCTATTTCGATTCGATCCGCCTCGCCACGCCCGATCTCTACCCGATGGTTCGCGGGCGGCTCGTCGCGATCGGCGCGCGCCAGGTCTCCGCCTCCGCATACCCGGACGAGCGCGCCAAGCGGCTGGTGGAGCGCGAATTCAACCTCTCCTGGGCGGAGGCGATCCGTCCCGACAACCACGTGGTGGCGGGGAAGTTCTGGAGCCCGGGCGCGAAGGCGCCGCAGTTCTCGGTGGAGGAGGGGCTCGCGAAGACGCTCGGCATCCACGTGGGCGACACGCTCTCCTTCGACGTCGCGGGCACGCGCTTCGTGGCCCCGGTGACGAGCGTTCGCAAGGTGGAGTGGGATTCCTTCAAGCCGAACTTCTTCGTGATCGCGGATCCGGCGCTCCTCCAGGGCTATCCCGCGAGCTGGATCACGAGCTTCCACCTTCCCGCGGATCGCGAGGACGTGGTGGTGGGGCTGGTGAAGCGCTTCCCGAACGTGAGCGTGATCGACCTGTCCGCGATGATGGAGCAGTTCCGGCGCATCACGGACCAGGTCTCGCACGCGGTGGAGTTCGTGTTCCTCTTCGCGATCGCCGCCGGGCTGGTCGTGCTCTTCGCCGCGATCACCTCCACGCAGGACGAGCGCGTGTTCGAGGCGGCGGTGCTGCGCACCATCGGCGCGAGCCGCCGGCAGCTCGCGGCGATGCAGCTGGCGGAGTTCCTCGCCATCGGCCTGCTCGCCGGCACGGTCGCCTCCGCGGGCGCGGTCGGCCTCGCCATGGCGCTCTCCGATCGCGTGCTGGGCGTGCCCTACGAGTTCCACTGGACGCTGCCGGTGGCGGGGCTGCTGGTGGGCGGGCTGGGCGTGGCCGTCGCGGGCCTCATCGGCACGCGCCGTGCGGTCGCCGCGCCGCCGATGCAGACGCTGCGCGAGGTGGGCTGACCGATGCTGCGCCGCGCCGCCGCGATGCTGCACGCCTCGCCGTACCTGCTGCTCGGCCTCGCCGCGTTCTTCTGGGCCCTCAACTGGGTGGTGGGCCGCGCGATGGCGGGCCACGTGACGCCGTTCGCGCTCACGTTCGTGCGCTGGGCGGTGGCGATCGCCGTGATGATGCCCTTCGCATGGCCCGGGATCCGCGCCCACCGCGACCTCATCCGCCGCGAGTGGAAGAAGATCGCCTGGCTCGCGCTGTGGGGAACCGGCCCGTACAACGTGTTCGCATACTACGGCCTGCAGTACACGACCGCGACCAACGGCGTGATCCTGAACAGCGCGGTGCCGATCCTCATCATCCTGTTCGGCTGGGCGCTCTACCGCGACACGATCACGCGCGTGCAGGCGCTGGGCGTCGCGGTCTCGCTCGCCGGAGTGCTGGTGATCCTCACGCGCGGCGATCCCTCGGTCCTCGCGCGGCTCACGCTCAACAAGGGCGATCTCGTGGTGCTCGCGGGCATGGCGTGCTGGTCCGCGTACACCATCTTCCTGCGCATGAAGCCGCCGGGCCTGCCGGGGCTCGCGCTGCTCACGTGCTGCGCCTGGATCGGCCTGGTACTGCTCGCGCCCTTCGTGGTGATCGAGATGGTGTTCCTGCACGGAAGGTTCGAGGTTACGCCGGCCACGCTTTCGGCGGTGGCCTACCTCGGCGTCTTTCCCTCGTTCGTGGGCTACATCTTCTGGAATCGCGGCGTGGCCGAGGTGGGTTCGAACGTCGCGGGCATCTTCATGCACCTGATGCCGCTCTTCGGCGCGCTGCTCGCGTGGATCTTCCTGGGCGAGCGCGTCCGGCCCTTCCACGTCGCGGGGATGGCGCTCATCCTCGCCGGGATCGCGCTCACGACGCGCGCGAAGCGGCCCCTGCCGCTCGCCGGCTCGGAGTAGCCGATGAATCGGAGGCGGGAGGCTCGATGGAACTGATCCTTTGGAGGCATGCGGAAGCCGAGGACGCGGCGGCCGGCGGCGATATGGCGCGTGCGCTCACCAAGCGCGGGCGCAAGCAGGCGGAGCGCATGGGCGAATGGCTGGACTCGCGCCTTTCCGGCGACTGGCGCGTGCTCGCGAGCCCCGCGAAGCGCGCGGTGCAGACCGCCGGGGGGCTCGGCCGGCAGATCGAGGAGCGCGAGGCGCTCGCGCCCGGGGCCTCGGCCGCCGCGATCCTGCGCGAAGCGGGATGGCCCGACGGCAAGCGCTCCGTGGTGATCGTCGGCCACCAGCCGACGCTGGGCGAGGCGGCCGCGCGGATCCTCGGCGTGCGCGGCGACATCGGCATCCGCAAGGCCGCGATCTGGTGGTTCGTCGCGAAGGACGGCGCGGCGTCGCTGCGCTGCGCGATCGATCCCGACCTCGTGGACCGCTGAACCGCGGTTTCGCGGCAGAATAGCGGCACATCCCCCGGACGAACGCCATGAAACTCACCGACGAGCAGATCGCCGCCTTCGACCGCGACGGCTACCTCTTCTTCCCGAGCCTCTTCGCCCCCGAGGAGCTCGCGCCGCTGCTCGACGAAGTGCCGCGGCTCTACGCGCAGCGGCGGCCGGAGAACGTCCGCGAGAAGGGCAGCGAGGCGGTGCGCACGAATTTCGCCGCGCACATGTACAGCGAGCCCTTCGCGAGGCTCGCGCGCCATCCGCGCATGGTCGAGCCCGCGATGCAGATCTTCGGCGAGGAGGTCTACATGCACCAGTTCAAGATCAACGGGAAGACCGCCTTCGACGGCGACGTCTGGCAGTGGCACCAGGACTACGGCACCTGGAAGAACGACGACCTGATGCCCGAGCCGCGCGCGATGAACGTCGCGATCTTCCTCGACGAGGTGAACGAGTTCAACGGGCCGCTCATGTTCATCCCCGGCAGCCACAAGCTCGGCGTGCTCGACGCCGAGCACGACGTGAGCACCACGAGCTACCCGTTGTGGACGATCAACCACGACGTGATCACCAAGCTCGTGGATCGCGGCGGCATCGTCGCGCCGAAGGGTGCGGCGGGCTCGATGATCCTCTTCCACGGCTGCCTCGTGCACGCTTCCACCTCGAACCTCTCGCCGTGGAACCGCGTCTCGGTGTACCTGAGCCTGTGCGCGGTCTCGAACCACATCCGCCGCTTCAAGCGTCCCGAGTACATCGCGCATCGCGACTTCGCGCCGATCCGCTGCCTTCCGGACGATTGCCTGGTGAAGCCCTATCCGGTCGACCTTCCCTGGAAGGACGGCGTACCCGCCTGAACCGCGCCTGAACCGGGGACAGACCACGTTTTCTATTGCGTGGAACAGTCCGGCGCTTTCGACGGCCGGCCCGGCTTCCCCCGTATCGCTCGGCGGTGGAGTCGCCCCTCGATTTCGCGGACGAACGAGTCACCTCCCAGGGCGAATCCGCCATTCACCGCATCGCGAATGGAAGCCACGTCGCGATCGCTCAGTCCATCGTTGAATAGCTCGACGTAACGCATTCGCCGTTCGAGGTCATCTTCCCCCAGGGACAGGTATTCCGCGCGGGGAACGACGATATCGGAGGGATGCCCCAATGCGTTTGCGCCGAAACTTGACCAACCATATTCCCCCGGATGCTGAACCATCCCGGCGCGGACCGGATTCAATTCGATGTAGCGCTGGCAGACGAGTGCATATCCGGCGGAATCGACCATGGATGAACGGAATCGCCCTTCCCAGAGCGACCCGGAACGAGCGTAGCGGCGATTCACGTACTGCACGTAGCGCTGGCCGAGGTGCTTCATGACCAGCGACATGCTGTCCGAGTGTTCCGGGGTTGCCAGCAAGTGCACGTGATTGGTCATCAGCACGTACGCATGAATCGAGCACTCGTACCGCTCGCAGAGCTCGCGCAGAAGCGCAAGGTAAAGGCGGCAATCCGCCGCCCGATCGAAGCAGGGGCTTCGATTGTTGCCCCGCTGGATCACATGCAGCGCAACGCCGGGCACGACACACCGAGAACGACGAGGCATGGGAGCTTCACTCCTTTCATGCTCGTACAACGCATTCGTCACGCGCTGCGACGACGAATCGCGGAATGAAAAACGTGGTCTGTCCCCGGTTTTCGCGGTTTTCGGTCAGGAGTTCCACGCGGCGGCGTGGCGGCCGAGGCGGCCGGACGGCAGCGGCCAGCGCGCGTCGTAGCCTTCGATGCGGCCCGGGCAGCGCACGTGGCGCGCCGGCCCCCATTGCGTTTCGGAGCGCTCCAGCACGTCCGCGGCATCGCCGAATCCCGCGGCTTGCGTGTCGCCGCCGAGCCCGAGGTCCACGAGCAGCCGCGCGGTGCGCGCGAGCGAGAGCCGCGAAAGCGCGCAGCCGTCGGCGAGCGCGCGGCAGGTTGCGGCCGCGACCAGATAGCCGGTGCCGTGGTCGAGCGCCTGCGCCGGCAGGGGCGTGGGCTTCCCGTCGCGATCCGGGTGCGCGATGCCGCTCGACATCTGCACCAGGCTGTCGTAGCCGCGCCGCTCGCGCCACGGGCCGCTCCATCCATAGGCGTCGTATCGCACGACCGCCAGCCGCGGGTTGAGCCGCTGCAGCCGCTCCAGATCGTATCCGAGCCGTTCCATCGCACCCGGCCGATAGCCGTGGACCAGCGCGTCGGCCGATCCGACGAGGGCCTCGAAGGCGCGGCGCCCCGGCGCTTGCTCGAGATCCACGAACGCGCAGCGCTTGCCGCGCGTGGTCTCGGGCAGCAGCGCCGCGACCTCCTCGAAGCCGGGCGGGTCGATGCGCAGCACCTCGGCGCCCATCGCGGCGAGGAAGCGCGTGCCGACCGGCCCCGCGATGACGCGCGTCATGTCGAGGACGCGCAATCCCGCGAGCGGCGCGCAGGGCGGCGGCGTGCGCGCCCGCGGCTCGCTGCGCCCTTCGCGCTCGACCAGCGGCGCGGCCGCGAGCGCGGCGCCCTGCGGATGCGCCGCCCACGATTCGCGCGTGCGCAGCGCGGCCGCGCAACCGCCCTGCTGCACGACCGCCGACTCCAGCGCTTGCGCCGGATGCTTCGCCGCGGCCTCCTGGACGCTCGCGCGATCGCGCGAGGCTCCGAGCGCGCGCAACGCCGCGTCGCGGTGGTACGCATAGTTCATGTGCAGCCGGATCCAGCCGTCGGCGGCGCGATAGTCGCCCGTGAGCTCGTCGCGCACCTTGGCGAGCTCCCAGCCTTCGGGCGCGAACAGCCGCTCGCAGGCGAACGCGGCGTCGGCGAGCCGGCGATCGATCGCGACGCGGCGCTCGCCCCCGCCGCGCGCAGCCCACAGCTCGGCGGCGGCGAGCGTGGCGGCCGCGGTGGTTGCAGCCGCAAGCGCGCTCACCTCGAAGCGCGAGGCGAGGGCCGGCGCGCCGGAAAACGCCACCTGCCCGGGCGCGGCCGCATCGCCGCCCAGCGAGCGCCAGACCTGCGCGAGAAGCGCCTCGGGCCGGCTCATCGATTCAGGGCCGCTCGACCTCGAACGCGAGACCGACGGAGCTCCACTCGTGGCGTTCCTGCTCGAGCGCGAGGTCGACCAGCGTCTGGTCCTGGAGCCAGGCGCCGTCCACCTCGAGGCGCAGTCCCCGCGCCTTGCGCGCGACCTTCATCCTCGGCAGCTTGAGGTTGCGCCGGCTCCGATAGAAGATCACCGCCAGGCGCAGGCAGAAGGCGAGGGCGGCGAGGCGCGGATCGTCGTCGAAGGCTGCGCGCATCTTCGGGAGCTTGCCGCGCTGCGCGAGCACCAGGTTGGAGAGCCATCCCTGCTCCTGCCGCGAGAAGCCCGGCATGTCGGCGTTCGCGAGGATGTAGGCCGAATGCTTGTGGTAGGCGCCCTGCGCGATCGAGATCCCGATCTCGTGCAGCTGCGCCGCCCAATGCAGGAAGTCGGCGAGCGGCAGGAGCTCTCCGGTGCGCTCGTCGAGCTGCCTGAGGAGATCGAGGGCGAGCGCGGCCACGCGTCGCGACTGCAGCTGGTCCACGTGGTAGCGGTGCACGAACTGGTCGACGGTCACCTCGCGGATGTCGCGATGGTGGACCCGGCCGAGGAGGTCCCACAGGACGCCGTCGCGAAGCGCCCCTTCCGCGACCGTCATGTCGGCGAGCCCGAGCTCGTCGAATATGCCGGACATGATGGCGACGCCACCGGCCACCACCGGCACGCGGTCCTCGCGCAGTCCCGCGAGCGAGAGCTTGCGGAACTCGCCCGCCGCGACGAGCTGGTCCCTCAGCCACTCGAGGCCCTCGGCGTTGATGCCGCTCGCGGCAACGCCGTTCTTCGCGAGCACCTCCGCGATGGAGCGCGCCGTGCCCGAGGAGCCCACCGCCTCCCGCCATCCCGTCTTCTCGAAGCGCGCGGCGATGGCCTGCACCTGCTCGCGCGCGGCGAATTGCGCCTCCTTGAACGCCTTCTTCTCGATCTTGCCCGTCGGTGAAGTAGCGCGAGGTGTAGCTCACGCAGCCCATGTAGAGGCTCTCCATCGCCTTGGGCTTCAACTTGTTGCCGATGATGCACTCGGTGGAGCCGCCGCCGATGTCCACGACCAGCCGGTTGTGGTGCGACATCGGAAGCGAATGCACGACGCCCAGGTAGATGAGGCGCGCCTCCTCGCGGCCGGAGACCACCTCGATCGGGAAGCCGAGCGCCTGCTCGGCGCGCCGCAGGAACGGTTGCGCGTTCCGGGCGACGCGCAGCGCGTTCGTCCCCACCACGCGCACCGCGCCGCGCGGCATCCCGGCGAGCCGTTCCGAGAAGCGCTTGAGCGCCGCGAGCGCGCGCTCCTGCGCTTCGCCATCCAGGTTCTTGTCGGAGGTGAGGCCGCTGCCGAGCCGCACCGTCTCCTTCATGGAATCGAGCGGATAGAGCTGCTCGCCGGCGACGCGCGCGATCGCGAGGTGGAAGCTGTTGCTGCCGAGGTCGACCGCGCCGAGGGTGTTATATTCCATGGATGAAGCAGGGCGCCGCGTGACGAGCCCGGCGCCCGAGTATGGCACAGTTCCGCGTTTCCTCGGCCGTCACGCAACCGTCACGAAGCGCCGATACGCTCGATGGCAAAGAAGCCCAAGGCCCGCTCCACGCGCGTGACGCGCCATACCCCGCAGCACTTCCTCAACCGCGAGCTGCAGGCCCTCGAGTTCAACCGCAGGGTGCTCGCGCAGGCCGAGGATCGCTCGATCCCGACGCTCGAGCGGCTGCGCTTCCTCTGCATCGTCTCCTCGAACCTCGACGAGTTCTTCGAGATCCGCCTCTCGGGCGTGAAGGAGCAGATCAAGCTGGGCGCGGGCGCCGCCGGCCCCGACGGGCTCACGCCGCTCGCGGTCTTCCGCCAGGTGGCCGCGCGCGCGCAGGGCATCGTCGAGACGCAGTATCGGCTGCTCAACGAGGAGATCCTGCCGGCGCTCGCGAAGGAAGGCATCCGCTTCCTGCGGCGCTCCGAATGGAACCCGGCGCAGCAGGCCTGGGTGCGCGACTACTTCTTCCGCGAGATGATGCCGGTCCTCACGCCCATCGGGCTCGACCCCGCGCATCCGTTCCCGCGCGTCTTCAACAAGAGCCTCAACTTCGCCGTCGAGCTCGAGGGGCGCGACGCCTTCGGCCGCGATTCGCGCGCCGCGATCGTGCAGGCGCCGCGCGTGCTGCCGCGCGTGATCAAGCTGCCCCAGCCGATCGCGCAGGGGCCCGACGATTTCATCTTCCTCACCTCGGTGCTCCACGCGCACGTGGGCGAGCTCTTCGCCGGCATGAGCGTGGTCGGGTGCTACCAGTTCCGCGCCACGCGCAATTCCGACCTGTTCGTGGAAGAGGAGGAAGTGAAGGACCTGCGCCAGGCGCTGCAGGGCGAGCTTCCGCAGCGCCACTTCGGCGACGCCGTGCGCCTGGAGGTGGCCGACGGCATGTCGGAGTCGATGACGCGCTTCCTGCTCGCGCAGTTCGGCCTCGAGGGCGACGACCTCTACGTGGTGCAGGGGCCGGTGAACCTCGCCCGCCTCATCAACATCCCCGAGCAGGTGAACCGGCCGGACCTCGAGTACCCGCCGTTCGTCCAGGGGCTGCCGAAGTCCCTCGCCAAGGGGCGCGACCTGTTCGACACGATCCGCAGGGACGACATCCTCCTGCACCGGCCGTTCCAGTCGTTCTCCCCGGTGATCGAGTTCATCCGCCAGGCGGCCCACGATCCGCTGGTGGTCGCGATCAAGCAGACCGTGTATCGCACCGGCACCGACTCGGTGATCATGCAGACGCTCATCGACGCGGCCAGCAACGGCAAGGAAGTGACGGTGGTGGTCGAGCTCATGGCGCGCTTCGACGAGGAGGCGAACATCAACTGGGCGGCGCGGCTCGAGGAGGTGGGCGCGCACGTGGTCTACGGGGTGGTCGGCCACAAGACGCACGCGAAGATGTCGATGGTGGTCCGCAGGGAGGAAGGGCGCCTGGTCCGCTACTGCCACCTCGGCACCGGCAACTACCATGCGCGAACCGCGCGCGTGTACACCGACTTCGACCTGCTCACGGCGCACGAGCCGATCTGCAACGACGTGGCCGAGGTGTTCCAGCAGCTCACCGGCCTCGGCAAGGCGAGCAAGCTGAAGCACGTGTGGAGCTCGCCCTTCACGCTGCACGCGAAGATCGTGGAGGCGATCGAGGCCGAGGCGCGCATCGCGAAGGCCGGGAAGCCCGCGCGCATCTGCGCGAAGATGAACGCGCTTCTCGAGCCGCAGGTGATCGAGGCGCTCTACCGCGCTTCACAGGCCGGCGTGAAGATCGACCTCCTGGTGCGCGGCGTGTGCGCGCTGCGGGCCGGGGTGGCGAGGCTCTCCGAGAATATCCGCGTGCGCTCCGTCGTCGGGCGCTTCCTGGAGCACAGCCGCATCTTCCACTTCCGCGCCGGGGGCGAGGGCAAGGTCTACCTGTCGAGCGCGGACTGGATGGACCGCAACTTCTTCCGCCGCATCGAGCTGTGCTTCCCGGTGCTCGATGCCAAGCTCAAGCGGCGCGTGATGCGCGAGGGCATCAAGCCGTATCTCGAGGACAACACGCAGGCGTGGGACATGCAGCCGGACGGCAGCTACCGCCGGGCGAAGCCGGCGCGTTCCAGGCCGCGTTCGGCCCAGGCGACGCTCCTCAGGATGCTCGCGCGCCCGCCGGAGGCGGTGAAGCCCGCCGCCCCGAAGCGCACGCGCAAGGCGCGCAAGGCCTAGCTCAGTCCCAGAACTTCCACCATGCGCTCGCGCGATTCCTGCCCACCTGCGTGAGCTTGTCCTGCGGGTAGTTCTTCGCGAGGACCGTCTTCGCGTCGTCGCGCAGTTCCTTCAGGCCCATGCGGTCGTAGGACTCGATCATGATCTGCAGGGCTTCGCGGCGCGAGGGCGAGTGCGGGAAGTGCACGATGCACTCCTGCGCGCGGTTCGCGGCGGCGAGCCAGGCGCCGCGCGACATGTAGTAGCGCGCGACCTTCAGCTCGTGGCGCGCGAGCGCCTCGATGAGGTAGGCCATGCGCTGGCGCGAGTCCGCGGCGTAGCGGCTGTCGGGGAAGCGCGTGACGAGCTCCTTGAACGTCTCGAACGACTCGCGCGCGGACTTCTGGTCGCGATCGGCGAGGTCCTGCTTCACCAGGCGCCCGAACGGGCCCAGGTTCTCGCGGAAGTTGGCGAGCCCCTTGAGGTAGAGCGCGTAATCGGTGTGCGGGTGGTTGGGGTGCAGCTTCATGAACTTGTCGACCGCGGCGATCGCCTGCGCCGTCGCGTCCTGCTTGTAGTACGCGTAGGCGATCTCGAGCTGCCCCTGCTGGGCGAAGCGGCCGTAGGGATACTTCGACTCGAGCTCCTCGTAGAGCTTGGAGGCCGCTTCCCAGTTCTGCTGGTCGAGCTGTTCCTTGGCCGCGTTGTAGTACTGCTCCGCGCCCCAGTTCTTGTGCTCGTCCTGCGGGCTGCTGAACAGCCCGCAGCCGGCCAGCGCCGCGGCGAGGGCGAGCGCGGCCAATGCCGCTACACTTCGAGTCATGGCGAATTCCGGTCCGAGAGGCGCGAATTATACCGCGGGGGAGGGTGGCGCCCGGGCCCTGCGCGTGACGATCCCGCTCGAGATGGCGGGACTGCGGCTCGACCAGGCGCTCGCGCGGCTCCTTCCGGGCGAATCGAGGAGCCGCCTCGCCCGCCTGATCGAGGAGGGCCATGTGAAGGTGGACGGCGCGTCGGCCGCCTCGCGGCGCAAGATGAAGAGCGGGGAGTCGGTCGACGTCGCCCTCGTCGCGCGGCCCGTGGACCTCGCCTCGCGTCCCGAGGCGATCGTCCTCGCGGTGATCCACGAGGACGAGGACCTCGCCGTGATCGACAAGCCGCCCGGGCTCGTCGTCCATCCGGGCAGCGGCAACTGGCAGGGCACGCTTCTCAACGCGCTGCTGCACCATGCGCCCGCCACGCGCGAGCTGCCGCGCGCCGGCATCGTGCACCGCCTCGACAAGGACACGAGCGGCCTCCTGGTGGTCGCGAAGAACGAGCGCGCGCAAACCGAGCTCGTGCGCCAGCTGCAGGCGCATGCCGTGAAGCGCACCTACCTCGCGCTCGTGCGCGGGCGCGTCGCGGGGGCGGGGAGCGTCGATGCGCCCATCGGCCGGCATCCCGTGCATCGCACCCGCATGGCGGTCGTGGCCGGCGGAAAGCCCGCCGTCACGCACTACCGCGTGCGCGAGGCGTTCGAGCGCCACACGCTCCTCGAGTGCGAGCTCGAGACGGGGCGCACGCACCAGATCCGCGTGCACCTCGCCTCCATCGGCCATCCGCTCGAGGGCGATCCGGTCTACGCGGGCCGCGGCCCGAAGCTCCTCGGGCGCCAGGCGCTGCACGCGTGGAAGCTCGCCTTTCGCCATCCGCGGAGCGGCGAGGCCGTGCGTTTCGACTCGCCCGTTCCGGCCGACCTTCGCGCGTTGCTGCGCCAGCTTCGCCGCCCATGAGCTGGCAGGAGGAGATGCGCGCGCGGCTCGGGCCCCACGGCGGCGATTGGGTCGTGCCCGACTGGCCGGCGGCGCCACGCGTGCGCGCCTTCGTCACCACGCGCTCGGGCGGCGTGAGCGAAGGGGAGTACGAGTCGATGAACCTGGGCGCGGCGAGCGGGGACGCCCCGGCGAACGTCGCGAAGAACCGCGCGATCGTGCGCGCGCTTCTTCCGTCGCCGCCGCGCTGGCTCGCGCAGGTGCATGGCGCCGCCGTGGCGGCGCTCGACGGCCTCGGAGCGGACGTCGTACCCGAGGCCGACGCCGCCGTCGCCGGCGCCGAAGGCCGCGTCTGCACGGTGCTCACCGCCGATTGCATGCCGGTCTTCCTTTGCGACGGATCGGGGCGCCGCGTGGCGGTCGCGCATGCGGGATGGCGCGGCATGGCGGCGGGCGTGATCGAGAACGCGGTCCGCGCGATGCAGGTCGCGCCGCAGGCGGTGATCGCGTGGATGGGACCGGCGATCGGACCGGAGGCGTTCGAGGTGGGACCGGAAGTTCGCGATGCGTTCGTCGCCTGCGACGCCGGAGCGGCCGCGGCGTTCCGGCCGCACGGCGAGGGCAAGCTCCTCGCCGACCTCTACGCGCTCGCCCGCCGACGCCTCGCGCGGGCCGGCGTAACGCGGGTGCATGGAGGCGGATTCTGCACCCTGCGCGAGCCGGGGCGCTTCTTCTCGTACCGGCGCGAGAAGAGGAGCGGGCGCATGGGCGCCTTCATCTGGATCGAGTGATGCGGCCCTTCATCGCGCCCGGGATCGCGTGCATCGGGATCATCCGCGACAGCGTCCTTCCCGGCGCATAATGTCGCCGTAGACCCGTACGCCCCCCATGCCGAAGAACGGGAAACCGCGCCGCAAAAATAAGGAGCACCAGCGTCCGCGCGCCGGCAACGAGCGGCTCGCGGAGCGCTTGCGCGCGTCGAACGACGGCATCGCCGCGGCGCTGCAGAGCGAGGGCGCCACCCCGCAGGTGATGGCGGGCTTCGCCGAGGCCTACCGCGCGTGGCTCGAATCCCTTTCCGCGAAGCCCGAGACGCTCCTCGACCTGCAGAACCGCTACATGCAGGAGCAGTTCCGGCTCTGGGCGCACGCGCTGCAGCCGGCCGCGCAGGAGGAGCCGGTGCAGGACAAGCGCTTCTCGGCGTCGGAGTGGAACGACCTTCCGGTGTTCCGCTATTTCCGCGACTCCTACATCTCGACCGCGAGGATGATGATGGGCGCCGTCGAGGAGGCCGAGCTCGATCCGCGCACCAAGCAGCGCATGCGCTTCTTCATGCGGCAGTACCTCGACGCGGCGGCGCCCTCGAACTACCTCTTCACCAATCCCGAGGCCATCAGGGCGGCGATGGAGAGCCACGGCGAGACGCTGCAGCAGGGGCTCTCGCACCTGCTCGGCGACCTCGAGAAGGGGCGCATCTCCATGACCGACGAGGGCGCCTTCGAGGTCGGGCGCAACATCGCGGTCTCCCGGGGCTCGGTGGTGTGGGAGAACGCCCTGGTGCAGCTCATCCAGTACGCGCCGCTCACCGCGAAGGTGCACGCGCGGCCGATCCTCATGGTCCCGCCGTGCATCAACAAGTTCTACATCATGGACCTGCAGCCGGAGAACTCGCTCGTGCGCTACGCGGTCGAGCAGGGCCACACGGTCTTCATGGTGTCGTGGCGCAACGTGAAGCAGGAGCAGGAGCACCTCGGCTGGGACGACTACCTCCGCGAAGGCGTGATGGCCCCCATCGAGGAGGTGCGGCGCATCACGAAGCAGGAGAGGATCAACGCGCTGGGCTTCTGCGTGGGCGGCACGCTCCTCGCCTCCGCGCTCGCCGTGCTCGAGAAGAAGGGCGAGCATCCGGTGGCGAGCCTCACGCTCCTCGCGACGCTCCTCGAATTCAGCGACGTGGGCGAGATCCGCGTCTACATCGACGAGAACTTCGTCGCGAAGCGCGAGCGGCAGCTGAAGCAGGGCGGCGTCGTGCCGGGCGGGGAGCTCGCCGCGGCGTTCTCGAGCCTGCGCGCGAACGACCTCGTCTGGCCCTACGTCGTGAACAACTACCTCAAGGGCAGGCGCCCGCCGCCCTTCGACCTCCTCTTCTGGAACTCCGACGCGACCAACCTGCCCGGTCCGATGTACGCGTACTACCTGCGCAATACCTACCAGGACAACAAGCTCGCGAAGCCCGACGCCCTCACCATGTGCGGCGTCCCGGTGAGCCTGAAGCGCCTGAAGATGCCCGCCTTCGTCTTCTCCGCCCGCGAGGACCACATCGTGCCGTGGCGCGGCGGTTACCGGAGCGCGCGCACTCTCGGCAGCCGTGCGAAGTTCATCCTCGGGGCGAGCGGCCACATCGCCGGCACCATCAACCCCGCCTCGAAGGGCAAGCGCAGCCACTGGGTGAACGACGCGCTCGAAGCCGATCCGGACAAGTGGTTCGCGCAGGCGCAAGAGAAGCCGGGAAGCTGGTGGCCGGAATGGATACGCTGGCTCGCGCCGCACGCGGGGAAGCTCGTTCCCGCCCGGCGCAGGCTGGGCGACGCCAGGCACAAGCCGATCGAGCCGGCGCCGGGCCGCTACGTGAAGGAGCGCGCGTGAGCTGAGCTCGCGGCCGCAACCAACGCAAGGAGGAGGAGAAGAACATGACGCAACGCATCGCCCTCGTCACCGGGGGCATGGGCGGCCTGGGCGAGGCCATCTGCATGAAGCTCGCGCGCATGGGCATCAAGGTGGTCGTCACCTATTCGCCGGGCAACGTGAAGCACGAGGCGTGGCTGAAGGAGATGGCCGACCGCGACTACCACTTCTCGGCCTACCCGTGCGATGTCTCCGACTACGAATCCTGCGTGAAGATGGTGGACCAGGTCGCGAAGGAGGCCGGTCCCATCGACATCCTCATCAACAACGCCGGCATCACGCGCGACATGACGTTCAAGAAGATGACCAAGGTCGACTGGGACGCGGTGATCCACACCAACCTCGACAGCGTCTTCAACGTGACCAAGCCCATCGTCGACGGCATGGTGGAGCGCGGCTGGGGACGCGTGATCAACGTCTCGAGCGTGAACGGGCAGAAGGGCGCCTTCGGCCAGACCAACTACTCGGCGGCGAAGGCCGGCATGCACGGCTTCACCAAGGCGCTCGCGCTCGAGGTCGCGCGGAAGGGCGTCACGGTGAACACCATCTCGCCCGGCTACATCGGGACCAAGATGGTGCTCGCGATCCCGAAGGACGTGCTCGACACCAAGATCGTCCCGCAGATCCCGCTGGGCAGGCTCGGCAAGCCCGAGGAGGTGGCGGGCCTGTGCGCCTACCTCGCTTCCGACGAGGCGGCATTCGTGACGGGAGCGAACATCGCCATCAACGGCGGGCAGCACATGTACTGAGGGCCGTCAGGCGCGCTTGTCCCAGAGGCGGCGGATCTCGTCGGAGACCTGCATCGGCGAAAAGGGTTTCGGGATCACGCCCAGCGCGCCCAAGGCGATGTACTGCGCGATCTCGGCCGGCTGCACCTTCGCGGTCATGAAGACCACCGGCGTTCGCGCCGTCGCCGGGATGTGCCGCAGCGCCTCGAGCGTCGCGGGACCGTCCATGCCGGGCATCATCACGTCGAGGAGCAGCAGGTCGGCATTCGCGGTGGGCGCGGCGGCGATCGCCTCCGCCCCCGAGGCGCAGGCCACGACTTCGAACCCGCCCACCGCCTCGAGCGCCATCTTCGCTACCTCCCGGATCGCTTCCTCGTCCTCGACGAAGAGGATCCGCTTGAGCGGCGTTGCCATGAAAGTCACGCCTCCTTCGCCAGGACCGCCACCGGCGCTCCAGCGGCCTGCGGCGCCGCCGGAAGCTCCACGAAGAACGTGGTGCCTTCGCCGGGATTCGTCGTGTATCCGATCGTGCCTCCCAGGTGGTCGACGATGGCCTTCGCGATGTTCAGGCCGAGGCCGGTGCCCCCCTTCTGTCCCGCGCTCGAGGCGTCGGCCTGCGAAAAGCGCTGGAAGATGCGCGGCTGGAATTCCGCCGGGATGCCGGGCCCGCGGTCGCGAACCTCGATCCGCGCGCCGCCGTCGGCCGTGCGCGCGAGCGCAATCTCCACGGGCGCCTCGGGCGGGGAGAACTTCACCGCGTTGGAGATGAGGTTGGTCATCACCTGGATGAAGCGGTCGGCGTCCACGTTGGCGACGATCGGCTCGTCCGGCGCGCTCGCGCGAAGCGCCACATGGCACGCGCCCGCGAGGCCTTCCATCGATTCCACGGCGCGCTCGACGAGCGGGCGCAGCTCCATCACCTTCAGGTCGAAGGCCATCTTGCCCGACTCGATCTTCTCGGTGTCGAGGATGTCGTTCACGAGCCGGATCAGGCGCTCGGTGCTTCGCTCCGCGATGAGCACCAGCTGCCGGGCCGGCGGGGGCAGCGCCCCGGCGACTCCTCCGGCCAGCAGCCCCAGCGAACCGTGGATCGAGGTGAGCGGGGATCGCAGCTCGTGGCTCACCGTGGAGACGAATTCGGCCTTCATCCGCTCGACGCGCTTCTCCTCCGTGATGTCCTGGACGGTGCCGGCCATGTGGACCAGCCCGATTTCCGGGTTGATCGCCGCGTCGCCCTGGGACCTGAAATAGCGCAGCGCGCCGTCGGGGCGGCGCACACGATACTCCAGCTCGCGGGGCTTCTTCCCGACGTTGCGGTCGGCGAGCCATGCCTTCATCGCCGGGCGGTCGTCGGGATGCGCGAGCTCGAGCACCGATTCGTCCGTCGGCAGGAAAGAGTCCGCGACCCCGTAGAGCCGGTAGAGCTCCGCCGACCAGGAAAGCCGGCCCTTCATGTCGGAGTACCAGCTGCCGACATGGCCCAGGCGTTGCGCTTCGGAAAGCAGGCGCTCGTCGCGGTGCGCTTTGTTCAGGATGGCGACCAGGTGGTCGGCCATCGCGTTCACGTCCTCCACCAGGCGCCCGACTTCGTCCGTCTCGTTGCCTTTCGGCACCTCCAGCTTCTCTCCCAGCTCGGCGCGCATCTCGTGCAGCCGGGCCGAGATGCGCGAGATCGGCCGCGTGATGAGGCGAATCACCACGATCACGACGCCCAGGCCGGTGAAGAGGATCTGCATCGCCACCGGAATCGCCGCGAACCACACCGCGCGCAGCACGTTGCCGCGGATCTCCACCGGATCGGGCACCAGCGCGATGCTCCCGACGATCTCCTCGCCGTTGAACGGCGACCGGATGTCTCGCGTGAGCGTCCCGTCCGGAAGCGCCGCGGGTGCCGGCAGGTCGCTGCGGGCGCGGCCTTCCTTGCTTCGATCGGCGATGAGCGTGGTCCCCGCATGCACGCTCACCCGCTTGATCGACCGGTACTTGAGCAGGCCGCGCGCGATCTCGTCGGCGAGGTTGCGGTCCGACAGGAAGCAGGCGATGGCCACCGTGGGCTGCACGATGTCGAGCAGCTCGGCGAGCCGCGCCTGCTGCGAGGCCCTTTCCTGCTGCGCGGCGAGCACGACCGTGAAGGCGAGCAGGGCGAGCCCGACGGAGCCCACGATCGCCACGATGATCGCGGTGCTTCGCGCGGCGATGTTGGTTCGAAGGAGGCTCAGTGCGTTGCCGAGCATGGCGTTGTCGCGACCCTCGCGCTATCGGGAAAGGTCCAGGATGACCTTCACGCGGCGATCGACCTTCGCCTTGTCGATGTAGCCGATGGCCCCCTTGTTGTCGATGACGGTCTCGATCACCTCGTCGGGGCTGTCGGTCTGGCGCGGCGGCGAGCCGAGCCCGGAGAACATGAGCCGAGCGCGGTACGAATTCACGTCCGGCAGCTCCTTGCCGACCAGCGCGCGGTAGAACACGGCCTTGCTGCCGATCTCGTCCAGGGGCAGCGCGGTGATGCCCGAAGGCAGCTGTCCGTAGCGCCCCATGAAGATGTTCACGGCCTGTTCCTTGGTGAGCCGCTCGACGCCGCTCCTCACGTTGGCGATCACGACCAGCCCTGCCGCGGCCGGGAAGCTCGCGAACAGGAGGGCGAGCGGCGAGATGTAGTGCGATGCGCCGTTTCATGGCCGGCCTAGAACACGAAGTCCAGCGCGATGCTCAACACCGTCGCGCGGCCGTCCCAGTCGGGCCTGGGATTGCGCCACAGGAACGTCGCATCGTGCAGCACGTGCACTCGATCCACCTGCAGCTTGAGGTCGACATTGGGCGCGAAGTCGTAGCGGGCGCCGAGCGAGAGCGAGCGCTGATCGCTGCGGGTGCCGGCGATGGTCGCCGCCACCGCGTCGTCCAGCGGGTTGGGAGTCGGAAGGCCCGTGGAGGCCCGCGAAGCCGGGGACCACGTCGCGGCGACGGTGGCGAAGCCGGTCCACTTCCCGATGCGGCGGCCCAGCAGGAAGTAGGCCGAATCCGTTCGATGCAACGCCAGCGCCCCGGAGTCCCTCCTGTTGTAGCTGAGCTGCGCCTGCCACGACTCGTGCTCCCATGCGACGCCCACGTTCAGGTTGCGGATGCTCTTGCCGTCGAAGGCGAGGTCGCTCGCGAGGGCGGCGGACTGCGGCGTGCCGATGCCGCGCAGCGCGGAGAGCAGCGGGACCAGGGGCGGAAACTCGCTGGCGAGATCGACGCGGTTGTAGCCCAGCCGCAGGAACCAGTCGCCCCTCTGGTAATCGACCGTCGCGCCGGCCACGCTGCTTCCCGAAATGTCGAATTCGGCGCCACCCGGCGTCGGGAGCTTCTGCTGCACGCGCCCCGCATACAGCTTCGCGGAAGCGAGGCCGCCTCCCAGATTGCGCTTGAAGGTGGCGTCCACGCCGTCCAGGTGCGCGATCTGTAGCGGGCCGAAATAGTCCACCGGGGGCCGCACCCACAGATAGGAATAGCCGACGTTGCGGGAGTCGGAGAGCATGTAGACGTCCCATCCGAGGCGTCCTACCCGCGCGGTCAGTTCCGGGTCGGGCGAATAGGAGATGAACGCCCACGTCAACTCGGGCCTGTAGCTGCCCTTGTCGTCGTACAGGCCGACGGCCTGGACGGTGCTTTCGATCTCCGCCGTCGGCTGGAAGCTCGCCTGCAATCCGAGCCGCGAATCCACGTCCGCGCTCCAGCCGTGGGCGACGCCGCGCGGCTGGAGGATGTCGCGAATGAATTCCGCGCCGGCCGTGCTGTTGTGGGCGAGCCCGACGGTGCCGAAGCCGCCAAACGAAAACCTGCTTTCGGGGTCGAGGGGGTCGGCCTGCGCGACCGGCGACCCCAGCAGGGACTCCAGGCAAAGCGCGAGCAGCGCGCAGCGGATCGTCGAGTTCATGCCTCAGGCCTCCTGCGGCTGCGCCAGATCCCGCATCGCGGCGGCGTTCTTCGGGGGCGCCGGAAGCTGCACGAAGAACACGGTGCCCGCGCCCGCATTCGGCCGGAATCCGATCGTGCCTCCCAGGTGGTCGACGATGGCCTTCGCGATGTTCAGGCCGAGGCCGGTGCCCCCCTTCTGTCCCGCGCTCGAGGCGTCGGCCTGCGAAAAGCGCAGGAAGATGCGCGGCTGGAATTCCGTCGGGATGCCGGGCCCCCGATCGCGAACCTCGATCCGCGCGCCGCCGTCGGCCGTGCGCGCGAGCGCAATCTCCACGGGCGCCCCGGGCGGGGAGAACTTCACCGCGTTGGAGATGAGGTTGGTCATCACCTGGATGAAGCGGTCGGCGTCCACGCCGGCGACGATCGGCTCGTCCGGCGCTTCCATGCGCAGCGTTACGCGGTGCGCCTGAGCGAAGCCTTCCATCGACTCCATCGCCCGCTCGATGAGCGGGCGAAGCTCGGCCGCGTGCACGTCGAATTGCATCCTGCCCGACTCGATTCTTTCGGTGTCGAGGATCTCGTTCACGAGACGGATGAGGCGCTCGCAGCCGCGCTCGGCGATGAGGACGAGACTGCGGGCCGTCTCCGGGAGCGGGCCCGCGACGTCGCCCGCGAGCAGCCCGAGGGAGCCGCGGATGGAGGTGAGCGGCGTTCGCAGCTCGTGGCTCACCGTGGATACGAACTCGTCCTTCATCTGCTCGACGCGCTTGAGCTCGGTGATGTCCTGCACCATCGTGAGGAAGAAATCGGGGTTGCCGTCGTCGTGGCGGATCACGCAAACCGAGGTCAGCGCCCACAGCATGGAGCCGTCCTTGCGCAGGAAGCGCCTGACGGTGTGGTACTCGAAGGGTTGCTTCGGATCGGCGAGAAGCGCCTTGTGCCGCGCCACGCTGATCGGCAGCTCCTCGGGGTGGGTGACTTCCCGGTAGCCCAGGGCGAGCAATTCGCGCTCCGTGTAGCCCAGCATTTCGCAGGCTGCCCGGTTCACGCGCATGAAGCGGCCGTCCAGGCCCGTGTGGACGATGCCCACCATCGCCTGGTCGAAGGTCGCGCGGAACAGGGCCTCGCTGCGGCGCATGGCGCGCTCCAGCACCTTTCTCCCGGAGATGTCGTGGACGATGCCGATCACGTGGCGCGCCCCGTCGATCACGAGCCGACTCAGCAGCACCTCGACTTCGAAGACGGTTCCGTCCTTGCGAACCGACAGGAATTCGCGGTCGTCCGCCTCCAGGCGTTCTGCGCCGGCTTGCAGGCCCCGGATCACCGTGGCGAGGTGGCCACGCTCGGACTCATCGACGAGCCGCGATACGTGCTTGCCCGCCATTTCGTCGGCTTGGTAGCCGAACATCCGGCACGCCGCGGAATTCACGCTTTCGATCCGGCCTTCGAAATCGGTCGTGACGACTCCGGCGGCCATGTTCTCGGTGATCGCCTCGCTGCGCGCCACGCTCGCGCGCAGACGCGCCTGCGCATCCGTGAGGGCGTCGAAGTCGCGCCTCTGGCGGGCGAGGGAGCGGAGCACTCCGAACGCGACCAGCACGATGACGGCGCTCATGGCGGCGGCGACGAGGTAGTAGAGCCGCGTGCGCTCCCGCATCGGGGCGAGCGTCCCTTCCAGGGAGCTGCCCACCATCACGACGAGGGGATAGCGGCGCATGGTCCGATAGCTGATGAGGCGGGGAACGTTCTCCAGCACGCCCCGGCTCGTGAAGCTGCCGATGGGCCGCCGCGCCAGGTTCGCGAAGAGCGTGCTCGAGCGCATGTCGTTGCCGAACGTGCTGCTCGCGCCGACGTGTCGCGCGATCGCGATGCCGTCGAGCCCGACCAGGGAGATGACTCCGTCGCCTTGCGGGTCGACGCGGCTGAAGAAATGGGTGAAGAATCCGGGATCCACGAGTGCCACGAGGACGCCGCCGAAGGATCCATCGGGATCGTCGATGCGCCGCGATACGGCGACCCGGAATGCGGGCTCGCCCTCGAGGCGCAGCGTGCGAGGATGGCCGATCCGCAGCGCCGGTGCCGGGGTTGGCGCGGTGGAACGCGAGGGCGTCGCGCAATGCGCCGGCCGCCGCGCGCGCCTCGCCGGCGGCGACGATCGTCTCGCCGTTGACGCCGACCACCGCGAGGCCGCGCACGAAGCGGCGGTCGAGCCGCCACGCGTCGATCGCGCCGCCCGCGGCTTGCCCTTCCTGGCGGTATTCGGTCTCGAGGAGGCGCAGGAGCTGGTCGACGTTTCCCAGTCGCGTTGTCCGCGTTCTCCTCGTAGGCGATCGCGAGATTGGAAAGGGACCGGTTCGTGGCCGCGATGGCTTGCGCGGTCTCGAAGCGCGAGCGATGCCAGACCGCCACCCACAACACCCCGATCAATAGGATCACCAGAGCCACGCCGACGGCCAGCGGCGAAGTCCCCGGTGCCGGGCGTGCGGGCGTGCGCGGCAACGCTTCCACGGCGCCTACCGCGCCGCGCTTGCGCAGTCCAGCACGCGCTGGATGGCGGTATCGATCGCCGCCTTTCGTTGCCCGGTGGGCGCCGCGCCGCCGGCGGTGGCGGACTGGAGCTCGAGCTGGAGCGCGCGTGCCTGGGCGCCCAGCGCGTCGAAGCCGAACAACGTCGAGGTGCCGGCGAGGCTGTGGGCGATCCGGGCCAGCCGCTCGAAATCGCCGGGCATCGGGTCGGCGCGGACCGAGCCCTGCAACTGCGCGAGCTCGGCCATCCGGGCCGGCAGGCCGGCCGCGAATTGCCGGCGCTGGCTCTCGAGGAGCTCCTGGAGCTGCACCGGGACGGCGCGGGCCATCATTCCGTCTCCGGCATGGTCGCCTCGACGATTTCCTCCAGGCTCGTGAGCCCGCGCAGCGCCTTCTTGTAGCCGTCGTAGCGCATGTCGCGGAAGCCTTCGGAGGTGGCGATCTGCAGCAGCTCGACGTAGTTCGCCTGCGCGAGGAGCGCATCCCGGATCCGGTGGGTGATGTAGAGGAACTCGTGGATGGCGATGCGCCCCAGGTAGCCGATGTGGTTGCAGCGATCGCAGCCCTCGCCGCGGAAGAACGTGGGCAGCTCCGCGCCTTCGCGCCAGCGGAAGAGCCGCGCCAGGTACTGCTCGCCGGGTGCGTGCTCGACCCTGCAGTAGGGGCAGACGCGGCGGATGAGCCTCTGGTTGAGGACGCCGATGAGCGAAGGCGCCACCATGAAGCGCTCCACGCCCATGTCCATGAGGCGCGTGGAAGCCTGGATGGCGTCGTTCGTATGCAAGGTGGTGAGCACGAGGTGGCCGGTCATCGCCGCCTGGGTCGCGGTGCGGGCCGTCTCGGTGTCGCGGATCTCGCCCACGAGGATGACGTCCGGGTCCTGGCGCATGACCGAGCGCAGCAAGGAGTGGAAGGTGCGCCCGATCTTGTCGTCGACCTGCACCTGGTTGATGGTCGGCCACTCGTATTCGACCGGGTCCTCGAGCGTGACCACGTTCAGGTCTCGGGCGGTTGATGAAGTTGAGCGCCGCGTAGAGCGTGGTGGTCTTGCCGCTGCCCGTGGGGCCCGTCACGAAGAGGATGCCGTTGGGCTGGCGGATCACCTGCTTCAGGCGCGTGAGGATCGAGGGAACGATGTCCAGGGTCTCGAGGTTGAGCCCCGTCCCGGCGAAGGGGGAGCCCAGCAGGCGCAGCACGAGCTTCTCGCCGTAGATGGTGGGCAGGGTGGAGAGCCGGATGTCGATGTTCTTGATGGGCAGCGGGAAGTTGATGCGCCCGTCCTGCGGCAGCCGGCGGTTGGTGATGTCCATTCCCGAGATCACCTTGAAGCGCGAGACGAGCGCGAGCGCCAGGTTCTTCGTGAGCACCATGCGCTCGGCGAGCTGGCCGTCGACCCGGAAGCGCAGCAGGAGGTCGTTCTTCTTGGGCTCGATGTGGATGTCGGAGGCGCGCTCCTTGAGCGCCATGAGGATGAGCGAGTCGGTCATGCCGACCAGCTCGTTGGATTCCACCAGCTCCGCGAGGCGCGAGTCGGTGAGGTCGGCGTGGAGGAACGGGGAGAAGTCGAAGTTCGCGATGAGCTTGTCGAGCTCGACCATCGAGTGGTACTTCACCAGGATCGCCGACTCCACCTCGTCGGGGAAGCTGAAGACGGGGCTCACCTTCGCGCCGAGGAAGAGCTCCAGCGCCTTGGTCACCTTGGTGTCGAGCGGATCCACCATGGCCACGGTGACGACGCCGCCCAGCTGGTAGAGCGGGATGACCCGGCTCGCGACCGCGAGCTCTACGGGGACCTTGTCGATGAGATCCTGCTGGAAGAGCGTCTTGCCGAGGTTCACGTGGGTGCGGCCGATCGCCTCCGCGATGATCTCTCCGGCGCTGTCGCGATCGAGGTAGCCGTAGTGGACCGCCTGCTGCAGGAATTCGACGGCGCCGTCCGAATGGATGGCGAGTCCCTCGAGCTGCGGGGCGAAGGTCTTGCAGCGATCGGCCGCCTTCTTGCGGATGTCGGGGCTGATGGCGATCATTTGCGGGTCTTCTTGCGCTTCTCGAGCAGCTTGCGGATGTCCTGCTGGGTGACGCGCACCTTCGCCGCTTCGTCGTAGGTCTTGTCCTCGGCCGCCTCGGCAGCGAGGGCCAGGAGGTCGTAGCGGGTCATGTCGAGCTCCCGCTCCATCGCCGGGTCCGTGGGAGCGGTTGAGTTGCGCAGCGCGGCGCCGCAGCTCGGGCAGATGCCGGCCTTCTCGAGGGTTTCGCTCATGCGATCTCCTTGTGGACTCGCGATTCGAATTGGGGCCAGATCTCGGAGAGCAGCTGGAAGATCTCCTCGGCGCGATTGCTCTTGAGGATGTAGTGGCTGGCACCCCGGTCGAGGCAGTCGTGCACCATGTCGATCGTGTCCTGCGCTGTCATCATGATGGCGATCACTTTCGGGTCGATGGCGAGGATGCGGGTGAGCGCCTCGTCGCCGCGCATCTTCGGCATGTTGATGTCCAGGATCACCACCTCGGGGCGCAGCTCCTCGAACAGCTTCACCGCCCGCTCGCCGTCGGCCGCTTCGGCGACCACCTGCCCGCCGAGCGTGCGGACGATGGCGCAAACCACGTCGCGCACGTGATCCTCGTCGTCGGCGACCAGGACGCGGATCGCGGCGGCCGGATTCATGCGGCGGCCCCCAACGGCGCGAGCGGGGCCGCCGAACGCGCCTCGCCGTGGTCGGGAATGCTCATCGGGATGGGCATGGCGATGCCGAATCCCTGCGCGAAGTCGATGCCGATGCCCTGCAGCGCCGCGCGCGTGGATTCGTTCTCCACGCACTCGGCGACGATGCGCATGCCGGCGGCGTGGGCGGCGTTGGCGATGGCCTTCACGCGGGCGAGCTCCGCCGGGTCGTGTGCCATGCCGAGGACGATCCCCCGTCGAGCTTGAGGAAGTCGCGCCCAGCTGCTCAGCAGTCGCAGCGAAAGGGGGTTGTGCCCGAATCCGCTCACGGCGAAGCGGCAGCCCGTGCCTTCGAGAGACGCGACGAATCGCGCGGTAAGCCGGCGGATTGGACAGCACCTGGATCTCGGTGAACTCGAAGCACAGGGCGTGGCCGGCGATCCCGCGCGCCTCGAGGCGCCGCGCACGATCTGCACGAAGTCCGGATCGAGCAGCGTCGGGGCGGAAAGGTTCACCATGTACGCGCCGTCCTTTCGCCGCCTACTGTCGGCGGCGAAGTCCACGACGTGGCGCACGACCCAGCGGTCGATCTCGTGCAGCAGGCCGAATTCCTCGGCCCACGGCAGGAACGTCCCCGGGGGAAGGTGGCTTTCCTCCTCCTCCTTCATCCGCAGCAGCACTTCGTGGAATGGAGCTGCCGCCGCGCCGGCCCCGAGGGGGACGATCGCCTGCCAGTACAGCGTGAACTCGTCGTTGTCGAGCGCGGACAGGAGGCGCTCGCCCGCGGCGGGTTCCGCGCGCTTGCGGCCTTCCTGCGGCGCGTCGCCGAATCCCCGAGCGCGTGATGTGGGTGAGGATCGCGAAGATCCCGGCCACGTGCCGTCCTCGGAAAAGCGGGCAGGTATTGCACGTGCAGCCGGCAGGCTGGCCGTCGGGCATGGTCTGCAGGCGCTCGTAGCGAACGTCGTGTCCGGCAAGGCGCTTCCAGGTGGACCTTGATCTCGCTGTAGACGGCACTGCCGACGATCTCCTCGACGTGCTGCCCGTCGATCGACTCGCCTTCCCGGTCGATCCAGCGCATGTAGGCGCGGTTGTGGTAGCGAACGCGCCCCTGGTAATCGACGTAGGCGAGCATCGCCGGCAGCGTCTCGTCGATGAGCTCCGTGTTGGCCCGCATCCTGCGCGAGCGAATCCTCCGCCTGGCGCGGCGGCGGACCTCGGTCACGAGTTCGCGCGGGTCGCGATCAGCTGCGCGGTGCGCCGCGCGATGATCCAGCGTGCGTTCACCGTGCGGCTCGCGAGGGCGAGGACCGCCGCGGCGAGCACTCCCCACAGGAAGGCGGACCATTGGTGTCGGGCGAAGGTGAGCGAGATCGCGGTGAGCAACGCCGCTCCCAGAACGACCATTCCGGCGAACGCCGCGTAGCGATTCGTCACCGTCTGGAGGCGCATCCGGATCATGGGGCCGCCTTGCCTGTCCCCGGTATCGGCCCGCGAAATGCCTTCCCGGGACGCCGTGCCTCTCGAAATCCCGTCGCGTCCATCCAAAGCCTCCAAATGAGTGTTCATGGTGGGCCCTCTGCGGGAAGTGCGTCTGTGCGGGGGCGTACATTCGCGACGGCCCTTTCCCCTCCCCGACGTCACTTGCAGGCGGGTGCCGAGGCAGAAGCGGAGATCCGCGTGATGGGCTTGCGCACCGCGCGCCCGTCGATGCTGTATTCGAGGGTCGCGGAATCGCCGTCGGCGAACTCGATGGCGATGTTTCCCGCCGCCGCCGCCGACGCGGCATGCCAGGACGCGTCGAGCGGCGCCCCACGGGTGCGATAGAGCGTCCCCGAATAGCGCCCGTCCGCGCCGCGCGTGAGGCTCGGCCCGGCGAGCCACATCGGAGCGCCGTCGTCGCCGTAGGCGAAGAGGACCGCGAAGAGGGTTTCGCCCTGGTGCGCGATCGCGAGGCCCCATCCGGATTGCGCGGGGTCCCACCACAGGTCCTGGTAATTGGTCTCGACGGCGCGGTCCTCGTTCGTGAAGGAGCACACGGCGCGCCCGGTCGGCCCGAAGACCATCGGCGTGATGTCCTTCTCGACGGCGATCCCGCCCTCGGTGTACGAGAGGTGCCCCCGGTCGGCCGCGCTGAACGTGAGCCGCATCGCGCCCGCCGAATGGGCCACGGCGCCGCTCCAGCTCGCCGCGTCGAAGCGCGGTCCCGTCATGCGGAAGACGTCGCCCGCGAAGTTGCCGTCCGCTTCTTCCTGCATCCGGGGCGCGATCAGCCACTCGGGGGTGCCGTCGTCGGCGTAGCCGAAGAGCGCCGCCATGAGAGCGCCTTGCTGGTGGCTCACCTCGATCCCCCAGCCGGGCTCCGCGGGGTTCCACCAGATGCCGCTGAAGTTCGCCTCCTTCGCCTCGGCGGAGAGATAGGGCGCGAGCTCCGGCCACAGGCGATCGAGGCGCGAGTAGTAGTCCGTTCCGGCGGGACCGGAGGAGGTGCACGCCGAGCTTCCGCCCACCAGCGTCCCGCGCAGGAGCCAATCGCGCCGCGGCGAGTCGACCTGCGTGAAAAGCCCCGAGCCGCTGCTTCCGCCTGCGGTCACCCCGGAGGTCCAGCTCGCGGCGAGGAAGCGCTGGTCGGGCGAGGCGTCCGTGAGTCCCTCGCTCACCTTCTTCACGCCCCCGTCGGGATGATGGATCGCCGCCACCGGCGTGCCGTCCGCGGTGGGCAGCGAGTCCCATCCGGCATAGACGACGCCCGCGGGCGGCATCTCGTTCAGGCGCAGGAGCGCGCCGTCGAGCGTCGGATCGGCGAAGAGGAGTTGCGCGCCAGCGGCACTCTGCACCGGATCGTGCGCCGGGCCTCCGCCGCAGCTGGGCGCATCGTCGAACCACAGCACGGAGACGGTGCGTGCGGTCGCCGCGTCGGGCACGCAATGCGCCGCGGTGAGGTAATAGGGCGCGAAGGAACCGTCGCCCGGATTGAGCAACGTGCCGGTGCAGGCCCAGACCGACCCATCCTTCACGTACGTGAGGCGCGACACCGCGGCGGCCACCCGCGCGAGGTCGGGGTCCGAAGGCGCGACGCACGCCACGTCCACCTCGCAGGCCCCAGGGCCCTGCGAGCCCGCCGGCGCGCTGCGCCGCTGCGGATCCACCACGAAATGGGCTACCTGCGCGACGCTCGCCGCGATGGAGTCGGGATCGATGCCCGCGGGCGCGAAGAGCTCGATGCGCGCCTCGCTTCCCTCGATCACCGGACTCCAGAGCGTGCCGGAGGCGGGAAGCGCGGCGCTGCGCACTTCGCCGCGGTCCGCGCCGGCGAAGCGCACGCGCACCCCGCGGGGCGCGGCGGCGATGGAGAGCTCCACGCGCAGCGCCTTGGCGTCGTCGGCGACCACGCGCCACTGGGCCGCGCGCCCACCGGGAACCGCGTGCCAATCGAGGATGCGGCTCGCGGCGGGAGCCGACCCGGGCGCTTCGCGCACCACGCCCAGCCTGAGCTCGCGCAAGCCCGCCCCGCTCGCGGCGCGAATCGATCGGACGGTGCCCGGATCGAGCGGCCCCAGGTGGATCGCCGTCGCCGGAAGGGCGTCGATCGTGGACGGGGCGATGCGTGCCGACTTGCCGGCGGGCGGCGCGGCGGAGAAATTGCGCTCGGCGAGCGCGTCGGGTACGAGG
Organism: uncultured beta proteobacterium; assembly: GCA_963839265.1. Taxonomy (GTDB): domain Bacteria; phylum Pseudomonadota; class Gammaproteobacteria; order Burkholderiales; family Usitatibacteraceae; genus Usitatibacter. The sequence continues at coordinate 1,170,224 of CAWIUI010000004.1, forward strand.
AAGCCGGTCGCCAGGAGCAGGCAGAAGGCGATCGCGGAAGGGATCTTCATGGGGGCTTCGGACGCGCGAGGCGGCTCGAGCCTTCACGATGATCCTGCATGCATCCGCGCACCATCGGGGGATCCCCGGGGCGCGAGGCCGAAATTCCCTAGGCCGCAGGCCGGTGCTCTTCCCGGATGCGCCGGACGTCGTTCGACAGCTCCATCGGAGAGGAGGGCGAGGCTCCCCTGCCGGTCGTGCTCATGCGTGGAGCTCGAGCTCGGCTTGCGTCTCCTCGAGCCGCACCTGCGGCAGCTCGACGTGGAAGGTCGTCCCTGCGCCGGGTTTCGTGTCGTATCCGATCGTTCCGCCCAGGCGCTTCACGATCTCGTGCGCGATGTAGAGCCCGAGCCCGGTGCCGCCCTGCGCGCGCGTGCTGGTGGAGTCGGCCTGCGCGAAGCGCTGGAAGATGCGGCTCTCGAAATCCTTCGGGATGCCCGGTCCATGGTCGCGCACCTCGAGGCGGACCCGTCCGCCCGCCGCCGACAGCGCGATCTCGACGGTCGAGGCCGCGGGGGAGAACTTCACGGCGTTGGAGACCAGGTTGGTGAGCACCTCGATGAAGCGGTCCGCGTCGACGTTGGCGCCGAGCGCGTACTCGGGCGCGGCGAGGCGCAGCTGCACGCCGCGGCCCACCGCGAGACCCTGCATCGACTCCACGGCGCGCGATGCGAGCACGCGCAGGTCCGTGGCCTGCAGCTCGAAGCGCATGCGCCCCGATTCCATGCGCTCGGTGTCGAGGATGTCGTTCACGAGGCGGATGAGGCGCTCGCAGTTGCGCTCCCCGATCGCCGCGAGCTCGCGCGCGGCCTTGGGAAGCTCGCCGGCGACGCCCCCGACCAGCAGCCCGAGCGAGGCCCGGATCGAGGTGAGCGGCGAGCGCAGCTCGTGGCTCACCGTCGAGATGAACTCGTTCTGCATCTGCTCGACGCGCTTGAGCTCGCTGATGTCCTGCACCATCGTGAGGAAGAAGTCGGGCATGCCGCCTTCGCCGCGGATCACGCTCACCGAGGCGAGCGTCCAGACGATCGAGCCGTCCTTGCGCAAGTATCGCCGCGTCATCTGGAATTCGAAGTGCTGCAGGGGATCGCCGAGCAGCGCCTGGTGGCGCCGCGCGCTCTCCACGAGGTCCTCGGGATGCGTGACGTCGCGGTAGCCGAGCGCCAGCATCTGCGCCTGCGTGTAGCCGAGCATTTCGCAGGCCTTCCGGTTGACCCGGATGAAGCGCCCGTCCATTCCCGTATGGATGATGCCGAGCAGCGCCTGGTCGAAGGTGGCGCGGTAGAGAGCCTCGCTGCGGCGCAGCGCGCGCTCGGTCGCCTTGCGCTCCGTGATGTCGTGCACGATGCCCACGAGGTTCGCGCTGCCGTCCCACGCGACGACGCTCCCGATCACCTCGGCCTCGAAGAGGCTGCCGTCCTTGCGCAGGGCGCGGACCTCCTTCACCTCGTGCTCCGCGCCGGCGACGCTCCCCGCGGCCGTGCGCAGCCTCTCGGCGAAGCCCGCGCGGTCGGCCTCGGCGAGGAGCCGCGACAGCGGCATCCCGACCAGCTCCCCGCGCGCATAACCGTGCATGTCGCACGCCGCCCGATTCACGCTGAGTATCGTGCCGTCGAGCGAGCTGATGATCACGCCTCCCGCCATGCTTTCCGCGATCGCGTCCTTGCGCGCCGCGGTCTCGCGCAGCTTGGCCTCGGTGCGCCTCAGCGCCTCGAAGTCGTGGTGACGGCGTTGCACGGAGCCCAGGATTCCCAGGGCGGCGAGGACGATGAGCGCGCTCGCGGCGCCCGCGAGCGCGAAATAGAGCCGTGCGCGCTCGCGAACCGGGGCGAGGGCCTGCGTCACCCCGGTGCCCGCCATGACGGCGAGCGAATAGCGCGCCAGGGATCGGTAGCTCACGAGGCGCGGCACGCCCTCGCGCACCCCGCGGCTCATGAACTGCCCGTCGGGGGCGGCCGCGAGGCGGGCGAAGAGCGTGCTCGATCGCATGTCGTCGTCGAAGCGGGTCGACGTACCGGCCTGGCGCGCGATGCCGATGCCGTCGCTGCGGATGAGCGCGATCATGCCGCCCGTGTCCGGATGGAGGCGCCGGAAGAAACGGGTGAAGAAGCCGGGATCCAGGATCGCGACCACCGTGCCGAGGTAGGAGCCGTCGGCGCGATCGATGCGGCGCGACACCGTGAAGCGCGTAGCCTTCCGGCCGTCGAGCTCCAGCGTCGCAGGCGTGCCGATCCGGATCCGCTGCGCGGCCTGGGCGCTCGCCGTTCCGATCGACTCCCGGAGCAGGCCGGAGGCCCGGCCGGCCTCTCCGATCGCGACCACCGTGGCGCCCTGCGCGTCCACGATCGCCATGCCGCGCACCAGCTCCCGGTCGAGCGGCCAGCGGCTCATGGCGTGGGAGACGGACGAGCCCTCCTCGCGGTACTCGGTCTCGACCAGGCGAAACAACTGCTCGAGGTCTCCGAACGCGTTGTCGACGCTCTCCTCGTAGGCGATGGCGAGGTTGTCGTTGGCGAGATACGCCGCCTCGATCGCCTGCGCCTCCTCGAACCGGATCCGCTGCCAGGTCGAAAGCCCGAGGACCGCGAGCAGGCCCGCGACGGTGAGCGCGGCCACGCCTGCGGGCGAGCGCCACCAGCGGCGCACGCGGTAGACCATGGCGCCGCTCACGGCGCGAGCTCCGCCCGCAGCTTCGCGAGCCGCGTGGGCAACTGCTCGGCTGCGGCTGCGCGACGCGAGGAAATCGAGGAGCTGCCGGCTCGCGCTCATTCGTCCTCCGCCATGGTCGCTTCCACGATCTCCTCGAGCGTGGTGAGGCCCCGGAGCGCCTTCTTGAACCCGTCGTAGCGCATGTCGCGGTAGCCTTCGGAGGTGGCGATGTCGTAGAGCTGGTGATAGTCGGCGTCGTCGAGGAGCGCGTCGCGGATCCGGCGGGTGATGTAGAGGAACTCGTGGATCCCGATGCGCCCGAGGTACCCGGTCCGGTTGCATCGCTCGCAGCCTTCGCCGCGGAAGAAGGACGGAAGCGTCGCGCCCTCGGGCCAGGTGAAGAGCTTCGAGAGGTACTTCTCGCCCGGGTCGTGCTTCACGCGGCAGAAGGGGCAGACGCGCCGCACGAGCCGCTGGTTGAGCACGCCGATGAGCGAGGGCGCCACCATGAAGCGCTCGACGCCCATGTCCATGAGGCGCGTGGAGGCCTGGATCGCGTCGCTCGTGTGCAGCGTCGTGAGCACCAGGTGGCCGGTCATCGCGGCCTGCGTCGCGGTGCGCGCGGTCTCGGCGTCGCGGATCTCGCCCACCAGGATCACGTCCGGATCCTGGCGCATCACCGAGCGCAGGACGTCGTGGAAGGTGCGCCCGATCTTCTCGTCGATCTGCACCTGGTTGATGGTGGGCCACTGGTACTCGACCGGATCCTCGAGCGTCACCACGTTGAGCCCCGGTCGGTTGATGAAGTTGAGCGTCGCGTAGAGCGTCGTGGTCTTGCCGCAGCCGGTCGGGCCGGTGACGAAGAGGATCCCGTTCGGCTGCCGCACCACCTGCTTCAGCGGCGTGAGGATCGACGGGACGATGTCGAGGGTCTCGAGGTTGAGCCCCATTCCGGTGAAGACCGCGCCGAGCAGGCGCAAGACGAGCTTCTCGCCGAAGATGGTGGGCAGGCTCGAGACGCGGATGTCGACGTTCCTCACCGGCAGCGGGAAGTTGATGCGCCCGTCCTGGGGCAGGCGCTTGTTGGTGATGTCCATGCCGCAGATCACCTTGAAGCGCGAGACGAGGGCCAGGGCGACCTTCTTCGGCAGCACCATGCGCTCGACCAGCTCGCCGTCCACCCGGAAGCGCAACAGGAGGTCGTGCTCCTTGGGCTCGACGTGGATGTCGGAGGCGCGCTCCTTGAGGGCGAGGAGGATCAGCGAGTCGGTCATGCGCACCAGCTCCTGCGATTGCACCAGGTCGGCGAGGCGCTCGTCGCTCAACTCCGCATGCAGGAACGGGCCGAAGTCGAACTCCGCGATGGTCTTGTCGAGGTCGAGCGAGGAGTGGTATTTCACGAGGATCGCCGATTCGATCTCGTCGGGGAAGCTGAAGACCGGGCTTATCTTCAAGCCGAGGAAGAGCTCCAGGGCCTTCACCACCTTCGTGTCGGTGGGATCGGCCATCGCGACCGTCGTGACGCCGCCCAGCTGGTAGAGCGGGATCGCGAGGTTCTTCGCGGCGAGCTCCAGGGGCACCTTGTCGATGAGGTCCTGCTGGAAGAGCGTCTTGCCCAGGTTCACGTGCGCGTGCTGGAACGACTCGCCGACGATCTCGCCCGCGCTGTCGCGGTCGATGTAGCCGTAGTGCACCGCTTCCTGGAGGAACGCGACCGCATCGTCGATGCGGATCGCGAGCCCCTCGAGCTGCGCGGCGAACGTGGGCGCGCGCTCCGTGGCCCTGCGGCGAATCTCGGGGCTCACGATCATCATTTGCGTTCCTTCCTGTGATGGGCGAGGAGCTTGCGGATGTCCTCCTGCGTCACGCGAACCTTGGCCGACTCGTCGTAGATGCGGTCCTGGACCGCTTCCGCGGCGAGCGCGATGAGGTTGTAGCGGGGCAGGTCCGCGCGCTCCCCCGCATGCCGGGGAATCGGTTCGATTGCGCCGGCGCCGAGCGCCGGATGGGGCGTGTGCTGGGTGCGGATCGTGGTCATCGCGAAGTTCCTTCGATGGGAATGGAGGGGCGGGCGGGCGCCCCGTGCATGGGGCTCATGCGACCGCCCTGCGCGCACCGGAGACGCAGGCGGGCCAGCATTCGGCGAGCAGCGCGTAGATCTCCTCGGCGCGATTGCTCTTGAGGATGTAGTGCGAAGCGCCGCGGTCGAGGCAATCCTGCACGCCCTCGATCGTGTCCTGCGCGGTCATCATGATCGCGACCGTGCGCGGCTCGACGGCGAGGATGCGCGCGAGGGCCTCGTCGCCGCGCAGCTTCGGCATGTTGATGTCGAGGATCGCCACTTCCGGGCGCAGCCGCGTGAAGAGGTCGACCGCCTCCTCGCCGTCGGCCGCCTGGGCGACCACGTCCGCCCCGAGGGAGCGCACGATGGCGCAGACCACTTCGCGCACGTGCGGCTCGTCGTCTGCCACCAGGACGCCGATACGCGCGGGGTTCGGGCTCAAGCGGCGATTGCCTTTCGTTCGAGGGCTTGCGGACCGGGACCGCGCATCGGTCGCGGCCGGGCGATGGCGAAGCCCTGTCCGAAGTGCACGCCCGCGCGGGCGAGCGCGATCCGGACGGGCTCGGTCTCCACGCATTCGGCGATCGTGCGCAGTCCCGCGGCCTGCGCGGCCTGCGCGACCGCCTTCACTCGCGCGAGGCTTTCGGCGTCGCGCAGCATGCCGAGCACCAGGGCCGGATCGAGCTTCAGGTATTCGATCGGCAGGGTGCGCAGGAAGGCGACCGAGCCCGCCTCGCGGATGCCGCAGACGGCGAAGCGGCAGCCGCAGGCGCGAAGCTGCTCGATGAAGGCGCGGTACGCGTCGGGGTGCAGCAGGAGTTCACGCTCGTCGAGCTCGAAGCACAGCGACGTCCCGGGCGCGCCGCGCTCCTCGAGGGTTGCACGGACGAAACCGGGGAAACCCTCGTCGAGGACCGTCTGCGGCCACAGGTTCACCAGGAAGACGGGCGCCGCAGAGCGCTGCGCCGCGCACAGGTCGACCACGTGCCGGACGACCCAGCGGTCCAGCTCGTGCAGGAGGCCCAGCTCGTCGGCGAGGGGAAAGAAACCGCCGGGCGGCAGCAGCTTCTCCTCCTCCTCGTCCAGGCGCAGCAGCACCTCGCCCACCGGGGGCGCGCCGCCGCCGGGCGCGAGCGGCGCGATCGCCTGGATGTGCAGCGTGAACTCGTCGCCCTCGAGCGCCGAGCGAAGCCGCGCGGCGGGATCGCCGGCCGGCGCCGCGCACGGGTGGCCGCAGGCGACGTCCTGCGCGGCGGTGATGTCGCTCAGCAGCGCGAACACGCCCTCGACCTCGCCGTTGGCGAGGTATCTGGGAAAGTACTGCACCAGCATGCGGCTCACGGTGCCGCTGCGCATCGTCTGCACGCGCTCGTAGCGCACGTCGTGGCCGCGGAAGGCATCGTTCAGCCGCGGCTCGGCCTCGCGGAACGTCGCCTCGCCGAGGAGCTCCTCGACGCAATGCCCGTCGATCGCCGAGTCGTCGAGGTTCAGCCAGCGGGCGAACGCGCGATTGTGGTAACGAAGCCGTCCGTCCACGCCGACGTAGGCGACCATCGCGGGCAGCCATTCGTCGACCAGGTGGTCGCGCTCGCGCAGACACTCGAGCTTGCGCTCGGCCGATTCGCGCGCCTTCGATTCGCCGGAAAGCCTTGCGCGGATCGTCGCGAGCTGGCCGGTTCGACGCGCGAGCATCCAGCGCGCGTTGGCCGCCTGGCTCATCGCGGCGAGGACCGAGGCCGCGAGCACGCCGCCGAGGAACACGGTCCCCATGCGGTCGAAGGCGGTGAGCGACATGGTGGCGAGCATCGCCATCACGAGAACGACCACGCCGAACGAGGCGAACCAGGGGCTCGCGGCGCTCGAGATGCGTCCCCAGGCTCGCGAGAGGGGGAGCAGGCGCGCGCGCGCCGTGCTTTCGTGCGAGACCCTCGGGATCACGCTCATTGCGATTGCCGCCATCGGATTACCTCGATCGAGCTTCCGGTGTCAGCATCGCGCACGCGCGCGAGGCGCGAAATCGGGGATCCCCCGATGTGCAGTGCCGAAATGCCTGAGCTCGGCCGCCGCGGCGGTCAAGGGGAGAGCGTGAAGCGGAACGTGGCGCCGCGACCGACGGCGCTTTCCGCCCACACCTCGCCGCCATGGCGGTGCACGATGCGCTGCACGATGGCCAGCCCGATGCCGGTACCCTCGAATTCGCTCTGGCTGTGCAGCCGCTGGAACGGCGTGAAGAGTTTCGCCGCGCGGGCCGGATCGAATCCGGCGCCGTTGTCCGCCACATGGATGGCGTTTCTTTCGAATCCGAGCTCGATGCGCGCGTCGTCGTTGCGCGAAGTGAATTTCCACGCGTTCCCGAGCAGGTTCTCGAGGATGACGCGCAGGAGCGTCCGGTCGGCGATCACCGACAGGCGCTCCGGAAGCGCGATCGCCACGCGGCGTTCGGGATGCTCGCGTTGCAGCGACTCGAGCACCTGCGCCGCCATCTCGCGCACGTCGATCGACTCGCGGCGCAGCGTCTCGCGCGAGACGAGCGAGAGGCGCAGCAGGTCGCCGACGAGGTCGTCCATGCGGCGCGCCGAATTCGCGATGCGCTCCGCGTAGTCGCGGCCGCGCTCGCTCACGGCGATTCCCTCGTCGTGCAGGAGCGCGTCCGCGAAGCCGCGCATGCGCGCGAGCGGCGCGCGAAGGTCGTGCGCGACGGAGTAGTCGAAGGCCGTGAGCTCCTCGTTCGCGGTGCGCAATTCGGCCGTGCGCTGCGCCACGCGGCGCTCGAGGTCCGCGTTGAGGTGCCGCACTTCGTCCTCGACGCGGCGCCGCTCGGTCACGTCCACGCCGAGGCTCGCGCAGCCGATCGCCTCACCCGTCGCGGCGCGCAGCACCGAGTTGTTCCACTGGATCGTGCGGCGCTCGCCGGAACGCGTGAGGATCTGGTTCTCCCGGTTCCAGGAGGAAGGCTCGTTCGCGAGGATCCCGGAGTAGTCCGCCCGTATGCCCTGCAGCTCCGGCGGGACGAACATGTCCACCCAGTCGCGTCCCATCGCTTCCTCGCGCGTCCAGCCGGTGAGGCGAAGAAGGTAGTCGTTGCAGTAGATGATGCGCAGGTCGTCGTCCAGCATGATCGCGATCTGCTCGGCGTGCCCCAGCATGTCGGAGAGCCGCCGCTCGCTCTCCTGGAGCTTCGCCTCGGCCTCCACGCGCTCGGTGATGTCGATCGGGCAGATGAAGGAAATCCGCCGCCCTTCGAGGAGCGCATGGTGAGCGACGACCTCCACGGTGATCACGCGGCCCTCGCGAAGCTTGTGGCGCCAGCGGCCGAAGCGGCGCCTTTCCGGGTCGCCGTCGAGAAGGTGCTCGCGGAATCTCCCGAGGTCTTCCTCGGGCCGGATGTCCGCGGCGGTCATGGCGAGGAACTCGTCGTGCGAGTAGCCGTATCTTCGGCATGCGGCCTCGTTCACGTCGATGAACCGCAGGGTCTCGAGGTCGAGGACCCACATCGGCAGGGGATGCCCATCGAAGAGGAACTTGTAGCGCTCGGCGTTCGCGCGCAGCGCCTCCTCGGCCTCGCGGCGCACGGTCACGTCCTCGGCGATGCCCGCGATGCGGTAGATCGCGCCTTTCGCATCGCGGATCGGGAAGCCGCGCGAGTGCACCCAGCGCACGCTGCCGTCGGGCCGCGCGACGCGATACTCGCTGTCCCATTGGCCGCGCCGGGCGTTGTCGGCCATGCGTTCCACGAGGTGGCGGTCGTCCGGGTGGATCCCCTGCGCGAAGGACCAGCTGTCCTCGTAGAGGCTCTCGCGCGTGCGCCCCCAGATCTCCTCGTAGGCGGGGCTCACGTAGTGCACCTTCGTCATCGCGGGATCGACCAGGAAGAAGGCCTCGTGGATGTTCTCCGCGAGCTGGCGGAAGCGCAGCTCGCTTTCCGCGAGGTCGTGCGCCTGGTAGATGCAATCGCCGCGGCTCTCCTCGTAGCCGAGCGGGCACGCGGGAAGCGCCGCGGTGCGCTCGGCCTCGAGCCGGCCGGCGAGGAGCGCCGCCAGATCGGCGAGGAAGCGGTTGTCTTCCGCGTCGAACGACTCGAGGGTGCGCCTGCCGAACACGAAGACCGATCCTCGCGAGGCGCGCGCCGTGGCGAGCGCGGCGCGCATGACCCCGGCCGCGGGCTCCACGCCGCCGGTCGCGAGGTAGGTGCGGCGCAGCGAGCCCGCCGCGGTCTTTGCGAGACCGCACGACGCGAAGCGGATGCCGTCGGGGGCGCGCTTGTCATGGACGAAGACGAAGGCGCCGCCCGCGTCGAAGATGCCGCGCAGCTCCTCGCAGATCGCGGCGAGCTGCGCTTCGAGCGGCTCGCGCGACGCGAGGCGCCCGAGGAGCGCGCGCTGGGCGCCCATGCGGCGCTCCAGCCGCTCCAGCCGTTCCTGCGCCGTGCGCGGTGACGGGCCGCGGGGCGCAATCGCGCCGGCTTCGGCGAGGGCGGCGATGGATACGACCGATTCGAGGGACATGACGCGCCTTGGAGAGTGCGGACTGTCAATACTGTCAGTTAACAACGGCAAGTACCGTGCAAGATTGATGTGCATCAAGCGGACCGAGGGGGGTCCTCCGCCAGCGGCGGGCGCTTGCGAAATCGCAGGCGGCCTGCGCAGAATTCATCATCAAATGGAGTGGAAAAAGCCCTTGTCCCCGGGCGACGAGCCTGAGGACACTACTCGGAAGACCAAGGACAAGAACAATGCGCGTGTTCGCCAAGCTGCGCGCCCTCGCTGATTACCAGCGGCGGCACCTCCCCGAGATGCGGACACCCGAGGACCACGAGCTGATCCGCGAGATCGGCCACCACCAGGTGCTCGGCGCTCCGCTCACCCTGAAGCAGGTGATGCTCCTCGGCATCGGCTCCGCAGCGACGGCGCAGCGTCGGCTGGGCCGCCTGAAGCGCCTCGGTCTCGTGCGCGGGCGCCGCTCGCCTGCCGACGGGCGCGTCGTGGAGCTCACGCTCAGCCCGGCGTGCATGAAGGCGTTCTCGAGGGTCGAAGGCATGCTCTCCGGCGCCGAGGCTCTCGCTTCGTCCACGGCCGCGGCACGGGCCGCGCACGCCTGCACTCTCTGCGATGGCGATGCGCACGGCTTCGACGCCATGCTTCGCTTCCTTCGCGGAGGCGCGGCCCGCGGGCGCCGCTGCGTGTTCCTCGGGCCCGAGCGCCTCGCTGCGAAGGCGAGAAGCGTGGCGGCGGGCGCCCGCAGCAAGTGCGGGCCGATCGTGGTCTCCGGCGGGTTCACGGATGCCAAGAGCGCCATGGCGTTCCTCGCCGCGCAGTTCGAGCGCGGCCACGCGGAGGGCCAGCGGCCGCGCGTGGCGGTCCATGCCGGATGGGCGATCGAGCGGCGCCTTCCGATCGAAGCGGTGCTGCGCGTCGAGGACGAGATCCGGCATCTCGTCGAGCGGCACGGGGGCGAGGTGCTGTGCGTGTTCGATGCGCGCGTCTTCGCCGGGCCGCGCCTGGTGGAAGTGCTCAGGGCGCACGCCCATCGCGGCGCCGTCTCGATCGAGGTCGCGTAGCGCCGTTCAGGCTCCGGCGCCGAGTGCCAGCGTCACCGGCCACGCATAGGTGCCCGGGCGCGTCCCGGGGACGAGGAAGAGGCGGTAGCCCACGTCGAGCGTCGCATCGTCGAGCTTCGCCGCCTGTACCTGCACGCTCGTGCCCGGGGAGGCGGCCTGCACCGACTGCCCCGCGACGCGCGCCTCGACGCGCGCGACGAGCGCGGGATCGAACGTGACCGAGATCATGAATCCCGAGGGATTGTTGGAGGTGACGCGAAGGCGCGTGGCGCGTTCGACGTCGACGTAGCCGCGCGCGAGGTCCGACGCGGCGATGGACAGCTGCGGCGCCTGGCTCACGGTGCGCGCGCGCAGCACCACGGGGATCACCACCTTGAAGTCGATGCTCGCGCCGGCGCTCGAGGCGCCGCTCGCGCTCTCGGCGAGCCCGGCGTGCGCGAACGCGAGGACCGCGGCGAGCAGGGCCGCGGCCGGCAATGTGCGAAAGGCGCTTCGGGGCGATGCCATGGTCCGGGGGCGATCCGGCGACGATGCCGGGCGAGGACCCATGCTCGCGCCGCCGCATGTCGACGCCTATCGGAAATTCCCCGGGAACGGTGCTCCAAATGCCGCAGGCGCGGCTAGGGGTGTTCGACGCTCACCAGGTGGTTGCGCACCGCGAAGATCACGAGGCCCGCGACATCGCGGATCGCCAGGCGCTCCATGAGCGCCGCGCGGTGGCTCTCGATCGTCTTCACGCTCACGTCGAGCGCGAACGCGATCTCCTTGGTGCTGCGACCTTCCGCGATCATCTGCAGGATCTCGCGCTGGCGCACGGTGAGCGCGTCGAGGGAGGACTCCGGGGCGCTGCCGGACTGGACGTAGCCGTCCACCAGGACGCGCGAGATGCGCGGGCTGAGGTAGCTTTCGCCGCGCATCACCGCCTCGATGGCGAGCCGGAGCTCGAGCGGCGCCGAGTCCTTGACGATGTAGCCGTCGGCCCCGGCGCGAAGCGCGCGTCGCACGACGTCCTCCGTGCTATGCATCGAGAGGATCAGGACGCGCGTGCGCAAGCCTTCGGACTTCATGCGCGCGAGCGCCTCGATGCCGTTCATCTCCCGCATCGAGATGTCGAGGATCGCGAGATCGGGCTGGTGCTCGCGGGCGAGCGACGACGGCATCGCGGCCGTTGTTCGCTTCGGCCACGATGGTCGCCCCCTCGATCTCCTGCACCAGCGCGCGCAGGCCGGCGCGCACGAGGTTATGGTCGTCGGCGAGGAGGATGCGCACCGGGCTCATGCCGCGGCGGCGCTCGGCTGCACGTCTCGGCATCGGACCGTCGCCCAAGGGGAAGATCGCGGTCAGCGTGGTGCCGCCGCCGGCGATGCTGCGCAGCCTGAGCCGCCCTCCCGCGAGCCGCGCACGCTCTTCCATGCCGATGAGCCCGAGGTGCCCGCAGCGCGCCGAGCTCTGCCGCGCGGCTTCCGCGTCGAAGCCGACGCCGTCGTCGTGGATGGCGAGGCGCAGCAGCGTCCGTCCGCGTCGACCTGGATGCGCACGTTCTTCGCCTGGGCGTGGCGCGCCGCGTTGTTGAGCCCTTCCTGCGCGATGCGATAGCAGGCGCTTTCCAGCGTCGCCGGCGGGCGCCGGCTCCCGATGCCCTGGAAGCGGCATTCGATGGCGAGCCCGGTGGTCTTGCGCTGGCGATCGGCGAGCCACTCGAGCGCCTCCTCGAGGCCCAGCTGGTCGAGCTGCGGCGGGCGCAGCTCGAGGGCCAGTCTGGCGCAGCCGTTCGAGCGTCGTGCCGGCCACCTCGACGCATTCCGAGAGCAGCCGCCGAGGGTCGGCCGCTCTCCTGCGCGAGGCGGTGCAGCCCGATCTTGAGCGCCGAAAGCGACTGGCCCACGTCGTCGTGGAGCTCGGCCGAGATCGCGCGCCGCTCCTCCTCCTGCATCGCGAGGACACGCTTCGAAATCGTCTGCAGGCCCTTGTTGGCCTGCTCGATGGCGACGTGCGCCATCATCCGGTCGGTGATGTCCGTATGGGAGATCACGACCCCGTCGTCCCTCGCCGCGAAGGGGTGGCGCGCGCCAGGTACCAGCGCGTGCCGCCGCCGAAGGAGAGCTGGTACTCGAGGGACGCGAAGGCACTTCTCGCGCGCCATCACGGCGCGCACGCCTCCACGCCCGCCTTCGCGAACATGTCGCCCTGCGCGGCGCATTCGGCCAGCACGCGCAGGTAGCTCTCGCCCTCCGCGGCGTTGCCGAAGTGGCTCTCGCGCCGCTCGCGGCTGAATTCCGACCACGCCCGATTCACCGCGACGATCCGGCCTTCGCCATCGAGCACGGCGATGCGCGAATCGAGGGAATCGAGGATGCCGCGCTCGTCGCCTCGCTCGCGCGCAGCTTCTCTTCGGCGGCGCGCTCCCGGCGCGCGCTGCAGCGGTCGACCGCGGCCTCGATCGCCTTCGCGAGGCGCTCAGGTCGCCCTTCGGCAGGTAGTCGGCCGCGCCCTCTGCATCGCGATGACCGCCGCGCTCTCGTCGATATGGTGGGAAACGAGGAGGAACGGGACGTCCAGCCCGCGCTCGCCGAGGATCTCGAGTGCCCGCTCGGCGCTGAACGAGGGCAGGTCGTAGTCGCAAAGGACCAGGTCGGGGGCAGCCGATTCGATCTCGCGACGTACTCGTCCTCGGTCTCGACGCGCGTCGTGCGCACCCCGAAGGCGGCTCGCGACAACGCGATCGACACCAGCTCGGCATCGTCCTGCGAGTCTTCCACGTGCAGCAACCGGTATGTGGTCATTTTCCGCCCTCCACGATTTGGCGACGCAAGTATCGCGCGGGCCGCGAGCGGGAAGGTGTCGATTTACCCGACATGCCGATTCGAAATCCCCGGGCCGGCGCGCAAGACGTCGTCGTCAAGCAACTCCAAGGTACGGGGATGGAACCGCACGCCGCTTGCGCCACGTCAAGGGACGCGGCGATGCACGCCCGGAATCAGGCGTACATGTGCAAGCCGCCGTTGACCGACGAGGTTGGTGCCCGTGATGTAGGCGGCCTTCTCGGAGGCGAGGAATGCCACCGCGTCGGCCACCTCCTCGGGCATGGCGAGGCGCCCCGCGGGGATCTGCTCGACGATCTTGCGGCGCACGTCCTCGCGGATCGCCATCACCATGTCGGTCTGCACGTAGCCCGGGCGAGACGGCATTCACGGTGACGCCTTTCCTCACCACTTCCTGGGCGAGGGACTTGGTGAAGCCGAGGATGCCCGCCTTGGCGGCCGCGTAGTTGGTCTGGCCGAACTGGCCGCGCACGGCGTTCACCGACGAGATGCTGACGATGCGGCCCCAGCCGCGCTCGACCATCCCGTCGATCACGTGGCGCGTCACGTTGAAGACGCTGTCGAGGTTGGTCGCGAGCACGGCGCGCCACTGCTCGGGCGTCATCTTGCGGAAGGTCGAATCGCGCGTGATGCCCGCGCAGTTCACGAGGATCCCGACGGGGCCGTGGTCGGCCTCGATGCGGCGCACCATCTCGCCCATGGCGTCGAAGTCGGTGACGTCGCCGAAGGCGAGCGCGGTCGCGGTGCCGTCGAGGCCCGCGGCCGCCATCGCCGCGAGCCAGCGCTCCTCGCTGCCCGGGATGGCGTAGTTCGCCACGACGAAATGCCCGTCGGCCGCGAGGCGCTTGCACACGGCGGTGCCGATGCCGCCCACGCCGCCGGTCACGAGCGCGATCTTGTCTCCATGTCGACGCCTTGCCTCTTCGGCGCCAAAAAAAACCCCAGGTTTGACCCGGGGTTCGAACCTTTATCCAAATTTGGGAATTTGCGATAAAGGAGGAGGAGACTTGAATTCGGTTGGCGCCGCGGGCGCTCACTTCCTCGTCTTGCCGTTGCCCGCGGCGCGCACGCCCGCGTCGGTGAAGCTCGCGACATGCTTGGCGGCCTTGGTGAACTATCGAACGCGGCGGTGGTCGCGGCGAGCGAGGACTTGATCGCGGCCGCGGCGAGGTCGCCGCCGCCCGCGGGGGCCGATCTTCGCGGCCTGGTCGACGCTGTCGGTGACGGCGCGCTGGAAGGTGGACATGCGCTCTTCGGCGAGCCTCGAGAACTCGCTCTGCGCTTCCGAGGCGACTTCGTAGAGGCTGCGCGAGTAGCCCATCAGGTTCTCGAGGGTGTTCTCGGCGATGCGGCTGCGCAGGGCCATGAGCTCCTGCACGTCCTTCGCGCCCGCGAGCGCCTTGGCGTTGAGGGTCGCCTGGCTGATCGCCCCCTTGGCATATTCGAGCTGGACGGTGAGGGCGCGCTCGGCGCTGTCCATCGATACCTTGGTGAGGCGGGCGGCCGTGTCCACGCTGGCGCTGGAGATTTCGGAAAGCGGATTCGCGGTAGTGGTGGCCATCTTCGTCCTCTCGGTTCCTGGCGGCGCTTCCCCGGCTGCCCGTATTGGTGCGCCGCAACAATTTCATTCTAGGAAGGCGGCCGCGCCCTGTCAAGCGATATTTTGATGCATTGCACCAAGATCTTGCGGCCGCAATGCAACAAGATGTGAAATTGCAATAAAATGAACGATTTGAGGCCTGAAACCGGCGTCGCAACCGGATCGCTGCACAAACCCGCATTGATGTAGCGCAGCATATGCGCGAGGATCTCTCCCCATGGCATCGCCCCGCATCATCAAGAAGTATCCGAACCGGCGCCTCTACGACACGGAGACCTCGGCCTACATCACGCTCGTGGAGGTGAAGGACCTGGTGCTGCAGTACCAGGAGTTCCGCGTGCAGGACGCGAAGACGGGCGAGGACCTCACGCGCGCGATCCTGCTGCAGATCATCCTCGAGGAGGAGTCGGGCGGCGTGCCCATGTTCTCCACGGAGATGCTCGCGAACATCATCCGCTACTACGGCCACGCGATGCAGGGACTCATGGGCTCGTACCTGGAGCGCTCGATCCTGGCCTTCCACGAGGCGCAGCAGCGCTTCCAGGAGCAGGCAAAGTCGCTCTACGGCGAGCTGCCGAAGGTCCCGGGCGAAGCGTGGGTGCAGTTCGTCTCGCAGCAGCAGAAGATCCCGAACGTGATGGGCGGCTACCTCGAGAAGGGTGCGAAGGCGGTGATCGACATGCAGGAGGAGCTGCGCAGCCAGGCGCTCAGGCTCTTCTCCGGCTTCCCCTACACGCGCCGGCGCGGCGCGCCCGCGCCGGCCGAGGAAGCGAAGCCGAAAGCGAAGGCGGCGTCGAAGGGCGGCGCGAAGAAGCCGCGCAAGTCGAAGTGAACGCGCGGTCCGGACAGCGGGGACAGGCAAAGGCAAGACCAGGGTCCGCCCCAAGGTCGGCTTCGTTTCCCTCGGCTGCCCCAAGGCGCTGGTCGATTCCGAGGCGATCCTCACGCAGCTGCGCGCGGAGGGCTACGACATCGCGCCGAGCTACCAGGGATCCGACCTCGTGGTCGTGAACACCTGCGGCTTCATCGATGCCGCGGTGCGCGAGTCGCTCGACGCGATCGGCGAGGCGCTCGCGGAGAACGGCAAGGTGATCGTGACCGGCTGCCTCGGCGCGAAGGGCGACATCGTCGCGAAGACGCATCCGAGCGTGCTCGCGGTCACGGGACCGCACGCGAAGGACGAGGTCATGGCGCACGTGCACGCGCACCTGCCCAGGCCGCACGATCCCTTCACCGACCTCGTGCCGCCGCAGGGCATCCGCCTCACGCCGCGCCACTACGCCTATCTCAAGATCTCCGAGGGCTGC
The DNA here is from genome assembly GCA_963839265.1 of uncultured beta proteobacterium. Taxonomy (GTDB): domain Bacteria; phylum Pseudomonadota; class Gammaproteobacteria; order Burkholderiales; family Usitatibacteraceae; genus Usitatibacter. Next base: position 1,186,260 of record CAWIUI010000004.1, read on the forward strand.
AACCACCGCTGCACGTTCTGCATCATCCCCTCCATGCGCGGCGACCTCGCCAGCCGCCCGGTGGGGGAGGTGATGTCGGAGGCGCAGAAGCTCGTCGCCGCGGGCGTGAAGGAGCTCCTCGTGATCTCGCAGGACACGAGCGCCTACGGCGTGGACGTGAGGTACCGCACGGGATTCTGGGGCGGGCGGCCGTTGAGGACGCGCATGACGGAGCTCGCCTCCGCGCTGGGCTCGCTCGGCGCGTGGGTGCGCCTGCACTACGTCTATCCCTATCCGCACGTCGACGAGGTGATCCCCCTCATGGCCGAGGGTCGCCTGCTTCCGTACCTCGACGTGCCGTTCCAGCACGCGAGCCCGCGCATCCTCAAGCTCATGAAGCGGCCCGCGAGCTCCGAGAAGAACCTCGAGCGCATCGAAGCGTGGCGCGCGGCCTGCCCGGACATCACCGTGCGCTCCACGTTCATCGTCGGCTTCCCCGGCGAGACCGAGGCGGAGTTCGAGGAGCTCCTCGCGTTCCTGCGCGAGGCGCGGCTCGACCGCGTCGGCTGCTTCGCCTACTCGCCGGTGGAGGGAGCGCGCGCGAACGAGCTTCCGGGCGCCGTGCCCGAAGAACGTGAAGGAAGAGCGGCGCGCGCGCTTCATGCAGGTGCAGGCCGCGATCAGCCGCGACAAGCTCGCCGCGAAGGTGGGGCGCGCGCTCGACGTGCTCGTGGACGAGGTGCACGGCACGAGCGCGCTCGCGCGCAGCTCGGCCGATGCGCCGGAGATCGACGGCGTGGTGCGCATCGCCGATGCGAAGGGGATGAAGCCCGGCGACGTCGTTCGCGTGACGGTGACCGGCTCCGACGACCACGACCTGGAAGCGGCCGTCAGGCCGGGTCCCGCTGGCTCCAGATCTCGCGCAGCTGCGCGCCGAGCTTGAGCGGATCGAAGGGCTTCGGGATCACGCCGAGGACGCCGAGCTCGCGGTAGCGCTCCGCATCCTTCGGGTTGAGGCGCGCGGTGAAGAAGACCGCCGGCGCCTGCAGCCCGCGCGCGCGCAGCGCCTTCAGCGTGGCGACGCCGTCGAGCACCGGCATGCTCAGGTCGAGCAGCAGGAGGTCGGGCGCGAAGGCTTCCGCGCTCGCGAGCGCCTCCTCGCCCGACTCGCACACCTTCACCTGGAATCCGCCGATCTTTCCGAGGGCGAGCCCGACGATCGAGCGGATGTCGCGCTGGTCGTCGACGAGGAGGATGCGGGTGAGCTTCGCCGTGTTCATGCGGTGACCCTTTCCATGGTGCCCGGCAGGTCGAACCAGAACTCGGTCCCGCCGCCGGGCGCGGCGTTGAAACCGATGCGGCCGCCGAGCCGCTCGACGATCTCGCGGCTGATCGCGAGGCCCAGGCCGCTGCCCTCCGCGCGGCGGTCCTCGCCCATGTCGGCCTGGGCGAAGCGCTGGAAGATGCGGCCGCGGAAGTGCTCCGGGATGCCGGGACCGCGGTCGCGCACCGAGGTTCGCACCCAGCTGTCGGCGAGGTGCCTGGAGCTCACCGTGACCACCGAGCCGCGCGGGGAGAACTTGGCGGCGTTGAAGAGCAGGTTGGAGAGCACCTGGATCAGGTGATCCTCGTCGCCGCGCACGCGCAGCTCCTCCGGGCGATCGAGCTCGAACCTCACGCCGTAGGATTCGACGAAGCCGCGGCTCGACTCGATCGCCTGGCGCAGCACCGCCGGCCAGTCGAGCAGGGCGATGCGGAAGGCGCCGTGCCCCGACGCGATCTTCTCGAGGTCGAGGAGGTCGTTCACCAGGCGCACCAGCCGCTCGCAGTTCTGCATGGCGATGGTGACCAGGCCCTGGGCCTCGCCGCTCAGCTCGCCCGTGACCCCGCCCTGCAGGAGCCCCAGGGAGCCGCGCATCGAGGTGAGCGGCGTGCGCAGCTCGTGGCTCGCCACCGCGATGAAGCCGTCCTTCATGCGGTCCAGGTCCTTCAGCCGCGTGATGTCGAAGCGCACGGTAATGGCGGCGGTGACGCGCCCGTACGCGTCGCGCAGCGGCATGTAGACCACCTCGAGGTCCACGGTGCGGCCCATGGGATCCATCACCTGCTGCTCGAGGTGCGCCGTGCGCCCGTCGAGCGCGGCGAGCAGCTGCGGCTCGATCTTCGCGTACATCGACTCGCCGACCACTTCCTTCATGCGCTTGCCGTTCACCGCCTCCGCGGAGAGCCCGGTGAGCTCGAGGTAGGCGCGGTTGTGGAAGAGGACGCGCTCGTCGGTGCCGAACACGACGATCGCCGCGGGCATCGTGTCGATGAGCTGGCGCAGCTGCATCTCGCGCTCCTTGAGCCGCTCCTCGGCCACCACGCGCGCGGTGATGTCGGCGTTGGTCCCCGCGAAGCGCAGCGCCCAGCCGCGCGCGTCGCGCACCGTCACCTTGCCCCGGCTGTGGATCCAGATGTAGGTGTTGTCTGCGCGCCGCACGCGATGGATGTTGTCGTAGCGCGCGGTGCGGCCCTTGAGCGTGTCCACCGCCGCGTCGCGCACGTGCCTCACGTCGTCGGGATGGACCAGCGAGAAGAGCTCCTGGACCGTGCAGCGCGTCTCGGCCGGCTCGTGGCCCAGCATCACCCGCCACGTCGGGCTCAGGTGGATGCTGTTCCCGCCCGAGGTGTCCCAGTCGAAGACCGCGAGGTTCGAGCCCTCGAGCGCGTCGTGGAGCCGATCGCGCGCGCTGCTCGCCTCGGCGAGCGCGCGCTGCTCCCCGCCGCGCGCGCGGGCGAGGACGAGCAGGATCGGGGAGACCGCGGCCAGCGTCCCGACGATGAGGAGGATGTGGAGGAGCGAATCGTTCACGGCGAGGCCGGGTCCGCGTGCGGGGCAGGCCGGATTGCGCGAGGTTGCCGACGCAAACGATAGCATGGCCGCCCCTCGCCGGACGCGTGGATCGACCCCCCTCGACCCCTACGCCGCGACCGCGAGCCGCCGTGCCGACGTCACGGCCGCCCGGAACGATGCAAACGAGGGGCGCGATCGTTGCCCGGGATGGTACTGGAGCATCACGGGACTCGATCCGAGCGCGGGCCGCGTCTCGAGGATGCGGGCGAGCTTCAGCGCCGCGAAGCGCCGCGCCGCGAATTCCGGCCCGATGGTGAGGAACGGCGTCGCCGCGACGACCGAGAGATTCGACCCGAACGAGCTGGACTCGATGACGGGAACGATCGGCGCGAGGCCGAGCTGCGGAAGCATCCGGTCCAGCGCGTCGCGCGAATAGAATCCGCGCTTGGGCAGCACCCAGGAAAACGGCGCGAGCTCCACGAACGCGCAGGCCGACCGCGGCGCGAAGCGCGTTGCGCACGCCGCATACCACCACGGTGCCTTCGTCGTAGAGCCGCTCGGCCACGAGGGGCGAGTCCTCCCCCTTCGGGACCATTCGCCTCGCGATCACGAAGTCGAGGCGGCCCGCGTCGAGCTCCGCGACCAGCTCGTTCGACGTTCCCACCGCCACGCGCAGGCGGAAGCCCGCGTCGTCGCCGCCCAGCCGTGCGAGCAGGTGCGGGACGAGCGCATCCATCACGCGCGGGATGCAGCCCAGCCGCACCACGGGAAGCGAGTGCCGTGCCGCGTCGGCGAGTCCCTCGAGCGCCTGCAAGGCGAAGGCGGCCTGCTTGATCACGCGCGTGCCCGCCTCGGTGGGACGCGTCCCCGCTCGCGAGCGCTCGAAGAGGAGCGCCCCGAGCGCGTGCTCGGCGCTCGCGACCAGCCGCGAGAGCGCGGGCTGCGGAACGCCGAGCGCCCTCGCGGCCGCGTGCATGGACCCGGCCTCCGCGACCGCGGCGATCGCCTGCAGCTGGCGCGGCGGGAGCAAGGGAGTCGCGGCCCGCTTCATGATGCCGAAACTGTATCACCCTGGGCCGCTTCGGTCTCATTGACAGCATTACCCCTCCTGCCTACCGTAGGCACGCGAGACCGAAGGGCGCGCGCTCGACGCGGCGCCCGTTCCGGGGAGCCTTGCCGGCCGCGCGAGGCGCAAACAGGGGTACGAGATGCCGCACGAGAAACTGCTTGCCGAGCTGGACCGGCGACGCGAGCGCGCCCGCTCCATGGGCGGGACCGAGAAGCTCGCGAAGCGCAAGAACCGCGGGCAGCTGAACGCGCAGGAGCGGCTGGATCTCCTCGTCGACCCGGGCTCCTTCGTGGAGACGGGGCTCCTCGGCGCCTCCGGCGTCTTCAAGGCGGACGAGGCGAGGACTCCGCGCGACGGCAAGCTGGTCGGGTTCGCCAAGATCGACGGGCGCGACGCGGCGGTGGTGGTGAACGACTTCACCGTCGCCGGCGCTTCCACGAGCGCCACCAACTCGAAGAAGATGGGGCACGCGCGTCGCACCGCGACCGAAAAGGGCATGCCGTTCGTGCACGTCGGCGAATCGACCGGCGCGAGGCTCCCCGACGCCATGGGCTCGCGCGGCATGGGAACGCTCCTCGGCAACGATCCGACGCAGTTCCGGCGCTCGAGGGAGACGCCATGGGCGGCCGCGGCGCTCGACACGGCGTTCGGCTCGTCGGCGTGGCTCTGTTGCTGCGCGGATTTCGCGGTGATGCGCAAGGGCTCGATCATGGCGGTCTCGAGCCCGCGCCTGGTCTCGATGGCGATCGGCGAGCAGGTCGACCTCGAGGATTTGGGCGGCTGGCGCGTGCACGCCGAGTACACCGGCCTCATCGACCGTTTCACGGAGACCGACGCCGAGGCGATGCAGGAGATCCGCAGGTTCCTGGGCTACATGCCGTCGCACAACATGGAGCTCGCCCCCCGGCACGCGGTGGCGGACGATGCCGCGCAGGACCAGGAGCGCATCCTCGAGCTGCTGCCCGAGAAGCGCACGCAGGTCTACGACATGCGCAAGATCGTCGAGGTCATCGCGGACAAGGGCAGCGTCTTCGAGCTGAAGCCGCGCTTCGGGCGATCGGCCATCACCGCGTTGATCCGCCTGGGCGGCAGGAGCATCGGCGTCGTCGCCAACAATCCGGTCGTCGGCGCCGGGGCGCTCTCCGTCGAGGCGTGCCGCAAGATCATCGACTTCCAGGTGCTGTGCGACAGCTTCAACATCCCGCTGTTGAGGCTCATCGACACGCCGGGATTCGTGGTCGGCAGGGACGCCGAGCGGCGCGCGGCGCCCGGATGGATCATGAACATGATGAACGCGACGTCGTTCGTGACCGTGCCCTGCATCAGCGTGATCGTGAGGAAGGCCTATGGCCGCGCGTACGTCGCGATGGGCGGCGGGCGCCACAACGACGAGATGATCGCGTGGCCCACCGCCGAGGTGAGCTTCATGGACCCCACCTTCGCAACCAAGATCGTCCATGGCCTCGCGCCCGGCGACGCGGGCTTCGAGGAGGCGCTCGCCGAGATCCGCAAGAACGACGAGGTGTGGGACATGGCGACGATCTTCTCGGTGCAGAACATCCTCAAGCCGCAGGAGACCCGCGATTACCTGATCCGCATGTTCGACGTCTATCGCTCGCGAAAGGGAGGCGGCATTGGCAAGCATCATCTCGCCAACTGGCCCACGAGCTACTGAGGCGTCGCCCTTGGCGGATCGCAGCCCGATCGATGCCGCGCGCGCCGCCGGCAGGCGCGCGCTCTCCGAGGACGCCGCGAAGCGCCTGCTCCACCAATCCGGGATCGCGGTTCCGCGCGGCGTGGTGGTGGGGAGCGCGGCCGAGGTCGGCGAGGCCGTCGCCCGCTTGCGCGGCCCATTCGCCGTGAAGGCGCTCTCGCCCGATCTCCTGCACAAGAGCGACGCGGGTGCGGTCGTGCTGGGCGCGCAGGGCAGCCCCGGCGTGCGCGCGGCGATCGAGGCGATCGCGGCCCAGCCGCGGGTGCGCGAAGCGCGCCTCGACGGCTACCTCGTGGAGGAGATGTGCCCGGCGGGCATCGAGATGATCGTCGGCGCCGTGCGCGATCCCCGGTTCGGCCCCATGGTGATGGTCGGGCTGGGCGGGATCTACGTGGAGATCCTGCGCGACGTGTCGTTCCGGCTCTGCCCGATCGACGCCGACGACGCCCGGGCGATGCTCGGGGAGCTGCGCGGCATCCGCATCCTCGACGGCGCGCGCGGACGCCGGGGAATCGACCGCGAGCCGCTCGTCGATCTGCTCGTGAAAGTGGGCGGCATCGACGGATTGATGGGCAGGTTCGCCGCGGACATCGAGGAGCTCGACGTGAATCCCGTGATCGTCGGCCCCGACGGGGCGATGGCGGCGGATGCGCGCGTGATCCTCTCCGAGAGCGCGCGCGCCGAGGAGCGCGGCCCGGTCGCGCCCGAAAGCGACGCGGCGGTGCGCGAGCGTTTCGCGCCGCTCTTCGCGCCGCGCACGGTGGCCGTGGTCGGCGCCTCGGCATCGTCGACGACCATCGCGAACACGTTCATCCGGCGGCTGAAGGACTTCGGCTTTCCCGGCGCGATCTATCCCATCCATCCGAAGGCCGAGGCGATCGAGGGACTGCGCTGCTATCCGGGCATCGCCGATACGCCCGAGGTGGTGGACTACGCCTACATCGCGATCGGCGCGCGCGCGATCCCCGAGATGCTGCGCCGGTCGAACGGGCGCCTGCGCTTCGCGCAGGTGATCTCGAGCGGCTTCGGCGAGGTCGCCGGCGGAGCCGCGCTCGAGGCGGAGCTCGTGGCGGCCGCGCGCGAAGGGGGTTGCCGCGTCGTCGGGCCCAACTGCCTCGGCCTCTATTCTCCGCGCGGCCGCGTCACGTTCCCGGCCGGCGCCCCGACCGAGCTCGGAACCGTCGGCGTGCTCACGCAAAGCGGAGGGCTGGGCACCGACATCATCAAGCGCGGCCAATGGCGCGGCCTGCGCTTCAGCGCGCTCGTCACGATCGGCAACAGCGCGGACGTGGGTCCGGCCGACCTGCTCGAGTTCTACCTGGCCGATCCCGCGACCCGGGTGATCGGCCTCTATCTCGAGGACGTGAAGGACGGACGGCGCTTCTTCGAGCTGCTGCGTTCCCGTGGCGCCGCGAAGCCCGTGGTGATCCTGCGCGGCGGTCGATCCGCGCAGGGCCGCGAGGCCGCCGCATCGCACACGGGGGCCATGGCCGGGGATAACCGCGCGTGGGAATGCCTCGCGGAGCAGGCGCCGTGCGCGATGGTGAGCACGGTGGACGAGATGATCGACGCCTTGCTCGCGCTGCAGCATCTCGAGCCGAGGCCGCAGCGCCCCACCTCCAGGGTGGTGCTGTTCGGAAACGGCGGGGGCACGAGCGTCCTCGCGACCGATACCTTCGCCGATTGCGGCCTCGACGTCGCGCGCTTCGACGAGCGCACGCTGCAACGGCTCCAGGCGCTCGGGCTGCCGCCGGGAACCAGCGTCACCAACCCGATCGATGCGCCGGTCGCCACGCTGCAGGAGCAGGGCGGCCTCGTCGCCCAGCGCATCCTCGACATCGTGTACGACTCGGCGCCCGACGCGCTGGTGATGCACCTCAACCTCGCGGCCTTCGTCGGGCGCGGGGACTCCGATCCGGTCGACAACCTCATCCAGGGCGCGATCCGGGCGCGCGAGGCGCGCCCCGACGGTCCCCATTTCCTGCTCGTCCTGCGGGTGGATGGATCGCCCGAGCTCGAGGAAAAGCGGCGGCACTACCGCGGCATCGCGTCGCGGGCGGGCATTCCGGTCTACGAGGAGCTCGAGCCGGCGGCGAAGGCGCTCGGTGCCGTGAGCCGGATCGAGCGCCGCTGGGCGCGCGCCGCGAATGCGCGACATGGATGATGCAACCCGGCAGCGCGACGGACCGGTCGTGTGCTGCAGAACTGAACGAGGCGCAAGGCAACGATGGCGACAATCGAGCTGAAGGCGGACATCACCGGCACCATCTGGAAGGTGCTGAAGTCGGTGGGCGACGCGGTGGCGGAGGACGAAGCGATCCTCATCCTCGAATCGATGAAGATGGAGATCCCGGTCGCGTCCCCCGAGCCGGGAACCATCGCCGAGATCCTCGTCGGGGAAGGCGAGACGGTGCGCGACGGAGCCGTCCTCGTCCGGGTGGAGGTCTAGCGGCCGTGGCGAGCGGCGCCGTGCACCTGCCCATCGGGCGCGTCGAGGTCCATGGCGTGTCGGTGCCGCTCGTGGGAGCGGGGTTCCGCAATGCCTACGCCACCAAGACCACGCAGCGCAGCGCGGTCGTGACGCTCACCGCCGCGGATGGAACGGTGGGACTCGGCAACATCGACCCCTCGCCCGGTTATTCCGTCGAGACGATCGAGCAGTCCCTGCTCGCGTTGCGCGACCGGCTCGCGCCGCGCGTGACCGGCCTCGATGCGGGCAATCCCCACGACGTGGTGCGGGCGATGAACGAGACGCTCGACGGCCATCTCGATGCGAAGGCGGCCATCGAAATGGCGTGCATCGACATGCTGTGCCGCAATCTCGGCATCCCGGTGCACCAGTATCTCGGCGGCGCCCTCGTCCGGGAGCTGTGCTTCAACGCGTGGATCGGCATCCTGCCGCCGGACGAGGCCGCGGCCGAGGCGCGCACGTGGTTCGATCGCGGCTTTCGTTCGGCGAAGGTGAAGGTGGGCGGCGGCATCCGCGCCGATCGCGACCGCCTGGCGGCGGTGCGGGAAGCGGTCGGCGCCGAAATGCACCTGCGCGCCGACGCGAATGCGGGCTACGGCGTGGACGACGCGACGGCGCTGGGAAAGCTCCTCGAGCCGCTGGACCTGCAGCTCCTCGAGCAGCCGGTCGCCGCGGACGACCTTGACGGCATGGCACGGGTGCGCGGGGCGATCGGCATCCCGGTGATGGCCGACGAATCGGTCACCGATTACGCGAGCCTGATCGCGGTGATCCGCGCGGATTGCGCGGACATCGTGAAGCTCAAGGTCATGAAGCAGGGCGGCTTCCTGCAATGCCGGCGCATGGTGGAGACGGCGGCTGCGGCCGGCATGCGGGTGGTGATCGGGCACGGCTTCGGGCTGGGCATCAACACCGTTGCCGAGATCATGCTCGCGGCGACGAGCGAAGCGGTGCTCGAGGGACTGGAATGCGTGGGGCCCCTCAAGACCGCCGACGACATCGTGAAGGAGAAACTGGATCTCGGGCGAGGGCGCCTGGGGCTGCCCGGCGGTCCCGGCTTGGGCGTCGAGCTCGACCGGGAGCGCCTGGAGCGCTATCGCTTCGCATTCTGAATCGGGGCGTATCGTCTGCACGAGGGGTCGATGCCACCGAGGTAAACGCGCAGGCTCACCAACAACGAGGAGGGGACGAACATGCTGCGTATTCGCTGGACGAGCGTTCTGGGTTTCCTGTTGCTCGCCGCGTCCTGGTCGATCCAGGCCGCCTATCCGGATCACCCGATCCGCTACGTGCTGCACGTATCGCCGGGAGGCGCCACCGACGTGATGGCCCGCGAGATCGCGACGGTGATGCAGAAGCAGATCCATGTGCCGGTGGTCGTCGAGAACCGGCCCGGCGGCCGCGGCGCGGCGGAAATGGCGGAGCTCACGCGCGCCAAGCCGGACGGATACACCATCGGCGCGGTGACGAGCACGCACATCGCGGAATTCCACCAGACGCTCAAGCGCTACAACATCGCGAGCGTCGACTGGATCGCGCGCCTCGTGACCGAGCCCTACATCTTCGTGGTGCCGGCCGATAGTCCCGTGCATTCCATGAAGGACCTCGCGAGCGAGATCAAGGCCAAGGCCGGCCAGATGGTCGTCTCCGGGTTCGTCAAGGGCTCGGGCGCCAACATCGCGTGGGAGATGTTCATGGCGAGCGCGCACCTGCCGAGCACGGACGTGAACTGGGTGCCGTACAACAGCGTGGGCGGGGGCGTGACCGCGATCCTCGGCGGCCACGGAGCCGCGACCGTCGCCTATTACGGCCTCGTCAAGGACCAGGTGGCGGCCGGGCACCTGCGCGTGATCGGCGTGATCGCCGGCAAGCGCCTCGCGGAGCTGCCCGACGTGCCGACGGTCGAGGAGCAGGGGTTCGACGTGCCGGCCTCGTGGGGCCAGTGGCGCGGGATCGTCGCGCCGAACGGCATGCAGCCCGCGGTCCGCGACGAGCTCGCCGCCGCGATCCACAAGGCGCTCGAGTCGCCCGAGATGCAGCAGTACATCCGCAACAACGCGATCGAGTACGACTACGCGGGCCCGGCGGAATTCACGAAGTTCGTGAAGAACCAGGACGGCATCACCGAGAGCTGGCTGAAGAAGCTGGGCTTCATCCACTGATCGGGGCCGCGCATGGGCGCGAATTCTCCGGGCGGCGAGGGCGAGGCGGCGGCTCGCCCGCCGCGCGACGGGGTGCTGGCGATTCCATCCGTCGTGCTCGAGGGCGCGGTCGGCGTCTTCATGCTCGCGCTGGCGGCGTGGTTCTGGTTCGAGTCGTACTCGATCGAGACCCGCACGCCCTCGAGCCTCTCCGGCCCGGTCGCGTTTCCGCGCGGCGTCGCGGCGATGCTCGCGGTCTGCTCCGCGCTCCTCGTCTGGCGTGCGGTCGTCGCGCGCTTGCGCACGGGGCAGTCCCGCATCATTCCGGTCGAGCGGCCGCTCCCCGTGCTCGCCGCGATGGGGCTCGTCGTTCTCTATCCGCTGCTGCTCGAGTGGCTGGGGTACTACGTGGCGACGGGCCTGTGGCTGCCCGTCTTGCTGTGGGTCTCGGGCTACCGGCGGCCGCTGGGGCTCGCGCTCGTGAGCCTCGGCTTCCTCGCGTTCACGAAAGTCGTCTTCCAGCAGGCGCTGGGGACGCCGTTGCCGTGAGGGCCTGATGGACTGGCCGAGCTTCGTGGCGGCGATGCGCGAGATCGCCACCTGGCACGCCGCGTTCGCGTTGGTCGCCGGCGCGCTGATCGGGTATGTCGTGGGCGCCATCCCGGGGCTCTCCTCGAGCATCGCGATCGCGCTCCTCATCCCCTTCACCTACTGGCTCTCGCCGGTGGTCTCGGTCATCCTGCTGGTGACGCTCTACATGGGGACCGAGTACGCGGGAGCGATCCCGGCGATCCTGGTGAACACGCCCGGCGTGCCCGCGGCGGCGGTCACCGCGCTCGACGGCTACCCGATGCGGTTGAAGGGCGAGGCCGGGCAGGCGCTCACCATGTCGATCCTGAGCGCGGGCGCCGCCTCGATCATCAGCACGGTGCTCCTCATCGTGAGCTCCACCTGGATCGCCTCGGTCGCGCTCGCCTTCGGGCCGGTCGAGTATTTCGCGATCGCGCTCCTCGGGCTGAGCATGGTGTCCTCCCTCTCGGATCGCTCCATGCTCACCGGATTCATCGGCGTCTTCTTCGGCCTCGCCGTGGCGGTGATCGGGACCGACCCGATGGACGGCACGCCGCGCTTCGTCTTCACCGACAGCCTGCTGAGCGGCGTGGGCTTCCTGCCCGCGCTGATCGGGCTCTTCGCGCTCTCGAGCGTGTTCGATCTGGTGGAGACGTCGCACGATGCGCCCGAGGCGCTGCGGACGCTGCCCAGCGCCTCGGGGCAATTGAGCCTGATGAAGCCGCACCTGTGGACCCTCATCCGCAGCACGCTGGTGGGCTTCCTGGTGAGCGTGATCCCCGGGCACGGCGCGACGATCTCGGCGTTCATCTCCTACGGCTTCCAGAAGCGGATGTCGAAGCATCCCGAGACGTTCGGCCACGGCAACCCCGAGGGCCTCATCGCGTCGGAGGCCGCCGCCAACGCCTCGGTCCCCGGCGCGCTCGCGCCGATGCTCTCGCTCGGCATCCCGGGATCGGCGAGCACCGCCGTCCTCATCGGCGCGCTCACGCTCCACGGCGTGCGGCCGGGACCGCTCCTCTTCACGCGCAACCCCGAGATTCCCTACTCGATCTTCGTCGCGATGATCGTGGCGATGCCGTTCATGGTGGCGCTGGGCCTCGCCGGGATCAAGCTGTGGATGAAGGTCACGCTGGTGCCGCGCGGCATGGTCGCCGGGCTCGTGGCCGCCATGTGCCTCCTCGGCAGCTACGCTTCCGAGAACGACATCTTCGCCATCTGGACCACGATCTTCTTCGGGATCCTCGGATACGTCCTCAAGAAGGCGAGCATCCAGCCGGCGCCGATCGTCCTCGCATTGGTGCTCGGAGCCCTCACGGAGTCGAACTTCCGCCGCGCGCTCATCGCCTCGCGCGGCGACCTCACCACCTTCTTCGTGCACCCCATCGGCGTCGTTTGCCTGGTGGTGGCGCTCGCGGTGTTCCTGGCGCCGTTCGTGCGCTTCCGGAAGGCGCCGGCCGAACGCGCCTCGGCGCGCTGAGGCGGCGCTCGAACGCACGATGGAGATCCCGCGGCCGACGCACCGATTGAAGGTCGCAGGCGCGGAGTATGGCTACTTCGACCTGCGCGAGGCCCTGTCCGCCCACGGCCTCGGTGCGCCGGAGGAATTCCCGGCGTCCCTTTGCGTGCTGCTCGAGAACGTGCTGCGCGGCAACGGCGGACGCTGGGACGCCGAGCTCGTCGCGGCGCTCGAGGCCTGGAAGCGGGAGGGCCGCGCGCGGCTCGTGATCCCGTTGCGCCCGTCGCGGGTGCTGCTGCAGGACTACACGGGAATCCCGGTGCTGGTCGACCTCGCCGCGCTCCGGCACGAAGCCGAAGACCGCGGCCTCGACCTCGAGGATTTCGCGTGCAAGGTGCAGGCCGATCTCGTCGTGGACCATTCGGTGTCCGTCGACGCATGGGGCCGTCCCGGTGCGGCCTCGGAGAACGCGCGCATCGAGGTCGATCGCAACGCGCAGCGCTTCGCGTTCCTGCGCTGGGCGGCCGCGCGCTTCGAGGGATTGCGCGTGTTCCCGCCGCAATCGGGGATCTGCCACCAGATCAACATGGAATTCCTCGCCTCGGTGGTGCGCGCCGAGTCCGCGAAGGAGGGCGGCTTGCGCATTGCGAGTCCCGACACGGTGCTCGGCGCCGACAGCCACACCACCATGATCAACGGGCTCGGCGTGCTCGGCTGGGGCGTGGGCGGAATCGAGGCGCTGCTCGCCCTGCTGGGGCACCCGCTCCCGATCGCGCTGCCCGAGGTGGTCGGCGTGAAGCTCACCCATCGCCTGCCCGAGGGCGCGACCGCGACGGACCTCGTGCTCTCCCTCACCGAGCGCTTTCGGCGCATGGACCTGGTCGGGCGGTTCGTCGAATTCTTCGGGCCCGGCATCGCGAGCCTCGGTGCGGCCGACCGTGCGACCGTGGCGAACATGGCGCCGGAGGCGGGCGCGACCTGCGCCTTCTTCCCGATCGACGAGCAGACGCTCCGCTACCTTGCCGCGACCGCTCGCGACGCGGCGCACGTGAGCCTCGTCGAGGCCTACGCGAAGCGCCAGGGCCTGTGGCGCGATGCAGCGGCCGCGGCGCCGCGCTTCTCGGAGGTGATCGAATTCGACCTCGCCCGGGTCGAGCCGTGCGTCGCGGGACCGCACCGGCCCGAGGAGCGGCTGGCGCTGGGCCAGGTCGCGCACGCGTCGCGCAGCGCCGCGGGCGCTGTGCCGCCGGCGGCCGGTTCGCCGGTGAAACCCGGCGATGTCGTGATCGCCGCGATCACCAGCTGCACCAACACCGCGAATCCGCAGAGCGTGTTCGCGGCCGCGTTGCTCGCGCGAAACGCCGTGCGCGCGGGGCTCACGCGCAAGCCCTGGGTCAAGGCGTCGTTCGCGCCTGGCAGCCGCGTCGTCGGCGAGTACCTTTCGCGCTCGGGGTTGCAGGCCGACCTCGACCGGCTCGGCTTCGCGATGGTGGGCTTCGGCTGCACGACGTGCATCGGACAAGCCGGCCCGCTCGTGCCCGAAGTCGCGCGGGAGCTCGACGCGCGGCCCTGCATGGTGAGCGCGGTCCTCTCGGGCAACCGGAATTTCGCGCATCGCGTGCACTCGCAGGTCCCGCTCAATTTCCTCGCCTCGCCGGGGCTCGTGGTGGCCTATGCGCTCGCAGGCTCGACGAACGTCGACCTCACGCGCGAGCCGCTCGGCATGGACCGCTCGGGCGCCGCGGTCTTCCTGCGCGATGTATGGCCCTCGCGCGCGGAAGTGGAAGCCCAGGTCGCGGCGTCGGTCGACGCCGGTCTCTTTCGGGCGGCGTATCGCGCGCCGGGTGCGACCGCCGCGTGGACGGGCGAAGGCGGCGTCGCATCGGGCCCGCGCCATCCCTGGGGGCTCGCGCCGACCTACGTGACGCGCCCGCCGATCCACCGTCGCACGGGCGGCGACGCCCTCTCGGGCGCCCGCATCCTCGCGATGTACGGCGACCGGGTCACCACGGACCAGATCTCGCCGGCGTCGCCGATCCGCGCCGATTCGCTTGCGGGACGCTATCTCCTCGAAAGGGGCGTCGAGCCCGATCGACTGCACACGTTCGGCGCCCGGCGCGGGCACTGGGAGGTCATGCTGAACGGGGCGTTCACGAATCCCAGCTTGCGCAACGAGCTGCTGCCGCAGCCCCGGGCGGGGATGACGGTGCATCTGCCGACCGGCGAGGTGCTCGCGATCCCGCTCGCCGCGAAGAGGTACGCCGCCGAAGGTACCCCCCTCGTGATCGTCGCCGGGAAGAACTACGGAGGCGGCTCTTCGCGCGACGACGCGGCGAAGAGCACCCGCAATCTCGGCGTGCGCGCGGTGATCGCCGAGAGCTTCGAGCGCATCCATCGCTCCAACCTGCTCGCGCTCGGCGTGCTGCCCCTGGCTTTCCCGCAGGGTGTCGATCGGAAGAGCCTCGGGCTGCGGGGCGAGGAGACGATCGACGTGGATCTCGAGCCGCTGGCGGCCCCCGGCGTGGCGCTTGCCTGCCGCATCTCGGGGCGGCCGGAGGCCATCGCGCTGCGCGCCTGCATCGAGACCGAAGAGGAGCTCGCCTACTGGCGGGCCGGCGGCCTCCTCGCCTTCCTGCTCGATCGCGCGGCTCGCCCCGGCGCGATCAGCCCTCCGTCGACTTGAGCTGCGGGAAGAGGATCACGTCGCGGATCGACGGGCTGTCGGTGAAGAGCATCACGAGGCGATCGATGCCGATGCCTTCGCCCGCCGTGGGCGGAAGGCCATGCTCGAGCGCGCGGATGTAGTCCGCGTCGTAGTACATCGCCTCCTCGTCGCCCGCTTCCTTGGCATTCGCCTGCGCGGCGAAGCGCGCCGCCTGGTCCTCGGGGTCGTTCAGCTCCGAGAAGCCGTTGGCGATCTCGCGCCCGTTGATGAAGAGCTCGAAGCGGTCCGTGACCGCGGGGTTCGCGTCGTTCGCGCGCGCGAGCGGCGAGACGTCCACCGGGTGCGCCACGATGAACGTGGGATCGACCAGCTTCTCCTCGGTGGTCGCCTCGAAGAGCTTCAACTGCAGGATCCCCAGGCCATCGGTCGCGAACACCTCCACGTCGAAGGGCGCGAGCGCTGCCTTGAGGTAGTGCGGTTGGGAGAGCGCTTCGAGCGGATAGCCGGAGTTGTACTTGTTGATCGCCTCGGCCATGGTGAGGCGATCGAAGGGCTTGCCGAGGTCGACGGGCGTGCCCTGGTAGGTGAGCGACGTCGTGCCGAGGACGCGTTGCGCGCATTCGCGCAGCAGCCGCTCGGTGAGGTCCATGAGGTACACGTAATCCTGGTAGGCCTCGTAGAACTCGAGCATCGTGAACTCGGGGTTGTGGCGCGTGGAGATGCCCTCGTTCCTGAAGTTGCGGTTGATCTCGAAGACCTTCTCCATGCCGCCCACCACCAGGCGCTTGAGATAGAGCTCGGGGGCGATGCGCAGGAAGAGGTCCATGTCGAGCGCGTTGTGGTGCGTGCGGAACGGCCGCGCCGCCGCGCCTCCCGGGATCGGCTGCATCATCGGCGTCTCGACCTCGAGGTAGCCGCGCGCGACGAAGAACTCGCGCATCGCCTGCACCAGCTTCGAGCGGATCTCGAACGCCCGGCGCGATTCGGGATTCACGATCAGGTCCACGTAGCGCTGGCGGTAGCGGCTCTCCATGTCGGTGAGGCCGTGGAATTTCTCGGGCAGCGGGCGCAGCGACTTCGAGAGCAGCCGGATCTTCGACGCCTGGATCGTGAGCTCGCCCTTGTTGGTCTTGAAGAGCGTGCCCTCGACGCCGAGGATGTCGCCCAGGTCCCAGTGCTTGAAGGCCTCGTGCGCCTCGGCGCCCGTCACGTCGTTGTTCACGTACACCTGGATGCGCCCGCTCATGTCCTGGAGCGTGGCGAACGAGGCCTTGCCCATCACGCGCTTGAGGAGCATGCGGCCCGCGACCTTCGCCCCGGGCTTTTCCGCCTCGAGCTCTTCCTTCGATTTCGCGCCGTGCTCGCGCGCGAGGTCGCCTGCGAGGTGCTCGCGGCGGAAGTCGTTGGGGAAGGCGGGACCCTGCTCGCGAAGGCGAGCGAGCTTCGCGCGGCGCTCGGCGACGATCTGGTTCTCGTCCTGCGGCGGTTCGGGCGGCGTCTTCGTGGTGTTGTCGTTCGCCATCTCTACACTCCCTGCTTCAGGCTCGCGCTGATGAATTCGTCCAGGTCGCCGTCGAGGACCCCCTGGGTGTTGCCCACCTCGACGTTGGTGCGCAGGTCCTTGATACGCGACTGGTCGAGCACGTAGGAACGGATCTGGTGTCCCCAGCCGATGTCGGTCTTGGTGTCCTCGAGCGCCTGCTTCTGCTCGTTCCTCTTGCGCACCTCGAGCTCGTAGAGCTTGGATTTCAGCATCGCCATCGCCTCGGCGCGGTTCCTGTGCTGCGAGCGGTCGTTCTGCGAGGAGACCACGATGTTGGTGGGCAGGTGCGTGATGCGCACGGCCGAATCGGTCTTGTTGATGTGCTGGCCGCCGGCGCCCGAGGCGCGATACGTGTCGATGCGCAGGTCCGCGGGATTGATCTCGACCTCGATGGTCTCGTCGACTTCCGGATAGACGAAGACGCTCGCGAACGACGTGTGGCGGCGCGCATTGGAATCGAAGGGGCTCTTCCTCACCAGGCGGTGGATGCCGGTTTCGGTGCGCAGGTACCCGTAGGCGTACGGACCGCTCACCTTGAGGGACGCGCTCTTCAGGCCCGCGACCTCGCCCTCGCTCTCCTCGAGCAGCTCCACCTTGAACCCGCGCCGGTCGCAGTACTTGCTGTACATGCGCAAGAGCATCTGCGCCCAGTCCTGCGCCTCGGTGCCGCCCTGGCCCGCGTTGATGTCGACGAAGCAGTTGTTCGGGTCCATGGGGTCGGCGAACATGCGGCGGAACTCGAGGTCCCGGACGAGCTTCTCGACCTCCTTCGCGTCGCCTTCGACCGCGACGAGGGTCGCGTCCTCGCCTTCGGCTTTCGCGAGCGCGAAGAGCTCGGAGGAATCCCTGAGGCCGCTCTCGATGCGCTCGAGCGTGGCGATCGTTTCCTCGAGGGCGCGGCGCTCCTTGCCGAGGTCCTGGGCGCGCTTCGCGTCCGACCAGATGTTCGGGTCCTCGAGCGTGCGCGCGACCTCGATCAGCCGCGACTTCTTCGCGTCGTAGTCAAAGATACCTCCGCAGCTCGGCCGCGCGCGCGGTGAGTCCGTGGAGGTTGTTCTCGATGGCGTTGAGTCGGTCGGCTTCCATGGCGTCGATCTGTGCGCAAACGACCGATTATACGGGAGTGAAAACCGGGGACAGACCACATTTTTCATTGCGTGAAAACTTCTGTTGCGCGCTTTGATAAATGTGGTCTGTCCCCGGTTTTCTCATTCCACGTGCTCGAGGACGAGCTGCACGGAGGTCGCGCCCTGGTACTCGTTCAGGTCGAGGCGGTAGACGGCGCGGATGGAGGCGGGGAGCGCGTCGGGCACGCCGAAGCGGATCGCGGGAATGCGGCGCGCGCCCAGCCCGAGCGTGAGCTTGAGGTGCCTCTCGCCCACGACGCGCTGCGATTGCACCGCGAACGTTCCGGCGAAGCGCGGCTGCGCGAATCCCTGGCCCCACACCTGCTCGCGCAGCACGCGCGCGAAATCGAGGCTCACGTCGCCCGGCGCGAGCTCGCCGTCGCATTCGATGCGTTGCAGGAGGTCGGCGGGCGTGAGCCGCTCGCGGGCCACCGCCTCGAACGCGGCGCGGAAGGCCTCCAGCCGGTCGCGGGCGAGCGTGACGCCGGCGGCCGCCGCGTGCCCGCCGAAGCGCTCGAGCAGGCCCGGTGCGCGCTTGTCCACGAGGTCGAGCGCATCGCGCAGGTGCAGCGCCGCGACCGACCGGCCGGAACCCTTGAGCTTGCCGCCCGCGTCGGAGGCGAATGCGAACACCGGACGGTGGAAGCGGTCCTTGAGCCGCGAGGCGAGGATGCCCACCACGCCCGCGTGCCATTGGTCGTGGTGGACCGAGAGCGTGTACGCATCCCCCGCTTCGACCGCGCCCAGCATCGCGAGGGCCGATTCCTGCATCCCGGCCTCGATCTCGCGCCGCTCGCGGTTGAGCGCGTCGAGGCGCGCCGCGATTTCGGTCGCCACGCGCGCATCGTCGGCGAGCAGGCACTCGATGCCGAGCGACATGTCCTGCAGCCGCCCCGCGGCGTTCAGGCGCGGGCCCACCGCGAAGCCGAGGTCGTACGCGCTCGCCTGGCGCGCTTCGCGGCCCGATCCCTCGAGGAGCGCCGTGATGCCGGGGCAGGCGCGCCCCGCGCGAATGCGCGCGAGCCCCTGCGCGACGAGGATGCGGTTGTTCGCGTCGAGGCACGCCACGTCGGCGACGGTGCCGAGCGCCACGAGGTCGAGGAGCTCGGCGAGGTTGGGCTCGGTGCGCGCAGCGAACGCGCCGCGCCGCCGCATCTCGGCCCGCAACGCGAGCATCACGTAGAAGATCACGCCGACCCCGGCGAGGTGCTTGCTCGGGAACCCGCAGCCCGGCCTGGTTCGGGTTCACGATGCACGCCGCCTCGGGGCGCTCGGCGCCGGGCAGGTGATGGTCGGTGACGAGCACGCGCATGCCGAGGCGGTTGGCTTCGGCCACGCCCTCGACCGCGGCAATGCCGTTGTCCACCGTGATGAGGACGTCGGGCGCACGCTTCGCCGCCTCGCGCGCGATCTCCGGGGTGAGGCCGTAGCCGTGCTCGAAGCGGTTGGGCACGAGATAGTCGACGCGCGCGCCCAGGGATCGCAGCGCGCGCACGCCGAGGGCGCAGGCGGTGGCGCCGTCCGCATCGTAGTCCGCGACGATGAGCAGCCGCTCCTCGCGCTCGATCGCGTCGGCGAGGAGGCGTGCCGCCTCGTCCACGTGCGCGAGGCCCGCGGGCGCCGCGAGCGCCGTGAAGGCGGTTACGAGTTGCTCGGCGCAGGAAACGCCGCGCGCGGCGAAGATGCGCGCGAGCCTCGGGTCGCAGCCCGCCGCGACGAGCCTCGCGCGCGCTTCCTCGTCGACGGCGCGATCGACGATCTCAGGCATGGGAAGCGAGCGGGCGCCTGCGCCGCAGCCAGCGCCGGCGGGCCGCCTGCCCGAGGTTCGCGACCAGGGTGTCGCGCGAGCGCGGAAGCACGAGGCGCACGCTTCCGAAGCGCTCGATCGCCCCGCCGAGCTCGTGGAACCAGGATTCGTCCAGCCGCGCGGCGGCCTTCGCCCAGGCATCCAGGTCCACGCGAGCGAGCGGTGCCGCGAGATCCTGCAGCACGACCAGCGCGGCATTCGATTCGGCGACCAGGTCCACCTCGGAGAGCGAAGCGGGCGGCGCCTGCAGCTCCGCACCCGACAGGCGCGCGAGCCCGCGCGTGAAGGGGTCCGACGCGTGCACCAGCGCGTAGGGGCGGTCCAGCCGCTCGGGCGTCGCGCCCTCGCCCCAGAACCACACGCTGTTCGCGCTCGGCCGTCCCTCGAGCTCGCGCCGCGCGTTCACCTCGTGCGCGGAGAGCAGCATCTGCGCCTCGGTGATCGCCGAGCGCCATCGGATCGCGCGGCCCCCGGTGGGAAGTTGGCCGAACGCATTGCGGCCGCGCACGTCCTCGAGCGCGACGGTCTTCGGCCGCTCGCCTTCGGGCAGCTCGACGTACCAGCGATGCGGGTCGACCGCATGGAAGCGAAGGCCGTCCCCGCCGAAATGCCGCTGAAGGGATGCGGCAAGCGCATCCGCCTCGCCGCGATCGAGCTCGAGCACCGACGGATCGTGCACCACCACCGAGTCGCCGTCGATCCGCAGGTGCACGGGATCGGCGCGCAGCCATTCGCCGGGACGCGGCCCCGACTCTCCCGCGAGGGCGATCGCGGCGACGGGGGCCGGCCACGGGAGGCCGAAGCGCTCGGCGAGCCAGCGTTGCGCGCCCAGCGCGGGGGAGCGCTCGAGGTCCGCGCGCGCGAGCCATTTCTCGAGCGCACGCAGGCGCGCCTCGCGCATCGCGGGCGGCGCGTCGGGCGGGGGCAGGAGATCGGGAACAAGCAGGTCGAGCGGCATGTCGGAGTCGTGGCCCGCGCATTACTGAGATAATGCGCGGGCCCGCTCCTTCGATTATCCCACTTCCCTTGCAGAGATCCTTCGAGCTTTTCGTCGGCCTGCGCTATACCCGCGCCAAGCGCCGCACCCAGTTCGTCTCGTTCATCTCGATGGTGTCGATGGCGGGCATCGCGCTCGGCATCGCCGCGCTCATCACCGTCATGTCGGTGATGAACGGCTTCGAGACGGAGATCCGCGCGCGCATCCTCGGTGCCGCGGCCCACGTGCAGATCCTCGGCGGCGAGCAGGGATTCGAAGACTGGCAGCAGGTCGTGCAGATCGTGAAGGGCAACCGGGAGGTCACCGCCACGGCGCCGTTCGTGTCGGGGCAGGGCCTGCTTTCCACCGGGGACTCGGTGCGCGGCGTGTACGTGCGCGGCGTCGTTCCGTCGCTCGAGGAAACCGTCGCCGATTTCGGGCGGCACATGGTCGCCGGGAAGCTCGGGGACCTGAAGCCCGGCGGCTTCGGCATCGTGATCGGGGTGGGCATCGCACGCGGCCTGCAGCTGGGGCTCGGGGACCGGGTGACGCTCATCTCCCCGCAGGGGCAGGTGACGCCGGCCGGGCTGCTGCCGCGGCTCAAGCAGTTCACCGTGGTCGGCATCTTCCGGCTCGACCACAACGAGTTCGACAACGCCCTCGCGCTGATCGACATGCGCGACGCCCAGGCGCTCTACCGCATGGGCGAGCGCGTGAGCGGGATCCGGCTGCGGGTCGACGACATCGACCGCGCGCCGATCGTCGGGCGCGAGATCGGCCGGATGCTGCACGGCGACTTCTACGTGACCGACTGGACGCAGCAGAACGCCAACTACTTCCGCGCGATCGAGATCGAGAAGCGCATGATGTTCGTGATCCTCACGCTCATCATCGCGGTGGCGGCCTTCAACCTGGTCTCGACGCTGGTGATGGTGGTCACCGACAAGCATCCCGACATCGCGATCCTGAGGACGCTGGGCGCCTCGCCGGCGAGCATCATGAAGATCTTCGTCGTGCAGGGCGCGATCATCGGCGTGATCGGCACGATGGCCGGGGTGGTCGCGGGGCTCCTCCTCGCCTCGAACATCGAAGTGGTGGTGCCGTTCCTCGAGCACACCTTCCACTTCCACATCCTCTCGAGCGAGGTGTACTACATCAGCGAGCTGCCCTCGCACGTGCGCTGGCAGGACGTGGTCACCGTCGCCGTGGTCTCGCTGGTGCTCTCGTTCGTCGCGACGATCTACCCGAGCTGGCGCGCCTCGCGCGTGAATCCCGCCGAGGCGCTGCGCTATGAATGAGGTCGTGCTCGCCTGCCGCTCGCTCGCCAAGACCTACGGGCTGGGCGATATCGCCGTGCCGGTGCTCAGGGGCGTGGACCTCGACGTGCGCCGCGGCGAGTCGCTCGCGATCGTGGGCGCCTCGGGGTCGGGGAAGAGCACCCTCCTGCACCTCCTCGGCGGCCTCGACCGCGCGTCGGGGGGAAGCGTCGCGCTGCTCGGCGAGCCGATTCTCGCGATGGGGCAGGCGGAGCAGGGGCGGCTTCGCAACCGCGCGCTCGGCTTCGTCTACCAGTTCCACCACCTGCTGCACGAGTTCTCGGCGCTCGAGAACGTGGCGATGCCGCTCGTGATCCGCCGCATGCCGTGGGAGGAATGCGGTGCGCGCGCCGCCGCGATGCTCGAGGAAGTGGGGCTCGGCCACCGCGTCGCCCATCGCCCGGGCGAGCTCTCCGGCGGCGAGCGCCAGCGCGTGGCCGTGGCGCGCGCGCTCGTGACCGAGCCCGCGTGCGTGCTCGCCGACGAGCCGACCGGCAACCTCGATCGCGAGAACGCCGCGCGCGTCTTCGAGCTGATCCTCGAGCTCAACCGCCGCCGCGAAACCGCCTTCGTCATGGTCACCCACGATCCCGACCTCGCCGCCCGCATGGACCGCACGCTGCACCTGGCCGACGGCCACCTGCGCTAAAAACCGGGGTCAAAAAAACCGGGGTCAGACCACATTTATCATTCCGCGCAACGCATGGGTCAACGATGGGCGAGCCGCATGTCGGGCGTTTCGGTCAATGGAAATGGTGGTCTGACCCCGGTTTGATTCGCCATGCTCCGATCCATCGCCGCGAGGAGGTTCGCGCGCGCCGTGCGCAGGTTGCGCTCGTAGAAGGCGATGCGCGCCGTATCCGTTGACGCACGCCGCGAGTTGCGCAGGCGCAGGCCTTCGCGCCGCGTCCACGTGGAAGCGCGCGCGAGGGCGAGGGCGTGCTCGGCCAGATCCACCTGCCGGTTGGCGGTGGCGAGCGCCTCGTCCCGGTCGAGTCCGTCGTCGGCGCCGATCTGGAGCGGATTCTCGAAGGCGAGGAGCGGCATGCCATCGGGCGCCACCCCGATCGGCTGGCCGTCGGAGGACGCGTCGGGTACCAGCCGCTCCTCCACGACGACGCCGTCCTCCGGGGGCCTGTCCGAGAACTGGATCACGCCGTTCGGGCCGATCGACTTGTAGAGCACCGTCGCCTGCGCGGGAAACGCGCAGCCCGCGAGCGCGCGCGAGCGCAAGGCGCGACACGAGCCTCGGGGCGGGGCGGAATCGGCGGGTGCGCATGCGGGCATCGTGCCTTGCCGCCGAGAAACGAATGCGCATGCGGGGACGCGGCGCGCTAGTCGCCTCGAACCAGCCGATCCACGAAATGCGACGAAACGTCGAGCCCCGCGCCGGCGCCGTGTCGGAGTTATCCGACTCGAAGCCAGGGCCGCAACGCGCGCTCGACGTCCACGGGCGACCGGACATGCACGGCGGCGAGGCCGGCACGCCGCGCGCCCTCGACGTTCGACTCGGTGTCGTCGAAGAAGAGGATGCGCTCCATCGGCACGCCGATCTCGCGCGCGACGCGTTCGAACGCCGCCCGCTCGGGCTTGCGCAGGCCGAGCTCCCAGGAGGTGAACGAGCGCGCGGAAGGGCCGCAGCGCCTCGGCGTAGTCGTGCGCCCACGCCGCATGGTGCGCCGCGTTGGTGTTGCTGAAGAGATAGAGGGGCATTGCCGGATCGACCCGCCGCACGAGGTCGACGGTCGGCTGCACGGGCCCGGCGAACACGCGCTCCCACCCGAGACGGAAGTCGTCGTTGGAAAGCTCGATGCCGAGCGAGCCGCGCAGCGCCTCGAAATATTCGCGCGCGCTGATCTCGCCGCGCTCGTGCCGCTCGTAGGGCTGGTCGAAGGAGAAGCGGCCGCGCAACGCCCCGGGTTCCGCGCCGCAGCGGGAAGCCCAGTGCGCGAAGACGGCGTCCCAATCGAGGCGGACCAGCACGCCGCCGAGGTCGAAGAGGAGAGCTTCGATCCGGCGCCCGCGCACCTCGTCGCGCAGTGATGCGGGCTCGTCGAACGGGGTTGCCTGCATCCTCATGACGGGGAAAAGGTAATCTGACCCCTTTTCGGGTCAGAAGCTCACGGGATCGAGGGAGCGCCAGAGATACCAGGTGGCGACCGAGCTCCACGGCGACCAGGCGGCGCCCAGCTCGCGCATCTCGGCCTTGGTGAGCGGCTCGCCGTCGTTGTACGCGCGCTCCATCGCACGGCGCAGGCCCAGGTCGTCCACGGGCAGCACGTCGGGGCGCATGAGGTGGAAGATGAGGAACATCTCCACCGTCCAGCGGCCGATGCCCTTCACCCGCACCAGGTCCTCGATGATGGCCTCGTCGTCCATGCGCGGCCAGCGTCGCGGCTTCACGGTCGCCGGCGTGGAAGTGGGCCGCGAGGTCCTTCACGTAGAGCGCCTTCTGCCCGGAGAAACCGCACCCGCGCAGCACCTCGACGGGCATCGCGGCGACCCCCGCCGGCGCCACGCTTCCCGCGGCGGCGGCGAAGCGTGCCCAGATGGATTGCGCCGCCTTCACCGAGATCTGCTGTCCGACGATGGAGCGGCAGAGCGTCTGGAACGCATCGCCGCGCGTCCGCAGCTCCGCGTCGGGAAAGCGGCGGATGAGCCTGGCGAGGACCTTGTCGCGCCGGGCGAGGTGGGCCTTCGCCTGCGTCCAGTAACCGGGAACCATCGGTCGATTGTAGCGAACCGAAGGCGCCCGCCCGTGTCCATTGGGGAGTGACCGAACGCCGAGGAGGAACCATGGCGAATCCGCAACCGAAAACCCCGCGCGACACCCGGCCGAATCCCGCGAGGGTCGAAGGCACGCAGGTGCCGACCCCGCGCGCGGGCAACACGGACCCGGACACGCACGAAGAGCGCCTCATCGACGAGTCGATCGACGAGTCCTTCCCGGCGAGCGACCCGCCCGCGCCGGCACACCCGAGCGGCACGCTCGCGGCGAAGGACGCGGCCGGGAAGGGCCGCGAGACGGCCCCGGGAGCCCGATCCGAAGAAGAACGTGAAGCCGAGGGGCGGCACGCAGTAGCCTTCCGCCGCTCCCGTCGCGTTAGGACGGGATGCGGCTCTTCGCGCTCGCCTTCGTTGCGGGCACCTTCCTCCTCCAGCAGCAGCGCACGCTTCCCGAGGGGCGCTTCGCGCTCGCCGGAATCGCGCTCGCGCTCGCCTGGGCGCTGGTTCCGCGCGGGCGCCCCTTCGCCGCGGCCGCGCTCGCCCTCGCGAGCGGCGCGCTCTTCGGCTTCGGCTACGCGGCGTGGCGTGCGGAGCTCCGGCTCGCCGAGTCGCTGCCGATCGCGATGGAGGGGCGCGATGCCGTCGTGACGGGCATCGTCTCGGGCCTTCCGCAGGAGCGCGCGCAGGCGACGCGCTTCCTCTTCGACGTCGAGCGCTGGGGCGATGCGGGCAATCGCACGAGCGCTCGATTCGCTTCCCTCGACCCTCTCGCTCGCCTGGTACGCGCACGGGGAACGGATGCCGGAGGTGGCCGCCTGCGAGCGATGGCGTTTCACCGTGCGCCTCAAGCGCCCGCGCGGCCTCGCGAATCCGCACGGCTTCGACTTCGAGGCGTGGGCGCTCGAGCGCGGCATCCGCGCGACGGGCTACGTGCGCGAGGAAGCATCGGCCGTGCGCCTCGCCGAGCGAGTGGAGGGCTGGCCCTGCATGCTGCACCGCTGGCGCGGCATCGTGCGGGCGCGCATGCTCGCGCACCTTGCCGAGGCGCCGCGGCGCGGCGTGCTGGTCGCGCTCGCGATCGGCGACCAGGATTCGATCGCCGAATCCGACTGGACGACGTTCTGGCGCACGGGCGTGGGCCACCTCATGAGCATCTCGGGGCTGCACATCACGATGCTCGCCGCGCTCGCCTTCGCCGCCACGGCGTTCCTGTGGGTGCGCGTTCCGGGATTGGCGCTGCGCATGCCGGCGCGCAAGGCCGCCGCCGTCGCGGGCGTCGCCGCGGCGCTCGCATACACCCTCATGGCCGGCTACGCGGTGCCCGCGCAGCGCACCCTGGCGATGCTCGCGACCGTCGCCGCGTGCGTGCTCGCAAGCGGCCACGCCTCGCCGTCGCGCACGCTCGCCGCCGCGGCGGTCGGGGTCGTGGCGCTCGATCCCTGGGCGGTGCTGGCACCCGGCTTCTGGCTCTCGTTCGGCGCGGTGGCGGCGATCTTCTACGCGATGGACCTGCGCACGGGAAAGCGCGGGAAGATCGGCGCGGCGATCCTCGAGCAGCTCGCGGTCACGCTGGTGATGCTGCCGATGCTCGTCGCGCTCTTCGGGCAGGTCTCGCTCGTCTCGCCGCTCGCCAACGCCTTCGCGATCCCGCTGGTGAGCCTCGCCGTCGTGCCGCTCACGCTCGCCGGCGCGTTCCTTCCCGCGCCCTGGCTCCTCGATGCGGCGCATGCGCTGCTGCAGCTCGTCATGGGCGCGCTCGAATGGCTGGCGGCGTTGCCCGCGGCCGTGATCGAGAGCCATGCGCCGCGGCCGTGGAGCGTGGCGTGCGCCGTGGCCGGCTGCCTCTGGCTCCTCGCGCCGCGCGGGTTCCCGATGCGCTCGTGCGCGCTCGCCTGGATCGCGCCGCTCTTCCTCGTCGTGCCGGGCCGGCCCGCGCCCGGCGAGGCGTGGATCGAGGCGCTCGATGTCGGCAACGGGCTCGCGGTCGTGGTGCGCACCGCGGCGCACGCGCTCGTCTACGACACGGGGCCGAGCTGGAACGGCGATGCCGATAGCGGCAGCCGCATCGTGGTGCCGTTCCTGCGCGGCGAAGGCATCGGGCGCCTCGACGCGCTCGTGATCTCGCACGCGGACGACGATCACTCCGGGGGCGCGCGCTCCGTGGCCGCGTCGCGCGATCCGCGCTGGATGCTCTCGTCGTTGCCGGCGGATCATCCGCTGCACGGCCTGGTTTCGCCGTCCTTCCCGTGCGAAGCGGGTGAAGGGTGGCGCTGGGACGGGGTCGAGTTCCGCGTGCTCCATCCGCCCGCATCCATCTACGCCGGCGGCGGCGAGCGCAAGGAGAACGATCGCGGCTGCGTGGTCCGCGTTTCCACCGCCGCGCACTCGATGCTGCTCGCGGCCGACGTGGAGGCGCGGAGCGAGGCGGAGATGCTCGCGCGCGATCGCGGGGCGCTCGCCGCGGAGGTGCTCCTCGTCCCGCACCATGGCTCGAAGACCTCGTCCACCGCGGCGTTCGTCGAGGCGGTGGATCCCCGCTACGCGATCTTCTCGGTGGGCTACCGCAACCGCTTCCACCACCCGAATCCGGCGGTGGTCGCGCGGTACGCGGCGAGGCACGTCGAAGCGCACCGCACCGACGAGGAAGGCGCGTTGCGCATCGCGCTGCCGGCGGCGGAAGGCGCTCCCGCCGCCATCACCGGGCAGCAGGCGCAGTGCCGCTACTGGAGCGCGCGTGCGAGCTGCGCGCGTTGAACGCGCCCTCAGCGATTCGCGAGGATGCCGATCACCACCGAGCCGTCGACGAGGATCCAGCCGATGCACACCAGCCAGATCGTCGCGTCGCGCTGCCGGATGCCGTAGATCAGCCACGCGACGGAGGAGGCGAGGTACGCGATCCACGAGGGGAGCGAGACGCCGGCCGCGCCGTGGCGCCATACGGTGACGACCTGCGGGATCGTCATGAGCATCACGCCGAACGCGAGCCAGCGGAGGAACCGGGCGAAGCCGCTCGCCGGCTGCACGCCCGGGGAACGCACGATGCGCGGATCGCATTGCCGCATGGGAAAGGCTCGCGCGCGGCGGGCGTCGCTCCTCAGCGCCCGAGCTGCACGCGGAAGAAATGCTCCATCTCGGCCCAGGAGCGCTTCGCCGCCTTCTCGTTGTAGCCGATTCCCGGGATGTGGTAGTCGTCCGCCTTCGGGTTCGTGAACGCATGCACCGCGTCCGCGTAGGTGACCATGTACCAGTCGACGTGGCCCGCGTCGAGCGCGTCCTTCACCTGCTGGATGGTCTCGGGCTTCACGAACGGGTCCTTCTCGCCCTGCATGATGAGGATCGGCGCCTTGATCTGCGTGCGCTGCTGCGCGTCGGGCGCGAAGAGGCCGCCGTGGAACGTCGCCACGGCGCGCAGGCTCTCGCCGCTGTAGGCGAGGGCCAGCACGGTGGTGCCGCCGAAGCAGAAGCCCATCGCGCCGATGTCGCTCTTCTTCACGTGCGGCTGCCTGAGGAGCACCTCGAGGCCCGCCTTGGCGCGCGGCGCGAGCTCGCCGGACTTGCGCACCTCGTCCGACCATTCGCCGGCCACCTTCGGATCGTCGGTGGTCTTCCCCTCGCCGTACATGTCGGGCGCGAACGCGACGTAGCCCAGGGCTGCCACCTGCCGCGTGCGCCCGCGGATGTAGTCGTTGAGGCCCCACCATTCGTGCACGACGAGGACGCCCGGGCGAGCGCCCTTGGTTGCGTCGTCGTACGCGAGATAGCCCTTCATCGTCGTGCCGTCGTACTTGTACTCGACGGTCCTGCCGACGATCTTCGCCTGCGCCGGGGCGCCGCAGAGCGCGATCGCGGCGAGCGCGGCGAGCCAGTGGCCGATTGCGGGAAGCTTCATGGCATCTCCTTGGGCGGTGGGCCGGGGAAGACGCGATTCTGCACCACTCGGCGTGCGCCCTGGCGCCGGAGGCAGACTCGGCGCCGAAGGCTGCCCACGAATCGAGTCCCGGGAGCCGCGCGCTTCGGCGCCGCGATCTCCGGATTCTGCTTCGCAAAGAAAGCCGGCCTCCGGAGGAGGACCGGAGGCCGGAAAAGACCGCGTCGGTCGGCCTAGGGCCGCGCCGCCATAGGACGACCGTCGACGCGGGATGCGAAGCGGCGGATGAGCTGCAGGAAGCGCCGCAAGGGCGCCGCCGCGGCCGGTTGTGGCACCGCCGGCTCGTCCTCGAGGGGCAGCGCCACGAACCTGATGCGCCCGATTCGGGTGGCGCGTTCGGTGTCGGCCCGGAGGACGGCGGAAAGGGTTTCCATGAAGCCGATGATGCGGCCGGGCCGGGCGTGCCGGAAGCGGGAAATTCGCCGGGCCGAATGCGGATTTTTCGGCAAGCGGGATTAGAATTCCCGAAGGACAGCCCCCGCTCCATCCGCCCGTGCTCAGCTCCACCACCGCCCAGGACGTCGCCCCTTTCGAGGCGGAGCTGCGCTCGGCCTTCGGGGCCGCGCTCGCCGAGCTGCCGGTTCGGGCGCTGCAGTTCGCTCGCGGCGCGGCGCAGGCGGCGGGGCGCGGCGAGGCGTTCGAGCGCGCGCTCGCCGTGGCGCGCCTGCTGCTCGTGCAGGGCGCGGATCCGGAGACCATCGCCGCGGCGCTGGTGAGCCAGGCGATTCCCGAGAAGGACCTCGACCTCGAAGCCATCGAGAGCGCGTTCGGAGCCGAGCTCACCACGCTCCTCAAGGGGCTCGAGCGCGCGGGGCGCATCGAGACGCTCAACGCGAGCGGCACCGACCTCGAGCGGTTGCGCAAGATGCTCCTCGCGATCGCCGAGGACGTGCGCGTCGTGCTCATCAAGCTCGCCGAGCGCGTGGTCTACCTGCGCTCGCTCACGAAGGCGGACGAGGCGCTGCGGCGCGCGGCGGCCACGCAGACCCTGCAGCTCTTCGCGCCGCTCGCCAACCGCCTCGGCGTCTCCGACTTCAAGTGGGAGCTCGAGGACTTCGCCTTCCGCTACACGGAGCCGGAGCTCTACAAGCGCATCGCCCGGCTCCTCGACGAGAAGAGGAGCGAGCGCGAGGCCTACATCCAGCGCGTGATCGAGCTGCTGCAGAAGGAGCTCCACGCCATGGGCATCCCGGCCGCGATCCAGGGGCGGCCGAAGCACATCTACTCGATCTGGCGGAAGATGGGCGGCAAGAACGTCGCGTTCGAGGGCCTTTACGACATCCGTGCGGTGCGCGTGATCGTGAGGAACGTCCGCGAGTGCTACACCGTGCTGGGCGTCGTGCACGACCTCTGGACCCCGATCGAAGGCGAGTTCGACGACTACATCGCCAATCCCAAGGCCAACGAGTACCAGTCGCTGCACACCGCGGTGATCGGGCCGGAGGGAAAGACGCTCGAGGTGCAGATCCGCACCGAGGAGATGCACCAGCACTCCGAGCACGGCGTGGCGGCCCACTGGCGCTACAAGGAAGGCGGGCGCGCGGACAAGGCGTTCGACTCGAAGATCGCGTGGCTGCGCCAGGTGCTCGCATGGAAGAAGGAGGTGCTGGGCGGCGAGGTCGCGGAGGGGTCGAAGCGCGGGCTCTTCGAGGACACCATCTACGTCCTCACGCCGCAGGGGCGCGTCGTGGACCTTCCCGCGGGATCGACGCCGATCGACTTCGCCTACCACGTGCACACGGATCTCGGGCACCGCTGCCGGGGCGCGAAGGTGGATGGCCAGATGGTGCCGCTCGACTACAAGCTCCAGAACGCGCAGCGCGTCGACATCATGGCGGCGAAGCTGGGCGGGCCCTCGCGCGACTGGCTCGCGAAGGACCAGGGCTATCTCGCGAGCCCGCGCGCGATGGCGAAGGTGCGCGCCTGGTTCCGCCACGAGGACTTCGAGAAGGACGTGGCGAGCGGGCGCACGGCGCTCGACAAGGAGCTGCACCGCATCGGCGCGGTGAGCGAGTCGCACGAGAAGATCGCGGCGGCGTGCGGATATCCGAAGCTCGAGGAATTCCTCGCGGCGCTCGGGCGCGGCGAGGTCACCTCGCGCCAGATCGAGATCGCGGTGCGCGGCGAGGCGCCGGTGCAGCAGAGCGCGGCGCCCGTCGTCGCGGCCCCGGCGCAGAAGGCCTCCTCGGGCGTGCTGGTCCTGGGCGTGAACAACATCGCGACGATGATCGCGAAGTGCTGCAAGCCGGTGCCGCCCGATCCGATCGTGGGCTTCGTCACCCGCACGCGCGGCGTCATGGTGCACCGCCAGGACTGCGCGAACGTGACCGGCCTCGATCCGGCGCAGCGCGAGCGCCTGATGGCGGCCGATTGGGGCAAGACCTCCGAGGAGGCGCCGTTCTCCGCGGATCTGGAAGTGGTGGCGATGGACCGCCAGGGGCTGCTTCGCGACGTGACCGAAGCGATCGCCCGCGAGCGCATCAACGTGACGGCGGTGAACACGCTCTCGCGCGGCGCCCACGCCTTCATGCGCTTCACGGTGCAGGTCTCGAGCGCGGAGGCGATCGGCCGGGTGCTGCGGCAGGTGAAGGAAGTACCCGGCGTCGACACGGCGCGGCGCCTGTAGCGAAAGCGCGCCGGGATTCCTTCATCTCCGCGCCTTTCCCGCCGTGAGGTGCTCGGCGTCTGCCGCGGAGAAGAACACCAGCCGCACTTCCTCGATCGCGTCGTGCTTCTCGAGCGACTCGAGGATCGCGGCGAGGGCGACGCGCGCCGCCGCGTCCTTCGGATAGCCGTACACGCCGGTGGAGATCGCGGGGAAGGCGATGGTGGCGAGCGCGTGGCGTGCGGCGAGCGCGAGCGAGTTGCGGTAGCACGCGGCGAGCAGGCGCGGCTCCTCGCCGCCCTCCCTGCCGTAGATCGGCCCGACGGTGTGGATCACGTGGCGCGCGGGAAGCTTCCCCCCGGTCGTGATCACCGCCTCGCCGGTGGGAAGGCCGTCGGGGTGGGTGGTCGCTCGGATCTCCCTGCAGGCCTCCAGGATCGCCGGCCCGCCCGCGCGATGGATCGCGCCGTCCACGCCTCCGCCCCCCAGCAGCGACGAGTTCGCGGCATTCACGATCGCGTCGACTTCCTCGCGCGTGATGTCGCCGACTTTCACGAAGATGCGGTCGTGGATGCGCATGCGAAAATGTCGAAAATGGGGTCAGATTACATATTCGGCCGGCAGCGTCGCCCCGCGACCACCGCGCCCGATAATGTAATCTGACCCCATTTTCCGACCGTGAATTCCCAGCCCCGCATCGTCCTCAAGCCCGGCCGCGAGAAATCGCTGCGGCATCGCCATCCGTGGATCTTCTCCGGCGCGATCGAGCGCGTGGAGGGCGATCCCGGCTTCGGCGAGACGGTGGCGGTCGTCGCGCACGATGGCAGCTTCCTCGCGCGCGCGGCGTACAACGCGCAGTCGCAGATCCGCGCGCGCGTGTGGTCCTTCGACGAGCGCGAGCGGATCGACGAGGCGTTCCTGCGCGCGCGCCTCGCCGCTTCCATCGCGCGGCGCTCGATCGTGCGTTCCGGAAGCGACGGCATGCGCCTCGCGCACGGCGAATCCGACGGGCTCCCCGGTCTCGTGGTCGATCGGTACGCCGACACCGCGGTCGTGCAGATCCTCGCGGCGGGCGCCGAGCGTTGGCGCGACTCGTGGGGCCCGGCGATCGCGGAGCTCGCGGGCGTGAAGGGCGTCTTCGAGCGCTCGGATGCGGAAGTGCGCAAGCTGGAGGGATTGCAGCCGCGCGTGGGCCCGTTGCTCGGCGATGCGTCGGCCGCGGTGCGCATCGTCGAGGATGGCATCGCCTACGAGGTCGACGTCGCGAGGGGGCAGAAGACCGGCTTCTACCTCGACCAGCGCGACAACCGCGCGCTCGCCGCGACGCTCGCGGGCGACGCCGACGTGTTGAACGGCTTCTGCTACACCGGCGGCTTCAGCCTCGCGGCGCTGAAGGGCGGCGCGAAGCAGGTGGTCTCGGTCGACACTTCGGAAGAAGCGCTCGAGTCCGCGCGCCGCAACCTCGCGATGAATGCGCTCGACGCCTCGCGCGCGGAGTGGATCGGTGCCGACGTGTTCGCGTATTTGCGCAAGCTCCGCGACCAGGGCCGGCGCTTCGGGCTCATCGTCCTCGATCCGCCGAAATTCGCCCCGACCGAGAAGCACGTGCCGAAGGCCGCGCGCGCCTACAAGGACATCAACCTCTGGGCGATGAAGCTCCTCGCACCGCGCGGGCACCTCCTCACGTTCTCGTGCTCGGGCGCGGTCTCGCCGGACCTCTTCCAGAAGATCGTCGCCGGCGCCGCGGCGGACGCGAAGGCCGACGTGCAGGTGCGCCGCCACCTGGGGCCGGGCCTCGACCATCCCGTGTCGATCCACTTTCCCGAGGGCGAATACCTCAAGGGACTGTGGCTTCAGGCGGCGTAGAAGCGCTCAAGGCAGCAGCTTCGAGAGGGCCGCCGCCGCCGCGCGCAGCGTGGGCACATGGCGCTTCGCGGCGTCGAGCGGCAGCCGCACCGCGGGCGCATGGACCGCGATCGCCGCGCGCGCGCGCCCACGTGAGTCGAGCACCGGTACCGCGACCGCGACCATTCCCGCCGCGAACTCCTCGTCGTCGATGCCGATCCCGGTCCGCCTCGTGCGTGCGAGCTCCGCGATGAGCTTCGCGGGATCGGTGATCGTGCGCTCGGTGTAGCGGCGCAGCGGCGCGGCGCGCACCAGGGCCTTCATCTGCCGCTCGGGCAGCCGGCTGAGGAGGAGCTTCCCGGTCGCCGTGCAATGGCTCGGCACGTGCGATCCGGGCGCGAGGTGCATGCGCAGCGGCCAGTCGGTCTCGACGCGGTCGATGTATACGATCTCGGCGCCGGAGAGCATCGTGAGGTTGCAGGTCTCCCCGATCTCGTCGACGAGCGCGCGCAGCACGCGGTGTCGCGCGCCGAAGGCCGGCGAGTGGGCGAGGATGGCGGTGGCGAGATCGTCGAGGCGCCGTCCCTTCGCATAGCCCCGGCCCCCCGGCTCGGGGATCAGGATCCGCTCCTGCTGCAGGCGGGCGAAGATGCGGAAGGCGCTCGCGCGCGGGACGCTGCGGTCCGCGGAGAATTGCGCGGCCGTGACCGGCCGGCTCGACTGCGCGGCGTACTCGAGCGCGAGCACCACGCGCGCGACGAGATCGCGCGGCTGGCGCTGCGCGCCCTTCGCGGCGCGCGCCTCTTCGCGCGGTTCGGGCTTGCCCCGCCTGCTCGCCATGCCGCCTCCCGGTGCCGCGATCGATGCAGCATAGTCTCACTTTTGGACACCTGGCAGTATTGAAAATCGCTTGACACCGTCGTGGGCTCTCGCCTAGCGTGGCGTCGGGATGGCGTCCCCGAAGAGAGCCGCGATCGAGCGGCCCGGGCGCCGGAACTCTCCCCGGAGGAGGCATGGCCATGGCCGAGGCGCGAACGCGCACGCCGCCGGACGCATTGCTCGCAGCGATCCGCCTGCTCGAAGTCCCCTCGGTCGCCGTCGGGAAGCTCGCTGCGTGGGTGATCGTCCCCATGACCGGCGCGCTCGTGTACGAGGTCGTCTCGCGCTACATCTTCGACCGGCCGACCGTCTGGGCGTACGACATCACGTACATGGCGGCGGGGGCGCTCTTCATGCTCGGGGCCCCGTTCGCCCTGCGCAGCGGCAGCCACGTGCGGGCCGATTTCCTGCTCACGGCGCTTCGCCCCAAGTGGCAGGCGATCATCGACCTCGTCCTCTACCTCGGCGTGTACTTCCCGGCGATGGGAATCTTCTTCTGGGTGAGCCTCGGCTTCGCGGTCCAGTCCGTTCGCCAGCAGGAGACCTACCCGGAAAGCCCGTGGATGCCGATCATCTATCCGCTGAAGATCGTGATGCCCCTCACGCTCGGGCTGCTGCTGCTGCAGGGCCTCGCGGAGGTGCTGAAGGCGCAGTGGACGGCCCGCACCGACACCCGGTTCCCGCCTTCGAGGTAGAGCGATGTCGAATCCGGCCCTTGGCGTGCTCTCCCTGGTGGTCGCCGTGGCGGGCGTGCTCACCGGCTTCCCCATGGCCTTCATGTTCATCTTCGTCGCGCTGATGTTCGGCTACGCGGCGATCGGCGACCAGGTCTTCTACCTCCTCACGTATCAGTTCTTCGGGCTCATGACGAGCGTCGACCTCGCCGCGATCCCGCTCTTCCTCTTCATGGGCTACGTGCTCGAGCAGTCGGGGCTCATGGACCGCATGTTCGAGGCGCTGCGGTTATCGCTCGGCCGAATGAAGGGCTCGCTCTACCTCATCGTGATGCTGGTGGCGACGGTCTTCGCCGCCGCGACGGGGATCGTGGGCGCTTCGGTGACCGTGCTCGGCGTGATGGCGGCGCCGATCATGATGCGCAGCGGCTACAACACGCGGATGTGCGCGGGCATCATCGCGGCGGGCGGCACGCTCGGAATCCTCATCCCGCCGAGCGTTATGCTCATCGTGATGGGCCCGATCATCGGGGTCCCGGTCTCGGACCTCTTCGCGGGTGCCGTGATCCCGGGGCTCGTGCTCTCCGCCGTCTACCTCGTGTATGCGCTCGTGCGCTCGCACCTCAACCCGTCGCTCGGTCCGCCGCTCGTGTTCGAAGGCACGCCGCCCACCGGCTGGGAGAAGGCGAAGGAGCTCATCCTCGGTGTGGTGCCCATCGCCACGGTGATCATGGCCACGCTCGGCCTCATCATCGCCGGCGTCACGACGCCGACCGATGCCGCCGCGACCGGCGCCTTCGCCTCGGTGATCCTTTCGCTCGCGTACCGGCGCATGGGCTGGGCGCGGTTCAAGACCGCGGTCTTCCGGACCATGGAGACCAGCGCCTTCATCATGTTCCTGATCGGCGCGGCGAACTTCTTCGGCGCGGTGTTCGCGCGCCTGGGCAGCGGCGCGCTCATCACCGATGTGCTCACGGCGCTGCCGCTGCCGCCGACGGCGATGCTGCTCCTCATGCTCTTCGTGATCTTCGTGCTCGGCGGGCCTCTCGAGTGGATCCCGATCGTGCTCGTCGTGGTGCCGATCTTCATCCCGGTGGCGAAGCAGCTCGGCTTCGACATGCTGTGGTTCGGGGTCCTGGTCGCGGTGACGCTGCAGTCGTCGTGGCTCACGCCGCCCATGGCGCTATCGGCCTACTTCCTGAAGGGCGTGGTTCCGCAGTGGAGCATGAAGGACATCTATCTCGGCATGGTCCAGTTCGTGGTGCTGCAGCTCCTCGTGGTGCTCGTGCTGATCGAGTTCCCGACGCTGGTGACGTGGCTTCCGCGGACCGCCGGAATGTAGTGAGGAGGGCGCCGCAGGGCGCCGTCGGGGTTCCCCGCGAGGGGTGGATGCAGGACAAGAGCGAAAAGGAGGAACGGAGATGAACGCGATCGGAAAGGCGATGCGCGCCCTCGCGGCCTGCGGGCTCGCGCTGGCGTGCGCGGCGACGGCCCACGCGGCGGACGGAAAGGTCTACAAGTTCTCGATCCAGACGGTGGTGCCGACCTCGAGCATCTATTACCAACTGATGCAGAAGTGGGGCAAGGAGATCGACGTGATGTCGGGCGGGCGCCTCAAGGCGGACATCCTCCCGGCCGGGGCGGTCGTGCCGACCTTCCAGGAGCTCGACGGCGTCAACAACAACGTCGTGCAGGGCGCGTTCTCCTGGGCCAACTACTGGACCGGCAAGAACGCCGCGTTCGTGCTCTTCGCGAACGTCCCGCCCGATACGGGGCTCGACCAGAACAGCATGCTCGCGTGGTTCTACCGGGGCGACGGGGAGAAGCTCTACAACGAGCTGCTGCACGACAAGATGCACATGAAGGTGAAGGCCTTCCTGATGCAGCCGATGGGACCGGACCCGCTCGGGTGGTTCAAGAAACCCATTGACAACATGGAGGACTTCGCCAAGTTCAAGTACCGCGCGCCGCCGGGGATCCCGGGGCAGACGTACAAGGACATGGGCGTGTCCGCGGTGGCGCTGCCCGGCGGCGACATCGTGCCGGCCGCGCAGCGCGGCGTGATCGACGCGGCCGAGTGGATCGGGCCCGCCGACGACCGCGCGCTGGGGCTGCAGAAGATCTGGAAGTACTACTACCTGCAGGGCCTGCACCAGCAGACCGACGTGGGGCAGCTCATCCTCAACGAGGACTTCTACGACTCCCTGCCCGCGGACCTGAAGGAGATCATCCGCGTCGCGGTGATGGCGACGATCGCCGACTCGCTGCAGTCGGACATCTACGACAACGCCATGGCGCTGAAGGAGCTCGAGGAGAAGGACCACGTCGTCGTGCGCAACACGCCGGCCGACTATTACCCGAAGTTCATCGCGGCGAGCAACAAGGTCACGGCCCAGTACGCGGCGAAGGACCCGTTCTTCAAGAAGGTACTCGACTCGCAGATCGCCTTCGCGAAGAGCGTGTATCCGTACCACGAGCGGATCATGGAGCTCTACTACAACATGGTGAAGACCGCGCACGAGCAGCACAAGTAGCGTTGCGCGAGGGGGCCGGGCGCGAAAGAGCCCGGCCCGATCGGAATGGCCACGATCCCGGAATACGACGTCATCATCGTCGGCGCCGGCTCGGCGGGTTGCGTCCTCGCGAACCGCCTGAGCGAAGGCGGCGCGACGCGCGTCCTCCTGCTCGAAGCGGGCGGCGGGGACCGTTCGATCTGGGTGCGCATCCCGCTCGGGGTCGGCAAGCTCCTCACCGACGAGCGCTACGTGTGGAAGGCGGACACCGAGCCCCAGGCGCAGCTCGCCGGGAACCGCCTCTACTGGCCGAGCGGGCGCATGCTGGGCGGCTCGAGCTCGGTGAACGGGATGATCTTCGCGCGCGGCCATCCCGCGAAGTACGACCAGTGGCGCGACCTGGGCTGCCCGGGCTGGGGCTACGAGGACGTGCTGCCGTATTTCCGCAAGCTCGAGGATTGCGCGTTCGGCGATCCCGCGCATCGCGGCCGCGGCGGCCCGATCGGCGTCACCGAATTGAAGCCCGACGCCGTCACGCAGGCCTTCCTCGATGCGTGCGTCGAGGCGGGCTATCCGCGCACGCCCGATTACAACGGCGCGCTCCCCGAAGGCACGGCGCCGCTGCAGTTGAGCGTGAGGAACGGCATCCGGTCGAGCGCGGGACTGGAGTACCTCGCACCCGCGCGGCGCCGTTCGAACCTGCACGTGGTGACGAACGCCATCGTCGAACGCGTGCTCTTCGAGGGACGCCGGGCACAGGGCGTGCGCTATCGCGTAGGCGGCACGATGCACGAAGCGCGCGCGACGCGCGAGGTGCTGCTCTGCGCGGGGGCGCTGCGCTCGCCGCAGCTCCTCGAGCTCTCCGGCGTCGGCGATGCGGAACGCCTCGGTGCGCTCGGCATCCCGGTCGTGCAGCACCTGCCCGGCGTGGGCGAGAACCTGCAGGACCACCTCATGCCGCGCATCACCTTCGAGTGCCGCCCGCACGTCACCGTGAACGACCTGCTCGCCGATCGCTGGTTCTTCGCGAAGTCGCTCGCGCGCTATTTCCTCCATCGCGACGGGCTCTTCGCGACCGCGACGCTCACCGGCCTTTCGTACATCCGCACGCGCGCAGGGCTTGCGTGCCCCGACGTGCGCATCCAGTGCGCGCTCGTCTCCGGCAGCAGCCGCTACTCGACCAGCCGCGCGACCGGGATCGACCCGTTTCCCGGATTCCAGCTCGGCGGATATTTCCTGTATCCCGAATCGCGTGGGAGCCTGCACGCGCAGTCGAACGATCCGCGCGTGCAGCCGAAGATCGAGGCGAACTATCTCGATGCGGCGGTGGATCGCGAGGTGATGGTGCGTCTGCTGAA
Organism: uncultured beta proteobacterium; assembly: GCA_963839265.1. Classification (GTDB taxonomy): domain Bacteria; phylum Pseudomonadota; class Gammaproteobacteria; order Burkholderiales; family Usitatibacteraceae; genus Usitatibacter. The sequence continues at coordinate 1,224,461 of CAWIUI010000004.1, forward strand.
GGTGCTGCGGAAGGTGGCGTCGCAGCCCTCGCTCGGGCGCCTGATCGTGCGCGAGACGCGCCCGGGGCCGGAGGTGGCGAGCGACGAGGCGCTGCTCGACTACGCGCGCGCCACCGCGCAGACGTGCTGGCATCCTTCGGGCACTTGCCGCATGGGCGCGGGACCGGACGCGGTGGTCGATGCGGAGTTGCGCGTGCACGGGACCGAGGGCCTGCGCGTCGTGGACGCCTCGGTCATGCCGATGCTGGTCTCCAGCAACACCAACGTCCCGACGATCATGATCGCGGAGAAGGCGGCGGAGGTCATCGCCCGGGACATGCGCGCGTAGAGTCGAGAGGGCGGCGCGTCAACCGCATCTAGATCGGCCGCGCCGCCGTTCGACTTCCTCAATCCCGATTGTCGTCCACGCCCTGGTCGTGGGAGATGTCGATCCACTCCGCGGATTGCAGGTTGAGGACATGGCCCTGGCTTCCGGTGGCGATGAAGCCGGTGACGTCGTTGAAGCGCCACGAATCGAGCGCCTGGTTCGTGTCCAGCGTGCGAACGGCCACGTTGTCGATCAGCCCGTTGAAGTTCTCGCCGACCGAAAGCTTTTCCGTCGTGCGCACGGTCCCGCCGGTCACCACCCGGTTGTCGACACCCAGCGGATTCACCGGGATGATGCCGAGGTCGAAGGTTTGCACCGGGTCGTGCCTGCCCGTGCCGCCGACCGAGAGCGTGACGTCCTGCCCGCGCCGCTCCATCACGACGTGCGTCCACTCGCCGACCGGAAGCATGACCGGCGCGGAGACGATGGTGACCCCGCCCGCGAGCACCCCGAGCTTGTGCGCGTCGGCGCCGTCGGCATCGCCGAACAGCAGGATGCCCCAGCCCGAACAGCAGCCGTGGCCGTTGTACACGATCACGCCGCCCTGGTTCGGCGGGCCGGCCCACATCACCGTCGCTTCCATCCTCAGGTTGTCGGTCTGCAGAGTGAGCGGTGACCCAGGCGCCGTGGAAGCGAGGCCGGGGCTGCCGTTGAATGCCATCGCGAAATCGCCGTGCGGCTGATCGCCGGCGAGCACCGGGGCGATGCCCACAAAAGATGCGGCGACGATGCCGAATGACTGCCACAGAGTACGCATGAAGACCTCCCTTCAATGTTTCGCTTGTTGATCGGGGAACTCCAAGCCCTGACAGCGAGCGGAGTATGCGCGCAGGCGCGACGAGTGTCCGTCCTCGATCGGCACATTCGCTCGGCCCGTCGCTCACGCGCTTCGGAGGCGCCCCTCGCGAGGGGAACGCCTTGCGGCATCGCTATTCGGCCAGGCGTGCGCGCTACCGATCGGCACGCCTCGCTGTGATAAAATTTCGCGTTCCTTCGGCAGGCGCGTAGCTCAGCTGGTTAGAGCACCACCTTGACATGGTGGGGGTCGTTGGTTCGAGTCCAATCGCGCCTACCATCTTCCGTTTTGCATTCAGCTGAACCGCCCCGGGATTCCCGGAGACTCCGGGCGAGCCGCATTCGTTATCCTATGGGTCGATGAATGCCGCCCGACTCGGCCACGGCCAAGGCCAAGGCTTTTCCGAGCTTGAAAAGCTCTCGGAGTGCTGCGTTTGCGCGGCGCGGGACGTCGCCCTGCGCTACTCCCACGACGTATGGCTCTGTTCGGAATGCGGCGTCCTGTTCCGCAATCCACGTCCGACACTTCGGGAGATCGTCCGCTCGTACGATTCCGGCATGACCTACGTGGCCTGGCAGCATCAGGATGCCGTTCGCGCCAAACTCTGGGCGAAACGCCTCGGAATCATTCTGCGTTTCAAACGGTCCGGCATGCTCCTCGACGTGGGCACCGGCGACGGGCGTTTTCTGGACTTCGCGGGGACGCACTTCGGGATCATGTCCACCGAGGTGAGCGAGGCCGGCGCCCGATATGCGCGGGCGCGCGGATACGGCCCGCTGATCGGCACGCTGGCCCGGATACCGCTGCCGCAACGACATTTCGAAGTCATCACCCTGTGGCATGTGCTGGAGCACTTGCCCTACCCAGGGCTCGCGCTGGCGGCGCTCAAGCGCGCGCTCAGGCCGGGAGGGATCCTGGTCATCGCGGTTCCCAACGAGGCCGCAGCATTGCTTCGATGCCGATTCTCGCGTCGCAACGCCGGGCATCCGCTCGCACCGCTGGTCTGGGGCCAGGAAATCCATCTCACCCATTTCGTGCCCTCGACGCTGCGCCGGCTAGTGTCCCGGGTGGGCTTTCGCGTGCTCGAGATGGGCGTAGACGACGTGCACGTGGAGCGCACTCCCATGCGCATGGCCGGCTATCACTTCAATCGATTGCTGAGATCGCTGACGGGGCTGCAAGCCGACAAGGCGATGTACATCGTTTGCGCATCCGCCGATTGATCGGCCGCCGCGCACGCGAACGGGCTCACGTCAGCGCAAGCCGCGAGAGATGGAGGCTGCGCGCTTGCTCGCCGAAAAACAACAACAGGTTGCCGGATGCGTCTTCCTCGCCCGTGCGGGCGAGCTCGCCGGCGAGGCGCTGGAGGAAGCCGGGAAGGTGATCGGCGCCATCGAGACGCAGCCCGTTCCCGTCCATGCCGGGGCAGAACACGAGGGCATCGAGCGCGGTGAGCAGCTCGGTGAAGGATTGCAGGCCCCCGGAGTGGCGTTCGAGCAGCCCCGGGGCGAATTCCATGAGCACACCGAGATGCGAGCGTTCCCTCGCGATCAGTCCCTGCATGCCGCGCAGGATGCGCGGCTCGGCGCCCTGGGCGTCGATCTTCATGAAGTCGACGCGTTCGGTGGCGAGGACCCGGTCCAGCGTATCGGTGCGTACGCTGCAGCGCGCGCGACCGGCAACGAAGTACATGCGGTGGTCGCCTCCGTTGTCCGGCGAGAGGAACAGTGAATCGGTGCCGGCCGAGTCGCTCAGGGCAAGCGCGTGCGCTTCGACGTTGGAGCAGTCGTTGACGAGCAGGTTGGCGCGCAGGAGGCGATGGTTGGACGGTTCGGGCTCGAAGGCGTGCACGAAGCCGTCCGCGCCGCACAGCCGCGAGAACAGAACGGTGAAGTAGCCGACGTGCGCGCCGACGTCGACGACGCGCAGGCCCGGATGCAGCAGCTCGATGAACAACGCCGTCTCGACCGGCTCCCACATCCGTTGAGAGGCGATCACCGGCGCGATGCGATTGTCGCGCGTCTCGTCGATGAGCAGGTGGTAGGGCGCCTGGCGCGGAACGAGGACGGGCAGCAGCTGCATCGGCCGGCTCAGGCCCGCATCGCGCCCGAATGCTGCGTGACGACCGTCGCATCTACGTGGATCGCGAAGCCCAGCCGGCGGAGCGTGCGGCACACCCAGAAATCCTCGGACAGGTACTCGTCGTCGACCACGCCCACGCGGAATACGTCGTAGAAGATGCGCGCGCGCAACGGGTCGCCGAGCAGCGCCGTGGTCCCGCGGGCGTAGACGTGGCCCTGGCTCTTCGCATCCTCGACCAGGCTCGCGACCGCATCCCGAGAGAGCATCAGCGCGGCCGTGCCGATCCGATCGCAGAGCAGGAGCGGCCCGTCCTCGCCGCAGGCATTGCCCACGTTGAAGACGCGGCCGCCCTCGGCCGTACGCGCCTTGAGCGCAACCGGCGCCCCGATCACGTCCTTGCCGCAGGAGATCATCCGGGCGAGGCCCGGCGCGGGCAGCAGCACGTCGGCGTCGAGGAACAGCAGGTGGCTGAACTCCTCGCGGGCGACGAATTCGGACAGGATCGTGTTGCGCGCGCGCGTGATGAGGCTCTCGTTGCCGATCGACATCAGGCTGAAGCGGATGCCGAGGCTTTGGTAGCCGAGCAGCGCATTCACGTAATCGGCGTGGATCATGCCGCCATAGGCCGGCGTGCCGATCAGGAGATTGAAATCGGCGCTCACGCGGAGTGGGGCCGGTATTTCTCGCGGCGGCCGAGCAGCTGCATCTGCACCTCGGCGAGCCGGTCGAGCTGGGCATCGGCATACCCGCGATAGTCGTCGAGGAGGCGCCGGTTGGCGTCGTAGAGCGGTTGCCCGAAAGTCGCGTCGCGTGAGCGATCGTGCCACAGGTGCATGGCCGGGCTCATGTCCAGCTCCGTGCACGCGATTCGGCTGCGCTCGATGCGGTACGAGAATGCGTCGTCTTCGCCGCCCCAGCCGACGAAGCGCTCGTCCCAGCCGCCCAGCGCGACGAACGCGTCACGATGGATGACGAAGCTGCCGCCCGCGAATACGACATGCTCGCCGATGCCTTGCCGGTTTAGTGGTGCGCGCGGATCGCGCGCGGGCACGCGCGCGAAGTCGCCGGCGCGCACGGACCTCGATTCCTCTTCAGTCAAGTCGATCAAGCGACGGTAGGGCTTCACCGCGAGCAGTCCCTCGCGCAGCAACTGGAACGATTGCCACAGGGCCTCGCCCACGATCACGTCGGCATCACCGAAGCCAAGCCAGTGCGTCCTGGCCGCACGGAAGCCGACATTGAAGCCCCAGCTCTTGTTGAAAGGACCCGGGTTGTAGGCGAACAGCGTTTGGCAGCGCGGCTGCGTCGGCGCGAGGGGCGTCGGCGCGACGTCCTGCTCCACGACGACGACATCGATCTGCGCAAAGCCCGCGAGCCAGGCGAGCACGGCTTCGAGGTTGCGCCGGCGCTGTCCTCCGCGATCCGCACGGTACGTTAGGATGTAGGTCGCCTGGCTCATGGTGACGCATTCTAGTCGATTACAATCGCTTTCCCGGCGTCCCGGTCGCCTCGATCGGAGCCACAGCGGCTCTCTGCGAATCGAGCCATGCGCACAATCGATGCAGGAACGGAATCTCCTGATCCTCGAAGAGCCGCACGAAGGACGTCGGCAAAGGCCGATGCTTCCATGTGAAATGCCCGGCATAGCGCTCTTGCGACGCGGCCGTCTCTCGCAGTCGGTGCGCCAGCGCCGTGGCATCGAGTGCGCTGGCGTCGATATAGCTCTCCGGCCCGGGCGCGAACTCGGCGATGTTCGGCGCGCCGAGATACACGGGGACGCAGCCTGCCACGAGGCAGTCGAACCATTTCTCCGTTACATAGTCGCGATCGATCGCGTTTTCGAAGGCGAGGGCGAAGCGGTAGCGGCGCAGCACGTCCAGCTTGGCGGCACGGCCGGGGCCGACACCGCCATGCGTGGTATGCCAGCGTCCATAGTGATGCACCGGGAGATTGCGCTCGAGCTCGCGCACGAGTGCCCCGCGGTTGCTGTGCGCATGCGGGTTCGAGATGAACGCGCAGACGAGCGCGTCGTCGCTTTTCGCCGGCGGCGGGAGCAGGAGCTCGTGCAACTGCGCCGGCGCCGTGTAGTTGACCGGAAAATCCGAGTCCTGGTGATAGCTCGCCACGACATCGAGGCACGACAGCAGTCCGGGATCGGCCTGGCGGGGATAGTTCACGTCGCTTTCGGCGGTCACGCCGATCCAGGCCTGTCCTGGCGGCTTCGGCAAGTTGCGGATGTTCACCACCTGGGGCAGGTGGAACACGACCGCGTGGGCGTTGCGAAAGCTCGCGAGATCCTCCGACACGTCCCAGCCGGGCACGCTGCCGCCCGCGACGCGGAGCCACGACTTGTCGAACATCGGCGTGGTGAGCAGCAACAGCGGCCGCGCCGGGAAGGCGGCGAGGATGCTCCTGCGCCGCGAGCGACGAGAGCCGTCGCGATCATGCCCCGGCGAGCTCACGAATGATCTCGTGCCTCGCAGTGACGATGCCGTCGCGCCTGCCGCTGCTCGAGCTCGCGATGGGCGATTTCGCCGCGCAGACGTACGCCGATGCCGAGCTCGTGATCGTGCACGACGGCGACGCGGATTTCGACGCGCGCGTGCGCGGGTTGGCGCGGCGCCATCCCGCTCGCCGAATCCGCGTGCAAGCCACGGCGCCGGGCGCGAGCCTTGGCGCGCTGCGCAACTTGGCGGTGCGGCTGGCCCAGGGCGAGCTCGTGTGCCAGTGGGACGACGACGATCGGTACCATCCGCTGCGGCTGGAGCTGCAGCTGGGGGCGTTGCGCGAGCAGCGCGCCGAGTTCTGCTTTCTCGCCGATCAGCTGCATTGGTTCCCGCAAGCCGGCGAGCTCTATTGGGACGACTGGGACGCCGAACCCTACCCGTGCAACTTCGTGCAGGGCTCCCTGCTGGGCCGCAAGGCGGCGATGCCCCGCTATCCCGAGCTCGCGCGCGGCGAGGATACCGCGCTCGTCCTCGATATCCTGCGCGACGGCGCGGCCGTCGCGCGGCTGCGCGACCGCGGCTGGGCCTACGTCTACGTATATCATGGCGGCAACGTCTTTCCCGCCGAGCATCACGCGGCGATCTCGCGCCTCAAGCGCTACTCGGGCGCGCGCCTGCTCGCGCGCGAGCACACGTTGCGCACGCGGCTGGCCGAATACTCTCCACCCCTCGGCACGCTGCGCATGCCCTACGACGCAGGCGCGTTGTCAATCGCGTGACCGCCGCCGCCCGGCAGCGCTCGAGTCGCTTCGGCGCCGCGGATCGAAGAACGCCGCGCAGGCGGCGATCAAGGCGCCGAGCAGAGCCAGCATTTTTCCGGACAGCGTAGGGACGGGCTTCGGCGGCCCGAGGACCGCCAGCGCGAAATTCTGCGTCACGTCCGGGTCCACGCCGTTCGACGCCTTGAACACGATCGAATAAGGGCCCGCGGTGCCCGGAGCCGGCGTACCGCTCAACGTGCAGGTCGAAGGATCGAACGTGACACCCGCGGGCAACGGGCCGCTCTCGCTGCAGGTCGACGGGGGAACGTTCGTCTTCGTCATCGCGAAGCTGCCGGCCTTGCCCTCCTCGAACGTGGTGGAATTCGGGCTCGTGATCGCGAGCGGGGCGAAGACCTTCAGCGTGAAATTCTGCGTGATGTCGGGATCGAGGCCGTTCGAAGCCTTGAGCACGATCGAATAGGTGCCCGCCGCGCCCGCGGCCGGCGTACCGCTCAACGTGCAGGTCGAAGGATCGAACGTGACACCCGCGGGCAACGGGCCGCTCTCGCTGCAGGTCGACGGGGGAACGTTCGTCTTCGTCATCGCGAAGCTGCCCGGCTTGCCCTCCTCGAACGTGGTGGAATTCGGGCTCGTGATCGCGAACGGGGGGAAGACCGTCAGCGCGAAATTCTGCGTCACGTCCGGGTCGACGCCGTTCGAAGTCTTGAGCACGATCGGATAGTTGCCTGCAGTGCCCGCACCCGGCGTGCCGAACAACGTGCAGGTCGATGCGTCGAATAGGACGCCGGCGGGCAACGCGCCGCTTTCGCCGCAGGTCGATACGGGGAAATCCGGGTTGAGTTTCGTCATGGCGAAACTGCCCGGCTGGCCGTCCTGGAAGGTTGCGGAAGCGGGGCTCGTGATCCCGAGCGACGGGCCGATCGATACGGTGACCGACCCATAAACCACGTAAAGGCCGTTCCCGGCGCCGAGTCCGGTGGCGGTCACCGAGGCGAACTTCCCGCTGATGTTTCCGGCCAGCACGGGGTAAACCTGGCCCTGCGCCGGCGCTGCCGTGAACGCCATGTCCAGAGTGCCGCCCAGCGTGGCGGTGCCCGAGGTCACCGCAATTCCGCTGCTGTGGCCCGCGTTGTCGGCGTGGATGAGCAGCGTGCTGCCGGCGTTTTCCGCAATGTTGCCTGCAATGGTGAGCACACCCGATGTGCCTCCCGTCCCCGGCATCACCGTGGCGCCGCTCGCCGCGCTCAGATTGCCGGTCAAGCTGCCCGTGCCGCTCAGCGTGCCGCCGCCGTTCACGGCGATCGCGCTGCCGGAGACCGGCAGGCTGCCATCCAGTTCCAGCGTGCCCGCGTCGATCGACCAGATCATGGCCTGTGTGGCCGCGTTGGTGGCCGTCCAGGTGCTGGTGCCTGTCTTCGTGTCTCTCGCGAAGCCTTGGTAGAGGCTGCCGACCTTGGACAGGTTGAACACGGCATTGCCCGCGCCGCCGAGTGCCAGCGCATCTCCGGCGCCGCTGCCGTCGCTCACGACGTTGCCGGAGAATGCATAGCCCGCGTTCAACTCCAGCGTATTGCCGCCGCCGGTGAGCGCCACCGCGTTGGCGCCGTTACCGCCCGCGATGGAGCCGGCGTTGACGATGGTCGCGTTGCCCGCGGCGGAAACGCCGGTACCGCCGTAGCCGCCGTTCGTGGTGCTGCCGAATGTGCCTCCGTTGCCGCCGCGGATGTTTCCCGCATTGGTGACGTTGCTGCCTGCGCTCATCAACAGGCCCGCGCCGCCGCCGCCGCGGCCGCCTATGCCTGCACCAAGCAGAGGCCCGCTGTCATGGCGGCCGATTTGGCCGTTACTGCCGCTACCTCCGTGGATATAACCGGAGTTGGTCAGGACAGCCGATGCGTCGAGCAAAATCCCCGCGCCGCCACCTCCTCCTCCGCCGCCGGAACAATCACCGGCGCTCAGGTTGTTACATGAGAGGAGGTTGGTTACCGGACCGCCGCTCCCGCCGTTACCGCCGCTGATCGCGCCGGCATTGACGTAACTGCCGGCGACTTCCTTTCCCAATCCCCCGCCGCCGCCGCCGCCGCTGCCCCCGAACGTGCAGAAAAGGCCACAAGTGTAATTCGTCGCCGCTGCGTATGCGCTTCCGCCGCCGCCACCACCGCCACCCTCGCCCAAGCTCGCGAATCCACCGCCGGCGCCGCCACCGCCTCCCACCAGCCAGCCCGCTTGTCCGTAAGCTCCCCCATCGGCACCCCGGCCGCCGCCCAGGCTGGTGCCGCCGGTGCCGCCACTATTCACTGCGCCGCCCGCGCCTCCGCCTCCGGCCGGACCGCCCGACCCGCCGGGGGCATTCCACGGGCCAGCCCCGCCATCGTTCGTACCCGGATTGGATCCGGGACCCCCGGCACCGCCGAAAACACCATTGCTGCCGTTCGTGCCGGCATAGGCCGACGAAGGCGCGCTCAGCCGCAATCCCAACACGAGCAGGCCGGCCAGTATGAGAGGACGCTGTGGAAGGTCAGACAATGCGCACCTTTCGGGTATTGAGTTCGGGATTGCGCCAGAACGCATCGTTCTCGAAGCGCTTGAAGAGGTCGGGCGGCAGCACGCTCACGCGCGCAGTCGCAGCCACGCGCTCGCGGACGCGGTGCAGCCCCGGCGTGCCGCTGCGCGCGTCGAAGCCGCGGTCGTCGAACGCGACGTGCTCGAAGTCGTGCCGGAATGACGGCTCGCCGATGAAGTCGTAGATCGCCTTCATCGCTCGTGCCGGATCGGTCGTGAGCGTTTCGTACTGCACGAGCAGCAGCCGATCGGCCTGCTCGCCGTAGAACGCCTGCTTCAACGCGTCGTACGGAAAACCCACCATGCCGTCGCTTGCAGCCACGCCGTTCGCGCGCGTATAGACGGTGCCGCCGGCCCGGAAGCCGAAGATCGACGACGGGCTGAAGGCGTTCTCGCCGATCACGCGCTCGATGCTGTCGACGATCCACGGCAGGTCGCGCACGCAGGCGATCACGCGCGCGTCGGGAAACAGCTCGGCGAGTGCCGACATGCGCGCGCACCAGGCCCGGTTGGTGTCGAAGACGACGCTCTTGGCGCTGTCGGCGTAGTAGTTCTCGACGATGCCGCGCAGCACGCGCTTGCGCGCCGCGTCGTCATAGAACATGGCGAATTCGTTGCGCGCGCTGAGCTCCTCGAGCATCGTGCCGAAGAGGCCCGCGACCGGGCTGCTCATGCTGGTGTGGAAGCGAGGGTTCTGCGCAAGCAGCGCGCCCAGCAGCGTGGAACCCGAGCGCGGCAAACCCGAAATGAAATGCAAGCGGCCTGCCACCGATGCCTTTCGTTGTCGTTATTAGCGCGTCTTGGGCAATGCAGCCCGGGCGCATGGACATGATACCGGCGCCCGATCTTCTCGGGAACCCCAAGCCGGGAGAGCGCCCGCGCTGCCCGCGGGCGCGATCATGCCAACGGCAGGAAACGCCGCGCGAGCAGGGTGAGCGTGGTGTCCGTCTCGCGCATCGTGTCGAGATCGAGCTGGCCGGCATGCACCTCGGAGAAGTCCGTGCGATCGCGTGCCCACCACAGGTGCGCCCAGAGGTGAACGCTATGTGCGGCGTCCGGCACCGGCATGTTGTCCACGAGCAGCGCCTTGAGCCCGGTGGGCGTGCACGGGAAGCTGTAGAAACACTCCTCGGGCAGGACGCGCAACGTGTCCGGCCGCTCGCCCCAAAGTCGCGCCGCCTCCTGGCAGGAGTGGCGGCTCCACGTGCCGTCGAAGGCGCGGCCCATGCGCTCGCGCCAGGCGCGCGCGAAATGCGATCCGGCTTGCGCGAACATGACGGCATTGCACAGCGAGGGTTTCATCAACCCGTCGTCGGCGATCACGCCCGGCTCCTCGCCGATCGCGAATTCGTGCGCGTACCACTCGTCCGGATAGGGGCGCACGAAGAGCGTGTCCATGTCGGCGTAGACACCGCCGTGCTCGATCAGCGCGTCGAGGCGCACGAAGTCCGCTTCATGCGCATAGCCCAAGCCCATGTGCGCGATGAAGCGGCCTTCCGGCGTCGCGGCGTAGCGTGCGGCGTCGTAGTCGTGCGGCGGCCCGTCGAGCCGGTGCAGCGTGAGGTGCGGACGGATGCGTTCCCACAGCGGACCGTGCGGCTCGTTGCGGTAGTGGAAGTGGATCGCCCGCGGGCGATTGACCTGCCTGCACGATTCCAGGCACGCGTAGTGCAATGCATGCATCGGCTCGGTCTGCGCACGCAATCCGAAGACGAAGTGGAACTCGCGAGGAGTCTCAGGCATCGATCGCCTCCAGCAATTGCCGGGTGACGACGGGCTCGGCGAAGCGGTTGAGGATCTCGACGCGGATCGCGCGCGCGGCGGCGCGCATCGCGTCGCCGTCCTCGTGGAAGCGGCGCATCAACGCGGCGGCCGAGTCGAGGTCGGGTTGCGCCCAACGCTGGCTCGGAAAGAAGTAGGGCCGCTGAGGAGGAAAGACCGGCGCTGCGACGAGGCGGTACGGAACCGCGCCTGGCCACGTGTCGCCGGAGCCGGCGAGATAGTCGAGCGGTGCGCCCCAGCCGGTCATGATCACCGGCTTGCCCAGCGTGGCGGCGTCGAATGCGCCCAGTCCCCAGCCTTCACCATGCGTGAGCGATACGTAGCAATCGCCGAGCGCATGCAGCGCGCCCAGGGTGCGATCGTCCAGGTCGCCGTCGACCAGGCGTATCGGCGCAAGCCGACCGCCGCGAGCCTGCTCGAGCTTCCTGGTGAGCTCGTCGAACATCGCGCGTGTAGCACGCGACTCGCGGAACGGCGCTTCGCCGTAACCCCACTTGCCGGTCTTGATCAGGAGCGTCACCCCATCGTCGGCGCGGAATGCACGGGCATAAGCGTCGATCAGATCCGGTATGGCCTTGCGCGGGTCCCATGCGCCGATGCAGTAGAAGACGCGGTGCCCGGCAGCGATGCCCAGCCGGCCGCGCAGTTCGTCGAGCTCCGCCGGTGCGTAGGTGTGCGGCCGATGCATGCGCACGTGCGGCACGGCGTGTACGGCGGGCAGCGCGCCGGCTTGCGCGAAGTCGTCGCGGTTCATCCGGCACGGAACGACGATCCGGTCGGCGAGGTTCATGAGCGGCATCCAGTACGCAGGCGGCCGGCTGGTTTCCCAGACCGTCATGCCGATGCGACGCGCATCTCCTTCGCGCCCGAATGCGGCCGGCCAGTAGTCGGGCTTGGTGTGGCAGATCACGGCGTCGCAGTCCAGCGGCTGCGAGGTGCATTGGGCCAACGCCCTGAGGTCGGCGAAGTTGCCGGAGCGGGAACCGCCGACACCGGCAAGCAGCGGGCACTCGATGCCGAAGGCGCGGAGGTTTGCGAAGTTTCCGTCGTCCGGCCACTGCAGGCGCAACCATTGCACGGCCACGCCGGAATTGACCAGGCCGCGCACGTAACCCGCGGCCGCGATGCTGTAACCCGACACGTCGCCCATCGAGTAGTAGCGGACGGCGCGTTGCCTCATTCGTTTAGCGTCAAACCGTCGGCATGGGATGTGCCGGTTCGGACGCATGATGCCGAATTCGGGGACGTGCGTCGAGGCGCTGGCGCGCAATCATCGCTCGTGGCTGCAATTTCCACTCGCTCGGCTACCATAAGGCCGGGGGGCTTCCGAACGTGGTTCGAGTCCAATCGCGCCTACCAACTCTGCCGAATCGACTAGCCCATCAACGCTGACAACGGCAGCATGAGCGTCGACGGCGAGATCGGGCTCTCGACGAAGCCGTTCTTCAGGTAGAAGGCCTGCGCGCGTTCCGACAGCGCATGACAAAGCAGGGCCCGGACGCCGATCTTTTCGGCCGCGCTGATCGAGCGAAGGACTGCATCCTTCAGCAGGCCTTCACCGATCCCGCGATTCGTCCATTCTTCGTGAACGGCCAGGCGCCCGAGCAGTACGATGGGGATGGGCTCCGGCATGTTGCGACGGACTGCGGATGGCGCTTCCTGCCTCGAGACCGCGCCTGCGCTCAGGCAGTAATAACCGACGACCGATGTGCCGTCGCAGACCACATACGTGCGTGAAGCGCCGCGCTTTTCGTTGCTCCTCGCGTGCTTTTTGAGCCAGTCTTCGAGGCCGCGCTCGCTGCAGCGAAACTCGTCGATGACGTGTCGATCGGCCAGGGGCTCCGGGGGCTTCAGCCGGCGGACGTCTATTTCTCCCAAGGCGACTTCTTCGCGAGCAGCCGGGCTACGCGCTCAGGATGGCGCAGCGGTAGGTCCAGCGCCTTGGTGAATTGCCGGAAGCCCTCGGCGTCGAGCGAAAAGAACGCACGGTCGATGAGCACCCGCTCGGCCTTTTCGCATGCCGCTTCCAGCATGAATTCGGTGCGTTTCTTGCCCTGGGCTTCCGCGGCGCGATCGATGAGCTCTTTCTGCGCGGAACCGGCGCGAAGGTTGATGGTGATTTCCCGGGTGGTCGCCATGGCGCATCTCCTGTATACACAAGGAGTATACGGATATGTACATACAACGTCAATACATTGGTAGGGACACTCTCGGTCAGTGACTGCCTTCATGGCGGATATCCGGAAGCATGGGGTATAACGCCCTCATCGTGCCCGTTGAGGCAAACCTATGCGCGTTGAACCGAGCAAGCCGCGCTTCACCGTCCGGCAAACGGCGGACGGTCTCAGTATCAGCACGCCTGCGCCACGCAGCTGGTTCACGCTCCTTTTTCTGACCGCGTGGCTGGGAGGCTGGACGATCGGCGGCATCTCGGCGATGTCGGACGTCAGTCGAGGCGGCGATGGGCAGGCCTTCTTGTTCTTCTGGCTGGTGATGTGGGCGCTTGGCGAGCTCTATGCTCTCGCCGTGGTCCTGTGGCAACTCTCCGGTCGCGAGGAGATCCTGGTCTCTTCCGATCGACTGGTGCAGCGAATCTGGCTGGGCGGTCTGAATCGCGCCCGGGAGTTTACGAGCGCTGCGATAAGCCACCTTCGCGTCTCACCGCAACTCGACGTGATGTGGACGAACCAGACACGCTGGGTGCCGCCGCTCTTCGGCCCGGGAACCGGGACTATCGCGTTCGACTATGGAGCGAAGACATACCGGGTGGGCGCGGGGCTCGATGAAGCCGAAGGCCGGCTCGTGCTCGACCAGTTGCGAAGCCACTTTCCTCGTCTGATGGAGTCGGAGCGGTCGACTGCATGATTAAGCGCGCAAGGGCGCAGGCGTTCTTGTGCACGGTGTTCGAGCACGGCATGACGGAGTTCGAGAATCCCGCGATCGGCGCCGACCGTAGATCCCTTTGGGACGCCGTACAGACCTCAGGCCTGCAGCACGATCTTCCCGGTGTGCCCGCCCGATTCCATCAGCCGATGCGCCTCGGCGGCCTGCGCGAGCGGCAGCACCGTGTGCACCACCGGCTTGAGGGTCCCGTTCTCGAACAGGGGCCACACGCTCTTCTCGAGCTGCCGCGCCACCTCGGTCTTGAACGCGTCGGGCCGGCTGCGGAGCGTCGAGCCCGTGTAGTGCAGGCGCTTGAGCATGATGGGCATGAAGTCGAGCTCGGCCTTGGAGCCGAGCGCGAAAGCGAGCTGGACGATGCGCCCGTCGGGCTTCGCGGCCTTCACGTTCTTCGCGATGTTGGGCCCGCCCACGATGTCGAGGATCACGTCCGCGCCGCCGAAGTCGTTGCGCACGATCTCGACGAAGTCCTCGGTGCGGTAGTCGATCGCGCGCTCGGCGCCGAGCGCCTTGCATTGCGCGACGCGCTCGGCGGGGCTGTCGGTCACGACCACCCGCGCGCCGAACGCCTTGCCGAGCTGGATCGAGGCGGTGCCGAGGCCGCCCGCCCCGCCGTGCACCAGGAACACCTCGTCCTTCGACAAGTGCGCACCCATGAAGATGTTGCTCCACACCGTGAAGTACACCTCCGGCAGCGACGCCGCCTGCCGGAAATCGAGCCCGCGCGGCACGGGAAGGCAATGGTCCTCGAGCACCGTGCAGAACTCGGCGTAGCCGCCGCCGTTCGTGAGCGCGCAGACGCGGTCGCCCGGCTTCCAGCGTCGCACCTGTGCGCCGCAGCTTTCCACGACGCCCGCGATCTCGAGGCCGAGGAGGGGGGAAGCGCCCTTCGGCGGCGGATATAGCCCCTTGCGCTGCATGATGTCGGGGCCGTTCACCCCGGCGAACGCGACCTTGACGAGCACGTCCCGGGGACCGGGCGCGGGCTTGTCGGCGCTCGCGGCGCGCAGCACTTCGGGACCGCCAGGGGCGGACATTTCGACGATTTGCATTGGGAGTCTCCAGCGGGAAGCACTCGACGACGCCTGCATCATACGACGCGCCGGCCTCATGCCTCGTGCCGGGCGGGCGCGAGGAGTGCGCGTTCCGTCCGCAATGGGCAATCCGCCGATTGGTCGATCGCACCCACTTGTCGTGGCATCCGGTGCCGCGCACAATCGATTCGCACATGCGATCGAGGTGCCCCCATGAAGATCGCCACCGGTAAGCCCCCTTCCGCCTCGCGCAATGTTCATGCCGCGAAGCAGCCGCCTGCGCAGGACCACGACCTGCCGGTCCTCGCGATGGACGAAATCGCCGCGCCGCGCCTCGACTGGGATGCCCTGATGCGTGACGGCGTGCAGCCTGCGCTCCTCGTCGGCGGCGAACGACGCTGGCGCGGTCGGCGGTAAGCGAACGTATCGCCTCGGCCGAGGCGACGCTCGCGGCCGAAGCCGTAGCGCGGAATAGTCTGCACGCAGCGGCTGTTGGGCTTGCGCTTCCCTCGCGACCGGCTCGCTGCAACGATCCGATGAGCCCAACCGGGACTTGTCCGGCCAGCCGTGCAAGAATGCGCACCGGCACGACGTTCTCCCACCCACCCACACCGGAGGAGCCCGGCAATGAAAAAAGCAGACGGTCGGCAAGGCGTATCGAGCGAGGAGCGTGGCGTGGATGTCGGACGGCGCAGGGTCCTGCAAACCGCGATGGCCCTGGGCGGAGCCCTGGCGCTCGCCGGATGCGCGGGCGCGATGCAGCAACCGGACATGGAATGGCCCGCGCGGATGACCGGAGGGCGGATCGTGGTCCGCTGGTTGGGAGGCGGCATCGTCGAGCTCGCGACGCCCGATTACAAGCAGATCGCGTACGTCGATGCGTGGATCTGGAACAACGCCGGCTGGAGCCGCTTCTCGATCCCCAAGCCGCCCGAATACGCCAGCAAGGAAGGCTTCGTCGAGTACGTGAAGGGCAAGAACCCCGAGGCGGTGTTCGTGCTGCTCACGCACGACCACGGCGACCACATCGGGGACTACTTCGAAATGCTCAAGGGGCTCGTCGACGCGGGCGTGCCGGTCATGACGACCGGCCAGAGCGACCTCCTGCGCAAGGGGCTCGTGCCGGAGTTCAAGAAGGCCGGCCTCGACCCGGCGAAGATCGTCTCGAACGGCGGATCGGGAATGAATTTCGGCGGAGTCTCGAAGTTCGGCCGGATGGCGGCGCATCTCGTGCCCGCAGTCCATTCCAACCTTTCCGGATATCCGTCCGCGGGATTCATGGTGGACATCGGCGGAATGCGCGTCTACGCGAGCGGCGACACCGACGTCTTCGGGGACATGAAGCTGCTCGGCGAGCGTTACAAGCCCAACCTCGGCATCGTCTGCGTGGGAGACGGTCCCTACACCATGGGGCCCGAGGACGCGGCGCGCGTATGCGAATGGATGGGGGTCACGAAGGCGATTCCCGTGCATTACGCGCACAACCCGCTCGTCATGGGCATCCAGGCCGGGGACGAGTTCCGCCGCTACCTGGCCAAGATCGACCCGGCCTGCGAGGCCATTGTCATGAAGCCCGGCGACACCCGGACGGTCACGGCCTGATTTCAGGCAGGTTGCATGAACACGAGCGTCCGCATGAACCGCGGACGCTCGTGACGCCGCTCAAGGAACGGCGTCTCGCCCCCTCGTATACTGCGGCATGTACTACGGCGAGCGATTCAACGGTTATACCCACCTTGTCGGTGCTCTCCTCGCCGCGGCCGGCGCGGCGACGCTCATCACGCTCGCCGCCTCGACGGGCGACGCGATGCGGATCGTGAGCCTGAGCGTCTACGGCGCGGCCCTCTTCCTGCTCTATCTCGTCTCGACGGTCTATCACAGCCTGCGCGGCCGTGCGAAGGACGTCTTCCGCAAGCTCGACCACGTCGCGATCTACCTGATGATCGCGGGCACCTACACGCCGTTCGCGCTCGTGACGCTGCATGGAGCCTGGGGATGGACCATGTTCGGCGCGATCTGGACGCTCGCCATCGTCGGAATCGTGCAGGAGCTTTGCCTCGCCCGGGGCGCGCGCTTTCTATCGCTCGCGATCTACGTGCTCATGGGCTGGCTCGCGGTATTCGCGCTCGTCCCCCTCTTCCGCGCGTTGTCGTGGAACGGGATGTCGTGGCTGGTCGGCGGCGGACTCATCTACACCGTCGGAATCCTGTTCTACCTGTACGACGAGCGCTTTCGCCACTGGCACGGCATCTGGCACCTGTTCGTGATGGCGGGCAGCGCCGTGCACTTCACCGCGATGGTGCTCTTCGTCGCGTGAGGGTCGGGCGATACGGCTACCGGTCCGCCCCCAGGAGCGTCTTCAGCGGCACCGCGCCCATGAGCGCCGTGAACCAGATGCCGTAGCCCTCGCCCGAGGGATGCAGGCCGTCGGCGCAGTAGTAGCGGTGCGGCTCCTTCACGAACGGATCCTCCGACGGATCGCGGAAGAGATCGACGAAGGTCACGCCGAGCTCGGCCGTCACCTGCTCCACGACGGCGTGGAGTTTCGCGGCATGCCGCGTGACGATCTGCGAGAGGCCGCGCAGGAAGAAGGGTGCGACGCTGAAATTCTGGCCCGGCATGAGGACCACGTTGTCGCTCAACTGGCGCGCCATCGCGATGGCGGCGCGCAGGTCCGCCTCGAACGCGCCGACCGAGCGGAACTCGATCACGTCGTTGGCGCACGCATGGATCAGCACGAAGTCGACCTTGCGGCAGCCGCATCGCGCCAGCGGTTCCACCACGCGCGCGAGCTGCGCGAACACGTGTCCCACGCATGCGCCCGACTTCGCCACGTTGATCACGCGCGCGTGGGGAAAGGCCGCGGCGAGGCGGCCGGCGGTGGAGTGCTCCGGAAGCGCGCCCACGCCGAACGCGGTGCTGTCGCCGGCGATGACGATCGTGCGCCGGCAGCGCGCGGGCGAGGACTGCGCCGGCACCGTCCGCGCGACGATCCGCTTCGAGAACCGGATGCGCGAGGCATAAAGCGCGATCACCGCCGCCGTCGGCAGCAGCAACAGGGTGAGCACGGCGTAGAGCATCCACATGACGCCACGATGCGCCTGCCGCAGCGCAGCAAACCATCGGAGGCGATTTCGCGCCCGCGTCCGCGAGCGGCTGAGACGCACGTCGGCGGGACGCCCCAATCGCTGCAGGACGACGGATGATCGTGGGTGGCCGGCCGTCGGTAGATTCGTCGCACAGGCGACCGCGCGCGGCTCGCACCAATCCCCGAGCGCATCATTTCGCGGATGGATTGTCGAACGCAACTCGTCGAGGAGGCGGCAATGCAGATGAAAGCAGCAGTCCTTCACGCTCCATACGACGTGCGTTTCGAGGAGTGCCCGGAGCCCAGGATCGAGGAGCCCACCGATGCCATCATCCGGATGTCCGCCACGTGCGTTTGCGGTTCCGACCTCTGGCCTTATCGGGGCGCGCAACCGGTCAAGGGGCCCATGACGATGGGCCACGAGTACTGCGGCGTGGTGGAAGAGGTCGGCAGCGCGGTGAAGAACGTGAAGCGCGGCCAGTTCGTCATCGGCGCCTTCGCCTACTCCGACAACACGTGCCCGAATTGCAGGGCCGGGTATCAATCCGGCTGCAT
The DNA here is from genome assembly GCA_963839265.1 of uncultured beta proteobacterium. Taxonomy (GTDB): domain Bacteria; phylum Pseudomonadota; class Gammaproteobacteria; order Burkholderiales; family Usitatibacteraceae; genus Usitatibacter. The sequence continues at coordinate 1,242,857 of CAWIUI010000004.1, forward strand.
GCACGGGGGATTTTTCAGCACTGCGCAGGCGCCGATGCTGCGCGTGCCGCTCGCGGATGGCACGCTGATGGCCACGTCCGACATGCCGGGCGGCGGCATGATCCCGAGCCTGCTCACGGTCTCCGATGTGCTTGGCACCGGTTGGTTCGCCGCCGATGCGGCGAACGTGCAGCCGGGCAAGACCGTCGTGGTCGTGGGCGACGGTGCGGTCGGATTGCTGGCCGTGCTATCGGCGAAGCAGATGGGCGCCGAGCGGATCATCGCGATGAGCCGCCACGAGGCGCGGCAGAAGCTCGCGCGCCGGTTCGGCGCGACGGACGTCGTCGAAGAACGCGGCGAGGAAGGAGTGGCGCGAATCCGGGAAATGACCAACGGCACAGGTGCCGACTGCGTGCTCGAGTGCGTAGGCACCCAACAGTCGATGAGCCAGGCGCTGGGATCGACGCGGGTAGGCGGCTATATGTCGTACGTGGGCGTCCCGCACGGCGTGTCGTTCGACGGCCAGCGGATCTTCTTCACCCACGTGCACCTGCATGGCGGTCCCGCCCCGGTGCGCCGCTTCATGCCGAAGCTGATCGACCTCGTCGTGAGCGGCAGGATCGATCCGGGCAAGGTCTTCGACCTCACCCTGCCGCTAGAGAAGGTCGCGGAGGGCTACCGCGCGATGGACGAGCGGCGCGCGATCAAAACGCTGCTGCAGCCGTGACGCTGGATCGGTTGAAGCTCCGGGCGTGATCAGCGCCGCCCGTAGGCCGGCCTGCGATTGAAGGCGGGAGCGGCCTTCTCGTCCTTGTGGCGGAACGTGATGCGTCCCTTGCTGAGGTCGTACGGGGTGAGCTCCAGGCTCACCTTGTCGCCGGCGAGGATGCGGATGCGGTGCTTGCGCATCTTGCCTGCCACGTAAGCGATGATGACATGGCCGTTGTCGAGCGCGACACGGAACCTCGTGTCGGGCAGAACCTCGTTCACGACCCCTTCCATTTCGATCATGTCTTCCTTCGGCACTGGCGTTCCCCTCGTTGGAGTGATGCGCGAACGAAGCCCGGCCCGGCGGCGGGACACGATGACCAAGGTAGGGAACGGTCGCTTCGATGCCGCCCGGCAGCAGCCGTGGCGGCAGAGCAGACTGGAGCTTCGCTGCTTGATGATCCTGCATGCCCATTATACGCCCTGGGGGCCCTTCCTCGTGCAGCCCCCGGCCGCATGCGGCTACACTGCGCCAGATCCCATGATTCCCATCCTCCTCGCATGCGCCACCTTCTTCTCCACGCTCGGCGGCGGGCTCTTCGCGCTGCGCTTCCAGGGGAGGATCCGCTACATCCTGGGATTCACCGCGGGCGTGCTGCTGGGCGTGGTGGGCTTCGACCTGCTGCCGGAGATCTTCCGCATCGCGAAGGACCAGGGGCTCGAGGCGCGCCATGCGATGGCGGCGCTCGTCGCCGGGTTCCTCGTGTTCCACGTCCTCGAGAAGTTCGTCCTCATCCACGGCGGCCACGAGGAGGACTACGCGCGGCATCGGCATCCCGAGGTGGGCGTGACCTCGGCGCTCGCGCTGGTCGGCCACAGCTTCATGGACGGCCTGGGCATCGGGCTGGGCTTCCAGGTCTCGGCCTCGGCCGGCATCGCCGTCGCGCTCGCGGTGATCGCGCACGACTTCTGCGACGGCATGAACACGGTGAGCCTGATGCTGGTCCACGGCAACACGCGCCGCCGCTCGCGCGCCATGCTGATGCTCGACGCCGTGGCGCCCTTGGCCGGCGCGGTCTCCTCGCTGTTCTTCCACCTCTCGCAGGGCTTCCTGATGCTCTACCTGGGGTTCTTCGCCGGGTTCCTGCTCTACATCGCCGCCTCGGACGTGCTCCCCGAGGCGCACTCGGGCGCGCGCTCGGGACAGGCGCTCGCGCTCATCGCGCTCACGGTCGCCGGGACCGCCTTCTCGTTCGTCGCGATCCGCCTCATCGGCTGAGCGCGTCGCCCGCTCGCCGCCCGGATGCTAGAGTCGCGCGCAACGGGGCGCATCGCCCCTCTTGAGGAGACCGGCATGGACAGGGCGCTTTACGAGAAGGGATTGCAGGTGCGGCGGGAAGTCCTCGGGGCCGCCTACGTCGATCCGCAGATCGCGGCCACCGACACGTTCACGAAGACGATGCAGGACATGGTCACCGAGTACTGCTGGGGCGCGGCGTGGACGCGCCCGGGCCTCGACCGCAAGCAGCGCAGCATGCTCAACCTCGCGATCCTCATCGCGCTCAACCGCTCCCACGAGTTCAAGACGCACGTCCGCGGGGCGCTCACCAACGGCCTCACCAAGGACGACATCCTCGAGGTGATCGTGCAGTGCATGATCTACTGCGGCGTGCCCGCGGCGGTCGAGGGCGCGCGCCTCGCGAAGGAGGTGTTCAAGGAGGTCGGCGCTTAGAGTCGCACGCGCAGCGCTCAGTGCTCAGTGCTTCGCGGGCTTCGGTCCCTCGACCACCTGCACGAAGCGGTCGGCGCGGATGTGCTTCCCGAACGCGTCCTGCACCTCGGCCGCGGTGAGGCCGAGGTAGTGCCGCGCCGCGACCATCGGCTGGTCGAGCGGCTCGTCGTGATCGCTCCAGGTGAGAAGGCCCCTCGCGATCCGGTCGACGCTCGCGACCTCGAGCGGGATGGAGCGGATCTCGAACTGCCGTGCGTTGAGGAGCTCCGCGTCCTTGACCGGCGACTTCTGCATCGCCGTCACGTCGGCGTGCACCAGCGCGTCGACCGGGGCGACCTTGTCCGGATCGCTCCCGTATTCGACGAAGAACACCGAGCGCGAGCGATGCAGCTGCACGCCGGAAGCGGCGCCGTACGCGTAGCCGTGTCCGACGCGCACGTCCTGCGTCAGCCGCGAGGCGAAGCCGTTGCCGCCCAGCACGTCGTTGCCGAGCTGCAGGGCGTAACGGTCCGGGTCGTGCAGGTTGATGTCGAGCACCTGCCCCATGAGGACCGTATCCTGCGCGGCGTAGGGGTTCGCGACCACCGAGTACACCGCCGGATTGAGCGGCACCCGGGGCGGGATCACGTCGGGTTTCGGGCCGCTCGCTTTCCATGCGCCGAAGTATTTCTCCACGGCCGCGCGCGCGCGCTCGGGCGCGACGTCGCCGACCACGACGATGGTCGTCAGGTCGGGCCGGTACGTGCCCGCGAAGTAGCGCTTCACGTCGGCGAGCCTGAGCTTGCCGACCGTCGCCGGCGTCGCCTCGCGTAGCGCCGAGTCGCCCGCCGGAAGCAGGCCGTGCTTGAGCGCGCGCAGCATCTTGTAGCGCGGCGATTGCAGCACGCCCTCGAGGAGCCGGGCGAGCGACTGCCGCTGGATGCGGAATGCCGCCTCGGGAAGCGCGGGCCTCAGCTCGTTGTCGGCGAGCAGCGCCATGCCGCGATCGAATCCCGCGCTCGGCACCGCGAGCATGAAGTCGTCGCCGCCGGCCTCGCTCGCGGCGATCGCGTCGAGCGCCTTGTGGAACGCGGCGCGATCGAGCGTCTGCGTGCCGTAATCGAAGAGCGAGGCGAGCACGCGCCCCACGCCTTCCTGGTGCGGCGGCTCCTGCAGCCCCGCGTCGTGGTCGATGTGGCCCATCACCGTGATGGTGCGGCTCACGGACTCGGGCTGGACGATGAGCGTGATGCCGTTGGGAAGCGTCATGCGCGTCGGGGCGAGCGTCCAGTGCGGGAGCTCGAGCTTCGCGAGCGCCTGGTTCGCCCAAGCGGGCAGCGGCACGGTGAGGCTCTCCTCGCCGGCGAACGACTCCGTCCCGCCGAAGCCGGTGCTGCCGGGCGGGCGCTTGCCGTTCGCGTCGGGGGTGAGCACGATCGTCACGCGCGCATCCTTGCGCAGCCATTCGCGGGCGACGCGATCCACGTCGGCCTTCGTCACGGCCTGGATCCGGTCCTCGGCCGCCTGCGGCGAGTCGAGCCCCTGCCAGGCGAGGGCGTCCGACCATTCGCTCGCGAGCGTCGTCGCGCTGTTCTTGTTGAACTCGAATTGCGCCGCCTCCGAGCGCTTCGCCGCGTCGACGAGCTCCGCCGGCACGCCGTCGCGCAGCAGCGCGTCGATCACGCCCTCGAGGCGCGCGCGCGCATCGCCGGGCTTGGCGGACTTCGCGAAGCCGGCTTCCACGATGCCGATGCCGCCGCGGCTGAACGACTGCGCCTGCGCATCGGCGCTCAGGACCTTGCCGTCGGCCGCGAGCTCCTCGAGGCTGCTGCGCGGATTGTTCAGCACGTCCATCAGCACCTCCGAGGCTGCGTAGTCCTTCGACATCATTCCCGGAACGCGGTAGAGGAACTGCACCGAGCCGGTCGCCGAGGGCGTGGTGCGCGCGATCGTCTCGGGATGGACCGGCCGCAGGACCACCGGGGCGCGCTTCGGCGTCGGCCGCGACGGAATCGATGCGAAGAGCGATTGCAGGCGGACGAGCGTCGCCTTCGGATCGATGTCGCCCACGATCACGTAGATGGCGTTGCCGGGCTGGTACCACGCGTCGTAGAAATCGCGCAGCGTCTTCGAGGTCGTCCTGTCGAAGGAGGGCCGCGTGCCGAGCGGGTCCTCGGCGTACCCGGTGCCCGCATACAGGGCGCCCTCGGCCTGCTCGAAGGCGAGGAATCCCGGATCGGAAATGTCGCCCGAGACTTCCTGCTCGATCGCGCCCTTTTCGAGGTCCCACCCCTTCTCGTCGAGGGTGGCCCCGCGCATCCGGCTCGCCTCGATGCGCAGCAGCACGTCGAGATAGGCCGCGGGCGCCGCGAACGTGAACTGCGTCGCGTCGTTGGTCGTGAACGCGTTGTTGTCGCCGCCGAGCTTGCCGGTGAGCTCGTTCAGCTGGGCCCCGGTGAGGCCGTGGCTTCCGCGAAACATCATGTGCTCGAGCGCGTGCGCGGTGCCCGGGAACCCGGCCGGAGTCTCGTAGCCGCCGGCGAGATAGGTGAGCTGCGTGCTCACGACGGGCGCGAGCGTATCGCGCACGATCACGACGCGCAGGCCGTTCGGGAGTGTCGTGCGCACCACGTCCGCGTCGGCGGCGGCGATGGGGCTCGAGGGCGCGGCCGTGGCGTGCGCGGCGCCGGGAAGGGCGAGCGCCATCGCGGCGGCGAGGATGAAAGGTTGCAGCAAGCGAACGGCCATCGGAGGAGGCGCCTCGGTGGTAGGACTGTAGGACAAGACCCGCCGCGCGAATCGAAAGTTCAAGCCGGCGATTCCCGATTCTCGGAGCGGCGGCCCAGCGCCTCCAGCAGGGCCGCGTGGAGCGCGCCGCTCGCCTGGTCGCGCGGCCGCACGAGCCCGGCGAAGCTCGACAATCGGTCGATCCACTCCGCCTGCGAGAGCGTCTCGCGCTCGCGTTCGAGCGCTTCGGCGAGGCGCGCGAGCTCGAGCGCCCGGGAGCGCTCGGCGATGAGGGCCGGGAGCTGGTCGTCGCAGCGCGCGATCGGCCCCGGGTAGGCGCGCACCTCGTCGGCGAGCTCGCGCGCCCTGGCTTCGAGGCGCCCGCGAAGCGCCCGCCACGTCCTCAGGATGTCGTGCATCGTCTTGACCTCCTTGCCACGGGAGCCTTGCCCCTTGGCTTTCCCGCAGCAACACGAATCGATCGCGCCGTCAGGGCCCCGCTTCGGTGACTTCCACCGTGTTGTCGTCGGGCCGCCGGTCGACCAGCTTCACGATCGGATCGATCCCCGCGCGCACGGGCTTTTCGCCCACCTCTACGGTGAGGGTCGTCCGCCCCGAGTGGATGCGGTGCTTCCGGAGGTAGAGCGGCGCGTCGTCCTTTCCGAGCACGCCGATGTCGATCCAGTCGTCCATCGGCACCTCGTGCTGCGAGCCGTCGGGCTCCGCGCGGAGCTTCTTCGCCTCGACCGTGAGCTTCACCTGGTACTTGCCGTCGGCGGCACGGTGCCAGGTCGCGGATACCGCGCGGTTCTCGTAGAGCGTGATGCTCTCGAAGAGGTCCCCGATGACGTACTGGTACTGCGGCGGCGTCACGGCGCGGAACTCGGCGAGGAGGTCGCGCGAGGTGGGATACGGCGGCCCGCGGAACGCCCACTTGCGCAGGAACGAGGCGAGCGCGCGGTTCACGGCATCCTCGCCGATGTAGTCCTGCAGCGCGTACATCGCGAGGCTTCCCTTGCGGTAGTGGATGTACCCCTGGCCCTCGTTGCGATAGAGCGGCTCCTCTTCCTTGCGCTCGGTGGCGCGCCCGACGAGGTAGGCGTCGAGCTCGTACTTGAGGAAGCGCTTCATCTTCGCGTCGCCGTAGCGGTGCTTCATGACCATGAGCGCCGAGTACTGCGCGAGCGTCTCGGAGAGCATCGTCGCGCCCTGCACGTCGGCCCCGACCACCTGGTGCGCCCACCACTGGTGCGCCACTTCGTGCGCGGTCACGTAGTAGGGATAGTCGATGTCCTTCGGGTCCTTCGGATCGACCTTCGCGATGAAGCCGATGCCCTCGGAGTACGGAATCGTGTTCGGGAAGGACTGCGCGAACTGCGCGTAGCGCGGGAATTCGACGATGCGCAGGCGATCGTACTGGTAGGGGCTGAAGTTCTTCGTGTAGTAGTCGAGCGCGTCCTTCACGGCGCTCGCCATGCGCTCCAGGTTGTATTCGTGCCCCGGCTGGTAATCGATCTCGATCGGGACGGTCTTGTCGGGGCCGTGCCACGCGTCGCGCTTCACCGCGTAGCGCGCGGAGAGGAACGCGTAGAAGTCGAGGATCGGCGCCGGCGCCCGATAGTGGAAGTAGCGCCGCCCGTTCGCGGTCCACTCGCGCTCGAGGCGCCCGGGAGCCACGGCGAGCTGGTCCGGCGCGGTCGAGACGGTCGCGTCGAAGTCGATCCAGTCGCCCTCGCCGGTGATGTAGTTGCGCTGGTGGTAGGCCGCGTCGTCGAGGTCGTGCATGCGCGGCTTCGGCGCGAGGCCGTGGCGCTTGCGGTCGCGATCCTCCTGCAGCTCGCGCGTCTCCTGGTATCCGATGCGCGGCAGGTAGAGGCTGTGGAGGAAGGTTCCGTTGTCGACGACGAGCTTGCTCTCGCCGTCGTTCGCGAAGCCGCGCGGGTCGTATTCGACGTCGTAGTCGAACGTCATGGAATCGCCCGGCGCCAGCGCGTGCGCCAGCGTGTAGCGCCGCCAGGAGAGCTCGCGCCGGTCGTCGGCGAGCGTGAGCGGGATGCTGGCCTCCATGCGATGGACGATGAGCTCCTCGGGAAGGGTCACGTAGAGCTCGTCGATCGGCGTATCCGTCTTGTTGCGCAGCGTGTAGGTCGCCTTCGCGCGCACGCGGTGCTGGTGCGGGAAGAGGTCGACCGCGATCCGTACGCCGGTGAGCTTCGGCTGGGGCCGGGCGGCGTAGCGCTTGAACGATTTCTCGTACTGCGCCTGCAGCTCCTCCTGTGCGTACTCGCTGCGGTAATGGTTGAGCACGTTCGTGTTGTAGTAGATCCAGGCACCGTCCACTGCGAGCACGACGACCGCGAACGCGGCCGCGAGCTTCACGCAGCGTGACGCGCGTTGCGCGGCGATCGAGAGCCGCGCGCGCCAGGCGGTATCGGTCCCGCGCACCCACAGCAGGCGCGCCGCCACGACGAGCAGCGTGCAGGCGGCCGCCCAGTACAGGTCGAACCAGGGGTACGGCCGCAGGAAATCGCCGTAGCCGTTCATGTCCGAATACGTGACGCCCGGCACGTACCCGAAGTGGTAGGCCCAATAGTTGTAGCCGAAGCCTGCCGCGGCGGCGCTCACGACGTAGAACGCGACCACCAGGAAGTGCCCGAGATACTTGTGGTTCACCGCCACGTGCACGGCGAGCGCCAGGCACGCGAGCATCCAGTAGCGCGGCAGGTCGAGCAGGAAGAGCTCGAACAGGTAGTGCCAAAGCTCGATTCGCGTATAGCCGTGGAAGAGCTGGATCAGCACGCCGCAGGCGAGCACCACGAGCTGCAGCAGCGCGAGGACCCCGAAGAGCGTGAGGAGCTTCGCCGCGAGCGGGAGCCAGCCCGGATCCGGCAGGCTGTCCGCGATGAGCGCCATGCGCGCGTCGCGCTCGCGCCAGACGAGCTCGCCGGCGTAGAGCGTGGTGATCACGAGGATGAAGATCCCGAACGTGCCCGAGGCGAAGCCGAGGACCAGGTACGTCACCGGGTATGTGTTTGTGCCGTACAGCGAGCCGATCACCCGCGCGTTGGCGAAGATGAAGAGCGCCCCGGCGACGACGATCGCGACGAAGTAGGTGCTCTTGATCGTCTCGCGCAGGTGCAGCCGCACGAGTCCCGGCAGCTGGCGCAGGTAGGCCGCGCCTCGCGTGTCGAGGTCGACCGCGGGAAGGGCGGGCGCCGCGTGCGCGGGCGCCTCCTCCGGAGCGGCTTGCGCACGCGGCGCGGGCCGCCGGCGGAACAAGCCGCGGCCGGGCGCGCGCTCCGCCGTTTCGGTCTGCATGCGGAAGCGCGCATAGCAGAAGGCGAGGAAGGCGAGGCCCACCGCGAGCCAGAGCGCGCGGTTCCAGAGAAGCTCCCGCGCGAGGGTGATCTGCCGGCTGTTCTTCTCCGCGAGGCTCCAGTAGCGGGTCGCGAGGTTCACGGCGCTCGAGCCGATGGGATCGATGAGCGCCGCGATCGTGCGGTTGTCGATGTCGGCGAGGAGCCGGCCCGCGGCGATGTAGGCGATGAGGACGACGGCGCCCGCGATGTACACGCCGACCATGCGCCGCGTGAGCGCGCCGAGGGTGAAGAACACGGCGCCCAGGAAGAGCACGTTGGGGACCAGCATCACCAGGTAGGCGCGCAGGAACGCGGCGAGCGACCACGGTCCCACCCGCTCGGGATCCACGCCGGGCCAATGGGTGCCGACGAGAACGCCCACCGCGATGCCGAGGAAGATGACGATGAGGACCGCCGCCGCCCCGACGAAGCGCCCGGCGAGGTAATCGCGCTTCGCGATGGGGCTCGTGAAGAAGAAGTGGGACGCCTGGTACTCGAAGTCCTGCTGGATCGCCCGGCCCATGAACGCCGCGACGGTCACGACGCCCACGAACCCCAGGATCATCACGGTGAGGGCGATCGCATACGGGGCATTGATGTACACCTTGTCGCTGCTGAAGGCGACCTGCGCGCCCTGGAACGCGCCGCCCGCCGCGGCCATCCACAGCGCGGCGAGCGCGCCGAACACGACGAAGTACACCGCGGTCGAGATGCGCGGAAGCTTGGTACGCAGCTCGAAGCCCGCGATGGCGAGGGCGGTGCGCATCAGGCCGCCGCCGTGGCGCGCGCCGGCTCCAGCAGTCCCGCGACGGCGGTGAAGTACACGTCCTCGAGCTCGGGCGCCACCGCCTCGAATCCCGGTCCCGGATGGGTCGCCGAGTACGCGCGCACCACCGTGCGGCCGGACTGGAGCCGCGAGGAGACCACGGGCGCCCCCGACTGCACGGAAGCGAGCGCATCGCGATCCACCACGCGCCGCCACATGTGTCCTTCGAGGCGGGCCACGGCCGCGCCGGGCTCGCCGTCGAGCAGCACGCGGCCCTTGTGGATCACGGCGAACCTCGGGCAGAGGTCGGCCACGTCGTCCACGATGTGGGTCGAGAGGATCACGATCACCTCGCTCCCGATGTCGGCGAGGAGGTTATGGAAGCGCACGCGCTCCTCGGGATCGAGCCCGGCGGTGGGCTCGTCCACGATGATGAGGCGCGGGTTTCCGATCAGCGCCTGCGCGATGCCGAAGCGCTGGCGCATCCCGCCGGAAAAGCCGCCCAGCTTCTGCTTGCGCACGGCGGCGAGGTTGGTCCGCTCGAGGAGCGCGTCGACCACTGCCTTGCGCTGGCGCGAATCGGTGATGCCCTTGAGCCGCGCGAAGTGGTCGAGCATGTCCTGCGCGGTGACCTTCGGGTACACGCCGAATTCCTGCGGCAGGTAGCCGAGGAGGCGCCGTACACGGTCCTTCTCGCGCAGCACGTCGATGTCGTCGAGCATCGCGGAGCCGCCATCGGCTTCCTGCAGCGTCGCGAGCGTGCGCATGAGCGTCGACTTGCCCGCTCCGTTCGGCCCCAGCAGCCCGAACATTCCCGGTCCGATGGTGAGCGAGACGCGGTCGAGCGCCTGCACCCCGTTGCCGTAACGCTTGGACAACTCGTGGATCACCAGCTCCATCGGTGGGACCTCCGGGATCGCGGACAGGGCCGAATCATGGCACAACGGCCTTCGCGCCACGAGGGCGCGCGATGGCGCGGCGCCGCGCCTCGCGGCACGCCGGGGCCGACGCGCTCCATGCTTTCCCCTTTGTTGTCGATTTGGCGCTCCAGCGGCGCAAAATATCATCCCATGGGCGAGCCCTTCTTCACCATCGGCCATTCCACGCGTCCCATCGAGGAGCTCACCGGGCTTCTCGTGCCCAACGGCGTGGCGCTCCTGGTGGACGTGCGCACCGTGCCGCGCTCGCGCACCAATCCGCAGTACAACGCCGATGCGCTTCCCGCCTCGCTCGCGAAGAGCGGCATCGCCTACGAGCACATCGCTTCCCTCGGCGGCTTGCGCGGGCACCGGCGCGACGTGGCGCCGGAGGTGAACGGCTGGTGGGAGAACGCGAGCTTCCACAACTACGCCGACTACGCGATGGGCGAGGAATTCCGCGTGGGGCTCGAGCGGCTGCTCGCGCTCGGCGAAGCGCAACGCTGCGCGATCATGTGCGCGGAGGCGGTGTGGTGGCGCTGCCACCGCCGCATCATCACCGACTATCTCCTCGCGCGCGGCGAGGAGGTCTTCCACATCGTCTCGAGCGACGTGCCGGAGCCCGCGAAGATGACGCCCGAAGCGCGGCCGGGACCCGCGGAAACGATCGTCTATCCGGGCGGGCAGGCGGCGCTCTTCTGACCGCCGCTCAGTCGAGCTCGATCCAGGTGGGCGCGTGGTCGCTCGGCTTGGGGAGCGCGCGCACCCAGCGGTCCACGCCGCTCGCGCGAAGCCTCGGCGCGAGCGCGCGGTTCACGAGCAGGTGGTCGATGCGCAGCCCCGCGTCGCGCTCCCAATGCTTGCGGAAAAAATCCCAGAACGTGTAGATGCGCTCTTCGTTGTGCAGCGCCCTCAGCGCATCGATCCAGCCCTGCTCGAGCAGGCGCCCGTAGCAGGCGCGGCTCTCGGGCTGCAGCAGGGCATCCTTGCGCCACGACTTCGCATCGTAGATGTCCAGATCGGTGGGCACGACGTTGTAGTCGCCGGCGAGCACGACGCCCTGCGTGCCCGGGAGCCCGCGGGCGTGCTCGATCAGGCGCTCGAACCATGCGAGCTTGTAATCGAACTTCGGTCCCGGCTGCGGATTGCCGTTGGGCAGGTAGAGGCAGCCCACGATCAGCCCCTTCACGTTCGCCTCGATGTAGCGGCTGTGGTCGTCTTTCGGGTCTCCGGGCAGCACGCGCAGCCGCTCCACGGGATCCTCGCCGCGCGCGAGGATCGCCACGCCGTTCCACGAGCGCTGCCCGGCCCAGATGGCGCCGTAGCCGGCCGCGCGCACTTCGTCCACGGGAAAGCTCGCGTGCTCGGCCTTGAGCTCCTGCAGGCACGCGACGTCGGGCGCCTCGCGCTCGAGCCATTGCAGCAGCTGCCCGAGCCGCGAGCGGATGCCGTTCACGTTGTAGGTGGCGATGCGAAGGGGCATGGTGCGCTTCTCGCTGAGGACGCTGGGGCGGCCCGCGCTAGACCCGCTCGATCGCCATCGCGATGCCTTGCCCCACGCCGATGCACATCGTGCAGAGCGCATAGCGGGCCGACCGACGCGCGAGCTGGTAGGCGGCGGTCGTCACGAGGCGTGCGCCCGAGGCGCCGAGGGGATGGCCCAGCGCGATCGCCCCTCCGTTCGGATTCACGTGCGGTGCATCGTCGGGAAGGCCCAGGTCGCGAAGTGCGGCGAGCACCTGCGCCGCGAACGCCTCGTTCAGCTCGATCACGTCCATCTTCGAGATCGGGATCCCGAGGCGCGCGAGGAGCTTCTTCGACGCGGGCGCCGGCCCGAAGCCCATGATGCGCGGCGCCACGCCCGCGGCGGCCATGCCGAGGATGCGCGCGCGCGGCGTGAGGCCGTATTTCGCCGCGGCCGCTTCGCTCGCGACCAGCAGCGCGCAGCTCCCGTCGTTCACGCCCGAGGCGTTGCCCGCGGTGACCGTGCCGTTCTCCTTCACGATGGGCTTCAGCTTCGCGAGCGCCTCGATCGAGGTCTCGCGCGGATGCTCGTCCTTCGCGACGACCGCGGGCTCGCCCTTCTTCGCGGGGATCGTCACCGGCACGATCTCCTCCCCGAGCAAGCCGCTCGCCTGCGCGGCGAGCGCGCGTCGCTGGGAGCGCAGGGCGAACGCGTCCTGGTCGGCGCGCGAGATGCGGAATTCCTCCGCGACGTTCTCCGCGGTCTCGGGCATCTGGTCGATCCCATGCCGGGCCTTCATCTTCGGGTTCACGAAGCGCCAGCCGAGGGTGGTGTCGTACACGGCGTTCGCGCGCGAGAACGCGCCCTCCGCCTTGGGCATCACGAAGGGCGCGCGCGACATGCTCTCCACGCCGCCGGCGATGCCGATCTGCGCCTCGCCCGCCTGGATCGCGCGCGCGAGCTGGCCCACCGCTTCCATCCCCGAGCCGCACAGGCGGTTCACCGTCGCGCCGGGTACCTCGACCGGAAGGCCGGCGAGGAGGAGCGCCATGCGCGCGACGTTGCGGTTGTCCTCGCCCGCCTGGTTCGCGCAGCCGTAGATCACGTCGTCCAACGCGGCCCAGTCCACCTTCGGGTTGCGCTTGGCGAGCTCGGCGATCGGGATCGCGGCGAGGTCGTCGGTGCGCACGCCGCAGAGCGCGCCGCCGTAGCGCCCGAAGGGCGTGCGGATCGCGTCGCAGATGAAGGCTTCGGGCATCGGGCAGGGCTCCTCGCGGGAATCCGGTCGCGCGGCCTCGCGCCGCCGCAGCCTGCGATCTTACTATGCGGTCCGCGCGCACCGGCGTATAGAATCCTTCCACATTCCGGGGGGGAACGTGCGTACGCAGGTCGCAATTGTCGGCGCCGGTCCGGCGGGGCTCCTCCTCGCGCACCTGCTGCACCGCGCGGGGATCGACTCGGTCGTGGTCGAGAACCGTGCGCGCGACCATATCGAGCATCGCGTGCGAGCGGGTGTGCTCGAGCAGAACACGGCGGACCTCCTCGACGAATGCGGCGTGGGCGAGCGCATGCGCCGCGAAGGACTGGTGCACCGCGGCATCGAGCTGCGCTTCTCGGGCGAGGGCCATCGCATCGACCTCACCGCGCTCACCGGGCGATCGATCGTGGTCTACGGCCAGCAGGAAGTGGTGAAGGACCTCATCGCGGCGCGCGTGGCGACGGGACGGCCGATCCACTTCGAGGCGCGCGGCGTCGCGATCGAGGCCTTCGACACCGAGCGTCCCCGGGTGCGATTCGAGGCGGGCGGGAAAGCGGAGGTGGTCGAGTGCGACTTCATCGCCGGCTGCGACGGCTTCCACGGCGTGTGCCGCGCCTCGCTCCCACCGGGCGCGATCACGCTGCACGAGCGCAGCTATCCGTTCGCCTGGCTCGGCATCCTCGCCGAGGCCCCTCCCTCGCGCGGCGAGCTGGTGTACGCGAGCCACGATCGCGGCTTCGCGCTCTTCAGCATGCGCTCGCCCACGCTGACGAGGCTCTACCTGCAGGTCGAGCCCGACGAGCCGCTCGCGCCGTGGAGCGACGAGCGCATCTGGTCGGAGCTGCACGCGCGCCTCGATGCGGCGGACGGCTGGCGGCCGCGCGAGGGCCGCATCGTGGAGAAAGGCGTGACGGGCATGAGGAGCTTCGTCGCCGAGCCGATGCGCCACGGACGGCTCTTCCTCGCCGGGGATGCCGCGCACATCGTGCCTCCCACCGGCGCGAAGGGACTGAACCTCGCCGCCGCCGACGTGCGCGTGCTGGCGCGGGCGCTCGCGCGCCGGTATGCGAGCGGCGACGACGCCGGGCTCGACGCATACTCGGCGACGTGCCTCAGGCGCGTCTGGCGCGCCGAGCATTTCTCGTGGTGGATGACCGCGATGCTGCATCGCTTCCGCGGCGAGGACAGTTTCGATCGCAGGCTCCAGCTCGCGCAGCTCGAATACGTCGTCTCCTCGCGCGCCGCGGCCGCCTCGCTCGCCGAGAACTACGTGGGCCTTCCCTGGGAAGAGCCCGCCGGTTGACGGCGCGCACGCCGCTCGGCATCCTCGCGCTCCCGCCCCAATCGCGACCCCGACCATGAAGAAGACGCTCGCCGCTTTCCTTGCCGCATCGCTCCTCGCCGTGCACGCGCTCGCCGCCGAGCCGGTGAAGGTCGGCGTGATCGCCCCGTTCTCCGGCTTCGCGGCCGACTTCGGCAAGCAGATGCAGGCGGGAATGGACGCGTTCTTCAAGGTGCACGGCGACACCTTCGCCGGGCGCAAGATCGAGCTCCTCGTGCGCGACACCGGCGGGCCCAACCCCGAGGTCGCCAAGCGGCTCGCGCAGGAGCTCGTCACGCGCGACAAGGTGGATTTCCTCGCGGGGTTCGGCTTCACGCCCGAGGCGCTCGCGGTCGCGCCCGTCGCGACGCAGGCGAAGAAGCCGATGGTGGTGATGAACGCGGCGACCTCGATCGTCACCGAGAAGTCGCCCTATATCGTGCGCTTCTCGATGACGCTGCCGCAGGTCTCGGCGCCGATGGCGACCTGGGCGTTGCAGAACGGCATCCACGAGGTCTACACGCTCGTCACCGATTACGCCCCGGGGATCGACGCCGAGAAGCAGTTCAAGGCGACTTTCGAGGCGGGCGGCGGGAAGGTGGTGGGCTCGGTGCGCACGCCGCTGCGCAACCCCGAGTTCGCCCCGTACGTGCAGCGCATCAAGGACGCGCGGCCGCAGGCGGTCTTCATCTTCGTGCCTTCGGGCGAGCAGAGCGTCGCTTTCATGAAGGCGTTCGAGGAGCGGGGGTTGAAGAGCGCCGGCATCAAGCTCATCGCCACCGGCGACCTCACCGACGACGACGTGATGCAGGCGATGGGCGAGCCCACGCTCGGCATCATCAGCGCCCACCATTATTCGGCGGCGCACGATTCGCCCGAGAACCGCGAGTTCGTCAAGGCGTTCCACGAGGTGGCGAAAGGGCTCGCGCGGCCCAACTTCATGGCGGTCGGCGGCTACGACGGCATGGCGGCGATCGCGGACGTGGTGCAGAAGCTCGGCAATTCCATCGACCCCGACAAGGCGATGGAGATCCTCAAGCACGAGAAGATGATGAGCCCGCGCGGCCCGATCCACATCGATCCGGCCACGCGCGACATCGTGCAGACCGTCTACATCCGCCGCGTCGAGAAGCGCGACGGGCAGTACTGGAACATCGAGTTCGACAAGTTCCCCGACGTCAAGGACCCGGGGAAATAGAAAACCGGTTATTCGTTGGCGACGGTGCCATGCGCCTTCGCGGTACGGGCCTGCAGGTCGCGCAGCACCTGCAGCTCGTAGGCGGTGGGCGCGGCGGTGTGCTCGAGCGAATCCGCCACCTTGAGCTCCCAGCCGGTGGCCGCCTTGGCCTGCTCGACGGTGACGCCCGGATGCAGCGCCGTGAGCGTGAGCTCGCGAGTCGCGGGATCGGGCGTGAGCACGCCGAGGTCCGTGATCACCGCGGTCGGTCCCGCGCCGCGCGCCCCGGATCTCGCGCGCGAATCGCCGCCGGTGAGATGGCCCACCGAAGTCATGAAGTCGAGCTTCGGCACGAAGCTTCGTTTCGTCTGCTTGATGATGATCCACGTCTCCTTCGCGTTCGACGCGATCTCCGGCGCGCCGCCCGCGCCCGGGAGCCGCACCTTGGGGTGCTCGTACTCGCCGCCGATCACGGTGGTGTTGATGTTGCCGAAGCGATCGACCTGCGCGGCGCCGAGGAAGCCCACATCCACGCGCCCGCCCTGCAGCCAGTAGCGGAAGATCTCCGGGATCGAGACCACGGTGTCGGCGTGCTCGGCGAGCTCGCCGTCGCCGATCGAGAGCGGCAGCACGTCGGGCTTCGCGCCGATCGTGCCCGATTCGTAGATGAGCACCACCTCGGGCGCATGCGTGAGGCGCGCGAGGTTCGCCGCCGCCGACGGCATGCCGATGCCCACGAAGCAGACCATCCCGCTGCGCAGCCGCCGCGCGGCCTCGATGGTCATGATCTCGGCGGCGCCGTATCCGGCGTGGGCGGCGTCAGGCATGAGCGGCTGCGCCGTCGCCGCGAGTCTCCACGGCGTCCCCGCGAGCGGGAACGACGACGCTCGCGGATTTCAGGAATTCCGCATGGTCCCTCGTGCCGAGCACGTGCCGCTTCATCCACGCGAGGAACGTCTCGCGCTCGCGCGAGACCGCGTCCCACGCCTTGCAGAACGCGTTGTCGCGGGTGTAGTAGCCGTGCGCGTAGCTCGGATGCGCTCCGAGCGGCACCTCGCACACCGCCGAGAGCGCCCAGTGGGGCAACAGGCACGCGTTCATCGGCGCGTGCAGATCCTCCACGATCTCCTCGACCGTCACGATCGTCGCGCGCGCCGCCAGCGCCGCCTCCTTCTGGATTCCGACGATCCCCGTGATGAGCACGTTGCCCTTGCGGTCCGCCTGCTGCG
Source organism: uncultured beta proteobacterium (assembly GCA_963839265.1). Lineage (GTDB taxonomy): Bacteria > Pseudomonadota > Gammaproteobacteria > Burkholderiales > Usitatibacteraceae > Usitatibacter. The sequence goes on from CAWIUI010000004.1 coordinate 1,259,474, forward strand.
CATGGATCACCGTCACGTCGGGATTGAGCGCCGGCGTGGCCGCCAGCTTCTCGCCGGTGAAGGGACACGCGATCGAGCGGATGTTCGTGTTGTGCTTCGGCAGGTCGCTCCCGACGTAGCCGCGCAGCACCGAGAAGGGAAGTCCCGAGGCGCCCGCCTGGTAGCGGCCCGCCATGTCGGCGTGGCTGTGCTCCTGGATCGCGAGCGGGTGCGGCCAGCCGTTCTCGATCGCGTCGCGGAAGCGGTGGATCGAGCCCACGCCGGGATTGCCGCCCCACGAGAACACGAGGCCCGCCGCGCAGCCCATGCCGATCATCTGGTCGTAGAGGATGTCCGGCGTCATGCGCACGAGCGTCAAGTCCTTGCGTGCCTGGCGGATCACCTCGTGGCCGGCGGCGAACGGAATGAGATGGGTGAAGCCTTCGAGCGCGACGGTCTGGCCGTCCTTCACGAAACCGCCGATCGCCTCTGCGAGCGGCATGATCTTCGTCGTCATGGGTTTTCTTCGATGCGGAACGGCGTTCCGGATGCAATCGGCGATGTTAGACTTTCCCGGGGTAAAAATCGAATCGCCCGAGGAGGGAAAGAGCATGGAAGAAGATCGCAAGCCCGGCGTCGATCGCCGCTCGTTCCTGAAATCGGCCATGGCCGGCGCCGGCGCGACCGCCGCGGCGCCGCTCGTCGTCGCCGCAGCCGACGCCGCGCCCTCGAAGGAGGGCGCCCATGCCAGAGACGGCGCGAAGGAAGGAAAGTCGCACGGCGGCCTCGAGATCGTCGAGCGCCCCGGCTCCGACTTCATGGTCGACGTCATCAAGACGCTCGGCTTCGAGTACATGTCGATGAACCCGGGCTCGAGCTACAGGAGCCTGCACGAGTCGCTCATCAACTACGGCGGCAACAAGGCGCCGGAGTTCATCACCTGCATGCACGAGGAGGCGGCGGTCGCGGTGGCGCACGGCTACTCGAAGGCGGCGGGCAAGCCCATGGCGGTCGCGATGCACGGCACCGTCGGCCTGCAGCACGCGACGATGGCGATCTACAACGCCTGGGTCGATCGCGTGCCGATCGTGATGTTCTGCGGCAACGGCCTGGACATCACCAAGCGCCGCCCCGGCACCGAATGGAACCACTCGGTGCAGGATCCCGCGCTCATCGCGCGCGACTTCCTCAAGTGGGACGACTACCCGATGTCGCTGCAGCACTTCGCGGAGTCGACCGTGCGCGCGTACAAGATCGCCACCACGCCGCCGATGGAGCCGGTGCTCATCACCGCGGACATGGACCTGCAGGAAGAGCCGATCCGCGAGGGCCGTCTCTCGATCCCGAAGCTCGCGCATTCGATCCCGGCGCAGGGCGAGCAGGCGGCGCTCGTCGAGGCGGCGAAGTGGCTGGTGGAGGCGAAGAACCCGGTGATCATCGCCGATCGCTGCGCGCGCACGCCCGAGGGAATGAAGCGCCTGGTGGAGCTCGCCGAGGCGCTGCAGGCGCCGGTGGTGGACCTGGGCGGGCGCATGAACTTCCCGAACACGCATCCGCTGTACCAGACGGGGAAGAAGGGGCTCATGAAGGAGGCGGACGTGGTGCTGCTCCTCGAGGTGCAGAACGCGTTCGGCCAGTTCAACACGATCGCCGATCCTTCCAAGCACCTCACGCACTTCGCGAACCCGGACGCCCGCGTCATCGACATCTCGCTGAAGGACGTCTTCCTCCACTCCAACTACCAGGACTTCCAGCGCTACCTTCCCGCGGACCTCTCGATCAACGGCGACGGCGAGGCGAGCCTTCCGGTGCTGGTCGACGAAGTGCGCAAGCTCCTCACGGACGAGCACAAGCGCGCGTTCGCCGAGCGCGGCGCGAAGCTGAAGGACCTGCATGCGAAGTCGCGCAAGCACGCGCTCGAGAAGGCGGCGGTCGGCTGGGACGAGAGCCCGATCTCCACGGCGCGCATGTCGATGGAGCTGTGGGCGCAGATCAAGGACCATCCGTGGTGCCTCGCGGTGAGCGACCGGCTGGTGGCGCCGCGCCAGCTCTGGGCGATCACCGAGCATCACCACATCATGGGCGGGGCGGGCGCGCAGGGCGTGGGCTACTGCGCGCCGGGATCGCTGGGCGTGGCGCTCGCCAACAAGGCGAAGGGCATCCTCACCGTCACCTTCCAGCCCGACGGCGACTTGAACTACTCGCCGGGCGTGCTGTGGACCGCCGCGCACCACAAGATCCCGATCCTCTACGTGATGTTCAACAACCGCGCGTACCTGCACGAGACGATGCACGTGCAGCGCATGGCGGGTGTGCACAACCGCGACGTGTCGCGCTCGCACATCGGCACGACGATCGACAGCCCGTTCGTGGATTACGCGAAGCTCGCGCAGGGCTACGGCGTGTGGGCCGAGGGACCGGTCACCGATCCGGCGAAGCTCGCCGGCGCCTATCGCCGCGCGCTCGAGGTGGTGAGGTCGGGAGGGCCGGCGCTGGTGGACGTGGTCTGCCAGGGGGCGTAGCACTCCCCCTGGGAGCGGGCCGGGGGAAAGGCGGACTGTCGCTATTCCAGCAGCGGGATCGCGCTCGCCTTGTGTCCCGCGGGACGCGAAGAGACGTACGCGTAGATGTCCGCGAGGTCCCGATCGGTGAGATAGCGCGAGGCGTACGCCGGCATCGACTTCGCCGGATGGCGCACCTGCTTCGTGAACGCGTCCCACGCGAAGGGCTTGGGCGCGAGCGCCGGGGCGTACTTGCCGCCGTAGCCCTCGGTGCCGTGGCAAGTCCAGCACATCTCGCCCATGAAGAGCGATTTGCCGCGCGCGGCGTTGCCCGAGGGCGCCTGCGCATGCGCGGCGAGGGAGAAGGCGGCAAGGCCGGCCGCGAGGGCCGCGATCGTTGCTTTCATGTCTTTTCCTCCTGTCCTTTCGTGGCCATGGCGCCGACCGATGCGTGCACCGATCGCGTCGTCGAAAGCCTGCGCTCGGCGAGCGACATCGCCCCGCCCGCGAGCAGGAAAACGCCGTTCGCCCAGAATACCGGCAGCACCCCGAACGCGGAACCGAGGCCGCCGAAAATCACCGGCACCGCGATCTGCGTCACCTTGTTCACGGTGATGCGCATGCCGAGCGCCTCGCCGGAGCGGCCGCGCGGCGCGTGGTTGTAGGTGAGGAGGATCGTGAGCGGTTGCGCGGAGCCCAGCCCCAATCCCAGCAGGAACGCGACCCCCGCGAGCAGCAAGGCGTGCGAGACCATCGGCACCAGCAGGTACGTCGTGCCGGCCACGAAGAGCGAGGCCGTGAGCACGCCCAGCTCGCCCAGGCGCCGCGAGGCCTCGTGCATCCCCATGCGCACGATGAATGCCGCCACCGCGTAGCTCGCCATCACCAGGCCGATGGCCGAGGCGGTGAGGCCGATGGAGCGGCCGTACACCGGGAAGTAGAACTGGAAGAGCTCGATCCCGGTGAGGGTCACGCCGCTCATGAGAAGGGTCCTGCGCAGCGCCCGGTCGCCGAGGAGGTCGAAGGAGCGGCCGGACGATTCTTCGCGCACGGGGCCGCGCCGCGGCGGCACGATGGAGGGCCGCAGCGCGAGGATGAGCGCGGGCGCCGCGGCGAGGGCCGCGAGGAGGGCGAACGTGGGACCGAAGCCCCAGCCGTCGATCGAGAAGCCGGTGACCGCGGGGCCGGCGAACGCGGAGATCGACTGCCCCATCGAGAAGGTGGCGAAGTTCCTCGTGCGCGCCTCCCCGTCGCCGAAGGCGCCGACCAGGTTGTGCATCGAGACCTGGAAGAAGATCTGGCCCAGCCCCACGCAGGCGGCGCCCGCAACGAGGCCCGCGATGCCGGGCGCGAAGAGGGGAATCGCGAGGCCCGCGCAGAACACGAGGGAGCCGCCGATCATCGGCGCGCGCACGCCGATGCGGTCCGACACCTTTCCCGCGTAGACCGCGAGGAGCAGCGGGAAGACGGGGAAGGCCGCGCCGATCAGGCCGACCTGGAAGGCGCTCGCGCCGTGCGCAAGCGCATCGAGCGATACCAGCATCTTCGCGCCGCGCAGCGCGGCGCCCTGGAGGAAGGCAAGGATGCAGGCGAAGTAGAACGCCACGAGCGATTCCGGATGAAGGAACGCAGTTCCAATCGAATGCGGCGAGTATACTGGACGCCTCTTCTCGCTCGTCACGATTCCACGCGCTCCATGGCGGTCGGTCGCAACGAACCTTGCCCCTGCGGCAGCGGCCGGAAGTACAAGTCCTGCCACGGCGCGGTGGTGCCGATCGCGGCCGCGCGCGGGCGCGAGTGCGGCGAGTGCACCGCGTGCTGCGACGGATGGGTGGTGGGTGTGATCGAGGGCCACGAGATGCGGCCCGGCACGCCCTGCTGGTTCCGCGGCGACCACTGCTGCACGATCTACGAGCGCCGCCCGCAGTCGCCCTGCCGCGACTTCATCTGCGGGTGGCTGCAGGAAGGAAGCCCGTTCCCCGAGGAATTCCGCCCCGATCGCATCGGCGTGATGGTGATCCCGATGAAGTGGCGCGGGCGTCCCGCGTACGTGCTGCGCTCGGCCGGGCGCGACCCCGGCGAGACGATCCTCGACTGGATGCGCGACCTGAGCCTGCGCACCGGGCGACCGTTCTTCTACGAGATCGCCGGCGAGCGCTATGGATTCGGCCCGCCGGAATTCCAGCGCGAGATGGGCGAGCGCGTCGCGCGCGGAGAAGCGTTGTGGTGAGCGCCGATCCCGTTCCGGTGCTGCTCCTTGCCGGATCTCCGGGCGCGGGAAAGACGACGCTCCTCGCGCGCTGGATGGCGGAGCCCGATTTCGCGAGCACCGCCGTGCTGGTGAACGAGCCCGGCGACGCGGCGATCGATGCGCACCTGGTGGGCGGCCTCGCCGCCTCCACGCGCACGCTCGCGGGCGGCTGCGCCTGCTGCAGCGCGCGACGCGACCTGCCCGCCGCGCTCGAGGCGCTCGCCGCAAGCGTCCGCGCCCCGGTGCGCTTCGAGCGCCTCGTGGTGGAGCTCGCGGGCCTCGCGCATCCGGCGCCGGTGCTCGAGCGGCTGGCCGAGCCCGAGCTCCGGGAACGCTTCCCGCTGCACGGGCTCGCGACCGTGGTGGACGCCACCACCGGCGCCCGGGCCCTCGAGAATCCCGAGGCGCGATCGCGCGTGGCGGCCGCCGACGTGCTGGTGCTTACGAAGGGCGACCTCGTCGCCGCGAGCCAGCTCGCGACCCTCGCCGGGCGCCTCGCGCGCATGAATCCGCATGCGCAGATCGTGGGGCTCGACGCGCGATCCCCGGGCGCGGGCGAGGTGTGGGCCGCGGCGCGATCGGCGTCGGGGCGCGAGCTGCGCCACCTCGAGGCGAGCGTCTCGGCCGGCTCCGGCCACGAGGGCGTGCGTGCGCACACGCTCCCCATCGATTCCCCGGTGGAATTGTCCGGCTTCTGCATGCGCCTCGCGGCATTCCTGCTCGAGCAGGGCGAGCGCGTGCTGCGCGTGAAAGGGCTGGTCGCGGCCGAGGGGCGCAGGGGGCCGGCGGTGATCCAGGCGCTCGACGGCGCGCTGCAACCGGTGCGCACGCTCAAGGAGTGGCCGCCGGGCGCCGCTCCCGGCGCCCTCGTCGTGATCGGCCGCGGGCTCGATGCAGCGGCCGTGCGCGCGGCGATTCTCGGCGAAAACGAAAACGAAGAGCACCGATCTTTCGAAGGAGGCGATGCATGACCGACACGATCTTCCTGACGGTGAACGGCCGCGAGCAGTTCGTGCGAGCGGATCCACAGGCCCCGTTGCTCTACATCCTGAGGAACGACCTGGGCCTCGCGGGGCCGAAGTTCGGCTGCGGCCTCGGGCAGTGCGGCGCGTGCACCGTGCACATGGACGGCGTCGCGATCCGCTCGTGCGCGACGCCCGTCGCTTCCGCACGCGCGACGCGCATCACGACGCTCGAGGGCCTCGGCCGGGAGGGCGCCCTGCACCCGGTGCAGCAGGCGTTCATCGACGAGCAGGCCGCCCAGTGCGGCTACTGCATCAACGGCTGGATCATGACGGCGGCGGCGTTCCTCGAAGCCAACCCGGACGCCACCGACGACGACATCCGGCGCGGGCTCGCGGGCCTCAAGTGCCGCTGCGGCACGCACCTCGCGATCCTGCGCGCGGTGAAGCTCGCCGCCTCGCGGATGGCCGAGGGCTCGCACAAGGCAGAGAAGGGGAGGGCCTGACCATGGCCGATCACGTCGTCACGCAACGCGGCCTCACGCGCCGCGATTTCCTGAAGACCGGCGGCATGCTCCTCGTCTCGTTCGGGCTTCCCGGCTGTGTCAGCGTCGAGACCACGGAGGCGTCCTCGCTGCCCGCGCCCGGCGCGCTGTGGCCGGCGAAGGTCGATCCCGCCCAGGTCGACTCGTGGCTGCGCGTCGCCTCCGACGGCAGCGTCACCGCCTCGGTGGGCAAGATCGAGGCGGGCATGGGCATCGGCACGTCCTTCGCGCAGATCGTCGCCGAGGAGCTCGACGTTCCTCTCGAGCGCGTCACCATCGTGATGGGCGACACCGCGACCACCGTGGACCAGCGCGGGACCGGCGGCTCCAACGGGATCTGGAAGGGAGCCGTCGAGTTGCGCAAGGCCGCCGCGCAGGGCCGCGCGACCCTGCTCGCGCTCGCCTCGCAGCATCTCGGCGTCCCTGTCGACGGGCTGCGCGTGGACGACGGCATGGTGTTCGCGGTGGCCGACCCGTCGAAGCGCGTGGGCTACGGCGAGCTGATCGGCGACAAGCGGTTCAACGTGAAGGTGGCGCACGAGCCGAAGCTCAAGGACCCGCGCGAGTACCGCATCGCGGGCCGTCCCGTACCGCGTTTCGACATCGCGCCGAAGGTGGAAGCCACCTATCGCTATGTCGCCGACATGCGCGTGCCGGACATGCTGCACGCGCGGATGATCCGTCCGCCGCAGGCACGCGCGAAGATCGTGCGCGTGGGCGACGGCGCGGGGCTTCCGGGGCTGGTGCGCGTCGTGCGCAACGGCGATTGGCTCGGCGTGGTCTGCGAGCGCGAGGAGCAGGCGATCGAGGCCGCGAGGAAGCTCGACGTCGAATGGTCCACGCCGGCGCCGCTCTATTGGGAAAGCTACGACGCGCTCTACGACTCGCTGCGCGAGGGGCGGCCGTACGCGACGAAGAAGGAGGACGTGCACGGCGACGTGGAATCGGCGCTCGCGTCGGCCGCGCGCCGCGTGGAGGCGCGCTACGAGTTTCCGTTCCAGTCGCACTCGTCCATGGGCCCGGGCTGCGCCGTGGCCGACGTGCGCGACGGCGGCGCGATCGTGTACGCGGCCGGCCAGAAGCCCTATCCGTTGCGCCATGCGCTCGCCGCAATGCTCGGCCTTCCCCTCGAGAAGGTGCGCGTCATCTGGCAACCGGGGCCGGGCTCCTACGGGATGAACGACGCCGACGATTGCGCGGTCGACGCGGCGCTCCTCTCGCAGGCCGTCGGCCGTCCGGTGCGGCTGCAGTACATGCGCCACGAAGGCACGGGGTGGGATCCGAAGAGCCCGCCCGCGGCGTTCCGCTTGCGCGCGGGGCTCGACGCGGGCGGCAACGTGACGGCGTGGGACTACGAGGCGCGCGGCTTCTCGGGGCAGCTTCGCCCCTCGGGAACCGACGTGCCGGGCAACTCGCTCGCCGCGCAGATCCTCGGCACGTACCAGCCGAAGAGCAAGGACGAGCACAAGTTCTCCGAGGAGAGCTACGCGTTCCCGGCCAAGCGCAAGGTGAGCCACCTCCTCGACTGGAAGCGATCGCTCGGCACGCCGCTTCGCACCGCGCATTTCCGCGATCCCGACGGGCCGCAGACCTGCTTCGCCTCGGAGTCGTTCGCCGACGAGGTCGCCTACGCCGCGGGCGTGGATCCGGTCGCGTTCCGGCTTCGCTACATCCACGACAAGCGCGAGAAGGCGGTGGTCGACGCGGCGGCGGTGAAGAGCGGGTGGCAGCCGCACGCTGCCCCGCGGCGCACGAAGGAAGGCGGGCTGCTGGTGGGGCATGGAATCGCGCACGCGCCGCGGCACGGCACGATGGTCGCGGTCGTGGCCGAGGTGGCGGTCGATCCGGCGACGGGCCGCTACCGCGTGCGCCGCTTCACCGTCGCGCACGACTGCGGCTTCGTCGTGAACCCGCGCAGCCTCGAGGGAACCATCGAGGCGAACCTGGTGCAGGCGATGAGCCGCGCGATGCACGAGGAGGTCCGCTTCGATGCGACGCGCGTGCTGTCGGTCGACTGGATCACCTATCCGATCGTGGACACGATGGAGGTGCCGGACGCGGTCGACATCGTGATCGTCGGCAACGTCCCGGGCGCGAAGTCCTTCGGCGCGGGCGAGCCCACCACGCGCCCCGTCGCCGCGGCGATCGCCAACGCGCTGCACGACGCCATCGGCGCTCCGGTGCGGCGCGTGCCGCTCACGCCCGAAGCGGTGCTGGCGGCGATGAAGGCGTAGCCGCACCGGCGCGAATTGATTAGCATGGCGCGACACAAAGGAGGAATCCCCCATGTCCCGATCCGGTAGACGGTCGCTGGTCTCCGCGCTCATCGCGGCCCTGCTCGCGAGTCCCGCGGCCCTCGCTGCAAATGCTCCTTCGGACCCCTGCTCGCTGCTGTCGGCGTCCGAGGTCTCGAAGGCAGTAGGAGATTCCCTCGGCGCCCCTGCGAGGAGCGTCGCGCCGCGGCCGTTCCCGAACACCGTGCAGGGAACGGACTGCCTCTACGAGGGCAGGGGCGGGAGGGAGGGCCTGCAGTTCAGGATCTACTTCGATCCGTCGGCGTCCGGGTCGGCCGAGCTCTTCAAGCGCTTGGAGATGTACTTCGGCCCGGTGAAGGCGGTGCCGGGGGTCGGGGACGAAGCCTACTTCGACCAGAAGCACGGGCTGCATGCGCGCAAGGGCAACGTGCGCTTCTACATGAGCCTCGACGGCACGAGCATCGCTCCGGCGGCTCGCGAGAAGCTGCTCGGAAGCCTCGGAGCGGGAATCGCCGGACGCCTCTAGCCGGCCCTACTCCGGCTGGATCTGCGCGTCGTGCGCGACCTTGGCCCACTTCGCGGCCTCGGTCCGGAAGTGGTGCTCGAGCTCTTCGGGCGTCATGGCATCGGGCGTGAGGCCGCGCTTGTGCAGCTTCTCGGCGACGTCCGGCTCGCGCAGGATCTCGTTCACCTCGTGGTTGAGCCGCTTCACGACGGCCTCGGGCGTGTCCTTCGGCGCGACGAACGTGTACCACGTCGTCACCTCGTAGCCCGGAAGCGTCTCCTCGATCGTGGGCAGGTTCGGCAGCTCCGGCGAGCGCTTCGCGCTCGAGACGCCCAGGCCGCGAAGCTTCCCGCTCCTCACGTGGCCCAGCATCGACGGTAGCGCGTTGAACATGTACTGCACGTTGCCGGCGAGGAGGTCCCTCACGCCGGGCGCGCTTCCCTTGTAGGGCACCTGCACCGCGTCGATGCCCGCCATCTGGTTGAAGAGCGTCGCCGCGAGCCCCTGCGTGGTCACCTTGCCGAGCGAGGCGAAGTTGAGCTTGCCCGGGTTCGCGTTGCCGAGCGCGATGAGCTCCTTCACCGTCTTCGCCGGCACGCTCGGGTGCACCACGAGCACGAGGGGCGTGAAGCCGATCATCGCCACGGGCGTGAAGTCCTCGATCGGATCGTAGGGCTTCGCCTTCATGCCGAGCGGGGCCATCACGAACACCGGCGTCGCGAGGCCGAGCGTGTAGCCGTCGGGCTCCGAGCGCGCGACGAGGCCCATGCCGATCGTGTTGCTCGCCCCGCCGCGGTTCTCGACGATCACCGACTGCTTCAGTCGATCGGAGAGCTTGCCTCCGATGAGACGCGCGAGGAGATCCGCCCCGCCGCCCGCCGCGTACGGCACGACGATCCGGATGGGCTTGTCGGGATAGGCATCGGCGCCGGCGAGCGAGGAGTACGCCAGGGCGAATACGGCGAACGCCGCGGTGAGAGCGTCACGAACGCGAATGGCCATCGTCGTCCTCGTGCAGGTGGTGTGTGTGGGTGGGAGGGTGCGGGTGTCCGTGGTGCGCCGGTCCGTGCCCATGGTCGTGGTCATGCATGAGCTCCTGCGGCACGTCGGGAAAAAGCTCGCGCGCGGTGGGCGCGATTGCGCCCGCCCATTCGACGCCGCCCTTCTTGCGCGCCGCGGCGAAGAAGTCGTCCCACGCGAGGGCCGAGGGATCGCGCGCCACCTCGAGGCGCTGCGCGAGCGCGGCGAGCACGAGCTTGCGGATGCGCCGGCCGTCCCAGCCCTCGCACAATGCCGCGAGCTCGCCGATGCGCGTGCTGTCCTTCGCGAGCGGCAGGAGGGCGGGCCATTGCACCGCGAGCTCGCCGATCGCGCTCTCGAGGATCTTCGCGATCGTCGGCACGTCCGGGAGCGAGAAGTTCATCACCAGATCGGCGCGCGACAGGAACGCCTCGTCCACCGCCTGCATGAAGTTGGTGGTGGTGACGAAGAGGACCGATGGAAGCTTCTTCGCGATCTCGTCGATGCCCAGCAGCACCGCGTCGGTCGCGCGATGGACGTCCACCGGGTTCGCCTCGAAGGAGGCGGCCGAGCGGCGCACCGCGAAGCTCTCCACCTCGTCGATGAGGACCACCGTGAACGGGCGGCGCGCGGCGATCTCCGGAACGGTCTCCGTGAGGAGTCGCGTCACGTTCCTCTGGCTCTCGCCCAGCATGTCGCTCGGGAAGGCGTGCGGGTTCACCTCGACCAGCGTGGTGGCGCCTTCGCGCGCGAGGGCGAGCGCCGCCACCTGCGCGAGGCCGCGCGCCATCGTGGTCTTGCCGGTGCCGGGCGGGCCCGCGAGGACGATGAGGCCGTGCGGAAGCCCGGCGAGCATCGAGAGCTTGCGGCCGTGCTTCAACACGAGCAGCGCCTGGGCGAGGAGGCGCTCCTTCACCTCGCGCGGGACGACGATCGCGTCCCAATCCTTGTCGTGGTGCTCCGCGGGGAGCACGTGCATCGAGAGGACGCCCGGCGGGAGGGCCGTCTTGCTCAAGCTAGTCGCCCGGCCGCTTGTCGTCGGGCCACTGGATCTGCGAGAGCTCCTGCATGGAGACCAGCGTGTCCTCGGCCTCCTCGAAGAGCACCATCGGATCCATGAGTGCCCGCATCGTCTCGAGGATCGAGTCGAACATGTGGATGCGCACCAGCCGGCACTGGTTCTTCGGGTCGTCGTTGAAGTGCTGGTGCCAGAGGAAGTGGTCGACGACGATGAGGTCGCCCTTCTTCCAGCGATGGTGCTCGCCCTTGTCGGGGGCGGTGCCGAGGAAGCTGTGCCCGTAGCCTTCCACCACGTAGAGCCACGCCTCGCCCGGATGGCGGTGCAGCGACTGGGTCTTCCCCGGCGCGAACTGGATCATCACCTGCGTGAGGCCCGAGGCCTCGTTGCCGATCGCGCGGTCGTTCAGGAACTTGGTGCGCGTGCCGCGTGGCGTGGCGAGGATCTCCTGCTCGTCGTACGGCGTGTGGATGCGGCCGCCGCGGCGCTTCTTCGTCTCCGCTTCCAGCCGGCGCAGGCGCCGCGAGTACGGATCGTCGCCGGGCATGCCGCGCGAGAAGGCGGGGCGGGGCGGGAGGCTCTCGAACTTCTCGTGTCCGCGGTCCTCGATCACGCTCATGCCGAGCGTCCAGAGCGTGGGCTCCGAAGAGTAGCTCATGAAGCGCGCGGGCTTGCCCGAGTCGTTGCCGTGGCGGTGCCAGCTCCACGCGGGCAGGTGGATCGCGTCCCACGCCTTCCAGTCGTAGCGCACGCCGTCCACCTCGGTCCAGCCCGATCCCTCCACCATGAAGAGGATCGCGTCCCAGGAGTGGCGATGGATGGTGGTGGTCGTGTCGGGATCGACCTCGTGCACCAGCGCGTCGAGCGAGCGCGTCGGGCGGTCGCCGTCCCACCCCATGTACACTCCGGTGCGCATCCCGCGCGCGGTCGGCACGAGCTTCACGTCCTCCTTGCGGATGACGGACTGCCGGTAGGTGCGCCATTCCTCGAGGAATTCCTTGCGGCGCTTCTTCTGGATGTGATAGTGCGTGGTGGTGGTCTGGGTCTTGGTCGACATGGGCTGGGCGTGGCAGCAGGGGATGCCGCGGATCGATCGGTGCGGAAGATCCCGGCGCGGATGCGAGTTCCGCTATACTGAACATCGTTCCAATTTCTTGCCGGTCGGGCTAAGTTGAACATAGAATGCCCGCTCCGGTCAATTTCCCGCGAGTCCATCCCATGCCCTCCATCCGCACGCTCGCAGCCCTTGCCGCATCGCTCCTCGCCAGCGCCGCATTCGCGCAGGGGATGGGCAACGACGAAGCGTTCCACTACAAGGGGCCCGACCGCGAGGCGAGGCTCGCCGAGCAGGCGAAGAAGGAGGGCAAGGTCGTCCTCTACACCTCGCTCGCGCCGAGCGAATCCAGGCCGCTCGCGGCGGCCTTCGAGAAGAAGTACGGCGTGAAGGTGGAGCTGTGGCGCGCGCTCTCCGACAAGGTGGTGCAGCGCGCGGTGGCCGAGGCGCGCGCGCACCACGACACCGTGGACGTCCTCGAGACCAACGGTCCCGAGATGGACATGATGGCGAACGAGAAGGTGCTCGAGCCGTACGATTCGCCCTATGCCGGGGACCTCCCCCCGGACGCGATCCCCGCGAGCCGCATGTGGCTGCCGGACCGCATGAACTTCTTCGTCGTGGGCTACAACACCGACAAGGTGAAGCGCTCCGAGATCCCGGCCACCTACGAAGGCTTCCTCGACCCGAAGTGGAAGGGGAAGATCGGCATCGAGGCGACCGACGAGGAGTGGATGGCGACCCTCGTGAAGACCTGGGGCGAGAAGAAGGGCATGGACTTCTTCCGCAAGCTCGCCGCGATGAAGCCCGACATGAGGAAGGGCCACATCCTGCTCGCGAAGCTCATCGCCGCGGGCGAGGTGCCGGTGGGCCTCACCTGCTACAACAGCAACATCATCCACCTCAAGCGCAAGGGCGCTCCGGTGGACTACGTCCCCGTGCAGCCGGTGGCCGCGCGTGCCCAGGGCATCGGCGTCGCGAAGGCCGCGCCGCACCCGGCCGCCGCGGTGCTCTTCGCCGACTACGTGCTCTCGCCCGAGGGCCAGAAGCTCTACGAATCCATGGGGCGCGTGCCGGCGAGCCGGAAGGTGAAGAGCGACCTGAACAATTTCCCGTTCACGACGATGGATCCGAAGATCGTCCTCGAGGAAGAGGACAAGTGGCAGAAGCTCTGGGACGAGCTCTTCATGCAGCGATAGATGGGCGCGCTTCCCACCCACTGGCTGCCGCTCGTCGCCGTCGTGTTCCTCCTCGGGCTCAAGCACGGGCTCGATCCCGACCACCTCGCCGCCATCGACGGCCTCACGCGGTTCAACGCGGGACGCCGGCCGATCGTCTCGCGCTGGTCGGGCCTGCTCTTCTCCGCGGGGCATGGCGTGATCGTCACGTTGGTGGCGGTGGCCGTCGCCACCGTCGCCACGCAATGGAGCGTCCCGGCGTGGCTCGACGCCCTCGGCACGTGGATCTCGATCGCGTTCCTCGCCGTCCTCGGCTCGGCGAACCTCGCCGCGCTCCTGCGCACGCCGCGCGGCGAGATGGTTCGTCCGGTGGGGATGCGCAGCCGCTTCTTCCAGGGGCTCACGCGCACCGGCCACCCGGTGCTCATCGCCGCCGTGGGCGCCTCCTTCGCGCTCTCGTTCGACACGTTCAGCCAGGCGGTGCTCTTCTCGGTCACCGGCTCGCAGGTCGCGGGCTGGCTCTTCGCGGCCGCGCTGGGACTCGTCTTCACCGCGGGGATGATGGCGACCGATTCCCTGAACGGCCTGTGGGTGAGCCGGCTCGTGCGCTCGGCCGACGCGCGCGCCGCCGCCGCCTCGCGCGTGATGAGCCTCGCGGTCGCCGCGGTGGCGCTCGCGATCGCCGCGCTCGCGGCCGCGCGCCGCGCGCTTCCGGCGCTCGACGCGCGCCTCGACGCGTGGGACGGCGTTCTCGGCATCGGGGTCGTGGCGACCGTCGCCGTCGCCTACTTCGTCGCCCTTCGCATCACCCGGGAGCACCGATGGACGCACGCCTGAAAAAGCCCAAGCCCAGGCGCATGCGCCTGTCCTCGGTCGCCAACGCGATCCGCCTTACGAAGGCGTTCTCCGAGCAGGAGTACGAGATGGGAATCAGCGCGCTCGCCGCGCGCCTCGGGCTGGCCAAGAGCACCGTGCACCGCCTCGCGACCACGCTCGTCGAGTACGACATGCTCGAGCAGAACCGCGAGACCGGGAAGTATCGCCTCGGCCTCGCGTTCTTCGAGCTGGGCACGCTCGTGCGCCGCAAGATGGACGTCACCACCGAAGCGCAGGGCGAGATCCATGCGCTCGCCGATTCGAGCGGCGAGACGGTGCAGCTCGCGATCCTCGACCACTCGACGGTGCTCTACATCCGCATCCGCGAGAGCCGCCAGGCGGTGCGCATGTCCTCGGGCCTGGGCTCGCGCGCGCCGGCGCACTGCACCGGAGTGGGCAAGGCGCTCCTCGCGTTCCAGCCGCCGGAGGTCGTGCAGCAGGTGATCGACAACGGCCTCAAGCGCCACACCGAGAACACGATCACCGATCCGGAGAACCTGCGCGCCGAGCTCGCGACGATCCGCGCACGCGGCTACGCGATCGACGACGAGGAGATCGAGATCGGCCTGCGCTGCGTGGCCGCCCCGATCCGCGACCACAGCGCCCGCGTGGTGGCGGCGATCAGCGTGGCCGCGCCCGTGCAGCGCATGAACAAGAAGCAGGTCCAGGCGAGCGTTCCTTCGGTCATGGCCGCCGCGGAGAACATCTCGCGCCGGCTGGGATACATCCCCAAGCTCGCGAACGCGATGATGGCGGAGTGATGCGCGAGGTCCGGATCGCCGGCGGGGAGGCGTTTCCCTGCGCCGAGGACGACACGCTGCTGCGCGCAGGGCTGCGTGCGGGCCTGGGCTTCCCCTACGAATGCAACTCCGGCTCGTGCGGCACGTGCAAGGTCGAGCTGGTCGAGGGCGAGATCCGGTCGCTGCGCCCCGACGCGCCGGGGCTCGCGGAGCGCGACCGCGCGAAGGGCCGCGTGCTCGCCTGCCAGGCCGAGCCGCGCAGCGATTGCGCGATCAAGGTGCGCCTGCGTCCCGAGAACGTGCCGATGCACCGGCCCGCGCGCTTCGCCGCGCGCCTGGAATCGACGCGCGAGCTCACCCACGACATGCGCGAGTTCACCTTCGCAGCCGCGCCCGGGGCGCCGGGTTTCCTGGCGGGCCAGTACGCGCTCTTCTACCTGCCCGGGCTTGCCGTGCCGCGCACGTATTCGATGTCGAACGTCGACGACGGCAGCGGGCGCTGGCAGTTCATCGTGCGCCGCGTGGCCGGCGGCAGCGGGACCCACACGCTCTTCGACAAGGTGGCGATCGGATCGGAGGTGCGCATCGACGGGCCCTACGGCCTCGCGTACCTGCGCACCGCGAGCCCCCGCGACATCGTGTGCATCGGCGGAGGCTCCGGCCTCGCGCCCATGCTCTCGATCGCGCGCGGCGCGGTGCGCGAGCCGGGGCTCGACGGGCGGCGCATCGACGTCTTCTACGGCGCACGCACCACGCGCGACCTGTGCGGCGAGACGGAGCTCTGCGCGCTGCCCGGTTACGGTGAGCGGCTCTTCTTCCACATGGTCCTGTCCGAGGCGCAGGATCCGGAAGGGTGGAAGGGCGTGAAAGGGTTCGTGCACGACCATGCGCGCGAGTTCATCGGCGAACGGTGGAACGACCACGAGTACTACTTCGCCGGCCCGCCCGCGATGGCGGAGGCGGTGCAGCGCATGCTGATCGAGAAGCGCGTGCCGTATCCGCAGGTGCACTTCGATCGTTTCTACTGAGGGGAAGACCGTGATTCTGGGCACATCGACAGCGGCGATGGAGCGGACGCACGGCGCCGCCCATCGCCGCGAGCATTGACGCGAAGACGACCATGTCCAAGCTGAGACTGGCGCTGGGCTGCTGGAACTACGACCGCACGCGCGGGCTGATGGAAGGCCGCATCCAGCCCGACGGCATCGACCTCGTCTACCTCAACATGCCGGTCGAGGAGACGTTCTTCCGGATGCTGCGCCACCAGGAGTTCGACGTCGCCGAGATGTCGCTCTCCTCGTACTCGGTTTCCCTCTCGCGTCCCGAAAGGCCCTTCGTCGCGATCCCGGTCTTCCCGTCGCGCTTCTTCCGGCACTCGTGCATCTACGTGAACACGGCCTCCGGCATCCGCGAGCCGAAGGACCTCGCCGGGAAGAAGATCGGCAACCCCGAGTACCAGATGACCGCGCCGGTGTGGATCCGCGGGATCCTGCAGGACGAGTACGGGTTGCCCGCGGACGGCGTCACCTACCACACCGGAGGCGAGGAGGAGCCGGGCCGGCCCGAGAAGCTCAAGCTGGACCTCCCGCCCGGCATCAAGGTCCAACCCATCGGCGAACGCGACACGCTCTCGGCGATGCTGCGCGAGGGCTCGATCGACGCGCTCTACACGGCGCGCATGCCCTCCACCTACCGCACCGCGCCCGAGCGCGTGAGGCGGCTCTTCGAGAACTACATGGAGGTCGAGCAGGCGTACTTCGCGAAGACCGGCATCTTCCCGATCATGCACACGGTGGTGATCCGCCGCGCGCTCTACGAGCAGTACCCCTGGATCGCGATGTCGCTCTACAAGGCGTTCGTGCAGGCGCAGCGCGAGGCCTACGACGATCTCTACGTGACCGCCGCGCTGAAGACGATGCTGCCCTGGCTCACCCGGCACGTGGAGGACGCCCGGCGCCTGATGGGCGACGATTACTGGTCCTACGGATTCGCGGGCAACCGCAAGGTCCTCGACACCTTCCTGCGCTATCACCACGAGCAGGGACTGTCGAAGAAGCGCCTGCAGCCCGAGGAGCTCTTCGCGCCCGAGACCATGGAAAGCTTCAGGATCTGATGGCCGAGCCGATCGGAGCGAAGAAGCACAGCCTCCTCGACCACACGATGGGCGTGGACGGCACGCACTCGCATGCCGGGGGCGACTACGACCACGACCACGATCACGACGAGTCGGGCGAGTACGACCCGGAGCACGACGCGCTCTGGCAGCAGGATCACATCCAGCTGGTCTCGGTCGGCATCGACATCGGCTCCTCCGGCACGCAGGTGATCTTCTCGCGCATCTACATGCGGCGCCTGGCCGAGGACCTCACCAGCCGCTACTTCGTGGTGAGGCGCGAGACGCTGCACCAGTCGCCGGTCGCGCTCACGCCGTACGTGAGCGAGGAGCGCATCGACGAGCGCGCGGTGGGCGAAATCGTGGACCGCGCCTACACCGAGGCGGGAATCCACCCGGACAACATCGACACGGGCGCCGTGATCCTCACGGGCGAGGCGCTGCGGCGCGAAAACGCGAGCGCGATCGCCGCCGTGCTCTCGGAGATGGGCGGCGAGTTCGTGTGCGCCACCGCGGGCCATCACATGGAGTCGCTCCTCGCGGCCTACGGCTCGGGCGCCGCGCGGGCCTCGCACGACCTCGCGCGCCCGGTGCTCAACGTCGACATCGGCGGCGGCACGACCAAGCTCGCGCTGGTGGAGAACGGCCGCGTGGTGCATACCGCGGCGATCCACATCGGCGGAAGGCTCGCCGTGGTGGACGAGGCCGGGCGATTGACGCGCCTCGATCCCGCGGGGCGCCAGCTCGCAAGGGATGCCGGCCTCGATTGGAAGCTGGGCGACTTCGTGAGCGCCGTGCAGCTCGACCGCGTCGCGGCGTGGATGGCCGACGCGCTCGTCGCCGCGCTCACGGTGAGCCCGACGCCCGACCCGATCGACGCGCTGTGGCTCACCGATCCGCTCGAGCCGGTGGAAGGAATCGCGGGCGCGATGTTCTCCGGCGGCGTGGGCGAATACGTCTACGGCCGGGAGTCGCGCGATTTCGGCGACCTCGGCCGGCGCCTCGGGCTCGCGATCCGCGCGCGCCTGGAGGCGGGGCGGCTTCCGTATCCGCTCCTTCCCGCGGGCGAATGCATCCGCGCGACGGCGATCGGCGCCTCCGAATACAGCGTGCAGCTTTCCGGCAACACCGTGTACGTCTCGAATCCCGGCGCGCTCCTGCCGCGCAGGAACCTGCAGGCGCTGCAGCCCGACGTCTCGCTCGAGGGCGACATCGACTCGGCGCGCGTGACGCAGGCGATCCGCCGCCACTTCGAGGCCTTCGACCTCGTCGAGGGCGAAGCCGAGGTGGCGCTCGCCTTCCGCTGGCAGGGGCCGCCCGCCTACGCGCGCATCGCCGCCCTCGGGCGCGGCATCGTCGAGGCGCTGCCCATGACCCTCCTCGAGTCGAAGCCGCTCTACCTCGTGCTGGACGGCGACATCGCCCATTCGCTGGGCGCCCTGCTCAAGGAGGAATGGGGCGTCGCCTCGGAGGTGCTGGTGATCGACGGGGTCTCGCTCTGGGACTTCGACTACGTCGACCTCGGGCGCGTGCGCATGCCTTCGTACACCGTGCCCGTGACCATCAAGTCGCTCGTCTTCAGCGAGGATCCGCGCGGCCCGCGCATGCGCGGCCACGGGCATTCGCATGGCCACGACCACGAGCACGGCGACGGGCACCACCAGCATCACCACCACCACCATTCCCCGCGGGAGGCTCGCCCATGAGTGCCCCGATCGCATCGAAGAGGGCGGCCGCGGCCGAGACGCGCGAGCTGCGCCAGGGCCTCGCCGACGCGCTCTCCATGCTCGAGCGCGCCGAGGTGATCGACTTCAACGGCCACATGAGCTGCCGCCTGCCGGGCAGCGGGCACGTCCTCATCAACTCCGGCAAGTCGGTGAGGAGTGCGCTCACGGCCGAGGACATCATCGCGATCGACATGGACGGCCGCCCGGTCGACGGCGACGTGGCGCCGCCGATGGAGTTCCACATCCACACCGAGATCTACCGCCGGCGCCCGGACGTGAACGCCGTGGCGCACACGCATCCGCTCTGGTCCACGCTCTTCAGCATGGCCGGCGAGCGCGTCGAGCCCGTGACGATGCAGGCCGCGGTGATGGGGCCGATCCGCTCCTTCCCGAAGACGGCGTCGATCAACCAGAAGCCGCTCGCCGAGGAGCTCGCCGCGGCGCTCGGGCCCGATCGCGTGATCATGCTCAAGTCGCACGGCGCCGTGATCGCCGGGACCGACGTCGTCGAGGCCTTCGTGCTCGCGATCTACCTCGAGGAGACGGCTCGCCGCCAATACCTCGCGCGCGCTCTCGGCACGCCCTACGTCCTCGCGGCAAAGGAGGTCGAGACCATCGGCGCGAACCTGAGGAAGCCGCACCTGCTGCGCAAGGTGTGGGACTACCACCACGCGAAGCTCAAGGCGTAACGAAAAGGCGCGAAGCGTCCCTCCCGCGAAGCCGGGTCCATGCTAGATTCGACCGTATTCCTATGCAGACCGACGTTCTACATAAAGGAACCGCGCTGATCGACGCGCAGGCGCGCGAAGACCGCCGGCGCTTCGATTGGGGCTGGGTCGTGATCGCGATCTGCGTGGCGCTCGTCGTCTACCTCGCGATCGTCCCGCTCGGCTTCCTGCTGTGGCAGAGCTTCCTCACGCCGCAGACCGCCGACCAGGCGGCGCGCTTCACCTGGGGCAACTACCGCGACGCCTACGGCAGCAGGGAGACCTGGGCGCTGCTGCGCAACTCGATCGAGTTCGCGATCGGCGCCTCGTGCTTCTCGTTCCTGGTGGGCGGCGGGCTCGCGTGGATGAACGAGCGCACCAATACGCCGTTCAAGTCGCTCTTCTACGGGCTCGCGCTCATCCCGCTCATCATCCCGAGCGTGCTGTTCACGGTCTCGTGGATCCTCCTCGCGAGCCCGAAGATCGGCATCCTCAACCTGCTGCTGCGCGACCTGCTGGACCTCAGGCACCACGTCTTCGACATCTACTCGCTGTGGGGGATGATCTGGGTCGACGGCCTGCACTATTCGCCGATGGCGTTCCTCCTCATGTCGGCCGCCTTCCGCTCCATGGACCCGGCGCTCGAGGAGTCGGCCATGATGAGCGGGGCGAACGTGCTGCAGGTCGCGTGGCGCGTGACCTTGAGGCTCTCGTGGCCGGCGATGTTCGCGACCATCCTGATCCTCTTCGTGCGCGCGATCGAGTCCTTCGAGGTGCCGGCGCTCCTCGGGCTGCCCGTGGGGATCGAGGTCTTCACCTCCTCGATCTACGAGGCGGTGCACCGCTATCCCAGCCAGGTGGGGCTCGCGAGCGCCTACGCGGTGACGCTCCTGTCGATGACGAGCGTCGGCGTGTACTTCCAGTCGCGCCTGTCGAGCCGCGGCTCGAAGTACGCGACGATGACCGGCAAGGGCTTCCGTCCGCGGCAGATCGACCTCGGGTCCTGGCGCTACCTCACGGCGGGCATCTTCATCGTCTACTTCCTGCTGATCGTGGTGCTGCCGTTCCTGGTGCTGCTGTGGTCTTCGTTCCAGAGGTTCTACCAGGTGCCTTCGTGGAAGGCGCTGCACCACCTCACGCTCGAGCCGTACCGGTTCATCGTCACCTATCCGAGCCTCGCCAGCGCCGCCGTGAACACGCTCGTGCTCTCGATCGGCACGGCGACCGTCATCATGCTGCTCACCTCGGTGATCACGTGGGTCGTGGTGAAGACGAAGATCCCGGGCCGCTGGCTCCTCGACAACGTGGCGTCGCTGCCGCTCGTCTTCCCGGGGCTCGTGCTCGGCCTTTCGATCATGATCTTCTACCTGAACGTCGACATCGGCGTGTACGGGACGATCTGGATCATGTTCATCGCGTACGTCACGCGCTTCATGCCCTACGGGCTGCGCTACAACACCGCCTCGATGCTGCAGATCCACAAGGAGCTGGAGGAGAGCGCGGCGATGAGCGGCGCCTCCTGGGCCACCACGTTCTGGCGCGTGGTCCTGCCGCTGCTCAAGCCCGGCCTCGTCGCCGGCTGGATCTACATCCTGCTCCTCTCGGTGCGCGAGCTTTCCAGCTCGATCCTGCTCTACAGCCCGGGGACGGAGGTGGTCTCGGTGGTGATCTGGGAGCTGTGGGAGAACGGCCAGTACGTCGAGCTTTCCGCGCTCGGCGTGATGTTCATCATGGCGCTCTTCTTCCTGGTGATGTTCGCCCAGTGGGTCGGGAGGAAGTTCGGGGTGAAGGAGTGATGCCGGTGAAAGGAACGGGAGGCACGACGTGCTGAGAGTCGAGGGGTTGTTCACCGAGTATCCCAACGAGCGCGGCGAGATCGTGAAGGCCGCGCAGGACGTCACCTTCCAGGTGCCCGAGGGCAAGCTCTTCACGCTTCTGGGTCCCAGCGGGTGCGGCAAGACCACCACGCTGCGCTCGATCGCCGGGCTCGAGCGCCCGCGCGAGGGCGAGATCGCCGTGAAGGACCGCGTGGTCTACTCGTCCGGCAAGGGCGTGTTCGTGACGCCCAACCGGCGCGGTTTCGGCATGGTGTTCCAGTCCTACGCGATCTGGCCGCACATGACCGTCTTCGGCAACGCCGCGTTTCCGCTCCAGGTCGGCGGGCGCCGGCTCCCCCGCAGCGAGCTGCGCGACACGGTGATGCGCGTGCTCGCCGCCTGCCAGCTCGAACACCTCGCCGAGCGCGAGGCGACCAAGCTCTCCGGCGGCCAGCAGCAGCGCCTCGCTCTCGCGCGCGCCCTCGTGATGCAGCCGCAGCTCCTGCTCCTCGACGAGCCGCTCTCGAACCTCGACGCGAAGCTGCGCGAGCGCATGCGTTTCGAGCTGAAGCGCCTGCAGCGCGAGCTGAAGATCACGACCGTCTACGTGACCCACGACCAGAGCGAGGCGCTGGCGCTCTCGCACGAGATCGCCGTGATGAACGAGGGACGCATCCAGCAGGTCGGCAGTCCCCGCGACATCTACGAGCGCCCCGGGAGCGCGTTCGTCGCGGACTTCGTGGGCTCGACCAACTTCCTCGACGGCTCGGTGCTCGGGCCGGAGGAGGGCGAGTCGCGCTACCGCGTGCGCACCGAGATCGGCGACCTCACCGTGCGCGCGATGGATGCGCTGCACCCCGAGGAGAAGGTGCTCCTTTCGGTGCGCCCCGAGGACGTCGACCTCGCCGAGGCGAAGCCCGACGGCATCAACGTGCGCGAGGCGAAGGTGGACGCGAAGGTGTTCCTCGGCGAGTGCGTCGATTTCCAGGTGAAGCTCGGGGAGCGCACGCTCCTGTCGCGGCGCCATCCGTCGCTGCGCACGCCCGTGGGCCACGCGATCTTCGTGCGCCTCGACCCGGACAAATGCATCGCGCTGAGAGCCGCCTGAGGCAGGAATGCAGAAGAAGCACGACAAGCTGAAGATCAGGACGGCGACCCGGGCCTCGAAGTACCCGGTCGCGCCGGCGAAGGATCGCTGGGCCTCCGACGTCATCGTCGACCTGCTGCATGCGTACGACCTTCCGCACGCGGCGTTGAATCCCGGCGCGAGCTATCGCGGGCTGCACGACTCCATCGTGAACTACGGGCAGAACCGCCCGACGATGATGCTCTGCCAGCACGAGGAGACCGCGGTGCAGGTCGCGCACGGCTACGCCAAGGCGAGCGGCAAGCCCATGGTCGCGATCGTGCACAACCTGGTGGGGCTGCTCCACGCCAACATGGCGATCTACTACGCCTACATCGACCGCGCGCCGGTCTTCATCGTGGGCGCCACCGGGCCGATGGACGAGACCAAGCGCCGGCCGCGCATCGACTGGATCCACACCGCGCAGGGGCAGGGCGAGGCGGTGCGCCAGTACACCAAGTGGGACTACCAGCCGCACACGATCGACGGCGTCCCGGAATCCTTCGCGCGCGCGTACGGCGTGATGATGACGCAGCCGCAGGGTCCCGTTTACATGATCTACGACGCGTGGCTGCAGGAGCAGAAGCTCGAGCACGAGGTGCCCCTCCCGCCGGCGCACGCGGTGAAAGTGCCGGCGCGCATCGGCCCGGATCCGGCGGCGTTGGCCGCCGCAGCAGACATGGTCGCCGCGGCCGAGCGCCCGGTGATCATCGCCGAGTACACGGGACGCGACGCGGAGGCCTTCCAGAGCCTGGTGGAGCTGGCCGAGACCGCGGGCATCCCGGTGTACGATATCAATAGCCGCCTCAACTTCCCGAGCCGGCATCCGCTCAACGTGAGCCTCACCAAGGATGCCTTCCGCGAGGCGGACCTGGTCCTGTGCCTCGATGCGCGCGATTGGGAGAAGCCCACCACGGAGCTCGTGAGCAGCACGCGCGAGGTGAAGTCGGTGGTGCCCGCGGGCGCGAAGTGGATCGAGATCGGCTTCGGCGACCTCGAGCTTTCCAGCTGGGCGCTCGACTACCAGCGCATGAACCACGCGGACCTGCGCGTGATGGCGGATACCACGCTCGCGATCCCGATGCTCACGCAGCTCCTGAAGTCGCGCATCGCCAAGGACCGCACGCTCGCGGCGAAGGCGAAGGCGCGCGTTGCCCGGGTGTCCGCGAAGACCAGGGCGCGCTGGAAGAAATGGGAAGCCGAAGCGCGCGAGGGCCGGGACGCCTCTCCCATCACGCTGCCGCGCCTCGCCAGCGAGGTCTGGAACGCGATCCGCGGCGAGGACTGGGTGCTCACCGCGGGCACGCTCGAGGAGTGGACGCGCAAGCTCTGGGACTTCGAGAAGCCGTACCGCCATGCGGGCCGCTCGCTCGGCACCGCGACGCAGCTCGGCATCTCGCTCGGCGTGGCACTCGCGCACCGCGACGAGAAGCGCCTCGTCGTCGATCTCCAGCCCGACGGCGACCTCATGTTCGACGCGGGCGCGCTGTGGGTCGCGGCCAAGCATCGCATCCCGATGCTGGTCGTGATGTACAACAACCGCGCGTACTACAACGACTGGGAGCACCAGATCCGCATGGCGAAGCTGCGCGGCACTCCGGTCGAGCGCGCGCACATCGGCATGGACATGACGGACCCGGATCCGGACTTCGCGGGGCTCGCGCGCTCGATGGGCTGGCACGGCGAGGGCCCGATCGACGATCCGAAGAAGATCGCCGCGGCGCTGAAGAGGGCGATCGCGAAGGTGAAGGCCGGGCAGCCGGCGCTGGTCGACGCGATCACGCAGAAGCGATGAGCACCGGGCCGATCCGCAAGGTGGGATTCATCGGCGCCGGCCGCATGGGGATGCCCATGATCGGCCACGTCGCGAAGCGCGGATTCGAGGTGGCGGTGCATGACGTCGATGCCGCGAAGCGCGCGGGCATCGAGGAGCGCAAGGCGCGCTGGGAGCCGGATTGCGCCGCGCTCGCGCGCTCGAGCGAGGCGATCCTGCTCTGCGTGGGCTACGACCGGGAGCTGCGCGAGCTGCTCGGCCCGGGCGGCGCGCTCGCCGAGGCGCCCGCGGGAACGATCGTCGCGATCCTTTCCACCGTGCATCCGCGCACCGTGGTGGAGCTCGCCGAGGCGGGCGCGAGGCGCGGCGTGCACGTGCTCGATTCCACCGTCTGCCGCGGCGGGCAGGCGGCCGACGAGGGCACGCTCCTCTCGTTCGTCGGCGGCGAGGCGCCGGAGGTCGAGCGCCTGAAGCCGGTGCTCGCGTCCTACTCGACGGACATCGTGCACACCGGCAAGGCCGGCACCGCGCAGGTGGCGAAGGCCGCGAACAACCTGGTGATGTGGTCCTGCCTCATCGCCAACCACGAGGCCCTCGCGCTCGCGCAGCGCTACGGCATGGACGTGGAGGAGCTGCGCGAGGCGCTCAAGCTCTCGAGCGCGGACAATTACGTGCTGCGCAACTGGCGGGTCAACACGATGGCGTGGGCCGAGGACGACCTGGAGATCGTGCAGGCGATGGCCGCGGAGCGGGGCATCGCGCTCCCGCAGGCGGGACTGAACCGGGAGCTCTGCCGCATGCTCAAACCCAGACGATTCAAGCTCGACGAATACGGCACGTAGCCGCCGTTCGGGGAAGTGAACGCAACAGGATCAGGAGGTGGTCATGGATACACCCGTGAAGAAGGCGCCCGAGGTGTCGCAGCCCGGCGCGATCGTGGAGAACGAGTCGCACTACCACAGCAAGAAGGACCGCATCTTCGTGCGCGGCATCCAGGGGCAGTACAGCCTCAAGGACGAGCTCGCGCGCCTGCGCTCCATGCCGCGGGTGCGCAAGGCGAGGGACCTCAGGTTCCGCGACGGCCCGCAGACCTACAGCCGGCACTACGTCGAGCCCAAGGACGGGATCTCGCAGCTCTTCCACCTGCACCTCGAGGAGTACGGCCCCGGCGGGAAGTCGCAGAAGCACGGGCACGTGAACGAGGCCGCGTTCTACATCCTCGACGGCGAGGGCTACGAGGTGCACGACGGCATCCGCTACGACTGGAAGGCGGGCGACATCGCGATCGTGCACAACAATTGCGTGCACCAGCACTTCAACGCGAGCCCCACGAAGCCCGCGCGCGCGCTGGTGCTGAAGACCAAGCCGATGTTCATGTTCATGAACATGCTCTTCCAGAAGCAGGTGGAGCCGCGGCCGAGCGAGCCGGCGCCCGGCCCCGAGGCCGCGGCGTTCAAGGCCCGCGAGGAAGAGCGCGACTACAACCACGATTGACGCAACGAAAAGGGGTCAGATTACTTTTTCCGCCGGCTGGAAGTTTCGGCGAAAGGATCCGAGGTGAAAAGTAATCTGACCCCTTTTCGAATCGATGAAAAAGGAGCCGAAGATGGCATGGGGTGAATCGAAGAACTGGAAGAAGGGCACCGCGAACCAGGCGCTGTACCAGGCGCTGCTCGACGATGCGGCCGCCGCGCCGGCGAGGAACGCCAAGCGCAGGAAGATCGTCCATCCGGAGGACATGCCGTGGGAGCTCTCGCGGCACGGCCTGCTCAAGCACCTCCTCAACGAGGGCATGAACACGCGCATGGAGACCGTGGACGCGTACATGCTGGTCATTCCGCCGGGGAGCCGCTCCGGCAAGCACCGCCAGCTCGCCGAGGAATGCCTCTACGTGGTCGAGGGGCGCGGCTACGACCTGCACGTGGACTACGACGTCGAGATCACCGACACCTACCACTGGGCGCCGCAGAAAGAAGTGAAGCGCTACGAGTGGGAAGCGGGCGACGTGATCTACATCCCGCCGAACACCGCGAGCCAGCACTTCAACTCCGACCCCGAGCGCCCCGCCCGCCTCATCTCGGCGGTGAACCGCATCTTCAAGCACTCGGGACTGAACGACCTCGAGCAGCTCGAGGACGCGCCCGAGTACCGGCCGGGCATGAAGGTCACGCCGGAGCTGGTGGAGCAGTTCCTCACCGGGAAATTCAAGATAGAGGCGTAGTTGCAGGAGTGAAGAGCGGGAAAGGCGCTGGAGCGGACGACCCGTCGCCGCTCAACGCCATCGGGCAGGCAGCGGCGGGAGCGGACGACCCGTCGCCGCTCAACGCAATGGTACGAAACGCAAGGGACGACGAAATGGCCGCAGGCGACGAACTGAAAACCGCGATGGTCTCCGAGGAGATGGCGAAGAAATTCGCCACCGAGAAGGAGACGCCGTACACGCGCTGGGTGAAATCCGAAGGGCTCGAGATCCAGAGCGCGATCTACCAGCCCGACCTCCACGCGATCGAGCTCAGGCCATGGGCCTCGCGCGGCGGCAAGGGCGTTTTCCTCGACCATGACGCCTCGCGCACCTCCAACAACGCGTACGTGTGCGAGATCCCGCCCGGCGGCGAGCTCGCGCCCTGGCGCCATCTCTTCGAGGAGATGGTGTACGTGCTCGACGGGCGCGGCTCCACCACCGTGTGCAACGATGCCGGCGCGAAGGTGACGTTCGAGTGGAAGGCCGGCGCGATCTTCGCGATCCCGCTCAACACGACCCACCAGCACTTCAACGCGTCGGGCAAGGACGCCGCGCGCTTCGTCTCCGTCACCAACGCGCCGGCGATCCTCAACGCGTTCGGCGATCTCGACTTCGTGTTCGGCACGAAGCACGACTTCCGCGACCGCTTCGGCGGCGAGCCCGACTACTTCGCGAACCAGGGCGAGCAGAAGGGACTCCTCCTCGACACCAACTTCGTCGCCGACGCGGTGAACCTTCCGCTCATCGCGGCGAAGGAGCGCGGCGCGGGCGGCGGCCACATCCGCTTCAACATGGCGAAGGGCTCGATGAACAGCCACATCTCGCAGTTCCCGGTCGGCACGTACAAGAAGGCGCACGCGCATGGTCCCGGGGCCTACGTGATCGTGATGAGCGGGGAGGGCTTCAGCCTCATGTGGCCCGAGGGCGAGAAGCCGCGCCGCTACGACTGGCGCGAGGGAACGCTCATCACGCCGCCCAACATGTGGTTCCACCAGCACTTCAACACCGGCACGACGCCGGCGCGCTACCTCGCCTTCAAGCAGGAGGGTGTCGCGATCCGCAACGCCCAGGGCGTGCCGAAGGCGTGGATCAGCAAGCGCCTGGGCGGCGACCAGATCGACTACGCCGACGAGTCCCCGGAGGTACGCAGGATGTTCTCCGAGGCGCTCGCGAAGCACGGCCTCGCCTCGCGCATGGAGGAGGCTTACAAGGCCGAGCTCGCGGAGCTTCCGCCCAAGGTCGCGGCGACCGCCTGAGGTGTTGTTTTTTTGCCGAATGGCCGCGGCTGCGCCTTGACGTCGCCGGGGCTTGCCGATACGCTCTACGCAGCTCGTTCCACTTTAAACATGGTCGTTCCTCATAGGGGAACAGGCCACGAAAAACGACGATAAGGCGGAGAGAAGACAATGCACAAGAAGATCCTGGTGATGGCTGTGGCGGCCGCGGCGATGCCGGCGCTCTGCGCGGCGAAGGACAGCTGGGACAAGAACGTCGTCGAGCTCTACGGCAAGGTCTATCCCGAAGTGGTCATTCCGCACGGATCGGGTGCGACCGATGCGGGCGCGACGGTCGCTACGTTCGCGGGCACGCCGACCGGCGAGGACAGCATCATCCGCCGCACCGAAGTGGCGTCGAGCAATTCGCGCTTCGGCGTGCGCGGGCAGGAGCTGTTCGGGCACGACATGAAGGCGATCTTCCAGCTCGAGACCGCTTTCAGCGTCGATTCGAACGACTCCAAGTTCGCGCAGCGCAACTCCTTCGTCGGCCTCGCCGGCCGCCACTGGGGCGACTTCAAGATCGGCCGCATGGACACGCCCTTCAAGAGGTACGGCGACGAGCTCTCGTTCCTGGGCGTCTCCAGCGGCAACTTCGTTTCCAGCAGCTCGGTGCTGCGCAAGACCGGCTACGGCACCAACTCGGCGATGAGCTTCCACTTGCGCCGCCAGAACGCGGTCCAATACGACTCGCCGAGGATCGCAGGCTTGCACGGCGCCGTACAGTACTCGACCAACGAGGCCGACACCCCGAGCCAGACGCCCCACGTGTGGTCGGGCGGGCTCGAGTGGGCGCGCGGCCCGGTCACGGTCGCTTTCGGCTATGAGGAGCACTGGGATCTCTTCGGCGGTTCCAAGAACGTGCCGAAATCGATGTCGAATGCATCCGATCCCAATGTGAACTCGAAGGACAAGGCGTGGGAAGCGATGGTCATGTACAAGCTGGGTCGGCACACCTTCGAGGCGGACTACAACGAGAAGAAATACGACGAGAACGCGACGGTCACGGGGCGCTTCCTGTCCTACAAGAATTCGGCTTACCAGCTCAAGTGGCAAGCGAGGTGGTCGAAGGCGTTCCGCACCGAGGTCCAGTACGTGAAGGCGTTCAAGGGTAGCTGCTCTCGTGTGAACGCCGGGTGCAGCACCGACGGCCTCGATGGCTCCGTGCTCGATCTCGGCCTCGCCTACTACTTCTCGCCGCGCACCTATCTCTTCGTCCTCGGCTCGATCCTCAGGAACGGCTTCTCCGCTCGTTATAACAACGAGGACCTCCAGGATCCGTCCGTGGGCGAGGACATCACGCAGTGGGCGCTCGGCCTCAGCCACTCGTTCTGACGCGTTGAGTACGGCGCTCCCGAGCGGGGGCGCCCGGGAGTAGGCCGATTCGGCGGGCGCTTGAGGCGCCCGTCTTTTTTCGCGGCCCCCCAGAGGGTCCCCGTGAGGAGAATCGATCGATGAAGCGTTTCCCCGGCAGTCCCGATCGGTCCGCACGGCGGGGGTTCCACCGCGCGGCGCTCGCCCTGATGGCGGCCCCGCTCGTCGCCCGCGCCGGGGAGGCGAGCGGCGCCGCGGCGAACGAGGCGGTGTACATGTACCGGGGGGCCGACCGCGACGCGCGGCTCATCGCGGAGGCGAGGAAGCAGGGCAAGGTGGCGATCTACACCTCGCTCAACCTCAAGGACTCGGTGCCCATCACCGAGGCCTTCGAGAAGAAGACCGGCATCAAGGCGGAGCTTTGGCGAGCGAGCAGCGAGAAGGTGCTGCAGCGCGGCGTGACCGAAGCGCGCGCCGGCCGCTACTCGCCCGACGTCTTCGAGACCAACGGCCCGGAGATGGAGGCGCTGTACCGCGAGAAGCTGCTTTCGCAGTTCTGGAGCCCGCACTTCACCGACCTTCCCGCCGCGGCGTTCCCCTCGCACCGCCACTACGTGGCCGACCGCTTCAATTTCTTCACGATCGGCTACAACACGAACCTGGTGAAGCCCGACGAGGTGCCCAATTCCTACGAGGACCTCGCGAAGCCGGCCTGGGCCGGGCGCGTGGGCATGGAGGCGGGCGACGTGGACTGGTTCGCCGCGATGGTGAAGTACATGGGCGAGGAGAAGGGCCTCGCGTTCTTCCAGGCGCTCGCCGCGAACCGCCCGCAGATCCGCACCGGTCATACGCTCATGGCCGAGCTCCTCGCCTCGGGCGAGATCCCGCTCATCGCCGACATCTACAACCACAACGTGGAGCGCCTGAAGGTGAAGGACGCGCCGGTGGAGTGGAAGGCGCTGGAGCCGACCTTCGGGCGCCCGAACGCGATCGGGGTCGCCACGCACGCGCCGCGCCCGCACGCGGCGCTGGTCTTCGCCGACTTCATGCTCTCGCCCGAAGGGCAGGAGCTCATCAAGAAGCGCCATCGTGTGCCCGCGAGCCGCTCGGTGCACACCCGCCTCAACGACTTCCCGTACCACACGATCGATCCCGTGATCAGCCTCGACGAGGAGGAGAAATGGGAGAAGCGGTGGACGGACCTGTTCCTCAAGGGCTATGTCAGGCCCGCCAAGAAGCACAAGGAGAAACGATGAAGATGACACGACGCGCAGTCCTCGCCGCCGGCCTCGCCGCGGCATTCGCGCTCCCCGCGTGGGCGCAGGTCGGATCCACGGTCGAGCAGGTCGCGGCCTACGACAAGCCCGATCGCGACCAGAAGATCTACGAGGCCGCGAAGAAGGAAGGGGCGCTCACGATCTACACCTCGGCGCAGATCAAGGACATGGGCGCCATCGTCGATGCCTTCAAGAAGAAGTATCCGGGCATCAAGGTGGAGATCTGGCGCGCGAGCAGCGAGAAAGTGCTGCAGCGCGCGGTGACCGAGGCGCGCGCCGGCCGCAATACCATGGACCTCGCCGAGACCAACGGGCCGGAGCTCGAGTCGATGCACCGGGAGAAGATCACGCAGGCGATGAAGTCGCCGTACCAGAAGGACCTCATCCCCGAGGCGCTGCCGCCGCACCGCGAGTGGACCGGCACGCGGTTGAACGTCTTCGTGCAGGCCTACAACACCAACGAGGTCAAGAAGGCCGACCTGCCCAAGACCTGGGAGGACCTCACCGACCCGAAGTGGAAGGACA
This sequence comes from uncultured beta proteobacterium, assembly GCA_963839265.1. Lineage (GTDB taxonomy): Bacteria > Pseudomonadota > Gammaproteobacteria > Burkholderiales > Usitatibacteraceae > Usitatibacter. The sequence continues at coordinate 1,290,254 of CAWIUI010000004.1, forward strand.
AGATCGGCATCGAGCAGTCCGACTACGACTGGCTCTCCGGCGAGGCGTCGGTGCTCGGCGAGCAGAAGATGGTCGAGGTGTTCAAGAAGATCGTGAGCACGAACGGCCTGTCGGTGCGCAAGGGCCATACGCTCCTCACCCAGCTCGTGGTCTCCGGCGAGATCCCGCTCGCGCTCACGGTCTACAACTACAAGGCCGAGCAGTTCAAGAAGAAGGGCGCGCCGATCGACTGGTTCTCCATCGGCCCGGCCATCGCGCGGCCCAACGGCATCACCGTGGCGAAGAAGGCGCCGCATCCCCACGCGGCGGTGCTCTTCTACGACTTCGAGATCAGCCCCGCCGGGCAGAAGATCCTCGCCAAGCGCAACTTCGTGACGACCAACCGCAAGGTGCACACCAAGCTGGGCGACATCCCGATGCAATTCGTGGACGTGAACGAGATGCTCGACCACTACGACCATTGGGAGAAGCTCTACTCGGAGATCTTCGTCGGCAAGATGAAGTGACGGAGGATTCTTGGGCAAGGAATCGCACTACAGCAGCAAAAGGGACCGCGTCTTCGTGCGCGGCATCCAGGGGCAGTACAGCCTGAAGGACGAGCTCGCGCGCCTGCGCTCGATGCCGCGGGTGATCAAGGGCAAGGACCTGCTCTTCAACGACGGGCCGCAGTCCTTCAGCAAGCACTTCATCGAGCCGGTGGACGGCCTCACGCAGGTGCTGCACGTCCACCTCGAGGAATACGGCCCCGGGGGCCGCACGCAGAAGCACGGCCACGTGAACGAGGCCGCGTTCTACATCCTCGACGGCAAGGGCTACGAGATCCACGACGGTGTCCGCTACGACTGGAGCGCCGGCGACGTGGCGATCGTGCATATGAACTGCGTGCACCAGCACTTCAACGCGGACCCCGTGAAGCCGGCGCGCGCGCTGGTGTTGAAGCCCAAGCCGATGGTCATGTTCATGAACCTCCTGTTCCAGAAATCGGTCATCCCGCGCCCGACCGAGCCCACGCCCGAGGGCAAGGGCTTCGTGCCGCGGCATTTCGAGGAAAACCTGAACCATCCGGAGTGATGCCATGAAGTCGATCCGACGAGTCCTCGCGGCGCTCGCCGCGTGCGCGGTGCTTCCCGCTGCGGCGCAGCCGCAGAACCTCTACCAGTACCAGGGCGCCGACCGCATGGACAAGATCATCGCGGGGGCGAAGAAGGAGGGCACGCTCACCCTCTACACGACGATCGCCGAGAGGGACCTGCCCAAGATCATCAAGCCGTTCGAGGAGAAGTACGGCGTGAAGGTCGTGGTATGGCGCGCCGGCACCGACAAGGTGCTGCAGCGCACGGTGCAGGAGGCCCGCGCCGGCCGCTACGACGTCGACGCGGTGCACTTCGGGTCGCCGGAGATGGAGGCGCTCGCGCGCGAGCGGATCCTCGCCCCGGTCGACTCGCCGGTGCAGAAGGACCTGATCCCGGGCGCCGTGCCGGCGCATCGCAAGTGGGCGGCGACGATCCTTTCGGTATGGGTGCAGGCCTACAACACGAACGAGATCAAGAAGTCCGACCTGCCGAAGACGTGGCACGACCTCCTCGACCCGAAGTGGAAGGGAAAGCTGGGCATCGAGGCGAAGGACGAGGACTGGTTCGCGACGGTGGTGCAGGAGCTGGGCGGCGAGCCCAAGGGCCTCGACTACTTCCGCAAGCTGGTGGCGACGAACGGCATCTCCGTGCGCAAGGGGCACACGCTGCTGGACAACCTGGTGATCTCGGGCGAGGTGCCGCTCGCCCTGACGGTCTACAACTACATGCCCGAGCAGGCCAAGAAGAAGGGCGCACCGATCGACTGGTTCGTCATCTCGCCCGCGATCGCGCGGTCCAACGCGATCGGCGTGACCGTCCACGCGCCCCACCCCGACGCGGCGCTGCTCTTCTACGAGTACATGCTGGGCCCCGACGGCCAGGACGCCATGGCGAAGATCAAGTACGTGCCGACGAACACCCGGGTGAAATCGCCGCTGCACGGCGTGAGGATCGTCCAGACGGACCCGATCCGCTCGTTGGACGAGGGCGTCAAGTGGAGCAAACTGTACGACGAGATCGTCGTGCAGCACAGCGGAAAGTAGCGCGCCCGAACGAAGGATCATGAACGCCACGGTACTGCCCGCGTCCGGCAAGGCCCCCGGCAAGTCCTTCCGGGAGGTCTGGCTCATCACGCTCGGCCATGCGCTCACGCACTGGTACCCGGCCACGTTCTATCTGCTGCTGCCGATCATCGGCAAGGAGCTGGGCCTCACCTACAGCCAGATCGGCCTCGTGATGACCTGCCAGTACATCGCGGGCGCGGTGGCGAACGTGCCCGGCGGGATCCTCGTGGACACGGTGGGGCGCAAGGGGCTGCTCATGGCGCTCTCGCTCTTCTGGGTCGGCTTCCCGTACCTGCTGATGGGCTTCAGCCACGGCTATCCGATGCTCCTCGCCTGCGTGATGCTGGTGGGCTTCGGCAACAGCCTGTGGCACCCGACGGCGATCCCCACGCTCGCCAGGCGCTTCCCGGAGCGCAAGGGCCTGGTGCTCTCGCTGCACGGCATGGGCGGGAACGTCGGCAGCGCCATCGCGCCGCTCGTGATCGGCGCGCTCCTCACGTTCCTGGCGGCCCATTCGGTGGAGCACGCGTGGCGCAAGGTCGTGGTGATCAACGTGATTCCGGGCATCGTCATGTCGTTCCTGCTGCTGTTCTTCCTCGGGACGATCCGGCTGGGGGCCAAGGCGAAGCCCCGGCGCGAGGAGGAGGAGGAGCGGCAGCGCCTCGGCGACTATTTCCGCGGCGTGCCGGCGCTCTTCCGCAACCGCGGCCTGATCGTGCTCACGGCCAGCTCGGCGTTCCGCGCCATGACGCAGAACGCGCTCCTCACGTTCCTCCCCGTCTACCTCGCCTACCACATGCACTACTCGCCCCTCGGGGTCGGGGCCGGGATGTTCGCGCTCGAGGCTGCGGGATTCGCGGCCTCGCCGGTCGCGGGCCACGTCTCGGACCGCATGGGCCGGCGCAACGTCATGATCACGAGCATGGGCATGACTGCGGTCGTGCTGCTTTTCATGGCGTTCGCCGGGAAGTCGACGGTGTTCATCTTCTTCATCGCGGTGCTCGGCTTCTTCCTCTACGCGATCCGCCCGGTGATGCAGGCGTGGCTCCTCGAGACGACGCCGAAGAACATGGGCGGCACCAGCATCGGCATCCTCTTCGGCGCCCAGGCGCTCGGCTCGTCGGTCGCCCCGCTCCTGGGCGGCATCATCGCCGACCGCTACGGGCTCACCTCCACGTTCTGGTTCCTCGCCTTCACCATCGTCGTCGCCAACCTCTTCATCCTCGCCATGCCGAGGCACGAAAAGACGGCGCAGTGAGCGTGGCGTCGGCGGTTCGGCGCTGGCTGAAGAGCACCTCCAACCGTACCTTCATCGCCTGGCCCATCGCGCTCTACGCGGTCGAGGCGCTGGTCCACCGCGGAACGCCGCCCCTGCACCTCTGGGCGCTGCCGCTCCTCGCGTGGGGCTACCTGCAATACCGCTTCGTGGGCGTCTATCGCACGCGCATCGGCGGCGGCGGGCCGGGAATCTCGGTGCCGCCGCAGCACCTGGTCACGGGCGGGATCTACCGCTTCACGCGCAACCCGATGTACACCGGCCACCTCGTGTACCTCGCCGGCGTCGCGCTCGTGCTCGGCTCCTGGATCGCGTTGGCCGTCTTCGTCGCGCATCTCGTCTGGTTCGACCGGCGCGTGAAGGAGGATGAGGCGCGCCTCGGCGCGCTCTTCGGCGAGGCGTACCGCGAATACTGCCGCCGCGTGAAGCGGTGGATCCCCGGCGTGCTGTGAACGCCTCAGCGCGCGGCGAGGAACCCGGAGACGAGCGCGCAGAACTCGGCAGGTTTCTCCAGGACGGAAAGGTGCGAGGCGCCGGGAATGACCGCCAGGCGCGCGCCGGGAACGCGATCGGCGATCGCCCTCGACATCGCCGGCGGCGTTCCCGGGTCGAGGTCGCCCGCGATGACCAGCGTAGGGGCGCGGACGCGCGCGAGCGCATCGACGTAGTCGAGCTCCCGGATCGCCTCGCAGCAGCCGAGGTAGCCCTGAACCGGCGTCTCGAGGAAGCGCTCCATCACGCGCTCCACCGCGTCGGGATGGGCGGCCCTGAACGCGGGTGAGAAGTAGCGATCCGCGACCATGTCGCGGATCGCGGCGAGTCCCCCTTCGGTCACGAGCCGGATGCGGTTGTCCCACATGCCGGGCCCGTCCTTGCCGTAGGTGCTCGTGGAGTTCGCGATGACGAGCTTGCCGAGGCGCCCGGCGTGCCCCAGCGCGAACGCCTGTCCCACCATGCCGCCCATCGAAAGGCCCACCCAGTGGGCCCGCGCGATGCCCATCCGGTCGAGGAGCCGCGCCGCGTCGTCCGCCATGTCCGCGAGCGACCATGGCCGCGCGGGCAGGGGACTCTTTCCATGGCCGCGCGAGTCGATCGCGATCACGCGGTGGTGCGGGGCGAGCGCGGCGGCGAGCTCGTCCCACATGCGGTGGTCGCAGCCGATCGCGTGCGCGAGGACGACCGCCTCTGCGCGGCCGCCGGAGTCGGTGCAGTAAAGGTCGACGGCGCTCATCCGCGCTTGCGCTTCGATCCTGCGCGCTTCGCCGCGGCCTTCTTCGCCGGCTTCTGCGCGGCCTTCTTCGCCGGCTTCTGCGCGGCCTTCTTCGCGCCCCCGAGCTCCGCGATGACCTCGCGTGCCTCCTTGAACCCCGTGTTCGCGGCCGGCATGCCGCAGTAGATGGCCGCCTGCATCAGCACCTCCCTCACCTCGTCCTGGTCGAGGTCGCCCGAGGCGAGCGCCGCGCGCACGTGCAGGCGGAACTCCTCCCAGCGGCCGAGCGCCGTCGTCATCGCGATCACCAGCATGCGCCGCACCTTGTGGGAAAGTCCCTTGCGGTTCCAGATGCCGTCCCAGGCGTAGCTCGTGATCATCTTCTGGAAGTCGGCGTTGAACGGCGTCGCGCTCGCGAGCGCGCGGTCGACCCATTCGCTTCCCAGCACCTTGCGGCGCGTCGCCAGGCCGCGTTCGTAGGACTTGCCCATCGTGCGTTCTCCCTTCGTCTCAGGTGAGTTCGGGTGCGAGGCCGGCGAGGAGCTCGTCCACGGCTTCCGGGTGGATCTCGCCCGGCTCGCCGTAGCGCTCCAGGTTCGCGGCCATGCGGGCGGCGTCGACCACGAGCGAATCGGCGATCGTCTCGAGGAAATCGAGCGCGCTGCCCAGGCCGGCGGCGATCTCCGGCACGAGCGCGAGCTCGGCCTGCCAGCCGCCCAGTGCGCGCTCGTGCTCGCCGAGCGCCGCGGCGTGCAGGGAGGCGACGAGCCCCGGCATGCGCACCGCCGCCGCGAGCGCGCGCGCGCATGCGGCCGGGTTGTGCTTGTGCGGCATCGAGCTCGAGCCGCCCACGCCGGCGCGCGGCGGCGCCTCGAGCATCTCGCCCACCTCGGCCTGCGAGGCGAGCGCCACGTCGCGCGCGATCTTGCCGGTGGTGAGCACGACGAGCGCCACGCGGTCGAGGAGATCGATCCAGGCGCCGCGGTGCGACTGCCACTCCGCGACGTCGGCGAGTCCCAGCGCGAGCGCCATTCGTTGGCGAACGGCGGGGCCCTTGCCGCCCATCGCCTCGAGCGCGCCCACCGGGCCGCCCAGCTGCACCGCGAGCGCTCCCGCCCGGGACTGGGCGAGCCGATCGCGATCCTGCGCGAGCGCCACGGCCCAGCGCGCGAGCTTGAGGCCGGCGGGAATCGCAAGCGCGGGCTGCAGGAGCGTCCTCGCGAGCATCGGTGTCGCTCGATGCTCGCGTGCGCGCCGCGCGAGGGCGCGCACCGCATGGTCGAGCGCGCGATCCGCTTCCTCGAGGCAGGGGCGCAGGCACAGCGCCGTGGCCGTATCGAGCGCGTCCTGGCTGGTCGCGCCGAGGTGCACGTCGCTCGCCGCGGCGGCCGAAGCGCGCGAGACGTGCTCGCGCAGGGTCTTCACGAGCGGCACCGCGAGGCTCGCGTTGCGCCGGCCCTCCGCGACCAGCGCCTCCACGTCGATCTCGATCGTCGTGCACGCGCGGGCGATGACCTTCGCATGGGCATCGGGCACGAGGCCTTCGGCCGCCTGCGCCATGGCGAGCGCGGACTCGAAATCCAGCATGGCGCGCACGAACGCCGGCGCCGCGAAGGCTTCCTCGAACGAGGGACGCGCCAGGGCGCGGGCGGCGAGGCTCGCGGCCATCGGCGCTAGACCGCGAAGAAGACCGTCTCGCCTTCGCCCTGCAGGCGCACGTCCCACCGATACTCGTCGCCGCCGGCCGATTGCGCGATGAGGGTCTTCACGCGCGGCGACCCGGCGATCGCGTGGAGCACCGGATCGGCGCGCACGCGGTCCTCGGCCGCGAAGTACACGCGCGTGCGCAGTCCCTTGAGAAGCCCGCGCGCGAAGAACGCCACTTCGAGGCAAGGCGTCTCGCCGCCGGGCATCGAGGTCTTGATGCGGAACGATCCGTCCCCGCCGGTCTCGACGCGGCCGAAGCCGTGCGGCCGCGCGTCGCCGGTCGCGGGCGCGGGCGCCTTGCCGAGCGGCGAGAGCTGCCAGGTCTCCATCATCGCGTCGGTCACCGGCTCGCCGGTTCCGTCGAGCACGCGGCCGGTGAGCACGATGCGCCGGCCGGGCTCGGCGAACGTCACGTTGCCGCCGTCCGCCCAGCGCAGCGCCTCGTGGAAGAACGGGCCGACGGTCTGCGAGGGCGTGCGTCGCGCGGCCATGTCAGATCCCCAGGGGCGTCGCCCGGGCGCCGCCCAGCACGATGTCGAAGGTGTAGCCGAGCGCGATCTCCTCGATGCCGGTCTCGAGGGCGAGGGTGGAGACCATGCGCTTGCGCGCGCCCTCGTCAGGCACGCTGTTCCAGATCGGGTCGATCGCGAGCAGCGGATCGCCGGGGAAATACATCTGCGTGACGAGCCGTTGCACCGGCGCGTTGCCGAGCAGCGAGAAGTGGATGTGCTGCGGCCGCCACGCGAACCGATGGTTCTTCCACGGATAGGATCCGGGCTTGATCGTGACGAACCGGTAGCGGCCCTCGTCGTCCGTCAACGTGCGTCCCACGCCGAGGAAGTTCGGGTCGAGCGGCGCATCGTGGCGGTCGCCGGGATGCGCGTAGCGGCCCGAGGCGTTCGCCTGCCAGACCTCCACCAGCGAGCGCCGGACGGGACGGCCGTCGGCGTCGAGGAGGCGGCCGGTGAGGATCATCTTCTCGCCGAGCGGCGCGGAGGTGCCGTGGATCGTGAGGTCGTTGTCGCCGTCCCTCACGAATCCCTTCGGCACCGTCGGCCCGGGAACGTCGAGCACGCGGGCGGCGATCGGCAGCAACGCCTCGCGCGGCGCGCGCGCGAGCGTGCTCTTGTAGGCGGGATGGAGGTAGGGCGGATCGTCGGCGTCCGGGCGCGTCATGTCGTTCATGGCCTCTCCTGCATCGGCTCCGGGGCGAGCGCGTGGATCATCGCGGGGACGTAGCTGCGGTCGGAAACCACCACGAGCATCTCGACCCCGGAACGAAGTGTACGCAAGGTTTCGTCCTCCCTGCCGGACGGCTCGTCCGCGGGCACGATGTAGAGCGCGGTGACCGGATGGTTGCGGCTGTGGGCGATGCGGCTCACCACGGGCGCGAGGCTCGCGTCGTCGCCGCGGCAGGCGACCAGGAAGATCATGTCCGCACCCATGAGGTCGCGCTGCAGGTCGCCGCCGCCCGCCTGGATCGCTGCGAGGGCGTCGCCGCCCGCGGCGCTCTTCGCGAGCACGTGCACCTCGAGATGCGGGTTGCCCTCGCGCGCCACCTCGCGCGCGATGGACGCACCGCCTTCGCCAAGCCCCACGAGCGCGATCGCGCGCGGCGTGGAGTTGGGCGAGCGGATGCGGCCGGGAAGGCCGAAGGCGGAGCGCCGGGCGCCGCCTTCGCGGGGCGCGGGGCCGCTCACAACGTCTCGCCTTCCTTGAGCACGCCCGCGGCGCGCAGCGACCCCGCGAGCCAGCCCGGCGTGAGGTTGCGCCCGGCGGCGATGTCGGCGAAGCGCGCCTTCTCGTCGGCCACTTTCTTCGCGGCCGCTTCGAGGATCGAGGCCGCCTTCTCGCGCTCGATCACGACGACGCCGTCGGCATCGCCGACGACGAGGTCACCCGGATGCACGGCGATCGCGCCGCAGGAGACCGGCCAGTTGATGCGCCCCGGCACGAACTTCGTCGGGCCGTTGGGATTGGCGCCCACGGCATACACGGGGAAGCCGATCTCGCGCAGCTCCTCGGTGTCGCGCACCGCGGCATCGAGCACGACGCCGCCGAGCCCCAGCTTCTTGCAGGCGCTCACCATGAGCGCGCCCATCAGCGCGCAGGTGCGGTCCGCCTTGCCGTCGACCACGAGGATGTCGCCCGGGCGCGCCATCGCGATCGAAGCGTGGATCATCAGGTTGTCGCCGGGGCGCACCTCGACGGTGAACGCCGGGCCGGCCATCCTCATCGTGGGCGAGAGCGCAGCGATGCGCCCGTCCATGGTGCCGCGGCGGCCCGCGACGTCGGCGAGGATGGAGGCCGCGAACTCCGAGGCCTTGCGCACGACATCCGCGGGCACGCGCTCGAAATCGCGCCGGATGTCGGTGAGGGCAGGAGAGGTCTTGTCGTTCATGGCGGGTCCTTCAGGCGGTCTTGCGGCCGGCACGGCCGCGCTGGGTGAGGCTGCGGTCGAGGCGAGGGTACACGCGCCGCGCGTTGCCCTCGAAGATCCAGTAGCGCGCATCCTCCGAGAGCTCCCTCAGCTGGTCGACGTAGCGCTTGGTGTCGTCGTAGTGGTGCCCCGTGTGCGGGTCGATTCCCTTCACCGCGCCCAGCATCTCGGAAGCGAAGAGGATGTTGTCGACGGGGATCACGCGCGCCATGAGCTCGATGCCCGGCAGGTGGTATACGCAGGTGTCGAAGAACACGTTCTTCAGCAGGTGCTCCTCGAGCAGCGGCTTCTTCATGTCCTGCGCGATGCCGCGGTAGCGCCCCCAGTGGAACGGTACCGCGCCCCCGCCGTGCGGGATCACGAACTTGAGCGTGGGGAAATCCTTGAAGAGGTCGCCCTGCAGCAGCTGCATGAAGGCGGTCGTGTCGCCGTTGATGTAGTGCGCGCCGGTGAAGTGCACCGCGGGATTGCACGAGGCGGTGACGTGGACCATCGCCGGCACCTCGAGCTCGCACATCTTCTCGTAGATCGGGTACCAGTAGCGGTCGGTGAGCGGCGGCGACTGCCAGTATCCCCCCGAGGGATCGGGGTTCAGGTTGATGCCGACGAAGCCCAGCTCGTTCACGATGCGCTCGAGCTCGGGGATGCAGTTGTCGATCGGCGCGCCCGGGAACTGGGGAAGCTGCCCGACCGCCGCGAAATTGTCGGGCAGCAGCGTGCAGACGCGGTGGATGAGGTCGTTGCTCACGCGGCACCATTCGCGCCCGATCGATTCGTTGCCGACGTGGTGGCCCATTCCCGAGGCGCGCGGCGAGAAGATCGTGAGGTCGCTCCCGCGCTCGCGCTGCAGCTCGAGCTGCGGCCCGACGCTCTTCACGAGCTCCTCGTCGGTGATTCCGAGGTCGGTGCTTTTCGGGCGGCGTGCGGAGTCGGCGAGCCCGGCGAGCTGCTGGTCGCGGAACCTGTGCAGCGCCTGCGGCTCGGTGGTGTAGTGGCCGTGGATGTCGATGATCATTTCGATGCGGTGTCGAGGAATTGCAGGACGCGCGCGGGCGCGTTGTCGGGGGACTGTCCCGCCGGCGCGACGTCCCAGTACTCGGAGCGCGGCAGGCACTCCTCGAGGTAGCGCGCGGCCGAGGTCGCGTGCGACTCGTCGCGTCCCGGCACGATGAGCGCCGGGATCTCCAGGCGCATCAGGTCTTCGGGCTCGGCGCCGGGGGCCGTGTCGCGATCGAGGAGCGTACGGGACATGGAGGCCACCACGAGCTTGTACTTCTCGACGTCGAGCCGCGCATACGCCGCGGCGAATTCGCGGTCGTGCCGGAGCGGCGAGGCCCACGGTCCGCATCGCGGATCGGCGCCGAACGCCTTGCCTTCCTTCGCGACCAGATCGACCACCGCCTGCATGCCGTTCTGCTGCACGAACGCGAGGTGCTCGGCGAAGCGCTGCTGACCCTTGATGCGGTACTTCGCGCCGCCCACCGGCCACCACAGCACCATGCTCGCGACGCGCTCGGGATGCTCGGCCGCGAACGCGGCGACCGGCGCGCAGCCCATGCAGCCGCCCATGAGGTGCGCGCGGTCGATGCCGAGGTGGTCGAGGAGGGCGCTGCCCTGCGCGACGTAGTGCGACCACGTCACGCGCTCCACGCGCCCGCCCGACTCTCCGCACTCGCGGCGATCGAAGAGGATGCAGCGGTAGCGCGAGGGCAGGTGCTCCATCAGTTTCACGCGCGCGTACACGCCGAGCGTGGACCATTTCTCGATCGTGGCGTCGAAGCCTCCGGGCGCGTACATGAGGAGCGCCGGCCCCGAGCCGATCACCTCGTAGCGCGTGCGGATGCCGTCGAGGATCGCGCTCGCCACGCCGCTCAGGCCGCCGGCTTCACCGGGATGCCGCCCTTGATCTGGCGGCCGGCGCGCACGTCCCCGGCGTATGCGCTGATCGCGTCGAGCGCGACGCGCGCCACGTTCGCGTACGTTTCCGTCTTCGATTCGAGGTGGTTCGCCGCATACCCGATGGCGGCGTGCGCCATGCGCATGCGCCCGTCGAGCCAGGGCCCGCCTCCGAGCCCGCCGATCACCGGGATCTTCACCGCGCGCGCCACTTCCGGTCCCGCCACCGGGCCGGAATTCGTGAAGTCGATGAGCGAGGCGCCGGAGTCCTCGAGCCGCTTCGCCTCTTCGACGAGGCGTCGTGCCATCGCGTCGGGAACCTGCGTCGTCCCCTTGAGCATCGTCGCGTAGTCGATGCCGAAGGCGAGCGCGGTCTGCGGCGTGATGCCGATCTGCGCGAAGACGGGGATCCCGGCATGGGCGATCGCCTCGACGGTCGCGGGAAAGTCGGCGGCGCCGTCGAGCTTCACCATGTCCGCGCCCGCTTCCTTCGCGAGGCGGATCGCGGCGGCGAGCGCGGCCTGCGCGCCCTGCTGCAGCGGGCCGAAGGGAAAGTCGCAGCTCACGAGCGCGCGCTTCGTGCCGCGGCGCACCGCCTTGCATACGAGGACCATCTCATCCATCGTCACCTGCAGGGGATTGTCGTGTCCCCACAGGTTCACGCCCACGGAATCGCCCACCGAGACGAGGTCCACGCCCGCGACGTCGGCGATGCGCGCCATCTGGAAGTCCCACGCCACCACGCCGACGATCTTGCGCCCGTCGCGCTTCATCTGCTGCAGCGCCGGGATGGTGACGGGGGACTGGGCTTGCATGGCGCTCCTAGGCCCAGGCGCGGTTGTCGACGGTGTTCTCGTAGGTGGCGCCGGGGACCACCATGTTCCACTTCACCGTCCAGTTGTAGGTATCGTCGAAGCGCTCGCGGGTGTAGGGCTGCGGCGGCGCATGGAGCAGGCGCCAGGTCTGCAGCTCGTGCGGCTCGAGCAGCCCGCCCGTCTCCGCGATGAGGTAATGGATGTACGGCTTGGGATCCTTCTCCAGCAGCTCGACGGCACGCGCCTGGGCGCGGAACATCTTCGCGAGCGTCGGCCCGTCGAGGTCGTCGCCGGCCGCCTCGCTCCTCGTCGAATGCGATTCGATGAGGATGCGCAAGCCCTGCTTCTGCGCGACGCTGATCCAGGGCTCCATGAGGCTCACCGCCGCGACCTTGCCCTCGCGCAGTGCCTGCAGGCGCTTGGGCATGGAGCCCGCGCCCGTGGTCTTCACGTGCTCCGGCTCGAGGAAGCCTTCCATCATCTTGAGCGTGGTGAAGTGCGAGCCGTTGTTCGGCGTGACGGCGATCGGCTGGTCCTTCAGCATCTCGGGCTCGTAGAACTTCGAGTCGCGCCGCACGGCGATCGCGAACATGGACATGGACGCGCCGAGCGCGACGATCTTGCGCCTGCGCAGGCCCTCCACGTCCGCCTCGACCGCACGCTTCATGATGCCCCACTCGCACATGCGGAACTGGTCGATGCCGCCGTCGTTGTAGGCGGAGTCGAGGGGCCGGTCGAAGACCGAGTCGAACTTCACGAAGTGGCTGGTCGTGATCTGCGCCATGCCCGGCGTGGTGACGAAATCGATGTCGAGGCCCTCGTCCTTGAAGAATCCCTCGTCGCGCGCGACCAGGACCGGCAGGTCGTGCACGGCGTTCATGATGGCGACCTGGGGCTTCTTCGCGACCTGCGGCTTGCGTGTGGCTTCCTGCACGGTCATGGCGGCTCTCCTCCGTTGACTGGGCTCTGCAGCCCGGTTGCCCCGTTTACTGCTCCCCGTACATCATCCCACCAGCCCGCGCGTGGGCGGCGCGAAGAGCTCCTCCACGGCGAACCTGCGGCCGATGATGCCCTGCTCCTTCGCCGAAGAGATCAGCTCTTCGAGCGGCCCGCGGTTCGGCTCGATCCCGTACGGCAGCGGATCCTTGCCCGTGATCTGCATCACGCGCCGGTGCATCTCGTCCACCGCGGTGGGTTTGTCGAGCGCTCCCGACCCGAGCTTCTCGACGTAGCGGCGCTTGGACTCCGCGAACGCCTCGAAGATGTCGGCGGCGAGATCCGGATGCGCGGCGAGGAGCTCGTCCTTCACCACGACGGTATGGTTGATCGGGTAGTGCCCGCGCTTGTCGAGCGCCGCGAATCCCGCTTCCTTCGGATTCGCGAGGAGCGGCCTCACGTCCGGGTGGTCGATCTCCACGTTGATCGCCGCGGGGAGCTCGCCGGAGATCACGAGGTCGGCGATCTTGCGACCCTTCTCGAGCGGCACGACGTTCGCGGGCGGGCGGAATTCCTCCACGTGCTCGTCGCCCGAGAGCACCCAGGTCACGCTTCCGAGGTCCACGCCGTGCTCGTGCTGCAGGACGCTCCTCGCCCACACGCCGGTGGTCACCGTGTAGCCGCGCGCGACGCCCACGCGCTTGCCCTCGAGGTCCTTCGGCTCGCGGATGCCCGACCTGGTGTTGACGACGATCGCGCCGTGATGGAAGGCGCGCACGAGGAAGATGGGCAGCGCGGTGAAGCGCTTGCCGTGCTCACGCGCCGCGAGGTAGGTGGTGAGCGCCATCTCGCAGATGTCGAACTCGAGGCCGCGCACCATGCGCCGGAATGCGTCGATCAGCGGGTCGACCTCGACGAGCTCGAGCTCGAAGGTGCGCGGCTTGACGGCCCCTTCCTTGAGCGCGCGGTTGTTCCCCTGGGTGCGCGTGACGGTACGGTACCTCGGCATCGTGTGGTTCCCCGCTCTCTCGCTCTCTCAGCAGCAGTCGCACTCGTAGCCCTGCGGGATCGCCAGGGCGTCCTTCATCCAGGCCGGCGGCAGGTCCTCCTCGCCCACTTCCACGAGCGGTTTGAAGACCTTGAAGTGATGCCGGGGTCCCGCGTCCGGGCTGAACTCGACCACGGTCTCGCGCGGCGGGAAGCCGGGGAGGGCGGCTTCCTGCTCGCGAACCTCGACGGCCGCGTCGGCGTCCAGGGCGAAACGCTCGCGCACCCAGCGCTTGAGGCGGCTGCGCGCGGCGAAGAACGCCGGCTCCTTGCGCAGCGCGCCGAGGAAGGCGTCTTCGCTCGCGGGCCCCGCCGCGCCCGCGGCGCGCGCGAGCTGCAGCCTCGACCAGGTCCCCGATGCACCCATGCGCCGCTACATCCAGGGCATCAGGGACGCGTGGATCACGTCCGGGATGCCCTGCCCGCCGACGGAGCGGATCGCGAGATCCACGTCCTTCAACCCGAAGCGGTGCGTCGTGATGCGCTCGAGCGGGAAGCGATTGGAGGCGAGCTGCGAGAGCGCGAGCTCGCAGGCCTTGTAGCTGTGGCCGCGCGCGCTCTTGATGGTGATCGCCTTGGTCGTGAGGCGCGCGATGGGAAAGTTGGGGAATTCGGCGATCTCGCCCTGCACCACCATCGTTCCCGCACGCCGCTTGAGCGCCTCGATGCCCAGCAGGATCGGCATGGTGCCCCCCCCAGCCGTGCAGTCGAGCACGATGTCCACGCCCCTGCCGCCGGTGATCTCCTTGATGCGCGCCAGGGGATCCTCCTTCTGCACGTCGATCACGTGGTCGGCGCCCAGGGTCTTCGCGACCTCGAGGCGCGCACGGTCCTTCGACGTACCGGTGACGATGATGAGCGAGGCCCCGGCCTGCTTGCAGATCACCGTCTGCGACAGTCCCTGCTGGCCCGGGCCCTGGATGAGCACCGTCGAGTCGTAGCCCACGCCGCCGTCGAAGAGCGACCACTCGACGCCGTTCGCCATCGGCGTGACCAGCCCCGCGAGCTCCGGCGTGACGCCCTTCGGCACGTGGTGGACCACGCTGTTCCACGGCAGGTACACGTACTGCGCGAAGCCGCCCCAGAGGTACGGGGCCTTGTCCGCCGCGGTGTAGCCGTAGCGGATCGCCTCGGGGTTGTAGCGCCAGTCCGTGTTCTCGCAGTGGCGGTACTGGCCCAGGTGGCACCATTCGCACTTGCCGCACGAGACGTAGTGCTCGACGAAGACGAGGTCGCCTTCCTTGAAGCCCTTGCGCCGCGTGAACTCGCGCCCCGCCTTCGCGATGTACCCGATGTTCTCGTGCCCCATGATCACCGGCGCGGGGGTGGGCGGATGCTGGTAGAGCTTCACGTCCGTGCCGCAGATTCCCGCCACCTCCATCTTCACGAGCGCGGCGTCCTCCGGAATTTCCGGCATGGGGAACCCGCGGATTTCCGTCTTGCCCGGGGCGACGCGGACGGCCGCCATGACGTCTGCCAACTCGCTTCTCCTAGACCGAGGTTTGCGCGACGCCTTCGCGCGCCTTGAGCGCCTCGCCGGCGCCCTCCTTGAACGGCATGCCCGAGGGCAGCACCACCGCGACGGAGCGGATGCGCTGGTGCGCGGGGTCCCGGCCGGGCGGCAGTGCGCCCTTCGCGGCGAGCTCCTTCGCGGCCTTCAACAGGCGATGGCGCGCCATGATGATGCCGTTGTCCGTGGAAACGAGGTTCTCGCGCGTGCGATCCTGGACCGGGCCCATGCTTTCCTGCAGCGACGCATCCTGCATGCCGATGCCCTCGACCCCGCTGTAGTTGCGGCCCGATTTCTGCGAGGCGCGATCGACCAGGTAGTCGTTGTCCTTGTTCTGCAAGGGCCGGAAGTCCTTGTCGACCTTCACGTGCACGCCGTGGCCGTCGATCATGGCCTGGCGCTCGTACTCGGTGAGCGCGCGCACCGGGTGGTAGTCGAAGCTCCAGGCCATGCAGTTCTCGTCGTCCATCGGCACCCAGAAGTGGCCGTGCATCGGGTGGTCCCCGCGCGGCGGCACCATCGTGAAGCACGGCATCACCCAGGGCGTGATGCGCCAGTAGTACTTCCCGCTCTCGGCGTTGCGGCGCGCCCCGATGTAGAGGCCGCCTTCGCTCTCGACCACCTCGAAGACGGGCTTGCGGTCACCGAGGTTGTATTGGTTTCCCTTCGCGCCCTTGAACAGGGGATCGTGGTTCAGCTGGCCGCTGTGCAGGAACGAGACGTGGCTCGAATCGATGCCGCCTTCCATCGCCTGCAGCCAGTTGCACTCCTGGCGGCGCTTGGACATGTAGCTCTGCTCCGGCGCGACGGTAGCGAACTCCCATTGCGGCTCGGCGGGGCGCTCGCCGGCGGGACCCATGTATACCCAGATCACGCCGCCCTTCTCGACCACCGGGTAGGACTTGAGCTTGATCTTGTTGCAGAAGCCGCTTTCGGCCGGCTCCGAGGGCACCTCGACGCACTGGCCGGTGTGGTCGTACTTCCAGCCGTGGTACGGGCAACGGATCCCGCATTCCTCGTTGCGGCCGAACCAGAGCGAGACGCCGCGATGGGCGCAGAACTCGTCGATGAGCCCCAGGCGTCCCTGCGTGTCGCGGAAGGCCACCATGCGCTCGCCCAGGCACTTCACGCGCACCGGCGGGCAATCGGGCTCGGGCAGCTCCCAGGAGAGCAGGATCGGCAGCCAGTAGCGCCGGAAGAGCTCGCCCATCGGCGTGCCCGGCCCGGTGCGGACCAGCAGTTCGTTCTGTTCGGCTTTCATCGCGGAGGTCTTCCCATGGAAATACCCCGGGGGCGGGGCGTGGCGCGTTCCCTGATGCGGAACGGCGTTCCTGTGTGTGGTTTCAACGTTAACATCGGGCTACAATGCGGTCAACGTGCGGCGCCCCGGCGCGACCGCATCCCCCGCATTCTCCAGCTTGCCATGCCCGGAAACGAATCGTTGCTCGAGCTGTGCTCCGCGAGCGAGGTGCCCGAGGGCGGTGCCCTCAAGGTCGAGCGCGACGGCCTGGTCCTCGCGGTCTTCAACCTCGGCGGCCACTACTACGTGACCGACGATGCCTGCACCCACGGGCCCGGCTCGCTTTCCGAAGGGGAGATCGAGGGCGAGATCGTGGAGTGCAATTTCCACGGCGGCTGCTTCCACATTCCCACCGGGCGCGTCGAGGCGCCGCCCTGCATGGTGCCGATCCGCACCTACGCGGTGAGCGTGGTCGACGGGAAGGTCTGCATCCTGCCGCCCGCGGCTTCCTAGCCTCCCGACTTCTCCCGGGCAAAGCGCTGCAGGAGATCTCCCAGCTCCACGAGCTCCTTCACCTTGTCGAGATAGGCGTCGGCCCCCAGCGCGAGGCAGCCGGCTCGCAGGTGCGGCGAGGTATGGTTCGAGGCCACGAGGAGGCGGGTGTGCGCGATCGCCGGATCGCCCCGGACCGATCGGATCACGTCCGCGCCCGATCCGGTACGAAGCTGCAGGTCGAGGATCACCACGTCGGGTGCGAGTCGGCGGATCGCTTCCAGGGTCGATGCCTCGGAGTCCACGACGCCCACGATCTCGATCCGCCCGGGGTCCGATACCAGCTCGCGCAGCATCTCCGCGACCGGCTGGGAATCGTCGGCGATGATGACCTTCAAGGGCACGGTAGCGCCCGCGCTCGTCATTCTTTCGGCTTCCCGGTCGCGCCGGCCCTGCGGGCGGCAGTCGGCATTGTAGCTCGCGGGCCATCGGTGCAAGAAAACCCCGGGATGTAGGCGCCGTCCTACATTCCTGTGTTGAAACGGAACCCTATACTCGTTTTCACTTCCGGAATCCGCGGGCACCGATCCACACTTCCGGGGTCCCACTCCGCACGATCCGAGCACGTGACGACGACGATACTGAGGGTCTCAAAGAATGACGCGGGGCGCGATGCCATGCTTCGCGCGCTGCGCGATGCGGGCCTCGCCGTCGTGGAGGTCGACGATTGGGAGCAGGCCCGCCAACACCTCGCCGCTGCAGGAATCGCGGTGGTCGTATGCGACGCGGCGAGCGTGGACGCGGATGCGTCCGGCTTCGCCCGCGCCGTCGCCGCCGCATCGGGCGGCCCCGCCCCCGAGCCGAAGGACGCGCTGCGTTCGCTGTCCCACGACCTGCGCACGCCGCTTTCCGCGATGGCCGGATGGCTGCATCTGCTCGAGACCGGTAAGCTCGACGAGACCGGCATGAAGCGCGCGATCGAGAAGCTGCGCGGCAACATCGACGACCAGGTGCGCACGCTCGAGCGATACGTCGGAAGCCGAACCCAGGAAGGATCCCGCTGACATGAAGCCCACGCGAACGATGCACGAAACCGGATCCGCGGTCGCCACGCGAAAGCGCGCCCGTGCGCTTGCGGGGAAGACGGCGCCGGCCGACACCGCGTCGCCCGATGCCCGCGCGATCCTCAACGCGCTGATCGCGCTCAAGCAGGGCGACAGCAGCGTGCGCCTGCCGATCGAATGGACCGGCCTCGAAGGCAAGCTCGCCGAGACCTTCAACGAAGTGGTGGAGCTCAACGGCCGCATGAGCGAGGAGCTGGCGCGGCTGCGCCAGAAGGTGGGCAAGGAGGGCAAGCTCAAGCAGCGCGTCGAGATCGGCGACGTGCGCGGCTTCTGGCGCGAATCGATCGACTGCGTGAACGACCTCATCGACGACCTCGTGCACCCGACCAGCGAGACGGCGCGCGTGATCGGCGCCGTGGCCCAGGGCGACCTTTCGCAGACCATGGCGCTGGAGGTGGACGGGCAGCCGCTCGAGGGCGAGTTCCTGCGCACCGCGAAGACCATCAACAAGATGGTGGAGCAGCTGGGCTCGTTCGCTTCGGAGGTGACGCGCGTCGCGCGCGAGGTGGGCACCGAGGGCAAGCTCGGCGGCCAGGCGAAGGTGAAAGGCGTCGCGGGTACCTGGAAGGACCTCACCGACTCGGTGAACTCCATGGCCGGCAACCTCACGGGCCAGGTGAGGAACATCGCCGAGGTGACCACGGCGGTCGCGAACGGCGACCTCTCGAAGAAGATCACGGTGGACGTGAAGGGCGAGGTGCTGGAGCTCAAGAACACCATCAACACCATGGTGGACCAGCTGCGGTCGTTCGCTTCCGAGGTGACGCGCGTCGCGCGCGAGGTGGGCACCGAGGGCAAGCTCGGCGGCCAGGCGGTGGTGGAGGGCGCTTCGGGCACCTGGAAGGACCTCACCGATTCGGTGAACTCCATGGCGTCGAACCTCACCGGCCAGGTGAGGAACATCGCCGATGTGACGACGGCGGTCGCCAAGGGCGACCTCTCGCGCAAGGTGACGGTCGATGTGAAGGGCGAGATCCTCGAGCTCAAGAACACCGTGAACACGATGGTGGACCAGCTCTCGTCGTTCGCCGCGGAGGTGACGCGGGTGGCGCGCGAGGTGGGCACCGAAGGCAAGCTCGGCGGCCAGGCGAAGGTGAAGGGCGTGGCGGGCACGTGGAAGGATCTCACCGACTCGGTGAACTCCATGGCGGGCAACCTCACGGGCCAGGTGCGCAACATCGCGGAGGTCACCACCGCGGTCGCGAACGGCGACCTGTCGAAGAAGATCACGGTGGACGTGAAGGGCGAGATGCTGGAGCTCAAGAACACCATCAACACCATGGTGGACCAGCTGCGGTCGTTCGCTTCCGAGGTGACGCGCGTGGCGCGCGAGGTGGGCACCGAAGGCCGCCTCGGCGGCCAGGCGAAGGTGGAGGGGGTGTCGGGCACCTGGAAGGACCTCACGGATTCCGTGAACTCCATGGCCGGCAACCTGACCGCGCAGGTGCGGAACATCGCGGACGTGACCACGGCGGTCGCGCGCGGCGACCTCTCGCGCAAGATCACGGTGGACGTGAAGGGCGAGATCCTCGAGCTGAAGAACACCATCAACACGATGGTGGACCAGCTCTCGTCGTTCGCCGCGGAGGTGACGCGCGTGGCGCGCGAGGTGGGCACCGAAGGGCAAGCCTCGGCGGCCAGGCGGACGTGCAGGGTGTCGCGGGCACGTGGAAGGACCTGACCGACTCGGTGAACTCCATGGCCGGGAACCTCACGGGCCAGGTGCGGAACATCGCGCAGGTGACCACCGCGGTCGCGAACGGCGACCTCTCCACGAAGATCACGGTGGACGTGAAGGGCGAGATCCTCGAGTTGAAGAACACCATCAACACGATGGTGGACCAGCTGCGGTCGTTCGCTTCCGAGGTGACGCGCGTGGCGCGCGAGGTGGGCACGGAAGGCAAGCTCGGCGGCCAGGCCGAGGTGCCGGCGTCGCGGGCACCTGGAAGGACCTCACCGACTCGGTGAACTCCATGGCGGGCAACCTTACCGGCCAGGTGCGGAACATCGCCGAGGTGACCACGGCGGTCGCGAAGGGCGACCTGTCGAAGAAGATCACGGTGGACGTGAAGGGCGAGATCCTGGAGCTCAAGAACACCATCAACACCATGGTGGACCAGCTCTCGTCGTTCGCCGCGGAGGTGACGCGGGTGGCCCGCGAGGTGGGCACCGAAGGGCGACTCGGCGGCCAGGCGGACGTGCAGGGCGTGTCGGGCACCTGGAAGGACCTCACGGATTCCGTGAACTCCATGGCCGGCAACCTGACCGCGCAGGTGCGGAACATCGCGGACGTGACCACGGCGGTGGCGCGCGGCGACCTCTCGCGCAAGATCACGGTGGACGTGAAGGGCGAGATCCTGGAGCTCAAGAACACCATCAACACGATGGTGGACCAGCTCTCGTCGTTCGCCGCGGAGGTGACGCGCGTGGCGCGCGAGGTGGGCACCGAAGGGCGGCTCGGCGGCCAGGCGGACGTGCAGGGCGTGGCCGGCACGTGGAAGGACCTCACCGACTCGGTGAACTCCATGGCCTCGAACCTCACGGGCCAGGTGCGGAACATCGCGGAGGTGACCACCGCGGTCGCGAAGGGCGACCTGTCGAAGAAGATCACGGTGGACGTGAAGGGCGAGATCCTGGAGCTGAAGAACACCATGAACACGATGGTGGACCAGCTCTCGTCGTTCGCCGCGGAGGTGACGCGCGTGGCGCGCGAGGTGGGCACCGAGGGAAGGCTGGGCGGCCAGGCGCAGGTGCGCGGCGTGGCCGGCACCTGGAAGGACCTGACCGACTCGGTGAACTACATGGCCTCGAACCTCACGGGCCAGGTGCGCAACATCGCCGAGGTGACCACCGCGGTCGCGAAGGGCGACCTGTCGAAGAAGATCACGGTGGACGTGAAGGGCGAGATCCTGGAGCTCAAGAACACCATCAACACGATGGTGGACCAGCTGCGCTCCTTCGCGCGGAGGTGACGCGCGTGGCGCGCGAGGTGGGCACCGAAGGCAAGCTCGGCGGCCAGGCCGTCGTGGAAGGCGTCTCCGGCACGTGGAAGGACCTCACCGACTCGGTGAACTCCATGGCCGGCAACCTCACGGACCAGGTGCGCGGCATCGCGAAGGTGGTGACCGCGGTCGCCAACGGCGACCTCAAGCAGAAGCTGACCGTGGAGGCGAAGGGCGAGATCGCCGCGCTCGCCGACACGATCAACAGCATGATCGAGACGCTCGCGACGTTCGCCGAGCAGGTGACGACGGTCGCGCGCGAGGTGGGCGTCGAGGGCAAGCTCGGCGGCCAGGCGAAGGTGCCGGGCGCCGCGGGCACCTGGAAGATGCTCACGGAGAACGTGAACCAGCTCGCGGAGAACCTCACCACGCAGGTGCGCGCGATCGCCGAGGTGGCGACCGCCGTGACGCAGGGCGACCTCACGCGCAGCATCACGGTGCAGGCGAAGGGCGAGGTGGCGGCGCTCAAGGACACCATCAACGAGATGATCCGCAACCTGCGCGACACGACGCAGAAGAACACCGAGCAGGACTGGCTGAAGACCAACCTCGCCAAGTTCAGCCGGATGCTGCAGGGCCAGAAGGACCTCAACACCGTCGGCCGCCTGATCCTCTCCGAGCTCGCGCCCGTGGTGAGCGCGCAGCACGCGGAATTCTACGTGCTCTCCGGCGGCGACGAGTTCCCGCACCTCACGCTCCTCGCGAGCTACGCTTCCGACGGCGAGACGGCGCACGGCCGGCGCATCGGCCTGGGCGAAGGGCTGGTCGGCCAGTGCGCGCTCGAGAAGCGCAAGATCCTGCTCACCAACCCGCCGCAGGACTACCTGCGCATCTCGTCGGGCCTGGGAGCGGCCGCGCCGCGCAACATCCTCGTGCTGCCCGGTGGTGTTCGAGAGCCAGGTGAAGGGCGTGCTCGAGCTCGCCTCCTTCGACGGCTTCAGCGAGATCCACCAGGCGTTCCTCGACCAGCTGACCGAATCGATCGGCATCGTGATCAACACGATCGAGGCGAACACGCGGACCGAGGACCTCCTCACGCAGTCGCAGACGCTCGCGCAGGAGCTGCAGAGCCGCCAGGAGGAGCTGCAGACGACGAACCAGGAGCTGCAGGAGAAGGCGCGGCTCCTCGCGCACCAGAACCAGGAGGTGGAGCGCAAGAACCAGGAGGTGGAGCAGGCCCGCCAGGCGCTCGAGGAGAAGGCGCGGCAGCTCGCGCTCACCTCCAAGTACAAGTCCGAGTTCCTCGCGAACATGTCGCACGAGCTGCGCACGCCGTTGAACTCGCTGCTCATCCTCTCCGACCAGCTCTCCGGGAACGCCGAGGGCAACCTCACGCCGAAGCAGGTGGAGTTCGCGCGCACCATCCACTCCTCCGGCAACGACCTGCTCATGCTGATCAACGACATCCTCGACCTGTCCAAGATCGAGTCGGGCACGGTCGCGGTGGACGTGGGCGAGGTGCGCCTGGACGAGCTGCAGCGCTTCGTCGAGCGCACCTTCCGCCACGTCGCCGAGACCAAGGGCCTCACGTTCGAGATCCGCATGGACCCGCGCCTGTCCAAGTCGATCTCCACCGACGCGAAGCGCCTGCAGCAGATCCTGAGGAACCTCCTGTCGAACGCGTTCAAGTTCACGCACAAGGGCGAGGTGAGCCTCGTGATCCGCCCGGCCGAGGCCGGCTGGAGCTCGGACAACGACGACTTGAACCGCACCGCCGACGTGATCGAGTTCTCGGTGACGGACACCGGCATCGGCATCCCGACCGACAAGCAGCAGATCATCTTCGAGGCGTTCCAGCAGGCCGACGGATCGACGAGCCGCAAGTACGGGGGCACGGGCCTGGGGCTCGCGATCAGCCGCGAGCTCTCGCGCCTGCTGCGCGGCGAGATCCGGCTGGTGAGCGCGCCGAACAAGGGCAGCGTGTTCTCGCTGTACCTCCCGCAGGTCTTCCCGCCGTCGCGGCTGCCGCGCAAGTCGAGCGACGCGGCCGCGGTCGCTTCGGCCGCGATCGAGGCGGCGCGCCAGGCCGCCGAGCGGCGCCTGGCCGAACGCATGGATTCGAGCGACGCCGCGCCCGCCGATGCCGACGAGGGCGTGCCGCCGCACCTCGCGGTGAACGAGGCCGACGACGATCGCGACGCGATCCATCCCGGCGACCGCGTGGTGCTCATCGTGGAGAACGACCTCGCCTTCGCGCGCGTCCTGCTCGAGGCGGCGCGCGGCCAGGGCTTCAAGGGCGTGGTGACTACGCAGGGCACCACCGCGCTCGCGATGGTGAACGAGTGCCGGCCGTCGGCGATCCTGCTCGACATCTTCCTGCCCGACATCGAAGGATGGCGCGTGATCTCGCGCCTGAAGAACGATCTCACCCTGCAGCACACGCCGGTGCACGTGATCTCCACGGAAGAGGCGCGCGACCGCGCGCTCGATTCCGGCGCGCGCCGCTTCATCGCCAAGCCGCTGCAGAGCCGCAAGGCCGTGGACGAGGCGCTCGAGGAGATCTGGGAATACGCCACCACCGAGCGGCGCAGGCTCCTCGTGGTGGAGTCGGACGAGGCGCGGCTCGAGTCGCTGCGCGAGCTCCTCTGCGACCTGGAGAACGTCGAGATGGTGGTCGCGAGGGACGGCCCGGGCGGCGCGGAGCTGCTCCGCGACGGCGGCATCGATTGCGCGATCGTGAACCCGGATACCCCGGACCTCGACCTCGGCTCGGTGCTGGAGCGCGTTCGCGACGCGTCGATCGCGCCGCCGCCGGTGATCGCCTACGGCCGGCGCCTCGCCTCGGTGGGCGCGGCGAGCGTCGCGCTCGACTCCATGCCGGGGGTGCGCGAGGTGCACTCGCCGGAGCGCCTGGTCGACGAGCTGGTGCGCGCGCTGCACGTCGACGTCTCGCACCTGCACGAGCGCTATCGCAAGGTGGTCGACGAGATCCACGGCTCCACGCGCGTCCTCTCCGGCCGCCGCGTGCTGATCGTCGACGACGACATCCGCAACATCTTCGCGCTGTCGTCCGTGCTCGAGGACTACGGCATGGAGATGAAGACCGCCGACAACGGGCACGACGCGATCGCGCTCGCCCAGAAGGGCGGTATCGACGTCATCCTGATGGACATCATGATGCCGGAGATGGACGGGCTCGAGACCACGCGCGAGATCCGCAAGATCGCCGGGTGCAGGGACCTTCCGATCATCGCGGTGACGGCGAAGGCGATGAAGGGCGACCGCGAACGCTGCATCGAGGCCGGCGCCTGGGACTACCTCTCCAAGCCGGTGGACCGCGAGCAGCTCCTCACGGTGCTCAAGGCCTGGCTACAACGCTAGAAGGAACCGGATGAGCTCGCAGGTGACCGAAATCGCTCCCGTCGAGGGCACCCTCCCGGGGGCGCCAGCTCCGGAGCGGTCGAACATCCTCATCGTCGACGACCGCCTCGACAAGCGGGTGGTATTCCGCACCATCCTCGAGGACCTCGACCAGAACATCGTGACGGCCTCGTCCGGCGAGGAGGCGCTGCGCTGGCTCCTCGACAACGACTGCGCGGTGATCCTGCTCGACGTGAACATGCCGGGCATGGACGGCCTCGAGACGGCGGAGCTGATCCGCTCGCGCCGCAAGTCGTCGCACACGCCGATCATCTTCATCACCGCCTTCGCCGACGAGATGCACACCGCGCGCGGCTACTCGCTGGGCGCGGTGGACTACATCCTCTCGCCGGTGGTGCCGAACATCCTGCGCAGCAAGGTGAGGGCGCTGGTGCAGCTGCACCGGCTGAACGCCGAGCTCAAGAAGCGAGCCGACGAGCGCGTCGCGCTCGCCAAGGAGCAGGCGGCGCGCACGATGGCGGAGGAATCGCAGCGGCGCGCGAGCTTCCTCGCCGAGGCGACGCAGGTGATGGCGAGCTCGCTCGATGTCGACACCATCCTCAACGGCGCGGCCGTGCTGGTGGTCCCGTTCCTCGCCGACTACGGCGCCGTGGTCCTGCTGAACGCCGACGGCTCGGTGCGCGCGCGCCGCCATTCGTGCGTGGCCGGTTGGGACCAGTACGTGGGCGCCCATCGCGCGCAGTGCGAGGCGCTGCTCGAGCAGCAGCAGGCGCGCGCCATGGGCGAAGGCGCGCACCAGTTCGCCGACCGGCTGTCTTCGCCGCCCGGAGAGGGCGAGCGCGACGGCTGCCCCGCGGGAGAGATACACGCGTTCCCGCTCACCACGCGCGGCATGCCGCGCGGCGTGCTGCTCCTCGCGATGGGCCCGTCGGCGCGCCATCTCGCGGGGCACGATCTCTCTCTCGCCGACAACCTCGCCGGCCGCGCCGCGAGCGCGCTCGAGAACTGCCTGCTCTACGAGGAGATCCAGAGCGCGGACCGGCGCAAGAACGAGTTCCTCGCGACGCTCTCGCACGAGCTGCGCAACCCGCTCGCGCCGCTGCGCTCGGCGCTGCACATGCTGCGCACGCAACCCCTCGAGCAGGAGCGCGTCGGCCCGCTCCTGCAGACGATGGACCGCCAGGTGGCGCAGATGACGCGGCTCGTCGAGGACCTGCTCGACATCTCCCGCATCACGCGTGGCGCGATCGAGCTGCGCCGCGAGACGCTCGACGTCTCGGCCGAGGTGCGCCATGCGCTCGAAAGCTGCCGCGGGCCGCTCGAGGCGGGCAAGCACGAGACGAGCGTGGTCCTCGCCCCGACGCCGCTCTACGTGGTCGCCGACCGCGTGCGCCTGCAGCAGATCCTCGAGAACGTGATCCTCAACGCGGTGAAATACACCGACCCCGGCGGGCGGATCGAGGTGAGCGCGCAGGGCGAGCTCTCGGACGTGGTGATCCGCGTGCGCGACAACGGCATCGGCATCGCGCACGAAAAGCTCGCCCAGGTGTGGGACCTCTTCGTGCAGGTGGACGAATCGCCCGATCGCACGCGCAAGGGCCTCGGCATCGGCCTCGCGCTCGTGCGCGACCTCGTGAAGCGCCATGGCGGCAGCGTCGAGGCGCACAGCGAGGGGCTCGGCAAGGGCAGCACGTTCACCGTGCGCCTGCCGCGCGCGGCGCGCCACGACCTTCCGGCGCAGGCTGCGGCGAGCGAAGCGCAGCCCGCGTGCGCCGAGGAGGGAGGGCGGCGCGTGCTGATCGTCGACGACAACGTCGACGCGGCCGAGACGCTCGCCATGATGCTGGGCCTCCTGGGGCACGACACGCGCCAGGCGCACGACGGCCCCGACGCTCTTCGCGTCGCCCAGGCGTACCAGCCCGACCTGATCTTCATGGACATCGGGTTGCCCGGCCTCACCGGCCACGAGGTCGTGGCGCGCATGCGCGGCGAGCTCGGCATGACCGACGCGTACATCGTCGCGCTGAGCGGCTATGGCACCGAGGAGGATCGCCGCAAGTCCTTCGAGTCGGGCTTCGACACGCACCTCGTGAAGCCGCTCGATCCCTCGCAGCTGCCGCAGCTCCTCTCGGGAGCGGCGCGCACGGCGAAGGCCTGAGGACCGCGCCCGCGGCGCGCGGAAGGGACCGCCGCCCGATGGTATGATGCCGGTGAAGCGACGACGCAAGCCGGAAAGGGGCTCCATGGTTATGAGACCGCCAACTACGCCGCGTGCCGGAAGCATTCGGTAGCCGGGCTCGCGTCCTCACGCATCGGAAAAGCGCGGCTCGTCCGCGCTTTTTTCATTTCGGTTCCGGGAATCCAGACATGGTGAACATCACGCTGCCGGACGGCTCCGTCCGGCCATTCGACAAACCGGTGACGGTGGGCGAGATCGCGGCCTCGATCGGCCCCGGCCTCGCCAAGGCGGCGCTCGGGGGCAAGGTCGACGGAAAGCTCGTCGACCTCTCGCACACGGTCTCGGGCGACGCGCGCGTCGCGATCGTCACGGACAAGGACGCCGAGGGACTGGACCTCATCCGCCATTCGACGGCCCACCTCCTCGCCTACGCGGTGAAGGAGCTCTTCCCCGACGCGCAGGTGACCATCGGGCCGGTGATCGAGAACGGCTTCTACTACGACTTCTCGTACAAGCGCCCCTTCACGCCGGAGGATTTGCAGGCCATCGAGTCACGCATGGCCCAACTCGCGAAGCAGGACATTCCGGTGAAGCGCGAGGAGTGGAAGCGCGACGAGGCCGTGAAGTTCTTCAACGGCATCGGCGAGAAGTACAAGGCCGAGATCATCGCCTCGATCCCCTCGGCGGAGGGCATCAGCCTCTATCGCGAGGGCGACTTCGTGGACCTCTGCCGCGGCCCGCACGTGCCGTCCACCGGCAAGCTCAAGGTCTTCAAGCTGATGAAGGTCGCGGGCGCGTACTGGCGCGGCGATTCGAGGAACGAGATGCTGCAGCGCATCTACGGCACGGCCTGGGCGCGCAAGGAGGACCAGGAGGCGTACCTGCACATGCTCGAGGAAGCCGAGAAGCGCGACCATCGCAAGCTCGGCAAGCAGCTCGACCTCTTCCACATGCAGGACGAGGCGCCCGGGATGGTCTTCTGGCATCCCAAGGGCTGGACGCTCTGGCAGCAGGTCGAGCAGTACATGCGCGCGATCTATCGCGACAACGGCTACCTGGAGATCCGCTGCCCGATGATCCTCGACAAGTCCCTCTGGGAGCGCTCCGGGCACTGGGAGAACTACAAGGACAACATGTTCGTCACCGAGTCGGAGAAGCGCGAGTACGCGATCAAGCCGATGAACTGCCCGGGGCACATCCTCACCTTCAACTCGGACCTGAGGAGCTACCGCGACCTGCCGCTGCGCTACGGCGAGTTCGGCTCGTGCCATCGCAACGAGCCTTCCGGCGCGCTGCACGGGCTCATGCGCGTGCGCGGTTTCACCCAGGACGACGGACACATCTTCTGCAGCGAGGAGCAGATCGAGGGCGAATGCGTGGCGTTCCATCGCCTCTCGTTCCGGGTCTATCGCGATTTTGGCTTCGAGGGCATCAGCGTGAAGCTCGCGCTGCGCCCCGAGAAGCGCATCGGAAGCGACGAGCAATGGACGAAGGCCGAGGAGGCGTTGCGCGCGGCGCTACGGGCCTGCGGCGCGCAATGGCAGGAGCTGCCCGGCGAGGGCGCTTTCTACGGGCCGAAGATCGAGTATCACCTGAAGGATTCGCTGGGCCGCTCCTGGCAGGTGGGCACCATGCAGGTGGATTTCCAGATGCCGGCCCGCCTCGGCGCCGAGTACGTGGCGGAGGACAACGCGCGGCGCACGCCCGTGATGCTGCATCGTGCGATCGTGGGCTCGATGGAACGCTTCATCGGCATCCTCATCGAAAACCACGCCGGCGCTTTCCCGCTCTGGCTCGCACCGGTGCAGGTCGCGGTGATGAACGTGACCGATCGACAGGAGCCTTACGTGAACGAGGTGGCCGCGGCCTTGCGTGCCGCGGGCGTCCGCGTGCGAACGGATTTGCGGAACGAGAAAATAACGTATAAAATTCGAGAACATAGCATTCAAAAACTTCCCTATCAGCTGATCTTGGGCGATAAGGAAGTCGCCGCCCGCACGGTCTCGGCGAGGACGCGCTCCGGTGAAAACCTGGCGCCGGCTCCGCTCGAGGCCTTTATTTCGCTCCTCAAAGGCGAAGTCGAAGCGCGCAGGTGAATGCCGGGGGGCACCGGACCGGCCGTTAGAAACGGATTGAAGTCCAGTGTCAAACTATTGACTTTTAGAGGATTTCCGCATAGCTCAGGATAAGGCAGTACGGATCAACGGCGAGATCAATTCTCCCGAAGTGCGCCTCGTTGGAATCGAGGGCGAGCCGATCGGCATCGTGCGCATCGAAGAGGCGATGCGGCTCGCGGAGGAAAGCGACATCGACCTGGTCGAGATCGCGCCCACCGCCAAGCCGCCGGTTTGCCGGCTGATGGATTACGGCAAGTTCAAGTACCGCGAGAGCAAGAAGGCGCACGAGGCGAAGCTCAAGCAGAAGCAGATCCAGGTGAAGGAAGTGAAGTTCCGGCCTGGCACGGACGAGGGCGACTACAAGATCAAGGTCCGCAACCTCACGCGTTTCCTCACCGAGGGCGACAAGACCAAGGTGACGCTGCGCTTCCGCGGCCGCGAGATGGCCCACCAGGACCTCGGAGTGCAGCTCCTCCGGCGCGTGGAGGCGGACCTGAAGGAAGTGGGCACGGTCGAGCAGTGGCCGAAGCTGGAAGGACGCCAGATGGTGATGATCCTGGCGCCCAAGAAGAAGCACTGATCGCGCGAGCGATCAGTGCGGCATCGAGGCGGTCGTTGGAGCGGACAGCAAAGCTGCCGCTCAACGACGCGAAGCAAAGAGCAGTGGAAGCACCGACAAGGTGACTGCTGGTCCAGAAGCGCGGAGCGGTTCCGCCACCAGCTGCACCAATGCAACGGAGGGCATCATGCCCAAGATGAAGACCAAGAGTGGCGCGGCCAAGCGCTTCCGGGTCCGCGGCAGCGGCTCGGTGAAGCGCTACCAGGCCGGCAAGCGCCACATCCTCACCAAGCGTGCCACCAAGAACAAGCGTCAGCTTCGCGGAGCCACGGGCGTCGATTCGGCGAACATCGGCCACGTGAAGGCGATGCTTCCCTACGCATAAGGAGCCGCCATGCCTCGCGTGAAACGCGGAGTCACGGCGCGCGCGCGCCACAAGAAGGTCCTCGACCAGGCCAAGGGTTTCCGCGGCCGCCGCAAGAACGTATACCGCATCGCCAAGGAAGCGGTGATGAAGGCGGGGCAGTACGCCTACCGCGACCGCCGCAACAAGAAGCGCGAGTTCCGCGCGCTCTGGATCACCCGCATCAACGCCGGGACCCGTGAAGCGGGCGTGACGTACAGCCAGTTCATGGCGGGCCTCAAGAAGGCGGGCATCGAGATGGACCGCAAGGTCCTCGCGGACCTGGCGGTGTTCGACAAGGCGGCCTTCGGCCGGATCGTCGAGCAGGCCAAGGCGAGCCTCGCCGCCTGACCGGAACGAGAAAGGACAAGGGGCTCGCGAGAGCCCCTTTTTTGTTTCCATGCAAGAGCTCGAACGCCTCATCGCCGAAGCCGCCTGCGCCATCGCCGCCGTGAGCTCGGTTGCCGAGCTCGAGCAGGCGAAGGCGCCCTTCCTCGGGAAATCGGGAAAGCTCACCGAGCTGCTCAAGGGCCTGGGCAAGCTCTCGCCCGAGGAGCGGCCGAAGGCGGGCGCCGCGGTGAACCGGGCGAAGGCGCACATCGAGCAGCTCGTGGACGAGCGCCTGAAGGCGATCCGCGAGGGCGAGCTCGGCGCGCGGCTGAGGGCCGAAGCGATCGACGTGACGCTGCCCGGGCGGCGCCAGGCGCCCGGCGGGGTGCATCCCATCGCCCGCGTGCAGGAGCAGGTGGAGCGCCTCTTCGCGACGATGGGATTCTCGGTCGCGGACGGGCCCGAGATCGAGAACGACTACTACAACTTCACCGCGCTGCGCATGTTTCCCGACCATCCGTCGCGCAGCATGCAGGACACCTTCTACATCGCGGGCTCCGAGAACGTCCTGCGCACGCAGACCTCGCCCGTGCAGGTGCGCTACATGGAATCGCACCCGCCGCCGATCCGCATCATCTGCCCGGGCCGCGTGTACCGCTGCGATCACGACGCCACCCACTCGCCGATGTTCCACCAGGTCGAGGGACTGTGGGTGGACGAGGGAATCAGCCTCGCGGACCTGAAGGGCACCGTGACGCAGTTCTGCCGCGCCTTCTTCGAGCGCGATGGCATCGCGATCCGCTTCCGCCCCTCGTACTTCCCCTTCGTGGAGCCGGGCGTGGAGATCGACATGGAGTGGTCGAGGAAGGACGGCGAGGTGAGCTACCTGGAGATCGCGGGCGCGGGCGTCGTGCACCCCGACGTGCTGCGCAACGGCGGCATCGACCCCGAACGCTACTCGGGATTCGCCTTCGGCATGGGCCTCGACCGCCTCGCGATGCTCAAGTACGGCGTGAACGACCTGCGCCTGTTCTTCGAGAACGACCTCGGGTTTCTCTCGCAATTCCGATGAAGCTTTCCGTCAGCTGGCTCCGCGAGCTCGTCGACCTCGACATGGACGTCGTGGCGCTCGCGCACACGCTCACGATGGGCGGCCTGGAGGTCGAGGAGATCGCGCCCGTTGCCGCTGTTTTCTCCGGGATCGTCGTGGGCCACGTGAAAAGCGTCGCCGCGCATCCCAACGCCGACAAGCTGCGCGTGACCGAAGTCGATGCCGGAACCGGCGAGCTCCTGCAGATCGTGTGCGGCGCGCCGAACGTGGCCGCGGGCCAGAAGGTGCCCTGCGCGCTGGTGGGCGCGAGGCTCCCCGCGGGCGGCGGCGAGATCCGCAAGGCGAAGCTGCGCGGCGTCGAGTCGAGCGGGATGCTGTGCTCCGCGCGCGAGCTCGGGCTCTCCTCGGACCATTCGGGGCTCCTGGTGCTCGACGAGGACGCACCGGTGGGCCGCGATGTCCGCGAGGTGCTCGCGCTCGACGACGTGTATCTCACGCTCAAGCTCACGCCGAACCGCGGCGACTGCCTCTCGATGTTCGGCGTCGCGCGCGACGCGGGCGCGCTCACGGGGCGGGCGGTGAAGCTGCCCGCCGCACCGCCCGTCCCCACCGCCGTCGACGACGCGCGCGCGGTGAGGATCAGCGAGCCCCGGGCCTGCGGCCACTACTTCGGCCGCGTGGTGCGCGGCATCGATCCGAAGGCGCGCACGCCGCAGTGGATGGTGCGGCGCCTCGAGCGCGCCGGGCTTCGCGCCATCGGCCCGCTCGTGGACATCACGAACTACGTCATGCTCGAGCGTGGGCAGCCGATGCACGCGTTCGACCACGCGAAGCTGCACGGAGAGATCGACGTTCGCTACATGAACCCCGGCGAGCGCATCAAGCTGCTGAACGGCCAGGAGGTCGAGCACCGTCCGGGCCTGCTCGCGATCACCGATTCCTCCGGGCCGGTCGCGCTCGCGGGCGTGATGGGCGGCTTCGATACGATGGTCGGCGACGCGACCACCGACGTCTTCTTCGAGGCTGCGTATTTCGCGCCCGAGGCGGTGCAGGGCAAGACGCGCGAGCTCTCGTTGACGAGCGATGCGGCGCACCGTTTCGAGCGCGGCGTCGATCCGGCGGCCGCCGGGGCCGCGCTCGAGCGCGCCGTGGCGCTCACGCTGGAGATTTGCGGT
Source organism: uncultured beta proteobacterium (assembly GCA_963839265.1). Classification (GTDB taxonomy): domain Bacteria; phylum Pseudomonadota; class Gammaproteobacteria; order Burkholderiales; family Usitatibacteraceae; genus Usitatibacter. The sequence continues at coordinate 1,322,221 of CAWIUI010000004.1, forward strand.
GGACGCGCGGGATCGGTCACGCACGCCCGAGGCGAGCTTCCTCCGAGGAGCCCGGTTCGCGTGCGCCCGGAGCGCGTGCGCGCGCTGCTCGGCTACTTCGTGGCCGACGACGAGATGCACGCCATCCTGCGCCGCCTCTCCTGCATTCCGGAATCGGACGGCGATGCGATGCGGGTCACGCCTCCCAGCTGGAGGTTCGACCTCGCGATCGAGGAGGATTACGTCGAGGAGATCGCGCGCGTGCACGGCTACGACCACGTGCCGGCGAAGCCGCCGCGGGCCTCGGTGCCGATGCTTCGCTTGCGCGAGGGCGAGCGCACCCGCTTCGACCTTCGCCATCGGCTGGCCGACCTGGGCTACCAGGAGATCGTGAGCTACAGCTTCGTGCCCGGGGACTGGGAGCGCGACTTCGCGGGCAACGAGCAGCCGGTGCGCCTTGCGAACCCCATCGCGAGCCCGATGAGCGTGATGCGCACGACATTGCTCGGCGGCCTGGTGCAGTCGCTGCGCGCGAACCTGAACCGCGGCGAGGAGCGCGCGCGCCTCTTCGAGATCGGCCGCTGCTTCGAGGGCACAGGCGCGGACGTCGCCACGCAGCCGGAACGCGTGGCGGGGCTCGCGTTCGGCTCGCGCCTGCCCGAGCAATGGGCCGAGACGCGTGCGCCGGTGGATTTCTTCGACGTGAAGGGCGACGTGGAAGCCCTCGCCGGCGCGAAGGCTCTCGAGTTTTCCGCCGGCTCGCATCCGGCGTGCCATCCCGGCCGCTGCGCCCTGGTGCGCCTGGAAGGACGGCCCGTCGGCTTCGTCGGCGAGATGCATCCCGGGTTGCAGATGAAATACGAGCTCGCCTCGCCGGCGGTGGTTTTCGAGCTGCTGCTCGCGCCGCTGCTGGAAGGCTCGATGCCGCGCTTCGGGCGCGTCTCGCGCATGCCCGTCGTACGCCGCGATTACGCCTTCACGGTCGAGGAAACGGTGCCCGTGGGGACGCTTCTGGCAGCGGTCCGCGGTCGCATTCCGGCCTTCGTCCGCGAGGTCGAAGTGTTCGACCAATACCGTGGAAAGGGAGTCGAGCCGGGCAAAAAAAGCCTTGCGCTACGGATAGTTATGCAGGATACTGACAGGACTTTGACAGATTCGGAAGTGGAGGGAGTCATGGCCTCCATTCGCGAGCAGCTCAATCAAGAATTCAAAGCCCAGCCGCGCACGTGAAAGACAAAGTCACCCTCACCAAGGCCGAGCTTGCCGACCTGATGTTCGAGAAGGTCGGACTCAACAAGCGCGAGGCCAAAGACATGGTCGAGTCCTTCTTCGAGGAGATCCGGATCGCCCTGGAACGCGGCGAGATGGTGAAACTCTCGGGCTTCGGAAACTTCCAACTGAGGAAGAAGCCGCAGCGCCCCGGAAGGAATCCCAAGACCGGAGAGGAGATCCCCATCACGGCGAGGCGCGTGGTCACCTTCCATGCAAGCCAGAAGCTGAAGAGCCTGGTGGAGAAGTCCTTCAATGGCCACGGAGAACCTGGCGACGACTGACCTTCCGCCCATCCCCGCCAAACGGTACTTCACGATTGGCGAGGTGAGCGAGCTTTGCGGCGTGAAGCCCCACGTGCTCCGCTACTGGGAGCAGGAGTTCACGCAGTTGAAGCCCCTCAAGCGGCGCGGCAATCGGCGCTATTACCAGCACCATGAGGTCCTGCTGATCCGCAGGATCCGCGAGCTCCTGTACGAGCACGGCTTCACCATCAACGGCGCCCGCAACCGCCTCGAGGAGCCGTCTCACTCGTCCGCGTCGGGCACGCGCACCATGACGGTCCCGCAGCCCATCTCCCCCGGCAACATCCGCAAGGAGCTCAAGAGCATCCTCAAGATGCTCGAGCGCTGAACGCCAATCCCACGCAGGCCCGCTTCATTGGCGCGGGGATGTCATCTGGGCGTAGGCGGGAACCCATTCTCCGGTTATAATTTTCGGCTCGGTCGGGGCGTAGCGCAGCCTGGTAGCGCACCTGCATGGGGTGCAGGGGGTCGAAGGTTCGAATCCTTTCGCCCCGACCAATAATCAAGAACTTAGCGGCGCGCACCGCGTCGACCTTTGCGAATTCCTGGTAGACCTTTGCGAATTCGCCTACGGCCGCATCCCGACCCCAGCTACTTCCTGCCGGACTTTCTCGAGTTTGCTTCTTCCGTGAGGTTTACAACGTGGGCCCCGCGCCGATAGATTCTGTTCGTTGTGCGCGGGTCATCATGGGCAAGGACTTCCACTGCCTTCTCGGGTGACAAGGTGCTCGCGCGCGCGGCGCGGATGTCGTGGAAAGTGAATGCCCCCTTGATATTCGCTCGCTCCATTGCACGCTTGCGCGCCGAGTTGAAGCCGGTCTCGGTGTAGGCGCATCCGCGGCGATTTATCAGGAGCGCCGTCGAAACCACGCGCGGCGCTTTGCGCTTGCCCTTAGTCGGACGAATTACTTGCTCGCGCCAACGCATCATGCGCGCCAACATCCGGCGCAACCGTTAGGAAGTTCGTCCTGCGGGTTGTCGCGGGCCGGCCGGGTGTTGCTTGAACCACGGGCCCGGCATACCTCTTAGGATCTTGTATGCCTCAGCGGCCGGAAGGCCCTCAAGAACTGGACGACTACCAGTATCGAGGTAAGCAGCATCAGCCAGTCGCGCCCAGTGTGGGCTTCCGGGAAATCATGGAAGGCCAGCCAGTTCACGAAGAGAAGCAGGACGCTTGCGAAGGCCATCAGTATGTTGTCGGTGGTGTTGAACATGCCCATCTCCCAGGCGCAACGCTTGTCTGTTGCTGAGTCCACAGGCCTTGCGCAGTGATGAGTGAATCTGCCCGCGTAGCATCATTTAAGGGTTTACAGTTTGCCATTGCGCGCTCCACATGCCTCCCGAGCGCAATGTTTTTGTTAATTCCACATAGCCTGTCCCATTTTCAATGTGCATATAGTCGCCAGTCCAGCGGTTCTTCAGCCTGAAATAGTCACCTTCTACAGGCACCATCTCCCATTGGGCACTCCACATGCCTCCCGAGCGCAATGTCTTTGTTAATTCCACGCGGCCTGTCCTATTTTCAATGTGCATATAGTCGCCAGTCCAGCGGTTCTTCAACAAGAAATAGTCACCTTCTACAGGCACCATCTCCCACTGAGCACTCCACATGCCTCCCGAGCGCAATGTCTTTGTTAATTCCACATAGCCTCGCCTATTTTCAATGTGCATGTAGTCACCAGTCCAGCGGTTCTTCAACCTGATGAATTCTTCAGCAAATGCATTGGACGCAAATGCAGAAAATACGATGGCTAGTAGTATCGCTTTTGAGAAAGCTTTCATTTTTTGCTCCTTCGTTATTTCAAGCGGCCTTCCTACAGTGACCAGTTAACCTCTGGTTGTTAGCCCAGGGTGTACGACTTGGCCATCACGTCCTCGAAGAGCCGCCCGTTATGGATGATCACCTGCGGACGGCCTTCGAGTGATCTCCTCCAGCCCTTTACTCCTGGAAGATGTACGAGACTTGCGCACAATGCATTGTATCTGGGCGAGGACATCGGGAAAGGTCGTCTGATCGATAGGGCGGACAAATCGGCGCTTCAGCAGATCCCGTTCAAGGCCGAGCATCCGAAGTGCACCATAAGCGAACCGTCCCCGCAAGCGTGCGAAACGTGAGGACAGCGTCCTAGCCGCCTGACCGTTCCACTGCAGACGCCGGTCATAGCCGGTATCGAAGAGCCGTATGTCCAAGACTTCCCCGTTGGGCAACGACCTCGCCAGGTCCAGCAGATTGATAGAGACGGGCGACCAACTCCTGTGCTTCGCGATCGTGAAGGTCCACTTGTGGTCGCGGTTGAAGCGGCTTGGCCAGACACCCTGTTCGTACAGGTCCTCATCCGGAACGATAAGGAAGAGCACGCCGCCTGGCTTCACGAGATCCCACCACTGGCTAAGGGCGGCCTTGGTGTCGCGCATGTGCTCTAGGCAGTGGGACGAGTACACGAAATCAAATTGTCGCTGAACGTAACGTGAGATGTCGTTTGCGTCGCCCTGCGCGAGGTCAAAAGGCATGGCATTGGGCAAGACAGGATCGAGCCCACATCCGATATCGATTCCATCGCCCTGGAGTACCGAATACTCCATAGCGCCCCAAGCTCGTTTCGTCTTCGTTGATTCGTTCGACATGAATCGATAGTCCGCGAATATCGAGGATGAACTCCTCTCGCGCGAGTAGGCGGCACGGCAACAATGATGGGCTCTTCCCAGTAAACTACGAGAAGTGACGCCATCGCCGAGAAAATACTCCGATCTGTCGAGAAAGGCTGCATCAAAGTAAACGCAGTCAAGCCTCGCTGCGCAGGCGGTTCATCCTTCTAACGCCAGCGCACTCGGGCGCGCCGGCTAGCCGGATTCGAATTCGGTCAGTCCTTGAGCACATACGCCGCGGCGGTCTTCTCATCAAAAACGACATTTGTGGCCTCGCCGGACGTAGGGGAAGTCCGGTAGACGGGGCGCGGTCAGGACGGTTTTCCGGCAGGCGCTCAGTGCATCAGGCCTGCAGCCATGGCGATGACCGCGGCGAGCATCACGGCAGTCGCCGCCCAGCCCAGCCATCGCATCCTCCATGAGAGGACGAATTTACCCATCACGTCCTTGCGCTGCCCGAGCAGCATCATCACCACCATGATGGGGACGGCGATGATGCCGTTGATGACGGCGCTCCAGAAGAGCGCCTTGATGGGGTCGATGGGGCTGAAGTCCAGGGCGACACCGCCCAGGGTGGCGAACGTCACCATTGCGTAGAACTCCTTCGCCTCGAACAGCTCGCGGTCGAGGCCGATCTTCCAGTCGAGGGTCTCCGCGATGGCATAGGCGGCCGAGCCCGCAAGTACGGGCACGGCGAGCATTCCCGTGCCGATGATGCCCAATGCAAAGAGGATGAACGTGAGCTCGCCCGCGATGGGCCGCAGAGCTTCGGCCGCCTGGCTGGCCGTCTCGATCTGGGTGATGCCTGCGGCGTTCAGCGTGACGGCGGTGCTGATCATGATGAAGAACGCGATCAGGTTGGAAAATCCCATCCCGATCCACGTATCCCACTTGATGCGCAACAGGCTAGAACGCGCCTGCCCCGGCGCCACGAGGAGCGGCTTCGAGCGCGACTTGGAAGTCACGTCCTGCGCCTCCTGGGAGGCCTGCCAGAAGAAGAGGTACGGACTGATCGTCGTGCCGAAGACCGCCACGATCACCGTGATGGCATCGCCGTCGAGCGATAGCCGCGGATACACAGCGCCGATCGCGACCTGGCCCCACGGCACCTGGACCGTGAACGCCACGGCCACGTACGCCAGCAGCGCGAGCGTGAGCCACTTCAGGTAGCGCACGTAGCGGGCATAGGAGATGAAGATTTCCATCACGACGCAGGCCACGCCGAAGACAACGGCGTGGACATGCACGCTGCCTCCCACCACGAGGCGCAGCGCCTCGCCCATGGCCGCGATGTCGGCCGCGATGTTGATGGTATTGGCCACGACGAGCAGCGCCACCAAGGCGAGCAACACCGGTTTCGGGAAGACCTCGCGAATGCTTGCCGCTAGCCCCTTGCCCGTCACCCGCCCGATGCGCGCGCTCACCAGTTGGATGCCCACCATCAACGGATAGGTGACGACCACGGTCCAGAGCATGTTGACGCCGAATTGCGCGCCGGCCTGCGAGTAGGTCGCGATGCCGCTGGGGTCGTCGTCAGCGGCGCCAGTGATGAGGCCGGGGCCGAGCTTGCGCAACGGGGAGACGCTCGGCAGCTTCTTCATTCGGCGGGGAACTTCGCCAGGTTCAGAGTGCTCCTGAAAGGTAGAAGCAAGATTACCCACATACGCCTCGTGAGCAAGATCGTCATGAATGACACCCTATGGAACGTCCGCAATTGGCCGAACTCAGCCATTGCACGATACCCTTGGCGGAGAATCCCTCCGCCATGCCGTAGGAGGGAGAAGATGTGTCCAAGGGTGCTGACCCACAAAGGCACCCACAATAACGGCTGCTTTCGACCCAAAGCAGTCCTTCCGGTAGAGGGGCGTACCGCCATCTCTCAGTCCGCTCCACAAATAACGCACCAGAATCACTACGTACCGATTTGGTACCAGAAGAGCTTTATCGTTGACCCGAGCAATTCCCTTCAGCTACTAGACCTCGATCCACCGCGGATTGCCCTTCCGGACGGCCGCTCCAAACTCCTACGAAGTGTTCACCTCAATCGCGCGCCCGCCAGCTGCTTCGTGGCGGAGGACCTGTGACCTGCCCGGGGATTCTCGGTCCATTCATAACTTGGAAACGGCCCCCGGGTTGATGGAATCGTAGCGCAGCTTGAATTCGTGAGGCGTGAGGTAGTCGAGGCTCGAATGCGGACGAACGCTGTTGTAGTGGCGGCGCCAGGTCTCAATCACGACGCGGGCTTCCTCGCGGCTGCGGAACCACTCGAGGCTCAGGCACTCGTCGCGGAACTTGCCGTTGAAGCTCTCGTCGGTGCCGTTCTGCCACGGTTTGCCCGGGTCGATGTGTGCGGTGTGAATTCCGGATTCGACCAGCCACTTGAGGATCGCGCGGCTCACGAACTCGGGGCCGTTGTCGGAGCGCAAGGCAGCAGGAGCTCCATGAACGCTCACCAGGCGCGAGAGGACTTCGATCACGCGGTTGGAGCGGATGCTGCCCGCCACGTCGATGGCCACGCATTCCCGGGTGAATTCATCGACCACGGTCAGGCACTTGATCTGCTGGCCGCTGGCGCTCGCGTCGAACACGAAGTCGTAAGCCCACACGTGGTTCGGCGCTTGGGGCGGCAAGGGCCGAGGACGGCCTGTAGCCGGACGACGTCGCGGCCTGCGCCTCGGCAGCTGTAGCGCCGCGGCCTTCCAGAAGCGATGGGCTCGCTCTGGTCCCATGTCGTGGCCCTCGCGCCCGAGGAAGATGCGGATGCGCCGATAGCCGTAGCGCGGATATTGGGCCGAGAACGAATGCATGGCCGCGATCGCCGGCGCATCCTTCTCGGCGCGAAGCGACCGATAGCCGAGCATCGAGCGCGCCACCCCGATCAGCCCGCACGCACGCCTCGACGAGTGGCCGCGCTCCACGAGGAGCGCCACCTGGTCTCGGCGCGCCTGCGGGCTCACCACTTTCGCCGGTTGATCTCCTTCATCGAGTCAATCACCATCTCTCGCTCCGCGAGCATGCGCTTGAGCTTCGCGTTCTCAGTCTCGAGCGCGCGCAGCCGCTTCACATCAGCGGGCTCGAGTTGGCCAAAGCGCTTGCGCCAACCGTACAGCGTTTGGTCGTTCACCTTGTACTTCTTGGACACTTCCGCGATCGACGTGCGATCCGCCTCGCGAAGCATGGAAACCATTTGTTCTTCGGTGAATCGGCTCTTCTTCATGGGCTCCCTCTGGTGAGTCCAGGAGCCATTCTCTCAAGTTACGATTGGTCCGAAAAATCCGGACAGGTCAGATAACTGGAGTCGCGAGAGTGTGGTGCTGGAGACCGGTTTCCGGCTCACCGGCGAGAGCGTTGCGCAGGCCCTTGCCATGGCGTCCCGGGAGCGATCGTTGCCGCGTTCGATTACCGTCGATCATGGGACGGAATTCACTTCCCGCGCGCTCGACCAGTGGGCGTGGGAGAACGGAGTGCAGCTCGACTTCACGCGGCCGGGAAAGCCGACGGATAATGGCTTGTGCGAATCGTTTAGGGGAAGGTTGCGCGACGAGTGCCTGAACGTGAATGAATTCGAATCGATCGATCACGCAAGAGAGAAGATCGAAGCGTGGCGCGTCGACTACAACGAGCAGCGAACGCACGGCGCACTTGGCCATCTGACCCCAAGTGAGTACGCCAAATCAGCTCGGGAACGTACTTTTGAAGTGGCCGAACTCCAGCTCAGAACTGCCCGCTAACGGGGGCAACGTCAGTATCGAGCTTGCCGGGGCTGGGGGGGTCAGCGCAGGTTGTCCACGTCAAGTGTGATCGGCTGCGTCAGGCCATTGCGCGCGACGCCGAACTGGATCTTCAGCCACCGGGCGTCGGACGGAGTGGTATAGGTCTGCGGAAAAGTGCCGAAGCTCACGGGCGCATCCTCCTGGTAGAACGAAAAGTCGTCCTCCTCGCGCACCTGCGAAGGCGTTCCGTCCGCCCGAAAATAGCGGATCGACATGAAGACGCGAGGACGTGAGGCGCTCGGCACGCCAACGAGTGGATCGCCGCTCCACTGGAACCGCATGTTGGCCGTCGTGGTGTAAGTCGTGGACGGCGACACCGCGATCGCGTCGCTCGTCACACTCGTCGTGTCGTTCGTGCCGCTGCCGGACACGATGCGCAAATCGTAGCTGCCCCGATAGGCGAGCACGGGCTGGCCCGCCTCATCGGCGAGCCGGTAGCGCGACACCGTACCGCTGCCCGACGCCGTCCAGTTCGAGGGCGCCGCAGCCCCGTCCTCGAACGACGCGTTCGCGATCGAGGCGAGCCGGAATCCGTACGCGGCGACGAGCTCCTTCTGCACCGGGTTGTAGACGTCGTTGAGCCCGCGCTTGCGCACCGGCTCTCCGGCGTGCCCCGCATCCGCCTCGTTGGCGCCATCGCTCTCCGACCAGGTCCAGTAGCCGCCGGCCTCGACCTCGTGCCGGGCCATCGCGTTGGTGATGCTTTCGAACACGAGGGGCGCGGGCAGGTCCGCGGCGACCGGGGTATAGTTTCCGAACTCGACTGCCACGGCGCGCGAGCTGCCGATGACGTTGCGCACGTCCGCGAGCGTGTCATTGGCCCACGCGTCGGCGTTTTCGTCGCTGCAGGGCAGGTTGATGCCGTTGATGTTCAGGCACTTGCGATGCTCATAAAACGAGAGGGCGTAAAGCCGTTGCGACGGATCGATCCCGAGCGCATCGAAGATGTCCTTCATGGTGACGATCGTCTTCCACAGGTGGCCGCCGTCCGCTTCCGGCCCCGCGCCCGGCTGCTGGTCGACGAAATAGTTGCCCACAACCGCCTCGGCGGAGAGCTTGTTCGCGGGAACGCCGAGCGAGATGCCGTAGCCGATCGCCCATCGAATGTACTCGCCGGCATAGCTGTTCGGGCCGAGCCACAGCGGCGCCTCCGCCGGGATGCCGCAGCTCTGCGTTCCGTCCGCGCTCTGCAGGATGCGCTTGTCGCCGCCGAGGATGATCGCGTCGAGCGCGGGGTGGTCCTTCACCTGCCGGAAGATCGCGCCCAGCCAGGTCATCGAGTTGGTCGGTGGCTGTTCCTCCATGTGCACGTTGTCGAGGATCAGCGTCGCCTTCATGCCGTGCTTCTGCACGAGGTCGAGAAGCGCGGAAAGGCTCGTGAGGTCGCCCGGGGCAGGCTGCGGCCAGAGCAGCCCCAGCGCCGGCGGCAGGTTGCATGTGGGCGGCATGTAGCCGTCGTCGATGTAGGTCGAGTCGGTCGTGCGCATCTCTAGGCTCACCCGGTTGATGCCCATCGCCTGCATCTTTCCCAGCTGCGAGTCGACTTCCGCAGCCACGGTCGCTGCGACGTTGGCCGCGCCGACCGATGCGGCGAGGTCCGAGTCGAACTGGCCCAGCATGTGGAGCAGGTCGCCGCTGTAGTAGCCGTTCGGCCAGCCCCGCCGGTCGAAGAGCGCCCACACGCCGCGTCCGTCCAGCAGGTACTTTCCGATCAATCCAGGCGTCGAATTGCCGAACGGCTGCCGCACGATGTTCTCCGTGTTCGATGCGCTTCCCAGCGTCCAGCTGAAGGTGCCGGAGTTGCTGCTCATGTGGAGCGTCGCGCTTCCCGCGGGCGTGACCTTCACTTGCGTGGGATCGAAAGTGGCTGATGTGTAAGCGGGCCCGGTCGTCGTATAGAGCGTGCCCGAGAAACTGTCGGGCCCCGCGAACGTCACGCTCGGTAGCACCACGAAGAGCGGCTGCCGCGCAGCGTTGTACGTGTACCAGACCCCGAATACGTTGTTGCCATGTTGCGCCAGCGTGAGCCCCCAGCCCGATTCGGCGGGATTCCACCAGATGTCGGTGTAGTCGTAAGTCCAGTCGGGCGCCGCGTTGCCGAAGGACTGCCGTTGGATCTGCTTGGTCTTCGTGGCGGTGCCGATGGTCCACGTGAAGCTCGCCGAGCCCGGCTGCGTGCCCGGGGGCGCGAAGTCGAAGGACGCGGTGCCGATCTTCGTCACCGCGACGCTCGTCGGATCGAAGGGCGCGGTGGAGTAGGCCGGTCCACTCGTGCGGTATATGTCGCCCGTGAAGAAACGACGATCGGCGCTCAGCGTGCCACCGGGAATCACGAACCACGTCGGCGAGCCGTCCGACTGGTACGTGTACCAGACAGCGAAGAGCTGCGTCTGGTGGTCGGCGATGGTGATGCCCCAGCCCGATTCGCCGGGATTCCACCAGATGTCGGAGTAGTTGTCGGCCCGCGCGGGGCCGACGCCCAGCGCGAAGAGCAGCAGGAGCCACCTGACTCGATGGAGAAGGTGCGCCACGTCAGGATCCCGGTCATACGACGTGGCGCTACGTTACGCCGGAAAGGGATGCGCGATCAACCGACGTTTCGGCGAGTGCGCGATTGCATTCCTTCCGGTTGCATGTACGCAGGGGGCTCCCGCCATCCCATCCCGTCAATGGCTCGTGCACATTCGACGTCACCCCGCCTGGGCAGAGAGAAAGCGCATCCAGTGCACAAGATACTCAAGAGAGTCATGCCGACGATGCGCTTCATCGACCCCTGCGTTCGCTGAACGTCGAAACCGCCAACTCTACTCCGGCAGAGGCCGTGGTCGTTACTCGACAAAACTGATGGCACGCGCCGCAAGTGATCGAGCTCAGAAGCGTCCGCTTCTGGCCGAGGCCGTTTGGAAACTCGGCCGCGTCCCCGCGGGTGAAGGTGCTATTTCTCTAGGCACTGCTAATTCTCGCCGGTTTCGGCCTCCAGCATCGGGGGCGCAACAAGGGGCGGGTTCACGCCCGCATCACCCTGTTCGCTCCCAATGCACTTATCGCCCGCCTCATGTTGTAGGCGAGGACATGCAAGCTCATCTCGGCTCGGACCCTCGGCAGCGTCTTCATCGTGAAGTGCGTGGATCCCATCCACGACTTCAGGGTGCCGAGTCAATGACGATGCGCGCAGACTTCGCCGCGATCGTTCGCTTTTGACAATTCATTGCTGCCCGTAGTGCAAGAACGCGAAATTTCGCCACAGAGTTGGCAAAGAGGTTGAAGGGATGCGTCTGGTAAATCATCGCCTTAGGATTACCCGCCTGCCTGCATGGGGTGCAGGGGGTCGAAGGTTCGAATCCCTTCGCCCCGACCATTAATCAAGAAGTTAGCGGCGCTCGCCGTCGTTCCGTCGACCGCAAGATCGCCCAAAATCCGCGCCGCTCCAGCTCTTCGCGCAGCAGCGCATACGTCTGGACGATCCAGTTGTTCTCTCCCCTGCGGAATTTGTGTTGTGCGTCGTCGACTTCACGGGAAGAAGTCGGTGGACTGCCCTGCTGCGTTCGCAACCCCAAGAGCTAGCGCGCAGTCCCGCTCCAGCTCATTGGCAACCTGACGCGAGTAGATGAGGAAATGTTCGGCCGTCAGCAGCAACGATAGCCCCATCCACATCTTCGCCGGGCTGTTCCAGTAGCGGTGAACGACCGTCCCGAGAAAGCCCCAGTACTCGCGTCGATATTCCGATCTCACGCCCTGTGTCCAGATTGACGATGCGAGCAATCGAAGGTCGTACATCGTCGCCGTGTCCGTCGGTCTCTGGCTCGGCCTTGTCTTCCACGCCTCCAGCGATCGCAAGGCACGCTGGAAATAGGCCCTCGGCTCATACAAGTCGGCAAGCAATCCGCTCAACCCGTGCAGCAGCGTCGGCAGCGGCATGACGGTGCGAAAGTTTGGAGCACTGAAATTCGAAATCGCTTCGCTCTCCTCGATAAGCCGTCCCTCGGCTTTCATCCGGTCGAATAGCGGCGTGGTCGGCGGCGCCTGCAGCATTCCCGCCATCGCCCAGGCGATCGCGGCCTGTTCGATGAACTCGCGTTGCCGCTCGAAGATTGTCGCGTCGTCGGAATCGAAACCCACGATGAATCCCGCGAGCACCCAAAGGCCATTCTGCTGAATGATGCGCACCTGTTCGAGAGTGTCCTCACGCAGATTCTGGAATTTCTTCGATCCCTTGAGCGCCTCGGAAGATGGCGTTTCGATGCCAAGGAAGACGTACATGAAGTTCGCGGCCACCATCGCTTCCATCAGTTCGGTGCGCTCCGCCAGATCGACCGACGCCTGCGTGTAGAACGAAAATGGCTGTCCATGCGCGTCACCCCAGAAGAGCGAGGTCCTTGCAAAGCTGCAGGGCGGTCTTCCGATTGCCGATGAAGTTGTCATCCACTATGAATACTTCACCGTGCCAGCCCAATTCGCGCAGGCAGTCCAGTTCGGCGATGAGTTGGGCCGATGACTTGCCGCGTACCTTGCGGCCATAGATGGTGATGATGTCGCAGAAGTCGCACTGGAAAGGACAGCCGCGCGAAAACTGCACGGGCATGGAAGCGTACTTTTCCATGCGCAGCAGATCGAACCGTGGGATCGGGCTTTGGGACAGGTCGGGCTTGTCCGTTACTCGGTACATGCTCCGGGCCGTGCCGTTCTCCAGCGCCATCGCGATCCCGGAGAAGACTTCCTCTGCCTCGCCCACCATTACGTGGTCGGCTTCCAGTTGCACGACATCCGGCTCGCTCGAAGCCCACGGACCCCCGATGAAGGTGCGGATTCCCAGCGTTCGCGCTCGGCGCAGGATCGCCAAGGCGTCGGCCCTTTGCGCGTACATGGCACTGACCATCACCAGGTCAGCCCATGTCAAATCCTCATCGGTGACTTCATCGAAGGCATGATCGAGCAGCCTCAGGTTCCACGTGGGTGGACAAAGCGCTGCGACCGTTACCAAACCCAGCGGGGGAGTTATGGCGTCCTCTTGCATCATTTCCAGGACGCCTTCGAAACCCCAAAACGATGGCGGGAACTTCGGCCAAATCAGCAAGACCTTCACGTTCTGGCCTAAAGGTGAAAACGAGACGGGAGGGCGATCGTTCAGATCGACGCCGAGGGACAGTCGCAGAGGTACTCCGCCGCTGGGTAGGGGCATCGGAGCATTGTAGTTCCGATCGGAATTCCAAGGCGCCTAGGTGCACTCTGCGGCCCGAGGCGGCTATGCCGGCCAGAAGACCATGGCAACGCCGACGGCGATCATCGCGATCGCGAGAGCGGAGCGGGTGCTGATGGCTTCCCCGAGCCAGTAGTGCGCGCCGAGGGCCACGCCGCAATAGCCGAGACTCATGGCCGGGAACGCGACGTTGAGCGGCACGTCATGGAGCGCCGCGATCCAGCAAAGCAGCTCGACCACATACAGTGCGGCGCCCGCGCCGATCCATCCCGAGGTACCGAGATGCATCCAGTAAGCCAGCGCGCGGCCCGGCGCCACCGCGAGCGCGGCGGAAGCGGTGCCGCGTTTGAACGCGAGCTGCGCGAAGACTTCCAGCATGACCGCTGCGATAATCAGCCAATATCCCATTCCTGACCCCGTGCCAGACCTCTATCCCATTGCCGCGCGCCTGCGCCTCGCCGGTCTCTGGACCGCAATGATCGCTTGCGATGCGGCCGCGCAGCTCGCGTTCAAGTCCGCCGCCCTGCGGCTGCCGCAACCCGAGCCGTCGCTGCACTGGGCCCTCATGGTGGCACAGTCGCCTCGCGCAGCGCTCGCGTTAGCCTGCCTGGCACTCGCGTTCGGTTTCTGGATGCTCATCTTGCGCCGTTCGAAGCTGAGCTCGGCCTTTCCCGTCACCGCGCTCGCCATTGTTTGCGTAGTCGTCGCTTCACGCTGGCTTTTCGACGAGCCGGTGGCCCCGTTCCACACGATCGGGATCGCGCTCATCGTGGCGGGCGCGGCCTTGCTGAAGCCGTTCGATGGCTGAGGCCGCGACATCGTGGCGGCTTGACTGGCACTCGCGCTCTTCCGATCTGCCATCCGCCCTGTGGTCGCAGGTCTTCGCACCACCATACGAGGGGCGCTTCTGGTTCGAGGCCCTCGAAGCCGGGACCGAGGCGGGCCAGTTCGAGTTCCTGTACGGATGCCTGCGACGAGACGGCGAGCCGGTTGGCATCGTGCCGGCCTTCGTCTTCGGCGTGCCACTCGAGCTCGTGGTCCCGCCGTTCCTCGCCCGCATCCTGCGGCCCCTCACGCGCGGGCCGTTGCGCGGGCTGGCGATCCAACGCACGTTCTTCATCGGCAACGTCGCGGGAGAGGAGGGGCACGTGGGCCTGTTGCCCGGAATTGAACTGGCCGACGTGGCCGGATTCATCCATTGCGAGGCGCGGTCGAAGGCCGATGCCCTCGGGGCTCCGATGCTGGTCTGGAAGGATGTGCCCGACTGTGATCGCGCGGCGCTCGACCGGCTCGCCAGGGGCTCGCGCGCCTTCCGCATGGCGTCCTATCCCGGAACTTCGATTGCGGTGCATCCAGGCGGCTACTCGGGGTTTCTCGGGACGACGCGCTCGGAACGCCGCACCAAGATTCGCGCGAAGCTGCGCAAGGGCCGCGCTGCCGTCGAAGTGCGCGCCTCGGTGGAGCCGCGCCCCGGCGATGAGGCCGTCGCCGAGATGTTCGGCCTGTTCGAACAGACCCGCGCACGCGCTACGACGCGGTTCGAGACGCTCACTCCCGGCTTCTTCCGCGCAATCGCCGTGAGCGAAGTGGCGCGCTTCGTGGTCCTGCGCGCGGTCGACACGGGGCGAATGCTCGCGTTCATGCTCGTTCTCGACTTGGGCGAACGCGCCGTGAACCGGTACATCGGCCTCGACTACTCCTTGTCCGAGTCGGGACGCCTCTACTTCCGGCTTTTCGAGGCTGCCTACGACTTGGCCGCCACGACCGGCGCGAAGTACCTCTTCTCGGGCCAGACCGGCTACATGGCGAAGCTCGATCTCGGCCACGACCTAGCCGCGTTGTGGAACTACGGCGAGCATCGCCACCCGCTGGTGAACGCGATCTACCGCCTCGTTGCCGGCGCGATCTCGTGGTCGAGCCTCGATCCGCAACTCGCGGAATGGCTGCGGGCGCATCCTGAGGCGAACGGGCCGTGACCGAGTAAGACCTGGCGCTCATGTGAAAGCTTGACGAAAGATTCGGAGGATATGGTAGCTAGAAGGGGAAGGTTTGTTCGCAGCGTGAGAGACCCAGGAGCCCACATAGCCGAAAGCGGAAGCACGAGCGTGGAAGCGGTGCATGACCACAGCGTGGAGGCCTTCGACAAAGAGTCGATGAAGCGAACGCTCGATGCGATGAAACATGTCTTGACCCGCCGCTTCGGCATGGCCGAAGCCGATCTCTCGCTCGATCGGGATTTGGCGTCTTTGGGCATGGACTCGCTCGCCTTCTTCGAGTACGCCTTCGAACTCGAGGAAGAGCTGGACATCACGTTGCCAGATCTTCCGCGCGACATGGTCACGATCGGTGACTTCGCTCGGTTCGTACAGCGCGAGGTGCTTGATAAGGCCGCCAAGCGCTCTTCGACTTGAGATCCGGGCGGCGCGTCGCGATCATGGGTGTGGGCGTCGTCTCCGCGGTAGGCGGCGACGCGCCGGCATTCTTTGCCGGTCTCGTCGCCGGCCGCTCAGGCGTGCGGCCGTTGCCGTACGCGCCGGATGTCGTCGCGGCTTCCGTGGATTTCGACGCGGACGCGCACTTCGACCGTATGAGTCTCACAACGCTTGACCGTTTCGCGCAGCTCGCACTGGTCGCTTCAGGCGAGGCGGTGGCGCAGGCCGGTCTCGAACCGCACGATTTCGAGGGCGAGCGCTGCGGCGTGTACTTCGGCTCGGGGCTGGGCGGTGCCGGCACGATCGAGCGATCCTACCGCGCTTTCCTCGTGGGCGACGGGCGGTTGAGCCCAATGACCATCATCCAAACAATGGCCAACGGGGCCGCGGCGCACATCGCGCTGCGCCACCGCATCCACGGTCCCACGCTCACCTATACGGTGGCATGCGCCTCGGCGGCTGTGGCGATCGGCGAAGCGTACAGGGCCATACGCGACGGCTATCTCGACCGCGCGATCGTGGGCGGATCGGAAGCGCTGCTGGTGGCGGGAAGCGTCGCCAGTTGGAGCGCGATGCGCGTGCTTGCCAAGACCGATCCGGTGCGGCCCGAAGCCTCCTGCCGTCCGTTCAGCGCGCTTCGCACGGGACTGGTGCTGGGCGAGGGCGCCGGCGCCCTGGCGCTGGAGGCGGAGGAGCTCGCTGCGATCCGGGGCCGGGAGCCACTCGCGGAGCTCGCGGGGTACGGCGTGACGACGGACGCCACGCATCTCACGAAGCCCGATGCGAACGGCCAAGCGGCCGCGATGCGCGCGGCCCTGGACGATGCCCGACTGGAGGCCTCGTCCATCGGTTACTTGAACGCCCACGGAACGGCGACCGAAGTCGGCGACGTCGTCGAGACGCAATCGATTCGCGCGGCCTTCGGCCGGCACGCCGACCGGCTGGCGGTGTCGTCGACGAAGGCCCTGCACGGCCATCTGCTCGGGGCGTCAGGTGCGGTGGAGTTCATCGCCGCGCTCTTCGCGCTGCGCACGGGTACATTGCCGCCGACGTGCCATCTCGACGCCCCTGACCCGAAGTGCGACCTCGACTATGTGCCGAACACGGCACGGCACGGCGCGCCCCTCGAGGCAGTGATGTCCAATTCGTTCGCGTTCGGGGGCACCAACGCCGTGCTCGTGGCGCGGCGCGCCTAGGCGGAGAGCAGTCGGTGTTCGCATGCTTCCAGCCAGGCGAGCACCTCGTCCAGGCCCTTGTAGCCCCGGAAGGCGATGCCGCGGCGGCTCAAGGCCTCGGCGAGGGAGTCCTTCGCGAGCACCTCTTCGGCGACGAGCGAAGGGCACACATCGGAGAGGCCGTCGCCGACGAAGATCCGCGGGCGCGCGGCGCTGGCGCGCAAATGCCACGCCTTGCAGTGCGCGCAGCGGGGGCAAGCCGGGTCACGCCAAGGGAAGCGCGGCTCGATGCGGTCGCCATCGAACACCAGCTCGTTCGCCACGACGGCGACCGTTCGCAGCCCGTGTCGATCGAGGATGGCTTCGATCAGGGGCTTGAAGTTGTCGCTGAGGATTCGCAAGGGCGTTCCGTGCGCCGAGGCCCACGCCACTATCCGCGCGAAATACGGGTCGATCTCGACATGCTCCAGGAATGCGAACAGCACGTTGGGCGCAACGCGCAAGCCGCCCACCTGCCGCGTCAGGCATTCCACCGCGCTCATCCGGCCTTCCTGCCACTGCGTCTCCCACTCGCGCCACGCCTCGCTTACCGAGAAACGCTCGATGACGCGGTCCAGCACGTCGCCGCGCGTGACGGTGTTGTCGAAATCGAAGAACAGGGCGGGTTCCGCGCGCGGCTCAGCCATGCGCGACTTGCGGGCGCGAAGTGTTCGTCGCTCTTCGGGCAAGCGATAGGCAGAACCGCGTCATGCGGTCGGCGACTTGGGCGCGGTCGAGGTCGGCGGTGACGACGTGGTAGGAATTCTCGAGCAGGACCAGCTCCTTCTGCACGGAGCGCACGCGCTCGAGGATGTAGTCGGCGTTGCGGGGACTGGTCGCGTCGTCGTGCACGGCCTGCACAACGAGCAGCGGAGCGCGCACCGCCGGCAATCCGCGCATGCATCGCGCGATCAAGTGACGCATCTCGCAGAACAGTTGCAGCGGAAAATGCGAGTAGCCCAGTTCCGCGGCATGCGCGTCGTGGCCGAGCGCGGCCCTTTCGTAGGTCGCCGCAACCTTCTTTCTGAGGATCTCGTCCTTGATCCCGTAGGGCGGCTGTTCGCGCAGGTACGCGAAGCGTCTGATGGGCAGGTATGCCGCAAGCGGGATGAGCCGCTGCGTCCACGGTACTTTCCAGCCATCGTAGAACAGCGTCGGGGACAGGGCCACCACGCCGTCCACGTCCTGCGGTTGCTCCGCGGCCAGGACGAGCGCAAGGACAGCTCCCAGCGAAAGCCCGCCCACGACCAGGGGGATGCCGTCGCGGTCTGCCAGTGCCCGTGCCGTGCGAAGGTGCGCTCGCGCGCTCTCCAGCAGTTGCTCCCAGCGCGTCTCGGCGAGGATCGCCATGGGCTGCCCGTGGTTCACCAGCCGGCGGCACTCGACACTCAGTCCGCCGCGATGCCGCATGAAGCGTGCGACGTACGCGAATTCCGTAGGGGTACCCGTGAGGCCGTGCAGCAGCAGCACGCGGCAGCCCGCGGGGCCATCGAGAAGGATTTCATTGTCGGGCTCCGGCACGCGGCTGGACCTGCCGAGCCTTGCCCATTCGAGCTTCATCGAGTCATTGCGTGCCGCGCAGCGCGCTCCGTTGCGTCGAAAGATTGACCATTCTAACTTCCCGGAACCAGAAATCCCCATGACCCACATGATTCCGCCCGCCGACGCTGGCATCGCGGCTGAAGAAGAGGCGCTCCTTGCTCTCGAAAATCGCGTCTG
Organism: uncultured beta proteobacterium; assembly: GCA_963839265.1. Lineage (GTDB taxonomy): Bacteria > Pseudomonadota > Gammaproteobacteria > Burkholderiales > Usitatibacteraceae > Usitatibacter. The sequence continues at coordinate 1,340,755 of CAWIUI010000004.1, forward strand.
CTCCTACGGAGACACGGTCCACTACGCCGAGCGGCCCAGGATCTTCGCCCGATGCGAAGGCAGCTATCTGTACGACCTGCACGGGCGCCGCTACCTCGACCTGCAGATGTGGTATTCGGCCGTGAACCTGGGCTACGCCAACCCGGTCGTCACGGCCGCGCTCCAGGAGCAGATGGCGAGCCTGCCACAGCTCGCATGCCAGTACCTGCATCGCGAGAAGATCGAGCTTGCCGCCGCGATCTGCGAGAGCGTCGAGCGCGCCTTCGGTATGAAGGGGCGCGTGCACTTCAACGTCGGCGGCTCGCAGGCGATCGAGGACGCACTCAAGCTCGTGCGCAAGAGCACGGGACGCCAGCACATGCTGGCCTTCCAGGGCGGCTACCACGGGCGCACGCTCGGGGCTTCGGCCATCACGTCCTCGTATCGCTACCGCGAGGCGTTCGGGGAGTTCGCCGATCGCGCCGAATTCATTCCCTATCCCTACGTCTTCCGCTCGCGCTTTGCGGGTGACGCCCGCAAGACCGAGGACGACTGCGTCGCGCAATTCGCGGGCCTGTTCGAGCACGAGTACACCGGCGCGTGGAACCCGAAGACACGCCGCTCGGAATTCGGCGCGCTCTTCATCGAAGCGGTGCAGGGCACGGGCGGCTACGTCGTTCCGCCGCGCGGCTACTTCAAGCGCATGGCGGCGATCTGCAGGGAGCACGGCATCCTCGTGGTGGACGACGAGATTCAGATGGGCTTCTATCGCACCGGCAAGATGTGGGCGATCGAGCACTTCGGCATTCAGCCGGACATCATCGTATTCGGTAAGGCGCTCACCAACGGCATGAATCCCATCTCGGGGCTGTGGGCGCGCGAGGAGCTCATCTCGCCCGCGAAATTCGGCCCCGGCTCGACGCATTCGACGTTCTCGGCGAACACGCTCGGGACCGCGGCGGGTCTCGCGGTCATGAAATGCTTTCTCGCCGGCGACTACGAGGCGAAAGTGCGCGAAGGTGGCGCTTACATGTTGGAGGGCCTGCGCAAGCTCCAGCGCAAGCATCCCGAGATCGGCGACGTCGATGGGCTGGGCCTCGCACTGCGCATGGAGATGTGCGAGGCCGACGGTCGTACGCCGAGCCGGCGCCTGGCCGACCGCATGTTCCAGCTGGGGCTGGACGGTGGGCTGCAGGTCGGCGACGAGGAGATCGGGCTCGTGCTCGACATCGGCGGCTACTACAAGAACGTAATCACCCTCGCGCCGTCCCTGGAGATCACCCGGGAGGAGATGGACCAGGGCCTGCTAGCGCTTGACCTGGTGCTCTCGAAGGCGAAGCAGTAGAGGTGGGACCGGACCTCACTGCGTGCGCGACCAGCGCTCCGAGCGCCCGAGGATCGGCAGGTCGACGTAACCGTGCAGCTCGAGCCTCCGGCCTCCCGACTCGAGAGTGGCCTCGCACCGGTACGTCATACCATTCTCGGGATCGAGCACTGTTCCGTTGAAATGCACGCGGTCCGCATCCGCCCGCAGATTCAGGATCGACAGGCCGCGGATCTTGCGGCCGTGCTCAAGTCCGCGGCACAGGTTGCATTCCGGATCAGGGTCCTCACCTTCCTTCAGGTAGAGCTCGACGATGCGGCCGGTCCCGTGATCGCCCTCGCGCGCGATCTGGACAATGGAGCGCTCGGAACGCGTTTCGGCATCGAAGGTGAGCCAGCGGCCCTCGATGTCGCGTGCTTCAGCGCACGATGCCGGGCGCACGTGCAGGAGGGCCAGGGCCCCGAGCGGGGCGGCGACGGCGCTACGTCAGGCAGGCCAATCAAAGCCCGCCGTCGATTCAAGATCCGCACCAGCGCGATGGCCGCGACACTTGCTGGAGTCGCCACGGCGCTGCTCGCGTGCACCGCGTTTGCGGAAATCCCCCCGTTCTATTCGCTGGGTACAAGGCCTGAAAAGGATGTCTACGCGGTTGGCGCGCTCTACTTCGACGCGCCGCTGTACGCGGGCGCGGAAGCTCGAACGAGAATCTTGATCCCATCGGCGACGATGATCATGGCCAGTGGCTTCTTTGCCGACGTGATCAGCGGCGTCGGCTTTAACTTCAGTACCGACACCCGCTTCGAGTATGGCGTTCGCGTGACTGCCGGTACGGGGCGGGAGGAACCGGCGAGGCTGCACGGCCTCGGCAAGATCCCGCGTACAGTCAACGTCGGGGGATTCGCGAACTACAACGCAACCGACCGGTGCCAATTGCAGTCCTCCGCCCGCTATGGGTCCGGTTATGACCGCAACGGATTGCTGATCGACGTCGGTACGTCATACGATGTATTCAAGCAGGGCCCTGCTTCGGTGACAGTCGACGTTTCGGTGAGCTATGCCGATCGACACTATATGCAGTCCTTCTACGGCGTTAGCGCGGACCAGGCCATCGCGTCCGGCTATTCGCAGTACAGCCCGCCAGCCGGCCAACAATGGGCCACCGCAGGCCTTTCGGCGACCGCTCCCGTGAGCAAGAATGCACTCGCCTATGTCTCGCTGGAATACTCGCACCTGACTGGCTATGCGGCATCGAGCCCGTACGTCGAGCGAAGGGACTCGACGGCGATCGAGGCGACTGTGGTGTTTGGATTCTGAGTCTCCTCTCGTCGGCAGACCGGTAAGTCGCATCGTCGCTGCCAATGAAGATCGCTGCCGGACACGTGCGCGCGATGATAGCCCATCGCGCGAGCCGCACCCGCAATCCGTGAGCAAGCACGACTGACTAGGCAGCATCGAGCCAGAACCTCAGCGGGGAGTCCCCACGGCTGAAATAATGCGTTCAAATCCCCGTGGGTACTCCGTCGATTTTGGCATCCATGAGGTGATTGTTCGGGGCGGAAGGCTCACAACACAGATCCTGCCTAGCGAACGATATTGCTGACGCTCTCATTCGTTCCTTAGCAGAGTAGATGAAGTATCCCCACTTTGCAGAATGTCGACGGAGTTTCGCAAACCAAGCCGATCGCCCGGCACATCCAGAAGAGCCGACCGAAGAAGCCGAATGGATCCGCAATGCCGCCGACTGGCTCGATCCCCTCGTCGACAGGCATTGGCCGAAAGTCGACATCTGCGTCGATGACAAGCTGAATGACATAGACTCCAACTTGGAATAAGCGCGCGACGATGGGATCGATGCCGTTGGTGCCCGGCTACCGAAATCCAGCACATGAATTTTGCGAAAGGGAAGCCGGGAAACGCGCTTCAACATCAATGACTTGCAGGAAGACTTCCCTCTGCATGGGGTGCAGGGGGTCGAAGGTTCGAATCCTTCCGCCCCGACCATTAATCACTCGCTTACGTCGCCCGCGCGGATTAGGTGGCAAATTCGCGGCGATGTGGCAATCGAATGATTGCCATGAGGGGCACTTCGAGGAAGCAGCCTTGCTACTTCAGCTTCGCTACTCGTGCCGCCTCTTCCCATGATCGAGGGTGCACCTCCAGTGCGGCCCTTATCGCGTTGCTCGGCGCGCCGCTGGCATTGCCGCTGGGGATCCTCTCGGGGCTGCTCGAGTTCGTGCCGGTCGCAGGACCACGTACTGCGCTATTCGTGGGTGTCCGGGTGGATCGCCGGTGAATGACGCCCTGCAGGGAAGGGAAGGAGTAACCTGCTCCTAAAGCGGCTCGGCTGGATTGCCGGGCTCCAAATGAGAACGCGAGTCGACCAGGGAGCGCACATGTCCACGTTCCGCGTAGGCAGGTTCCTGCCTGGCGTTGGCATTCTTCTATTCCTCCTGCTGTTCGCACCGCAATTTGCTGGCGCCGCAAACTACTCCGACATCTGGTGGAATCCGGACGAGTCGGGTTGGGGCTTGACTCTCGCTGACCATGAAAACCAGATGTTTGGCGTGTGGTTCACCTACCGGCAGGATGGCAACCAGACGTGGTTCGTAATCCCAGGCGGAACTTTCTCGCAGGACAGAAGGCTCTTCGCTGCCGACATCTATCAGACCCACGGGTCCGCGTACAACACGGTCTTCAACCCGAATCAGTTGACCGTGAACAAGGTCGGCACTGCAAACTTCGACTTTGCGCCCCCTGCGTTCGTCAGCGGTATCGCGCTATTCAGCTATGCGATCGGCGGCGTCAGCCAGACAAAGCAGATCCAGCGTCAGACTTTCGGTGACTCCGTTCCTGGATGGGGATGGGACTACACCGACATTTGGTGGGATCCGACCCAGTCCGGATGGGGTCTTACGATTGCTCAGCACGGCAATGACATCTTCGGAGTTTGGTACACGTACGACACGAACGGCGAGCCCATCTACTTCGTCCTTCCGGGAGGCACGTTCAGCGGCCCGGATAGCTTCTCGGGCGAGCTCTACACCACGACCGGGCCGTGGTACGGCAATCCGCAATTCGACACGAACCAGGTGCGGGCCACCAAGGTCGGGAACGCGACACTAAGTTTCGGCGCTGGCGCGTTGAGCGTCGCGAAGGTGTACTCGCTCGTCAATGGAAAGTTCACGAGCACGATCTCCAACTTCACGCAGACCAAATCCATCACGCCCCAATCGTTTGGCAACAGCACGCCGACCCTGTTTCCTGCGCCGCCAGGGAAATTCCAGGTGTTCGTGACAACCGGCGGCGCGGGATCGGGCACCGTGACATCGACGCCTCCCGGCATCAGCTGCGGGCTGTCCGGGGGGCCGTGCGCGGCGAGCTTCGCCCGTGGTTCGTTCGTGACCCTGAACGCTTCGCCCGGGTCGAGCTCCAGGTTCGCGGGCTTCGGCGGTACCTGTTCATCGTTGGCGGCTTCTTGCACGGTGAGCATGTCCGACATTGCTAACGTGACGGCCTCGTTCGAAAGCCTGCCGGCGGAAAGCGACTTGGCGATCAAAACGCTCCCGCTTCCGGACGCGGTCGCCGGCTCGGCCTACTTTCAGCTCGCGGCCACCGCGACCGGCGGCGCGCAGCCTTACCACTTCCAGCTGGACACGCTCGCGAATGGCGCCCCTCCGCTTGGTTTGTCGATCGACATCAATGGCGATCTCACGGGAACGCCGTCTGCCTCCTATACGGCCTCGCGTTCGTTCACCTTCGGCGTTTGCGTGGTCGACGTCGTCGCGACAGCTCGATGCGCGCAGACTTCAATAACGGTGAATCCCCCCGCGCCTGTCGCGAGTGGATCCATTTCGTGGACGATCGGCGACCAGTGCAACAACGGCGAAGGGATCGATTTCAGGTTCTTCGACTCTGCCAACCACATGCAATGGCCTGCGGATGCCACGTACGCCTACTACATGGTGAGCGGTCAGTCGTACCAGTCGAACATGAGTTGCGTTCCAGGCGCGCTGGTTTGCTATGGCGCATCGTCGTCGGTCAGCGGATCTCACACCTGGGGTGTGGGTCTGTCGGGTGCGGGGTCGTGCACTTCGTGTTGCGGACGATGCAACGGTAGCTCGTACTCGGTGACCCTCACTTGTCCGGCCAGCAGCGGCGGCGGCACCTCGTACTATGCCAACTGGACCTGCGGATCGAGTGGCCAATGCGCTTCGGTGATGGGCGGATCGGCAGGGTCGGAAGGGCCGTTCTGCAGCCTTGCCGACTGCCAGCGCTGGGGCAATCAGTTCATTCCCTCCGGGTACTCCTGTTCTACGGCCGCCACCTACTCGCCGTCCCCGGGTGGGTCTTCATGCTTTACGTACCCGTGAATTCAGGACGTCGGTTGCCGACCTTCAGGGGAAGGGAACTCGAGGGACGGGACGTGGTGTCGGCGTAGCTCAGGGTGGGACTCGCCAACATCCCGCTCGCTCTCGGGCCGCCGAGGCCTCGCTCCGCGCCTTCTTTCTTTCGCCGGGTCGGCCCGGGTTGTGCGGCGCGCCCATCTGCGGCACAGTGGACGCCTTCGACGCCCAGCGGCGACGGCTTCCGCCTCATCGCCAACGCCGCGCGTCCCATCACTCGGAGGAGACCAGTTCCATGAAGGGAAGCTCGATCGCGCTTTGGCTCGCGGCGGTCGTGACGGCGGTCGCGGCGCCCCTGGCGCGCGCGGAGGTCGACACGGTGCGCATCGCGCAGCAGTTCGGCATCACGTACCTTCCGCTCATGTACATGGAGCACCAGCACCTGCTCGAGAAGCACGCGAAAGCCGAGGGGCTGGGCGACGTGAAGGTGGAGTGGGTGCGATTCGGCTCCGGCACCGGGATGAACGACGCGCTCATCTCCGGCAACCTCGACTTCGCCTCCGGCGGCGTCTCCCCGTTCATCACGCTCTGGTCGAAGACGCGCGGAAAGCTCGACGTGCGCGGCGTCTGCGCCATGAACAACATGCCGCTGTACCTCAACACCAGCGACCCGAACGTGAAGACGATCCGCGACTTCACGAGCAAGGACAAGATCGCGCTGCCCGCGGTGAAGGTGTCCTTCCAGGCAGTGAACCTGCAGATGGCGGCGGTGAAGGCTTTCGGCGAGAAGAGCTACGCGAAGCTCGATCCGCTCACCGTGTCCATGAAGCACCCGGACGGAATGGCGGCGCTCGTCTCCGGCAACGGCATCACGGCGCACTTCACCGCGCCTCCGTTCCAGTACCAGGAGCTCGAGCATCCCGGGATCCACAAGGTGCTCGACTCGTACTCGATCGTGGGCGGGCCGCACACCTTCACCGTGGTGTGGGCTTCCGGCCAGTTCCGCGAGAAGAACCCGAAGATCTACAAGGCGTTCCTCGCCGCGTTCAACGAGGCGATCGGCGAGATCAACAACGACAAGCAGGCCGCCGCGGACAACTACATCAAGTGGCAGAACTACAAGGGGCCGCGCGACCTGGTGGCGAAGGTGCTCGAAGACCCGCTGGTGAAGTTCACCACCACGCCGAACAAGGTGACGACGTACGCGGACTTCATGTACCGGATCGGCTCGATCAAGCTCAAGCCCGCTTCGTGGAAGGACATGTTCTTCCCGGAAGTGCACGACCTCCCGGGAAGCTGATCGCCCGGACGCGAGCTCAGGCGGCGGCGCGCAATCCGAGCAGGGCGCGCGCTTCCGCCGGCGTCGCGGGCCGGCGCTCGTAGCGCTCGCACGCCTGCGCGATCTTCGCGACCAGCTGCGCATTGCTCGCCGCGAGGCGGTCGGCCTCGATGCGCAGGTTGTCCTCGAGGCCGGTGCGGCAATGGCCGCCGGTCTCGAGGCACCACTGGTTCACTTCCCACTGGTGGCGCCCGACGCCCGCGGCGACCCAGGTCGCGCGCGGCAGCAGCTGCGCGAGCTCGCTCCTCAGGAAATCGAATACGGAACGGCGCGCCGGCATCGCATTTGGGATGCCGAGCACGAATTGCACGTGCGGCGGGTCCGCGAGGAGTCCCTTTTTCACCAGGTTCGCGGCGTTATAGAGCATCGCGAGGTCGAACACCTCGATCTCGGGCTTGATGCCGCGCTCGAGCATCGTGCGCGCGAGAGCCTCCACGAAGTCGGGCGGATTCTCGTACACGCTCGCCGGGAAGTTGACCGAGCCGGTTGCAAGCGAAGCCATGTCCGGCTGCAGGTGGAGCATCGCGCCGCGCGCGACCTGGTCGCGCCCGCGCCCGCCGGTCGAGAACTGCACGATCATCCCGGGGCAGTGCTTGCGCACCCCTTCCTGCACGCGGGCAAAGAGCTCGGGGTCCGAGCCCGGCGATTCGTCGGGATTGCGCACGTGCACGTGGACGAGCGAGGCTCCCGCCTCGAATGCCTCGTGCGTCGATTCGACCTGCTCCGACGGCGTCACCGGCACCGCCGGGTTGTCCTTCTTGCGCGGCACCGCGCCGGTGATCGCGACGGTGATGATGACGGGTTGCGTCACGCTGTCCTCCCTGGAAGAGGCTTCGGATATTGGCGGGTTTTCGAGGCATGCGCAATGCGCGCGACGGGCGCCCGACCGCGATTGACAGTAAGATGAAAGGGGCGGCGGATCGTACGAATGGCGCGCCGCGACGGATCATCGTCCGGTGGAGGAAGTTACCGGCCGGTCCATGGGACCGCAACTCTTGCGCCTTTCTAACGGCGCGTCCAGCAACGACGAATGGCCGATCCTCAATCGAAGCCTGCGCCAGACGCGCAATCGAGGCCCTATCGCTTGCCCGAAGCGCAGTGGGGCGACCAGCCGTTCCGGCGCCTGGTGGAGGGCGTGCGGGACTATGCGATCTTCCTGATCGATACCGAGGGCAACATCCTCTCCTGGAACGCGGGCGCCGAGAGGCTCAAGGGCTACACGGCGGCCGACATCATCGGAAAGAACTTCACGGTCTTCTACCCGGAAGAGGCCGTCGAAAGGCGCTGGCCCCAGTACGAGCTCGAGGCCGCCGCGCGGCGCGGGCGTTTCGAGGACGAAGGCTGGCGCGTTCGCAAGGACGGCACGCGTTTCTGGGCGAACGTCGTCATCACCCCGCTCCACGACGACGATGGCCGCCTCATCGGCTACGCGAAAGTCACCCGCGACCTGAGCGAGCGCCGCCGCAACGAGGAGCGCCTGCGCGAGAGCGAGGAGCGCTTCCGCCTCCTCGTCGACGGAGTGCAGGATTACGCGATCTTCATGCTGGATATTGCGGGCCATGTGGTGAGCTGGAACCAGGGCGCGCGGCGCATCAAGGGCTACGAAGCCGCGGAGATCATCGGCAAGCACTTCTCGATCTTCTATCCGGAGGAGGCCGTGGCGCGCGACTGGCCCGCTACCGAGCTTCGCCAGGCGACGCTCGTCGGCCGCTTCGAGGATGAAGGCTGGCGCCTTCGCAAGGACGGCACGCGCTTCTGGGCGAACGTGGTGATCACGGCGCTGCGCGGCGCCGACGGCGAGCTGCGGGGATTCACGAAGATCACGCGCGACCTCTCCGAGCGGCGCGCGCAGGAAGAGAAGCTGCGCAGGAGCCAGGAGCGCTTCCGGCTGCTCCTCGAAGGCATCGAGGATTACGCGATCTTCATGCTGGACCCGGTGGGACGCGTCACGAGCTGGAATACCGGCGCGGAGCGCATGACCGGATACACGGAGGACCAGATCCTCGGCCAGTCCTTCGAGCGCTTCTATCCGCCGGAGGAGATGGCCGCGGGGCGCCCGTCGGAGGACCTGCGCCATGCCACCCTCAACCGCCGCTCCGAGGACCTCGGCTGGCGCGTGCGCAAGGACGGCGAGCGCTTCTGGGCGGAGACGGTGATCACGGCCCTGTACGACGACGGCGGGCGGCTGCGCGGCTTCGCGCAGGTCACGCGCGACATGACGGAGCACAAGCGCATGGAGAGCCTCGAGCAGCAGGGGCGGCGGCTCACGGAATTCCTCGCGATGCTCGCGCACGAGCTGCGCAATCCCCTCGCGCCGATCCGCAACGCCGTGACCATCATGGGGGCGCACCGCGATCTGCCCGCGCAGGTCGCGTGGTCGCGCGAGGTGATCGAGCGCCAGATCGGGCAGCTCGCACGGCTCGTGGACGACCTCCTCGACGTGAGCCGCATCACGCGCGGGAAGCTGCGCATGAAGGGCGAGGCGATGGACCTCAACGTCGCCGTGCACCGTGCGATCGAGGGAAGCCGCCCGCTCATCGACGCGCGCCGCCAGTCGCTCGAGGTGCGCCTCTCCGAGGAGCCGCTCCCGGTGCATGGCGACCTGACGCGGCTCACGCAGGTCATCGTGAACCTCCTCAACAACGCGGCCAAGTACACGCCCGAGGGCGGAAGCGTCCAGGTGACGAGCACACGCGAGGGCGAGGACTGCCTGGTGCGCGTCTGCGACAACGGCATGGGCATCCCGCCGTATCTCCTCGACCGCGTGTTCGACCTTTTCGCCCAGGGCGAGCGCACCCTCGACCGGTCCGAGGGAGGGCTCGGCATCGGCCTCACGCTCGCGCGCCGCATCGTCGCGTTGCACGGCGGCTCGATCGTCGCGCGCAGCGAGGGCGTGGGCCATGGCGCCGAGTTCGAGGTGCGGTTGCCGCGGCTCGATGCGCAGTTGCTGGCCTCGCCGGAGCCGGGGGAGGAGGAGGGGGCGCGGAGCGCCGCCTCCAGGCGCTCGATCCTCGTCGTGGACGACAACGACGATGCGGCGAGCAGTCTCGCGATGCTCCTGCGGATGACCGGCCACGAGGTCGCGATCGAGCACGACGGCGAGGGTGCGCTCGAGCGCATCGCCGCGCATCCGCCGGACATCGTGTTGCTCGACATCGGCCTTCCGGGCATGAGCGGCTACGACGTCGCCTCTCGCTTGCGCGACGATCCGGGCCGCACGTCCATGCGCGTCTACGCGCTCACGGGGTACGGGCAGGAGGATGACCGGCGGCGATCCGCGGAGGCGGGCTTCGACGGGCACCTGGTGAAGCCGATCGTCCCGTCCGAGCTCTTCGCGCTGATCGACTCCCCCTTTTCGGTCGCCGCCGCACGGTAAGCGTTGCTGCGCCGGTCGGCGGACGCGCTCGCGATTCCGGTGGACCTCGTGCGCCTCGGGCGACCTGCAGCGTGGGGCGGCTCTCCCATCACGCTGGACAAGCTCCTGTAGTTGGCCGAAAATCGACGCATCCGGTCGGGAGAGCGCGCCCGCGAGGCGCCGCCGAAGGGGTAGCACCCGCAAACTCTCAGGCAAAGGGACCGATCGGAGCCGGGAGGATTTTCCCGGACTCTGGAGAGCGGCGGCCGGCCTTCGTGAACGAGGCTCGCGGCCCACCGAAGGGGCGAGCGCCCGCGACCGCGGACGTAATCTCTCAGGTACCGAGGACAGAGGGGTCAGGGAGCGAAGCGCTCGCCTGGCCCCTTTCGTTTTGTGGAGGCCGACGCGCAGTGAGGAAGACGCCGCTCAACGCGCTGCACCGTGAAGCCGGGGCGCGCATGGTCGACTTCGGCGGCTGGGAAATGCCGTTGCACTACGGCTCCCAGCTCGAGGAGCACCATGCCGTGCGCACCGATGCGGGCCTCTTCGACGTCTCGCACATGCGCGTGGTCGATTTCCGCGGGGCCGGGGCGCGCGCCTTCCTGCGCCGCGCGCTCGCGAACGACGTCGCGCGGCTCGCCGCGCCCGGCCATGCGCTCTATTCGTGCATGCTCGCGGAGGACGGCGGCGTCCTCGACGACCTCATCGTGTATTTCTTCCGCGACGATTTCTTCCGCACCGTGGTGAACGCGTCGAGGGCGGACGAGGATCTCGCGTGGCTGCGCTCGCTCCGGGAACGATGGGCCTGCGACGTGGAGGTCGAATCGCGCGACGATCTCGCCCTGCTCGCGGTCCAGGGGCCGCGCGCGCGCGAGCGATTCTGGCAGGCGATGCCGGAGCTGCGCGCCGCGACCGAGGCGCTCGCGCCGTTCGCAGCGACGCTCGTCGCCGACGTCATGGTGGCGCGCACCGGCTATACCGGCGAGGACGGGTTCGAGATCGCGCTTCCGGCGCCGCGGGCGCTCGCGCTGTGGAAGTCGCTCGTCGCGGCCGGCGTGCGTCCCTGCGGCCTGGGCGCGCGCGATACGCTGCGCCTCGAAGCCGGCATGAACCTCTACGGCCAGGACATGGACGAGCGCGTCTCGCCGCTCGACGCAGGCCTCGCCTGGACGGTGCACCTTTCCGCGGCGCGCGACTTCGTCGGCAAGCCCGCGCTCCTCGCGCAGGGCCAGCGCCGCGATTTCCTCGGCCTCGTGCTGGTCGACGGCGGCGGCGTCCTGCGCGCGCACCAGGAAGTGTTCTCCGGCGGGCGGCGCGTCGGCGAGATCACGAGCGGAACCTGGTCCCCCAGCCTCGCGCGCTCGATCGCGCTCGCCCGCCTCGAGCGGGGCTTCGCCCCCGGGGCCGCAGTGCAGGTCGACGTGCGCGGCAGGCGCCTCGCCGCGCGCGTGGTGAAGCCTTCGTTCGTGCGCCGCGGACAATCCCTCCTCTCCGACAAGGAAGCCCCATGAAACTTCCGCAAGACCTCCGCTACACCGAGTCCCACGAATGGGTGCGCCGCGAATCAGGCGGCACCGTGAGCGTGGGCATCACGGATCACGCGCAGGAGCAGCTCGGCGACATCGTGTTCGTCGAGGCACCGCAGCCGGGACGCAAGGTGAAGGCCGGCGAGGCGGTCGGCGTCGTCGAATCGGTGAAGGCGGCCTCCGACATCTACGCGCCGGTATCGGGCGAGATCGTCGCCGCGAACGGCGAGCTTTCCTCGTTGCCCGAAAAGGTGAACGAGGATGCGTTCGCTGCGTGGATGTATCGCATCAGGCCCGACGATCCGTCCGCGATCGACAAGCTGCTCGATGCGGCCGCGTACGAGAAATCGGCCTCGGCCTGAGGGCAGGAGCGTCCCATGCCCGACACACCCGTCCTGCGCGCCGCCGGTTCGAGCCTCGCCGAGCTGGAAGACCACGGCGCATTCCGCCGCCGCCACATCGGGCCCGACGCCGCGTGCGAGGCGGCGATGCTCGCGACGCTGGGCTTCGGATCCATGGCCCAGCTGATCGAGGCCGCCGTGCCGCGCGACATTCGCCGGCGCACGCCGATGCAGCTCGGAGCGCCGCGCACGGAAGGCGAGGCGCTCTCGGCGTTGCGCCTCATCGCGCGGGAGAACGAGGTCTTCGCGTCGTACATCGGGCAGGGCTACTACGGCACGTACACGCCGACCGTGATCCTGAGGAACGTCTTCCAGAATCCCGCGTGGTACACGGCCTACACGCCGTACCAGCCGGAGATCTCGCAGGGCAGGCTCGAGGCGCTGCTCAATTTCCAGACGATGGTCGCCGACCTCACGGGTCTCGACGTGGCGAACGCCTCGATGCTCGACGAGGCCACCGCCGCGGCCGAGGCGATGACGCTCTGCCTGCGTTCGACGCGCTCGGCCTCGCGCGTATTCGCCGTCGCCGACGACGTCCTGCCGCAGACGATCGACGTCGTGCGCACGCGCGCCGCTCCGCTCGGCATCGAGGTGCGCGTGGCTCCCGCGCGCGAGCTGGCCGGCCTCGAGGCGTTCGCCGCGCTGGTGCAATACCCGGGCGTCGAGGGCGAGCTGCGCGACTACGCCTCGCTCGCCGCCGCCCTGCACGAGCGTGGTGCTTACCTGATCGCCGCGGCCGATCTCCTCGCGCTCGCGATCGTGAAGCCGCCGGGCGAATGGGGCGCCGACCTCGCGGTCGGCTCGGCGCAGCGCTTCGGCGTTCCGATGGGGTTCGGCGGCCCGCATGCGGCGTACTTCGCGGTGCGCGACTCGCTCAAGCGCGCGATGCCGGGCCGCGTGGCCGGCGTCACCGTGGACGCTACCGGTGCGCCGGCGCTGCGGCTCGCGTTGCAGACGCGCGAGCAGCATATCCGCCGCGAGAGGGCCACTTCCAACATCTGCACCGCGCAGGTGCTGCTCGCGGTGATGGCGTCGATGTATGCGGTCTACCACGGGCCCGAGGGGCTCGCGCGCATCGCGCGCCGCACGCACCGCCTCGCGGCGATCCTGCGCGCGGGCCTCGCCCAGCTCGGCTATGCGGTGCGGCCCGAAGCCTTCTTCGACACCATCACCGTGGAGGTTCCCGGCCGGCTGTCCGCGATCGTCGAGCGCTCGCGCGAGGCGCGCATGAACCTGCGCCGCACGGAAGGCGAGCGCGTCGGCATCTCGCTCGACGAGACCACGACGCGCGCCGACGTCGAGGCGATCCTGGGCGTCTTCGCGATCGGGATCGAGGCACCGCGCGTGGCGGATCTCGAGCAAGCGCCCGGCGCGATCCCGCCCGCGCTCGCACGCCGCTCGGTTTTCCTCACCCACCCCGTCTTCCAGCGCCATCGATCGGAGACGGAGATGCTGCGCTACCTGCGCCGCCTCGCCGATCGCGACGTCGCGCTCGACCGCTCGATGATCCCGCTGGGCTCGTGCACGATGAAGCTCAACGCGACGAGCGAGATGGTCCCGGTGAGCTGGCGCGAGATCGCGCACATCCATCCGTTCGCGCCGCCGGAGCAATGGCGCGGCTACCGCCGGCTCATCGCGGAGCTCGAGGCGCGCCTCGCCACGGCGACCGGCTACGCGGCGGTATCGCTGCAGCCGAATGCCGGCTCGCAGGGCGAATACGCGGGGCTCCTCGCGATCCGGGCCTGGCATGCGAGCCGCGGCGAGCCGCACCGCGACGTGTGCCTCATCCCGAGCTCGGCGCACGGGACCAACCCGGCCTCGGCGCACATGGCGGGGCTGGAGGTGGTCGTCGTGGCGTGCGACGAGCGCGGCAACGTCGACCTGGAGGACCTCGAGCGCAAGGCGTCGCTATACGCCGCGCGCCTCGCCGCGCTCATGGTGACCTATCCCTCGACGCACGGCGTGTTCGAGGAGGGGATCACGAAGGCGTGCGCGATCGTGCATGGCCACGGCGGGCAGGTCTACGTCGACGGCGCGAACATGAACGCGATGGTAGGCCTCTGCGCGCCCGGAGAATTCGGCGGCGACGTGTCGCACCTCAACCTGCACAAGACCTTCTGCATCCCGCACGGCGGCGGGGGGCCGGGCGTGGGGCCGGTCGCGGTCGCCGCGCACCTCGCGCCTTACCTTCCGGGCGCGGGCGTGGGACCCGTTTCGGCCGCGCCCCATGGCAGCGCCTCGATCCTTCCGATCTCCTGGATGTACATCGAGATGATGGGAGCGGAAGGCCTCACCGCCGCGAGCGAGGCTGCGATCCTCGCCGCGAACTACATCGCCCGGCGCCTCGCGGCGCACTATCCCGTGCTCTATGCGAGCCCGGGCGGCCTGGTCGCGCACGAATGCATCGTCGACCTGCGAGCGCTGAAGGAGCGCTCCGGCATCACGGTGGACGACGTGGCGAAACGGCTCATGGACTACGGCTTCCACGCGCCGACGATGTCGTTCCCGGTTCCCGGGACGCTCATGGTCGAGCCCACGGAGAGCGAATCGAAGGCGGAGCTCGACCGCTTCTGCGACGCCATGATCGCGATCCGCGAGGAGATCCGCGCGGTGGAAGAGGGGCGCTGGGACCGCGAGGACAATCCGCTGCGCAACGCCCCCCACACCGCGGCGATGGTGACGGCCGACGCGTGGACCCATCCGTACTCGCGCGAAACCGCGGCGTATCCGGTCGCGTCCCTGCGCGAAGAGAAGTACTGGCCGCCGGTCGCACGCGTCGATAACGTCTACGGCGACCGCCACCTCGTCTGCACGTGCCCACCGGTCGCAGACTACGAGTGAGGACGGCTTGCGCAAGCAAAGGGCTTCCGGCGCGGCGCCGCTCGCGGGCGAATCGGCGGAAGCGCTCGCGCGCGGTGGGGCCTTGACGGGGCACGCGGTATAATTTCGTCCCGAATGCGTATCCTCCTCTCGAACGACGACGGCTACTTCGCACCCGGCCTCGCCGCGCTCGCCGAGGGCCTGGGCTCGCTCGGCGAGATCACCGTGGTGGCGCCGGAGCGCGACCGCAGCGGCGCCTCGAATTCCCTCACGCTGGACCGCCCCCTCGTGCTGAGCCGCGCCCCCAATGGTTTCCGCTACGTGAACGGCACGCCCACCGACTGCGTCCACATGGCGGTCACGGGCCTGCTCGATTTCGAGCCCGACGTGGTCGTCTCCGGCATCAATTCCGGCTCGAACATGGGCGACGACACGCTGTATTCGGGCACCGTGGCCGCGGCGACCGAGGGCTACCTGCTCGGGATCCCGTCGATCGCGGTGTCGCTGGTGGGGCAGGAGTTCCGCCACTTCGCGACCGCCGCGCGCGTCGCGCGCGACCTGGTGGAGCGCCTGTCGCGAGCGGCTTTCGGCGCGCCGGTGCTGCTCAACGTGAACGTGCCGGACGTTCCCTACGAACGCCTCGCGGGCCTCGAGGTGACGCGCCTCGGGCGCCGCCACAAGGCCCAGCCGGTGGTGCCCGGCAAGAACCCGCGCGGCGAGACGGTCTACTGGGTGGGAGCCGCCGGTCCGGCGCGCGAGGCGGGCCCGGGCACCGATTTCCACGCGCTCGAGCGGGGCGCGGTCTCCGTCACGCCGCTGCAGGTGGACCTCACGCATGCGACGCAGATCCCGCTCGTCACGGATTGGCTGGAACAATGAGCGCGCGCGACGGCATCGGCATGACCTCGGAGCGCACGCGACTGCGCATGATCGAGGCGCTGCGCAAGGACGGCATCACCGACGAGCGCGTGCTCGCCGCGATGATGGAGATCCCGCGCCACCGCTTCGTGGAGGAAGGGATCGCATCGCGCGCCTACGAGGACGTGGCGCTGCCGATCGGGCACGGACAGACCATCTCGAGCCCCTCGATCGTCGCGCACATGACCCAGCTGCTGCTCGAGAAGCAGCCGATCGGCAAGGTGCTCGAGGTCGGCACCGGCTGCGGCTACCAGACGGCGATCCTCGCGCGCCTGGTGAAGGAGGTGTACACCATCGAGCGCATCGCCGCGCTCATGGACAAGGCGCGCCGCCACCTGCGCGACCTGCGCTTCTACAACATCCGGTACAAGCACGCGGACGGTCATGCGGGGTACGCCGAGGGCGGTCCCTACGACGGCATCCTCATGGCCGCGTCCGCGACGCACGTGCCGGAATCCCTCAAGCGGCAGCTCGCCATCGGCGGCCGCATGGTGCTGCCCGTCGGGACGGAGGATCAGTGGCTCTACGTGGTCGATCGGAAGGAAAACGGATTCGTCGAGCACAAGCGCGCCGCGGTGCATTTCGTGCCCTTGCTGCCGGGGCTCGCGTGAGGAAGCTCGCCGCCGCGATCGTGGTGCTCGCCCTCGCAGGCTGCGCTGCGCCGCGCCCGGCGCCCGTTCAGGAGCGCACCCAGCCGCAGCCCGCGCCCGCGCAGCCCGCGCCGGGCGCGCAGCCTCCCGAGGCGGCGCAGGGCGCGTCCGGCAAGCCGCTTCCGACGCACACGGTGAAGCGCGGGGAGACGCTGGTCAGCATCGCGCTGCAATACGGCCTCGACTACCGCGACCTCGCCGCTTGGAACGGCATCGCCAACCCGTCGCAGCTTCGCGTGGGACAGGTGCTGGTGCTCGCCGCACCCCCCGCTGCCGCGGCGCAGGGCGGTGCGGCGCCGGGCCCGGGCGGGAGTCCGCCTGCCGTATCCGGATCTGCGCAACCGGCGCCCGGCTCGCCGGTGGCGACGCCGCTCGTTTCCCCCGGGCCTCCGATCGAGGCGCGGCCGCTCGCGAACACGCCGACGCTCAAGGTCGAGCCGCTCGGGCTGAAGGTGCCGTACTCCGACAAGGCGATGGCGGAGTTCTCGGTGCCCGAGACTCCGGCGGCGCCGGGCGCCGCGACCGAAGCGCCGCAGCCGCCTGCCGCGGCTCCGGCGCCCACGCCCGTTCCCGAAGCATCGAAGGCCGGCACGCAGAAGGAGGACATCGACTGGATGTGGCCGGTGAAGGGCAAGGTGATCGCGCCGTTCTCGGAGGCGAGCAAGGGAATCGACATCGCGGGCAAGCGCGGCACGCCCGTCCTCGCCGCGGCGAGCGGCCGCGTCATCTATGCCGACCAGGGGCTGCGCGGCTACGGCAAGCTCGTCATCATCCGGCACAACGACACCTGGCTCTCGGCCTACGCCCACAACGACAACATCCTGGTGAAGGAGCAGCAGGAGGTGAAGAAGGGCGAGAAGATCGCCGAGATGGGCTCCACCGACGCCGACCGCGTCGAGCTGCATTTCGAGATCCGCCGCAAGGGCAAGCCCGTCGATCCCGCGAAGTTCCTTCCCCCGATGTAGCGGCCGCGGTTCGACGCGCGGCGGCGGCGCTCGGGAGGGCGCGGCGGGGGGCGCGTTACGCGAGGTCTTCGCGCAGCCGCCGCATCGCGGCGCTCCAGTCGCCGTCGGGCCGCTGGCGATACAGGCGCGCGCCAGGGAACCAGGGCGAGGCTTCCCCCAGCTGCCAGCGCCACTCCGCGGGGCTCGCGACCAGCACGTGCAGCGCAAGCGAGAGGCTCGCGCGAAGGTGCGTGTTGGTGTTGCTCACCCCCACGTAGCGGTCGGCGGCCGCCAGGAGCGCGAGCATCTCCTCCAGGTCGTCGTTCGCGGCGCTCTCGTCGTGCACCGGAGCGCCGAGGGCGGCGGCGAGGCTCGCGTATTCGCCTTCGCGCGGCGAGCGCTGCACGCCGATCCATGTCGCGCGAATCCCTCGCAGCGCCTGGGCGAGCTGCGCAAGGTCGATTTCCTTCACCTGGGTGCGCGCCGGTCCCTGTGAGGCGACGCCCGATCGCCAGGTGAGCGCGATCCACGGAGCAGGGCCGAGCTGCGCGAGCCTCGCGCGCGCGTGGGTCGCGCGATCGTGTAGGGGCGAGAGCGGGAGCGGCGGCGGGAATCGCGCCGGGTCGTTCGCCTCGAGGAGCCAGGGAAGGTCGCCGATCGCGAGGCGCTCGAGGCCCGCGGCCGCATCGCGCGGCGCGGCGAGGCGGAGCGCGAAGAGCCCCGTGCGGCGCAGCATGCCGTGCAATCGCGCATCGCCACGAAACGCGAGCGCGGCGCCGCGCGCGACGAGCTCCGGCGCGAAACGCAGGAAGAACAGCACGTCGCCCAGCCCCTGTTCCGCGGCGAGCTCGAAGCGCCGTCCCGCGAGCGAGCGCGGCAGGATCGAGGCGGTCGCGTCCGGCGCATTGGCGGCAAGACCCTGTGCGAGGAGACGCCATCGGTATTCGCGCCACCCTTGCTCCGGGCGGCCGAGCGTGAGCAGGGCGCGCGCGAGGTTCTGGTGAGCCGCCGCGTGGTCGGGACGCGCCGCGAGCGTCGCGCGGTAGGCTTCGACCGCTTCCTCGAAGCGCCCGGACGATTCGAGCGCGAGGCCGCGGTTGTTGTGCGCCTCGATCCAGCCGGGATCCACCGCCACGGCGCGCACGAAGCACGCGATCGCCTCCTCGGCGCGTCCGGTGTCGCGCAGCAGGAGCCCGAGGTTGTTGTGGAAATCGGCGATCGCGGGATTCGCCGCGATCGATTCGCGCATCATCCGCTCGGCCGTCTCCACCCGGCCGTGCTGCCAGGACGCGAGGCCCAGGTAGTGCGTCGCCATCGCGTGCCCCGGCTCGCGCTGCAGGATCTCGCGGTAGCCGGCCTCGGCCTGGGCCACCCGGCCCTGCTGGTGCGCGAGGAGCGAGCGGCGCACGATCGCATCGAGCGATTGCGTCTCCGGCGCGAGGCGCCCGTGGCATTCCTTGTAGCGGCGGCCGCTTCCGCAGGGGCAGGGATCGTTGCGCCGGACGGTCCCCATGCCGCTACGCGGCGCGGAAATCGCGCACGCGCACGGCGAGGTCGCGCAGCTCCTCGCGCGAGGCGCCGCGCCCGTAGCGTGCCGCGACGTAGCGACGGGTGATTTCCCCGGCGCTCGCGGCGAGCTCCGGCTTCGCCGCCTTCACGCGCGCGAGGTAATCGAGCGGCCCCTCATGCGGCCGGCGCGCGAGCCCGGCCGCGGCGAGCTTCGCGCAATAGCGGTTCCATGCGACGAGCGAGGCTTCGTCGCGCTTGGGCCGCTCGCGCACGAGCAGCCCCAGCGTGACCGCGCCGCCGATGGCGAACGTCGCCACGACGAGCCAGAAGCCGAGCGTGCGCCAGTCGATGGAGGGATAGCCGAGGCGCGCGAAGAAATCGCGTTGCCGCTCGGTGTTGTACCCCACCACCCACTGCTCCCATCCCCCGTTGATCGCCTGCCACCCGAAGCGCAGGTTCGCGAGGATGCCCAGGTGGTCGGCCGCGATGATCGTGGGCAGCACGCCGATCGGCCCGAGCGCCGCGTTCACGCCTTCTTCCACGCGCAGCGGCGAGACCGCGGCGGTCGGATCGACGCGCACCCAGCCCTCGCCGCGCAGCCAGATCTCGGTCCACGCATGCGCGTCGGCCTGGCGCACGATGATCTCGTCGCTGAACGGGTTCACTTCCCCGCCCTGATATCCGGTCACCACGCGGGCCGGGATTCCGGCCGCGCGCATGAGGAGCGCGAAGCTGCCCGCGTAGTGCTCGCAGAAGCCGCGCTTGGTGTTGAACAGGAAGTCGTCGTACGGATCGCGCGGGTCCAGGGGCGGCGGCTCGAGCGTGTAGGTGAACTGGCGGTTGTAGAGCTGCAACGCGCGCGCGACGATCCGGCGCGGATCG
Organism: uncultured beta proteobacterium; assembly: GCA_963839265.1. GTDB lineage: Bacteria > Pseudomonadota > Gammaproteobacteria > Burkholderiales > Usitatibacteraceae > Usitatibacter. The sequence goes on from CAWIUI010000004.1 coordinate 1,360,745, forward strand.
CGGATCTCGGCGGCCCACTCGCGTCCCAGCGCGACGGTGCGCGGGTTGCGCGCCGGGTCGTACGCGCTCGCCTCGCGCAGCACCGCGGGATCCTCGTCCGCGCCGTACTTGTAATCGAGCCAGGAAGTCATCGAGTAGCGGCGCGGCTCCGCGATCGGCCGGCGCGTGCGGATCTCGAGATCCGACGTGATGATCGAATCGTGCGGCGGCGCGGCGGGCGCGTCGAGCGCGAAGAGCTGGTTGCGCTCGTTGGGCTCCTCGATCACCTCGTAGCGCACGGGCCGCGAGGCGCTCGCGTAGCTGTCGAAGAGGGCGGGTGTGCGCTGCGCGCGCCACGTGTTGCCGTCGAGGACCGTGAGGACCGGGCCGCGCCAGTAGAGGGTGGCGTAGGGAGGGCGCGGGCCGTCGAAGCGGACGCGGAAGGCCACCGCATCGGACTTGATGAGCTCGGAGATGCGCCCCGGCGTCATCGTGTCGCTGAGGCCGGTGCGCCCCGACGGCGCATCGCGCGGCAGCGCCCAGAGGGGTCCCGGCACGCGCGGGAAGAGCAGGAAGAACGCGGCCATCAGCGGCAGCGCCTGCACCAGGAGCGCCGCGGCGGGCCTGAGCCGCTCGCCCACGCTCGCCGCCCGGCCCATGCGGTTGAAGCCGATGAGGGTGCCGGTGAAGATCCATACGCAGGCCAGCAGGTAGAGCCCCAGCGGGATCGTCTGCGAGAACAGGAAGTTGGTGAGCACCAAAAAGAAGCCGAGGTAGATCGCGAGCGCCACCTCGCGCTGCGTGCGCATCTCGAGGAGCTTGAGCGCCGCCATCACGACGAGGAGCGTCACCCCGCCTTCGCGTCCCGTGATGCGGCCGTACTGCAGGAACGTGCCCACCGCGGCGGCGATGGTGATGGCCGCCACGACGAGCCGCGGCGGGAAGCGGATCGCCGACCAGGAGATCCATGCGCGCCAGCCGACCACGACCACGAAGAAAATGCCGACCCAGTAAGGCAGCCGCAGCAGGTGCGGCGCGACCACGAAGAGCATGGACGCGAGGAGCCACAGCACGTTTCGGATGTCGAGGTGCGGCGAGTAGGCCGGGGCGCTCATCGCGGCACCTCGAAGAGCGCGAGGGCCTCGAGGCAACGTGCGCGATGCCCTTCGCTGCGGTCCGCGGGGATCACCGCCCCGGGCAGGCGCAGGCCGTAGGCCTGCCCGTATTCGTCGGACTTGAGCACCCACTGCGCGAGGATCGACAGGCGCGCCTCCACGTCGGGCCCGCGCGCGTCGTCCCAGTCGATCCACAGCTCGCTCGAGGCCATGGCGCTGAACTCCTTGGTGAGGAGCTCCTGTTCGCGCGCGAGCGCCTTCCATGCGATCTGCCGGGGCGGATCTCCGGCGCGATAGGCGCGAAGCATGTTGAATTCCTCGTCGCCGGCGACCGGAATCCCTTCCTCGCTCGCGTCGCGGCCCGCGTCGGGCGGCGATCCGGCCGAGGGATCCGGCCGCGGGTACACGGTCACCGAGAGATCGAATTCCAGGTACGACCAGGCGTGGAAGAGCCCGATCGGATACCGCGTGAAGACTTCCAGCCTGCCGCAGCGGATGCGTCCGCGGCGCTGCGTGGGCACCGGGATCGCGAGCGTCGCGGGTTCCTCGACGCGCACGTCCGCATGCACCGGCTCCTCGCCGCGGCGACGCAGCCCGATCGCGAAGCGGCTGAGCGAAGGCGATTCGATCGTCACCGCGAAAGCCGCCGTCTCGCCGGCGAAGACCGGCTCGCAGCGTCCCGGCTTGAGGCGCAGGTGCGCGAGGTTGCGCCAGGTGTGCAGCATGCCCACGCCGGCCATGCTGCCGAGCAGGAACGTGAGGAGGAATCCGAGCGAAAGGCTGTAGTTGATCGAGGCGAGGAGGAGGAGCAGCAGCATCAGCGCGAACGCGTAGCCCTGGCGGGTCGGCAGGATGAAGATGCGCCGCTGCCCGAGCGTGACGGGCGGAGCCTCCGGCACGGCGGCGCGGAAGATCCAGTCCGAAATGGATTGCCGAAGGTCGGCGAGCGCGATCATCACCCGGAGACTGGGGCGCTGCCGCCTCAGGGGATCGGGACGGCGCCGATCAGCTCGCGCGCGGGATCGAACCCGCTCTTCACCGCTTCGGCGTTGCCGTGCAGGCGATGGCCGACCACGGCGGGAAGCGTCGCCTGCACGTCCTCGGGCAGCACCTGGTGCCGGCCCTCCATCAGGGCCCACGACTGCGCCGCGCGCAGGATCCCGACACCGGCGCGCGGCGAGAGCCCCTGGGTGAAGCGCGGCGAGTGGCGCGTGTGGTTGACGAGCGCCTGGACGTAATCGAGGAGCGCGTCGGAGACCTGGAGGTTCCTCGCCGTCTCCTGCAGCTCCTTCAGCTGCGCGGGCGTGATCGCGGGCTGCAGGTGCGCGATGAGGTCGCGGCGGTCGGCGCCGCGCAGCAGCTCGCGTTCCGCCCTCGCGTCCGGGTATCCGAGGTTGATGCGCATGAGGAAGCGGTCGAGCTGCGATTCGGGCAGGGGAAACGTTCCGACCTGATGCAGCGGATTCTGCGTCGCGATCACGAAGAACGGCTCGGGTAGCGGGCGGGTCGCGCCTTCGGCGGTGACCTGGTGTTCCTCCATCGCCTCGAGCAGCGCGCTTTGCGCCTTGGGACTCGCGCGGTTGATCTCGTCGGCGAGGATCACGTGCGCGAAGATGGGGCCCGGGTGGAAGCGGAACGTGGAAGTGGTGCGGTCGAAGATCGATACGCCGATGATGTCCGCCGGCAGCAGGTCCGACGTGAACTGGATGCGCTGGTACTCGAGGCCCAGGAGCCGGGCGAGGGCGTGCGAGAGGGTGGTCTTGCCCACCCCGGGCACGTCCTCGATCAGCAGGTGGCCGCGCGCGAGGATGCAGGCGACGGCGAGTCGGATCTGGCGTTCCTTGCCGAGGATGACCTGTCCGGCCGCGGCGACAATCGCTTCGGTGGGGTTGGCCGAAACGCGGCTGCGCGCGTCGATCAGCATGAAAAGCGAAGCCTTGTCAGCGGTTTGCGTTTGTGTGCGTTATACGCGCATGAGGATATCACGGCCCTGCCGCGTCCCGCCCCGCCGCAGCGCACCGGTTCCCCTTGGAAGGCGATTGAACGACAATAGTTGCAGGGCGGCCCGCACGCCGCCGCATCGAGGTTTCGCCATGCACCGCATCATCGCCGCCGTCATCATGCTGCTCGCGCTCCCCGTGGCGGCGCAGGTGACGCCGGCCGCCAACTACACCGATCTCTGGTACCTGCCCGCCGAATCGGGCTGGGGCGTGAGCTTCACCCAGCACGCCGGGAGCAATCAGGTGTTCGCCGTCTGGTACACGTACGACCCGCGCCGGCCCGATGCCGCGAATCCCGGCCGGTACAAGCCGCTGTGGATCGTCATGCCCGGCGGAACCTGGACTTCGCCCACCACCGTCCAGGGGGCGGCGTACGTCACCGACGGCCAGCCGCTGGGCGCGAAGGCGAATAACACGCCGGTGGGAACGCTCTCCTTCAGCTTCACGGGGACGTCCAATGGAACGTTCACGTACAGCATCGCGCCGCCACCGGGCCTCGCGCCCGGCGATCCGGCGTACGGCCTGCCTTCCTTCTCGGGGACCAAGAGCATCACCCGCCAGGGATTCTAGAAACCACTAGAATCGGAGGATGACGACCGTCCTCCTCACCCATCCCGATTGCGTGCGGCACGAGATGGGCGAGGGCCACCCGGAATCCCCGCAGCGTCTGCGCTCGATCCTCTCCGCGGTCGAGTCTTCCGGCCTCGCCGGGCGGCTCGAGCTGCGCGAGGCGCCCGAGGCCACGCGCGAGCAGCTCGAGCGCATCCACGAGCGCGAGCACGTCGATCTCATCTACGAATCGGCACCGAAGTCGGGCTACGCCTACCTCGATCCGGACACGTCGATGAACCCGCACTCGCTTTCCGCGGCGCTGCGGGCGGCGGGCGCGCTGGTGGCGGCCACCGACCTCGTGATGTCCGGAAGCGCGCAGCGTGCGTTCTGCGCGGTGCGCCCGCCGGCCACCATGCGACGCGCGCGCGGCCGATGGGCTTCTGCATCTTCAACAACGTGGCGATCGGCGCGGCGCATGCGATCGAGGCGCACGGCCTCGATCGCGTCGCGGTGCTCGACTTCGACGTGCACCATGGCAACGGCACGGAAGACGCATTCCACGAAGATCCGCGCGTGATGCTCTGCTCGACCTTCCAGCATCCGTACTATCCGTACTCGGGCGCCGATTCCGGCAACGACCACATCGTCAACGTGCCGCTCGCGGCGATGACCGACGGGCGCGGCTTCCGCGCCGCCGTGGAGCGTTTCTGGATGCCGGCGCTCGAATCGTTCCGGCCGCAGCTCGTGTTCGTCTCGGCGGGATTCGACGCGCATCGCGACGATCCGCTCGCCTACCTCAAGCTCGACGACGAGGACTATCGCTGGGTCACCGAGCGGCTGGTCGAGGTCGCCCAGCGCGACGCCGGCGGCCGAGTGGTCTCCACGCTCGAGGGCGGCTACAACACCGAGGCGCTCGCACGCTGCGTGGTCGAGCACCTGCGCGTGCTCATCGGGCTAAGGAGGCGCGAGGGGTCGGCGCGCGGGTCGCGCACCTCGAAGCGCTTCTCGCGCGATCTCGCTCCCGAAGCGAGCACCACGTCGCGCCGGGCTACGCCGAGCGCATCGGCGAGGAAGCGCGCGAGCGCCTCGTTGGCGCGGTCCTCGAGCGCGGGCGCGCGCACGCAAACCTTGAGCGAATCGCCGTGCAGGCCCACGACCTCGGTGCGGCGCGCTCCCGGCTGCGCGTGCACGCGAAGGATCCACACGCCGTCGGGGGCGCGCGAGAGCCACGCGTTCATGGGGAGCAGCCCGCTACTGGACGGAGACGGTGCGCGCCTTGTCCAGGACCGGCGGCTGCAGGCCGATCAGGGACCAGTTCTGCGTGTTGATCGCGGTGAGGATGATGCCGCGATAGCGCACCGCCTGGGCGTAGGCCCAGGGAGAGGCGAGGAAGTTCTGGTACAGCTCCTCGAAGCTCGTCGAGTTGCAGTAGCCGCCGTACGCGCAGGCGAGCTGCGGCTCGCGGCTGAGCGAGGTGCAATCCGGCCCGAAGTCGCACGCGACCAGCGAGAACGCGCCGAGGAACGAGGAGGGCTCCGGCACCTCTCCATTGGGCCCGATGCGGAGCTGGCTCGCGACGTTGGACTGCGCGAGGAACTGGCCGACGATGATCATCGCCTCCGGGTCGCGCGTCTGCAGCAGCCCGATGATGCGCGAGAAGTCGTCGGCCTTGATCGCGGGCGCCGGCTGCGAGGGATCGCTCGGGTGCTGGCTGAGGTTCTTGTTGAGCTCGGCGACCAGGATGCGCGCCTGGGCCCGCACGTCGCCTTCCTGCGCGGCCTGCTGGAACAGCTCGTCGATGTCCTTCTGCGAGATCTTCGTGCCCTGGAAGCGCGCGCAGCGCTGCGTGTTGTCCACGGCCTCGTAGGCCGCGATGCGCTTCGCGTTGTTCGGGTCGTTGAGCGGCAGGCCCGCGAGGAACTGCCGGCGCTGCCGCGCCGCGTAGGCCGCGATGTTCTCGGTGAGGGAGGTCGCGAACTGGCACTCCTCGAGCGCCTTGGCGAGGTGGTAGCGCTCGTCCGAGGTGAGCGTCGCCCTGCGCGCGAGGAGCTCGTCGGCGAAGGCCTTGAGGTCGCGTGCCTGGCGGAATTCGATCGCGACCGCCGAGGCGCGCGCCGATGTCTCGGCCGGCAAGGAGTGCGGCGAGGCGAACGGCACGGGGCGCGGGGCGGGCACGGGATTCACCGCAACGACGTCGTCGTCGCGCGAATCGAGCGAAGCCACCTGCGCGGAGCCGGCCCCCTCCTGCCGCTCCGCGGAGACGACCGCGGAGTACTTGGTCGCGATCAGCAGCCCGTAGGCGACGAGCGACGCCAAGCCGATGGCCGTAAGGCGATTCATGGAGGCCAAGTCTCCCGAAAAAGGGCCGTTTCGTCAATGATTTCCGGTAAACCAGCCCCGGGACGCAGGCGCCCCGGCCCGCGTTCCGCGGGCTGTGCCGCGAATCACATCAATGGTGCAGGATCTTCGACAGGAACTGCTGGGCGCGCTCGCTGCGCGGCTTGCCGAAGAATTCCTCCTTCGGAAGGTCCTCGACGATCTGTCCGCCGTCCATGAAGACGACACGGTGCGCCACCTTTCGCGCGAAGCCCATCTCGTGGGTCACGACCATCATCGTCATCCCCTCGCGCGCGAGCTCCACCATCACGTCGAGCACCTCGTTGATCATCTCCGGGTCGAGCGCCGAGGTGGGCTCGTCGAAGAGCATCGCGATGGGATCCATCGAAAGCGCGCGCGCGATCGCCACGCGCTGCTGCTGGCCGCCGGAAAGCTGCGCCGGGAACTTGTCCCGCTGCGTGGCGAGCCCCACGCGCTCGAGCAGCTTCGTGCCCTTGGTGAGGGCCTCCTCGTGCGTGCGGCCGAGCACCTTCACCTGGGCGAGCGTGAGGTTCTGCATCACCGTCATGTGCGGGAAGAGCTCGAAGTGCTGGAACACCATGCCGACGCGCGAGCGCAGCTTGGGGAGGTTCGTCTTCGGATCGCCGACCGGGATGCCGTCGACGACCACGTCGCCCTTCTGGAAGGGCTCCAGGCCGTTCACGCACTTGATGAGCGTGGACTTGCCGCTGCCCGAGGGCCCGCACACGACGACCACCTCGCCCTTCGCGACCTCGGTCGAGCAATCGGAGAGCACCTGGAAGGCGCCATACCACTTCGAGACGTTGCGGATGGAGATCATGGTCACGGGTAGCTTATCGGACGACGGCGATGCGCGCCTGCAGGCGCTTCACCAGCGAGGAGAGGGCGTACGAGATCACGAAGTAGACGGCCGCGGCGAACGTGTACATCTCCACCAGGCGGTAGTCGCGGTTCGCGATCTGCGAGGCCGCCCCGAGGAAATCGGGAGCGGAGATCACGTAGACGAGCGAGGTGTCCTGGAAGAGCACGATGGTCTGCGTGAGCAGCACCGGCAGCATGTTGCGGAAGGCCTGCGGCAGGACGATGTGCCCCATCGTCTGCCAGTAGTTGAGGCCGAGCGCGTAGCCGGACGACACCTGGCCGCGCGGGATCGACTGGATGCCGGCCCGCATGATCTCGCAGTAGTAGGCGGCCTGGAAGATCGTGAACGTGATGAGCGCCGACTTGAACGCGCCCACCTGGATCGGATTGGGCGCGCGCAGGATCCACGCGCCGATGTAGGGCACGAGGAAGTAGAACCAGAAGATCACGAGAACCAGGGGTACGGAGCGCATCAGGTTCACGTACCCGCTCGCCGCGATCGAGACCGCGCGCAAGTGCGACAGCCGCATCATCGCGAGGAGCGTCCCCAGGACGATGCCGCCGGTCATGGAGAGCAGCGTGAGCGTCGCCGTGAACGTCATGCCGACCCGAAAGAGGTACGGCGCCGATTGCCAGATCGTCTGCCAGTCGTAGCCGCCCATCACTGGTTCTCCGCGGCGGGGCGGCCCATGGCGATGAGCCCCGGCACCTGGACCTTGCGCTCGAGCCAGTGCATGAAGGCGACGACGACCAGGTTCGTCAGCATGTAGATGACGGTAGCCGCGGCGAACGCCTCGAACACCTGGAAGCTGAACTCCTGCATCGCCTTCGCGCGCCCGGTGAGCTCCATCAGCCCGATGGTGAGCGCCACGGAGGAGTTCTTGATGACGTTCATGAACTCGGAGGCGAGCGGCGGCAGGATGATGCGCAGGGCCTGCGGCAGGATCACGAAGCGGTAGGCTTCCGTGCGCGTGAGCCCCATCGCCGTGGCGGCCATCAGCTGGCCGCGCGGCAGCGACTGGATGCCCGCCCGCGTCTGCTCGGCGACGCGCACCGAGGTGAAGAGCCCGAGGCAGAGCACCGCGGGGACGTACGAGCCCCACGGCGGCGGCATGTGCTTGATGGCGTCGCCCAGACCCTTCGGGACGAGCTCGGGGAAGACGAAGTACCACAGGAACATCTGCACGATGAGCGGGATGTTCCGGAAGATCTCGACGTAGGCGTTGCCGATGCGGACGATCCACGGATGCGGCGTGGTGCGCAGGGTGCCCACGATGGTGCCGATCACGAGCGCCATCGCCCATGCGGCGAGCGCGGTGGCGAGCGTCCACACCAGCCCGCCCAGCAGGTAGTGCAGGTACGTGCCGGAGCCGCCGGGCTCCTGCGCGAACAGGATCGCCCAGTTCCAGTGGTAACTCATGCGGCGCCGTTGCCCGGAAAAGAGAACGGGGGACCGAGGTCCCCCGTCTCACGCACGGCCGTTACTCGTAGGCCTTCGGGTCGCCCGAATCCGTCGGGTGCGCGATGACCTTCTTGAGCTCGGCGCTCATCGGCACCTTGAGGTCGATGCCCTTCGGCGGGATCGGCTTCTCGAACCATTTCTTGTACATCTTGAAGATCTCGCCCGACTTGTAGACCTGCTTGAAGGTGTCGTCCACGAGTTTCTTGAACTCCGGATCGTTCTTGCGCAGCATCGCGCCGTAGGGCTGCAGCGACAGCTGATCCTTGCTGATCACGAAGTCCTTCGGGTTGCGCGACGAGGCCTGCAGGGCGTAGAGCAGGATGTCGTCCATCACGAAGGCGACGGCGCGGCCGGTCTCCACCATCTGGAACGCCTCGGGGTGGCCGTTCGCGGAGATGATGCTCATCCCCATGTTGTCCTTGTTGTTGACCTCGGTGATCTCCTTGATGTTCGAGGTGCCCGCCGTGGAGACCACCGTCTTGCCCTTGAGGTCGTTCAGCGAGTTGATGTGCGAGGACTTCTTCGAGATCCAGCGGTTGCCGGTCACGAAATAGGTGGGGCTGAAGTCGACTTGCTGCTCGCGCTCCAGGTTATTCGTGGTGGAGCCGCACTCGATGTCCGCCGTGCCGTTGGCGATGAGCGGGATGCGGTTCGCCGAGGTGACCAGCTGGTACTTCACCTCGAGCTTCGGCATGTGGAGCTGCTTCTTCACCGCGTCGACGACCTTCATGCACAGGTCCATGGCGTAGCCGACCGGCTTCTGGTTGTTGTCGTAGTAGGAGAACGGCATCGAGGCATCGCGGTTGGCGATGGTGATGTAGCCCTGGGACTTGACCTTCTCGAGGGTGCCTTCGGCGAGGGCGCCCGCCGAGAGCAGTGCGCAGGCGAGCGCCGCGACGACGGCCTTGGAATGGCGGAACATGGTGTAAGCCTCCTGATTGGGTGGGGTACGCGGCGTTGTTTGACGTTCGTGGGGCCGGCAGCCGCTTACGGCGGCTAGGATACCCCGATGGCGGTTTGGAGGACAATAACGCTTTCCGTCGTCAAGCCCGCCCATGCATTTCCCCGCGCACGAACAAAAACAAGCGCTGCTGGAGCCGGTGCTGCGCATCGCCGACGAACGCCTGGCGGGCGCGGCCGCCGCCGAGGCGCGCGCTTTCATCGCGCGCTACTACGAGCAGGTCGACGTCGAGGACCTCGCGGCGCGCACACCCGCCGATCTCTATGGCGCGGCGCTCGCGCACCTCGAGTTCGCACGGGCGTTCGCGAGCGGCAGCCCGAAGCTTCGCGTCTACGACCCGAACGGCGCGCAGCACGGTTGGGCGAGCCCGCACACCGTGATCGAGATGGTGAACGACGACATGCCGTTCCTCGTCGACTCGGTCACGATGGAGCTGAACCGCCAGGGCTGCACCCTGCACCTGCTCAACCATCCGCTCTTCTCCACGCGCCGCGACGCCAACGGCACGCTCCTCGCCATCGGGCCGCCCGGAGCGCAGGAGCGCCAGGAGTCGCTCATCCACGTGGAGGTCGACCGCGAGATCGATCCCGGGCGCCTCGAGGCCCTCGGTACGGGACTCCTCAGCGTGCTCGCCGACGTGCGCTCCGCGTGGGAAGACTGGAACGCCATGCGCGCCCGCATGGACGCGATCGCCGCCGAGCTCTCCGCGCCGCCCGCCTTTCTCGCCGGCGAGGAGGCGGCGGAGGTGGCGGCGTTCCTCGCCTGGGCGTCCGACCACCACTTCACCTTCCTCGGCTATCGCGAGTACCGCCTGGAGAGCGCGGCTGGCGAGGAGCAGCTCGCGATCGTGCCCGGCTCGGGCCTGGGGATGCTGCGCCGGCCCGCCGAGGGCCATTCGCGGAGCTTCGCCGAGCTTCCGCGCGAGCTTCGCGCGCTCGCGCGCGAGCCGCGCCTGCTCGTGCTCACCAAGGCCAACTCGCGGGCGACCGTGCATCGGCCGGGCTACCTCGACTATATCGGCGTCAAGCGCTTCGACGAAGCGGGGCGCGTCGTGGGCGAGCGGCGCTTCGTCGGCCTCTACACGTCCTCGGCCTACCACGACGATCCGCGCGAGATCCCGCTGCTGCGCCGGAAGGTCGCGCGCGTGATCGAGCGCGCAGGGTTCCGTCCTTACAGCCACATGTACAAGAACCTGCTCACCGTGCTGCAGGACTATCCGCGCGACGAGCTTTTCCAGGTGGACGAGGAGACGCTTCTCGAGACGGCGATCGGGGTGCTGCGCCTGGGCGACCGCCGCAGGACGCGCGTGTTCGTGCGCCGCGACGTCTTCGGGCGCTTCTATTCGTGCCTCGTGTACCTGCCGCGCGAGTCCTTCAACACGGACGCGCGCGTGAAGGTGCAGGAGATCCTCAAGCGGCACCTGAACGGGACGAGCGCGGAGTTCACCGTGCACCTCTCGGAGGCGACGCTCGCGCGGCTCCACATCCTCGTGCGGACCGATCCGCGCCGGGCGGCCGAGTACGACACCCCCGCGATCGAGGCGCAGATCGCGCACGCCACGCGGCGCTGGGAGGACGGCCTCAAGCAGGCGCTCGTCGAGGCCCACGGCGAGGCCCGCGCCGTTCCGCTGCTGCGCGAGTTCGCGCGCGCCTTCCCCGCCGCCTACCGCGACGAGGTCGATTCCGCCACGGCCGTGCGCGACATCGATTTCGCGCGCTCGCTCGGCGCCGAGCGGCCATTCGCGGTGGACCTCTATCGCCGCGACGGCGCCGACGACCACGCATTGCGCCTTCGCGTCTATCGCCTGGGGCTCCCGGTGCCGCTTTCGGCGAGCCTGCCGGTGCTGGAGAACCTGGGCCTCGAGGTCCTCGACGAGGTGTCGTACGAGCTGCATCCGGAGGGCCGGCCGCAGGCCGTGTTCCTGCACGACTTCGGGTTGCGCGGCGCGCGCGCGATACCCGACGTCGCGCCCGTCAAGGCGATCACCGAGGAAGCGCTCGTGCGCGTCGTGCGCCGCGAGATCGAGAACGACGGCTTCAACCGCCTCACGCCCGGCGCCGCGCTCGCTCCCGACGACGTGATCGTGCTGCGCGCCTACGCCAAGTACCTCAAGCAGGCCGGCTTCACCTTCAGCCAGGCATACATCGAGCAGACGCTCGCGGCGCATCCCGCGATCGCGGCGAAGCTCGCGCAGCTCTTCCACGCGCGCTTCGATCCGGCGCGCGAGGCGGGGCGCACCGAGCAGGAGGCGCGACTCGTCGAGCAGATCCGTGCGGCGTTGAACGCCGTCGCGAACGCCGACGAGGACCGGATCCTGCGCCGCTACCTCGCCCTCATCCAGGCCACGATCCGCACCAACCACTGGGTGCTCGCCGACGGCAGGCGCAAGCCGTTCCTCGCGCTCAAGCTGCGCTCGGAAGCGGTGCCCGAGCTTCCCGCGCCGCGCCCGCTCTTCGAGGTCTGGGTGTACTCGCCGCGCTTCGAGGCGATCCACCTGCGCGGGGGCAAGGTCGCGCGCGGCGGCATCCGCTGGTCCGATCGGCCGGAGGATTTCCGCACCGAGGTGTTGGGCCTCATGAAGGCGCAGATGGTGAAGAACGCGGTGATCGTGCCGGTCGGATCGAAGGGCGGGTTCGTGCTGAAGGCGGCGCCGCCGCCCTCGCAGCGCGAGGCGTTCCTCGCCGAGGGCGTCGGGTGCTACCGCGATTTCCTGCGCGGGCTGCTCGACCTCACCGACAACCGGGTCGCGGGATCCGTGGTGCCGCCGCGGGACGTCGTGCGCCACGATCCGGACGATCCGTACCTCGTGGTCGCCGCGGACAAGGGCACGGCGACCTTCTCCGACATCGCCAACGCGATCTCCGCGGAGTACGGCTTCTGGCTGGGCGATGCCTTCGCTTCCGGCGGCAGCGCGGGCTACGACCACAAGAAGATGGGCATCACGGCGCGCGGGGCGTGGGAGAGCGTGAAGCGCCACTTCCGCGAGCTGGGCGTCGACACGCAGGCGCAGGACTTCACCGTGGTGGGCATCGGCGACATGTCGGGCGACGTGTTCGGCAACGGCATGCTGCTCTCGCGGCACATCCGGCTCATCGCGGCCTTCGACCATCGCCACGTGTTCCTCGACCCCGATCCGGAGCCGGAGGCGAGCTATCGCGAGCGCGAGCGCCTCTTCGCGCTCGCGCGTTCGTCCTGGGACGACTACGACCGCGCGCGCATCTCGAAGGGCGGCGGCGTCTTTCCGCGCGGCGCCAAGTCGATCGCCGTCTCTCCCGAGGCGGCGCGGGCGCTCGCGATCGAGGCGCAGGAGCTCACGCCGCAGGAGCTCATCCGCGCGATCCTCAGGGCCCCCGCCGACCTCCTCTACAACGGCGGCATCGGCACCTACGCGAAGGCGACGCGCCAGTCGAACGCCGAGGCGGGCGACCGCGCGAACGACGCCGTGCGCGTGAACGGCGCGGAGCTTCGCTGCAAGGTGGTGAGCGAGGGCGGCAACCTCGGCTTCACGCAGCTCGGGCGCGTCGAGTACGCGCTCGAGGGCGCCGGCGGCCAGGGCGGGCGCATCGACACGGACGCGATCGACAACTCGGCCGGGGTGGATTGCTCCGACCACGAAGTGAATATCAAGATCCTCCTGGGACTCGCCGAGGCCGAGGGTGCGCTCGCGCCGCGCGATCGCAACGCGCTGCTCGCCGCGATGACCGACGACGTCGCACGCCTCGTCCTCGCCGACAACTATTTCCAGACGCAGTCGCTCTCGGTTTCGGGGACGCGCGCGGACAAGCTCCTCGATTCGCAGGCGGCGCTCATCCGCTCGCTGGAAAAGGCCGGTCGACTCGACCGCGCGGTGGAGTTCCTGCCGAACGAGGACGAGATCGGCGAGCGGCGCCTGGCGAAGTCCGGCCTCACCGCGCCGGAGCGCGCGGTGCTGCTCGCCTACTCCAAGATGGCGCTCTATGACGCCCTGGTCGCCTCCACGCTGGTCGACGACGACTACGTCTCGGGGGCGCTCACCGGCTACTTCCCGCCGCAGCTCGCCGGCCGCTTCGCCGCGGTGATGCCGCGCCACCCGCTGCGCCGCGAGATCGTGGCGACCGTGGTCGCGAACGCCCTGGTCAATCGCACCGGCAGCACGTTCGTGCATCGCATGCAGGAGGAAACGGGCGCGGCGCCCGAGGAGGTGGCCCGCGCCTTCATCCTGGCGCGCGACATCTTCGGCTTCGACGCGCTGTGGGGGGCGATCGATGCGCTCGACAACCGCGTCGCGGCGAAGCTGCAGTACGAGATGCTGGTGGATGCGGGACGGCTCCTCCTGCGCGCGACACTGTGGTTCCTGCGCAGGCGCCGCGAGCGCCTGCCGATCGCGCGCGTGCTGGAGATCTTCCGGCCCGGCCTCGCCGCCCTCGAGGGCGAGCTTCCCGCGATCCTCGGCGCCGAGGACCGCGCGGCCTGCGAGGCGGCGGCGCTGCGGCTCGCGAACCAGGGGGCGCCGGCGCAGCTCGCGCGCAGCATCGCCGGCCTCGACGCGCTCTACGCCGCGCTCGACGTGACCGAAGTGGCCCTCGCGCAGGGCAAGGGCGTGCGCCCGCTCGCGGCGCTCTACTTCGCCCTCGTGGGCGAGCTCGAGCTCGGGTGGTTCTCGCGCAAGATCGCGCTCCTTCCCACCGATACGACGTGGCAGGCGCTCGCGCGCAATGCGCTGCGCGACGACCTCGCGATCCAGCAGCGCGCGCTCACCGCGTCGGTCTCGCAGCTCTCGCCCGGTTCCCAGGATCCCGCGGCGATGCTCGCCACCTGGCGCGAGCACTACCGGCCGGCGATCGCGCGCCTGAAGTCGATGATCGACGAGCTCAAGCGCGCCGGCCCGCTCGACCTCGCGGTGCTCTCGGTGCTGCTGCGCGAGCTGCGCGCAATCTCGGCTTGACGCCCGGATCAGAGCACCAGGGCCGCGACGACGTTGCGTCCTTCGCTCATCAGGATGTTGTAGGTGCGGCAAGCCGCGGGCGTATCCATCACCTCCACGCCGATGCCCGCCTTGTAGAGCGGCGCCAGCATCGCCGGCGCCGGGAAGCGGAACGCGGCGCCCGTGCCGAGGAGCACGATCTCCGGATGCAGCTCGACGATCGCGGCGAGGTGGTCGGCGGTGAGGGCATCAACTGATTCCGCCGGCCAGTCGGTGACGACCCGCTCGGGGCTCACCAGCACGCTCGCGTGAAGCCGCGCGCGGTTCACCTCGACGTAGCCCTCGCCGTAGCCGGTGAAGGCGTTCCTGCCTTGGGGCCGTTCCTCGCCGATCTTCATCAGTCTTCCCACCCCGCAGGGGAAAGTTTCGCTAGAATCATAGACTTTCGCTTCGCAGCCCGGCAATGAACCTGAACGACAGCGGTCCGCCCATGATCCCGGAGTTTTCTCGCATCAAGAGACTCCCGCCCTACGTCTTCAACATCACCAACGAGCTGAAGATGGCGGCGCGCCGCGCCGGCGAGGACATCATCGATCTCAGCATGGGCAACCCCGACGGGCCGACGCCGCGGCACATCGTGGACAAGCTGGTGGAGGTCGCCCAGCGCGAGGATACCCACGGCTACTCGGTTTCCCGCGGCGTGCCGCGCCTGCGCCGCGCCATCTGCCAGTGGTACAAGCGGCGCTGGGACATCGACCTCGACATGGACCGCGAGGCGATCGTCACGATCGGCTCCAAGGAAGGGCTCGCCCACCTGATGCTCGCTACGCTGGACCGCGGCGACACGGTGCTGGTTCCCAACCCGAGCTATCCCATCCACATCTACGGCGCGATCATCGCCGGCGCGGACATCCGCTCGGTGCGCATGACGCCGGGCGTGGACTTCTTCGAGGAGGCCGAGCGCGCCATCCGCGAGCTCATCCCGAAGCCGAAGATGATGATCATCGGCTTTCCGTCCAATCCCACCGCGAAGTGCGTCGAGCTCGATTTCTTCGAGAAGGTGATCGCGCTCGCGCGCCAGCACAACATCCTCGTGGTCCACGACCTCGCCTACGCCGACATCACCTTCGACGGCTGGAAGGCGCCCTCGATCATGCAGGTGCCCGGCGCGCGCGATGTGGCGGTCGAGTTCTTCACCATGTCGAAGAGCTACAACATGGCCGGCTGGCGCATCGGCTTCATGGTCGGCAACGCGCACCTCGTGAACGCGCTCGCGAGGATCAAGAGCTACCACGACTACGGCACGTTCACGCCCCTGCAGGTGGCGGCCATCACGGCGCTCGAGGGGCCGCAGGAATGCGTCGAGGAGATCCGCCTCAAGTACCAGAAGCGCCGCGACGTCATGGTGAAGGGCCTGCACGAGGCCGGGTGGATGGTGGAGAACCCGAAGGCCGCGATGTACGTGTGGGCGCAGATCCCGGAGCGCTACCGCGCGATGGGCTCGATCGAGTTCGCGAAGAAGCTGCTCGCCGAGGCGAAGATCGCGGTCGCCCCCGGCATCGGCTTCGGCGACTACGGCGACGACCATGTGCGCATCGCGTTGATCGAGAACGAGGCGCGCACACGCCAGGCGATCCGCGGCGTGAAGGAGATGTTCCGCAGGGACGGCCTGAAGTGAACGTGGCCGCGGTGAGCGATCGCGACGGCAGCGTCCTTCGCCCGGATCTCCTCGCGGCCGCCGAGCCGGTGCACCGGCAGCTGCGCCCGCACCTGCGCGCCGACTACGCCGGCCGCATGAAGGAGGTCTTCGCCGGCGGCGCGGAGATGGCGGTGGCGGAGGAAGGGGGCCGCGTGCTCGGCGTGACGGTCTTCCGCGTCCTGGAGAAGACGCACTCGGGGCGCGAGCTCTACTGCGACGACCTGGTGACCGACGCGGCGAAGCGCTCGAGCGGAGTGGGCCACGCGTTGATCGCGTACATGGAGCGCATCTGCCGCGAGCGCGCCTGCGACACCTTCGCGCTCGATTCGGGCACGCAGCGCCAGCAGGCGCACAAGTTCTACTTCCGCGAGGGAATGACGATCACGTCGTTCCATTTCGACAAGAAGGTCTCCGACCGCCCCACGAGCGTGCGGTCCTGATGAAGCCCATCCACGTCGGACTGCTCGGCCTGGGCACGGTCGGCAGCGGCACCATCGAGGTGCTGCGCCGCAACCGCGAGGAGATCTCGCGGCGCGCGGGGCGCGAGATCCTGGTGAAGGCGGCGAGCGCGCGCGACCTCTCCAAGGAGCGCAAGGTCTCGCTCGAGGGGATCGAGCTGGTGGCGGACGCCGAAGCGATCGTCGGGCGCCCCGACATCGACATCGTCGTGGAGCTCATCGGCGGCGAGACGGTCGCGCGCGACCTGGTGATGCGCGCGATCGAGAACGGCAAGCACGTCGTCACCGCGAACAAGGCGCTCCTTGCCCGCCACGGCACCGAGATCTTCTCGGCCGCCCATCGCAAGGGCGTGATGGTGGCCTTCGAGGCCTCGGTCGGGGGCGGCATTCCCATCGTGAAGGCGATCCGCGAGGGGCTCAGCGCGAACCGCATCGAGTGGATCGCGGGAATCATCAACGGCACCTGCAACTACATCCTTTCCGAGATGCGCGACAAGTCGCTGCCGTTCGACACCGTGCTCGCCGAGGCGCAGCGCCTGGGCTATGCGGAGGCCGATCCGGCCTTCGACGTCGAGGGCATCGACGCCGCGCACAAGCTCACCATCCTCGCCGCCATCGCCTTCGGCATCCCGATGCAGTTCGACAAGGTCTACACCGAGGGCATCACGAAGCTCACCGCGACCGACCTCAAGTACGCCGAGGGCCTGGGCTACCGCATCAAGCTGCTCGGCATCACGCGGCGCACGCCGAAGGGCATCGAGCTGCGCGTGCATCCGACGCTCATCCCGGCGCGCCGCCTGATCGCGAACGTCGAGGGCGTGATGAACGCGGTGCTGGTGAAGGGCGATGCGGTGGGCCCGACGCTCTACTACGGGCGCGGCGCCGGGGCCGAGGCCACCGCGAGCGCCGTGGTCGCGGACCTGGTGGACGTCACGCGCATGGCGACCGCGGATCCCGAGCACCGCGTGCCGCACCTCGCCTTCCGGCCCGACCGCCTCTCGAGCGAGCCGATCCTCGCCATGGAGGACGTGGAGACGGGCTATTACCTGCGGTTGCGCGCGCTCGATCGTCCCGGCGTGCTCGCCGACGTGACGCGCATCTGCGCCGACCTCTCGATCTCGATCGACGCCATCTTCCAGAAGGAGGCCGCCGAGGGCGAGGACCAGGTGGACGTGGTGATCCTCACCCACGTCGCCCCCGAGCGCAGCGTGAACGAGGCGATGCGGCGCATCGAGGCGCTGCCGACGATTCCCGTGCCCGTGGTTCGCATCCGCCTGGAAGAGTTGCTGTGAGAAAACCGGGGACAGACCACGTTTTCCATTGGGCAAAACCCGCCGGTTTCGCACTTTGGAAAACGTGGTCTGTCCCCGGCTTTCGAGCGCCATGAAATACGCCAGCACCCGCGGCCACTCGGCCTCGCAAACCTTCACCGACATCCTGCTCGAGGGGCTCGCCCCGGACGGCGGGCTCATGGTGCCGGAGCAGTGGCCGCGCGTCACGCGCCCGAAGCTCGACGCGATGCGCGACCTTGCGTACCCGCGGCTCGCCTTCGAGATCCTGCGCTTCTTCGCGGACGATTTTCCGGGCGGCGAGCTGAAGGCGCTCGTCGAGCGCACCTACACCGCGGAGATCTTCGGGACGCCGGAGATCACTCCGCTCCACACGCTCGAGCCCAACCTGCACCTGCTGCGCCTTTCCAACGGCCCGACGCTCGCCTTCAAGGATGTGGCGATGCAGCTCCTCGGAAACCTCTTCGAGAGCGTGCTCGAGAAGCAGGGCCGGCGCCTCAACGTGCTGGGTGCGACCAGCGGCGACACCGGAAGCGCTGCGGAGCACGCGCTGCGCGGCAAGGCGCGCGTGAACGTCTTCATGCTCTCGCCCCGCGGGCGCATGAGCCCGTTCCAGCGCGCGCAGATGTACTCGCTGCAGGAGGCGAACGTGTTCAACCTCGCCATCGAGGGCATGTTCGACGATTGCCAGGACGTGGTGAAGGCGGTGAACCTCGACGCGGCGTTCAAGGAGCGCCACGCGATCGGGGCGGTCAATTCGATCAACTGGGCGCGGGTCGTGGCGCAGGTGGTGTACTACTTCAAGGGCTACTTCGCGGCGACTCGCTCGAACGACGAGCAAGCCTCGTTCGCGGTTCCCTCGGGCAACTTCGGCAACATCTTCGCCGGCTACGTCGCGAAGCGGATGGGCCTTCCGATCCGCCAGCTGGTGCTCGCCACCAACGAGAACGACGTCCTCGACGAATTCTTCCGCACCGGCCGCTACCGCCCGCGCAAGGCCGCCGAGACCCACGCGACGTCGAGCCCTTCCATGGACATCTCCAAGGCCTCGAACTTCGAGCGCTTCCTCTGGGATGCCGTGGACCGGGACGGCGACAAGGTCGCGTGGCTCTGGAAGAAGGTGGACGAGGAAGGCGGTTTCGACCTCTCCACCGACCGCGCCTGGGAGAAGATCGAGGAGGACTCGGGCTTCGCCTCGGGGCGCAGCAGCCACGCCGACCGCCTCGCCACGATCCGGCTCGTGAACGAGAAGTACGGCGTGCTCATCGATCCCCACACCGCCGACGGCGTGAAGATCGCCCTGCGCCTGCGCGAGCCGCGCTACCCGATGATCTGCCTGGAGACCGCGCTCCCGGCGAAGTTCGACGAGACCATCGTCGAGGCCCTCGGCCGGCATGCGCCGCGCCCCGCCGGGTTCGAGGGCATCGAGAACCTTCCCCAGCGTTTCGACGTGTTGGCGCCGGACCCCGAGGCCGTCAAGCGCTACGTCGGGGAGCGGGCGCGGTCCTAGGCGCGCGCCCGCGGGATCCATCGCATCCGCCGTCGGGATGAGCGCGACGACCTGCGCTGGCTCCCGCGCCTAGAAGAACAGGATCCACGCCACCAGCAGCGCGAGCAGCATCCCGGCGACGATCGCGGAGAAGAGCACGGCGAGCACGCGCGCGTCGGACGCCTGCTGCGCCGTGATGTCGTCGTGGGCGATGGTCTTGCCCAGCCGCCGCTCGCGGAAGGCGAACCGGACCACCGTCACGAGGATCGCGACGAATGCCGCGAGGACGATCGCGAGCTTCTGCAGGAGGGTCACTCCTGCATTATCGTCCTACTGGCACACCGTGGCCGGCGTCCCGAAGACCTGGCGCGTGATCGTCTTGGCCTGCGTCTCGCCGTTCAGCGTGTACGTGAAGGTGCCGTTGTCCGCGTCGCCGAACGAGAAGGTGGCGGTGCCGACCTGCGTCGCCGCGACCTGCGCCGGGTTCCACGGCTGCGCGTTGAACGCGGGACCCGTGGTGCGATAGAGCGCGCCCGAGAAGGACGAGGTGCTGCCGACACGCTCCGTGTCGGGCATCACGAGCCACATTCCCTTGCCCGTGGAATCGTAGGTGAACCAGGTCGCGAAAATGATGTTGCCCTGGTGCGTGAGGTTCACGCCCCACCCCGATTCGCTGCCCGCCGGAGCGCGCCACCAGAGGTCCTGGTAGTTGGCCCCCGCCGCCGTGCCGGTCCCGTAGCTGGTGGGCGTCCCCGCGCTCGCGGTGCCCTCGAAGCAGGTCGGTGTGGGCGTGCCGAAGACCTGCCGGGTGATGGACTTGGTCTGGGTGATGCCGTCGACGGTATAGGTGAACGTGCCGTCGTTCGCATCGCTGAAGCTGAAGCTCGCGCTGCCTACCTGCGTGGCGGCGACCTTGGTCGGGTCGAACGTCGCCGCGTCGAACGATGGGCCCGTGGTGCGGTACAGGGCGCCGGAATAGGCGTTGGTCGCGGTCTTCGTGCCATCGGGCATGACGAGCCACAGCCCGCTCCCGTCGGTGTCGTAGGTGAACCACGTTGCGAAGAGGATGTCGCCCTGGTGCGTGATGTTCACCCCCCAGCCCGACTCGCTTCCCGCGGGCGAATTCCACCACAGGCCTTCGACGTCGAAGGACCCCGGCGGCGGGGGCGGCGTGGTGCTGCCCACGGTGACCGTGCCGGCCGCCCCGCCGAAGTCCTGCGGCGAGTTGCGCGCGGTGGTGCCGTCACGCAGCAGCGACGACGTGCCGTCCGAAGGCAGGTTCGCGTAGCTCCAGATGTCGGCGCCCTCGGCGTAGGTGATGCTGCCGCTCCCGGTGAAGAAGAAGCGGTCGGGCACGGTGAAGTCCGGGGTTGCGACGCCGAGCGCGGCGAAGCTTTGTGTGCCGATCAGCATGCGCCGTCCCGACGTATCGCCGGGCAGGTTGGAAGGGAACGTGAAGCTGTGGGTGCTTCCGCCCTGCTGCACGCGCAGCGTGTGGCCGGCCACGAACTCCTGCCCCGGGGCGAGGGCGGTGATCTCGAGGAACTGCACCGAGCCGTCGGCGCTCGAGTACAGCTCGTTCATCGAGAACAGGTGGAACGACGCCGAGGCGCTCACGCAGGCGAGCGCGGCGACGAGCAGCAACGCGGCCGGCGCGAGCCGGCGGGACGGGAAAATGGACATGGTTCACCTCCGCCCGTGCAAACAACGCGGGCGCAGGCTCTATTCCCGGCTACTTCTCGTCTTCGTCCTCGAGCGGCGGCTTGCCGTCGTAGACCTGGTTGAGGCGCCGCTGCAGCCACGCGTCGCGCACGAAGAGGTACGGATCGAGCGCGGCCTGCTCGAGCACGTTCGTCGCCTTGAGGAGCTGCGCCCGCGTCTGCACGACGTCGAGGCCCCAGAGGCTCCACGCGATCGTGTTGTTGTCGATGGCGCGCGAGTAGAACCATTGCGGGTCCACCGCGCGCGCCGGCGCGTCGCGCGCGGTGCTGGGACCCAGGAACGGGATCACGAAATAGGGGCCCGATGGCACGCCCCACCAGCCGAGCGTCTGGCCGAAGTCCTCGTCGCGCTGCTCGACGCCGAGCCCGCTCGCGACGTCCCAGAGGCCGGCGACGCCGAACGTGGTGTTCACGACGATGCGGCCGAAGTCGTTGATGCCCTGCGGAAGCTTGCCCTGCAGCACGTCGTTCAGGCCGGTGCCCACGTCGGCGATGTTGCCGAAGAAGTTCGAGACGCGCGCGCGGATGAACGGCGTGGTCGCCTTCACGTAGCCCCGCGCGACCGGCCTGAGCACCGCCTTGTCGATCTGCTCGTTGAAAGCGTAGGTCTTGCGGTTGAGGCCTTCCCAGGGATCCGAGGGATCGTGGGCGCCGGTGGTGGCGCAGCCGCCGGCGAGGAGGAGTGCGGCGAGGGCGGGGAGCGATCGCATCGATGAAGGCTCGCGTTTAGCCGGGAGAGCCCGGTTCGTGGTGGTGGACGAAGCGCATGGACAGGTCGAGCGCGTCCACGTCCTTCGTGAGCGAGCCGATCGAGATGCGGTGCACGCCGGTCTCCGCGATGGCGCGCACGTTCGAAAGATTCACGCCGCCGGAAGCTTCGAGCTCCGCGCGGTCGCCGGCGACCTTCACCGCCTCGCGCATCGCGGCGAGGTCGAAGTTGTCGAGGAGGATGAGGCTCGCCCCCGCATCGAGCGCTTCGCGCAGCTCGCCGAGGTTCTCGACCTCCACCTGCAGCATCACGTCGGCCGAGGCCTGGTGCAGCGCCAGGCGCACCGCCTTGCGCACGCCGCCGCAGGCGGCGATGTGGTTTTCCTTGATCAGGATGCCGTCGTAGAGCCCGATGCGATGGTTGGTGCCCCCGCCCACGTGCACGGCGTACTTCTGTGCCATGCGCAGGCCCGGAAGCGTCTTGCGCGTATCGAGGATCTTCGCGCGCGTGCCTTCGACGGCGCGCACGAACTGGCGCGTGCGCGTGGCGACCCCGGAAAGGAGCTGCACGAAGTTGATGGCGCTGCGCTCGCCGGTGAGCATCGGCCGCGCGCGGCCCTCGAGCTCGCAAAGCGGGTTGCCCGCGACGATGGAATCGCCGTCGCGGCGGTGCCAGAAGATCTCGATGTCGGGGTCGAGCTCCTCGAAGGTGCGGTTGAACCACTCCACTCCGCAGAGCACGCCGCTTTGCCGCGTCAGGAGCTGCGCGGTCGCGGCCTGCTGCTCGGGGATCAGGCGCGCGGTGAGGTCGCCGGTGCCCACGTCCTCTTCGAGGGCACGGGTCACCTCGCGCGTGACGGTCTCTTCGAGCAGGTGGAAGGCGTCGGGCATCGGACTTCTGACAGGCGCGGGGCTCGCCGGTTCGAAACGATACCATGGGCGGGGCGGCGGGCGTGCCTCAGGGGGCGTGCCTCAGGCGCGGTGGATCTCGCGCACGATCAGGAACGCGTAGCCGGCGCCGTCGACTTCGATGCGGCTCGCCGAGACCTCGACCGGATAGGTGGCCGCGTCCAGCGAGCGATGCTCGCTTTCGAAGCGCAACGTACCGCGTTCCTCGAGCTCCGCCCAGGTGCGCGCCCAGTCGGCGGGAGAGTGGCGCGCGGCGATGTCGTGCAGGCCGAGCTGCGCGGGAATGCGCGAGCGCTCGTCCGCGAAGCGGCGTGCCGCGGTCTCGTTAAGGTAGACGATGCGGCCGTCCTGCGCGACCCAGTAGACGATGTCGCCCGCCTGGTCCACGGCGCGCTCGAACCGTGTGAGGCTTTGCTGCGCTCTCCTCTGCGCGTCGACGCGGGCGAGGAGGAGCACCGTGAAGAGCGCGGCCATGCCGATGACGGCGCCCGCGATCGCGACCCGCAGCAGGCTTCCGCGCATCCACTCGCGCAGCACCTCGTCGCGGGAGACGGCGACCACCGCGTAGAGCGGATAGTGGCCGATCCGGTGGTAGGCCACGATGCGCTGCGAGCCGTCGAAAGGCGAGGCCATCATGGTCACGCCCCGTGCGTTCGCGAACGCGGGGTTGCGGCCGAGGCCGCGCGCCCGGGCGGCCGCGCCGACCTCCGGATAGCGCACGAAGAAGCGCCCGTCGGCGCCGACCAGCGCGACCGAGCCTCCCGCAGGGAGCTCGCGCGTGCGCATGTAGCGCATCAGGTAATCGACGTCGAAGGAGAGTACGGCGACTCCCGCGAAGCGGCCGTCGCGATGGTCCAGGCGCACGGAGATGGGCATCACCCAAGCGCCCGTGCCGTTGGCGGGGAAGGGTGCGTCGACGGCGACGCCGCGGTCGGGGCTCGCCCGGTGGCGCAGGAAGTACTCCCGGCCCGCGACGGAGGGCGGGATGCCGGCGCCGTCGACCATCGCCGTGCGGTTGCCTTGCGCATCGGCCACGAACACCCGGCGCGTGGCCTCGTCGTAGAGGCGCGGCGCCCGGAGGAGGAACTGGAGGCGCGCGGGCGCGATCTCGTCGACGCCGCCTTCCGCTTCCACGTGGGTACGCAGGTCGTAGAGAAACTGGCCGTTGCTGTCGATGAGGCGGCCCACGTGCTGCTCGACCGCACGGGCGATGCCCAAGGCGCGCATGCCCGCCGCCTCGAGGCGCTGTTCGCGGTCCTCGAGCGAGCTCTGCGTCGCGATGGCGATCGTGAGCACGACCGCCAGCAGGCCGAGCGCCAGCATGCCGCGGCGGATGCGCTGCAGCTCCGAGCCGGCACGTCGCCAGGCACCTCGAATCACGGGCGAGCCCTCGCGCGCCCGATCGCCTCCGGGCGGCTTGCCGGGATGGGCGGATTCCGGACGGCGCTTGCCGCGAGGTGCCCGAGCTGCCGGGGCACAGGGTGGCGTTCCGGCTCCGGATCTGCGGGGGTCATCGGCCGATTCTGCTGGGGGGTGAAGCGCCGAATTTGATCTGGGACAAACGTTCCGGGCCCGAAAAGGGCGCCCGGCGGGGTTGAAACCGCCATCGGCAGCGGCACATTAAGGGAGACAATGGATAACGGCCTCCCCGGGGACTCACCATGCGCATCGACAAGCTCACCACCAAGTTCCAGCAGGCGCTCGCGGACGCCCAAAGCCTCGCGCTCGCCAACGACAACGCCTTCATCGAGCCGCAGCACCTCCTGGCGGCGCTCCTCGCCCAGGACGATGGCGCCAGCGCCTCCCTCCTGCAGCGCGCCGGGGTGAACCTCACCCCCCTCCGGAAAGCCGTCGACGAGTCGATCAGGCGCCTGCCGAAGGTGGAGGGCCAGGGTGGGGAGATCACGATTTCCCGCGACCTCAACAACCTCCTCAACCTCACCGACAAGGAAGCCACCAAGCGCGGCGATCAATTCGTCGCCTCCGAGCTTTTCCTCCTCGCCGCCGTGAGGGACAAGGGCGAGACCGGCCGCCTCCTCAAGGCGCAGGGTGCGCACGAGCAGGCCGTCGCCGACGCCATCCAGTCGGTGCGCGGCAACGAGACCGTGCACGACGCGAACGCCGAGGGCCAGCGCGAGGCGCTGAAGAAATACACCATCGACCTCACCGAGCGCGCGCGGGAAGGCAAGCTCGATCCGGTGATCGGCCGCGACGAGGAGATCCGCCGCGTGATCCAGGTGCTGCAGCGGCGCACCAAGAACAATCCGGTCCTCATCGGCGAGCCGGGCGTGGGCAAGACCGCCATCGTCGAGGGCCTCGCGCAGCGCATCGTGAACGACGAGGTGCCCGAGGGGCTGCGCGGCAAGCGTGTCCTCGCCCTCGACATGGGACTCCTCATCGCCGGGGCCAAGTACCGCGGCGAGTTCGAGGAGCGCCTGAAAAGCGTCCTGAAGGAGCTCTCGGCGGACCAGGGCCAGACCATCGTGTTCATCGACGAGCTGCACACCATGGTGGGCGCCGGCAAGGCCGAGGGCGCGATGGACGCGGGCAACATGTTGAAGCCTGCGCTCGCGCGCGGCGAGCTGCATTGCGTCGGCGCCACCACGCTCGACGAGTACCGCAAGTACGTCGAGAAGGACGCGGCCCTCGAGCGCCGCTTCCAGAAGGTGATGGTGAACGAGCCGTCCGTGGAGGACACCATCGCGATCCTGCGCGGGCTGCAGGAGAAGTACGAGCTGCACCACGGCGTGGAGATCACCGACCCGGCGATCGTCGCCGCGGCCGAGCTCTCGTACCGCTACATCACCGACCGCTTCCTCCCCGACAAGGCGATCGACCTCATCGACGAGGCGGCCTCGCGCATCAAGATGGAGATCGACTCCAAGCCCGAGGTGATGGACCGCCTCGACCGGCGCCTCATCCAGCTGAAGATCGAGCGCGAGGCGGTGCGCAAGGAGAAGGACGAGGCCTCCATGAAGCGCATGGAGCTCATCGAGAGCGAGATCAAGCGCCTCGGGAAGGAGTATTCCGACCTCGAGGAGATCTGGAAGGCCGAGAAGGCGCGCGTGCAGGGCACGACGCACATCAAGGAGGAGCTCGAGCGCGCCAAGCAGCAGATGGAAGACGCGCGCCGCAAGGGCGACTGGCAGAAGATGAGCGAGCTGCAGTACGGCACCGTCCCGGCGCTCGAGAAGCAGATCAAGGACGCCGAGAAGAGCGCGGGCGCGCCGGACGAGCAGAAGATGCGCCTGCTGCGCACGCAGGTCGGCGTGGACGAGATCGCCGAGGTGGTCTCGCGCGCGACCGGCATCCCGGTCTCGAAGATGATGCAGGGCGAGCGCGACAAGCTGCTCCTCATGGAGGAGCGCCTGCACCAGCGCGTGGTGGGCCAGGACGAGGCGGTGCGCCTCGTCTCCGACGCGATCCGCCGCTCGCGCGCCGGGCTCGCGGATCCGGACCGGCCCTACGGCTCGTTCCTCTTCCTCGGACCGACGGGCGTGGGCAAGACCGAGCTCTGCAAGGCGCTCGCCGAGTTCCTGTTCGATTCCGAGGACGCGCTCGTGAGGATCGACATGTCCGAGTACATGGAGAAGCACTCGGTCGCGCGCCTGATCGGCGCGCCCCCGGGATACGTGGGTTACGAGGAGGGCGGCCACCTCACCGAGATCGTGCGCCGCAAGCCCTACTGCGTGATCCTCCTCGACGAGGTGGAGAAGGCGCACCCGGACGTGTTCAACGTGCTGCTGCAGGTGCTCGACGACGGGCGCATGACCGACGGCCAGGGGCGCACCGTGAACTTCAAGAACACGGTGATCGTCATGACCTCGAACCTCGGCTCGCAGATGATCCAGTCGATGGCGGGCAGCGACTACGGGGTCGTGAAGCTCGCGGTGATGGGCGAGGTGAAGTCCCATTTCCGGCCGGAGTTCGTGAACCGCATCGACGAGATCGTGGTCTTCCACGCGCTCGACGAGGCGAACATCGCGAAGATCGCCCGCGTGCAGCTCAAGTACCTGCAACAGCGACTCGAGGCGATGGACATGGCGCTCGAGGTGTCCGACGCCGCGGTCGCGGAGCTCGCCAAGGCGGGCTTCGACCCGGTATACGGCGCGCGGCCGCTGAAGCGCGCGATCCAGCAGGGTCTCGAGAACCCGCTCGCGAAGGAGATCCTCGAGGGTCGCTTCGGCCCGAAGGACGTGATCGTCGCGGAGGTGAAGAACGGGCGGTTCTTCTTCGAGAAGGGCCGCGCCGGCGAGCAGCGCAAGGCGGCCTGAGGCGCGGCGCGGGCGATGCCGTATCGGGGCATCCCCGAGAGGGCCGCGCGCGGGACCGGGTGAGCGTTACCTGGCGCGCGCGGCCTTCGCGCTGACGACCACGGCGAGCCCGCCGAGCGCGGCCGAGCGTTGCGCCGAGATCTCGAGCCCGGTGTTCGCTGCGATGCGGCGCACGATGGACCATCCCAGGCCGCTTCCGCTTTCCGCGTTGCCCGCCACGCGGAAAAAGCGTTCGCCGAGCCTGCGGCGCTCCGCCTCCATCATTCCCGCGCCGCTGTCCTCGACGCGCAGCACGGCCTTTCCCTGCTCCGTACGGACCGTGAGGACGATGCGTGCTCCACGCGGCGAGTAGCGCAGCGCGTTGTCGACGAGGTTGCGCACGAGGACCCCGAGCAGCGTCTCGTCGGCGGCGATCCACGATCCGTCCTCGGCGCGCAGCTCGAGCGCCTGCTCCTTCGAGATCGCCTTCGGCGCCAGGTCCGCCGCCACGCGCCGCACGATGGCCGCGAGGTCCGCACGCACGCCCGATTGCGGGGACGCCGCTTCCAGCCGCGAGAGCGTGAGGAGCTGCTCGACGAGCCGCACCAGGCGATCGCAACCTTCGAGGGTCGACTCGAGCGCGCGGCGCCGGGCGCCGGGCTCGGCTTCGCCGAGCGCGACCTGCGCCTGCGCTCGAATCGCGGCGATCGGCGTGCGCAGCTCGTGCGCGGCGTCGGCCGTGAAGCGCCGCTCCGAATCGAGCAGCGTGCCGATGCGCGCGAACAGGCCGTTCAGCGCGTCGAGCATCGGCTGCATCTCGCTCGGCGCGTCGCGCACGGAGACCGCCTCGGTTGCGAGCGGCTCGCGCCGTTCGAGCGTCCGACCGAGCTGCCTCATCGGCGCGACTCCGCGGCGCACCGCCCACCAGAGGGACAACGCGAGGATCGGAAGCGCCGCCAGCATCGGCCAGAACGCGCCGCGCAGGATCGCGAGCAGGATCGAATCGCGCGATGCGACCTGCTCGGAGACGTACACCTGCATGTCGCCGCCGCGCGCGCGCGCCGCGAAGACGCGCCACGCCACGCCGTCGATCGCCACGGTGCGGAAGCCTTCGCGGAACACCCTCGGGTCGAGGCTCGCGTCATGGGGCGCGTTCTGCGAGGCGAGCGCCAGCCTGCCCTGGTGGAAGACCTGGAATGCCACCTTCGGCGCGTAACGATGCGCCGAGGGCGCCTGGAGGAGGCGGTGCTCTTCCACCTCGCCTCCCTGCTGCACGACGAGCAGCGCCGCGGCCTGGGCGAGGTGCGCGTCGAGGAGCTCGTCGAGCTCGCGTCGCGCGTCGAGCCAGGCGAGCGACACGGTGGCGATCCATACCGCCGCCACCAATCCCAGCACGAGGGCGAGGATGCGGCCCTGCAGCGAGCGCGGCGCGATCCTCACGTCTGCGGATCTTCCCGCGAGAGCACGTAGCCGATGCCGCGTACGGTGCGGATGAGCCGCGCGCCGAGCTTCCTGCGCAGGTTGTGGACATGCACCTCGATCGCGTTGCTCTCCACCTCGCGTCCCCAGGAGTAGAGATGGCGTTCGAGCTGCTCGCGGGTGAGGACGCGCCCGGCGTTGAGCATCATCGCGTGGAGGAGGTCGAACTCGCGCGCGGCGAGCGCCACCTCGCGCCCGGCCTTGCGCACCGAGCGTGCGGCCGGATCCAGGACGATATCCCGGACCGCGAGGCTTTCGTGCGGCTGCCCGTGCGCGCGCCGCACGAGCGCGCGAAGCCGTGCGGCGAGCTCGTCGATGTCCACCGGCTTCACCACGTAGTCGTCGGCGCCCGCGTCGAGCCCGTGCACGCGATCGGGGACCGTGTCGCGCGCCGTGAGAATGAGCACCGGCATCGGCACGCGGGCACGGCGCAGCTGCGCAAGCACGTCAAGACCGTCCTTGCGCGGAAGGCCCAGGTCGAGGACGGCCGCGTCGTGCTGGCGCAGCTGGAGCTCGCGCTCGGCGGCGACTCCGTCGCGGACCCAGTCGACCTGGAATCCGCGTTGCCCGAGGCCCGCCTTGAGCCCGTCGCCCAGCAGCGGATCGTCTTCGGCGAGGAGGATGCGCATCAAGAAATTATGCTGCCGGCCCTCAGTCGTCCTTCTGATCGTGCGCAACCGCCGGTGTCGCGGCGAGCGCGGGCGTAGGCCCTTGGAGTTGCACCCACCAGAAGCCGAGGACCGCCGCGAGCAGGATGGCGGCGACGCTGCGCCAGGCGCCGCGGATGCCTTCGCCGGGGGGCGCGTCCTTGCGTCCGGTCACCATCGATGCGGCCAGGTTCTCGCGGTGGACGATGCTTCCGGCGAGGACGCCCGCCACGTGCACGCCCACGACCGCGAGCATCGCGTTGGCGATCGCCTCATGCGTTTCCGCGAGCCAGTTGCCGCCGATCTCGTTGTAGGCGGCCCACCCCGAGAGCGTCACGAAAGCCGCGAGGCCGAGAAGCGCCACGATCGCCACCGCTCCCGCGGGGTTGTGGCCGGTGTGGTGCTCGGGCTTCCCGCGCAGGATCGAGCCCAGGTAGCGCGCGACGGCGCGCGGCCCGCGCACGAAGCTCGCGAAGCGGGCATGGCGCGTGCCGAAGACGCCCCAGGCGAGGCGGAAGGCGACGAGGCCGGCCATGGTGTAGCCGAGCGTCACGTGCAACAGCCGGTACCGCTCGCTTTCCGCCGTGAGATAAGCGCCGGCGAAGGCGAGCACCAGGAGCCAGTGGAAGACGCGCACCGGCGCGTCCCAGACCAGCGTGCGCCGCGCCTCAGCGCGGGATTCGTACATCGTGCTCATTGAATAGTCCTCGTTCGGCCCCTGCATGGCAGGCGGCACAGTTGGAAGCGCTCTTCACGGAGGCGCGCCGCCAGGTGGCGGGCGCGATCTCGTCGTGCTCGTGGAGGAACCACGCCGAGCGCGTGATGCGGTTTCCCGGCGGCGTGGCGGCCGCGCGCTTGCCGCTGCCGGCATTCGCTTCGAGCCACGCGCCGATCGCCTTGGCGCTCGCCTCGTCGAGCGAAGCGTCGGTGGCGAAATGCCGCCCGAGGTCCGCCATGAGGCTGCGCCAGGAGCCGGCGGGGAGGAGCCGCGGCGGATAGGGCACGTGGCACGAGCCGCACTCCTGCGCGTACTTCGGCAGCAGCGGGACCGCGCGGCGCCCGTGCTCTTCGGCGGAGGCGATGGCCGCGATGCACCCGGCGAATGCCGCGAGGACCGCGCGCGAGGCGAAGCGCTTCAGGGCGGCGCTCATCGCTTCACCGTGACGAGCCACGCCAGCACGTCCGCCTTCTCCGCGGCGCTGCATTCGCGGCCCAGCACGTCGTTGCAGTTGCGGCGGAACCACTTCTCGACGCGCGCCTCGTCGGTGAAGCGCTCGGGATTGGCTGCGGGCGCGAGCGCGGCGATCGCCTTGCCCGTCGCGGCGTGGCGGCCGGTGCCGCTCGGGATGTCGCCGTGGCACGAGCTGCAGCTCCATTCGCGGCCATGCGTCGTCGTGAAGAGACTGCGGCCGCGTTCGGCCGACGCTGCGGCGCCGCTCTTCGCGGAATAGGCCGAGAGCAGCTGCGCGGGCGTCGCGGCGAGCGCGCCGAGTACGGGCATGGACAAGGCGAAGGCGAAGGCGAGGGAAGCGGGAAATATCGGGATCATGGAATCCTCCTCGGCCTCCATGATGGGTAGGCCTTCTTAGCGATTTCTTAACGGCTCGGCCAAGGCGTCGGACGCCGTGCGATGGCCCGATGGAATCATCAACTTTCGCCCCGCGCCGCTGTCCTCCGGTATTCCTGTCTCGTTGAAGGAGGATCGGCCGTGACTCCCCGCAATCTCCCCGCCGCCATCGCCATCGCCATCGCCATCGCCCTCGCCGCGCCCGCGGCCGCGTTCGCGCAGGTCTCGCACTCGCGCGCCTACATCGCCGGACCCGTCGTCGTGCCCAACGAGCCCGCGCCCTACGCGGTTCCCCCCGAGCCCTATCCGTCCCGATGCACGGATCTCCAACGGCGCAGGGCCGTGCTCGACGACGAGAAGGTGACGTACGACCAGGAGCTGGACCAGCTCGACGCCGAGAATGCGCGGCTCGCCCGCGAGCTGCGCAACCTCGATTCGACCGATGCCACCGCGGTCGCCGCCTACAACGCGCGCAGCGACGATCACAACCGGCGCGTGGCGGAGCATAATCGCCGCGTCGCCGAGATGAACGACCGCGTGGCGCAGTTCACGGGGGATCTGGCGAGCGCACAGCCCTACTGCCGCTTCGCCTGGAACGGCAATAGTTACACCTACTGACGCAGCGAAAGACGAAGCGATGAAGGCACGCAAGCTGGGCGGCGGTCTCGAGGTCTCGGCCATCGGCCTCGGGTGCATGGGCATGTCGGAGTTCTATGCCGGGGGAAGCGAAGCGGAATCCATCGCGACCATCCACCGCGCGCTCGATCTCGGCGTCACCTTTCTCGACACCGCGGACATGTACGGCGTGGGCCGCAACGAGGATCTCGTGGGCCGCGCGATCCGCGGCCGCCGCCACGGCCTGGTGATCGCCACCAAGTTCGGCAACGTACGCGGCGACGATGGCAGCTTCCGCGGCGTGAACGGCAAGCCCGACTACGTGCGCAACGCCTGCGAGGCGAGCCTGAAGCGCCTGGGCATCGACGCGATCGACCTCTATTACCAGCATCGCGTCGATCCGGCGACGCCGATCGAGGACACGGTGGGCGCGATGGCCGAGCTCGTGCGCGAGGGCAAGGTGCGCTGGCTCGGGCTTTCGGAAGCCGCGCCGCAGACCGTCCGCCGTGCGCACAAGGTGCATCCCATCGCCGCGCTGCAGACCGAGTACTCGCTGTGGAGCCGCGATCCCGAGGACGAGATCCTGCCGACCGTTCGCAGCCTCGGCATCGGCTTCGTCCCCTACAGCCCGCTCGGCCGCGGATTCCTCACCGGCACGATCCGCTCGATCGACGACCTCGAGGCGAACGACTACCGCCGCAACTCGCCGCGCTTCCAGGGCGAGAACTTCGGGAAGAACCTGCGCCTGCTCGACGAGGTGAACGCGATCGCGAAGGAGAAGGGCTGCACGCCCTCGCAGCTCGCGCTCGCGTGGGTGCTCGCGCAGGGCGAGGACATCGTGCCGATCCCCGGGACGAAGCACGTGAAGTACCTGGAGGAGAACGTGAAGGCGGTGGACCTGCGCCTCACGCCGCAGGAGCTCGAGCGCATCGATCGCGCCCTTCCTGCCGGCGCCGCGGCCGGCATGCGCTATGCCGAGCCCGGAATGCGAACCGTCGACCGCTGAGCGTCACGCCGCCGATTTCACTCGTCGTGAGCTCCATCGTATGGCGCTCGCATCGCCGCGAGCTGGTCGAGGAACGGCACTTGCGCGGGGAGGATCCGGACGCGCGCCTCGTCGAGCCCGAACCACTGCGCGCGATCGACCTCGGGGAACTCGGCGGCCTCGCCGGACCGCGGCGGCCATTCCATGGAGAAGGTATTGCTGCGAAGCTGCGACGGATCGCAGTCGCCTTCCACGGCCCACGCGTGAACGATCTTTCCGCTGCGCTGGCGGACCGGCGCGAGCGGCGTGAACGGGCCCTCGATCGGGAAGCCGGTCTCCTCGGCGAACTCGCGCCTCGCCGCGTCGAGCGCGTCCTCATCCTCCCCAAACTCGCCCTTCGGGATCGACCACGCACCCGCATCGCGGTTCTTCCAGAACGGGCCGCCGGGGTGGGCCAGCAGCACCTCGAGGCGTCCGGCCCGCCGTCGATGCAGGAGGATCCCGGCGCTGCGGTGGCCGCGCGGCATCGCGCCCGCTCCTACGCGCGCGGCGCCTTGAGGATCGCGAGCACCGCCTTGAAGCGTTCGTGCTCGCAGGTGGCGAGCCATTCGAACGCGACCATCTCGACGCTCGCGAGCACGGCGCCGGCGCGCTCGAGGCGGAGCAGGGCGAGCTCGCGGTCCGCGGGGAAGCGCGAGCCGCACGCCGTCGCGACCACCCACAGACGCAATCCCTCGCGCAGCAGGCCCAACGCGGTCTGCATCAGGCACACGTGCGCTTCGCAGCCCGCGACCACGATGTCGCTCGCGTTCGGGCTGCGCGCGCGCAGCTCGCGCGCGAGTCCGTCGGCGCACGCGTCGAACGACATCTTCGCGACGGTCGCGTCGCAACGCTCGCGGATCGCCGGCGCGTTGGGACCGAGCCCGCGCGGGTTCTGCTCCGTTCCCAGGACCGGGATGCCGAGCGCGCGCGCCGCGTCGGCGAGGCGCAATGCCTCGGCGACGACGCGATCGCCTTCGTGGATCGCCGGCATCAGGCGCTGCTGATAGTCGACGAGGACGAGCACCGAGCGCGAGGCGTCGAGCGGTGCGCGCCGGTCGGTCACCGATTCCATGCAAACAGAATACACTGCGCGCGAAGGGGGAACGCCATGGATAGCGCCGCACCGCGCACCGACCGCTTGATGGGCTCCGACGACTACCGCGAATCGCTGCGGCGCCTGAAGCCGCGCGTGTTCGTGGACGGCGAGCGCATCGAGAGCGTGGCCGATGCGCCGCAGCTTCGGCCCGGCGTCAACGCGCTCGGCGTGAGCTACGACTACGCGCGGCGGCCCGAGCTCGCGCCGCTAATGACCGCGGTGCAGTCCGCGAGCGGCCGGACCGTGAACCGCATGCTGCACGTGAACGAGTCGGCCGGCGATCTCCTCAACAAGCTCGAGGCGGTGCGCCTGCTTTGCCAGGAGACGGGCTGCGCGCAGCGCTACCTTGCGCACGACGCCCTGAACGCGCTCGCGCAGGTGAGCGCGCGACTGGACGACGCCAAGGGCACGCGCGAGCACCGCGCGCGCTTCGCGCAGTACCTGCGACACGTGCAGGACGACGACCTCGCGCTGGGCATCGCCATGACCGACGCCAAAGGCGACCGGTCGAAGCGGCCGCACGAGCAGGCGAATCCCGACACCTACGTGCACGTCGTCGGTCGCGACGCGAAGGGCATCGTGATCTCCGGCACCAAGGCGATCGTGACCGCGGCGCCCTATGTCCACGAGCTCCTCGTCATGCCCTGCCGGAACATGACCGCCGAGGACGCGGCTTTCGCCGTCTGCTGCGCGGTGCCGGTGGATGCGCAGGGCATCACCATCGTCTCGCGGCCTGCGGGCCGCCCCGGCGACAAGCTCGAGCACGGCGACGCGCTCTTCTCGCGCCGCTATGGGCAATGCACGGCGGTGGTCGTCTTCGACCAGGTGTTCGTGCCGTGGGAACGCGTCTTCTATGCGGGCGAGTGGGAGCACTCGGCGACGCTTACCTACAGCTACGCCACGCACCATCGCCAGAGTTGCATCGGCGCGCGCGCGGGCTTCGGCGACCTGCTGATCGGCGCGGGCGCGCTCATGTGCGAGGCGAACGGTCTCGATCCCGGAGAGACCGCGACGCTGCGGGAGCCCATGGTCGAGCTCATCAAGATCGTCGAGGGATTCTTCGCCTGCGGCGTGGCGGCGAGCGTGTACGGGACACGCGACGAGCACAGCGGCACCTTCATGCCCGATCCCGTGTTCGCCAACATCGGCAAGCTCCTCCTCGCCACGCAGATCTACGACATGCACCGGCTCGCGCACGAGGTCTCGGGCGGCCTCGTGGTCGCGCTTCCCGGCCCCGACGAGGACCACAACCCGCAGACCGCGGCGACGCTCGCGGAGGTGCTGCGCGCGAACCCTTCCATCCCCGCAGCGAAGCGCATCGAGGTCGCACGCTTCCTCGAGGACCTCACCGTATCGCATCAGGCCGGCTGGTACTCGCTCATCAGCCTGCACGGCGGCGGATCTCCCGCGGCGATGAAGCAGGAGATCTGGCGCAACTATCCGCTCGCGAACAAGGTGGAGCTCGTCGAGCGGCTGCTCGATCGCGGCGTGCTCGACGATCCGGCGCGCCCGATCGCGCGCAATCGCCAGCCGGGACGTTGCTGCGACGCGGGTTGCGCGCAGCCGGGGCAGGCCGTGATGGTCCCGCTCGCCATTCCGAAGAAGTGAAGGACCTCACGCACGGGCCGGTCTTCCGGCACCTCGTCGCGCTTTCCGTCCCGATCGCGGTCGGGATGCTGCTGCAGACGCTGTATTTCCTGGTAGACCTCTACTTCGTTTCCGGGCTGGGCGATGCGGCGATCGCGGGCGTGAGCGCGGCGGGCAACGTCATGTTCATCGGTTTCGCGCTCACCCAGGCGCTGTCGGTGGCGACCGGCACGCTCGTCTCGCACGCGGTCGGCCGCAAGGACCGCGCGGAAGCGAACCACATCTTCAACCAATCGGTCGTGCTGGGGGCGCTTCTCGCGATCGCGATGCTCGCCGGCGGCAACGCGCTCGCCCGGCGCTACATGGCGCTGCTGGGCGCGGATGCCGCGACGCGGGCCGCGGGCGTCACCTACCTGCGTTGGTTCCTGCCCAGCATCGCGGCGCAGTTCGCCGTGGCGAGCATGGGAGCGGCGCTGCGCGGCACCGGCATCGTGAAGCCCGGGATGGTGGTGCAGGTGATCGGCGTGCTGCTGAACGCGGCGCTCGCGCCGGTGCTGATCGCGGGCTGGGGCACGGGGCGCGCGCTCGGCGTGGCGGGCGCGGGGCTCGCGAGCAGCCTCGCGGCGGCGGCGAGCGTGGCCCTCCTCACGGCGTACTTCTTCCGGCTGGAGAAGTACGTCCAGTTCCACCCGCGCGAGTGGCGCCCGCGCCTCGCGACCTGGAAACGGATGCTGAACCTCGGGGCGCCCGCGGGCGCGGAGTTCGCGCTCATGGCGGTCATCATCGGCGCGATCTACTGGATCATCCGCGACTTCGGCGCCGCGGCGCAGGCGGGGCTGGGCATCGGCGCGCGGGTGATGCAGTCGATCTTCCTTCCCGCCATGGCGATCGCGTTCGCCGTGCCGGCGCTCGCCGGGCAGAACTTCGGCGCTCGCCACTTCGGCCGCGTGCGGGAGACGTTCCGCGTGGCCGTGGCGGCGAACGTGGCGATCATGGCGGTGCTCACGCTCGCCTGCCAGTGGAAGGCGGACGTCCTGGTGCGCGTCTTCACGCACGACCCGGCGGTGATCGAGGTGGGTACGGGCTACCTGCGCATCGTCTCCTGGAACTTCGTGGCCGTGGGCCTGGTATTCATCTGCTCGGGGCTCTTCCAGTCGCTCGGCAACACGTGGCCGTCGCTCCTCAGCAAGGCGGTGCGCCTCGTGACCTTCGTGGCGCCGGCGATCTGGCTCTCGCGCACCGCGGGCTTCGCGCTCGAGGACGTGTGGCTCCTTTCCGTCGCGAGCGTGCTGATCGAGGCGCTCACCAGCTATTCGCTCCTGCGCATCGAGATGCGCGGCCGCCTGGGGCCTTCCGGGGCGCATGGCAATCCTCCGGATGGAATTCCGCCGACGAAGGCGCGGTCATAGCGGGTGTTCCATGACCGGAGGGGCATCCATGGCCGCGTACGGGAAGAAGTCGCGCAAGAAGGTGAAGAAGGCGGTGCACGAGTACAAGCACGGCAAGCTGAAGAGCGGCAAGTCGGGCAGGAAGGTGAAGAGCCGCAAGCAGGCGATCGCGATCGGCCTTTCCGAGGCGCGCAAGGCAGGCGGCAAGGTGCCGAAGAGGAAGTCGAGCCGGAAGAAGTCCGCGAGCCGGAAGAAGTCCTCGAGCAAGTCGCACCGCAAATCCTCCAGCCGCAAGAAGTCCTCGCGGAAGAGGAAGTCGCGGAAGCAGGATCCTCAGGACGCGCGGCGCAGGCGCGGCGACTCCAGCACCGCGGGGTTCACCACGTTGATCGGCGTTCCGGCGATCCACCGGAGGATCTGGTCGAAGATCTCCTCGAATTGCAGCTCGTACTCCTCGCGCGTCGAGTAGCCGATGTGCGGCGTCGCGATCACGTTAGGGAGGTTCAGCAGCGGATCGGACGTGTCGAGGAGCGGCTCGTGCTCGAACACGTCCACGGCCGCCATGCCGGGGCGGCCCGCGCGTAGCGCCATGACGAGGGCGCCCGGCTCGACCAGCGGAGCGCGGCTGGTGTTCACGAAGAGCGCGCCGGGCTTCATGCGCGCGAGGTCGGCCGCGGTCACGATGCCGCGCGTGGCGGGGTAGAGGCGCATGTGGAGCGAGAGCACGTCGCTCTCCTCGAAGAACGCCTCCTTGCTCGCGGCCACCTCGACGCCTTCCGCGCGGGCCTGCTCCCTCGAGCGCTCGCTCGCCCACACGAGCACGCGCATGCCGAATGCCCGCCCGTATTCCGCGACGGCGTGGGCGATGCGGCCCCAGCCGTAGAGCCCGAGCGTTTTCCCGCGCAACGTGGTCCCCACGCCCATCTGCCAGCGTCCGGCCTTGAGGGAAGCGACCTGCTGCGGGAGCTGGCGCACGGCCGCGAGCGCGAGCGCCCAGGTGAGCTCGGCGGCGGCGTAGCACGGCGTCCCCGGATGCTGGCTGGAGGAGACGACGATGCCCAGGCGCGTGCAGGCCTCGGTGTCGATGTGCGGGTAGACGCTGCGCTGGCTGATGAGCTTGAGCCGCGGCAACCGATCGAGGAGCGGCGCGCGGATCTTCGTGCGCTCGCGGATGAGCACGAGGACGTCGGTCTGCGCGAGGCGCGAGGCGAGGACCCCGTCGTCCTGCGCGTGGTCGGTCCAGGCCTCCACCTCGTGCCCTTCGAGCATGCGAAAGCAGGGCAGCGTGCGGATGGTATCGAAGTAATCGTCGAGGATCGCGATCTTCATGGGCGGCTATCGTACCGGTTCCAACGGACCCCGATGGCGGACCGCGATCGGGCTGGAGAATGGCGCTCGTCGGGCCAAGGTCGCCGTCAGCTCTTGAGCCGATAGCCGGTGCGGAATATCCACGATGCCGCGGCGAGGCAGAGCAGGCAGAACCCCGCCGCCACCGCGAACGAGACCCCCACGTCCACGTCCGAGACGCCGTAGAAGGTCCAGCGGTAGCCGCTGATCAGGTAGACCACCGGGTTGAAGAGGCTGAAGGCGCGCCACGCGGGCGGCAGCATCGAGATCGAATAGAACGCGCCACCGAGGAAGGTGAGCGGAGTCACCACGAGCATCGGGATGAAGCTCAGCTGCTCGAAGCCGTTCGCCCAGATGCCGATCACGAACCCGAACAGGCAGAACGTGAGCGTGGTGAGGAGCAGGAATGCCACCATCGCGAGCGGATGGGCGATGTGCACCGGCACGAACAGGTTCGCCGTGACGAGGATCACCGCGGCAAGCACGATCGACTTGGTGGTCGCCGCGCCCACGTAGGCGAGCACCACCTCGAGCGCGGAGACGGGCGCCGAGAGCACCTCGTAGATCGTGCCGGTGAACTTCGGCAGGTAGATCCCGAACGAGGCGTTGTTGAGGCTCTCCGTGAAGACCGAGAGCATCACGAGGCCCGGGACGATGAACGCGCCGTAGGGCACGCCGTCGACCTCGGTCATGCGCCGCCCGATCGCCGCGCCGAACACGATGAAGTAGAGCGAGGTGGTGATGACCGGTGTCACGAGGCTCTGCCAGACCGTGCGCCCGAAGCGCGACATCTCGAAGCGGTAGATCGCGGAGAGGGCGTGGGTGTTCATCGAGGCGCACCTTCTGCCCGGCCGTCGGAGGAGGAATGGACCAGGCTCACGAAGATGTCCTCGAGCGAGCTCTGGCTCGTCTGCAGGTCCTTGAACTCGACGCCGAGCTCGCCCAGGCGCCGCAGCAGCGCCTGGACGCCGGTGTGCTCCTCGCGGGAATCGAACGTGAGCTCGAGCTCCGAGCCGCCGTCGCGAAGCTCGAGGGGCCATTCGCGCAGGGCCTCGGGGAGGGCGGCGAGCGGCTGCGCGAGTCGCAGCAGGAGCTGCTTCTTGCCGAGCTTCCTCATGAGCGCCGCCTTCTCCTCCACGACCACGAGCTCGCCCTTGTGGATCACGCCGATGCGATCCGCCATCTCCTCGGCCTCCTCGATGTAGTGCGTCGTGAGGATGATCGTGACGCCCCGCTCGCGCAGTCGCCGCACCAGCGCCCACATGTCGCGGCGCAGCTCCACGTCGACGCCGGCCGTGGGCTCGTCGAGGAAGAGGATCTGCGGCTCGTGCGCGAGCGCCTTCGCGATCAGCACGCGCCGCTTCATCCCGCCGGAGAGCGTCATGATCTTGCTCGCGCGCTTGTCCCACAGGGAGAGGTCGCGCAGCACCTGCTCGAGGTGCGCGGGATCCGGGCCGCGCCCGAAGAGCCCGCGGCTGAAGCGCACCGTCCCCCACACCGTCTCGAACATGTCGGTGTGCAGCTCCTGCGGGACGAGCCCGATCTTCGAGCGCGCGGCGCGGTAGTCGGACCGGTTGTCGTGGCCGTCGACCAGCACCGTGCCCGAGGTCGCGTTCACGATGCCGCAGACGATGTGGATGAGCGTGGTCTTGCCGGCGCCGTTCGGGCCGAGGAGGGCGAAGATCTCGCCCTTCGCGATCTCGAGGTCGACGCTCTTGAGCGCCTGGAGCCCCGACGCGTAGGTCTTGGTGAGCCGCGAGATGGAAAGGATGGAAGGCATCGGCGCGAAGTCTAGCAGGGCGAGGGGGTGCGCTTCACTGGTAAAATTGCGCATGAATCCGATATCCGATCTCGCCGCCGAGGTGGCGCGCCGGCGCACCTTCGCGATCATCTCCCACCCCGACGCCGGCAAGACCACGCTCACCGAGAAGCTCCTGCTCTTCGCGGGCGCGATCCACATCGCCGGCAGCGTCAAGGCGCGCAAGGCCACGCGCCACGCCACTTCCGACTGGATGGAGATCGAGAAGCAGCGCGGCATCTCGGTCGCGAGCTCCGTGATGCAGATGGAATTCCGCGGGGAGGTGATCAACCTGCTCGATACGCCGGGCCACCAGGATTTCTCCGAGGACACCTATCGCGTGCTCACGGCCGTGGACGCGGCGCTCATGGTGATCGACGGCGTGAACGGCGTGGAGGCGCAGACGATCCGCCTCCTCGAGGTCTGCCGCGCGAGGAACACGCCGATCATCACCTTCATCAACAAGATGGACCGCGAGACGCGCGAGCCGCTGGCGCTCCTGGACGAGATCGAGCGCGTGCTGAAGATGCCGACCGTGCCTTTCACGTGGCCCGTCGGCATGGGCAAGCGCTTCGGCGGCGTGTTCGACATCCGCGCCGACCGCATGCGCGTCTTCAAGGCGGGCGAGGACCGCCGCGTCGAGGACGAGGAGATGGTCGCCGGCCTCGACAATCCCGGGACCGCGGCGCGCTTCGGCGACGCGTTCGCGCAGGCGAAGGGCGAGATCGAGCTCCTGCGGGGTGCCTCCGAGGCGTTCGATCGCGACTCGTTCCTGAAGGGCGGCCAGACGCCGGTCTTCTTCGGCTCGGCCATCAACAACTTCGGCGTGCACGAGGTGCTCGATGCTCTCGTGGACCTCGCGCCGCCGCCGGGCCGCAAGGCCGCGCTGCAGCGGGTCGTCGAGCCCACGGAGCCCAAGTTCACCGGCGTCGTCTTCAAGATCCAGGCGAACATGGACCCGGCGCACCGCGACCGCGTCGCCTTCGTGCGCGTGTGCTCGGGGCGCTTCGAGCGGGGCATGAAGCTCGTGCTCTCGCGCACCGGCAAGGAAGTGAAGACCGCGAGCGCGGTCTCGTTCCTCTCGCAGCGGCGCGAAGTGCTCGAGGATGCGTATCCCGGCGACATCGTGGGCCTGCCCAACCGTGGCCTCCTGCAGCTCGGCGACACGCTCACCGAGGGCGAGACGCTGCAGTTCACGGGCCTGCCCTTCTTCGCCCCTGAGATCTTCGTCACGGTCGAGGTCGCCGACCCGATCCGCAACAAGCAGCTGCGCACGGGTCTGCAGCAGCTGGGCGAGGAGGGCGCGATCCAGGTGTTCCGCCCGCACAACGGTGGCGCGCTGCTGCTGGGCGCCGTGGGCCAGCTGCAGCTCGACGTGGTCGCGCATCGCCTCGAGCACGAGTATGCGGCCCAGGCGCGCATGGTGCCCAGCGGCTACAAGCTCGCGCGCTGGGTGAGCGCGCCCACGCCCGCGGAGCTCGAGCGCTTCATCGAGGCCAATTCCTACCGTATCGCCTACGACGTGGTGGACGCGCCCGCGGTGCTCTACAACCACAAGCTCGAGCTGTCCGCAGCGCAGGAGATCTGGCCCGCCATCGGCTTCCATGCGATGCGCGAGCACGGCGGCCTCGTGGTGCACTCCGACAAGCTCGCCGCCTGAAAAGAAGAGACAGACGCCATTTTCCGAGCGGAAGTCCGCTCCTGCGGCCAGCGGAAAATGGGGTCTGGGAAAATGGGGTCTGTCCCCTTTCTCGTCAGGCGAGCTGGAAGAGCAGCAACGAGCGGCCCGTCACCTCGTATTCGCGTCCTGCGGGGAAGCGCGCGTCGGCTGGCGGCTCCTCCGGCATGTTGGTGTCCAAGCGCAGCTGCCATTCGGCCCCGCCGTTCACCTCGGGCAGGCGGAACTTCACCACGTCCTGCCACGAGTTGAAGACGATGAGCAGGGTGGCGAGCTCGCCGCGGCGCCGGATGCCCGTTTCGCGCGCCCGTCCATCGAGCAGCATGCCGAAGCAGCGCCCGTTGTCGTCGTCCCAGTGCTCGTCGCGCATCGGCTCGCCGTTCGCGCCGATCCACGTGAGGTCGCGCACCTCGAGCTCCTCGTCGTAGTCCCCGGTGAGCCAGCGGACCCGGCGCAGAATCGGGTACTGGTGGCGCAGCGCCGCGAGCCGGCGCGTGAATTCCATCAGCCGCTTGCCGCGCTCGTCGTGGTCCCAGTGCACCCAGGAGATCTCGTTGTCCTGGCAGTAGGCGTTGTTGTTGCCCTTCTGGGTGCGGCCGAACTCGTCGCCGGCGAGGAGCATCGGCGTTCCCTGGGAGAGGAAGAGCGTCGCGAGCAGGTTCTTCATCTGCCGCTCGCGCAGGCCGTCGATGCCCGCGTCGTCCGTCTCGCCCTCGACTCCGTGGTTCCAGGAGCGGTTGTGCGAGTGCCCATCGCGGCTCTCCTCGCCGTTCGCCTCGTTGTGCTTGTCGTTGTAGGTGACGAGGTCGCGCAGCGTGAAGCCGTCGTGGGCGGTGAGGAAATTGACGCTCGCCCACGGCTGGCGGCCGCGGTGGTCGAAGACGTCCGGGGAGCCGCACAGGCGCGGGGCGAGTGCGGCCGGCGTCGCCTCGCCGCGCCAGTAGTCGCGCACGGTGTCGCGGAACTTGTCGTTCCACTCCGCCCAGCCGGGAGGA
The DNA here is from genome assembly GCA_963839265.1 of uncultured beta proteobacterium. Classification (GTDB taxonomy): domain Bacteria; phylum Pseudomonadota; class Gammaproteobacteria; order Burkholderiales; family Usitatibacteraceae; genus Usitatibacter. Next base: position 1,402,686 of record CAWIUI010000004.1, read on the forward strand.
AAGCCGCCCACCTGGTAGCCGCCGGGCCCGCAGTCCCACGGCTCGGCGATGACCTTCACCTTCGCGAGCACCGGGTCCTGCATCACCGTCTTCATGAAGCCGTTGTGCGTGTCGAAGCCGCCGGGCTCGCGCGCGAGGATGGTGCCCAGGTCGAAGCGGAAGCCGTCGACGTGCATCTCCTGCGCCCAATAGCGCAGGCTGTCGCAAACCATCTGGATCACCACCGGATGCGAGAGGTTGAGCGTGTTGCCGGTGCCGGTGTCGTTGATGTAGCGCCGCTTGTCGTCCGGCACGAGGCGATAGTACGAGCTGTTGTCGATCCCCTTGAGCGAGAGCGTGGGCCCAAGCTCGTTGCCCTCCGCGGTGTGGTTGTAGACCACGTCGATCACCACCTCGAGGCCGGCGTCGTGCAGGCGCGCCACCATTTCCTTGAACTCCTGCAGCGTGCGCACCGGATCGGCCGCGTAGCGCGGGTCGGGCGCGAAGAAGCCGATGGAGTTGTAGCCCCAGTAGTTGGTGAGGCCGCGCTCGAGCAGGAAGCTGTCGTTCACGAACGTGTGCACCGGCAGCAGCTCCACGGTGGTCACGCCGGTCGACTTGATGTAGGCCACGACATCCGGGTGCGCGAGGCCGCGATAGGTGCCGCGCTCGCCCTCGGCCACCGCGGGATGCAGGCGTGTGTAGCCGCGCACGTGGGTCTCGTAGACGATGGTGCGGTCCCAGGGAACGTGCGGCCGCTTCGCCTCGCGCGCCCAGTCGAAGTTCGGGTCCACCACCACGCACTTCGGCACGAACGGCGCGCTGTCGCGCCCGTCGAAGGAGAGGTCGGCGGCCGGATCGCCGATCGTGTAGGCGAACACCGCCGGATCCCACCGGAGCTCTCCGACATGCGCGCGCGCGTACGGATCCATCACCAGCTTGTTCGGGTTGAAGCGCAGGCCCTCCTCCGGCTGCCACGGACCGTGCACGCGGTACCCGTAGATCTGTCCGGGGCCGATCTCCGGGACGTACCCGTGCCACGTCTCGTCGCGGTATTCCGGCAGGACGATGCGCGCCGATTCGCGGCCGTCCGCATCGAAGAAGCAGAGCTCGACCTTCGTCGCGTGGCCCGAGAAGAGCGCGAAATTCACTCCGTGGCCGTTCCAGGTGGCGCCGCGCGGATAGGGCGATCCCTCGCGGATCGCGGCTTCGATCTTGAGCTCGGGCGCGTTCATGGGCGTTCTTCTCCGTTCTCTCCGGGCACGGGATGGGGGCGCAATCCTTTGACAGTCCCGGCCAGGTCCGTTTCAATCAGGGTCCCTCTTCGCTGGAGAACGGCGCAGCCCCGCGCCGGCCCGAGATCGACATGCCGCGCACCCCTTCCTGGCTCGTGTTCGCCCTGGGTTCGGCCTTCTTCGCCGGGCTCACCGCGATTCTCGGCAAGCTCGGCGTCGAAGGGCTCAACTCGAACTTCGCGACGTTCATCCGTACGGTGGTGATCCTGGGTGTGACCGGGGGGATCGTCACTTGGAGGGGCGAATGGGCGAGGCCGTCGGAAGTCGCCTCGCGGCCGCTGCTTTTCCTCGTCCTGTCGGGAATTGCGACCGGGCTTTCGTGGTTGTGCTACTACCGGGCCCTGCAGCTTGCGCCGGCCTCGCGCGTGGCGCCGATCGACAAGCTGAGCGTGGCCTTCGCGATCGTGCTCGGCGTGACGGTGCTCGGCGAGCCGCTCACGGCGCGGGTCGCGCTGGGCGGCGTGCTCGTCGTCGCCGGGGCCCTGGTCATCGCGTTAGGCTGAAGGAACGGATTCGTTCAGCTTCACGCAAGGCTCGTCCGATATATCCCTAGAGGCGATCTACCGATATTTTTCCTCGCCGCCTCCATGAAAGGCGGCTCCTCCCTCCTGCAAGGCGCCCCCGTGCGAAGACTCGTCACGCAGTACAACAAGGACTATTACGGCGGCGCGCTGATGATCTTCATCGGCCTGTGGGCCGCCATCCAGGGCCGCACCTATGCCGTCGGCACGCTGAGCCGCATGGGCCCGGGGTTCTTCCCGACGGCGCTCGGCGTGATCCTCACCTTGCTCGGCATCGCCATCGCGCTCTCGGCGCGCCGCGTGCCGAAGGATGCGCCCGAGGAGCAGCCGCTGCCGCCCGAGTGGCGCGGCTGGATCTGCATCATCTCGAGCGTCATCGCCTTCATCGTGCTCGCGAAGTGGGGCGGCTTCATCCCGGCGACCTTCGCGATCACCTTCATCTCGGCGATGGGCGATCGCGACAACACCGTGATCGGCGCCACCCTCCTCTCCGCTTCCATGGTGGCGATCTGCGTGGTCGTCTTCTGGTGGGCGCTCAAGCTTCCCTTCGACCTGTTCGGATGGGGGGGCATATGATCGAGCTGCCGCTCCTCGACCTCTGGCACGGCTTCGGCGTCGCGCTCGAGCCGCACAACCTGATGTGGTCGTTCTTCGGCGTGCTGATGGGCAACCTCATCGGCGTGCTGCCGGGGCTGGGACCGATCTCGGCGATCTCCATGCTGCTGCCGATCACCTTCACCATGCACCCGATCCCCGCGATCCTCATGCTGGCGGGCATCTTCTACGGCTCCCAATACGGCGGCGCGATCGGGGCGATCCTGCTGAACCTGCCCTGCCATCCGCCGCACGCCGTGACCTGCCTCGACGGTTATCCCATGACCCGCGCCGGCAAGGGCGGCACCGCGCTCGGCATCACGATGATCGCCTCCTTCTTCGCGGCGTCCTTCGGGATCATGGTGATGATCTTCGCCTCGCCGCTGCTGGTGAAGATCGCGTTCAAGTTCGGGCCCGCCGAGCTTTTCTCGATCATGCTGCTGGGGCTCGTGTGCGGCGGCACGATGTCGCGCGGCTCCCCGCTCAAGGGCGTGGCGATGACGGTCGTGGGGCTGATCATCGGCATCGTCGGCACGGATGTGAACAGCGGCGTGGCGCGCTTCACCTTCGGCTTCGTCGAGCTCACCGACCGCGTCGAGCTCGTCGCGCTCGCCCTCGGCCTCTTCGGCGTCACCGAGTTCCTGCGCAGCGTCAACCGCATGCACGTGGTGGGCAGCGGCACCAAGGTGCGCATGCGCGACATGCGGCCGAGCAAGGCGGAGCTCAAGCAGGCGTTCTTCCCGATGCTGCGCGGCACGCTGGTGGGAACGCTCTTCGGCGCCATGCCCGGGACCGGCCCCACCATCACCACGTTCGTGGCCTACGCGATCGAGCGCAAGATCTCGAAGACGCCCGAGCGCTTCGGCTACGGGGCGCTCGAGGGCGTGGCGAGCCCCGAGGCCTCCTCGCACTCCAAGACCCAGGTGGACTTCGTCCCCACGATGAGCCTGGGCATCCCCGGCGACCCGGTGATGGCGCTGATCCTGGGCGCCCTCATCATCCAGGGCATCCAGCCCGGCCCGCAGCTCATCACGGAGCACGCCGACCTCTTCTGGGGCCTCATCGCGAGCTTCTGGATCGGCAACATCCTCCTCGTGCTGCTCAACGTGCCGCTCATCGGCGTCTGGGTGAAGCTGCTGCAGGTGCCGTACCGCTTCCTCTTCCCGGCCGCGCTCTTCTTCATCGCGATCGGCGTCTACAGCACCAACAACAGTCTCTTCGAGATCGGCGAGGTGCTCGTGTTCGGCCTCATGGGCTGGCTCTTCATGACGCTCGATTTCCAGGTCGCGCCGATCCTCCTCGGCTACGTGCTGGGGCCGATGGTGGAGGAGAACTTCCGGCGCGCGCTGCTCCTCTCGCGCGGCGACATGGGCGTGTTCGTGACGCGGCCGATCAGCGCGAGCTTCGTCGGGATCTCGTTGCTCATCGTCGTGCTGCAGGCGTTCTTCGCTCTGCGCGGGACGCTGCGGAAGCGGCGCAATGCGGCGCTCGGGCCGGGGGTTGTTTCGCCAACTGCGCAGGTGCAGCAGATCCAGGAAGGCTGAAACCGGATCCTGCGGCTTCGATCGGCCCGGGGCCGCACGCCGCGGCTCGCCTTGGAGTTTTCGCGGGCCCGGCGGCGCAATGCCTTAGAATTGCGGCAGCATGCGTTCGCTTTCGCACCTCTTCGAGAAGAACCGCGCCTGGTCCGAGCGCATCCGGCGCGCCGACCCGGACTTCTTCCCGCGGCTGTCGCGCCAGCAGCGGCCGAAGTACCTGTGGATCGGCTGCGCCGACAGCCGCGTGCCGGCCAACGAGATCGTCGACCTCGCGCCCGGCGAGCTGTTCGTGCATCGCAACGTTGCGAACGTCGTGGTGCACACGGACCTCAACTGCCTCTCGGTGATGCAGTTCGCCGTGGAGCTCCTCGACGTCGAGCACATCATCGTGGTCGGGCATTACGGCTGCAGCGGCGTGGCGGCGGCGCTCGAGGATCGGCGCGTGGGACTCGCCGACAACTGGCTGCGCCACGTGCAGGACGTGCAGGTGAAGCACGCCGATCGCCTCGGCCGCCTCGCCGGAGCCGCCGAGCGCCACGACCGGCTCTGCGAGCTCAACGTGATCGAGCAGGTCGCGAACGTGTGCCAGACCACGATCGTGCGCGAAGCGTGGGCGCGCGGGCAGCAGCTCGCGGTGCACGGCTGGGTCTACGGATTGCAGGACGGGCTGCTGCGCGACATGGACACCACGGTGGTGCGCCCCGAGGAAGTGCTCTCGGTCTCCCAGGCGGCGATCGCGAAGCTTTAGCCGCCGTTGGTCCCGAAGAGCGCGCCCACGCCGGCGGTGACCGCCATGGCGATGGCGCCCCAGAAGGTGACGCGGAGCGTTCCCGGCCCGATCGGCGCGCCGCCCACCCACGCCGAGAGCACGCCCAAAAGCGCGAGGAACACGAGCGAAGCCGTGGCCACGATCGGGATCAGCCCATTCATCGGCGCGAGTGTAGTCGCGACGACGGGCATCGCCGCGCCGAGCGCGAAGCTCGCCGCCGACGCCCCGGCCGCCTGCAGCGGGCGCGGGCGCAACGTCTTCGTGATGCCGAGCTCGTCGCGCGCGTGCGCGCCGAGCGCATCGTGCGCCATGAGCTGCTTCGCCACCTCGTGGGCGAGCGGCGCCTCGAGCCCGCGCTTGCGGTAGATCCCCGCGAGCTCGCGCAGCTCGGCGTCGCGGTCCTCGCGCAGCTCCTCGCGCTCGCGGTCGAGGTCCGCCTTCTCGCTGTCGGCCTGCGAATGCACCGAGACGTATTCGCCGGCCGCCATCGACATCGCGCCCGCGACGAGCGCCGACGTGCCGGCGAGGATCACGCTCGCGTGGCTGCTGCTTGCCGCCGCCACGCCGACGATGAGGCTCGAGGTGCTGACGATGCCGTCGTTGGCGCCCAGCACCGCGGCGCGAAGCCAGCCCATGCGGCCGGTGTTGTGGTGTTCCCCGTGTCGCTTGCGCATCTTTACTCCCCGTGCCCGCATCCGAGTCCTTCTCGACCGCGGCGCCCGCGCAACGTTCGCGCTAACCCGGCTCCAGCCCGCCGCTGCGCTCGAGCGCTTTGTAGTGCACGAAGGAGTAGGCCACGGGGACCAGCGCGCCGCACAGCACGAGCGCGATCCATGCCACGGTGCCGGGGAGCCCTCCCCAGAACGCCGCCACGAAGCTCGCGATCCCTGCGGCCACCATGGTTTTCCCCGCGAGGCGATGCGTCGCGTACCAGACGCGCTCGCTCGCGAGCGTCCAGGGCGTGCGGATGCCGATGAAGAAATTGCGCCGGACCTTGCCCATGAGGTTGCCCATGAAGACCAGGACGACGGAGACGCCGCCGAGGAACGCCGTGCTCACGTCGAAGTGCCCGGTGAGGGCGGCGAAGAGGAGCACCGCGGTGATGTAGCCCGAGAGGAGGATCGCCGCGAGCATGATGCGCAGGTACGTCCGCGCGAAGCTTTCGATCTCGAAGCGTTTCGGGGAGAGCGCGGGGAGCACGGCGAAGATCGCGAGCTCCGCGAGCATCAAGCCCGGCCCGAGGGCCATCAGGGTGCCGCGCGGCCCCCAGCCATCCACCTGCCCGCGCACGTTCCAGTGCAGGGGCACGCGCTCGGGCAGGTGCGGCCAGGCGACGAGCATGGCGGCGAAAGCGATGGCGACGAGGACCATGCACGCGGCGAAGTACCGGGCCTTCATTTCCTGCCTCCTTCCTTAGCGCCCGCGAGGTCGATCGCCCAGGCGACGACGTCCTCCAGGACCGTGGTGTTGAGGGAGTACCAGATGGTCGGGCCTTCGCGCCGGGCGGTGACGAGGTCGGCATCCTTGAGCACCGCGAAGTGGTGCGAGAGCGTGGGCTTGGTGGTGTCGAAGCGCTCCGCGATCTCGCCGGCGGTCATCTCGCCGCGGCGCAGCAGCCGCAGGATCTCGCGCCGGGTCGGGTCGGCCAGCGCCTTGAACGCGTCGTTGCCCAGCCGCATGGAGATGAGACGCTCGTCTAATTAGACAGGTATCGAAATATCGGCTTGCCGCGGCGCGTTGTCAAGGGTCAATGATTGGCCGCCGCCGCCGGTGCCAGAATCGGACCGATCATGGCGAGTCGGACGAAAGCGAAGAGGGCCGCGCCGCGCGGCGGGAGCCGGTCGACCGGGGAAGTGCTGGAGGTGGCTGGCCGCGAGGTGGCGATCTCCAATCCCGCCAAGGTGCTCTTTCCGGAGGCGGGCTACACCAAGCTCCATCTCGTGCAGTACTACCTCGCGGTGGCCGACGGGGCGCTGCGGGGCGCGGGAGGGCGGCCCAACATGCTGGTGCGCTATCCCGACGGCGTCGGCGGCGACTTCTTCTACCAGAAGCGCGCGCCGGCATCGCGGCCCTCATGGATCGAGGTGGTTGCGCTACGGTTTCCGTCGGGACGCAGCGCCGAGGAAGTCGTGCCGCGCGATGCCGCCGCGCTCGCGTGGATGGCGAATCTCGCGTGCCTGGAGCTGCATCCGCATCCGGTGCGCGCGAAGGATCTCGACCATCCCGACGAGCTGCGCGTGGACCTCGATCCCGTCCCCGGTGTGAAGTGGTCGCAGGTCCGCCAGGTCGCGCGCGTGGTGCAGGCGGCGCTCGCCGACTTCGGGCTCACCGGCTGGCCCAAGACCTCGGGCAAGCGCGGCATGCACGTCGCCGTGCGCATCGTCCCGCGCTGGACCTACGACGACGTGCGGCGTGCGGCGCTCGCCCTTGCGCGCGAGGTGGAGCGCCGCGTGCCGAAGCTCGCGACCACGAAATGGTGGAAGGAGGAGCGCGAGGGCGTCTTCATCGACTACAACCAGAACGCGCGCGATCGCACCGTCGCGAGCGCCTATTCGGTGCGGCCGACCGACGACGCGCGCGTCTCGGCGCCGCTCGCATGGGACGAGGTCGATGCGTGCGAGCCGCGCGACTTCACGATGGCGACGATGCCGGCGCGCTATACCGAGCTCGGCGACCTGCACGCAGGGATCGACGAGCATCCCGGCTCCCTCGTCGGCCTGCTCGAGCTTTCCGCCCGCCAGCAACGCGAGGGGATGGGCGACGCGCCGTGGCCGCCGCAGTACCGCAAGGCGCCCGACGAGCCGCCGCGCGCGCCGCCTTCGAAGCGGCGCGTCAGCGCTTCTTCCGCGCCGCGCCGAAAACCTTCGCGAGCTCGTAAGCGGTCGTGACCTCGAGCTGGTCGTAGCGGCAATCCGCGGGCAGCCGGTCCGGGCGCCAGCGCACGAACACCGCGGCGTGGCGAAAGCGCTCGCCCTGCAGGTGGTCGTACTTCACCTCGCACACGCGCTCGATCCGGAGCGCCTCCCACGAAAGATCCTTGCCCGCGCTCCAGCGGCTGTGCGCGCCCGGCATGCGCGTCGACGCATCGGTCGCCTGCGCCCAGTCGCGCCAGGGATGGCTCTTCAGCGCGTTCCTGCGCAAGGGCTCGAGCTCGGAGGCGAGCGCGCGGCGCGTGGCCATCGTGAAGGACGACGTCACGCCGACGTGGTGCAGCACGCCGCGATCGTCATAGAGCCCGAGGAGGAGCGAGCCCACGACGCCTTCGCCTTCCTTGTGCCATCGGAAGCCCGCGACCACGCAATCGGCGGTGCGAACGTGCTTCACCTTGATCATCGCGCGCCGTCCGGGCTCGTAGGGAAGGTCCGCGAGCTTCGCCACCACGCCGTCGAGCCCGGCGCCCTCGAAGCGTGCGAGCCACTCCTCGGCGAGCGCGCGATCCGTCGTCATCGGCGTGAGGTGCAAGGGCGGTTTCGCCTTCGCGAGCAGCTTTTCGAGCGCGGCGCGGCGTGCGGCCTGCGGCTCCCTCATCAGGTTGCGGCCCCCGATCGCGAGCGCGTCGAACGCGACGAACGCGCTGGGCGTCTCCTCCGCGAGCTTCGCGACGCGCGAGGCCGCCGGATGCAGGCGCAGCTGCAGCGCGTCGAAATCGAGGCCGTGCGCTCCGGCGATCACGATCTCGCCGTCGAGGACGCAGCCCGGCGGGAGGCGATCGAGCAGCGCCGCGTGCAGCTCCGGGAAGTAACGGTCGAGCGGGCGCAGGTCGCGGCTCTGGATGTACGCGTCGTCCGTGCCGCGATAGACGATCGCGCGGAAGCCGTCCCATTTCGGCTCGTAGAGCACGTGGCCCTCGTCGGGAAGGCGTTCGCCGATCTTCGCGAGCATCGGCTCGATGGGCGGTGCGATCGCGTACTCGCGGGCCGCGCGGCGGGGCAGGGCGCTCATGCCGGTTGGACCGGGCGCGGGGTGAACGTTCCCGCTGAGCGTTGCGCCGTCCGCTACCCGCGCGACTCGAGCGCCTCCCAGCGCGCGAGGAGTTGCGTGAGCTCGCCCTCGATCGCCTCGTGCCGCGCGTTGAGTGCGCGAACGTCCATGGAACGGTCCTGGTAGGTCGCGGGATCGGCGAGCTTCGCGGCGATCTCGCCCTGCTCGCGCTCGAGGGCCTCGAGCTTCGACGGCAGCGCTTCGAGCTCGCGCGATTCGTTGTAGGAGAGCTTGCGCGGGCGTTCTCCCCTCTCCCTTGCGAGAGCGGCCCCGGCCGCGGGTCGCGCTTCCTCCGGCGCCTGCACTTTCCCCGTCCTCATCCTCTCCCAGTCGCTGTACCCGCCGACGTACTCCTTCCACCTGCCGTCGCCCTCGTGCGCGATCGTCTGCGTGACGACGTTGTCGAGGAACGCGCGGTCGTGGCTCACCAGCAGCAGCGTGCCCGCGTAGTCCTGCAGCAGCGCCTCGAGGAGCTCGAGCGTCTCGATGTCGAGGTCGTTGGTCGGCTCGTCGAGCACCAGCACGTTGGCGGGCCGGCTGAAGAGGCGCGCGAGGAGGAGCCGATTGCGCTCGCCGCCCGAGAGCGACCTCACCGGCGCGCGCGCCCGCTCCGGCGCGAAGAGGAAATCGCCGAGATAGCCGATGACGTGCTTGCGCGTTCCCTCGATCTCGATCGTGTCGGACCCGGGCGAGATGGTGTCGGCGAGCGTGGCTTCCTCGTCCAGTGCCGCGCGCAGCTGGTCGAAGTACGCGGGAGCCACGCGCGCGCCCAGGCGCACGGTGCCGGAGTCGGGCGCGATCTCGCCGAGGATGAGCTTGAGGAGCGTGGTCTTTCCGCTGCCGTTCGGGCCGATGAAGCCGATCTTGTCGCCGCGCATCACCCGGCAGGAGAAGTCGTCCACCACGCGGCGCGCGCCGTACGACTTCACGACGTGCTCGAGCTCGGCGACGAGCTTTCCGGAGCGCTCGCCCGGCGCGAGCGCGAGATCGACCTTGCCGATGCGCTCGCGGCGCTCCGCGCGCGCGATGCGCAGGCGTCCCAGCCGCCGCACGCGCCCCTCGTTCCTCGTGCGCCGCGCCTCGACGCCCTGGCGGATCCACGCCTCCTCCTGCGCGAGCTCCTTGTCGGCCTTGCGGCTCACCACCGCTTCGATCGCGAGCATCTCGGCCTTGCGCGTTTCGTAGGCGGTGAAGTTGCCGGGGAAGCTCTGCAGTCGGCCGCGGTCGAGCTCGACGATGCGCAGCGCGACGCGGTCGAGGAAGCGCCGGTCGTGCGTGACGAAGAGCACGGCGCCCGGAAAGGCGAGCAGCGCCTCCTCGAGCCACTCGATCGCGGCGATGTCGAGGTGGTTCGTCGGCTCGTCGAGGAGGAGGAGCTGCGGATCGCCCACCAGGGCGCGCGCGAGGGCGACCCGCTTGCGCAATCCGCCGGAGAGCTCGGCGACCGGGCGATCCGCATCGAGGCCGAGGCGGGTGAGCGTCGCCTCGATGCGATGCTCGAGCGCCCATCCGCCCGAGGCGTCGAGCGATTCGTGCAGCCGCTGCAGGCGCTCGAGGTCGCCGGCTTGCGCCGCCGCGTGATAGTCGACGAGGAGCTGGCGCGCCCCGCCCACGCCGCTCGCCACCGCCTCGAAGATCGAAAGCCCGGGTTCGAACGCCGGCTCCTGCGCCACTGCGGCGAGGGCGAGCCCCGGGGCCTTCCACACCGTCCCGTCGTCGGGCCGCGCGGCGCCTGCGATGATGCGCAGCAGGCTCGATTTCCCGGTGCCGTTCCGGCCGATCAGTCCGATGCGCTCGCCCGCTTCCACGACGAGGTCGGCGTGGTCGAGCAGGGGAACGTGGCCGTAGGCGAGGGAAACCTGCGAGAGCTGGAGAAGGGGCACGCGTCCATTGTATCGGCCGGGGCCGTGGCAAACTCCGCGGGATGGGCACTCCCCGGGACATCCGCTTCTGCCGTTCGCGCGACGGCGTCTCCGCGGGCGGTAGGCGCCGCGGCATCCGCCATCGGCGCCGCGATGGCCTGGTGCCGCGCCCCCGCCGCGATGAAGAGCAGCAGCAGGAGCGCGAGGGCGAGGAGACGGAAGGCGAAGGTCATGCGCGTACACTAGCGCGGTACTAGGGCGATTTCCGCCCTAGTTCCACCCTAAAGTGAGGGTATGCCGCAACCCACCACGCGCATCCTCGCGGTGCTCGAGATCCTGCAGTCGCAGGCCCAGATCGGCGGCGCCGAGCTCGCACGCCGCGTCGAGGTCGACCGGCGCACGCTGCGCCGCTACATCGCGACGCTGGAAGAGATGGGGATCCCGATCACCACGGAGCAGGGGCGCTACGGCGGCTATCGGCTGGTGCCCGGCTACAAGCTGCCGCCGATGATGTTCACCGAGGAGGAGGCGCAGGCGCTCTCGCTCGGGCTCATCGCCGCGCGCGGGCTCGGGCTCGCCGATGCCGCGCCCGCGATCGAGAGCGTGCAGGCGAAGCTCGACCGGGTGCTGCCGAGCGCTCCGCGGCGCACGGTTTCGGCGCTGCGCGAGAGCGTGGCGCTGCAGACCGGAAGCGCGCGCGCCAATGCCGATGCGCGGCTGCTGCGCATCCTCAGCGAATCGGCGCAGGCGCGCCGCATGGTGGCGCTGCGCTATCGTGCCGCCGACGGCACGCTCACGTCGCGCGACTTCGACGTGTACGGGCTCGTGTTCCGGTCCGGGCGCTGGTACGTCGTGGGCTACTGCGAGCTGCGCAAGGGACTGCGCACGCTGCGCCTCGATCGCGTCGCCCATGCGGAAGTGACGGCGCGCGCTTTCGAGCGCCCCGCCGATTTCGACGCCTCCGAATACCTGGACCGCGCCATGGCGACGTTGCCGCGCGCGATCCCGATCGAGGTTCTTCTGCACACGGACATCGAGCGCGCGCGCCGGGAGCTCTTCGCAGGCCTGGGCCTTCCCGAGCCGTGCGCCGAAGGCGTGCTGCTGCGCGGCTCCGCCGACGACCTCGAGTGGTGCGCGCGCGAGCTGCTGCGCCTTCCGTTCCGCTTCGACGTGCGCGCCCCGGCGGCGCTGCGCCGCGCGGTGGGCCGCATCGCAGGCGAGATCGCGCAACGGTATTCGGGCGGGGCGGCTGCGTCGAACGACAGTCCTTGAAACGCAGATGACGCGCTCGCTCACCAGACGCGGCAGCGTTTCTCCGAGACCATCGGTTGCCCGGGCTTGCAGGAGAAGGCTTCCTGGAACTGCGGCATGTTCACGACCAGCCCATTGACCCGATACTTCGCGGGCGAGTGCGGGTCGGTGATCGCGCGCAGGCGCAGGATCTCCGGCCGGTCGTTCTCGCATGCCCACTGCGCGTAGCCCACGAAGAAGCGCTGCTCGGGCGTGAGGCCGTCGCGCGGCTCGAGCTTGTCGGCCGCGGTCTGCGCCTTCCACGCGGTCCACGCGAGGAGGAGGCCTCCCAGGTCCGCGATGTCCTCGCCCTGCGTGAGCCGGCTGTTGATCCGGATGTCGTCCACCACGGTGTACTTCCCGTACTGGTCGACGATGCACTGCGCGCGCTCCTCGAAGGCCTTCGCATCGGCCTCGGTCCACCAGTCGCGAAGGTTCCCCTTGGAATCGAACTTGCGGCCCTCGTCGTCGAAGCCGTGGGTGAGCTCGTGGCCGATCGTCCCGCCGGTGTTGCCGTAGTTCGGCGCGTCGTCCATGCGCGCGTCGAAGAGCGGCGGCTGCAGCACGCCCGCGGGGAAGTTGATGTCGTTCATCTGCGCGTCGTAGTACGCGTTCACCGTGGGCGGCGTCATGAACCACTCGCCGCGGTCCAGGGGCTTGCCGATCTTCGCGAGGTCGCGCCGCGACTCGAAGCGTTGCGCGCGCACCACGTTGCCGAAGAAGTCGCCGCGCTTCACCAGGACCGTCCCGTAATCGCGCCACTTCGCCGGATAGCCGATCTTGTTCACCAGCGTCGCGAGCTTCGCGAGCGCCTCGCGCTTGGTCGAAGGGGCCATCCAGTCGAGCGCTTCGAGGTCCTCGCGCATCGCCTGCTCGATCTGCCGCGTCATGTGCAGCGCCTTCGCCTTCAACGCCGGGCTGAAGGCGCGGCGCACGTATTCCTTGCCGAGCGCCTCGCCGAGCTGCTGGTCGACGAGGGCCACGCAACGCTTCCACCGGGGCTTGAGCTGCGGCACGCCCTGCAGCGTCCGGCCGTAGAAGTCGAAGTCCTCTTTCACCATCGCCTCGTCCAGGTATGCGGCGGAGGCGTGCGCGACGTGCCAGCGCAGGTACGTGCGCAGGCTCGCCAGGCTTTCGGTCTCGAGCACGCGCTCGAACGCCTCGAAGAACGCCGGCTGCGTGACGTTGAACGCGTCGAGCTTCGCGAGGCCGATCCCGCGCAGGTATGCGTCCCAGTCGAAGGCGGGCGTGAGATGCGCGAGGGCCGCGCGATCCATCTTGTGGAAGAGCTTGTACGGATCGCGCCGGTCGACGCGCGCGAGGCTCGCCTTCGCGAGCTCGGTCTCGATTCGCATCACGTCCCGGGCCTCGGCGCGTGCGGCCTCGGGCGCATCTCCGAGGAGGCCGAACGTGCGCGCCACGTGGGCCGCGTACTTCGCGCGGATCTGCTTCGAGCGCTCGTCGTCCTTCGTGTAGTAGTCGCGATCCGGAAGGCCGAGCCCGCCCGCCGAGGCGAAGGCGATCACGCGCGTCGCGTCGGCGTAATCCTGGCCCGAGCCGAAGCCGAAGAAGAACCCGGAGTCGCCCGTGGCGAGGTGCAGCTCGGCGAGGAGCGCGGCGAGGTCGAGCTTCGAGTCGAGCGCTCGGACGCGATCGAGGTAGCGTGCGAGCGGCGCGTTGCCGCGCGCCTGCACCGCCGGTTCGTCCATGCATGCCGCGAAGTAGTCGCCGATCTTCGCCTGCGTCGCGTCGCGCCCCTTCGTGCGTCTCGCGAGCGAGTCGAGGATGCCCCACAGGAAGCGCTCGTTGCCTTCGGCCATCTTGCGGTACACGTCCCAGCTCGCCTGGTCGGGCGGGATCGGGTTCGCGGCCTGCCAGCCGCCGCAGGCGTAGCGGTAGAAATCGACGCAGGGATCGACGGAGCGGTCCATCGCGCTCACGTCGAGCCCAGGCGTGTAGGGAAGGCGGCCGAGCGGCGTCTCGGGCGCCTGGGCGAAGCAGGCGGTGGCGCCGAACGCGAGCGCGGCGACGGCGATCGGGAATGGATTGCGGCTCGCGGATGTACCACGCATCGTCGGGGAAACGCCGGTGGGGGAGGGAGTTGTGCGAGACATCATAGTGCCGCCGCTTCCCGGGAGATATATTCGGTGCCCATGAAAGCGAATCGCGACGGCCACATCGCGCTGATCCTCGACGGCCGCGGGGAGGAAAGCCTCTGGTCGGGCGCCTTCGAGTCGCAGGGAATGCCGGTCCAGGCGCTGCCCATGAGCCCCGAGCTCGAGCGCATCGCGAGCGACGGCCGGATGGCGCGCGCGCGCGCGGTCCTGGCCGATGCGCCGCTGCTCGCTTCGTGCCGCGTCGGGTCGGCGGCTTTCGCCTCGTTCCTCACGCAGCGCTTTCCCGGCATCCGCGTCTTCGTCCGCCTTCCGCGGCGCACCGGCATCTCGGCGCCCGAGCAGGCTTGGGCGCGGCACGCCGGAATCGCGTCGCTCCTGCCCGGAAGCACGGTCGCCGCCTGGCAGGATTCGCTCGCGCCGGTGCTCGCGCGCACGCTCTCGGCGATCGACGGGCCCGCGCTCGACATGCCGAGGCTCGAGTCGTATCTCAACGGCCTCGTTCGCAGCGGCGCGGAGCCGCGGCCGGGCCTCGTGAAGGACGCGTACGTCGACGCCTACCAGGTCGAGAGCGCGGGCGTGAACCCGGCGCGCCTCTGCGAGGCGATGCAGGGGGAGGCGGGCGTGCCGGTGGCCGACCGCGCATGGCGCGGCCGGACGTACCGCGAGTGCTTCGTCGCCTCGCAGGCGATCGACTGGCTCGTCGCGCGCCACGGCATGCGCCGCGAGGCCGCGTTGCGCACCTGCACCTTCCTGTGGCGCACCGGCAGGCTGCACCACGTGCTGCGCGAGGCCGATTTCCAGGACGACATGCTGTACTTCCGCTTCTCGGGCGGGCGCGGGGAGCTCGACCGGGTGGACCTGGTGGCGCTCGAGGCGGCGATGCGTTCGCGCGGCGGCCTCGCGATCGAGGAGCGCACCCATCTCTCGAAGAGCTACCCGCGCTGCTTCGTGGGCGGCGAGGCGGTGGACTGGATCATGGCGCGCTGCGCGATCCCGCTCGGCGCCGCGGAGACCGTCGGGCAGAGGCTGCTCGAGCTCGGCGTCTTCCACCACGTCCTCGACGAGCACGAATTCGTCGAGGGCAAGTTCTTCTACCGCTTCCGCGCCGACGAGGCGGCGCTCCTCGCTTGAACGCTCTGCGCGCGAACCATTGCCGGCGGGCGCAGTCTCGGAAGGTGCGGCCGCGCGGTGCGGCCCCTACGGAGGCAGGCCGTGACCGACGTGAGAAAGGGCCAGGCGCCACCCATGCTCGCGCGGGAGGCGTTCGGCGAGCGTTTCCGGAACTCCTTCTTCGATCCCGCGTTCCGCGCGGCGGACGACGCCATCGCCCGCATCGAGGAGATCGCGTGGCGCGCGTACCAGGACGATCGCAAGGCGCCGGTGACGGCGAAGGCGGGTCCCGGATTCGCCGATCCGGCATACGAGCTGTCCGTGCAGTGGCGCGAGACCCACGACCGTGTCGAGGCCGCGCAGCGCCGCCAGCGCGACCCGGCGACGCCTTCGCGCGTGCTCGTGGTGTGCGGCTCGCCGCGCAACGACGGCTCGTGCCCGGGCGAGATGTCGAAGACCTTCCGCCTCGTGAAGATCGCCGAGGAGATCCTCGCCGGCGCGGGCCTCGAAGCGGATCTCCTCGACTTGAGCCGCCTCACCTCGGAATTCGGCCTGCGCATCTACCCCTGCAAGGGCTGCGTCTCCACCGCGGAGCCCCTCTGCCACTGGCCGTGCTCCTGCTATCCCAACCACGCGTTCGGGCAAACCGGCGACTGGATGGCCGAGATCTACGAGCGCTGGGCGGCCGCGCACGGCGTGCTGCTTGTCACGCCGGTGCATTGGTACCAGGCCCCGAGCGCGCTCAAGCTGATGATCGATCGCCTGGTCTGCGCCGACGGCGGCAACCCCGATCCCACCTCGACCTCGGGCAAGGATGCCGCCAAGGCGAAGGCGCTGGAGCTCGCCGGCTGGCCCTATCCGAAGCACCTGGCGGGCCGCGCGTACGGCGTGGTCGTGCATGGCGACGTCGCGGGGATCGAGTCGGTGCGCCGGGCGCTCTGCGACTGGCTCGACTGGATGGGGCTCATCGATGCGGGAGCGATGGCGCGGCTCGATCGCTTCATCGGCTACTACCGGCCGTACGCGACGAGCCACGAGGAGCTCGACCGCGATGCCGGCGTGCAGGAGGAGGTGCGCAATGCCGCGCGCGCCCTCGTGCACGCGGTACGCGAGCTGCGCGAGGGCCGGCTTTCGGACAGCGACGCGGGATTGAAGCCGCCGCGGCCCAAGTAGGCCGGCTGCGTCAGTCCGTCATCTCCCACTTCTCCGCGCTCGCGCCCGCGAGGTTCCTCACGCGCTCCTCGTCCTTGGCGAACTCGGCGGCCGGGCCCTCGTAGACCACGCGCCCGTCGTCGAGCACGTAGGCGCGGTCCGCGATCTCCACTGCGGCGCGCACGTTCTGCTCGACGAGGAGCACCGAGATGCCCTCGTTGCTCATCTGCACGACCACGCGGAACACGTCCTGCACGATGAGCGGCGCGAGGCCCTGGGAGGGCTCGTCGAGGAGCAGCATCTTCGGGTTGAGCAGCAGCGCGCGCCCGATCGCGAGCATCTCCTGCTCGCCGCCGGAGAGCTGGCGGCCCTTGTTGTTCTTGCGCTCCTGCAGGCGCGGGAAGAGCTGGTAGACGCGCTCGATGGTCCACGGGCCGGGACGCTCGACGGGCACGCGCAGGTTCTCGTCGACGGTGAGGCTCGCGAAGATCTTCCGGCCCTCGGGCACGTAGCCCACGCCGAGCTGGGCGATGCGGAACGGGGGCCATCCGGTCACGTCCTTGCCGAACACGCGGATCGTGCCCTCGCGCGGCCGTAGCAGCCCCATGAGCGAGCGAATCGTGGTCGTCTTGCCCGCGCCGTTGCGTCCGAGGAGCGTCACGAGCTCGCCTTCGTTCACCGCGAGGCTCACGCCGTGCAGGATGTGGCTCTTGCCGTAGAAGGTGTGGAGGCCTTCGACTTCGAGCGCGCTCATGCGGCCTTCCCGAGGTAGGCCGCCTGCACGCGCTCGTTGGCGCCGATCTCGTCGGGCGTGCCTTCCGCGAGCACCGCGCCCTCGGCGAGCACCATGATGCGGTCGGCGAGGTGGAAGATCACGCGCATGTCGTGCTCGATGAGGACGATCGAGAGCTTCTGCTCCTTGTGAAGGCGCCGGATGAGCTTCGTCACGTGGTAGGTTTCCTGGTCGCCCATGCCTGCGGTCGGCTCGTCGAGGAGGAGGAGCCGCGGGTTGAGCGCGAGCGACATCATGATCTCGGTGGCGCGCTGGTCGCCGTGCGAGAGCTCGCCCACCAGCCGGTCGCCCATCGCCGCGATGCCGGCCAGCTCGAGGAGCTCCTCGACGCGCGCGGCCACCCGCTGCTTCGCGGCCGCGGTGAGCCACGGCTTCATGCGTGCGCCCGAGGCGACCTCCACGGCAACCCGCAGGTTCTCGCGCGCGGTGAGCTCGGGGAAGATCTCGGTGATCTGGAACGTGCGCGCCATTCCCATCTGCACGCGCTTGTGCTCGGAAAAGCGCGTGATGTCCTGGCCGTCGAACACGATGCTCCCGGAGGTCGGCGGGAAGAAGCCGCTGATGAGGTTGAAGAACGTCGTCTTGCCCGCGCCGTTGGGGCCGATCACCGCGCGCAACTCCCCCGGCTCGACGTTGAGCGAGACGCCGTTCACCGCGACCAGGCGCCCGAAGTGCTTCGAGGCGTCGCGTACCTGGAGGAGGCTCATTTGCCGGTCCTCCGCTTCAAGATGCCCGAGCACGCCGCGCGGGAAGAAGAGCACGACCAGCATGAAGAACACGCCGACGAACGACATCCAGTTCTCCGTGCGGCTCGAGACGTAGTCCTGCAGCACGACGAAGATCGCCGCGCCGATGAGCGGGCCCCAGAAGGAGCGCATCCCGCCCAGCACCGCCATGATCACGAAGTTGCCCGACATGTCCCAGCGCAGCGCCCGCGGGTCCATGAAGTTGTTGAGGAGCGCGTAGAGCCCGCCCGCGACGGAGGCGAAGAGCGCCGAGATCACGAACGAGAGCCAGATGTGCTGCTCCACGGGGATGCCGAGGAAGCGCGCGCGCCGCTCGTTCTCGCGGATCGCGATGAGCGTGCGGCCGAAGGGCGAGCGCAGGATGAAGGCCATCACCGCCACGCACACGGCGAAGACCGCGAGCGCGAAGTAGTAGAACGCCTTGTCGCTCGCCTCCAGCGGCACGTTCGCGAAGCCGAGGTGGAGCGGAACGCGGCGTCCAGCCGGTGAGGCCGTCGTCGCCGCCGGTCACGTTGTTCCAGCGGAACGCGATGAAGAAGAACACCTGGCCGAAGGCGATCGTCACCATCGCGAAGTAGACGCCGCGGAGCTTGCGGATGAGCGAAGCCGATCACCATCGCGGCCACCGTGGCGACCGCGATGCCGACGAGCAGGGCGAGGGGCGTGCTCGGCTCGAGGTACTTGATCGTCATCGCCACGCCGTAGGCGCCGAGCCCGAAGTAGGCGGCGTGGCCGAACGAGAGCACGCCGGTGAAGCCGAGCAGGAAGTTGAGCGCCATGGCGGCGAGGCCCGATGATCACCACGCGGCTCGCGAGCTCCGTGTAGCCGCCGACCGCGCCCATCCAGTACGGCATCGTGAGGAGGAGCAGCCAGACCACGAGCGTGATGGCCTTGTAGCGTACGACGGTGGCGGCACTCGACGTCACGTCCGCCGCCGCCGCCGGGTGCTGTACGGCGTTCACTGGATCCTCCCTTCCTCGCCGAGGAGGCCGCGGGGACGCACCAGCAGCACGAGGCCCATCATCACGTACATCACCGCTTCGGTCGCGGACGGGAAGTACACGGTGGTGATGCCCGAGGCGACGCCGATGAGGAGCCCGCCGAGCAGCGTGCCTGGAAGGCTTCCCAGGCCGCCGACGATGATCGCGACGAAGCTCGGCATGATGAGCGAGGTGCCGATGGTGGGCTGCAGTCCCAGCAGGCCCGCGGCGAGGACGCCCGCGAGGCCGGCGAGGTAGATCCCCAGGCCGAAGTTGAGGTTCCTCAGGATCCGCACGTTCACCCCGAGCGTGGATACCGTCTCGAGGTCCGAAGTGCCCGCGCGGATGCGCATGCCCAGTCGCGTGCGGTTGAGGATGAAGAAGAGCCCGGCGACCGCCACGCGCCACGAGCACGACCATGAAGACGCGGTAGCCGGTGAGGAAGAAGAAGTGCGACGAAAGCGGGCGTCGTGAGCGCCGCGGGGACCTGGAACGGCACGCTCTGCGCGCCCCAGATCATGCGCGCGGTGTCTTCGAGTACATAGGCCAGTCCGAAAGTAAGGAGCAGGCTGTAGAGCGGGTCGCGGCCGTAGAGCGGGCGGATGAGCAGCGCGCTCGACGATGAGGCCGATGATCGCGGTGAGCACCGGCGCGATCACGCAGCGCGCCCCAGAACCCCGTGAACGGCATCAGCGTGTAGGCGATGTAGGCGCCGAGCGCCAGGAAGCCGCCGTGCGCGAAGTTGATGACGCCGCTCAGGTTGAGGATCAGCGACAGGCCCAGCGCCATGAGCGCGTAGAACGCGCCGACGATCGAGGCCGTTGAAGACGTTGAAGAGGATCAGCTGCGTCATGCGGGGGCGGCTCCAGGCGTGACTACGATGCGAAGCCGGCCGCCCTGGGGCGGCCGGCCGTGGCGCGGCAAGCTCGGAGTCTAGCCGATCAGCTCGGCCACTTCATCTTGCAGCCGGTCTCCTCGAGCGTCCCGGCGATGTCGGTGCCCTTCACCACCTCGTCCACGTGGAAGAGGTCGTCGGGGCCTGCGGGGCCCTTCGCCTGCGCGTGGCCGACGTAGAGGTTCGGGATCAGCTGGTTCTGCCCGGCGCGGAAGTAGGGCGCGTCCGGCATGCAGCGCGACCTGCGGCGGCAGCTTCATGCCCTGCATCGCCTTTGCGATCTTCACCGCCTCGAGCGACTTGGCCTCGTTCGCGCCCAGCGCGCAGGTCCAGGTGGAAGCGAAGCCGAACCAGGTGCGCGCAGTGGGCACGCGGCCCGTCTTCTTCTTGATCGCGGCGACGAACTCCTTCACGTCCGCCACGCTCGCGGCTGGTTCCAGTACCACTCGAACACCCAGGTGCCGATGCGCGCCTCGGGCGGCAGGCCCTCGAGGGGCTCGAGCTCCTGCTGCGCTCCCGCGATGTGCAAGCGCTTGTCGAGGCCGAACTGCACCGCCTGCTTGAGGCAGTTGATCATGTCGTCGCCCTGCACGAGCAGGATCAGCACGTCCGGGTTCGCGGCCTGCGCCTTGATGAGGTAGGAGGAGAAGTCCGTCGTTCCGAGCGGCGTGAGGTCGGCGCCGATCTTCGTCACGCCGAGCTTCGCGCCCGCCTTCTCGAGGCCCGCCTGCAGCGTGTGGCCGAACGCGTAATCGGGCGTGATGTAGTACCACTTCTTGCCCGCCTTCTTCACGAGCGAGGGGGCCACGGCGTTCGCCTCCATCTGCGTGGTGTTGCAGACGCGGAACACGTTCCAGTGGCAGGTGGTGCCGGTCACCGCGTCGGTGTGCCCGCCCGGGACGACGTGCAGGATGCCCTTCTCGTTGCTCACGTCGGCCATCGCGAGCGCGAGCGCGGAGTTCACGTTGCCGAGGAGGAAGTTCACCTTGTCGCTGCTCGATCAGCTTGCGCGCCTTCTGCACCGCGGTTCCCGCATCGCCGCTCGTCGAATCCTCGACGATGAGCTCCACGGGACGGCCGAGGATGCCGCGCTTGCTGTTGATCTGCTCGACCGCGAGCTGGCAGCCGATCATCTCGTTCTTGCCCACGGCGGCGTAGGTGCCGGTGAGCGGGTTGTCGAGCCCGATCTTCACGGGCTGCTCGCCGCGAGCCGAGATGACGTAGGGACCGGTGAGCGCCGTGGCGGCTGCGGCCTGCAGCAGGCGGCGGCGGCTGATCTTCATTTCCAGCGGTTTCTGCTGCGACATGCGCTTTCTCCTCAGTTGTGGACTCGGCGGAGTTCTTTTTTCGGGGCTGAAAAGAGCGAATCTACTCGCGCGAACCCTTCGTGAACCTGAATTTGGGGGGTATCAACCATATAAAATGGTCGTAATACGATGTATTGGCCGTGAGCGCTCCGCACCGCATTCCCTGCGAGGTCCTCGGCATCACGAGGAACGCGAAGCTCCACGAAGTCAGGCGCGCGTACGAACGCATTCGCCCGGAAATGGGCGGCGAGGCCGGCGCCCGGCGCGAGTAGACTGGGGCGCCTCGACCAGATGGGGTGACGAACGAGTGAAATACAAGGACTACTACGCGATCCTCGGCGTGGCGCGGACGGCGGGCGCCGACGAGATCAAGAAGGCCTACCGCAAGCTCGCGCAGAAATACCACCCCGACGTCACCAAGGATCCGCAGGGCGAGGAGAAGTTCAAGGACATCGCCGAGGCCTGGCAGACGCTCAAGGATCCGGAGAAGCGCGCGGCCTACGACCAGCTCGGCAGCGGCTACCAGCCGGGACAGGACTTTCGCCCGCCGCCCGACTGGGAGAAGCAGTTCCGCGAGCGCTACGCGGGCGCCGGCCCGGGCGGCGGCGCGTTCTCCTTCGAGGACATCGATCTGTCGGACCTGTTCGGGGGGGCGCGCGCGGCGCGCGGCGGGCGCGGCGGCGCTAAGATGCGCATCCCGGGCGAGGACTTCGAGGTCACGGTGCACCTCTCGCTCGAGGATGCGTACAACGGCACGCAGGTGGAGCTCAACCTCGGGCTCCCGGAGTACGACGGCGAGGGACGGTTGCGCCACGTGCCGAAGACCGTCAAGGCGCGCATCCCGAAGGGCGCGACCGACGGCCAGCGCCTGCGTCTTCGCGGCCAGGGCGGCAAGGGCACCAACGGCGCTCCCAACGGCGATCTCTACCTCAACATCGTGCTCCATCCCCATCCGCTCTTCCGGCCCGACGGCCACGATCTCTACCTCGACCTGCCGCTCGCGCCCTGGGAGGCCGCGCTCGGCGCGACCGTCGAGGTGCCCACGCTCTCCGGCGCGGTGAACCTCAAGATCCCGCCCGGGACCGCCGCGGGAAGGAAGCTGCGCCTCGCGAAGAAGGGGCTGCCGAGGCCCGGCGGCGGCGAGGGCGACCTCTATGCGATCGTGCAGATCGTGAACCCGACCGTGCTCTCCGAGCGCGAACGGGAGCTCTTCCGCGAGCTCGCCGCCGCGTCGCACTTCGATCCGCGCGGCCACTTCGCGCGAGGAGGATCCCATGGCTGACGCCGAAGACGCGGCCTGGCTGCATGCCCAGGCGCAGGTGACGATCGTGGAGCTCGCGCGCTCCTCGGGGCTGTCCGAGGAAGTCCTGCGCGATCTCGTCGAGTATGGCGCGCTCGAGCCCGCCTCGCAGGGCGTGGAGTGGTGCTTCAGCGCGGAGTGCGTGGTGCGCGTGCGCGCGGCGGCGCGGTTGCGCAACGACCTCGAGCTCGAGACGCCGTCCGTCGCGCTGGTCGTCTCGTTCCTCGAGCGCATCCAGAAGCTCGAGGCGCAGGTGCGGCACCTGCATGCGCAGCTCGCCGTTCCGCACCGCTAGGATCGCGGCGGCGCTCTTCGCGTTCGGCTTCGCCGCGGCGAGCGCGCTCGCCCGCGTCGACATCGATTCGCTGTGGGAATACGGGGATCCCGCGGCAAGCGAGGCGCGCTTCCGGGCCGAGCTGGGCCGCGCGAAGGGCGACGATCGCCTCGAGCTCCTCACGCAGATCGCGCGGACGTACAGCCTGCGCAACCGTTTCACGCAGGCGCACCGGATCCTCGACCGGGTGCAGGCGAGGCTCGCGCATGCGGGGCCGCGGCCGCGCGTGCGCTATCTGCTCGAGCGCGGGCGAACCTTCAATTCCGACGGCGAGCCCGAGCGGGCACGTCCGTTCTTCCTCGAGGCGTTCGAGCGCGCGCGCAAGGCGAAGGAGGTGGGGCTCGCGGTCGACGCGGCCCACATGGTCGCGCTCACCTGGTCGGGGACGAAGCGCGGGCTCCACTGGAACCGGCGCGGCCTCGCGCTCGCGCGCGCCTCGCCCGACGCGAAGGCGCAGGGCCTCATTCCCGCGCTGCTCAACAACTCCGCATGGGACCTCTACGGGCTGCACCGCTACCCGGAAGCGCTGCGCGCGTTCGAGCGGGCGAAGCGCGAATGGTCCAGGCGCGGCGGCCCGGAGCAGGTCGCGATCGCGATGTGGTCCGTCGCGCATTGCCTGCGCGCCCTTGGCCGCGAGCCCGAGGCGCTCGCGATCCTCGTGCCGCTCGCCACCAGCGCGCCCACCGCCCAGGTTCGCGGCGACGCCCTCGAGGAGATCGCGCTCGACGCGCAGGCGATGGCGGGGCTCAGCGCGGCTGCGGCAATCCCTTGAACGCGAGGCAGGGATCCGCACGCTCGGCGGGGCGCGTGAACCACACGATGTCGTACCGTCCGGGCGCCGCTTCCGGGTAATCGGCAATGGCATTCGACCCGGAATCCGTCTCGAGCAGGCCGAGCGAGACCACGCGCAGCGCGGGCACGCGCGCCGCGAGATAGAGCGGCACGCCGAGGTCCTTGCGCGCGTGTCCGGATCCAAGGGTCGCCACCACGCCGCGATCGGCGTTCGCGAGGATGCGATCGGCCATGACCGCGTCCTTCGCGCGCTGGACGTCGACGAGCTTCCCGACGATGGGCCCGTCCTCGCCGCAATGCCCCTTCACGATCTCGCGGCGCAGCGCGGCGTTGCGCGCGGGGTTCCAGGCGGGCGCGAGCGCGAGGCGCGCGAGCTCGGCGGGCCCGAGCGATTCGAGGCCCTGCGCGACGATGCGGCGCGTGCTCACGCGCGGGAGGTTGAGGGCGACGAGCGGCAGGCCGCGCTCGAGCGCGAGGGCGACGAGCGGCCGGTAGAGCGGCCAGGTCCAGCCCGCGCTCATGTGCGCCGCCTTCGCGATCTCGTCGGCGCTCGCCCCGCGAGCGATCGCGCGATCGACCTCCGGCTGGCGATCGGTGTCGAGCTGTTCCATCGCGAGCGCGGGCCGCCTTCCGGACCGCACGGCCTCCTCCAGGATCGAGAGCTGGATCGCGTGGTGCACGGGGTTGTCGTGCGTCTCGCCGAGGAGGGCGACGTGCGCCGCGGCGACGCGCCGGCGCGCCTCGCCGGGCTCGAGGAAGCGCCGGCCCGCGACGTCCCACGCGCGGGCGTCGAGCGGCGAGCGCGGCGCGAAGCGGCTTCCCGCGCATGCGGCGAGCGCGACGAGCGGCGCGAGGAAGAAGGTGCGGCGCCTCAACCGGACCGCGCCGGGGTTCGATCCGTCGCCGCCGATGAAATGCATCGCGGCACGATATGGGAGCCTTCGATCCGTCACGCGTAGAGTGTAAGCTTGGCGGGTCCGCCGATCGGGTAAGGAGAAAGCATGACTCCGTTTCGCGTCGCAGTGATCGTGGTGCTGCTCGCCATCGCCGCGTTCGCCGCGTACTGGTTCTGGCCGTTCACGCAGCCGCCGGTGCTTCCGCCCTCGCAGCCGCGCATCGAGGCGCCGCCCGCCCCGCCGCCTGCGCCGCAGGGACCGCAGAACCCGATGCCGTCGAGCGCGGAGCCGCAGCCGCTTCCGACGGTGAAGGAAAGCGACCCGGCGATGCGCGACGCGATCTCCGGCATCGTCGGAAAGGACGCGTTCGAGCGCTACTTCGTTCCCGAACGGATCGTGCACCGGATCGTCGCCACCATCGACAACCTTCCGCGCAAGAGCTACGCGCAGCGCCTGAGTCCGGTGAAGACGCCGGGCGGCACCTTCCAGGTCGCCGGCAAGGACGAAACGCTCGAGATCGCGTCCGCCAACGCGCAACGCTATGCGCCGTACGTGACGGTGCTCGAGGCCATCGACACCTCGAAGCTCGTCGCCGCGTACACGCACTTCTATCCGCTCTTCCAGCAGGCCTACGTCGACCTCGGCTACCCGAATGGCTACTTCAACGACCGGCTCGTCGAGGTGATCGACAACCTGCTCGCGACGCCGGAGGTGAAGGGCCCGATCAGGCTCACCGTGCCGCACGTCCTCTACGAGTACGCGGATCCCGACCTGCAGTCGCGCTCGGCGGGCCAGAAGCTGCTGCTGCGCATGGGCCCGGAGAACGCGGCGAAGGTGAAGGCGAAGCTGCGCGAGATCCGGGCGAAGGTGGCCAAGGAGCATCCCTGAGCCCTTCGGATCGATCGAAGGGACGCGCCACGATCTCGCTCCTGCGAACGCGCGCGTGAGGCATGGGCCGGATGGCGGAGCGCTCCGTCCATCCGGCTGACGCGCGCCGCCTCCATCATCGGAGGGATGAAGGCACGCATCCTGCTCGCCGCGCTCATCGCTTCGCTCGCGGCCGGCGGCGCGCTCGCCCAAGCCCCGGCCTCGCGGCAACCGATCGGCGAGGCGCGCACGGTGCAGGGATTGCGCAGCGCATCGGACTTGAACGCCATGCTCGCGTGGACCACGCTCGCCTCGGGAGCGCACGTCGCGGCGCTGCGCATCGCCTCGCCCGGGGCGGCGGCGCTGCGCGTCGGGATCCGCGTGGGCGAGCTGCCGGCGTCGGCGACGCTGCGCTTCTCTTCCGCAGCCGATGCGCAGGCCGCGGAAGTTCCGGCCGCGCGCGTGATGCGGGCGCTCGCGCGCAATCGCGCCGCGGGCGAGAACGGCCCGGACGCGCGCACCTGGTGGTCTCCGGTCGTCCCCGGCGATACGCTGGTGCTCGAGGTCGAGTTGCCGGCCGATGCCGATCGAGGGCAGCTCGCGCTCGCCGTTCCGCTCGTGTCGCACATTCGCCGATGGCCGCCCTCGCAGGGGAACGACGCGACCGACGCGACCGCGATCGTGACGATCGCCGGATCGAGCTATGCGTGCCCCGGCTTTCTCGCCTCGGGCAGCGACGGCCGCATGGCCGCGCCGTTTTTCCTCACGCGCACCGGCTGCGTCGCGTCGCAATCGGGCGCATCCTCGTTGCAGGCCTTCTGGCCGGGGGCCGCCTCGGGCGTCGGAGCGCGGCTGCTCTATGCATCGACCGATTCGCAGGTCGCGTTCGTATCCCTCGACGAGCCGCCCGCGCGAAGCGAACGGCTCGCGCGCGCGGCCGAGGCGACGGCGGACCCCGCGCTCGAGCAATGGCTCGGGGCGGGTGTCGCATCGGCCGACGCGCTGCCCGGCACCTTCAGTTTTCCTTAAGTCCGGCGCGGTACGTTGCCTCGGAGCGGCATTTGCCGACGGAGCACCGTTCCATGCATCCCCCTGCGTCACGCCGTTCGCGAATCCTCCTCGCGTGCACTCTGGAAAACGCGGACACCCTGCGCCGCGCGCTCGACCGCCTCGATGCCGAAATCACGTGCGCCTTCTCGAGGGAGGAGGCCATGGATCGCCTGGACGGCGGCGTCGACCTCGTCGTGTGCAGCCTGCGCTTCGACGAGTCGCGCATGCTCGACTTCATGGCGCAGCTCGCGCGCGAGCGGCCGTGGCTTCCGCTCGTCTGCTGCCACGTGATGGATTCGGACCTTCCCGAGCCGTCCCTCGACGCGGCATTCACGGTCGCGGGTTACCTCGGCGCCGTGGCCGTGCTCAACCTTCCCGACCTCCGCCGGCAGGGCGCCGAGCTCGCAGAGCGGAGCCTGCGCGAGGCGGTTGCCTCGAACCTTCACGACGAGGTCGCGCGCGCCTCGATGTCGTAGCGGGTCCAGAGGTCGGTGAGGAGCTCGGCGATGACGAGGTGGCAGCCGTGCTCGCATTCGGTCGGCGTGCCGAATCGCCAGTTCGCGGAGACCTCGTCGGGAGCCTCGGTCCAGAAGGGCAACGGGACGTGGCAGGTGGTGCACTCCGCCGGGCGCCGCGCCCGGAACTCGCGGTCGAGCACGGCATAGAGCTTCGCCGCGGGCAGTCGGTTGCGGGTCATTTTCGTGCGCGTCGACCAGGCTCCTGTATGAAAGCAGCCTACGCCGCGCGACCCGCGCTCCGCTACCGAATATTCCGCATTCCCCCGCGCGATACCCGGGCCTCTGGCCCGGCGCAGGCTTTGCCCGTATTCTTGCCCCGTGGCTCGCATCCCGGACCGAAGGTGAGCAAGCTCTACGACCAGCTCAAGAGGGCGGCGCGCGAAAGGCGCGCGCTCCTCGAGAAACGCTCGCGCGAGGAGGGCACGCCCAGCCTGCTCCAGCGCAGCCTTGCCGCGCGCAACGCCATCGCCGAGCCCGAGGAGGAATCGCAGCAGGCGGACGAACGCGCCGCAACGGAGGAAGCCGCGCGCTCGGAAGCGCTCGCTCGCGCGCAAGCCGAAGAAAGCGCGCGGCGGCGGCGGAACGCGCCGCGCGGGCCGATCGCGAGCTGGCGCATGCGTTGGCGCAGCGCGCCGCCGCGGACGAGCTGGCGAGGAATGCGGCGTTGCAGGCGAGCGAGGCGGCCCGGGACGCGGCCGGCGCGCTCCAGGAGCGGCGCGAGGCCGAGGAGCGCGCCGCGTCCGTCGCACGCGAGCGCGTCGAGGCCGAGCAGCGCGCCGCGCGCGCAGCCGCCGAGCATGCGGAGTCGGAGCAGGAAGCTGAACGCGCGGCCCTGGCCCGGTTGCAAGCGGAGCGCGGGCTCGCGGAAGCGGCGCAATCGCGCGCCCGCGCCGAAGCGGAGGAGCGCGCGGTGCTCGGGCGGCGTGCCGAGGCGCAGGAAAAGGCACTGCAGGCTGCCGAGGAGCGCGCGCGCGCCGAAGCCGACGCGGCCGCCCGGGCGCAGGAGCGCGCCGAGGAGGAAGTGCGCACCGAGGAAGCGGTACGCGCATGCAGCGAGGCGGAGCACCGTGCGCGGGAGGTCGCGGCTTCACGCATCGAATCGGACCAGCGCGCGCGGCAGGCCGCGGCCTCGCGCACCGAAGCGGAGCGCGAGGCCGAGCAGGCGGCGATCGCGCGAATGCAGGCGGAGCGCGAAGCCGAGCAGGCGGCGATTGCGCGAATGCAGGCGGAGCACGACATGGAGCAGGCGGCGATCGCGCGAATGCAGGCCGAGCGCGACGCGGACGAGGCCGCACGCGAGCGCGCACAATCCGAATCGGAGGAACGCCTCGCCGCGGAACGTCGCGTGCAGGCCGATGCCCAGGCCGCCGCGGCCGCCGAGCAACGCGCGAAGGCGGAGGCGATGGCCGCTTCGCAGGCGGCGGAGCGCGCCGCGGCCGAAGAGCGCGCCGTTTCCCAGTCGCGCGCCCGCGTCGAGGCGGAGCGGCGCCTGGAAGCGGCCGCGAAGGCGCGCATCGACACGGCGGAGCGCGCCATTGCGCAGCTGCGTGCGCGCGAGGAAGAGGAGCGCGCGGCGACCGCCGCGGCGAGGTCGCATGCCGCGGCCCAGGCGCGTGCCGAAGCGCTCGAGCGCGAGCGCGCGCAGCGCGAGGCCGCGGCGCTCGAGCTCGCGCTCGAGAGGGAACGTGCGCAGGCGCTCGCGCGCGAGAACGCGGGGCGTGCCGGCGAGGCCTCCGCGCAGGCGCTCGAGCGCCGCGCGCAGCGCGCGGCGGCGGAGCGGCGCGTCGCGCGTGCGCGCATGCACGCCGGCCTTCGTCCCATCCTTCGCAACGGCGGCATCGCGGCCGGCGTGCTCGCCGTGGTCGTCGCAACGTGGCTGCTCGTTCGCATTCCGGCCCCCGGACCGGCCGCGCTCGCGGGGCCCGCCGCGCCGCAGCTCAAGCTCGACTACCGCCTCGATCTCGCGCGCCTCGCGAAGCGCGGCGCCTGAGGGCCGATCCTCCCCGTGCGGGTGGTGGCGACCGGCGAACCCCGGCCGTACGCTGGCGTCGAAGGGCGCAAGGGTGCCCGCTCGCCGCGAGGAGGATGCCATGGCCGCAGGTTCGCGTCGCAAGGTCGTCGAAGGGAGCGAGCGCACGCCGCTCGCGGCAGCGCGCTCCGCCGGTCCCGTGCCGCGGGACGAGCGCTTCGAGGTCACCGTGCGCGTGCGCCGCCGCACGCCGATCGCCAAGCTGGCGGAGCGCGGCCTGCAGGGCGAGGAGGTTCCCGCCGCGCGTCGCTACGTCACGCGCGAGGAGTACGCGCGCGACCACGGCGCGGATCCGGCGGATCTCGCGAGGGTGGAAGCGTTCGCGCGCGGGCACGGCCTGGTCGTGGTCGATTCGAGCGCGCCGCGGCGCAGCGTCTTCCTCTCCGGAACGGCGGCGCAATTCGAGGCCGCCTTCGGCACGCGCATCGAGCACTACGAGGGGCAAGGTTGCACCTATCGCGGCCGCGCCGGCCCGCTCACCGTGCCCGAGGGGATCGCCGACGTCGTCGAAGGCGTGTTCGGCATCGACGACCGACCGGTCGCGGTGCCGCATTTCCAGCGCCGCCTCGAGCCGGCCGGCGCCGTGCGCGCGCCCTCGCGCAACGGATCGTTCACGCCGCCGCAGCTCGCGAAGCTCTACGGATTCGCGCACGATGCCGACGGCGCGGGCGAGTGCATCGCGATCATCGAGCTGGGCGGCGGCTATCGCGCGGCGGACATCCACGCATATTTCGAGGCGATCGGTCTTCCGCCGCCGCGCGTCACCACCGTGCGCGTCGACCACGCCACGAACCGTCCGACCAACGCCGACAGCGCCGACGCCGAGGTGATGCTCGACATCGAGGTCGCGGCCGGCATCGCACCCGCCGCGAACATCGCGGTGTACTTCGCGCCCAACACGGACAAGGGATTCCTCGACGCCATCACCTGCGCCATCCACGACGACCAGAACAAGCCCTCGGTGCTCTCGATCAGCTGGGGCAATCCCGAGAAGAATTGGACGCGCCAGGCGATGACCAGCTTCGATGAGGCGTTCCAGACCGCATCGACGCTCGGCGTCACGATCTGCTGCGCGGCGGGCGATGCGGGATCGGGCGACGAGAATCCGGACGCGGGTGTCGCCCCCGACGGCCTCGCGCACGCGGACTTCCCCGGCTCCAGCCCGTTCGTGCTGTGCTGCGGCGGCACGCGGCTCACGGCGCAAGGCACGAAGATCGCGTCGGAGACGGTGTGGAACGACGATCCCGACAGGAGCGCCACCGGAGGCGGCGTGAGCGACTTCTTCGCGCTGCCTGCCTACCAGAGCGCGGCCGGCGTCCCGCCTTCGGCGAATCCGGGCAGGCGCCGCGGCCGCGGCGTTCCCGATGTCGCCGGCGTGGCCGATCCGCAGACCGGGTATCGCGTGCGCGTCGATGGCGAGGACGCGGTGATCGGAGGCACCAGCGCGGTGGCGCCGCTGTGGGCCGGGCTCATCGCGCTCCTCAACCAGAAGCTCGGCGCGCCGGCCGGTTTCCTGCATTCGTTGATCTACGGCTCGCACGGCGGCAAGGCGGTGTTCCGCGACATCACGCAGGGCGGCAATGGTGCGTACCGCGCAAAGGCCGGCTGGGATCCGTGTACCGGATGGGGCTCGCCCGATGGGGCGAAACTGCTGAACCTGCTCGTTTCGGGCGGGACACGCTCGCGGGCGGCCGCGTCGAGCGAGGCCGCCGGCGACTAGCTCGCCGATTCGCGCGCCTTTGCAACCGGCGCGCGGCCTCGTTGTCGTAGGTGTCCATGGACGCCGCCGCCCTGCGCAATGCACTCGCCGCCTTCGCGGGCCTCGCGCTCGCGACTTCCTGCGCGACCGGCGGAACGCAAGCGATTCCCACGCTCGGGCAGGCGCCGCACGCCGCGTCGTTCGATGCGGCGCTGGTGGAGCGCGGGGCGAAGCTCGCGGCGATCGGCGATTGCCGCGGCTGCCATACCGCCGGGGGCGGGCGCGCCTTCGCCGGAGGGCGCCCGATCTCCACGCCCTTCGGCACGATCTACTCCAGCAACATCACGCCGGATGCTCGGACCGGCATCGGGCTCTGGTCGGAGGAGGCGTTCCGGCGCGCGATGCGCGAGGGAATCGATCGCGGCGGGCACCAGCTCTACCCGGCGTTCCCGTACGACCGCTTCACGCTCGCGAGCGATGCCGACGACCGCGCGATCTACGCCTATCTCATGACACGCCCCGCGGTCGACCGGCGTCCTGTGGAGAACCGGCTCTCGTTCCCGTTCAACGTGCGCTCGTTCATCGCCGCGTGGAAGGCGCTCTATTTCCATCCCGGCCCGTGGCGCGCCGATCCTTCGCACGACGCGCGATGGAACCGCGGGGCGGAGCTCGCCGAAGGGCTCGGCCATTGCAGCTCGTGCCACACGCCGCGCAATGCGCTGGGCGCCGAGCGGCGCGGCCGGCACTTCCAGGGTGGCGAGACGGAAGGCTGGCATGCCTATGCGATCGGAGCCTCATCGCAATCTCCCGTGGCGTGGAACGAGGAGGCGATGAAGGAGTACCTGCGCCGCGGATGGCAGGCACGGCATGGCGTCGCGCGCGGACCGATGGCTTCGGTGGCCCGCGAGCTCGCCTACGCCGACGAGAGCGACATCGCGGCGATCGCGCACTACATCGTCTCGGGCATGGGGCATTCGCCGGCAGGTCCCGCGGGCGCCGCCGGCGATGCGACAGGTGCCACGCTGTATCGCGATGCCTGTGCGCAATGCCACGACGGCAGCCAGGCGCTGCCTTTCGGCGGCATCGCGCTCGCGCGCAGCATCGGCGTCGCCGGCGAGAGCCCGCGCGACCTCGTGAACGTGATCCTCTACGGCCTGCCCGCGGCGGGCGACCGGACGGCACCGATCATGCCGGGCTATGCAGGGGCGATGGGCGACGCGCAGGTGGTGGCGCTCGCGCGATACCTGCGCACGCATTTCACGAGCCGCCCCCCGTGGCCCGACCTGCCCGCGGTCGTCGCCCGGGCGCGCGAGGCGGGACCGGGAATCGCGAGGACGCCGGCGGGCGGTGCGGGATTCGACCCCGCGCGATGGACGGCGGCACGATGAGCGCAAGGATCGAGGTGAACGGCGCGTGGCGCGAGGTGCGTTCGGAGGGCGACACGCCGCTCCTCTACGTGCTGCGCGACGAGCTGGGCTTGAACGGCGCGAAGTACGGCTGCGGCCTCGGCCAATGCGGGGCGTGCACGGTGCTGGTCGATGCAGAGGCGGTCCTCTCGTGCGTGACGCCGCTCGCGATGGTGTACGGCAAGCGCATCACCACCGTCGAGGGCCTCGGGACGACCGAGCGTCCGGGGCCGATCCAGCGCGCATTCCTGGAGGAGCAGGCCGCGCAGTGCGGTTTCTGCATCCCGGGAATGATGATGCGCGCCGCGGCGCTGCTGCGCGCGAATCCGCATCCGGGCGAGGCCGAGATCCGCGAGGCGCTGCAGCCGAACCTCTGCCGCTGCGGCACCCACATGCGGATCCTGCGCGCGGTGAAGAAGGCGGCGCAGGCATGAACGCGCGCCGCGATTTCCTGCGCCGCTCGGGCGCGCTGGTGGTCGCGTTCTCGCTCGCAGCGCGCGCGTTCGGCGCGGCGAAGGAGGTCGGCGCGAAGCTTCCCGGCAGCCTCTCGAAGGATCCGTGGCTCGACGCGTGGATCCGGGTAGACGCGAGCGGCAAGGTGACCGTCTTCACCGGCAAGGTCGAGCTGGGGCAGGGCATCAAGACCGCGCTCCTGCAGGTCGCCGCCGAGGAGCTCGACGTCGGGCTCGATCGCATCGCGCTCGTCACCGCGGACACGGCGCGCACGCCCGACGAGGGATTCACCGCGGGAAGCCACTCGCTGCAGGACAGCGGCACCGCGATCCGCAACGCGGCCGCCGAGGTGCGCGCCCTGCTCGTGCGGGAAGCCGCGCGCCGCTGGAGCGTCGCGCCCGATGCGTTGCACACCGTCGACGGCATCGTCTCCGCATCCGACGGAAGGCGCGCGGGCTATGGCGAGCTCGCCGCGTCCCTGGACCTGCACGTCGAGGCCCACGCCGGCGCCCCGTTGAAGGACGCTTCCCGGTTTCGCGTCATGGATCGGCCGGTGCCGCGCGTGGACATTCCCGCGAAGGTGACCGGGGGCGCGGCCTACGTGCACGACCTTCGCCTTCCGGGAATGCTGCATGCGCGGATCGTGCGGCCGCCGGGCTACGGGGCAAGGCTCGTTTCGCTCGACGCCTCCGCCGCGGGGCGCCGGCCCGGCGTCGTGAAGGTGATCCGCGACGGCGATTTCGTCGCGGTGGTCGCGGAGCGCGAATGGGCCGCGATCCAGGCGATGCGCGATCTCGCGCGCGCGGCGCGATGGAACGAGGCGGCGCGCCTTCCCGACGAAGACAAGCTCGCGGCGTTCCTCGGCTCGCTTCCCGCAAAGGACGACGTGATCCTCGATCGCGCGGGCGCGCCCGCAGGCGCCGTGCGCACGCTCGAGGCCTCGTACAGCCGGCCTTACCTCGCCCACGGATCGATCGGGCCCTCGTGCGCGGTGGCGCTCTTCGAGGAGGGCGCGCTCACGGTGTGGTCGCACACGCAGGGTGTGTATCCCGACCGCAAGGCGATCGCCGAGATGCTCGGCATGGCGCAGGAGAAGGTTCGCGTGATCCACGCGGAAGGGGCTGGCTGCTACGGCCACAACGGGGCGGACGACGCGGCGGCGGATGCGGCGCTCATCGCGACGCAGGTCCCGGGTCGGCCGGTGCGGGTGCAATGGATGCGCGAGCAGGAGCATGCCTGGGAGCCGTTCGGCCCGGCGATGCTGGTCCGCGTGCGCGCCTCGCTCGATACGGCGGGCCGCATCGTCGACTGGGAATACGGCGTCTGGAGCAACACGCATTCGACGCGCCCCGGGAACGCCGGATCCCTCCTCGCCGGGCGCGAGATGGCGAAGCGCTTCCGGCCGCCCCCCCCGCGTCCCATCCCGCAGCCCGAAGGCGGCGGCGACCGCAACGCGATCCCGATCTACGCCCTGCCGCGCGCGCGGGTGACGAGCCATTTCCTGGCGGAGATGCCGGTGCGGGTCTCGGCGCTGCGCTCGCTCGGCGCGCACATGAACGTGTTCGCGATCGAGAGCTTCATGGACGAGCTCGCCGTCGCCGCGGGCGCGGATGCGGTCGAGTTCCGCCTGGCGCATCTCGAGGACCCGCGCGCGCGCGCGGTGTTCGAGCCGCGGCGCAACGCTTCGGCTGGAAGAAGGGCGCGGCGGGCGCAAGCGGGCGCGGGCAGGGGTTCGCCTTCGCGCGCTACAAGAACCTCGCCGCGTATTGCGCGATCGCGTGCGAAGCGGAGGTGGACCTCGATACCGGAGCGCCGCGTTTGAAGCGCGTGGTCGCCGCGGTGGACGCCGGGCAGGTGGTGAATCCCGACGGGCTCGCGAACCAGATCGAGGGCGCGATCGTGCAGTCGGCGAGCTGGACGCTCTACGAGCGCGTGCCTTCGACGCGAGCCGCATCCCTCGATCGACTGGCAGACCTATCCGATCCTGCGCTTCGACTCGGTGCCGGAGTCGATCGAGGTGCACGTCATCGATCGCCCGGGCATGCCGTTCCTCGGCAGCGGCGAGGCGGGGCAGGGTCCCATGGCCGCGGCGATCGCGAACGCGATCGCCAACGCGGGCGGGCGGCGGCTTCGCGACCTGCCGCTCGCGCGGCGCTAGGAGTGCACGTGGATTTCGACCACCCGGTCGCCGCGGGCGTTGATCTCGTAGGAAAGCCCGCTCGCGAGCTCCAGCTCCACGTCGCGCGCCGCCTGCTCGCTCTCGCAGATGCGCGAGCGCTCGTCGGGGCCGCTCCTCTGGCTCACGTCGTAGGGAATCGCGGAAGCCACGGCCATGAACCTGCCGCCCTCCAGCTTCTTCACTCCCGATGTGATCACGAACCGCGCCATGCCGGCTTGCATCCCGCTTGCGAACCTACCCAGCATAGCCCGCGCCCCGCGCCGCCAGTTGCGCAGGCTCAACGTTCCGGCGTTCATGCCTACTGTCCGCGCTTCGCGAGGATCGCCTCGATCTGGTCCATGATCCGGTTCATGCGGGCGGCGAGCGCCTGGTAGGGCGCGGGCGTGGCGAGGTCCACGCCGGCGCGCTTCACCAGCTCGTACGGATAGTCGGAGCCTCCCGCCTTCAGCATGCCCAGGTAGCGCTCGCGCGCGCCGGGCTCGCCCTCGAGGATCGCGCTCGGCGAAGAGGGAGCTCGCGGCGATCGAGGTGGCGTACTGGTAGACGTAGAAGTCGTGGTAGAAATGCGGGATGTAGGCCCACTCCACCGCGTACCGGTCGTCGATCTTGATCACGCCCTGCGCTGTCGCCGTGGTAGCGCTTGCAGGAGGTCGCCGTAGATCTTGCGTGATCTTGCCCCCGGTGAGCGACTCGCCCGGTCCGACCCGCGCGTGCACGTCGCGCTCGAACTCGGCGAACATCGCCTGGCGGAAGAACGTGGCGCGCAGGTTCTCGAGCGCCGAGCCGAGGTAGTAGAGCCGCTCGTCGTCGTCCTTCGCGATCTTGAGCATGTGGTCGAGCAGCAGCGCCTCGTTGAGCGTCGAGGCGATCTCGGCGATGAAGATCGCGTAGCGCGAGGTCGGGTAGGGCTGGGCGCGGTTGGCGAGCAGCGAGTGCATGCGCGTGGCCCCACTCGTGCGCGATGGTGGAGACGGACTCGTAGTCGTCGGTGTAGTTGATGAGCAGGTACGGGTGCACGTCGTAGGCGGCGCCCGCCATGTGCGCGCCGGACAGCTTGCGCGGGCCGCGGATACACGTCCATCCAGCGGTCCGTCGAGGCCCTCGCGTCATCGCCTCCACGTAGTCCGGGCCGAGCGGCTTCACCGCGTCGAGCATGAGCTTCTTGCCCTCGTCGATCGGGTACTCCGCGCTCGCGCTTCACGAGCGGCGGATAGATGTCGTAGTAGCGCAGCTCCTTCATGCCGAGCATGCGCGCGCGCAGCCGGAAGTAGCGGTAGAGGGTGGGCAGGTTCGCGTTGGTCTGCGCGATCAGCGTGTCGTACACCGACGCCGGGATGTTGTTGCGGTCCAGCGCACGCGGCGAGCGAGTCCGGGATAATGGCGGACCTTCGCGTAGACCGTGTCTTCCTTGAGGTTGGAATAGAACGTCACGCCGAAGGTGCGCTCGAATTCCTTGAACGTGCCCCAGAACGCGTCGAACACCTTCTTGCGGTCGGCGCGGTTGGCGACCTCGCGGTACTTCGTGTAGCCCGCCTGGTCGAGCTTCGCCTCGGTCCCGTCGGAGAGCTTGACCGTGGGCCACGGCATGTCGGCGTTGGAGAGGATCTCGTAGGCCTCTCCGCCGGCGCCGGAGGCCAGGTCGAAGGCGGCGACAGGTCTCTCGCCCTCGGCGTCGAGCGTGTGCGGCGCGGCGCGCAGGATGTCGTCCATGGGATGGCGGTAGAGCGCGAGCCGTGATCGTCGGCGAAGAAGGCGTCGACCTTGGCGCTTCCCATGGCGCAGGACCTCGGGGCGCACGAACGAGCCGTGGCCTCGCCGAGCTTCGAGCCGAGCACCTGCGCACGCTGCACGAGCTCGAGGCTCGAGGCGGCGCCCGTGTCCTCGGCGATGCAGCTCGTTCGCGTAGACCGAGAGCCGCGCGAAGCGCTTGCCGGTTTCGGACTGCAGGTCGAGGCAGCCCTGCAGGCGCGCGGCAGAATCGCCCAGGTGCCCCTTGCAGGCGGAAAGCCCGGCAAGCGTCTCTTCCACCTTCTGCTCGTCGGCGTTCCATGCCGCCGTATCGGCGTACAGGTCGGCGAGGTTCCAGCGGTAGCGCGCATCTTCGTGGTCGTCGGCGAGCGCGCTGCCCGCGACGGCGAGGAGCGCTGCGCAGGCGAACGGCAGGCAGTGCGAGTTCTTCATGGCGTCTTCGGAGGGGGAAGGAATGGCGCAAGGGTACCAAAGCTTCGGCCGCCGGGCCTGCCGCGCTCGCGCATCGGGTACGATGGCCTGCGCATGCGAAAGGAAGGAAACCCCATGGTGGTCGTGATCTTCGAGGTGTGGCCGGCGCCCGGGCGCAAGCCCGAGTACCTCGACCTCGCCGCGCGCCTGAAGCCCGAGCTCGAGAAGGTCGACGGCTTCATCTCCGTCGAACGGTTCCAGAGCCTCACCGACGAGGGCAAGATCCTGTCGCTCTCGTTCTGGCGCGACGAGGCGGCGGTGCGCGCGTGGCGCAACGTCGAGGCGCATCGGGGCGCGCAGGCGAAGGGGCGCGGCGGCGTGTTCTCGGACTACCGGCTTCGCGTCGCCTCGGTGCTGCGCGACTACGGCATGCGCGAGCGCGCCGAAGCGCCGGGCGACAGCCGCGAAGTGCGCGAGTGAGGCAACCGCGAAGGAAGCTTCCGCGATCCTTCTACGACCGCGATACGGTCGCCGTCGCGCAGGAGCTGCTCGGCAAGCACCTCGTGCACGTGGTGGACGGCGTGGAGCGTGTCGGACGCATCGTCGAGGTGGAGGCGTACCTCGGCCCCCACGACCTCGCGGCGCATTCCGCCCGCGGCCTCACGCCGCGCACGCGGGTGATGTTCGGATCGCCCGGCCACGCCTACGTGTACATGGTCTACGGCATGCACTGGTGCATGAACGTCGTGACGCAGGCCGAGGGGCTCGCCTCCGCGGTGCTGCTTCGGGCGCTCGAGCCGGTGAGGAACGTCGAGGGGCGCACGCAGGGACCGGCGCTCCTCTGCAAGGCGATGGCGATCGACGGGCGCTGCCACGGGCACGACATGCTGAGCGACGACCTCTTCGTCGCGAGACCCGTCGTGGAGCCGCCGATCCGCATCGTGAAGCGCCCGCGCATCGGCGTGGACTATGCCGGCCACTGGGCCCGCCGGCTGCTGCGCTTCTACATCCGCGGCAATCCCTGCGTCTCCCGTCCCTAGCCCACCGGGCCAGAAACCGAGAAACCGGGGACAGACCACATTTTTCATTGAGCGCAACGAGGCGGCCGGGAAAGTCTTTTCGCGCTATGAAAATTGTGGTCTGTCCCCGGTTTTCGCGGTTTTCGCGGTTTGCGGCAGGTTCGCGTCGATGAGCGCGCGCGAGATCGACTGGCGCGGCGAGAGTTGGGGCAGGGGATCGCCCGGCCCGAACCAGCGCGCCTCCACGATTTCGGTGCGATCGGGCGCGAGCTCGCCGCCCGCGTATTCCGCGGTGAAGGCGAGCATGAGCGAGCCCGGGAACGGCCACGACTGGCTCGCGAAGTAGCGCAGGCCCGTCACCTCGATGCCGACCTCCTCGCGCACCTCGCGATGGATCGCCTCCTCCACCGATTCGCCCGGCTCGAGGAATCCGGCGAGCGCGCTGAACCGTCCCGGAGGGGCCGCGGCGTTCCGCGCGAGGAGGATCGCCTCGCCGCGCTTCACCAGCACCATCATCGCGGGCGAGATGCGCGGGTACGCCACGTGGCCGCACTCGCACTTCATGGCGCGCTCGCCGGGCGTGCGCCGCATCGGCCCGCCGCAAACGCCGCAATAGCGGTGCGTGCGCGCCCAGTCGGCGATCTGGAACGCGCGACCGGCGACGGCGAGCCGCGCTTCCTCCATCTGCCCGAAGAGCGAGCGCAGTGCCCGGAACGCATAGCCGCTCGGCGCCTGCACGTCCTTCTCGAGCCATGCGGCCTCGCAGTACTCGCCGTCGTACAGGCCCACGGGAAGCAGGCGCATCTCCTCGATCCCGAGCAGCCCGCGGATCGACGCGGCGGGAATCTCCAGCGCCGGATCGGCGAGCAGCAGCTCGTTGCCGCGGAACGCGAAGGTGCGCCGCTGCGCGGCCTCCGCGGGCGGATGGGTGAGCGGCGTGAAGGAAGGCGGTGTCGCGATCAAGCCGCGAATTCTACAGCCGCACCGCCTCCTTCGGGACGTGGCACGCCTCGGGCACGTACATGTCCGCCCACGGCATGGACTCCGTGCCTTCGATGAAATCCCGGATCACCAGGCCGGCGACGGTGCCGCGCGCGAGGGGCGTGCCCCAACCGCTCGTGGCGACGTACACGCTGTCCGAATCGCAATCGCCGCGCGCGGCGAGCGCGAAGACGTCGGGCGTCTGCACCGCCTCGCCGGTGAAGCGCTGCACCACCTCGCCCGCGCAGGGGAAGCGCTCGCGCGCCCATTCCTCCAGGGCGAGGTAGCGGTAGGCGGTGTGGTCGTCGTCGCCCGGCGGATCCTCGGCGGCCACGAGCAGCACCTCGCCGGCGCCGGTTCCCTGCGAGCGCAGGCGCACGCAGCGCGCGGGATCCGCGCTTTCCCAGTAGAGCCCGTGCGGAACGCCCCCGCGCGGGATGCGCAGGCCGAGCATGTGCGCCATTCGCGGCGCGGGAGGTGCGAGGAAGGCACCGTCCTCGCGCAGCGGCCGCGATCCCACCAGCGTGTCGGCCTCGATGCGATGGCCGGCGGCGGTCACGATCGTGATGGGCCGGCCGGTCTCGATCGCACGGCAGCGCACGCCGCAGTGGATGCGCCCGCCGTCGCGCTGGATCGCCCGCGCAAGGCCGGCGAGGAAGCGCGTGGGATGGAAGTGAGCCTGGCCCGGATAGCGCACGCAGGGACCCCAGCCCGCGCCCTCGATGGGCGGCGCCTCGAGCAGCTCCACCCCCGCCACGCCCGCGCGCCGCGCGGCCTCGAACTCGCATTCCACCGCGCCGGGCGGATCCGAGGGCGAGGCGATCCGGAATCCGTCGACGCGCTCGAACTCGCAGGCGATCCTTTCGCGGATCGCGATCGCTTCCAGCGCGTGGATCGCCGCTGCGCCGGCCTGCGCCGCGACGCGCGCGGCCGACCGCCCCTGGCGCGCCTCGATCGCGGCGTACGGCTTCTCGATCACGCTCGCCAGGTGCGCGGCCTCGAAGCCGCCCTGCAAGCCGCCGATCGGTCCCTCGTCGATCACGATGACGCGTCGGCCGGCGCGCCCCAGCAGGTATGCCGCGATCATCCCCGCGAGTCCGGCGCCCACGACGCAGACGTCGGCGCGCGCTCCGCCGCTCAGGGGATGCATTGCATGAGGGATGGTGGATTGGCGGCTGGTTCGGGTTGCGCCGGCGACGATCATGGAAGGCGGTCCTCGAGATGGGGAAACCCGGGACTTACGCAACGTCCATGCCGCCTGTCGGAAGGACCGAAATCCGTTGTCGGTCAAGGACCATGGCCGTTGCCTCGCGGCGCGAGTGTCGGGGAACGGGAACGTCTTTCCGCGACCGCGCGAAAGTCCTTCCGCCTGCCGCCGCTCCGGCGAACGCGGTAAATGCACGCGCGCGCTACGTGTCTCCGGCCACCGACGCGAAACCGGTGCCGGCGCCGATTTCGATTACCATCTCGCGAAGCCGGCCGACGTGGGAACCCTGCAATCGATCCTGTCGCTCCAGGAAACGAACGAGCCCCGGCGGGTGCGGCATTGAAGCCGGACGCGGCGTCGATCCGCGCCGCCGCCTCGCGCATCGCGCCTCACGTGCGCCGCACCCCGGTGATGGAGGTGGAGGGCGCGGATTTCGGGCTGGAGGGCGTGAAGCTGGTCTTCAAGCTCGAATACCTGCAGCACGCCGGATCGTTCAAGGCGCGCGGCGCGTTCAACAGCCTGCTTGCGCGTGCCTTGCCCGCCGCGGGCGTCGCGGCCGCCTCCGGCGGCAACCACGGGGCCGCCGTGGCGTACGCGGCGATGAAGCTCGGCGTGCCGGCGACGATCTTCGTTCCCGAGGTCGCCTCGCCCGCCAAGATCGAGCAGATCCGCAGCTACGGCGCGCGCCTCGACGTGGGCGGCGAGCGCTATGCGGACGCGCTCGCTGCGAGCGAGCGCTTCGTCGAGCGCTCGGGCGCGGAGCCGATCCACGCATACGACCAGTATCCGACGCTCGAGGGCCAGGGCACGGTGGGCCTCGAGCTCGAATCGCAGGCTCCCTCGCTCGATGCGCTGCTCGTCGCGGTGGGCGGCGGCGGCCTTCTCGGCGGCATCGCGGCGTGGTACGCGGGGCGCCTGCCCGTGATCGGCGTCGAGCCCGAGTCCGCACCGACGCTCACGCGCGCGCTCGAGGCCGGCGAGCCCGTGGATGCGCCCGCGGGCGGCATCGCGGCCGACTCGCTCGCGCCGCGGCGCGT
The DNA here is from genome assembly GCA_963839265.1 of uncultured beta proteobacterium. Taxonomy (GTDB): domain Bacteria; phylum Pseudomonadota; class Gammaproteobacteria; order Burkholderiales; family Usitatibacteraceae; genus Usitatibacter. The sequence goes on from CAWIUI010000004.1 coordinate 1,443,543, forward strand.
CGGAACGCTGATGTTTCCGATCGCCCGCCGCTACGCGCCGCGCACCGTGCTCGTCACCGACGAGGCGATCGGCGCGGCGCAGGCCGCGCTGTGGAGGACGCTGCGCGTCGCGGTCGAGCCCGGCGGGGCCGCCGCCTTCGCCGCGCTCCTCTCGCGCCGCTTCCCAGTCAGGCGCGGACAGGCGATCGGCGTACTCCTTTGCGGAGCGAACACCACGGCGGTGAGGTTCGAGTGAACAAAACCCGGTTTTCAGGCGCGCTTGGCGCGGCCGTTGGGGTTGCGGCGCGGCGGGCGCTTCTCGGCGAGGTCCGGGACATCGGTGTCCGTATCGCCGCGCTTCAACGCGAGGCGCGCACGCTCGGCGAGCGCGAGGTAGCTCTCGCGCATCTTCACCAGGTCCTTCTCGTCGAGCTCCTCGAGATCGAGCATCGCGTTGTGGGCGCCGTCGAGCGCGCGGATGATCTCGTCGAGCTTGATCTGGATCGCCGCGGCGTCGCGGTTCTGGGTCGCCTGGATGAGGAACACCATCAGGAAGGTGAGGATGGTGGTGCCGGTATTGATCGTGAGCTGCCAGGAGTCGCTGTAGTGGAAGTACGGCCCGGCGGCCGCCCAGAACACGACGAGGCCGCACATCACGATGAAGGTCGAGGCGCGACCCGCAAGGCGCGAGGTTGCGTACGCGACGCGCGTGAAGAGGGAAATCCGGTGCGTGGGAGGTCGCCGGGCGGCCATATCCGGGAAGACCGGTGGACCGCCGGGGCGTTCCCGTCCGAGGCTCGCGCCGACGCGCGCCTTCCGCGACTCCGACGCGCCGCTTCCGGGACTGCGCGCTACGCGAGCACCAGCCGCAGGCCGTTGGCGAGGTAGACCGCGCCGAGCGTGAGGACCGTCCAGCGCGTCCAGCGGCGGAACGCGACGTCGTTCATGCGCTCGAGCACGCCGCGCGAGAGCGAGGTGCCCACGAGGGCGAGCACGACCATCATCGCCGCGAGCCCGGGCCTCACGTTGCCGCCCGCGAGCGAGATCACCGTGCCGAAGTAGAAGATCTTGAGGAGGTGGGTGAAGCTCTGCGTGAGCGCCTTGGTCGCGACCACCTGGTGCCGGCGCATCCCGGTGCGCACGAAGAAGATGTCCAGAATCGGCCCCGACACGCCGGCCGTGAGCGACACCGCGGCGCACAGCACGCCGCAGACGAACGCCTGGCCGCGCCGCTGCGCGTTGAGGTGCAGCCCTTCGGGAAGCCACATCGTCGCGAAGGGCGTGACACCCATGGCGAGCAGGGCGACCGGCTTGCTCACCACCAGCCGCACCAGCATGAAGAGCAGCAGCGCGGCGAGCGCGCCGAGCACGTAGCCGCGGAAGATGCGCCAGTCGACCTCGCGGCGCAGCAGCACGGCGCGCCAGCCGTTCGCCGCGAGCTGCGTGATCCCGTGGAGCATCATCGCCGCGGGCAGCGGCAGGAGCGCCAGCAGGACGCCCATGAGGATCATGCCGCCCGCCATCCCGAGGATCCCGGAAATGAAGGACGTGACCAGGGAGGCGGCGCCGAGGATCGAGAGGAACAGGACGGAGGGCATGCGTCGCGATCCTAGCCGCAGCGGACCGCGCCTTCCGTCGCGAGCGCGTCGATGCGCGCGTCGTCGTACCCCAGGCCCTTCAGGACCTCGCGCGTGTGCTGGCCGAGAAGCGGCGCCGGGCGCTTCCATTCCGCGCGCGTCTCGGAGAACTTCACCGGGTGCCCGATCGCCTTCATGCGTCCGGCCTTCGGGTGCTCCACCTCGATCACCATCTCGCGCGCGAGCACCTGCGGGTCCGAGACCATGTCCGAGGTCTTGTTGACGGGTCCCACGGGGACGCCCTGCGCCTCGAACACCGCGATCCAGTGCGCGGAGGGCTTCTTCTTCAGCGCTTCGGCGAGGACCGGCACGAGCACCGCGAGGTTCTTCATGCGGTCCGTGTTCGTGGCGAAACGCGGATCGGTCCCGAGCTCGGGCATGCCGATCGCCTTCACGATGCGCTCCCAGTTGGACTGGTTAGCGCCGCCGAGGTTGATCCATCCGTCGGCGGTGGGGAACGCCTGGTACGGCGCGGTGAGGATGTGCGCCGAGCCCGACGGTCCCGGGTTCGCGCCGGTCGCGAAATGGATGGCGGCCTGCCAGTACATCTGCTGGGTGGCCGCCTCCATGAGCGAGGTCTCGACGAATTGCCCGCGTCCGGTCGTCTGCCGCGCGAGGAGGGCGGAGACGATCCCGAGCGCCGCGAAGGTGCCCGCGTTGATGTCCGCGATCGGCGTGCCCGACTTCACCGGCGCTCCGCCGGGCTCGCCGGTCACGCTCATGAGGCCCGCGAAGCCCTGCGCGATGAGGTCGAAGCCGCCCTTGTCGGCGTAGGGTCCGGTGCGCCCGTACCCGGAGATCGCGCAATAGACGAGCCGCGGGTTGAGCTTCCGCAGCACCTCGTAGCCCAGCCCCAGCTTCTCGAGCGTTCCCTTGCGGTAGTTTTCCGTGACCACGTCGGCGTCTGCGAGAAGCTTCTTCACCACCTCCAGGCCGCCCGGCGTCTTGAGGTTCACCGCGATGCCGCGCTTGTTGCGGTTGAGGATCATGAACGCGGCCGACTCGCCCTTCACCTGCGGCTCCGAATAGCTCCTCGTGTCGTCGCCGCCCGGCAGCTTCTCGACCTTGATCACATCCGCGCCCATGTCGGCGAGGAGCATTCCGCAGGTCGGGCCGGCCATGATCTGGGCGAGCTCGACCACCTTGATGCCTTGCAACGGTCCCTTCACTTCGATCGTTCCTCGCTCAATGGTAGAAGGCGTGCACGAGTCCCAGGCCGAACGCCGGCCAGTACGTGACCAGCATGAGGATCGTGAAGAGCACCGCGATGAAATAGATGTTCACGCGGGTGACTTCCCAGATCGATGCCTTGGCGAGCGAGCAGGCCACCATGAGCACCGAGGCGACCGGCGGGGTCTGTTGGCCGATGCCGAGGTTCACCGTGACGATCAGCCCGAAGTGGATCGGGTCGATGCCCACCGCCTGCACGAGCGGCATCACCACCGGCACCACCAGGATGATCGCGGCCGCCGAATGCAGGAACATGCCGAGCAGCAGGAAGAGCACGTTGAGCATCGCGAGCACGAGCCACTTGTTGTGCGTGAGGCTCGCCACCGCGTTCGCGAGATGCTGCGGCGCCTGGACCTCGGAGAGGTAATCGCCGAGGAGCGCCGAGGCCGCGACCAGCAGCATCACCACTGCGGTCTGCACGCCGCCCTCGATCATGGCGCGCTTGAGGTGCTTCAGGTCCAGCTCGCGGTAGACGACGAGGCCGATGAAGAGCGACGCCACCACCGCCATGGCGGCGCCCTCGGTCGCGGTCACGATGCCGCCGAAGATGGCGCCCAGGATGATCACGGGCAGGGTGAACGCCCAGAACGCCTCGCGGAAGGTCCTGCGAACGCGCGACCACTGGAACTTCTCCTCGATGGGCAGGTTGTAGCGGCGCGCGAACCAGTACGCCATGCCCATCAGCCCGAGGCCGCCGACCACGCCCGGCACGATGCCCGCGACGAAGAGCTGCACTACCGAAGTTCCCGCCATGACCGCGTAGAGGATCATCGGGATCGAGGGCGGGATGATCACGGCGAGCGTCGCGGACGAGGAGAGGATCGCCGCCGCGAGCGGGGCGGGATAACCCTTGCTCTTCATCGCCGGGATTAGGATCGAGCCGAGCGCGGAGATGTCCGCGACGGCCGAGCCCGAGATCTCCGCGAAGAAGAGCGAGGCGCCGATCGCCACCATCGCGAGCCCGCCCCGGATGAACCCCAGGATGGCGCTCGCGAAGGCGATGAGCCGTTGCGAGATCCCCGAGGCGTTCATGATCGCGCCGGCGAGGATGAAGAGCGGGATCGCGATGAGCGGGAAGCTGGTCGCGCCGCCGTAGAGCGTGATCGGCAGGTCGGGCAGCGCCTCCAGCCCGTGCGATGCGACCATCGCCGCCACCGCGACGATACCGAGCGCCACGGCGATCGGCACGTCGATCAGCACCAGCGCCAGCACGCAGCCGAAGATCAGGAGGATGATCATTGCGACGCTCCCCCCGTGATCGCCGGCGGCTGCAGCGCGTTCTTCAGCACCGCGGGCAGGGTGAGGAGCTCCGCGACGACGATCAGCACCGCGCTGATCGGCACCACCGACTGCACCCAGGCGATGGGCACGCTCGGCAGGCTCACCATCGTGTCGCCCTCGAGCACGCCCAGCACCTTGTAGCCCATCACGCCCATCAGCAGGAAGAAGCCGATGGTGAGCGCCTCGGCCACCACGCGGAAGGCGAGCTTCACGCGCGGCGGCATCAGCGCCATCACCTCGGGACAGCCGATGTGCGCCCGCTTCACCGAGGCGAGCGCCGATCCGTAGAACGTGAGCCACGCGAGCAGGACCGACGCCACCTCGTCGTACCAGACGAGCGATTGCCCGAACGTCCGGTACACCACGCCCAGCGTCACTTCGAAGAAGAGGATCGCCATCAGAAGGATGACGAGCCACTCCAGGGCCGCCTCGTAGGCGGCCCGCACCTTCTCGAGCGTCATGCGATCGCCAGTCCTATTCCTTGCCGAGCTGGATGCAGCGATCGATCACCTCTTTCGCGCCCGGGACCTCCTTCGCGAACTCCGCGTAGATCGGCTTGGAGGCGGCGATGAACGCGTCCTTGTCCGCTTCGTTCACCTTGATCGTTCCCGCGGCCTTCATCTTGGTGAGCAGGTCCTGGTCCATCTTCGCGCCCGTTTCGTACACATAGGGCTGCGTCTCCTTCGCCGCCTGCTTGAGGATCTCCTGCACGTCCTTCGGCAGCTTCTTGAAGTGGCTGGTGCTCACCACGAGGTAGGCGGGCGTGTAGACGTGCCCGGTGAGCGAGAGGTATTTCTGCACCTCGTAGAACTTGCCGCTGTCGATCTGCGCGAGCGGGTTTTCCTGCCCGTCCATCACGCCGGTCTGCAGCGCCGTGAAGACCTCCGAGAACTTCATCGGCGAGGGGTTCGCGCCGTAGGCCTGGAACATCTTCACGCGCCACTTGCCCTGCGGCACGCGCAGCTTGATGCCCTGGAGGTCGGAAGGCTTCACGATCGGGCGCTTGTTGTTGGTGATCTGGCGGAAGCCGTTCTCCCACACGGCGAGGACCTTGTAGCCCTTCGCCTCGGCGGTGGGCTCGATCTTCGACCAGAAGACCGCCTTCTCGATCTTCTTCATGTGCTCGCGGCTCTTCACGAGGTACGGCATCTCGAAGACGCCGAACATGTCCGCGATCGAGGACATGACCGTGGAGGGCTCCACCATGTCGAGGGTGCCCAGCTTGAGCTTCTGCATCATCTGCTTGTCGCCGCCCAGCTGGCTCGATCCGTAGACCACGATCTTGTATCCCTTGGCGGCGAGCTTCGGGTTGGCGATCTCCGCGAAATGGTCCGCGGCGGCTCCGATGAGCGATCCGGGATGTCCGACGTGGCCGAGCTTGAGCTCGGTCATGGCCGAGGCGGTGCCCGCCGAACCGACGAGCGCGACGGCAGCGACGAGCGTGAACGCCTTCCACAGCTTGCGAGACAGCATGATGGATTCCTCCTGGATTTTTGGTGGCTTTTGTCCTGCGGAACGCAAGTGTATGACGGCGCCGGCCGAGCGTCGATTGATTGCGGTCAGGTCGGGTTGCGTGGCAATATCGGACCCTGCGCATCGAGGCTGCGCGCGACGTCCGCCAGGGCCGCCTCCACCGAAGCCGCAGCCACTCCGGGCCCGTCCACCTGCACCGCGCTTCCCGCCCGGCGCCGCTCGCGCAGCTCGCCCAGCCCGAGCGCGAACGAGCGGTTCCGGTCCAGGTCCTTGAAGACGCACGCGCCCTGCACCGCGCTCATCCACGTGAGCCGGCAGCGCCGCGTGGCCCCGTCGGGCTCGCGGAACTCGAACCAGCTCCCGCGTGCGAGACCCTCTTCCGACGCGCTCGACGTGTGCAGCGTCGCGGTGTAGTCGTCGGCGGCCGGGGGCGCGGCGGCGGTGCGCGCACGCCGCTCGGCGCTGCGCACCGCCGCGAGCGGCGTGCGTACGACCTCGTCGAGAAGCCCGCGCAACCGCTCGATGCGCTCGGCCGACTGCGCGGGATCGATTTCCGTGCGCAGGAACGCGATCTTCATGCGGAAGATGAGCGTCGGCAGCATCGCGGCGAGGCGCGAGCGCTCCTCCGAGCTCGCACGCGGAACGAGCACCCAGAGCATGTCGTCGAGGAGCTCGACGTCCTGCGTCCATTCCTCGGAGGCGTCGCCGGCGACGTGGTAGTCGCGCACCATCACGTCGCGCCAGCATTCGTAGAGGAAGGAGGCGACGCTGTCGGAGGCGTTCGCGGCGTCCGCGCGATGCGCGATGGCGAGGCTCGCCTCGCGGAAGGCGGCGAGGCCCTTCTCGCGATCGCGCAGCGCCTGCACCTCCGGATCGTCGGCGAGCGACGCCTCGTGGTGGCGCTCGAGCGCTCCGGCGAGCCGCTCGCATTCCCGCACGAACCCCTCGGGGTCGTCGTCGGGACCGTCGACGATGTTCTGCACCGAGGCCGCGATCCACTCCTCGGGCGTGCAGTCGTCCACGAGCACCGCGGGATCGCTCGCGCCGAGCTCGGCGACCGTATCGATGAGCTGGCGGATCGGATGGGCCGGGTCGACGAAGAAGGTGTGGTCGCGCAGGATCGCCTTGAGCACGGGCAGCTGCAGCCGCGCGACCTGCGCCTTCGCCGCGTCGGCGAGGCGCCGGTCGGCGAACAGCCGGTCGAAGAGCGCGGCCACCACGTCCGTGACGATGGCGTCGGAGGGCGTGAGCGTCCCGGCCATGGCGCGCTTGGCCCGATGGATCTCCGCCGAGGCCGGGGCGGCGGTGGCCTCGCGCGCTTCCTCGGCGGAGAGCGCCGGCAGCCGCGCCTCCAGGGCGCGCAGCGCCGAGAGCAGCTCGGGGCGCACCTGGATCGTCACCATGTCCGGGGCGGCCGTCGGCGCGGGTGCTGCAGCGGCCGCGGCAGCGCGCGCCTCGCGTGCCCCGGCCGTGGCGAACAGCCGCTCGAGGGGTGAAGCGCGCGAGCCGGCGCCCGTACCCCCGCCGCCGGCTCCGGCTGGGGGCTGCACGCCGCCCGGCCCCGCGGACACGGCGCCCGGCGGGGCTGCCGCAGCCGGCGACACGCGCGCGGCCGCCTGTGTCGGCATCCCGTAGCTGCGCTTGAAGTCGGGGAGCACGCCGCGCGCGGCGAGCATGCGGTTCGCCCCCTGGTAGACGTCGCGGATCACCTCGAGCATCGCGGGCCCGAAGGCGGCGAACGCGGCGAGCCTCGTCGAGGCGTCGGATTCGAAGCCGCCAAGCGCGTCGTAGAGGCCGCGGGCGAGGACGCGCGGAAAGGCCGGGTTGCGATCGTCCGGCAGGCTTTCGACCTCGAGGATCGATGCGAGCCGCTGCGTGAGCGTGAAGAGCTCCTCGCCCAGCTGGTCGCGCAGCCGTTTCGCGGCGTTGCCGATCGCGATCTCCTCGCGCACCTCGTCGTCCGCGACCAGGGACAGCGTGTCGAGCGAGAACCGCGAGGTCTTCCCGAACACGTCGTCGCCCGTTTGCAGCTTGGCCTCGAACCGCTTCGCCACCTCGCGCGCGATCGGAGGGGCGAGGGTGGCGCGCGCGGCGCCGAGCAGGGCGATCGCCCCGCGCAGCGACTTCCACTGCTCGCGCTCGGGCGCGGCGGCGAGCTGCTGCTCGAGGAGGTCGACGACCTGGGGAACCCTCTGCGCCAACTCGTCGGCGAACGGGCGCGCCAAGGCGTCCCGCAGATCGGCAAGGAGGGGCGAGAGAGACGCAGGGGACATGGAATCGCTCATGTGCGCTCCAAGGGGGGCGACGCAAGTTTAGGGCAATATATCGGCTGCGTCCTTGCCTTGAACTGTCTTGTCCAGCGCCTCCGCCATTTCTCCAGCGGCCACCTTGCGCCGCGATGCGACCGTGATCTCGCTGGTGGGATTCGCGCATGGCACCTCGCATTTCTTCCATTTCGTGATGCCGCCGCTCTTCCCGTGGCTCATGCGCGACTTCGGCCTGTCCTTCACGCAGGTGGGATCGACGATGACCATGTTCTTCGTGGTCTCCGGCGTGGGGCAGGCGCTCGCGGGCTTCGTGGTCGACCGCTTCGGCGCGATGCGCGTGCTGTGCGGCGGCGTGTTCCTGCTGTCCGCCGGGGGATTCGCGCTCGCGCTCGCGCCGAGCTTCCCGATGGTGCTCACCGCCGCGGCGATCGCCGGCCTCGGCAACTGCGTGTTCCATCCGGCCGACTACACGATCCTCAACCGGCGCGTATCCGCATCGAGGCTCGGCCACGCGTTCTCGGTGCATGGCCTCACCGGAAGCCTCGGCTGGGCGATCGCGCCCGTCTACGTGCTCGCGCTCGCCCAGGCGTTCGGCTGGCGCGCGGGCGCCGCGGGCGCCGCGGTAGTCGGGCTCCTCGCCCTCGGCTTCCTGTTCGCGAACCGCGCGCTCCTCGACGACACCGAGCTCAATCCGGGCGAGGCGCAGCGGCCGGCGGGCGGGTCGTTCGGGTTCCTCGGCGTGGGCGTCGTCTGGATGTGCTTCGCGTTCTTCCTCGTATCGGTCATGGCCTTTGGCGGCCTGCAGAACTTCGGGCCGCCGGTGCTCCAGCGCGCCTACGGAGTGACGCTCGGGCTGGCGACCTCGGGGCTCACCGCGTACCTGCTCGGAAGCGCCGCGGGCGTGGGCACGGGCGGCTTCTTCGCCTCGAAGGGCGAGCGGCAGGAAAGGCTCGTCGCCATCGCGCTCGGCGCCGCGGCGGTCTGCTCGGTCGCGCTCGCCTCAGGCGCGGCGCCGCGTTGGAGCCTGGTCGTGCTGATGGGCATGATGGGATTCGGCGTCGGGTTCTCGGGGCCGTCGCGCGATATCCTCGTGCGCCGCGCGGCCACCGCCTCCTTCGGCTCCGCCGCGTACGGCCGCATCTACGGCTTCGTGTACTCGGGCATCGACACGGGGCTCGCGATCGCGCCGCTCGCCTTCGGGCTCTTCATGGATGCGGGCCGCTACACCTCGGTGCTCTGGGGCGTGGCGGCGCTGCAGTGCCTGGCGATCGTCACCGCGCTCGGGGTGGGCCTGCGCTCACGAAAGTGAGACTTCTGCCTTTGCCTCGGCAGGCGGCGACGGTGAGACGCGCACGCGCTCTTCGCCGCGCCCGAACCGGCCCTCCAGGAAGGGCCGCTCCACCTGGCGCCAGGAAATCCACGAGATCGCGCCGAGCGCTGCGAGATAGGCGGGAAGCGCGAGCCAGCCCCCGAGACCGCGCGCGTACGCGTCCCACAGCAGGAGCAACGGGAGGTGATAGAGGTAGGTCGAGTAGCTCACGCGCCCCGCGAAGGCGAAGGCGCCGCCGCCCAGTGCGCGCGCGGCGGCGCCTTCCTTCGCGGTCACGGCGAGCCAGAGGAAGACCGCCAGGACGAGCATGGGCACCATCCGCGCGTGCTCCTGCGGCAATGGGACGCGCCCGGTGAATTGCGCGGCGAGCAGCGCGACCGCGAGGACCGCGAGGCCTGCGCGTACGAGCGGGCGGCGCGGCGCATCGCGTGAGCGGACCCAGGCGCCCGCGAGCGCAATGCCCAGCGCGAAGTGCGCCGCGAACGCGGGGAGCTGGATCGCGAGCACTTCGCGGACGTCGCCTTCGCTCCACGCCCAATGGGCACCCCACGCGAGCTCGGTACGCACCCAGCCCTGCAGCCCGTGCGCCGCGCCCCATTGCCACGCGAGCGCGAGCGCCGTCGCCGCGGCGAGCGATCGCCGCGTCGCGCGCACGAAGCAGGGCATCACGAGCGGAAGCAGCAGGTAGAACTGCGCCTCCACGGAGAGCGTCCACAACGCGCCGTTCGCGCCCAGCGAGCCGCTCGTGAGCGGCGACGTGTTCTGCAGGAAGAGCGCGTGCGCCGCCGCGTTCCACAGGTCGACGTAGAGGTCGCTGCGCCAGTACTTGCGCCCATGCAGGAGCGGCAGCACGAGCGCGAAGAGGAACACGAGCTGCAGGTAGTACGCCGGGACGATCCTTCGCACGCGCCGAAGGTAGAAGCCGCCGGCCTGCGGCGGGGCGATCCCGGCGCGCGCATGCACGAACCACGGAGCCGCGAGCAGGAAGCCCGAGAGCAGGAAGAAGAGGTCGACGCCCAGGTATCCCTGGCGCGCGATCGCATCGAGCGCCGGGACGCGTGCGAGAGCGGCGATCCACGGATCGCCGATGCCGGCGGCGGAGCGCACCACCACGAAATGGAACGCCACCACCCACAGCACCGCCACGCCGCGCACGCCGTCGACGGTCGCGATGGTGCCGATCTCCTCGCGCACGCCGTTCGCCATCAGCACGCCGTTCGCCATCAGAACGGCACCCGCTCGCCATACCCGGTGAGCTCGAGGTATCCGAGCCCGCCCGGCGCTCCATCGCCCGCGATTCGCACTGCCCCTTCCCAGTAGATCGTGCCGGTGCTCGCGCGCGCGTCGAGCTCCTGGTCGTCCAGGAGCGGATCGACGCTCCAGCGCCGATCGCCCACCTCGACCGTCATTGCGACCGGATACTCGATGCCGGTGCGCGGCGACTTCCAGCGGCGCCGCACGATGAAGCGCACCGAATCGCCGGAAAAGGTCACCGGTGCGCCGCCCTTCGCGCGCCACGTGGCCTGCGCCCACACCACCGAGCCGTCCCTGCCGCGCATGCGCAACGCCATGAGCGCGGAGCCGTCGTCGAGGTTCGCGCCCAGCCAGTCCCATCCGGCCGCCTCGGGCGCGAGGTATTCGCTGGACCACTCGTGGTCGAGCCAGGCGACCCCGGTCACGGACTGCGCTCCTCGCGAAGTGCGCACGCTTCCCGTCACTCGAAGCTGCGGCTCGCTGTAGTAGTAGCTCGCCTGCGAGGCGAGCGGTCCCTTGCGGCTGAAGCCGCGGTCGCCCTCGAGGAGCACCGGTTGCGTCGGCACGGCCCGAAGGTCGAGGGTGAAATCGTCGGCCGCGATGCGCGCGCGGTAGGCGTCGTGACCGCGTTGCAGGGACCAGTCGTCGATGCGCACGTCGGTGTCGGCGAGGCTCGCGAAGTCGAGGCCGTCGTAGGCGCGCGCCGAGCGCTGGTCGTGGAGCAGGTGCCCGGTGGCCGGATCGGCGAGCGCCGCGTGCGCGAAGAGGAGCTGCGTCGGGCTGAAGCGGCTCGGATTTCCCTCCGCCGCGGGGTTGCGCACGCGGAAGAACGTCACCTGGAAGCCGAGCGGGCCGTGCGCGCCCTGCAGGTTTCCCGTGAGGTACCACCACTCGAGGCGATGCCCGGGATGCGCGCCGAAATCGCGCGGGAACTCGAGCGCCTTGCCGGGGAGGACCGGATCGAACGTCGCGGCCGATGCGGCGAGCGTGACGATTCCCAGGAGGCCGGCGAGGAACCTATGCATCGTCCTTCACCGCGGCGATCGCCTCGCGCCGCACCGCCGCCGCGCCGCTCGCGCGCGCGCCCACCGCGCAGGCGAGCACGATCGCGGCGAGGAGGGCGGCGAGCGCGCCGATCGGCCAGTGCAGCTCGACAGACCAGTGGAAGGACTGGCGGTTCACGATGCGCACGAGCACGAAGCTCATGAGGATTCCCGAGACGAGCCCGATGGCGGCGCCGAGCGCGCCGGCGGCGGCGCCCTCGATGGCGAGGAGCCGCAGGATCTCGCGGCGCGTGAGGCCGAGGAAGCGCAGCACGCCGAACTCGCGGCGGCGCGACCAGGCGAGCGCGGCGAAGCTCGACGTCACGCCCGCGAGCCCGATGGCGACCGCGATCGCCTCGAGCGCGTAGGTGACGGCGAACGTGCGGTCGAAGGTCTCGAGCGAGCGCCGGCGCAGGCTCGCCGCGTCCTCGAAGGCGAGCCCGCGCGCAGCCGGAAGCGCCGCGCGGATGGCCGACTCGGCGCGCTCGACGCCCACGCCGCCCGGGAGGTGCAGCGCCATGTCGTTCGCCGTCGTGTCGCCGGTGATGCGCCGGTAATCTGCCAGCCGCATGACGACCGCGCCCCAGGTACGTGCGTAATCGCGGATCACCGCGGCCACGCGCACCGGCGTCGCGTGCCCCGAGATCGGCAGCACGATGCGCTCGCCCGCCTTCCAGCCCTCGAGGTCGCGCGCGGCCTCCGAGATCCACACCGGCGGCTCCGCGCCCGGCGGCGGCATTGCGCGCGGCTCGGCCTGGTATCCGGCGAGGATGCGCGCGTCCACGGGCCGCGCGATGAGCGTGAGCGGCTCGCGGCGCGGGTCGAGCACCAGGCGGTCGTAGCGCAACGGCTCCGCGCTCCTCACCTGCGGCAGCCGCTCGACGGCGCGCTGCTCGTCGAGCGTGAGGTAGCCGGTGTCTCCGCCGGCCGCGGTGCGCAGGTACAGGTCTGCGCCCACGATCCCGCCCAGCCAGTCCTCGAGGGAGACGCGGAACGAGAAGACCAGGATCGCCATGGCGACGCACAGCGACGCGCTCACGACGATGCCTGCGACGCTCGCCGCGAGATGCCCCGGAAGGTCGCGCACCTGCGCGAGCGCCAGCGCCGCGACGGCCGAGCGCGGTTGCGCGGATCGCGCGAGGACCGCGCGGCAGATGGGCGCGACCGCGAGCACCGCCGCGGCGAGCCACGCCGCGATCGCGGCGTAGCCGCCGAGCGGCAGCCCGGCGACCGGCGGCGCGAGCAGGAGCGGCACGCCGAGGATCGCGCAGGCCGCGGCGTGCCGCACGGAGCCGGGCGCGACCGAGATGTCGATCGCGCGGTCGCGCAGCGCCTCGGCCACCGGGATGCGCCCCACGGCCCACGCCACGCGCAGCGCCGCGGCCACCGAGAGCGCGACCGCGAGGAGCGCGATCGCGGCGAGCGCGCGCGGGTCCGGCGCGAAGGGAACGCCCTGGCCGCTGAAGTATCCGGCACCGAGGTCCGCCCCGATGCGCGCGAGGAGGAAGCGGCTTGCGGCGATGCCGATGGCGGTGCCGAGCGCCGCGCCGCCGGCGCCGAGGAGGGCGCCTTCCAGCGCGAGCTCCGCCGCGAGCCCGCGGCGCGTCACGCCCAGCGCGCGCAGCAACGCGAATTCCTGGCGCCGGCGCGCGGCCTGCAGCGCGAGCGTCGAGAACACGAGGAAGGCGCCGGTAGCGAGCGCGACCAGCGCGAGCGCGTCGAGGTTCACGCGATAGGCGCGCGAGATCGCGGCGGCCCGCTGCGAGGCCGAAGCGGGTTCCGCGGCCACGACCCCGGGCGGAAGGATCGGCTCAAGCGCGCGGCGCACCTCGTCGACGCTCGCGTTTGGGCGCAGGCTCAGGTCGATGCGCGAGAGCCGGCCCACGCGTCCGAACGCCTGTTGCGCGGCGGCGATGTCGATCACGGCGAGGTCGCCCGCGGATCGCAGCCCGTCGAGGATCCCGGCGACGCGGAAATCGTGCTCGCGGCTTCCCGCGACGAGGGCGAGGCGCGAGCCCGCGGCGAGGCCGAGGCGCTCCGCGGCGGCGGGCGAGAGCCATGCGCTGCGCTCGTCGAGGAGCCGCGCCGCATCGGGCAGGGCGCCCGCATCGGAGCGCGCGACGAACGCGGGCTGCAGGCGCATCTCGCGCAGCGGATCGATTCCCAGCACCCGCACCGATTCGCCGTCGCGCGCCGCGATTGCGGCCCGCGCTTCCACGATCGGGCTCGCGACCCGTACGCCGGGAAGGCGCGCGACGCGCGCGAACAGGCGCTCGTCGAAGCCGTCGAGCGGCCCGCGCAGCTCCAGGTCCGCGGTCCCCGCGAGGGCGCGCGCGGAACGGTCCACCTCGGCGAGCGCGGACGTGTGCACCGTGTGCACGGCGCCCGCGAGCGCCACGCCGAGCGCGATCGACAGGACCGTCAAGGCGAGGCGCACGCGGTTGGCCGCTAGCGTGCCGCGCATGAGGATCGCGATCGAGGTCCGATTCACGGCGCGGGCTCCAGCCGCCCATGCGTGAGCCGCAGCACGCGGTCGGCGCGGGCGGCCGCCACGGCGGAGTGCGTGACCATCAGTGCCGCGGCTCCCGCGCGCTTCACCGCGTCGCCGAGGCACGCGAGGACCGCGGCGGCGTTCGCCTCGTCGAGGTTCCCGGTGGGCTCGTCGGCGAGGACCAGCGCCGGCCGGTGCACGAGCGCGCGCGCGATCGCCGCGCGCTGCATCTCGCCTCCGGAAAGGGAGCCCGGGCGCCGCTCGCCGAGACCTTCGAGGCCCACGGCGACGAGCGCCCCGGCAACGCGCGCCTCGCGCTCGCGCGCGGCCACGCCGAGCAGCGCGAGCGGAAGGCCGACGTTCGCCGCGACGGTGAGATAGGGCAGCAGGTGGAACGACTGGAACACGAAACCCACCGCGCGGCGGCGCCAGAGGGCGAGCGATTCGTCGTCGGCGTAGTCGAGCGGCTTCGAGTCGACCCGCACCTCGCCTGCGTCGGGCCGGTCGAGGCCCGCGACGATATTGAGCAGCGTCGACTTCCCGGATCCCGATTCCCCCACGATCGCGCACCACTCGCCGGCCGCGACCGCGAGGCTCACGCCGGCGAGGAGCGCAGGGCCCGCGCCGAAGCGCTTGCCGAGCGCGCGCACCTCGAGCATGCGCGGCGGCGGCTCTAGAACCAGGCGACGATGCCGAGGACCGCGCCGGCGAGCGCGCTCAGCGCCGCGCCGCCGAGCAGCCAGCGCTTCTGCGTGAGCACGGTGATGGAGGCCAGCGCGATCGCGATCTGCAGCAGCGTCATCGAGAGCGAGAGGTAGTGGTGCGGATGCAGGGCGCGGTCGCTCTTGTCGTTCCAGGCCTTGTACGCCTCCTCGTGCTTGCGCGCGTCCTTCTCGACGTCCTTCTTCTCGCCCGCGTAGCGCCGCGCGTCGTCCCGGTAGCGGGCCGCGGCCTTCGGGTCCGTGGCGATGGCGGCGGCGACCTCCGCCAGGTTCTGCTTCATGCTCTTCGCCTGGTAGTAGTTCCACTGGTCCGAGGCCTCGGCGCGCTCGAGCACCGCGTTGTTCTTGTAGAGCAGCGCCTTGTTCTGCGTGTCGCCGCCGAAGAAGCTCACGATGGCGCCCACCGTGGCGAGGATCGCCGTGAAGATCGCGATCTGCTGCCCCAGCCCGCCCCTGTGCGCCTCGTGCTCCACGGCATGGTCGTGCGCGCCATGCACGTGGATCCCGTGCTCCGACATCCAGCCTCCTGTTCGGTTGTGTTGAGCGGCGGCCCCGCCCTCCGCTCCAACGCCGTTCCCTGCTCGCCGGTGTCGAGCGGCGGCTTCGCCGTCCGCTCCAATACCGTTCCCTGCCTGGTGGTGTTGAGCGGCGGCTTTGCCGTCCGCTCCAACACCGTTCCCGCTGCTCGCTACTTGCCTACTGCCCGCTAATGTAGTGCTCGAGCTGCTCGATGGTGAAATCCTGGTCCGCGATGATGTCGCTCACGATGTCGCGGATCGACACCATTCCCACCACGCGCCCCTCGTCCACCACGGGCAGGTGGCGGATCTGCTTCTCCACCATGAGCTCCATGCACTCGCGCGCCGTCGTGCGCGGGCTCACGCACACCACGTTCGCGGTCATGATCTCCTCGACGCGCGTGGTGTTGGACGCGCGCCCCTGCAGGATCACCTTGCGCGTGTAGTCGCGCTCGGAGAGGATGCCCGCCAGGCGGTTGCCGGTCATCACGATCGCGGCGCCGACGTCCTCGCGGGCGAGCACCTTGATCGCGTCGAGCACCGTCATCTCGGGCTGGATGGAAACGACGCGGGCGGGCTTGACCTTCAGCAGCTCGGCTACGGTCTTCATTGCGAGCCTCCTCACAGGGTCACATGTTGGGATAGTTGGGGCCACCACCGCCTTCGGGCACCACCCATTCGATGTTCTGCGTCGGATCCTTGATGTCGCAGGTCTTGCAGTGGACGCAGTTCGCCGCGTTGATCTGCAGCCGGGTCGTGCCCCCTTCGCTTACGAATTCGTACACCCCTGCGGGACAGTAGCGCGACTCCGGCCCCGCGTAAACGGGAAGGTCGATCCGGGTGGGGATCGACGGGTCCTTCAGGCGCAGGTGGACCGGCTGGTCCTCCTCGTGGCTGGTGTTCGAGACGAAGACCGAGGAGAGCCGGTCGAAGGTGAGCACGCCGTCGGGCTTGGGGTACTCGATCGGCGGCGCGCTTTCCTTCGGCCTCAAAGCTTCATGGTCCGCATGGACGTGGTGCAGAGTCCACGGCGCGCGCCCGCGGAAGACCACCTGGTCGATGCCGAACAGGAGCGACCCGGCGTAGAGGCCCTTCGACATCCACGGCTTGAAGTTGCGCGCGCGGTGCAGCTCCTGGTGCAGCCAGCTCGCCTCGAAGGCGCGCGGATACGCATCGAGCTCGTCGTGGCTGCGGCCCGCGCCGAGCGCCTCGAACGCCGCTTGCGCCGCGAGCATTCCGGACTTGATCGCCGCGTGCGTGCCCTTGATGCGCGAGGCGTTGAGGAAGCCCGCGTCGTCGCCCACCAGCGCTCCGCCCGGGAACACGAGCTTCGGGAGCGACTGCAGGCCGCCCGCCGCGATCGCGCGCGCGCCGTAGGAGATGCGCCGCCCGCCCTCGAAGAAGCCGCGGATCGCCGGGTGCGTCTTGTAGCGCTGGAACTCCTCGAAGGGGCTGAGATACGGATTCGAGTAGCCGAGGCCCAGGACGAAGCCCACCGCGACCTGGCGCTCCGCCATGTGGTACAGGAACGACCCGCCGTAGGTTTCCGAATCGAGCGGCCACCCCGCCGTGTGCACCACGAGCCCCGGCGCGTGCCTCTGCGGCGCCACTTCCCACAGCTCCTTCACGCCGATGCCGTAGACCTGGGGATCGCGGCCCTCGCGCAACCGGTAGCGCGCCTGCAGGTGCTTGCCGAGGTGGCCGCGCGCGCCTTCCGCGAAGAACGTGTACTTCGCGTGCAGCTCGATGCCCGGCTGGTAGCGGGCGGTCCTCTCGCCGTTCCTGCCGATGCCCATGTCGCCGGTGGCCACGCCGCGGACCCTGCCGTCGTCCGTGAACAACACCTCGGCCGCGGCGAAGCCCGCGTAGATCTCCACGCCGAGCGCCTCCGCCTGCGCGGCGAGCCAGCGGCAGACGTTGCCCAGGCTCGCCACGTAGTTGCCCTCGTTGCGAAAACATGCGGGCAGGAGCGCGTGCGGCACCTTCCACGCGCCGGCCTGCGTGAGGAAGAGGAACCGGTCCTCGGTCACCGGCTGGTCGAGCGGGGCGCCCTGCGATTTCCAGTCGGGGAAGAGCTCGACGAGCGCGACGGGATCGATCACCGCGCCCGAGAGGATGTGCGCACCGACCTCGGAGCCCTTCTCGAGCACGCAGACCGAGACTTCCTTCCCCGATGCCGCGGCGAGGTGCTTGAGCCGGATCGCGGCGGCGAGCCCGGAGGGGCCGGCGCCCACCACCACGACGTCGTAGGCCATCGATTCGCGTTCGGGCATGGGGAGGGAACTTTCGCCGCGTGGCGAGGAAGCGCAGGCAATGGCAGAATTATAGCGAAGCGATGCCCGATACCCTTCACGTCGTCTGCCCCCATTGCGACACGACCAACCGCGTCGCGCGCGAGCGCTTGCCCGAGGCGGTCTGTGGACGCTGCAAGCGCCGGCTCTTCGAGGGGCATTCGACGGCGCTTACCACGGCGAGCTTCGATCGTCACGTGGGGGCGAGCGACCTTCCGGTGGTGGTGGATTTCTGGGCGGCATGGTGCGGGCCGTGCCGCATGATGGCGCCGGCCTATGAGCAGGCCGCGGCGCGGCTGGAGCCGCGAGTGCGCTTGGCGAAGCTCGATACCGAGGCGGCACCGGAGATCGCGGGACGCTACAACATCCGCGGCATCCCGACGATGATCCTCTTCAAGGGCGGACGCGAGGCGGCGCGGCAGACCGGCGCCATGACGGACGTCGCGAGCCTCGTGCGCTGGATCGAATCGAACGCCTAGCGGTCGCCTTCGAGGATCGCGAACTCGGCGGGCACGCGCGCGTAGAAGAGTTGCACCTTCGCCGCGGCGGCCGCTTCGAGGAGCTTCGCCGCTTCCTCGTCGGTCACGATGAACTCCACCTCCACCGTGAGCTCGCCTGCGAGCTCGAAAAATTTCGATTCGTGCAGCACGCCGTGGCGCCCGTACCCGGCCATGGCCTTGAATGCCGTGCCGCCGTGGATGCCCAGCTTCTTCGCCTCGCCGAGCAGCCACTCGTAGAGCAGCACGCCGCCCACCTTGCGGTTCTCGTGGGTATAGAAGCGCAGGAACTGTCCCTTCATCGCATCCTCCCGCCGAACGCAATTTGCGCGAGCGCCATCCCGGCGAGCGTGAGCGCGACCGAGCCGATCACGTGCACCGCGACGATCGCGGCCGACCAGCCGGGCTCGCCGCGCATGAGAAGCGTGGCCGTCTCGGCCGAGAACGTGGAGAACGTGGTCAGCCCGCCGAGGAACCCGGTCGCGACGAGGAGGCGCAGATCCGGCGGCAGCGCCTCGTAATGGTCGAAGACGGCCATCGCGACGCCCATGACGAAGCCGCCGAGGAGGTTCGCGGAGAGGGTGCCGAGCGGGATGGTGGGAAACACGGGATTGAGCAGCGCGCCGAGTCCCCAGCGCAGCCACGCGCCGACCGCCGCCCCCACTCCGACCGCCGCGAACGATTGCATGGTCATCGATTCTCCGTCCCCGCGCCGGCGCACCAGCGGTTCAACACCGCGCGCGCCTCGAGAGCGATCTCGCCCGCGGTGAGACCCACCGGGCCCAGGCCTCGAGCGATGCACGCATCCGCGGCGGCGCCGTGCAGGCACGCGGCGTACTGCAGCGCGCGCCGCGCTTCCAGGCCCTGCGCGAGCAAGGCGCCCATGATACCCGCGAGCACGTCGCCGCTTCCCGCGGTCGCGAGGCCCGGATTGCCGGTGCCGTTCACCGACCAGGTTCCATCGGGGAAGGCGCAAATGCTGCCGGCTCCCTTGAGCACCACGCTCGCCCCAAAGCGCCGGGCGATCTCGAGCGCGGCGGCGAGGCGATCGTCCTGCACGTCCGCGGTCTGCGTTCCGAGGAGGCGCGCGGCCTCGGCGGGATGGGGCGTGAGGAGGCTGGGTGCCTTGCGCGCCGCGAGCGTCCGCTGCAGCCCTTCGTCGTACGCGATGGCATTGAGCGCATCGGCATCGAGCACCAGCGGCTTCGGCGCGGCGAGGATCGAGGGCAGGATCGCGCGCTCGAAGGCCGAGCGGGAGGTGGCCGAGGGCGATCGCCCCGCACCCGGTCCCGCGACCAGGACGTCGGCGGTGAGCGCCTCGTCGACGCTGCGCAGCATGAGCTCCGGATGCACGATGTCGAGCGCGGGGGCGTCGGAGCGCAGCAGCGCCACGAAGACGCGTCCCGCGCCCGCGAGGAGGCCCGCGCGGGCGGCGAGGAGGGCGGCGCCGACCATGCCGCGGTTGCCGCCGATCACCGCGAGCGTGCCGAAGTCGCCTTTGTGGGAGTTCCTGCGGCGCGGCGCGAGCCACGCGGCGACGTCTTCCACGCGCAGAAGGAAGCCGTGCGCCGCTCGCGCGGCTTCCTCGCCGGCGCCGAGCGGGTCGAGCTCGACGACGCCGCAATGGTCGAGGCCGTCGCCGGTATGCAGTCCCGCCTTGTGCGCGATGAAGGTGAGCGTGCGCGCCGCGTTTACCGCCGCGCCTCGCACGCGTCCCGTCGAGCTGTCGAGGCCGCTCGGCACGTCGATCGCGAGCACCGGCGCGCCGCATGCGTTGATGCGCTCGATGAGCGCCTTGAACCGGTCGTCGACGTCGCGCGTGAGCCCCACGCCGAACAGGCCGTCGGCCACGAGCGCGAGCCGCGCCTGGGAAGGCCACTCGCGCACGACCGTGCCGCCGTGCGACTCGAACGCGGCGCGCGCGGCGCGCGCCTGCGCGGCCTTCGGCGGCCCGCTTCCCGCGTCGAGCACGACGATGCGATGGAATCCCTCGCGCAGCGCTTCGGCCGCGACCCACGCATCGCCGCCGTTGTTTCCGGGGCCGGCCACCACGAGGACGGTATCGCCGGTGTCGGAGGTGAGGCGCCGCGCCGCTTCGGCGACCGACCGTCCGGCGCGCTCCATGAGGCTCGGCATCGCCTCCTGCGCGCAGCGCGCTTCCACGGCGCGCAGCTCTTCGAGCGTGAGGATGGGAGGAGCGCCCACGGCGCGCGCGTTCAGGCCCAGGCCGCGGCCGCCGTCGCGATGCTCGCCGTCGCGTCGGGGACGAGCACGGTGTCCACCGCTTCGGGCAGCGTGTGCGGATAATCGAGGCTGAAGTGCAGGCCGCGGCTTTCCTTGCGGGCGAGGGCGGAGCGCACGATGAGCTCGGCGGTGAGGACGAGGTTCCTGAGCTCGATGAGGTCGTTGGAGACGCGGAAGTTCGCGTAGAACTCCTGGATCTCCTCCTGCAGCAGCTGGATGCGGTGGCGCGCGCGCTCGAGGCGCTTCGTGGTGCGCACGATGCCCACGTAGTTCCACATCGTGCGCCGCAGCTCGTCCCAGTTGTGCGAGATGACCACCTCCTCGTCGGCATCCGTCACGCGGCTCTCGTCCCAGGCCGGAAGCGGCGGAATCGGCGCAACCGGCTGCGCGAGGATGTCCGCCGCGGCCGCTTCCGAGAACACCAGGCACTCGAGGAGCGAGTTGGAGGCGAGGCGGTTGGCGCCATGCAGCCCCGTGCATGCGACTTCCCCGAGCGCATAGAGGTGCGGCACGTTGGTGCGGCCGCGCAGGTCGGTGACGAGGCCGCCGCACGTGTAATGCGCCGCGGGCACGACGGGGATCGGCTCCTTCGTCATGTCGATCCCGAACTCCAGGCAGCGCGCGTGGATGTTCGGGAAGTGCGCTTTGATGAAGTCCGCGCCCTTGTGGGTGATGTCGAGGTAGACGCAGTCGATGCCGTGCTTCTTGATCTCGAAATCGATGGCGCGCGCTACGACGTCGCGAGGCGCCAGCTCGGCGCGCGAGTCGTGGCGCGGCATGAAGCGCTCGCCGTCGGGGAGCTTGAGGATCCCGCCCTCGCCGCGCACCGCCTCGGAGATGAGGAACGACTTCGCGTGCGGGTGGTAGAGGCAGGTCGGGTGGAACTGGATGAACTCCATGTTCGCGACGCGCGCGCCCGCGCGCCAGCCCATCGCGAGGCCGTCGCCGGTCGCCGTGTCGGGATTGGTCGTGTAGAGATAGACCTTTCCCGTGCCGCCGGTGGCGAGGACCGTGAAGCGGGCGGCGCAGGTTTCGACGCGATCGCCGGGGATGTCGAGCACGTAGGCGCCGAGCACGCGATTGGGCCCCGCCACGCCCACCTTGCGGGAGGTGACGAGGTCCACCGCGATGTGCCACTCGAGGACCTCGATGTTCGGGTGCGTCTTCACCTGGCCGACGAGGGTCTTCTGCACCGCGCGGCCCGTGGCGTCGGCCGCGTGCACGATGCGCCGGTGGCTGTGTCCGCCTTCGCGCGTGAGGTGGAGCTCGTCGTGGTTTTCCTCGTCGCGGGTGAAAGGGACGCCCTGGGCCACCAGCCATTCGACCGAGCGGCGCCCGCGCTCCACCACGAAGCGCACCGCGTCCTCGCGGCAAAGCCCCGCCCCGGCGACGAGCGTGTCGCGGATGTGGTCCTCCACGGAGTCGGAGCCTTCCATGACCGCCGCGATCCCCCCTTGGGCCCAGCTCGAGGCACCGTCGAGCAGCTCGTGCTTGGTGACCAGGGCAACCTTGCAGCGCCCGGCGAGGCGCAGGGCGGCCGACATGCCGGCCAGACCACTGCCGATCACGAGAACGTCGTAGTTCTTCAATGGGGGACCGTCAGAATGGAGGGCTCGGGGATGGTGCTTTTGTGGGGGAAAGCCCTACAAAGCGAGGAACTATCTTCCTACGTCCCTGTCTTGAGGCTAATGTCCCGGAAATGCGTGCCAAAGGAATGAAAAATTTGAGCTTTATAATACCCCAGGAGGTCAAGAAGCCCTTCGTGGCGCCGCCCGCACAGTCGTCGGGTCTCGCGGGAGGGCCCGGTCTCGCACATGCACCCACACAAGGCCGAATGAGCGACAGGGAAGTCGACCAGCAGCTCGTCGAGCGCGCACAGCGAGGGGAAAAGCGGGCTTTCGAGCTCCTGGTGCTCAAGTACCAGAGGAAGCTCGAGCGGCTCCTTTCGCGCGTGATCCGCGATCCGGCGGAGATCGAGGACGTGGCCCAGGAAGCCTTCATCAAGGCGTACCGGGCGCTGCCCAATTTCCGCGGCGACAGCGCCTTCTACACGTGGCTCTACCGCATCGGCATCAACACGGCGAAGAACTACCTCATCGCGCTCGGGCGCCGCGCGCCCACGTCGACGGAATTCGACAGCGAGGAGGCCGAGGGCTTCGAGGATGCGGCGGGCCTGAGGGACATCAACACGCCGGAGAGCGAGCTCGCGAGCAAGCAGATCGCCCAGACCGTGAACGACGCGATCGGCGCGCTTCCCGAGGAGCTGCGCACCGCGATCACCCTGCGCGAGCTCGACGGCCTCTCCTACGAGGAGATCGCGCAGATCATGAATTGCCCGATCGGAACGGTCCGGTCGAGGATCTTCCGGGCGCGCGAGGCCGTGGCGGAGAAGCTGCGGCCGCAGCTCGGAACGAGCAAGGACAAACGCTGGTAATAACGATACCCGGGGCAGCAACCCCTCGAGCAGATGAAGGCCTGCACCGCAAAGAGTGAGGGCCCTAGTGAACAGGAGCAGGAAATGACACAGGAAATCTCCGCGCTGATGGACGGCGAGCTGGAAGGCCGCGAGGCCGATGCCGCACTGAGCGCGTGCTGCGCCGACGAGGACCGGAAGCGCACCTGGTACCTCTACCACACGATCGGAGATGCGATGCGCGGCCAGGCGCCGGTCACGGTCGCCATGCCGGCGAACGTTTTCGAGAGGCTCAGGCAGCAGCCGACGGTGCTCGCGCCACGCATCAGGGTGCGCCGGGCCACCGTGGCCCGCGTCGCGCTCGCCGCAGCCGCGTCGGTTGCGACCGTGGGCGTGGTGGGATGGCTCGGCTCGCAGGGCGGAAATCCCGCTCCCGCGGGCGCGCCGATCGTCGCCTCGAAGACCATCGACCAATCGATCCAGCCTGTCGCGAGCACGATGACGATCGTCCCCGCGCCCGCGCTCAGCGTGCAGGAGTACCTGGTGGCGCATCGCCAGGTTCCCTCGCCCGACCTCTATCGTCCCGTGACGAACACCGCGCCGGCCTTGGCGCGATGAGGAAGCGACACGTCCTCGCCGGCGGGCGGCGCTGGCTGCCCCTGCTCGTCCTGGGCGTGGCTTGCGGCGCCTACGCGGCGCCGCCTTCCGACGCGCTCGGGTGGCTGCAGCGCGCGATGGATGCCGCCCGCAACTCCTCCTATTCCGGGGTCTTCGTCCACACCAACGGCGACCGCATCTCCACCATCCGCATCACGCACGTGAACACCAAAGGCGACGAGCACGAGCGCATCGAGGCGCTCGACGGGCCGCCTTACGAGATCGTGCGGCGCAACGACGAGATGTTCTGCTACTACCCCGATGCGAAGACGGTACGCCTCGACCGCCGGGTGAACGCGCGCTTCTTCCCCTCGCTCTTCCGCGCGCCGGCGGAGGTGATCGCGCAAAGCTACGACGTGAAGCTGGGCTCGCTCGAGCACGTGCTGGGCTACGAATGCCGCTGGATCGTGCTCGAGCCGCACGATAGCGAGCGCTTTCCCGAGCGCCTGTGCTCCGAGACGGAAACCGGCCTCGTGGTGCGCGCGAAGACCTTCGGGCTGCAGGGCCGGATGATCGAGCAGTACACCTTCGCCGACCTCAAGCTCGGTTCGCATATCGCGCGCCGCGACCTCAAGTCGATCTTCGAGGCGCGCGTGAAGCAGTGGATCACGGATGCGCAGCCGCGCGAGGAGGCGAAGGGCGTGGACACCGGCTGGACGGTGGACAAGCTTCCCGCCGGATTCCGCAAGGTGACGGAGCTGCGCCGGACGCTTCCCGGCCGCCCGCACCCGGTCTCGCAGCTCATCTTCAGCGACGGGCTGGCGAGCCTTTCGGTCTTCGTCGAGCCGAACGGCTCGCCCACGCGCACGACCGAATCCTCGAGCGAGAACGGCACCACCACCTTCTTCGCGCGGCCGATGGGCGACGAGCTCGTCACGGTGCTCGGCGAGGTTCCGCTCGCCACCGCGGAGGAGGTCGCCGCGAGCGTGGGCCACGCGCCCTGATTTTTTCCGTACCATCCATCCTCTGGAGATTGCTCCCTTCATCCCCACCTGAGGGGATAGCCCCTCCTCGGTGCGCATCGCCCATAACGACAGGATCGTCGCCATGAAACGAATCCAGGCCCTTTTCCTCTGCGCATTCCTCGCGGTCGGCGCCGGCGCCGCCCAGGCGCAGCCGCCCGCCCGCAACCCCCACAACACGCCCAGCACCCCCGGCGCGACGGCGCAGGTGCTGCCCGATTTCGCCGACCTCGTCGAGAAATACGGGCCGGCCGTGGTGAACATCAACACCGAGACCCGCAGGCCGCGCCAGCAGGCGATCCCCGGCCTGTCCGAAGACGATCCGTTCTACGAGTTCTTCAAGCGCTTCATGCCGCCCGAGCAGCGCCAGGAGCAGCCGGGCAACGGCGAGAAGGCGCCCAAGGGGCCGCTGCGTCCCTTCGGCCTGGGCTCCGGGTTCATCGTGAGTCCGGACGGATACATCGTCACCAACGCGCACGTCGTCGAAAACGCCGACGAGGTCAAGGTGCGCCTCACCGACAAGCGCGAGCTCAAGGCGAAGGTGATCGGCGTGGACACCCGGAGCGACGTGGCGGTGATCAAGGTGGACGCGGCCAACCTTCCCGTCGCGAAGATCGGCGACTCGAACAAGCTGCGCGCGGGCGAATGGGTGATCGCGATCGGCTCGCCCTACGGGTTCGTGAACACCGTCACCGCGGGCATCGTGAGCGCCACCAGCCGCGACAACCTCTCCACCGACCCGAACATGGACGCGGTTCCGTTCATCCAGACCGACGTCGCCGTGAACCCCGGCAACTCCGGCGGCCCGCTCCTCAACATGCACGGCGAGGTGGTGGGCATCAACTCCCAGATCTTCTCGCGCACCGGGGCGTTCGCGGGCATCTCGTTCGCGATCCCGATCGACTACGCGTATGGCGTGGCCGAGCAGCTCATCAAGACCGGCCACGTCACGCGCGGGCGCATCGGCGTCGGCATCACCAACGTGACGCGCGACCTCGCCGTGAGCCTGGGGCTTCCGAAGACGCAGGGCGCGGCGGTGCTGAGCGTCGAGGACGGCTCGCCGGCGGCGAAGGCGGGCCTCGAGGCGGGCGACGTGATCCTCAAGATCGACGGCCGCCCCGTGGAGGGATCCTCCGATCTGTCGCGCACGATCCGCGGCCTCAAGCCCGGCACCACGGTGCACTTGGGCGTGTGGCACAACGGCAAGCCGCGCGAGGCGACCGTGAAGGTGGGCGAGTTCAAGGACACGAGCGGGGCGAAGGAAGGCTCGTCGACTCCCTCGACCCCGAAGGCGGCGAAGCCCGGCAAGCTCGGCCTCGCCGTGAGCGACATCCCGGCCGAGCAGAAGAAGGCGCTCAAGCTTTCCGGCGGGGTCGCGGTCGAGGCGGTGGAGGGCGCCGCGGCGAACGCGGGCATCCAGCCGGGCGACGTGATCCTGCGGGTGAACAACACCGACATCGCCGACGCCCGGGCCTTCAACGACGCGATCGCCAGGCTCGATCCGAAGAAGCCGGTCGCGCTCCTCGTGCGCAACGAGCAGGGCACGCGCTTCGCGATCATCCGGCCGGACAACGAGTGAACGGCGCTCCCGCGAGGGCGGGAAACCGCCGCGGCCCCGCGCCTGCGCGGGGGCGGCGAGGGTGACGCCGAAGCTCACCGTCCTCGCGCGCGAGTACTGTCACCTCTGCGCCGAGCTCATCGCGGCCCTGGAGCAGTTCCAGGGCCGCTACGCCTTCGAGATCGAGGTGATCGACGTGGACCGCCACCCGCGCCTCGAGGAGAAATGGGGAGACAAGGTCCCGGTGCTCCTCGACGGCGACCGCGAGATCTGCCATTACTTCCTCGATTTCGAGGCCGTGGATGCGCGGCTCGCGCGGATGAAGTAAAATCTTGCAACGCAGTAAACACCATCGGGGCGGCCGTTGGAGCGGACAGCAAGCTGCCGCTCAACGGCGCATGACCAAATACCACCGGGGCGGCCGTTGGAGCGGACGGCAAAGCCGCCGCTCAACGGCGCGTGGCGGCCCATGGGTGCGGCCGTTGGGACAGCGACCGGCCCCCCAACCACCCAAGGCAGCAAGCGGTCAATGAGGCCACCCGCAGGTGGCCTTTTGATTTCCATGGATCACATCCGCAACTTCTCCATCATCGCGCACATCGACCACGGCAAGAGCACGCTCGCCGACCGGCTGATCGAGCGCACCGGCGGTCTTTCGTCGCGCGAGATGGACGAGCAGGTGCTCGACTCGATGGATCTCGAGCGCGAGCGCGGCATCACCATCAAGGCGCAGACCGCGGCGCTGCGCTACCGCTCGCGCGACGGCCGCGACTACGAGCTCAACCTCATCGACACTCCGGGCCACGTGGACTTCTCCTACGAGGTCTCGCGCTCGCTCTCCGCCTGCGAGGGGGCGCTCCTCGTGGTCGACGCCTCCCAGGGCGTCGAGGCGCAGACCGTGGCCAACTGCTACACCGCCACCGAGCTCGGCGTCGAGGTGGTCCCGGTGCTCAACAAGATCGACCTGCCGAGCGCGCAGCCCGAGCGCGCGATCCAGGAGATCGAGGACGTGATCGGCATCCCGGCGCACGACGCGGTGCGCTGCAGCGCGAAGACCGGGGAGGGCATCGACGACGTGCTCGAGGCCGTGATCGCGCGCATTCCGCCCCCCAAGGGCGACCCTTCAGCTCCGCTTAAGGCATTGGTGATCGACTCCTGGTTCGACAATTACGTGGGCGTCGTGATGCTGCTGCGCGTGGTCGATGGAACCCTTCGGCCGCGCGATCGCATCAAGCTCATGGCGACGGAGGCGGTGCACTTGGTCGAGCAGGTCGGGGTATTCACGCCGAAGTCGGTCGCGCGCGACAGCCTCGCCGCGGGCGGCGTGGGCTTCATGATCGCGGGCATCAAGGAGCTCAAGGAAGCGAAGGTGGGCGATACCGTGACCCACGCCGATGCGCCGGCGGCCGAGGCGCTCCCCGGCTTCAAGGAGATCCAGCCGCAGGTCTTCGCGGGGCTCTACCCGGTGGAGTCCAACCAGTACGAGGCGCTGCGCGACGCGCTCGAGAAGCTGCAGTTGAACGACTCGAGCCTGCGCTACGAGCCCGAGACCTCCCAGGCGCTCGGGTTCGGCTTCCGCTGCGGCTTTTTGGGGCTCCTGCACATGGACATCGTGCAGGAGCGCCTCGAGCGCGAGTACGACATGGAGCTCATCACCACCGCGCCCACGGTGGTGTACGAGGTGAAGACGCGCGACGGCAACGTGGTGCAGATCGAGAACCCGTCGAAGCTCCCCGATCCCTCGTCGATCGAGGAGATCCGCGAGCCCATCATCCGCGCGACGATCATCATGCCGCAGGAGTACGTGGGCCCGGTGATGACGCTGTGCAACGAGAAGCGCGGGGCGCAGGTGAACATGCAGTACGTGGGGCGCCAGGTCATCCTCACGTACGACATGCCGTTGAACGAAGTGGTGATGGACTTCTTCGACAAGCTCAAGAGCACCTCGCGCGGCTACGCCTCCCTCGACTACGAGTTCCTCGAGTTCCGCGGCGGCGACCTGGTGCGCCTCGATATCCTCATCAACGGCGAGCGCGTGGACGCGCTCTCGCTCATCGTGCACCGGCAGACGGCGCGCTTCCGCGGCCGCGAGCTCGCCACGCGCATGCGCGAGCTGATCCCGCGCCAGATGTTCGACGTGGCGGTGCAGGCGGCGATCGGGGCGGACATCATCGCCCGGGAGAACATCAAGGCCCTGCGCAAGAACGTGCTCGCCAAGTGCTATGGCGGCGACATCACGCGCAAGAGGAAGCTGCTGGAGAAGCAGAAGGCGGGCAAGAAGAGGATGAAGCAGGTCGGGAGCGTGGAGATTCCGCAGGAGGCCTTCCTCGCGATCCTCCAGGTCGAATCCAAGTGACGACGCCGCCTGGGAGGGCAGCGGGAGCGGTGTTGGGGCGGACGCGAGGCGCCGCCGCTCGACACCATCGGGCAAAAGGCAGGTAACAACAGGAGCAGTGGCATGCCGCAAGGTGGTCTTGACTGGGAAGTGATCGCGATGATCGCCGCGGCCGCGAGCGCGGCGGTGATCGCCTGGGACTTCGTCGCCGCGCGCACCGGATCGCTTCGCACCGAGACGCGCAAGGGCCTGCTCGAGGTGGCCTGGCCGGTCCTCTTCATCTCGCTGATGGGGATGCTCCTCAAGTTCACCGACTTCGCGGGCGTGCTGCTGCTCGCGGCGGTGATCACCGGGCTCATCTGGCTCTGGGACGTGAGGTTCGCGCGGCCGAAGCGCACCGCCGGGGAGCCGGAGCCGGTGCTGGTCGACATGGCGCGCGCCTTCTTCCCGGTGATCGTCGTCGTGTTCCTGATCCGCTCGTTCTGGGTGGAGCCGTTCAAGATCCCGTCGGGCTCGATGAAGCCCACGCTGATCGTGGGCGACTTCATCCTCGTGAACAAGTACACGTACGGCATCCGGCTTCCCGTGATCAACAAGAAGATCTTCGACGTGGACCGGGTACATCGCGGCGATGTCGTCGTGTTCCGCTATCCGGACGACCCGAACGTCGACTACATCAAGCGCGCGGTGGGCTTGCCCGGCGACAGGGTGGTCTATCGCAACAAGCGGCTGGTCATCAACGGCAAGCCGATCGCGTGGCAGCCCGACGGCTTCTACACCGACAGCGAGCTCAATTACCTGAGGCTCCCCACCTTCCTGGAGAACCTGGACGGGCGCGTGCACAAGGTGATGGTGGTGCCCGCGCAGCCGCCGGTGGACCTCGCGCAGGTCCGGCAATTCCCTCATCGCGACAATTGCGAATACAATGACGACGGCTTCGCGTGCACGGTCCCGCCCGGGGAGTATTTCATGATGGGCGATAACCGCGACCAGAGCAGCGACAGCCGCTACTGGGGCTTCGTGCCGGACGCGAACTTGAAGGGCCGCGCGTTCCTGGTGTGGATGAATTTCGGCGACTTCCGCCGCATCGGCACCAAGATCGAATAAGCGGGCCGCTCCGGCGGAAACGCGGACGGGAGGAATATGAACAGGCAACGCGGCTTGTCGCTCTGGGGTTTGATCCTCACGCTCGGATTGCTGGGTTTTTTCGGCCTGATGGCCGCCAAGCTCCTTCCGTCGTACATCGACTACTGGAACGTGAAGAAGATGTTCGCGGAGATGGACAAGAACGGCGAGCTGAACGGCACTCCGCTGCAGATCCGCCACGCCTACGACATGCGCAACGCGATCTCCGACGTGCGCACCATCAACGGCAAGGACCTCGAGGTCAACCAGCAGGACGGGGAATCGGTGGTCTCCGCCGACTGGTCGGTCAAGGTGCCGCTCGTCGCCAACATCAGCGCCTG
The DNA here is from genome assembly GCA_963839265.1 of uncultured beta proteobacterium. Classification (GTDB taxonomy): domain Bacteria; phylum Pseudomonadota; class Gammaproteobacteria; order Burkholderiales; family Usitatibacteraceae; genus Usitatibacter. The sequence goes on from CAWIUI010000004.1 coordinate 1,473,191, forward strand.
CATCGACTTCTCGGCCTCCACGGGCGAAGCCGCGCAGACCGACGCCTCGCAGCAGTGACGCGCAGGGCGGCCCGCGAAGCCGAGCGCCCGGAAGGGCTCGCGGAGCTGGAACGCCGCCTCGGCCACCGCTTCGCGGTTCCGGAGTTCGCCCGCCAGGCGCTCACCCACCGCAGCTTCGGCGCCCCGCACAACGAGCGGCTCGAGTTCCTCGGCGACAGCCTGCTCAACTGCGCGGTGGCCGCGCTCCTCTACGAGCGCTTTCCCGCGCTCCCGGAGGGCGATCTCTCGCGCCTGCGCGCCGCGCTCGTGAACCAGTCCTCGCTCTCCGAGATCGCACTCGAGCTGGGGCTCGGCGAGCGGCTGCGCCTCGGCGAGGGCGAGCTCAAGAGCGGCGGATTCCGGCGGCCGTCGATCCTCGCCGACGCGCTCGAGGCGCTGCTCGGCGCGGTCTACCTCGACGCCGGATTCGACGCCACGCGCGATGCCGTCCGCGGCCTCTTCGCCGACCGCCTGGAGCGCGCCGAGAAGACGCCGGTGGACAAGGATCCGAAGACCGACCTGCAGGAGCACCTCCAGGCGCGCCGGCTGCAGCTCCCGCGCTATGCGGTGATGAAGACCGAGGGCGAGGCCCACGACCAGATCTTCACCGTCGAGTGCCGCGTGGACGACCTCGCGCTCGCCGCGAGCGGCAGCGGCGCGAGCCGGCGAGCGGCGGAGCAGGCCGCCGCCGCCGGCGTGCTCGCGAAGCTGGAGAGGCCGCCGCGGCGCGGCAAGTCATGAGCGAGCACGCCTTTCGCACCGGCACGGTGGCGATCGTCGGCCGGCCCAACGTCGGCAAGTCCACCCTGTTGAACCGCCTCGTGGGCGCGCACGTCGCGATCACCTCGCGCAAGCCGCAGACGACGCGCCATCGCCTGCTCGGGATCCATACCGACGCGCGATCCCAGGCGCTCTTCGTCGACACGCCGGGCTTCCAGACGCAGCACGCCAACGCGCTCAACCGCACCATGAATCGCACCGTCGGCCAGGTGGCGAGGGAGGTGGATGCGGTCCTCCTCGTGATCGACGCGCACGGCTGGGACGAGCGCGACGATCCCGTGCTGGCGCTCCTGCCGCCGAAGGCGCCGGTGGTGCTCGCGCTCAACAAGGTGGACAGAATTCGCGACAAGGCGTCGATCGCGCATACGCTGCTCGAGGCCTCGAAGAAGCGCGATTTCGCGGCGCTCGTGCCGGTGAGCGCGACCAAGGGCACCCAGCTGCGTGCGCTCCTCGACGAGCTGCGCAAGCTCCTTCCCGAGGCTCCCCGCATCTACGAGCCGGACGAGATCACCGACCGGCCCGAGCGCTTCCTCGCCGCGGAGATGGTGCGCGAGCGGATCTTCCGCCTGCTGGGCGACGAGCTGCCGTACTCCACCGCGGTCGACGTGGAGAGCTTCGAGCACGAAGGAAACCTGCGCCGCATCTCCGCGACCATCTACGTCGACAAGCCGAACCACAAGGCGATCGTGATCGGCGAGAAGGGCGCGACCATCAAGCGCATCGGCACGGAGGCGCGCCATGCGATGGAGGCGCTGTTCGGCTCGAAGGTGTTCCTCGAGACCCACGTGCGCGTGAAGAGCGGCTGGGCCGACAACGACGCGGCGCTCAAGCTTCTCGGATACCGATGAGGGAAAACCGGTTTCCGCCTCCCCATGGACCGAGCCTACGTCCTCCACACCTATCCCTACCGCGAGACCAGCCTGATCCTGCAGGTGTGGACGCAGAAGCACGGGCGCATGGGGCTCGTCGCGAAGGGCGCGCGGCGCCCGAAATCGGCCCATCGGAGCCTCCTCGTCCCCTTCCAGGCGCTCGCGATCGACTGGTTCGGGCGCGGAGAGCTGCGTACGCTGAAGACCGCGGAACCGGCCGCGCCCGCCACGCCTCTCTCGGGCCAGAGCCTGCTCTCCGCCTTCTACCTCAACGAGCTGCTCCTCAAGCTCACGCATCGCGACGATCCGCACGAGGGCCTCTTCGAGGCGTACGACATCGCGATCGGCGAATTGCGGCGGCTGTCGAAAACCGGGGCCAGGCCCCCATTTTCGCCGGACGCGCGAGCGGGCTCGCTGCCCGAGAATGATGGTCTGCCCCCGGTTTTCCCGAACATCGAGGTGGTGCTGCGCCGCTTCGAGCTGCGCATGCTGCAGGAGCTGGGCTACGCGGTGGAGCTCGCCCGCGAGGCGCGCACCGGCGAGCCCATCGATCCACGGCGCGAATACTGGTACGTCGTCGAGCGCGGGCCGGTCGCCGCCGAAGGCGAGGGCGCCATCGCGAATGCGGTAAGATTGCGCGGTCTCACGCTGATCGACCTCGAGCGCGGCCGGTTCGAGGAAGCCGCCACCGTCGCGCAAGCCAAGCAGCTCATGCGCCTGCTGATCAACCATTCGCTGAACGGGCAGGAGCTCGCGACGCGCGCGCTCGTGCGCGACCTGCAGGCTCTCGCCCCCGAAGCCTCCTCGAACGGCGAAGAGGAGCCGTGATGATCGAGCTGGGCGTCAACATCGACCACGTAGCGACCCTTCGCCAGGCGCGGCGCACCTACGAGCCGGATCCGGTGTGGGCCGCGGTCGAGGCGCACCTGGGCGGGGCCGACGGCATCACCGTGCACCTGCGCGAGGACCGGCGCCACATCCAGGACCAGGACGTGCGCCGCCTGCGCGAGCTCACGCACATCAAGCTGAACCTCGAGATGGCGGCGACCGAGGAGATGGTGCGGATCGCCTGCGAAATCCGGCCCGAGATGGCCATGCTGGTCCCCGAGGGGCGCGAGGAGGTGACCACCGAGGGCGGGCTCGACATCGTCGGCGCGGAGAAGCGGCTCGGGGAGGCCGTGTCGCGGCTCGCCGAAGCGGGGATCGTGACCAGCGTCTTCATCGACGCGGAGCTCGCCCAGGTGCAGGCTGCGGCGCGCATCGGTGCGCGCGTGTGCGAGATCCATACCGGGCCGTACGCGCACGCCTTCCATTCGCGGGGACGCGACGCGGAGAGCGCACCGGTGATGGCGGAGATCGAGAAGGTGCGCAAGGCGGGCGAGGCGATCCGCTCGCTCGGCATGCGCTTCAACGCGGGCCACGCGCTCAACTACTTCAACGTGGAGCCCATCGCGGCGCTTCCCGGCGTGCGCGAGCTGCACATCGGCCACGCGATCGTGAGCCGCGCGGTGTTCGTCGGCATGCGCGAGGCGGTGCGCGAGATGAAGGCGCTCATGCGCGGGAGCGAAGCACCGGCGGAGCCGGCGAGCGCGAGGCGCCGGTGATCGTCGGCATCGGCACGGACCTCTGCTCGGTGCCGCGCGTGGCGGAGGTGCTGGGCCGTCACGGCCGCCGCTTCGTCGAGCGCATCCTCACGCCCGAGGAGCGCGTGCGCTTCGAGCGCACCCGCGACAAGGCGGGCCACCTCGCCAAGCGCTTCGCCGCGAAGGAGGCGTTCTCGAAGGCGATCGGCACCGGCATCCACGCGCCGTTCCGCTGGCACTCGATCAGCGTCGGGCGCGACCCGCGCGGCAAGCCCCTCATCGTCGCGGGTCCCGACATGGCGCGCCACCTGGAGTCGATGGGCGTCACGCGCGCGCACATCTCGCTCAGCGACGACCACGACCTCGCCCTCGCCTTCGTGGTGCTCGAGGGAAGGGAGGCGCCGTGAAGCTCGGCCCCGTGATGGTGGACGTGGGCGGCCTGGAGCTCAGCGCCGACGACATCGAGCGCCTGCAGCACCCGCAGGTGGGCGGCGTGATCCTCTTCGCGCGCAACTTCGCGGCACCCCTGCAGCTCATCCAGCTCGCCCACTCGATCCGCGAGCTGCGCAGCCCGCAGCTCCTCATCGCGGTCGACCACGAGGGCGGGCGCGTGCAGCGCTTCCGGCACGGCTTCACGCCGATCCCGGCGATGGCGCAGCTCGGCAAGCTGTGGGACCGCGATCCCGCGCAGGCGATCGCCGCCGCGCGCGGCTGCGGATTCGTGATCGCGAGCGAGCTGCAGGCCCACGGCGTGGACTTCACTTTCGCCCCGGTGCTCGACGTGGACTACGGCGAGTCGAGCGTGATCGGCGACCGCGCGTTGCACGGCGATCCGAACGTGGTCGCGGTGCTCGCCGAGGCGCTGCAGGCGGGCCTCAACGCCGCCGGCATGACCTCCGTCGGCAAGCACTTTCCCGGCCACGGCTACGTGCGCGCCGATTCGCATCTCGAGGTGCCGGTGGACGATCGCACGTACGCCGAGATCGCGGCCGCGGACCTGGTGCCGTTCCAGCGGCTCGCACGCTCCAGCATGGGCGGCATCATGCCGGCGCACGTGGTGTACCCGAAGGTGGACTCGAAGCCCGCGGGATTCTCGAGCGCCTGGCTGCAGAAGATCCTGCGCGAGAAGCTGGGCTTCGAGGGACTCATCTTCTCCGACGACCTCTCGATGGAAGGTGCCAGCACCGCCGGCGGCACGATCTCGCGCGCCAACGCCGCGCTCAACGCCGGCTGCGACATGGTGCTCCTGTGCAACGACCCGCGCGCGCAGGACTCCCTGCTCGAGGGGCTCGAGCGCCGACCGGTCGCCGCGACGCTCGCGCGCCGCCTCGAGCGCATGCGCGGGCGGTCGATTTCCACCGCGGCCCTGAAGGCGAACGCCGCGTACCTCGCCGCCACCGAGAACCTCGCGCGCGTACGATCGGCGTGATGGGCCGTACACCGGAGTCGGAACCCGAATCGAGCAACGGCGAACATCGGGAAAAACCGGGGTCAGACCCCGCACCAGGCAAGGGCGAAAACCGGGGTCTGACCCCTGCGTTCGTCGCGGGATTGCCCAACCTGCCCGGCGTCTACCGCTTCCGGAACGCCGCGGGAGAGGCGATCTACGTCGGCAAGGCGGGCGACCTCAGGAAGCGCGTCTCGTCGTACTTCCAGAGGAACCTCGCGAGCCCGCGCACCGCGATGATGGTCTCGCAGATCGCGGGCGCGGAGATCACGGTCACGCGCACCGAGGCCGAGGCGCTGCTGGTCGAGAACAACCTCATCAAGAGCCTCAGCCCCCGCTACAACGTCCTCTTCCGCGACGACAAGAGCTACGGCTACATCCTCCTCACCGGCCACGAGTTCCCGCAGATCCGCTTCTACCGCGGCGCGCACGCCAGGGGCAACCGCTACTTCGGCCCGTTCCCGAGCGCCTGGAGCGCGCGCGACACGATCCACCACCTGCAGAAGATCTTCCTGCTGCGCACCTGCGACGACACCGTCTTCGCGCACCGCTCGCGCCCGTGCCTGCTGCACCAGATCCACCGCTGCTCCGCGCCGTGCGTGAAGCTGGTCACGTCCGAGCAATACGCGCGCGACGTTCGGCATGCCGAGCAGTTCCTCGAGGGGAAGGAATCGGACGTGATCGAGGACCTCAGCGCGAAGATGAACGCCGCGGCCGAAGGCCAGCGCTACGAGGAGGCGGCGCATTTCCGCGACCAGATCCGCATGCTGCAGCGCATCCTCTCCGGGCAGGCGGCGGAATCGGCGGGCGCGGGCGACGTCGACATCGTCGCGACCGTCGAGCGCGAGGCGACGTGGTGCGTGACGCTCGCGATGGTGCGCGGCGGCCGGCACCTGGGAGACCGCAGCTTCTTCCCGCAGAACGCCTCGGGAAGCGACGCGCTCACGGTGATCGAGGCCTTCCTCACCCAGCACTACGCGCAGCAGCCGGTGCCGGGGCGCGTGGTGTGCGAGGACCTCGAGAATCGCGCCGCGCTCGAGGAGCTCCTCGCCGGGCTCGCCGGCCACGCGGTGAAGGTGGTGACGCGTCCCATCGGCGAATCGCGCACCTGGCTCGACATGGCGCGCAGGAACGCGGCGCTGGCGCTCGGCCAACGCCTTTCGGCGCAGGCGACGCAGGAGGTGCGCGTGGCGGCGCTGCAGGAATTCCTCGGGGCCGAGTCGCCCATCCAGCGCATCGAATGCTTCGACATCAGCCACACGATGGGCGAGGCGACGGTCGCTTCGTGCGTCGTGTACGACAAGGGCGCGATGCAGAACTCGGAATACCGCCGCTACAACGTGAAGGGTGTGGAGCCCGGCGACGACTACGGCGCGATGCGCTATGCGCTCGACGTGCGCTATCGCAAGCTCGCCGACGGCGAGGGCAAGGTGCCGGACCTGATCCTCATCGACGGCGGGCTGGGGCAGCTGCACTCGGCGCAATCCGTCATGGCGGACCTGGGGCTGCACGAGATCCCGATGGTGGGCGTCGCCAAGGGCGTCGAAAGGAAGCCCGGCCTCGAGCAGCTCTTCCTCGCCGGCGAGGAGGAGCCGCGGCGCCTGCCGCCCGACCATCCGGGGCTGCACCTCATCCAGCAGGTGCGCGACGAGGCGCACCGCTTCGCGATCACCGGGCACCGCGCGCGGCGCGGCAAGGCACGCACCGCCTCGCGCCTCGAGCAGATCTCCGCGGTGGGCCCGCGCCGCCGCCAGCGCCTGCTCGAGCACTTCGGCGGCCTGCAGGGCGTGATCGCCGCGAGCATCGACGACCTCGCGCGCGTGGAGGGCATCAGCCGCACGCTGGCCGAGCGGATCTACCAGGAGCTCCACTGACGCCGCCGGCCGGCGGCGCCGCGCTCACGCGGTCTCGACGATGCGCGCGAGCGGCGATGCGCCGCGCCGGATGAGCGACGGGAGGAAATCCTCGGGCTTGCGGTAGTAGGGATTCTCGTAGATGCGGTCCCCGAGCAGGACGATGGGGTGCGTCGCCAGCACATCCATCATCGCGCGCCCGCTGAAGAGGTTGACGTCGTACGTGCACATGAGCGTGCAGTCGTGCTCCTGCGTGAGCTGGTTCACGCGCGACTCGTACTGCATGAGCTCGTCGGTACCCGGCATGTCGCGCAGCGCCCAGGACATCTCGCCGCAGGTCCGCACGCGGGAGAACCCGTTCGGGGGGGCTTCCGCGAGGACGCTTTCGATCATGCGGTACATGCGCTCGACCTCGAAGACGCCGTCCTGAAGGTACGTTTCCTCGGAAGCGACGACCCGCAGGCGGTTCGCGCGCACCGCGTCATCCACCGGAATCGCGCCCGAAGCGCGCAGGCGTTCCACGTGCGCGTTGCAGCGCTCGGCATCGCGGATCGTGATCACCTGCTCGCCGCGCGCGAGCCCCTCGGCGAATTAGGGCACGAGGCAGTCGTATTCCTGCTGCTCGGAGTCGAAGAAGGCGCAGATGTGCGCCGACTTCATGAGGGGATGGCCGCATACGGTGGCCGGCGGGAAGCGGCGCTCGGTGTTCATGAAGGGGGGCTCGGCCAGGGGAAAGGAAAACTATGCCCGCCCGCGGGCGGGAAGTCCGTCGGAAGTGTCCTACAGCGCACGGTGTGCTAGCGTATCGGTTGTCCCCGAGATTGCCGCGTGGTGCGCTTCAACTTCCCGCTCTTCCTCACCTGGTGCCGGATCGTCGCGATCCCGCTCTTCGTCGCGGTGCTCTACATGCCCGAGTCGTGGATCAGCGAGAGGAACGCGAACGTGCTCTCGATGTGGATCTTCATCGCCGCTGCGATCACCGACTGGCTCGACGGCTGGCTCGCGCGGCGCTGGAACCAGACCACGTCCTTCGGCGCGTTCCTCGACCCCGTGGCCGACAAGCTCATGGTGGCCGCGGCGCTCATCGTCCTCACCGAGAAGGGGCTCGTGAACCCGCTGGTCTCGCTCATCATCATCGGGCGCGAGATCACCATCTCCGCGCTTCGGGAATGGATGGCGCAGATCGGCCAGGGAAAGAGCGTCGCGGTGAACATCCTCGGCAAGGTGAAGACCGTCACGCAGCTCGTGGCGATCCCGTTCCTGCTCTTCAACGGCGTGCTCTTCGGCTGGTTCCACACCGTGAACGTCGGGCGCGGGCTCATCTGGATCGCCGCGGTGATCACGCTGTGGTCGATGGTCGTGTACCTCAAGGCGGCGATCGAGTCGCCGCCCGGCCCGCCGCCCCGATAACGCTCACTTCGCGCGGAAGGCCCTCTGCAGCGCGTCCGCGTCGAAGCCGAGGACGGCCTCGCCCTTCGTGGCATAGCGGTAGAGCGCCGCCTCGTAGATTCCGGACAACGCGCTGTGGACGAGGGCCGCCGCGGAAAGCCCGAGGACGGTCGCCGCGAGCGCGAAGACGAAGAGGCGCACGTCGTGCCCCATGGCCGACACGAAGAAGAGGAATCCTCCGCAGATCAGGACCAGGAGATAGACGAACCCGAACGCGGCGCTGATCCCGACCTGGCCGACGAGGTTCTCGCCCCAGGTCTGGCGCAACAGGTAGGCACTTTCCTTCACCGCCTCCACCGGCCCCAGGTCCTTGCGCGCGACCAGCACCGGCACCACGAGGAAGGTCGCGATCGACCAGGCGACGCCGAGGAGGCCCAAGACGATGCGTCCGATGAATCCCACGCGTTCCTGGATCGCGCGCAGGACCACGCCGACCGTCGCGGCGATCGCAGCATAGCCCGCGATCACGCCGACGCGCGAGGTGGCGATGCGCATCCCGTCGGCGAAAGTCGGATTGCCGCCCTCGAGGCGCATCATGGCGGCGCCCACGAGCGCCGCATTGAAGAAGATGATCACGAAGTACTGCGCGAAGTAGAAGAGGAAGGCGACGAGGTAGCGCGCGGCGCCGGCGCCTCGACCGCCGTGGCCGTCGAGCAGGCCCACGCGCCACGCGGGGAAGGCGAAGGATGCGCACACGAGCACGAGCGCACCGAAGGAAACGAGCGGGAAGAGCAGCAGCTCCTTGTCCTCGCGGAGCACGGATGCGCTCGCCTTGGCGAGGTTCCAGCTGCGGGAAATGCGATCGAACATGGCGGTTCCCCCTGTTGGTGGTTCCATGGACGGAGCGGGAAGCGGCCGCCATTCTGCCCCAGGCGGGGGGCGCCGTCTGTGAACTGCTACCGGCCACCGCGCGTTCGCGGCCGCCGTGCGGTTGAAGCGGCGCCCGGAAAACGCTATAATTTCAAGCTCGTCGCGGCAGTAGCTCAGTTGGTAGAGCGCAACCTTGCCAAGGTTGAGGTCGAGAGTTCGAGACTCTTCTGCCGCTCCAGAATCACGGGGGAAGCCGACCACGGTTTCCCCCGTTCCGCATCCTGTGGCAAGCAGAGCAGTCACGAGTGAGTCATAAGGCGGGGTAGCAAAGCGGTTATGCAGCGGATTGCAAATCCGTCTAGGCCGGTTCGACTCCGACCCCCGCCTCCAAAGGCTTGAAGAGCGTCCGATACCACTCGCGAGCATGCTCGCCGGCGGTGCGGTTTCGCCATGACCCCCGCCAGGCGCGATGCGCATTCATTCCGCGCTGATGCATCCTGCCCGTTCGCGACTCGCATCCATCGGATCGTCGACGCCGGCTCGCCGACCGCGGTAGATGGCCATCACGTGCGCAAGGATGCCGAAGGCGGATCGCAACAGCGGTGACAAACGGCGGCCTGGACCAGCAACATGGTGCTGATTCTGGACTGCGATCCGCCTGCTGAAGGTCTTCGATATGTTCGCGCAGGTCGATCGCATGGCGCAGCCATGGCGCGAAAGCACGCTGTAGGACGATGCCTACGGAACCCCCCACCGTCGCCCGCTAAGATGGGCAACCGGGCGGTTCGGCCCATCATTCCCAAATCTCTCCTTGGTCAAGCACGCGGCAGCCCCCTCGTTCTCGTTCCTCTCCGGCGGAGGCGAGATGGGCGCCCTGATACGGGCGCACGATTGGAGCGCCACGCCGCTGGGCCCGGTGCCGGAGTGGCCGCAGAGCCTCAAGACGGCGGTCGGCATCCTGCTGAGCTCGGGCTACCCGATGTACATCGCGTGGGGCGCCGACTTCACGCAGATCTATAACGACGCCTACCGGCCGATTCTCGGCTCGACCAAGCATCCGCGCGCCCTCGGCATCGGCACCGTCGAGAGCTTCCGCGAAATCTGGGATTTCATCGGCCCGATGTTCCGCGACGTGATGGAGACCGGGCGCGCCAGCACCTACATCGACCAGCTCCTGCTCCTCGAGCGCCACGGGTTTCGCGAGGAGTGCTACTTCACGTTCTCATACAGCGCGATCCCGTCGGACGAGCGCGTCGGCGGGGTGCTCGTCACCGTGCTCGAGACGACCGACCGCGTGATCCAGGAGCGCCGGCTGCGCGTGTTGCGCGAGCTGCTCGAGAACCGGTCGCGCGAGGACCTGGATGCCATCGCGCAGGGCAGCATCCGTGCGCTCTCGGGCGACCGCGAGGACATGCCGTTCGCGATCGTCTTCCGCGCGGGCGCCGATGGCGCCTGGACCGTGTCGGCGCATTGCGGGCTGGAAGCCGAGGCGCTCGATCGCGTGGTGGGTCGGGTCCGGGGCAGCCTCGCAAACGCCTCGAGCGGCGTTCTGGAGGTGGTCGACCTTGAATCGGGCGAGCCCCTGGCCGGCCTCGACCCGGTCGCGCGCGTCGCATGCGTGGGCATCGCCGCCCCGGGCCGCGACAGCCCGCAGCTCGTGCTGGTCACGGGACTCAGCGCGCGCCTCGAGTATGGCGAGCGATACCAGGCCTTCCTGCAGGGTGTCGCCGCCAACATGGCCGTCGTGATCGCGGAGGCCGAGGCGCTCGAGCACGAGAAGCGCCGCGCCCACGAATTGGCCGAGATCGATCGCGCGAAGACCGTCTTCTTCAGCGACGTGAGCCACGAGTTCCGCACGCCGATCGCGCTCATGATCGGGCCGATCGAGCAAGCCATCGCGGCGACCGAGGGCGAGGTGCGGGACAACCTGCTCATCGCCCGGCGCAACACGGCGCGCCTCCTCAAGCTCGTGAACAGCCTGCTCGACTTCTCGCGCATCGAGGCCGGCCGGATGCACGCCCGCATCGAGAACGTGGACCTCGCGCGCTACACCGCGGAGCTGGCGAGCAACTTCCGCTCGACGATCGAGCGCGCCGGGCTCGCCCTGGAGGTCGATTGCCCGCCCCTGTCGCGCCCCGCGAACGTCGACTCGTCGATGTGGGAGAAGATCGTCCTGAACCTCCTCTCGAACGCGTTCAAGCACACGTTCACGGGCTCGATTCGGGTGCGCCTGCGCGAGGAGGACGGCAACGCGCGCCTGGACGTGACCGACACCGGCATCGGCATTCCCGACGCGCAGGTGGGCCACATCTTCGAGCGCTTCCGGCGCGTTCCGAATGCGCGATCGCGCACGCACGAGGGCAGCGGCATCGGCTTGGCGCTCGTGCGGGAACTGGCGCGCATGCACGGCGGGGAAGTCTCGGTGCGCAGCCGCGAAGGGGAGGGGTCCGTCTTCACCGTCACGCTGCCGATCGTTTCGGACCTCGCCCAGCCGGTCGAGCCGGTCGCGGCCTCGGCCCCGACCTCGCTCGCGGCCTTGGCGTACGTCGAGGAGGCGCTGCGCTGGCTTCCCGACGAGGCGCCGTCCGCGCCCGCGCCCGAGTCGGCGCTTGCGGGCGACGCGAAAATCCTGATCGTCGACGACAACGCCGACATGCGCGACTACGTGCGGCGGCTGGTGGAGCAGCGCTGGAGCGCGAGGACCTGCGCCGACGGGCTCGCCGCTCTCGAGCTCGCGGCCTCCTGGCGCCCGGACCTGATCATCTCCGACGTGATGATGCCGGGGATCGACGGCTTCGAGCTCATCCGGCGGCTGCGCGCGGACGAGGCGACGGCGTCCGTTCCGGTCGTGGTGCTGTCGGCTCGCGCCGGCGAGGACGCGCGCATCGACGGATTGCGCGCCGGTGCGGCCGACTACCTGGTCAAACCCTTCACCGCGCGCGACCTGTTCGCGCGCCTCGACAGGCAGCTTGCGCTCGCGCGCGCGCGCCGGGAGGAGCTGGAGGCGAGCCGGCGCCTGTCGCGCCTGTTCGAGCAGGCGCCCGTGTCCATCGCGCTTCTTCGCTGCCCCGAGTTCACCTACACGATCGCGAACCCGCCGTATCAGGAGCTGGTCGGCCGCACGCAGCTGCTGGGCAGGACGGTGCGGCAGGCGCTCCCGGAGCTGGAAGGCCAGGGAATCTACGAGGCCCTCGAGCAGGTGCGCGACACGCAGGTGCCCTACGTCGGGGAGTCGAAGCACCTCACGCTCGACCGGCGCGGCATGAAGGACGAGGGATGGTTCACGTTCGTCTTCCAGCCGATCATCGATCCGCGCGGGAGCACGGAGGCGATCCTCGTGGTGGTCTACGAGGTCACGGAGCTCGCGCGCGCCAAGCAGGCGGCCGAGTCGGCGAATTTCGCGAAGGACGAGTTCCTCGCCATGCTGGGCCACGAGCTGCGCAACCCCCTCGCGCCGATCCTCACTTCGCTGCAGATCATGCGCCTGCGCGGCGGGCTGGGCGGCAAGGAGCGCGAGATCGTCGAGCGCCAGGTGAGCCACCTCATGGGCCTGGTGGACGACCTGCTCGACGTCTCGCGCGTGACCCAGGGCAAGCTCGAGCTGAACCTCGCGCGCGTGGAGATCTCGCAGGTCGTGGCCGAGGCGCTCGAGCAGGCGAGCCCCCTGATCGAGCAACGCGAGCACGCGCTCGAGGTGGACGTGCCGCCGTCGGGACTGGCCGTTCACGGCGACGAGAAGCGCCTCTCGCAGGTCCTCACGAACCTGCTCACGAACGCGGCCAAGTTCACGCCCAACCGCGGGACGATCCGGCTGGTCGCGAGGCGCGAGCAGGGCGAGGCGGTTCTGCGCGTGATCGACAACGGCGCGGGCATGGACCGCGCGATGCTCCCCAAGGTCTTCGAAGTCTTCTTCCAGGGCCGCAAGACGTTCGACCGACGGCAGGGCGGCCTGGGTCTCGGGCTCGCGATCGTGCGCCACCTCGTCTCGCTGCACGGCGGCAGCGTCGCCGTGCAGAGCGACGGGCTCGGCAGGGGCTCGGAGTTCGTGGTGCGGCTGCCGCTGGACCTGCGTGCCCCCGCGCGAGCCGAGGAGCGCAAGGTCGTGCCCGAGGCGCGCGGCGACGGCAGGCGCATCCTCGTGGTCGACGACAACGAGGATGCCGCCGAGACGCTGGCGATGCTGCTCGCGATGAAGGGATACGACGCGCGCGCGGCCTTCGACGCGGATTCCGCGCTGCGGCTGGCCGCCGAATTCCAGCCGGAGGCGGCCTTCCTCGACCTGGGCCTTCCGGGCATGAGCGGCTACGAGCTGGCGCAATCCCTCTGGAAGATTCCGGGCCTCGATGCGGTGCCGGTCTTCGCCCTCTCGGGATTCGGCCAGCCCGAGGACCGGCAACGCACCTCGCAGGCGGGCTTCAGCGGCCACCTCGTGAAGCCCGTTTCGATCGACGACGTCGAGGGTGCGCTTGGGGAGGCGTTCCGCGAGCCGCGGCACCGGCCTGAAGCGGGCGGGATGCACGCGCCGCCGTGACTACACGCCGCGAAGTCGCGTGACGTAGGTCTCGTAAGTCCGCAGCGCCGCCAGCGCCTTCGCGGCGTCCACCAGCTCGGAGTAGCAAGGCATGCCCGCTGCGATGACGCGCTCGCGGTACGTTTGCCTGCGCGCCTCGATGCGGAGATCCCCGTCGCTGCGCAGCACCAGCACGAGATGCGTCCCCTTCGGATGCCTCGCACGGACCGACAGAAGGGCGTCGATGAGGTTTCCGGGTAGATCGACGCTCTCGTAGTCGAGCAGGACGGGAAGGTTGGCGTGGACGACCAGCGCATCCGGCGCGTCGTTGGCGACCACGGCCTCGAGGATCTGCGCCGCCATCTTTCCTTCGCCGGCGCGAAGTGCATTGGCCGGGACATCGATCGGGTTGGCCACACTCGATCCGGGCGGAAGCCGAAGCGATGCCAACGCGTCCCGAGCGGGGCGCGAGAACGGCTCGACGTCGAAGCCGCGAAGGCCGAAGCAATCCGCCGCGAGCACGCTCGTTCCGCCTCCGTTTCCGAACAGTGCGACACGCCGCGTCGGGTGCGACGTATGCGGCGTGAGAGCCTGGAATCCGAGAAGGGCGTCGAGGAAATCGTCGAGCGTTTCCACCATCGCCATTCCCGTCTGTCGCGCGAGGCCCGCCCAGATGCGATCGTCGCCCGCGAAGGCCCCCGTGTGCGAGGCGCTCGCACGCTCTCCTTGCCTCGTCCGGCCGCCCTTGAGCAGGACGATGGGCTTTGCGCCCGCGGCCTCGCGCAGCAACTCGAAGAGGCGCCGACCCTGGGCGACATACTCCAGGTACAGCCCGATGCATCGCGTCTGCGGGTCGGCAAGCATGTACTCGAGCAGGTCGCAGGGGCCCAGATCGGCGCTGTTTCCCAGGGTGACGAGCGCGCTGAACCCGACGCCGCGCACCTTGCCGCGGCGCAGAATGTCGATCGACAACCCTCCGCTTTGCGAGAGCACGCCGATGGTGCCCACCGCTGCGCCCGGATCGGCGACGAACGTGAGTCGTCCGCGCGGCGAGTGCGTGCCCATGCAGTTCGGCCCGAGAAGGCGCATGCCCGCGCGCCTTGCCGCGGCGAGGAGCTCGTCCTGCAGCTCGCGGCCTCCGGGATGCTCGGCGAAGCCGCCCGACATGACTTGCGCGAAGCGCACCCGGCCGCGCCCCGCATCGAGCACGGCAGGCACGCGAGCGGCGGACACGGTGATGTAGGCGTAATCCACCGGCTCGGGCGTCTCGCCGAGCGAGCGATATGCCTTCAGCCCGTCGACCTGATCGGCCGATGGATGGATCGGATAGATCGGCCCGGGGAAGCCGTAAGCCTGGAGATGCCGGAGGAAGTTGTTTCCCGGGCCGCCGCCGTCGGCCGAGGCGCCCACGACCGCGACGCTGCCCGGCTCGAAGAGCGGGCGGAACCGCTCGCGGACGTCGTCGGCTGCGCTCAAGGAAGGATGACCCTCGCGTCCACCGCGACCACGCCCCGGTCGGATGCGATCAGCGGGTTGATGTCCAGCTCCGCGATGCGCGTCGCCTCGCCCATCAGCAGGCCGTTGCCGCCGCCGACGCGCAGCAGCACGTCGATCAGCGGGTCCATCGCGGCGACGATGCCGCCGCGCGCGCCGGAGAGCACCGGCGCCGCCTGGAGGCTTCGCACCATGTCGCTCGCATCGCGGCGGGTGATGGGGCAGACGCGGAAGGCGACGTCGGCGAAGACCTCGACGAAGATTCCGCCGAGGCCGAGCATGATCACCGGGCCGAAGCTCCGGTCCATCGCGCCGCCGATGACGAGCTCATGGCCGGGGCGCGCCATCTCCTCGACGAGGAACCCCTCGATGGCATGGCCTGCCAGGGGACCCGAGGATCGCATCCGCCGCATCGCATCGCGCACCTGCGCCGCATCGGTGAGGTTCAGCGCGACCCCGCCCACATCGCTCTTGTGGAGCACGCCGCGGGCGACCACCTTGAGCGCGAACGGCGGCGCAAGGGCGGGGAGCCCCTCCTCGAGCGCATCTTCGGGACGCAGCATCACCGACTTCGGCACCGGGATGCCGTACTGCGCGAGAAGGCGCTTCGAGGCCGCCTCGTCCAGCGCGACGCGGACGGTGGAGGCTGGAGCGTCCGACGGCATGCCGGTCAGTAGCTCGTCGGCCAGTTGCAGAGGCGATGTTGCCCGATCGCCCCCGACGCCCGCATGCCGTAGACGCGCAGCGTATCGACGAGGAAACGGCGGGTGTCGCGCGGGTCGATCACCTCCTGCGCCTCGTAGAGCGCCGCGAGGTCCCAGGCGCTCGTGTCGCGAGCGAGCTCCTCGCGCAGCCGGTCGAACCGCTCGGGGTCGTCGTCGCGCGTGATGCCGTGGAGCACGCTCACGCCGATGGCCGGATCCATGAAGCCCAGGTCGGCGGTCGGCCAGCACGCGACGACGTCCGAGTTGCGCCCGCCGCCCATGTTGAGGTACGCCTGTCCATAGCTCTTGCGCAGCACGATCGAGATCTTCGGGACCGTCGTGAGCGACAGGGCGTTCAGCCAGTTCATGATGCGCCCGGGCGCCCACTGCTTCTCCCCTTCGATACCGATGAGGAACCCCGGCTGGTCCACCAGCATGATCAGCGGGATGTTGAAGCTGTCGCAGAGGACGAGGAACGCGGTGGCCTTCCGGCAGGCGTCCACGTCGATCGCGCCACCCTTGAACTGTGGATTGTTGGCGAGCACGCCCACCGTTTCGCCATCCAGGCGGGCGAGGGCGGTCATGATCGACCTGCCGAACCGCGGCTTCATCTCGAAGACGCTGCCCTGGTCGAAGATCCGCTCGGCCACCTTGCGCATGTCGTAGACACGCGTGCGCGCGTCGGGCACGAGGTCGAGGACCGTGCGTGCCGCCTCGTCCGATCCTGGAGCGACGTTCGCGCGCGGTGCAAGCTCGCCCTGATGCGCGGGGAGATACGAGAGGAACCGGCGCGCCATCGCGAGCGCTTCTTCGTCCGTGTCCACCGCGGCGTCGACGAGGCCGGTGGTCGCCGTGTGCAGCTCCCAGCCGCCGAGCTCTTCCGCGTCGACCGGCTGGCGGATCGCGATCGCCGTCACGCGGCTGCTCGCGACCGCCATCGTGGCGCCCTTGCGCATCACGACGAAGTCGGACATCGCCGCGTACCAGGTGCTCGAGCCGTAGCAGCTGCCGAGCAGCGCGGAGACCCACGGCGTTTGCCGCAGGCGCTGATATTCGGACGCATCCTGCCCGAGCATCGCGCGTCCGGCGGCGCCCATGCGGTCGGGAATCCTCGCGCCCGTCGACTCCCCGAGGAAGACGAGCGGATATCCGCGCCGCGTCGCGAGATCCTTCACGTGCTTGATCTTCTTGCCGTTCACCGCGCTGCTGGAGGCGCCGAGCACGGTGAAATCGTTGGAAACGACGGCCACGGTGCGCCCGTCGATCCGGCCGAAGCCGGCGATCTTTCCGTCGGCGGGCGAACGGTCGCGCACCTCGGGCCGGATCCCCGCGGCGAACATCCCCGACTCGACGAAGGAGCCCGCGTCGAGCAGCGCGTCGAGGCGCTCGCGGGCGTTGAGGTGGCCCTCGGCGCGGCGGCGCGCGAGCTTCTCCGGGCCGCCCATGGCGAGCGCGCGTTCGCGGCGTGCCCGGTAATCGCCCATCAGGTCGTCGAAGGACATGGCGTTCGTTTCCTCGGCAATCAATTCGGGATCGTGTTCGGTACCCAGAGCACGATCTGCGGGAACGCGGCGAGCACCGCGAGCAGCAGCATCATCGCGGCGACGTACGGCATCACGCCGGCGAAGACGTCCTGGAGCGCAGTGTTGGTGTACCGGGCGACGATGAACACGTTGAGCCCGACGGGCGGCGTCACGAGCCCGATCTCGGAGGTGAGCGTCACGATGATGCCGAACCAGAGCGGATCGTAGCCGAGCGCCGTCACGATGGGCAGCGTGATCGGCACGGTGAGCACGAGGATCGCCACCTGGTCGAGGAAGCAGCCGAGCACGAGGTAGATCCCGATCACGAGCGCGAGGATCGCCCCGCGCGGCAGGGGCAGCCCGCCCACCCAGGCGACGATTCCCTGCGTCGTCTGGGTGAGCGTGAAGAAATATCCGAGCAGCAACGCGCCGATGATGATCATGGTGATCATGGCGCTCGTGCGGGCGGTGTTGCGGATCGCGCGGTAGAACGACGCGAAGGTGAGCTTGCGCCGCACGATCGCAAGCACCATCGCGCCCGCCGCCCCCAGGGCCGAAGCTTCGGTGGGCGTCGCCACGCCGAGGTAGAGCACGCCGGTGACGAGGCCGAAGAGCACGACCATCGGCATGACGTTCGCCAGCATGCGCAGCTTGTCGAGATTCGCCGGGGGAGCCGCAGCGCTCTCGTCGACGAGCTCCGGATTGCGCCACAGGAGCCAGCGCAAAGTCGCGATCAGCACGGCGGCGCCGAGGAGCCCGGGGAACATTCCGGCGATCAGGAGCTTGCCGATGTTCACCTCGCTGAGGATGCCGTAGATCACGAGGCCGTTGCTCGGCGGGATCATCACGGCGAGCGTCCCCACGATCGCCGAGAGTCCGCTCGCGGCCCGCCGGTCGTAGCCGTGCTTCATCATCTGGGGCAACGCGGTGGCCGAAAGCGTCGCGGCGGAGGCCGCGCTCGATCCGCAGATCGCGCCGAATGCGGCGCCGGTGAGGATGGTCGAGATGCCGAGGCCGCCGCGCAGGCCGTGCACCCACGCGTTCACCGTGTCGAACAGCTCATCGGCAATGCCGCTCACGATGACGAACTCGGCCATGAGGACGAACATCGGGATCGTCATGAGCTCGTAGTGTGCGGCGCCGGACAACGGGACCGTGGACAAAAACGACGTCACCATGTCCATTCCCCCCACCTGGAATACGCCGACGGTGCCGGCGACCGCGATCGCGAACGCGATCGGCATGCCGATGAGGAGGAGCACGCACAGCAACGCGACGACCGCGAGGCTCAGGACGGCCATGAGGTCAACTGCGCATCACGCCGGGACCGCGCGAGGGCTGCGCGAGCTCCGCCACGTCGCTCGCAAGGCGGTAGGCGAGGCGCAGGAGGAGCAGGGCGACTCCCAGGGGCACGAACGCCTGGGAGATCCAGACCGGCAGGGGCAGCGCTCCGACGAGCCGCTCGCCGCTCGACCACGAGTCCTGCGCGGTGACATAGCCGGCATGGAGCAGCGCGAGGAAGAACGCGACGGCGAGCGCGTCGCCGACCGCGCGCAGCGCCGCCCTCGCGCGCTCCGATGGGATCGCAAGCAGGAGCATGTCGACGTTCATGTGGCCGCCGACGCGCAACGTGTAGGAAAGGGAGAGAAAGAACGCGGCGACCAGCAGGTATTGGGTGATCAGGTCGTACGCGAACGGCAGCGGCGAATTGAATCCGTACCGCATCACCACGTCGACCACGGTGATCGCCATGACCGCGAAGAGCGCGGCGACCACGACCACCATCGCCGCATCCTCGAGGCGTGAAAGCGGGCGATCGAGGCGCGGAAACCGGGCGGAGGAATCGTCCGCCGGATCCTGCTGGCGCACCGGCGTGCCTCAGCGCTTCGCGCGAGCGCGTTCGATCTCGGCGCGGAACGCCTGGAGCACCTGCGTTCCCGGCTTGCCCGACTTGTCCAGGTCCCGCGCCCAGACGTCCTGCACCGGCTGGAACGTCTTGCGCCATTCGTCCTTTTCCGTGGGCGTGAGATCGTGCACGACCCAGCCGTACTTCTGTTCGAGCTCTTTGCGGATCTTGTCCGACGACGCATCCTCCTTGCCGCAGAAGTTGCGCCAGGTCTCGTTGCCGGCCTGCAGCATCGCGTCGCGCACGTTCTGCGGAAGCTTGTCCCACACCTTGTCGCTGATGGCGCCGATGGCGGCGAAGCTGCCGATCTGCGCGCCTACGGTGCTGTACTTGAGGACGTTCTCCGTGCTGTTCGCCATCACGCTGCCGAACGCGCCGAAGCGCCCATCCACCGTCCCGCGGTCGAGCGACAGGTAGAGGTCCGCGACCGACATCTGGACCGGGACCGCGCCGACGCGCTGCGCCGCGTCGTCGGATGCGCCCCCGAGGGTCTTCAGCTTGAGGCCCTTCATGTCGGAAGGCAGCTTCACCTGGCGGACCTTGGTCGTCTGCACCTCGTAGGGCGCATTGCTGAATGCGAAGACCACCTTGAGGTGCAGCGGCGCGTATTCCTTCTGCGCGAGGATGCCGTTGCCGTCGGCCTTGGTGAGGTCCCACAGCGCCCGGCTTCCCTCGCACGACGAATCGATCATGCCGGGCAGCTCGTCGACGGCGGTGAGCGGAAGCTTCTCCGGCGTGTACGAGGCGCCGAAACGGCCGATGTCGGCGGTCCCCGCCATGGTGAGCGCGAGGAGGTCCTTCGCCTTCCCGAGCTGGCCCGCGGGATACCACTGGAAGTCCACCTGGCCGTGCGTGAGGCGCTTCACCTCGTCCATCCAGAACTTGGTGCCGTTCACGCTGATCGGATGCGTGGCGGGAACCGAGTCGGCGACGCGCAATACGATCTTCGATTGGGCGGCGGCGTCGAGCGCGAGCAGCGAGCATGCCGCCAACGCGAGTGCGCGTGCCATGCGCGCAACCCTTGGGCCTGACGGGTCCGTGAGCCGGTTTTCCATCGCGTCCTCCTCCTCGGTCGGAACAGGGGGCCATCGTCGCAGGGGGCCGAGTGGATTGTCAACAAAAGTGTCGATAATATGGGCCGCATCGGAACGGCTTCCCCGCGGAGGCGGAGACCATGGGAGCGTTGCCCAAGCCTGCTCGCCTGAAGGATGACGACGGAGCGCCGGTCGCTCTCTACGACATCCTGCGTGCCCGCATCGCGAGCCACGAGCTGGCGCCGGGGACGAAGCTGCGCGAGCAGGCCATCGCGGACGAGTTCGGGGTCTCGAGGGCTCGCGTGCGCGACGCCCTGGCCGTGCTCGCCGAGCGGGGCCTCGTGGAGCGCATCCCCGCGCGCGGCGCGGTGGTCCAGCGCTTCGATCTCGACGCCACCCTGCAAGTCCTCGACATGCGCGAGCTGCTCGAGGGGCTCGCGGTGCGGCTCGCCACGAGGAACGCCGAGCCCGCATCCTGGGACGATCTCATCGCCCGCTTCCGGGCGCCGGTCGCGTTCGCCGGAAACCGCGGCGAGCTCCGAAAATACGTCGCGGACTACGAGCTCTTCCGCAGCCGGGTGATGGCGGCCGCGGCGAGCCCTGCGCTCGCCGCCGCGCTGGGTACCCTGCACGACAAGACGAAGGTGGTGATGCGGCGCGTGCTCGCCGTCTCCGATCGCGCCGAGCGCGCGCTCGCGGAACACCGCGAGGTGCTCGTCGCCATGCGCGCGGGCGACGCGCCACGAGCCGAGCGGCTTCGGCGCAAGAGCATCACCGGGGCGCGCGAGTATCTGGTGCGCTATCGCGAGTTTGTCTTCTAGGCCCGAGCGCGTGAACAGCGCCGCGTGCGGACCCGACCGCATCCCGGGTAGCATAGGCGGTGTCTGCAGGCCCAATTAACCCCCCTATCACCCGGAAATCACACGATGCCCACCACGGCGACTAAGTCCGCGCGGAACAGCAAGAAGCAAGCACGCCTTTACCACCTCGATCGCAACACGATCCAGAAGCTCGACGCGCTCGCGGTCCTGTGCGGTGGTCACGGTGCGGCGGTTACATACGCCATCGACGCGACGTACGAAGCGGCGGGAGAAGCGTTGAAGAAGCTGAAGGTGAGGACGCCGCGACCTGCGCGCGATTAGTTCCGGCCCATGAGCGCGCAGATCCGGTCGCAGCCCGACGGTGCGATTCCCGGCCGACCCTTCGATACCGAAGCGGCGTGGCGAGGCGAAGAGCTCGCGGCGCGACCGCAGAAGTGGATCCACCGCCTCGGGGACGAGGAAATCGCCGAGATCGAGCGCGCCATCGCCACGGTGCGAAGCGCCGGAACGCCGCTCGATCGCATCTGCCCCGCAAGCTTTCCGCTCCCGGCTCTCGGCCGGCGCCTGGAGCACATGCTCGAGCGCCAGCTGCTCAACGGCCTCGGCTTCTGGCTGGTCCAGGGGCTGCCGGTCGAGCGCTACTCGATCGAGGAAGCCGCCATCGCCTTCCTCGGCATCGGCAGCCACTTCGGGAGCTTCCGCTCCCAGAATGCGAAGGGGCACCTGCTGGGCCACGTGCGCGACCTCGGGCTCGACGTGCGCAACGCCGACGTGCGCTACTACCAGACGACGCGCCAGCTCGAATACCACAGCGATTCGTGCGACATCGTGGGGCTCCTCTGCCTGAAGGGCGCGAAGAGCGGCGGCGAGAGCCGCATCGTGAGCTCGGTCACGCTCTTCAACGAGATCCTCCGGCGCCGGCCCGATCTCCTCCCCGCGCTCTTCGGGCCGTTTCCCACGGACCGCCGCGGCGAGGTGCCGCCCGGCATGAAGCCGTGGTTCGACGTGCCCGTGTTCAACTGGTACGCGGGTCACCTCACGACCATCTACGTCGGGCAGTACATCCGCTCGGCCCAGGAGAACTTCCCGGAAGCGCGCCGCCTCACCGCCGCCGAGCGGGAGGCGCTCGAGCTCATCGACACGCTCACCAACGAGCCGGGCCTCAACCTGCAGATGACCATGGTGCCCGGCGACATGCAGTTCCTGCACAACCACCAGATCCTGCACTCGCGCACCGACTTCGAGGACTGGCCCGAGCCGCAGCGCAAGCGCCACCTGCTGCGCCTCTGGATCGCGCCGGAGCGCGCGCGCCCGCTCCCGCCGTCCTTCGCGCCGCGCTACGGAAGCGTCACTCCGGGCGCCCGCGGCGGGATCGTCACGGCGCAGACACGCCTGAAGTTCGTGCTGGAGCCCGAATGAGCCCCGGTCGGAGCGCGGGGCCGCACGCGGGCGCGGCCGTTGGACGCTCCGGGCTCAAGGGATGAGGTAGATCGGGCTCGACCAGGCGAGTTGCCCGTCCTCGAGGGTGACGCGCACGTAGAGCGCGTTGTCGTGCCCTTTGGCGAGGGGAATGCGGCGCTCGTGCTCCACGCGCAGGTGGCGATTCTCGTCGGGCAGGCGGAAGACGCGGATGCGCCGCTGGATGCCGCCCGCGTCGAACGTCGTGTCTTCGTAGCCGATGTCCGCGATGGCGATCTTCGCCTTCACCAGCGCCGTCTCGATCGTGATCGAGCCGCCGTCCGCGCTCGCGAGCCACGCGTCGAATCCCCCGAAGTTGCCCGTCGAGAGCGCCGACCAGCGGACGTTGCGCGCGTCGACCTGCTCCACCTTCTTGTCCAGGTTCCACATGTTGACGGGGCGGATGCGCTCGACGGTGTTTCCCTCCACGACGGCGAGCCCGTCCCAGACGGTCTGGCGCCCGCGCCCGCGATACTCGGCGCCTTCCCAGACCACGCGGATGCGGCGCCCCAGCTCCGAGCGCTCGTAGGGCCTCAGCGTCTCGAGCGTCTCGAAGCGGTTGCGGATCTCGACGCGCTCGATGGGCACCGAGGCGCGAGCCTCGACGCGGAAGAGCGCCTCGCCTTCGCCGGTGCGCGCGATGTCGCCCATCATGAGCGCGGCGACCCGGGTGGAACCCGCGCGGCCGAGCGCCGGATCGGAATCGAAGCGCTCGGCGCCGTGCTCGAACGACGCTCGCGTATCGAGCAGCAACCGCGCGCCCGTGGTCGCGTAATGGTGGCGTGCGCGCAGCGCATCGAACATCGCCGCCCGCGTGAGGTCGCGCGCGAGGACGCACGACAGGCCGCCGTAGGCGCCGAAGAGCGACGCACCCGGATGGCTCGCGCCATGGCGACCTTTGTGGCCGTCGCTGTTCGCGAGGATGCCCACGCGATAGCCCTGCCGGAAGGCGTCCTCGAGCAGCCATTCGAAGGTGCCCCAGTCGGAATGCACCTCCACCGATCGTTCGAGCCGCGCATCGTGGGAGATCGCGATGTCCGCGTAGCGCCCGCCGATGTGGGCGAAGACGACGCAATCCTCGTCCTTGAGCGCCTGGAAGAGGTCGCTCGCCGTGTTCGCGTCGGTGGGGACGTCGGAGCGATCTTCGACCAGGGCGTGGTGCGAGCGGTGGATCTGGCGGCCCTCTTCGCGGAAGAGCACGTTGCGGTCGCCGCCCAGCCCGGTGTTGCCCGACCACTCGTAGCCGGGGAAGATGATGAACTCGCCGTCGCGGTTGTACATCGCCGTGAGGCGGTTGAGCTCCTGCCAGAAGGGCGTCGTGATCTGGAAGTCGTTGCCCTGGTGGCTCATCGCGTCGAGAAAGGCGCGGTCGCGGGCGAACTCGATGAGCTCCTGCGCGGAGTTGGTCCCGATCGTCTCCTCGGACTGGCCGTGCAGGTCGCACCAGTAGGGCAGCAGCGCCGCCTCGCGCACGATCCGCAGGGGATTGCTCGTGCACACGGCCGTGCCGCCCGCGTCCAGGACGCGGATCGCGAGGTCGCCGGGCACGTCGCAGCGCAGCCCCTCGACGACCTTCGCATATTCGCCGGGCCGCATCGTGATCGTCGCGGGCAGCCCCTGGATGGGAAGGTCGCACGCGAGGCGCAGCGTCGCATCGACCTTGTGGGACGGATTGCCCCAGCGGTCCTCGCCCTTGAAGCCCAGCCGGAAGGGTTCGCCGCAGCGGCGCAGCGTAGGCAGCACCGCCTTGTAGAGCACGGGCGGGCCCGCCTCGATCGAGACCCACGGTTGCTCGGGCAGCTCGACGTACTCGTAGGTCGCCCACGCGTCGACCAGCACGCGGAACTCGAACGTGGGCTCGTGGAAGGTCTGCATGCGGATGCCCGGCGAGCCGCCGCGGCGGTCGCCGAAGCGCACCACGATCTGGTCGCCCTCGCGCAGGAATCCGCGCACCACGCGGATGAAGAGCGTCTTGTCCCAGGGGCGGATGTTGCGCTTTCCGTCGTACTGCACGTCGAGGACCGCGCCGTTCGAGGCCTCGATGGTGGTGTAGTTGGGCGCGGACGGGTCGGTGAACTGCGGCCGCCCCATGTCCGAAGCGAAGCGGTGCACGATCTTGATCGAGCCCGTGTCGTCGATACCGAAGAAGCCGGCGGTGTAGGTGAGCGTGAGCGACTGGAAGCTCCCCGCCTCGAAGGATCCCGTGGGCGAGATCTCGGCGTGTCCCATGCGCTCGGCGAAGTAGGTCGAATGCGGCATCGCGGGCTCCGCGGTAAAGAAAGGCCGCATCTTCGCGCGTCGGCGCGGTTCCGCACAAGCGTCCGCTATGCGGAACGACGGGCGGCTCGTGGGATCGCGCGCCGGGATTGACAGGCGCCCGCCGCTCGGAATAGGGTGGATGGAAGATCTGCGCGCGTTCTGCGCTGCAGAACCTTCTGCAGAACCGGATCCCGCACCGCTCCCATGGATCGTCGAATCGAATCCCAGGACCCGTTCGACGTCATCGTCGTCGGCTACGGCTTCGCCGGCGGCGCGGCCGCCATCGCGGCCCACGACGCCGGGAGCCGGGTGCTGCTCCTCGAGAAGATGCCCATTCCCGGCGGCATCTCGATCTGCTCCGGCGGCGGCCTGCGTATCGCGACGGATGCGGATCGCGCGTTCGAATACCTGCGCGCGACCAACGACGGCACGACGCCCGACGAGCTGCTGCGCGCCTTCGCGCTGGAGTCGACACGGCTGGAGGAGCGGCTGCGCGCGCTCGCCCGCATCAACGGCGCGAAGCTCGTGGTGCTCGAGCGGCCCGCCAACTACCCGTTTCCCGGCTGGGACGTGTTCCGCTTCCTCGAGGTGGAGAGCGTGCCCGGCTTCGATCCGCGCGCCGAGTATCCGCACGCGCGCTCGTTGCGCGCCGGCATCAACGCCTTCAAGGTCGTCGACGACAACGTGAAGGCCCGCGGCATCGAGGTTCGCTACTCGTGCGAGGCGCGCCGCCTGCTGCGCGGCGCCGGCAACGAGGTGCAGGGCCTGGAGTGCCTCGTTGGGGGCGTCGCCACGCGCCTTCTCGCGCGGCGCGCGGTGATCCTCGCCTGCGGCGGCTTCGAGTCGGCCGCGGACTTGCAGCGGCAGTACTGGCAGTTCCACCCGGTGCTCCCGGGGGCCACGCGCGGCAACACCGGGGACGGCATCCGCATGGCGCAGGAGGCCGGCGCGGACCTGCGCCACATGTGGCACTTCCACGGCAGCTACGGCTTCCGCCATACCGACCCGGAGTACATCTTCGGCATCCGCAGCAAGAAGCTGCCGGACTGGACGCCCAGCGGTGTGCTCGAGACCGACGTGGCGATGTCGTGGATCCTCGTGGACCAGGACGGGCGCCGCTTCATGAACGAGTACGAGCCGTACGTCCACGACACCGGGCACCGGCCCTTCGATCGCTACGACCCGACGCGCATGCGCTTTCCGGCGATGCCCGCGTTCATGCTGTTCGACGAGGACGGCCGGCGCATGTATCCGGTCGCGAAGTCGTTCGTGAACGATCCGTACGTCGAGCCCTACGAGTGGAGCCACGACAACCTGAAGGAAGTCGGGCTGGGGATCCTCGAGCGCGCGGGCTCGGTGGAGGAGCTCGCGCGTGCGATGCGCGTTCCCGAGCGCGCCCTGCGCGAGACGCTCGATCGCTGGAACGCGCAGTGCGCCTCCGGCGAGCCGGACGAGCTCGGCCGGCCCGACCGAAGCCGGCGCCCCGTCGCGAAGGCGCCGTTCTACTTCGGCCGGATGTGGCCGGTGGTCTCCAACACGCAGGGCGGACTCGCGCACGACGTCGCGCAGCGCGTGCTCAATCCCTTCGGCGAGCCGATCCCGCGACTCTACGTGGCGGGCGAGCTGGGGAGCATCTGGGGCTTCCTGTACCTGTCCGGCGGCAACCTCGCCGAATGCTTCGTGAGCGGGAGGATCGCGGGCGAGAAGGCCGCCGACCATCCTCCCCTGCATGTTCCCGTCGCGGCCATGGCATAGGCTCGCGGCGCACCGATCGCCACAACACCGGAGGAGGAGCGATGGACCTGAAGAAGATCTTCTCGACGACGGCAGCCGCGCTGCTTGCACTCGCTTTCGCCGCCGGCAGCCACGCCGACGATGAGCGAGGCTACCCCTCGAAGCCGATCCGCATCATCGTGCCTTACGGGCCCGGAGGCAGCACCGACGTCGTCGCGCGGATCCTCGCCCCGAAACTCACGCAGCTCCTGGGGCAGAGCGTGGTGGTCGAGAACCGCGCCGGCGCCAACGCGATCATCGGCAGCGAGGTCGTGGCCAAAGCGCCTGCCGACGGCTACACGCTGCTCGCCGCGAGCAACGGCAACGCGGTGAACGTGAGCCTGTACAAGAAGCTTCCCTTCGACATGGTCAAGGACTTCGTCCCGGTGGTGGCGGTGGCTTCGATGCCCAACGTGATCGCGGTCCACCCCTCGCAGCCGATGCATACGCTCGCCGATCTCATCGCGGCTGCGAAGAAGGATCCGGAGGCGCTCTCCTACGGACATGCGGGCGTGGGCTCCTCGCAGAACCTTTCCGGGGAGCTGCTGAAGATCATGGCGGACGTGAAGATCCGGCCCATCGCCTACAAGGGCGGCGGACCGGCCGTCACCGACGCGCTCGGCAACCACGTGCCGGTCGTGATCGCGGGGCTGCCCGCCATCGCGCAGTTCGTGAAGAGCGGCCAGATGCGCGCGCTCGCGGTCACCAGCGCGAAGCGCTCGCCGCAGCTCCCCGACGTGCCGACCGTCGCGGAGCAGGGATATCCCGGCTACGACCAGGTTTTCTGGGTGGCGCTCGTCGCACCGAAGGGGACGCCCCCGGCGATCGTCGCGAAGCTCAACCGGGAGGTGAACGCCGCCCTCGAGTCCCCGGAAGTCGTGCAGGCGCTCGCGCAGCAGGGCGCCCAGCCCACGGGCGGCAGCGATGCGCAGCTCGCGAAGTTCATCCGCGAGGAGATCGACTCCTCGGCCGAGGTGATCCGCAAGGCGCACATCCAGGCGAACGGCTAGCGGCGTGTCGATGGCCATCAACCGCAACCGCGTCATCGCATCCGCCGCCGGCACGCTCGAGGTGCTCGAGGCCCTGGGCGGCGCGCCCGGTCCCGTGGCGCTGGGCCACGTCGTCGCGGCCACCGGGCGGCCCAAGGGCACGGTGCATCGCATGCTCTCCACGCTCGTGCACACGGGCTACGTGCGGCAGGAAGCGCAATCGGGCCGCTATTCGCTCACCCTCAAGGCGTGGCGCATCGGATCGGCGGCGATCCGCGACCTCGACCTCGTGAAGCTGGCACTCCCCGTGCTCGACCGGCTGGTGGAGGACGCGGCCGAGACGGTGCACCTCGCCGTGCTCGATCCTTCCGGCACCGCCGTGTACGTCGCCCGGGTCGAAAGCCCGCAGTCGATCCGGGTGCAGACGCGCCTCGGGCAGACCAACCCGTCGTGGTGCACCGCGACGGGACGCGCGATGCTCGCCTTCCACGCGGACATCGCCGACCTCGTGCTCGCGCAGCCGCTCGCGCGGCGCACCCCGAAGACCGTCACCGACCGGCGCAAGATCCGCGAGCATCTGGCGGAGGTGCGCGAGCGCGGCTACGCGGTGACGCTCGCGGAGAACCACCCCGAGGTGGGCGGCATCGCCGCGCCCGTGCGCGACCACACCGGCGACGTGGTGGCCGCTTGCGGCATCGGCGTTCCGGCCTTCCGCATGGACGCCGCCCTCATCCAGCGCGAGATCCCCCTGGTCCTGCGCGCCGCGGCGCGCATTTCGGCGGCGCTCGGCTACACCGAACGATCCTCGAGGAGCACGGCCCATGCGGCATGAAGCATGCGACATCCTGGTCCTGGGCGGCGGCGGCGCCGCCCTCTACGCGGCGATTCGCGCGCACGACGCCGATCCGCGGCTGCGCATCGCGGTGGCGAGCAAGGGCCTCTTCGGAAAGAGCGGCTGCACGCGCATGGTGCAGGGCGGCTACAACGTCGTGCTCGACCCGCGCGACTCGTTCGACCAGCACTACGACGACACGCTGCGCGGCGGCGGCCTCATCAACCAGCAGGATCTCGCGTGGGTGCTCGTGACGCAGGCGCCCGAGCGCATCGTCGAGCTCGAGAACCGGTTCGGCTGCTACTTCGATCGCAACGACGACGGCACCATCCACCAGCGGGCGCTGGCGGGGCAGTCGTTCAACCGCACGGTCCACCGCGGCGACCTCACGGGCATCGAGCTCATGAGCCGGCTCTCCGAGCAGGTGCTCGCGCGCGACGTGCGCCTCATGAACGAGGTGCGCGGCGTGGAGCTCCTCTTCGACGAGCGCCGCGAGCGCGTGTGCGGCGCGCTGCTCCTCGACATCAACGCGGGCGAGCAGGTCCGCATGTCGGCGCGCGCGGTGCTGCTCGCCACGGGAGGGGCCGCGCCGCTCTACCGCATCACGCCCGCCGCGCTCGAGAAGACGGGCGACGGCCTTGCGATGGGCCTGCGCGCCGGTGCCGAGTTCGTGGACATGGAGATGATGCAGTTCCACCCGACGGGCCTCATCGCGGGCGATTCGGTGATGACCGGCGTCGTGCTCGAGGAAGGTTTGCGCGGCGCGGGCGGCCACCTGCTCAACGGCCAGGGCGAGCGCTTCATGGCGCGCTACGACCCGGCGAAGATGGAGCGCTCCACGCGCGATCGCGTCTCGCGCAGCAGCTTCATGGAGATGCGCGCCGGGCGCGGCACGCCCGAGGGCGGCGTGCACCTCGACGTGCGCCACCTCGGGCGCGATTTCCTGCTGAAATCCTCGCCCGGCATGTACAAGCGCTGCCTCTCGATCGGCATCGACATGGCGAAGCAGCCGATTCCCGTGACCCCCACCGCGCACTTCCAGATGGGCGGCATCCGCATCGACACCGAGTGCCGCACGAGCATTCCCGGCCTCTATGCCGCCGGCGAGGACGCGGGCGGTGTCCATGGCGCCAATCGCCTCGGCGGCAATGGCGTCGCCGAATCGATCGTGTTCGGCGCTGTCGCGGGCGACGCGATGGTGCGCCACCTCGCGGAGGCCGCGCGCGTGGAGCCGGCGAAGGGCGAGGCCGAGCGCATCGCCTCGCGCCTGGCGCCTCGCGGCGGCCGGGCGAATCCCTTCGGCCTGCGCCGCGAGCTCGGGCGCGTGGCCTGGGACCGCCTCGGCATCATCCGCAGCGCCGAGTCGCTCGCGGCGGCGCAGGCGGACCTCGACGGCATCGAGGAGCGGCTCGCGGACGTGCCGATCGGGCGCGATGCGGCGGGCGACGCGGTCCTCAACGAGCGGGTCAACGTGGAGAACCTGCTCGCGGTGGCGCGCCTCATCCGGCTGAGCGCGACGCTGCGCGAGGAGAGCCGCGGAGGCCATTACCGCGAGGATTTTCCCGAGACGAGCGCCGAGGGGCTCTACAACATCTTCCTCGCCCGCGGGGCCGACGGCTCCATCGAATCGGCGCGGCGCCCGGTGCGCTTCAGCCGGCGCAAGCCCGAGGAGTTGCGCGGCGACACCGTCATCCCGGCCGGGAAGACCGCAGCCACGGCCGGCTTCACCACCGAGATCTGAGGCGACGATCCATGGCGCAGGAACCCCTTCGGCTGGTCATCCTCGAAATCACCCGCAGCGAAGCCGGAAAGCCGTCGCGCTTCGAGGTGCCGCTGCCCTCGCCGACGAGCCGCGTGCTCGATGCGCTGCTGCACGTGCGGGAGCACCTCGATCCCACGCTCGGCTTCCGCTATTCGTGCCGCGCGGGCATGTGCGGCTCGTGCGCGGTCGTCGTGAACGGCCGCGAGATGCTCGCGTGCCAGGCGACGATCGCCGATCTGGGCGCCGATGTGCTGCGCGTGGCGCCGCTGGGCGCGCTGCCGGTATTGCGCGACCTCGTGAACGACATGACGCCGTTCTTCGAGTCGTTCCGGCGCGTGGAAGGCGCAATGCGCTCGAAGGAGCCCGAGCGCAGGACGCTGCGCACGATGCCGCCCGGCGAGCGCCACCGCGCGACGATCGAGCGGCACAACGGATGCCTCACCTGCGGCGCATGCCATTCGGCGACACGGACCCCCGGCGGGCACGCGGGCCCGGCCGAAGTGAACCGCGTGATGATGCTCGCGCTGGACGAGCGCGATGCGGGCGGCAAGGCGCGGCTCGCGAGCGTGGCGGCCGATGCGCGCGCGCTTCGATTCCGCGCATCCCCGGGGCTCGATCGCATCTGCCCCGCCGAGATCCCGCTCTCCGCGGCGATCGAGGCGGTCGAGGCGATGGCCGGGGAGGCGGGCGGCGAATGAACGAGGCGCTGCAGGGCGTGCGCACCGCCGGAGAAGAGCTCACCGTAGGCGCGGTGCCGCGGCAATACGCGCGCATCGAGCCGCGCAAGTGCGCGCTCTACGACGCCGAGCGCTCGATCGCCTACGGCGAGCTCGAGGCCGGGGTCGATGCGCTGGCGCGCTCGCTGGTGGCGCTCGGCGTGCGCCGCGGCGACGTGATCTGCGCCTACCTGCCGAACTGCATCGACTACGTGATCGTGGTGCTCGCCGTGGCGCGCTCGGGCGCGATCTTTTCCCCGATCAATCCGCGCTACAGGGCGTTCGAGGTGACCGCGATCCTGCGCCAGGCGAGGCCGCGCGTGATCGTGACGACGCGCGCGGCCGACGCGATCGTGCGCGAGGCGGCGGACGCCGTGGGCCTCGAAGGCTTCACGCGGGTGCACGTCGATGCGCAATCCGACGAGGGCCCGGTGCTCGCGCTGGGGCCGTTGCTCGCCCCGCGCCCGGGCATCGCGCTGCCGCAGGTCGCCGAGACCGATTTCTTCAGCCTCATGTTCACCTCGGGCACCACGGGCGAGCCGAAGGGCGCCCTCGCCACGCATCGGGGCCGCATGATCTGGGTGGTGAACGCGACCGTGCAGTACGGGCTCGACGAGCGCGACCGCTACCTGGGCACCATGCCCCAGGTGCATTCGGCGGGGCTCACGTTCACGCTCATGCACCTGTACGCCGGGGCGACGGTGCGGATCATGCCGCACTTCGACGCGGATCGATTCCTCGAGATCGTCGAGCACGAGGGCATCACGTCGGCGCTCTCGGTGCCCACGATGCTCACCATGATCGTCGAGGCGATCGAGCGCGGCGGCGTGAAGCGCTCGACCTCGACCCTGAAGCGCCTGGTCACCTGCGGCTCTCCGCTGCCGCTCGCCACCAAGCGGCGCGTGATCGAGAAGGTGACGCCGCAGCTCTACGACTACTACGGCTCGACCGAGTCGAACAGCATGACGGTGCTGCGCCCGGCCGACCAGCTGAGGAAGCCCGAATCCGTGGGACAGCCCTTCCGCAACGTCGAGATCCGGATCGCCGATGCCGACGGCCGCGCCTGCGCGCCGGGCGTGGTGGGCGAGGTGTGGTGCGCGAATCCCTCGGGGATGAGCGCCTATCGCGACCGGCCCGAGGAAACGAAGCGTGCTTTCACGGGGCGCTGGTTCCACACCGGCGACCTCGGCTACCTCGACGAGGAAGGCTTCCTGCACCTGGTGAGCCGCCTGTCCGACGTCGTGATCAGCGGCGGCGTGAACATCTACCCGGCGGAGATCGAGCAGGTGCTGATGCTGCACCCGTCGATCCTCGATGCGGCCGTGGTGGGCGTGCCCGACGCCAAGTGGGGCGAGACGGTGAAGGCCTTCCTCGTGGTGCGCCCCGGCGAGGCGCTCGACCTCGAGGCGGTGCAGCGGCACTGCAGCGGGCATCTCGCCGATTTCAAGAAGCCGCGCAGCGTGCATTTCCTCGAGGCGCTGCCGAAGAACGCCGGCGGCAAGACGATCAAGACGGAGCTCAAGAGAGGCGACCATGGCTGAGGCCGATGCCCGCGTGGACCTGCGCATCGAAAGCCGCGTGGCGATCCTCACGCTCACCGACCCCGCGCGCCGCAATGCGATGAGCCTCGCGCTGCGCGAGCAGTGCATCGCGCGGCTGCGCGGCCTCGAGGCGGGCGGCGAGGCCGATGCCGTGGTGATCACCGGCGCGGGCGACAAGGCGTTCTCCGCGGGCGCGGACATCGACGAGGTGGCGACGCGCACGCTGGCGGGAGAGCTCTCGACGAAGGCGCAGCTGCGCCGCGAGCTGCCGCGCCTGCTCGAGACGATCCGGCTTCCCTCGGTGGCGGCGATCCACGGCCATTGTCTCGGCGCGGGACTGGAGCTCGCGCTCGCGTGCACGCTGCGCATCGCCGCGCGCGGATCGAAGCTGGGCCTGCCCGAGATCAACCTCGGCGTGATCCCGGGCAGCGGCGGCACCCAGCGCCTCGCGCGCCTGGTGGGGCTCGGGCGCGCGATGGAGCTCGTGACGCTGGGCGAGCCGATCGACGCCGACGAGGCGTGGCGCATCGGGCTCGTGAACCGCGTCTGCGAGCCGGGGGCGCTGATCGGCGAGGCCCTCGCGATCTGCGCGAAGTGGCGCGAGAAAGGGCCGGTATCGCTCATGGCGGCGCGCGACGCCGTGCTGCGCAGCCCGGACCTCGACCTCGCCGCCGGGCTCGATTACGAGAACAAGCTTTTCGCGCTCGCCATCGCGAGCGGCGAGCGCGACGAGGGGGTGAAGGCGTTCCGGGAGAAGAGGAAGCCGAAGTTCCGCCCGCAGTGACGGGTTGGCGCGCTCGGCCCACAGGCATAACAACGGCAGGATGTGGAGGAGAGCATGAAGCGTTCGAAGGCGGTGGATGGGCTTTTCGGCGGGATGGTCGCGCTGGCCGTCATGGCCGCGAGCGGGGTGGCGCGCGCCGAGGTGACGGAAGTGAGGATCGCGCGGCAGTTCGGGATTCACTACCTGCCGCTCGTGGTGATGGAGGACCAGAAGCTCGTGGAGAAGCGGGCGAAGGCGGACGGCATCGATCTCAAGGCCGACTGGGTGCAGCTCTCGGGGGGCGCATCGGTGAACGACGCGCTGCTCGCGCACGCGGTGGACTTGTCCGCGGGCGGCGTGGGCCCGCTCATCGTGCTCTGGGACAAGTCGCGCGGCGGCAAAGGCGACGTGAAGGCGGTCGCGGCGGTGAGCGATGTGCCCATGACGCTCACGACCCGCAATCCCCACGTGAAGTCGATCGCCGACTTCACCGACAAGGACCGGATCGCGCTTCCTGCGGTGAAGACCTCGATGCAGGCGGTGACGCTGCAGATGGCTGCGGCGAAGCTCTGGGGCGACGCCAACTACCGCAAGCTCGACCACCTCACGGTCTCGATGCGCCATCCCGATGCGGCCGCGGCGATGCTCTCCGGCGGCATCGGCGGGATCGACTCGCATTTCGGCGCCGCGCCCTACGACTACATGGAGCTCAAAAACCCGGCCATCCACGAGGTGCTCGACAGCTACGACGTGTACGGCGGGCCGGCGACGCTCATCCTGCTCTACGGCACGCAGAAGTTCGTGGACGAGAACCCGAAGGCGACCAAGGCGGTGGTCGAGGCGATGGGCGACGCCATGGACCTCATCAACAAGGACCACCGCAAGGCGGCCGAGATCTACCTGCGCGTCACGAAGGAGAAGACGCCCCTCGCGGACATGATCGCGATGCTCGACAACCCGAAGATCGCCTTCCACCTGCAGCCGAGCAACACGTACCCCGTCGCGGTGTTCCTGCACCGCATCGGGCGCATCGGGTCGCAGCCGGCTTCGTGGAAGGACTTCTTCTTCCCGTCGGCGCACTCGCTGCCGGGGAGCTGAGCGCGATGGGGCACCGCGACAGGCCCGCCGCGCCGGCGCTCGCCGCGTTCGTCTCCGGCCTGCGCCACGCCGACCTGCCGGATGCCGCCGTCGAGGCGGCGCGGCGCCACCTGCTCGACACGCTGGGCGTGGCGATTCGCGGCCGCTCGCACGAGAACGCGGCGAACGCCCTGCGCGGCGTGCGCTCGATGGACGGCGCCGGCGGATCGATCGCGGTGTGGGGGAGCGGCGTCACGCTCTCCGCGCCCTGCGCCGCGCTCGCCAACGGCATCGCGAGCCACGTCCTCGATTACGACGACACCCACACCGACGGCATCGTGCACGGCAGCGCCGTCGTCGCGCCCGTGGCGATGGCGCTCGCGCAGCAGGCAAACGCGTCGGGCGAGGAGATCGTGGCGGCCTTCGTCGCCGGGTGGGAGGTGGCCGCGCGGGTGGGCCTCGCCTCCGCGGGAACCTTCCACCGGCGCGGGTTCCACACGACGTCGATCGCCGGCGTCTTCGGCGCGGCCGCCGCCGCCGCGCGCCTTCTCGGGCTCGACGCGGCGCGCGCCACGCACGCGCTGGGACTCGCCGGCAGCATGGCGTCCGGCATCAACGAGTACCTTTCGAACGGCTCGTCCGCCAAGAGCGTGCATGCGGGCTGGAGCGCGCATGCGGGGATCGTCGCCGCCTCCCTCGCCGCCGCCGGCATGACCGGTCCCGAGAGCGTCTTCGAGGGACGCGACGGCCTCCTGCGCGCCTACGGCGTGCGCGAGGAGGCGAAGCTCGAGGCGCTCACCGGGGGACTGGGCGAGCGCTGGGAGGTGACGCGCGTCTCCATCAAGCCCTACCCCTGCTGCCATTTCGCGCACGCCTTCGTCGATTGCGCGGGCGCGCTCATCGCCGGCGGAGTCCGCGCCGACGAGATCGAGCGCATCGAATGCGTCGTGCCCGCGATCGAGCAGCCGCTCATCTGCGACCCGATCGAGGAGAAGGTGCGGCCGCGTACGCCCTATGCGGCGAAGTTCAGCCTGCCGTTCCTCCTCGCGTCCCGCATCGCCGACGGCGACATCGGCCATGGCACCTTCGCCCCGCAGAACCTCGCGCGCGAAGACCTGCTGCGGCTCGCGGCGAAGGTCACCTATCGCAGCGCCCGACCGGGCGAGATGCCGTTTCCGAGGACCTTTCCCGGATTGCTCGAGGCGACCCTCGCCGACGGACGGCGCATCGTGCAGCGCCTCGACGTGAATCGCGGACATCCCGACAATCCGCTCGCCTTCGACGAGGTCGCCGCGAAGTTCCGCGACAACGCATCCGGCACGTTGGGCGAGGCGCGCGCGCAGGAAGTGATCCGCCTCGTCGGCGCGCTGCCCCGAACCTCCGCGGCCGAGCTCGCCCGCGCGCTCGCTCCCGCATCCACTCCCACTCCCCACCCCGGTCTTCAAGCGACCCAAGCCACCCTGCCATGAGCGCCTTCTTCGAATCCTACCGGTACCTCTCCTTCGACCGTCCCGCCGAGCGCGTCCTGCGCATCACGATCAACCGCCCGGAGAAGCTGAACTCGCTTCCGTGGGAAGCGCACGGCGAGCTCACGCGCGTCTGGCTCGACGTCGATCGCGACCCCGACACCAACGTCGCGGTGATCCGCGGCGCGGGCAAGGCCTTTTGCGCGGGCGGCGACTTCAGCATGGTCGAGCGCCTCACCCAGGATTACCAGCGGCAGACCGAGGCGCTGCGCGAGTTTCGCGATCTCTGCTACAACATCATCAACTGCTCGAAGCCGGTCGTTTCCGCCATCCACGGTCCCGCCGTGGGCGCCGGCCTCGCCGCGGCCCTGATGGCCGATGTGTCGATCGCCGCGAAGAGCGCGCGCCTCATCGACGGCCACACGCGCCTGGGGCTCGCGGCCGGGGATCATGCCGCGATGATCTGGCCGCTCCTGTGCGGCATGGCGAAGGCGAAGTACTACGTGCTCACCTGCGAGCCCGTGATGGGCGAGGAGGCCGAGCGCATCGGCCTCGTCTCCCTGTGCGTGCCCGACGAGGAGCTGGAGGCGAAGTCGCTGGAGGTCGCGACGCGCCTCGCCACCGGCGCGCAGCGGCCCATCCGATGGAGCAAGTACGCCCTCAACAACTGGCTGCGCATGGCGGGGCCGGTGTTCGACAATTCCGCGGCGCTCGAGCTGCTGAGCTTCAACGGCCCGGAAGTGCGCGAGGGGCTCGCCTCGCTCAAGGAGAAGCGGCCGCCGAACTTCGACTACAAGGTGTAGCGCGATGGCGGCGTCCGCGAGGCCGCGCCTGATCACGTTCGACGTCTACACCGCGCTTTTCGATTACGAGGGCACGCTCGTGCCCGTGGTGGAGGCGTGCGGCTGGGGGAATGCCGCCGGCCTGGTTCGCCGATGGCGCTCGAAGCAGCTCGAGTACGCCCAGCTCACCAACTCGCTGCCCGGCGGCAGGCTCCCCTTCCGCCTCGTCACGCGCCGCGCGCTCGACCATGTGCTCGCGCGCTCCTCGCAAAAGGCTTCGGCCGCGGACATCGAGCGGCTCATGAGGACCTGGGACGAGCTGAGGCCCTGGCCCGAGGCCGAAGCCGCGCTTTCGCGGCTCGCCGCGCGCGGCTACGAGCTGGGGCTGCTCTCGAACGGCGACGAGGACATGCTGCGCGCGCTCGCATCGCGGTTGCGGGTGAGGATCGACCACGTCTTCGCCTCGGACCGCGCCGGCGCGTACAAGCCGCATCCGGCGGTCTACGCGCTGCCCATGCAGGGGCTCGGGATCGGGAGCGAGGATCTCGTGCACGTCGCGGGCTCGGGCAACGACGTGCTGGGCGCGAAGCTCTGCGGGCTGCGCTGCGCATGGTCGAACCGGAGCGGCGACGTGATGATCGATCCGGCGGTGCGGCCCGACTACGAGGTGGGAGATCTGAGCGGGTTGCCGGACGTGCTTCCCTAGATCCGCGCAGGCGAAATGGGCGCGATGATCGCCGCCAAAGCAGTCACAATGGAGCATGTCCGAGCCGAAGAGCGCCGCGCGCGCATCGGGAAGGAGCAGCCTCGCCACCCTCAAGGGCCTGGTTCCCTTCCTCGTTCCCTACAAGCGACAGTTCCTGATGGCAGGCGTGGCGCTCGTGGTCGCCGCCAGCGCCACGCTCGCGATCCCGTATGCGTTCAAGCAGATGATCGACCTGGGATTCGGAGCCGCCGGCTCGAAGAGCATCCAGCACGTCGATCGCTATTTCCTCGCGCTGTTCGCCGTGGCGAGCGTGCTCGCCGTCGCGACCGCGGCGCGGTTCTACACGGTGTCCTGGCTGGGGGAGCGAGTCACCGCCGACATCCGCAACGCCGTATACGCGCATGTCGTCACGCAAAGCCCGCAATTCTTCGAGGTCACGCGCAGCGGCGAAGTGCTCTCGCGCCTCACCACGGACACGACGCTCATCCAGGCCGTGGTCGGCACCAGCATCTCGATGGCGCTGCGCAACGCGCTGCTCTTCGCCGGCGGGCTGGCGATGATGTTCGTGACCAGCGCGAAGCTCTCGTCGATCATCATCGTGCTGCTGGTCCTGGTCGTGCTGCCGATCATCGCGTTCGGGCGCCGCGTGCGCAGGCTCTCGCGCGACTCGCAGGACCGCGTCGCCGATGCCTCGGCCATGGCGGGCGAGATCCTCAACGCGATGCCGACGGTGCAGGCCTTCACGCACGAGACTCTCGAGGCCGACCGCTTCCGCGCCTCCGTCGAGCGCGCCTTCGGCACCGCGATCCGCCGCATCCGGGCACGCTCGCTGCTCACCCTGGTCGCCATATTGCTGGTGTTCGGCTCGATCGTGTTCGTGCTCTGGCTGGGTGCGCACGCCGTCATCAAGGGCACCATGACGGGCGGGGACCTGGGGCAGTTCATCCTGTATTCGGTCATCGTCGCGGGGGCTGTGGGTGCGCTCGCCGAAGTGCTGGGCGAAGCGCAGCGGGCGGCGGGCGCGACCGAGCGCCTGATGGAGCTGATGGAGGTGCGCTCGCCGATCCAGTCGCCCGCGAACCCGCTCGCGCTGCCGCCGCGGACGAAGAACGGCGCGGCACTCGTGGTGAAGGACGTGACCTTCCACTATCCGTCGCGGCCGCTCGCCCCGTCGCTCTCGGAACTTTCGCTCGCGGTGGAGCCCGGCGAGACCGTCGCGGTGGTCGGCCCCTCGGGCGCGGGGAAGACCACGCTCTTCCAGCTGCTGCTGCGCTTCTACGACCCGCAGGCGGGGTCCATCACGCTCGACGGCGTCGACATCCGGCGGCTCGAGCTGCGCGCCCTGCGCGACGCGATCGGCATCGTGCCGCAGGACACCGTGATCTTCGCCGCCAGTGCGATGGAGAACATCCGCTACGGGCGCGCCGATGCCACGGACCAGGAGATCGTCGCGTGCGCCAGGATGGCCGCCGCCGACGAATTCATCGAGAAGCTCCCGCAGGGCTACGAATCGTTCCTGGGCGAGCGCGGCGTGCGCCTGTCGGGCGGGCAACGCCAGCGCATCGCGATCGCCCGCGCGCTGCTGAAGAATCCGTCGCTGCTGCTGCTCGACGAGGCGACCAGCGCGCTCGACGCCGAATCGGAACGCCTGGTGCAAGGCGCGCTGGAAGCCGCGATGGCCGGGCGCACCACGCTCGTCATCGCGCACCGGCTGGCGACCGTGCAGCGCTCCGATCGCATCATCGTGCTGGACGAGGGCCGCATCGTCGAGACCGGCACGCACGCGTCGCTGGTGGCGCTGGGCGGGATCTACTCCAACCTCGCGGCGCTGCAATTCCACGCGACCGGCTAGGTCCAGCGCCTCCGGGGAGGCACTTGTCTCTTTGCTTCGCCGGCGGGCAGGTCGAGTGTGCCGGCGCGGCTTGCGCCCGTCACCGGATCGCGAAATCCACGCGCGTTGGGGCTGCGCCCGCCTTGAGGCCTTCGGCGCCAAGCCGGGGCGCCGCGATGAACACGCGCTCCGCCGGGATGTGGCCCTTGGAGACGAGCCAGTCCTTCACGACCTGCGCGCGCCGGTTCGCGAGCTCGCGCAACGCGTTCTCGTCGACGCGATAGCTCGCGAGGAGGAGGGTCTCCATCTGCGCCGCGGGGATGTCCTTGGCGATGCCGATGAAGTTGCGCGGCTTGTTCGGCAGGCTCGTATCGCGGTAGACGTCCTTCAGGTACTTCGCATAATCCGCCGCGTCGATCGCGAGGTCCTCGAGCGCGGGCGCCGATTTCCCCGCGGCTGCCAGGTCCTTCTGCTTGCGAAGGCGAAGCGCGTGATCGAGCTTGGCACGCCGCAGGCCGTCGCCGTCGACGTCCGGGACGGCCCGTCCCGCCGCATCGAGCTTGAGCCCCGGGCGCTCCACGAGCGCCTTGGCGAGCGCTGCGAGCTTGGCTTGCGCGGCGGGCGTGAGCACCGCGCGCCCGGGCGCGAACTCGACGTATGCGAGCTGCTCGCCCCCGCCGACGACCGCGCCGAGGAGCGCGAACGGAGCGGTCGCGGCCTTCGTAAAGAGGCTGCCGACGACGTGTACCACCACGCCCCACAGGGAGAACTTCGGGTCGTCGAGCGTGCCGGAGATCGGCAGCTCGAGGTTGATGACCCCGTTGCGGTCCTTCAGCAGCGCCAGGATGAACAGAACGGGCAGCTTGGTCGCGGTCGGGCTATCCACGCGCTCGCCGAACGTGAGCTGGTCGAGCACGAGCTTGTTGCTCGCGGTGAGCTTGCGATCGTCGAGCTTGTAGTGGACCTCCATCGACAGCTTGCCCTTCTGGATGTTATAGCCCGCATACTTGATGGAGTAGGGCGTGAGCGGCGGCAGGTCGACGCCGGTGGCCTTGCCGGTGATGTCGAGCGCGAGCTCGCGGGCGAACGGCTTCACCGTGCCGCGGATGTCCACGGGAGCGCTGCCCTCGACGCGCGCCGTGAGCTCGACCGCTCCCTTCCCGCCGCCACCGAGCGCGGAGACGTTGCCGTTCAAGTCGGTGAGATGCACCGAGTAGTTCGGCTTCACGAAGAAGTCCGAGAACTCGACTTCGCCACTCGAGAGCTGGACGCGGCCGATGGAGGCGGGAATCTCCTGCCGCTCGCCGGCCGGTGCCGCAGCCTGCGCCTGCGCGCCCGCGGGCGCATCGGAGGCGAGCAGCTGCAGCACGTTGAGCTTCGCGTCGGCCGTGAGGATGAGCCGGGCGTAAAGCTGGTCGAGCGCCACGGCATTGATCGCCACCTTGAACGGCGCCGAATTCAGGTCCACGCCGGTCAGCGCGAGCCGCTTCCAGCGCACCAATTCCCGGCTTCCGGGCCGGTCGAGCGATCCGAAGTCGCTCACGGCGATGTCGCCGACGTAACGGGCAAGCGGCCCGGCGGCTCCGGCGTCGGTGTATGTCAGCCGCCCCTTCGCGTTCATCGCGCCGCTCGTGACGACCACGTGGGTCCGCGATTCCAGGTAGGGCCGCAGGGGAACGAGGTCGAATGTCGTCGCGTCGATGCGCAAATCGGCGCTTACGGGCTGGGCGGAAACGACGCCATGGGCTCTCACGCGTCCCTTCGAGCCGACCCGCGCGGCGAGGTCGATGGTCGCCTTGGCGCCGCGCTCGGTGTCGAGGTTTTCCGCCACGACCTTCGCGTCGGCGACACGGAGCTTCACGGCCGGCGCCGGAACCCGGTCCTCGAAGTCCACCCCGAGTCCCTCGAGGAGAACCCGGTGCACGGCGACGTGCCAATTCGGTCCGGCCACTCGCGCGCCCTCATCGGCCGCCTGACCTTGGCCCACGCGAAGCACGCGCTCGTAGTGCATCCGGCCGTTCGCGTCGCGCAGTAGCCGAAGGGTGCCGCGGCGCGCTTCGATGTTGCCGACCGTCAGCGTGCGCGTGGCCAGATCGAGGGCGACGCCGTCCGCGTTCACGCTCGCCATGCGCCCGAGCGGCTCGCGCTCCCCGCGAATCGCGACGTCGAGGTTCGCGATCGCCGCGGAACCTTGCGCCATCGTGAATCGCACGGGCGCGCCGGCGCCGGCATCGAAGTCCGCGGCGAGATCGAGCGCGCCGCGCCGTACATCGATGGCCAGCATGCCCTCGTAGTAGGGCCGCAGCTTCGCAAGGGGAAGTTTCGTCACGGCGAAATGGCCGGCCGCGGCATCGCCCGCGATGTCCACCGTGCTGTGCACGGCGAAATGCGCGCCCTCCGCCGAATCGAAGGTCGCATCGACCGTGCCGGGCGCACCTTGCGAGGCGAGCTTCGCTCCGGTAATCGTGACATCCGAGAGCCGGGCGTCGAACGCCGGCGCTACGGCTTCGTCCACGACGCGCACCGCGCCGCCCGAGACGCTTGCCTCGTCCACCGACCACTTCCAGGGCGCGGCCGCGGCGCTCGCCGTCGTGCCGCCGGCCGTCGTGCCGCCGGCCGGCGCCCTGGTGAGCAGGCGCTGGACCTCGAGCGTCCCGTCGGGAAGCCGCCGCAGGTCCACCTCGGGGCTCGCGACGGAAATCCGATCGATCGCCACCGTGCGTCCGAGGAGATCCAGTTTTCCGAGCGCGACGTCCACGCTCCGGACCGCGGCGAACCGCGATCCATCCTTCCTCGCGACCGCCAGCCCGTCCAGGCGCGCGTTTCCGGTGAGCGTGATGCCGCGGGCCGACCCATTCCACGACACGAAGGCGAGCAGGAGGCGGGTCGTGAGCGCGCCGCCGGTCAGCTTGAGGCCGTTCGGCAATGGAGCGTAGCCCACGTACCGGGGCAACGACAGGGCGTCGAGGTTGATCGCGAGCGTCGCCTGCCGCATTTTCTCGAAGGGGGAGGACGCGCTGCCGATGAAGGCGAACGGCGTGCCGTCGATCGAGCCCTGCAGATGCGGACGAACGCGAATCTGCGCGTCATGCGACCGGCTCGACAGGAAAGGGATCCCCATCGAGAGCTGCGTCACGGCAATCCTGCGCCGATGCACCGCATCGTCCAGCACGACGGAGCCGTCCTCGATCTCGATGTTGTCGACCGCGAAGTCCGAGGTGGACGCCGGCCCCTTGGACGGCGCCATCGCGCGGTCGATCAGGTCCTGGATGTCGTATTCGCCGGCCGCGTTGCGGGCGATTTCGACCCGGGGCCGCACCAGCCGAACCGCATCGAGGACGAGCGCGCGCTTCCAGAGCGACTCCGTCGAAAGATCGACGTCGAGCGTGTCGAAGCGCAGCAGAGTCCGGCCGGGATCACGGCCCGCCAGCCTGAAATCGGAGACCCGGGCGCGCAGAGTGAACGGATTGAAGCGGACCTTGCCGACCGTGGCGTGGCGCCCGAGCTCGGAGTCGGCCAACGTCTCGATCTTCCATTTGGCGATCGGCGGGACCGCGAAGAAGCCGACCAGGGCGAACAACGCGACGAGCGCGGCGGCGACCAGGACCGATATCGCCAGCCGTCGCTGCAACGCGGGCCCGATTCCGGGCGCCAGGGTCGACACTCGCCAGTGCCAAGGGTGTCGGGGTGGGGGCGCTGGGGTTGCCATGTTCGTGGTCCCGCTTCGATCCTGAAGTCAAGAATAAACGCGCCCGTCGCGGTTGTGTATTGTCAAGCCATGGACTTCGCTTGCGCAGGCTCGCCGGACTTTCCTTTAAAATCGACCCATGACCAAGAAGAACGCGGATCTGGAGAAGCAGAAGGGAAAGAGGGTCGGCGGCATGGGCTCCGCGCGCGGCGGCCGGGACTCGGCCTTGGACAAGCGCGAGCAGGCGCTGGCGCGCAAGCGGGAATTGCTCGAGAAGACGCGCAAATAGCGCTCGCGGATTCCTCCGCCCTCATCGGCCCCATCCGCTCCATAGCGCGTACGCGGGTGCACCGTGCCGGACCAGCCAGCGTACGGTCGCCGGGGGAAGCTGCAGCGGCTTGAGCGCCATGCGAAACGGCATCTCGCGCGGGCCATGGCGCCGTATGAAGGCGCCGAACGAGCGGGTGAACGCGCGGTAATCGGCGTCGAGGGCCGGGGCGCCGTCGGACTTCACGCTTTCCCGGAGCTGTCGAAACGCGTAATAGCCGTCGCCGGTTCGCGTTTCGAGCAGGCGCCCCAGCAGCGTGCGGCCGATGCGCCAGCGGGAGTGCCGCTCGTGCTGCTGGTAGCGCCGGAAATGGCGGTAGAAGTGCTTGTAGTGGCGCGTTTCGTCCGCGAAGATCCGCGCCGCCAGGTCCTTGAGCACCGGCTCGCGCGCGTAGTCGTGGAGCGCGCTGTAGAAGGTCGACGTTCCCATCTCCACGATGCAGCGGGCGGCGAGCTCGAGCGCGCGAGCCGGCTCGAGCTCGCCCACCGTGCACGTGCGCGAATACTCGGCGAAGAATTCGTCGTACGCGCGCTGCCAGTCCACTTCCGGCCACACGCGCTCGGCATAGGCGCGCAGCGCGTTGCCGTGCTGGACCTCCTCGCGTTGCCACGTCTCCCGCAGCCAGCTCGAGACCTGCGCGTCGTCGGCGAAATATTCGACGAGGTTCCCGGCGTACAGGTCGGAGCCGGTCTCGATGAACGACGCGAGGAAGACGATCTGGAACGCGAACGGATCGTCGGCGATCGCGGCACGCTCGATGGCGTCGAAATCGAGGTCCGCGATGCGCCAGTGCGTCGGCATCGGCCGGGCCTGCGGTTGAACTTGAACGCCGGCTGAGCTCGACATGGGAATCCTCGGCATGGTGGACATCCGCGGAGACGCGTCGTTCACGGCGCCATGCGCGCCGCGGTCACGAGATCATCGCATAGGCGAAAATCGCGGGCGTTCGATGAATATTTCGCCTTATGTGCGCGGGCGTACCGAGTGCCTCGCTCGCACAGGGGACAATGGCCTTGGTCAAGAGTCATCCATCGTCATCCCAGGAAAAGGACACACCATGAACTTCAAACTTGCTGCAAGCTGTCTCGTAGCCGGCGCGTTGATGCTGCCGGTCGCGGGTTACGCCGCCAATTCCGATTCGGACGGCACGTCGACCGCGGGGACGTACGTCAAGGACTCGGTCGTCACGGGCAAGGTCAAGGCCGGGCTGGCGGAGGAGAAGCTGTCGAGCCTGGCGCACATCGACGTCGATACCGACAACAAGGGCGCGGTGACCCTGAGCGGTACCGCCGAGAGCGACGAAGCGGCGCAAAAGGCCGTCTCGATCGCACGCGGGGTGGAAGGCGTCACCTCGGTGGAGAATCACATCAAGATCGACGCCGACAAGTAACCCGCCGGCAGTGCGAAGGCGCCGGGGCACCGCGCGCGCCCAGTCCTCGATCGTGCG
Organism: uncultured beta proteobacterium; assembly: GCA_963839265.1. Lineage (GTDB taxonomy): Bacteria > Pseudomonadota > Gammaproteobacteria > Burkholderiales > Usitatibacteraceae > Usitatibacter. The sequence continues at coordinate 1,517,431 of CAWIUI010000004.1, forward strand.
GCCGTCCTGGCGACCTCTCTCGTCGTACCGCTCATAGGCCGCGCTTGGCGACCTGGGGCGCCTTGTCGGCCGGCGTCGGGGCCGTGGCGCCGAAAACGCGCCATTTGATCATCGCGACCTTCACGGCGTCGTTCACGGCCAGGCAGGAAAACATGGCATAGGCGAAGATCGCGAGCGTCTGCGACCACGGCAATGGCAAGAGTCCCGGAAGGCCCACGCGCGTGAGGACCGTGCCCGTGGCCGCGTCGGCGACGAGTGCGGCGACGAGGGTCTTGCTCGGCATCGTCGACCAGAACGCGCGGCGTTCCCGCGCCGACACCACCGAGAACACGGCGAAGTAGAGGAGCATGAGGAAGCTGGAGGTGTAGAGCGCGTTGTCGTCGGTCGCCAATCCGAATCGGGACCAGCCGATCCACAGGGCGACGAGCGCTTCCGCGACCATCGCGAGTCCCAGGACCACGGACACCGCGACGTATCCCCCGATGTTCCACGTCTCCGGCCTGCGGGAAGGCCGCACGTGGTCGGTGGAGAGCGCGATCTTCGCGAAGTCGGTCATGAAGGTAAGCAGCAGCATCGCGAACGCGGAGACCACGAACTTGCCGGTCGCCACGTATGCGACGGCGACGAACGCCGCCTTCAGGATCGTCCGGCTGATCTTGTTGATGATCCAGGTGAGGATGCGCTGGTAGATCGTCCGCCCTTGCTCGACCAGGGCCACGATGTTCGTCAACCCGGCGTCGGTCAGCACGACGCTCGCCGCGCCCTTCGCCACGTCGGTCGCGGTGCTCACGGCGATGCCGACCTCGGCCTGGCGCAGCGCCGGCGCGTCGTTCACCCCGTCGCCGGTCATGCCGGTGACGTGCCCGGCGGCCTGCATCTGCTTCACGACGACGTACTTGTCCTCGGGGAATACCTCCGCGAAGCCGTCGGTGCCCGCGAGAGCGCCAGCGTATCCGCGCCGGGCTGCGCGCCCGCGGCCTTCAGGTCGGCCATGCGCCGGATGTTGTGCAATCCCACGCCGCGCGCGATCTCGATCGCGACCGGCAGCGCGTCGCCGGTGAGCATCTTCACCGCCACCCCGCGGTCCTGGAGCGCGGCGATGAGCTGCTGCGGCGTCGGCGCGCGGCGGATCGTACAACGAGACCAATCCGAGCAACGCGGGGGCGCCCGTCTCGGGGCCGCGCGCCACCGCGAGCGTCCGGTAGCCTTTCGCGGCGGAAGCGCTCACGCGCGCCTCCAGCGCGTCGATTTGCGGGGCCGCGAGTCCGCAGGCCCCGGCGATGGTGCGCAGCGCGCCTTTCATCACGCGCACGCGCTTCCCGTCCTGCTCGACCACGGCTTCCGTGCGCCGGTTCTTCGCATCGAACGGCGCGAAGGAGACGGGAACGGCCTTGGGAGCGTTGTCGAAGACGTGCGCCTTCGCTGCCGCGGCGAGGAACGCGAGGTCGATCGGATCCTGGTTGGCTTCCTGGGAGGCGAGGGCGCCGGCGGCGAGCACATCCGCCTCGGTTGCGCCCTCGAGCGCGATCACGCCGGTCACGGCGAGCTGGTTCATCGTGATCGTGCCGGTCTTGTCCACGCAGAGCACGTCCATCGTCGCGGCATCCTCCGCGGCGCTCAAGCGCGTGACGAGCACGCCGCGCCTGGCGAGCTCCTTCGATCCGACCGCCATGCTGATCGTGAACATGACGGGGAGGGCCACCGGCACCGCGCTCATCAGCAGCACGAGCATGAGGGGAATCATCTGCAGGAGCGGTGCGCCGCGCACGAGCGACAGGACGACGACCACTGCCAGAAGCGCGCCCACGATGACGAAGAGCCAGCGCACGACCCTGCTCACCACCGCCTCGATGTGCAGCTTCGGGCGTGCCTGCTGCACGAGCTCGGTCGTGCGCCCGAAATAGGTCTTCGCCCCGGTGAGCATCACCACGCCGTTGCCCTCGCCGCGGCGCAGGACGGAGCCCGACGAGAGAACGTCGCCGGGCGCCTTGTCCACGTCCTTCGATTCGCCGGTGAGCGCCGACTGGTCCACGGCGAGCGCCCCGGCGAGGAGCTTCACGTCCGCGGGGATGATGTCGCCCGGGCGCATGCGAACGATGTCGCCGGGAACCAGCTCGCGCGCGGGAACGACCTTCCAACTCGCGTCGCGACGCACGCGCGCGCTCACCTGCAGGCGCCGCCGCAGCGCGGCGACCACGCCGGCGGCCCGCCTCTCCTGCGTGTAGCTCAGTACGGCGTTGACTATGAGCAACGCGCTCACCACGGCGAGGTCGGAATATTTCCCGAGCGCGGCCGACAGCGCCATGATCAGCTCGAGCATCCACGCCGAGATCCCCCAGAATTTCCGCAGGAACGCGAGCACCGGATGCCGCTTCGTCTCGGCGACCTCGTTGTAGCCGCTCTCCTTGCGCCGGGATTCGACTTGCGCGTCGGTGAGGCCCGCCTCCGGGTCGACGTGCAGCGCCGCGAGCGTGTCGGCGATCGTCGCCGTGGCGATGTCGGGCGGCTTGGCGACCGCCGGGATTGCAGCCATGGTCACTTGGCCAGCTGCCTGCGGATCGCCTGCAGCTCGCGCCGGCGCGCGGCCGATACCCTGGGATAGCTCATGCCGAAGCCCTGCAGGACGTCGATCACGATGCGCGAGACGATGAGGCGCGCGTTCAGCTTGTCGTCCGCCGGCACCACGTGCCAGGGCGCGGCGCGCGTGCTGGTCGCACCCAGGCAGTCCTCGTAGGCCTCCATGTATCGGTCCCAGAGCTTGCGCTCTGCGAGGTCGTCCGGGCCGAACTTCCAGTTCTTGTCCGGTTGGTCGATGCGCTCGAGGAAGCGCTTGCGCTGTTCCTCCTTCGACAGGTGCAGGAAGAACTTGACCACGCGGGTACCGCTGCGATCCATGTGCTTCTCGAAATCGACGATGGAGCGGAATCGCGCCTTCCAGATCGCCTTCCCGCGGGCGGGCTCATCCGGGATGCGCTCGCTGCGCAGGATCTCGGGATGCACGCGCACGATCAGAACCTCCTCGTAATAGGAGCGGTTGAAGACGCCGATGCGCCCGCGCGCGGGCAGGCGGCACGTCGTGCGCCAGAGGAAGTCGTGCTCCAGCTCCGCCGCGCTCGGATGCTTGAAGCTGTGGACCTCGCAACCCTGGGGGTTCACGCCGGTGAGGACGTGCGCGATGGCGCCGTCCTTTCCCGCGGCGTCCATGGCCTGGAAGATGAGGAGCACGGAATGCTCGTTGGACGCGTAGAGGAGGCGCTGCAGGTCGCTCAGCTCTCCCACGTCCGCGGCGAGCAGCTCCTTGTAGTGGCTTTCCGACTTGTAGAGCGGCCGGATGTCGGTCGGCCATTTCGCGAGCCTCACCTTCCTGCCGGCCGCAACGCAATAGTCGCTGGGATCGATCTTCATGGAATGTCCTTTCCCGTTCATTGTCTTCCGCGGCTCGCCGTGAGCGCCTCGAAGCCGGAGACGACGTCGAACAATTCCTCGTCGATGCCGCTCTGGCGCAGGCGGTGAAACTTCCGGTTCAGGTCCTCCAGCAGCTCGTCGATGTTCTTTTCGGCGCGCTGCATCGCGGCCAGGCGGCTCGCGTTCTCGCTCGCCAGCGATTCGGCGCAGGCCCGGAAGAGCGAGACGAAGAGATATTCGCGCACGAACGCGGGCAGCGTGCGTTCCCGGCCGTTCATGACCTCGGGCACGTTTCGGGTTGGCCACCGGATCGCGGCCAGGTCGCGCCGCCACGCATCGTCCAGCGGCAGCAGGCGCTGGCTCACGGGCGCGTAGGTCGCCCCGGCCTCGGGGCGGTTGTGGAAAAGGTAGACCTGCGCGATCTCGCCTTTTTCGCGCTGCGTCTCCATCTCCACCAGGATCTGCCCGACCAGCGGCGTGATGGCGCCGATGGAATTCGGCACGATGAACCGCTCACCCGGCGGCAGGTGCGTGTCCGCGAGGTGCGAATGAATGCGCTCGCCGACCGCCCAGACGATCTTCCTTCCCGGGAGCTTCCCCAGCGCATTCACGACGAACTCCACCATCGCCTCGTTGAACCGGCCCACCAGCCCCTGGTCGGAGCCGAACACCACCGCACCGATCGCCGCCTTCTGCTTGCTCCGCCCTCGCGCGGTTGCGCCGGGCGGCTCGCCTTGCCGCAGGCTCGCGGCGAGCCCCAGTTGCACCGTCCGATAGTAATCGTCCAGCGAGCGCACCGCGTTCTCGTATTGCCCGATGCTCGACGCGGCAATGGCCTTCATCGTGCGCACCACGGATTCGAGCTCTCCGGCCCCGGCGATCTGGCCGCGCAGCCTCGCAGCGGTATCGCTCATCGGTCTTCCGCGGGTTTCGGCGCGGGCTGGAAGCGGGAGAGGGCATCGCGGGCGACGCGCAGGATCGCCGCGCGATCCTCGTCGCTCAGGGCCTGTGCGGTATCGAATCGCGAACGAATCTCCGCGGGAATCTCGTGTACCGCCTCGCGCAGGGAACGTTCGGCATCGGCCATCCGGTCGAGCGCAATGCCGTCGAAGAGCTTCGCGGTCAGCGCGAGCAGCACGGCGATCTGTGCGGCCTCGGAAACCGGCGCGCATTCCGCTTGCTTGAGGCAGGTCCGGATTCGCTGCCCATGATCGATGATCCTGCGCGTGGCTTCATCCAGGCGCGCGCCGAAGCGGGCAAAGCTCTCGAGCTCCTCGAACTGCGCATACGCGAGCTTCAGGTCGCCCGCCACCGCGCGGTAGGCCGCCCGTTGCGCCTTGCCGCCGACGCGCGAGACGGACTTGGCGACGTCGACGGCGGGCAGCACGCCCAATTCGAACAGCGACGGCGAGAGGTAGATCTGCCCGTCGGTGATGGAGATGAGGTTGGTCGGAATGTAGGCGGAGATGTCCTGCGCCTCGGTTTCGATGATGGGGAGCGCCGTGAGCGATCCGCCACCGAGCTCCGGGCTCAGGTGCGTCGCCCGCTCCAGCAGCCTTGCGTGGATGTAGAAGATGTCGCCCGGGAAGGCTTCACGGCCGGGCGGGCGGCGCAACAGCAGGGACAGCTCCCGATAGGCGCGCGCATGGTGCGTGAGGTCGTCGTAGACGATCAGCACGTCGCGTCCTTGCTGCATGAAATGCTCCGCGATGCTGGTCGCCGCGTATGGCGCGATGTAGGCGAGACCGGGAGGATCGTTGCCTTCGGTCACGACGACGACGGTGTACTCCATCGCGCCTTTTTCGCGCAGGGTCGCGACCACCTTGGCCACGCCGGAAGCGCGTTGGCCGATGGCGCAATAGACGCACACCACGTTCTGGTCGCGTTGATTGAGGATGGCATCGAGCGCGATCGCCGTCTTGCCCGTCTGCCGGTCGCCCACGATCAGCTCGCGCTGGCCGCGCCCGATGGGAATCAGCGCGTCGATGACCTTGATGCCGGTCTGCAGCGGCACGGTGACGGGCGCCCGATCCATGATGTGGGGCGCCGTGCGCTCGGTAGGCAGGCGTGCGCTGGATGCGACCGCGCCAAGGCCGTCGAGAGGGCGACCCAGGGGATTCACGATGCGGCCGATCAATCCGTCGCCCACCGGAACGTCCATCACGTGGCCCCTGCGTTCGACTTCATCGCCCGCATGCAGCTGCCAGTAATCGCCCAGGAGGACCACGCCGATCTCGTCTTCATCGACGTTGAACGCGATGCCGTACACGTCGCCGGGAAACCTCAGGATCTCCTCGAAACCCACGCCGGGGAGCCCCGCGACCTTGGCGATGCCCGTGGCGATGCTGGTGACCGTGCCCACTTCCCGCGGCGAGAGTCGCGCTGAAAACGACTCCCGTGCCTGGCGCATTCCCGCGAACGCGCCGTCGAGCACGTGCTCCAGGGTATCGGGTTCCATGCTCACCGGGGCTTGGTCTCCGCCTTCAGGAGCTCGTCGACGCTCTTTTCCAGGGACTCGAGGTAATCCGCGATGTTCCATCCCACCTTCATTCCGCTCGTGGCGAGCTCGATCCCGCCCACCAGGTCCGGGGCGGTCTCGAAGCGCACGCGGATTTCGGCCGAGAAGGTCTCGTTGAGCGCATTCTGGATCGCCGCGCGCTGCTCGGCGGGCAGGTCGAACGCGCTGCGCACGAGCGCGGGATCGGACGCCGTTTTAAGGGCCTCCCCGAGGCGCTTCTTCGCATCCGCGTCCATTTCCCACAGTCGGCGGGTGAACACCTCGCCAAGGCGTTCTTCCAGGCTCGTCGTGGCGAGGTCCGCAAGGGCCTTGCGCGCGATGGCGAATACTTCCTGCCGCGCGCGGCGGCCGATGGCTTGATTCAGGCTGCGCGCCTCGCTTCTCAGCGTTTCCTGCCGCTTGGCGCCCAGGGCGTCGGCCGCGCTGCGCGCTTCGTCGAGGAGCCGCTTGCGTTCGGCATTCGCCTCGTCCGTCGCCTTCCCGAGGAGGGCGGCACGCTGGGCGTCGAGCGCCTCGTTCTTGTGCTGGAACTCGTCGCGCTCCTTCAGGGCCTCGGCCTTCTTCGCGTCGGCATCCGCCAGTTCCGACGCGATCCGCTTCTCCCGCGCGTCGATGGCGTCGAGAACCGGCCGGTACAGGAAGCGCTTCAACAACCACACCAGGATGAGGAAGTTGACGACTTGCGCGAGGACGGTGAACCAGTCGATCAGCACGACTTACTTTCCCGCGGCCTGGGCGATGACGTGGTTCCAGAACGGATTGGCGAAAATGAGGATCATCGAGACCACGAAGCAATAGATCGCGATGGACTCGATCATGGCGAGGCCCACGAACAGGGTGCGCGTGATCGTCGTCGCGGCATCGGGCTGCTGCGCGAGCGAGGTGAGGGCCGTGGCGACCGCGCGCCCCTCGCCCAGCGCGGGCCCGATGCTTCCCAGCGCGATGGTGAGGCCTGCGGTGACGATGGAGGCGATTGCGACGAGCGTCATGTTGTCCATGGTGCGTCCTTGCGTTTGGTGGGTGTGGTGGTCTCAGCCCTCGCGCCCCGGCTCCGGCTCGCGGGCACTCGTGGCGGCGGCGATGTAGACCGTCGCCAGGATGCTGAAGATGTAGGCCTGAACCATGCCGGTCAGCAGTCCGAGCGCGCTCATGGCGATCGGGAAGACGAACGGCGTGATGGTGAGCAGGATGGCGAGGATCATCGTCCCGCTCATCATGTTGCCGAACAGGCGCACGGCGAGCGCCAGGGTGCGCGAGAGCTCGCTGATGATGTTGAACGGCAGCATGATGAACGTCGGCTTCAGGTACGCCCGCAGATATCCGCCCAGCCCGCTCTCCTCGATGCCGAACAGCGGCACGGCCACGAACACGCAGATGGCGAGCGCCGCGGTGGTCGAGAGGGAGCCCGTCGGCGGCTCGTAGCCGGGAACGATGGTAAAGAGGCTCGCCGTGGCGACGAACAGGAACAACGTGCCCAGGAAGCCGAGGTATTTCTCCGGCCGCTTGAGGCCCACCTCCGCGATCTGCTTGTCGATGCCGGTCACGACGATTTCCAGCAGGTTCTGCCAGCGCGACCGCTGCAGGCCCGTGGATAGCCTGCGCGTGACGAGCCTCGAGCCGACCGCCAGAACCAGCATCAGTGCCCACGTGTACGCGATCGTGGCGTTGAGCTTGAGGAACCCGTGCTGCCAGAAGACGATGTCGTCGGGGCTAAGGCGCATGGCCCGCACTCCTTGCCGGTGGGGCCGGCCGCCGCGCAATCCGCATCGGCCGCGTCGCGACGAGGCGCGCGGCGATGAATCCGGCGAGGCCGGCCAAGAGCCTCTTCCAATCGTCTCCCAGGACAAGATGGAACCCCAGCACGACGCCGCACGTCCGCAGCAGCATGCTGACGGGAAACCAGAGCGCCGCCCGATCGGACGACACGCCGCGACGCACGGTCCACCAAAGTCCGGCGAAGAAGAACGCTCCGAGCAGGGCGCCCGTTGCGAAAGCGCACGCCAGGCCCAACGGCTCACTCACGATCGTTCTCCTCCTGCTCGCGGATTTCCCGGCCTTCCTTGGCGACCCAATGCCACGCGGTGAGGCAGCCGAGACCCAGGCCGATGGCGAGCAGCATGAGCGACCAGGAGTGCTCCCCCGGATAGCGCTTGTCCAGCCAGATTCCGAGCCCCGCGCCGAGCAGCGTCGGCACCGTCACCGACCAGCCGACCATTCCCATCATGCCGAGGCCGGACCAGACGGTGCGGGTGACATGGCGTTGCGCCTTGAGCTTGCGCGCCGCTTTCTCCCCCACCTGTCGGCTGAATCGCGTCTCGCCCGAATTGGATTGCGCTTCCGGATCATCACTCATGATGAAGCTCCGCGAAGCGCCGGATGAGCCCGCTCTCCAGCTTCGCGAGCACCGAGCGTACGCTTCTTTCCTGCTCGTCCAGGTTCAGGAATTCGCGCTCGACGGCCTCGCGCAGCTTGCCGAGGTCCGTTCCCCCGATCGCGTTGCGCACGGAGACCAGCACGTCCGCGCCGGCCTTGACCAGAACGCCTTCGTCGACGGCGACGAAGACCTCGCCCTCCGCTTCCGTCTCGAAGGTGAGGATCCCGGGCACGAGCGCCGCCACGCAGTCGAGCCGGTGGGGCAGGAGCCCGAACGAGCCTTGCCCGGTCGCGGCGACGATGCGCACGACACCGGTCTTCTCGGCGAAGATCCTGAAGGGCAGGAGAATCTTAAGATTCATGGGCGACGGCTGCATGCTCTCCTTCCACCCGAGGTTTCGGCTCGGACTTGGCCTTCGCCGTCGCTTCGTCGATCGCTCCGATCATGTAGAGCGCGCTCTCGGGAACGTCCTGCAACTCGTCGCGCAGGATGCGCTCGCAGCCATCCAGCGCCTCCGCGAGGCCGACGAGCCTGCCTTTGAGGCCGGTGAACTGCTCGGTCGTGAAGAACGGCTGGGTGAGGAAGCGTTCCAGCCGCCGCGCGCGCCCGACCACCTTGCGGTCCTCCGGCGACAGCTGCTCCATGCCGAGCATCGCGATGATGTCCTTCAGCTCCGCGTATTGCGCGAGCGTGCGGCGGATTTCCTGGGCGAGCCCGTAATGCCGTTCGCCGATGATGCCGGGCGTGGCCATCTTGGAGCTCGACTGCAGCGGGTCGATCGCAGGGTAGAGCCCTTCGCCCGCGCGCTTGCGCGACAGCACGATGGACGCGGAAAGGTGCGAGAAGGTGTGCACCGCCGCGGGATCGGTGAAATCGTCCGCCGGCACGTACACCGCCTGGATCGAGGTGATGGCGCCGGTATCGGTATTGGCGATGCGCTCTTCCAGCTGCGAGAGCTCCGTGCCCATGGTCGGCTGGTAGCCCAGGCGCGAGGGCATCTGGCCCATCAGGCCGGACACCTCCATGCCGGCCTGGATGAAGCGGAAGATGTTGTCGACGAGCAGCAGCACGTCGCGATGCTCGTCGTCGCGGAAATACTCGGCCATCGTGAGCGCGGCATGGCCGACGCGGAAGCGGGCGCCGGGAGGCTCGTTCATCTGGCCGAACACCATCACCATGTTGGACAGCACGCCCGCCGCGGTCATGTCGCGGTAGAGCTCCTCGCCTTCGCGGCAGCGCTCGCCGATGCCGCAGAAGATGCTCACGCCTTCGTGCTTCCCGACCACGTTGTGGATCATCTCGGTGAGGAGCACCGTCTTTCCCACGCCCGCCCCCCCGAACAGTCCCGCCTTGCCGCCGCGCTCCAGCGGCATCAGCACGTCGATGACCTTGATGCCGGTCTCGAAAAGCTCCGACTTCGTGGAACGCCGCGCGAGCGACGGCGGAGCCCGATGCACGGAGCGCCATTGCACGTCCGACGGCGCCGGTTGGCGATCGATGGCGTTGCCGAAGACGTCGAACATGCGCGACAGGACCTGTTTGCCGACCGGCGCCTCGAGCGGGCCGCCGGTGTCCTCCACCGCCATTCCGCGCGCGAGACCCTGGGTCGGGGTGAGCGCGATCCCGCGCACGCGACGGGCATCGAGCTGCGTCAGCACCTCGATGACGATCTGCCGGTCGGCTCCCGTGCGCAGCACCGAATAGATGGGCGGCAGGCTTCGGTCGAACTGCGCATCGACGACGCTGCCGCGCACCGAAACGATCGTGCCCGAGTTCACCGGCACGCTTCGGCCGCCAGGCGGCACGGGCAGGATGTTCACCGCGTGATCGGCGGCCATGGTCAGTCCGTTCCGAAGAGCAGGATCAGACCGAGCAGGACGGCCAACAGCGCCGCCCACATCCCGATGGCGATGCGCGTGGCCTTCGCCGCGCGGTCTTTCTCCCACCAGCGGGCCGGGCGAATTCCCTGCGCCACGAAGGTCGTCACGCCGGCCAGGTTCACGCAGATCACGTTCATCAGGAACAGCGACAACGCGCCCATGGCGAGCGCCGGATGGCCGCCGCCCAGCAGCAGCCCGAACGTCACCAGCGGCGGCAGGATCGCTACCGCCACCATCACGCCGATCAAGGTCGCCGATACACCGGTCGTGAATGCCAACGCCCCCGCGCAGCCGGACGCCAATGCCACCACGATGTCGCCGATCCCCGCCATGTCGCGCGAAGCCACTTCGGGTGTTGCCGGATCCACTTTCAGCAGCGCGCCGAAAATCAACGACAACGCCATCGCGCTCGCGATTCCGGCCAGGGCCGTGACTGCCGCGTGCCTCAGCATGGGAAGGTCTCCCAACGCCGTGCCGAGCGCCAACGCCATGTTCGGCCCCAGCAGCGGCGCGATCACCATCGCCCCGATGATGATCGCCACGCTGTTGTAGTACAGGCCGATGGAGGCCACGAGGGTGGACAACACCACCATCGCCAGAAAGACCGGCGAGAGCCGGGCGGCGTCCTTGATGTCCTCGTACAGCTCCTGCCGTCCGATGCGCCCCGGCAATTTTTCTTCCGTCGCCTGTTGTCCGGGCGTAGCGGCAGGCTCCGCCTCGGCGCGCGGCAATGTCGCTTCGACGGCGAGGATCACCGCCCGGTTGCCTTCCTCGCCGGTGTAGCGTTCCTCCAGCAAATCCAGGACCGCCTCGTTGCGTTCCGCGTCCAGCAGGATCCGCACCAGCACTTCCCCGTCCGGCAATCGGATCTGCCGGTGCTCGAGCACCGTGTGCTCCTTGAGAAGCTCGCGGAGTTCCGCGCCGTCCTTCTCCCGCAACACCATCTCGATCAGGCGCAGCGGCATCGCAGAGTCATCCTTTGCGTGTCCAGTTGCATATCTCGGGCATGTCCTCTCGCGCTCCGCGAGACCTGAGGCCGAGGTGAAGCCGATGCTACCGGGCTGTCGATCCCGCGGACGGGACCGTCGGTACCGGACGGTTCGCCTCGGAAGGCGCGGGCCCTGCGCTCCTGCTTTCCGTTGGAGGGGCGGGGTTCGATGTGGACGCTGCAGCTCCCCCGCTGGTCTTCGTTAATTGCCGCAGCGGCGACAGGAACGAGATTACGAGTGCAATGCACAACCACACGAGCCAGTAACTTATCTGCGGCTCATGATCTCCGGGGATTTTTGCCGCCTTCGCGGTCGCCGCTGCGGCTGCCTTTGGCAGAAGTCCCACCAATCGGCCGGCGAGAATCTCGGTTTCCGGCGATGTCTGTGGATGGCCGGGAAGAAGATTGAGCGTCGAGACGAGGGTCCTTTCAGCGTCCGGCGTGGACAATGTCGCCAGGCGGGCTGCCTCCTCCCAGGGATCGAGGTTCATGCGCGCCAATGCCGAAAGGACGCTTAGCCGCATTCCTCCAGGCTCATCCCATACGCGTGCGAACAGGAAGTCGTCGTATCGAGAAGTGACGTTCGAGGCAGGACGTTGATTAGCCATGGCGGAGCCGCCTTCGCTCGTTGCGATCGGCAAGCGCGCTGAATCGCCTCACCGGATGTGGGGTGAGATGCCGGCTTCGCGTTTTCTTTCGTCCGCCCGATAGGCTGGACGCCCATAGTGTTCGTGGATGGCGAGCTCCTGGTCGCGATCGAGCTGCGCCGCCGGGTCGTATGGCGGCGCGTCTTTCACGGCCTGTCGGGTCAGGTTGACCGACACGGTGGCGTCGGACCATCTCACGTCCTGGATCCATTGCGGGGCGACGAGGACCTGATGGCCGAGCCACCAGTTGCTGGTGTTCACGATCATGTATCGAATGGCCCAGGTCTCCTCGTCGACGAGTAGGTCCTGGACGTGACCGACGTCGCCGTCGTTCGCCTCGATGTTGTAGGTCATCACCGCTTTGCTGCTGCGCAGGTGGGGATCTCCATCCTCGCGCCGCGCTGCCTCGGCCTGCGCGGTGGTCCTCGAGATGCTCGACGGTGCGTCGCGCAGGGTCGATGACGGACCCGCGAAGCCCGGCATCATCACGGCGCCCCAAAGCGCGCTGCCGCTCCAGTAGTCCTGGTAACCGTAATACGCCATGTAGCTCATTTCGTGCTGCCGCGAGACCGGCTTCTCGGTGTCGATGTCGGGGCTGGCCTTCACCTGCTCCTTCGTGACCGCGACCGGCAGTACCTTCTCCGCCCAGTCGGGGCGGCCGATCGCCATCGGCGAGATCAGCACCTTCCGGCTCGAAAGCCAGGTGCCGGTGTCCACGACGAGGTAGCGGATGACCCACTTCTCGTCATCGAAAAGGAAATCCATCGCGTGGCCGATGGTGCCGTCGTTCGCGCGGATGGCGAACTTCTCCATGTCCTTGATGCTTCGTAACATGAATGTCTCTCCGAAATGGGCGTCGAGGAAAAGGAGGAAAACCTCGACGGAACACTTTTTTCAAGATAGGCGTGCCGGGCTCCGCCGTCTGTGCGGAAGCGTACGCACGGACCGGGCTGTACGGCCTGGTCGCGATCGGAGCCTGGATCTTTTTCTATCGGTTGGTGCCCGAGACGAAGGGGAGGAGCCTGGAGGAGATCGAGGCGCATGGACTTGAAGACCGAGGATCGCTGCGGGTTCAAGGCAACGTTCAATCCCACCCATCCGGACAGGTCCGAGAATCCCTTTGGCTGGGTGTCGCCATGGCAATTCGGGCTGAATCAGGGGCCGATCGTACTGATGATCGAGAACTATCGCAGCGGATTGCCGTGGCGATTGATGCGAAGCTGCCCCTACGTGACTTGCGGGTTGCGGCGTGCGGGCTTCACAGGCGGCTGGCTCGACGGTCCCGACGGCGGTGGGCCATCGGCGAGGCAAGTCCGCTAGCTCGTCGCGATGACGCATCAGCACCTCGCGCATTCGGACTGGCCGATGCCGGGCAGCGCTGCTACCGTGGAAGGGTGGATGAAAGGCCAACCCGAATGACCACCGGCAATCCATGGGCGAGAATGCGGCGCTGGAAAGAGGCTGCATCGGTTTCATCGGCCTGCGTCGGCGCGCTGCTTATCGCCGGTTGCAGCGGGGACGAGCATCTGAGCTTTCTCGATCCACAGGGTCCGGTGGCGTCGGCCCAGCGCTGGCATTTTGTTGAAGTGCTGGCAGTGCTGGTGGTGTTTGTCGCCATCCCGGTGTTTGTGCTCACCCCCTGGTTCCTCTGGCGTTACCGGTATGGGGCCAAGTCATCGCGCTACGCGCCCAAGTGGAATTTTTCCGGACCCTTGGAGATCGCTACCTGGGCCGGCCCGGTGGTGATCGTGGCGTTGCTGGCGATCATCGTCTGGCGCGACACGCACGCGCTCGATCCCTACAAACCGCTGGCCTCCGACCAACCCGCTCTTCGCGTGCAGGTCATCGGCTACGACTGGAAATGGCTGTTCATCTATCCCGACCAGGGTATCGCCAGCATCGGCGTGTTTGCCCTGCCCGTGGGGCGGCCGGTGGCCATGCAGTTGACCTCGGCCACCGTGATGCAGTCGATGCACATACCTGCGCTGGGCAGCCAGATCTACGCCATGGGCGGCATGGTAACTCAGCTGCATCTGCAGGCCGACAGGCCAGGGCGGTCCCTGGGCGAGAACAACATGTACAACGGCAACGGCTTTCACCAGCAGCGGTTCACCGCGGTCGCGATGACGCCCGCGGGGTTCAACGCATGGGCCAGCGAGGTCCGCACGAACGGCATTGCGCTGAATGAGCAGCGCTTGAAAGTCATCTCGCAACGCAGCACCCGGGTCGAGTTGATCGCCGCGCTGTCCCAACCCAGGTCGCCCGACGGCAACGTCTACTTCAGCGGCGCGACAGCGGCGTTATTTCCCGCGGTGGTCAAGGCCACCATGGGCGACACGATGGTCGCGCCGGCGAATGCCCCGCAGGAACCCGCCAACACCGCGGCGCGCGCGGCACGGAAACCCGCCAAACCTGCGACGAAGAAAGTGCAATGAATCTTGCCGATATCTTTCAGCATCCACTGGGGCGGCTGAGTCAGGAATCGCTGCCGTTCTGGCAAATGCTGCGCGATCCCACCGAAGGGAACGTGATCAATGGCGTCATCGCCACCGGCGCGGCCTTGATGGTGGTCATCGGCGCGATCGTAACCATCGCGCTGGTCACCAAATATCGGAAATGGGGCGTGCTGTGGTCGGAGTGGCTCACCAGCGCCGATCACAAGAAGATCGGCATCATGTACGTGGTGCTGGCTTTCGTGATGTTGACGCGGGGCCTGATCGAGGGGGCGCTGATGCGGGCGCAGCAGGCCTTCGGCCTCGACGGCGGCTTCCTGTCGCCAGAGCATTTTGCGCAGCTGTTCAGTACCCACGGCACGATCATGATTTTCTTCGTGGCCATGCCGTTGCTCACCGGCGTCATCAACTACGTGATGCCGCTGCAGATCGGCGCACGCGATGTCTCCTTCCCCGTTCTCAATTCCATCAGCCTCGGGTTGACGGCGGCCGGCGCCGCGCTGGTGATGATCTCGCTGTGCATCGGCAAGTTCTCGACCGGCGGCTGGTTCGGTTACCCGCCGTACACCGAAGCGAGCTTCAGCCCCGGCGTGGGACCGGACTACTGGATCTGGGCCCTTACGCTGGCTTCGCTGGCATCGACGCTCAGCGGCATCAACTTCGCCGTCACCATCTACAAGGAACGCGCGCCCGGCATGAACCTGATGTACATGCCCTTGTTCACCTGGACTGCCCTATGCACCAGCATCATCATGATCTTCGCGATGCCGCCGCTGACCGTCGCCACGGCGCAGCTGGCGCTGGATCGGTATCTGGGGTTCCACTATTTCACCAATGAGCTTGGCGGCAACATGATGAATTTCGCCAACCTCTTCTGGCTGTTCGGTCATCCCGAGGTCTACATCCTGGTCCTGCCGTCGTTCGGCGTGTACTCGGAGGTCATTTCCACGTTCTCCACCAAGGCGCTGTTCGGCTACCGGTCGCTCGTGATGGCGACCATTGCCATCGCGACCCTGTCCTTCGCGGTCTGGATGCATCACTTTTTCACGATGGGCCAGAACGCCAACCTCAATGCTGTTTTCGGTATCGCCTCCATGTTGATCGGCATCCCCACCGGGGTGAAGATCTATGACTGGATGTGGACGATGTTCCGCGGCCGCGTGCGATTCACCGTGCCGATGATCTATTCGATCGGTTTCATCTACCTGTTCGTGTTGGGCGGCATCACCGGCATTCTGCTGGCCAACCCCACCATCGACTATCAGGTGCACAACACCGTGTTCCTGGTGGCGCATTTCCACAACATGGTGATTCCCGGCGCGCTGTTCGGCTTGCTCGCTGGATACCACTTCTGGTTTCCCAAGGCGTTCGGCTTTCGCCTCAATGAGCGCTGGGGCATGGTTTCAGCGGTTTGCTGGATCTTCGGCTTCATGCTGGCGTTCTTTCCGCTTTACGCGCTCGGCCTGATGGGCCTGCCCCGCCGCAGCGTCGCCTACACCGAGCCGTCCTACGTGCCGCTGGAAATTGCAGCTTTGCTTGGCGCTATCCTGCTCACCGGGGCCCTAATCACGCTGGTCGTTCAGCTGTGGGTGTCGATCAAACACCGTGAGGAGAACCGCGTGTTCGCCGGCGATCCGTGGGATGGCCGCAGCCTGGAATGGTCGGTATCCGCACCGCCGCCGGAATACAACTTCGCGGTGATTCCGGCGGTTACCGGACGCGATGCGTTCACGATCGCCAAGGAAGCCGGCCACGCATACGTGCTGCCCGATACGTACGCCGATATCGAGGTGCCCAAAAACAGCGCGATGGGACCGGTGCTGGGTGCCATCGGCTTCGCCCTCGCGTTCGGGCTGGTCTGGCATATCTGGTGGATGGTGATTCTGTTCTTCGTCGCTGCCGTGGTGACGGTGATCGTGCACGGCTTCGCGCGTGACACCACCCGCATCGTCCCTGCACAGCAAGTGCGGCAGGAACATCGTCGCTGGCTCGACGCCGTGGCCGCTGCAAAAGCCATATCACGCGAGGATGAATGCAAGTCCGCCAATCAGGGGCTGGCCGAACAGGCGCTCCCTGGGATTCCAGCATGAGTTACGAAGCCATCAAGCATCCCGGCCTGAACCTGGGCTCCGACCACGGGCGGGACCACGATGCCGCTGAAGCGATGGTGTTCGGCTTTTGGGTCTTCCTGATGAGCGACGCCATCCTTTTCAGCATGGTGTTCGCGACCTACGTGACATCGGTAAGAGCCACCGCCGGCGGTCCCGGGCCGCACGAGCTCTACGACATCAAGAGCGTCTTCATAGAAACCCTGCTGCTACTGACCAGCAGCTTCACTTTCGGCATGGCATCGCTGGCGCTCAAGTACAAGCACCGCACGGCGGGGCTGATCGGATGGTTGGCGGTGACGCTGGGGCTGGGCGCGGCGTTTCTCGGCTTTGAGCTTCACGACTTTGCGTCGATGTTCGCCAAAGGTGGCGTGCCGAGCCGCAGCGGCTTCCTGTCCGCCTTCTTCGATCTGGTGCCGCTGCATGGCCTTCACGTCGCGGCTGGCAGTATCTGGCTGATCTGCCTGGTCGGCCAGATTGCAGTGTACGGCGTGGACACCCAGGTCAAGCTCGGCCTCATGCGGCTCGCGCTGTTCTGGCACTTTCTGGACATCGTCTGGATTGCGATCTTCTCGGTGGTCTATCTGGCGGGGCTGACGTGATCGAACAAACGCGCGACGACGGGGATGCAACCCGCAGACTCGAGGAGCGAAAGGAGTTCCATTCCTACGTCTGGGGCATCGCACTGGCACTGGTCCTGACGCTGGCGCCTTTCGCGCTGGTGCATTGGCCCGCCGTGATGCAAGGCTCGTCGCTGCTGAGCGCGATCGGCGCCTTTGCGCTGGCGCAGATGGTCGTCCACTTCCGCTTCTTCCTGCACATCGGCTTGCGCCAGAAGCGCGAAGACTTGCAGCTGATCCTGTTCTCGACGCTGTTGTTGGTCATCATGGTGGCGGGCACGATCTGGATCATGGGCAGCTTGGCGATGCGCATGGTGATGCCGGGGCAGCCTTAGCGCCGTAGACCTGCCCGGGATAAGTGACCTCGGTGGCGCGCAGGGCTTCGGCCGGGGTCCGACGCCAGCCCGCCCCCGTGATCACCGCAATCTTGTTCATCTGTCTTCTCCTATTCAGCGCAGCTCGATCGGAGGCTGCGATGCCGTAAGGGTCCGATGTCGGGGCTGTCGGGGCTGTTGCGAACCTGCTCCTTCCATGCGGAAGCTTTTCCATCCAGTCCGGGCGGCCCATGGCGAGGGGCGAGACGAGCACCTTGCGCCCCGCAAGCAACTCCTGGAGTGGTGTTCAGTACACTCTACTGGTCGCAAACACCTTCGTCTGTCTGCCACCGAACATCGAACTACCCGACAATTCGCGACTCGAACCAGGAGCGAGGCCTTGCGGCGCGCTCGACCGCCAGCGTGGCGAGCCCGGCGTCACAGCGATGCTGCGGGGTGAAGCGCGATCGTGGATATGAGCGCTAACCGGACGTCCACGCACGCTCAACAGTAGCTTTTAAATCGGCGTTCATGTCTGCGGAAGCCATCGTCACCTTCCTCGCGAGGCTTTCGCTCGTGCTGCTGTTCCTGCCCTTCAGCGCGTTCGACAAGATCGTCAATTTCGACCTGGCGAAACAGCAGGCGCAAACGCTCGTCGATTCCGCGGCCTTCGCCAAAGCCCTGATCGTGGCCGGCCTGTTCGTCGAGGTCGTCATGTCGCTCGGCGTTCTCACCGGCATCGCCGACCGGCTCGCCGCGTTCGTGCTCGCCGGCTATTGCATCGTCACCGCGCTGCTGTGGAAGCGCTTCTGGCAGCAGCCCGACTTCAAGCTGGTCGGCAAGAGCCGCAGCCGCGAGGTGTTCTGGGATTTCCTGAAGAACTTCGCGCTTGCCGGAGGCTTTCTCATGGTCACGCTCGGGCCGAACGCCGGCTCGGCCCGGCGCTTCCTCGAGGCGCCGTTCGCTTCCACGCATCCGTACTCGCTCTCGTCCGCACGCACCGCGCCATGACCGACTCCCACTACGACCTCATCGTCATCGGCTCGGGGCCGGGGGGCGCCTCGCTCGCGCAGCGGCTCGCCCCTGCCGGCGGGAAGATCCTGATCCTCGAGCGCGGCGGCTATCTGCGGCGCGAAACCGCCAACTGGAGCTCGCACGAGGTCTTCGTCGAAGGCCGCTATCAGGCGCCGGATACCTGGTACGGCAAGGACGGCAAAGCCTTCCATCCGGGCCTGCACTACTACGTGGGCGGCAACTCGAAGGTCTACGGTGCGGCGCTGTTTCGGTTGCGCGAGCGCGACTTCGAAGCGCTGCAGCACTCCGACGGCGTCTCGCCCGAATGGCCGTTGAAGTACGACGTCTTCGAGCCCTACTACGCCGAGGCCGAGCGCCTGTTCCACGTGCACGGTGCGCGCGGCGAAGATCCCACCGAGCCGCCGTCGAGTGCGGCGTACCCGTTCGGCGCGGTGGCCCACGAGCCGCGCATCGAGGCGCTCGACGCGAGCCTGCGCCGCCAGGGGTTGAGGCCGTTCCATTTGCCGCTGGGCATCCTGCTCGACGAGGTCGACGGCCGGCCGACCCGTGCCAGCCGCTGCATCCGCTGCGACGCCTTCGACGGCTTCCCTTGCGCCGTCGACGGCAAGGCGGACGCGCAAGTGATGTGCATCGATCCGATGCTGGCGCAGCATCCGAATGTCACTCTGTTGACCGGCGCGCTCGTGACGAAGCTGGAAACCGACGCGCGCGGGCGGCAAGTGAGCGAGGTTGTCGTGCAGCGCGGCGGCGAGGAAGAACGCTACTCGGCCGACATCGTCGTCGTAGCCTGCGGCGCGCTCAGCTCCGCATTGCTGCTGCTGCGCTCGGCGTCCGAGGTGCATCCGAACGGTTTGGCGAACGGCTCGGACCAGGTCGGGCGCAATTACATGCGCCACAACCAATCGGTGCTGATGGCGCTGTCGCGCGAGCCGAACGACACCGTGTTCCAGAAGACGCTAGGGGTCAGCGATTACTACTTCGGCGCCGACGACTGGAACTTCCCGCACGGCCTGATCCAGATGACTGCGAAGTCGCATCCGGACCAGGTCCGCGCCGAGGCACTGCCGGCCTGGCTCGAATGGCTGCCCGACATGCCGTTCGAGTCAATGGCACGCCATGCCATGGACTTCTGGCTCTCCTCCGAGGACCTGCCGCACGCCGAGAACCGGATCCGTCTGGGAGAAGACGGCCGCGTCGTCCTCGATCTGACCGAGAACAACATGGAAGCGCACCGGCGCTTGCGCGCCAGGCTCGAAGGCCTGCTGGAGGACGCCGGCGCGCACACGCACCTGTTCGAACGCAAGCTCTTCTTCGGCAAGAACATCCCGGTCGGCGGCACCGCGCACCAGGCGGGCACCGCGCGCTTCGGGGTCGACCGGGCGACGAGCGTGCTCGATCTCGACTGCAAGGCGCACGAGCTCGACAACCTGTATCTCGCCGACGCGAGCTTCTTTCCATCCATCGGCGCCGTGAATCCGACCTTGACCATCGTCGCCAACGCGCTGCGCGTCGCGGACCGCATCGCCGAGAGACTGCGGGGCACATCATGAGTACGAAGGAATCCGCCGGCAAGCTGCGCACCGGCTACTGGCATCTGTGGGCCGACGACGAGGGCGTGAGTCACCAGACGCGCTGCGAACTGACGCTTTTCGAGAAGAAAAGGATGAGCGGCGCCGCGCCGCAATGGAACGACGCTCAGGCGCGCGGCGAAGCTACGGTCCTCTTCGCGATACTGCCGGTCGGCTGGGTCGGCGATTGGCATCCGAACCCGACGCCTCAATGGATCGTGCCCCTGTCGGGGCGATGGTGGGTCGAGGCCATGGACGGCAAGCGCGTCGAGATGGGGCCCGGCGAACTCTCCTTCGGCGAAGACCAGAATTGCGTGAAGGATCCGCAAGACCGCATCGGCCATCGCTCCGGCACCCTCGGCGAAGCGCCGGCGCACCTGATGATCGTGCAGTTACACGTCGAGCCGGTCGGAACGCCGTGCCATCCGCGCTGAACCACCGCTGTAGTCGCACATGGCCGCGTACGCGCCGCGTCACGCTCAGGGCACGATCGGATTTGCTCCATGCTCACACCCTTCATCCCCAAGCACGAGATCATTGATCCTCGGTTCGCTTCCTTCGTGCTGGCGAATGCCGCGCTGGAGCCGCTCGTCGAAGGCTGCCGCTGGCTCGAAGGGCCGGTCTGGTTTGCCGACCAGCGAGTGCTGCTGGTCAGCGATCTGCCCAACGACCGGATCCTCCGTGTCACCGAACGCGGCGAAGCGTCGGTATACCGCCAGCCATCGGGGTTCGCCAACGGCCATGCGCGCGACCGCGAGGGCCGCCTCATCGGTTGCTCGCACCTGTACCGCTGCATCACTCGCACCGAGCTCGACGGCACGATCCACACGCTCGTCGACCACTACGCCGGCAAGCGCCTGAACGCGCCGAACGACGTGGTCGTCAAGGGCGACGGCACGATCTGGTTCACCGACCCGCACTACGGCATCGAGACCGACTACGAGGGCTCGAAGCAGACGCCCGAGCTGCCGCCCTCGGTGTACTGCCTGGACCCGCGGGCCGCGACGCTGACGCTGGTCGCCGACGACTTCGACGGCCCGAACGGCCTGGCGTTCTCGCCCGACGAGCGATTGCTCTACGTGGCCGAGACGGGCACGCAGTTCTCTGCGAACCCGCGCCGCTGCATCCGGGTCTTCGAGGTCGATCCGCAGGCGCCGCGGCTGCGCGAGGGGCGCGAGTTCCACACGGTGACGCCGGGCTATGCGGACGGCTTTCGCTGCGACGTCGAGGGCAACCTCTGGACCAGCGCGGCCGATGGCGTGCATTGCATCGATCCGTCGGGCGCGTTGCTCGGCAAGATCCACGTGCCGTCCACGGTGTCGAACCTTTGCTTCGGGGGTCGCCACCACAGCCGACTGTTCCTGTGCGCCGGCGACACCCTGTGGGCGCTGACGGTCAACCGGCGCGGGTGTCAGCGACCGTGAACCTGGGGCGATCAGGCGCGTCGCGAAGCGGACGGGTGGTGGGGTTCGCCGGCTTCCGGCGCTCGGTGACCGACCTGGTACGCGCGGTCGACTTCTACTGCGGGGCGCTCGGATTTACCTGCGAACGTGCACCGCGTCACGGCGACTGCACGGCACCTCCGCGGGGGGCGGACGGCGCAATCGCGCACAGCGCCTTCTTGACGCTGGGCGACGAGACGGTCGAGTTGTACGCGCCGCCGCCCGATCCTTCGCTTCAGCGGCACGCCGCGTCCGGCGGCGCCACGGTGTCCAGCCTCGCGTTTCAGCACCTCGCCATCGTGACGCGCGACATTGCCATGTCGATCGCGCAGCTCTTGCGATATGCGCCGACGCTGATTTCCGTGGGCGGGGCGGTGACGCTGCCGGCCGCCGCGGGCGGTGTTACCGCCTTCAAGTTCAGGGATGTGGACGGCCACCCGCTCGAGCTCATTTCATTTCCGGATGGCCTCGGCGATCCGAAGTGGCAACGCCATTCGTCCCGGGGCCCCACACTGGGCGTCGATCATTCGGCGATCACGGTGGCCGATACCCAACGCAGCATGGCCTGGTACACGGCGTGCCTGGGGTTCGACTTGCTCTCACGACAGACGAATCGGGGGCCGGCACAGGATCGGCTCGACGGGGTGGCGTCGGCGGTGGTCGACGTCGCCGGTTTGCAGCCGGCCGGCGCCATCACGCCGCATTTGGAACTGCTCGGCTATCTCGAGCCGCGGCCGCGCCCTGGCAAGCGTCGTGCGCTGAGCGGTGACGTGCATGCGGATCGGATGCTGTGGTGGGTCGACGACCTGCCGGCCATCGCGTCGCGGCTCGGCCAGACGCCGCGTACCGCGGTCGGTGCTCGGCGAGGCGCTCATCTCAACGATACGGGCGAGCTGATGCTGCGCGATCCCGACGGCCATCTGGTCGTGCTACGGTCGCCGACGCCGACGTCGATGCAATCCGACGATCGCGGCATCATCCGGCACCAGTGCCAAAGCGCAGACGTCGCTCGTAGCCGTCCAGCGGCGATCCCTTACAGCGGCGACGTCGTATCGATGCAGGGGTCGGCGCCTTGACGGCGATCCACAAGCTCCCGTCGCAGAACCCGGCGCCGCTCTTTCCGCGACCGCAAGAAGATTCCAAACGGCAAATCAAGTCGACGGAGCCCACCGAGGTGCTGGGAATGCACAAGAACAGCGGTCAAAAGGACCACAAGGCGGCTCGTTAAGCTCTAGGCCTTCCCGGGTGGCCGGAATGGTGCGCTCCATTTCCACTCCCTGATCTCGGGCATGTCCTGGCCGTGCTCGTCGATGTACTGCTTGTGCTCGATCAGCTTGTCCTTGAGCTGCTGCTTGAGGTAGATGCCCTTGTCGCCGGTTTGCGGCAGGCGGTCGACGGCATCCATCACGAGGTGGAAGCGATCCAGGTCGTTCAGCACCGTCATGTCGAAAGGCGTGGTGATGGTGCCTTCCTCCTTGTAGCCGCGAACGTGGAAATTTCCGTGGTTGGTGCGGCGGTAGGTGAGCCGGTGGATCAGCCACGGGTAGGCGTGATAGGCGAAGATGACCGGCTTGTCCTTCGTGAAGAGCTCGTCGAAATCCACGTCGCTCAACCCGTGCGGGTGCTCGGATCGCGGCTGCAGCTTCATGAGGTCGACCACGTTCACCACGCGGATCTTCAGCTCCGGCAGGCGCTCGCGCAGGATGGAGACGGCGGCGAGCGTCTCCAGCGTGGGCACGTCGCCGCAGCAGGCCATGACCACGTCGGGCGCCACGGCCTGGTCGTTGCTCGCCCACTGCCAGATGCCGATGCCCTCGGTGCAATGCTTGACGGCGGCATCCATCGAGAGCCACTGCGGCGCCGGATGCTTGCCCGCCACCACGACGTTCACGTACTGGCGGCTGCGCAGGCAGTGGTCCATCACCGAAAGAAGGCAGTTCGCATCCGGCGGAAGGTAGACCCGCACGACATCGGCCTTCTTGTTCACGACATGGTCGATGAAGCCGGGATCCTGGTGCGTGAAGCCGTTGTGGTCCTGGCGCCAGACGTGCGAGGCCAGAAGATAATTCAACGAGGCGATCTTGCGCCGCCAGGATAATTGCGACGTGACCTTCAGCCACTTGGCGTGCTGGTTGAACATCGAGTCGACGATGTGGATGAACGCCTCGTAGCAGTTGAAGAGCCCGTGGCGCCCGGTGAGCAGGTAGCCCTCGAGCCAGCCCTCGCACTGGTGCTCGCTCAGCATCGAATCGAGCACGCGGCCCGCGGGCGCGAGCCATTCGTCGTTGGGTAGGGTCGCGGCGTCCCATTGGCGTTGGGTGGCCTCGAACAGGGCTTCGAGGCCGTTGGAGAGCGTTTCGTCGGGGCCGAAGACCCGGAAATTTCGCTGCTCGGCGTTCAGCTTCGCCACGTCGCGCAGGAAACGCCCGAGCACATGCGTGTCGCCGATGCCGGGCGATCCGGGCGCGGGCACGTTCGCGGCGTAGTCGCGAAAGTCCGGCATGCGCAGGTCGCGCAGCAGCATGCCGCCGTTGGCGTGGGGATTCGCGCCCATGCGCCGTTCGCCCTTGGGCGCAAGCTCGGCGAGCTCCGCCTTCAGGCGGCCATCGGCATCGAAAAGCTCTTCCGGCCGATAGCTTTTCATCCACGCCTCGAGCTGTGCCAGATGATCGGGATGGGCGGCATCCACGGAGAGCGGCACCTGGTGCGATCGAAAAGTGCCTTCGACCTGCAGGCCGTCGACGACCTTCGGCCCCGTCCAGCCCTTGGGCGACTCGAGCACGATCATCGGCCAGCGCGGCCGCGTCGTGTCGCCTTTGGCGCGCGCGTCGCGCTGGATGCTCCTGATTCTCTCCACCACGGTGTCGAGCGTCGCGGCCATGCCCTCGTGCATCGGCTCGGGCTCGTGACCCTCGACGAAGTAGGGCGTCCACCCGTAGCCGCGTAGCAATTGCTCCAGCTCCTCGCGTTCGATGCGGGCGAGGACGGTCGGGTTGGAGATCTTGTAGCCGTTGAGATGCAGGATCGGCAGCACCGCGCCGTCGGTGACCGGATCGAGGAACTTGTTCGAATGCCACGCCGTGGCGAGCGGCCCCGTTTCCGCCTCGCCGTCGCCCACGACGCAGGCGACGATGAGATCGGGATTGTCGAACACCGCCCCGAACGAATGGCTCAACGAGTAGCCCAGCTCGCCGCCCTCGTGGATCGAGCCCGGGCACTCCGGCGAGGCGTGGCTGGGAATGCCTCCGGGAAACGAGAACTGCTTGAAGAGCTTCTGAAGTCCAGCCTCGTCCTGGCTGATGTCGGGATAGATTTCGCTGTACGTGCCTTCGAGGTAGGTGTTGCCCACGACCGCCGGCCCGCCATGCCCCGGACCCGCGACATAGATCATGTCGAGGTCGTATTTCCTGATGACCCGGTTCAGGTGCGCGTAAACGAAGTTCTGCCCGGGGGTCGTGCCCCAGTGCCCGAGCAGCATGTGCTTCACGTCGGCCTGCGTCAGCGGCCGCTTCAGCAGCGGATTGTCGCAGAGAAAAATCTGGCCGACCGCGAGGTAGTTGGCGGCGCGCCAGTAGGCGTCCATCTTGCGAAGCAAGTCCGGCGTAAGCGTGCTGGCTTTCATGGCGTGGAATTCTCGAATTGAGCCGAGATGGAGGCCGCGCGGCGGCAGGCGTCGCTATCCCTCCGAGTCCTCGCCGATGCGGATGGTTCGAAACCCGCTATCCGTTCGCTTTCCCTTTTTGCTTGACGACCCAGGCCACGACGCCGGCGACCAGGATGGCAACGAGAACCAACACCCATATCCCGCCGCTTCCACCCATCCAACCGAAGCCATAGCGGCCCATCATGCCGGGACCGTAGCTATCTTGGCCCGGACCTTGGCCTTGCACATTGCCGCCCATCATGCCGGGCCCGTAGGTGCCTTGCCCCGGCCCCTGGCCTTGCACATTGCCGCCCATCATGCCGGGCCCGTAGCTGCCTTGCCCCTGGCCTTGGGATGGGCCCTGCGTGGCATCGGGGGCCGCTGCGCTGGCGCTCGGTGATGCGGCCGGCGGCGCCGTTGCAGGATCCGCCGTCGGTTGACCGAGTGCGAGGGGCATGGTCATTGCCATCGCGACGGCCGCGATGGACGCCGCGAATGTCCGTTTCATCATGGATCTCTCCTTCGTGATCGCCGGCTTAGCGCTCATCCGCGTGCGCGTTTGTCGCGTTGCTCCTTGGTAAGGACGGCGTCGATCTGATTCCGTGCCTCGAGCGACAGGTCGAACATCTGCTGCCGCATGTCCAACACCTTCCGATAGCTCTTGCTCAAGGCCGCCGTGTCGCGTTGGTCCGAGTCGTACTGCTCGTTCATCTGGGATTGCTCGTCCTGGATCTTGCCCATCAGGTCCCAGTGCTTGCGCCGCAGGTCGTCCTGGATCTTGGCGATCTTGCCGCGTTGCTCTGCGCTGAGATTCAGGTCGGACCCGAAACCGTAGGCGCCCATCGCGCCCGGGCCCATCCCATAGCCGCGGCCGCCCGCCATCCCGCGGCCCATCCCGTACCCCATGCCATAGCCCGGCCCATAGCCCATGCCATGCCCCGGGCCGTAGCCCATGCCATAGCCCGGGCCATAGCCCATGCCATACCCCGGGCCGTATGCGTCCTGCGTCGTGTCGGCCAGTGCGCCGGCTGCGAAGATCGTTCCGCCGATCAATGCGGCGGTGCCCAACGTCTTGCGGAAGTTCATGCGTTTCATGGTGATGCTCCATTGAGGACTTATTGAATTGCGTTCAGGACACGCGGCGAGCTTCTCCACTCCGCGTCGCGCGAGTTTCCGGGAGCAACGATGGGAATTCGGTTTGCCTGCCTTGTCGAGACAAGCTACGCCTGGATCGCGTCGGCATCTGTGCGCCAGCGAACACGGCGAACGGCCGGATTCCCGCTGGGCGCGGGCGGGGTCGCCCGTTCAGCCGCCGAAGGCCATGGCGATCGACAGCCCCAGCCCGAATGCCGGGAGCGAGATAACGGTCATCCAGGCGAGGATGCAGCCGATCGGTCTCGCTATCGCCTTATTTTCAGCAACCGCGCATTGATCGCCACGATGACTGTGCTCGCTGCCATCAGCGCCGCGCCGACGGCGGGAGTGAGCACGACGCCCCACGCGTAAAGCGCTCCGGCCGCCAGCGGAATGGCGACGACGTTGTAGCCCGTGGCCCAGGCCAGGTTCTGAACCATCTTCCGATACGTCGCGCGCGAAAGACGTACGACGGCCACGACATCCAGCGGATTGCTCCGCACCAGGACGACGTCGGCGGTTTCCACCGCCACATCGGAACCGGCGCCGATGGCGATGCCCACGTCGGCCTGCGCCAGTGCCGGGGCGTCGTTCACGCCGTCGCCGGTCATGGCCACCAACACGCCCCGGGATTGGACCTCCTTCACCTTGGCGGCCTTGTCCTGGGGCAGGACTTCGGCGAAGTACTCGTCCAGCCCCACCTGGTCGGAGACCCACTTGGCGGTCGCCTTGTTGTCGCCGGTGAGCATCATGCAGCGGATGTTCAGCGCCTTGAGGGCCTCGATGGCCTGCTTCGCCTCGGGCCGGACGATGTCGGCCAGGGCGAGCGCGCCCTTCACCTTTCCGTCGACCAGGACGAACACGACCGTCTTGCCCTGGGCTTGCAGCGGCTCCACGCGCTTGTCGCCGGGGTCGATGCCCTGTTCGCGCAAGAAGCCCGGGCTGACCACCTGGACCTGCCTGCCATCGACCCTGCCTTCGGCCCCCTTGCCCGGGATGCTCTTGAAGCTCTCCACGGGCAGCTTCGCTTCCGAGGACGCGGCGATGGCCCTGGCAATGGGATGCTCGGAATTCGCGTCCACGGAGGCCGCGTACCTGCGCAGCGTTTCCTCGTCGATGTCCTGCGCAAGCATCAACGTGTCGGTCACGCCGAAGCGGCCCTCGGTGAGGGTGCCGGTCTTGTCGAAGATCACGGCCTGCAGTTTCCGCGCGCCCTCGAAAGCCGCACGATTGCGGATGAGCAGGCCGTTGCCCGCGGCCAGGGCGGTGGAGACGGCCACCACCAGCGGCACCGCCAGCCCGAGCGCGTGCGGACAGGTGATCACCATCACGGTCACGGCGCGCTCGATGGCGAAGGCGAATTCCCGGTTCATGAACACCAGCCAGATCAGCAGCGTGAGGGCGCCGCTGCCGAGGGCGATGAAGGTGAGCCACATCGCGGCGGTGTCGGCGAGGTTCTGCGTCTTCGATTTGCTTTCCTGCGCCTGCTTCACGAGCTCGATGACCTGCGACAGGAACGAATCCCTGCCGGTGCCCTTGACCTCGATGGTGAGCGAGCCTTCGCCGTTGATGGAGCCGCCGATGACCTTGCCGCCGCTCTTCCTGGCGGCGGGGATCGATTCCCCGGTGAGCATCGCCTCGTTGACCGAGCTCTCGCCCTCGACGATGGTGCCGTCCGCGGGGATCTTCTCGCCCGGCTTCACCAGGACCTTGTCATCCACCGCCAGATCGCCGAGCGGCACGTCCTTCACGCTGCCGTCGGGCATGAGCTTGTGGGCGTCGGAGGGCATGAGCTTGGCCAGCGCCTCCAGGGCCTTCGAGGCGCCCATCACCGACTTCATCTCGATCCAGTGCCCCACGAGCATGATGTCGACGAGGGTCGCGAGCTCCCAGAAAAAGATCTTGCCGGTGAGTCCGAAAACCACGGCGCTGCTGTAGAGATAGGCGGTGGCGATGGCGACGGCGACCAGCGTCATCATTCCGGGTCGTCGGGACTTGAGCTCCGTGGCGAGGCCGGTGAGGAACGGCCAGCCGCCGTACCAGAAGACCGCCGAGGACAAGGCGAACAGGACGTAGAGGTCGCCGGGAAAGCTGACCGCTTCGCGCAGCCCCACCAGCCTCTGGAGCAGGGGCGAGAGGGCGAGGATCGGCAGGGTCAGGGCGAGCGAGATCCAGAACCGTTTCCGGAAATCCGCCGCCATGTGGGCGTGATGGCCCTGGTGCCCATGATCGTCCGAATGCCTGGAGCCGGCATTCCGCAATTGAGCTTCCGCGTCCCGCCAATTCCGTTCCGCATGTCCTTGCGGACGGCCTTCCTTCAGATAGATGGCGTATGCCCTCGCGGCCACCTCGTCATGCGCGGGCCCGGCGTCTTGTTCGCTCCTGGATGCGTGCTCGTGTTCCTTCATCGTGCGCCTCCCGCCGGCTCACAACGGGGTTCGAGAACGAATGATTATTTCTTGGACATCCTGTTGATTGCGACGACGAACAGGACCACCACGACTACGGCGATCACCGTCCAAAGCCACATCCCTCCGCCCGCCCATCCACCCATCCACCCGCCATATTGGTTCATCATGAAGAGCCCTTCGTTGCGTCGTTGTGAAGAGCATGGGCGCGAGACCGGGCCCGATCTGTGCGGTAGCCTACATAGGGCCGTTGGGCGTCAGGCCGCGAGTATGACGCTGGAGCGCGGGCCCGCAGGGTAAGGCTGCGAGAGGTCCAGGAGCAGCTCCTCTCCCGTGGAGAACGAATCCCGCGGCGCTTCACGACTCGTGTCCACCACGATGCGCCAGCGAACGCCATTCGGCGCCGGCGGCACGCGGAAGTCGACCGGATCGGTGCCGGCATTGAACAGCAGGAAAAGCGCGTGCGGGCCGCCTTCGCGGATCAGGCAGGCAAGCTGTCTCGCATCCGGATCGGCCCAGTCGGGCTGCCCCTGCCGCGGGTGGAACCATTCGATCTCGGCATCCGTGTAGAACCGTTCCCGGCTCAGGACCGGATGCGCGCGACGAAAGGCGATCATCCCGCGCGCGAAGCGGTGGATCTCCGCATGCTTCTCGAGCCGGCTCCAGTCGCACCAGCTCGTTTCGTTGTCCTGGCAATAGGCGTTGTTGTTGCCGCCCTGCGTGCGGCGGAATTCGTCGCCCGCCAGCAGCATCGGGACCCCGCGCGAGACGAGGAGGGTGAGCAGGAAGTTCTTGACCTGGCGCTTGCGCACCGCGTCGATTTCGAGATCGGGCGTCTCGCCTTCGACGCCGTAGTTCTCGCTGTAGTTGGCGTCGGTCCCGTCGCGGTTGCCCTCTCCGTTGGCGTCGTTGTGCTTGTCGCGATAGCTCACCAGGTCGTTCAGGGTGAAGCCGTCGTGGCAGGTGACGAAATTGACGCTGCATTCGGGGCCTTTGCCCGACCTGGCGTAGATGTCGGAGCTTCCGCAGATGCGGCTGGCGAAGAGGCCCAGCATCGCGCCGTCGCCGCGCCAGAACCGGCGGACGTCGTCGCGGTAGCGGCCGTTCCATTCCGACCAGCGGCGCTCCGAGAAGCTGCCCACCTCGTACGCGCCGGCCTCGTCCCAGGCCTCCGCGATGATCTTCACGTCCCTCAGGATCGGGTCCTCGGCGATGTGTTCGAGAAGCGGGGCATTGGCGAGCAGCTTGCCGTTGCCGTCCCGGCCGAGAATCGACGCGAGGTCGAAGCGGAATCCGTCCACGTGCATCTCGACCATCCAGTAGCGCAGCGCCGCCAGGATGTGCTCGCGCACGACGGGATGGTTCGCGTTGATGGTGTTGCCGGTGCCCGCGTAGTCCAGGTAGTGGCGCTTGTCCTGCGCCAGCATGTAGAAGATCGCGTTGTCGATGCCGCGGAAGCACAGGGTCGGTCCGCTCTCGTTGCCTTCCGCCGTGTGGTTGAAGACGACATCCAGGATCACCTCGATGCCGGCATGGTGGAAGGCCCGGACCATCTCCTTGAACTCGAGCGTCTGCTGGCCCAGGCCTCCCGCGCTGCAGTAGGACGCCTTCGGCGCGAAGAACGCCACCGGATCGTAGCCCCAGTAATTTCGCGGCGGCCTTGCCGGTTCGCGGGTCGCTCCTGCGCGCCTGGCGTTCGTTGAACTCGTGCACCGGCATCAGCTCCACGGCCGTGACGCCCAGGTCTTTCAGGTACGGGATCTTCTCCACGAGGCCCCGGTACGTGCCGGGATGCTCCACGCCGGAGCCGGGATCCACGGTGAAGCCGCGCACATGGGCTTCGTAGATGACGGTCTTCGACCAGGGATGCCGCGGCGGCCGATCCTCGTGCCAGTGGAAATGCTCCTGGGTGAACACGCATTTCGGCATCGATCCGGCGTCGTCGATTTTCGATCGGACCCGATCGGGCTCCGGCGCGAGTGCGTCGTACCCGAGCGCCGGTTCGAAATCCCAGTCGGGAAGAGCGCAGATCGCCCTCGCAAACGGGTCCAGGAGCAGCTTGTCGAAATTGAAGCGGTGTCCTTCGTCGGGTTGGTACGGGCCGTCCACGCGGTAGCCGTAGAGCTGGCCGGGGAGGATGCCTTCGACCCACACGTGCCACACGTCGCCCGTGCGGTTGCGCGAGGGATCCAGATCGATCGCCCGCACCGGCGTCGCGTCCGCGGGATGGTCGAAAAGCTCCAGCCGGACGCGGCTCGCGTGGCGGCTGAAGAACGCGAAGTTGACGCCGCCCTCGGTTTCACGGGTTCCCAACGCGAGCGGATCGCCCCTGCGCACTTCGGTGCGTTCGGAAACCTCCGCGAGGTAGTCCTCCAGCGGGCGTTCCGGTGTCTTCTCGTCCATGTCGGATCACAACGTCGCGCCCGCCGGGCTATTTCGCGACGGCCTCGTCCGCGGACTTCACCGGCCAGTTGTCGACCTGCGTCCACGCCTGCTGCGCCGCCGGCGGCAGCTTGTCCATGTGCTTCAGGAAGAGCGCGAGCGTCCAGATCTGCGGGTCGCTCAGGGAAGCGGCGAACGAAGGCATGCCCGTGAGCCGGATCCCATGCTTGATCTTCCAGAACGAGTCGCCTTCCGGATCGTCCTCGACCCCATCGGTCGCCATTTGCGGGGGCTTCTGGTAGAGGCCCTTCGCGATCGGCGAGGGCGACGCGGTCCCCTTCGCGGATCCGTGGCAAACCGCGCAGTTCTGCGCGAAGAGACGGACTCCCTCGAGGAGGTTCTCCTCGTTCAGCGCCACCGGATTCGGGTCCTTCGGCGCGTCGCGACGCAGCGTCGCGTCCAGGGACGTGCGCGCCATCCAGGTCTCCAGCCATCCGGGCTTCGCATCGGCGTTGGCCGGGATGAGGCCGCTGCGCACCAGGAAATAGCCGCCGACCGCGGCGACGAGCAGCGTAAACACGATTCCGGAAATGAATGCTTTCACGATCACCCCTCCTCATTAGCGATTGCGTCGAAAAGCCATCGGCTGGTCCTTCCTGCCTCTCGTTCAGCGCTGCCACAGGATTCGAGCATCTTCCAGCGGAATCGCCACGCCGTCGCGGCGCGGCATGAGGCGCGCCGTATAGTCCGCCGCCGCACGTGCTGCCGGCACCCGTGCGCGATAGGCGTGGACATCGGTGGCGCCCTCCTGGCGCGCGCGCTCCATCTCGAAGCGCTGCGGCGCAGCACCGCCCAGGCCCTCGGCATACAGCTCGACACGCACGGCGTCCGGATCGAGGTCGCCGAGATCCACCTGCACTTCGAACAGGTGCTGCTCTCCCAGCGTTTGAAACCGCGCTTCGCCGAAGCGTATCGCGGGCCATTTGCGGTCCAGCGCGTGGCGCCAGTCGACGATGCCGGCGCCGGCCCGGCCCCCGTCGGCACGGCGCGCGAGGTAGGCCGCGGCTGCCGGCAGGTAGCGCCGTTCGGTGTATTCGCTCACCGCCCGGGTGGTGGAAAAGCGCGGCGTGAGTCGCGCCATGCTTTCGCGCACCCGTGCCACCCACTTGCCGGGGATGCCCCTTGCATCACGCGCAAAGAACTCGGGGATCACTTCGCGTTCGAGCAGGTCGTAGAGCGCTTCGGCCTCGACGCCGTCCCATTCGGGATCGTCGTGATGCTCCTGGCCGTCGCCCAATGCCCATCCCACTTCAGGTGCGTAGGCTTCCGCCCACCAGCCGTCCAGCTCGGAAAGATTGATCCCGCCGTTGACCAGCACCTTCATGCCGCTCGTTCCGCAGGCCTCCCACGGGCGCCGCGGCGTGTTGATCCAGACGTCCACGCCCTGCACCAGATGCTCGGTGAGGAGCATGTCGTAGTCGGCAAGGAAGATGACGTGGGAGCGGGTCTCCGGCCGGCGGATGAAGCGGATCCATTCCTGGATCAGGGCCTGCCCCGCCAGGTCCGCGGGATGCGCCTTGCCCGCGATGATGAGCTGCACCGGGCGCTCGTCATCGCACAGCAGGCGCAGCAGCCGCTCCGGGTCGTGCAGCAGCAGGTTCGGTCTCTTGTAGGTCGCGAAGCGCCGCGCGAAGCCCAGCGTCAGCGCGTCCGGACGGAACAGGCGCTTCGCGGCGTCGACTTCCTCCGGCCCTGCGCCGGACGCGGCCAGCAGCCGGGACAATCGTTCACGGGCGTATCCGACGAGCGATGCGCGCGCCGCGGCGCGCAATCGCCACAGATCCGCATCGGCGACGCCGCGAATGTCGCGCTCCAGCGTCCGCGCCGTCGACCGCCAGCGATCCTTTCCGCAGGCTCGCGTCCAGAGCTCGTCGGCTTGCGCCGAGTCCCAGCTCGCCATGTGGACTCCATTGGTGACGTGCCCGACCGGAACCTCGTCCTCGGGCCAGCGCGGGAAGACGGGCGCGAAGAGGCGCCGGCTCACCTCTCCATGCAGGCGGCTCACGCCGTTGACCGCTCCGCTGCCGCGAATCGCGAGGTAGGCCATGTTGAACGGCTCCGACGAGTCCTCGGGGTTCTCGCGGCCCAGCGCCAGGAGGTCGTGCAAGGCGATGCCGAGCTTCGACTGCGCGTAACCCGAGAGATATTGCGCGATGAGCGCCGGCGCGAACCGATCGAAGCCGGCGGCTACCGCCGTGTGGGTGGTGAAGACGTTGCCGGCGCGGGTCACGGCCAGCGCGATCTCGAAATTCTCCCCGCTTTCCTCCATGAAGCCCCGGGCGCGCTCGAGCACCGCGAATGCCGCATGGCCTTCGTTCAAGTGACAGACCTCGGGCTTGATGCCGAGCGCGGCGAGCAGGCGCCATCCGCCGATCCCGAGGAGCAGCTCCTGCTTGAGCCGCAGCTCCGGCCCGCCTCCGTACAGCTCGCTCGTGATGCCGCGATGCGCCGGATAGTTCGCCGCGTCGTTGCTGTCGAGCAGGTAGAGCTTCGCCCTGCCGACCTGGACCTCCCAGGCGCGCAGCCACACCGAGTAGCCGGGCAGCGCGATCTCCAACCGCAGCCACTCCCCATCCGGCTTGCGCAGCGGCGAGACCGGCAATTGCCCGGGGTCGTTGTAGGGGAAAAGGGCTTGTTGCGCGCCATCCTTGTCGATCACCTGGCGGAAGTAGCCTTGCTGGTAGAGTAGGCCCACGCCGACGACCGGGACGCCCAGGTCGCTCGCGGCCTTGAGCTGGTCGCCCGCCACGTTGCCCAGCCCGCCCGCGTAGATCGGCAGCGCCTCGCTCAACATGAACTCCATGCTGAAGTACGCGACGCCGGTGAGCGCGGATTGCGGATAGGTGCGCTGGAACCATGCGGGCGCCCGGGCGGCGTCCCGCTTCGCGCGCATCTGCTCGTCCACATTCCTGCGGAAGCCGGGATCCGCCAGCCGGCGCTGGAGCTTCTCGCGCGACACGGTCTGCAGGACTACCCAGGGGTTGTGCGTGATTGCCCAGAGCACGGGGTCGAGGTCGCGCCACACCGCGTCGGTGGCGTGGTTCCACGACGAACGCATGTCCAGGGCGAGCTCCGCGAGCGAATCCCAGCCCTCGAGATCCGCGCACGCGAGAAGCTCCTTGGGATGAGCGCCCCTCGAGCGTGCGCTCATGACTTCGCGATCGCGGCTGCGGCGGGCGCGGCGAGAGCGGCGGGAGCGGCGAGCGCGGCACCGACGATGGCCTGCGCTTCCTCCAGGATGCGGCGCAGGTGATCCTTGCCCCGAAAGCTCTCGGCGTAGACCTTGTAGATGTCCTCGGTGCCCGACGGTCGCGCCGCGAACCAGCCGCTCGCGGCGACCACCTTCAGGCCGCCGATCGGCGCGCCGTTGCCCGGAGCCTCGGTGAGAATGCGCTCGATCTTCTCGCCCGCGAGCTGCGCGGAGCGGACCTGCTGCGCAGAAAGCCGCGCCAGCATCCGCTTCTCATCCCGGGTCGCCGGGGCCTCGACGCGATCGTAGACCGGGTCGCCCAGCTCGTGCGCGAGATCCCGATAGATCTCGCCGGGATCGCGGCCCGTGCGCGCACTGATCTCCGCCGAGAGCAACGCCGGGACGATGCCGTCCTTGTCGGTGGTCCACACGCCGCCATCCCTGCGCACGAACGATGCGCCCGCGCTCTCTTCGCCGCCGAAGCCGAGCGAGCCGTCGAGCAATCCGTCCACGAACCATTTGAAGCCGACCGGCACCTCGTAGAGGCCGCGGCCGAGCTTCGCCGCGACGCGATCGATCATCGCGCTGCTCACCACGGTCTTGCCGATGGCGGCTTTCGGGCTCCACTGCGCGCGGTTGCGGAAGAGGTAGGAGATGGCGACCGACAGATAATGGTTGGGCGGCAGCAATCCGGCGCTGCGGGTGACGATTCCGTGGCGATCGTGGTCCGTGTCGCACGCGAAGGCGATGTCGAAGCGATCCTTGAGGCCGATCAGGCTCTGCATCGCGCAGGACGAGGAGGGGTCCATGCGGATGCGCCCGTCCCAATCGACCGTCATGAAGCGGAAGGTCGGATCGACGGCCTCGTTCACGACCGTGAGATCCAGGCGATAGCGCTCGGCGATCGGACCCCAGTAGTGCACTCCCGCGCCCCCGAGCGGATCCACGCCCATGCGGATGCCCGCGGCGCGGATCGCTTCCATGTCCAGCACGTTGCCCAGATCGGCCACATAGGCGTCGACGTAATCGTGCCGATGCGTGGTGGAAGCCCGAAGCGCCCGCTCGTAGGGAATTCGCTTCACGCCTTCGAGGGCGCCCTCCAGCAGCTCGTTGGCCCGCGCCTCGATCCATCCGGTGACGTCGGTGTCCGCCGGGCCGCCGTTGGGCGGGTTGTACTTGAACCCGCCGTTGTCGGGCGGATTGTGCGAAGGCGTGATGACGATGCCGTCGGCGAGCCCTGCGGTGCGGCCGCGGTTGTACGTGAGGATCGCGTGGGAGATCGCGGGCGTGGGCGTGTATTCGTCGTGCGCCGCGAGCATGACTTCGACGCCGTTGGCCGCCAGGACTTCGAGCGCGCTCGCGCACGCCGGCACCGAGAGCGCGTGCGTGTCGATGCCGAGGAAGAGCGGCCCGCCGATGCCCTGCCGCTTGCGATAGTCGCAGATCGCCTGGCCGATGGCGAGAACGTGCCGCTCGTTGAAGGTGAGGTCGAACGCGCTGCCGCGATGTCCCGAGGTGCCGAACGCGACGCGCTGCGCCGGCACCGAGGGATCGGGGACGCCGGTGTAGTACGCCGTGACCAGCCGCGGCACGTCGACCAGCATCGACGACGGGGCCGGCTTTCCGGCGAGGGGATTCGCTTTCACGGGCGTGCGCTGCGCAGCCGGCGGTAGCGCCGGATGAGCGCGTTGGTCGAGCTGTCGTGCCCGAGCCGCGGCTCGTCTGCGCTTTCGAGCTCGGGGGTCGTGCGCTCCGCGAGCGCCTTGCCCAGCTCGACGCCCCATTGGTCGAACGAATCGATGTTCCAGATCACTCCCTGGGTGAAGACGCTGTGCTCGTAGAGCGCGACCAGCAGGCCGAGGGTGCGCGGCGTCAGTCGCTCGGCGAGGAGGGTGTTGGTCGGGCGGTTGCCCTCGAAGACCCGGTGCGGCGCGAGCCACGCGGGCGTGCCCTCGGCCCTGACTTCGTCCTCGGTCTTGCCGAACGCCAACGCCTCGGCCTGCGCGAAGAGATTCGCCATCAGCAGGTCGTGATGCTCGCCCAGCGGATTCAACGGCTGGCAAAACCCGATGAGGTCGCACGGGACGAGCTGCGTTCCCTGGTGGATGAGCTGGTAGAACGAGTGCTGGCCGTTGGTTCCGGGCTCGCCCCAGTAGACGGGACCCGTTTGCCAGGCGACGCGCTCGCCTTCGAGCGTCACGTGCTTGCCGTTGCTCTCCATCGCCAGTTGCTGCAGGTACGCGGGGAAGCGCTTCAGATACTGCTCGTAAGGCAGCACCGCGACCGTGCGCGCGCCGAGGAAGTTGCCGTTCCATACTGCGAGCATCCCCATCAGCACGGGCAGGTTCCTCGCGAACGGAGCGCTGCGGAAATGCTCGTCCATCGCGTGGAAGCCCTCGAGCATCGCGCGGAAGTTCTCGGGCCCGATGGCGATCATGGTCGAGAGCCCGATCGCCGAGTCCATCGAGTAGCGTCCGCCGACCCAGTCCCAGAAGCCGAACATGTTCGCGGTATCGATGCCGAATCGGGCCACGCCCTCGGCGTTGGTCGACACGGCGACGAAGTGCCGGCGCACGGCCCGCTCGTCGCCGAGCTTGCCGAGGCTCCAGGCGCGGGCGCTGTGGGCGTTGGCGAGGGTCTCGCGCGTCGTGAAGGTCTTCGAGCAGATGATGAACAGGGTCTCTTCCGGATCGAGGTCGCGCGTGGCTTCCGCGAAGTCGGTGCCGTCCACGTTCGAGACGAAGCGGAAGGTCATGTCGCGCCGGCTGTAGTGGCGCAGCGCTTCATAGGCCATCACGGGGCCGAGGTCGGAGCCGCCGATGCCGATGCTCACGACATTGCGGATGGCCTTCCCGGTATGCCCCTGCCATTCGCCGCTGCGCACGCGCTGCGAGAATGCGGCCATCCGATCGAGGACCTCGTGCACCCCGGGCACGACGTCGATGCCGTCGACGACGATCCGCTCGCTCGCGGGTGCCCGCAAGGCGATGTGCAGCACCGCGCGCCCTTCCGTCACGTTGATCGGCTCGCCGCGGAACATCGCGGCGATGCGCTCGCGCAGGCCGCATTCCTCGACGAGTCCCACGAGAAGCCGCATCGTCTCGTCGGTGACGCGGTTCTTCGAGTAGTCGAGGTAGATGCCGGCGGCCTCGGCGCTCAGCCGCTCGCCGCGGCCGGGATCTGCGGCGAAGAGCTGGCGCAGGTGCGCCTCGCGGATCGTCGCGCAATGGGCTTCGAGCGCCTTCCACGCCGGGCGCTCGGTGAGACTCGGCGCCTTCGCGGCCGCCGGGGTGGCCTGATTCGCGTCGTTCATGCGGCTCCTGCCTCCTTCGGTGCTCCGACCTTCGAGGCGATGCGGTCCAGGAGGTCGCGCCAGGACTTGGCGAAGGCCGCGGCGCCCTCGCGCTGGAGCTCGGCGGCGAGCGCTCCGTGGTCGACGCCCGCGCGCGCGAATTGCGCGAGCACCGCTTCGGCATCGCCGCCGTCGGGCCGCATCGGGCCCTTCACCTTCCCATGGTCGGCGAATGCGAGGAGCGTCTTTTCGGGCAGGGTGTCGATCGTGTCGGGAGCCGCGAGCGCCTCCACATAGAGGACGTCCGGCGCCGCGGGGTCCTTGGTTCCGGTGCTCGCCCACAGCAGGCGCTGCGGCCGTGCACCGGCCTGGGCGAGCTTCCTCCAGCGCGGCGCGGCCAGCAGGTCGCGGTAGGCCTTGTACGTGCGCATGGCGATGGCGATGCCCAGGCGGTTGCGCAACGCTTCCCCCACCTTGTCCTGGACCGCCACGTCCCAGCGGCTCACGAAGATCGATGCCACGCAGCCGACCGCCGGATCGCGGCCGGCGGCGATGCGCCGCTCGATGCCGCGCATGTACGCCTCGGCCGCCGCGACGTACTGCTCGCGCGAGAAGAGCAGCGTCACGTTGACCGGCACGCCCGCGAAGATCGATTCCTCGATCGCCGGGATGCCCGCGCGCGTGCCCGGGATCTTGATGAAGAGGTTGGGACGTTGCGCGCGCGCATTGAGCCGCGCTGCCGCCTCGATCGTCGCGGCCGTGTCGTCCGCGAGGAGGGGCGACACCTCCAGCGACACCCAGCCATCGACGCCGCCCGTGGCATCGTGGATCGGCCGGAAGAGATCGGCGGCCCGGGTCAGGTCTTCCAGCGCGAGCTCGAAGAACAACGCCTCGCCCGACTTGCCGGCGAGCGCCTTGTCGCGAATGGCGTCGTCGTAGAAGCCGCCCTTCTCGATGGCGTGATCGAAGATCGTGGGATTGGAGGTGAGGCCCGTCACCGCGAAGTCCCGGATGTAGCGCTCGAGCGTGCCGCTCGTGAGAAGTCCGCGCGTGATGTTGTCGAGCCAGAGGCTCTGGCCCAGGTCGTGGAGCTCGCGTGTGGTGTTCATGTCGCGTCCTGTCGCGCACCGGCGGCCTCGGGCAGGCCGAGGAAAGCGGGAAGATCGGAATCGAGCAGGTCGGCGATGCGCTCGATCGCCAGGTCGGCCGCCGGACAAGTCGCGAGGATGTGCGGATCGAGCGCGTAATGCCCCTGCCGCGGGAAGACGGTCGTGAGGCGGTCGCGCAGGATTTCCTTCATCGCGGCCAGGATGCGCAGCTTGTCGTCCACCATGACGTAATGGCGGGCCGGGTAGCGTTGCCTCACGTCGTCGAGCATCCGCTCCTTGTGGATGTAGATGAGGACGCGGCCCTCGACCGCGTCCCACAACCCCGATCGCTGGACCTTGCGCGGCTGGAAGACCACGTCGCCGTCGGAGAGCATCACCGTGGGTCCCCAGCGTCGCAGATGCGCGATCACTTCGAGCGCCCCCGGGTACAGCCGGTCGGCGAACGGGTAGTCGACGAGGAACGAGGACATCCGCAGCAGGCGCGGATCGTTCATCGCGCCGAGCCGGTAGCGCTGCAGCGCGCCGAGGTAATCCGTGTAGCCCAGCTCGGAGCGCAGCTGCTCGAAGATCTCCCAGTAGCGATCGCGGTTCCCCGAGCCGAATTCGCTCGCGAGGTGCGCGCTGAGATCGCTCACCACGCGATCGTTGTCGAGCAGCGTGTTGTCGCAGTCGAGGAGGAAGACGACGTCCGGAGTCGTCATGGGGTCGCCTCCTCCCACAGGCGAAAGCCGCCCAGGATCGCGTCGGAGTTGTCGCCGCGGCGGGCCAGCGGCGGCAGCCGTTTCAGGCGTGCAGCGTTGCCTCCGCCCAGCACGATATCGTCGGGCAGCAGGGCCTTGCGGAAACCCTCAGTGACGTCTTCCACCTTGCGCCGCCATTTGCCGTTCCCGAGCCGCTTGCGCCCCCGCTCGCCGACGTAGTCTTCGTACGTTCTCCCGTCCCCGCAATGGAGGTGCCCCAGTTCCATCGCCGCGACCATGCCGTCGACGATGAGCGCCGATCCCAGTCCCGTTCCCAATCCGAGGAAGAGCATCTTTCCGCCCCGGTAGCCGCCGAGCGCCTGCATCGCCGCATCGTTCACGATCTTCACCGGGCGCCCGAACGCCGCGTCGAAATCGAATCCGATCCAGCCCGGGCCCAGGTTGTACGGCTCGCGCGCGATCGCGCCGCGGCTCACCACGCCGGGATAGCCGATCGATACCGCGTCGAAGCGCCATCCCCGGGTGATCTTCATGACGTTTTTCGCCATCCGGTCCGGGGTCATCCTCGGCCCCGATTTGAATTCGACCGGCTCCCGGTGATCGGTCGCGGCGCACTTGACGTGAGTGCCGCCGACGTCGAGGACGAGGACCCTG
This sequence comes from uncultured beta proteobacterium, assembly GCA_963839265.1. Lineage (GTDB taxonomy): Bacteria > Pseudomonadota > Gammaproteobacteria > Burkholderiales > Usitatibacteraceae > Usitatibacter. The sequence continues at coordinate 1,557,356 of CAWIUI010000004.1, forward strand.
CGTTTCCGGTTCGCACTGCGCTTCATGGCGATCGGCTCGCGGCGCCGCGCACCAGCGCGGAATCTTCAATCGGGAGCGGCATGCACAAGCCTCGGGTTGTGCCAGCGCCCGTCCGGCGCGATGAGGGCGTCGGCTTCGCGCGGCCCCCAGCTTCCGCGCCTGTAGGGCCGCGCTCGTTCGTGATTCGCGAGGACGGGCTCGACCACCGCCCAGGCCGCTTCCACGGCGTCCTCGCGGGTGAAGAGCGCTCCGTTGCCCGCCATGGCATCTCCCAGCAGCCGCGCGTAGGGCGCCTGCTCTCCGGGCTGCTCGTCGACCAGGTAGAGCTCGCGCTGGTCCCCGACGAATTCCTTTCCCGCGCGCTTTACGCGAGCCGCGAGCGCGACGGCGGAGCTGGGAGCGACGCGAAACCGAAAATAGTTGGTGTTGCCGCGCGGGGGGGCGGAGTCGGCGAAGAGGCGCTGCGGCGGCGGCTTCAACTGGACGATCACCTCGGAAACCGTCTCGGCGAGGCATTTTCCGGAGCGCAGGTACCACGGCACGCCCGCCCAGCGCCACGAGTCGATGAAGAGGCGCACGGCGCAGAAGGTCTCGACGTCCGAGTTCCTCGCCACGCCCGGCTCCCTGCGGTAGCCGGCGTACTGGCCGCGCACGACGTCGTCGGGCTCGAGGGGGCGCATCGCCTGGAAGACGTCGGCCGTCTCGCCGTGCACGGCGCCGAAGCCGCGATAGGACGGGGGCTCCATGGCGAGGAGGGCCACGATCTGGAAGAGGTGGTTCTGGATCACGTCGCGCAGGCAGCCGGCGGTCTCGTAGAACGCGCCGCGCTCCTCCACGCCGAAATCCTCGGACAGGGTGATCTGCACGTTCGCCACGTAGTTGCGGTTCCAGATCGGCTCCAGGAACGAGTTGGCGAAGCGAAAGTAGAGCATGTTCATGATCGCTTCCTTCGCGAGGAAGTGATCGATGCGGAAGATCGAGTCTTCCGGGAATACCGACCGCGCGATGCGATTGAGCGCCCGCGCCGAGGCGAGGTCGCGCCCGAACGGCTTCTCGACGATGACGCGCGCGCGTTCGGCGAGCCCCGCGGCGGCGAGCCCCTGGATCACCGTCGGGAAGAGGGCGGGCGGGATGGCGAGGTAGTGCGCCGGGTGGCGCGCGGCGCCCAACGCGGCCTTCAGCGCCTTGAAAGTGCCGGGATCGTTGTAGTCGCCATCGACGTAGCGCAGACGGGAGAGCAGTCGGCGCAGGGCGTTGCGGTCGTCGATCCTGCCTGATTTCCGGATGCCGTCTTCGGCGTGCTTGCGCAATTGCGCGAGACTCCACTTCGAGGAGGCGACGCCCACCACCGGAATGTCGAGCGCGCCGCGCTTGGCGAGCGCATAGAGGGCGGGAAAGATCTTCTTGTGCGCGAGGTCCCCGGTGATGCCGAAGAGGACCAGCGCGTCCGACGATGCCATGCCGCGGTTGCCGCCATCCATCTCAGCCGGTTCCCTTCTTCTTTTCCTCGTGGCCGCCGAACTGCTTGCGCATCGCGGATAACAGCCGATTGGCGAAATCCGCGCCATCCCGCGAGCTGAAGCGTTCGTAGAGCGCGGCGCTGAGAACGGGGGCGGGGACGCCTTCGTCGATCGCGCTGGCGATCGTCCAGCGGCCCTCGCCGGAATCGGACACGCGTCCGGCGTAGCTTTCCAGGGCCGGGTCTTCCACGAGCGAGGCGGCGGTGAGGTCCAGCAGCCATGAGCCGATCACGCTGCCGCGGCGCCAGACTTCCGCAACCTCGGGCAGGTCCAGTTCGTATCGGTAGTACTGCGGGTCGCGCAGCGGCGTGGTTTCCGCGTCCGCATCCCGCGAGCGCTGGCCCGCGTCGGCGTTGCGCAGGATGTTCAATCCCTCTGCATACGCCGCCATGATCCCGTACTCGATGCCGTTGTGGATCATCTTCACGAAGTGGCCCGCGCCCGCCGGGCCGCAATGCAGGTATCCATGCTCGGCCGGACCGGGAGTTCCCTTCCGGCCCGGAGTGCGCGGTGCCGCCTCGACGCCCGGTGCGATGCTGCGGAAGATCGGGTCGAGATGCCGGACGACCTCGTCCTCGCCGCCGATCATCAGGCAGAAGCCGCGCTCCAGGCCGAACACGCCGCCGCTGGTTCCGCAGTCGAGATAATGGATTCCCCTCCGCGCGAGCGCCTCGGCCCGCGCGACATCGTCCCGGTAGTAGCTGTTGCCTCCGTCGATCACGATGTCGCCGGCATCCATGCGCGAGGCGAGCTCGTCGATCGTCGCACCGGTCACGGCGGCGGGGACCATCACCCACACCGCGCGCGGCTGCGTCAGCTTCGCGACGAGGTCGTCGATGGAGGCGCAGCCCCGCACGCCGCGGCCCGCGAGCTTCTTCACGGCGGCGGCCTTCGTGTCGTAGACGGCGCAAACGTGGCCATCCTTCGTCAAGCGGCGCACGAGGCTCGCGCCCATGCGCCCCAGCCCGATCATGCCGAGCTGCATGTCAGCCCGCCACGCGGGGCGGGGGAGCGACTTCCGGGTCGGGCGCGGCCGTGCTCGCGAACGCGAGCGCGAGCGTGGTGGAAGGGTTCAGGCTGTCGACCATCGAGCTCGGGATCAGGATCGTGGCTCCTCGCTCCTTCGTGGTCTCGTAGATGATGTTCATGGCGCGAAGTTGCAGCGCCGCCGGGTGCCCCGCATACACATCGGCGGCCTCGACGAACTTCCCGGCGATCGCGGCTTCGGCCGACCCGAGGATCACGCGTGCCTGCTTCTCGCGCTCGGCCTGGGCCTGGCGCGACATCGCATCCTGCAAGGCCTCGGGGATCGCGACGTCGCGAATCTCCACCGAGCTCACGGTGATGCCCCAGGGAGCGGTCTTCGCGCCGATCTCGTTCTTCAATTGCTCGTCGGCCTCCTTGCGGTCGGACAGCAGCGCGGCGAGCATCGAGGAGCCGATCATCTCGCGCAGGGAGGTTTGCGCGACCCGGTCGATGGCCTCGCGGAAATCGGTGATGGCCAACGCCGCCCGCTCGGAATCATGCACGTGCCAGAAGATGATCGCGTCGACGTTCACCGGAACCGTGTCCCTGGTGAGCGCCTGCTCGGCGTTGAAGGCGGTGGTCTGGATGCGCTCGTCGATCACCGCCACCACGTTGTCGACGACCGGGATGATGGCGAACATGCCCGGTCCCTTGACGCTCTGCAGTTTTCCCATCCTCAGGATCACGAACTTCTGCCATGCGTTGGCCATCTTGAGCGACATCGCCACGATGGCCGCGATGACGAAGAACGGAGCCGCCAGGTAGAGGTTCACCCATTGGCCGGTCGCGAGGCCGGCGAGGATGAGGACGAAGACGAGGAAGGTCGTGATGGGATTCATGTCCGATGCTCCTTTGCGCTCGGCTGCAAATTTTCGATCGATGGTTGCGTGCCGGCGACGGCTTCCATCAAGAACGATTATCACCTTCTGCCCGAAGCGCTCCGTGCGCCGCCGAACACTGAACGTGGACTGTCAGTCGACCAACGGCGCGAGCAGCGCGGAATCGACCAGCACATCGACGCCCGCAGGCGCGACGATCGAGCGCGCTGGGATGTCCTTGCCCGCGCGCCAATCGGACACCGCTCCACGCTTGGACTCGCCGGCGACCAGGAAGATCACTTTTTCCGCGTGCCCGAGCCGCGCGGCGCTCAGCGACACGCGCTGCGGCGGCGGCTTGGGGGCATCGAGCACCGCCAGCGCATCGGGCGCGCCGCGCCGCGTTCCCCACTCGTGGCCGGGAAACAGGCTCGCCGTATGGCCGTCCTCGCCCAGGCCGAGCAGGACGAGGTCGAACTCTCCGACCGTGCGCAGAGTCTCGATGTACATCCGTGCTGCCTGGAGGGCGCCCAGCTCCGCCGGGATCGCGTGCACCTGAGGCGCGGGAGCCGGCACCGCATCGAGCCAGGCCTCCGCGGCCATGCGCGAGTTGCGCGCCGGATCGTCCGGCGGCAGGCAGCGCTCGTCGCCGAAATAGACGTGCCACGCGGGCCAATCGGTTCGTGCGCCGCGCAACGCGCGATAGATGCCGCGCGGCGTATTTCCGCCGGCGAGCACGAGATGGAATCGGCCGCGCTCGCGAATGGCGCGTGCGGCCGCGGAAAGGATGGCCTCGACCGCGGCTTGCCGAAGCCCCGGCTCGCCGGGAACCGCATGCCACCGGCAGCGCTGCAAGGAATCGTGCGGTGCGCCCAACGATTACTTCTTGTCCTCGCCTTTTGCGGCGTCCTGGACCTTGTCACCAGCCTTCTCGATCTGCTGCCCCGCCTTGTCCATCGCCTTGTCGACTTCCTTGCCGGCATGCTCCGCCGGGCCTTCCTTCTGCGGACACCCGGCCAGGATGGCGACCAGAGCCGTCGCCACGGTCGCGGCCGCCAGGTATTTGCCGATCTTCATCGTCTTCATCTCCCTATCTCCCTCTGGATTGACTGCAAAGGACAACCTGCCGGCCGGACTCCATTCGCGTCATTTCGCGGCGAACTGGAATTCCGGCAGCTTTTCGAGCGTCTCCTTGGTGCCGCCCGGCAACATGACCTTGTTGTCGACGACTTTCAGGGTGGCGTACGGTACGACGACCAAGTGGGTGCCCATCCCCAGGAAACCGCCGACCGACAGCACGGCATACGGATCCTTGCCATCGGTGCTGATGAGGAGGTCGTCGATCGAGCCGATCGTTTGATTGGCGTCGTTGAGCACCTCGCTCCCGATGACCTTCGACGCGCGATAGCCCGCAGAAAGCTTCTGCACATCGACCTTCACGATCTGCACCGTCTGCGACGTGCCTTGGCCCCAGGCGGCGCTCGAGAGCAGGGCCGCGCCAAGCATCGCCGCAACGGCGAGCATTGCTGGATTTTTCATGATTCCACGCTCCTCTGCCGAACACCGGTTCGGCGCAGGATCATCAATACACGCTACGGGCGTCCCCGTCTGTACGGTTGCGTACATCGGGAAATCCCCCCTTCCTACGATCCTCCACGCAGGAGCTCCAGCGCGCGCGCGCAGACGTTGTCGACCGTAAATCCGTACTCGCGCAACACCACCTCGCCCGGGGCGGAGGCGCCGAAGCGTTCCACGCCGAGCATGTCGCCGCGATCGCCGACGTAGCGGTGCCAGCCTTGCGGCACGCCGGCTTCGACCGCAAGGCGCGCTCCGACCGAGGGCGGCAACACCGCGTCGCGATATTCGCGCGGTTGGGCGTCGAACAACTCCCAGCTCGGCAGCGAGACGATGCGCACCGCGATTTCGCGCGCCCGCAATTTCTCTCCCGCGGCGACCACCAGCGCCACTTCCGAGCCGGTGGCGATCAGGATCAGCTTCGGTATGCCCTCGGGCGCGTCGGCCAGCACGTATCCCCCGCGCCGCAATCCGTCGGCAGAGGCGAACTGCGCGCGATCGAACGTCGGCACGTCCTGCCGCGTGAGGATCAGCGCGACCGGCCGATCGCGCGTTTCCAGCGCGACGCGCCAGGCGACGGCCGTCTCGTTGGCGTCGGCGGGGCGAATGACATCGAGGCCGGGAACCGCACGCAGGCCGGCAAGCTGCTCCACGGGTTGATGCGTCGAGCCGTCCTCGCCGAGCGCGATGCTGTCGTGGGTGAAGACGTAGATCACGTGCAAGCCCATCAACGCGGCGAGGCGCATCGGCGGGCGCATGTAATCGGAGAAGACGAGGAAGGTCGCGCCGTACGGCACCGTCCCCCCATGCGCCGCGAGGCCGTTCAGGATCGCGCCCATGGCATGCTCGCGCACGCCGAAGTGCAGGTTGCGGCCGGCGCGGCTCCAGCCACCGCCCTCGGAACCCTGTCGGTCGCGGGCGTCGAGGCCGGGCGGCTCGAAGTCCCCCAATCCCTGCAGCCCCGTGTTGGTCGACGGATCCAGATCCGCCGAGCCGCCGATCAGCGCCGGCAAGCGGCGCGCCACGGCGTTCATCACCCGGCCCGAGGCGACCCGTGTCGCCATCCCTTTGGCGTCGGCGGGGAAGACCGGTATCTCCTCATCCCAGCCGGCAGGCAATTCGCCGCGCAGGACGTGCTCCAGCTCCGCGGCCGGCTCCGGAAACGCTTGCGCGTAGGCCGCGAACCTGGCGTCCCATTCGGCCTGCGCTCGCTCGCCCCTCGCGAGGGCTTCGCGAAAATGGGCGCGCGCCGCGTCGGGAATGTGGAACGCAGGCTCGGTCGGCCAACCGAGGTTTTGCTTGGTCAGGCGCACTTCCTCTTCGCCCAGCGGCGAGCCGTGCGCCTTGCAAGTGTCCTGCTTGTTGGGCGAGCCGTAGCCCAGGTGCGTGCGCACCAGGATCAGCGACGGGCGCCGGGTCTCGTCGCGAGCGCTCGCGAGCGCCCGCTCGAGCGCCGCCAGGTCGTTGCCGTCTGCGATCGATTGGGTGTGCCAGCCGCAGGCCTCGAAGCGTCGCGCCCGGTCTTCGGTGAACGCGATCCCGGTTCCGGCGGAAAGCGTGACCTCGTTGTCGTCGTAGAGGTAGATCAGCTTGCCCAGTTGCAGATGGCCGGCGAGCGAGGCAGCCTCCGACGCGACGCCTTCCATCAGGTCGCCGTCGCTCACGATTCCGTAGGTGTGGTGATCGAGGATCTCGAAGCCCGCACGGTTGTAGCGCGCCGCCAGGTACGCTTCGGCCATCGCGAGGCCGACGCCGTTCGCGAAACCCTGGCCGAGCGGACCGGTCGTCGTCTCCACGCCGGGGGTGACGCCGCGTTCCGGGTGACCCGGCGTCATGCTGCCCCATTGGCGAAACTGCTTGATCTGCTCGAGCGGAAGGTCGTAGCCGGTGAGATGGAGCAGCGCATAGAGCAACATCGACCCGTGCCCCGCGGAAAGGACGAAGCGGTCGCGGTTCGGCCAATCCGGATTCGAGGGGTTGTGCTTGAGCAAACGCGTCCAGAGGACATATGCCATCGGCGCGGCACCCAAGGGCAGGCCCGGATGGCCGCTGCCGGCCTTCTGCACGGCATCGACCGAAAGGAAGCGCAGCGTGTCGATGCAGACGTCATCCACGCTCGAAGCGCGGTGCGCTGGGATGGACGCTGCGTTCATTTCGGTTTTTCCTGGGGCATGGCGGAGCGCCCATCGCGGAAACTCGGGGGTGCTGCGTTCGTGGGACAAACCGTCGCCGGCCGCGTTCCTTCGCGGCGCTCCCTGGGCGTCGAACGCTTGCTTCAGTTGTTTGCGCCGGCCGTCACCGCCCTGAGGCCCGCGATGTCCCGGATGCGGATGTGCTTCTGGGCCACGCAGACAAGGCCTTCGTCCTGGAAGCGCGAGAAGAGGCGGCTCACCGTCTCGAGCGAGAGCCCGAGGTAGCTGCCGATCTCGTCGCGAGTCATGCGCAGGTGGAATTCGTGCGAAGAGAAGCCGCGCGCGACGAAGCGCTGCGAGAGGTTGAGCAGGAAGGTGGCGAGCCGCTCGGTGGAGCGCATGGAGCCGAGAAGCAGCATTACCCCCTGGTCGCGTACCAGCTCGCGCCCCATGACCCTGAAGAGCTGACGCTGCAAGACCGGATCGCTCAGCCGCGCATGAGGGATGATGCAGACCTCGCTGTCCTCGAGCGCCGTCGTGTCGGCCGCATAGCTCTCGTTGCCGATGCCGTCCATGCCGAGGATTTCACCGACCATGTGGAAGCCGGTCACCTGGTCGCGGCCGTCCTCGAGGGCGACGGTGCTCTTGAAGAATCCGCTTCGGATCGCATAGAGGGAATCGAAGCATGCGCCGGCGCGGTACAGGCTCTCCGTTCGCTTGACCCGCTTGAGCGTGCCGCCGAGGCCGCTCACCAATACCATCTCGGGTGCAACGAGCCTGCACGTCGGGCAGAGCTCGGGATGGTCGCACGCAGCGCAGGGCTTCGTGGCGCGGGGAATGGCCCCGGAGCCGGCCTTCAGGCAGGCCGGTGGCGGGTCGGTCTTGTGTGTTCGAACCTTGAGGGGGACGGCGGCAGCGATTGCCATGGTGGTTTCCCGGGTTATTGCCGGCGATCACGGGTGCGCCGGCGGATGGAGGCGGAAGAGCGCAACTACCCGCTACCCGGGTCGCGCTCTTCCTTCTTGTTGTTCTCCTGCCCCTTGCGCTGCGGATCGGCCTTGTTCTCCGGCCCCTTGCGATTCGCATTGGCCTTGTTCTCGGGCCCCTTGCGATTCGCATCGGCCTTGTTCTCGGGCCCCTTGCGATTCGCATCGGTCTTGTTTTCTTGGACCTTGGCTGGCGGTTTCGGTTCGGCACGCTGCGCTTGCGCCGGCGGCTGCTTGGGTTGCGCGCGCTGCACCGGTGCCTGGGGTTGCGCGCGCTGCACCGGTGCCTGGGGTTGCGCCTGTTGCACGGGTTGCTCACGTCTTGGCTGCACCGACTGCGGATGTTGCGGTGGCTGACTCGGCTGCGAACGCTGCTGTGGAGCCGGCGATCTCTGCTGGACCGTCGCCTGAGGATGCGTCTCGGTGCGCGGGCCGCCCGGAGCGGCCTGCGGTTGAACGTGCTGCTGGAAATGCTGCCGCGTTACGGCCTCACGCGGCTGGTACTTGTAGTTCTGGGCGCGAATCGTGACCTGCTGCTCGGGCGCCCGAGGGTAGCGGTTGCCTGAATACTGGCGCTGGTAGGTCGGCAACGGCGCGGCGGGCTGGACGGAGCGATGGTTCCATTGGTCCCATCCGGCTCGACGCTTTTCCCAGTCGTTGCCCCAGTGCTCGCCCCAACGCGGTGGCGCATCGGCGCGCCAGCCATGAAAGTACGACGGAGGATGGCGGTAGTAGCGCACGGGAACGCGCAGCACGTACAGAGGCACATCCTCGGGTCGCACCAGCTCCCAAGGCCCGTTGTACCAGCTGCTCGCGTACCAGTCGTCGGACTGGTACACCCAGTAAAGGCCGTCATAGAAGAAGTAGTTCGAATTCGCCCGAGGGTCGTAGTAGACGGGATAGCCGGGGATCAGGACGAGCTGCGGATACGTCGGGACGTTGATCCCGATATTGATGCCCGGCAATTCGATATTGATGCCGATCTGCGCCTGCGCCGGGGTGAGCGGCCAAAGCAGGATCGACAATGCGACAAGCAGGTAGCGCATGGCTCTTGCCCCTTTCAGCGACACATTGCGCGCAGGCGAGGGCGATAGTCGGTGCGCTAGCGCACATTGAAGGATGGGGCGGATTGGGCGAACGTAACCTCGAGGGCTATGCGCGATATCGCACAGAGAAGGTTCCCGGGGGAGGGCAAGCGTGAATCGCGCCGCGAGTCGCAAGCGCGAGCCGTGCTCGGCCAGGCCGAGCGCATCGCGACGCCGCCCGCGAGCAGGAGCATTGCGAGCGGCGAAAGCGTGGACTAGATCGCGTCCTTCACGTTCTTCTTGACGTCGCCGAACGTTGCCTGGGCCTTGCCCGCGATTTTCTCGACCTTGCCTTTCGCTTCCAGCTTCTCGTTGCCCACGAGCTTGCCGGTGACCTCCTTGATCTTGCCCTTCGCTTCGGTGACCCGACCCTTGACCTGATCCTTGTTCACGTTCATGCCCATGGATTTCTCCTTGAAAGATTGGCGGGGCCAAGCGATCGGTGCGCCATGCGCGACACGAATCGCCACGTCCCGGCTCGATTATCCGAGCCACGAGATCCGCGTTGTTGATCCAGGGCAACTTGCCGGAATGCGGCACAATGCACTCGATGCAACCCCATGCTCGCGGCGATGCGGCCCTGCTCGAATCGAACCGCCGGTTCTACGACCCGCTGTGGACCGACGCGCGGCTCGTCGAGCCGCAGCGCTTCAATACCTGGCCGCTCGTGTGCTCGCTGGCCGCTCCTTCCCGGCCGCGGCTCGAGGTCGCGCCGGGCTTGCGACCGCGGCTGCCGCTCGATGGGACGCATTTCGTGGACATCAGCGCGCCCGCCGTGGCGAAACTGCGCGCACGCGGCGCGAACGCCGTCGTCGCGCTGGCATCCGCGCTGCCGTTTCGGGATCGTGCGTTCGAGTTCGTCTGCGCCTTCGACATCGTCGAGCATGTGGACGACGAAGATGCGATCCTGTCCGAGCTGTCTCGCGTAGCCGCCGCCGATGCGTCGTTGCTGCTGTCCGTGCCGCTGCATCCCGAGCTCTGGACGGCGTTCGACGATTTCGTCGGGCACCGTCGCCGCTACGAGCCGCGGCGGCTGCTCGCCAAGCTCGCGGAGCACGGATTTTCCGTGGAGCGAAGCGCGGCCTACGGAATGCGACCCAGATCGTCGCGGCTTGCCAATTTCGGCCTGTGGTTCCTCATCCATCGCCGCGAGCGGGCGATGTGGTGGTACAACCGGGTCTTCATGCCGCTCGGCGTGCACCTCCAGAAGAAGCTCGCGCTCGTCGAGGGTTTGCTGGACACCGGAGCCCTCGATGAGGTGCTACTCGTGTGTCGCAAGCATGGAACGAAGAGGGTTTCGGATCCCGCTCATTCGGGGACTTGATCCAGTTCTAGGTCGACGCCCACATCCTCTCTCGAGGCGCCGGTCTCGCCCTTGTTCACGATCACGCCCGCGGTGCTGTTGCCGCCCTGCGGAGCACAATAGCGCTCGAATTGTCGACAGAGCCCCGGATGGTGACGCAATACAGAACCGGCAAGGAAGAGCTCCAGGGCATCGCGCATGAGGCGATGCTCCGGCGCGGCCTGCTGCCGGACTTTTCTCCCGCCGTCATCGCCGAGGCGGGCCGGATCACGCAGGCCGCCGCCGCGTCCGGCGCCACGATCCGCGACTTGCGCGGCCTGCTCTGGGCATCGATCGACAACGACGATTCCCGCGATCTGGACCAGCTCTCGGCTGCCGAAACCATGGCGGGCGGTGCCGTGAAGATCCTTGTCGCCATCGCCGACGTCGATGCCCTTGTGAAAAGGCATTGCGCGATCGACGGCCATGCATGGACCAACACGACCTCCGTTTACACGCCTGCGGAGATCTTCCCGATGCTGCCGGAGAAGCTGTCGACCGGCCTCACTTCGCTGGGCGAGGGTGAGGAGCGGCTGGCGATCGTGATCGAGATGGTGATCGCCGGCGACGGTACGGTGACGGCTTCGGACGTTTACCGGGCAGTGGTCCTGAATCGTGCCAAGCTCACCTACAACGGCCTCGCGGCATGGCTCATGGGAACGGCTCCCGCGCCTCCGAAGCTTGCGGCAGTGCCCGGACTGGAGGAGCGGCTCCGCATCCAGGACCGGGCCGCACAAGCGCTGCGACAGGTGCGCCACGCGCACGGCGCGCTGCGCCTGGAAACGCTGGAAGTGCGTGCCGTATTCGAAGGCGGCGCGTTGGCCGACCTGCTTCCGGACGAAAAGAACCGGGCGAAGGAGCTGATCGAGGACTTCATGATCGCGGCCAATGGCGTGACCGCAAGGTATCTCGAAAGGAAAGGCTTGCCATCGCTGCGCCGTGTGCTGCGTGCTCCGCGGCGCTGGGACCGGATCGTCGCGCTGGCCGCCGAGTCGGGGGAGCGGCTACCGCCAACGCCGGACGCCGCTGCGCTGGATGCCTTCCTCGCCAAGCGCCGCCAAGCCGACCCGGAGGGCTTTCCCGACGTTTCGCTTTCCGTCGTCAAGCTGCTGGGCTCCGGCGAATATGCGCTCGAAGCGCCCGGCCGGCCGTCCGAAGGGCACTTCGGACTGGCCGTGAAGGACTACACGCACTCCACGGCGCCGAACCGGCGGTTTCCCGACCTCATCGCCCAACGCCTGTTGAAGGCGGCGCTCACCGGGCAACCGTCGCCCTACACCAACGACGAGCTCACGGCGCTGGCGCGCCACTGCACCGACCAGGAAGACAATGCGGAAAAAGTGGAACGGCAGGTCCGCAAGTCCGCCGCCGCTCTGCTCCTCGCACCGCGGATCGGCACGCGCTTCGATGCCATCGTGACCGGCGCATCGGAGAAGGGAACCTGGGTGCGCATCTCCGGACCGGTGGCCGAAGGCAGGGTCGTTCGCGGATTCGAAGGTCTCGATGTGGGCGACCGTCTCCGCGTGGAGCTTGTCCACACCGATGTCGCGCGCGGATTCATCGACTTTGCGGCAGCACGCCACAGACCATGAGCTCGATCGATCGGCCGCGCGATCCCGTCGCGTACAAGAACGAGGCGTTCCTCGACAGCGACGATGCGCGTCCGCTGCGCATCCTGGCCGAATACCTCGAGCCGATGCACGTTTTCCACAACGAGCGCATTCGCGACACGATCGTCTTCTTCGGCTCCGCGCGGCTGGCGTCCGCGGGCCCGCTCGGCCGCTACTACGACGCTGCACGCGAACTGGCGCGCTTGGTGACCGCATGGTCGAAGAGCCTGCCTTCGCACGCTCATCGGTACGTCGTCTGCACGGGAGGCGGGGGCGGCATCATGGAGGCTGCCAATCGCGGCGCTTCCGACGCCGGCGGCAAGACGATCGGCCTCAACATCGCGTTGCCGCACGAGCAGCGGGCGAACCCCTATATCACGTACGGCCTGACGCTCGAGTTCCATTACTTCTTCATGCGCAAGCTCTGGTTCGCGCATCTGGCGCGCGCCCTGGTGGTGTTCCCGGGCGGCTTCGGCACGCTGGACGAGTTGACCGAAATCCTGACGCTGATGCAAACGAGAAGATTCGGCCGCAACATTCCGATCGTGCTCTACGGGTCGAGCTACTGGAACGAGATCATCAATTTCGACGCCCTCGTCCGGCACGGCATGATCGATCGCGAAGATCTCGCGCTCTTCGAGTTCGCCGACGATCCCGATGCCGCGCTTGGACTATTGCAGAAGGGGATCGCGGCGGAATCGGAAGAGGCGACGCCGGCCATTGCACACTCGCGAACACCGCCCGGTTGAGACAATCGAGACTGCCGGACTTGATCTTCGCCATCGCCGAAGGGAACGATGCCCCGCTCGAGTTCGAGCGGCGGATCGTCGGTCATCGGCGCGAGCGATTCCGGACTCATGATCTTGGCGGCGAGATTCGTCGCCCTACATCCAGCGCATGCGGCCGCGTGGCGGCCCTTTGACCGGAACGTCGCGCAAGCTCTCGTGGAAAGACTGGTTCGCGGGCCCGGCGTAGCTTTCGGCCGGACGCTGTGCCGATGCCGTGGAATCGTCCGGCCAGGTGGCGACGACGACCTCGGCTACGCTCACGAGGAGGAGCGCGGCGATCGCCAGGTAGATCGGAGTCGGACCGATCCTGCGCGGCACATCCACGCACAGCAAGCGACGTCGATGCATTCGAGCCATGGCCTGCCCCGGCTCGTCACTGGAGCTGCATGTCGTTCTCGACGGACGTCACGCCCTGCACGTTCTTCGCCGTGGCGATGGCCGTATCGAGGACCGCGAGCATGGAGATGGCGCGTTCGAACGTTCTCATTCCGGGCTCCTTGGCGAAGGGCCCAGACTACGGCGGGTTCAGCGGCCGGGTCTGTTCGCTAGCGGACTTTGCCTGGGGAGGTCGCATGTCTCGTGGGGGCGAGCGTACCAGGCCGTCGAAGAGCGGCCGGTTGAAGGCCACCCACAGCGCCACGGGGACGAGCGGCGGGAAGATGAGGCTTCCGATCTGATAGGCGAGGGCGATCGCGTCGGCGCGCCAGCCGGACAAGCCCGCCTGCGCGCGAGACCTCGGCGCCGGTCCTCACGATCTGGGCCAGGAAATCGAAGGCGATGCCCCAGGCCTGGAAAGGCAGGAGCACGACGGCGCCGGAAAGGATCTTCCACCACTTCGCCCGCGCGGCGAGCATCAGCGCGACGAAGAAGGGCAGGCCGTAGGTATAGACCAGGGGATTCGCTTCCACCAGCAGCACGCCGATCTGCCCCGGCGCCGGGTGCACCTCGATCGTGGTCACGAACACCAGGTCGAGCCCCTGCTGCTCCAGCGCCGATACGAGTCCCGACCTGAACAGGTCCACGAACATCCTGGCCAGGGCGCCGAAGAAGGGAGCGACATGCTGGGCGCCGAGATACCAGGCCGCAAAGCACGGCGGCAACCACAGGAACGTGCGCAGCACGAACCTTCCGACCGAGGGAACCGCCGCCGTCATCGCGTCGTCACCGGGGGGGGCGGATCGGCCGACGGGTGCGGGGCCGAGGGCAGTGCCCGGATCCAGAGCAACCAGACGATCAGCGCGTCGAGCATGATGAGCGCCTGCCACAGGTAGAGGTGCGCCCACTCGAAGGCCTTGAAATTCCACTGGCCGAGGTAGAAGAGGCTCACGACGCGCACGATGTTCAGCACCTGCACCGCGGCAAGGCCCGCCAGGATGCCGATCAGCCGGTGCTTCCACGGTGCGGGAAAGGCGAGCATCGCCGCGATGAGGATGATCGCGGCCTCGATGCCGTTGCATCCCGCCTCGATGGAGATCGCGAAACCGTTGGTCGTGCTCTGCAGGATCTTCCCGAACGCGGCGACGTGCGGATCGAAGATCGTGAGCAGGCCGGCGCAGATGCGCGCCAGCGCATCGGTCCAGGGAAGCACGACTGCGCTCTGGACCGGCGGCGTCAGCTCGGCCGCGAACAGCGCAACCACGATGACGACGAAGAGAATGAAGAAGCGCGCCATGGACCCGAGGCTCGAAACCAGGCGGGGCGCTTGCGCGCCCCGCATTCTTGCCGGGATCGAAGCCGATCCGGCGCGACTACCTTCCCCGCCCGCGGATCGCCGGGAAGGCTGCGATCGCCAGGAGCGCCGCAAGCAGGATCATTGCCCACTCGGATAGCGTGGGAGTGGGAATGGCGGAGCCGGGCGCAATGGGGCCCGCGCCAGGAAGTCCGGTGCCGGTATAGGCGCCGCACACATTCGACACGTTGCCGGACAGCGTCACCGCGCCGTTGCGCGCCAGGGCCCTGCCGGTCACGTTGGCGCCGGTATTCGAGGTGATGCTGGTGAGCGCGACGATGTTCCCCAGCAAGGTCGTGGTCGTACCGAGTGTCGCGGAGCTGCCGACCTGCCAGGAAACGCCGCACGCCGAACCGCCGTTGATCACGCTGACCGTCGCGGCGGACGCAGTGGTGAGCGTGCTTCCCATCTTGAAAATGAAGGCCGCATTGGGATTGCCCTGGGCGTCCAGAGTGAGTGTTCCGGTCAGCTGCGCCGAGGTGTTGAAACAATAGACGCCTGGCGTGAGCACGCCGACGCTGCCCAGATCCTGGCCCGTCAGATTGGCGGTGCACGCCTGGCCTGCCAGGGTGTTGTATGCCGTGACGAGATCGGTCTGAGCCGTTGTGGCGACCGCGTCGGCTGCATGGATCGTTCCCGAGACCGTGCACGGGGGAGTCGGGTAGCCGGTGATCGAGGCCGCGCCATTCGGGGAGATGCCGAGATCTCCGGTAACCGCGGACGCGACAGTGCAGGTCACCGCGGTGGCGCCCAGGACGGCGAAGGGCTGCGACGTACCCAGGTAGGTTTGGGCCTGGGCCGGCGCGCAAGCCAGGAGATAGGCGACGAATCCCAGGAGCGCCAGCAAGCCGGGATGATTTCGAACGCGCCCGCAGCGCGCATCGGCGATTCGGATCGAGCGGCGACACGATGCGCTCGCGGAGTCTCTGGCGGAATTCATGGCATCGTCCCTATGGCATTGAATCGTTCTTCGGATGGCGACCGCGAAAATATCCGCGCCCGGCTTTCAATCTACTAACGCAGTTATAGCGCAATTCCTTCAATTTGCAAGTTTTCCCTCGATCCTGAGGACAAATCCGACCGGTCGGCGGAGCCCGGTCCGGTCCAGCTCATACGCTGCCGCAGGCCCTCGCCAACGCCTCCTTGGCAAGGTAGCGAAACACTATCCGCGCGATCTTGACTCGCGTCAAAGCCGTTCATTCGGTCGTGCGATGAACGATCGCACCAACCCAATCGCACTATCACCGCACCGTGGACTGCTGGCTGCGCAATCTCGAGGCGCACTGGGAGCGGATCCGGGCGATCGATCCGATTCGCTTCAACGAGAAATTCCGCAGGACCTGGCTCTTCTATCTGGGAGGGGCGGCGGAAACGTTCGAGGCGGCGTGCGAGGTGATCAAGGGAAATTCCGTGCGCAGGGGCCGGCCCGCGCTCGTCACCGCCGGCGAATCGGCACAACGGCCCGTCGCCGCCTGAGCGCGGCGCCGGACCCGGGGTGCCGCGCTCAGCTGCGCCGCATCAGCCCCATGATGAGCGAGACGACGAACAGGAGCACGAAGACGAAGAACAGGATCTTGGCGATCCCGACGGCGCCGGCCGCGATGCCGGTGAAGCCGAACAGCGCGGCGATCAGCGCGATGACGAAAAATACGACGGCGTAGTACAGCATGTGGTTCCTTTCGATGGTGCGGCGTTCACGCCGGGCTCATTTCACCCGCATGTCGTTCTTGACCGATGTCACGCCTTTCACGTCGCGCGCAACCTCGACCGCTTTGTTGATGTCGGCGCGGGAGTTGACGAACCCGCTCAACTGGACGGTACCCTTGAAGGTCTCGACGTTGATCTCGGCCGATTTCAGCGACGGCTCCTCGAAGATCGCGGCCTTCACCTTCGTGGTGATGACGGAATCGTCGACGTAGCCTCCGGTTCCCTCGCTCGTGGACGTGGCTGCGCATCCGAGCATCGAAGCCAGCAGCACGGCGAAGAAGAAGGTCATGAATCGATTGGGCAACCTCATGGTGGTACTCCTCTGGATCATTGACTTGCGATTCCTGCCCGGCAAGGGGACGGGCCTGCAACCGCTGCATACTAGGCGGCTGCGGCGCGACGTACCGTGCGCTATCGAACATATCGAACATATAGGGTTTAATCCAGATCAACAGGCGTGACGGGGGAGGGGGTAGATTCGAAAGGATCACCCGGGGAGTCCCGCCATGTCCGCACGACCTTCTCTTTGGCCTTATCCGGCAGTGCGCTGCGTGCCCCGGGCCCGAAGCCGCGACATGTCCGGCCTGCACACGCCGAGGCAGAACCGTCTCCTGGCGGCACTGCCGACCGAGGATTACGAACGGCTGCTGCCCCATCTGCAACCCATCGCCTTGCCGCAGGGATGTGTGCTGCACCGTGCCGGCGATCGGGAAAGCTGCCTGTACTTCCTCGCCGGGGGCCTCGTATCCCGGGTCTACGTGACGCAGGACGGCGATTCGGCGGAATTCGCCGTCACGGGTCGCGAAGGCGTGATCGGCATGGCGTCGTTCCTGGGCGGGGGAAGCACGCTGAGCCAGGCCGTGGTGCTGCGGGCGGGCTACGCTTACCGGCTCGCGACCGATCTGCTGAAGGACGAGCTCGAGCGGTGCGGCCCGTTGGCGCTCTTGCTGCTGCGCTACACCCAGGCGCTGATCGCGCAAACCGGGCAGATCGCGGCGTGCAACCGGCACCATTCGCTGGAACAGCAGTTCTGCCGCTGGATCCTGTCGTGCGTGGATCGCTCGGCGTCGAATGAGTTCGTCATGACGCAGGATCTCATCGCCCGATTGCTCGGTGTGCGCCGCCAGGGCGTCACGCTCGCCGCCGGAAGACTGCAGGAGGCGGGGGCCATCCGTTATAGCCGCGGTCACATCGCCGTGCTCGACCGCATCCCGCTGGAAGCACGGGCCTGCGAGTGCTATGCGGTCGTGAAGCGGGAATACGACCGCCTCCTCCCCGGGCGCGAGCGATCCGAAGTCGCTTGCTGACGCTCCCCGGGCCCATCCGCACCCCTCCGAAAATGCCAGCGCGCCACAGGGAGTGGCACCGCACGGAGCGCATCGGCTGGCTGCGCGCGGCCGTATTGGGTGCCAACGATGGCATCGTTTCGACGGCGAGCCTGATCCTCGGCGTCGCGGCCGCGGATGGAACTCACGCAAGCGTCATGATTGCCGGAATCGCCGGCCTGGTCGCGGGAGCCATGTCCATGGCGGCTGGAGAGTACGTGTCGGTCCGCTCGCAGGCGGATTCGGAGCAGGCCGCGCTCAACCTGGAGCGCACGGAGCTCGAAACCGACGACGCGGGCGAGCGCCGCGAGCTGACGGCGATCTACGTCGGCCGCGGCCTCGACCCCGCGCTCGCCAAGCAGGTCGCCGCGCAGCTCATGGCCCATGACGCCCTGGGCGCGCATGCCCGCGACGAGCTCGGCATTTCGGAGACGCTCAGCGCGCGTCCGATCCAGGCGGCGCTCACGTCCGCGGCGAGCTTCGCCGTCGGCGCAGCCATGCCTCTGCTCGCCGTCGCCCTGGTCCCCGTGCCCGCGCTGATTCCCGTCGTTTCCGGAACGTCGCTGGTGTTCCTCGCGATCCTCGGTGGCCTGGCGGCTCGGGTGGGCGGCGGCAATGTGAGGGTAGGGGCGGTGCGCGTGACATTCTGGGGCGCGCTCGCCATGGGTCTCACGGCGGGCGTCGGGGCCCTGTTCGGAACGGTGGCGTGAGAAGGCGGTCGGAATCGATCGCGGTGAAACGGCCGGCCGCCTCGAGGAGGAAAACCATGGGAGTTCGGCGCGCGGCATCGATCGCGGTGCTCGTGGTCGCGAATCTCTCGTCCAGCGCCGCGGCCCAGGCTCCCTGCCCGGGCATCCACGTGAAGGTCCTGGATATCCGCAACAGCACGGGAACGGTCGCCTGCGCGCTTTTCGAGTCGGCCGAGGGCTTCCCCATCGACTTCCTGCGATCGGCGACGAACATCATGGTGATCAAGGTGCGCAAGACGCAGGCGCGCTGCGACTTCGAGGACATCCCGCCCGGGACCTATGCGCTCGGAGTCATCCACGACGAGAACATGAACGGCAAGCTCGACGTCAACGTGCTGGGGATCCCGAAGGAGGGCTACGGCTTTTCCAACGATGTGACGGCGTGGTTCGGCGCGCCGTCGTTCGACGACGCCAGCTTCAAGTACGACGGGCGAACCCTCGACCTCACGATCGACATGCATTACTGAGGTCGCGCGATCCCGCGGACATGCCCGAGGAAGACGGGGCCGTTCGTCTTCTTCGCGCCGCACGGCTCGCGGGCGGTTACTCCCGCGGATCGCCCTGCTCGTTGACGGTCAACGTGGATCCCGGGGGAGCGGTCATCTGCACGCGGTGCTCCTCGCCCCGGAAGTCGTAGGTGACATCCCAGTAATCGGGACGCGCCTGGCTCGGGACGTTCTCGCAATGCCGCACGTCGCGGCCGTACGCCTGTTGTCCGTCGCGATCGCGACCCACGTTGGCGCCAACCGCCGCGCCCGCGACGGCGCCGCCGGCGGTGGCCACATCCTGGCCGCGCCCGCTGCCGACCTGGTGGCCGAGGATGCCGCCGATGACGGCGCCGGCGATCGCACCGGGAACGTTGGGGCTGCCGCGCTCCTGCTCGACCTGCTCGCGCTCGACCCAGCAGCGCTGCTCGGGCGGGCCGACCACCGCGTGCACCGAAGTGACCTGCGCCTCGTACAGGCGCTCGTTGCGGCGGCGGCCGTAATCGGGCGCCGCGACGGGGGCGGGCGCGTAACGGTCCGCGGCGATGCGAGCGTTCCTGCTCACCATCCGCAGCGACGAGACGCGGTCGCCCAGGCCCATCGCTTCGAGCGACGCATACCTGCCCGGGCGCAGGACTACGCACCGGCCGCTGAACCGGGCGTCCTCGCAGACCTCCCAGCGGTCCCGCGCGACGATCACGGAGGAAGCGCGATCATTGAAGCCGTAGCGCTCCAGGTCGCCGATCCGCTGCTGCGTGGTGAACGACCGTCCCTGGAACCCTTCGCCTTCGTAAAAGGTAACCTGCGCTGCGGCCTGTGTGGCAATGGCCAATCCGGCTGCCGCCAGTGCGGTTTTCAATGCGGTATTCATGGAAGTCTCCCTGATCGAGGCGCCCAATATGGCCCTCGTCCGCCGCGACGTCGGTGCGCGATCGTACATAGCGCTCTGTACGAGAGCGAACAGACGCGCCCGCGTGCCGCCGATAACCTTGCCGCAGCTGGCCGCTGAAAACCTGCCAAAGGAGCGAATCATGAGTCTTGGAACCATCCTGCTGATCATCGTGGTGCTGATGCTGGTCGGCGTTCTGCCCACCTGGCCGCACGCCCGCAACTGGGGGTATGGCCCCAGTGGAATCGTCGGCGTGATCCTGATCATCCTGATCGTCCTGTTCCTGATGGGACGCATTTAACGAGCGCGGCAGCCCGATGAGGGCGAGGGCGAGGCAGATCTACGCGGTCCTCACGCAGTCCGTGAGCGGCTGGATCGACCATCGCGCCGGCAGCAAGGGCGCGGCCCTCGCCTTCTACACGCTCTTCTCGATGACGCCCATCCTGATCCTCGCGATCGCGGGCGCCGGGTATGTCTTCGGGGCGGAGGCGGCCCAGGGCGAGATCGTCGCGCAGGTGGAGGGACTGGTCGGGCACAGCGGTGCGCAGGCGATCGAGGGGCTCCTCGCCGACGCGAGCGATCCCGCCAAGGGGCTCGCGGCGACCGTGATCGCGGCCGTCCTGCTCCTGGTCGGCGCCACGAGCGTCTTCGTCGAGCTCAAGGCGAGCCTGGACGAGATCTGGGGCATCGAGCCCCGCAAGGGCCGCGCCATCGTCGCGTTCCTGCGCACGCGGCTGTATTCCTTCGGCCTGGTGCTGGTGCTCGCGTTCCTCCTGCTCGTCTCCCTCGTGCTGAGCGCCGCACTCGCCGTGCTCGAGCGCTACGCGGGCGGCATGTGGAGCAGCTCCTACGACATCGTCGCGATCTTCTCCTCCGCGATCACGTTCGGGGCCATCGCCTGCCTTTTCGCCGTGATCTACAAGGTGCTGCCCGAGGCGCAGCTTTCGTGGCGCGACGTCTGGATCGGTGCGGTGTTCACGGCGGGACTGTTCACGCTCGGCAAATTCCTCATCGGGATGTACCTGGGCACGGGGGGCGTGGCCTCGAGCTTCGGCGCCGCGGGCTCGATCGTCGCGTTGCTGCTGTGGGTCTACTACTCGGCGCAGATCTTCTTCCTCGGGGCGGAGTTCACGAGGCAGTACGCGCTTCGATTCGGGAGCCTTCGGCCACCTCGAGCTCCACCCGATGCTGCGCCCGATCGTCGATGAGCGGCACCCAACCGTCGGGTTGCGCGACGCCGTTGATGGTGAGGCGCGTCGCGTCGAGGTCTTCGCCGGCCTCCCGACGCCGCTGCCGAACGGCGATCTCGTAGACGGTCGCCCCGTAGCGGTAGCGCATCGTGAAGGACGTCCAGCCCGCGGGAAGGCGCGGCGCGATGCGCAGGCGATCCTTCTCGAGCGTCACGCCGAGCAGCGACTCGACGATGAGCCGGTACATCCACCCGGCCGAGCCGGTGTACCAGCTCCAGCCGCCGCGGCCGACGTGGGGCGCCACCGCGTAGACGTCGGCGACGATCGCATACGGCTCGACCTTGTAGGTCGCGACTTCCGCGGGCGTTCGCGCGTGGTTCACCGGGTTGATCATCGTCGCGAGCTCCCAGGCGCGGCGCGTGTCGCCCAGGGCCGCGAAAGCCATGGCCGCCCAGATGGCGCCGTGGGTGTACTGCCCCCCGTTCTCGCGCACGCCCGGGACGTATCCGCGGATGTAGCCGGGATCGAGGCGCGACGCGTCGAACGGCGGATCGAGAAGCTGGATGAGCCCGTGCTCGCGGCGCACGAGGCGCTCGTCGACCGCCTCCATGGCCATGCGCGAGCGCGTCGCGTCGCCTGCGCCCGACAGCACCGACCAGCTTTGCGCGATGGAATCGATGCGGCATTCCACGTTGTCCGCCGATCCCAGCGGCGCGCCGTCGTCGAAATACGCGCGCCGGTACCATGCCCCGTCCCAGCCGTGCGCTTCGAGATTGCGGCGCAGCGCGCTGCGTTCCGCCTCGCAGCGCTCCACGAATGCCGTGTCGCCCCGTGCGCGCGCCACCTCCGCGAACTGCTCGAGCACGGCGCACAGGAAGAAGCCGAGCCAGACGCTCTCGCCCGTGCCCTGGATGCCGACCAGGTTCATGCCGTCGTTCCAGTCGCCCGAACCCATGAGCGGCAGGCCGTGCGCCCCATAGCGCAGGCCGTGCACGACGGCGCGCACGCAGTGCTCGTAGAGGCTGGCTGATTCCGCGGAGCGGCGCGGAAGATCGTAGTAGGAGTCGTCTCCGGCCTTCACCGCGCGGCCCTCCAGGAACGGCACCGCCTCGTCGAGCACTCCGCGATCCCCGGTCGCCCTGACATAGCGCGCCGTGGCGAGCGGCAGCCACAGGTAGTCGTCCGAGCAGCGCGTGCGCACGCCGCGGCCCGACGGCGGATGCCACCAGTGCTGCACGTCTCCTTCCACGAACTGGCGGCTCGCGCAGCGCAGCAGGTGTTCGCGCACGAGCGCCGGTCTCGGTGTGGACGAGCGCCATCACGTCCTGCAACTGGTCCCGGAAGCCGAAGGCGCCGCCCGACTGGTAGTAGCCGCTGCGCGCCCACAGGCGGCACGCCACCGTCTGGTACAGGAGCCAGCCATTGGCGAGCACATTGAGCGACGCATCCGGCGTCTGCACCTGCACGGCTCCGAGCGTGCGTTTCCAGCTCGCGCGCACCGCGTCCAGCGCATCCAGCGCGGAAGCCGGCCCGCGAAAGCGTTTCACGAGGCTCGCAGCGTCGTCCGCATCGCGGCCCACGCCGAGCCGGAACACGATCTCGCGCTCCTGCCCGTCGGCCAGGTCGAACGGGACCTGGATCGCCGCGCACGGGTCGAGCGCCGCGCCGACCTTGCCCGAGAGGCGTGTACGCGCCATCGCGGCCGGATTGCCGAGCGCCCCGTTGCGTCCGAGGAATTCCGCGCGGTCCCCGCTCACGCTGCGCAGCGGCTCGTCCACATCGAGGAACGCGACGCGGTCCGGGAACTCGGCGTTGTAGGAGTTGCGCGCGAGGAGGGCGCCGCTGCTCGCATCGATCTCGGTCACCACGTGCATCGCCGTCTTGGGGCGCAGGTCGCCCAGCACCCACTCGACATATGCGGTGGCCGAGAGCCGGCGCGGGCGGCCCGAGGCGTTGCGCACTTTCAGCACGGAGAATTTCACCGCGGCGTCGATGGCGACGTATACCCACAGCTCCGAATCGATGCCGTCCTCGTGGTGCTCGAACACGCTGTAGCCGAATCCGTGGCGGGTCACGTAAGCGCCGCTGCCCCGTGCGGGCAGCGCGCAGGGCGACCAGAAGTGACCGGATTCCTCGTCGCGAAGGAAGCAGGCCTCCGCGCTCGCGTCGCTCACCGGGTCGTTGTGCCAGGGCGACAGGCGGAATTCGTGGGCGTTCTCGCTCCAGGTGTAGGCGCCGCCGCTCTCCGAGACGACCGTTCCGAACGCCGGGTTCGCAAGCACGTTGGCCCAGGGCGCGGGCGTCGTCTCGCCCGCGCGCATCGTGATCACGTACTCGGCCCCGTCGGGCGTGAATCCGCCGAGGCCGTTCGCGAGGATCAATTCGCGCGCGGGCGGCTCGGCGAGGCGATCTTCGCCGCGGTGGGTCCGCGTCGGCACGAGCCGCGGGACCCGCGCTTCGACCGGGCCGCGCCGGTTGATCTGTTCCACGAGGCTTCCGCGGCGATCCGTGATGATGGCGCGCGCCACGGACTGCAGGAGGACGCGGTCCTCCTCCGAGATCTGCTCCGAGCGACGCACGAAGATGCCGCCCGGCCGGTCGATCACGTGCGCTTCGACGCCGGCCGCGATGAGGCCCATGATCTGGTCCTGCAGGACCTGGCGGTAGCCACCGCGATCCTCGTTCCAGATGACGAGGTCCACCGCCATTCCCTTCAATCGCCAGTACGCGTGCGCCTGCACCAGTTGCCGGACGAGGTCGATGTTCTTCGCGTCCCCGATCTGCAGCAGGACGATCGGCAGGTCGCCCGAGATCGCGTAGCTCCAGAGCCCCGACTGCCCGCGCCGGTTGCGGGCGATCACGCCGGCATCCGCGCGCAGCGCGGCGTTGGCATGGATCACGGATCCGGCGAGGCGTGCATAGAGCTGCGCATCCGACTCGGTGGCGTTGATCTGGCGCAGCGTCACCGAGCTGTGCGTCCAGGCCAGGTCGAACACGCGGTCCGCGAGTCGTCGATCCTGGTATTTGCCGACGAGTCCCATCGCGGCGTCGCGCGTCTCCGCCATGCCGGAGACGATGTCGATCGTCGCGCCTTGCTGGGGATCGAGCACGATGCGGCTGCGGATCGCGACGATCGGATCCAGCACCGATCCCTGGCGGCCCGAAAGCGGCCCGGCATGGATCATCGCCTGCGGAGCGGCGGCGGTACGGCCGCGCCCGATGAACTGCGCGCGATCGGTCTCGAAGGACACCTCCAGCGCATCGGCCCCGTGCACGGTCATCAGGTGCAGCATCCACGGCGGGTGCTCCTCCAGCGATCGCGGCCGGCGCGAGCAGAGGATCGCTTGCCGCGGCGCCACGATCTGCGTCTGCACGAAGAGGCTGGAGAAGGCCGGATGGAGCGCATCGGCGGCCGGCGGCGCGAGGGCGACTTCCGCGTAACTGGTGACTTCGATGGTGCGCCGCGTGCGCGAACGGTTGGTGATGCGCACCCGGCGCAGCTCGATGTCGTCCTCGGGCGAGACGACGATCTCGGTATGGCACTCGAAGTCGTCGTCGCCGCGGCGGAACTCGGCGCGCGCCTCGGAGAAGATCGCCTCGTAGTGCGCTGCGCGCTTGAGCGTCGGCTGGTGCGCGGCCGACCAGAACTCGCCGCTCGCCACGTCGCGGATATAGCAGAACGTGCCCCAGTTGTCGCAGGTGCCGTCCTCGCGCCAACGCGTCACGGCGAGGTCCTTCCAGCGACTGCTTCCGCCGCCCGCGCTGCTCACCATCACGTGGTATCGGCCGTTCGAAAGGAGCTGCACTTCCGGTACGGGCGTATCGGGGCTCCTCACCACGCGCACCGGGGTCTCCTCGCCGCCGGAGATCGCGCGAATCGCGGACAGCTCGGCCGGATGCGAGTAGAACGCCGCAGCCTTCGGGATACGCTCCTGCAGCAGGAGCAGCGTCGCCTTGAACAGCGCGTCCGACTCGAAGCGCTTCTGCATCGGTCGGCCGAGCAGCACGTAGGCGAGCGAGAGCGCGATCATGCCCTGGTGATGCGCCATGAACGAGCGCACGACGACGCTCGCCTGCCCGCGCGGCACGCGCGCGGGCGTGTAGTCGACCGCCTCGTAGAGGCCGAAGCGCCCGGCGAGCCCGGCGGCCGCGAGCCGCTGCAGGTTGAGGCACGATGCCTCGGGCGCCACCATCAGCGCGAGCGCCGACGCGTAGGGCGTGATGACGAGGTCCTCCGCGAGGCCGCGCTTCATTCCGAGCCCGGGCACGCCGAAGGCGCGATACTGGTAATTGAGGCTCGCGTCGACCGAGTTGTAGCCGCACTCCGAGATGCCCCACGGCACGCCGCGCTGCTTGCCGTACGCGATCTGCCGATCGACGGACACGCGGCAGGACTGGTCGAGCAGCGTGTTTGCGTACGTCGGCATCACCAGGAGCGGCATGAGGTACTCGAACATCGAGCCGCTCCAGGACAGCAGGACCGACCGGCCACCCGCCGTGGTGAGGAGGCGCCCGAGCGCGAACCAGTTCTCCTGCGGAATCTCGCCCAGCGCGATCGCCACGAAGCTCGCGAACCTCGCCTCCGACGCGAGCAGATCGTAGTAGCTCGCGTCGCGCCTTCGCTCCTCGACGTTGTAGCCGATGGCGAACAGGTGGCGCGCGTCGTCGTAGAGGAAGCCGTACTCCATGCGGGCGAGCGCCTCGCATTGCCGGGCGAGCCTGCCGAGCTGCGCCATCCGCTCGCCGGCGGGATGGCCCGCATCGGCCGGCAGCTGCCGCGCCTCGAGCACCGCCAGCTCGCGCAGCGTCGGGATCCCGCGGCTGCCCGCCGGCTCCCCCGGAGCGAGGAACGCCAGCTCGTCGCGCACGCTTCGGAACTGGCGCGCGAGGGCATCGCTCCAGAATGCCGCGTCGCCGTCGGCCGGGCTTGCGGGCTCTGAATCGGAGGCGGCGACGGTCGCCAGGGTCGCGAGCCGGCCGCGGCGACGCCCGCCTCGAGACGGTCGAGCCATTGCCGGATCGCCTCGAGCGTCGCGGGCGCGGATTCGCGGGCCGCCGCGAGGTCCGCTCCCAGGCCGGCCAGCCGCGCCGCGGCCGCCGGGCCCGCGGCCTCGGCGAGGATCCGCACCGTGTCGCCCAGGCCCTCGAACCATCGCGGATCCGCGATCGGGTCGTCGGCCAGCGCGAGCAGCGCCGCGCGCAGGGTCATCAGGTGTCCCGAGAGGTTGCCGCTGTCGACCGCCGAGACGTAGTGGGGCGCGAGCGGCTTCAGGGATTGCGTGTCGTACCAGTTGTAGAAGTGCCCCTGGTAGCGCTCCAGGGACGCCATCGTGGCCATCGCGTTCGCCGTGCGCTGCAGGAGCTGCCCGGCCGGGACGAAGCCGAAGTCGTAAGCGGCCACGTTCGCGAGCAGCGCGAGTCCCATGTTCGTGGGCGAGGTGCGATGCGCGAGGATTCCCGCCGGATGCTCCTGCCAGTTGTCCGGCGGGAGCCAGTGGTCTTCCGGCCCGGCGAAGGTCTCGAAGAACGCCCAGGTCTTGCGCGCCAGCTTGCGCAGGAAGAGCGCCTGTTCTCCCGTGAGGCGCGCTTCGCGGCGCGGAATCGGACGGCTCATCCACCATGCGAGGGCGGGCGAAGCGAGCCACAGCAGGAGGATCGGCACGGCTTGCGGGAGCGAGCGCGGAGCGTAGAGCGCGAGCAGGATCGCCGTGGCCGCGGCGATGCAGGGCGCGATCCACATCGATGCGAGCGATGCCGCGAGCGTGGAGCGCTGCGCGGGATCTCCACCACCGGACGGATTCCATTCGAGAAGGCGGCGATGCGTGACGAGCATGCGCCATGCGGCGCGCGCGATCGCGTCGAGGTTGGCCGCCGCCTCGTATGGCAGGAACGCAAGCGTCACCACGGCCTCGGCCGCATGGCGCCCGGCGACGTTGGCGGTGGCGGCGAGGTGCTGCCGCAGCAGGACCTCGCCGGGCTTGCGCAGCAGCTCGAGGATCGCCGAGCTCGCGGAAGGAAGCGCGAGGATCGCCACCACCGCGAGCGTCCATGGCCACGCATCCGCAAGCAGCGTCCACGCGAGCAGCAGCAGCAGCGTCAATGCCGCGGGCACGAGGCTGCGCCGCAGGTTGTCGAGGAGCTTCCACGCTGAAAGCGGCGACAACGGGTTCTTCAGGCGCCTCGCGCCAGGCCCCGGCACGCTCGGCAGCAGCCATTCCAGCAACTGCCAGTCGCCGCGGATCCAGCGGCGCCGCCGGCTCATGTCCGCGCCGTAGCTCGACGGATACTCCTCGTACAACTGCACGTCGCTCAGCAATCCGGAACGCGCGTAGCAACCCTCGAGCAGGTCGTGGCTGAGGATCCGGTCGTCGGGAAAAATCCCCGCGGTGGCGCGCTCGAACGCGTCCACGTCGTAGATTCCCTTGCCGATGAAGGAGCCTTCGCCGAACACGTCCTGGTAGACGTCGGAGACGGCGCGCGTATAGGGGTCGATGCCCGGATCGCCCGCATGCATGCGCGCGTACCAGGAGCGGTTGGCGCCGGGCAGGCTCACGCTCACGCGCGGCTGCAGGATCCCGTAACCCTCGACCACGCGCGCGCCGGCGACATCGAAGCGCGGCCGGTTCAGCGGATGCGCCATCACCCCCACGAACTGCCGCGCCGAGTCGCGCGGAAGCTGCGTGTCGGTGTCGAGCGTGATCACGTACCTCACGCCGGACAGCGCCGCGGGATCGCCGACGACGAGCGAGAAGCGATCCGCCCCATGGCCCCGCAGCAGCGCGTTCAGGTCGGCCAGCTTGCCGCGCTTGCGCTCGTGGCCCATCCATAGCCGTTCCCGCGGGTTCCAGCGGCGCGGACGGTGGAGGAGATGGAACCTGCCGCCGGGGTACTTCTCGTTCAGCGTCTCGATGCATTCGCGCGCGCGCTGCCTCAGGGCGTCATCCTCCGGCAGCGACTCGGCCGCAGCATCGCGCAGGTCCGTGATCAGGGCGAAATGCAGCTGGTCGTCCTGGTTGGCGAGGAAGCGCACTTCCAGCGCCTCGGCCAGGCCCTCTATGCCTTCCGCGTCGGTGAGCATGGTGGGGACCACCACGAGCGTACGCGACGCCGGCGGAATTCCGCGCGAGAAATCCATGCGCGGCAACGCGTGCGGCGCCACGAGCAATGTCGCCAGCCAGTTCACCATTCCCAGCGCGAGCTGGCTCGCCGCCAGAACGAGCAGGATTCCCAGCGCGACGAGCGCAGGCGTGGCAAGCCCCTCGCGATGCGCCGCCGGCAGCAGCAAGCCGGTGATCGCCGCCGTGATCGCCGCGACGGCGCCGAGATAGAGCAGCAAGGGAATGCGCCGCGCCATCCTGCGCAGCCGCTCCGGCCAGGACGGGCGCGCGCCTGCCGCGCGCTCGAGCCGCGTTCGGCCGCGGTCGGACAGGTAATACCCGACGTGAGCGGTGCGATCGTCCTCGCCGCCGCCGGCGGCGCCTTCGCGCGCCAGCTCGATCGCCTCGCGCGCCACCTCGCTCTCGTCCGCGCGCCCGCGCCTCGCGATCTCCTCCACGACGTGCCGGTAGCGGTCGCGGGTGGCGAAATCCATCCGGCCATAGACACCGCCCGGATCCGCGCGCAAGGCCTTCTCGACCACGCTCATCGATTCGACGAACTCGCGCCAGTCCATCGCGCCCAGGAATCGCAGGCTGCCGATCGTGTTTCCGATCGAGACCTGGTCGCGGGCCTGCTCCTGGTTTTCCAGCTGGACCAGGTGCTCGATCGTG
The DNA here is from genome assembly GCA_963839265.1 of uncultured beta proteobacterium. GTDB lineage: Bacteria > Pseudomonadota > Gammaproteobacteria > Burkholderiales > Usitatibacteraceae > Usitatibacter. The sequence continues at coordinate 1,586,078 of CAWIUI010000004.1, forward strand.
TGGCCGGATTCGGAAAGGCGCTGCTCGATCCACGTGAGCGGCAACGCCAGCGCGGCGCTCTGCCCCTGCAGCCGGCGCGCGAGCTCCGCCACGAAGGAGCTCGCCATCGGCGGATTCGAGCGCGCCATGTCCGCGGTCACCAGGATCAGGCTCTTGGGATCGCGCTCCGCGACGTCCATCATCTGGTCGGCCCACGCACTGGCGCGATTGCGGTCGATCGTGCCCGCGGCGATGCGCGCCCCCACGCGGCGCAGGTTCTCGATCAAGGCGAGGCGCAGCATGATGGGAATCGCCCACAGCTCGCCCATCTTGAGCGGCGCCACCGTCTGGTAGGCCGCCACGAAACGCGACAGGCTCTCGGCGTCGACCCAGCCGTCGCCATGGGAGATCGTCTCGAACGCGAGGTCGTAGACGCGGGGAAGTTTCGCGGACGGACCGCTCGCCAGCCGCGGGAGCTCGCGGCTGTAGCCCTTCGGCAAATGCCGCTTGGCGGTGCGGATCTGCTCTTCGATCAGGTAGAAATTGTCGAGCAGCCAGTCGGCGGCGGGCGTGACGCGGCGGTTGTCGGTGACCGCGGCGCCGAGCAGGTCGCAGATCTCCACCAGGACGGCTTCGTTGCCGGCCAGCCGCCCGAGGAGGCGGTCGCGCGTGCGTCCCGGAGCGAGCGCGTGGGACAGGGCCAGGTTCTTTCCGTGCTGCTCCATCCGATCGGCGCTGAACAGCTCCGATCGCAGCGGCGGCTCCTCGTCGGAGAACCGCGCGCGCGCGAACCGGCGCGCCCACCTCAGGAGGCGGGGCGCGTCGTCATTGCCTGATCTGTCGTCCTGGCCCGGAATGGCTTACGGCTTGCCGTAGTGCGCCGTCGCGTCGCTCACGCAAAGGCTCTTCTTGCCGCCCACGAGGGCGACGCACGTCCCGATCGCGGCCGCGTACTCGGCGAAGGCGGTGATCGTGAACGTTCTCATCGTTCTTCCTTTTCCTTCACGCGGTCCTGCCACGCGGAGAGCTGCTTCTCGGTCGCTTCCTTCGTGATGCCGTAGGTCTCCTGGATCTTGCCGGCCAGCCGGTCGCGGTTGCCCGCGATCGCGTCGAGCTGGTCGTTGGTGAGCTTGGCCCATTGTTCCTTGACGTTGCCCTTGAATTGCTTCCAATTGCCTTCGATGCGGTCCCAGTTCATGGTCTCGTTTCCTCGCTGTTCGTCGTCCTTCGGGCCCCGTAGCCGCGGCAGCGCAAGCTAGAGGGCAATATCCATGGCATCCGCATGCCGGCGCCCCGTGCGCATTCCCAGGGAGTTGCGCTCGGCGATGAGCTCGTCGGCGTGACTCACGACGACCGGCGAGGCGGCAGGAGCGAATTCGATCATCGGCGCGCGCCAGTCCGATTCCTCGGTCGCGAAGGTGGAAGCCAACGTCGTCGCCAGGGCCGCGGCTGCGGCATAGATGCCCGCAGGGACCGTCACCGCGATGGCGAGGCCTGTGAGCAGCCTCCCGATGTGCCTCGTTTCGTAGGGGGGGCTGCCGAGCAGCCGGGTCCAGGCGTGGTGCGGAACGATGTCCATGAAACAGGATACCGCCGATCTGCGCACGCGTCGGTGCGGTACCGTACCTTGTGGCCCCCGTCCACCAGGCGGGTGCCGCCGCTCGGCTACGTCCCATCGGACCGGCAGGACCCGGCAGGCTCGCGCCCCGGCGCCCGGTTTCCCCGATCGCACCTCACGACCGAATGTTCTCGACTGCATCGCAGGGTAACGGATGCCCCCGATGCAGTCGGTGCGCCGGCGCACGCCGCGCCGGCGACGGAGCGGAAGCGCACAATGGAGGTCCGTCACGGTGCTGGAGCAGTTCGAATGCCGAGTCCCACACAGAACGACCTGCTGGCGGCGCTCTCCGCGGCCGAGCTCAAGCGCTTGCGCCCCCAGCTGGAGCTGGTCGAAATGCCGCTCGGTGAAGTCGTCTACGAGTCGGGCCGCCACATCGACCACGTCTATTTCCCGACCACCTCGATCGTCTCGCTCCTCTACGTCCTCGTGAACGGCGCCTCGGCGGAGATCGCGGTGGTCGGCCACGAAGGCGTGGTGGGCATCTCGCTCTTCATGGGGGGAGAGACCACGCCCAGCCGCGCCGTCGTCCAGAGCGCCGGCCATGCCTACCGCCTGCCGGGGCAGATGATCAAGAACGAGTTCACGCGCGGCGGCGCGATGCAGCACCTGATGCTGCGCTACACGCAATCGCTCATCACGCAGATGGCGCAGACGGCGGTGTGCAACCGCCACCATTCGGTGGACCAGCAGCTTTGCCGCTGGCTGCTGCTCAGCATCGATCGCCTGAGCCTGCCCGAAATCACGATGACGCAGGAGCTGATCGCCAACATGCTGGGCGTGCGGCGCGAGGGCGTCACCGAGGCCGCCGGCAAGCTGCAGAAGGCCGGCGTCATCAGCTATCGGCGCGGTCACATCAAGGTGCTGAACCGCCTCAAGCTCGAGGCGATGTCGTGCGAGTGCTATGAGGTCGTGCGCCGGGAGACGGCCCGGCTGCTGCCCCTGGTGGCGCCCCACTGACGGGCCACAAGGACCGGCATCCGCATCCACGGCCGCACGCTACGGCAAAGCCACGGCCCGCGCGGCCGGCACGGCAACGCCACCTGCCGCGGATTGCGCGGCCCGATCGAGCCGTCCCCAGGCAAAGCAGTTGTTCCACGAATAGGATCGGGACCACAGCAGGCCGCAACTGCGGCACCGGAACACAATGCTCGCCGGACCGAGCCTTTGCACCAGGAGATCGGCGTGCCCGTCTATCCTCGAGGGCCCGCGCACGCAGGCTTCACATTGCTCATTCATGGGAATTTCCCTTTCATCTTTCATGTAGCGATTGCCGCCATGTCCGCGCTCGTCCGCTGTGCTAGGTGACGCGGCAGGTCGATCGTGAACACGCAGCCCCTTCCGGGCAGATCGCGCACGCGCAGCTCGCCGCCGATCGCATCGACCGCACGGCGCGAGATCGAAAGCCCCAGTCCCAGGCCGGCGCGGTTCGCGTCGTGCTGCTCGAACGCTGCGAAGAGCAACTGCGCCTTGCCTTCGGGAAGGCCGCCGCACTCGTCGCCGACCTCGATGAACACGTGGCCGTCGTTGGCGAACGATTTGAGCGCCACCTTTCCGTGCTTGCGCGTGAACTTGAAGGCGTTGTGCAGCAGGTTCGAGACGGCCGAATGCAGCAGCTGCTCGTCCGCCCGGACGCACAACCCGGGTTCGATGAGCGAGACGCTGAATTCGCACCCCTTGGCTTTCGCCGACAGGCTCTCGGTCACCTCCACGTCCGCGATGAAGCGGTCGATGGAAACCTCCTGGAGGCGGGGCGGCATGTTCGCGTCCAGGCGCACTTCCGCCAGCGTCCGATTGACCATGTCGCGCATTCCGACCAGGCTGCGGCCGAGCACGGCCGAGGTCGCGCCCGCAGTGCCGATCAGTCCCGCCTTCATCGCCTCGAACGCGAGCGTCGCCGTTCCGAGCAGGTTGCGCAGCTCATGCGCCGCCGATCCGAGTCGCTCGCCCGTCTCCCGGCGTTGGCTCTCGGAGACCTGCAGCTCCCGGTGGGCCTGGTAGCTGCTGACGGCGTCCGCGATGGCGTCGTCGAGGCACCGGTTCAGGACGTTGAATTCATCCGCCGAGATCTGCGCGCCGGCTTCGGCCGCGAGCTCGGTGATGGACTGGCACAGGTCTCCATAGTCGTGAACCACCTGGTTCACCGTGAATCCGCGCAGCAGCATTTCGGAGCCATGCTTCGTGGCCGCCTCCTCGATTTCACGCGGCAGGTGCCTCGGGGACGGCGCGGGGGTCGAGGAGTCGGCGCTCGGCGCGAGCACGGCGAAGCCTCCTTCCGTGCGCAGGGTGTCGATCAGCTGCGCGAGGAACAGGGGTATACCGTGCTCGAGCTCGACCGGCGTCGGCGGCGGCGCGCGGCGCAGCAGGACCTTGGAGCGGCAACGATCGATCAGCGCCGCGCGATGGTGCTCGAGAAAGTCATGCAACATGTTGGTCCTTTGAATGGGTGGCCGACAAACGGCCGGCGCACACGAGCGAATGTACGTATGCGCGCCGGCCGGGTCTGTGCGGGAGCGAACATGCCCCCCTTTGCCGGCATCGGAAATCATTTGCCGATGGGTACGCTACCGCGCAGACGGCGGCGACCTGCGCGCCTACGCTGGCATTCCCCGAGGATCGAAGGAAGGTACCTTGACGGATCCGGCGCCACCGACACTGACCACGAATCGCCTGCTGGACCGGCTGCCTGCGAAGGATCGCGCGCGCGTGCTCGCCGGGTGCGAAGCAGTGGAGCTCGCGTTTCCGGACGTGGTCGCCCAGCCGGGGGATTCGATCCCGCACGTGTACTTCCCCGCCGCGAGCTTCATCTCGCTGGTGACGCCCATGGATGGCAAGAACCGCCTCGAGGTAGCGCTCGCCGGAAACGAGGGGATGTACGGCGTGCCCGTCGCGATGGGAGTCCGGATCTCTCCCGTGCACGCGAGCGTACAGGGCGCAGGGCTCGCGTGGCGCATGGCGTCGGCGCCGTTCGCGCGCGAGCTGGCTCGCATGGCATCGTTGCGCCAGTGCGTCGACCGCTACACCTACGTCCTGATGAGCCAGCTGATGAAGACGGCGGGGTGCAGCCGCTTCCACCGGGTCGAGCAGCGCCTCGCCCGCTGGCTCCTCATGACCGCGGACCGCGCGCATTCGGCTTCATTCCACATCACGCACGAGTTCCTCGCCTCCATGCTGGGCGTGCGGCGCGTCGGGGTCACCGAGGCCGCGAGCGCGCTGCAGAGCCGCGGGCTGATCCGTTACAAGCGCGGCGCGATGACCATCCGCGACCGCAAGGGGCTCGAACGGGCGTCGTGCTCCTGCTACCTCTCCGACCTCTCCATCTACGAGGGAGTCTTCCGCTAGGGGCGTCGCTCGCGGAGCCGGGTGTAGCATGATGGGCACCCCCAGACTGGTGCGACTCCGGAGACTCATCGCGATGCAGGAAAGCTTTTCCTTTCCTTCCGCGCGCAACGCATGCGTCCGGGGCGGGCGCACGCGCGGCGTGCGGGCCTGATTCGTGGCGGCATCCATGGACACGTCGCTCGAGGCGCGATCCGCCACCGCCGGGACGGACGCGCGCGTCGAGGGGGGCGCCGACGCGCTCTGGTACAAGGACGCGGTCATCTACCAGCTGCACGTGAAGGCGTTCCGCGACTCGAACGGCGACGGCATGGGCGACTTCGCCGGGCTCACGGAGAAGCTCGACTACGTGCGCGAGCTCGGCGTGGACACGATCTGGCTGCAGCCGTTCTATCCCTCGCCGCTGCGCGACGACGGCTACGACGTCGCGGACTACACCGACGTGCACCCCGCGTACGGGACGCGCGCCGATTTCGCCGAGTTCGTGCGCGAGGCGCATCGCCGCGGACTGCGCGTCGTGACGGAGCTGGTGGTGAACCACACCTCGGACCAGCATGCGTGGTTCCAGGCGGCGCGCCGCGCGCCGAAGGGCTCGAGCAAGCGCGATTTCTACGTCTGGAGCGACGACCCGCAGAAATACGCCGGCACGCGCATCATCTTCACCGACACCGAGAAGTCGAACTGGGCCTGGGACCCGGTCGCGCAGCAGTATTACTGGCACCGCTTCTTCAGCCACCAGCCCGACCTCAACTTCGACAATCCGCAGGTGCTGAAGGCGGTGTTCCGCGTGATGCGCTACTGGCTCGACAAGGGCGTCGACGGGTTCCGCCTGGATGCGATTCCCTACCTCGTCGAGCGCGTCGGCACGAGCAACGAGAACCTGCCCGAGACCCACGCGGTGTTGAAGCGCCTGCGCGCGCAGCTCGACGCAGGCTACGCCGGGCGCCTGTTCCTCGCCGAGGCGAACCAGTGGCCCGAGGACGTGCAGGCCTACTTCGGCGATTCCGACGAGTGTCACATGGCCTACCACTTCCCGCTGATGCCGCGCATGTACATGGCGATCGCGCAGGAGGACCGGCACCCGATCACCGAGATCATGGCGCAGACGCCCGACATTCCCGCCGACTGCCAGTGGGCGATCTTCCTGCGCAACCACGACGAGCTCACGCTCGAGATGGTGACCAGCCGCGAGCGCGACTACATGTACCAGCTCTATGCGGCCGACCCGCGCGCGCGCATCAACCTGGGCATCCGCCGCCGGCTCGCGCCGCTCATGGAGAACGACCTCGGCCGCATCAAGCTGATGAAGAGCCTGCTCTTCTCGATGCCCGGCTCGCCGATCCTCTACTACGGCGACGAGATCGGCATGGGCGACAACATCTACCTCGGCGACCGCGACGGGGTGCGCACGCCCATGCAGTGGAGCGACGAGCGCAACGCCGGCTTCTCGAGCGCCGATCCGCAGCGGCTCTACCAGCAGCCGATCATGGACGCGGTGTACGGCTACGGCGCGGTGAACGTCGAGTCGCAGGCGCGCGACCCGTACTCGCTCCTCAACTGGACGCGGCGCCTGCTCGCGGTGCGCCGCTCGGTCGCGGCATTCGGCCGCGGCACGCTCTCGTTCCTGCGCCCGGCCAACCGCAAGGTGCTCGCTTATCTGCGGGAGTACGGCGAGGAGACCATCCTGTGCGTCGCGAACGTCGCGCGCAGCGCCCAACCCGTCGAGCTCGACCTCTCGCGCTACAAGGGGCGCATTCCGCTCGAGCTGCAGGGCCGCACGACGTTCCCGCCGATCGGCGAGCTGCCCTACGTGCTCACGCTCGCCGGGCACGGATTCCTGTGGTTCCGCCTCGCCGCGCCCTCGCAAATGGCGGGCGGCGTGGAGCGGATCGTGCCGCCGGTCGAGCTGCCGACGCTCGTCCTCTTCGACGGCTGGGCGACGCTCTTCCGCGAGCGCGTCGTGCCGTGGCGCATCGCGCTCGCCGAGCGGGTGCGCGCGCAGCTCGAGAGCGAGGTGCTTCCCCCCTACGTCGCGGCCCGGCGCTGGTATGCGACGAAGGGCGAGCGCCTCGCGCGCGTGTCGATCGCGGACCATGCGGAGTGGAGCCGGGCGGGGCAGTCCTGGCTGCTCGTGCTCGCGCACGCCGAACGGGCGGCCGGCGCCGAACCGCACACCTACTTCCTGCCGCTCGCGCTCGGCTGGGAGGAGCGCGACGAGGCGCGCACGCGCAAGCTCGCCCCGGCGACCATCGCCAAGGTGCGCCAGCAGGCGCAGGTGGGCGTGCTCGCCGACGCGCTGGGCGACGAGGCGTTCGTGCGCGAAGTGGCGGCGGCGATCGGAGCGGCGGAGGAAGTGAAGACGGTGCGCGGACGCATCCGCTTCCGTCCCACCCCGGCCTTCGGCAGGCTGGCGGGCGACGCGCCCGCGATGCTCGAGGCGACGATTCCGCCGGCGCAGAGCAGCAACTCGCCGGTCGAGCTGGGCGGGCGCCTCTTCCTCAAGACCTATCGCCGGGTGCAGGCCGGCATGAATCCCGAGGCGGAGGTCGGCCGCTTCCTCACGGAGGTCGCGCACTTCACCCATGCCGCGCCGGTCGCGGGCACCGTGGAATACGCGACCGACGACGGGCGCGAGGCGACGCTCGCGTTGCTGCAGGGCTACGTCGAGAACCAGGGCGACGCCTGGCTATACACGCTGGGCTATCTGGGCAGGTTCCTGGAGCATGCGGCCCCGGGCGCGGCGGCGGGCAAGGCGCCGGACCATTCGGCCTACCTCACGCTCGTGCGCACCCTGGGCCGGCGCACCGCGCAGCTCCACGCGGCGCTCGCGACCCGCAGCGGCGACGCCGCGTTCGATCCGGAGCCCGCCAGCGCCGAGGACCTCGCGCGCTGGGTGCAGAGCGCGCTCGACGAAGCGGGCGCTGCGCTCGATGCCCTGGCGCGACGACGCGAATCCCTCGCCGAGGAGGTGCGTGCCGACGCCGACCTGGTGCTCGATCGCGCCGCGGAGCTGCGCGCCCGGATCGGCGCGCACCGCGGCGCCGTCGCGCCCGGCGAGAAGACGCGCATCCACGGCGATTACCATCTCGGCCAGGTGCTGCTCGCGGAGAACGACTTCATCATCGTCGATTTCGAGGGAGAACCGAGGAAGACGCTCGCCGAGCGGCGCGAGAAGCAATCTGCGCTGCGCGACGTGGCGGGGATGCTGCGTTCCTTCGACTACGCGATGCACGAGGCGCTCGCGCAGGCGGTCGCGCACCGGCCGGAAGCGCGCGAGGAGCTCTACGACGCCGCGCGCGCGTGGCGGGACCAGGCGCGCGCGGCCTTCCTCGAGGCCTACTCCGGCGAGCGCGCCGTCCCGGCCGGGAACCGGCTGGTCGAGCTCTTCGTCCTCGAGAAGGCGCTCTACGAGCTCGCCTACGAGCTCGACAACCGGCCGGATTGGGTGCGCATTCCGTTGCGGGGCCTGCTCGACATCCTGCAGCGGCCAACGGGGGAGGACCGGAATGAATGACGTGGACATGCTGCTCGAGCCCCTGAGGGCATCCCTGCAACAGGTGGGCGAGTTCCTGCCGCGCGTGCTTCTCGCGATCGGGATCCTCGTCGCGGGCTGGCTCGTCGCCAAGGCGCTGCGCTTCGCCATCGCGAAGGCGCTGCGCGGCCTGAACTTCCATGTCGTGAGCGAGAAGGCGGGCATCGACGCGTTCCTTCGCCAGGGCGGCGGAGGCGTGGACACCATCGGAGTGCTCGCGGGGCTCGCCTACTGGCTGGTGATCCTCGCCGCGCTGATGGTCGCGTTCAACAGCCTCGGCCTCGCGTACGTGACGGAGGTCATCGGCCGCGCGGTGCTGTTCGTGCCGCGCGTCATGGTCGCCGTGCTGATCGTCGCTTTCGGCGCGTACTTCGCGCGTTTCGTGGGCGCCGCCGTGGCGACGTATTTCCGCAACCTCGGCGTGGGCGACGCGGGCACGCTCGGCGCGATCGCCTTCTACGCGATCCTCGTCTTCGTGGTGCTGATCGCGCTCGACCAGCTCGGGCTGGGCGACATCATCCGCGAGACTTTCCTCATCCTCATCGCGGCCTTCGCCTTCGGGCTGGCGCTCGCTTTCGGGCTCGGCGGGCGCAAGCGCGCCGCCGAGACGCTCGAGGAGTGGTCGCGGCGCCGCCGGGAACCGGCGCAGGAAGGCAAGCCTCCGCCGCCCGTGATCTGAGCGAGGCGGTCGACTTGCGATTGCTCCATCCCGACGCGGACCTCGAGCGCTTCTTCCGCGGCGTGGCGCGGGCGCCCGAGCGCGTGCTGTTCCTCGACTACGACGGCACGCTCGCGCCTTTCCATGCCGATCCCCTGCTGGCGGTCCCCTATCCGGGCGTTCCGGCGTGTCTCAAGGCGGTCACGGCAGGCAAGACGCGCGTCGTGATCGTGAGCGGCCGTCCCCTCGAGGAGCTGCGCACGCTGATCGAGATGCTGGGCGACCACGAGGCCTGGGGCGCGCATGGCTGGGAGAGCTACCGGCCCGGAAGCGAGGTGAGGCGTCACCTGCCGCACGCAGAGGCCGTCCAGCGCCTCGCGCTTGCCGAGGAGCGCGTGCGGCGGCTCGAGGCGGAGGGCGCGCGGATCGAGCGCAAGGTCGCGAGCGTCGCGATGCACTGGCGCGGATTGCCCGAGCCGCAGGCGCGTGCACTGGGCGAGCGCGTCGTCCGCGCATGGGAGGAGATCGCCGACGCCAACGTGGAGCTGCTGCCGTTCGAGGGCGGCATCGAGCTGCGTGCGCGCGGCCGCAACAAGGCGCACGCGGTGCGCGACGTCCTTTCCCGCTCCGCGGCCGATGCGGCCTGCGCCTATCTCGGGGACGACGTGACCGACGAGGACGCGTTCGCGGAGATTCGCGGCCGCGGGCTCGCCGTGCTCGTGGCGCCCGAGCTGCGCCGCACCGCCGCCGACCTGTGGCTGCGTCCTCCACGCGAGCTCGAATGGTTCCTCGACCGCTGGGCTTCGGCGGCGAAGGCGGGGTGAGCGCCTGCGCGGCGCCTGCGCGGCGCTTCCTTCGTGCGTGCCGTCGTCATTTCCCCGTGGCGTCCGACGAGGCGACGGCGAGCAGCGCCGCGGTGTGGCGCGCCACCATGAGCTCCTCGTGGGTCGGGATCGCCCAGATGGAAACCGCGCTTTGCGCCGTGCCGATCTTCGGGCCGTTTCGTGCGTTCGCCGCCTCGTCGATTTCGAGCCCCAGCCAGGCGAGCCGGCGACAAACCGCCGCGCGTATGGCGGGCGCGTTCTCGCCGATTCCGGCCGTGAAGACCAGCGCATCCAGCCCGGCGGCGGCGGTGGCGAGCGAGGCGATCTCGCGCGCGATGCGGTAGACGAAGAGCTCGATCGCTTCCCGGGCCGCGGGCGCGTCGCTCGCGAGGAGCGTGCGCACGTCGCCACTCATCCCCGAGACACCCGCGAGCCCGGACTCGTGGTAGAGCATCGACTCGACGCGCTTCGCGTCCATGCCGCGTGCCGCGAGCAACCAGAGGAGGATTCCCGGATCGACGTCGCCGGGTCGGGTAGCCATGGGAATGCCGCTCAACGCGCTGAATCCCATCGACGTCGCGACGCTCTTGCCGCCCACCATCGCGCACAGGCTCGCGCCGCTGCCGAGGTGCGCGACGACGCACCTTCCGGCGGCCGCCTCGGGTGCGGCCTTGCGCAACGCCTCCGCGATGAATTCGTACGACAGCCCATGGAAGCCGAAGCGGCGTGCGCCCGCCTCCGTGAGCGCGCGCGGCAACGCGTAGATCGACGCCACGCGCGGCATCGTGCGGTGGAAGCCCGTGTCGAAGCACGCGACCTGCGCAAGGTCCGGGTGACGCCGCGCCAGGAACTCGATCGGTCCGAGGTTGGCGGGCAGGTGCAGCGGCGCGAAGGGAACGAGCGCGCGCAGACGGACCCGGAGCGCCTCGTCCACGCGGACGGGCGCGGTGTGCTCGAGGCCGCCAAACGCCACGCGATGCCCGGCGGCGGCGAGAGGCTGCCCGCCCAGATAATCCTCGGTCCATTCGACAAGCGCCTGGAGCACGTGCTCGAGGCCGATGTCCGGCCCGGCTTCCCAGCGGCGTTCCGCGAGCACGCGGCCTTGCGGATCCCGGGCGACGAAACGCGGCCGTTCGGCGACGCTCTCGATGTCGCCGCGCGCGACGGCGAGGGGCTCGCCTGCCGGCACCTGCCGGTAGAGCCCGAATTTCAGGCTGGAGGAGCCGGCGTTGAAGACGATGATCGCGCCGTCGCGCGCGCGATCGCGTCCTGCACGATGTCGATTCACCGGCACACCGCGTTGCGGCCGCGATGCTTCGCGCGGTACAGCGCCTTGTCGGCCGCCGCGATGACCGTTTCGGGCGCGGCGCTGCCGCCTTCGCTTTCGGCCACGCCGATGCTCACGGTCACCTTGAGCGCGGCGCCCGCGCCCGGCGTGCGATCGCGTCCACGCCGCCCCGTCTTCTTGCGCGGGGCCGAGCGCAGGCGAAACGGGCTCGAGGCGATCTGCTCGCGCAGCGCTTCGAGCCGCTCCAGCACCTCGTCCGTATCGCGGCCGGGGAAGAGCAGCGTGAACTCCTCGCCGCCATATCGGTACGACCGCGCGCCGCGCACGTGCCCGAGCGAGCGGGCGACCCTCTTCAGGACCTGGTCGCCGGTGTCGTGTCCATGGGCGTCGTTCACCCGCTTGAAATGGTCGACGTCGACCATCGCGACGGCGTAGCGCCGCCCGAGCGACGCGAGGTGCTCGTCGAGCGCGCGCCGGCTGAGCAATCCGGTCAGCGGATCGCGGAACGCCATGTGGAAGATGTCCTGCAGCACCGCGATCGCCAGCGCCAGGGCGGCGGCGGCGACGTAGAGCCGGCTCGCATCCGCGTTCGCCGCCGCGTGCGCCGCGAGCGCGAACGCGATCATGCCCGCGGCAAGCGCGAGGGCGGTGGCCTCGCGGCGATGCAGCCACGCGGCGCAGGCGCTCGCGAGCCCGACGGCCGTCGCGGCGAGCGCGAGCTGGCCCAACGGCGCCACCGACTCGCCGGCGAAATAGCGCTTCCCGAGCAGCGCGGCGATGGGCGCGGGGAAGGCGGTGGAGAGCGAGGCGATCGCCACGACCGCGACGAAGAGGCCCACCGCCCGCCGCAATCCCGGGGCGCTGCGCAAGGCGCTCTCCCGTCCCCAGGCATACAGGCCGAATGCGAGCGGCAGCGCGACGGTGGCGGCGTGATAGAGCGCGCTTCGCGGATACGCGCGCACCGCCGCATAGGCGAGCGCGAGCGCGACGAGCGCGACGAGCGTGCGGCTGCGGCCGAAACCCAGGCTCACGGCGAGCCCGAGGCCGATGGCGATGTGCGGGGCGTAGACCTTCAGCCCCGCGAGCGAGGCGGGAAGCGCACCGAGGTGCGGCAGGGCGAAATGGGCGGCGAGCAGCGCGCCGAGCGGCACTACCAGCGCGGACAGCAACCGGGAGAGCCACATCACGCTTGCGCGTGACTGCGTCCCGGAACCTCGCGAGCGGTCATCGCGGTGACGAGGTCGATGCCGTCATGGTCGGCGCGGAACTGGATGTGGACGGAATGCGTCGGCCAGTCGAAGCGCAGCAGCTCTCCGAGGCGGTATCCGCCGTACGAGCCCGCGGGACGCCGCAAGGCGGGCACGCCCAGCGCGCGGATGGCATCCTCCGGCTCGGCCGCGAAGTTGAGCCGCCCGGGCAGCTCGCCCCTGAATTCGGAGCATCCGTCCTTGCCGTCGCTCATCATGAAAATGGCGAGAATCTCTCCTTCCGCGGAGAGCTTGATCAGCAGGCCATCGGCGGCGCTCCGCAAGTAGCGCACCGCCGCCATGCGCTCCTCGGGCGAAGTGCTGGCTTCAGCCGGCCGCAGGCCGGGATGGTCGGCGAGGCGCTTCGCCACTTCGGGCTGGGCGATGTTCCTTCCGAGCAAGGGGAGGAGGGTGCTCATTCGATGGCGAGGAGGACGCGTGTCTCGCCATATTGCCATCCTTTCGAGGACGGCCAATCGCCGAACAAGCCCGAAGGCCCGCACTGCAGGGCGTAACCCCTACCGCTTCGGCGCCGGTGCGAAGACTCCGCGCCCGGTGAGCAGTTGCAGCGCCACGGTCTGCTCGGCGATCTGCTGTGCAGTGGCTTGCAGCGCCAGGTGCTGATCGAGCAAGGCCCGGCGCTGTGCCTGCGCCTGCGGCAGCGTCACGTCGCCGTCGCGCAGCGCCGCGTGGGACGCGCGCGCCGCTTCGCGTAGCGCCGGCAGGGCGGCCTGAAGCGCAGCGCGCTCCCGCCTGAGCAGCTCGATGTCGGCCGCGAGCTCTTCGACTTTGGCGCGAGTCTGCCGCAGTCGCAGCGCGTAGTCGTCGTACAGTTCGCGGCGCGTCGCGCGCTCGATGGCGATCGCGCCGCGGCTGCCATCGAGGATCGGAAGGCTCAGCGCGATGCCGAAGCCGATGGTGTCGATACCCGACGTGTCGCGCGCCCGCGAGATTTTCACGCCGACCGACGGGAACTGCGAGAGCACCGCCTTGCGCACCTTCTGCTCCCGGCTTTCGTAGCCGGCCTGCAGCGCGAGCAGGTCCGGCCGGATGGCGGACAGGCGGTCCAGCGCCGCGGCGGCACCTCGCACGGCAGCGGCGTCGAACCGCGGCAGGCGTGCCAGACGTAGCGGCGTTGCCGGGGCGAGGCCCAGCAGCGCGTCGAGTGCGGCAAGCTTGGATGCGCGCTGCCGCTCGTCGTCCGCGAGCCTTTGCTGCAGGGCCTGCAATTCGACCAGGTCGGCATCGGCCGTCGTGCGCGGCTGCAGCCCCGCCGCCGCTGCGGCACGATCGCGGCGATGGCGCTCGAGCACTGCATCGCGCTCCGCGCCGAGCAGGGCGTGGCGCGCGCGCAGGCCCATCAAGGCAACGCCATCCGCTTCGGCAGCCGCCGCCGTCTGCCATTCCTTCCAGAGGACCTGCAGATCGATCTGCCGAACCTCGGCGCGGGCCGCGGCGAGCGCCGCGCCGCGAGTCATCAGGCGCCGCACGTCCAGGCTGAGTCCCAGGTCGTACGCCGCGGCGATGGCATCGCCGGAGCGGCCCAGGGGAATGTCGCGTGATGCGGTGAGCTTCGGATCCGGAAGCAGCCCGGCCGCGAACGCCTGCGCCTGCGCCACGCCGAGCCGGTCTCGTGCGGCCCGCAAGCCCGGATCGTTGAGCACCGCCAGCGCGGCGACGGCCTCCAGGGTGAGCGGTGCGTCCAGGTCGATGGGCTGCGCCGCGAGGCCCGGCAGCGGGAGGTCGCGCGCGTCGATGCGCAGATCGGCTTCGTCGCTCCAATGCACTCGCGTCGGCAGCGGCTCGGGCGCATAGCTCGCGCACGCGGCGAGCAAGCCGCACAGCGTCGGGCAGACCGCCAAGCGCGCGAGACGCATCGTGGCCGAGGTCATGCGGCTTTTCCGGCCGATTCCCGCCGCGCGAGCTGCTTGCGACGCCAATGCACGTACAGCGCCGGGATCAGGTTGGTGCTGCGCAACGCGCTCCAGGCCAATCCGCCCAGGATCACGACGGCAAGCCCCTGCTCGGGCGCTGCCCCCTGTCCGAGCCCGAGCGCCGTCGGCAGCATCCCGAGGATGGCGGTGACCGCGGTCAGCACGATCGGGCGGAAACGCACCCCGATCGCCTCGCGCACGGCTTCCTCGACGGACATGCCGGCGTTCTCGTTGCTGCGAGCCCGATCGAGCAGCACGATGGAATGGCGCAGGCCGATGCCGACCAGCGTGAGGAAGCCGATGAGGCCGGTTGCGTTCAGGCCGACGCCGCTCAAGACCAGCGCCACGGTGCCGCCCGTGAGTGCCAGCGGGATCTCGAGCAGCAGGATGCCGGGGATCAGCAGCCCTTCGAACTGCAGCAACAGGATGCCGACCATGATCGCGAACGCCGCCAGCGTCGCGAGCGACAACCCGATGACGGCCTGCTCGAGCTCGGCGGCGAGGCCGCCGAATCCGATCCGGTAACCAGGCGGCAGGTGCAGGCTTGCCAGGGCACTGCGCGCCGCCGCCTCCGTGCTGCCCAGCGGCCCCGTGGGCGTGGCCAGGATGTCCAACGCACGCGCCCCGGCGATGTGGCGAATCTGGTTGGGCGTCTCGACCAGTTCGACGCTCGCGAGCTCACCGAGCGGTGTCCAGCCGCCGTGCGTGCGCACGGGCAGCGCGGCCAGGTCCTCGAGCGAGCGCTGCGGGGCATCGGCCAGTCTCACGTACAGGTCCAGGGGCACGTTGCCCTCGGGCACGCGGTCGACGACCCGGCCGTCAATGAGCGGCTCGAGTTGTGCATAAAGAGTCGCGGGGGTCAGGCCGTGGGCCGCGAGAGCCTGCACGCGCGGCTCGATCCGCAATTGGGTGACCGGGTAGCCGTCGTTGTCGAACACGTCGGTGAGCGCAGGGATGCGGCGCAAACGTCCCGCGATCTGCTCCGCGATTCGCCGCAGCTGCGCCACTCGGGCGCCGAAGACATGGATCACGAAGGGTTGCGGCAGGCCGGAAAGGCTCTCCCCGACACGCTCGATGGTGGGCGTATCGACCGCGACCTGCACACCTGGCAAGCGGGACTCGCGGCCGACGCGTTCGCCGAGAGCGTCCAGCGCATTCACGCTCACCCCGGGTCTGAGCGCCACCTGGATCTCGCCGGCGTACGCGGGCTCGGTGTACGAGGTCGAGGAGGCCGAGCCGATGCGGGCATAGACGTGTGCGACATCCGGATCGCGCAGCAGTCGAGCGGTGATGCGTTGCACGGCCCAACGCGTATCCAGCAGCGAGGCGCCGGGAGGGAGCGTGAAGGACTCGAGCAACGCGCCCTCGTTGGGCAGCGGCAGGAAGTGGATCGGCACCAGCGCGAGGCCCACCAGGCTCACGAGGAGCACCGCGAAGGTGATCGCGAGGCTCGTGCGCGGCGCGCGCAGGACCCAACCGAACAGCCGCTCGTTCTCGCGCTGCAGCCGGCGCACCAGGCGTTGGCCGCTACCCGTGCCGGGGCTCGGGCGTGCGTCGATGAATCCGAGGCCCAGGGGAATGAGGGTGAGCGAGACGGCGAGGGACGCCAGCAGCGCCACGATCATCGCCAGCGAAAACGGGATGAAGAACAGGCCGACCACGCCGCCGACGAACAGCAGCGGAACGTAGATGGCGACGTTGGTGAGCGTTCCGGTGACGTCCGGAATCGCGATGCTCCTCACGCCGTTCCACACGCCTTGCCAGCGCGCGTCACCGCTCTCCCAGCGGTGATAGATGCTCTCGAGCACGATGATCGCGTCGTCGGCGAGCAACCCGACCGCGACGGTGAGCGCGCCGAGCGTCATCAGGTTGAGGTCCTGGCCGAGGGCGTGAAGCGCCGCGATGCCGATCGCCAGCGACAAGGGAATGCTCAATGCCAGCACCGCGATCCCGCGTCCGGCGCCGAGGACCCAGAACAGGACCAGCACCGCGAGCACGGCACCGATCAGCAGGTTGCGCCCGAGGTCGGCGCCGACGATGCGGACGAGGTGCCCCTGATCGTACGTCCGTACCCAGCGCACGCCCGCGGGAAGCTGCGACCGCGTCCGGTCCAGGGCCGCCTGCACGGCCTCGGTGACCGCGCGCGTCGACGCGCCGGGCTGCTTGACCACGGTCAGGGCGATGCTGGGGCGGCCGTCGAGTGCCACCGCATTGTGGGTCGGCACCGCGGACCGTATGACTCGCGCCACTGCGCGCAGGGGAAGCGGTCCCTCCGGCGTCGCCAGCGACAGCCGCTCGAGCTGTTCGATGTGCACCGGCAGGCTTCGGGCCTCGATCAGCACGTCGTTGTGCCCCAGCGTCAGGTAGCCGGCCGGCGCGAGCAGTGCCCGGGACCGCACCGCCTGCACGATCGCGTCGATACCGACGCCATAGCGCCGCATGGCGTCGAGGTCGGGCTGGATCCAGAGCGCTTCGTCCCCGGCGCCGAACACGTGCACGAACTGCACCCCGGGGATCGCACGCAGCGCCGGGGCGATGTCGGCGAGCACCGCGCGCTGCACGAAAGCCGGCGCGACCTGCACCGGAATCTGCGCGGTGTAATCGGCCACCTCGTTGATCGCGTTGCCCATGATCTCGGCCACGGGGTGCGCTTGCGGGGGCAGCTGCGCCCGCGCACGATCGAGCGCCCCGTTCACCGCCTGAAGATCGGCCTGGGTGCTGCTTCCCTGGCGAAAGCGGACATCGATCTCGACGGTGCCGTTGCCCATCACCGAGCGCACGCTGCGCAGGTCGACCAGGGTCAGGATCTGGCTCTCGAGCGGGTTCACGACCAGGTGTTCGAGCTCGGTCGCCGTAGTGCCGGGCAGGTGCGCGGTGACGCCGATCTGCGGGTAATCGAACTGCGGCAGCACCTCGACCGGCGTGTGCACGAAGGCATCCACGGTCCACGCCAACACGGCGGCGAGCACGAGCAGCCAGAGCACCGGGCGCCGCAAGACGCGCGGCACTGCGACATCGGTCGGCATGACCTAATCGGGAGGTTGATAGGACCGGGCGATGTCCCGGTGGTATTCGAGGAAGGCGTCCTGCGCCACGACCTGCTGGCCGGATTGCAGTCCGGAGGCGATCGAGGTCTGCCACCCGTGGCTCGGCCCCGGCACCACGTGCCGGGGCTTGTCCCCTTGGGGCGTGTGCACGAGCACCCACCATCGCCCGCGGTCGAGGATCAGCGCCGTCGTTGGCACGACAACCATCCGGCTCGAGGGTCCTTCGAGCGTGACCGTTCCCCATTGCCCGTTCAACCACCGGGGGGAAGCGGACGATGTGGGAACGAGGCCGACGCGTAGTCCGGCGTCGGATCCGAGGGCGGACGAAATCGCGGCGATCTTGACGGGAATGGCTCTGTCGCTCCCGGCCAACCGGAATCGGCCCGCCATGCCGGCATGCAACCGCGCGGCATCGGCACCGTAGTACGTCGCGCGGATCCAGAGCTTGCCGGCGGCTTGCAGCGTGAGGAGGCCTTCACCTGCGGCGATCTGTTCGCCGTTCGCCGCCTGCACGCGGATTACCGCGCCCGCCGTCGGTGCCCGAATCGTGCGCAGATCCCGGATCTCGCGAAGCTGCGCATCGGCCGTCTGCACGGCTGCCTGCGCCGCGGCCAGATTGCCCAGCGCGACGTCGACCTCCTGGCGCGTGTCGAGCTGGGCTGCGAGCTTGCGTCGCACGATCTCCAGTGACTGGCGCGCCGCGTCCTCGCGCGCCTGCGCGGCGTGCAGCGCCTGCTCGCGGGCGGTGAGGGCGGAGCGCATGCGCGGCCCGCCGATGCGCCCCAGCACCTGGCCGGCCTTCACGATGCTGCCCGGCACGATTGCGAGACCGTTCAACGTGCCGGCATCGACCGCGCGCACCTGGACGATCGCGATGGGCTCGACCTGGCCATAGGCGCTGAGGGCCGAGGGCACGGTCCGCGCACGCACGGAGACGATGTTCCCCGCATTCGCATCTGCGGCCCGCACTGGCCCGCCGAGGGCGCCGATGAGGCAGGAGGCGAGCAGGAACGTCGCGGCCGTTCGCCGTCGCCGCAGGCTGCCGGTGCAGGTCACACGGTCCATGTCCGTCTCGACCTCCTCTTGTCGCGGATGGCGCGCTCGGGCTCCTCGGGAAGCGTTGGATCCATATCGTCGACCGCTTCGACCCGTGCCCCGCCGCGGCGTTCGGCCGGGGCCGGGGAATTGGTCGAACGGAAGACGCGCGCGGGCCTGCCTCAGAGCGGCTCGAGCCCGAGCGCCGAGCGGAAGCGGTTCTTGATGTGGGGGCCGTCCCGCGAGGGAAGCGCGCGCGGCGGCTCGTTCGCCTCGATGAGGGCCTGCACGAACGTGGTTCCCGCGCGCGCGTGGACGCGGCGCGCGATCGCCTCGCAATCGGCGCAATCGCCGGTCGCGAACGCTTCGGCGAACCCGCAGCCCTTCGCGACCGCGACGAAGTCGAGGCCGAGGCTCGAATGGCTGCGCTGCATGCCGGTCTCGCCGTAGTGGCCGTTGTCGAGCACGACGATGGTGAGGTTCCGCGGCCGCTTCGCGCCGATCGTGGCGAGGCTGCCCAGGCCCATCAGCTGCTCGCCGTCGCCGGTCACGACGACGACCGGTTTCTGCGGTTGTGCCAGGGCGAGTCCGAGGCCGATCGACGCTGCGCCGCCCATCGCGCCCCACAGGTAGTAGTTGCGATCGCGGTCGCCGGCCGCGAAGACGTCGTACGTCGGCGATCCGAGGCCGCTCACGACCAGCGCTTCGGGAATGCGCGCGAGGAGCGCGGCCACGAATTCGCGGCGCTCGGCGCGCTTCGCCGTGCCCGTTTTCATTTCCGCTCCCATTTCTTGCGGCCGACGAGATTCTGGCCGAGGAGCACCGCGATCCGGTCGCCGGCGTCGAAGGCGGACGCGAGGCCGGCGGAGACGATCTCTTCGACTTCTTCCGCACGCGAGGCGCGCAGCACGTGGATCCCCATGAGCTCGAGCGCCGCCTGCGTCGCCTTTCCCATCGGGCCTTGCCAGGGATTGAACTCGGCGTATTCGCCGCGCATGGTGACGAGCGCGAAGAACGGAAAGTCGCCCGACTGCAGCAGCGAGAACAGGTTGACGCAGTTGCCGACGCCGCTGCTCTGCATGAGGAGCACGGCGCGCTCGCCGCCCAGCCACGCGCCGCAGGCGAGCGCCACGCCTTCCTCCTCGGTCGTGAGGACGACGTCGTCGATCTCCGGATCCTCGATCGCGCGGCGGATCAGGTGCGAGTGACCGGCATCCGGCACGTAGGCCACTTGCCGGACGCGGGCCGCCTTGAGCGCCTTGAAGATCGCGTCCTGCCAGGCGGGAGCGGTTGCGCCGGGGACTGCGTCGCTCATCGATTCGAATTCCGGGAAGGTCCGGGTGGGATTATCGACTCGATTGCCCGCTTGTGCCGCACGGATAGCGCACGCGCCCCCAGTCGAGGAGGGTCCCGACCCACTCCTTCAGCACGGGCCGGACCTCTTCGGCGAGCCGGGGAATGTAATCGTAGGGCGGGCCCTCGCGCATGTACGTGCGCTGCGCGAGCTCGAGCTGCACCGCGTGGATGCCGCGCGCGGGGTCCCCATAGCGCCGCGTGATGTAGCCGCCCTTGAACCGGCCGTTCACCGCGAGACGGTAGCGCGGCGCCCGGCGCACCACCGCGGCGAGGCGGTCGGTGAGCGCGGGATCGGCGCTCTTCCCGTCCGCGGTGCCGATGTTGAAATCGGGCAACATGCCGTCGAAGAGGCGCGGAATCTCGCCCGCGATCGAGTGCGCGTCGAAGAGCAGGGCGTAGCCGTGCACGCCGCGAATGCGCTCGAGCTCCGCCGCGATCTTCTCGTGGTAGGGCCGCCACGCCTGCGCGAGGAACGCCGCGCGCTCTTCCGGGGTGAGGCCTTTGCCGGGCTGGAAGGCGGGCATTCCGTCGAAGAGGATGTCGGGATGGAGCCCGGTGGTCGCCGTCGTGTAGAGCGGCGCGTCGTCGGGGGGACGGTTGAGGTCGACGGCGAAGCGGGTATAGCGCGCCGCCAGCGTCGACGCCCCCAGGGCGTGCAGGAAGTCGTAGAGGCGCGTGAGATGCCAATCGGTGTCGCCCAGCGGCTCGCATGCGCGGCTCAGTCGCCCGCGCATGCAGGGCGGGAGCTCGGTGCCGGCATGCGGGATGCTCACCAGCAGCGCCGACGCGCCTTCGCGGAATTCGAACGGGGCTTCGGGAAGCAGGGTAGGCGGCATCGGAGCAGGGGTCACAGCAGGTCGATCCGCATGAGCGCGAGCAGGGCGGCTGCGTCGAGCGCGGCGAGATCGAGCCGGGCGCCGTGCGCAGCGTGGATGCGCAGCAGCTCTCCCGTGTCGAGCGTGCATTCGAGGCCCGTCGTCTCGACGCGCGTCGCGCCGCGCAGCGCATAGGCGAGCACGCAATGCGATTGCGGCTTCGTGCCGTGATGGGCGCCGGGTGCGACGACCTCCATCGTCCCCCTCGCGCGTCGACGATCGACGATGAGGTTCAGGTCCTTCACCGGCCCACCCAGCAGGCGGCACGCGACCCGCGCCGCGCCGTCGAATGCGAAGGGCTCGAAAGGCTTGCGCAACGCGACGCTCGCGCCATCGTCGATCGCGAGCTCCATGCCTTCCCCTTCGACGAGCATGAGGATGCGCTCGTATCCGCTGAACTCCGAGAACGGCCCGGACCGCGCCACTTCCGCGAGGCTCAGGCGCCAGAGCCACCGCTCACCGCCATCCTCCAGCGCGAGTTGCGTCGTGATGCCGCCGCCGTTCTTCCAGGGTTGCTGCAGGAAGTCGCGCCGCGTGAGATGCGCGGCGTTCACGCGAGAAGCGCCGCCTGGGCGGCGCGATAGCGGCCGGCCAGCGCATCCTCGGACGCATGACGGCGCTCGCGGATGCGCCATTCGCCCCCGACCATCACGTCGCGCACGCACGATGCGTCGCCCGCGAACACCCACGCGTCGATCGCCTGCTCGGGCGATTTGTTCCAGAGCGCCGGGTGCCCGGGGTCGAGCACCACGAGGTCGGCGCGGCATGCCGGCGCGATGCGGCCCGCCTCGATGCCGAGCGCGCGCGCTCCGCCGCCGGCGGCATCGACGTAGAGCCTCAGTCCGGTCGAGGGTTGCGCGCTCGAGGCGAGGACCGAGCGCGCCCCCAGCGCGAGGCGCTGGGCGTACTCGAGCAAGCGCAGCTCCGCGCAGACCGACACCTCGACATGGCTATCGGTGCCGATGCCGAAGCGGCCGGGTTGCGCGGAACCGAGGTAACCCGGCGCGGGGAACACGCCGTCGCCGAGGTTCGCCTCCGTCGTCGGGCACAGTCCCGCCACCGCGCCGCTCGCGGCGAGCCCGCGCAACTCGGCTTCGTCGAGATGCGTCGCGTGGACCAGGCACCAGCGCAGGTCGGGCCGAACGTGCTCGAGGAGCCAGCGCACGGGCCGCTCGCCGCACCAGGCGACGCAATCCTCGACTTCCCTGCGTTGC
This sequence comes from uncultured beta proteobacterium, assembly GCA_963839265.1. Taxonomy (GTDB): domain Bacteria; phylum Pseudomonadota; class Gammaproteobacteria; order Burkholderiales; family Usitatibacteraceae; genus Usitatibacter. The sequence continues at coordinate 1,608,024 of CAWIUI010000004.1, forward strand.
TCGGCGACGTGGATGTGCACGGGCGCGAGCCGATCCAGGCCCTCGAGCGCCGCGAGCGACTCTTCGATCGATTCGGGATCGACCGCTCGAAGCGAGTGGAACGCGAGCCCCACGCGCACGTTGCCCCCCCGGCCATGCCGGCGCACCAGGGTCTCGACGAGGCCGAGGTAGCCGTCGGTGGAGTGGAGGAAGCGCCGCTGCTCGCGCAAGGGCGCCTTCGATCCGAACCCGGAGTACTGGTACAGCACCGGAAGGAGCGTGAGCGCGATGCCGGAGGCCTGTGCGGCCTCGACGATTCGATGCGACATCTCCGCCGGATCCGCGTAGGCCCGGCCGTCGACATCGTGATGGATGTAATGGAATTCCGCGACCGACGTGAACCCGGCCCGCAGCATCTCCACGTAGAGCCACGCGGCGATGTCGCGCATCTGGTCGGGCGTGATGCGCGCGGCGAAGCGGTACATGAGCTCGCGCCAGGTCCAGAAGCTGTCGCTCGCGTGCGTGCGCCGCTCGGCGAGCCCGGCCATGGCGCGCTGGAACGCATGCGAGTGCAGGTTGGGCATGCCGGGCACGACGTAGCCTTCGATCCGGGTCGCCGAAGCATCCTCCGGCGCTCCGGGCACCGCTGCGGCGATGCGGCCCTCGCCGTCGATGTCGATCTCGACGTCGCGTGCCCAGCCCTGCGGCAGCAGGGCCGCCGCCGCGTGCAGCTTCATGCGTGCGCGACCTCGACGCCCGCGCGATAGACCGCGGCGGGGCGGTGCGCGCCGTAGCTGTAGGCGAGCTCCGAGGGATGCGCGATGTCCCAGAGCACGACGTCCGCGCACTTGCCCACGGCGAGCGTGCCGTGGCTCTCGTGCATTCCGAGCGCGCGGGCGCCTTCGCGCGTGATTCCCGCGAGCGCCTCCTCGGGGGTGAGGCCGAACACGGCGCAGGCGAGGTTCAGCATGAGGAGCAGCGAGGCATAGGGCGAGGTCCCGGGATTATGGTCCGTCGCGACCGCGATCGGGACACCGTGCCTGCGCAGCAGCGCGACCGGCGGGGCCCGCTTCTCTCCCAGGAAGACGAACGCGCCGGGAAGAAGCACCGCGACGGTTCCCGCCTCGGCCATCGCCGCGACGCCGGCCTCGTCGAGGTATTCGAGGTGATCGGCGGAGAGCGCGCGGAATTTCGCGGCGAGCCGCGCGCCGTGCTGGTTGGAAAGCTGCTCGGCATGCAGCTTCACCGGGAGGTCGTGCGCGGCGGCGGCGCGGAACAGGCGCTCGACCTGCTCGGGGCCGAAGGCGATGCGCTCGCAGAATGCGTCGACCGCATCGGCGAGCCCCGCGGAAGCGGCCTGGGGCACGAGCGTCGCGCACGCGAAATCGACGTAGTCGTCCGCGCGGCCCGCGTATTCCGCGGGGAGCGCATGGAGCGCGAGCAACGTGGTTCGGACCGTGACGGGCAGCTCCCCGGCGAGGGCGCGCGCGGCGCGCAGCATGCGCAGCTCGCCCTCGAGGTCGAGCGCGTAACCCGATTTGATCTCGACCACGGTGACGCCTTCCTCGACCAGGCGCCGCAGCCTGGGAAGGGCGAGCGCGACCAGCTCGCGCGCGGAAGCGCCGCGCGTCGAGCGCACGGTCGAGGCGATGCCGCCTCCCGCGCGCGCGATCTCCTCGTAGCTCTTCCCGGCGAGGCGCATCTCGAATTCGCGCGCGCGATCGCCTGCATAGACGAGGTGCGTGTGGCAATCGACGAGCCCGGGCGTGGCCCATCGCCCGCCGCCGTCGATGCGCTCGGCCGCCGCCGGTGCCTGCGCCGCCGGGCCCATCCACGCGATCCGCCCGTCGCGGAAGGCGAGGGCATCGAAGGGCGCTGCGCCGTAGGCGGCGCCGCCGCGTTCCATGGTGGCGAGCCGCAGGTTGGTGAGCAGCAGGTCCATGGGTGTTGACGCTACTTGTATAGACAAGTACAGTCAAGTCCATGTCCGTCACGCCGCACATCGCGCCCTACGCCCGCATCAAGCGGCACGTGGTCGGCCGCATCGAGTCCGGAGAGTGGAAGGTCGCGAGCCGCGTGCCCTCGGAGAACCAGCTCGCAGCCGAGTTCGAGGTCTCGCGCATGACCGCGCGCCGCGCCCTCATGGAGCTGGTGCAGGAAGGGTATCTCGTGAGGAGCCAGGGCCTCGGCACCTTCGTGGCCGACCGCAAGCCGCTCCTGTCGATGCTCGAGGTGCGCAACATCGCCGAGGAGATCGCCGAGCGCGGCCACAGCTACGGCAACCGCATCCTCAAGTTGGAGGAGCTCACCGCGAGCGAGCCGATCGCCATGTACCTGGGGCTCGTCCCCGGCGCCAGGGTCTTCCACTCGATCATCGTGCACCTCGACAACTCGGTGCCGGTGCAGCTGGAGGAGCGCTTCACCAATCCGGCGGTCGCGCCGAAGTACCTGGAGCAGGACTTCTCGCGCATGACGCCCAACGCCTATCTCTCGAGCATCGCGCCGATCGAATCGATCGAGCACGTGATCGAGGCCGTCCTTCCCACGTCGCAGGTCGCGCGCTGGCTGCAGGTGCGCGCGCCCGAGGCGTGCCTGCAGATCAACCGCCGCACCTGGTCGCGCGGCCGCGTCGCCACCTTCGCGCGCCTGGTGCATCCCGGCAGCCGCTACCGCCTGGGAAGCTACGTCCAGGTCGGGCGCGCCGCCGCGCATTCGAGGAGCCGGGCATGAACGACCGAGTGAACTGGACGCGCCACGCCGAGCGCGTGGTGAGGGCGCCGCGAGGCGGCAAGCTCACCTGCAAGGGCTGGCTCACGGAGGCCGCGCTGCGCATGCTGATGAACAACCTCGACCCCGACGTGGCCGAGCGCCCCGAGGACCTGGTCGTCTACGGCGGCATCGGCACGAGCCGCGCGCAACTGGGAGTGCTTCGACCGCATCGTCGACGACGCTGCGAGCGCCTGGAGACGACGAGACGCTGCTGGTCCAGTCGCGGCAAGCCGGTCGGCGTCTTCAAGACGCACCCCGACGCGCCGCGCGTGCTCCTCGCCAACTCCAACCTCGTGCCGCACTGGGCGACGTGGGAGCACTTCGACGAGCTCGAGCGCAAGGGCCTGATGATGTACGGCCAGATGACCGCGGGCTCGTGGATCTACATCGGCACGCAGGGCATCGTGCAGGGCACCTACGAGACGTTCGTCGCGGCGGGCGCGACCAGCATTTCGGCGGCGATCCTCGCGGGCCGGCTGGTCCTCACCGGCGGGCTCGGCGGCATGGGCGGCGCGCAGCCGCTCGCCGCGACCATGGCCGGCGCTGTCTTGCTCGCGCGTCGAGTGCGACGAGACGCGCATCGAGCGCGCGCGTGCGAGACGCGCTACCTCGACGCGCAAGCCGACGATCTCGACGAGGCGCTGGCAAGCTCGTGCAGGCGACGCCAAGCGGCGCAAGCGCCGTGTCGGTGGGCCTGATCGGCAACGCCGGCGAGGTCTTCCCGAGCTCGTGCGCCGCGGCGTGCGCGCCCGACCTCGTGACCGACCAGACCTCGCGCCCACGATCCGCTCAACGGCTATATCCCGACCGGCTGGACCTCGACGAAGGCCGCCGCGCGGCGCACGGCGATCCCGGGGGCGTACATCGCGGCGCGCCAAGCGGTCGATGGCGGTGCAGGTGCGCGCGATGCTGGAGATGCAGAAGCGCGGCGCCACGGTCTTCGACTACGGCAACAACATCCGCCAGCAGGCGAAGGACGCAGGCGTCGAGAACGCGTTCGACTTCCCCGGCTTCGTGCCCGCGTACATCCGCCCGCTGTTCTGCGAGGGCAAGGGCCCGTTCCGCTGGGTGGCGCTCTCCGGCGACCCCGCGGACATCTACCGCACCGACGCGCAAGGTCGAGGAGCTCTTCCCCGGACGAAGCCGCTCCTGCACCGCTGGCTCGACATGGCGCAGGAGCGCATCGCGTTCCAGGGCCTGCCCGCGCGCATCTGCTGGCTCGGGCTACGGCGACGCGCGCGCAGGCCGGCCTGGCGTTCAACGAGCTGGTCGCGAACGGCGAGGTGAAGGCGCCCATCGTGATCGGCCGCGATCACCTCGACTGCGGGCTCGGTGGCCAGCCCCAACCGCGAGACCGAGGCCATGAAGGACGGCTCCGACGCCGTCGCCGACTGGCCGCTCCTCAACGCGCTCGCTCAACGCCGTGAGCGGCGCCACCTGGGTCAGCATCCACCACGGCGGCGGCGTGGGCATGGGCTACTCGCCAGCACGCGGGCATGGTGATCGTGCGCCGACGGCACCGACGGCGGCCGCGCGTGCGGCTGGAGCGCGTGCTCGCGCAACGATCCCGGCGATGGGCGTGATGCGCCACGCCGACGCCGGCTACGAAGCGGCCATCGCGTGCGCGAAGCGGGAAGGGCTCGACCTTCCCATGGTGGATTGATCAAACGAACAACACGGAGGGTTTCATGATTCGATTGCTGCAGCGTACGGCGCTCGCCATGCTTTTCCTCGGGGTCTCGCTCCTCGCCGCGGCGCAGGACAAATATCCTTCGCGCGCCGTGTACATCATCGTGCCGTTCCCAGCAGGAGGTCCCGCGGACCTCCTGCCGCGCATGGTCGGGCGAGAAGCTCTCGCAGAAATGGGGCGAGTCGGTCGTGGTCGAGAACAAGCCCGGCGCCGCGGGCAACATCGGGATGGCGTACGTCGCCCAGGCGCCGGCGGACGGCTACACGCTCGGCCTCGCGCCGACCGGCAACCTCACGGTGAACCCGACGCTTTCAAGCACCTGCCGTTCGATACCGCGCGCGATTTCCAGCCGGTCACGCTGCTCGCGAACGTGCCGAACGTGCTCGTGGTGAACCCGTCGGTGCCCGCGAAGACGTTCCAGGAGTTCATCGCGTACGCGAAGGCGAATCCCGGCAAGCTCAACTTCGCTTCGCCCGGTCCCGGCAGCGGGGCGCACCTCGCGGGCGAGCTCCTGGACCTCGACGCCGGCATCAAGATGGTCCACGTCCCCTACAAGGGAATCGCGCCCGCGGTGAACGACCTCCTCGGCGGCCAGGTGCAGCTGATGTTCTCCGGCGTCTCCGCGATCCTGCAGCAGGTGCGCACCGGGAAGCTGCGCGCGCTCGCGATCGCGGGCCCGCATCGCCTCGCGTCGCTTCCGGGCGTTCCGACCATCGCCGAGAGCGGCTATCCCGGCTTCGACGTCACGTCGTGGTACGGCATCGTCGCGAAGACCGGCACGCCGCCCGCGGTGATCCGGAAGGTGCACGACGGCATGGTCTGGGCGCTCCGGCAGCCCGACGTCGTGAAGAAGATGGAGGGACTCGGCCTCGAGCCCGTCGGCGATACGCCGCAGCAATTCCAGAAGGTGATCGACTCCGAGAGCAAGAAGTGGGGAGACATCGTCCGGCGCGCGAACATCCATCTGGAATGAAGCGGATCGACATCACCTACCTCAACGGCCCCGACGTCGAGCGCTCGCGCTGACCGACGACGAGATCCTCGGCGCGGTGGAGGCCGGCGCTCGCGCGCCCAGGGCGAGCGGCGCGACGGTGATCGAGCCGCGCGTGCACTGCGGCCCGAGTCGTCCGCCGGGCACTTCAACGTGCTGCGCGGCTACGTCAGCCGCTCGGGCTCGCGGGCGTGAAGGTCGTCGGCGACTTCGTCGACAACTACCGGCGCGGGCTGCCGTCGGAGATGGCGCTGCTCAACCTCTTCGACCCGCGGACGGGCATGCCGATGGCGGTGATCGACGCGACCGGCGCATCACCGAGATGCGCACCGGCGCCGTGACGGCGCTCGGCGCGCGGCACCTCGCGCGGCCGAGGCGCGCGTGCTCGGGCACATCGGCGCGCGCGGCACGGCGTACTGGAACGTGCGGCTGCTCGACCGGCTGTTCGGCTTCGACGAGATCCGCGTGCATTCGCGCCGGCCCGGAGAGCCGCGACGCGTTCGCCGCGCGGCTCTCGCGCGATCTGGGCAAGCCGGTGCGCGCGACGACGACTGGGAGCCTGCGTGCGCGGCGCGGACATCGTCGTCGAGGCCTCGCGCCTGCCCGAGCCGCACGCCGCTGCTCAAGACGGAGTGGATCGAGCCGCGGCGCCTTCGTCGTGCCCTACGGCACGATGAGCGCCGTCGAGCTCTCGCTCACGGACATCATGGACAAGATCGTCGTCGACGACTGGGGGCAGTGCCGCAAGGGGCTGCCGTTCGGCGCGCTGCGCGCGCATGTCGATGCGCGACGGCTCAACGAGGACAACCTCCACGCGGAGCTGGGCGAGATCGTCGCCGGCCTGCAAGCCGGGGCGCGAGCGCGACGACGAGACGATCCTCTTCTGGCACCGCGGGCCTGAGCATCAGCGACATCGCGCTCGGCCACGCGCTGCTCGGAAAGGCGAAGCGGCAGGCGGCCGGGCAGACGCTGCGCTTCGCGTGATCGCCTCGTTCCGGATGTACGAAGCCGGGCCGCGCGCCGCGCGCGCCTGGCGCGAGCTCTTCGGTCGCGCTTTCGCCGATGCGGGCTTCGAGGTGCAGATCGTCGAACATCGCTGGCCGCTTCCGATCGGGGAGCTGTGGGCCCGGGAGGACCTGGGCGCCGCCTTCATATGCGGCTGGCCTTTCGTGCGCTCGACCGATTGCCATGCAGCCGATCGCCGCGCCGGTGCCCGCGCCGCCTCGCTACGAAGGCGAGCCCCGCTACTGCAGCGAGTTCCTGGTGCGCGCTGCGAGCGGCTGGACGCGCCTCGGGCAGACGTTCGGCCATCGCTTCGGCTGGACGGCGATGGGAATCACATTCCGGCTTCAACGGGCCGCGCTCGCATCTTTCCGCCGGACACACGGCGGAGCGCGAGTCGCTCTATTCGCAGGCCGTCGGTCCCCTCGGTACGCCGGCCCGCAGCCTCGAAGCGTTGCGCTGGTAGCGGGTCGACGCGGTGGCGGTGGACGGCTTCTATCTCGATCTCCTGCGCCGCCACGAGCCCGCGATGCTCGAGGGGCTGCGCCGCGTGGCGACCACCGAATGGTTCCCCGATCCCGCTCCTGGTCGCTTCGCCCGGCGTGCCCGCCGCGCAGTCGGACGCCTGCGCCGGCACCTCGTCGCGGCGCACGGGCGGCCGGAGTACCGGCCCTTGCTGGCCGACGCATGCGTCGCGCGCTTCGTCGCGCCGGCGCTCGATTCCTATCGTGTCCTGGAGGAAGTCGCGCGAGCGGCCGAGGCGAAGGGCTACCCGGAGATCCGTTAGGCGAACGAAGGCGCGTGCTTGACCGCCCCGGGGCGCCTCAGTAGATTCGGCGATGCTCGCGATCCCCGCCGGCCGCATCGCTCGCGACGTGCTTCGTTGACGGCGATGCGGCTCGATCCCGGGCAACCTCACGCTGCGCCAACTTCGCGATTTCGAGCGCTCGCAGGAGCCGGTCGAGCTCGAGGCCGGCGTTCGCGAAGGGATCGCCCGCGGCGCGCGGGCCGTCGCCCGCATGGTGGAATCGGGCGCGCCCGCGTACGGAATCAATACCGGCTTCGGCAAGCTCGCGCAAACGCAGATCCCGCGCGGCGACCTCGAGCAGCTGCAGCGCAACCTCATCCTCTCGCACAGCGTGGGCGTGGGGCCCCTGCTGCCGGATGAGGTCGTGCGCCTCGTGCTGCTTCTCAAGGTTGCCGGCCTCGCGCGGGGATTCTCGGGCGTGCGTCCCTGCGTGGTCGACGCGCTCGTCGCGCTGCTCGAGGCCGGGGTCTACCCGTGCATCCCGTCGAAGGGGTCGGTCGGCGCCTCCGGCGATCTCGCTCCGCTCGCGCACCTGGCGGCTACCCTTATCGGGCTTGGCGAGATGCGCAAGGGCGGGCGCGTGATGAGCGCGCGGGAGGGGCTTTCGCAGGCACGCCTCGAGCCCCTCTCGCTCGCGCCGAAAGAAGGCCTCGCGCTCCTCAACGGCACGCAGGTCTCCACGGCGCTCGCGCTGCACGGGCTCTTCGCGGCATGGAACGTGTTCGCCGCGGCGGTCGTCGCGGGAGCGATGTCGGTGGATGCGGCGAAGGGCAGCGACGAGCCCTTCGATCCGCGCATCCACGAACTGCGCGGCCATCCCGGGCAGATCCGGCTCGCGGCCGCGTATCGGCGGCTGCTCGCCGGCAGCGCCATCCGCGCGTCGCACCTCACCGGCGATCCGAAGGTGCAGGATCCCTACAGCTTGCGCTGCCAGCCGCAGGTGATGGGGGCATGCCACGACGTGATGGAGTGCGCCGCGCGCACGCTCCTCATCGAGGCGAACGGCGTGACCGACAATCCGCTCGTGTTCCCCGACAGCGGCGATCTGCTGTCGGGCGGCAACTTCCACGCCGAGCCCGTGGCGCTCGCCGCCGACCAGCTCGCCCTCGCCATCGCGGAGACCGGAGCCCTTGCCGAGCGCAGGATCGCGCTCCTCATCGACACCACGATCTCGGGCCTGCCGCCCTTCCTCACGGCGGCGAGCGGCCTCAATTCCGGCTTCATGGTCGCGCACGTGACGGCGGCGGCGCTCGCCTCCGAGAACAAGTCGCTCGCGCATCCGGCGAGCGTCGACTCGCTGCCCACCTCCGCGAACCAGGAGGACCACGTCTCCATGGCGACCTTCGCCGCGCGCCGTCTCGGGGACATGGTGGAGAACACGGCGACCATCGTCGCGATCGAGCTGCTCGCCGCCGCACAGGGCATCGACTTCCGCCGCCCGTTGCGCACCTCGGCGCCGCTCGAGGAGGCGCATGCCCTGATCCGGTCGGTCGCGCCGCACCTCGAGGGCGATCGGTTCCTCGCCTCGGACATCGGCGCGATCACGCCGACGGTATCGGCGGGAAGCTTCCTGCGCTTCTGTCCCGAGCTGGGGGGCGAGCGGCGCTAGCTCAGCGGATGGGCGGCCCACCCCCCATGCCGGGAGACGGGGGCGAAGCGGGGAACGCGTCGTCGACGATCGCGCGCTGGTTCTCGTCGAGGTCCGCATAGAGCCGGGTCATCGCCTGCGCGACCGCCGCCATTCCCGCGGCGCGCTGCTGCATCACCTGCGCCACCTGCGTGAGCCGCTGCGGGGCGTTGGCGCCCGGCTGCCTCATCTTCCCCGTCAACGCCTGCATCTGCTCGGTCTGCTGGCGTACGGCGCTCGTGAAAGCCTGCCACCCGGATTCCTGTGCGGGGGTGATCGCGAGGCGGCTGCGCAGGCTCTCGAGGTTCTGGTCCACGCTCGCCTCGGACGGCGGGCCATAGCGCGGACCCATCCCGCCCGGAGGACCGTAGCGCGGACCCGTCCCGCCCGGCGGGCCGTACATCTGCGCGGCGGACGGAACGGCGAGGCCGAGGATGGCGGCGCCGAGGAGGGCGCCGGCGAGACGGGTGCGGTTCATCGAAGATCTCCTGGGGGGCGAGGGGTGAGGTAGCGATTGGATTGCGCCGCGGCTGCGGCGGTTCCACCTTACCGCAGCCGAATCGCGCTCACCGCGAGCGCCGCGCAGCCCAGGACGAGCATCATGGCGAACTCGAACGGATGGTCGGCGACTCCCAGGCCTTTCAGGAAGATGTCGCGGACGACCACCAGGTAGTAGCGCAGCGGATCGATCCACGTGAGGAGCTGCACCGCCGGGGGCATGTTGCGGATCGGGAACGCGAAGCCCGAGAGCACGACCATCGGCATGATGTAGAACATGGAGGAGAGCATCGCCTGCTGCTGCGTGGCGGCGTAGGTTGAGACGAGGAGGCCCAGGCCCTGGGTGCTCAGCAGCACGCACAGGCTCGCGAGCGCGAGCGCGAAGATGCCGCCGCGAAGCGGCACGCCGAACCAGGCCACGGCCATCACGGCGATGAGCGCCACGTCGAAAAGGCCCACGCACGCGACCGGGACCATCTTCGCCACGAGGAACTCGAAGCGGCCCACGGGCGTGACCATCAGGCGCTCGAGCGTGCCCACCTCGCGCTCGCGCACGACCATCATGGCCGCGAGGATCATGGTGCTCACGAAGAGCACGTTCGCCATGATGCCGGGGACGAAGAACCAGCGGTCCTCGAGGTTCGGGTTGTACCACGCGCGCTCCTCGACGGTGACCGCGGGCACGAAGCGGGCGCGCGCCGCGGCGTACGCGGCGATCACCTGGGAGAGCTCCGCCACGACGAGCTGGGCGGTGTTCGGGTCGGAGCCGTCGGCGATCAGCTCGATGCGCCGGTCGGTCGAGAAGCGCGGCGGGATCTGCACGATGACCTCGATCGCGCCCTTGTCCATCATCGCGCTCGCCGCCTTGATCGAGCCGGGGAAGTGCAGCGTGTAGTGGTGCGTCGCGTCGATCGCGGCGAGCACCTCGCGCGCTTCGGGGCCGCGGTCGTGGTCCACCACCGCGATGTCGGCGTGGCGCACGTCGAAGGTCGCCGCGTAGCCGAAGATGAAGAGCTGCAGGATGGGCGGCACGACGAGCATGAAGCGCATGCGCGGGTCGCGCAGGAGCTGGACGAACTCCTTGCGCATCAGCGCCGCGAGCCGGCGCCGCGTGCCGGCGAGCAAGGCGATCATCGCGCGAGCCCCAGCCGCCCGGCGCGCAGGTAGAGCGCCGTGGCGAGCGCCACGAGGATCGCGAAGAGCGCCGCCACCGGGGGCCACAGCGTGAGCGGCGAGACGCCCTTGAGGAAGATCGACTTGGAGAGCTCCACGTAGTAGCGCGCCGGGAAGAGGAGCGTGATGTCCTGCAGCCACAGCGGCATGTTGCCGATCGCGTAGATCGCGCCGGAGAGCAGGAACGAGGGCAGGAACGTGGTGACCTGGACCAGCTGGCTCGCGAGCATCTGGTTGCCCGAGACGATCGAGATGAGCGCGCCCTGGCACATCACCACCAGCAGGAAGAGCGCGGAGACGCCGGCGAGCCCCACGAGCGAGCCGCGCAGCGGAATGCCGAAGACGAACACCGCTACCGCCACGGCCGCGAGCACGTCGGCCATGCCGACGAAGAAGTAGGGGAGGAGCTTGCCGACCAGGAACTCGCCACGGGTGAGCGGCGTCGTGCGCAGCATCACGAGGTTGCCGAGCTCCATCTCGCGCGCGACGGTGAGCGCCGTCATGAGCGCGCCGATCGTCGACATCACGAGCACGATCACGCCCGGCACGATCGCGTAGCGGCTCTCGTGCGACTCGTTGAACCAGGTGCGCGAAACGACCTCGATGTAGGGCGGCGCGCGCGCGAGCGACTGGGCGTAGGCGCCCACCAGCGCGAGCACGTAGTTGCGCACCAGCCGCGCGGTGTTGGCGTCGGTTCCGTCGAGGATCAGCTGGATGCGGCCCGCGCCGCGCGAGACGTCGAGGGCGAACGTGCGCGGCACGACGATCGCGGCCCATACGTCGCCCTTTTCGATGGCGTCGGCGAGCTCGCGACGGTCGGAGAAGCGGCGCACGATCTCGAACGCGGGACTGCCCTGGAACCGGGCGACCAGCTCATCGGAGGCGAGGTCGCGCGATTCCTGCAGCACGCCGATGGGCGCCTCCATGATGTCGAGCCGGATGGCGTAGCCGTAGAGGAACAGCATGATCGTCGGCATGAGGAACATGAGCGCGAGGCTCCCCGCGTCGCGCCGCAGGTGCCGCGATTCCTTGAGCGCCATCGCGCCGACGTTTCGCCACCTCACGGCGCGGCTCCGTGGGCCTCGAGGAGCCCGACCACGACGTCCTCGAGGTCCGGCGAGGCGGGTTCCGCGCGCTCGATGGGAACGCCGGCGCGCGCGGCCTCGGCGAGGATCTCCTGCGCGATCGCCGGCGCGCCCTGCTCTGAACGGAACCGCGCGCGCAGATGGCCCGCGTGCGGCACCACCTCCAGCAGGCGCCCGCTTCGCGCGAGCACCGGCAGGCACTCGGCCGGACGCGGGCTCTCGACCTCGACGATGGGCGTCTCGACTCCGCGAGCGAGGAGCTCGCGCGGCGAGCCGTGGGCCACGATGAGGCCGTCGTGCATCAGCGCGAGGCGGTCGCAGAAGAGCGCCTCGTCCATGTAATGCGTCGTCACGAGCACGCCCGCGCCCGCTTCGGCGAGCTCGTAGACCAGCTCCCAGAATTCGCCGCGGGCGAGCGGATCGATGCCCGAGGTCGGCTCGTCGAGGAAGAGCACCCGTGGCTCGTGCAGCAGCGCCGCGGCGACCGCGAGGCGGCGCTGGTGGCCGAGCGGGATCGCGGAGGCGCGGCGCTTCTCCACGCCGCCCAAGTCGAGCCGCGCCACGGCCCATGAGATCCTCGCGTTCGCACGCGCTTCGTCGAGGCCGTAGAGGCCCGCCTGCAGCGCGAGGTTCTCGCGCACCGTGAGCTCGGCGTACAGCGCGAAGCGTTGCGCGACGTAGCCGATGCGCCCGCGCCCTTCGCGCGGACGCCGGACCATGTCGATCCCGGCGATGCGGATCTCGCCTGCGGTGGGCGGAAGGAGCCCGCACAGCATGCGGATCGCCGTGGTCTTGCCCGCGCCGTTCGCGCCCAGGAGGCCGAACACTTCTCCCTGGCGCACGTCGAGGTCGATGCCCGCGACCGCGGGAAAATCCCCGAAGCGGCGCACCAGGCCGCGCGCCTCGATGGCGCTCTGCGTTCGTTCAGCCATCGTTCGGGTGCGGGGCGAGGGCGAGGTCGCGCAGCGCCACGTCGTGGAGCGTCGGACGCAGCCGCGCCACGGTGAAGCCGGGCCACAGGCGCGCGACGGCGGCGCCAAGCTCGCTTTCCCCCGATGCGTCGTCGAGCCAAAGCTTGAGCGTCTCGCCCACGGGAAACACGAGCTGCACGTGCGCGATCGTGCGCGCCTCGCGCCGCTTCGCGCGCGCGCCCGGCCCGCTCACCTCGAAGAGCGCGCCGCCCGCCTCGCGGATGAGCTCGAGCGGCGTGCCCTGCCGCTGGAAGCGCCCGTGCACGAGGAGGCCCACCCGATCGCAGCGCTCGGCCTCGTCCATGTTCGCCGTGGCGTACACGATGCCCACGCCTTCCGCGCGCACCTGGTCGAGAAGCTGCCAGAAGGCGCGCCGCGAGGCGGGATCGACGCCGGTCGTCGGCTCGTCGAGGAACATGACCTGCGGGCGGCTCACGAGCGCGCACGCGAGTGCCAGCTTCTGCATCATCCCGCCCGAGAGCTGACCGGCTCGGCGGCCGCGGAATTCCGTGAGGCCCGTGCGCGCGAGGAGGTCGCGGATGAGGGACTCGGCCTCGTCGCGCCCGAGGCCGTGCAGGTCCGCGAAGAACTCGAGGTTCTCGCCGATGGAAAGGTCGAGGTACTGCCCGAAGCCCTGCGGCATGTAGGCGATGCGCCGGCGCAGGCGCGTATCGGTCGCCGGCGTGCCGAGGACCGTCGCGCTGCCCGAAGCGGGAACGAGCTGGCCGATCAGGAGCGAAAGAAGCGTGCTCTTTCCCGCGCCGTCGGCGCCCACGACGCCGAACACCTCGCCCTTCGCGAGCTCGAGGTCGACGCCCGAGAGCACGGGCTCGCGCTCGCCGTACGCGAACGTGAGCCCGCTTGCGCGGACGATCGTTTCCCCATTCATTTCTCGACGGCGAGGACGACGTCGGCGGGCATCCCGATCTTGAGGGCGCCGCTCGCGTCGTCCACGTCCACCTTGGCGCGGTAGACGAGATCCACGCGCAGCGCGCGCGTCTCCACGGTCTTCGGCGTGAATTCCGCCTCGGGCGAGATGAAGCTCAGGTGGCCGTGGAACACCTTGCCCGGCACGCCGTCGACGCGGACCTCGGCAGGCTCGCCCAGCCTTACGCGCGGCAGATCCTTCTCGCCGAGGTAGACGCGCACCCACGGACGGTCGAGTTGCGCGATGCGGAACACGGCTTGTCCGGGCGCGACGTTCTGGCCCTGCTCGGCGAGGCGCACGCTCACGACGCCCGCGACCGGGGTCGCGAGGCGCGCGTACGCGAGCTGCTGCTCCGCGGTTGCCGCGGCGGCCTTCGCGGCGTCGAGGTCCGCGGCCGCCTTCTCGATGTCCTCCTTGCGCGGACCTTCGCGCAGGAGCGACAGGCTCTGCTTCGCCTGGTCGAGCTTCGCCGTGGCTCCGTCCACCTGGTCGTTCGCGGTATCGAGCTGCTGAGGTGGCGCGAAATGGTCGGCGACGAGCTTCGCCGTGCGATCGCGCTGCGCCCGCGCGAAATCGAGGTCCGACTGGCCCTGCCGGACCCCCGCTTCCGCGGCGCGGATGTCCTGCGCGCGCGATCCCGCCTTCAGCGAGGCGAGCGCCTTCTCCGCGGAATTGGCCTGCGCCTTCGCCCGGTCGAGCGCGAGCTGCAGGTCGCGCGGATCGAGCTCGGCCACGACGTCGCCCGCCTTGACGGTCCTGCCTTCGTCGGTGAGCAGGCGCTGGATGCGGCCGCCGACCTGGAACGACAGGTCCAGCTCGCGCGCGTCGACGGTTCCCGAGAGCTCGATGGACGTGGCGCTGCCGCGATGGCTCCAGGGCCACGAGACGTCGCACCCGGCGAGGAGCGACAGGAACACGAGCGGGAGCAGGGTGCGCGGCGTCATGCGCTCAAGGTAGGGATAAGGGGGGCCCGCGAGGTTGATGCGGGTCAACGGGCGGGCGAAGGCTCTGCGGGCTCCAGGCGAATCCTATCGAAATAGCGTGGCAGGGTCGATGACAGCAGCCGGTCGATCTCATGGGCGCGCGGCTGGTAGACGAAGGGACGCCGAGGGAAGATGCGATCGTTCACCCAGTGCTCCGACCATCCGGACGTGGTCGCGATGCACTCGCGCGCGAAGCCCTCGAGATGGAAACGCTCCTCCTGCTCGAAGCATCCCGAGAGGAAGAGGTCCACGTACGATTCGACGATCGGGTAGCGGGCGTCGGGCGGCGCGACGCGGCGCGGATCCGTCACGTAGATCCAGGCCTGGGCATCGGCGGGAAGCGCGAACGACTCGTCGCGCGTCGCGATGTGTGCCGGGGGAACGTTCGCACGGCAATACGACGACTCGCGCGCATCGGTCGCGGCGAGTTCCCCGGCGTCCACCGCGTACACGACCGCATTCATGCGGCTGCGCGCGTCGGGCCGGACGCCCAGGTACGTGGTGGAGAAGCCCACGGAATCGCCGCGCTCGAACCATCCGCGGCGAAAGCCAGAGAGCTCGACCGGATGCGCGGGACCGGCACGCGGCGCGGTGCGCTTGCGCGAGGCGTCCTCCATGAGGCTGCCGTAGCCGAGGACGAATTGCGGGCGGCCCGGGTCGACGCCGGGGCGGCACTCGTTCGCCGGATCGTTCGCGGTCGCGCGCGCAGGCGATGTGCGCGCAGGGACGTTGCTCGCGCAGGCTGCGAGGGCGAGCGCGGCAGCGATCGGAACGAGGAGGGCGCGCGAGTCGGGCATGGAGGCGACATTGTTGCAGAACCACGCGCGACGGGCTCCTGCGCCCACGCGGGTTCGGCATGCGACTACTTCCTCGCGCGGCTTTCGATGAGGATCGCCTTCGCGACCAGCGCCTTGGCCCAGTCCGGGGTGGCGCGCAGTTCCGCGGGGGCGAGGATGCGGCCGCCGTCGAGATGCAGGAGGAGCTGCGGCTGGGGCGATTTGCCCGCGGCGGGATCGGCCTCGATCGAGTTGTCGTAGAGGCGCAGGGAGGCGAGCTTCGGCATGAGCCAGGCGAGGTTCTCCCGGCTCGTCCGGTAGCGCCGCCGGATGTCGGCCTCGGGGATATCGTGACCGCCGGCCTTCACCCGCGCGCGGACACGGGCGAGGTGGCGCTCGACGCGATCCAGGCCCACGAACCAGATGTGGAGGGCGCCACCGGCATCGGCGGCTTCGGCGAGCAGGGCGGGGATGGTATGCGCGCCCAGCGTCGACTCGAAGACCAGGTCCTTGCGTTCGTCGATCGCCCGCCGCAGGAGATCGCGGCCCTTGCCCCATGCGAGGCCGTTCGCTTCCCGCTGGGTCAGGCCGGGATTCGCCTTGCGGATCGCGCGCGCCGCCTCGTCCGGGTTGTAGTAGTCGGCGCCGGAGGCCCGGAGCATCGCGCCGCCGATGCTGCTCTTGCCGGCGCCGTTCACGCCGGCGAGGACCGTGACCGCGAAGGCGGCCCTAGCCAGCGCGGCGCGCCTTGCGTTGCTTGCGCGCCGCCGCTGCCGCAGCGCGGCCGAGCTCTTGCGGCGTGGCGTCGAGGGCCGCCCGCACCCCGCGCTTCGCCTCGGGCTTCTGCATGCCGGCGAGCAGCTCGTCGAAGCGGGCTTCGAGCGCGCCCAGCGCCGGCTCGCGCGCCCGGGCAAGCTCCTTGAAGTCGTCGAACGAGAGGATCACCACTCGCGGGGCGTCGTGCCGGGTGATCAGGACCGGCCGGCCGGCAGCCGCCTGGTCCACGATCGCGCCGGGGGCGTTCTTGAGGCGGCTGGCCGGCACGGACTCGAGGCTGCGCATCTCGCCGCGCGCGGTGCGGAACCTGAGGATTGCGGCCATGGCGGGCTCCTTCATGGACTATTTGGCCATTATAGACGATTTGGCCATTTCGCGGCCACGTTCGTCCGGATTCGCATCGCGGGAATGGCGGCCTCGCCGCGGCGCGCGCCGGCGACGCCCCGGGGCGCCTCACAGCCCCAGCTTCGCCCCGGCGCCCAGCAGCGTCGCGACTCCCAGCGCCGCGAACATCGCCGCGGCGATCGAGTGCACGAGGCGCATCGGGATCTTCTTCGCGAGCTTCTCGCCCACGAACACCGCCGGGACGTCGGCGAGGAGCATGCCGAGCGTCGTGCCGACCACGACGAGCACCGGCGTGCCGTAGTGCGCGGCGAGCGCGATGGTGGCGAGCTGCGTCTTGTCGCCCATCTCCGCGAGGAAGAAGGTGACGAGGGTCGCGCCGAAGACGCCCGCGCCTTTCGCGAGCCTTGCCTCGTCCTCCTCGATCTCGTCGGGAATCATCGTCCATGCCGCCATCGCGAGGAACGAGGCACCCAGGATCCAGCGCAGCACGGCAGGGCTCACGGTCGCGGTGATCCACGCGCCCAGCGCGCCCGCGAGGCCGTGGTTCACGACGGTCGCGGCGAAGATGCCGGCGATGATGGGGACCGGCTTCTTGAATCGTGCGGCGAGGATGAAGGCGAGAAGCTGCGTCTTGTCGCCGATTTCGGCGAGGGCGACGACGCCGGTGGACACGAGCAGGGCTTCCAATCGGGCTCCGGGAATTGCGAAGATGGGGGCCGAGGCATGTAACATCGGCACCGCTGCACGGTCCAACGATCGCGCGAGCGGAATGATACCTGCGCAGAGGTGTTGTCCCACCATGGCGAACGAAGCTTCCCGGCACGGCGGCGCGACCTACCGGCGTCACTCGCTCGCGGTGCGCGTGATGCACTGGATCAACGCCATCGCGATGATCGCGCTCCTCATGAGCGGGCTGCAGATCTTCAACGCGCATCCCGCGCTCTACTGGGGCAAGTCCTCGTACACGGGCGCGGGCCCGATCTTCTCGCCCGGGCCGTTCCCGGGATGGATCACGCTCCCGGGCATGCAATGGCTCGCCATGGGGCGGCGCTGGCATTTCTTCTTCGCCTGGATCCTGGTGCTGAACGGCGCGGCGTATCTCGCGTACTCGATCGCGAGCCGGCATTTCGCGCGCGACCTGTGCCCCACGCGCACCGAGCTGGCCGGCATCGGCACGTCGATCCGGGATCATCTGGAGCTGCGCCATCCCGCCGGGGAGAGCGCGCGGCGCTACAACGTCCTGCAGAAGCTCGCGTATCTCGCCGTCGTCCTCGTCCTCGTGCCGTTCCTGGTGCTGATGGGGCTCGGCATGTCGCCCTCGCTCGATGCGGTGCTGCCCGGATGGGTGGATTTCCTCGGCGGGCGGCAGTCGGTGCGCACGCTCCACTTCGCCGCCGCGGCGCTGCTGGTCGCGTTCGTCGCGGTGCACGTATTCGAGGTGATCGTGACCGGCGCCTGGAACAACCTGCGCTCGATGATCACCGGCACGTATCGTCCGCCTCCGGGGAGAGAGCCGTGAGTCCGCGCCGTTCGTTCCTGCTTCGCCTCGCCGGCGGCTTCGGCTCGCTCCTCCTCGCCGGGTGCGATCGCCTCTCGCGCACTACCTGGTTCCCGCCCATCCTCGAGAGCGCCGAGTCGCTCACCTACCGCGCGCAGCGCCTCGTGGTCCCGCGCCGCGCGATGGCACGCGAGTACACCGAGGCCGATCTCTCGCCGCGCTTCCGCAGCAACGGCACCGCGATCCCGCAGGACGAGGAGTACCTGCGCCTTGCCGACGGGGACTTCGCGCAGTGGAGGCTTCGCGTCGGCGGCCTTGTGGAGAATCCCCTCGTGCTCTCGCTGGCGGAGCTTCGCGCGATGCCTTCCCGTACGCAGATCACGCGCCACGATTGCGTCGAGGGATGGAGCGCCATCGGCAAGTGGAAGGGCGTGCCGCTGCACGAGGTCCTCGCTCGCGCACGCCCGACGCCGCGCGCCCGCTACGCGGTGTTCCGCTGCGCCGACCCGATGGAAGGCACGCCGCAGAGCCGGTACTACGAGAGCATCGACATGGAGGACGCGTACCACCCGCAGACGATCCTCGCCTACGAGCTCGACGGCGGCGTGCTCCCGATCCAGAACGGGGCGCCGCTGCGGCTGCGCGTCGAGCGCCAGCTCGGCTACAAGATGGCGAAGTACCTGATGTCGATAGAGCTGGTGGAGGACTTCACGCGCATCCGCGGCGGCCGCGGCGGCTACTGGGAGGACCAGGGCTACGAGTGGTACGCGGGCATCTGATACGAGGCTTGCGGCCGCGTTATCATCGGCCATCGCAAGGAGACAATGCATGTTCGATTCGCTTCCTATTCCCTTCGGCGCGAAGATGCTGTTTAACACCGTGAAGCTCAAGCCCGGCGTGACGGTCGAGGACGTCGAGGTCGCGATCGGCGAGATGTGCAACGTCGTGAAGGGCACGTACGGCGGCGAGAAGGGCGGGTTCCTCGGCGGACAGGTGTTCCGCTTCTCGGGTTTCGCGTCCGAGGAAGGCTCGCTCGGCGGCCCGAAACCGTCCGACGAGCACCTCGCGATCGTCACGTACTGGAGTTCGTTCGAGGACCACGAGCGTTCGCACGCGGACGAGGCCTTTCGCGACAAGTTCTCGGCGCTCGCGACGATGTGCCGCGAGAGCCAGGAGCTGGGCTACGAGATGATGTGGCAGGGAGGCCCCGAACGCGGCTAGCGTTCAGGACCCTTTCCACTGCGGCGCGCGCTTGTTGAGGAAGGCATCCATGCCTTCGCGGAAATCGGCGCTCATGTAGCACAGGAGGATCAGGTCCTCGGCCTCCTCGCGCGAGAGCCGGACCTGCAGGCGGCGCAGGCCTTCCTTCGTCGCGCGCAAGGTGAGCGGCGCATGGCCCGCGACGGTCTTCGCGAGCTCCTCGGCGCGCCGTTCGAGCGCGGCAAGGTCGTCGGCGAGCTCGCTCACGAGTCCTACGCGCAGCGCCTCGTCCGCTTCCACGAGCCGCGCGGTGAAGATGAGGTCCTTGGTTCGCGCGGGACCCACGAGCGCGGAGAGGCGCGAGAGGCTCGCGCTCGAAAGGCAATTGCCCAGCGTGCGCGCGATGGGGAATCCCATGCGCACGTTCCTCGCGGCGATGCGCAGGTCGCAGCAGGCGGCGATGGCGGCGCCGCCCCCGGTGCACGCGCCCGAGATCGCCGCGATCGTGGGCACGCGGCACGTCTCCAGCGCCGTGAGGATGCGGTCGATGCGGGCCTCGTAGTCGAGGGAATCCTGCGGCGTCTTGAAGGCACGGAACTGGTTGATGTCGGTGCCGGAGGCGAAGGCCTTCTCGCCCGCGCCGCGCAGCACCATCGCGCGCAGCGTGGGATCGTCGTTGGCCGCCTCGCAGATCTTCGCGAGCTCCTCGTACATCGCGAAGGTGAGGGCGTTCCTCGCCTCGGGACGGTTGAAGGTGATCCAGGCGACGTCGCCGCGGCGTTCGTGGAGGAGGTCGGGCATCGGAATGATCTCGGCAGTTCGAAGGAGGGAGATCGCGGCACCCGCGGACGCGATGCGCGAAGCAGCCGAAAGGATACAACAGCGCCCGCGCGCGCCCCAAGCGCCGATAGGCTCAGCGGCGCGCGGAGATCGCGATCCCGCCGGCGATCAGAAGGAACGCGACCGCATGGAACCACCGCGGCTGCTCTCCGAGGATCGCCGCCGACAGCAGCGCGGCGAAGAGCGGCGTGAGGTTCGAGAAGAGCGCGGCGATCGTCGGGCCCACGCGCACCACGCCCGCGCCCCAGGCGAAGTACGCGATGAGCGCGGGGCCGGTGGCGACGAAGAGGAGTGCCGCGGCGAGCGCCGGCGTGAACGGGCCGTAGTGCGGCGAGAAGCTCCACTCGACCCCGGCGGCGAGGCTCGCCCAGAGCGCGCCGAACAGAAGCTGCGCCGCGAGGAACTCGGCGGCGCTCCACTTCGGCCGGCGCTCGCCGCGCATGGAAGCGGGCGGACGCGCGAGCATCCAGCTGTAGATCGACCACGTGAACGCCGCGACGAGCATGAAGAGGTCGCCCGCGGCGATGCGGAGCGAAAGCAGGGTGGTCCCGCTGCCGCGCGAGAGCACCACCAGAACGCCGGCGATCGAGAGCAGCGCTCCCGCGACCTGCCGCCAATGCGGCCGTACGCCGTAGCCCGCCATTCCGACCAGGAGCATCCATAGCGGCATGCTCGATCCGATGAGCGTCACGTTCACCGGCGAGGAAGTGCGCAGCGCGTAGTACTGGAACGCGTTGTAGCAGCCGATGCCGATGAAGCCCGCGGCGGCGAAGTAACGCCAGCGCGCGAGGAGCTCGCGCGGCCGCGTCACGATGCGCCGGGCGAAGGGCGCGAGGATCGCGCAGGCGATCACCCAGCGCGCGGCGTTGAGCGCGAGCGGCGGGATCGCGCCCACGACGAGCGCGCCCACGACGGCGTTGCCGGCCCAGAGGAGCGGCGGGGCCGTGAGCAGCACCGCCGTCTTCGAGTCGATGCGGGACAAGCGGAAAGAGGATTCGGGTGCGGGACTCCCGGAAGACTATCCGATTCGCCCGAGGCTTGCCGCCTTTCAGCCGCGCGGCTCGCCTCGCTCGTCGACTCGTCGCAAACCTCCCGGCGCCCGCGATCGACCAGGATCGGTCACTTGACGAGGCTGGATGCGTCCCAGTTCTGCAGCGGCCCCAGCGGCTCGATGGTGGTCTCCTTCCTCGAGATCGCGGGCTTGCCGCCGTACAGCGCGTAGACCACCTTGTCGTTCACGAGCAGCACGATGGCGTTGAACGTCCACCCCGTGTTCATCGTCTCGCGCTTGAAGCTCAGCAGGTCGAGCAGAAACGGGCCCACGCGGTCCTTGTGCTGCTGGTTGAGCGTGATCGAATAGCCGATGCACCGCTGGCCCGCCTCGAGGCATTCGCGCAGGCCCGGGTCCAGGCGCGCGAGCGAGCCGGAAAGCGGGAAGCGCCGCAGGACGTCGGAGAAATTGAGCAGCTCGACGTTCGGATTGGCATAGGGATTCAGCCCCTCGGCATCGAGGTCCGCCCGCGTCGTGCGGTGCGGAGCCAGCTGCTCGATGGCCGCCTTCGCCTCGTCGAAGCTGTGCCACTCGGTCCGGACGATGCTTTCCGAGCGGGGAAGGAGCGAGGTGCATCCCGCCAGCGCGAGGCCGGCGAGAAGGATCGCCCGGAGCGCACGCACAGGAACGCGGGCGCGGGCGTCGAGCGCGGCCGGCTCTTGTCGACTCGTTTCGATGTGACCCCTCCCGGCATCCAAGTGGGATCACGTTACGCCCCGTCGCGCATGGCTCCTTGTCGCGCGTCAAAGGCGTCGTCGCCCATCGCGGGCGCCCTCGGTCGAGGCTCGTCCGGTCGCCCGTCAGGCGCTCAGCCTTTCAGGCGGTTCTTCACCAGCCACGAATCGACCCGGCGCACGATCTCGTCCACGGAGGCGTTCTGCATGCCCTGGCGCTCGCCCATCGACTGCACCAGCCGGTCGACGCGCTCGATGTGCGGGGCGCCCGCGGCGAGCGCGCGCGCGGCCGAAGAGGGGCTCCCGAGGGATTGCGCGGCGAGCGCGTATTTCTCGAACGGCACCATGTCGGCCACACCCGCGCCCATGGAGACGCACAGCTCGACCACCCATTCGTACACCGAGCGGGCGGCGTCGATCTCCCCGTGCACCGCGTCCTTGATCGAGCGCACGCCGTCGTCGAGCACGCAGCGGTAGTTTCCGGCGAGGAGCATCGCCCACTTCGCGAGCGGCACGAACACCGAATCGTGCACCTTGAGCTTCACCGGGAGGTCGAGCGATTCGCCGTCCACCTCGAAGCGAGCCGATTCGATCCCGTCGCCCAGCTCGCGCAGGATCGCGGTGTGGGCATCGGAGTCGAAGCGAGCCACCTTGAAGTTCGTGGGAAGACGCACCTGCAGCACGTTGCCTTCCTCCTCCGGCGGGCGGAAGGCCTGCGGGTCAGGGCTGCAGAGCGTCATGAGCTTCGGGTCGAAGTCGTCCCAGAGCGATGAATCGGTGTAGCTCTCGGCGCATTTCGCCGGATCGAGGTCGCCGATGCGCGCCAGGTAGGGCGGCGGCGGCATGTTCATGATCGACATGCACGGCACGCGCGCGCGGGCGGTCGCCTGCAGGAGCTCGCGCACGCCGGGCGAGCGGTACTGCGGCTCCTGCATCGCGAGGACCACGAGGTCGTACTCCTCGGGGCGGGCATCGGCGGGAGTGGTGGCGTTCACGCGCCCCGGAAGGTCGCGCGAGCGAACTTCGACCAGGCCCTCGCGTCCCTTGACCGGCATGCGCACGACCACACCCCTGTCGTTGATGAGGGCCGCGTTCTTCTCGCGGCAGACCAGCGTCACGTCGTGCCCGGCGAGCGCGAGCTTCACGCCGAGGAGCGAGCCGTACGAGGCGCCGAACATCAGGATCGTGCGGTGAGCCATGCGAGACCTCCATCCCTTTCGCGTTACCGGTTCGACGTGCATCACAGCATCCCGTGCGGGCTTCGGGAATTGGTATTGCGGCAAGCAACCCTTCGCGTTCTGCGAAGGGGCGGCCGATGGCCGCCGCCTCGCGGCCGTGATCCGGTCGGCACGGGCGCTGCGCGGGGTCGTGCAACGCGCCGGTCCTACAACGGAACCGTATCCAATCGCTGGAGATGCCCCATGCCCGTCCACCATCGCCTCGGCGGTTCCGTCGCCCGCTTCTTCCTCCTCCTGTTCGCGGCCTGCGGCGCGAGCGCCGCGCCTTCGCAATCGTGGACGCTCGTCGACCTCGGCACGCTGGGCGGATCGGGCAGCTACGGATCGGCGGTGAGCGACCACGGATACGTGGCGGGATGCTCGAACCTCGCGAACGGCGAGGTGCACGCGTTCCTCTACCACGACGGCTCGATGGTGGATCTCGCCCAGGCGAGCGGCAGCGCCGAAGGCAACAGCTGCGGGCTCGCGGTGAACGACCACGGCGTCGTCGCCGGCCGCTCGGGAACCGGCGGGCTCGTGCTCTGGAACGGCGCTTCCGTCACGCCGCTCGGCGTGAACGGCGACGTGGGAGCGATCAACGACGCCGGAATCGTGGTGGGAAGCTACACCGGCGCAACCGGCCAACGCGCCTTCGAATGGCGCGACGGCGTGCTCCACGACCTGGGCGCCCCGGGCGAGGCGACGAGCGTCGCGACGGCGGTGAACGCGCGCGGCGACATCGTCGGCCAGGCGAACGGCCACGCGTTCCTCTTCCGCGACGGCGCGTTCCTCGATCTCGGAACGCTGGGCGGGTCGGCGAGCATCGCGAAGGGCATCAACGACCGCGGCGACATCGTGGGCATGGCCTCCGACGCGCGCGGCGTGTCGACGGCATTTCTCTATGCGGGCTCGATGCAGGCGCTCGCGGGCCCGGCCGATTCCGCCGGCGTGGACATCAGCGACCGCGGAATGGTCGTCGCGAGCGGCGAGGGCTACTACGGCTACATCGTGTCGGGGAGCGACGTGACGCGCCTCGACAAGCTGCCCGTGGTGATCGCGAAGGGCTGGCACCATATGGAGCCCACCGGCATCAACGACCGGGGATGGATCGTCGGCACCGGCTTCGACGCCGACGGAAATCCGCGGGCGTTCCTGCTGATTCCGGGCAAGGGACGCGTGCAGCGGGCCCACGCCGCGTCGATGGGATGACGCATCGCGGCTCTCCGGCCGCCTTTCCGCGAGCATAATGGGCGCTCGCAGGAATCGGCCGGAGACGCATGCAGGCGCTCGACCCGAAGCTGGATCTCGATCGTTTCTTCGATGGGCTCGGGCGGGCGCGCGAGCGCGTGCTGTTGCGCGGTTACGACGGCAAGCTCGCGCCGTTCCATCGCCGGCCCGAGCATGCGGTGCCGTACCCGCGCGTCGCGGAGGTGCTGCGCGGCCTCGAGCGTTGGTGCGAGAGCGGGGCGCCGCGTTGACGGCGGGCGCGAGGCAGGGTGCGCGCTCGCGGCTGGTCGTCGTCTCCAACCGGCTGCCGTTCGCCTTCCGGCGCGGGCCCGACGGAAGCTGGATCGCCGAGCCGGGCAGCGGGGGCCTCGTGAGCGCTTTGATGCCGGTGCTGCGCGATCGCGGCGGGACCTGGGTCGGATGGCCCGGCGCGCCCGGCGCCGCGGGCGAGCTCGCCCCGGCGCTCGATCGCGCGGGCCTCGACGCGGGTTACCGCCTGGTCGAGATCCCGCTCGACGAGGAGGAGGTGCGCGGTTTCTATCTCGGCTTCTCCAACGAGGTCGTGTGGCCGCTCTTCCACGACCTGCCCTCGCTCTGCAACTTCGATCCCGCGTACTGGAGCACCTACCGGAGCGTGAACGGGAAATTCGCGCGCGCGGTGGCACCCCTCGCCGACCGCGGCGATTTCGTCTGGGTGCACGACTATCACCTGATGCGGGTGGGCGCCGAGCTGCGCGCCCTCGGCAACCGCGCGCGCCTCGCCTTCTTCCTGCACATCCCGTTTCCCGCGCCCGACATCTTCATGAAGCTGCCGTGGAGGAAGCCGGTCCTCGAGGCGTTGCTGCAATACGACCTCGTGGGTTTCCAGACGCTGCGCGACCGGCGCAACTTCGTCGCCTGCGTCGAAGCGCTCGTGGAGGGCGCGCGCTGCGAGGGGCGCGGCTCCGTGGTCACCGTGCGCTCCGCGCACGGCACCGCGCGGGCCGGCAGCTTTCCCATCGGCATCGACTACAACGCGTTCCTGCGCGCCGCGGCTTCCGAGGCCGTCGCGGAGAAGGCGCGCGAGCTGCACGCGCTGCTTCCGCGCCGCAAGCTGGTGCTCGGCATCGACCGGCTCGACTACACGAAGGGAGTGACGCTCCGGATGCGCGCGTTCCAGGACCTGCTCGAGCGCCATCCCGACATGCGCGGCAAGGTCTCGCTCCTCCAGGTCGTGGTGCCGAGCCGCGAGAACATTCCCGAATACGACCGCATGAAGACCGAGATCGAGCAGCTCGCGGGCCGCATCAACGGCCAGTTCGCGCGGCCCGGCGGGTGGGTGCCGGTGTGGTTCGAGTACCGCAGCCTCTCGCGCCTGGAGCTGCTCGCCTATTACCGCGCCGCCGACATCGCGCTCATCACGCCGCTCAAGGACGGCATGAACCTGGTCGCGAAGGAATACTGCGCGTGCAGCATCGAGGAGGACTGCGTGCTGGTCCTGTCCGAGTTCGCGGGAGCCGCGGAGCAGCTTCGCGCCGGGGCGATCCTCGTGAACCCGTTCGACATCCAGGGCGTCGCCGAAGCCATCCGCGAGGCGCACGCCATGCCGGAGGCGGCGCGCACCGCCCGCATGCGCGCGATGCGCCGCTCGGTCCGGCGCCAGGACGTCTTCTGGTGGGTCGACTCCTTCCTCAAGGCCGCGATCGCGCGCGACCTCACGGCGTTCCCGTCGCCTTCGGAGCGCGGCGTCGAGGTCTACGACCCGCTGCCGATCTGAGCCGGCCCCTTCGCCGAGCGCGCGATCGACGCGCGGCGCCCGAGGCCGAGCAGTGCGCACGACGAAGCGAGCGCGCCCACCGCCACGGCGTTCCACTTGAGCGCGGCGTCGCCCGCGTAATCGAGCAGCCACGGCGTCGCCGCGAGCGCCGCGCCGGCGACCAGCGCGACCCACTCCTCGATCACATCGGGAATCGCGGGCGCCTGCGCCGCGGAACCGACCAGGAATACCGCGCAGACGTACGCCGAGACGACTGCGGGGTGGGAAAGCGACGGCACGCCGAGCGCGAACGGCGCGAAGAAGAGCCAGATTCCGAGCAGCAGCACCAGCCGGTCGTGCCAGGGGCAGGTTTTCGCCACGTGCGCCTCCTCGCTCGATGAAACCCGGCTCGATGCTAGCTGTCGAAGCCGCTTCGCATGTTGCGGCAGGTCAATCCGGGCCTCGCGCCGCGCGTCGAGTTTCCCCGCGGCTCGCGCGACGCAGCCGGACGTGGGCCTCGATCGCCGCGCGCGCGTTCCGGCGGATCGCCGCGCCGCTGCCGTGCACGATCCACAGCCGAACCAGCCCGTTCATGAACATGATGGTCTCGAGGGCCGCGATGTCGGGTGCGAGCCCGGGCGCCAGCTCGCCGGACGCGGCGGCCTCGCGATACGCCGCCGCCAGCGCCTTGGCGAGGCGATCGACGTTGCGCACGCCCGCGGCGAGGTCCTCGGCGAGCTCGCCCACGTACTCGCAGCGAAGCTGCATCACCGTGAGGGCGCGCCGCTTGCGCGGGTCGTTCTCGAGCGCCTCGACGATGCCGAGCAGGAAGAGCTCGATGCGCGCGAGGGGGGAGGAGCCGTCCTCGCTGAGGAGCGCGGTGTCGGCCTTGTCGAGGAGCGGGAGCGAGACGCGATCCCGGATCGCGCGCAGGATCTCGCGCTTGCCGGCGAAGTGGTGATACACGGCGCCGCGCGTGACGCCCGCCGCACACGCGATCTGCTCGACGGTGGTGCTCGTGATCCCGTAGCGGTCGAAGCACTCGAGCGCGCCTTCGAGGATTGCCTCGCGCGTGCGGGCAGCCTCTTCCTTGGTCCTGCGCATCGGCGCTCCGGGTTTAGATACAACTGAGAACGTATATAATAGCCCGCTTCCCTCGCCCCCCATCGGCTCGCCCATGAAAGCGTCCATTCGCGTCGCCTTCCTTTGTCTCGTCGCCGCGGCGTTCCTCGGTGCCTGCTCCCGCGGGACGCAGGCGCCGAATGCGGGAGGTCCCGGCGCGGGCGGCGCGATGCCGGCGCTGTCCGTCACGGTGATCGAGGCGCACGAGGGCAAGGTGCCCGTGTCGCTCGATGCGGTCGGGCAGGCGCAGGGCTCGCGCGAGGTCCAGATCCGCTCGCGCGTCACCGGCATCATCGAGAAGCGCATCTACGACGAGGGCGCGCCGGTGAAGCGCGGCGCGGTGCTCTTCACCATCGAGCGCGCGCCCTACCAGCTCGCGGTGGAGGAGGCCAGGGCGGCGCTGCAGCAGCAGGTGGTCGCGCGCAGCCTGGCCGAGGTCGACGTGAAGCGCCTCGAGCCGCTCGCGAAGGAGAAGGCGATCTCGGAGCGCGAGCTCGACCAGGCGATCGCGACCGAGAAGACGGCGGCCGCCGCGATCGCATCGGCGCAGGCGAAGCTCGACGAGGCCCAGCTCAACCTTTCCTATACGAAGGTGACCGCGCCGATCTCGGGCGTCACCGGCCGCGCGCTGCAGTCCGAAGGCGCGCTCGTGACGGCGAACACGGATTCCGCGCTCCTCACCACCGTCTCGCAGGTGAACCCGATCTGGGTGCTCTTCCCGCTCGCGGAAGGCGATTACAGGCAGGTGCGCGGCGCCGAGCGCACCGCGCGCGTGCAGATCGTCGACGAGAACGGCAAGGTGGTCGCCGACCACGGGCGCCTCAACTTCGCGAGCACCACGGTCGACCCGAAGACGGGCGCCGTGCAGCTGCGCGCCGAATTGCCCAATCCGCGCACGCGCTGGCTTCCGGGCCAGTTCGCCCGGGTGCGCATCCTCGCCGGAGAGCAGCAGGCGATGCTCGTGCCGCAGTCGGCGGTGCTGCAGACGGAGCAGGGGAAGCTCGTGATGACGGTCGGCCCCGACGACAAGGTGGTACCGAAGCCGATCCAGACCGCGAACTGGGTGGGCGGCGACATCATCGTGACGGGCGGCCTCCAGGAAGGCGACCGGGTGATCGTCGACAACCTCGTGAAGGTGCGTCCGGGTGCGACGGTGCAGCCGCACGCGCCCGGGCAGGTGCCCGCGCAGCCCGGCCCCGCCCCCGGGAAAACGGCGAAGTAGGCCCGCGCCATGGGAAACTTCTCGCGCTTCTTCATCGAGCGCCCGATCTTCGCGAGCGTCATCGCGATCATCATCACGCTCGCGGGCCTGCTCGCCGGATTCTCGCTCCCGGTCGCGCAGTATCCGGAGATCTCCCCGCCGACGGTCACGATCTCCACCGTGTACAACGGCGCGAGCGCCGAGACCATCGCGAAGACCGTCGCCGCGCCGATCGAGGAGCAGCTTTCCGGCGCCGAGGGCATGGTCTACTACACCTCGAGCGCGGGCTCCGACGGCCAGCTCAACATCACCGCCACCTTCGAGGTCGGCACCGACATCGACCGCGCCACCTTCGAGCTCAACAATCGCGTACAGACGGCGCTCCCGCGCCTGCCCGACGACGTGCGCCGCAACGGCGTGCTGGTGCAGAAGCGCTCCAACGACATCCTGCTCGTGATCGGCCTCTTCTCGCCGAAGGGCACGCAGAAGACCACCACCATGGCCGACTACGCCACGGTGAACATGATCGACGAGCTGAAGCGCGTGCCGGGCGTGGGCGACGTGCTGCTGTTCGGGTCGGGCTCCTCGATGCGCGTGTGGCTGCATCCGGACAAGATGGCGCAGCTGGGCGTCACTCCCACCGACGTCGAGAACGCGATCCTCGCGCAGAACGCGCAATACGCGGCGGGCAAGGTCGGCGCGGAGCCGGCGCCGCGCGGCCAGCAGCTCACGTTCACGGTCACCGCGCAGGGCCGCCTCGCCCGCGTCGACCAGTTCCAGAACATCGTGGTGCGAGCCAACGGGCCCAGCGGCGTGCTGCGCCTGAAGGACGTGGCGAGCGTCGAGCTCGGCGCCGAGACCTACGACACGCCGGCGACCGTGGACGGCAAGCCCGCGATCGGCATGGCGGTCTTCCTGCAGACGGGAGCCAACGCCCTCGACGTCGCGCGCACCATCAAGGCCGACCTCGTGGGGATGAAGAAGGCGTTCCCGCCCGACATGGACTACCTCGTGCCGTTCGACACGACGCTGGTCGTGAAGAGCTCGATCCACGAGGTGCAGAAGACGATCTTCGAGGCGGGGACGCTGGTGCTCCTCGTGGTCTTCATCTTCCTGCAGTCGTGGCGCGCGACGGTGATCCCGATGCTTGCGGTGCCGGTCTCGATCATCGGCACCTTCGCCGGACTCTACCTCCTCCACTTCTCGATCAACACCCTCACGCTCTTCGCGATGGTGCTCGCGATCGGCATCGTGGTGGACGACGCGATCGTGGTGCTGGAGAACGTCGAGCGCCTGATGCGCGAGCAGAAGATGCGCCCGCACGAGGCGGCGATCGAGGCGATGCGCGAGGTGTCCGGGGCGCTGATCGCCATCGTGCTGGTGCTGTGCTCGGTGTTCATCCCGGTCGCCTTCCTCGGCGGCATCGCGGGCCAGCTCTACAAGCAGTTCGCGGTGACGGTGGCGGTGGCGGTGGTGATCTCCGGCTTCACCGCGCTCACGCTCACGCCGGCGCTGTGCTCGCTGCTGCTCAAGGCCGGGGACCACGATTCGCGCGTCTTCCGGCCGTTCAACAAGGGCTTCGCCAAGCTCACCGCGACGTTCCTGTGGTTCGTGAACTCGGCGCTGCGGCGCCGGCTCATCGCCGCCGTGGCCTTCCTCATCGTGGTGCTCGGCGTGGCGGGCCTCTTCTACGTCGTGCCGAGGAGCTTCATCCCGTCCGAGGACCAGGGCTACCTCATCGCCTCGATCCGGCTGCCCGACGGCGCGTCGCTGCAGCGCACGCAGGTGACGGGTGCCCGCTTCCAGAAGATCCTCGCGCAGAATCCCAACGTCGCGCACGCGTTCGTGGCCGCGGGCCGCGACTTCATCGGCGGCGGCAACAAGCCCAATGCGGGAACGTCCTTCATCCTGCTCAAGGATTGGAGCGAGCGCAAGGAAACGGCGCAGCAGCTCTCCGGGCAGCTCACCGGCGCGGGCATGAGCTTCCCCGATGGCATGGCGATCGTGTTCAACCCGCCGGCGATCCGTGGCCTGGGCACCGCCGGGGGCTTCGAGTTCTACGTGCAGGCGCGCCAGGATTCCGACCCGCAGCGCCTCGGCGCCGCGACCGACGCGCTCGCGGGCGCGCTGCGCGCCGACCCGCTGCTCACGGGGATCAACACGTTCTTCCAGCCCACCGTCCCGCAGCTGCGCGTGGACGTGGATCGCGAGCAGGCGATGGCGCTCGGCGTTCCCGTGAACGACGTCTTCGCCGCGCTGCAGGCCACGATGGGCGCCTACTACGTGAACGACTTCAACCTCGCCGGCCGCACGTACAAGGTGCAGGTGCAGTCCGACGCTCCGTTCCGCCAGCGTCCGGACCAGATCGGCGACGTCTTCGTGCGCTCCACCACCACCGGCGAGATGATTCCGCTCAAGGCGGTGCTGCACGTGCAGAACGTGATCGGACCCGAGCAGGTCGACCGGTTCAACGGCTTCATCGCCGCGCACGTGCTGGGCAGCGGCAAGCCCGGCGTGAGCTCCGGCGAGGCGATCGCCGAAGTGGAGAAGGTGGCGGCGCAGGCGCTGCCGCCGGGCTACACGCTGGCATGGACCGGGCAGGCCTTCCAGGAGAAGCGCACCGGAAACGCCTCGATCTTCGCCTTCGGGCTCGCGATCGTGATGGTGTACCTCATCCTCGCGGCGCTCTACGAGCGCTGGCGCTTGCCCTCGGCGGTCGTGCTCGCGGTGCCTTTCGCGGTGCTGGGCGCGCTCGGCCTCGTGGCGCTGCGCGGCATGGAGAACGACATCTACTTCCAGATCGGCCTCGTGGTGCTGATCGGGCTGGCGGCGAAGAACGCGATCCTGATCGTGGAGTTCGCGCAGCAGGGGCTGCTCTCGGGCATGAGCCCGATGGATGCGGCGCTGCAGGCCGCGCGCCTGCGCTTCCGCCCGATCGTGATGACCTCGCTCGCGTTCGTGTTCGGCGTGATGCCGCTCATGTTCGCGAGCGGCGCCGGCTCCGCCGCGCGCCGGTCGATGGGCACGGGCGTGGTGGGCGGGATGCTGGTCGCGACTTTCGTGGCGACGATCTTCGTGCCGCTCTTCTTCACCGTCTTCGCGCGGCGCCGGAAGATGGGCGAGGACGCCGGCCCCGACGAGGCCGCGCCGGGCGAGGGCGGGCCCGGGAAGGAGGAGCCATGATGCGCCGCGTCCTCGTGTGCGCCGTCGCGCTCGCGCTCGGCGGCTGCATGGTCGGCCCCGACTACCATCGTCCCGAGCTCGGCGTCCCCGGCGAATACAACGGCGCGGGTTCCGCGAGCGGCGCGATCCGGGTGCCCGCGCAATGGTGGACCCTCTACGGCGACGCCACGCTCGACGAGCTCGTGAAGTCGGGCCTCGAGCGCAACGCCGACGTGAAGCTCGCCGCCGCGCGCGTCGAAGAGGCGGAGGCGGTGGCCGCGCAGGCGCGCGCCGCGTTCTTTCCCGAGGTGAACGGCCAGGCGGGCGCGACGCGCTCGCGCTCGTTGCAGTTCGGCACCCTGAGCCTGTACAACCTCGGCCTGTCCACCAGCTTCGAGCTCGACGTGTGGGGGAAGCTGCGCCGCGCCCAGCGCTCGGTGCGCGACGACCTTCTCGCCAGCCGCTACGGCCGGGATACCGTCGCGCTAACGCTCGCGGCGACCATCGCGCGCAGCTACTTCACGGCGGTCTCGCTGGACACGCAATACGCCGCGGCCAGCGAGACCCTGCGTGCCGCCGACGATTCGTACGAGCTCGCGAAGAAGCTCCTCGCCGGCGGCGTGGGATCGGCGCTCGACGTCTACCAGTCGGGCGCGCTCGTCACGGCGGGCGCCGCGCAGTTGAAGGAGATCGCGCGCCAGCGCGCGCTCGCGCAGCATCAGCTCGGAGTGCTCACCGGCCGTCTCGACATCGCCATCCCGGTGAAGACCCTGGACTCGCTGCCGATCCCGCCGCTGCCGCCCGCGGGCCTTCCCTCGCAGCTCCTCGAGCGCCGCCCCGACGTGCGCGCGGCCGAGGAGCAGCTCGCCGCGGCGACCGAGCGCATCGGCGTCGCGCGCGCCGACCAGTTCCCCGCGCTGAGCCTCACGGGGTCGCTCGGCGTTCAGAGCACCGACCTCGACAAGCTCTTCTCGGGCGGCTCGAAGGTGTGGTCGTTCGGGGGCAACCTTCTCGGGCCGATCTTCGACGCCGGCCTCTACGCGGCGCGCACGAAGCAGGCGCAAGCGCAGGCACACCAGGCCGAAGCGACCTACCGGCGCTCGGTGGAAAGCGCGTTCCGCGACGTCTCGGACGCGCTCTCGAACGTGAAGGCCGCCGCGGACACGGAGAAGGATCTCGCCGAGCGCCTGAAGCAGGCGCGCGAGGCGCTGCGCCTCGCGAACCTGCGCTACCGCGCCGGCTACTCGGCGTACCTCGAGGTGCTCGACGCCACGCGTACGCTCAACTCGGCCCAGCTCGACTACATCCGCAACCGCCAGAACTACCTGTCGTACACGGTGGACCTCATGAACGCGCTCGGCGGGGGCTGGAAGCCCGGCGCCTGAAGCGGCAGGCATCCATGGCCTCGCGCGAAGCCGATGGGATCGAGTCGCTGCGCCAGCGCATCGCCGGCGAGGGCTTCGCGCGCGCACCCTCCGGCGAGATGTCGGCGCTGCTGGGCGCGCCCGCCTCGCTCTCCGACTGGGATCGATTCGCGGCGAGCTGGGACGACCTTCCCCTCGACACGCAGTTGCCCGAGGGGCACCGCTATCGCCGCCGGCGCCATGCGACGCTCTCCGCGCAGGCAGGCGCGCGGGCCTTCCGGAGCGAGCCGCACCAGGCCCATTACCAGGCGCCCGAATACAACCGGCTGGTCGGCGGCATCGAGCGCTGGTTCGAGCCGATCGATCCCGAAGTGGTGGAAGGGGAGACGTTCCGGCGCATCCTCGAGCTGTGCCTCGGAGTGTTCGGCGGGTTGAGTCCGCACGCGGACTGGCACATCGAATGCCACCAGTTCCGCATCGAGGCGCGCCGCGAGGCGGCGGGCCAGCCCACGCCCGAAGGCGTGCACCGCGACGGCGTGGATTACGTGCTGGTGCTGCTGGTGAGCCGGGTGAACATCGAGAGCGGGACCACCACCGTGCACGCGCCGGATGGGCGGCTGCTCGGCAGCTTCACGCTCACGCAGCCGCTCGACGCGGCGTGGGTGGACGACGCGCGCGTGATGCACGGCGTGACTCCGGTGCGCCCGATCGAGCCCGGGCGCGCCGCGCATCGCGACGTGCTCGTGGTGACCTTGCGCGAGCGGCGCGCGGACGACGATCGCCGCTGAGGAGGAATGCCGCGGCGCGGTCGAGCCGCACCGCGGCGTGCGAGCGCTACTTGGCCGCGCCCGATTGCTCCATGCTGCTTCCCGTCGCATCCGGCGACGACTTGCTCGACGTCGACGGTGACGTGCTGCTCGAACCCGACGCGCTCGGCGAGGCAGACGTGCCGGAGCTCATCGACGAGTTGCTGCCGGAGCTGGCCGCGCCCTGGGACGACGACGCGTTGGCACCCTGGTTCGCCTCCGAGGACGATCCGCTCGATCCACCGGTGTTGAGCGCGGCGAGCGTCTGCTCGTCCAGCTGGCCGCTCGCCTCGATGTTCTGCTGCTGCTGGAACTGCTTCAGCGCGCTCTCGGTCTTCGGACCCATCTTCCCGTCGACCTGCCCCTGGTAGAGGCCCTTGTCCTTGAGCGCCTGCTGCGCCTGGCGCACATCGGAGCTGCTGGACGACGAGGAAGACGATTCCGTGCCCTGGCCGGACATCGACGAGGTGCCCTGGTCCTGCGACGAAGCGGACGCTCCGGACGTGGAAGGCAAGGACGACTGCGACGAGGAGGGCGAGGACGGCTGCGACGACGGGTTCGATGACGAGGACGTGTTTCCCTGCGCCATGGCCACCGTGGAGAGCGACAGGATGGCTGCCGCGATGGCGGTTTTCTGCATGTTCATGGTTCGTTCCTTTCGATTTTCGGGTTGCGACGGGGGCCGGTGCGCGGGCCAGCCTCGCTCGCCCGGATCCGGCCGTGGCGTACTCGTTGCAATCGCCGTGCCGCTCGACGAGCCGAGAAGAGCCCCGATTCGAGCCCTCTTCTCCGCCTGCGTCGTCGCTTGCGGGCGACGGGCGCGTAAGCCTTGCGTGCGGCCGGTACCCTTTGCGAAAAACCGTTACAGGCTCATTGCCTGGAGATGAGGTATTCGCGCGGTCCGAAAGGGGGACAATCGACGCATTGCCGGATGGGCCGCACGGCGGGCGCCGGGCGGGTCCTTTCCGATCCAGGGGGAGAAATGGCGAAACGCAAGATCCTGATCCTCGGCGCGTCCTACGGCTCGCTCCTCGGCGTGAAGCTCGCGCTCGCCGGGCATTCCGTCACGCTCGTGTGCCTGCCCGCCGAGGCGAAGCTCATAAACGAGAAGGGCGCGATCGTGCGCATGCCCGTGAAGGGCCGCGAAGGACTGGTCGAGGTGAGCTCGAAGGCGCTGCCCGGCGAAGTGTCGGCCGTCGGCACGAACGTCGACCCCGCCGGGTTCGACCTCATCGGGCTCGCGATGCAGGAGCCGCAGTACGGCTCGCCGGGCGTGCGCGAGCTGCTCCAGGCCGTGGCGAAGTCGCGCGTGCCGTGCATGTCGATCATGAACATGCCGCCGCTTCCGTACCTCGCGCGCATTCCCGGGCTCGACGCGCAACGCTGCCGCGAGGCCTACAGCGACCCCGAGGTGTGGGACGCCTTCGACCCGAAGCTCGTGACGCTCTGCAGCCCGGACCCGCAGGCCTTCCGCCCGCCGGAGCGGGAGGTGAACGTGCTCCAGGTGCGGCTTCCCACCAACTTCAAGGCGGCGCGCTTCGATTCGGAGGCGCACACCGCGATGCTGCGCGAGCTCGCGGCGGGCGTGGAGGCGGCGCGCTTCGAGGTGGGTGGGGAGAAGATCGAGCTTCCCGTGAAGCTCAAGGTGCACGACTCGGTCTTCGTGCCGCTCGCGAAGTGGGCGATGCTCATGGCCGGCAACTATCGCTGCGCGCAGGTCGACGGCGTGCGCTCGATCAAGGAGACGGTGCACGGCGACCTCGCCCTGTCGCGCCAGGTCTACGAGTGGGTGAACGACCTGTGCGTGTCGCTCGGCGCGAGCCGCGGCGACATGGTGCCGTTCGAGAAGTACGCGAACGCCGCGCTCTCGCTCGAGAGCCCGTCGTCGGCCGCGCGGGCGCTCGCCGCCGGCGCGCCGCGCATCGAGCGCGTCGACCGGCTGGTGCAGGCGGTGGCTGCGCAGAAGGGCATGCGTTCCCCCGTGATCGACGAGATCGTGCGCATCGTCGATTCCTGGCTGGTGAAGAACCGCCGCAAGGGCTGACCGAAGTCCCGCAACCGGGAACGGGACGCGTTGTCCAACGCGCCCCGTCTTCCGGATGTCCCGCCATGGCCCGGCCCCAGGGCGGCGCGCAACGCGCGCCGCGCAGCGAGATCTCGCGCGAGCACCGGCGCGAGGAACGGCGCGCCGACAAGTTGGAGAAGGAGGAGGAGCAGGTCGTCGAGCGCTCCGCGCCGCGCACTCCCGTGATCTACGAGGTGGTGCGCACCACCGGCGAGGAGGAGATGGCGCGGCCCGCGACCTCGCTCTGGTGGTCGGGGCTCGCCGCGGGCCTGTCGATCAGCTTCTCGCTCCTCGCGCAGGGCGTGCTGCAAAGCTACCTCCCCGACGCGCCGTGGTCGGTGCTGGTGCGCGACCTGGGCTACCCGGTCGGCTTCCTCATGGTGGTCCTCGCCCGCCAGCAGCTTTTCACCGAGAACACCATCACGATGGTGCTGCCGGTGATGGCGAAGCCGTCGCTCGCGGGCCTCGCGACGTTGGGGCGGGTGTGGGGCATCATCCTCGCCGCCAACCTCGCCGGAACGCTTCTCGCGGCGCTCTTCTGCACGTTCACGCCGGTGATCGAGCCGAACGTGCGCGACGCGATGCTCGCCGTCGCGCGCGCTGCGATGGACAAGACCTGGCTCGCGATGTTCTTCCAGGCGATCACCGCGGGATTCCTGATGGCGGCGATGGTGTGGCTCCTTCCGGGGGCCGAGTCCGCGCAGTTCTTCGTGGTCGTCACGATGTCCTACCTCATCGCGATCTCCGGCGCCGCGCATATCGTCGCGGGAAGCATCGAGTCGTTCCTGCTGGTCCTCGCCGGCGACATGAGCGTAGGGCGCCTCGTGGGCGGCTTCCTCGTGCCCGCGTTCCTCGGCAACGTGGTCGGCGGCACGGCGCTCTTCGCGGTGATCTCCTACGCCCAGGTGATGAAGGAGATCTGAGGCCTGCGGGAGCAGGCGGAGGTTCCCTCGCTCCCCGGCGGCCTCGACCGCGTGCACGATCCCGTGAGCGGCCTCGCGCTCATCCGTCGCGACGGTTGGACGCCCGCGAGATCCCCACCTCCGCGCGAGCGCGCGGCAGGCTCTCGGGATGCTCGCGCTGCAGCCAGTCGATGAGACCTTCGCGCAGCCGGCAGCGCAGGTCCCAGTTCTTCCCGGAGTCGGCGGACGAGGCGAGGCCGCGCAGCTGCATCGAGTGCTCGCCGAGCTCCGTCACCTGCAGGTTCGCCACGCGGCCGTCCCACTCCGGAGCCTCCTTGCAAAGGCCCAGGAACTGCGCACGCACCGGCTCGACGGGGACCCGGTAGTCCACCCACAGGAAGACCGTGCCGATGATCTGCGACGAGGTGCGCGTCCAGTTCTGGAACGGATGCTCGATGAACCACTGGAGCGGCACGACGAGGCGGCGCTCGTCCCAGATCTTCACCACCACGTACGCCCCGGTGATCTCCTCGACGGTCCCCCATTCGCCCTCGACGATCAGCACGTCGTCGATGCGGATCGGCTGCGTGAAGGCGATCTGCAGCCCGGCGATGAGGTTGCCGAGCACCGGGCGCGCGGCGAGCCCCGCGACGAGTCCCGCGACGCCGGCGGAGGCGAGGAGCGTCGCGCCGAACTGGCGCACGGACGGGAAGGTGATGAGCGCGGCCGAAAAGCCGAAGACGAACGCGAAGATCTTCAGCGTGCGGCCGAGCACGCGGGCCTGCGTGCGGATGCGCCGCGCATGCAGGTTGTCCGCGACGTCGCGGGGATTGAGGACCGCCACGATGTCCACGAGCGCGTCGATCGCGGCGAGGGCGAGCCAGGTCACCGCAGCGATGAGGAAGAGGCCGTTCGCGTGCCGCAGCGCGGCGAGGGACGGGAGCGTCGGCGCCGCGCCCTGCAGCACGAGGCCCAGCGCGGCGAAGATGAGCATCCAGCGCCCGGGCTCGTGCGTGCGCCGCACGATGACCGAGCCGATCTGGTGGAAGCGCAGGACCCGGCCGAGGATCGCCGCACCAATCCCGTGTGCGATGAGCGCGCCCGCGATCGCCGCGAGCGACGCCATCGCGAGATCGAGCCAGGGATTGCCGGTGATCTGGAATGGGGAATTCAAGCGCCCGACCTTACCAAACCCCGTGCGCGCGGCGCAACCCTCGGGCGGCGCGCCGGAGTAGAGTAATCGCGATACCCGGAGGAATTCGCATGGACACCCCGACCGCCGACGTGCGCCGCTTCGACAACCACATCTGCGGCGAGCGCGTGCCGCCCGCCGGCGGACGCCGATTCGTCTCCATCAATCCCACGACCGGCAAGCCGTGGGGAGACTTCGCGGAGTCGGGGCGCGCGGACATCGACCGCGCGGTGCGCGCCGCGCAGGCCGCCTTCGAGGGCGCGTGGTCGAAGCTCTCGCCCACGCGCCGCGGCCGGCTCCTCATGGGCTGGGGCGATCGTATCGCGGAGCACGCCGAGGAGATCGCCGCGCTCGAGACGCAGCAGAACGGCAAGCTCATGGCCGAGATGCGCGCGCAGGCGAGGGCGGTGAAGGATTTCCTCTACTACTTCGGCGGCCTTGCGGACAAGGTGGAGGGGCGCGTGATTCCCCTGGAGCGCGCGAGCGTGCTCAACTACACGCTGCCCGAGCCGCTCGGCGTGGTGGGCGTGATCGTGCCGTGGAACTCGCCCACCTTCCTCACCATCATGAACGTGGCGCCCGCGCTTGCCGCCGGCAACACGATCGTGATCAAGCCCTCGGAGGTCACCTCCGCCTCCGCGTTCGAGCTCGCGCGGCTCGCCGAGGAGGCGGGCTTCCCGCCCGGCGTGGTGAACGTCGTGACGGGCGGCCGCGAGGCGGGCGAGGCGCTGGTGGAGCACGCCGGCGTGGCGAAGATCTCGTTCACCGGGAGCGAAGCCGGCGGCAAGGCGATCGCGGCGCGGTGCGGCGCGCGCCTCGCCTCGTGCACGCTCGAGCTGGGCGGCAAGAGCCCGAACATCGTGTTCGACGACGCGAACCTCGACCAGGCGGAAGCGGGCGTGCTCGCGGGCATCTTCGCCGCCGCCGGCCAGACCTGCGTCGCCGGGTCGCGCGCATACGTGCACGAGCGCATCTTCGACGAGATGCGTGAGCGGCTCGTGAAGCGCGCGAAGGCGATCCGGCTGGGCGATCCCCTGCGCGCCGAGACGCAGATGGGCCCGGTCGCCACGCGCGCCCAGCTCGAGAAGGACCGCTCGATGGTCGAGCGCGCGGTGGCCGAGGGCGCGCGGGTGCTGACGGGCGCGAAGCGCGCCACGGT
The DNA here is from genome assembly GCA_963839265.1 of uncultured beta proteobacterium. GTDB lineage: Bacteria > Pseudomonadota > Gammaproteobacteria > Burkholderiales > Usitatibacteraceae > Usitatibacter. The sequence continues at coordinate 1,646,841 of CAWIUI010000004.1, forward strand.
CGAGGGCTTCGAGGACGGGCTCTTCTACGAGCCGACCATCCTCGCCGACGCGCAGCCTGCGAACTTCATCATGAACGAGGAGGTGTTCGGCCCGGTCCTCGCCCTCACGCCGTTCCGCGACGAGGACGAGGTCGTGCGACTCGCGAACGCCACGCGCTTCGGGCTCGCGGCGGGCCTCTGGACGAGCAACCTCGCCCGCGCCCATCGCCTCGCGAAGAGGCTCCAGGCCGGAACCGTGTGGATCAACACCTATCGCGCGCTCACGTTCAACTCGCCGTTCGGCGGCTACAAGTCGAGCGGCATCGGGCGCGCGAACGGCATGGAGGCGATCGACGCGTTCCTCCAGACCAAGAGCGTCTGGGTGGAGACGAGCGACGAGGTCCAGGACCCGTTCGTGCTGAGGACGTGAAGCCATGGACGTCGTGCTGCGCGGGGTGAAGGGGCTTCCCGAGCTGGAGGCCTTCCTCGAGGTCCCGCCGCACGCGCCCGGCCTCGTGCTCTTCGCCCACGGCAGCGGCTCGAGCCGCCGCAGCCCGCGCAACAACTACGTGGCACGCGAGCTTCAACGCAGCGGCCTCGCGACCCTGCTCGTGGATCTCCTCACCGAGGAGGAGGATGTCGACTACGCGCAGCGCTTCGAGATCGGGCTCCTCACGCAACGACTGCACGGCGCGCTCGAATGGCTCGGCAGGGCGCCGGCCACGGCGGCGCTTCCGGCCGGGCTCTTCGGCGCGAGCACCGGGGCCGCGGCGGCGCTGCAGCTTGCGGCGCTCGCCCCGGAGCGCGTCCGCGCCGTCGTCTCGCGCGGCGGGCGGCCCGACCTCGCCGGCGAGGAAGCGCTCGTGCGCGTGCGGGCGCCGACGCTGCTCATCGTCGGCGGCGACGATACCGGCGTGATCGACCTCAACGAATCCGCCTACGAGCGGCTGCAATGCGAGAAGGACATGGCGATCGTTCCCGGCGCGACGCACCTCTTCGAGGAGGCGGGCGCGCTCGAGCAGGTCGCCCGCCTCGCCGCCGATTGGTTCGCGCGGTATCTGGGAGCTGCGGGGAGGGATGCGAGCTGAAGGCGTTGGATCGGCGCGCATCGGCGCTTTCGAGGAATTTGGATCGACCGGCATCGCGGCCGTGGAGCTCGACGTGAACGACAGCCTCCCCAGCACCGGCCCGGCCTATTTCGAGCACGACGCCGATGTCGGGATCGTGGGACGCGGCGTGCGCCCCGAGGACGCCTTCGTCGAGGGCGCGCGTTCTCTCTTCGCGCTCGTTACCCGCATCGAGGACGTGCGTCCGGTGGAGCGCGTGGAAGTGGCGTTCGAGGAGGCCGACGTGGAACTCGCGTTCGTCACCTGGCTCAATCGCCTGGTGGCGCAATCGCAGGCGCGCGGGCTCGCGCTCGGCCGCTTTGCGCTCGCACGCGAAGGCGATCGCTGGCGTGGCGAAGGGTGGGGCGAGCCTTGGCGCGAAGACCTCGAGCGCGGCGTCGACGTGAAGGGCGCCACGCTCACGATGCTTGCGGTGAAGCCGTGCGGCGCCGGCTGGGAAGCGCGCTGCGTGGTGGACGTCTAGCATGGATCTCGCGCGGGTCGTCGCCGTCGATCCCTGCATCTGGTCCCTTCCCGCGCAGGCCGGGCGCGGCGAGGTGCGCTTCTTCGGTACGCGCGAGCTCCTCGAAGCGATGGACGAGAAGGTGATGGAGCAGATCACCAACGTCGCGAAGCTGCCGGGACTCGCGGGTTGCGCGATGACGATGCCCGATGCGCACTGGGGTTACGGCTTCCCGATCGGCGGGGTCGCGGCCTTCGATCCGGAGGCCGGCGGAATCATCTCGGCCGGCGGCGTGGGCTTCGACATCTCGTGCGGCATCCGCTTCCTGCGCACCTCCATCGATCGCGCGGCGCTGCTGCCGTCGCTGCGCAAGGTCTCCGATTCGCTCTTCCGCGACGTTCCCGCGGGCGTTGGCGAGGGCGGGTCGCTGCGCTTCACGCCCGAGGAGCTCGATCGCATGCTCATGGGCGGCGCGCGCTGGGCCGTGGAGCAGGGCTTCGGCAGCGAGGACGAGCTCGAGTTCGTCGAGGAGCACGGCTGCATGGCGGGTGCGGTGCCGGCGAACGTGTCGCAGCTCGCCAAGGCGCGGCAGCGCGACGAGATGGGCACGCTCGGCTCCGGCAACCACTATCTCGAGGTGCAGTGGGTCGAGCGCATCCACGATCCGGAGGCGGCGCGCGCCTTCGGCCTGTTCGAAGGGCAGGTCGTGGTCTCGATCCACTGCGGCTCGCGCGGCCTCGGCCACCAGGTGGGCAGCGACTACCTCGTGAGCCTCGCGAAAGCGGCGGGGCGCCTCGGAATCGTCCTTCCCGATCGCGAGCTCGCGTGCGCGCCGATCCGCTCCCCCGAGGGCGAGCAGTACATCGGCGCGATGAACGCGGCGATGAACTGCGCGCTCGCCAACCGCCAGATCCTCGCCCATATCACGCGCAAGGTGCTGCGGCATTATTTCCCCGGCATCGCGGTCGACACGCTCTTCGACGTGTCGCACAACACCTGCAAGCCGGAGAGGCATCGCGTGGGCGGGCACGAGCGGCTCCTCTACGTGCATCGCAAGGGAGCGACGCGCGCCTTCGGTCCCGGACATCCGTCGATCCCGGAGCGGTACCGGCCCGTCGGGCAGCCGGTGGTCATCGGCGGCAGCATGGGCACGGGCTCGTACGTGCTCGCGGGCAGCGAGACGAGCGAGGCGCGCGCGTTCAGCTCCGCGAGCCATGGGGCGGGACGGGCGATGAGCCGCCACAAGGCGCTCGCGCAGTGGCGCGGGCGCGAGCTCGTGGATTCCCTCGCCGCGCAGGGGATCCTCGTGCGCACGCGCTCGATGCGCGGCGCGGCGGAGGAGGCGCCTGGGGCCTACAAGGATCTCGAGGTCGTCGCCGAGGCGACGGAGAACGCGGGGCTCGCGCGGCGCGTGGCGGCGGTGCGCCCGCTCACGTGCATCAAGGGTTGATGCGCGTCGATCGCCTCATTCCTTCGGCGGCTCGGCCGGGCACCATTTCTTCTCCCGCTCCTTCGCGGCCTCGACGGCGACCCTGCGCTCCCAGGGGCGCAGGTGCTCACCGGCGCGAAGCGCGCCGCGGTCGAGGGCTTCGAGGACGGGCTCTTCTACGAGCCGACGATCCTCGCCGGTGCCGAGGCCACGAACTTCATCATGAACGAGGAAGTCTTCGGGCCGGTCCTCGCGTCGGCGCGGTTCCGCGACGAGGACGCGGGCATCGTCCTCTACGCGCACGGCAGCGGCTCGAGCCGGCTGAGCCCGCGCAACAACGCTTGCGTCGTGGACGTCTAGGCGGTGCTCCCGAATCCCTTGTCGACCGCGCCCGCCGGCGGATTGAGCCCCGCGAGCCGGCTTCCCTGAGCGACCGGGCCGCCGGGGAGGAGCTGGTAGAGACGCTTGATGCCGCCGCGCGCGTGGAAGCGCTCGTCGAGCGCGTCGTGCAGCTCGCGCAGGTTGACCTGGTTCGGGTCGTGCCGCGCGTAGAACTCCTGGATGGCGCGCAGAGCCTCCCAGTGCTCCTCGGTGAGCTCGAGGCTTTCCTTGCGGGCGGCCTCCGTGGCGGCCGCCGCCGTCCAGCCCGAGGGCGCGTTGGGGAAACGCGGGTCCTTGGCGTCGGCGGCTTCGCCGCCGACGATGGCTTCCATGAGGCTCGTCATGTCGCTGTCCTCCGTCAGGTGCAAGTGGGAATGCTAGACTGATTGTATTCCCGCGATGATCCGAAATCTCCCGCAACTCGCGCGTGTCGTCCAGCGCAACTGCGATGTCTCCGACGCGAGGCACGCCGGCGAGTACGGCCTGTGCACGTTCCTCCTCAAGATGCGCGAGTACTACCGTTGGGAGAACGAGCTGCCGTTCGCGCGCGTGCTCCCTAAGGACGAGCTGGGGGATTGGCTCAAGTCGCGCGAGCGGCTCTGGAGCGGCCTCGAGTCCGACGACTTCGCGCCGCTGCCGCTCGAGGGCGGCGAGCGCGATCCCTTCGATGCCCAGGCCGCCAACGAGGAGCTCCTGGCGCAAGGCTGCGTCTACGGCGCCGGCTACGGGCGTTTCCACAAGCCGATGTTCTTCCTCGGCCGGCTGCTGCGGGTGGAGGAGCGCGCGGGGCTGCGCATCCTGGTGTCGTCGTGCGAATACGCGCGCGAGCTCACCGCGCCGCCGGCGATGCTGCAGGGACGCACCATCTATGTGCGCCAGGAATCGGTGCGCCGCTTCCTGTGGGAGAAGGTCGAGGAGTGGCAGTGGAGCAAACGCGACAACGCGATGGCGCGCGCCGTGGCGGACTACGATTTCATCGGCGACACCGAGGCGGCGCTGCAGCGCATGGCCGACAACGAGATGGAATCGATGATCCTGCACGAGGTCGGCGAGGCGATGGCCGGGGTCGAGCTGGGCGACGGCTGGGCGCGGCTCGCGGCCGCGGTGGCGCGCACGCCCGCGGAGCCGGTCGCGCGTGCGGTGCGCGACCTGCTGGCCGACTGCCTTTCCACGCTGCCCGCGCTCATCGAGCGCGCCAACGTGGCGGCGCTGCATTTCCATTTCGCCACGTTCGACGCGCCGCGCCGCCAGCTCTTTCCCGAGGCGCTCGGCGCCTACGAGCGGTTTCTGCGCTGCGGCGAGCTCGAGCCGCTCTCGGAGGTCGTGCACGAGGGACGGCGGCGCTGGCTGGCGGCCGCACGCGAGCTCCTGGCATCCGACCCGCGCGCCCGCGGTGAGGCCCTCGACGCGCTGCTCGCGCAGTGCTCTGCTCGGCGATAGGCAAGCTCTGAACCAGTTACCCGGGCTTGTTCAGAGCTTCCTAGTCCTTCAGCACCTGGTCGACCAGCTTGCGCGCGAGGCGCGCCATCTCGGGCGCGTCGATCTCCATCATCTGCTCGATCACCCACTTGTTGCCCGCTTCCGCCATGGCGTCGGACACGCGCCCGGCGAAGAAGCGCAGGCAGGCGAAGCCCGGCTCGCCGTCGCGGAACTCGAAGCGCGAGTAGTCCTCGCCGCGCGCGTTGAGCAGGTCGATGAAGGGCTTGCGGTACTCGCCGGGCCCGAAGAGGTCGAGCTGGTTGTTCTCCACGGTCGCCGCGAGGTGGCGTGCCGTTTCGCTCACGAGGGTGGCGCGGTCCGCATCGTCCAGGCGCCCGTAGACGGCGCGATCGACGAGCTGGACGAGGAAGGCGATGAATTCGCCGAGCACGTCCGTCACCATGCGGTCCGAGGTGAAGCGGAAGCCCTCGCCCTCGAGGTGGCGGTAGATCTCGAGCGAGACCTTCCAGACGTTGGCGCCGATCACGCCGGCGCGATCGGCGAGCGTGCGCGGGCCCTTCTTGCGCCAGCGCGTCTTCACGAGCGCCACGGTGGGTCGGCTGCTGATGATGCCCATGGGTGTCGGTTCCTGCGGTCGGTTCGTGGATAATAGCCCGTGGAGGAAATCATGACGGGACTGGACATGGAGCTGGCGAGCGGCATCGCCGCGTTCGAGGCCAAGGAATTCGCGCGGGCCATGCAGCTGCTCCAGCCGCTGGCCGAGCGCGGTGAGCCCCAGGCGCAGTACCGCGTCGCGATCATGGCCCAGGTGGGCCTGGGCATGGTGAAGAACTGCTCGATCGCGGTGCAGTGGATGCGCGCGGCCGCCGAGCAGGGCCTCGCGCTGGCGCAGCACGGCCTGGGCTTCATGTACTTCCAGGGCGAGTGCACGAAGGCCGACGCGGCCGAGGCCGCGCGCTGGTTCCGGCTCGCCGCGGAGCAGGGCCTCGCGGGCTCGCAGTCGACGCTCGCCTCGATGTACGAGAAGGGCGTCGGCGTCCCGCGGGACCCCGGCGAGGCCGCGCGCTGGCTGGCGCTCGCCGAGAAGGCCTCGGGGCCGGCGGCTACTTCCTGACCCAGGCCTCGTAGCCCGCGGCCTTCTTCTCCATGCCGGCGGCATAGCCGGCATCGTAGGCCTCGGTGCAGCGCTGGTCCTCGCGCTTCGGGTTGTGCAGGAATCCCGAGGCCCAGCCGTTGATGTACTCGGGGTCCACGCCGGCCTTGCCCATGCGGTCGATGTTCTCGTAGTAGGCGTTGCTCGTCATTGCAGGCTCCTCTGCTTGTGTTGGGCGCGCGCTGGCGCTAGGCTCGTCCGGACGGGCGAGTGGCTCGTCGACGGATGAATTCGGGAGAACGGATGCGATTCAAGGTAGTCGTCGGCGACCAGGTCTACATGGTGGAAGTGCCCGAGCCGCTGCTGCTCGGGGCCGGCGAGTTCCACGACAAGCTCGACCGCGACATGGACCGGGGCTGGCAGATGAGCCGCGATTTCGTCGAGCGGCCCGACGCGCTGCAACGCTGCCAGATCGTCGCCGACAAGCTGCTCACCAGCCTCGTGAACGGCAACCAGGCCACCGCCATGCTGATGAGCGGGTACATCGTGCGGCGCATGCCGGGCGCGATCGGCGTGGACATCGACGCCGCGGGGGAAATGCAGAACACCGAGCTGATCTTCGGCTAGGCGACGGGCGCTCCGATGGCGTTCCCCGGGGGCCGTGTCCGTGAGGTGAAGCCCGCGAGCTTCATCTACGAGGTCGAGCGCGCACTGCCGCGCGACGTGTGCGAGGAGGCGATCCGCCGTTTCGAGGCGAGCACCGGGCAGCAGTACGCCGGGCGCATCGGCCAGGAGGGACGCGAGGCCCCCGCGGTGAAGCTCTCGACGGACCTGCGCGTGAGCGGGCGCGAGGACTGGGCCGACATCGATCGCACGCTCTCGCGCCAGCTCGTGGCCACCTTCAACGAGTTCGCGCTCGAGTTCCCCTTCTTCGCCGCCAACTCCTTCAAGGACGAGGGCTACAACCTGCAGCGCACGCGCCCAGGCGAGTTCTATCACTGGCACGTCGACGCGGGGCCCGGCTCCTTCAGCGAGCGCCAGCTGGTCGCGATCTGGTACCTGAACGACGTGCCTGGGCCGGGCGGGGAGACGGAGTTCCCGCTGCAGGGCGTTGCGATCCGGCCGGCGCAGGGCAAGCTCGTCCTCTTCCCGCCCTTCTGGACGCACGTGCACCGCGGCGCCAAGCTCGAGGAGGGCGTCAAGTACATCGCCACCACATGGATCCGCTTCGCGTGATCCGGAAAGGCCTGGATGTTCGTTCCCATACCCGCCGTCCTTGAAGGCGACGAGCTCGAGCTCGTGCGCTCGTGGCTCGCGGGAGCGCGCTTCGTCGACGGGCGCCTCTCGGCCGGCGCGGCGGCGCGCCGCGTGAAGGCGAACCAGGAGCTCGAGGGCGAGGGCGTCGAGCTCGAGCGGCTGAACCGCGTCGTGATGGGCAAGCTCACGCGCCATCCGGTCTACCGGAGCGCCGCGCTGCCCCTGCACGTCGCCGCCCCGATCTACGCGCGCTACCGGCCCGGCATGGCTTACGGCGACCACCTCGACGACCCGATCATGGGCGCGGACGGTGTAATGTATCGCTCGGACATCGCCATCACGATCTTCCTCAGCGCACCGGAAGACTGCGAAGGGGGCGAGCTGGTGGTGCGCACCGCGGCCGGCGAGCAGGCGGTGAAGCCCGCGGCGGGAGACGCCGTGCTCTACCCCGCGGGGACCGTGCACCGCGTGGCCCCGGTCACGCGCGGCGAGCGCCTGGTGGCGGTCACCTGGGTGCAGAGCATGGTGCGCGATCCCGCTCGCCGCGAGCTGCTGCACGGGCTCAATGCGGCGCGCGAGAAGCTGCTGCAGGCTGCGCCCGAGGCAGCGGAGACGGCGCAGGTGAACGCGGCCTACCTGAACCTGATTCGCATGTGGTCGGACCTTTGAGGCGAGCGTGACGGACGAACCGGAGATCCCCGTGGAAGCGCGCATCCTGCAGGCGGTGAAGCTCACGCTCGCGGGCGTCATCCGCGACACCGCGACACCCCACGGCATGCGCCATCCGCTCTCGGATCGCACCATCGAGGACCTGCGGCAGTGCCTGGCGCTCATCAGCGCACGCGAGCGCGAGCTCGCCGAAGCGGCGGGCCGGGCCACTGCCGGGCGACCGCGCTTCGCCGACGAACCCGCACCCGAAGGCCAGGTGATCCGCTTCCACAAGACCGCGCCTTCCGAGAACGAAGGGGAGGGCTAGCGCGATGGTCGAGGGCGGCTGCAGCTCGCTCGAGCCCTATGCGCTGCGCGTGCTGGGCGACAGCATGGAGCCCGAATTCGCCGACGGGTGCGTGATCATCGTCGATCCCGGCTACGTGGCGCGCGACGGCTCCTACGTGATCGTCGAGTACGCGGGCGACGTGTTCTTCCGCCAGATCGTGTTCGACGGCGAGCGGCGCATCCTGAAGCCGCTCAACCCGAAGTACGGCGGCTTCGAGCTCACGGGCGCCTACACCATCCGCGGAGGCGTGGTGCAGCGGGTCGGAAGGCGGCGTTCGCAGCGCAGGCATTACGACTGAGGCGCTTCGCCTAGTAGCCGCCCTTGCGCATGCTCTCGGGCAATCCGGCGATCTTGCCCGCCTGCTTCGAGGGGTTGCCCGGGAAGAGGTCGAACAGCGTCTTGTTGTCCACCTGGCGGCCGGCCCACTTGTCCTGCATCGCCTTGAGGATCGCGCGGTTGTTGGGCTGCTCGCCGTTGTGGTTGAAGTACGCGTCGCGCAGGTACCCGATCACGTCCCAGTGGTCCTGCGACAGCGCGAGCCCTTCGGAGGCCGCGATCGCCTCGGCGACGTCGCGGTCCCAGTCGTCCTGCGATACCAGATAGCCGTTCTCGGTCGCTTCGAGCGTCCTTCCTTTCGCCTCGTATGCCATGTTGTCCTCTGGTTGCCGTCAATTCGACCTGGCACGCAGGTCTCCGATTCCCTTGTGGGGGATGAACACGCCGCAGCCGATCTTGCGCTCGGCCCCCAGGCCGTGGCGCTGCAGCTCGAACGATTGGGCGCGCGTGAGCCCGGCGAGCATCAGGCTGCGGGTCTCGAGCGTGCCCCGCGGCGTGGCGAGCGGCGTGGCGCGCCCGCACAGTATCGTGGCCCGGGTCACGCCCCGCGCGGCGAGCTCCGTGCCGGCGGCGGCCATGAACGCGTCCTCGCTGCCGGCGGATGCGAACACCACGTAGCGCGCGAAGAGGGTGGTGATGCGCGAAAGCGGCCGCAGCGAGACCGCGCGCACGCGCAGCGGCCAGCCCGCGACCTCCAGGGTGCACCCGAGGAGCGCGTTCGCGTCCTGCACCCGGTGGCGCGGCAGGCGCAGCGCGAGCTTCGCGCGATGGGAGAGCTGGAGCATCGCGCCGGAGCCTTCCGGACGCACCCAGCCCGCTCCCGAGGCGGCGCCGTGGACGTCGTGCAGCCCCGCGAGGGGCTCGTCGGCGAACCACGGCAGCACGGCCTGCACGGCGCGCGCGAGCGCATAGGCGTGGTCGACGGGCAGGCTCGGGCAGTCGATCGCGAAGACGGCGTCCACGACGTCGTCCGGAACGTCGCCTTCGCCTTCGTCGTCGTAGCGGTCTTCCGCCATCGCGAGCCTCATTGCACGGGTAATGCGGCCTGCAGGGCTTCGCGGTCGAACCACCAGTCGTCCTGCACCAGCACGTCGACGACGTTGCGCAGCCGCGGCAGGAAGCGCGCCGGATCGCCGAGCTCCATGCGCTCGATCCAGCGGTTGAAGTCCTCCTGCCCCTCGACACCGCTGTGCCGGCGCGCGACGGTGGCGAGCACCTGATTCGTGTAGATGAGCAGGTGCTCGCGCTGCGGCTCCTGCGCGCGCAGATCCGCCACGTAGTGCGCCGTGACGGCGGCGACCGCCGCGCCGTCGGAATCCGGCGGCGTCTCCTCGACCACGCGCTGCAGCAGCGCCACGGTGAGCTCCGGGTCGACGGGGAAGGTCACGGCGAGCCAGATGCCCTGGCCCAGCGCCGCGAGCGACTTCGGCTGCTCGGCGAGGAAGAGGATGTCGCACGCTTGCGCGGCCCCTTCCCAGGCCTGCTCGGCGATGTAGAGGTCGAAGGCCTCGCGGGCCGCGGCCCATGCCTCGAGGCGCTTCTCGAGGCGCACCAGGGCGCGGCCGAGCTGCAGCTGCAGGTCGGCCCGGCGCAGGCTCTCGGCCTGCGGCGAGAGCTTCGCGAGCTCGCCGCGCAGCTCGTCGACGAGGCGCGCGAGCATCGCGGTGGGCTCGCGCGCGTCCTCGGCGTTGTCGGCGTTGCCGACCGAGGGGTCTTCGCGGATGAACTTGAGCGGGATGTGCTTCATGGGGCGGGCACGCGGCGGCAGTAGCGGGCGCGGTAGACGAGCCGGCCCGCACCCGGCGCGGGCTCGTCGGCGAAGGCGCTGCGATCGTGCAGCACGTTGTTGCACACGAGGCCCTGGCCGGCGGCGAGGCGTACCCGCAGGACGTAGCCCGAATCGCCCTCGAGCAGCTGCTGCAGGTGGCGCACCGCCGAGCGCAGCACCTCGTCCGCGGCCCACTCGATGCTGCGCGTGCGCGCGGTGTAGCGCATGTGCAGCGCCCCCTCCTCGAAGCTGAACACGGGGCCGGTGCGCGCGGGGCGTGGCTCGATGCCCTCGCCCGTGTTGGCGGGGATCGTCATCGCGCCGGGCGCCGAGAGCGCCTCGACGTAGCGCGGATCGGCGTCGCGCAGCAGGATGTAGGCGATCTCCGGATCGAGCAGGCGGTTGTCGCCGCCCGAGGCGGCGGGACGCGCGCAGTGCAGGATGAAGGCGCGGATGCGCTCGGCGGGCGCGTTGTAGTAGCCGTCGGTGTGCCAGAGCATCCGCCGGTTCGAGTACGGGATGTAGCCGAGGGCCGATTTCTCGGGCCGCGTCTCGAGCGAGCTGATGCCGTCTTCGTCGGCGAGGGGATTGGCGCACAACGACCCCAGGCCGAGGCGCTCGCCCAGGATGCGCGCGACGTCCTTGTCGGCGGCGGACGCGCGGTCGCACGCGTAGACCGACATGTTCGCCGCCGCGCAGCGCCGGCGGATCTGCGCGAGCTCCGCCGCGCTCGGGTTGCGCGCATCGCGCAGCTCCACCACGAGCTCCTCGAGACGGCGCGGATGAAGCGCGAGCTTGCGCTCGCGCCAGCGCGCATAGGAGCGCCCGGCCTGCGCTCCGAAGGCACGCGCGCTGGGGGGCATGAGGATGGCGTTCAAGGCGGCGAATTGCGAAAGCGGAATCAGGGCCCAAGAACTTAACCCATTGGCGCCCCGGCGAAAATGCCGCGGGCCGTTTGTCGCACCGTCGCGGGGCGCGGACTCCGGTCTGCGGCGCGGACAGTAACTCGCTGAAATGGCGGGGTTATCGCCGCGTTTCTATCTCCAATGGGTGGGGGTGCGGCGCCGCCGGGGTATCTCCAAAGAGCAGCGTGGGGCGCGAAGGCGCACCGTTACACTGCAGTCGCACAGTTCCCGCACCGTCCGGAGGCCCCCGATGACCGACGCGCTGAAGCCGAAGAACCCGGAACGCCACAGCACGTTCGTTCCGAAAGAGAAGAAATCGACCAAGCCCTTCCACGCGACGCCGATGCTCGACCAGCTCGAGAGCGGCCCGTGGCCCAGCTTCGTGACGGGACTGAAGCGCCTCGCGCACGAGAACAACATGATGGTCGACCTGCTCGGCCAGCTCGAGCACTCGTACAAGACGCGCCTCGGCTACTGGAAGGGCGGCACGGTCTCGGTGTTCGGCTACGGCGGGGGGATCATTCCGCGCTTCTCGGAAGTGGCGGCCATGTTCCCCGAGTCCAAGGAGTTCCACACGCTGCGCGTGCAGCCGCCGGCGGGCAACCACTACACCACGAAGATGCTGCGCCAGCTGTCGAATTCCTGGAGCAAGTGGGGCTCGGGCCTCATCGCGTTCCACGGGCAGACCGGCAACATCATGTTCATCGGCACCACCAGCGAGAACACCCAGCACTTCTTCGACGAGATCAACGAGTACGGCTTCGACCTCGGGGGGGCGGGGCCGTGCGTGCGCACCGCGATGTCGTGCGTGGGCGCGGCGCGCTGCGAGCAGTCGTGCACCAACGAGCACCGCATCCATCGCACGCTCGTGAACAACTTCATCGACGACATGCACCGCCCGGCGCTGCCCTACAAGTTCAAGTTCAAGGTGTCGGGCTGCCCGAACGACTGCATGAATTCCATCCAGCGCGCGGACTTCGCCGTGATCGGCACCTGGCGCGACGACATGCAGGTCGACCAGAAGGGCGTGAAGGAGTACGTCGCGAGCCACGGGCGCAAGTACACGATCGACAACGTGATCGCGCGCTGTCCGACCAAGGCGCTGTCGCTGAACGACGACGACACGCTCGAGGTCGACAACAGGAATTGCGTGCGCTGCATGCACTGCGTGAACGTGATGACCAAGGCGTTGAAGCCCGGCAAGGACCGCGGCGTCTCGGTGCTGATCGGCGGCAAGCGCACGCTCAAGATCGGCGACACCATGGGCACGGTCATCGTGCCGTTCATGAAACTGGAAACCGACGAGGACTACGACAAGCTGCGCGGGCTGGCCGCGACCGTCATCGACTACTGGGCCGAGAACGGCCTCGAGCACGAGCGCTGCGGCGAGATGATCGAGCGCATCGGGCTCGCGAAGTTCCTGGAGGCGATCGGCATCGAGGTCGACCCGAACATGATCTCGCACCCGCGCACCAGCTCGTACGTGCGCATGGACGACTGGGACCAGGAAGCGCAGAAGTGGATCGACCGGCACCAGCCGGCGGCGGCGTAGGTTCGGAGGAGATGGCCGTGGCACAAGCACAAGCGGTGGAAAAGAAGCAGATGCGCACTCCGATCGAGAGCGGCTGCCCGGACGGCATGCAGTACATGCACCCGTTGATGGTCAAGAACTTCGGCAACTGGAAATACCACGACCGGCCGCGGCCGGGCGTGCTGCACCACGTGGCCTACTCGGGCGACGAGATCTGGACGGTGCGCGTGGGTACCCAGCGGCAGCTGGGCCCCTACGAGATCAACCTGCTGTGCGACATCGTCGACCAGTACGGCGAGGGCCACGTGCGCTTCACGATCCGCTCCAACCTGGAGGTGATGGTCTCCAAATGGGAGAAGGTCGGACCGCTGATCCAGGCGTTCAACGACGCGGGCTATCCCGTGGGCGGCACCGGCAACTCGGTGACGATGATCTCCCACACGCAGGGCTGGCTTCACTGCGACATCCCCGGAACCGACGCCTCGGGGGTGGTCAAGTCGCTGATGGACGAGCTCTACGGGGAGTTCATCAAGGAGGAGATGCCCAACCGCGTGCACATCACGACCTCGTGCTGCCAGATCAACTGCGGCGGCCAGGGCGACATCGCGATCAACATCCAGCACACGAAGCCGCCGAAGATCAACCACGACCTCGTGGCGAACGTGTGCGAGCGGCCTTCGGTGGTGGCGCGCTGCCCGGTGGCTGCGATCCGCCCGGCGATCGTGAACGGCAAGCCCTCGCTCGAGGTCGACGAGAAGAAGTGCATCTGCTGCGGCGCCTGCTACCCGCCGTGCCCGCCGATGCAGATCAACGATCCGGAGCACTCGAAGCTCGCCATCTGGGTGGGCGGCAAGAACTCGAACGCGCGCTCGAAGCCCATGTTCCAGAAGCTGGTGGCGGCGGGGCTGCCCAACAATCCGCCGCGCTGGCCCGAAGTGGCCGCGGTGGTGAAGAAGATCCTCTACACGTACAAGAAGGATGCCCGCGATTGGGAGCGCATGGGCGATTGGGTGGAGCGCATCGGCTGGCCGCGGTTCTTCGAGCTGACGGGGCTGCCGTTCACGAAGTTCCACATCGACAACTGGCGCGGCTCCCGCAACAGCCTCAACGCCTCGACCCACATCCGCTTCTAGCGCGCGAGAGATATGAAGCTGGGCATCCTGGTGAACGAAGGGCCGTACACGCATGCGGCCTCCGACACGGCCTACCAGTTCGTGAAGGCCGCGCTCGCGAAGGGGCACGAGATCTACCGCGTGTTCTTCTACCACGACGGCGTGAACAACGGCACGCGCCTCACGGTCCCGCCGCAGGACGACCGCAACATCGTCAAGCGCTGGAGCGAGCTCGCCGAGCAGCACAAGATCGACCTCGTGCTGTGCGTGGCCGCGGCGCAGCGCCGCGGGCTCATGGACGCATCCGAGGCGAAGCGCAACGGCAAGGACGCCGACAACATCGCGCCCGGGTTCCGCATCTCCGGGCTGGGCCAGCTGATCGAGTCGGGCATCAAGTCCGAGCGGCTGGTGGTCTTCGGCGACTAGGGGCGAGCGGCCATGACGGAGCATTCGGAAGGCGGCACGGTCAAGAGATTCCTGTACGTGAACCGCAAGGCGCCGTACGGGACGATCTACGCGCTCGAGTCGCTCGAGGTGGTTCTGATCGGCGCGGCGTTCGAGCAGGACGTGAGCCTCGCCTTCGTGGGCGACGGCGTCTGGCAGCTCGCGAAGGGCCAGGACACCAAGGCGCTGGCGGTGAAGAACTTCTCGCCCACGTTCCGGGCGCTCGAGGACTACGACGTGACCAAGCTCTACGTCGAGCGCGAATCGCTCGAGGCGCGCGGCCTCGGCGCCGAGGACCTGGTCGTGCCCGTCGAGGTGGTGAGCGCCGAGCGCATGGCGCAGATCATGGAGGCCCAGGACGTGGTCCTGAGCTTCTAGGGAAGGAAACGAATGCTGCACACGGTCAACAAGTCGCCCTTCGAGCACGGGGCCCTGGAGGAGTGCCTGCGCATGGCCTCCAAGGGCAGCGCGGTCCTGCTGATCGAGGACGGCATCTACGCAGCGGTGCGCGGCACGGCGATCGCGAAGCGCCTCGAGGAGGCGATGAAGAGCCTTTCGGTGTACGCGCTGGGGCCGGACGTGCAGGCGCGGGGAATGCAGCACCGGGTGATGGACGGCGTTCGCCTGGTGGACTACGGGGGCTTCGTGGATCTCGTGGTGGAGCACAACGTCGTGCAGTCCTGGCTTTGACCTCAAGGAAGACAGACATGCCAATCGTGATGAACGGACAGACCATCGAAACCGACGAGGAAGGCTATCTCGCCAACCGCGCCGACTGGAACGAGGAGGTCGCGAAGGAGATGGCGCGCCTCGACAGCACCGAGCTCGACGGGAACCACTGGGAAGTGATCAACTTCCTGCGCGAGTACTACGACGAGTACCAGATCGCCCCGGCGGTGCGCGTGCTGACCAAGGCCATCGGCAAGAAGCTCGGGGCGGACAAGGGCAACAGCAAGTACCTCTACGAGCTCTTCCCCTACGGCCCGGCCAAGCAGGCCTGCAAGTACGCGGGCCTGCCGAAGCCAACGGGCTGCGTGTAGCCCCCGCCGCCGCCTCCGGGAGCGTGCGTTGTCCGCACTCACCGTGCTCTACGCGCTGCTGTTCTATGGCGCGACGGCGATGCTCGTGGGCGGAGTGGCCCGCAAGGTGTGGATCTATTCGCGTACCCCGCAGCCGCTGAAGATCCCGATCCCGCCCGCGCCGACCACGCGCGCGGGCGTGGTGCTGCGCATGGCCACCGAGGTCACGCTCTTCCGGGCGCTCTTCCGCTCGAACAAGTGGATCTGGCTCTTCGGGTGGACGTTCCACGTGGCGCTGCTCGCGGTGCTGCTGCGCCACCTGCGCTACTTCACCCAGCCGGTTTGGGGCTGGGTGGCGCTGATCCAGCCCTTCGGCATGTACGCCGGCTTCGCGATGCTCGCGGGCCTGGCGGGCCTCTGGGGCCGGCGCTTCCTGGTCGATCGCGTGCGCTACGTGACGAGTCCGTCCGACCACCTGATGCTGGCGCTGCTCGTGGCGATCGGCGCTAGCGGGCTCGCGATGAAGTACCTCGCGCACACCGACATCGTCGCGCTCAAGGCCTTCATGCTGGGGCTCCTCGCGTTCGACTGGCAGCCGCTGCCCGCCGATCCGGTGCTGCTCGTGCACCTGGCGCTCGTCGCCACGCTGATGATCGTCTTCCCGGTGAGCAAGCTGCTGCACGCCCCGGGCGTCTTCTTCAGCCCGAGCCTGAACCAGGTCGACGATGCGCGCGAACGCCGCCACGCGGCGGGCTGGTCGGCCGCCATCGGCCACAGCGCGCACGGGGACTGAGATGGCCGCCTTCGACACGCCCCCCCTGGGGGAATACCCGGTCATCCCGCTGGTGCACGCGGGCGCCATGGCGCACAGCAAGCCCTACGTGGCCAAGCCGGACATCCAGAAAGGGCTGGGCTTTCCGGGGGAGCTGGTGCCCGACTGGGAGAAGGTCGCGGTCGCCAAGCTCGGCGAGGCGGTGTCGCAGTCGCGCGCGCTCCGGGTGTTCCTCGACTCGTGCGTGAAGTGCGGCGCCTGCACCGACAAGTGCCACTACTACCTCGGCACGTCGGATCCCAAGAACATGCCGGTGGCGCGCCAGGACCTGCTGCGCTCGGTCTACCGGCGCTACTACACCTTCGCCGGGAAGCACTTCCCGAAGCTCGTGGGCGCGCGCGACATGACCCGCGAGGTGCTCGACGAGTGGTACTCCTACTTCCACCAGTGCTCGCAGTGCCGCCGCTGCTCGGTCTTCTGTCCCTACGGGATCGACACCGCCGAGGTCTCCATGGCCGCGCGCGACATCATGGACAGCGTGGGCCTCGGGCAGAAGTACTCGAACGAGATCATCGGCAAGGTCCACACGATCGGCAACAACCTGGGCCTGCCCGGCCCGGCGCTGCGCGACACGCTCGACGGTCTCGAGGAGGACGTGAAGGAAGCCACCGGCGTGGACGTGAAGTTCCCGCTCGACGTGAAGGGCGCCGAGGTGCTGCTGGTCACGCCGAGCGCGGACTTCTTCGCCGAGCCGCACATCGACGGGCTGATCGGCTACGCGAAGGTGTTCCACGCCGCCGGGATCTCGTGGACGCTTTCCTCGCACGCCTCCGAGGCGGCGAACTTCTCCCTCTTCATCGGCAACCACGACAATCTGCAGAAGGTGGCCGAGCGCATCCGCGAGGCCGCGCTCGATCTGGGCGTGAAGCGCCTCGTGGTGGGCGAGTGCGGCCACGCCTGGCGGGTGGCCTACAGCTTCTGGAACACGCTCATCGGGCCGCTCGACTTCCTCGATGCGCGCTATCCGGCCCCGCAGCACATCTGCGAGGTGACGCACGACCTCATCGCCCGGGGCGCCATCACGCTCGACAAGAGCGCCAACGACGACAAGGTCGTGACCTTCCACGACTCGTGCAACGTCTCGCGCGGCTCGCGCATGGGCGGCGTGCCGGGAGGACAGTTCACGATCCCGCGCGACATCATCCGCGCGTGCGTGAACAAGTTCGTCGACATGGCTCCCGAGACCATCGGCGAGAGCACGTACTGCTGCGGCGGCGGCGGGGGACTCCTCACCGACGACCTCCTCGAGCTGCGCGTGAAGGGGGCGTTGCCGCGCATGCAGGCGCTGCAGCAGGTGGTCGACGAGCACGGCGTGAACTACCTGGCGGCGATCTGCGCCATCTGCAAGACCCAGTTCAGCAAGGTGCTGCCGTACTACAAGCACCCGATGGACATGATCGGCAGCCTCCACGCGCTGGTCGGCAACGCGATCGTGCTCGGGGCGAAACAATGAAGCGGTCCAACCGGAGATAGGAATGTCATCGACACCCGCGAGCAAGCCCGAGGCGAAGGCCGGATTCACGGTGCGCCGGTTCAAGGATGGCGACCACGAGTGGCGCTCGGCGCAGGAGCAGATCTTCACGGCCGACGAGACCGACAAGTGCCCGGTCTACGTGAACAAGACGCCGCCGTGCCAGGCGAGCTGCCCGTCGGGCGAGGACATCCGCGGCTGGCTCAACATCGTGCGCGGGATCGAGAAGCCGCCCAAGGATACGAGCATGCAGGAGTACGCCTTCCGCCGCTCGACCGACGCCAACCCGTTCCCGTCGATGATGGGCCGCGTGTGCCCCGCGCCGTGCCAGACCGGCTGCAACCGCAACAAGGTCGAGGACTACGTGGGCATCAACGCGGTCGAGCAGTACATCGGCGACTACGCGCTCGGCAAGGGGTTCGCCTTCCAGGCGGGCCCCGAGACCGGCAAGCGCGTGGCGATCGTGGGCGGTGGTCCCGCGGGCCTCTCTGCCGCCTACCAGCTGCGCCGCAAGGGCCACGGCGTCACCCTCTTCGACGACCACGCCGAGCTGGGCGGGATGGCGAAGTACGGGGTGCCCGGCTACCGCCTGCCGCGCACGCACCTGGACGGCGAGATCAACCGCATCATCGCGATGGGCGTCGAGGTGAAGCCCAACACGCGCATCGGCCGCGACGTGGCGCTCAAGGACCTCGAAAGAGACTACGACGCGGTGCTGCTGGCGCTCGGCTGCAAGGCCGGGCGCGCGCTTCCCGTGCCGGGGGCCGATGCGCCCAACTGCATCAGCGGTGTCGCGTTCCTCGAGGCCTTCAACCAGGGGCGCCTGCTGGCGGTCGCCGGGCGCGTGGTGGTGGTGGGCGGCGGCGACACGTCGGTCGACGTGGTGTCGGTCGCGCGGCGCCTGGGGTACATCGAGGACGTCAAGGAGACCGAGCGTCCCGAGTTCGTGGTGATGGGACACACCGCGCACGACGTCTCGACGCTCGCCGCGCGCCAGGGCGCCGAGGTGATGCTCACCTCGATGCAGCCGATCGAGCAGATGAACGCCGCCCGCCACGAGATCGAGGACGCGCAGCGCGAGGGCGTGAAGATCCAGGGAAACCTCCTGCCCAAGAAGGTCATCATCGACGAGAAAACCGGGCGCGCGAAGGCGCTGCGCCTGACCGAGGTGCAATGGGACAAGGGCAAGTTCACGGAGAAGGCCGGCACCGAGATGGACGTCGAGGCCGACCTGATCGTCGTGGCGATCGGCCAGACCGGCGACCTCCAGGGCATGGAGGAGCTGGACAACGGCAAGGGACTCATCGCCGCCGACAAGTTCTACCAGCTCCCCAACCGCCCCGGGGTCTTCGCCTGCGGCGACATCATCCGCCCGCACCTGCTCACCACCGTGATCGGCCAGGGCTCGATCGCCGCCGACAGCATCGACCGGTACCTGCGTCACGCCGAGATGGCCAAGCGGCCGAAGGTCGACGTGCACCACTTCAACCTGCTCGACAAGCTGCGCGAGACGCACCTCGAGCCCAAGGCGTTCAAGGCGCTCGACGACCCGGAGCTGCGCGAGATCGACCGCGGCGTGCGCGGCACCTCCGCCGGCGGCAAGGCCGTGGGCGGCTTCGCGATCCACAACTACGAGGACCGTAGCGCCTCCGAGGTGTGCAAGTCCGAGGAGCTCTTCCTCGGCCACTTCCCCTACGCGGAGCGCACCAAGCGCACCGAGATCGGGCCCTCGGCCGAGGAGGTGCTGGGCCATTTCGCCGAGCGCATGGTGGGCCTCGACGACAAGCAGGCGGTGGACGAGGCCAAGCGCTGCATGAGCTGCGGCATGTGCTTCGAGTGCGACAACTGCGTGATCTACTGCCCGCAGACCGCGGTCAAGCGCACGCCCAAGTCGGAGTCCACCATGGGCCGCTACGTCTACACCGACTACGACCTGTGCATCGGATGCCACATCTGCGCCGACGTGTGCCCCACGGGCTACATCAAGATGGGCATGG
This sequence comes from uncultured beta proteobacterium, assembly GCA_963839265.1. Classification (GTDB taxonomy): domain Bacteria; phylum Pseudomonadota; class Gammaproteobacteria; order Burkholderiales; family Usitatibacteraceae; genus Usitatibacter. The sequence goes on from CAWIUI010000004.1 coordinate 1,666,401, forward strand.
GCGACCACTGAGCGAGCGAGCGTGCCGACGATGCGCTTCCCGGCCGCGGTCGCGGTCGCCCTGCTGGCGGCCGCGGGATTCGTGCGCGCGAGCGACGGCGGGGCGGGCCGCGTCCCCGTGCCCTCGCCGAAGATCGAGGCGCCCGGCCAGTGCGTGGCACCCACCGCCGAGATGCGCCGCAACCACATGAAGATGCTCCTGCACCAGCGCGACCTCACGGTGCACGAAGGCATCCGCACGCCGCGCTTCAGCCTCAAGAACTGCGTGAACTGCCATGCGAGCCGCACGACCGGCAGCGTGCTCGGCAAGGACGGCTTCTGCGCGAGCTGCCATGCCTACGCCGCGGTGAGCATCGACTGCTTCGAGTGCCACTCGCCCATGCGCCAGGCCAACGTCGCGGCGGTGAGGCCATGAACCCGGACCGCCGCCAGTTCCTCGGCTGGGGTGCGGCCGCCGTGGCGGGTGCGGCACTGGCACCGGGCCTGCGGCTGATCGAGCTCGCCCAGGCGCGCTCGCCCGAGGAGGCCGCCTCGGCGCTCAAGCGCTGGGGCCTGCTGATCGACACCACGAAGTGCGGCGAGTGCGAGGCGTGCGTCACCGCTTGCCGCGAGGAGAACGGCTGGACCGGCCACGGGCGGCCCGCCACCGATCCGCAATGGATCCGCAAGGTGAGCCTGCGCGACAAGCGCACCGGCTTCGCGCAGACGCTGCCGATGATGTGCCAGCACTGCGAGCATCCGCCGTGCGTGGACGTGTGCCCGACGGGCGCCTCGTTCCGCCGCGCCGACGGCATCGTGCTGGTGGACAAGCACATCTGCATCGGTTGCCGCTACTGCGTCATGGCCTGCCCGTACGGCGCGCGCTCCTTCGTGAGCGAGGAGGTGACCGGCCAGAAGGCGGACGTGCCGCGCGGCATGGGGGTCGTCGAGGCGTGCACGTTGTGCGTGCAACGCGTGGACCGCGGCGACATCCCGGCGTGCGTGGAAGGGTGCAACCGCGACGGGGGCAAGGCGATGGTCTTCGGCGACCTGAACGACGCCTCCTCGGAGATCCATCGCCGGCTGGCGAGCGAGCCCTCGAGCCAGGTGCGCGCCGATCTCGCGCTCAACACCGGCGTGCGCTACCAGGGGCTCTAGCCATGGCCGCCATCCACTACCGCGAGATCGACGGCCGAAGCCCGGGCTACCTGGCGCTGCTCGGCGCGCTCGGCGCCGTGATCGCCGCCGCGCTCGGCGCCGCGTGGTACATGGAGCACCAGGGCCATCACGTCACCGGGATGAGCAACCGCATCGTGTGGGGCATGCCGCACGTGTTCGCGGTGTTCCTGATCGTGGCCGCCTCGGGGGTGCTCAACGTCGCCTCGATCGCCTCGGTGTTCGGGCGCGCGCTCTACAAGCCGCTCGCGCGGCTCTCGGGCCTGCTCGCGGTGGCACTGCTCGCCGGGGGGCTCTCGGTCCTCGTGCTCGACCTGGGCCGCCCCGACCGCCTGGTCGTGGCGATGACGCACTACAACTTCAAGTCGATCTTCGCCTGGAACATCTTCCTCTACACCGGGTTCTTCGCGGTGGTGGCGATCTACCTCTGGACGATGTTCGAGCGGCGCATGAACGGCTACAGCCCGCGCGCGGGGCTCGCCGCGTTCCTGTGGCGCCTCATCCTCACCACCGGCACCGGCTCGATCTTCGGCTTCCTCGTGGCGCGCGAGCCCTACGACAGCGCGCTGCTCGCGCCGCTCTTCATCGTGATGTCGTTCTCGTTCGGGCTCGCGATCTTCGTGCTGGTCCTGATGTGCGCGTACCGCGGGAGCGGCCGGGCGCTGGGGGAGGCCGTGCTGGGGAGGCTGCGCAGCTTGCTCGGCGTCTTCGTCGCGGCGGTGCTGTACTTCGTCGCGGTCTACCACCTCACCAACTTCTACATCGCGCGCCAGCACGACGTGGTGCGCTTCTTCCTGGTCGACGGCGGCATCTACACGGCGCTCTTCTGGGCCGGGCAGGTCCTGGTGGGCGGCGTGCTTCCCCTGGTGCTGCTCTTCGCGCCGGGCGCGCGGCGCTCGCGCGCGGCGCTCGCCGCGGCCGCCGCGTGCGTGGTCGCAGGCGGCTTCGCGCAGGTCTACGTGCTCATCATCGGCGGCCAGGCCTACCCGCAGATGATGTTCCCCGACAAGGAAGTGAGCAGCACGTTCTTCGACGGCGTGGTGGCCTGGTACGCGCCCAGCCTGCCCGAGATCGCGCTCGGCGCCGGCGGCGTGGCGCTGGCGCTTGCGCTCACCGCGTTCGCCCTCAAGGTGCTGCCGTTCCTGCCCGGCAGCCTGGCCGACGCCGACGTCGATTCCGGGGCGGCGTGAACCGTCTCCTCATTTCGGCCGCCCACAAGTCGTCGGGCAAGACGACGATATCCATCGGCCTGTGCGCGGCGCTCGCCGCGCGCGGCGAGGCGGTGCAGCCCTTCAAGAAGGGCCCCGACTACATCGATCCGCTGTGGCTCGGCCTCGCGGCCGGGCGGCCCTGCTACAACCTGGATCCGTACCTCAGTGGCGCGGCGGAGCTGCGCGCGGAGCTCGCGCGCCGCATGCAAGGCGCCACGATCGGCATCGTGGAGGGCAACAAGGGGCTTTACGACGGGGTCGACCTCGAGGGCAGCAACAGCAACGCCGCCGTCGCCGCGCTGCTGGGCGCGCCCGTGGTGCTGGTGGTCGATGCGCGCGGCATGACGCGGGGCATCGCGCCGCTGATCCTCGGCTACCAGGCTTTCGATCCCGGCATCCGCATCGCGGGCGTGATCCTGAACCGGGTGGGCGGGGCACGGCACGAGGCGAAGCTGCGCGCGGCGGTCGAGCACTACACCACCCTCCCGGTCCTCGGCGCGGTGCGCGAGGACGAGCGCATGAGCATCGAGGAGCGCCACCTCGGGCTGGTGCCGAGCAACGAGGCCGAAGGCGCCCGGGCGCGCGTGGACGAGATCGGCGCGCTGATCGCTTCCCAGGTGGACCTCGACGCGGTCCTCGCCGTCGCGCGCGCCGCGGCTACCCTGGCCCCGGTGCCGGCCGGGGCACCGGCGCCCGCGGCCGGAGCGCGGGTGCGCGTGGCCATCGCGCGCGACGCGGCCTTCGGCTTCTACTATCCCGGCGACCTCGAGGCCCTGCGCGAGGCGGGCGCCGAGCTGGTGGCGTTCGATGCGCTGCACGACACGCGCCTGCCGCAGGCCGACGGCCTGTTCATCGGCGGCGGGTTTCCCGAGACCCACATGGAGGCCCTCGCCGCGAACGAGGAGCTGCGCGGGCAGGTGCGCGCGTCGATCGAGGCGGGCCTGCCCGCCTACGCGGAGTGCGGCGGCCTCATGTACCTCGCGCGCAGTATCGAATGGAACGGACGTTGCGCGCCCATGGCCGGGGCGATCCCGGCCGACATCGTGATGCACCGCCGCCCCGTGGGGCGCGGCTACGTGCACCTGCGCGAGACGTCGAGCTGCCCCTGGCCGCGGCGCCCGGACGCGCACGCGCAACCCATCCGTGCCCACGAGTTCCACTATTCGAGCGTCGAGAACCTCCCGGCGGACACCGAGTTCGCCTATGAGGTCGAGCGCGGCCACGGCATCGACGGCCGCCACGACGGGATCGTGCACCGCAACCTGCTGGCCTCGTACGCGCACCTGCGCACCATCGAGGACAATCCGTGGGCGCCGCGTTTCGTCGATTTCATCCGGAGGTGCAAGAATGCCGCCTGATACCCGAGCAATGCCGCCGACCGGCGACGAAGGCTATCTGGTCGATCCCTCCGACTGGAGCGAGGAAGTTGCAGCCGAGCTCGCCCGGCGCGAGGGCATCGTCCTCACCGACGACCACTGGGCGGTGATCCGCTTCGTGCGCGGGTTCTACGAGGACCGCCACGTCATCCCGGACGCGCGCTTCGTGATCAAGTTCCTCGCCGACACGCGGGGCGCCGAGCGCAACGACCTCTTCAAGCTCTTTCCCTATGGCTACGTGCGGCAGGCCTGTAAGATCGCGGGAATGCGCAAGCCCCGGGCGTGGAGCACCGGCTGAGACCCGGGGCCCGAAGGAGCCGCCATGATCACCGTCACCCCGCAGGCCGCCGAGCAGATCCTCAGGTCCGCCGCGCAGCACCCGGACCTCGAGGGCGCGTGCCTGCGGCTTGCCGCGCGCCTCGACGAACGGGGGGCCATCGAGTATGGGCTGGGCTTCGACGCCCGGGGCGAAGGCGACGTCGAGTTCGAGAGCAACCGCGTCAAATTGGTGGTTTCCGCCGGCTGCGTGGAGCTGCTCACCGGGGCCACGCTCGACTACGTCGAGTTGAACGCCGGCGAGCCGCGCTTCATCTTCATCAATCCCAACGATCCGTCCCACAAGCCGCCCGGCCCGGCGCGCGCGAAGCCGGCCGCGGACGGGACGGCGCCGGGAAGCTAGGGCGGCGTCGATCCGATTCGTCCCCGCGGAGCCGCATTGCGCATGTCCGAGACAGATCCCGCCGCCAAGCCGGGCCAGGCCGAGCGCCGCGCCCCCGCCGATCCACACGCGTCGTCGGTCCGCCTCGCGCGCAAGACCCAGTCGCTCGACATCCTCTATGCCGTGGCGACGAGCCTCAGCCAGCCCGGCGAGCTCGAGCAGGTGCTGGGGGGGTTCCTCGAGACGCTGATCGAGCTGGTCGATGCGCGCGCCGCGAGCGTGCGGCTCGCGGTCGAGGACGGCCATACGCGGCTGCTCGCGAGCCGCGGCCTCGCGCCCGAGGTCGTCGAGCGCGACCGCGTGATGCGCACCGGGCAGTGCCCTTGCGGGTGGGTGGCGGCCGATGGGGGGCTGCGCGTGCAGGCCGGCACGGCGCTGTGCGCGAAGCTCATCGACCGGCCCATGCTCGAGCCTGACTGCACGGAGTTCGTGGTCGCGCCGATGCAGTACCAGAACCGCATCATCGGGGTCTACAACCTCTTCCTCGACCGGCCTCTCGCGGCGATGGGGGAGGACATGCCGGCCCTGTTGGTGAGCGTCGGGCAGCACCTCGGGCTCGCGGTGGAGAAGTCGCGGCTCGAGAGCGAGGCGCGCCGGCTCGCCGTCATGGAGGAGCGCAACATCATAGGCAACGAGCTGCACGATTCCCTCGCGCAGTCGCTGATCGGGATGCGGCTGCAGCTGAAGATGCTGGGCGAGTCGCTCGCGCGCAAGGACTTCGGCGCCGCGCAGTACGAGGTGAAGGGGCTGCGCCGCGCCATGACGCGCGCCAACGCGGACCTGCGCGACCTGCTCACCAACTACCGGCTGAAGGTCGACGACGCGGGGCTCGCGCTGAGGATCGCGCACCTGGTCGAGCGCTTCGGCCGGGAAACCGGCATCGCGGTGTACTTCCAGAACGACTGCCCCTCGCTCGCGCTCACGCGCATCCAGGAGATCCAGGTCTACTACATCATCCAGGAGGCGCTCGCGAACATCCGCAAGCACAGCGGTGCGCGCAACGTGCGCATCATGCTCAACAACGAGGACGACCTCTACACCGTCCTCATCGAGGACGACGGCGTGGGGATGGGCCCCCTCGACGAGGGCGGCGACGGCGAGCACGCGGGGCTCGCCATCATGCGCGAGCGCACCGAGCGGCTGCCGGGCCAGATCGTGATCGAGAGCGAGTCCGGCGAGGGCACGCGCATCGTGCTGATCTTCAATGCGCCGCCGGCCGGTACGGCCGCGCAGCCCCGGGCCTGAAGTGCGCGTGCTGCTCATCGACGACCACGCCCTGGTGCGCAGGGGCATCGAGCAGCTCCTGCAGAGCCGCGGCGTCCAGGTGGTCGCCTCGGTGAGCTCCGGCGAGGAGGGTATCCGGCGCGCGCGCGAGCTGCCCGCGGACCTGATCCTGCTCGACGTCAAGATGCCGGGCATGTCGGGCATCGAGACCCTGAAGCGCCTGCGTGCCGAGGGCGTCAAGGCGCGCGTGGTGATGCTCACGATGAGCCGCGAGGACGCCGACCTCGCCGCGGCGCTCAAGGCCGGCGCGCAGGGCTACGTGCTGAAGGACATCGAGCCCGAGGAGCTGCTGCCCACCCTCGAGGCGGCGCTGCGCGGCGAGCACGTGGTGGCGCGCGAGATGGTGGGCTCGCTCGCGCGCCAGGTGCAGGGCGCGGGAGGCGTGTCCGGGCGCGAGATGCCCCGCCCCGCGGCGCCGTTCGCCGAGCTCACGCCGCGCGAGCGCGAGATCCTCGAGGGCGTGGCCGACGGCCTGAGCAACAAGATGATCGCCCGTGCGTTGCAGATCACCGACGGGACGGTGAAACTGCACGTGAAGGCGATCCTGCGCAAGCTCGGGGTGCGCTCGCGCGTGGAGGCCGCGGTGGCGGCGGTCGAGCAGGGCCTCGGGCGACACCACCGGGGCAAGCCCGGAGTGCCACCGCGCCCATGACCGTGCGCGGGCCCGCGCCGGCGCGCGCCCGATCAGGAATCGACCACGTTCACGTGCAGCTGCGCGCGCGGCAGGCCGCGCTCGGCGAGGAGCGCCGCGGCGCGCCCGAGCACCGCCGGCCCCGCGACGTAGACATCGCAGGCGTCGATCCGGGGATGGTCCTCGAGCATGTGCAGCAGCGCGCCGCGCATCGCGGCCTCGTCCGAGTCGCCGCTGCCGGTATCGATCGGGACGTAGCGGAAATTGTCCAGCGCATCGGTCCAGGAGCGGCACAGGTTGTCGAGGTAGCGCCCGGCCTTGCCCGGGGCGATCCAGTAGAGCTCCAGCGACTCGGCGGCATCGAGCGCCATCGCGTGCTCGAGCAGGCTCTTCACCGGCGCGAAGCCCGTGTCACAGGCGACGAAGACGAGCGGCCGGCGCGACGACTCGTTGATCACGAACTCGCCGCGGGGGCCCTCGATGCGCACCGTGGCGGCGATCCCGAGGCCTTCGCGCACGCGCTCGGCGAAGTCGTCCCCGACGCGCGGCCGGATGTGGAACTGCAGGTTGCGATCGTCGCAGGGGCAGCTCGCCACGGGGTAGGAAGCGCTCGGGCCGCCAGGCAGCGCGAGCGAGACCGACTGCCCCGCGAGGAAGCGCAGGCGGTTGGAACGCGGCGTCTGCAGGTGCAGCAGCCGCACGTCCGCGCCCAGCGTGCTCACCGACTTCACCGTGGCGTCGATGCGCTGCGCGGGGATCTCGGCGGGCGAAAGCGCCTCGTGCGCCTCGATCACGAGATCGCCCACGGCCGTGTTGCAGCACATGAGCACCACGCCGTCGCCTTTCTCCGCGGCGGTGAGCGCGTAGTCGGAATGGCGCGTGCGGTGCACCTCGCCCGAGACCACGCGCGCCTTGCACTTGCCGCAGGTGCCGATGCTGCACCCGTAGTCGAGCGCGAGGCCGGCGCGCAGCGCGGCCTCGAGCAGCGTGTCGTCGCCGTCGACAAAGAACTCCTTGCCGCTCGATTGGATCTGTACGTGGGCGGTCATGATCCTGAGAAAATTCTCCTGCACCCGCAGCGGCTCCTCGCCGGGCGGCCCCGGCTCGAGGCTCTCGCGCAGCCACGCGAGGAGCGCCGCGGCGAATTCCCGCGGGGCGCCGCGCTCGGCGCCCGCCGTGAGCCTCGCCTGCAGGCGCTCCACGAGCGCCTCGTAGTGCTTGAGGCGCGACTCGACCCGCGCGCGCTCGCGGCTCATCTCGGCGAGGCGCGCGACCAGCACCTCGGTGCTCGGCAGCAGCCGCTCGCGCATGCGCCGCGCGAAGGCCGCGTCCTTGATGGACTCGAGCTTCTCGAGGGCGGAATTGTCCTCGAGCCGGGCTTCGGGGTAGGCGCGCAGCAAGTCTTCCGCGGAGACCATGCCCTCGAACGCGGGCAGCTCGCCGCTCCGGATCTTGCCTTGCAGCGCGCCCCGGCTGACGCCGATCAGGCGCGAGGCTCGGGAAAGGGTCAGAAGCCGGGGCATGCGTCCTCCGCGCAGAATCTAACATAGAAGGTTCCCGACCCCATCGACCGCACGCCATGGAATACCTCCCGATCTTCCTCCACGTCCGCGCACGGCCATGCCTCGTGGTGGGCGGCGGCGACGTGGCCGCGCGCAAGTGCGCGCTGCTCTTCCGCGCCGGGGCGCAGGTGACGGTGCTCGCGCCCGAGCTGGGCGTGGCGCTCGCGGCCGAGCTCGCCGCCGGGCGCATCGTGCATCGCGAAGGCGCCTTCCTCGACAAGGAGCTCGCCGGCCAGGTGCTGGTCATCGCAGCCACCGGCGACAGCGAAGTGAACCGCGCGGTGGCCGCGGCGGCCGCGGCGCGCGCGATCCCCGTCAACGTCGTCGACCGGCCGGACCTTTGCACGTTCATCATGCCGTCCATCCTCGAGCGCGCACCGATCACCGTGGCGATCTCGAGCGGCGGCGCGGCGCCGGTGCTGGCCCGCCTGCTGCGCGCGCGCCTCGAAAGCTTCATTCCGGCGGGCTACGGGCGGCTCGCGGCGCTCGCCGGGGCGTTTCGCGAGCGCGTGAAGCAGCGCTTCAAGCCCCAGGAGCGGCGCCGCTTCTGGGAGCGCGTGCTGCAAGGCCCGATCGCCGAGCTGGTGCTGAGCGGGCGCGATGCCGAGGCGAAGAAGGCGCTCGAGGCCGCGCTCGACTCACGCGTGGCCCTGGGCGGCGGCGAGGTGGCCCTCGTGGGGGCGGGGCCGGGCGACCCGGACCTGCTCACCTTCCGGGCGCTGCGCCTGATGCAGCAGGCCGACGTCGTGGTCTACGACCGGCTGGTCTCGCGCCCGATCCTCGACCTCGTGCGCCTCGAGGCCGAGCGGATCTACGCCGGCAAGGAGCGCGCGAAGCACACGCTGCAGCAGGAAGACATCAACCACCTCCTGGTGCGCCTCGCGAAGGAAGGCAAGAGGGTGGTGCGCCTGAAGGGCGGCGACCCGTTCATCTTCGGGCGCGGCGGCGAGGAGATCGATACGCTCGCGGCCGAGGGCGTCGCCTTCCAGGTGGTTCCCGGCATCACCGCGGCATCGGGATGCGCGTCGTACGCCGGCATTCCGCTCACGCACCGCGACTGCGCGCAGTCCGTGGTGTTCGTGACGGGCCACCTGAAGGACGGCAGCATGGACCTCAACTGGTCGGCGCTCGCGCAGCCGCGCCAGACCCTCGTGTTCTACATGGGGCTGCTCGGCATCGACGTGATGTGCCGGGAGCTGACGGCTCACGGCCTGTCGGGCTCCACGCCCGCCGCGCTCGTGCAGCAGGGGACCACGCCGCAGCAGCGCGTGCTGGAGGGCACGCTCGAGACGCTGCCGGAGATGGTGCACCACGGCGGCGTGAAGGCGCCGACCCTCATCATTATCGGCGAGGTGGTGCGACTTCGCGACCGCCTCAAGTGGTTCGAACCCGCGGCTGAGCCGCACGTATAGCCCGGCGAGGAGCCATGGGAGAGACATTCATCGAGGTGGGAATCAAGGGCGAGCTCGCGCCCGGCCGGATGAAGCGCATCGTGGCGCACGGGCGGCGCATCCTGGTCGCCAACGTGGACGGGCGCTACTGCGCGGTCGACGACACCTGCACGCACGAGGAAGCGTCGCTCGCGAGCGGCGTGCTGAATGGCGAGCTGGTGCGCTGCCCGCTGCATGGCAGCCGCTTCAACGTGTGCACCGGCAAGGCGATGGAGGAGCCCGCCGAGGAGGACCTCAGGACCTATCCGGTACGCCTCGAGGGTGAGCGCATCCTGCTCGCCATCCCGCCGGAGGGCACGCCATGAGCGCAACCGCGGCCGGCGCCGCCTTCATGAGCTCGCTGATCAAGCGCATCGCCACCGGCCCGGAGCTCAGCAAGGACATCTCGCGCGAGGAAGCCCGCGAGGGAATGCGCCTCGTCCTCGATCAGGGCGTCGATCCCGTTCAGGCCGGCGTGTTCCTGATCGCGCTGCGCATGAAGCGCGAGACCGACGACGAGAATCGCGGCCTGCTCGAGGCGCTGCGCGATGCGACGCGCCACGCCACGGCGGGAGTCGACGACGTACTGGACATCGCCGATCCGTACGACGGATACAACCGCACGCTGCCGGCCGCGCCGTTCCTGCCGCCGCTGCTCGCCGCCTGCGGCGTCGCGGCCGTCTCCCACGGCGTCGAGATCATGGGGCCAAAGTTCGGCGTGACGCACCGCCAGGTGCTGCGCGCCGCGGGGCTGCCCGTGGACTTCGCGACCGACGAGGCCGCGGAGCGCGTGGGCGATCCGGCAATCGGCTGGGCATACGTCGACCAGCGGGCCTCGTGCCCCAAGCTGCACGAGCTCGCGGCGCTGCGCACCCTGATCGTGAAGCGCCCGGCGATCACCACCGCGGAGGTGCTGACGGCCCCCGTTCGCGGCCGGCGCAGGACCCATCTCGTCACGGGCTACGTGCACAAGCCTTATCCGCGGATCTATGCGCTGCTCGCACGCCATGCGGGCTTCGATTCGGCGCTCCTCGTGCGCGGCGTCGAGGGCGGCGTCATCCCCTCGCTCATCCATACCGGCAAGGTCTACCAGTACCACGACCTCGGCGAGGAGTCTTCCACGGAGTTCAAGCCGGGCGAGCTGGGCATCGAGCAGACGGTGCGCGCCCCGCGCATCCTGGGCACCGCCGGGGCCGGGTCCGAAGCCGGCGACGACGACGGTCCGGCCGCGCTCGACAACGAACGTGTCGCGAAGGCCGCCGCCGCCGCCGGGCTCGCGGCGCTTGCCGGCGAGCCGGGAGCCACGCGCGACGCGCTGGTCTACGGCGCCGCGCTCTGCCTCTGGCACCTCGGGCGCCAGCCCACCCTCGCCGCGGCCGCCGATTCCGCATGCCACGCGCTCGACCATGGCAAGGCGCTCGAGCACGTGCGCCGCATGCACGGCTGAGCCCTGCATCGCGCAGGATCGACCGTGAACCTCGCCGGCCTCGTCGCTTCCGACGGTTGGGCCTGGTCGCTGCCTCCGGTTGACGGGCGCGGGGCGGTGCGCCCGCTCACGTGCATCAAGGGTTGATGCGCGTCGATCGCCTCATTCCTTCGACGGCTCGGCCGGGCACCATTTCTTCTCCCGCTCCTTCGCTGCCTCGACGGCGACCATGCGTTCGTCTCCCGAGAGCAGGACTTCCTCGCCGTCCGGCGTCTTGCGCGTGACGCGCTGTCCCGGCGCTTCGAGCGTTCGCAGCTCCTGCTTCGCCTGCTCGCAAAGCGCCTTGCGGCGCTCCTCCTCGTTCGCGAACACCGTGAGGTTGGATGGTTTGGCATCGCCGTCGGCCGCGGGCTTCACCGGCGCGGTGTCCGACGGCGCGCCGGACGATTGCGGCACCCCGATCGTCTTCGCGTCCCCCGCCGGCGGCGGCGTCTGCGAGTAGTGGGTGACGCCCGACGAATCGACCCACTTGTAGACCTGCGCCGAGGCCGGGATCACGGTTCCGGCGAGGATGGCAGCTGCGATCGCGTGCTTGAGCATGATGTCTCCCTTGCGCCGGCCGGGGCCGCCTTGCCCCGAGTCGCGGCGCGATCTCGCTACACGATGACGCATCGCACCGCCTCCGGTCAACCGCCGCGTGGGCACGCGCGCCCGAATCCGTTGCCCAACGCTCCAGGAAAGTCGCGCGAGCGGGTTGGCGTTACACTGCGCGGCGAACGGCGGGCCCACGAGCGCCCGGCCGGATCACCGATCCTTCCAAAAGGAGGTTGCACGTGCGCATCGGAGTCCCGAAGGAGATCAAGAACAACGAGTATCGCGTCGGCCTCACGCCGGCGAGCGTGCGCGAGGTGGCGGCGCACGGCCACGAGGTGCTGGTCGAATCGAACGCGGGGGCCGGCATCGGCGCGACGGACGGCGACTACACGGCCGCCGGTGCGAAGGTCGCGGCGAGCGCGGAGGACGTCTTCGCGCGCGCCGACATGATCGTGAAGGTGAAGGAGCCGCAGGCGTCCGAGCGCAGGCGCCTTCGCGCGGGCCAGGTGCTCTTCACGTACCTGCATCTCGCGCCCGACCCGGAGCAGGCGAAGGAGCTCGCCGCGAGCGGCGCGATCGCGATCGCCTACGAGACCGTGACCGCACCGGGCGGGGGGCTTCCGCTGCTCGCCCCGATGTCGGAGGTCGCGGGAAGGCTCGCCGTGCAGGCGGGCGCCCATTGCCTCGAGAGACGCCAGGGCGGCATGGGCATCCTCCTGGGTGGCGTGCCTGGCGTGCCGCCGGCCAAGATCGTCGTGCTCGGCGCGGGCGTGGTCGGGACGAACGCGGCGCTCATCGCGGTAGGCAGCGGCGCGAACGTGGTGGTGCTCGACCGCAGCGTCGAGGCGCTGCGGCGCATCGAGTCGCGCTTCGGCGCGCGGGCGATCACCGTGCATTCGAACCGCGAGACGCTCGAGAAGCACGTGCTCTCGGCCGACCTCGTGATCGGCGCGGTGCTGGTCCCGGGCGCGGAGGCGCCGAAGCTCGTGACGCGCGCGATGGTCGCTCGCATGAAGCCCGGCGCCGTGCTCGTGGACGTCGCCATCGACCAGGGAGGCTGCTTCGAGACCTCGCGCCCCACGACTCACGACGCGCCGACCTTCGTGGTGGACCGCGTCGTGCATTATTGCGTGGCCAACATGCCCGGGGCGGTGCCGCGCACCTCGACCTACGCGCTCAACAACGCGACGCTGCCGTTCGTGCTCGCGCTCGCGGGCGAGGGCTGGCGCAGCGCGCTGCGTCGCGATCCGCACCTGATGGCCGGATTGAACGTGTACGAGGGCCGGATCACCAATCGCGAAGTGGCGGAGGCGCTGGGCCTCCCGTTCGCGGAGCCCGCGGCGGCGATCGGCTGATATGCTTCCGGCGGCATGCCCGAATCGCGCTTCCGCCCGCTCGTCGCCGCCGATCAATCTTTCCTCTGGGACGTCTTCCACGTCGCCCTGTGGGATCCTCCGCCTGCGCCGCTGCGCCCGCGGTCGCTGCTGGAGCATCCCGACGTGCGCATCTATGCCGAGGACTGGGGACGCGAAGGCGACGTCGGCGTGGTGATGGAGATCGACGGGAGCGCCGCGGGCGCGTGCTGGATCGCTCAGCGTGCATCCGGAGAATCCCGCCGCGCGCCTCTATCGGCGTTGCGGCTTCGTCGAGGTGGACCTGCGCAGGACCTATCGCGTCATGGTGTGGTCGGCACCCGCGTTCAGGCTCGCTCGAAAGCGCCGCGGCGTCAGAACCGCTGCCGGGTGAGCGTCGTCGTTCGCCCGCCGGGCAGGGTGAGGATCGCGCTGTCGGGCGCGTTGAAGCGGATCGTGATGGGTGCGACGTCGTTGCTGGTCTGGCGGTTTTGCCGCCAAGCTCCGGTGAGCGTCTGCCCGCCCCCGTAGCTCCACCACGTGTTGGCGAAGGTGAGGCCATCGGCGCCGCTCATGGGTCCCACCGTGATGTACCACACGGGATTGCCCGCGTCGTCGTACATGTATCCCGCGACGTCGAGCGTGCCGCCCTGCCACTCCAGGAAGAATCCGCGCCCGGATTCCTGCGGATTCCACCACCAGCCGTTCTCGGGTTGGTTGGCCGCCGGCGCGAGCGCGAGGCCGTTCGGCACGATGTCGAAGCGCTCGATCGGCACCACGCCGCCGGGCCACACCATCGTGCCGTGGCTCGCATCACTGAAGGCGAGCGCGACCTGGCCGAGGTCGTCGACCGCCGGGAAGCCCGGGTAGGCGCCGGCGAGGGTCTGCCCGCCGTGGGCGCTCAGCAGCTCGCCGGTGTAGTACGAGCCGTCGAGCGACGCGGGACCCGAGGAGACGACCCACGTCGAGCGCCCGGATACGTCGTACAGGAAGGACGCGAAGAAGAGGTTGTGGCCGTGCGCCTCGATGGAAAAGCCGCGGCCATCCTCGAGGGGATTCCACCACCATCCGGTCTGGGGCGCCTGCGGCTGGCACTGCACGGGGCCGGGCACGCTCACCACGCTGCGGTTCGTGCCGGCGGCCATCATGGACGATGGATCCGCCCCGTATCCCACGAAGAAGGTCGCCCCCGAAAGCTGCGAGCTCGAGGCGTTGTCGAGCACCGTCACCGCCTGCCCTTGCGTGGAGAGCACGCCGCTCAGGTAGGCCTGGAGGTTCGCGGCGCCGACCGCCTGGAGCGATCCGTCGGATGCGAGCTGCGCCAGCACGCAGGCCACGGGGGCATCGCGCGGGGAGCCGCGGGCGATCATGCCGAGCTGCGCGCGCTTCGCGGCTGCGGCGTTCTTCACCATCGTCGCGGGTGCCAGCGCGAACACGTACACGCTGCCGGACGTGCCCTCGTCCTGCGCGCGGTAATGGATGTCGGCGACCACCTGGTCGTTGGCGCCGCTCGCCACGGCGAGGAAGACCGGGCGGCGATTCTCGGGGACGCTCTTCGCGATCGCGGGATCGAGGTCGAGGAACCAGTCGTCGCCCGCGAGCGTTCCGGCTCCGTCCTCGCGCAGGACGACCACCGGCCTCGCCCGGTCCGCGAGCGTGCCGTCGCCCGTTTCACCGTGGCCGTTCGCGCCCCACGCGAGCACCGTGCCGTCGGACTCGAGCACGAGCGTATGGCCGAAGCCCACCGCGACCGCGGCGACGCCGGTGAGGTCCGGCAGGCGCTCGGGCGTCGCGTGCGCATCGAAGGTGCCGTCGCCGAGCTGCGCGCCGAAGTTTGCGCCCCAGACCCAGACGCTGCCGTCGCGCGTGATCGCGGCCGACACCGAATCGCCCGCCGAGACCGCGATCGCGTCCTGCAGTCCCTGCACGCGAACCGGGACCGACCGGTCGACGGTGCCGCCGTCGCCGAGCTGGCCTTCGTAGTCGCTGCCCCAGGCCCAGACGCTGCCGTCGCTCCTGCGCGCGAGCGAATGGTCGTAGCCGGCGGAGACCTCGACGACATTCGCGAGTCCCGCCACACGCACGGGAACATCGCGCGTTTGCGTCGTTCCGTCGCCGAGCTGGCCGTAGGTGTTGTCTCCCCATGCCCAGACCGTGCCGTCGCTGCGCAGCGCGAGCGAGTGGCTCCCGCCCGCGGACACGCTCGCCGCGTTCGCGAGGCCGCTCACCTGCACCGGGACCAATCCCGGATCGCCGCCGGGGCCGTCGCCCAGCCGGCCGCCGTAATCGAGGCCCCAGCTCCACACCGTACCGTCGCTCTTGCGTGCGAGGGAGTGGTAGAAGCCCGCGGAAACCTGCACGACATCGGCGAGGCCGTTCACGGGGGCGAACGTCGCGCGGTCCGCGCGTGTGCCGTCGCCGAGCTGGCCGAAGCTGTTGTCTCCCGCGGCGAGGACGGTCCCGTCGGCCTTCAGGCCGATCGAATGGCGCCCGCCCGCGGATGCGGCCGTCCAGCCGCTCGCGTCGGTGGGGGTGACCGGCGTGGTGGAGAAGATGCGCACGCCGTCGCCGAGCTCGCCCGCGCCGTCGTCGCCCCAGGCCCACACGCTGCCGTCGGTCCTCAGTGCGACCGTGTGCCCTTCGCCCACCGCGACCGCCGCAACGCCGGCGATGCCTTGCGTGCGCACGGGCGACTCGTGCCGGTCGGTCGTCCCGTCGCCGAGGTCGCCCTCGTCGTTGTAGCCCCACGACCAGACGCTGCCGTCCTTCGCGACCGCGGAGGAGTGCAGGAAGGCGAGCGAGGCGGAAACGATGGGCGGGAGTCCGGTGAGCGGCACGGGTGCGAGCCGGTCGATGTACGTGCCGTCGCCCAACTGCCCGTAGCCGTTCGCTCCCCAGGCCCATGCGCTGCCGTCGGCACGGATCGCGAGAGAGTAGGAGCCGGCCGCGATGAAGGCCACGTTCGCGAGGCCGGGGACCGGGGCGGGGAACGCGCGGCTCGCCGTCGTGCCGTTGCCCAGGTTCCCGCCGGAGTTGTCTCCCCATGCCCACACCGTGCCGTCGGCCCTGCGCGCCATCGTGTGCGTTCCGCCGGCGGCCACCTGCACGACGCTCGTCAATCCCACCGCCTGCATGGGCGTGGAGATTCCCTCGTATTGCGCGCTCGCGATGCCGGTGCCGAGCTGCCCGCTGTCGTTCTTGCCCCAGGCCCACACGGTGCCGTCCCCACGCAGCGCCACCGTGTGCTCGTAGCCCGCCGCGATCGCGATGACGCCGGAGAGTCCGGCCACCGCGGTGGGCGTGGAGCGGCCCTGGCTGTCGTCGCCGAGCTGCCCCGCGAAGTTCGCGCCCCACGTCCAGACGGTGCCGTCCGACTTGAGGGCGACCGTGTGCACCGAGCCCGCGGCGATGGCCACCACCCCCGTGAGTCCCACGACCCGGGTCGGCACCGAGCGCCCGTTGGTCGTGCCGTCGCCCAGCTCGCCGTTGTCGTTGCGGCCCCAGGCCCACACCGTTCCATCCGAGTGCAGCGCCACCGTGTGGAAGTCGCCGCACGCGACGGCCACGACATTCGCGATGCCTGCGACCGGGATCGGGAGGAGGGATTGCAGCGACCGGCCCGTGCCCAATGCACCGGCACTGTCGTCGCCCCAGGTGCGCAGCGTGCCGTCGGCGCGAACGGCCACGCTGATCGAAGCGCCCGCGGAAACGGAAGGAGGCGCCGCGCGGCCCGGGTGGCCGGCGAGGGATGCGAGTAGCAGTACGAAGACCGCAGCGTTTCGGACCACGGGCTTGCTCCCTTGGCCGGATCGGCCATTTGGCCGGATGCCCGGCCACCGGCGCGTTTTACCGCAAGGCGGCGGGGCGGTCAAAGGGCGGATTGCGCAGGGTCGATGCGTACAAAACGGCCCTCGCGCGCGATCGCCGCGCCAAGCGTTACTTCACCAGCGTGACCGGCACTTTCGCGAGCCGCAGCACCTGCTCCGACACCGAGCCCATGACGAGGCTCTTCAGCATGCCCATCCCGCGATGGCCCATCACGATGCCGTCGCAGCGCAGCGCCTCGGCGGCCGCGGCGATCTCCTCGGCGACGTCGCCGATCGCTTCGTGCACGGTGAGCGTGACGTTCGCGGGCTCGAGCGCCGCGCGCGCCTTGGCGACGGCGCTCCCCGCGGCGAGCGCGCGCTTGTCCTCCGCGATCTCGATCGGCGCCACCTTGCCCACTTCGCCCGACATCACGGGACGCTGCACGTTGAGGAGCACCACCTCGAGCGCGACGCCGCGGCGCGCGAGCTCCGCCACGTGGCGCACCGCGCGCAGCGCGTTGTCGGAGCCGTCGGTGGGGACGAGGAGCTTCAGCATGTCGCGGCCGGGCGCGCCTCAGCGGCGCAGCACGCACTTCTCGTAGAGCGTGGGGAACGCCCCGCCGGGATCGTATTTTGCCTTGAGCGCGGCATACGCGGCACCGCCGTAGCGCGTGTCGAATTCCTCGCGCGCATAGTAGCTCTCGGAGTAGAGCGACTTGGTCCCGCCCGCGTCCGCCACCGCACGCTCGATCGCGCGGTTGAAATGGCCGGGCTCCTGCCGCTCGCTCGTGCGCACGACGTCCCAGAAGCCGAAGTTCACGTACCAGCGCCGCTCCATCGGATAGAGCGTCCAGCGCTCGGCGTCGGCCTGCGGTCCGAGCGGGCACATCCACACCGGCCAGATGCCGATCTCGCGCGCGAGGAAATCGAGGAAGCCCGCGGCTTTTCCGATCGGGATGTCGACGTCCTGGATCACCGATTCGCCGTGCAGGCCGCGAAGGCGGTCGAGCGTGCGGGTGAGGCCGACGCGGCTGTTCCAGCGCATGATCTTCGAGTAGGTGCGGGAACCGAGGCGGTTGCGGCCGTACAGCCTGCGCACGAGCGGATTCTGCGCGTAGAGGTTCTTCGAGCACCAGAACCAGTCGGTGTCCCAACGCCAGATGTAGTCGCGCGCCGTGAGCCAATCCTCGCGCTTCCTGGCGATCGACCGGTAGTAGATGGCGTCGACGCCCGTGTAGTCGCTCGTGCGCGGCGCCTCGTCCACGAAACGGCCGAGCGAGAGATACATGCGATCGCGCGCGAAGACGGTGCCGTCGAGGAAATCCGCGTCGTCCGCGGCGCAATGCTCCTCGACAGCGCGAAAGTACGCGGCGGCGTCCTCGAAGGGCAGGTGGCGCACGTGGACGTAGGGCTTCACCGGCACCACGCGCGCCGCCACGCGCAGCGCGTATCCCAGCGTGCCGTACGAATTCGGGAATCCGTGGAAGAGGTCGGCGTGCTCGTTGTCGCGCGTGCACGTGAGGACGCGCCCGTCGCCCGCCAGAATCTCGAGCTCCTCGACCGTCTCGTGCACGAGGCCGTGGCGATGCGACGTCGCCTCGATGCCCACGCCCGCGACCGCGCCGCCGAGCGTGATGGTCTTGAGCTCCGGCACGACCGCGGGCATCACGCCGTGGGGCAGGCAGGCGTCGACCAGCGACTCGTAGGTCGCCATGCCCTCGGAATCGACGCGGCCCGCCTTCGCATCGACCGTGAGCACCTCGGACATCGCGCGCACGTCGAGCTTGCGGTGCGCGGCATGCGTCCGGTCGCGGAAGAGGTTCGAGGTGTCCTTCGCGAGGCCGACGCGGCCGGAGCCCGCGCGCATCTCGCGCACGAGCGCCTCGCGCTTCAACCCGTGCGCGTCGAGCGCGGCGTTCATTCGAGCGAGCGCCGCCCGGCCCCGCGCGCGTGCGCCTCGGCGAACTCCGCCCCGGGCTCGCGTATCGGCGCGTAGAGGTGCGCGCGCGACATCGGATAGTTCTCCTTCGTGGTCATTCCCTTGGAGAACACGATCTGGAAGAGGTGCGTGTGGCCGTGGGGCGAGCGGAACATCTCGGCGCAGCCGAACAGATACGCGCGCCAGATGCGGCGGAAGCGCTCGTCGAACCTCTTCGGATCGAGCGCGTGGATCTTCTCCCAGTTCCTCTCGAAGCGCTCCGCCCAGGCGTCGAGCGTGAGCGCGTAGTGGCGGCGCAGGTTCTCCACGTCCACGACCTCGAGGCCGGCGCGCTCCATCGCCTCGAGGGTCTCGGCGAGGCTCGGGATCCAGCCGCCCGGGAAGACGTGCCTGCGGATGAAGAACTCGGTCTCGAAGCGGCCCACGTGCCCGATGAAGTGCAGGAGTCCGAGGCCGCCCGGCTTCAGGTGCCCGGCGTGCGCGCGCACCACTTCCTCGAGCTGGTCGCGGCCCGCATGCTCGAGCACGCCGATGGAGACGACCTTGTCGAACTGGCGCGGCACTTCGCGGAAGTCGCACTCGATCACCTCGCACTTGCCCTGGAGGTTCCTGCGGCGGATCTCCTCGCGCACCATCTGCACCTGCTCGGGGGTGGTATTGGTGCCGGTCACTTTCGCGCCGTGGAACTGCTCCGCGTGGAACATGAAGCCGCCGAAGCCGGTGCCGATGTCGACCACCTCCTCGCCGGGCGCGAGCCGGATCTTGCGGCACACGTGCTCGACCTTGTTGCGCTGCGCCTGCTCGACGCTCGTCGTGCCCTCGGCCCAGTAGCCGCACGTATACATCATGAGCGCCTCGTCGAGCCACAGGCGGTAGAAGTCCGTGCCGAGCGCGTAGTGGAAGCGGGCGTTCTCCTTCGCCTGCTCGCGGCTCGCGTTGGAGAAGCGCAGCTCGTGCCAGCGGTTCCTCAGGCGCGTGAGGAGCGTGGGCTTGTCGAAGCCCGTCATGCCGATCGCGAACGCCTCGCCGATGTCGCCCTCGATGTCCACGTCGCCGTCGAACCACGATTCGAGAAGGCCGATGTGGCCGAAGAGGGCGGCGCGCAGCGCGACGCGGCGCGGACGGCGGAAGTTGAGCTTGAAGTCGGGATGCTGCGTCGGAAACGATTTCACTCAGGCCTCCGTATCGTCCGGGTCGCTCTTCTTTTTCCGAGCACGCGCTTCAGGGCGGTGAGCGTGCGGGCATTGAGCACCTGGTCCTTGCCGAGCCATCCGCGGCGCGCCTGGCCGATACCGTAGCGCAGGTCCGCGAGGCCGTCCACCGAGTGGGCGTCGCTGCCGATCGAGACCAGGACGCCGAAATCGCGTGCCATGCGGCAATGGATGTCGTCGAGGTCCAGTCGTTGGGGTCGGGAAGGTCGAGGCGTCCGTCGTCGAGAATGTCCGCCTCCACGCCGCGCAATAGGACAATGCCCAGGCGCGAGGAGTTCAGCTCGGCGCGTAGTCTCCGACCCGGTACGCGACGTCGTTGAAGTAGCAGACGCCGCTCTCCAGCTCGAGATCGAACGACAGGTCGTCGGCATCCTCCTCGTCGAAGATCGGGGAGGTGTTGCGCTCCGGGTCGGGTGCGCCGACCTGGGGAATCTTGCGGGGCATGGAAGGTCCTCCGTGTGGATACGACCATCCTAGGCTCGCCCGGTGCCCGCCCCTTGATGCCGGTCAGCGCCCGGCCCGAGGAACCATGAACTCCAGGGCAAGCGAATCGGCGATGCGCCCGGGGGGAGGGCGATTCACGCGAGCGCGGCGCGGGCGAACGCGGCCGCCACGCACCACGCGACCACGGCGAGCGCGGGAGCGCGCCACGCCGCGAGCATCGCGAAGCCGACGATCGCGATCCCCGCGTCGACGGGAGCCGCGATCGCGCTGGTCCACACCGGGTCGTAGAACGCGGCGGCGAGAAGTCCCACCACCGCCGCGTTGACGCCGGCCACCGCGCGGGCCGCAGCGGGGTGCGACGAGAGGGAACGCCAGAGCGGCAGCACGGCGCAGATCAGCAGGAGCCCGGGAAGGAAGATCGAGATGAGCGCGAGGCCGGAAGCCGCCGCGGGGCCGAGCCCATCGCCGATGCGCGCACCGAGATAGGCGGCGAGCGTGAACATCGGCCCGGGAACCGCCTGCGCCGCCCCGTATCCCGCGAGGAACTCGTCGCGCGGGAGCCAGCCCGGCTCGACCACCGCCTGCTGCAGGAGCGGCAGCACCACGTGCCCGCCGCCGAAGACCAGGGCTCCGGCGCGGTAGAACGCCCACGCGAGCGCGGCCGCGCCGCCGAACGCGTGCGCCGCGAAGGGAAGTGCCACGAGGAGCAGCACGTAGACCCCGAGGAGCGCGAATCCCGCGCGGCGTCCATGGGGCAATGGGGGCGCTTCGGCGGGCGGCGGCTTCGCGCCGGGGCACAACGCGAGCCCGGCGAGCGCGCCCGACGCGACCACCGCGAGCTGCATCCACGCGCTGCCGACGGCGAGGATCGCGAACGCGCCGGTAGCCGCGATCGCCGCGCGCGCGGCATCGGGACAGAGCCGTCGCGCCATGCCGAGCACGCCATGCGCGACCACCGCGACCGCGACCAGCTTGAGGCCGTGCACGAGCACGCTCGCCGACCAGGCCGGAATGTCCGGCAGGAGCATCGCGAAGGCGAAGAGCGACAGGGCGGAAGGCGCGGTGAAGCCGACGAAAGCAGCGAGCGCGCCGCCCCACCCCGCGCGCAGCAACCCCAGCGCGAATCCCATCTGGCTGCTGGCCGGCCCGGGAAGGAACTGGGCGAGGCCCAGCAGCTCGGCGAACTGCGCCTCGGTCACCCAGCGCCGGCGCTCCACGATCTCGCGCCGGAAATAGCCGATGTGCGCGATGGGCCCGCCGAACGACGTGAGGCCGAGGCGCAGGAACGTCGCGAAGACTTCGGCGGCGTTGCCGCGCGGCGGGCGATCCATTCGTCGATCGGAAGCAAAAGGGCTTCATGGTAACCGGGCGGGAAGCATGGCATCGGTCGTGTCGCGAACGACGACGCGCCCGCGAGCTTGATTCCGATCAAGGTACCCGCGACGCGCGGGCGTAGGGTCGAGTCGTCACTTCGCAGATCCGGCCATGACCACGCGCCAACCCTGGGATCCCTCCGGCATCGCCGGATCGAGCGGCCGTGAGCCGCAATCGCGCGCGGTCCTCGCCCGCGATACGCTCGCGATCGTGCTCGCAGGCGGTCGAGGCAGCCGGTTGCAGCAGCTCACCGAATGGCGCGCCAAGCCCGCCGTGCCCTTCGCCGGGAAGTTCCGCATCATCGACTTCACGCTCTCCAACTGCGTGAATTCCGGCATCCGGCACATCGGGGTATGCACGCAATACCGGTCGCAAAGCCTCATCCGGCACCTGCAGCGCGGCTGGAGCTTTCTCGACGGGCGCTTCGGCGATTTCGTCGAGCTCCTTCCCGCCCAGCAACGCGCGACCGCCAGCTGGTACGAGGGCACGGCCGACGCGGTCTACCAGAACCGCGACCTCCTGCGGCAGTTCGGATTCCGTTACGCGCTCATCCTCGCGGGCGACCACGTCTACAAGATGGATTACGGCAGGCTCCTCGAGGACCACGTCGCGAAGGGTGCCCGCCTCACCATCGCCTGCATCGAGGTGCCGCTCGCGCAGGCGGCCGGAGCCCTCGGCGTGGCGCGCGTGGACGAGCACGACCGCATCGTCGGCTTCGAGGAGAAGCCCGGCTCGCCGCCGCCCATCCCCGGGCGCCCGGATCGAACGCTCGCGAGCATGGGCGTGTACGCGTTCGACGCCGCGTTCCTCGACGCGGAGCTGCTGCGCGACGCGGCGGACGCCGCTTCGGCGCACGACTTCGGCAGGGACCTCATCCCGCGCCTGGTCCGCGAAGGCGCGCCGGTCTACGCGCACCGCTTCGGGACCAGCTGCGTGAACGTGAGCGCCGGGGGCGAGCCCTACTGGCGCGACGTGGGGACGGTGGACGCATACTGGGAAGCCAACCTCGATCTCACGCGCGTCGTGCCCGACCTCGACCTCTACGATCGCGAGTGGCCGATCTGGACCTGGCAGGAACAGATGCCGCCCGCGAAATTCGTCTTCGACGGCGACGCGCGCCGCGGCACCGCGCTCGACTCGCTGATTTCGGGCGGCTGCATCGTGAGCGGCTCGACGATCCGCCGCTCGCTGCTCTTCACCAGCGTGCACGTGCACAGCTACTGCGCGATCGAGGATTCGGTCGTGCTGCCCGAGGTGGACATCGGCCGCAATTCGATCGTGCGGCGCGCGGTCATCGACTCCGGATGCCGCCTCCCGGAAGGATTCACGGTCGGAGTCGACCCCGCGGAGGACCGCAGGCGCTTCGCGGTGACCGAACGGGGCGTCGCGGTGGTGGTCCCCGAGATGCTCGGGCAGATGATCCATGGGGCGGGGCGGGCGGCGTGATCGTGCCCTTCGTCGCGTTGACTGCCATCAACCGCGCGCCGCCGCTGCAGCGGAGAATCGATCGCGGAGGAAGGCGCGCCGTTCGCGCGAGCCCTCGACCCCAGTCGAACCCCGAAATACGGAGAAGCGTCATGGCGATCAAAGAAATCTGCAGCCGCGAGGTGGTCTTCATCGCGCCCGGCGAAAGCGTCGCGCAGGCCGCGCGCCTCATGCGCGAGCATCACATCGGGAGCGTGGTCGTGGTGGATCGCGCCAACGGCGGCCTGCGTCCGATCGGCATGGTCACCGACCGCGACGTGGCCGTGGGCGTCGTGGCGCTGGGGCTCGATCCCGAGGCAACGCCCGTCGAGGTCGCGATGCGCGGAAGCGTCGCGGCCGTGCGCGAGGACGAGGGCGTGGCGCGCGTGGTCGCGCTCATGCGCTCCGAGGGCGTGCGCCGCCTTCCGGTCGTGGACAAGGCCGGCAAGCTCGTCGGGCTGATCGCAGCCGACGACCTCATCGACCTCCTCGCCGGGGAAATGACGGGCCTCGCCGAAATGCTGCAGCGCGGCGTGGGGCGCGAGCGCGTAGAGCGGCCCGTGGAGCGCATGGTGTAGCGTGAGCACCCCGCGCATTTTCCTCAGCTACGCGCCGCGCGCGGGCCTGCGTTGCGCCGTCGCCTATCTCGCCGGGGATCGGGATGCCTATGGCTGGTTCACGGGCCAGTCCGAACGCGGGATCGAGAGCGCCTACTTCGTGCTCGAGGACTTCTATACGCGGCAGGAGGCGCGCTACGTCGCCGTGCCGGAGTCGGAGCTGCATTCGAAGTGGACGAGCGACGAGGCGAGGTGCCACGAGCTCGCGCGGCTGCAGGAGACCTTCCGTGCGGAGTGGCTCTTCCATCCCGCCGAGCTTGGGGCCGAGCTGCAGCTCGCGCGCTACGCCGACGGCGAGCTCGCGACCGGGGAGGTGAACGTCCGGTTCGAGCGCCTGAACCGCTTCTCGAAGGAGCACGTGTGCTGGACGTACTACTCGCCCGCCTGCGAGCACGCGGTGCTCAAGTTCCTCGCCGCCCACTGGCCCCTCGACTATCGCGTCGAGGAGCAATAGGGGCGCGCTTGACGAACGTCAATCCGCTCCGCCCGCGGTTCGCCACGATGGGCCCATGAAACAGGTCATCCCCGAGACGTCCCCCGAGTACGACACGACGCGGGTCATCGAGCGCCCCGACGGCTTCTACTGGAAGCGGAAGGGCGCCGCGCGTGACTACGGCCCGTTCGAGACACTCCTCGAAGCGGTGCAGGACATGCAGGCGGTCGATACCGGCGACGACGAACCGATCGGGCCCGGCGAGACGCTGCAGGAAGCGGAGGCCGAGGTCGGCATGTCGGACTGGATCGATCCGGACACCGGCGCGCCCGCCGAGAAGGACGGCCGCCACCTGGAAGACCACTAGCCGCGCGGCGATTCGCTTTCCTGCGGCGCAAGCCGCGCCCGCTCGAGCGTGATCGGCGTATACGCCGGCCCGGCACGGACGCGCAACAGCGTTGTCGAAATTCGACACGGAGCAGTTCGCGCGATGGATCCTGTCGTCCCCCTGAACCCGATTCCCGACGCGGTCATCGAGACGCGCGAGCTCACGCGGGACTTTGGCGCCTTCCGCGCGGTAGATCGCGTGAGCCTTTCGATCGGGGCGGGCGAGGTGTTCGCGCTCCTCGGCCGCAACGGCGCGGGCAAGACCACGATGATCAAGATGCTCACGACGCTGCTGCCGGTCACTTCCGGCTCGGCGTCGGTGGGAGGCTTCGATGTCACGCGCGACGCCGCCCGCGTGCGTCGCATCATCGGCTACGTGCCGCAGGCGCTCTCCGCAGACGGCGAGCTCACGGGCTACGAGAACCTGCGCGTCTTCGCGCAGCTCTACGACATCCCGCGCGCCGAGATCCGCTCGCGCGTCGGCGAGGCGCTCGAGCTCATGGATCTCTCGGCCTTCGCGCACAAGCTCGTGAAGACCTATTCGGGCGGCATGATCCGGCGGCTGGAGATCGCGCAGTCGACCCTCCATCGCCCGCGGGTGCTCTTCCTCGACGAGCCGACCGTCGGCCTCGATCCGGTCGCGCGGATCGCGGTGTGGCAGCTCCTCGAGAAGGTGCAATCGATGTCGCGCAGCGCGATCCTCCTCACCACCCATTATCTCGAGGAAGCGGAGCGGCTTTGCGGCCGCGTCGCGATCATGGTGCCGGGCGCGTGACCGCGATGGGCGCTCCCGCTTCCTTGCGCGCGGGCCTCGGATCCGCCGCCACCCTCGAGGACGTGTTCGAGCGCTACACCGCGGGAAGCGAGGAAGCGGCCGCCTATCTCGCCACCTCGCGCGTCCGGGACTCGGCGCAACGCCATGGCTGAGATCTCCCCGCGGGCGGGCGGCGCAGGCGGCGCTCGGGTTCCTGCGCAAAATGCTCGCCGTGGCGGAGCTGGAGGTGCGCAAGCTCCTCCACGATCCCACCGAGCTCGCGAGCCGCGCCGTGCAGCCGGCGCTGTGGCTCCTCATCTTCGGGCAGGTGATGTCCCAGGCGCGCGCGATCGACACGGGCGGGATTCCGTATCTCGACTACCTCGTGCCCGGCATCCTCGGGCAGAGCGTGCTCTTCATCGCGATCTTCAACGGCATCTCGATCATCTGGGAGCGCGATCTGGGCATCGTCCACAAGTTCCTGGTAAGCCCGACGCCGCGCGCCGCGCTCGTGCTCGGCAAGGCGCTGGGCGGCGGCGCGCGTGCGCTGGTGCAGACGGCGGTCGTGGTCGTGCTGGGCGCGATGCTCGGTGTGCATCTGCGCTACGATCCCGTGGCGCTCGGGGGCGTTGTGGTCTTCGTCGTGCTGGGCGCCGCGGTCTTCGGCAGCTTCTCGCTCCTCGTCGCCTGCATCGTGAAGACGCGCGAGCGCTTCATGGGCGTGGGACAGGTGCTCACGATGCCGCTCTTCTTCGCGAGCAACGCGATCTACCCGATCTCGCTCATGCCTTCGTGGCTGAAGGTGGTCGCGCGCGTGAATCCGCTCACCTACCAGATCGACGCCCTGCGCGAGCTCCTGCTCCCGGGGTACGGAGCGCCCCTCGGCCTCGCGACCGATTTCGGCGTCCTCGCCCTCGCCCTCGCCATCCTGGTGGCGATCGCGGCGCGCATCTACCCGCATATCGCGACCTAGAGCGCCTCGGCCCTGGGCTTGCGCGCGCCTTCCGCTGGCAGTCGCGCAGGATCGGGCACGCCGAAGGCCGCGACGCGTGCCATGCGCACACGCAGCAGGTGCTCGGGAAGCCGCACGTCGAACGCGCACTCCAGGCGCAGGAGCAGCTCCACGCGCGCGCTCAGGGTCGCGCCGCCTGCGCCCTTTCCTCGGGCGAGGCCCGGATCCCGTCCCAAGGTTCCTCCGGAAAGGCGAACACCACCTTGCGCGCGGCCCCGTCCTTCGCGACGATCGCGCGCGCCTTGCGCGTCACGCCGCCGTAGCTGGCGCTGAGAACGTAGCTTCCGGCGGGCGCGTCGAGCAGGCAGATGGGGCCGTCGGCGCTGACTTGCAGCAGCGGCTCGCCGTGTCCGTCGTACACCGCGAGCTCCGCATCCGACAGATATCCGCCCCGCTCCTTGGTGACGAAGAGCACCTCGAGGCGCGCCTGCGGCCGCAGCGCCTCGATGTCGCGGCGCTCGTCGGAACCGACGCCGCCGCAGACCCAGGAGACGGGCCCCGAGCGTTGCATCGCAAGGCCTGCGCCGAACGACGCCAAGGGGAGGAAGCACGCGAGCAACGCGACGGGAAGCAGGAGTTTCATGATGGCGGGACTCCGTAAAGTCCACGGGAGTGCGACCTCGTGCGCCCCGGCCGGTTCCCCGCGGCTCATCCCGCCACGCCAAGCCCCTCGCGCCGCGTGCGATTTGATCGACGTCAACGCCCGGGAGGCCCGGACAGGCACGATGGAGCCATGGAAACGCCCCTTCAAATCACCCTCCAGAACGTGCCCCGTTCCGATGCGCTCGACGCCCGGATCCGCGAAGACGCCGCCAAGCTCGAGCATTTCCATCCGCGAATCACGAGCTGCCGGGTCGTCGTCGAGGAGATGCAGAAGCATCAGGAGCAGGGCCGCCAGTTCGCGGTACGGATCGAGGTGCGCGCCCCGGGACACGAAGACATCGTCTCGACGCTGCAGCACCACGAGGACGTCTACGTCGCGCTCCGCGATGCCTTCCACGCGGTTCGGCGCCAGCTCGAGGATCGCGTGCGCGAGGCTCGTGGCGACGTGAAGCGCCACGCCTGACGCCCGGCACCCGGCGTAGCTCCTCGAAGAGGCCGCAGGCGCTGCGCCGGTGCGCAGGCGAGGCGCGTGAGCGCCGGCAAGACTGCTATCCCCGGCGCAGCGCGCGCCGCGCGTAGCCGAGCTTGCGGCTGCGCTCGAGCAGCGCCGCCATCCTCGGGAAGTCGAGCCCGTAGCGCTTGCGCATCGCCTGCGCCCGCGATTCGATGCGGCGCCAGCGCGGTTCGAAGCCGGGATCGCGGAACGCGAACACGACGTGGTTGCCGTCCTCCTCGACGGGAACCAGGACGACGTTTCCCTCGAAGGCGGCCTGGATCTGCTCGAGGTGCGCGGCCCGCCGCCGGTCCTCGCCCACGAGGTTCGCGACCAGCACCCCGCTCTTGCGCAAGGCGCCGCGCGCAGCGGCATGGAAATCGCGCGTCGAGAGCGAAGGTGCCAATCCATCGCGGTCGAAGGCGTCCATCAGGATCACGTCGGCACCCGCCTCGTGGCGAGCGACGTGCTCGGCCGCGTCGCCCAGGCGCACCTGCAGCCGCTCGTCGTCCGCCGGGACGCGGAATTCCTCGCGGAAGGCGATCACGTCGGGGTCGATCTCCACGACGGTGAGCCGCGCCTGCGGAAGGTGGCGATGGCAGTACTTCACCAGCGAGCCGCCGCCGAGGCCCAGCACCAGAATGTCGCGCGGTTCGGGGAGGAAGAGCAGGAACGCCGCCATGAGGCGCGTGTATGCGAATTCCAGCGCCCAGGGCGCGTCGAGGCGCATGCCGCTCTGCACCAGCGAGCGCGAGAAGTGCAGCGTTCGCGACCCCTGCTCCTCCAGGACGAAGGGCCTGGGATAGGTGCCGGCGAGGAGCTGCTCGCGGACGCGGCCGAAGTCGGTGCCGGGCCGTTCGAGCAGCTTCAGTCGTCCGCGATCGCCGCGGAAGGGGCTGCGGATCGTGACGAGGGAGGGCACTTCGGGGCGCGCGCTCATCGGGCACATTCTAGCGGGGGTTGATGGTCGTCAACCCGCCCCGGGTGCGCGGCGTAGAATGGTTCCGATGACCCAAGGAGAACGAACATGACGGACACCCAGGTCGGCAAGGACAAGCTGTTGCACGATTTCAACGAAGTGATCACCGATACCGAGCAGCTCCTCAAGTCGGTCGCCTCCGTCGGCAGCGAGAAGACGCAGGCGCTCAAGGCGAACGTCGAGCAGAGCCTCAAGCTCGCGAAGGAGCGCTTGCGCGAGCTGCAGGACGACGCCGTCCATCGCACCCGTGCGGCGGCGAAGCGCACCGACCAATACGTCCACGACAATCCCTGGCAATCGCTCGGCATCGTCGCCGGGATCGCGGCCGTGGTGGGCATCGTCCTCGGGCTGCTGCTGAACCGCCGTTCCTGAGCGGGACGTGGAGCAGGAACCCCCGGCCGGCCCCACCGGGCCCGTCGATTCCCTGCGCGCGCTCGCCGCGACCGTCATGGAGCTCGTCGCCGCGCGCGTCGAGCTCGCGGTGCTGGAGTTGCGCGAGGAGGGCGAGCGCCGCAAGGAATCGATCGCGCTCGCCGGCGCCGCCGCCGTGTGCCTCGCGCTCGCCATTCTGATGGCGACCCTCTTCGTGGTCGCGCTCTTCTGGGATACGCATCGCCTCGCGGCGATCGCCGGCATGGCGATCCTGTACCTCGCCATCGCGGCCGCCGCATATGCCCGCATGCGCAGGAAGATGGCGCTCGCCCCGCCGCCCTTCGAGGCGACGCTGCGCGAGTTCGCCGCCGACCGCGACCTCCTCGCGGGGCGTCGTGAGTAGGCACCAGGAGCTGCTGGCGCTGCGCCGCGACGTGCTGGTCGCGCGCTCCGCGATGCTGCGCCTGCGCGCGGCGCGCGACGTACACGCGCTGCGCGAGAGCCTCACGTTCTCCGGCATCGCCGCTTCCGTCGGGAGCTCCACCCGGGCACGCTCGATGCTCTTCGGGACGCTCCTCGTGGTGCTCGGCGGGAAGGGTCTCGCCCGCGGCCTGCGAATCGCCGCGGCGATCCTCACCGGCGCCAAGCTCGTGCGCTGGGTGGGACGCTACGTCGGGACAGCCAGCGCGAGCCCCCATTCGCCCGACGAGCGCGGCGAGCTCCCATTCGCCCGGCGCCGCGTCGCAGCGCAGGACGAAGCTGCGCCCCGCGGACGCTAACGCACCACAGCCTCCGCCTCGCGGGCGCTGTCGAACGGCGCGAGGTCGAAGCCGCGGCCCTCGTGCGGCGCGGGCTCTCCGGCCGCCTCGAGCGCGAGGATGCGGCGCAGCGCGGGCAGCACCGAATCCGGGTTGAGGCTGATGGAGTCGATGCCCGCGTGCACGAGGAACTGCGCGTACTCGGGATAATCGGACGGCGCCTGGCCGCAGATGCCGATGGGGCGGCCGTTGCGGTGGGCACCCACGATCGCGAGCCGGATCATCTCGAGCACGCCCGCGTCGCGCTCGTCGTAGTCGAACTCCACGAGCGCCGAATCGCGGTCCACGCCCAGCGTGAGCTGGGTGAGGTCGTTGGATCCGATGGAGAAGCCGTCGAACCAGCGCGAGAAGCCGTCGGCGAGGATCACGTTGTTGGGGATCTCGCACATCACGTAGATCTCGAGCCCGTTCTCGCCGCGCTTCAATCCCAGCTCCGCCATGCGCGTGACGACCTGCTCGGCCTCGGAGACGCGCCGGCAGAAGGGAATCATGAGCTTCACGTTGGTGAGGCCCATCGCCTCGCGCACGCGCTTCATCGCGGCGCACTCGAGCGCGAAGCCCTCGGCGTATGCGGGGTGCGCGTAGCGCGACGCGCCGCGGAATCCGATCATCGGGTTTTCCTCCGCGGGCTCGAACCACTTGCCGCCGAGGAGGCTCGCGTACTCGTTGGTCTTGAAGTCCGACATGCGCACGATGACCGGCCGCGGGTAGAAGGCTGCCGCGATCGTCGCCACGCCTTCGGAGAGGCGCTCGACGAAGAAGTCGGCCCCGCTCGCATGGTTGGCCGCGAGCGCGGCGAGCTCAGCGCGCACCGCTTCTTCGGCCACGCGCTCGGGATGCAGCAGCGCCATGGGGTGCGCGCGGATATGGCTCGCGATGATGAACTCCATGCGCGCGAGGCCCACGCCGGAGGTGGGCAGGAACGAAAGGTGGAAGGCGAGGTCGGGATCGCCCACGTTCACGAGGATCTTCGTGCGCGGCTTGCCGAGGCCGCGCGTGTCAGTCTCGCGCGTGGTGAAGGGAACGCGCCCCTCGTAGACGCGCCCCTGGATCCCTTCGGCGCAGGAAACGGTGACCGTCTCGCCGTCGTGCAGCGTCGTGGTCGCATTCCCGGCGCCGACGACGGCCGGAATGCCCAACTCGCGCGCGACGATCGCCGCGTGGCAGGTGCGCCCGCCGCGGTTGGTGACGATCGCGGCCGCCCGCTTCATCACGGTGCCCCAGTCGGGAGACGTGGTGTCGGCGACCAGCACTTCGCCGGGCTGGAAGGCCTCGAGGTCCGCGGGCTTGCGCACCACGCGCACCACGCCCGCGGCGACCTTCTCGCCCACCGCGCGGCCCTTCACGCGCACCACCGGCTTGCCCTCGATCGCGTATTCGACGAGCACGTCGGCGCTGCGGCGCGAGGCGACGGTTTCGGGTCGCGCCTGCACGATGTAGATCTTTCCGTCGATGCCGTCCTTCGCCCATTCGACGTCGACCGGTTCCGCATGGCCCGCGCGAGCGGAGAGATGCTTCTCGATCGCCACGGTGTATTCGGCGAGCTTCAGCACGTCCTCGTCCTGGAGGCAGAACCGTCCGCGCTCCTCGGCGGAAGTGGGCACGTTCAAGGTGGCCTGGCGCAGGACCGCTTCGCCGTAGATCATCTTCACCTTCTTCGCGCCGAGCGTGCGCCGCAGCACGGTGCGCTTGCCCTTGGCGAGCGCGGGCTTGAAGACGAAGAACTCGTCGGGATCCACGGCGCCCTGCACGACGTTCTCGCCGAGCCCCCAGGCGCCGGTGATGAAGACCACGTCGCGGAAGCCGCTCTCGGTGTCGAGCGAGAAGGCGACGCCGCTCGAGGCGAGGTCGGAGCGGGCCATCTTCATGATGCCCACCGAAAGCAGCACCTTGAGGTGGTCGAAGCCCTGGTCGATGCGATAGCGCACGGCACGGTCGTTCCACACGCTCGCGTAGCAGCGGCGCACGGCATCGAGCAGCATCGCCTCGCCGTGCACGTTGAGGAAGCTCTCGTGCTGGCCGGCGAAGCTCGCGGTGGGAAGGTCCTCGGCGGTGGCGGAGCTTCGTACGGCGAGCGTCACATCGTCGCCGTACTCGGTGCGCAGCTCCCGGTAGCCGGCGAGGATCTCGTCGACGAGCTCCGGGGGAAGCGGGGCGCGGTAGACGATGTCGCGGGCGCGCGCGGCGCGGGCGGCGAGGTCGGCCACGTCGTCGGGTTCGAGCCCGGTGAGCACCTCGCGCAGCTCGCGCCACGCGCCCGCCCGCTCGAGCACCTCGCGGTAGGCGAGCGCCGTCACGGCGAATCCGTTGGGCACGGCGATGCCGATGGGAGCGAGCTCGCGGTACATCTCGCCGAGCGCGGCGTTCTTGCCGCCGACGAGCGGGACGTCGTGGATGCCGACCTCGGAGAAGCGCCGCGTGTAGAGGCGGGCCATCGATTCAGGAGGGGTTTCGCGGTTCATGGAGCCCATCTTGTACCCGCGGGTTCGCACGGCGTTGACCGCGGTCAACCTCGGCTCCCCGCGCGGCGTCACGATGGAGCCATGAAAGTCGAACGCGTCTATACCCGGAACGTGGTCGCCACGCCGCGTTCCGCCACGCTGGAGGAGGCGGCCCGCACGATGCGGCGCTTCCACGTGGGCTCGCTCGTGGTGCTCGATTCCTCCAGCGGCCGGCAGGAGGTGGCGGGCATCGTCACCGACCGCGACCTCGTCGTGCTGGGCCTCGCCGAGGGCGCCGATCCGAAGGGCACGCGCGTCGAGCAGATCATGTCGCCCGTCGTGGCGAGCGTGCGCGAGGATGCCGAGCTGCAGGAGGCGATCGAGCGCATGCGGGCGGCGGGTGTGCGGCGGCTCCTCGTCACGAAAGCAACCGGCGAGCCCGCGGGCATCGTCTCCCTCGACGATGCGGTCGACGGCCTGGTGGCCGAGCTCGCGAGCCTGGCGGGGCTCATGAAGAACGAGCTCGGGCGCGAGGCCGCCGTCCCCATCGCCGCGGGAGTGGGAGCCTGAGATCGCGTCCGGGGCCGTCGCACGCGCGACGAAAGTGCCCGGAAAGCGCGTCTTTCCGCTCGGGAAGGTCTACGGCCTGCTCGAGCCCGGACCGGTCGTGCTCGTCACCACGGCGCGCGACGGCAGGCAAAACGTCATGCCGATGTCGTGGCACACGATGATGGAGTTCGAGCCGCCGCTGGTGGGCTGCGTGCTCTCGAACCGCAACTACAGCTTCGATTCGCTGGTCGCCTCGCGCGAATGCGGCATCAACATTCCCACGGTCGAGATCGCGTCGAAGGTGGTGAAGTGCGGCAACGCTTCCGGGCGCACCGTCGACAAGTTCGCGAAATTCAGCCTCACGCCGTTGCCTGCCGCACGCATCGGGGCGCCCCTCGTGGCCGAGTGCTACGCGAACCTGGAATGCCGCATCGTCGACGACCGCATGGCGGAAGAGTACGGCTTCTTCGTGCTCGAAGTTGTGAAGGCGTGGATCGATCCGGCGCGCCGGGATCCGCGCACGATCCACCATCGCGGGCGCGGCGTGTTCGCCGTGGACGGGCGCATCCTGAAGCTGCCTTCGAGGGCGAAGTAACGGCTTGAGCGACAATGGCGGCTTCGCAAACCGGAGCCGCCCGCATGCCGCTGTTCCCGGACCGCCAGGAGGAAACGCTGCTCACCACGCTGGGCATCGAGCTCGTCGAGGCGAGAAAGGAGCGCGTCGTCGCGCGCATGCCCGTCGGGCCGCGCGTGCACCAGCCCTTCGGCCTTCTCCACGGCGGGGCGTCCGTCGCACTCGCCGAGACCGTGGCCTCCACCGGCGCGTGGCTCAACTGCGACCAGGCGCGCGAGCACGTGGTCGGGATCGAGATCAACGCCAACCACCTGCGGGCGAAGCGCGACGGGACCGTGACCGCGACGGCCATCCCGGTGCACGTCGGCCGTCGTACGCAGGTCTGGGAGATCCGCATCGAGGACGAGCAGGGAAAGCCCGTGTGCATCTCGCGCTGCACGGTGGCGGTGGTCCCGGCCGCGGGCGGCGCATGATCCGGGCGCTCCTCTTCGACGTCTTCGGCACGCTCGTGGACTGGCGAAGCGGCATCGCGCGCGAGGCCCGCGGGATCCTCGCGCCGCTCGGCATCTCCATCGACTGGCTCGGCTTCGCCGACGCGTGGCGAGCCGAGTATCAGCCGGCGATGGAGGAGGTGCGCGCCGGCCGCATTCCCTTCAGCAAGCTCGACGCGCTGCATCGCAGGAACCTCGACGTGGTGATCGGCGAGCTCGGCCTCGCGAAGATCGACGAGGCGACGCGCGCGAGCCTCAATCTCGCCTGGCACAAGCTCGACGCGTGGCCGGACGTGGTTCCCGGGCTCGCGCTGCTGCGCCCGAGGTTGCGCCTCGCGCCGTGCTCCAACGGCAACATCTCGATCATGGCGGACCTCGCGCGCCGCAACGGCTTCGCCTGGGACGCGATCCTGGGCGCGGAGCTCGCCCGCGACTACAAGCCGAAGCCTTCGGTGTACCTCGCCGCCGCCGCCGCCTTCGACTGCGCGCCGCACGAGGCGATGATGGTCGCGGCGCATTCGGGCGATCTCGCGGCGGCGGCCTCCGCCGGACTGCGCACGGCGTTCATCGCGCGCCCCGACGAGGCGGGGCCGGGCCGCGGCGAGGCGAAGGCGAGCGTGCCGGTGGACGTTTCGGCGGCGGGGCTGGTCGAGCTCGCTCGCCGGCTGGAGGCACGATGAACGTGCTCGATCTTCTCTCCGATCCGCAGGCCTGGATCGGGCTTCTCGTCCTCACCGCCCTCGAGCTGGTGCTGGGGATCGACAACGTGATCTTCATCGCCATCCTGGTCGACAAGCTTCCGGAGGCGCGACGCCAGGTCGCGCGGCGCGCCGGCCTCTTCCTCGCGATGTTCATGCGCATCGCGCTGCTCTTCGTGCTCTCCTGGCTGGTGGGCCTCACGCGCCCGCTCTTCGGCGTGCTGGGATACGAGATCTCGGGGCGCGACCTCATCCTCATCGCGGGCGGCCTCTTCCTCCTCTGGAAGAGCACGAAGGAGATCCACCAGCTCCTGGAGGGCGAGGAAGGGGCGCAATCCTCCGCCGTGCGCGCGACCTTCGGCGCGGTGATCGCGCAGGTCGTGGTGATCGACATCATCTTCTCGGTGGACTCGCTCATCACCGCGGTCGGCATGGTGGACCGCGTGGAGGTGATGATCGCCGCGGTGATCCTGTCGGTCCTGCTGATGATGGCTTTCGCCGGGGCAATCAGCCGCGTCATCTCCTCCCATCCGACGCTCAAGATGCTCGCGCTCTCGTTTCTCTTCGTGATCGGCGTGCTCCTCATCGCCGACGGCTTCGACCACCACGTGCCGAAGGGCTACGTGTACTTCGCGATGGCGTTCTCGGTCGCGGTCGAGATGCTCAACATGCGCATCCGCAGGCGCGCGGCGCGGCCCGTGGAGCTGCGCGAGCCCTACATCCGGGAAAGCGGGCCGCCGGGCGGCTGAGCCGGGGCCCGATGCGATAAGCTGGATGCATCGGGCCACCGAAGAGCAAGCCGCCCTGTGACTCGAAACGGACTTCCTTGAATCCCTCCAACCGCCCACTCCAGATGCTTCCCCTCAATGACATTCGCGTGATCGAGTTCTGCAACGTCGCCGCAGGCCCGTTCTGCGGCATGCTGCTCGCCGACATGGGTGCCGACGTGATCAAGGTCGAGCACCCGCAGGGCGGCGACACCATGCGCCAGTGGCCGCCGCTCTCCGACGGCTACAGCGAGAACTTCGCCTCGTTGAACCGCAACAAGCGCTCGGTGACGCTCGACCTGAAGAACCCGGAGGATCGCGAGCGCGCGCGGAACCTCGTGCGCGATGCCGACGTCCTCATCGAGAACAACCGCCCGGGCGTGATGGATCGCCTGGGCCTCGGTTACGCCTCCTTCGCGGCGCACAGCCCGAAGCTCGTGTACTGCTCGGTCTCCGCGTTCGGGCAGGAAGGGCCGCGCGCGGAGGAGGGCGGGTTCGACCTGACGCTGCAGGCGATGGCGGGGGTGATGAGCATCACCGGCGAGCCCGGCGGCGCGCCCGTGAAGTGCGGCGTGCCGCTCTCCGACTTCTGCGCCGGCCTCTACGCAGCGTACGCGATCGCCTCGGCGCTGCGCGAAGTGGCGCGTACCGGCACGGGCACGCACATCGACGTCTCGATGCTCGGCGCCTCGCTCGCGGTGGGGGCGCTGCAGACGAGCGAATACTTCGGCACGGGGCGCGACCCGGTGAAGCTGGGTTCCGCCCACCCGCGCAACGCGCCCTACCAGGCGTTCCGGGCGAGGGACGATCACTTCGCGATGGCGGCGGGGAACGACGGCCTGTGGCGCGCGGCGTGCGGCGCGATCGGCCGCGAGGACCTCGCCGGCGACCCGCGCTTCGGCTCCACGTCGCTCCGGGCGAAGCACCAGTCCGAGCTGAAGGAGATCCTCGAGAAGGAGTTCGCGAAGCACACCGCCGCGGAGCTCCTCGCGAAGTTCCGCGCGGCGGGGGTGCCGTGCGCCCCGATCAACACCTATTCGCAGGCGCTCGCCGACGAGCAGGTGCGGCACATGGAATGGGTGCGCGAGATCGACCTTCCCTCGGGCAGGCGCACACGCACGTTCGCCTCGCCGCTGCGCTTCGGCGGCCGCGGCTTCCCGATCCGCCGCGGGCCGCCCGCGCTGGGCGAGCACAACGACGAGGTATTCGCGGACGAGGGAAGCCCGGCCCGGTAGGAGCCCTCGCATTCTCCTGCGCCCTTCGGCGCATCGTCGCTCCGAACCTCCGCCGCGAGCGACCTGTCCGACGGGTATTGCGCTTTTCCCGAGGAGAAGACGATGAGACCGATCGCGCTCGTGCTGGGTGCCGTGGCCGTGCTTTCCGCCGGCGCGGCCCTAGCGCAATACCCCGATTCCCGGAACGATCCCGACTGGGCGGCTCGCCAGCAGCAGTACGACGAAGGGCGCTGGCAGCATCGCGACGACCGTTGGCGCGACGAGCGCCGCGACGACCGCGGCGACTGGGAATGCTGGAACCCGCACGCCGGCCACTTCGAGGGCGTGCGTCGCGGGGAGGTGCAGAACGACCTCGACTTCTCGCGTTGCCGGCCGAAAGGCGGCTCGCTGCGGCCCTATCCCGGTTACGGGCAGCGCTGGCGCTGAGCTCCGTCGAGGCGCGCGCGGCGGATCTTCACGCTCCGCCGCCCGCGGCGAGCTTCGGCGCGAGGTACGTGGACCAATCCCCGAGCGTCCGGAGCTTGGCATAGTCCTTCTCGGGAATGTCCACGTGCAGCCGCTCGTGGACGGTGACGATCACGCGCAGCCAGTCCATCGAATCGAGGTCCACCTGGTCGCGCAACGCGCGGTCCGGGCGAAGGGCCGCCGCGTCCACCTCGGGCGCGACGGAACGGATGATGTCGATGACCCGGGCCTGGATGTCGCTCGCGTTCACAGCTCCTCCGGATGTTGAAGTCGCTCGCGGAGCTCCGCGAGGAAGCGCGCGCCGCGCATGCCGTCGCTCGCGCGATGGTCCGCAGAAAGGCTGGCGCGGGTGAGAGGGATCGCGCGCACGGCCCCGTCTTCGACCCAGGGACGCACGTCGATGCGGCCGAAGCCCACGAGCGCCACCTGCGGCGGATAGATCACGCCGAGCACCGATTCGACACCCGCCTCGCCGAGGTTCGTCACGGTGATGGTGGGATCGGACATCTCGGAGCTCCTCAGGGAACCGGCTCGTGCGCGCGCCACGAGGTCCGTGAGCTCGCGCATCAGCTCGCCCAGGCTCTTCGCGTCGACGTCGTGGATCGCGGGCGCGATGAGCCCGCCCTGGCGGATGGAGATCGCGACGCCGACATGGATGGATTCGGAGGGCTTGAAAGCGCCGTCGACCCAGAAGCCGTTGAGCTCCGGCGCCTTCTTCAACGCGAGCGCGACGGCCTTGAGCTGCACCGCGCCCATGAGCAGCCGCTCGGTGACCGCGCGCTTCTCGTTCTCGCGCGCGAGCCATTCCACCGCACGCGCCATCGGGATCGGCTCGGTGAGGTAGTAGTGCGGGATCTCGCGCTTCGAGCGGCCCATCGCGGCGCCGATGGCCTTGCGCATCTCCGCGGCCCGTTCGGCGGGCGCCTTGCGCGGGGCGGCGGCCTTTTCGACGTCCTCGACCGTCACCGCGCCCTGCGGCCCGCTGCCCGCGATCGCCTCCACGTCGATGCCGCGCTCGCGGGCGCGCGCGCGCGCGGCAGGCGACACGGGCTTGCGCGCGCCCTCCGCCTTCGCAGCGGGTGCGGAGGGCCGGGCCGGCGGCGGCGGCGCGACAGCTTCCGTCTTCGCGGGCGGCCCTGCGGCAGCGGGCGGCGCGTCGCGTGCCGCTCGCTGCGCCGTCTCGGGACTTTCCCCCGCTTCGAGAAGCGTCGCGAGCACCGCTCCTACCGGGACGGTTCCCCCGACCGGGACGAGCTGCTCGAACATCGTGCCTTCCTGCCAGCTTTCCACGTCGACCGCGGCCTTCGTCGTGTCGACGATCGCGACGATGTCTCCCTTCTTCACCGGGTCGCCGGGCTTCACGCGCCACTCGAGGAGCTTGCCCTCGTCCATGTCCGCGCCCAGCGAAGGCAGCTTGAGCTCGATCATCTCAGCGTCCCAGCGTCGCGCGCGCGGCGGCGACGATCTTCGCCGCCTGCGGCAACGCCGCGTCCTCGAGGTGTTTCGCGTAGGGAATCGGCACTTCCTCGGAGCACACGCGGGCGAGCGGCGCGTCCAGCTCGTAGAACGCGCTCTCGGCGATGCGCGCCATCACCTCCGCGGCGAGGCTTCCGCTGCGCCACGTCTCGTCGATCACCACGGCGCGCCGGCACTTGCGCACCGAGGCGAGCACCGTCTCCATGTCGAGTGGCCGCAGCACGCGCAGGTCGATCACCTCCGCCTCGATCCCGTCCTTCGCGAGCTGCGCGGCGGCATCGAGCGTCTTCGGCAGCGAGCCTCCGTAGGTGACGAGGCTCACGTCCTTGCCCGCGCGGCGCACGGCGGCCGATCCGATGTCGCTCGCGCGCTCGTCGGCGACCTCGTCCTCGAGGTTGTAGAGCTGCACGTGCTCGAAGATCACGACCGGATCCGGATCGGCGAGCGCAGGGGCGAGCATGTCGCGCGCGTCGGCGACGGTCGCGGGTGCGAGCACCTTGATGCCGGGGATCGAGGCGTACCAGTTCTCGAAGCTGTGGGAGTGCTGCGCGGCCACCTGCCGGCCCGCGCCCGTGGCGATGCGGATCACCAGCGGGACGCCGAACTGCCCGCCCGACATGTGGCGATAGAGCGCGGCGCTGTTCACGATCGGGTCGAGCGAGAGCAGGCTGAAGTTCACCGTCATCACCTCGACGATGGGGCGCATGCCGCCCAGCGCCGCGCCCACGCCGGCGCCGACGAACGCGAGCTCCGAGAGCGGGGTGTCGCGCACGCGCTCGGGCCCGAACTCATCGATGAGGCCCTTGGTGACCGCGTATGTCCCGCCGTAGAGGCCGACGTCCTCGCCCATGAGGAATACGCGCGGATCGCCGGCGAGCGCCTCACGCAGCGCCTGGCGCATTCCCTCCCGGTACGACATTCTTGGCATGCGAACCCCCTAAAGCGTTGGAACCACAGATGAACACGGATGAACACAGATGATTGCGGAGGCGGAGACAAGCCGCGCGCATGTGCACGCCGGAGTTCCCTGCGACGACCATCTGTGTTTATCTGTGTTCATCTGTGGTTCCTCGCATTAGCCCGGAGCGACAACGTCGCGAAGAAGGTCCTCCACCGGCTCGGGCGTGCCCGCTTCGGCGAAGGCGACCGCGCGCTGCACCTCGGCCACCGCCTCGCGGTCGAGCGCGAGGAACTCCTCCTCGGTGAGCTTGCCTTCGGCCTTGAGCCGCGCGGAGAAGGTGTGCAACGGCCCGCGCGTCTTCCACGCCTCGACCTCGCGCTTGTCGCGGTAGAGCTCGGAATCGAACATCGAGTGCGCGCGGAAGCGGTAGGTGCGGTACTCGACGAAGAAGGGACCGCGCCCGTCGCGCACGTGCTGCTGTGCCTCGAGCGTCGCCTCGTGCACGGCGACCACGTCCTGACCGTCGGCGGTGAGCGTCGGCACGTTGTACGAGGAGGCCTTCGCGGCGAGGTCGGTCTGCGATTCCGAGCGCGCGAGTGCGGTGCCCATCGCGTAGAGGTTGTTCTCGCAGAGGAAGAGCACCGGCAGCTTCCAGAGCGCCGCGAGGTTCATCGATTCGTGGAACGCGCCCTCGGCCATCGCGCCCTCGCCGAAGAAGCAGGCGGTGACGCGGCGGACCTTTCGCATGCGGTCGGCGAGCGCGAGGCCCACCGCGATCGGGAGCCCCCCGCCCACGATGGCATTGCCGCCGAAGAGGCGCGTCGCGGCGTCGAAGAGGTGCATCGATCCGCCGTGCCCGCGCGAGCAGCCCTCGCGCTTGCCGTACATCTCGGCCATCGCCTTCTCCATCGCGAGGCCGCGCACGATGGCGTGGCCGTGCTCGCGATAGGTGGCGACGACGTTGTCCTCGGGCGTGAGCGCGTGGAGCGCCCCCACGGCGACCGCTTCCTCGCCGATATAGAGGTGGAGGAAGCCGCGGATCTTCCCCTCGCCGTAGGCCTGTGCGCACTTCTCCTCGAAGCGGCGAATGCGCACCATGTCGCGCAGGAACGCGATCGACTTTTCCTTCGCGTAAGGAACCGGTCCGGCGGGCGGAGCGGGCGCGACGATCACATGGCCTCCAGCGTGGAGGTGTCGCCTTCCGGCAGGCCCAGCTCGCGCGCCTTGAGCAGGCGCCGCATGATCTTCCCGCTGCGGGTCTTCGGAAGCCCGGCCTGGAACTCGATCTCCTTGGGAGCCACCGCCGCGCCGAGGCGCTTCCTCGCATGCCCGAGCAGCTCCATGCGCAGCGCCTCGCTCGGCTCGTAGCCCTTGCGCAGCGACACGAACGCCTTCACGATCTCGCCCACCACGGGGTCCGGCTTGCCGATCACGCCCGCCTCGGCGACCGCCGGATGCTCCATCAGCGCGCTCTCGACCTCGAAGGGGCCGATGAGGTGGCCGGCGGACTTGATCACGTCGTCGGCGCGGCCCACGAACCAGTAGTAGCCGTCGGCGTCGCGCTTCGCCAGGTCGCCGGTGAGGTAGAGGTCGCCGGCGAAGCACTTGCGGTAGCGCTCTTCCTGGCCGAGGTAGCCGCGGAACATTCCCGGCCAGCCCTTCTTCAAGGCGAGCTCGCCCTCCACGTCCGGCGCGTCGACCACGCGCACGCCGCCATCGGGGTTGCGCTGCACGATGCAGGCCTCGACGCCGGGGAGGGGCTTGCCCATCGAGCCCGGCTTCACGTCCATGGCGGGCGTGTTGGCGATCATGATTCCCCCGGTTTCCGTCTGCCACCAGTTGTCGTGGATCGGCAGGCCCAGGACGTCCGAGCCCCACCAGACGGCCTCCGGATTGAGCGGCTCGCCCACGCTCGCGACGAAGCGCAGCTTCGGAAAGCGATGCGATTTCGCGAGCTCGGGGCCGGCCTTCATGAGCATGCGGATCGCGGTGGGCGCGGTGTACCAGACGCTCACCGATTGCGACTCGAGGATGCCGTACCAGCGCTCGGCGTCGAAGTCGGCCTCGTCGACGATGCTCGTCACGCCGTGCAGGAGCGGCGTCACGATCCCGTAGGACGTGCCGGTGACCCACCCGGGATCGGCCGTGCACCAGTAGACGTCTTCGGGATGGAGATCGAGCGCGTACTTTCCGGTCGCGTAGTGCGTGACGACCGCGCCGTGCACGTGCACCGCGCCCTTGGGCGTTCCGGTGGTGCCGCTGGTGAAGTGCAGGAACGAGGGATCCTCGGGCTGCGTCGCGACGATCTCGAACCGCTCGGAGGCCTCGGCCATCAGCGTGCCCAGGTCGTGCGTGCCCGCGACCCGGGTCACCTCGCCCGGCGCTCCGGCGAGGAACACGTGCTTGAGCATGGGAAGCGATGCGAGGCTCGCTTCGAGCTTGCGGCGATAGAGCGATTCGGTGGTGAGCACGGCGCGTCCTTCGCCCAGCGCGACGCGCATGCGCACC
Source organism: uncultured beta proteobacterium (assembly GCA_963839265.1). Lineage (GTDB taxonomy): Bacteria > Pseudomonadota > Gammaproteobacteria > Burkholderiales > Usitatibacteraceae > Usitatibacter. The sequence goes on from CAWIUI010000004.1 coordinate 1,707,950, forward strand.
GGATCCGGCCCGAACGCGGAGAAGAGCGGGCACACCACGATCCCCGCCTTGAGCGCGCCGAGCGCGGCGATGTAGAGCTCGGGAACGCGTCCCGCGAGGATGAAGAGGCGCTCGCCCTTCGAGAGGCCGAGCTTGCGCAACACGTTGGCGAAGCGGTTGGTGAGCCGCGAGAGCTCGCCATACGTGATGTCGCGGCTGCCGCCTTCGGCATGCAGGAAACGCAGAGCGACCCGATCGCGCAGCTCGCCCGCCGCGTGCCGATCCACCGCCTCGTAGGCGATGTTGAGCCCGCCGCCGGGAAGGCCTGCCAGCTCGCGGCGCATCGCCTCCCAGGAGAAGGGCGAGCGCGTCTCGCCCGTGGCGGGCAGGTTCGGCGTGACCGCGAAGGAGGGCAGGTCCTTGTGGATCACTGGAGGTCTCATGGCTTTCTCGCGAGAATGGAACGGCACGGCCGCGGTTGGCCCATCGGCCGCACTCCCACGATGCGCCGCCGGCCGGCGAGGATCCTTGAAGTGCGGCAAATGCCGTGCAGATCGCGGCCGCCGCGTCGGCCTCACGCGAGCTTCATGACGATCATCCCCAGCACCGCCGCCGCGTAATCGGCGCGGTCCGACATGTTGGAGATGTGCCGGTACACCTCCCGGCGGTAGAAGATGGAGGGCAAAGCCTGCGGCTCCGAGGCGTGGGCGAAGAGGTCACGGATCGCGGCGCGATAGATGCGCTCCACGTCGGCCTCCTTCATGTGCACCTCGTTCGCGTGGTCGCCGGCGATCCGGGGGTTCTTCGCGAGCCGCTGGATCGCGAACTCGAGCGCCTCGGATTCCTCGCGCACCAGCGTCACCATACGGCGGATCGGCTCGTCGGCGCCGACCGCGAGCATGCGCATCTCCTCGATCGTGGTGAGCGCGTACTTGATCACGTCGTCGTAGCCGTGGGACAGGTTGAAGATGTCCTCGCGGTCGAGCGGCGTGATGAAGGTCTTGTGCAGCTCGTCGATGAGCACGTTGCGAAGCTCCGTGGACACCTTCGCGATGCCGGCGATGCGCTGCACGGCCTCGTCGTCGACGAGATCGAGGCTCGCCTCGACGCCGTGCACCGCTTCCACCGCGCGCGCCGCCTGCTCGATCAGCATGTCGAAGAAGCGGTTGCCGTTGCGTCGGCCGGCGAAGAGAACCATCAGGCGCTCCCCGGCGGCAGCAGCCGCGCGAGCGCGAGGTATACGGGCATCGCGAGGAGGGCGCTCGCGGGGACGGTGAGGAGCCATGCGGCGGCGATGTTGCCCAGCGCGCCCCAGCGGACCTTCGACGGCCGCTCCGCTGCGCCGGCGCCGACGATCGCCATGCTCACCACCTGCGTGGAGCTCACCGGACCGCCGGCGAGGGAGGTGGCGAGGATCACGCTCCCGGAGGCGAGCTGCGCGGTAAAGCCGTGGATCGGCCGCACCGGGTAGAAGCGCGCGCCGAGCGTGCGGATCAGGCGCTCGCCGCCGGCCATCGTCCCGAGCGAGAGCGAGACCGCGGAGATCGCGATCGCCCACCACGGCACGGTGAAGGTCTGCGTGAAGCCCAGGGTGAGGAGGCCGAGCGCGGTGATCCCCACCGTCTTTTGCGCGTCGTTCGCGCCGTTGGCGAGCGCGAGGACTGTCGCGGTCGCGATCTGCGCGCGGGAAAGGGCGATGTTCGCCTTCGGCGTCGCCGAGCGCAGCGCCCAGCGCGTGGCATGCATCACCGCGAACGCGGCGAGGAATCCGGCGAGCGGCGAGACGAAGAGCGCGATGGCGACCTTGGCGACCCCCGCGCCGTGGATCGCGGCGAAGCCGCCCGCGGCGATCACCGCACCCAGGAGCCCGCCCACGAGGGAATGCGAGGCGCTCACCGGTATGCCGAAATACCACGTGGCGAGGTCCCAGGCGCTCGCTGCGGCGAGGGCGGCGAGGGCCACGGCGAGCGTGACGGCCCTGGGCTCGACGATGCCGCTGCCCATGGTCTCGGCCACCGCCACGCCGAGCACGAAGGGGCCTACGAGCGTGGCGCCGGCCGCCAGCAGGAGCGATCCGCGTGCGCTCATGGCGCGCGAGGCGATCACGGTCGAGACGATGTTCGCGCCGTCATGGAAGCCGTTCACGAAGTCGTGGATCGCCGCTGCCGCGAGGAGCAGGGCGAGGAGCGCGAGGGGGCTCATGCCCCAATGTAGCGCGCGCCCGTCGCCTCCGTGTGATCGGCGTCAAACGGGCCGGACCAGACGACCCTACGATGCGCTCATGCAACGGTTATCGATCATCGGCGGCGGCGCCTTCGGCACCGCCATGGCCTGCGTCGCTGCGCGCAGCGGCAACGAGGTGCTCCTCTGGGCGCGCGAGCCCGAGGTGGTGGCCTCGATCAACGCCGACCGCGCGAACCCCCATTTCCTGCCCGATACGCGGCTCGTCCCCGGAATCCGCGCGACGCAGGACATCGAGGAGGCCGCCGCCGCCTCGGAGCTGGTCCTGATGGTCGCGCCGGCGCAGCACGTGCGCAGCGTCGCGGGGTTGATGCGCCCGGCGCTTCGCCGCGGCGCGATCGTCGTGGGATGCTCGAAGGGAATCGAGCGCGGCAGTTGCGCGCTCATGCCCGAGGTCCTCGCCGACATGCTGCCGGAAGCGACCATCGCGGTTCTTTCGGGGCCGTCCTTCGCGAAGGAGATCGCCCACGACCTGCCGTGCGGAGTCGTGCTCGCGTGCGCCGACGGGTCCGCGGCGGAGGAAGCCGCGCGGCGCATCGCCAACCCGCGCTTCTGCGTGCACCTTTCCGACGACGTCACCGGAGCGGCGCTCGGCGGCGTGATGAAGAACATCGTCTCCATCGCGAGCGGCATCGCGCACGGGCGGCGCCTGGGCGAGAACGCGCGCGCGACGATCATCACCATGGGCCTCGAGGAGAGCGTGCGGCTCGGGGTCGCGAAGGGGGCCAAGGCCTCGACCTTCCTCGGCCTCGCCGGGATCGGCGACTTCATGCTCACCGCGGGAAGCCTGCAGTCGCGCAACACGTCGCTCGGCGTGGCACTCGGCGAGGGGCACCGGCTCGAGGACATCCTCGCCGGCCGCAGGCAGGTGACGGAGGGCGCGTTCTCCGCGGAGGCCGCCATGGCGCTCGCGCGCCGGCTCCACGTCGAGATGCCGATCACGGAAGCGCTCGACGCGGTCCTCAACCACGGCGAGGACCTGGATCGCGCGATGGAGCGCTTCCTCCATCGCCTGCCGCCCCTCTACCGCACGGGCTGACTAGTCCTTCAGGCCGCGGTAGTACTCGTGCAGCGTCTTGTGCAGGCCGATCAGGAACTGCGCCGTCTTCACGCCGTGCTCGGTGGCCGTGCCCGTCGTTCCGCCGCCGGGAATCTCCTGGCTCTGCACGAAAGCCATGAGCAGGTCGTCGGCGCGCTTGAGCGCGATCGTGTCGTCCATCCCGGGTTCTCCGTTACGATTGCGGATTCCCCATTGTCTCCGAATCGGCGCGCGGCCGGGAAGGCCGCGGCGCACGTGCCATGAGAATCGTCGACATCCGCGAGAAGACCCATCCCATCGCATCGCCCATCCGCAACGCCTACATCGATTTCAGCCGGATGACGCTCTCGCTCGTCGCGGTGGTGACCGACGTGATCCGCGACGGCAAGCGCGTGGTGGGCTACGGCTTCAACTCGAACGGGCGCTACGGGCAGGGCACGCTCATGCGCGAGCGGTTCATCCCGCGCGTGCTCGAGGCCGATCCCGCCTCGCTCGCCGATGCGACCGGCGGGAACCTCGATCCGATGAAGGCCTGGGCGCGCATGTTCACGAACGAGAAGCCCGGCGGGCACGGCGAGCGCTCGGTCGCGATCGGCACCATCGACATGGCGGTGTGGGACGCGGTCGCCAAGATCGCCGGACGGCCCCTCTGGCAGCTGCTCGCCGAGCGCCACGGCGACGCCAAGCCGGATCCGCGCGTCTTCGTCTACGCCGCCGGCGGCTACTACTATCCCGGCAAGGACGACGCCCAGCTCATCGCCGAGATGCGCTCGTACCTCGATCGCGGCTATACCGTCGTGAAGATGAAGATCGGCGGCGCCTCGCTCGACGAGGACCGGCGGCGCATCGAGGCGGTGCTCGGCATCCTCGGCCCGGGGCAACGCCTCGCGGTCGACGCCAACGGCCGCTTCGACCTCGATACCGCGATCGCGTACGCCAAGGCACTGTCGAGGTACGACCTCTTCTGGTACGAGGAGCCGGGCGATCCGCTCGATTTCGAGATGCAGGCGGTGCTGCGCAACTACTACGACGGTCCCATGGCGACCGGCGAGAACCTCTTCTCGATGCAGGACGCGCGGAACCTCATCCGCTACGGCGGCATGCGCGCGGACCGGGACTGGCTGCAGTTCGACTGCGCTCTCTCGTACGGATTGGTGGAGTACCTGCGCACGCTCGCGATGCTGCGCAGCCACGGCTGGTCGCCGGCGCGCTGCATCCCGCACGGCGGGCACCAGATGTCGCTCAACATCGCCGCGGGCCTCGGGCTCGGCGGCAACGAGTCGTACCCGGACCTCTTCCAGCCCTTCGGCGGATTTCCCGACGGCGTGCGCGTGGAGAACGGCTACGTCACGATGCCGCCGCTTCCCGGCATCGGCTTCGAGGGAAAGGCGGACCTCTACCGCGTGATGCGCGAGCTGGCCGACTGAGCGCCGGCCGCCGGCGTGCCCTCGCGCGCGCCGATGCACCCCGGTCCGAAGCCGTTGCACGCGGCGCGGGCCTCGCGGCTCTCGGCGCAATCGATGCATGCACGCGCGAGGCCGAACCTCGGCCCGGTGATGGGGCCGACGACCGCGAGCGGGAAGAATCCGAACATGGAACGCTCCGTTGACTCGATGCGTCCACGGTAGGCCCGCGCCGCTCCCGGATCTTGACGCGAATCAAATGCCCGAACCGGGCCCATTAAGGGGCGGGGAGGCCTTCGATCATCACGTTGAGGACCGCGGGCTGGCCGGAGCCGAGGGCGCGGCGGGCGGCGGGTAGCAGCTCGTCCGGATCGGTGACCCGCTCGCCGTGGCCGCCGAAGCCCTTCGCCACTTCGTCGTAGCGCGTCGGCAGGAGCTCGCATCCGATCGCGCGCGCGCTTCCGTAGTTGCGCACCTGGATCTGGTACTCGGCGTTCCAGCGCGCGTCGTTCCCCACCACCGCGACGTAGGAAAGGCCGTAGCGCACCGCCGTGTCGATCTCGGCGGGGTGGAACCCGAAGGTCCCGTCGCCGAGGAACGCGATCACGGGCGCATGGGGCACCGCGGTGCGTGCGCCGGCGGCGAAGGGAAGCGCGGCGCCGATCGAGCCCGCCATTCCGTTGATCACGCGATGGGGCGCGTGCAGGCACGCCTGCGCCCACTGCCCGAACTCCCCGCCGTCGCAAACCAGCACGGAATCGGGATTCGCGTCGAGGAGCGCCTGCAGCGGACGGCACGCCTGCACCGGATGCAGCCGTCCCGTGGCGCGCGCGGCTGCGTTGTCCCACTGCGCGGGACGATGGGCGATCGCGGCGCGCACGTCGGCGAGCCAGCCGGAGGCGAGCGGGGCGCGGCGCAGCGCCGCGCGCGTGAGCGATTCGATGGCGCTGGCGGCATCGGCGCGCATGCTCACGGCGAGCCGCGGGCCGACCGCGCGCCGCGCGCGTTCGCGCTCGGGCCCTTCGGCGTCGACCTGCAGGAACTGGCACACCATCGAGAAGCCCGGCGCGCGGCCGAACTTGAGCGCGAAGTCGAGCTTCTTCCCGAGGAGGAGCACGACGTCGGCGGTGGGAAGCGTTTCCGCGAAGGCACCGAGGCTCGGGTCCGCGATGCCGCGTGGGCTCTCCATGCCGACCACGGGAATGCCGCTCGCCGCCTCGAGCGCCTGCATGCGCGCGCGGCCTTCGCGGTCCATGAGCGCGGGGCCGCAGAGGATGAGCGGGCGCGCGGCGGCGGCGAGCCGGTCGAGGAGCGATTCGGCGCGCGCCTCGGCGAGCGGGATCGGCTCGGCCTGCGCGTCCTCCGCCGGCGGATCGTCTTCGGCCGAGGCATGGTCCTCGAGCGCGTCGGTGGGAAGGCTCAGGTGCACGGGTCCCGGGCGCCCGGAAAGCGCGAGGCGCAGCGCGCGCGAGACGTCCCATGCGACCACGCCCGCATCGGCGCTCACCCACGAGGCCTTCGTGAGGGGAGCGGCGACGGCGGCCTGGCGCATTTCCTGGAAGGAGCCCAGGCCCTGCTCGCCGGAGGGCGCGTGTCCGGAGAGAAGCACCACGGGCGATTCGCCCATCGACGCGGTGTAGAGCGCCGAGACGGCGTTCGCGTGCCCCGGCCCGCCCGTGACGAGCGCCACGCCCGGCTCGCCGGTGATGCGCGCCCAGGCATCGGCCATGTGCACGGCCGCCGCCTCGTGGCGCACGTGAACCAGCTCGATGCCGGCGTCGATCGCGGCGTCGAACACCGGCATCACGTGGTTGCCCGATAGCGTGAAGATGCGCTTCACCCCGGCGCGTACGAGCGTGCGGGTGAGGGCGTCCGCGCCCCGGCTGCCGCGCGCGCTCATGCCGGCTCCGTTTCTTCGGCGAGCGTCGCGGCGGCGATGCGCTCGGCGGTGATCGGCAGGTCGCGGATGCGCGCACCGATCGCCGCGCGCACCGCGTTCGCGATGGCCGCGGCGGTCGGCCCCTGCGCCGCCTCGCCCGCGCCCATCGAAGGCTCGTCCTCGCGCTGGATCACCTCCACCTCCACGCGCGGCACTTCCGAGAAGCGCAGGATCGGATAGCTCTCCCACGCGCCGCTCGTTACCCGCGTGTGGTCGAAGCGCACCGCCTCCTTGAGCGCCCAGCTCGCCGCCTGGATCGCGCCGCCCTCGATCTGGTTCGCGACGCCGTCGGGATTCACGGCGAGCCCGACGTCGGCCGCGATCACCAGGCGCTTCACGCGCACCTCGTGCGTGAGCTCGACCTCGGCGACCACCGCGCAGTAGGCGCCGAAGCCCTTGTAGCGCGCCCAGCCGATGCCGCGCCCGCAGCCTTCGCCGGCGAGGGGCGTACCCCAGGACGAGCGGCGCGCCACCGATTCGATCACCGAGCGCGCGCGCGCATCGGAGACGTGCCGCAGGCGCCAGGCGACCGGATCTTCTCCCCGCATGCGCGCGATCTCGTCCACGAAGCTTTCGATGGCGAATACGTTGGCGAAGGCGCCGAGGGAGCGCAGCGCCGAGGCGCGCAGCGGCATCTCGAGCACGCGATGGCACTCGACGCGCAGCTGCGGGAAGTCGTATCCGGGAACGGAATTGCGCTCCGCGCCGCCGCCGCCCGCGAACGGCGGGTTCACCGAGAGCGGACGCTCGAAGGGTTTCGCGAGATGGGAGGCGGCGAGCAGTGTCGGGACCTTCGCGCGGCCCGGACGCATCGTGTGGCCGTTGCTCCAGTGCGCGCCGCGCCACGCGACGACCTCGCCGCGATCGTCGAGGTCGGCCTCGAGATCGATCGCCATCGCGGGGCCGAACGGCGACCACGAGAGCTCGTCCTCGCGCGACCATTGCACGCGCACTGGGCGCCCCTTCGCGGCGCGCGCGAGGAGCGCGGCGTCGTAGGCCGCGTCGTCGGCGCCGTTGTGTCCGTAGCAGCCCGCGCCCTGCACGTGCTCCACCACGATGTCCTCGGCCGGCAGCGCGAAAGCGATGGAGAGGTCCGCACGCAGGTTGTAGATGCCCTGGGTATGGCTCCAGACGTGGAGCTTCGCGCCGCTCCATTGCGCGAGCGCGCACGAGGGACCGAGGGAGGCATGCGCGATGAAGGGTTTGGTGAAGGATGCGCGAACGGTCTTGCGCGCGCTCGCGGGCGAATCGGGGGTGCGCTCGGCGACGAGCGCCGTCTGGTGGTGCGCGGCGCGCAGCCATGCGCCTATCTTGCTTTGGTCGGGGAGCGTCGCGGGCTCGTTCCAGCGCGCGTCGCGGCGCAGGCGCTCGAGGGCCGCCTGCGCCTGGTCCTCGCGTTCGGCAACGGCGCCGACGAAGCTTCCGTCGCGCACCACGGCCACCACGCCCGGCATGGCGCGAGCCGCAGCTTCCTCCAGCGCGGCGAGGGTCGCCCCGGGGGAAGGCGGCCGGAGCACGCGCCCGTGGAGCATTCCCGTGAGGGCGAGGTCGTGGATGTAGCGCCCGTGCCCGAGGACCTTGTCGGCGAGGTCGATGCGCGGGACCGGGCGGCCGACGAAGCGCCCGCGCGCCGTGCCCTTCGGCGGCACGCCCGCCGTGGCGTCGCGCCCGGCGATCGCCCCATCGCCGATCGCCCAGTAGCTGGTGCGCGCGCCGCCCGCCGCACGGATCTCGCCGTCGGCGACCTCGAGCGACTCGACGCCGACGCCCAGCCGGCGCGACGCTTCCGCGAGGCACAGCGCGCGCGCCTCGGCGCAGGCGTAGCGCAGGGCGGTTCCGGAATCCTGCGTCGAGAGGCTCCCGGAGGTGACGCCCTCGTCGGGGCTCGTTCCGGTCGCCGCCGGCATCATCGCGACGCGCTCGAGCGCAACGTCGAGCTCCTCGGCGGCGATTTGCGCGAGCGTGGTGAGGATGCCCTGGCCGATCTCCACCTTGCCCGAGCGCACCTCGACCACGCCGTCGGCGCGGAAGCGCAGCCATTGGGAAAGCCGCGGGTTCCGGGCGAGGCTCGCCGGAAGCTTCGCACTCATCGCTTCGCCTCGCGCGCCTCGTGCGCCGCGCGCAGGACGGCGCGCACGATGCGGTTGTGCGATCCGCAGCGGCACAGGTGCCCGTCGAGCGCCGAGCGCACCTCCTCCTCCGTGGGATCGGGATCGGCGGCGAGGAGCGCCGTCGCGCGCATCGCGATTCCCGGGATGCAGTAGCCGCACTGCGCCGCCTGCTCGGCGATGAGCGCGCGCTGCAGCGGCGAAGCCGCGCCTTGCGCCGACAGTCCCTCCAGCGTGGTGATGCGCCGCCCCGCGGCGGCGGAGGCCAGGAGCGTGCAGGAATATATGGGATTCCCATCCATCAGGACCACGCACGCCCCGCACTGCTCGGCTCCGCAGCCGAAACGCGTGGCGGGCAGGCCGAGGTCCTCGCGCAGGAGCGAAAGGAGCGTCGTGGACGGGGCCGCGAGCGCCTCGTGATCGCGGCCGTTCACACAAAGGGCCAGTTTTTCAACGGTCTGGGCAGGGCTCATGCGGGACACTCTACCGAATTCGCGTGGAACGCGTCGCGCGAGCAGGAATTTTCGCGTCGCCGGCATTCCCTCGGCCCAGGTGTGCATGACCTGCCACTCGCAGCTCTACACGGAAGCGCCGATCCCGCAGCCGCTGCGAACGAGCGCCGCCACCGGCAAGCCCCCGCGCTGGGTCTACCTCGCGACGCTAGCCGCCAACGTGCACCTCACCGACACGTACTTCGTGATCGCCCATTTCCGCTACATACCTCGATCCTCCCTCTATCTGGTGGAGCTTTGGCGATGAACTCGCCCCCGCCCGTCCGGGTCTACGTTCTCACGCGGCTCGCGCTGATGGGGCTGCCCGTCGCGACGTTCACTGCAGCCCACAGGAGTGATTGCCATGCCGAAGCCCGGGATCGTGGTGGTGAGCGGCGCCTCCGCGGGAATCGGCCGCGCGACGGCGCGCCGCTTCGCGCAGGCGGGATGGAGCGTGGCCGTGCTCGCGCGAGGCACCGACGGCCTGGACGGCGCGGTGCGCGAGATCGAGGGCGCGGGCGCCCGGGCGATGGCGATCCCGCTCGACGTCGCGGACGAGTCGGCCGTCGAGGCCGCGGCCGATCGGGTGGAGCGCGAGTGGGGCCCGATCGACGTCTGGGTGAACAACGCGATGGTGACAGCCTACTGCGAGTTCATGGACATGTCCCCGCAAGACTTCCGCCGCGCGACCGAGGTGACGTACTTCGGCTCCGTGTGGGGCGTGCGCGCGGCGTTGAGGCGCATGCTTGCGCGCGACCGCGGCACCGTCGTGCAGGTGGGAAGCGCGCTCGCCTACCGGTCGATCCCGCTGCAGAGCGCATACTGCGGGGCGAAGAGCGCGCTGCGCGGCTTCATCGACTCGCTGCGCTCCGAGCTGCTGCACCGCAAGAGCGGCGTGCGCCTCACCATGGTGCAGCTCTCCGCGTTCAACACTCCGCAGTTCGACTGGGGCAAGACCTGCATCCCGAAGCAGCCGCAGCCCGTGCCGCCCATCTTCCAGCCCGAGGTCGCCGCGGAGGGCATCTATTACGCCGCCACGCACGTGCGGCGCGAGTTGTGGGTGGGTTGGCCTGCGGTAAAGGCGATCGTCGCGCAACGCTTCATCCCGGGGATCCTCGACCGCATCCTCGCGAAGGAGGGTTACGACGGCCAGCATACGGACGAGCCGCTTGCGCCCGGGCGCCGCGACAACCTCTACGAGCCGGTGCCCGGCGACCACGGCGCCCACGGCCGCTTCGACGCGCGCTCGAAGCCCCACAGCGTGCAGCTCTGGCTCGACATGAACCGCACGTTGCTCCTCGGCGCCGCGGCGCTGCTCGCGGGCCTGCGCGGCGGCATGGCGCTGCGAAGGAGGCTCCGGTGAATCCGATCGGCCGCGCGCCGTGGGCGATCGCGGCCTGACGTGGACGCGCCGGGCGATTTTCCCGACGTCGGCGATTATGCGGTGATCGGCAACTGCCGCACCGCGGCGCTGGTCTCCAATCGCGGCTCGGTCGAGTGGATGTGCGTGCCGACCTTCTCCGACGCGTCGATCTTCGGCGCGATCCTCGACCGCAAGGCCGGGCACTTCGCGGTCTCGCCGGTGGAGGCGGCGAGCGTGAGCCGCGCCTATGTTCCGGGCACCAACGTGCTGCAGACCACGTGGGAATCGGCCACCGGAAAGCTGCGCCTCACCGATTGCCTGGTCTTGCCGCAGGTGGGCGAGGCCGAGCTGTATCCGCAGCACGAGCTCCTGCGCCGCGCCGAGTGCGTCGCGGGCGAGGTCGAGGTGGAAGTCTCGTTCGCACCGTGCTACGACTACGGGAAGCGCCCCGCGCGCTACGCGAAGCGCGGCAAGCTCGGCTGGCAGTGCGTCGGTTGCTCCTTCGGCGCGATGCTGGTGAGCGACGTGGAGCTCGCAGAGGATCGCGAGCGCGCGCGCCTCTACGGGCGCGTGCGGCTGCGCTCGGGCGAGGTCCGCTGGCTCGCGTTCGCCTACGACCAGGACGACGTGAGCGTCATCCCGCTGCTCGGCGCGGAGGCGGCCAAGCGCCTCGAGTCGACGATCGCGTGGTGGAAGGGCTGGTGCGCGCAATGCAGCTACGACGGGCCCTATCGCGACGAGGTGATTCGCAGCGCCCTCGTGCTGAAGCTCCTCAATTGCGCGACGAGCGGCGCGGTGCTCGCCGCACCCACGACCTCGTTGCCGGAAGTGGCGGGCGGCCCGCGCAACTGGGATTACCGCTACTGCTGGATCCGCGACAGCGCGCTCGTGCTGCACGCGTTCCTGCGCCTGGGCTATCTCGACGAGGCCGAGGGCTTCCTGGAATGGCTGCTCCATGCGACGCGCCTCACGTGGCAGCGCTTCCAGGTGATGTACGACCTCTACGGCGAGGTGAAGCTCGACGAGAAGGTGCTGGCGCACCTCTCCGGCTACCGCGGCGCGAAGCCGGTGCGGATCGGCAACGCCGCGCACGATCAGCTCCAGCTCGACATCTACGGCGAGCTCATGGCCACGGTCTCGGGCTACGTGGCGGCCGGGGGCATGCTCGACAAGGTGGAGGGCGCGATGCTCGCGGGGGTCGGCAAGCACGTGATGGAGCTCTGGCGCCTTCCCGACCAGGGCGTCTGGGAGACGCGCCGCGCCCCGCGCATGCATACCTTCTCGAAGGCGATGTGCTGGGTGGCCCTCGATCGCCTGCGCCGGCTCGCCGAGAAGTTCGAGATCCCCGTCGACCGCAAGCGACTCGAGGCCGAGTGCGACGCGATCCGCGCCGAGATCGAGGAGAAGGGCTGGAGCGAGAAGATCGGCAGCTACGTCGCCTACTACGGCGGCGAGGAGACCGACGCGAGCCTGCTGCTCCTCGCGCGCTACGGCTACCGCGAGCCGGGACATCCGCGCATGGAGGGCACCTACCGCTACATCGCGAAGGCCCTGTGCGACAACGGCCTCATCCACCGCTATCGCGACGACACCGGCTACGACGGCTTCGCCGCGCCGGAGAACGCCTTCGCGCCCTGCAACTTCTGGGCCGCGGAGTACCTCGCGAACGCCGGGCATTACGAGGAGGCGCGCAAGCTCTTCGAGCACCTGTGCACGCTCGCCAACGACGTCGGCCTCTTCGCCGAAGAGATCGGCACGAGGAGCGGCAAGCCCGTGGGCAACTTTCCCCAGGCCTTCACGCACGTGAGCCTCGTCTCCGCGGCGACCGCGCTCTTCCAGCACAAGACCGCCTGACCATGGCCCTCACGCAGACCGCCGCCGAGATCGCCTCGATCCTCATCTGGGGATTCGCCGCCACCGCCGCGCTCTCGGCCGTGATGTTCGCGGCGCAGCGCATGGGCTATTCGCGCCTCTCGATTCCCTTCCTCATCGGGACCGTGTTCACCGGCGACCGCTCGGCCGCGCAGACGCTCGGGCTCGTGTTCTACCTCCTCGGCGGCTGGCTCTTCGCGTTCGTCTACTACTTCCTCTTCGCCGCCATCGGGCGCACGGGCTGGGAGATCGGGCTCCTCATCGGCGCGGTGCACGGCGCGGTGCTGCTGGTGATGCTGCTGCCGCTGCTCCCGTACGTGCACCCGCGCATGGCGAGCGAGTACCAGGGACCGGTCCGCGGGCGGCGCCTGCAGCCGCCGGGTTTCCTCGGGCTGAACTACGGCTACCGCACGCCGCTCACCATCATCGTGGCGCACGCGCTCTTCGGGCTCATCCTCGGCGCGCGGCTGGTCCTCACTTGAGCGCCGCCGCCTCCGCGCCGGCCGGGCGGCGCGACCGGGGATCGAAGCTCGTCCTCTACGCAGGCCTCGCGGCGAATGTGCTCGTGGCCGTCATCAAGTTCGCCGCGGCGGCCTACACGCACAGCTCCGCCATGCTGAGCGAGGCGGTGCATTCGCTGGTCGACAGCTCGAACGAGGTGCTGCTGCTGTACGGGGCGCGCCGCGCCAGCCAGCCGCCCGATCGCGAGCATCCGTTCGGCCACGGTCGCGAGGTGTATTTCTGGAGCTTCGTGGTCTCGCTGATGATGTTCGTGGCGGGAGCCGGCGTTTCCGTCTGGGAGGGCGTGCGCCACTACGTGTCCGCCGAGCCGGTGCAGAACCCGCTCGTGAACTACGTCGTGCTCGCGCTCGCGGGCACCTTTGAGGCCGGAGCCTGGTGGGTCTCTTTCCGCGAGTACCGGCGCCGCAAGGGCGAGCGCGGCTACCTGCAGGCGGCGCAGGAGACCAAGAATCCCTCCATCGTGATCGTGTTCCTCGAGAACTCGGCGGACCTGGTGGGCATCGCGCTCGCCGCGACGGGCATCGCCGCATCGAGCCTCCTCGACGACGGGCGATGGGACGCGCTCGCCTCGATCGCGATCGGGCTCCTGCTGGGCGCCATCGCCGTTTTCCTCGCCCGCGAGACGAAGAAGCTCCTGATCGGCGAGGCTGCGCGGCCGGCGCTCGTGGAGTCGGTGGCGCGGCTCGCCCGCTCCGAGCGCGGCGTCGGATGCTACAACGGCATGCTCACCGTGCAGCTCGCGCCGTGCGAGGTGCTCGTCGCGTTGAGCCTCGACTTCGAGGATGCCCTGCACGCGAGCGAGGTGCAGGGCGTCGTCGCGAGCCTTGAATCGCGTATCCGCAAGGAGCATCCCGAGGTCGTGATGGTGCTGGTGAAGCCGCAGTCGCCGGAGGCGTACCGGACGGCGCACGCGCGCTGGATGAACGGCCCCTGAGGTCCATGGGCGCCCGCAGCACAACGGTGCCGCCTGCGTCAGGAAATTGACCAGTCCCGGACGCGAGCGAGGCGAGGTGCGCCCAGCGGTCGATCCAGCCGAAGGCATACGCGTAGCGCGGCTCGGACGGGTGGCACAATAGCGCGTACGCCCGATGCCCGAGTGGTGGAATTGGTAGACACAAGGGACTTAAAATCCCTCGGCCGCGAGGCCGTGCCGGTTCGAGTCCGGCCTTGGGCACCACCATTCTTCGGAGGCGGAACCGCATAGGGCGATGCGCATCGCAAGCGTGGGTCATGCGGTCTTTGCGGCGACGCTGATCGGCCTCGGAATCCTGGGCATGGTCGAAGGGAGTTCGTCATCTCGTGGACGCTGACGGCGGGCGCCTGGAAGGAGATCGGCCGCATCCTCGACGATTCCACGATCTCGACCGGCGTGCTGAACCTCTTCGGCGCCGCGTTCGGCGGCGTCCCGATCGTCGCGTACCACGCCCAGAAGCGGGGATGGATCCGCCTCTGACGGGGGTGCATGTCGTCGGCGCGGTCACACGATTGCGTTGACGATGCGGTTCCCCGCTGCGAAAATTCCGCGACCACTCCAAATCCAGGGAACATCCCATTGAATCGCATCCGCATCGCTTCGTTCGCTCTCTGCGTCGCCATCGGACTCTGCGTTCCCGCCGCCTACGCGGCTCATGCGGGCGCCGGCTCGCGGCCGGTGGCGGTGCTCACGGTCGTGACGAACAAGTTCGAGCGCACGGCGCACCACGTCGGGCACAAGGTGAGCCGCGCCGCCCATCGGGTGAGCGCGAAGGTGTCGCGCGTCGCGCACCGAGCGCACGCGAAAGTGTCGCGCTTGGCGCATCGCGTGGGCGCCAGGGTCTCCGCCACCGCGCACACCGTCGGTCGGAAGGTGGAGCATGAGGCCCACGTCGTGCGCGTGAAGGCCGGGCAGAAGGCCGCGGCGATGAAGGCGCGCCTGCGCACCCCGCCGCATCATTCTTCCCGCCCCGCTCCGGAGCGCAAGGCGAAGCCTCGCCCGACTGCGCGCACGGCCTGAGGGCTGTGCAGAAAGGCGCCGTTCGCCGTCCCGGGCGGCTGCGATTCGAGGCATCACTTCTAAGGAAGCCGAGCCGAATTCGCCGGTGATCCGCCTCCCGGCGGAGCGCGAGTTTGGCTCGGAGGCGCGGCCGGCCGTCGTCGGGGATTGGCAGGCCCGTTGACAAGCGCGATAACGCAGGTTTAGTGTCGATCAACGTCCGTTAATCGACGCTTTACCGCGCTCAATCCTCTTCCATAGACTGGCGCCGTCACTTGATCGGGAAGGCCGAGCCCATGCGGACAAGAACCGTGCTCGCAGCATCCCTCGCCATCGTTCTGGCTGCGGCGTTGATTCTCCTGGTAGCGCCTCGTAAAGGGAGCGAACGATCGTCGATCCGGCCGCCTGCGTCGGCACCTTCGTCGCGCGTCATCGGGATTCCGGACAGGGCGAGGGGCGCTTCGCCGGCTGCCCTCCTGCCCTTTGCGCCCGTACCCCTCAACCAGCCGACGATCGCAGCCGAGCTTCTTCATTCGACCGACGTCCGCGCAACCTATGAGAAATACAAGTCGGTCAAGGACCCCACGGGCGAGGTCTCCTACTTCCTTTCGACGGCAGTCGACGATTGCACGCCGTTCATCGGCAAGACGCCCGGCCAGGTCGGTGATTCGATGAATGCCCTCGGAAGACCGATCGATTCGCCGAACAGGGAAAAACTCATACGGAAGCTGATCGATCGCTGCAAGGGATTTTCCGGCTGGAATCCCCTGGCCGTCAGGGACCACTACGAGAAACTGAGGCAAAGGGCGTTGGACGCCGGTTACCCCGCGGCCGTGGCGCAGGACCTGGAGTTCAGGATGGCCAAGGAAGGCACGGACAAGACCGACGCGACCGCGATCTCCCTTCTTTCGCGAGGCGTCGACGACGGAGTCGTCAAGGGAATCTACAGCTACCTGCTCGCCAGGAACGGAAACGCGTGGCTGAAGGAGCAGGGGGATCCGTCTGCGGTCCAGGCCGCCTGGATGCTCCTGCAATGCAACATGGGCGCCGACTGCGGAGCCATGAGTCGGGGAGCGACGATCGCCTGCTTGTACTACGGCGAATGCGAGACGCAGGACACCCTGTC
The DNA here is from genome assembly GCA_963839265.1 of uncultured beta proteobacterium. Classification (GTDB taxonomy): domain Bacteria; phylum Pseudomonadota; class Gammaproteobacteria; order Burkholderiales; family Usitatibacteraceae; genus Usitatibacter. The sequence continues at coordinate 1,724,005 of CAWIUI010000004.1, forward strand.
GTCGCTCCCGGCCATGTATCCAGTCCTCGACCCGGTGCAGCTCCAGTCTGCGATCTCCATTGAAACGACGTTGGGCAATGCGATACGAGACCGGGATTGGGCCCGTCTCGGTTTCATGTACGTGAAAAGACAAGCGGGTCCAGGGTGAACCAAGGGAGGTTCCATGAGGACAAGCGCTCGGTTGCTGGTCGTAACGATGCTTGCGGTCTGCGCGTCGCTCTTCGCGGCTGCGGCGTCCGCGAAAAGCCAAACCTTCAACATTTCCTCGAACGGGGATCCGTTCGCCACGACCGTAACCCAGCGGCAGACCGCTCTCATCAATTACATCGGTGCGCACGGTTTGATGCCGAGCTTGGCCAATGGAGACACCGTCGTAGTGAACTGGACGGGCGGAACCCAGGTGTGGAGATCCGTGTGGAGCGTCGCCTTCTATGGCAGCGCCCTTTCTCTATCCGAGACGAAGGGGCCGGAGTTGGCGTACCTCCGCTATTCATTCGCGGACCAGCAGCGATACTGTCAAGGCTCGTACATGCAGGTTACGCTGACCGGTTACTGGCAAAGCTGGCAGATCACCATCAACGGGCAGATCGCTAACAGCGGTACCGAGTTCGTGACGACGGGTTACACCGCCACCGGCGTCTCGCTCTGTTACCAGAACATCTGACGCTCGCGCTGAAGGTCGACTACAGCTTGCGGCCGTCCCCTTCTGCAGGCCTGCAGCCTTCGGGGTTCGCGACGGGCGGCGCACGAGTGAAAACGGCGCCGCCTGGCGCCGTTTTCACGAGGCAGCAGCCGCTTCAGGCGGTCACGCGAACATCCATCGCCTCGGCCATCCGCTCGACCGCCTTCTTGATGTTCTCCATCGAGGTCGCGAACGAGATGCGCAGGCAGCCCTCGGCGCCGAACGCGGATCCGGGCACCGCCGCGACCGCTTTCGGCTGCGAGAGGAGGTAGTCGCACAGCGCGAGGTCCGTGGGCTCGGCGATGCGGCCTGCCTTGTGCAGGTTCGCGATCGCCTCGCGGCAGTCGGGAAAGGCGTAGAACGCGCCGGTGGGCTGCAGGCACTTGACCCCGGGGATTTTGTTGAGCGCCTCGGAGACGTACTTCGCGCGCTCCCGGAACGCCTTCACCATCGGCTCGATGCACGACTGGTCGCCGGTGAGCGCCGCTTCCGCCGCGTATTGCGAGATGGAGGCGGGGTTCGAGGTGCTGTGCGACTGCACGTTCTCCATCGCCTCGATGAGCTCCTGCGGACCGCCGCAGTAGCCGATGCGCCAGCCGGTCATGGCGTAGGCCTTGGAGACGCCGTTCATCACGACGGTCTGGCTGTAGAGATCCGGGCAGACGTTCACGATGTTCACGAACTTCGAGCCGTCGAGCACGATGTGCTCGTACATGTCGTCGCTCGCGATGACGATGTTCGGGTGCTGGCGCAGCACCGCGCCCAGGGCCTTGAGCTCGTCCGCGGTGTAGGTGGCGCCGGTCGGGTTCGACGGGCTGTTCAGCCAGATGAGGCGCGAGCGCGGCGTGATCGCGTTCTTCAGCTGCACCGGCGTCACCTTGAAGCCCTGCTCGATGCCGGTCTGGATGAACACCGGCTTCGCGTCCGCCATCTGCGCCATGTCCGGGTACGAGACCCAGTACGGCGCCGGGATGATCGCCTCGTCGCCTGCGTTGAGGAGCGCGAGGCACAGGTTGAACGACGTCTGCTTGCCGCCGCAGGAGACGAGGATCTGCTTCTCGGAGTAGTCGAGCCCGTTCTCGCGCTTGAGCTTGGCGATGATCGCCTTCTTGAGCGAGGGCGTCCCGCCGGCCGCGGTGTACTTCGTGAAGCCCTTGTTGATCGCGGCGATCGCCGCATCCTTGATGAACTGCGGCGTGTCGAAATCGGGCTCGCCCGCGCCCATGGCGATCACGTCCTTGCCCTCCGCCTTGAGCTTGGCGGCCCTCGCGCTGACGGCGAGGGTGGGGGAGGGCTTGATGGCCTTGAGGCGGTTCGCGACGAGCGACATGGAATTCTCCGGCTGCGGGTGGAAAAGCGCTTCTCGGACCCCCATTTTAAGGGCATGTGGCGGTGCGGAACAGCCTTCCGAGCCGTTAAAATGTCCGGTTTCCCCGAAAAAGTCGCCCCCTCCATGGAAGTCGTCGCTTTCCCCGGCAGCCCGTTTCGCCTGCACCAGCCTTTCGCCGCCGCCGGCGACCAGCCCGCCGCCATCGAAAAGCTGGTCGAGGGCCTGAACGACGGCCTCGCGTACCAGACCCTGCTCGGCGTCACCGGCTCCGGGAAGACCTACACCATGGCGAACGTCATCGCGCGCACCGGGCGCCCGACGCTCGTGATCGCGCCCAACAAGACGCTCGCCGCGCAGCTCTATTCGGAGTTCCGCGAGTTCTTCCCCGAGAACGCGGTCGAGTACTTCGTCTCGTACTACGACTACTACCAACCGGAGGCTTACGTTCCCTCGCGCGACCTCTACATCGAGAAGGACTCCTCGATCAACGAGCACATCGAGCAGATGCGGCTCTCGGCGACCAAGAGCCTGCTCGAGCGCAAGGACGTCGTGATCGTGGCCACCGTCTCCTGCATCTACGGCATCGGCGACCCGAACGACTACCAGGACATGCGCCAGGTGCTGCGCGAGAAGGACCCGGTGCCGCAGCGCGATCTCCTCGCGCGGCTCGCGGGCATGCAGTATACGAGGAACGACATCGATTTCCGCCGCGGGACGTTCCGGGTCCGCGGAGACACCATCGACGTCTTCCCGGCGGAGAACAGCGAGCAGGCGCTGCGCATCTCGCTCTACGACGACGTGATCGAGTCGCTCACCCTCTTCGACCCGCTCACCGGCGAGCTCCTGCACCGCATCCCGCGCTTCACGCTCTACGCCAAGAGCCACTACGTGACGCCGCGCCAGACCGTGCTGCGCGCGATCGAGACCATCAAGGCGGAGCTGCGCGAGCGGCTCGCCGAGTTCCAGGCGCAGGGAAAGCTCCTCGAGCTCCAGCGCCTTCAGCAGCGCACGCACTTCGACCTCGAGATGATGAACGAGCTGGGCTTCTGCAAGGGCATCGAGAACTACACGCGCCACCTCTCGGGCCGCGCACCCGGGGAGCCGCCGCCCACGCTCATCGACTACCTGCCGCCCCAGGCCCTGGTGGTGATCGACGAGAGCCACGTCACCGTTCCGCAGATCGGCGGCATGTACAACGGCGACCGCTCGAGGAAGCAGACGCTCGTCGACTACGGCTTCCGGCTCCCCTCGGCGCTCGATAACCGGCCGCTCAAGTTCGAGGAGTTCGAGCGCCAGGTGAAGCAGGCGATCTTCGTCTCCGCGACGCCCGCCGACTACGAGCGCGCCCAGTCGGGGCAGGTCGTGGAGCAGGTGGTGCGGCCCACCGGGCTCGTCGATCCGGAGGTCGACGTGCGCCCGGCATCGACGCAGGTGGACGACCTGCTCTCCGAGGTGAACAAGCGCGTGAAGGTGAACGAGCGCGTGCTCGTGACGACGCTCACCAAGCGCATGGCCGAGGACCTCACCGAATACCTCGCCGAGCACGGCGTGAAGGTGCGCTATCTCCACTCGGACATCGAGACGGTCGAGCGCGTGGAGATCATCCGCGACCTGAGGAAGGGCCTCTTCGACGTGCTGGTGGGGATCAATCTGCTGCGCGAAGGGCTCGACATCCCCGAGGTGTCGCTGGTCGCCGTGCTCGACGCCGACAAGGAAGGGTTCCTGCGTTCGGGCCGCTCGCTGATCCAGACCATCGGGCGCGCCGCGCGCCACATCAACGGCGCCGCGATCCTCTACGCGGACCGCATGACCGACTCGATGAAGGCCGCGATCGGCGAGACCGAGCGCCGGCGCGTGAAGCAGGTCGCCTTCAACCTCGCGCACGGGATCGAGCCCAAGGGCATCTCCAAGCGCATCAAGGACCTGATCGACGGCGTGTACGACCCCGACGCCGCCCGCGAGCACAAGAAGCAGGAGCAGGCCGAGGCGAAGTACGAGTCGCTTTCCGAGAAGCAGCTCGACCAGCGCATCCGCAAGATGGAGAAGGAGATGCTCGAGGCGGCGAAAAACCTCGAGTTCGAGCGCGCCGCGAGCCTGCGCGACGAGCTGAAGACCCTGCGCGACCGCCTGATGGCGGTGGGCGGGGACACGTGACGGGCGATCGCGGTCCGGCCGCGGCGGGGGCGAAGGAGATCGCGGTCCTCGTCGTGTGCACGGGAAACATCTGCCGCTCTCCGACCGGGGAGGGCGTGCTGCGCGACCTCGTGGAGAAGCGCGGGCTCGCCGGTCGCGTCCGCGTGGCTTCGGCGGGCACGCACGACTACCACGTGGGCGAGGCGCCGGATCCGCGCGCGGTGCGCCACGCCTCGAAGCGCGGATACGACCTCTCGCGCCTGCGCGCATCGCAGGTGAGCGAGCGCGACTTCCACGAGTACGACTTCATCCTCGCCATGGATCGCGGCCACCTGCGGATCCTGCGCTCGATGTCGCCGCCGGGAGCCAGGGCGCGCGTCGGCCTCTTTCTCGACGCGAGCGCGCGCTGGAAGGGCGAGGACGTGCCCGACCCGTACTACGGCGGCGTCGAGGGGTTCGAGCAGGTGCTCGACATGGTGGAGGAAGCGGCCGGGCGCTGGCTCGATCGCATCGAGGCTCGGTCGTGAAGATCGTGATCCGCGGAACGCTCATCTACCTCATGCTCTTCGCCGCGATGCGCCGCACCGGGCCCGTCGAGAGGGTGGTTCAATCGCCCGCGAGCGCGACCGCTCCGGGCCGGTAGCGCCGCGCCATCGCTTCCAGGGGCAGCACGCGGATGTTCGCGGCCTGTCCCGCGCAGCCGAAGGCCTCGAAGCGCTCCTTGCAGAGATCCTTCGCCGCGGAGCGCGCCGCCTTGAGGAACGCGCGCGGATCGAACTCCTCGGGGTGCTCGGCCATCGCGCGGCGCATCGCCCCGGTCATCGCGAGGCGGATGTCGGTGTCGATGTTCACCTTGCGCACGCCGTGCCGGATGCCTTCGCGGATCTCTTCCACGGGCACGCCGTAGGTCTCGCGGATCGCGCCGCCGTGCTTGCGGATCACCTCGAGCCATTCCTGCGGCACCGACGAGGAGCCGTGCATCACGAGGTGCGTCTCCGGGATGAGGGAATGGATCGCCTTGATGCGGTCGATCGCGAGGATGTCGCCGGTGGGCTTCCTCGAGAACTTGTACGCGCCGTGGGAAGTGCCGATCGCGACGGCCAGCGCGTCGACGCCGGTGAGGCGCACGAACTCCGCGGCCTGCGCGGGATCGGTGAGGAGCTGCTCGCGCGAGAGCTTGCCCGCGGCGCCCGATCCGTCCTCCTCGCCGGCCTCGCCGGATTCGAGCGATCCCAGGCATCCGACCTCGCCCTCGACGGAGATGCCGAGCGGGTGCGCCATCTCCACGACGCGGCGCGTGACCGCGACGTTGTAGTCCCACGACGCGGGCGTCTTCATGTCCTCGGCGAGCGAGCCGTCCATCATCACGCTCGAGAAGCCCGAGCGGATCGAGGCCTCGCACACCGAGGGACTTGCGCCGTGGTCCTGGTGCATGACGATCGGAAGCCTGGGATACGTCTCGAGCGCGGCCTCGATGAGATGGCGCAGGAACGCTTCGCCCGCGTACTTGCGCGCGCCTGCGGAGGCCTGGAGGATCACCGGGCTCGAGGTCGCGTCGGCCGCCTCGAGGATCGCCTGCACCTGCTCGAGGTTGTTCACGTTGAAGGCGGGAACGGCGTAGCCATGCTCGGCGGCGTGGTCGAGGACCTGGCGGAGGGAGGCGAGCGGCATGCGGCCCTCGATCGGGAAGTGGGGAGCGGTCCACGATACGTCGCGCGGCGCATCAGGACTACTCAATTCGCGTAGGCGGCTGCATAAGCGGCCCTGATGCATTCCCGCGGGGGCTCCTCGACGGCGGCGGTTTTCGGCGAGAATGTCGCCATGCGCGCCGCTTCCCGCCCGCCGCTCTTTCCCGCCTTCCTCGACCTTCGCGGCAAGCCCGTGGTGGTCGTGGGCGGCGGCGAAGTCGCCGCTCGCAAGGCGCGGTCGCTGGAGCGCTCCGGCGCCGCGGTGACGCTGGTGGCGCCGGAGATTTGCGCCGCGCTCGCCGAGCGGGTGCGGCGCGGAGGGATACGCCATCGCGCGAAGCGTTTCGAGGCGGGCGACCCCGCGCGGTCCCGTTGAGCACGATTGCGCCGATTTCCCTCGAGCGCTTCCGCGCGGTCGCCTTCGACCTCGACGGCACGCTCGTCGACAGCGCGCCCGACCTCGCCGCGGCCGCCAACGCGATGCTCGAGGCGCTGGGCCACCGTGCGCTTGCCGAGGCGCGCGTGGCCGCCGCGATCGGCGACGGCATCGATACGCTCGTCGCTCGTGCCCTCGAGGAGAGCACGGGCGCTGCGCCCGATGGCGCCGCGCTCGCCGAGGCGGCCGCCGCCTTCCGCGAGATCTACGCCGACCGGGTCTTCGAATCGAGCACGGTATTCGCGGGCGTGCGCGAAGGGCTCGAAACGCTGGCGGCCCGCGGATTGCCCCTCGGCTGCATCACCAACAAGGCGAGCCGCTTCACGCGCGCGCTCCTCGAGAAATCGGGCCTCGCGCGCTGGCTCTCGTTCGTGGAATGCGCCGATGCGCCCGAGCAGCGCAAGCCCGCGCCGTTCCTGCTGCTGAAGGCGTGCCGCGAGCTGCGCATTGAGCCGCGCGAGATGCTGTTCGTGGGGGATTCCGCGCTCGACGTCGCCGCCGCGCGTGCGGCCGGCTGCCCGGTCGTGCTGGTGGCCTATGGCTACAACCGTGGCCGGCCGGCAGCGGAAGCGGGGGCCGATGCCGTCGTCGAAAACATCCGGCAGCTCGTCCCCGTCGCGTAGGGTCGTCGCTGCACGCGGCCGCTTTCGGCGGTGGATTCAACGGACGGGAAAGGCGATCGAATCGTCTTGCGCCGTTCACGCCGCCGCGTCGTCGCGCCTTGCCGCATCCCTGAACGCCGGCAGGATCTCGCGGCCGAAGAAGCGCATGCCGTCGAGCGGCGGGATCGGCTGGATCACGAGGTGCGTGATGCCGGCGCGCTCCCAGGCCCGAATGCGCTCGATGCACGCCTCGACCGGCCCCCACAGATTCTCGACCAGCACGTCCTGCGGCGTTGGCGGGACCGCGAAGCGGTGCTTGCGCTCCTCGGCGTAGCGCACGCTCCATGTGGCCACGTCCTCGTCGCCGAGGCCCGCGAGGCACACGGTGGAAGTCGCCATGGGCATCGGGCGCCCGCCACGGCGGCGGGCGATGTCGTCGGCGTAGGCGGCTACCGTCTCCGGCGGCTTCGAGTAGAACAGCCACACGTCGCCGAGCTCGGCCGCCAGGTCGCGAATCGCGTCGGAGTCGCCGGGCACCCAAATCGGGATGTGCGGCTTCTGCACCGGCTTGGGCTCGAGGTGCGCGCCGCGCAGCCGGTAGAAGCGGCCGTCGAAGTCCACCTCGTCCTGCGTCCACAACGCCCTCGCGATGAGGAGCGCTTCGCGCAGGCGGGCGACGCGCTCGTCGTGCTCCTCCCACGGCAGCCCGTAGCTTTCGCTCTCGCGCCGGAACCACGCCGAGCCGAGCGAATAGATCAGCCGGCCGCCGAACATCACGTCGAAGGTCGCCGCCATCTTCGCCATGACCGCGGGATGCCTCAGGGAGTTGTTGAACGTGTGCCCCGCGAAGCTCACCCGCCGGGTGAGCGCACCGAGCGCCGAGAGTACCGTCCAGTTCTCGAGCATCGGCACCTTGACGTTCATGTGCGCATTGACGACGTGATCGGGCAGCCAGACGCTGTCGAAGCCCAGCTCCTCGGCCTCCCGCGCCGCGCGCTGTGCGAGATCCCATCCCTGGCCCTGCGCTCCCATCTCCCCCTGCACCGCCAACCGCACACCGAATCTCATCGCCGCCCCCCGTTCCGCCCGCCCTGACGAACGGGCATGGGAAGGAACGATAGCGGGGCCCGCCCGGCGAAATTGCCCGGGACGCGACATTCGCGCCAAAATTCCCGGCAGAATGTGCCGGGATGAGCGCACCGCCGAAGCAAGAGAAAGCCGCCATTCGCCCTTCGCCGGGGGAAGGTGCCCGCGTGCGGGCAGTCCTCTCGGCGAGCATCTATTTTCGCGATCTTCCTGGCGGCTGCGTCGAGCGGCTCTCGAGCATCGCGAGAATCGAGCGATTCCGCGAGGGCGCGCTGGTGCAGGCTGGCACGTCGGCGCAACCCCGCTTCTTCATCGTGTTGTCGGGAGCCCTGCGACTCTCCACGCCGCCCTCGCGGGACGGCAGCTCCGCGACCTTCGCCGTGGTGGGGCCGGGGGGCTTCTTCGGCGCCGGGCGTTTCCTGATCCCCGACCTGGTATGGGGAGATTGCTACGCCGTCGGGGAGACGGAGCTGGGCGTCGTGCCTGGGAATGCTTTCCGCGATGCGCTGCGGCGCGACCCGATCCTCGAGCGCCATGTGTCCGCGCAGCCGATCCGGCGCTTCAACTCGCTCATGTCGCTCTTCGCGGATGTCGTCCGGGCCCCCTTGTCGCAGCGGCTCGCGCGGCGGCTGCTCACGCAGACGCTCACGTTGAAGCGCGTGGCGGGCATGCGCGAGATCGAGGTCGACATCTCGCAGACGATGCTCGCCGAAATGCTGGGCGTGAGCCGCTCGCGGGTGAGCGCCGAGCTGAGGGGTCTGCGCGAGCGCAAGATCATCCGTCTCGCCTACCGCCGCCTCTTCATCCTCGATTCCGCGGCGCTGCGCAGGATCGCCGGCCCCGACGTTCGGCCGTACTAGCAGCGGCGCCGCTCGCGAGGACGTATCGCAAGAGCAGGGTCGAAGTAATCGAGGGGCCTTGCGGTCCTGCGTGCCGCGTCAGCCCTTCACGCAACTCGACCGCATGCGCCGGCCCAACGCCATGAAGAACTGCAGCGCCTTCTGGTTCTCGGGGTCGCGCATCATCGCGAGGAGCGGGAAGAGGCCCCCGCCCGGCTCGGGCGCGCTCTTCACTTCCTTCGACGCCTCGGCGAGGCAGCCGAACAGGTTCTCGATGAGCTCGAGGTTCTCGATGAGGGCCGGCAGCCGCTGCGCGATGCGGTCGAGCGCACCCGTGCTGTTCATTTGCCCGAGAAGGTCGATCAGCTTGGTGACGCCGCTCGTGTTCAGGCGATCGACCATCACGGTCGCCTCGGCGCCGAGGGTGGCGAAGCGGCCGATCATGTCGTCGGTCACCGCATCCTCGGCCGCACCCACGACGCGCGCGTAGCGCACGATGCGCTCGAGGTCGCCGGTGCGCACCATCTCCGCGATGGCGGGCAGGGCGTCGGCGACTCCGCTCCGGTTCACGCGGTCGAGGAGGTCCATCGCCTGGCTCGCGGTATCCGTGAGCCGGCCGATCATGTCGTCCGAAACCGAGTCGCGCGCCGCGCGCAGCAGCCCTTCGAGCTCCGCGCCCGGAGTGGGTTGTTCCGTCATGTCGTTCATGGCGTCCTCCTACAGGAGGCCCCGGGCCGAGACCCAGTAGAGCTTGTTGTAGGCGAGCTTGAACCAGTGGATCGCGCGCGTGGGCTCGCGCGGGTCCGGCGGCTGGTTGTAGTTGAACATCGCGTAGGTGGCCTTCTCGCTGCCCGCCTGGATGAAGCAGAAGACCTTGCCGTCGTAGCGGCGCACGGGCGCGCCCAGCTTCACCATCGCGGCGATGTTCTCACCCACCACCTCCGCCTCGAAGTGCGCGGTGGAGCCCGCCTTGCTGATCGGCAGGTTGGTGGTGTCGCCCAGCACGAACACGTTCTCGCGCCCGTCCATCTTGAGCGTGTGGCGGTCGGTCGGGATCCAGCCGTTCTGGCCGAGCTTGTTCTGCTCGATCACTTCCATGCCGCGGTGGGCGGGGATCGAGATGAGCAGGTCGTAGGGGGTTTCCGAGCCTTCCTCGCTGCGGATCACCTTCTTCGCGCCATCCACTTCCTTGGCGTTGAAGAGGGTCTCGTAGGTGATGCCGCGCCGCTCCATCTCCGGCGCCGCCCACTTGGCCACGTTCTCCAGCGTGTGCACTCGACCGACCGGATACGTGTAGTGCAGCTGCACCTTGTCGCGGATGCCGCGCTCGCGGAAATAGTCGTCGAGCATGAAGGTGATCTCTAGCGGGGCCATCGGGCACTTGTGCGGCACGCCCATCGCGATCACGACCTTGCCGCCCTGGAACTGGCGCAGGCGGTTGAAGAGCTTGACCGCCGTCTCCTCGGTATAGAAGAACTCCGCGTTCTCCTTGAGCCCCGGAACCGATTCCGGGTAGATGCGCGAGCCCGTGGCGATGGCGAGGAGGTCGTAGCCCACGACGCGGCCGCTCTTCGTCTTCACCTGGTTCTTGTCGAGCGCGAATTCGGTGACCGGATCGACGGAGAAGGCGATGCCCGGCTCGAGGAGGCTCGCCTGGTCGCGGTAGAGCTCGTCGGGAGTCATGCGGCCGACGGCGACGTAGAGCAATCCGGGCAGATAGGCGTGCTTGTCGGACGCCGAAAGCATCTCGAGCTGCACCTTGCCCGACTTCATCTCGGACTTCAGGCGCCGCGCCAGGTTGTTCGCGAGGATGGTGCCGCCCATCCCGCCGCCCACGATCAGGATCTTCATGGTGCTCCTCCTCGTTGTTGGAACGCGGCGGCTATTTCGCGCGCCGTACCTTGATGTGCCAGACGCCGGCTTCCTCGGACGTGCCGAGGTGCTCGTGCCCCACCTTCTTCAGCCACTGCGGGATCTCCGCCGCCGATCCTTTATCGCTCGACAGCACCTCGATCTCGTCGCCGACGCTCACCATCTTCACCGCCGCGATGAGCTCCATGAGGGGCCCGGGGCAGAAGCTTCCCCGGGCGTCGATCACTTTTCTATCGGCCATAGCGGCCCTCCGGTTCGATTCCAGTCATGCGTGTCAGAACGACCAAACCTCGCCTCCGGCCGCCTCGTCCAGGAACTGCGTGAGGCCCATCGGCTCGCCCAGATAGGGCTGGAGGTCGCCCGGCTCCAGCTCCATCACGTCCATGGCCATGGTACAGGGATGAACGCGCGCATCCCCGAGCTCGACCGCGTGGCCGAAAAGCTCCTGGAACGGCATCACCTTCTTCTCTTCCATCAGGCGCCCCATCGGTCCTTCGGCAGGCGCGCGCTCCTCGCTACCCTTGACGAAGTAGCGTAGCGCGTTCATCGACAGGAAGACGAGCACCGGGCGGCCGCTCACCGCGCCCACGGAGGCCATCATCCCGGCCATCTGCAGGTGCTCGCGCTTGTCGGAAACGCAGACGATGCTGATCTTGCCCGATTCCATGTTCGCTCCTCACGCCGCGCGCTTCGCCGCCGGGGCGGCCGCGATCGCCTCGAGCCGCGGCGCCCGGATGAGCTGCCCGTCGAGCCCCGCCGCCTTCGCGTCGCCGCCGTACGCCACGGTCATCAGCTGGCTATGGTAGGTCATCGGCATCGCGAGGCGGGTTGCGTGGCGGCGGTTGATCTCGTCCTGGTAGATCTCCACGTTCGCCTGGCACAGCGGGCACGGCGTGACGATCATGTCCGCCCCATGATCGTACGCCGATTCGACGATCGCGCGGATCTGCTGCTGGCTCTTTTCCGGCTCGGAGAAGGCGAGTATGTGCTGGGGGTGCTGGTCTTCGCGTTCGGCTGGGCGGCGCTCGCCACCTCGAAGCGTTGGGAGGAGCGATCTGGGCACTCTCGGCGCCGCGGCCCTCGCTGCCGCAGGCGACCTGAGCCGGAAGCGAAAAGCGAAATCGACGGCGGCTACCAGCCGCCGTTCCGGACCCACTCCTCGAGCATGGGGATGCGGTCGACGCCCCAGAACGGCTCGCCGTCGGCGATGAAGAACGGCGAGCCGAACACTCCGGCGGCGATCGCCGCGTCCATCTCGCCCTTCACGCGCTCCTTGAGCCGCGGATCCTCGATGGCCGAGCCGAGCGTGCCGGGATCGAAGCCCGCTTCCTGCGCCACCTGGAGCATCGTGGCGGTATCGCCGATGTTGCGGTTGTCGACGAAGTACGCGCGGTAGAGGGAATGCGCGAGCTCGCGCGCGGCATGCGGATCGCGCCCCTCGAGCGCGTAGAACGCCCGGCATGCGGCCACCGTGCCGATCGGGAAGCTGTCGGGATGGCGATAGGCCACGCGGTGCATGCGTGCCGTGCGGGCGAAATCGCGCCTGGCGTAGTCGCCCTTCAGCGGCACGTCGGTGAGCGGCGCCTGCCCGGTGATCTTGAAGATCGGGCCGAGCAGGATCGGGCGCCAGCGGAGCGCCCTCCCGATCCTGCCTTCGAGGTCCTCGGCGAGCCGGCTCGCGATGTAGCCGTAGGGCGAGGAGAACTCGAAGTAGAAATCCACCGGGGCAGGGCCGCTCATGGGCCGGGTGGATTGTCCCCGCCGGGCGGCGATTGCGTCTCGACGAGCTGCAGCGGCTCGCTCTGCGCCGGCGCGCTGGCACGGCGCCGCGGACGCGTGCGGCGCGGGAGATCTTCCTCCTCCTGCACCGGCGGCGCGGCCTCGGTCTGCGTCTCCACCAGCTCGAGCGGCGTTTGCACGGGTTCTGCGACGGCGCCCGAACGGCGGCGGCGAGGCGTTCGATGCGCGGCCCCCGCCAACCCCTCTTCCTCGTGCTCGTGCTCGCTCACGGCGTGGAACTCAACGTGCGCGGGTTGCGGAGCGGGTGCAGGAGCGGCCGGCGGGACGTCGGCCGACAAAGGCTCGCGTCGTTCCTCGCGGCTCGGCTCGGCGTGCATCGGCTCGCGCTGAGGTTCCTGCCTGCGCGCTTCGCGCTGCGGCGCTTGGGGGGAGTGCTCCTCGATGACCGTTGCAGCCTCGAGCGGAGCGACGGGCTCGCCCTCCACGCGTGGCGCGCGCGCGACGGCCGATTGGGCCGCCGCAGCCTCGCCTCGCTCCCCACCGCGGCCGCGGCGACGGCGGCGGCTGCGGACTTCCTCGCCCTCGGCGGCTGGCGCCGCGCCGGCGAGCGGCGGCTGGCCTTGCGCTTGCACGCCCGCGGCCTCGGCTGCTTCGGCAGGCGGCGCTTCGGGACCGCGCGCGGGCCGTTGTCCGCGAGGCCCGCGCGGTTCGCGGGCTGGCCGGGGCTCACGACCTTCACGCGGCTCACGACCTTCCCGCGGCTCGCGCGCTTCACGCGGCTCGCGGGGTTCACGCACCTCGCGCGACTCACGCGGTTCACGCACCTCGCGCGACTCGCGAGATTCGCGCGGCTCCCGAACATCGCGCGCTTCACGCGGCTCGCGAGCCTCGCGCGGCTCGCGGTTCTCGGAACGGGCTTCGCCGCGTTGCTGCTGTCCCTCGCGTCGCTCCTGCCGCCCTTCACCGCGGCCTTCACCGCGGCGCTGCTCGCCGCGGCGGCCTTCGCGGCGGCCTTCCTGCCGCTCGCCGCGTCCACGCTCCTGGCGTTGTCCTTCGCGCGCGGGCTTGCGCTCCTCGAGCGCGGGCGTCGGCGCGGTGGCGCGGGCCGCAGGCGCGGGCGCGGACTCTGCGGGTTTGCGCAGCCAGCCGAACAGGCGGTCGATGAGACCGTGCTTCTCTTCGTGCGCCGCGCCGGCCGCAGCCGCAATGGGCGCCCGGGGCGCGGGACGCGGCGAAACGATGGGCGTCTCCAGCGCGAGCGGCGCCGGTTGCTCGGGCGTGATGCCTTTCACCAGCGGCTCCGGGCGCGGCGGCCGCACCTCGGGCGCCTTGGTGGGAAGGCCGATCGGCTCCTCGTCGGGCACCGACACCATCTCGTAGCTCGGCGTCTGGACGTCGAGCTGCGGCGAATCGTGGCGCAGGCGCTCGACGTGGTAGTTCGGCGTCTGCAGGCCCGGGTTGGGAATCAGCAGCACGTGCACCTTGAGCCGCGCCTCGATGGCGAAGATCTCGGAGCGCTTCTCGTTGAGGAGGTAGGTCGCGACGTCCACCGGCACCTGCGCGTGGATCGCGGCCGTGTTCTCCTTCATCGCTTCTTCCTGGAGGATGCGCAGGACGTGGAGCGCCGTGGAGGCGGTGTCGCGGATGTAGCCGGTGCCGTGGCAGCGCGGGCAGGGGGAGTGCGTGGTCTCCTCGAGCGAGGGCTGCAGGCGCTGGCGCGAAAGCTCGAGCAGGCCGAAGCGCGAGATCTTGCCGATCTGCACGCGCGCGCGGTCGTGGCGGAGCGCATCGCGCAGGCGATTCTCCACCTCGCGCTGGTTCTTCGCGCTCTCCATGTCGATGAAGTCGATCACGATGAGGCCGCCCAGGTCGCGCAGGCGCAGCTGCCGCGCCACTTCGTCGGCCGCCTCGAGGTTCGTGTTGAACGCCGTCTGCTCGATGTCGTGGCCGCGCGTCGCGCGCGCGCTGTTCACGTCGATCGCCACGAGCGCCTCGGTATGGTCGATCACGATCGCGCCGCCGGAGGGCAGCGTCACGTCGCGGCGGTAGGCGCTCTCGATCTGGTGCTCGATCTGGAAGCGCGAGAAGAGGGGAATGTCGTCCCTGTAGAGCTTGACCTTGTTCACGTTGCCCGGCATCACCGTGCTCATGAACGAGTACGCCTGGTCGAAGATCCCCTGCGTGTCGACGAGGATCTCGCCGATGTCGGGCTGGAAGAGGTCGCGGATCGCGCGCACCACCAGGCTCGACTCGAGGTAGATGAGGCACGGGCCCTTCTCCTCCTCGGCCGCCTTCTCGATCGCGTTCCAGAGCTGGAGGAGATAGTTGAGGTCCCACTGCAGCTCCTCGACGCTGCGGCCGATGCCGGCGGTGCGCGCGATGAGGCTCATGCCGTCGGGAACCTGGAGCTGGTCCATCACCTCGCGCAGCTCGGTGCGGTCCTCGCCCTCGATGCGCCGCGAGACGCCGCCGCCGCGGGGGTTGTTCGGCATGAGGACCAGGTAGCGGCCGGCGAGCGAGATGTAGGTGGTGAGCGCCGCCCCCTTGTTGCCGCGCTCGTCCTTGTCCACCTGCACGATCAGCTCGCTGCTCACCTTGAGGTGCGTCGCCATCTTCGAGCGGCCGAACTCGCCGCCTTCGGCCGTCACCATGTACTGCTTGGCGATCTCCTTGAAGGGCAGGAAGCCATGGCGCTCCGCGCCGTAGTCGACGAAGACGGCTTCGAGGGAGGGCTCTACGCGGGTGATGACTCCCTTGTAGATGTTGCTCTTGCGTTGCTCCTTGCCGGCGGACTCGATGTCGAGGTCGACCAGTTTCTGGCCATCGACGATCGCGACCCGGAGTTCCTCCGCCTGGGTCGCATTGAACAGCATGCGCTTCATCGTTGCTTTCTCCCGCGCTCGAAACACGAGAGAGGGCCCGCGGGATCCCGGCGAGGCCCGGATCGACGAGTCAGTTCAGAAGTCGGTTCTTGGTGGCGTCACTGGGAAGTGAGCGGAGAAGGGACGATTCCTGGTTTTGTTCGTCTGGCCTCTGCGGGCGCGAACGCGGGCAGTGGCGTGGAATGTGGTGCGTCGAGCGCGTGTGATTCGTTTACCATCGCTGCTTGGTCTCGCAGGCGAGCGACGTTGGCCTGCCCGGGCGCCGCATCGCGGACGCCCTCCTTGCGAAAGCCGATTTCCGGGAAGGTTTGAAACGCTCCAGCTTGGAAATCAACTACATATAGTATACGCGGATGGCGACCGAAGGCAAAGCGGCGCGCGGCGTCGCCCCGGCGGTGCGCTGGATCGACGTGGGCGAGGACGAGGCGGGGCAGCGCATCGACAACTATCTCATCGCACGTCTGAAGGGCGTCCCCAAGAGCCACGTCTATCGGATCCTGCGTAGCGGCGAGGTGCGGGTGAACAGCCGCCGCGTGGCCGCCTCCGACCGCGTCGCCGCAGGCGACCGCATCCGCATCCCGCCGCTGCGCGTGGCCGAGCGCGACGAGTCGGTGCCCGCGCCCCATTTCCGGATGCCCGTCCTGCACGAGGACGAGTGGCTCCTCGCGATCGACAAGCCCTCCGGGCTCGCGGTGCACGGTGGAAGCGGCGTGGCGCACGGCGTGATCGAATCGCTGCGCTCGATGCGGCCGGAAGCGCGCTTCCTCGAGCTGGTGCATCGCCTGGACCGCGAGACCTCCGGCGTGCTCCTCATCGCGAAGAAGCGCTCCGCGCTCACGGCGCTGCACGAGATGATGCGCGAGCGCGCGATCGACAAGCGCTATCTCGCGGGCGTGAAAGGGCGCTTGCGCAACGAACGTCAACACGTGCGGCTCGCGCTCGCGGCGCGCTCCACGGCCGAGGGCAAGCGGGTCGCCGTCTCCGAGGGCGGGCAGCCGGCGGAGACGATCCTGCGCCGGATCTCGCGCGGTGCCGAGTCGAGCTATATCGAGGCCGAGCTTCTCACCGGCCGCACGCACCAGATCCGCGTGCACCTCGCGCACCTCGGGCATCCGGTGCTGGGCGACGACCGGTACGGCGATTTCGAGCTGAACCACCGGCTGCGCAAGCAGGGGCTGAAGCGCATGTTCCTGCACGCCGCCTCGCTCGCCTTCACGCATCCGGCGAGCGGCGAGCCGCTCACGCTCTCCGCGCCGCTTCCTGCCGACCTCGCCCGCTTCCGCGACCGCTTCCTGACGGAGCCGGCTCCGTGAGCCGCTACGACCTCGTCGTGTTCGACTGGGACGGCACGCTGATGGACTCCACGCGCCTCATCGCCTCCTGCCTGCAGGCCGCGTGCCGCGAAGTGGGCGCGCCGGTGCCGAGCGATTCCGACGCGCTCTTCGTGATCGGGCTCAACATGGCCGATACGTTCCGCCGCGTGGTGCCCGACCTCGATGCGGAAGGGCAGCGCCGCCTCGCCGAGCGCTACCGCCATCATTTCCTGTCGCGTGAGCACGAGGCGCCCCTCTACGAAGGGGTGCGCGAGATGCTCGCCGAGCTGCATGGGCGCGGCGCGAGGCTCGCCGTCGCGACCGGGAAGGCGCGCCGCGGGCTCGAGCGCGCGCTGGACGCGACGCGATTGCGCCCTTGGTTCGAGGCGACACGCTGCGCCGACGAGGGCTTCGCGAAGCCCCATCCGGACATGCTGCTCATGCTTCTGGACGTGACCGGCGTGCCACCCGCGCGCACGGTCATGATCGGCGACACCACGCACGACCTCGAGCTCGCCGCCAATGCGGGCGTCGATGCGGTCGCCGTCTCCTACGGCGCGCACGCGGAGGGCCTGCTCGCGACGAGGCCGGCGGTCGCGCGATGCGCGAGCGTGGAGGACCTGCGCCGGTGGCTGCGGACGAACGCGTGATCTGCGATGGCGCGGCGCTCGCCGAGGGCGGCCGCGGCGTGCGCTTCGCGCTTGCGGGGGGCGAAGGGGCGGCGACGGGCTTCGCGATCCGCCACGGGACGACCGTGCACGCGTTCGTCAACCGCTGCCCGCACATGGGTACCGAGCTCGACTGGCAGCCCGGCGAGTTCTTCGAGGAGTCTGGGCTATACTTGGTTTGCGCCACGCACGGTGCGTTATTCCAGCCGGCCACCGGTCTGTGCGTGGCGGGACCGTGCAAGGGCGCCTGCCTCGAAAGCCTGCGCACGCGCGAGGAAAACGGCCGGGTGCTGCTGCTCAACGATTCGGGTCCGGCCCGCGCGCCGGATGAGACGCCATGACCGACCCCACGCCGACGCCGCAGTGGGAGCGCGCAGTTCTGGAGCGAGTCGCCCTTCGCGCGCTGGACGAGCAGCGCCGCGCACGGCAATGGAGCGCCCTCTTCAAGCTGCTCTGGCTCATCTTCTGGTTCCTGGTGCTCGCGGCCTGGATGGGCTGGCTCGGCCGCGGCGAGAAGGACCTCGCGGTGACCGGTCGGCATACGGCGGTCGTCGACCTCGAGGGCGTCATCGCGCCCGAGGGCCGGGCCTCGGCGCAGCGCGTGATCGAGGGGCTCGACCGCGCGTTCAAGGATCCGAACACGAAGGGCGTCGTGCTGCGCATCAACAGCCCGGGCGGAAGCCCGGTGCAGGCGGGCTATATCTACGACGAGATGAAGCGGCTGCGCAGAAAGTATCCGACGATTCCTCTCTACGCGGTGGTCGAGGACCTGTGCGCATCCGGCGGCTACTACGTGGCGGCGGGCGCCGAGCGCATCTACGTGGACAAGGCGAGCCTCGTGGGCTCCATCGGCGTGATCATCAGCAGCTTCGGCTTCACCGGCACCATGGAGAAGCTCGGCGTCGAGCGGCGCGCGTACACGGCGGGCGACAACAAGGATTTCCTCGATCCCTTCGCCCCGGAAAACCCGGAGCAGCGTGCCCACGCCCAGAAGATGCTCGAGGAAATCCACCAGCAGTTCATCCAGGCGGTGCGCGACGGGCGCGGCTCGCGGCTCAAGGAATCGCCCGAGATCTTCTCGGGCCTGGTGTGGACCGGCGAGCGCAGCGTGCAGCTGGGGCTCGCGGACGCCTTCGGCAGCACCGAGTCGGTCGCGCGCGACGTGATCAAGGCGCAAAAGATCGTCGACTACACTCCCGAGGAGAGCGTCTACGAGACGCTCTCGCGGCGGTTCGGCACCACTTTCGGCGCGGCATTCGCCCGCGCCGCGGCCGATACCACCCTGCGCAGCGCAGTCCAGCTGCGTTAGCCGCGTGACCGCCGTCGCGAAGGACGCGCCCGGTCTCGAGCTCGATCTCGCGCGCGAGGCGTTCGACCGCACCGCGATCGGCCTTGCGGTGATCTCCCCCGACGGCGTCTTCCGGCAGGTGAACCGCGCGTTCTGCGCGATGACCGGCTACGAGCGCCAGGAGCTCGAGGGCCGCTCCTTCACCACGATCACGCATCCGGACGACGTCGCGCGCGACGAGGAGGCGATCCGGGCGTTCCGTGCTGGAATCGACGGCCCGGGCACCGTGGACAAGCGCTACCTGCACAAGGGCGGGGGCGAGGTGTGGGTGCGCCGCAGCGTGGCGGCCGTGCGCGAGCCGGACGGGGAGCTGCGCCTCCTGGTCGGCGCCTTCGTGGACCTCACCGAGCAGCGCGACAAGGATCGCCGCCTCCACCAGGCCAACGCGTTCCTGCGCGCGATCGTCGAGACTTCGCCGGTCGCGATCTACACCACCAATCGCGACGGCCTCGTCACGTTCTGGAACTCCGCGGCCGAGCGCACCTTCGGCTTTTCCGCCGGGCAGGCGCTGGGGCACCTCCCCCCGTTCATTCCGCCCGATCGCCGCGACGAGGCACGGGCGCTGGGCGCGCGGGTCCTCGCCGGCGAGGTGCTCGACGGCCTGCAGCTCGAGCGCGTACGCGCCGACGGCAGCACCATCGTGATCCGCAGCTCCGTCGCCCCGTTGCGCGACGGCGAGGATCGCGTCGTGGGCGTTCTCGTCGCGTGCGTCGACATCACGGAGGCCAAGCGCACCGCGGAGGAGCTCGAGCGCCACCTGCACTTCATGCGCGCGCTCATCGACGCGATCCCGAATCCCGTCTACTTCAAGGACCGCGAGGGCCGCTACCGCGTGCACAACCGCGCCTGGGCGGAGCTCTTCGCCGGCGGCGAGAACTGGATCGGCAAGACCGTCTTCGACATGTATCCCCAGGCGATCGCGCAGGCGCACGACGACCGCGACCGCGAGCTCATGTCGCGGCCGTCGTCGACCACGTACGAGCTGCTGATGCCCACCGCGCTCGGCGAGACGCGGCAGATGCTCTACAACAAGGTGAGCTTCGTCGACCAGAAGGGCGAGGTCGCCGGCCTCATCGGCGTGGTGACCGACGTCACGCGCTACAAGGAGACCGAGCGCGCCCTCGAGGCGAGCGAGGCGCGCTTCCGGGTGCTCACGGAAAGCTCGCTCGACCTCATCTCGGTGATGGACGCCGACGGAACCCTGCGCTACCAGAGCGGCGCGCTGAGGAGCCTCCTCGGCTACGACCCGATGGATACGCTCGGCAAGAACGTCTTCGAGCTGGTGCATCGCGACGACGCGGAGCACTTTCGCGCGGCCATGCGGCGCATCATCGAGACGCGGCAGTCGACCTCGCCCGTTGAGGTGCGCTTCCGCCACCGCGACGGCGCCTGGCGCACCTTCGAGTCGCTCGGCACCAACTGCCTGGACAACCCGCACATCCGCGGCGTCGTCTTCAACTCGCGCGACGTGACCGACCGCAAGGTGATCCAGCAGCGCATCCAGCACCTGGCGTACCACGACAACCTCACGGGGCTGCCCAACCGCTCGCTGCTGCAGGACCGTCTCGCCCATGCCATCGCGCGCGCGGAGCGCTCGCACCGCAAGGTGGCGGTACTCTTCATCGACCTCGACAACTTCAAGAACATCAACGACACGCTGGGCCACGACGTGGGCGACGAGCTGCTGCGGCAGGTCTCGCGGCGGCTCTCCGACTGCGTGCGCGTCGAGGACACCATCGCGCGCCAGGGGGGCGACGAGTTTATCGTGCTGCTCGACAGCCTCGAGGACAGCCGCGGCGCGTCCCTCGTGGCCCAGAAGGTGCTGAACGGGCTGCGGCTTCCGTTCGCCCTCGGCGCGACCGAGCAGCATGTGAGCGCCTCGGTGGGCATCGCCCTCTATCCCGAGGACGGCCGCGACGCGCAGACGCTCATGAAGAACGCCGACACCGCGATGTTCCACGGCAAGAGCCTCGGCAAGAACACCTACCAGTTCTTCACCTCGCAGATGAACATCGCCGTGAAGCGGCGCATGACGCTCGAATCGGCGCTGCGCCGGGCGGTGATGCAGAAGGACTTCGTGCTCCATTACCAGCCGCAGATCGACCTGGAAACCGGCGAGGTGATCGCGGTGGAGGCGCTGGTCCGCTGGAAGACCGAGGACAGCGGAACGGTGATGCCGGGCGACTTCATCCCGCTCGCCGAGGAGACCGGGCTCATCAACGAGATCGGCGAATGGGTGCTGCGCGAGGGCTGCCGCCAGGCGAAGGAGTGGCAGGACCAGGGCCTTCCCGCGCGGCGCATGGCGATCAACCTCTCGGCGCGCCAGTTCGCCGACCGCGGCTTCTTCGACATGGTGACCCGCGTGCTCGCCGACACGCGCCTCGATCCTTCGTGCCTGGAGCTCGAGATCACGGAGAGCCAGGTGATGCGCCAGACCGAGGGCGTGATGACGCTCCTCAACCGCCTCTCCAAGATGGGCGTGCAGCTCGCGATCGACGACTTCGGCACCGGCTACTCGAGCCTCTCGTACCTGAAGCGGCTTCCGATCCAGAAGCTCAAGATCGACCAGTCCTTCATCCGGGACATCACCGTCGATCCCAACGACACGGCGATCGTGGTCGCCATCATCAGCATGGCGCGCAGCCTCGACCTCGAGACGATCGCCGAAGGCGTCGAGACCGCCGGCCAGCTCGCGCTGCTGCGCTCGAAGGGCTGCCGGATCGGGCAGGGATTCTACTTCTCTGCGCCCATGCGGGCGGAGGCGCTTTATCCGCTTCTCCGCACCAACAACCTGTACACCACGGCCGAGTAGGGAAGCGGGAAAGGTGTTGGAGCGGACGCGAAGCGCCGCTCAACACCGGCAGGCACCTGGCCGCGCTCAGGCAAGCAGGAGGAATATGGCCGGCCGCTTGCCGATGACGGGTGAGGGGCGCGATCTCCAGTCCGCAACGGCGGCGCTGCGAATCCATTCCGCCGGTCCCGTGAGATCCGCCGCCACGCAGAGACGCGTACCGCCTTTGCACGCCTGCAGGATGTCGGCGAGCAGCGCGTCGTTGCGATAGGGCGTCTCGATGAAGATCTGCGTTTCGCGGTTGCGTGCCGAATCGCGCTCGATCGCGGCCAGGCCTTGGCGCCGCGCGGCGGGTTCCACGGGCAGGTAGCCCAGGAAGCGGAAGCGCTGCCCCTCCAGGCCGCTCGCCATCAGCGCGAGGAGGATCGACGACGGGCCCACGAGCGGGACGACCGCGATCCCGCGCGCGTGCGCCGCTGCGACGAGCAACGCGCCCGGGTCGGCGACGGCCGGGGCGCCGGCTTCCGAGAGCAGACCCACGTCGCGCCCGTCGAGGAGCGGCGCGAGGAGCGCGGGCACCGCGGACGGATCCGTATGCTCGCTGAGCTCCTCGAAGTGCAGCTCGCGCATCGGCTTCGGATGTCCGCATGCGGCGAGGAAGCGCCGGGCCGAGCGCGCGTCCTCGACCACGAAGCATTCGAGCGCGCGGATTCTGTGCAGCACCGCCGCCGCAAGCGCCGATTCGACGCTCGCTCCCTCCGAAAGCCAGGCGGGGACGAGGTAGAGCCTTCCCGTCGCCATCACGGGACCCGGAAGCCTTCGCCCCGCAGCACTTCGGCGAGCGCGATCAGCGGCAGCCCGATGAGGGCCGTCGGATCGTCTCCCCGAAGTCGCGAAAGAAGGCTGATGCCGAGACCCTCGCTCTTGGCGCTGCCGGCGCAATCGAGCGCGGCCTCGCGCTCGAGATAGCGATCGATCTCGCCGTGGGAGAGGTCGCGGAACCGGACCTCGGTCGCCACCATGCGCTCGTGCATCCGGCGCCGGGCCGCGTGCATCACGCAAAGCGCGGTGTGGAAGAGCAAAGTCCTGCCGCTCAGCTCGCGCAGCTGCCGGCGCGCGTTCTCGAGCGTACCGGGCTTGCTCACGGCACGGCCGTCCACGTCGACGACCTGGTCGGACCCGATCACCCAGGCGTCGGACCAGCGCTCCGCGGCCGCAAGCGCCTTCTCGCGCGCCAGGCGCCCCGCCGTGGCCTCCGGGGCCTCCCCGGGCCGGGCCGATTCGTCGATGTCCGGGGACCACGACTCGAACGCAAGGCCGAGGCGCTCGAGCAGCTCGCGGCGGTACCGCGAGCCGGAGGCGAGTACAATAAAACTATTCTCTACATCAGCCATTTAGCGTTCATTTCTAAGGTAGTTTCTCAATGAGAATCCGGTATAATGGCGCATGCCGCAGGACTTCCTCATCGACCTCGATCGCATCGCCACCAAGCCGCAGACCTGGGAGGGCACGTTCTCGCCCGCCCAGCTCGAGCGCCTCGAGGACTCGTTGGCCGGTCTCGAAGGCGAGCTTCGCTACCGAGTCGCCGCGCAGCTCGACCCGCGACGGCGCATGGTGGTGTCGTGTATAATCGAAGGCTTCGTTTTTCTCACCTGCCAGACGAGTCTCGAGCGCTTCCGGCACGATGTCTCGATCTCCGATCGCCTCGTCCTCGTAGCGACCGAGGCGGAGCTTCCGCGGATCGAGGAGGAAAGCGATGCGGAAGATTACCTCGTCGCCGATGAGCCGCTCGACATCCGCGACCTGGTCGAGGATGCGGTGCTGCTCTCCCTGCCGATGGTGCCACGCAAGCCGGGATTGGGGGAGGCCCCGGGAGGGCGCGAGGGCGCTTCCCGCAAGCCGTCGCCGTTTGCGGCGCTTGCGGAGCTCAAGCGCAAGACATGACGAGTCGGGCCTTCCCGCAGCCTGGGAATGGCCCCTACAGGAGAACCACATGGCCGTTCAACAGAACAAGAAGTCGCCTTCCAAACGCGGCATGCACCGCGCGCACGACCATCTCGGGAAGCCCCCGATCGCCGTCGAGCCCACCACGGGCGAGACGCACCTGCGCCACCACATCTCGCCGTCGGGCTACTACCGCGGCAAGAAGGTCATCCAGGCCAAGGACTGAGCGCTGCGCGGGTCCGATCGGGCCCGCACATTGCCTTCATGACGACCGTCATCGCCGTCGATGCGATGGGCGGGGACCACGGGCCATCGGTCACGGTGCCCGCGTGCCTCGACTTCCTCGCCGCGCATCCCGGCTTCGAGCTGGCCCTCGTGGGCCGCGCCGATGCGATCGAGCGCGAGCTCGCGCGCGCGCACGCGAAGGGCCGCCTCGGCATCCGCGTGGTGCCGGCCACCGAGGTCGTGGAGATGCACGAGGACGTCCGCACCGCGATCCGCACGAAGAAGGACTCGTCGATGCGCGTGGCGATCGACCTGGTGAAGGAGGGCCGCGCGCAGGCCTGCGTGAGCGCGGGCAACACCGGCGCGCTCATGGGAACCGCGAAGTTCGTGCTGAAGACGATCCCGGGCATCGACCGGCCCGCGATCTGCGCGGTGCTGCCGACGCGCACCGGGCAGGTCTACGCCCTCGACCTCGGCGCGAACGCCGATTGCACCCCGGAAAACCTGGTGCAGTTCGCGATCATGGGATCGACGCTGGTGAAGGCGGTCGAGGGCAAGGAGCGCCCCACCGTCGGATTGCTCAACATCGGCGCCGAGGAGATCAAGGGTAACGACGTGGTGAAGAAGGCCGCGGAGCTCCTTCGCGCGAGCCCCGTGAATTTCCACGGCAACGTCGAAGGCGACGACATCTATCGCGGGACCACCGACGTCGTCGTGTGCGACGGCTTCGTGGGCAATGTCGCCCTCAAGACCTCCGAAGGCCTCGCACGCATGCTGGGCGACTTCCTCAAGGAGGAGTACACGCGCAGCGTATTCACGCGCATCGCGGCGCTCGTCTCCTGGCCCGTGATCCGCCGCTTCCGCCGCCGTGTCGACCACCGCCGCTACAACGGCGCGGCGCTGCTGGGGTTGCGCGGGATCGTGGTGAAGAGCCACGGCTCGGCCGACCGGCTCGCCTTCGCCACCGCGATCGAGCGCGCGGCGAACGAGGCGAGCCATGGCCTGCTCGAGTGCATCAGCGAGGAGATCGCCGCGCTCGCCCCCGGGTTGCCGTCGCCGCCGTCCCCTGCGGAGCAGGCCGCATGACGGTCTACTCGCGCATCACGGGCACCGGCAGCTACCTTCCCGAAAAAATCGTCACCAACCGCGACCTCGAATCCCTGGTCGACACCAGCGACGAGTGGATCGTCGCGCGCACCGGCATCCGCGAGCGGCATATCGCCGCGGAAGGCCAGTTCACGAGCGACCTCGCGCTCGAGGCGTGCCGCAACGCGCTCGCGGCGGCGGGCCGCACGCCGGCCGACGTCGACCTCATCGTCGTAGCGACGTCGACCCCGGACATGGTGTTCCCCTCGAGCGCGTGCCTGCTGCAGGGCAAGCTGGGCGTCACGCGCGGGGCCGCCTTCGACCTGCAGGCGGTCTGCTCGGGATTCGTCTACGCGCTCGCGGCCGCGGACCTCTTCATCCGCTCGGGCAGCCATCGCTGCGCGCTCGTGGTGGGCGCCGAGATCTTCTCGCGCATCCTCGACTGGAAGGACCGCTCCACCTGCGTGCTCTTCGGCGACGGGGCGGGCGCCGTGGTGCTCGAGGCGTCGGCCGAACCCGGCATCCTCTCGAGCCACCTGCACGCCGACGGGCGCTACGCGGGCATCCTCAATACGCCAGGGCACGTATGCGGCGGCGCGGTGCAGGGCGATCCCACCCTCAAGATGGACGGGGCGGCGGTGTTCAAGCTCGCGGTGCGCGTGCTCGAGGACAACGTCCACGAGGCCCTCGCCGCGAACGGGCTCACGATCGCGGACGTCGACGCCTATGTCGCGCACCAGGCCAACGTGCGCATCATCTCCCACGTCGCGAAGAAGCTGGGAATCCCCGATTCGCGCTGCGTGGTGACGGTCGACCGCCACGCCAACACCTCCGCCGCCTCCGTGCCGCTCGCGCTCGATGTCGCCGTGCGCGACGGCCGCGTGAAGCGCGGCGACACCGTGCTGCTGCAGGGCGTGGGCGGCGGCTTCACCTGGGGCTGCGTGCTCCTCAAGTACTGATCGGCCGATTCCATGACGCTTGCCATCGTGTTTCCCGGACAGGGCTCCCAATCGGTGGGCATGATGAAGGGCTTCGCCGAGGAGCCGCTGGTCGCCTCCACCTTCCGCGACGCGAGCCTGCTCGCCGACGTCGACTACTGGTCGATGGTGAACGAGGGCCCCGCGGAAGCGCTCAACCAGACGGTGAACACGCAGCCGCTGATGTTGGTCGCCGGAGTGGCCTGCTGGCGCGCGTGGCGCGCGAGGGGCGGGCCGATGCCCGCGTGGTTCGCGGGCCACAGCCTGGGCGAGTACACGGCGCTGGTCGCCGCCGGGGCGCTCGACTTCGAGGAAGCCGTGCCGCTCGTGCGGTTGCGGGCGAAGGCGATGCAGGAAGCGGTGCCCGAAGGCACCGGCGGCATCGCGGCGATCCTCGGCCTCGATGACGCACGGCTGCCCGAGCTTTGCGCGAAGGCTTCCCAAGGCGAGGTGCTGGAGGCCGCGAATCTGAATTCCCCCGGACAGGTCGTGATCGCCGGCCATCGCGGCGCCGTGGAGCGGGCGATGGCGCTCGCGAAGGAAATGGGCGCCAAGCGCGCGCTGATGCTGCCCATGAGCGCCCCTTCCCATTGCAGCCTCATGAAGCCGGCGGCCGATCGCCTGCGCGCGCGGCTCGAGCAGGTGAAGCTTCGCGCACCGTCCGTCCCGGTGGTGCACAACCGCTTCGTCGAGGCGTTCACCGATCCGGCGCGCATCCGCCAGGCGCTCGTGGAGCAACTCGACCACCCGGTGCGCTGGATCGAGACCGTGCAGTTCCTCGCGGACCGGGGCGTGAAGCGCATCGTCGAGTGCGGGCCGGGCAAGGTGCTCACGGGACTCGTGAAGCGCATCGCACCCGGCATCGAGGGGCTCGCGATCCAGGATTCGGCCACGCTGGCGGCGGCCGTCGCCAAGGGGGACGCATGCTGAAGGACGAGGTCGCGATCGTGACCGGTGCCTCGCGCGGCATCGGCGAGGCGATCCTGCAGGCGCTCGCGCGCGCGAACTCGACGGTGATCGGGACCGCCACCTCGGAGAAGGGAGCCGAGGCGATCGCCGCGAGCCTCGCCAAGCAGGGCGCCCGGGGCGCCGGCAGGGTGCTCGACGTGCGCGAAGTCGCGGGCTGCGCCGCGCTGGTCGACGCGGTCCGGGAGGAGTTCGGCCGGGTCTCGATCCTCGTGAACAACGCCGGGGTCACCCGGGACAACCTGCTCGCGCGCATGAAGGACGAGGAGTGGGACGAGATCCAGGCGATCAACCTGAAGTCGGTCTTCGCGATGTCGCGCGCGGTGCTGCGCGGCATGATGAAGGAGCGCTCCGGCCGGATCGTGAACGTCACTTCCGTCGTGGGCTTCACCGGCAACGCGGGGCAGGCGAACTACGCCGCGGCGAAGGCCGGCATCGTCGGGTTCTCCAAGTCGCTCGCACGCGAGGTGGGAAGCCGCAACATCACGGTGAACTGCGTGGCGCCGGGCTTCATCGAGACCGACATGACGCGCTCGCTCTCCGCGGAACAGGTGAGGAAGCTGGTCGAGAGCGTGCCCCTCGGCCGCCTCGGGCGCGTCGAGGACGTCGCGCAGGCGGTCGTCTACCTCTGCTCGCCGGCGGCGTCGTACGTGACGGGCGCGACCCTGCACGTGAACGGCGGAATGTACATGGATTGACCTCCCGCCAGGGCCGGAAACGCTCCTCGCGTATGGTAGAATTACGCGTTTTTTTGCCGCACCACAAACCAGAATCCGCAATTGGAGGAAGTCGATGGACAACATTGAAGCCCGCGTGAAGAAGATCGTCGCCGAGCAGCTCGGGGTGGCCGAGGCCGACATCAAGATCGAGTCTTCCTTCGTCGAAGACCTCGGCGCGGATTCCCTCGACAACGTGGAGCTCGTGATGGCGCTCGAGGAGGAGTTCGAGTGCGAGATCCCCGACGAGGACGCGGAGAAGATCACCAACGTCCAGCAGGCCATCGACTACGTCAAGGCGCACGTCAAGCAATAGTCCCCGCACGGTCCGCGGCGCGCTTCGCACGATTGCGCGAGCGATCCGTTCCCGCAACGCCGCGCATTCCACATGTCGAAGCGAAGAGTCGTCGTAACCGGTCTCGGCACCGTCTCGCCGGTCGGCAACACCGCGGCGCAGGCGTGGGAGAACCTGTTGAAGGGCGCGAGCGGCGTCGGCCCGATCACGAAGTTCGACCCTGCGCAGCTCGCCACGCGCATCGCGGCCGAGGTGAAGGGATTCAACGCCGCCGACTGGATGCCGCTCAAGGAGACGCGCCGCTCCGACACGTTCATCCATTACGGCCTCGCCGCGACGAAGATGGCGCTCGCCGACGCCGGCCTCGTGATCGACGATTCGAACGCCGAGCGCATCGGTGTGGTCGTGGGCTCGGGCATCGGCGGGCTGCCGATGATCGAGGAGAACATCCGCGAGATGGTGGCGAAAGGGCCGCGGCGATTGTCGCCCTTCTTCGTGCCGGGAACCATCATCAACATGGTCGCCGGGCTCATCTCGATCCAGTACGGCGCGAAGGGCCCCAACGTGTCCATGGTCTCCGCATGCACCACGAGCTCGCATTGCGTGGGCGAGGCGGGGCGCATGATCGAGTACGGCGACGCGGACCTCATGATCGCGGGCGGCGCCGAGGCGTGCGTGAACCTTTCGGGCGTGGGCGGCTTCTGTTCCTGCAAGGCGCTCTCGGAGCGCAACGACGATCCGGCCACGGCCTCGCGCCCGTTCGACAGGGACCGCGACGGCTTCGTCCTCGGCGAAGGCGCGGGCATCCTCATCCTCGAGGAGCTCGAGCACGCGAAGAGGCGCGGCGCGCGCATCTACGCGGAGCTCGCCGGCATGGGCATGAGCGCGGACGCGAACCACATCACCGCGCCGAACATGGACGGCCCGCGCCGCGCGATTGTCAACGCCCTGCGCATCGCCGGCGTGAACCCGGAGGAGGTGCAGTACGTGAACGCGCACGGCACCTCCACGCCGCTCGGCGATGCCAACGAGACGGCCGCGCTCAAGGCGGCCTTCGGCGAGCACGCCTACAAGCTCGCGGTGAACTCCACCAAGTCCATGCACGGGCACCTGCTCGGGGCCGCGGGCGGAGTGGAGGCGCTCATCACCGTCCTCGCGATCCACCACCAGGTGTCGCCGCCGACGATGAACATCCTCACGCCCGATCCGGCGTGCGACCTCGACTACGTCGCCAACACCGCGCGCGAGATGAAGATCGAGGTCGCGCTCTCCAATTCCTTCGGCTTCGGGGGCACCAACGGGACGCTCGCGTTCCGCCGCTTCCACTGAGCGGCGAGGGGGCGGCGGGGCGTCCCGTGCGCTTCGCGCGATCCTGCTCGCCTTCCTGGTCGTCGCCGGCGCGGCCGCCGCCTGGCTCGCCTGGTTCGCGCACCACCGGCTCGCGCTGCCGTCCGTTCCCTACGAGTTCACCGTGCGCAGCGGTGCGAGCCTGAAGACCGTATCGCGCGAGCTCGCCGCCGGCGGCCTCTTCGCCGAAGGGGAGAGCTTCTGGATCCTGGGCCGCGCCCTTCGCAAGGCGGGATCCATCCGCGCCGGGACCTATCGGCTGGAGGCGCCGCTCACGCCGCTCGACCTGCTCGAGAAGCTCGCGCGCGGCGACGTGGTGCCCGCCGAGATCCGGTTCGTCGAGGGAAGCACGTTCCGGCAGTGGATGGCGCAGCTCGAGCAGGACGCGAACGTGAAGCACACGCTCGCGGGGCGAAGCGAAAGCGGGATCGCCGCGCTCCTCGGCATCGACGACGGTTCGCCCGAAGGCTGGCTCTTCCCCGACACCTACCGCTTCTCGCCCGGCTCGAGCGACCTCGAGATCCTGCGCCGCGCCCATACGGAGATGGTGAAGCGGCTCGACGATGCGTGGGCAAGCCGCGATCCGGGCGTGCCGCTCGCCACGGCCTACCAGGCGCTGATCCTCGCCTCCATCGTCGAGAAGGAGACGGGCCTCCCCGCGGAGCGCCCGCTCATCGCGTCGGTCTTCGCGAACCGGCTGCGCAAGGGGATGCGCCTGCAGACCGATCCCACGGTGATCTACGGCATGGGCGCGAGCTACGACGGCAACATCCGCAAGAAGGACCTGGTCACCGACACGCCGTGGAACACCTACACGCGCGAAGGCCTCCCGCCCACGCCGATCGCGATGCCGGGCGAGGAGGCGCTGCGCGCGGCGACGCATCCGGCGGATTCCGACCTCCTCTATTTCGTCGCGCGCGGCGACGGCTCGCACGTGTTCTCGCGCACGCTCGAGCAGCACAACCGCGCGGTGGCAAGATACCAGCTGCATCGCGCGTCCTCGTGAAGGCGCGCGGAGGCCCGGACGAATGACGCGACGCGGACGTTTCATCACGCTGGAAGGCATCGACGGGGCGGGAAAGTCCTCGCACCTGGAGTACCTGCGCGGGCGCATCGCCCAGCGCGGGGCGCAGGTCGTGTCGACGCGCGAGCCCGGCGGCACCGCCTTCGGCGCGGCGCTGCGCGAGGTGGTGCTCCATCATCCGGCGACACCGCTCGCCGAGGCGATCGCGATGTTCGCCGACCGGGCGAGCCACGTGGACGAGCTCATCGAGCCCAGCCTCGCCGCCGGCCGCTGGGTGCTCTGCGATCGCTTCAGCGACTCCACCTACGCCTACCAATGCGGCGGACGCGGCCTCGACCGGGAAGCCGTGGCGGCCCTCGAGCGCCTCGTGCATCCGCGGCTGCAGCCCGACGCGACGTTCCTCTTCGACCTCGAGCCCGCGCAGGCCGCGGCGCGCCAGCGCCTGCGTCCGGGCGCGCCGGACAAGTTCGAGCGCGAGCAGGAGGCATTCTTCCGGCGCGTGCGCGATGCGTATCTCGAGCGCGCGCGGGCCAATCCAGGGCGCATCCACGTGATCGACGCGGGCGGCGACGTGGGCGAGGTGCGCGAGCGCCTCGCGCACGCGTTCGAGAAGGCATTCGGATGAAGCCGCTGCCCTGGCACGAGGCGGACCTCTCGCGCCTCGCGGTGGACCGCGAGCGCCTTCCCCATGCGCTCCTGGTGCACGGCGCGGCCGGCATCGGCAAGACCCGGTTCATCCAGGCGCTCGCGGCGGCGGTCCTGTGCGAGCGGCCCCGGGATGGGTTGGCCTGCGCGGCCTGCGAGTCGTGCCACTGGCTCGAGCAGGGCAACCATCCCGACTTCCGCGAGATCGTTCCCGAGGCTGCGGAAGACGAGGAGGAGGCGGGCGAGGCCGAAACCGGCAAGGCCGAGAAGGCGAAGAGCCTGGTGATCAAGATCGACCAGATCCGCGCCGTCGCCGATTTCATCTCGCTCACGACGCATCGCGCGGGCTACCGGGTGCTGCTGCTGCACCCGGCCGAAGCCCTGCACCCGGCGGCGGCGAACGCGCTCCTCAAGACGCTCGAGGAGCCGCCGCCGCGCACGCTGATCGTGCTCGCTTCGGACCGCCCCGCGAGGCTCCTCGCGACCATCCGCAGCCGCTGCCGCAGGGTGGCGCTGCACGCGCCCGATCCTGCCCAGGCGCTCGGGTGGCTTCGCGCGCAGGGCGTCGCCGACGCCCCGGCGGCGCTCGCGACGGCGGGCGGCGCGCCGCTCCTCGCGCAGCGGCTGGCGGAGCCCGAAGAAGCGCAGTTCCGCCGCAAGCTCCTCGCCGAGCTGGCGAAGCCCGGCGGCGCCGACGTGCTCGCCTTCGCCGCGACGGTCGATCGCGGGGCCGTCGAGCGCCTCGTCTTCTGGATGCAGACCTGGGTCCAGGACCTCGTGCGCGTGCGTCTCGCGGGCCGCGCGCGCCATCACGGCGAGCTCGGCGCGGCGCTCGAGGCGCGCCAGCGCGGCGCGGACCTCGACGCGCTCTTCGCGCTCGACCGCGAGCTCGCGGCCGCGCGGCGCCTCTCCGGCCACCCCCTGAACCCCCGCCTGCTGGCCGAGCACCTGCTGATGGCCTACAATCGGGCCACCATCGGAACGAGGCCATGAGCGAAGTCGCCAACGCCGAATCCGTCGCGAGCCGCCCCGGGGTGTTCACCCTGGTCATCCGTTCCAAGTCCGCGCTCTACGCGGCCTGGATGCCGCTGCTCAAACACGGCGGAATCTTTCTGCCCAGCAACCGGTCCCACTCGCTGGGCGAGGAAGTGCTCATTTTGCTCACGCTGCTCGACGACCCGAACAAGATCCCGCTGCAGGGCAGCGTGGCGTGGATCAATCCGGCGCACAGCGCGGGCAACCGCCCCCAGGGGATCGGCGTGCAGCTGCACGATGGCGAAGTGGCGCGCGAGCTCCGGAAGAAGGTCGAGGGACTGCTCGCCGGCGCGCTCCAGTCGTCCCGTCCGACCCATACGATCTGAACCGTCCGCCCGGCGCGGCCGGGCGCTTGCGTCTCGATCAGGAGGATCGCCAGTGTTCTGGGAAAGACCGCTCGAACATGCCCTTTCGAACCTGAAGAAGAACGTGCATGCGCCGGTGCGCCTGGTGCTGTGGGACGGGCGCGAGGTGGCGTTCTCGAAGGAACCCGAAGTCACGGTGCGATTGAAGGGAACGCGCGGCGCCACCGCCTTCATGAGGCCGAGCCTGCTGTCGCTCGCCGAGGCCTACATCGACGGCTATGCGGACGTCGAGGGCGACGTCAACGCGGCGATCCGCGGCGCCGAGGCGATCTCGCGCTCCGGGAGCAAAACGCTCTTCGA
Organism: uncultured beta proteobacterium; assembly: GCA_963839265.1. Classification (GTDB taxonomy): domain Bacteria; phylum Pseudomonadota; class Gammaproteobacteria; order Burkholderiales; family Usitatibacteraceae; genus Usitatibacter. The sequence goes on from CAWIUI010000004.1 coordinate 1,756,340, forward strand.
CTCGCTGCCCTCGGCGCGCCACACCAAGCGCGACGACCGCGAGGCGATCCGGCACCACTACGACGTCTCCAACGAGTTCTACGCGCTGTGGCTCGACGCGCGCATGGTCTACTCGTGCGCGTACTTCAAGGGCGAGGACGACACGCTCGAGCAGGCGCAGCTGCAGAAGCTCGACCACATCTGCACCAAGCTGATGCTCAAGCCCGGCGAGAAATTCCTCGACGTGGGCTGCGGGTGGGGCGCGCTCGCGATCCGCGCCGCGGAGAAGTACGGCGTCGACGCGACCGGCATCACGCTCTCCGAGAACCAGTTCCGTCTCGCGAACGAGCGCATCCGCGCCGCCGGGCTGCAGGATCGCTGCCGCGTGCTGTTGCAGGACTACCGCGACGCGCCCGGCGAGGAGGTGTACGACAAGATCGCGAGCGTCGGCATGTTCGAGCACGTGGGGCTGCGCAACCTGCCCACGTACTTCGGCGTCGTGCGCCGGCTCCTCAGGGAGCGCGGGCTCTTCCTGAACCACGGCATCACGTCCGCCGACGTGGAGAACCGCGCGGTCGGCCTGGGCGCGGGCGAGTTCATCGGCCGCTATGTGTTCCCCCGCGGGGAGCTGCCCCACCTGCATCGGGCGATCCACGACATGGGCGCGGCCGACCTCGAGGTGCACGACGTCGAGTGCCTGCGCGCGCACTATGCCAGGACCTGCGCGCATTGGAGCGCCAGCTTCGAGCGCGCGCTCCCGCAGGCGGTCGCGGCCTCGAACGAGCGCACCGCGCGCATCTGGCGCCTTTACCTCGCCGGATGCGCGTACGGCTTCGAGCAGGGCTGGATGTCGATCCACCAGGTGCTCGCCTCCCGGCGCACGCGTCCCGGGCGCACGGCGCTGCCGCTCACCCGGGACTGGATGTACCGCAGCTAGCCGCTACTCGATCGAGGAGAGCCTCGGCCGGGGCGCGACGTCGTAGTCGGCCGAAAGGATGCGCCGGTCGGTGTGGTCCACCGTGCAGCGGTACCGGACGAGGCGCGCCTCGTCGCGGTCGTGCGCCCACGCCTCGCCGCGGATGCGCGACCGGGTCGGGCTGCCGATGGACTCGCGCTCGGGCGGCGAATCGAAGTCGATGTAGGCGTCGGGCCTCGCGTTGCGGTCGATGAAGCGGGCGCGCACCCTGTCCTGGCAAGCGCGCACCTCGTCGAACGTCGCGGCCGGGGCGATCGCCGGCGGGTCGGGAGGCGGCGTGTTGCCTACCACGATGTTCGGCGCCGGGGCGGTGCCGACGACCACGCCGGGGTTGTGCCACGCCATCACGAGGTCGTAGGTCTCGCCGCCGTTCTGCGGATCGACCACCGTCACCGTGCCCGTGTAATCGTTGCGATGGCGGGGCGAGCGCACCTCCATCACGGTGCCGCGGCCCTTCTCGACGACCACGTGGAAGTTGTCGACGGCGTGCGCGGGCAGCGGCTGCGTGCAGACGCTGCCCCGATCGAAGCTGCGCTTGCCCGAATCGGTCTCCACGGTGATCTCGTCCCCGCGCAGCTTCACGCGCGCGCGATCGTCCACCCAGACGTGCAGGCGGCACATGCCGTCGCCCGCCGCGACGTTCCAGTCCGGGGCGTGCGGGATGCGATGCGCGGAGTCGCTGTCGATGCGATACGCGCGCTCCTCGGCGTGGGCGGCGAGCGCACCGGCCGCGCAGAGCGCTCCGGCCACCGCCGCCGGGATGAGCTTGCGATTCATGGTTACCTCCGCGAAGGGTTCCTGATCCTTCCCATTACGGCCGCGCGGGCGGCAAGCAACCATTGGCGCCCCTCCGAATCGGATGTGGGGCATTTCCTACGCCCGGTAGAATGCGGGCCATGCTGGTCGATTCCCATTGCCACCTCGATTTCCCCGAGCTGCACGCGAAGCTTCCCGAAGTGGTTGCGCGCATGGCCGAAAACGGCGTGACCCACGCGCTCACCATCAGCACCACGCTCGCGACATTTCCCTCCGTGCTCCGGGTCGCGCAGTCGCTTCCCAACGTCTGGTGCTCGGCGGGCGTCCATCCGGACGAGCGCCGCGACGAGCGCGAGCCCGCCGTGGACGAGCTGGTCCGGATGGCACAGGACCCGAAGGTGGTGGCGATCGGGGAGACCGGCCTCGACTATTTCCGCGTCGAGGGCGACACGGAGTGGCAGCGCGAGCGCTTCCGCACGCACATCCGCGCGGCGCGCGAGGCCGGCAAGCCACTGGTGATCCATACGCGTTCGGCGGCCGAGGACACGATCGCGATCCTGCGCGAGGAGCGCGCACAGGAGGTGGGAGGGGTCATGCACTGCTTCACCGAGAGCTGGGAAGTGGCCGAGGCCGCGATGGCGATGGGCTTTCGCATCTCGTTCTCCGGAATCGTCACCTTCAAGAACGCGCAGGCGCTCCGCGAGGTCGCCGTGCGCGTTCCCCTCGATCGCATGCTGGTCGAGACCGACTCGCCGTACCTGGCGCCGGTCCCCCACCGCGGCAAGACCAACGAGCCTGCCTACGTGCGCCACGTCGCCGAGGAGATCGCGCGGCTGCGCGGCATCGGCGTCGAAGAGGTCGGACGCGCGACCACCGAGAACTTCTTCCGCCTCTTCCGCGGCGCCCGGCCCGCGTGAATCCCTCGCGCATCCTCCTCGAGTGCCGGGCGGGCTTCGAGAAGGAGTGCGCGCAGGAAATCGTCTCGGTCGCGAGCGCGATGGGCGTCGAAGGCTTCGTGAAGGCGCGCCCCGACAGCGGCTTCGCGGTCTTCCATGCGCACCAGGACGAGATGGGCGCGGAGCTCGCGCGGCACGTCGAATTCCGGCGCCTGGTGTTCGCCCGGCAGATGGTGCGCGTCGGCGATCTCCTCGCCGCGCTCCCCGAGGCCGACCGCGTCACGCCGATCGTCGCCGCCGCCCGCGACATCGGCCGGCGTTTCCGCGCGCTCTGGATCGAGATGCCGGACACCAACGAGGGAAAGTCGCTCGCCTCGCTCACGCGCCCGCTCGCCGCGCACCTCGACAAGGGGCTCGCCAAGGCAGGCATCGCGTTCGACGACGCTTCGGCCGAGGATCGGCTGCAGGTGTTCTTCGTCGGCGGCCGCGCGTGCTACGTGGGCGCCGCGGCGGTCGCCAACAGCGCGCGCTGGCCGATGGGGATCGTGCGCCTGCGCATGCCCGCCTCGGCGCCTTCGCGCTCCACGCTCAAGCTCGCCGAGGCGCTCCTCGAGTTCTTCGACGAGCGCGAGCGCGAGAAGCTCTTCGCCCCGGGGACCACCGCCGTGGACCTCGGCGCCTCGCCCGGCGGCTGGACCTGGCAGCTCGTGCAGCGCCACATGCACGTGATCGCCGTCGACCACGGCGCGATCGATCCCGCGCTCCTCGAAAGCGGCCAGGTGAAACATCGGCGCGAGGACGGATTCCATTTCCAGCCCGCCGAGCCCGTCGAATGGATGGTGTGCGACATGGTGGAGAGCCCGTCGCGCATCGCGCGCCTCGCCGCGCAGTGGATCGCGCAGGGCTGGTGCCGCCGCACCATCTTCAACCTGAAGCTCCCCATGAAGAAGCGCTGGGAGGAGGTGGAGCGCTGCCGCGCGCTCATCGACGAGGCGCTCGGCGGCCGCGGCTACTTCCTGCGCATGAAGCAGCTCTCGCACGATCGCGAGGAGATCACCGCGTACCTGGCGCGGCAAGTCGCGGGCCGCTAGACTCGCGGGCTCGAACGGAGGATCGATTGAAGCGCATCGTCATCAGCGAATTCATGGACGCGCCCGCCGTGGCGTGGCTCGAGGAGCGATTCGAGGTGGACTATCGCCCGGGGCTCGTCGACGACGCCGCGGCGCTCGCGGACTCCCTGCCCGCGGCGGACGCGTGGATCGTGCGCAATCGCACCCAGGTGCGCGGCCCGCTCCTGGAGGCGGCCGCACGCGTGCGCGTCATCGGCCGCCTCGGCGTGGGCCTCGACAACATCGACGTGCCCGCGTGCGACGCGCGCGGCATCCGCGTGATCCCGGCATCCGGGGCGAACGCCGAGTCGGTCGCGGAGTACGTCATCGCGATGGCGCTCGTGCTGCTGCGCGGCGCCTACCTCGCGACGCCGGATGTGGCCGCCGGCAAATGGCCGCGCCAGGCGCTGTCGGCGGGACGCGAGGCGGGAGGCAAGACGCTGGGGCTCGTGGGCTTCGGCGGCATCGGCCGCATCACGGCTTCGAAGGCGGCCGCGCTCGGCATGCGCATCGCCGGACACGATGTGGAGCTCCCCGACGACGACCCGGCATGGGCGCGCTACGGTGCGAGGCCGCTCGCGCTGGACGCGCTCCTCGCCGAAAGCGACGTGGTATCGCTGCACCTGCCGCTCACGGCGCAGACGCGCGGCCTCTTCGGGCGCGAGCGCCTCGCGCGGATGAAGCGCGGCGCGGTCCTCGTGAATACCGCTCGCGGCGGCATCGTCGACGAGGCGGCGCTCGCGCAATCGCTGCGCGAGGGCCGCCTCGGCGGCGCGGCGCTCGACGTCTTCGCCGCCGAGCCGCTTGCCGCCGGCTCCCCGCTCGCCGGCGCGCCGCACCTCATCCTCACGCCGCACATCGCGGGCCTCACCCTCGAGTCGAACGAGCGGGTGAGCACGGTCATCGCGCAGAAGGTGGCCGAGGCGCTCGCCTGATCGCGGTCCGGGTGCCGCTATACTCGGCGGTCCATGCTGGCCCGCGCATTGCGAACCGCGCAACTCGTCGAGCTCGCCGCGTGCCTCGGGCTGGGCGCATGGCTGCACGCGGCGCACGGCTGGGGAGCGGGCGCGATCGCGCTCGGCACGCTGGCATGGTTCGCCGGGATCCGCCTCGCTCTCGTCGTCCTCTCCAGCCTTCTCGCGTGGGTGCATCGCACGCCCCGCGGACCCGGCGAAGGCATCGGGCTCGCGGCGACGGTTCGGCTGGTGCTCGGGGAGTGGCGCTCGCTCCTGCTCACGAACCTCGTGTACCTGCCGTGGGAGAACGCGGTGCTGCGGGCCGATCCTGCGCCCGCCCCGTCGGACCGCGTGCCGGTGGTCCTCATCCACGGCTACTTCGCCAATCGCGGGTATTTCCGTCCGCTGGCGCGCCGCCTCGAAGCGCTCGGGATCGCTCCGGTTTTCGTCCCCAGCTCGCGCGCGCTGCTCTCGCCCATCGAGGTGTTCGCCGAAGAGCTGCATGGGCACATCGAGCGAATCGTCGCGGCAACCGGCCAGCCGCGCGTCGTGCTCGTCGGCCACAGCATGGGCGGGCTCATCGCGCGCGCCTACATCGCTCGCCATGGAAGCCGGCGTGTCGCCCGGCTGGTGACGCTCGGCAGCCCGCACCACGGAACCGCCCTCGCGCGCCTGGGAAGCGGCGCGAATGCGCGCGAGATGGAGCCCGGCAGCGCGTTCCTCGAGCGGCTCGGGCGCGACGCAAGCGCCCGGGATATCGAGACGCTCTCGATCTATTCGCGGCACGACAACATGGTGTTCCCGCAGGCGAGCAGCCGGCTCGAGGGCGCGCGCGCCATGGCGGTCTCGGGCGTGGGGCACATCGACCTGCTGCGCTCGAGGCCGGTCTTCGAGGCGCTGGTCTCGGAGCTGCGCGCCGCGGGAGCCGCGCCCGGCGCCTAGAGCAGCGCCAGCACTTCCTCGCCGTGGCGCGCGACATCGGGCCGCTCGATCACGTGCGCGATGCGGCCTTCCGCGTCGATCAGGAAGGTCACGCGCTGCGCGAGCCCCGCGGCGGTGCGCAGCCGGCCGAGGAGGCCGCGGCCGCCCAGCACGCCGTAGGCGCGGCCGATCGCGCCGTCGGCATCGACGAGCAGCGGGAAGTTGAGCGCGTGCTTGCGGGTGAATGCGCGATGCGAGGCGGCGTCCTGCGTCGAGACGCCGAGCACCGCAGCGCCCCGGGCGGAAAGGAGCGCCATGTGGTCGCGAAGCGAGCACGCCTGGCGCGTGCATCCCGGCGTGTCGTCGCGCGGGTAGAAGTAGAGCACGAGCCTGCGTCCGCGGAAATCCTCGAGGGAGACGCGGCGGCCGTCCGTGGTGACGCCCTCGAAGCGCGGGGCGAGTTCGCCGGGTGCGGGGCGCACGGCTACCAGTGGATGCCGCGCATCGCCTGGACGAGCGCGAGCTGCGCGGGCGACAGATGCGCTTCGTCGGGCCCCTGGGCCGCGGGCGCGGATTCCGGAAACGCGCGGAAGGCGGCGTTCAGGATGAGCTGCGATGCGCGCGGAGCGACGGCCCGCAGCACCTCGCCCAGGATGCCCAGACCGGTGGCGACGCGGGCCGGCCGGTCCACGATGGCCTGGACCACGAGATCCGCCGCCTCGTCCGCCGAGAGCATCGGAGCGCGGCGGTAGATCGCGGTGGGCGCGCTCATGGGCGTGCGCACCAGGGGCATGTTGATGGTCGTGAAGCGCACGTCGCGGTCGGCGAACTCGCTCGCCGCGCACTCGCTGAAGGCGTCCAGCGCCGCCTTCGAGGCGACGTAGGCCGAAAAGCGCGGGGCGCGGGTGAGCACCCCGATGGAGGAGACGTTCACGACGTGACCGCCTCCCGCACGCAGCATCGCCGGAAGGAATCCGAGGATGAGGCGCAGGCCCCCGAAGTAGTTGAGCTGCATCGTCCGTTCGAAATCGTGGAAGCGCTCGAGCGAGGCGGTAATGCTACGACGGATCGAGCGCCCGGCGTTGTTCACCAGGATATCCACGCCGCCGTACCGGCGCAGCACTGCGGCCACGGCGCGCTCGCAGTCGGCGCCGTCGGCGAGGTCGCAGCGGAAAAAATGCGCCTCCGCCGCATGCGCGCGCAGCCGTTTCATCACCGGCGCCGCGCGCTTCGGGTCGCGGGCGATCACCGCGAGGCGCGCACCGGCGCCGGCGAGGCGATAGGCCGTCGCCTCCCCGATGCCCGAAGTCCCTCCCGTGAGCACGACGACCTTGCCCTTCACCCGCGCCTCGAGGCTGCGCCCCGCCGGGCGCTCCGGATCGAGGTGGCGCTCCCAGTAGTCCCAGAGGCGCCAGGCATAGCTCTCGAGCGCAGGCACCGCGATGCGCGCGCCCTTCAGCGCCGCCCGCGTCGCCCGGGAATCGAAGCGCGTGGGATAGTCGAGGAAGGCGAGCGCCTGCCGCGGCACTCCCAGCTCGGCGAGCAGCGTGTCCACCGCGGCGCGCGCCGGACCGAGCGCAATGCGCAGCCGTGGGAGCGGCGCGTGTGCCGCCGCGGCGAAGATCTCGAGGACGTCGCCCACGCTGCGCGGCTCCGGGTCGGTCAGGTGGAAACAACGCCCGTCGAGGCCGCGCGCGTGGGCGAGGTAGTCCGTGGCACGCGCGACATAGTCGACCGGCACCAGGTTGATCGGGCCGCCTTCCAGGCCGGGCACCGGAATCCACGAGGGGATGGCGTCTCGGAGCTTGCGGATCGCTCCGAAGAAGTAATAGGGGCCGTCGACCTTGTCCATCTCGCCGGTGCGCGAGTCGCCCACGACGATGCCGGGCCGATAGATGCGCCAGGGGATCGCGTGCTCCGCTCGCACCAGCGCCTCGGCCTCGTGCTTGCTGCGGAAGTACGGGTGGTCGAGCCCCTCGGCCTCCTCGAACATGTCCTCGCGGAACACTCCCTCGTAGAGTCCGGCCGCGGCGATCGAGCTCATGTGGTGGAAACACCGCGCTCGCAGCAGGCGCGCGGCCTCGAGAGCGTGGGCCGTCCCTTCGACGTTCGCTCTTTCCAGCTGCGCCGCGGCCGCGGTGAGGTCGTAGACCGCGGCGAGGTGGAAGAAGCCGTCGATGTGGCCGCGCAGCCGCGCGATCACCGCGGGCGAGAGCCCGAGCCTCGGTCTTGCGAGGTCTCCCACGACGGGGATCACGCGCCCGGCCGCGGCCCCCCAGCGCGCGCGCAGTGCGTCGAGCTTCGGCATCGATTCCCTGCGCACCAGGATGTACACGGGAGCCGCACGCGCGAGCAGCGGTTCCACCAGGAAGCGGCCGATGAATCCGGTCGCGCCGGTCACGAAATACGCCATGGACTCCTCCTGCGGGCAGCCATCCCGTCATTGTCCAGAGGTTCGACCCGGCGCCATTCTGACGCCGAGCAAACGGACCGCGAATGGGCGCGGGCGCTGCGTCGCACGCCACCGAAGCGCTTCCCGCGATGTTGCGCAGGCGGTACGTCAGAGGGAAGAAACCGGTTTTTCCGAGTGAAAAGCATTGACAACTCGTTTTCGCCTTGTGCATCCTCTCGCTGTCACGCCTACCGGGCGAGATGAATGAGAACTCAACGTCACTACCAGATTGGAGGATTCATCAATGGCAGCTAAGAAAGCCAAGAAGGCAGCGAAAAAGCCGGCGGCCAGAAAGTCCGCCGCCAAGAAGCCGATGAAGAAGTCCGCGGCGAAGAAGCCGGCGGCCAAGGCGAAGAAGCCCGCCGCGAAGCGCAAGCCGAACGCAGCCTTCATGAAGCCGATGACGCCCGACAGCATGCTCGCGGCGGTAGTCGGTGCGAACCCCATGCCCCGCACGGAAGTGACGAGCAAGCTTTGGGGTTACATCAAGAAGAACAACCTCCAGGACAAGACGAACCGCCGGATGATCAACGCCGACGACAAGCTGAGGGACGTGTTCGGCGGCAAGAAGCAGGTGTCCATGTTCGAGATGACCAAGCTGGTTTCGAAGCACATGAAGTGACCGATGCGCCGGCTCCGCCGGCGACGCCATCGCGACGGGCCGGTCCGACCGGCCCGTTTTTTTTCGCGAGGACGAACGTGCAATCCGTCTGGACCGCGGGCGCGCCCGCGGCGCAGCTGCAGCGCGGAGATCCGACCGCGATCGCCGCGCTTCAGGAGCGCCCGCGCCCCCGGCGCCGTCCCTGCCACGGGCTCATGAGCGTGATCCACAGCAACTGCGCGAACTGCTCCGCGAAGCCGGCCGCGATTCGCCCCGGATCCGGCACGAGCGCGGCGTCGGACATCACGCCGAAGCCCACGCGGCCGTCGTACGAGAGCAGCGACAGCCCCAGGCCGATGCCGGCGGACTGCGGCACCCAGAACGCCAACTCGCGCAGGGACTCGCCGCCGAGATAGAGCGGCGTGCCGGGACCGGGAACGTTGGTCACCACCAGGCTCGCGTTGCGCCCCAGGAAGCGCGTCACGCCGTCTTGCACGGCGCGCGGGCCGAGACCCACGGCCGCGAGGAGCGCGAGCGCGATCGCGGGCTGGCGCGAGCCCTTCAGCGCGGCCATGCGCCGGCGCACCTCGTAGAGGCGCTCGAGCGGGTGCTCGACCAGCGGAAGGTCGAGGAACACGAGGCCGAAGCGATTGCCGAGCTCGGCGCCGGTTCCCGGAGGGCGAAGGTTCACCGGGACCACGGCGCGCACGTCGAGCCCCTCGATGGCCTCGCCGCGTGCCGCGACGTAGCCGCGCAACGCGCCGGCGGCGGTGGACACCAGCACGTCGTTCACCGAGCAATCCAGGGCCGCGGCGATCGCCTTCACCTCGTCGAGCGGCAGCGGATCGGCCCACGCGACGCGCTTCACGCCCGAGAGGGTACCCTTGAGCAGAGTCTGCGCATCGGGGCCCATCCATGCGAGCTTCGCCGCTTGCGCCGCGACCTCGAGGCTGCTGCCGAGGACATCGGTCATCGGACCCGAAAACACGCCCGCGACCGGGGCGAGGAGGTCGGTCCATCCGGCCGAGCCCGACGCGGCCCGCGGATGCTGCGCCTCGGGGGCGGCCCGGCTTTCGGCCGCCGTCGTGCCCGTCATCGAGAGCATGACGCGCACGAGGGCAATCCCGTCGGCGTAGCAATGGTGGATGCGCGCGACGACCGCGCTGCCGCTTCCATAGCGCTCGACCAGGTGGAACCGCCAGAGCGGCCGGCCGGTGTCGAGCGGCGCGGACGCGAGGCGTCCCACGAGACGCTCGAGCTGGCGCTGCCCGGCGCCCGTCCCGAGACGCGCGGCCACCACGTGCGCGTCCAGGTCGAAGTCCTGCGCGAGCTCCCACAAGCCGCCGCCGGCCGGGTCCGGGACCGGGCGGCAGCGAAAGCGCGGGTAGGCGAGGAAGCGGGTGGAGATCACGTGCTTCAAGGCGGCGAGCGTGAGCCGGCCCTCGAGAACGAGGATGCCCACGATCGTCATCGGATTCGCCGGGCCCTCCATGCGCAGCCACGCATGGTCCGCTCCCGACATCCGCTCGCGAAGTGCGCTCCCCACGGGACGCGCGCCTCGCGACTCTCAGGCCGCGGTGCGCTTCGCCCGCGAACGGGAGGTGGTCTTGCGCGCTCCGGCTTTGCGCTTGGTGCGGCGCGCGCCCGCCTTCGCAGCGGGTCTTTTCGCAGCGGGCCTCGCGGCGCGCACCGGCTTTCCATACGCCTGCAGGCGATCGTTGAGCTCGCGCACCTGCCGGGCGAGGTCCTCGACCTGGCCGGTCGTGAGGACGCCGAGTCGCTTGAGCGAGATCGCGACGCGCTCCTCGAAGAGCTTCTCCAGCTTGTCGAAGCGTCCCGCGTAGTCGGTGTCGCGCATCGTCTTCAGCGCCTGGTCGGCCGCTCCGGCCGCGCGCGTCCCCATGGTGCGGCCCTGGTCGACCAGCGCGTCGAACATGCGCGGGCCCTCGGTCTTCGCGCGCTCGAACGCGCCAAGCCCGGCGAGCCAGATCTTCTGGGCGGAATCCCGGATCGCATTCGTCTTGTCGGCGCTCGCGCGGGAGGTGCCTCGGGAACCCTTCCTTCTTGCCATGGCGGTGCTCCTTCGTCGTCGGACGTGGCTCTCGCGCCTCTTCGGAGCGAGTCGTAGAGTATAGGCGCCAGCGTAGCGGTCCCGCGAGTTACACTTTTGCGTTCCGGCAAGGAAGGACCGCTATGGCGATGGCGATGGCAGCGTCGGGGGTCGAGAGGATCTGGCTTCGGTCGTATCCGAAGGGCGTCCCGGCCGAGATCCGCGTCGACGAGTTCGCGAGCCTGCGCACCGTCCTCGAGCGCAGCTGCGAGAAATTCGCCGAGCTGCCGGCCTTCACCTGCATGGGCCGCACGCTCGCCTATGCGCAGGTCGACGGGCTCTCGCGCGACTTCGCGAGCTGGCTGCAGAACGCGGCCGGGCTCGCCCACGGGGCGAGGCTCGCGATCATGATGCCGAACCTCCTGCAGTACCCGATCGCGCTCTTCGGCGCGCTGCGCGCCGGCCTCGTCGTGGTGAACTGCAATCCGCTCTACACGCCGCGCGAGCTCGAGCACCAGCTCAACGATTCGGGCGCCGAGGCGATCGTGATCCTCGAGAATTTCGCGCACACCCTGCAGGAGGTGGTCGCGCGCACGAGCGTGCGACGCATCGTCACGACGCAGGTGGGCGACCTGCTCGGCTTCCCCAGGTCGTGGGTCGTGAACGCCGCGGTGAAGCACGTGAAGCGGATGGTGCCGCCGTGGTCCCTGCCGGACCCGGTCGCGTTCAACGCAGCGCTCGCCGAGGGACGCCGCCATGCGTTGACCGAGCCGCCGCTCGGACCCGGCCACCTCGCGTTCCTGCAATACACCGGGGGCACGACCGGCGTGTCCAAGGGCGCGATGCTCACGCACGGCAACATCGTCGCGAACCTCGAGCAGGTCGCCGCGTGGGTCTGCGGCGGGCTGGAGGAGGGGCGCGAGGTGGTGATCACCGCGCTGCCCCTCTACCACATCTTCGCGCTCACCGGCGGCTGCCTTCTCAACCTGAGGATCGGCGCTCACAACATCCTCATCACGAACCCGCGCGACCTGCCCGCGTTCGTGGGCGAGCTCGCGCGCCGCCCGTTCAGCATGATCTCGGGCGTGAACACGCTCTTCAACGCGCTGATGAACGCGCCGGGCTTCGCGTCGCTGGACTTCTCGCGCCTCAAGGTGGCGCTGGGCGGCGGCATGGCGGTGCAGCGCGCGGTGGCCGAGCGCTGGAAGTCGATCACGGGCAAGCCGCTGCTGGAGGCCTACGGGCTCACCGAGACCTCCCCGGGAGCGTGCATCAACCCTCTCGTCGAAGGCGCCGAATACAACGGCATGGCGGGGCTGCCGCTTCCCTCGACGATCGTCACCATCCGCGACGACGACGGGCGCGTGCTCCCGATCGGCGAGACGGGCGAGATCTGCATCTCGGGCCCGCAGGTGATGAAGGGCTACTGGAACCGGCCCGACGAGACCGCCAAGGTGATGACCGCGGACGGCGCGTTCCGCACCGGGGACCTCGGGCTCATGTCGCCCGAGGGCTACGTGAAGATCGTCGACCGCAAGAAGGACATGATCCTCGTCTCGGGATTCAACGTGTATCCGAACGAGGTGGAGGACGTCGTGGCGATGCTGCCGGGCGTGCGCGAGGTGTGCGCCGTGCCGACACCCGACGAGCGTTCCGGGGAGACGGTGCGCGTGGTGATCGTGCGCAAGGATCCGTCGCTCACCCGCGAGCAGGTGATCGAGCATTGCCGCAAGCAGCTCACCGGCTACAAGGTGCCGCACATCGTGGAATTCTGGAACGAGCTGCCGAAGTCCAACGTGGGAAAGGTGCTGCGCCGCGAGGTCCGCGCCGTCCCGCCGCGGTCGTGACGAGCTCGCGCGCCTAGCGCGCGGAAGGCGCGCGCAGCGCCTCGGCGAGGCCCGCCGAGAGCCGCGCCGCGAGCGCGTAGATCGTGAGCTGGGGATTCGTGCCCAGGCCCGTCGGGAAGATCGAGGCGTCGTGAACCGAGAGGTTGGCGAGGTGGTGGCAGCGGCCGGCCTCGTCCACGACCGAAACGCGCGGATCGGCTCCCATCGCGCATCCGCCCATCACGTGCGCGCTCATGAGGCGTGCGGCCAGGGGGCGCAGGGGCAACCGCTCGATTCCGCGGCTCGCCGCCTCCCACGTGGCCGCGCCGCGCGCTTCCTCGTGCACCGGGAGCACCTCGCTCGCCCCCGCCGCGAACTGGATGCGCGCCATCGCGAGCCACGCGCGGCGCGCCGCTTCCCACAGGTAGGCCGTCATCGGATATTCGAGCGACGCGCTGCCGTCGTCGCGCACGAAGACGCGGCCTCCGGGCGATTCGGGATGGAAGCCGTCGCGGATGAGCGCGATCAGCGCCTGGCGGTTCGCAAGCTGCGCCATGCCGCGCGCGTGCTCCGCGCCGAATCCGGGCAGCGTGATCGCCGCGAGGACCGGATGCACCGGGGCGGACTCGATCTTGAATCCGGCGGGCCCCCCGACATCCGCTGCCAGGAAATGGTCGCTGTATACGGATTGCGGCGCGCCGCTCCACCCGCGCACCGCGTGCGGCATGGCGGCGATGCTCGCGACGGTGGGGTGCAGGAACGTGCGCCGCCCCGTCACGCGATGCGGATCGGGCGCTGCGCTGCGCAGGAGGATCGCGGGGCTTGCGATGCCTCCGGCAGCGAGCACGTAGTGCCGGGCGCGGACGCGGATGCGATACGGGCCCGGCGCTGCGCCGCTCGCCTCGATGCCGCGCGCCTCGCACGCGGAAACCCTCCCGCCCGCGATGCGCAGCCGCTCGACGCGCGCCCGATGCACGAGGACCGCCCCGCGGTCGAGCGCGCCGGGAATGGCCGTGAGGAGCATCGACTGCTTCGCATTGGTCGGACAACCCATCCCGCAATAGCCGAGATTCCAGCAGCCGCGCACGTTGCGTGCGATCGCGCCCCATTGCAGGCCGAGCGCCTCGCATCCTCGGCGCAGGGCATCGTTGTTCTCGTTCGGAGGCAACGACCACGGCGCGATCGAGAGCCGGGACTCCATCTGCTCGTACCAGGGCGCGAGCCGTGCCTCGTCCATCGTGGCCAGGCCATGGGCCGCACGCCAATGGGCGAGCGTCTCCGGCGGAGCGCGGAAGCTCGAGGTCCAGTTGACGGTCGTCGAGCCGCCGACGCAGCGCCCCTGCAGGATCGCGATCGCGCCGTCGGCGCTCTTGCGCGCACCGCCATCCTGGTACAGGCGGCCGTACGCTTCGCCTTCGCGCATGGCGAATTCCGACGAGCTCGCCAACGGACCTTCCTCGACGATCGCCACCGCCAGCCCGGCGCCGGCGAGCGCTTCGGCCGTGATGGCGCCTCCGGCACCGCTGCCGATCACCGCGACGTCGCACTCGAGGTCGCGGTCGCGGTCGAGCCGCGCGCCGTCGACCACGCGCCAACCGCGTGCGAGCCCCTCGCGGATCGGGTCGGCGATCACCGCGCGCGCGCCCCGTCGAGGACCGGAGGCCCCGGGTAGCCGATGCGCTGCCACGATTCCGGGTCGTCGTACCACGCCGCCTGGAGGAGCTGCGTGAGGCCGCCGTAGCCCGCGCGCAGCAGGTCGAACGGGCTCGCGCGCCAGCGCCGCAGGAAGGCGGCGACCTCGCGTTCCGGCGCTTCCCCCAGAGGCCGCCACAGCCCCGCGAGCAGGAGCCGCGCAGGGCGCCAGCGGAGCAGTCCCAGCAGCCGCGAGAGCTGCTTGCGCTCCGTGTCACCGAGCTCCGCGGCGATGCGCCCGAAGCCCGCGACGACCCGCCCGAGGGCAGCGTCGCGCTGCGCACCCGGCGACGGCAGCGCGCCCGCGAGGACGACCGCCGCGAGCGCACGCACGATGCGCGCGTCCTCTCCGGAGAGCGTGCGCCGCGTGTCCTCGCCGGCAGGCGTGCGCCGAGCGTCCGGGCCGACGACGGCGAACGCACGCTCGAGCGCATCCACGGCGAGGAGCGCCGCAGCGCCCGCGAGGCCCACCTGCAGGAAGCGGCGGCGCGTGGTCAACTGAGCCGCAGCAACACCCGCGCGATCGCCTCGAACCGCGCGCCGTAGGGGGGACGCAGGAGCGCCAGCGCGCTGAAGCGCGAGGCGAAGAAGATCGACTTGCGCTTGGAGAACGTCTCGAAGCCGGCGCGCCCGTGGTATTCGCCCATGCCGCTCGGCCCGACGCCGCCGAACGGAAGCTCGTCCTGTGCGACGTGCAGCAGCGTCTCGTTCACCGTCGCGCCTCCCGAGACCGTGCGCCGCAGCACCTCGTCCACGGCGCCGCGATCGTGGTCGAAGACGTAGAGCGCGAGCGGGCGCGGGCGCGCGTTCACGAAGGCGATCGCGTCTTCGAGCGCGCGGTACGGCACGACGGGAAGCACCGGGCCGAAGATCTCCTCGCGCATCGCCGCGAGTCCGGCGCCCGGGGCGACGAGGAGGGTCGGGGCCATCTTCGCCGACGTGGAAAGATCCTCGCCGGCCGGATTGATCTCCACCACGCTCGTGCCGCAGGCGCGCGCCTCCTCGACGTATCCGGCGAGCCGCGCGCGGTGGCGCGCATCGACGATGGCGCTGTAGTCGGCGTTGTCGCCGAGCCTCGGGTAGAGACGCGCCACCGAGCGCCGTGCCGCCTCCACGAAGGCCTCCATGCGTTCCTCGGGGACCAGCGCATAGTCGGGCGCGATGCACGTCTGGCCGGCATTCAGGCACTTGCCGAAGAGAATGCGGTCGGCCGCTTCCGCGACGTCGATCCCGCGGCCCACCAGCGCGGGCGATTTTCCGCCCAGCTCGAGCGTCACCGGCGTGAGGTTCGCCGCCGCGGCGCGCATCACCTCGCGGCCGATCGCGGTAGATCCCGTGAAAAGCAGGTGGTCGAACGGCAGGCCCACGAACTCGCGTGCGAGCTCGGGGCCGCCGTTCACGATGCCCAGCACCTCGGGCTCGAACGACCGCGCGACGAGCGAGCGCAGGAGCTCGGAGGCGCGAGGCGTCCCTTCGGGCATCTTCACGAGCACGCGGTTGCCCGCCGCGAGGGCCGAGGTGGCGGGGCCCACGGCGAGGTACAGCGGATAGTTCCAGGGCACGACGATTCCCGCCACGCCGAGTGGCTGGAAGATCACTCGCGAGCGCCCGGGGTGGAACCAGCGGCCGGTCGGGCGCCGCTGCGGGCGCATCCATCGGCGCAGCCCGCGGCGCGCGTGGGCGATCGCGGAGAGCGACGGAAGGATCTCGAGCAGGCGCGTCTCCTGCGAGGCACGGCCGCGGAAATCGGAATCCACCGCCGCGCACAGCGCGGGCACGTTGTCGCGCAGCAGCGAAGCGAGCGCCGCCAGCGCGTCCATGCGTTCCCGGTAGCCGAGTCCGCCGTGCGAGCCCGACGCTTCGCGCATGCGTGCGAAGGTTGCCGCGAGGGGCTCGGCGGGACCGCTGCCGATATCTAGATTCAACTTTAGAACTTGCTTGTAAGGGTATGAATCTTATGTATGATGAGACACCCGACTCGGCCCGAATCAAACGCCCGTTTGAATCCCCGCTAGAATAGCACCCCATGATCGGTACCGGACATGGCCGCGCCCACTGAGAGCCGCCGTCCCGCGGACCTCAAGACGAGCCTGCAGGCGCTCCAGTCGCTCCGCGGGCCGGAACGCCCGAAGCCCGCGCGCCTGATGGAGCTGAAGGCCTGGCAGGCCGAGCGCCTGGCGAAGACCTACGCGGACCTCGCATCGCAGCCGCGCTATCGCGCCGCGACCCGGTTCTTCCTGGACGACCTCTACGGCCCCAAGGACTTCAGCGCGCGCGACGGGGAGCTGCTGAAGATCGTCCCGGTGATGGAGAGGATCCTGCCCGACAAGGCGGTCGAGACCGCCGCGCTCGCGGTCGAGCTCGAGGCGCTTTCGGAGGCGCTCGACCACGCGCTCGCGAAGGCGCTCGCATCGGGGCCGCTCGACGAGGCGCGCTACGCGGATGCCTATCGCAGGAGCTCGACGCGCGAGGAGCGCGTGCGCCAGATCGACCTCGTGGAGGCGGTGGGGCGGCGCCTCGATGCGCTGGTGAGGAAGCCGCTCATCGGAGGCACGCTCAGGCTCATGCGCAAGCCCGCGCACCTCGCCGGCCTGGGCGACCTGCAGGACTTCCTCGAGGAAGGCTACCAGGCGTTCCGGACGATGAAGGGCTGCGACGAGTTCCTCGCCGCCCTGCACGCGCGCGAGATGGCGATCCTCAACCGCCTCTTTTCGGGCGCTTCGAAGCCCTTTTCGCCGTAGCGGCGCGCGGCGCACGCGCAGTGCGGGGCGTCGCGGGGACGCGCGGCGCCGGCGCGGTGAAGAGCGTCTCGAGCTCCTGGTGGATCAGCTTCTCGATCGAGGCCTTCATCGCCTTGAGCAGGAAGCCCAGCGAGATCGACACGCGCAGATCCTTGTCCGTCAGCATGACGAAGCCCGAGACGCCGGGGCGCTCGAAGCGCAGCGTGTCTCCCTGCCAGCTTCCGCGCACGTCGAACTTGCGCCCGAGGTCGGCCGCCATCTGCTCCGCGGCCCGGCGCGCGGCCACGAGCCCGAGGCCGTGGTCGCGGTGAATCTCGATGTCCGCCATCAGTGCCCGGCGCCCATCAGCGTGTCGGGGAGCCAGGTGGCGATCTGCGGGAAGACGCACAGGATCACGATCGCGAGGAACATGCATAGCACGTAGGGGATGGTACCCCACATCACCGTGGTGACCGGCACGTCCGGCACGATCGAGTTGACGATGTAGATGTTCAGGCCGACCGGCGGGTGGATGAGTCCCACCTCCATGTTGATCGTGAGGATCACCCCGAACCAGACCGGGTCGAAGCCGGCCGCGGTGATGATCGGCATGAGGATCGGGCTCGTCATCAGGATGATCGCGGCGGGCGGGATGAAGAAACCGCACACCAGCAGGAACACGTTGACGAGCCCCATCAGCACCCACCTGTTCACGTGCATGTCGGCGATGGCCGTCGCGAGCGTCTGGGTGAGGTAGAGCGACGTGAGCATGTAGCCGAAGAGGACCGCCCCGGCGATGATCATGAGGATCATCACCGACTCGCGCATCGTGTCACGCAGGATCGCCCACCACTCCTTCGGCCTCCACATCCGGTAGATGACCACGGCGAGCAGCGCGCACATGGCCGCCCCCACGCCCGCCGCCTCCGAGGGCGTGGCCACACCTCCGTAGAGCACATACATCACGCCGACGATGATCGCGAGGAAGGGGGCGATCTTCGGAACCGAGCTGAACTTCTCCTTCCAGGTGTAGCGGAAGTCCGGCGCGTGGGTGCGGAAGCCGCGCTTCCAGATGGTGAAGACCGTCCACAGGATGAAGAGGGCGGTCAGCATCAGCCCGGGCATGACGCCCGCGAGGAACAGGCGCCCGATGGAGGTCTCGGTCGCGATTCCGTAGAGGATGAACGTGACCGAGGGCGGGATCAGGATCCCCAGCGTGCCGCCCGCGCAGATCGAGCCGGTCGCCACGTCGTCGGGATAGCCGCGGCGGCGCATCTCGGGGATGCCCATGCGGCCGATCGCGGCGCAGCAGGCGGGCGAGGAGCCGGTGAGGGCGGCGAAGATCGCGCAGGCGCCGAGGTTCGAGATGACGAGGCCGCCGGGAAGCCGGTAGAGCCAGCGGTCGAGCGCCTCGTAGAGGTCCCTGCCGGCGGGCGAGGAGCCGATCGCCGCACCCATCATGACGAACATCGGGATCGACACCAGCGTGAACTCGTTCAATCCCGACCAGAACGTCTCCGCGACCACGTGCAAAGCGCCGATTCCCTGGAAGATGAGCAGGAAGACGATGGAGACGGCGCCCAGGCCGAAGGCGACCGGAATGCCGGAGAAGAGGAGGACGAGGGTGGTGACGAGGACGAGGCTTCCTTCGGTGGTCGGGCTCATGCGACCTTCTCGTAGGGCTTGATGCCGAAGGGCGCAGAGCGTCCCGTGACCACGGCGAGGATTTCCGCGACGTACTGCAGCACGAGGAGGCCGATCCCGACCGGCATGGACAGGAGCGGGATCCAGAGGCGCGAGCGCCACACGGTATCCGAGCGCCAGTTCTCGGCGTAGGCCTGGTGCCAGTACTGGTACGTGAGGACGAAGAGCACCGCGCAGAAGGCGAGCGAGACGGACATCGTGACAAGGGCCAGCCAGAAGCGCAGGCGCGGCCCCGAATGCATCGGCAGGATGTCCACGTTCACGTGGCCGCGATGCATGAGCACGTACGGGCTGCCGACGAACGTGGCCGCGATGATGCTGTAGGTCACGACGTCGATCTGCCAGATCGTGGTGCGGTCGAAGAAGTAGCGCTCGATCACCATGTCGCAGATCACGAGCACGGCGAGCGCGATGAGCATCGCCGCCGCGACGCCGGTGATGCGCGAGAGCGTGCGAACGGCCCGGATGAAGGCGTCCAAGGAGATCCTTCCCGCGTCAGGGAATCCGCGAGCGGCGGGGCCGGCGCGCACGGCGCTGGCCCTACCGACCGGTCATTTCACGGCGAGCGCTTCGTCGATCAGCTTCTGACCGTTGGGAACGTCCTTCGCGAAGCGGGCGTAGCTGCTCTTCTTGGCGAGCGCGAGCCACGCGTCGTAGTCGGCGTCGGAGAGCGTCACGACCTTGTCCTTGTGCTTCTGGAACGCCTTGATGGCGTCCTGGTTCACCTCGTCGGCCTTGTTCTCGTAGTAGGCCTGCGCCTTGCGGCCCGCCTCGAGGATCGCCTGCTGCTGTTTCTTGTTCAGCTTCTCGAAATTCATCTTCGACATGAGCACCGGCTCGTACATGAACCAGAGCGCGTTGTCGCCGGGCGCCGTGAGGCAGCTGGTCACCTCGTACAGGCGCATCGACGCGAAGGTGCCCAGGCTCGTATCGGTCGCATTCACCACGCCGCTCTGGAACGCGTTGTAGATCTCGTTCGACGGCGGGTTCACGATGCTCGCCCCGGCCGCCTCCCACATGGCGGCGAAGGTCGGTCCCGCGGCGCGGAACTTCATTCCCTGCAGGTCCTCGGGCCGGGTGATGCATTTGCCCTTGGCCGCCATTCCGCCCGCGAACCACGCGTCGGAAAGCACGATCACGCCGTGCTTCTCGATCTCGGCGCGGATGTCCTTCATGAACTGCGAGTGGTTGATGCGCTTGGCGCGCGCCTGGCTGCGGATGAGGCCGGGCATGAGCGTCGCGCTGAACGCCGGCACCTTGCCGCTCGCGTAATCGAGCGGGAAGAGCGTGATGTCGAGCTGCCCGTTCACCATCGCGTTCCACTGGTCGTTGGGCTTGAAGAGCGAGGCGCCGGGATACACCTGGATGTTGATGCCGACGCCCGCCGCCTTCACGTCCTTGGCGATCATCTGCACCATGTCGTCGCGGACGTCGCCCTTGCCGCCGGGGAACTGGTGCGATGCGCGCAGCGTGATGTCGGCCGACGCCGTGCCGGCGGTCGCGGCGAGCGCGAGCGCGGCGAGCGCGCCAGCCCATCGGGTTTTCTTCATGTGCGGTCTCCTCGTGTCGTTGTTGGTCGGGGCCGGCTCGCTCGGCCGGTCTCGTGGGCGCTAGTCTACAACCGGAAAAGGGGTCGGACACATTTTCGGCCCGGCGCCGCGCTCGATCACGCCGCGCGGCGCACTCCGCTCGCCGCACGTGCCTGCTGCTCCAGGTGCTCCATGGCGGCCAGCACGCCGCCCTTGCGATGCGGGACGCCGGTGAGCTCGAGGCCCATCTCGACGCCGGAAAGGGTGCCCATGAGCGTGAGGTCGTTGAAGTCGCCGAGATGGCCGATGCGGAAGACCTTGCCTTGCAATTTCGACAGCCCCATGCCGAGCGACATGTCGAAGCGGTCGAGCACCGCCTTGCGCAGCCGGTCGGCATCGTGCCCGGCCGGCATCACCACCGCCGTGAGCGAGGAGCTGTACTCGTCGGGGTTCTGGCACAGGACTTCCAGCCCCCACGCACGCACCGCGCGGCGGGTCGCCTCCGCGTGGCGGTCGTGCCGCGCGAAGACGTTCGCGAGGCCTTCCTCCTCGAGCATCGCGATCGCCTCGCGCAGGCCGTAGAGCAGGTTGGTCGAAGGCGTGTACGGGAACCAGCCGTTCGCGTTCGCCGCGAGCATCTCCGCCCAGTCGAAGAACGAGCGCGGCAGCCGCGCGGTCTTGTTCGCGGCGAGCGCCTTCTCCGAGGTGGCGTTGAACGAAAGCCCGGGGGGCAGCATCAGCCCCTTCTGCGAGCCGCCGACCGTGACGTCCGCGCCCCACTCGTCGTGGCGATAGTCGATCGAGGCGAGCGAGGAGATGGTGTCGACCAGCAGCAGGGCAGGGTGCTTCGCGTTGTCGATCGCCTTTCGCACCAGCGGGATGCGGGTGGTCACGCCCGTGGAGGTCTCGTTGTGCACGACCGCCACCGCCTTCACGGCGTGCGACGGGTCCGCGGCGAGGCGCCGCTCGATCTCGGCATGGTCCGCGCCGTGGCGCCAGTCCCCGGGAATGAGCTCCACGTCGAGGCCCAGCTTGGTCGCCATCTTGAGCCACAGCGTCGCGAAATGCCCGGTCTCGGACATCAGCACCTTGTCGCCGGGGGAGAGCGTGTTCACGAGCGCGGCCTCCCACGCCCCGGTGCCCGACGCGGGGTAGATCACCACCGGATGGCGCGTCTTGAAGATGCGCTTCATTCCCTCGAGCACTTCCTTCGCGAGGACCTGGAACTCGGGACCGCGATGGTCGATGGTCGGGCGATCGATCGCGCGCAGCACGCGATCGGGAACGTTGGTCGGACCGGGAATCTGCAGGAAATGGCGTCCGGCGGGCATGGCGATTCTCCTTCGTGGAAGACCGATTTTCCCCCCGGATCGGGGGATCACCGTCAATTTATTGCCATAATGCCGGACTGCACGACCGTTTCACACGCAATTCGGTAAAAGCCCCGATGACCCATCCCACCCCGGTTGCCGGTGCGCTTCGACGGCCGCGCCGAACGCTCGCCGCTCGCGCGGCGCCTCGAACGCGAGGTCGATGGCGAGGTGCTGTTCGACGCGGCGAGCCGCGGCCGCTACGCGACCGACGCCTCGATCTACCAGGTGACGCCGGTCGGCGTGGTGGTCCCGCGCACGGCCGATGCCGCCGTCCGCGCGATGCAGGTCGCGGTGGAGGAGGGCGTGCCGATCCTTCCCCGCGGCGCCGCCACCTCGCAATGCGGGCAGGCGGTGGGCGCGGCCCTCGTGATCGACGACAGCAAGTACCTGAACCGCACGCTCGAGGTGGATGCCGCGGCGTCGCGCGCGGTGGTCGAGCCGGGACTCGTCCTCGATGCGCTGAACGCGCAGCTGCGCCCCCTGGGCCTGTGGTATCCGGTGGACGTCTCCACCTCCGCGCAGGCCACGCTGGGCGGCATGGCCGGCAACAACTCGTGCGGATCGCGCTCGCTCGCGTACGGCAACATGGTGGATCGCGTCGAGGCGATCGATGCCTGGCTGCCGAGCGGCGTGCGCGGCCGCTTCGGCGAAGAGGCCGCGATGACCGACCCTGCGATCCGCGCGCTGGGCGAGAAGGCGCGCTCGCTCTGGGCGCGCGAGCGCGACGAGATCGCCGCGCGGCTGCCGAAGGTCGCGCGCCGCGTCGCCGGGTACAACCTCGACCGCATCGCGCCCGAGGGCTTCAACCTCGCGAAGCTGCTGGTCGGAAGCGAAGGCACGCTCGCGTGGTTCGAGCGCATCCACCTGCGCCTCGCGCAACTGCCGCGCCACAAGGCGCTGGGCGTCGTGCACTTCCCGCGCTTCCACGACGCGATGGACGCCGCGCAGCACATCGTGAAGCTCGGTCCCTGCGCCGTGGAGCTGGTCGACCGCAAGATGCTCGACCTCGCGCTCGGCAATCCTTCGTTCGCGCCGGTCATTCGCCGCTTCGTGAAGGGCGAGCCCGGCGCCATCCTCCTCGTGGAGTTCGCCGGCGCCGAGCGCGACCCGCAGGTGCGCGGCGTGCGCGGCCTCGGGGATCTCATCGGCGACCTGGGCTTCCCCGGCGCCGTGGTCGAGGTGCTGGACGCGGCCGGCCAGGCGTCGCTGTGGAACGTGCGCAAGGCCGGCCTCAACATCATGATGTCCATGAAGGGCGACGGGAAGCCGGTGTCCTTCATCGAGGATTGCGCCGTGCCGCTCGAGCATCTCGCCGAATACACGGCCCGGCTCACCGAGGTGTTCCACAAGCACGGCACCGAGGGCACCTGGTATGCGCACGCGTCGGTCGGATGCCTGCACGTGCGTCCCGTGCTCAACATGAAGGGCGACGGGGCGATGCGCATGCGCGCGATCGCCGAGGAGGCGGCCGAGCTCGTGCGCCGCTACAAAGGCTCCTATTCGGGCGAGCACGGCGACGGGCTCGTGCGCTCCGAATGGATCGCGCCCTTCTTCGGCGCGCGGCTCACCGCCGCACTCGGCGAGGTCAAGTCGTGGTTCGATCCACGCGGGCTCATGAACCCCGGCAAGATCGTGAACCCGCCGCGCCAGGACGACCGCTCGCTCTTCCGCTACAAGCCCGGCTACAAGGCCGACGCGGGCCCGACGGCGCTCGACTGGAGCGAGTGGGGCGGCTTCGCCGGGCGCGGTCGAGATGTGCAACAACAACGGCCATTGCCGCAAGTTCGACGCCGGAACGATGTGCCCGAGCTATCGCGCCACCGGCAACGAGCGCGACCTCACTCGCGGGCGGGCGAACACGCTGCGGCTCGCGCTCTCGGGCCAGCTCGGCGCGCGCCACCAGTCGGACGAGGCGGTGCGCGAGGCGCTCGACCTGTGCGTGTCGTGCAAGGGCTGCAGGCGCGAATGCCCGACCGGCGTCGACATCGCGCGCATGAAGATCGAATTCCTCGCCGGATACAAGGCGCGCCACGGCTTCACGCTGCGCGACCGCCTCGTGGGCCACATGCCGCGCTATGCGGCGCGCGCCGCGCGCTGGCAGCCGCTGGTCTCGTTCGCGCTCGGGCTGCCGGGCGCGGGCGCGGTGCTCGAAGCGATCGGCTTCGACCGGCGCCGGGCGTTGCCCGCCTGGCGCGCCTCCTGGCGCTCGTCCTTCGCGGGCGCCTCCGGGGAGGGGCGCGAGATCGTCCTCTTCGCCGACACGTTCAACAACTGGCTCGAGCCGGCGAACCTCGCGGCCGCCGAGCGCGTGCTGCGCGCGACCGGCCATCGCGTGACTTCACCCACGGGGCGCGATGGAAGGCCGCTTTGCTGCGGGCGCACCTACCTCGCGGCCGGAATGGTCGACCAGGCGCGCGCGGAGATGCGCCGCACGCTCGACGCGCTGCGAACCCAGCTGGAGGATGGCACCCCGATCGTCGGCCTCGAGCCCTCGTGCCTCCTCACGTTCCGCGACGAGCTGGGCGCGTTGTTCCCCGGCGATCCGCTCGCCGCGCGCCTCGCGCACGCCCGGCTCGCCGACGAATACCTCGCCGCGGAGATTCGCGCCGGGCGCATCGTCGCTCCCTGGCGCACCCAGCCGGGCCGCACGCTGCGCGTGCACGGCCATTGCCACCAGAAGGCGTTCGGCACGTTCGATGCCACGCTCGAGCTGCTTCGCACGCTGCCGCAGGCGCAGGTCGGCGCCATCGAATCGGGATGTTGCGGCATGGCGGGCGCCTTCGGCCACGAGAAGGGGCACTACGAAGTGTCGATGCGCATGGCCGAGGCGGCGCTGCTGCCGGCGGTGCGCGGCGCGCCCGAGGCGACGATCGTGGCGAGCGGGACGAGCTGCCGGCGCCAGATCGTCGACGGCAGCGGCCGCGAAGCCCACCATCCGCTCGTCGTGCTCGCGGAGGCGTTGTGAGCGCCGCCGCGCCCGCGGACCTTCGCGACGCCCTCGTGCAGGCCCTTCGCCTGCAATCGCTGGGATCGCCCGCGGGAAACGTCACCGTGGCGCGCGGCGATCTCGACGGGCGCAGCGTGCACGTGGCGCTCGTGGAGAACCGGAGCGCGAGCGGCTCGATCGGCTCCATCGAGGCCGAACGGCTCGCCGCGTTGTTCCGCGTCGCCGGCATCGAGCGCTCGCCGCTCGTGCTGTACCTCGATTCCGCCGGTGCGAAGGTGTCGGAGGGCCTGCCGGCGCTCGGCGCATTCCGGCATCTCTTTCGCGCGGGACTCGACGCGGCGTTCGCCGGCGCCCCGATCGCGGCCGTGCTGGGCCGCAACTGCTTCGGCGGCGCGAGCATGCTCGCCCATCTCGCCCCGCGCCGCCTGTTCGGGCCCACGACGCGCCTGGGCATGTCGGGACCCGCGGTGATCGCCGCCGCGTCGGGATTGGATCCGCTCGACGAAGGGTTCAAGGCCATGGCGCAAGCCGCAATGTCGCCCTCCGCCCGCGTGAAGACGAGCTCGGCGAACGCCGAGTGGACTGCGCAACTCGACCTGATGCAGTGGCTGCGCTCGTCGCTTTCGTCCCCGAAGGATGCGGCGGCTGAATTCCGCGCGCGGCACGAAGCGCTCGCTTCGCGGCTTGCGGCCCCGAAGCCGCTCGCATGGGAGCCGATCCGGCGCAAGGACCTCGAGCGAATCTATCCGCGCGGCTGCGAAGCGCGCGAGTGCCTGGGCCTCATCGAGGGCCGCGGACGCACGGACGAGGGCGAGGAGGGCTTCCTCGGCATCGTCGGCGACAAGCCCCTCGGCGCCGAGCGGGCATGGCGCTTCGCCGAGGCCGCCTGGCGCGTCGAAGGCGCCGGGACCTTGCGGGTGCTCCTCGACTGCCCGAGCCACGCCACACGCCTCGAGGAGGAGCGCCTCGTCCTCACCGAATTCATCGTCGACATGAGCGCGGCGCTCGAAAACCTCGCCCGGAGGGGGACGCGCGTGCTCCTCACCGTCGTCGGCAAGGCGGGCGGCGGCGTGTACGTGGCGCTCGGCGCGCCGGCCGCGCGCGTGGCCGCCGTCCACGGCGCCGAAATCCATGTGCTACCCGGCGCGGCGGTCACCGCGATCCTCGGCTCGATCCAGGACGCGATACCATCCTTCGCGGATTACCATGGCGCCCGGGTCGCGGACGAGGAACTCAAGCTCGGCCTGTTGCCCTGAATCGATGAGCCCAAAGAACGAAAACCTGTATTCGCTGTTCGAATCGCGCTTTCCCTCCGACCGCACCAAGCCGCTCCTGCTGCTCGAATCCGGCGCGGCGGTGACGTATGGCGAGGTGGAGCAGGCGGCCGCGCGCTACGCCACGCTCTTCGCCTCGCGCGGGCTGGTCCCCGGCGACCGCATCGCCGTGCAGGTCGAGAAATCGCCCGAGGCGCTGCTGCTCTATCTCGGGTGCCTGCGCGCGGGGCTCGTGTACCTGCCGCTCAATTGCGCCTACCACGCGGAGGAAGTGCGCTACTTCCTGGAGAACGCGCAGCCGCGGGCCGTCGTGGCGCAGCCTTCTTCGATGCCGTGGATGGAACCGCTCGCCGCCTCGCTCGGGATCCGCAACGTGTTCTCGCTCGACCAGCGCGGCGGCGGGACGCTGCAGGAAGCGGCCGCGGGGATGGCGCCGCAATTCGAGACGGCGATGCGATCGGGCGACGACCTGGCGGCGATCCTCTATACCTCGGGAACGACCGGGCGCTCGAAGGGCGCGATGCTCTCGAACCGCAACCTCGCCTCGAACGCGCTCGTGCTGCACCGTGCATGGGGCTTCCGTCCGGACGACGTGCTGGTGCACATGCTGCCGCTCTTCCACGTCCACGGGCTGTTCGTCGCCTCCCACTGCGTGCTGCTGAACGGCAGCGCGATGCGGTTCCATCTGAAGTTCGACGCCAGGCGCGCGATCCGCGAGTTCGCCGAATCGACCGTGTTCATGGGCGTGCCGACGCTCTATACGCGCCTCCTCGCCGAGCCTTCGTTGAGCCCGGGGTCGTGCCGCGACATGCGGCTGTTCACCTCGGGCAGCGCGCCGCTCCTCGCCGAGACGCACCAGGAGTTCGAGCGCCGGACCGGGCAGCGCATCCTCGAGCGCTATGGAATGACCGAGACCGGCATGCTCACCTCGAATCCGCTGGAAGGCGAGCGGCGCGCCGGTTCCGTGGGCCCGCCCCTTCCCGGCGTCGAGGTGCGCATCGTCGAGGACGCGGGAGCGGCTTGCGCGCCGGGGGCCATCGGCCACGTGATCGTGCGCGGGCCCAATGTCTTCGCGGGCTATTGGCGCATGCCGGAGAAGAACGCCGAGGAATTCACCGCCGACGGGTTCTTCCGCACCGGCGACGTGGGGAGCCTTTCGGACGACGGCTACCTCACCATCGTCGGCCGCTCGAAGGACCTCATCATCAGCGGCGGCTACAACGTCTACCCCAAGGAGATCGAGCTCGCGCTGGACGAGCTGCCCGGCGTCCAGGAATCGGCGGTGGTGGGCGTACCCCATCCGGACTTCGGCGAGGCGGTGACCGCAGTCGTCGTTGCGCGACACGGCGCGCCGCCCGCGAGCGAAGCGGCGATCATCGCCGCCCTCAAGGGAAAGCTCGCGAACTTCAAGGTGCCCAAGCGCGTCTACTTCGTCGACGAGCTGCCGAGGAACACCATGGGCAAGGTGCAGAAGAACGTGCTGCGGGAGCGCTTCGCTTCCCGGAAAGCCGCGCGATGAGCGGGAGCCGCTCGATCATCGAGCGCATCCTCGGCTCGATCGGCGCTTCCGGGATCGTGCGCACCGGCGCGCAGCGGCGCGCCGAGCGCCTCGCGAGCCTGCTGCGCACGCTGATCTCCGAGCGCGGGGAAGCGTCGGGCGCGGCCCTCGCCCGCCAGTCCGTGGCGCTCTACCAGGGCCTCGACGCGCCGGCGCGCATGCATTTCTTCCAGCTCCTCGCGCGCGACTTCTCGCCGGACCGCGAGCTCGTGCTCGCCGCCGCGCAGGCCTACCATCGCGATCCTTCGCCGGAGAACCTCGCCACGCTCGAGCGCGTGACCGAGCCGCCGCGGCAGGAGGTCTTCCGGCGCATGAACATGGCGCCCGGCGGGACCGCCACGCTGCTGGGGCTGCGCCGCGACCTTCTCGCGGAGGCGGGCGAGCGTCCCGAGCTCACCGTAGTGGACCACGACCTCACGCATCTGCTCGGCTCGTGGTTCAACCGCGGCTTCCTCGAGCTCAGGCGCATCGACTGGAAGACGCCGGCTTCGATCCTCGAGAAGCTGATCGCCTACGAGGCGGTGCACGAGATCCAGGGCTTCCCCGACCTCAAGCGCCGGCTCGAGCGCGACCGCCGCTGCTTCGCGTTCTTCC
This sequence comes from uncultured beta proteobacterium, assembly GCA_963839265.1. Lineage (GTDB taxonomy): Bacteria > Pseudomonadota > Gammaproteobacteria > Burkholderiales > Usitatibacteraceae > Usitatibacter. The sequence goes on from CAWIUI010000004.1 coordinate 1,784,253, forward strand.
ATCCCGCGCTTCCCGACGAGCCGCTGATCTTCGTCGAGGTGGCGTTCGTGAACGAGATGCCCTCGGAAGTGGCGCCGATCCTCGCCACCGAGAGCGCGGTGGGCGATCCGCGCCGCGCGCGCTGCGCGGTGTTCTACTCGATCACGAGCTGCCAGCCGGGCCTCAAGGGCGTTTCCTTCGGCAATTTCCTGATCAAGCAGGTCGCGGCGGACCTGCATTCGGAGCTGCCGAACCTCAAGGTGTTCGCGACGCTCTCGCCGGTGCCGGGGCTGCGACGCTGGGCGCGCAAGGCGCTGCGCCAGTCGAGCGATGCATCGGCCACGCGCGCCGAGCTGCTCGCCCTGGCGGACGACGAGTCGGCGGTCGCGCCTGCGACGCTGCGCGAGCCGCTCGAGGGCCTCGTGGCGTGGTACCTCACGCGCGAGCGGTCGAACGGGCATTCGGCCGACCCCGTCGCGCGCTTCCACCTCGGCAACGGCGCGCGCCTCGAGCGCGTCAACTGGGGGGCCGACGCGACCCCGAAGGGACGCGTGCAGTCCTTCGGACTCATGGTGAACTACGTGTACGACCTGGACCAGGTGGAGCGCAACCACGAGGAGTACGTGAACCGCCATCGCGTGGTGTCCTCGACGGTGGTGGAGCGGCTGGCGAAGAGCGTCGCGGCGCTGCTGGGTGAAAAGCCGCAGCCGCCCGCGACGTCCAGTCCATGATCGTCTATCAACTCGCGTGCGGGCAGGGGCATTTCTTCGAAGGGTGGTTCGCCTCGGCGCAGGCCTGCGAGAAGCAGGCGGCCGCGGGCCGGCTCTCGTGCCCTGCCTGCGCGAGCATCGAGATCCGCAAGCTCCCCTCGGCGCCGTACGTGAAGGCTTCGGCTCCCGCCGCCTCGCAGCGACCGGATCCGGGGGGTGCCGAAGCGCGCGCGAAAGCCCTCGCGACGTTGCGCAAGTACATCCTCGCGAATACCGAGGACGTCGGCCGGCGCTTCGCCGAGGTCGCGCGGCGCATCCATTACGGCGAGGAAGAAGCGCGCGGGATCCGTGGCCGCGCCTCCACCGAGGAAGCGCTCGAGCTCGCGGAGGAGGGCATCTCCGCCCTGGCGCTCGCGGCCGAAGTCCTTCCCCCCGAAGAAATCCACTGAACCCGGGATAGGCCCCAAAAGGGGTCAGATTACTTTTCCGGCGACGGAAAAGTAATCTGACCCCTTTTCGTCAGAAGGCCGAGAGGCCCGTCTGCGCGCGCCCGAGGATGAGGGCGTGGATGTCGTGCGTGCCCTCGTACGTGTTCACCGCTTCCAGGTTCAGCACGTGGCGGATCACGTGGAACTCGTCGGCGATGCCGTTTCCGCCGTGCATGTCCCGGGCGGCGCGTGCGATCTCCAGCGCCTTGCCGCAGGAATTGCGCTTCACGAGCGAGACCATCTCCGGCGTGGCGCGTCCCTCGTCCATCAGCCGCCCGACGCGCAGCGCGGCCTGCAGCCCGAGCGCGATTTCCGTCTGCATGTCCGCGAGCTTCTTCTGGATGAGCTGGGTCGCCGCGAGCGGCTTGCCGAACGCCTTGCGGTCCATCGTGTACTGCCGCGCCGCGTGCCAGCAGAACTCGGCCGCTCCGAGCGCGCCCCAGGCGATGCCGTAGCGCGCCTTGTTGAGGCAGCCGAACGGGCCGCGCAATCCCTTCACGTGCGGCAGGAAATGCGCATCGGGCACGAACACGTCGGCCATCACCACTTCGCCCGTGACCGAGGTGCGCAGGCTGAACTTGCCCTCGATCTTCGGCGTGCCGAGGCCCTTCGCGCCGCGCTCGAGCACGAAACCGCGGATGTCGCCCGCGTCGTCCTTCGCCCAGATCACGAACACGTCGGCGATGGGCGCGTTGGTGATCCACATCTTCGCGCCGTTGAGGATCCATCCGCCATCGACTTTCCTCGCGCGCGAGGCCATGTTGCCGATGTCGGAGCCGTAATCCGGTTCGGTGAGCCCGAAGCAGCCGACGAGCTCGCCCGCCGCGAGCTTCGGCAGCCACCGTTCGCGCTGCTCCTCGGTGCCGTAGGCATGGATCGGGTGCATCACGAGCGAGGACTGCACGCTCATCCCGGAACGGTATCCCGAGTCCACGCGCTCGATCTCGCGCGCGATGAGCCCGTAGCAGACGTGGCTGACTCCCGCGCAGCCGTAGCCTTCGATGGTGGGGCCGAGGAAGCCGAGCGCGCCCATCTCGCGGAACACCTCGCGGTCCGCCTTCTCGTGGCGGTGCGCCTCGAGGACGCGCGGCATGAGCCGCTCCCGGCAGTAGGCGCGCGCGCTGTCGCGCACCATGCGCTCGTCCTCGGCGAGCTGGTCCTCGAAAAGCAGCGGGTCCTCCCACCGGAACGTGGGCTTGAGGTCGTTCGGCTTCATGGGGTTCCGCGCGGGCGCGAGGGGGAGGTTTCCGGGGATTGCGCCCCATTCTACTGCTAGAATCGCCGCGGTCCGAAGCCCGAACAACAAGGACCGACATGGCTCGCAGCCCGCGCCTCACCCTCGAAGACCTGTGGAAGCTGGACCGACCCGCGCAGCCGACGCTCTCGCCCGACGGCGCGCAGGTGTGCGTTTCGGTCACCTCGCACGACATGGAGGAGAACGAGGCGCGCTCGAGCCTGTGGCTCCTCTCCGCGTTCGGCGGCGAGCCGCGGCGCCTCACCTCCTGCGGCGAGAAGGACGGCGAGCCGCGCTGGTCGCCGGACGGGCGCTGGATCGCCTTCGTCGCCAAGCGCGCGGGAACCGGCGCGGAGAAGGCGGACGAGGAGCCGCAGATCTATCTCATCGCGCCGGACGGCGGCGAGGCGCGCCGCCTCACCGACATCGCCACCGGCGCTTTCGCGATCAAGTGGTTCCCCGACTCGCGGCGCCTCGCGTTCGCCTCGTGGGTCTGGCCCGAGGAGAAAAGCCTCCCCGCGCTCGCGAAGCGCTACAAGGCGTGGAAGGACGACAAGGTGAAAGCGCACGTCGTCGAGCATTCGGCCTATCGCTGGTGGGACCATTGGCTGTCCGACGGCCGCGTGCCGCACCTCTTCACGGTCGATGTCGCGAGCGGACGGGTACGCGACCTCTTCGCGGGGACGCGCTACGAGCTGCCGCGCGCCGATCCCGCCGCGCATCACTACGACATCGCTCCCGACGGGCGCGAGGTGGCCTTCACCTTCGATCCCGCGGAGGACAAGCGCTTCGACCACGTGAACCACATCGTGACGCTCGACCTGCGCGGCGGGCGTTTCCGCACGCTCACCGCGCGCTCGCCGCTCAACCACGAGAGCCCCGCCTATTCCCCGGACGGGACGCGCATCGCCTTCCTCGCGCAGGACCTGCGCCGCAGCCCCATCGCGGCGCACAAGCTCGCGATCGCCGACCGCGCGCGCGGACGCTTCGAGCTCGCGCGCTCGCGCTGGGACCGCGAACTTCACGCGCCGCTCGCCTGGAGCGCCGATTCCTCGGCGCTGTGCTTCCAGTCCGAGGACCGCGCGCGGCACCACCTGTATCGCTGGACGCTCGGAGAGCGCGAGCCGAAGGTCGTCGCGCGCGGCGGCACGGTGACCGATTTCGACGTGGCGGGCGATGCGATCGCCTTCGTGCGCAACACCATGAGCACTCCGCCGGCCGTCTTCCGCGCCGCGCCCGGCGAGGCCGAGCGGCGCATCGACCGCTTCAACGAGGGCGTGCTGGATGGCGTGAAGCTCGGCACGGTGCGCGAGTACGAGATCGAGGGCTGGAACCGCGAGAAGGTCCACATGTGGGTGGTCTATCCGCCCGACTTCGATCCGCGGAAGAAGTGGCCGCTGCTGCACAACATCCACGGCGGGCCGCACTCCACCTGGGCGGACCACTTCCACTTCCGCTGGAACAACCACGTCTTCGCGGCGCAGGGCTACGTGGTCGCCTGCGTGAACTACCACGGCTCGAGCTCCTTCGGCCAGCGCTTCGCGGAGTCGATCGAAGGCGAATGGGGCAAGCGCGAGCTCGCCGACGTGGAGGCCGGGACCGATTTCCTGCTGCGCCAGGGCTACATCGATCGGGATCGGCTGCTCGCCTCCGGCGGCAGCTACGGCGGCTACATGGTCGCGTGGATGAACGGCCATACCGATCGCTACAAGGCTTACGTCTGCCACGCCGGCTGCTTCGACTGGGTGGCGATGTTCGCCGACGACGCCTACTACTGGGCGCCCAAGGAGCTGGGGGCCAACTACTGGGAGAACCCGGGCAGGGTGGACGCGCAGAACCCGCGCGCGCGCGCGCGCCGCATGAAGACACCGACGCTGGTGATCCACGGACTGCTCGACTATCGCGTACCCGACGCGCAGGGGCTCGCGTACTACAACACCCTCAAGGCGAAGGGCGTGCCCGCACGCCTGGTGTTCTTCCCCGACGAGAACCACTGGATCCTCAAGCCGCAGAACTCGCGGCTCTGGTACCGGGAGTTCTTCGGGTGGCTGCGCCGCTACGTGACGCCGGGCGGGAAGGCGCGCGGCCGCTAGTGCCGTGAGTCGAGCCTAGCCTAGAGCAGCCACCACGCGATCGCGAGGATCACGCACACGACGGCGGTCACGGCGGTGCGCATGTCGACGAACCATGCGGGGATGAGGCCGTGGCGCGAGAGCCACAGGTCCGCGCCCCATACCGCGACGAAGAGCGCGAGCGCGGCGCCCACTTGCCAGCGCGGCGTGGGAAGCCACAGCACGCCCCAGGCGGCGAGCGAGGGAACGATGCTCAATGCGAGCGCGATCGCGCGGGTAGTCTCGGTGCCCGCCTCTTCGCGCAGCGCGAGGCCGTTCTCGATCCCGCCCAGGTGCGAGAGGATGATCGCGCTGAAGGTGACGAGCGCGGTGATCGCCGGAATGCGGATGCGGCTTTCGGGGTAGAAGAGCCCGACGGTGATCGCGGCGAAGATCACCGAGCCGGCGATCGCGGTAAGCCATGCGATGCGCCGGACCATCGTCAGTCCACCTTCGCCCCGGAAGCCTTGATCACCTTCGCGTACTTCTGCGACTCGGAGCGGATGTAGGCCGCGAATTCCTGCGGCGTGCTGCCGACCGGCTCCGCGCCCATCGTCTTGAGCCGCGCCTGCACATCGGGCGCGCGCAGGGCGTTCACGAACTCGTCATGGAGCTTCTGCACGACGGGCTGCGGCGTGCCGCCCGGCGCGAAGATCCCGAACCAGGTGCTGATGTCGAAGCCGGGGAGCCCGCTTTCGGCGATCGTCGGAAGGTCTGGCGCGAGGGAGGAGCGCTGGAGCGTGGTGACCGCGAGGGCCCTCACCTTGCCGGCACGGATCTGTCCGAGCGAGCTCGCGAGGTTGTCGAACATCAGCTGGACCTGGCCGCCGATCAAGTCCTGCATCGCGGGTGCCGCGCCCTTGTAGGGCACGTGCACCATCTGCACGCCCGCCATCGACTTGAAGAGCTCGCCCGCGAGGTGGCCGGCGCTGCCCGTGCTTCCCGAGCCGAAATTGAGCTCGCCCGGATGCGCCTTCGCGTACGCGATGAATTCCTTCACGTTCGAGACCGGGAGCGAGGGATTCACGACCAGCACGTTCGGCGTCCACGCGACCTCGGTGACGGGCGCGAAGTCCTTTACCGGGTCGTAGGGAATGTGCGAATAGAGGGTGGGGTTGATCGCGTGCGTGGCGACCGCGCCCATGAGGATCGTGTAGCCGTCGGGCGCGGACTTCGCGACGAAGTCGGCGCCGATGTTGCCGCCGGCGCCCGGCTTGTTCTCCACGATCACCGATTCCTTCACGCTCTCCGACACCTTCTGGCCGAGGAGGCGCGCCACGGTATCGAGCGGGCCGCCGGCCGGGTAGGGCACGACGAAGTGGATGGGCTTCGAGGGATAGCTCTGCGCCTGCGCGAAGGGCGCCATGCCGAGCACGAGGGCGGCGGCGAGGCCGAGGAGGGCGTTCTTCATGGCGCCCATTATCGCATCGGCACGATCTCGACGAGGACGTAGACCGCGGCCGCGCTCGCCGCGAGCAGCAGCGCCGCGAGCCACGCCGGCCGCATCCGCGGCTGCGATGCGCCCGGCGGGGCCGCCGCGCACCCGTGCAGCATCGGCCCCACGAGGCGCGCGTTCCACGCCCAGCGGTAGGTGACGATCGCGATCACGTGCAACGCGACGAGCGCCACGAGCAGCCACTCGTTCGCAGAGTGCAGCGCGCTCATGCGGCTCACCGTGTCGTCCGACACCTTCACCGCGAGCGGGCCCTGGGTCGCGATCTGGTCGTCGGAGAAAAGGCCGGTCGCCGCCTGGAACGCGAGCGCGAGGAGCATCGCGAGCACCATCCAGCCGCCCAGGGGGTTGTGCCCCGCGACGAACGGATGGCGGCCGGCGAGCGTCTCGCGGGCGTAGGCGAGCGCGGCGCGCGGGCCGCGCAGGAAGCGCGCGAAGCGCGCCGTCTCGCTGCCGACCAATCCCCAGGCGATGCGAAACCCGAGGAGTACGAGGACCGCGTAACCGCTCTTCAGGTGCCAGTCCATCCAGTCGCCGCCGACCCTGCCGGTCGTGAACGAGAACGCGACCAGCCCCGCCAGCGACCAATGGAAGATCCGGGTCGGGAGGTCCCAGACCCGGATGCGCGACGCCGGTGCGGTCACTTCGCCTTGTAGTCGTCGTGGCAGGACTTGCACGCCTTGCCCGTCTCGCCCACCTGCTTCTTGAACGCCGCCATGTCGCCGGAGCTCACGGCCTGGGGCAGCATCGAGACCTCGTGCTGCATCGCCTCCAGCTTCTTCTTGAAGTCGTCGGGATGCTTCCAGATCGCGGGCTTCGCCTTGGTGTGGCCGCCGTGCTCGGTGCCTTCGCCGAAGAACCGGCCGGGAAGGGCCGCGAGCAGCGGCAGGATGTCGGCTGCGCGCTGCGCCTCGGCCTTGTCGAACGGGCGCTTGCCCTGCGCCATCGCCGCCAGCGCGCCGAAGTTGTACCCGACGAGCGACATCGTCGACTGGCGCATGCGGATCTGGTCCTCCGGCTTCATCTGCTGGGCGAGGGCGGGAAGGGCGGTGGCCGCCAGGGCCAGCGCGGCGATCGCGACTTTCTTCATTTTGCGGCTTCTCCTTGATGGATGGAAATGCTCGGTTTGCGCGGCAACGCGCAGTTTAGGGGGAAAATCCAACGACGACCTTTCAAGACCGGAGTCCCCGATGGGCGGCACGAGAATCGAAAAAGACAGCTTCGGCCCCATCGAGGTGCCGGCCGATCGGCTCTGGGGCGCCCAGACGCAGCGCTCCCTCGAGAACTTCCGGATCTCCGGCGAGCGCATGCCCGCCGAGCTCCTCCAGGCGCTCGCGTGGGTGAAGCGCGCGTGCGCGGCCGTGAACGAAGCCCTCGGTGCGCTAACAGCGGAAAAGGCCCGCGCCATCCAGTCGGCCGCCGACGAGGTGCTGGCGGGGCGCTGGCCCGACGAGTTCCCGCTCGTGGTCTGGCAGACCGGGTCGGGCACGCAAACCAACATGAACATGAACGAGGTGCTCGCCAACCGCGCGAGCGAGATCCTCGGCGGCCCGCGCGGCGAGGCGCGCAAGGTGCACCCGAACGACGACGTGAACCGCGGCCAGTCCTCGAACGACGTCTTCCCGACGGCGATGCACGTGGCCGCCGTGGTCGCGATCCGCAAGCGCCTGCTGCCGTCGCTCGCGAAGCTGCGCGAGACGCTCGCGGGCCGCTCGCACGCGTTCCGCGACATCGTGAAGATCGGGCGCACCCACCTGCAGGATGCGACGCCGCTCACGCTCGGCCAGGAATTTTCGGGCTACGTCGCGCAGCTCGACCACGCGCGGCGCCACATCGAGGCGGCGCTCCCGCACCTCTCGGAGCTCGCGCTCGGCGGCACCGCGGTCGGCACCGGGCTCAACGCCCATCCCGAGCTCGCCGTGCGAGCCGCCGAGGAGCTCTCGCGCCTCACGGGCTCGCCCTTCGTGACGGCGCCCAACAAGTTCGAGGCGCTCGCGACCCACGATGCGATGGTGAACGCGCACGGCGCGCTCAAGAGCCTCGCCGCTGCGCTCATGAAGATCGCGAACGACGTGCGGCTCCTCGCGAGCGGGCCGCGTTGCGGCATCGGCGAGATCACGATTCCCGAGAACGAACCCGGCAGCTCCATCATGCCGGGAAAGGTGAACCCGACGCAGTGCGAGGCGCTCACCATGGCGGCGTGCCAGGTGATGGGCAACGACGTCGCGATCAACTTCGGCGGGGCGCAGGGCCACCTCGAGCTCAACGTCTTCAAGCCGCTCATCGTGAACGCGTTCCTGCAGAGCGTGCGGCTGCTGGCCGACGGCATGGCGAGCTTCGAGGAGCACTGCGCGCGCGGCATCGAGCCCGATCGCGAACGCATCGCTGCCCTCGTGCACGGCTCGCTCATGCTGGTCACCGCGCTCGCGCCGCACATCGGCTACGACCGCGCGGCCGAGATCGCGAAGAAGGCGCACCGCGAGCGCACGGGCTTGCGCGAGGCGGCGATCGCGCTGGGCTACGTGAACGCGGAGCAGTACGACGAGTGGGTGCGCCCCGAGCGCATGGTGGGCCGCGCGGCGCCGTAGCGCGGCGGGTTCGGCGTCTGGTCGGGGGGCGGATCGGTGACCGGCGGCGAAGGCTTCGGATCGTCGATGGGCGGCGTCTGGTCGGGCGGCTTCGGCGGCGGCGTCTGCGGTGGGCGCGGGCGCGGCGGCGGCTCCCCGGGGGAATCGGGCGGCTCCGGGGTCGGGATGTGGGCGTGGCTCTCGTTCATGCGTCGATTCCCAGCTTGCGTTTCATGGCGGCGGCGAGCGTCTGCGGCGTGCGCCGGAAGGCCTTCCAGGGATCGGAGCGCAGGCCGTGCAGGCGGCGCACGACATTGCCCGCGTGGAAGCTCGCCGGCTTCACTCGGCCGCCGAGCTCGTCCCAGTGGAGCGGCGTCGAGACCGGCGCGCCGGAGAGCGCGCGCACCGAATACGCGGCGACGGTGGTCGCCCCCGGGGCGTTGCGCAGGTAGTCGACGAAGATTCGCCGCGGGCGCTCGCGTTTGGCCATCTTCGCGGTGAAGCGTCCCGGCTCCTCGGTCGCGAGCGACTCGGCGAACGCGCGCGAGAACGACTTCACCTCGTCCCACCCGTGGCGCGCGGCGAGCGGCACCATCACGTGCAGGCCCTTGCCGCCGCTCGTCTTCACGAAGGACTCGAGGCCGAGATCCGCCAGACGATCCCGGACGAGGCGCGCCGCGGCCATCACCTCGCGCCACGGGACCGCGAGGTCCGGGTCCAGGTCGAAGACCATGCGATCGGGCTCCGCGAGGTCGCCCGTCGTCGCGCCCCAGACATGGAGCTCGATCACGCCGCGCTGCACGAGCGCCACGACGGCAGCGGCGGTGTTCGCCACCGCATAGACGCCTTCGCCGTCGGCTTCGGCGATCGGCACGCGCTCGATCTCCGCGGGCCATTCCGGCCCGATGTGCTTCTGGTAGAAGCAGCCTTCGCCGGGCCCCTGCGGACAGCGCACGAGCGAAAGCGGCCGCTTGCGCAGGTCCGGCAGGAGCCACTCGGCCACCTCGTCGTAGTAACGCGCCAGCGCCTTCTTGGTGAGGCCCGGCTCGTCGAAAAGCACGCGCTCCGGGTGCGTGATGCGCACACCGGCGATGCTCACCGCGACGCGCTCGCGGACCGCCATGGGCGCCTCATGCCGCACGGCGATGGTGGGCGGGAGCGCGCGCCGTGCCCGTCTTGCGTCGCGCCTTCGCGGAGGAGCGGCGCGGCTGCTTGCGCGGCGCAGCCTGTTCGTGCTCCGCGCCTTCGTCACGCGCTTCGCGCGATTGGCCGCCCTTGCGGCGTGCGGCGAGGCTCTTCTCGAGCAGCGTCGCGAAATCGATCACCTCGGCTTCGCGGGGCTTTCTCGCCTTGGGCGCCTCCTTCACGTGCCCGTGCGCCTTCTCCTCGATCATGCGCATGAGATCCTCGCGATACGTGTCGTGGTAGCGCTTGGGGTCCCACGGGATGGTCATGTCGTCGATCAGGCGCTCGGCCATCTTGAGCTCGTTGGGCTGCACCTTCGCCGCGGCGAGGCTCCCGGGCACGTCGATGTCGGCCGCGGGGCGGATCTCGTCCTGGTAGCGCAGCGTGTTGAGGATCAGCCGGTTCTCGCGCGGGTAGAGCATCGCCAGGTGCTGGCGGGTGCGGATCACGACGTTGGCGATCGCGACCTTGCCGGTGCGCTCGAGCGTCTCGCGCAGCAGCGCATAGCCCTTCTCGCCGTGCTTCGCGGGCGCGGTGTAGTAGGGCGACTCGTAGTAGTAGGGCGGGACGTCGGAGGCGTCGACGAAGCCCACGATGTCGACCGTCTGCGTCGCCTCCACGTTCGCGCGCTTGAAGTCCTCCTTCTCGAGGGTCACGTAGCGTCCCTCCCCGTACTCGTAGCCCTTCACGATCTGGTCGAAGGGCACCTCGTCGCCGGTCGCCTTGTTGTAGCGCTTGTACCCGACCGGCTGCAGGTCGCGGCGATCGAGCATCGTGAGGTCGAGCTCGTTGCCCTGCTCGGCCGGGTACAGGGCCACCGGGACGTGCACGAGCCCGAAGCGGATCGCGCCTTTCCAGAGCTCTCGCGGCATGGACGCCTCCTTCAATCGTCCGACCAGTAGGGGCGCGCGCCGTAGAAGTCGTGCACCGGGCTCGCCCACGTCTCGTCCGCCATCGACGGCCAGTCGTCCTTGTCGAAGCCCGGCGCCTTCTCGAAGCGCTCGCGGTCGGCAGCCAGCACGAAGCAGTGGCGATCGGCGTCGAGCGTGAGCGCGTTCCACGGGATCGCGAAGAGCTTTCCGCCCAGCCCGAGAAAGCCGCCGCACGACATGATCGCGTAGGCGACACGCCCGCGCTGCACGTCGATCATGATGTCCTCGATCGTGCCCAGCTCCTCGTTCCGGCGGTTCACGACCCGGTCGCCTTGCAGCGTGTCGGCCGCCATGACCTCCGGCCCGGGCCCGTGGGCGTCGCTCTCGCCCCCGACGATGCGCGCGCCTTCGGAAGCCGCGGTTCGCGTCGATTCCATTTCGCTCCTCCTTCGAGGGATCCGATGCGGCCGGCGTTCGCCGCCGCGGTCGTGCCGCCGGTCCTCGGTATTCGCATTGGAGGCTCCGGGCGGACACGGGTTCGGCATGGTGGTCTCTCCGGAGGGGGCGCCGGTCGCGCGCCGGATTCCTCCCGCCCCGCGGGGTCCTTGCCGCCTACATCCGCATTCCGCGCGCGACGCTCGCGATCACCGTGACGAGCTCGGCGGGTGTGACCGGCTTGGTGAGGTGCATCTGGAATCCCTCGGAGAGCGCGCGGATCCGGTCCTCGCGCTGCGTGAAGGCGGAGAGCGCGATCGCGGGCCGGCGGCCGCGCGAGCGCTCGCCCGATTCCCAGCGGCGGATGCGCTTGAGCGTGGCGTAGCCGTCCTCTTCGGGCATCGCGATGTCGCACACGACCACTTCGGGGGATTCGGGCGCGTCTTCCAGCGCGAGATGCGCGAGCGCCTCGTGCCCGGACGCGGCCACGTTCACCGCGGCCCCGGCCTGCGCGAGGAGCGCCGCGAGCGATTCGCGCGCCTCGCGCTGGTCGTCGATGAGCAGCACGCGAATGCCGGAGAGGGAGGGCAGCGGGCTCGAGGCCACCGCCTGGCCCCCGACGGCCACGCGCGTGCCCGAATCGCGGCGCAGCGGCAGGTAGACGCGGAACGTGGCGCCCCGGTCCGCCCCGTCGCTCTCGCAGGTGACGTGTCCGCCATGCAGCTCGGCCAGGCGCTGCACGAGCGCGAGCCCGAGGCCGAGCCCCTCCTGGCTGCGGCTCGACGAGCCCTGGTCGGCCTGGCGAAAGGGATCGAAGAGGTAGGGCAGGAAATCGGGCGCGATCCCTGCGCCGTTGTCGCGCACCTCGATGCGCCCCATCGCGCCTTCGGGGCGCGCCGAGACCCAGATGGTCCCCCCGGACGGAGTGAACTTCACCGCGTTGGTGACGAGGTTCACGAAGATCTGGCGGATGCGGTCCGGGTCGCCGTGGATCTCGCGGTCCCCCATCGCGTAATCGGTGACGATGCGCAGCCCCTTCTCGAACGCCATCGCGCGCAGGCTCTCCACGGCGTCGGCGAGCACCGGCAGGAGCGGCATGGGCTGCTTGAGGAGGCCCAGGTTGCCGCTCATCGCACGCGTCACGTCGAGGAGATCGTCGATGAGGCGCACCTGGTGGTCGACGCCGATCATGATGCCGGCGAGCGCGCGGCGCACCGAGGGCTCCGCGTCGCGCAGCAGGTTCTGCAGCACGTGCGTCCAGCTCTTGATGCCGTTCAGCGGCGAGCGCAGCTCGTGGGAGACGATGGCGAGGAACTGGTCGCGGGCGAGGGTGGCGGACTCCGCGTTCGCGCGCGCGCTCCTCTCGCGCTCGAGGAGCTCGGCACGGCGCTCGTCCTCGCGCGCGCGCGCGGTCTCGTCGCAGACGATCACGAGCACCGCATCGACCTGGCCCGCGTCGCCCGCCTCGGGGATCACGCGCCCGGAGAAATGACGGCGGCTCTCGCCCGACTCCTCGAAGTGGAAGCGCTGCTCATCGCCCGTATCGAAGGCCCGGCGCGCCGCCTCCCGCATCGGCCCGACCACGTGCGGCGCGAGGCCCGTCTCGCCGCAGCGGCGTCCGATGAGCTCGCCGGGCTTGCGGCCGAAGGCGGGCCCGGCGGCGCGGTTCACGTACAGGTACACGAGCTCGCGGTCGAGGCGTGCGATGACGTCGGGGATGTTCTCCGCGAGCGTCTTGAAATCCTCCTCGCGCTTGCGCGCTTCCTGCTCCGCGCGCCTGCGGTCGGTGATGTCCAGGCACGAGCCGACGAAGCCGCTGAGGCTCGTGCCGGTGACGAGCGGGACGCCCTTGTCGAGGAGCCAGCGGTACTCGCCGTCCCCCCGACGCAGGCGGTACTCGACCTCGAACGCCCTCATCGCCGAGAACGCATCGTCGTACGCGGCGATGCAGCGCGGCGCATCCTGCGGATGCAGGCCTTCGCGCCAGCCGTGGCCCAGCTCCGCCTCGAGCGTGCGGCCGGTGAAGTCGAGCCAGGGCCGGTTGAAGTACACGCTGCGCCCGTCGGGGCCCGCCACCCAGATCATCACCGGCGCACAGTCGGCCATCAGCCGGAAGTGCTCGGCCGCGCTCGCTCCCGCGCGCGCGCCGCGCGGCGGCGCGGCCGCTTGCGCGGGCCCCGCGGTCATGACGCGCGCGAGCCCATTCCGGAGCGGCTCTGCTCCTCGCGGATGCCGTATTCGCGCAGCCGGTTGTAGAGCGTCTTGGTGCAGATGCCCAGCATCTCGGCGGTGCGCTTGCGCTCGCCGTTGCAGTGATGCAGCGTCGAGAGGATGAGCTCCCGCGCGGCCACCGAAAGCGGCGTGCCGAGCGGCACGGTGATCGCGGGCGCGGAGGAGGGCGCCGAGAGCGAATGCACGGGCGCCGCTTCCGCTTCGAGAGTGGGTCCTTCGAGTCCTTGGTCTCCGGCCATGATGAACACCCTATGAATGTAGTTTTTCAATTCCCGGACGTTGCCGGGCCAGGGGTACTGCTTCATGCGCGCGATGGCGCCGGGCGCGAACTCCTTCTTCGTGCCGCACGCCTCGTTGAGCTCGTCGAGGAAATATCTCGCGATGGGCTCCACGTCGTCGCCCCGCACGCGCAGGGGCGGCATCTCGAGTGGGAACACGTTCAGCCGGTGGTAGAGGTCCTCGCGCAGCTTCCCGGCGCGCACCGCCTCGCGCGGGTCGCGGTTGGTGGCGGCGATGATGCGCACGTCGGTCTCGATGGTCTTGGAGGTCCCGATCCGCATGAACCTGCCGGTCTCCAGCACCCGCAGCAGCCGCACCTGCAGCTCGAGCGGCATCTCGGTGATCTCGTCCAGGAGGAGCGTGCCCCCGTCGGCCTGCTCGAAGTAGCCCTTGTGCTGCCGGTCGGCGCCGGTGTAGCTGCCGCGCTCGTGCCCGAACATCTCGTTCTCGATCAGGTTGGGCGAGATCGCGCCGCAGTTGATCGCGAGGAACGCCTGCTTGCGCCGGCGCGACAGCTCGTGGATCGTGCGCGCGACGATCTCCTTGCCGGTGCCGCTTTCGCCGAGCAGGAGCACCGTCGCCTCGGTGGGCGCGACCCGGGCGATCTTGTCGTAGACCTCCTGCATCGGCACCGAGCGGCCCACCAGCCGGCCGAAGCGGCCGAGCCTGCGCAGCTCCTCGCGCAGCGCCCCGATCTCCGCGCGCAGCTCGCCGCTCTTCGGCACGCGCGCGAGCACCGCCTTCAGCCGCTGCAGGTTGACCGGTTTGGTGAGGTAGTCGGATGCGCCGAGGCGCAGCGCCTCCACCGCGCTCTCCACGCTCGCGTGTCCGGTGATGAGGATCGTCTCGATCGAGGAGCGATCCTCGAGGTCCTCGAAGAGGTCCATGCCGCTGCCGTCGGGCAGGCGCAGGTCCATGAGGACCACGTCGGGGCGCTGCCGCACAAGCTGGATGCGCGCTTCGGCCACGCTCCCGGCGCATGCCGTCGTGAATCCTTCCGCCACCGCGAGCGCCGCCAGGGCCTCGCGCGTGTTGGCGTCGTCGTCGACGATGAGGACATGGGACATGGGACGTTGGCTCCGGCCTGGGTAATCCGGGATGCGCCCGGAGAAAGGGTGTCGCTTCGCGACACGAAGTTTTTTCCATCTTGAACTCGCGCGCAGCGGAAGGCTGTCGGCCGAGTCCTACAGGGGCCGGCAGGCGCGTGCGCCGGCGGGAACGCGGGAGATCAGGAATCGCCGCGCGCTGCGCCCGGGCGAATGGCGAAGAACTCGCGGATGCGTGCGGCCCAAGCCTCGTCGCCCATGGAGGGCCAGTGCTCGTGGTCGAAGCCGGGCGCTTTCTCGAGCCTGTCGCGGTCGACGTCGAGGACCAGGCACCCGCGCTTGGCGTCGAGCCGGAGCGCCTCCCACGGAATCGCGAAGAGCTTCGCACCCAGGCCGAGCACGCCGCCGCGCGCGAGCACCGCATATGCCACGCGCCCGCTGGGCACGTCGAGCATCACGTGCTCGAGCTTGCCCAGCTCCTCGCCTTGCGCATTCTCGATGACCTCGCTCACCAGCGTCGCGCACGACATCACGAAGGGCCCGGGCCCGCGCCGCGCCTCCCGCGAGGCGCCCTTCATGCCCGCTTCCCCGGACTCGCCGGTCGGCGCGCGGTTCTGCGCGGAGAGTCGCACGGGCATCATCGGCCTCGACGCTCGGGATCCACCGAAACGTGCGTCTCGACGCGCATCACGCCCGAAGTCGACTCCGCGCGAGCCTCGGCCACCGCCATCTGCTCCGGCGAGCTCACGGTACCGGTGACGCTCACGACGCCGTGGTTCGTCTGCACCGAAAGGTCGGCGCCGGCGAGCGCGGGATCGCGTCGCATCGCGGCGGCGGCACGCGCGGTGATCTCGGAGTCCGAAGGCGCACGGTCGGGCAGCGCGGCGGGCGCCGCGCGCGCGGCTGGTTCCGGCGGGGTCGGAGCCGGGGCCGGAGCGCTTGGGGCCTCGGGCGCCGCGTCGCCGGAGGCTCCCCGCGGCGCGGGGGGTGCGCCTTTCGGAACTCCGACGGAGCGATCGCAGGCGGCAAGCGCGAGTGCCGCCATCGCGCCTAGCGCCGCGCGGGCGAGGGAAGACCGGAATCGGAATCGCATCGGGAAAAGTGAATTGCTGCGCATGACTGGACACGCAGCACGACGCATGCCAGCGCGAGGCGAAGAATGCCCCGCGCTGCCGCGCTTCCGGGGCGCCGGAGAAGTCGACGAAACGCACGATGCGCGCGTGAAGGTCCTCGGAGAGTTACGTGCGCCACCATGTCCGCGAGAAGGAGAACGAGATCTTCCCGCAGGTCATGGGCGAAGAGGACGTGCGGCTGCAACACGAAGCGCGGCCGTCGGGCGCGGGCCTGCGTTTCATCTACGCGCCGACGCGCCGATGCATGAGCACGGCCGTTCGACGTCGGGCCGCTTACCCTTGCGCGCCGCCTTTTTCCTGCGGCGAAGGCCCGGGCTGCGCGCTCGCGGAAGCGACGTTCGCCGGCACGATGCGCGGCGGGGGATTCGCAACGCTCGGCGCGAGCGAGGGATTTCCCGCGATCGCGACGGAAACCCCCGAGTTGTTGAATTCCGACTTCTCGACCGGAGGATGACAACCGGCCGCCAACGCTGCGAGCGCGAGCGCGGCGGCCGGCAGCAGGACGCGCTTCACTGTGGCGCCCCGATTCCTCACTTGGTCTTCGTCGGGTCGGTGCTGTTGCTCGGTTCCTGCGTGGTCGAGCTGCTGCTCGACGGGTTGCTCGAGGAGCCGGACTGGTCGCTCGAGCTGCCGGTCGTGCCGGAGGTCGAGCCGCTCATCGACGAGCTGCCGGAGGTGCCGGGGGTCGCGCTGCTCGAGGAGCTCGGATTGGTCGGCTCGGTCGCGGTGGACGAGGAGCTCGGCGAGGACGGCGTCGTGGTCGCCGACGGGGTGGACGACAGGGTGCTGGTGTCCGACTTGTTGCGATCGCAGCCGGCCACGGCGGCGGTGGCAACGGCAAGCACGGCTACCAGGGGGATGAGTTTGTTCATGACTTCTCCAATTCGAATGCGGTTGTGGATGTAGGACGATCCCTCGCGGGGCCGAAACTGCTCTGCTTCAGCCAAGGAGTAATGCACGAGGCGTGCCAAGCCCATCCGCCTGCGGAATCATCGCGCAGGCCCGGATTCCGCGACCCGCTTCTTGCCGATGGTCGGAAAGCGATTCCCGCCGGGAGCAGGAAATGCCGGGGTCGGCAGAGCTACGGCCGCGCGTGGCGCGAGCGGGGCAATCACGGTCCGCGGAGCCCGGCGGCAAGAATTCCCGGGCACCGCGTAGTTTACATAATACAAATTATGCGACTATCCGGGGTCAGCCCTGAGCGAGGATGCTCTCGATTTCCGCCGCATCGACCGGCTTCACCAGGTGGCGCACGAATCCGGCCTCCCGCGCGCGCCGCCGATCGTCCTCCTGGCCCCATCCGGTCACGGCGACCAGCACGCACTGCGCGGTCTCGGGCCGCTCGCGCAAGCGCCGCGCGAGCTCGTAGCCCTGGACCTTGGGCATGCCGATGTCGAGGAACGCGAAATCCGGATGGAACGCCTCCACCTCGCGCAACGCCGCCTCGCCGTCGTAGGCCACGCGCACCTCGTGGCCGCGCTGCTCGAGCAGCTCGGCGAGGCTCCTGGCGAAGTCGACGTCGTCGTCGGCGAGGAGGATGCGCCGCGGGCGACCGCGTCGACCACCCGCTGCGCCCGCGAGCGCCTCGGGCTGCTTCGGTTCGGCGTCGGCGAGCGGCAGCCGCATGATGAACTCGCTGCCGCGCCCCAGCCCCTCGCTGTACGCGGTGATGGTTCCCTCATGCAGCCCGGTCAGGCGGCGCGCGAGCGTGAGGCCCACGCCGAGGCCCGCCTGCGAGCGCGTGAGCGAGCGGTCCACCTGCACGAACATGTCGAAGATGTTCGCGACCGAGCGCTCGTCGAGGCCGATGCCGCTGTCGCGAACCCGGACCGTCGCATCGCCGTCCTCGGGCGCGGCCGACAGCGAAATGCGCCCGCCGGGCTCGGTGTACTTGGCCGCGTTGTGCAGCAGGTTGCCGATCACCTGGCCCAGGCGCGCGCGGTCGCCGTCGACCTGCAGCGGCTCCTCGGGCAGCAAGGTCTCGAGCACGTGCTGGCGCGAGTCGAGGAACGGGCGCACCGTCTCGATCGCGTCGCGCACGGCCTCGCGCAAGTCGAACACCGACTTGCGCACGGTGAGCTTGCCCGTCGTGATGCGCGACACGTCGAGCAGGTCGTCGACCAGGCGCACCATCTGGCGCAGCTGCCGGTCCATCATGCCCAGCGCCCGCTCGTGCATTTCCGCGGTCGCCTGCGGCGTGCGCAGGATCTCGACGGCGTTGCGCAGCGGCGCGAGGGGATTGCGCAGCTCGTGCGCGAGCGTCGCGAGGAACTCGTCCTTGCGGCGGTCGGCTTCGCGCAGCGCCTCGGCGCGCCGCCCGGCCTCCGCGAGCATGCCGTTGAACGCGTCCACCAGCTCGCCGATCTCGTCCTCGCTCGTCTTGCGCGCGCGCAGCGAGTAATCGCGCCGGTGCATCACCTCGCGCGCCACGTGGGCCACGTCCAGGATCGGCGCCGTGACCCCGCGCTGCAGCCACCCGAACACGAGCCCCGAGAGCGCGAGGCTCGCCACCATCACCACGCCCAGGATCGCGAGGTAATCGTGTACCCGATCCCAGGGCAGGTAGCGCGCCCGGATGTAGATCGTGCCGAGCGGCTCGCCACGCTCGACCACGCGCCGGAAGACCACGACCTGGTCGCCCATGACGTGGTATCCGTCCGCCTCGGGGCGCGGCGGGAACGACTGCGGCGGCTGCCCCTCCTCCAGGTAGGTCGCGAAAAGCCGGCCCGCGTCGGTGTAGAGCGCGGCCGCGAGCACTTCCCGGCGCGCGCGGATGATGCTGAGGTCCTTCTCCGCGGTCTTGTGGTCGTCGAACGAGAGGGCCGGGGCGCTCGCGCGCGCGAGGATCTCCGCCTGCAGGTTGAGGTCGCCGGTCCACTGCCGCTCGTAGGCGCGCAGGTCGTAGACCACCAGGCCCGCCGCGCTCAACAGGAGGGCCGAGGCGGTCGTGACCAGCACGAGCAGCATGATCTTGCGGCTGATGGAGGTCCGGAATCGCCGCAGCATCACGCGCCTTTCGGCACTACGCGCTTCGCCACGGAGAGCATGCGCGAGCTGATGTGGTGGCCGGTCCTCTGCGCCGCGTCGAGCGACACCTCGAACCCGACGTGGTCGTCGAGGACGACGAAGTTGATGGCGCTGCCGGCCTCGAGCCCTGCACGGCTCTCCGTGACGACCAGCGCACCCGCCTGCCGGGCGGCGCGGATGGCCGCGCGATCGGGATCCTCGCCGCCCACGAGGAGGAGCTGAACGCCGGAAAGCGGATCGCCGGCCTTGAGCCGCCGCGCGACGACCGCGTGGCCCGCCACGGAGCGGCCGGGCACGAGCCGCGCGAGCTCGGCGGCGACATCGTCGTCGTGCATCACGCCGATCACGAAGGGCGAGGCCGGATCGGCGAAGCGCTGGGGCGGCCAGTCGATGTAGCCGCAGAACTTGTAGAGGAACGCGGCCTTGACGCTCGATTCCGCCACCGGATCGGCCGCCTGCGCGAACGCCGATGCCAGGAAGAGCAGCATCGCCGCGAGGAATGGTGCGGGCCGTTGCCTCATGCAGGGTTCCGTGGCGGAAGCATTCGAAGCAGGGGCATTCCTTGGCGGGCGTTGCGTCGTGCATGATGATACCGCGGCGACCGCGAGGTATCCCGATGGCGCGGCGCCGCTGGATTCAGTGGAAGTCGTGGCTCGCCGTGGCGAGACGGCCGAGGAGCGGCGTGAGGTCGGCGAGGCGCCGCGCGAGGATGTGGACGACCAGCCCCTGCTTCTGCACCTGGCCGCAGACCTCGAGGAGGCGCGCGCCGAGAAGCTCCCTCCTCTGCCGCTCCGCGAGGTCGTTCCACACCACGAGGTTCACGTAGCCGGTCTCGTCCTCGAGCGTGACGAAGATCACGCCGCTCGCGGTGGCGGGACGCTGCCGGCAGGTGACGATGCCCGCGGCGCGCACGACCTGGCCGTTGCGCGCCGCGGCCACCTCGGAGGCGTCGCGGATGCCGCGCTTCCTGAGCCGCCCGCGAAGCAGCGCGAGCGGATGGCGCCGCAGCGTGAGGCCCAACGAGGCGTAGTCGCCCACGATCTCTTCGCCCTCGGTCGGAACGGCGAGCGGCGCAGAGCGCACGGCGCCCGCCGGCAGCGCGAGGCGCGTGGCCTCGTCCACCGCGAGCGTTTCCCAGAGCGCCGCGCGGCGATGGCCCGCGAGGCTCGCGAGCGCATCGGCCGCGGCGAGCGCCGAGAGATCGGCTCGATCGAGCGTTGCGCGCCGCGCGAGATCCTCGATCGAGGCGAAGCGCCTTTCGCGGCGCGCCTGGACGAGGTGCTCGGCCGCCTGGCGCTTCAATCCTTTCACGAGGCCGAGGCCCAGGCGCAGGGCGGGCTGCGGATTTTCCCGCTCTTGCCCGGGACAGGGCGGGGGTGATGCTCGCGGCTCCAGCGTGCTGTCCACCTCGCTATGCATCACGTCGGCGGCACGCAGCTCCACGCCGTGGCGGCGCGCATCCTGCACGATCGCCGAGATGGAGTAGAAGCCGAGCGGCTGGCTGTTGAGGAGCGCAGCGGCGAAGGCGGCGGGCTCGTGGCACTTCAGCCAGCTCGAGACGTACACCAGCAGCGCGAAGCTCGCCGCGTGCGATTCCGGGAAGCCGTACTCGCCGAAGCCCTGGATCTGCTGGTAGATCTGCTCGGCGAACGCGCGCTCGTAGCCGCGCGCGAGCATGCCCTTCACGAGCTTTTCGCGGAAAGGCTCGATGCCGCCGCGCCGCCGCCACGAGGCCATCGCGCGGCGCAGGCGATCGGCCTCGCCCGCCGTGAACCCTGCGGCGACGACGGCGAGCTGCATCACCTGCTCCTGGAAGATCGAGACGCCCAGCGTGCGCTCGAGCACCTTCCTCACCTCGTCGCTCGCGAAGGTGACCGCCTCCCTGCCTTCGCGCCGGCGCAGGTACGGATGCACCATGCCGCCGGTGATCGGTCCCGGGCGCACGATCGCCACCTCGATCACGAGGTCGTAGAAGCGCGCCGGCTTCAACCGCGGCAGCATCGCCATCTGCGCGCGCGACTCGATCTGGAAGACTCCGATCGTGTCGGCACACTGGATCATCTCGTAGACGCGCGGATCCTCGCCGGGGATGGACCCCAATTCAAGCATGGGGACAGACGCCGATTCATGCGCGCGTTGCCCGCCTTGCGCATCCTGTTTCACGAAATCGGGACCTGTCCCCGGCTTCCTGTATCCGTTCACCAGATCGATCGCCCGCCGGATGCACGAGAGCATCCCGAGGCCCAGCACGTCGACCTTCAGCAAGCCGAGCGCGTCGAGATCGTCCTTGTCCCACTGGATCACGGTGCGCTCGGGCATCGACGCGTTCTCCACCGGCACCAGCCGCGAGAGGCGCCGGTTGTCGATCACGAAGCCGCCCGGATGCTGCGAGAGATGGCGCGGGAAGCCGACGAGCTCCTGCGTGAGCTCGATCACCTGGCGCACGACGCGGCTCGCGACGTCGAAGCCGCCCTCGGCGAGGCGCTTCTCGAGCACCGCGCGGTTGTCCCACCAGGAGAGCGACTTCGAGAGCTGGTCCACCTGGTCGAGCGAAAGCCCGAGCGCCTTGCCCACGTCGCGCAGCGCGCTCTTCGGCTGGTACGTGATCACGACCGCGGCGATCGCCGCGCGCTCGCGCCCGTACTTGCGGTAGATGTACTGGATCACCTCCTCGCGCCGCTGGTGCTCGAAATCCACGTCGATGTCGGGAGGCTCGTTCCTTTCCTTCGAGATGAAGCGCTCGAAGAGCACCGACATGCGCGCCGGGTCCACCTCGGTGATGCCGAGGCAGTAGCACACCGCGGAGTTCGCCGCCGAGCCCCGTCCCTGGCAGAGGATCTTCTCGCGCCGCGCGAAGTCGACGATGTCGTGCACCGTGAGGAAGAACGGCTCGTAGGCGAGCTCGGCGATGAGCGCGAGCTCGTGCTCCACCGTTTCCACGACGCTCGCCGGCGCCCCCCGTGGATAGCGGCGCGCGAGCCCTTCGTACGCGAGGCGCCGGAGGTGCGTCGCGGGCGTTTCCCCCGCCGGCACCAGCTCATCCGGATATTCGTAGCGGATCTCGTCGAGCGAGAACGCGCAGCGGCTCGCGACGTCGAGCGTCGCGGCGAGGAGCCGCGCGGGATGGATGCGCGCGATGCGCCCGATCGGGCGCAGGTAGCGCTCGCCGTTCGCGTGCAGGGCACGCCCGGCCTCGGCCAGCGGGCGCTGCAGGCGGATCGCGCTCATCACGTCCTGCAGCCGCTGCCTTCGCCGCTCGTGCATGTGCACGTCCCCCGCCGCGACGCAGGGAAGCCCCAGGCGCGCGCCGATCGCTTCGAGCTGGGCGAGGCGCAAAGCGTCGTCGCAGCCTCGATGCAGCTCCACCGCGATCCACGCGCGGCCCGGGAAGCGCTCGCGGATCCACGCGGCTTCCTCCTCTGCCGGTCCCTCACCCGGCGCGCGCGGGGGAATCCACAACGCGAGGAGGCCTTCGGTGTCCGCGGGGAAATCCGCACGCGTTGCCCGGTATTCGCCCTTCGGCGCGGCCCGGCGCGCGCGCGTGACGAGCTCGCACAGCTTCTCGTAGCCCGCGATCGACGCGGCGAGGAGCACGACGCGCGGACCGCCGGCCAGCGCGAGCTCCGAACCGATGGCGAGCCTGAGGCCCGCCTCCTTCGCCGCGACGTGCGCGCGCACGACGCCCGCCACCGAGCACTCGTCGGTGATCGCGAGCGCGTGATAGCCGAGCTGCGCCGCCCGATGCACGAGCTCCTCGGGATCCGACGCTCCGCGAAGGAAGGTGTAGTTGGTGATGCAGTGCAGCTCGGCGTAGCCGGGAATCATGCGAACACCCCGTGCAGGTACCAGCCCGAGGGATCGCGGTGCTCGCGGAAGATCCAGAAGGCCTCGCCGCGCGCGTTCGACGCGACGTAGTAGTCGCGGCGCACCTCGTCGCCGTCCCACCAGCCCGATTCGATGCGCTCGGGCCCCGCGACCATCTCGAGCGAGCCCTGAAGCTGCGGAGCCCCCTCCTCCACCACCAGCCGTTGCGGCCGCCTGAGCAGCCAGACCGGCCGAAGCCGCGAAACCGGGGACAGACCACATTTTTCATTGGGCGAATTCCCAGGCGTCCGCGAATTTCGCGCTTTGGAAAATGTGGTCTGTCCCCGGTTCCAGTCCTTTTCGGGGCGATGGTCGTCGGCGAGCCCGATGCCGTATACGCGGTCGCGGCCGAGCCGCGCCGCGAGCCGCTCGATCAAGCGCTCGCGATCGAGCGCCTGCTCGCTCTCGCCGGGGAGCCAGCAGGCTGCGCGCGGGCCGCGCGCGAGGAGCGCATCGGCGGCGAGGACGAGCGCGATCGTGGGCGCCGGCAGCGCGATCCTCGCGAGCTTTTCCCGCGCGATGGCGAGGATGAACTCGGCCTCGCGTTCCGGGGACGCGAACTCCAGCGCGACGCGAGTGCGCGACCCGCGGCCATGCTCGAGCGTGAGCGCGATGCGTTGGGCGCCGGCGGCGCGGCCGCGCAACGCCCCTTCGAACTCCGCGAGCATGCGCCGCAACGCGAAGGCGAGCGCCTCGACACCCTCGACCTCGCACGGCAACTCCAGACGCGATCGGAAGCGCGGCGGCGCCACGTAGGGCACGCGCGGATCGACGACGCGCCCCACGAGGCGTGCGAGCGAATCGGCGATTTCCGGTCCGAAGCGGCGCGCGAGCCCTTCGGCCGGAAGCGCCAGCGCGTCGCGCATGCGCAGGATGCCGAGATCCGCGAGGCGCGCGAGGGTCCCTTGCGGCCAATCGAGGAGGAAAAGCGGAAGATCCGCGAGCCTCGCCGCGAGCTCGGCGAGCGTGAGGCAGCCGCGCGCGCGGATGCCCTGCGCAGCCGCGCGCGCGAAGAGCCGTGCGGCGAGCGGCGTCGGCGCGACGCCGAGCGCCGCGCGCAGGCCCAGCCCTCGCACGCCCTGGCGAACCGCGGCCGCGAGGCGCGCATGACCTCCGAAGAGGCGCAGGCTCGGCTCGACTTCGAGCGCGATCCCCTGCTTCTCGACGCTCACCATCGGGGTGAACTGTCCGGCCCAAGCGGCGAGGCGTTCGAGCGTCTCCTTCTCCGCCTGCGGATCGCGCCCGATGACGCGAAGGCTTCCGGCGATCGCCTTCGCCGCGGCGAGCGCCTGCCCTTCGCGAACGCCCAACGCCCGCGCGGCCGCGTTCGCGCACGCGACGACGGGCCGCTGCCCGGGCCCCTCGGCGATGACGAGCGCATCGGGTGCGGCGCCGGCGCGTTCGACGATCTGCAGCGGCAACGAGGGCAGCTCGAGCGCGAGCCAGAGCATGGAGCGGCTTCCTCAGGCGGCGAGGCGCGGGAGCGGCGGGGAAAGACCGGCGGGGACGAGGGACGGCTGCGAAGCCGTCCCCTGTGCTTCGATCGCGGCGATGCGCGCACGCGCGGCAAGCGCGATACGGATCGGTGCGGCGAGCGGTGGGCCGCGCCGCTTCGGGATGCGAAGGGCGAGCGCACCTTCGCACGCCGAGACCACTACGCGAAGATGCGCGGGAGTGGAGCAAGCTTGCGCCGCGGTGGAGCGATAGAGCACCGCCATCGAGCGGCCGGCCTGCGCCGCCATCTGCAGGCGACGCAGCCATGCGTAATCTTCCGAACGCCCGTGCGATCCTCGGGGGAGCGAGCTCGCGAGCCACAGCAGCATCGCGCCGCACGCGCCCGAGCGCAGCGCCTGCTCCGCCGCCCATAGCGCATCCTCGCGGTGCGCGGGCTCCAGCACCATGCAGCGCTCGAGCGCAATGCCGGCGGCCGAGAGCGCGGGCGCGTAGGGAAGGTGCGGCGGACCGATCCAGGCGACGAGGCGTCCGCCTTCGGAAGCGCGCGCGAGCGCGCCGCAGAGGAAGGCGACTTCGCCCGCTCCGACCCCATCGTGCAGAACCTCGGTGAGCGTGCCGAGCGGCCAGCCGCCGCCCGGCAGCTCGCGATCGAGCGCTTCATGCCCGGTGGCGACGACTTCGTTCGGCGCATTCTCGATCTCGCCGCCGCGCCACACGCCGGGAAGCCGCGCGAGCTCTTCCACCGCGAGCCTCATGCCGTGGCTCGCGCGGAGAGATTCCGGATCACGCCGACCGCGACTCCCTCGATCACGAGCGGCTGGCGATCGAGATCCACGTGCAGCGTCTGGAAATCCGGGTTCGCAGGAATGAGCTCCGCCTTGCGGCCGCGAAGCCGCAGGCGCTTCACCGTCACCTCCTCGCCCAGGCGCGCGACCACGATCTGCCCGCTCTTCGCCTCGCGCGTGCGATGCACGACGAGCCAGTCGCCATCGAGGATGCCCTCGTCGCGCATCGACAGGCCCTTCACCTGCAGGAGGTAATCGGCGCGCGGGCGGAAGAGATCCGGATCGACGGGATAGCGGCCGAGCAGGTTCTCGATGGCGAGGATGGGGCTGCCGGCGGCGACGCGCCCCACGAGCGCAAGCCCGCCCTCCTCCTTCACGCGGATGCCGCGCGCGAGGCCGGGATCGAGCTCGATCGCGCCCTTGCGCTCGAGCGTGGCGAGATGCTTGAAGACCGCATTGGTCGAGGCGAGGCCGAGCGCGCGCGCGAGCTCCGGGCGCGAAGGCGGCCTTCCGTACGCGGCGATGTGGCTGCGGATGGCCTCGAGGATCTCGGCCTGGCGTGGAGTGAGGGGCGTTTCCATGGCGTCGCGCCCGGCGGAAGCCGGAGTGGTGACAATATTATCACCCATGGTTTTACGGCGACAAGCGGTCCATCCGACCCCTCCTCCGGAAGCGCGTCATGGGCGGCCGAGCCAGCGGCGCAGCGCAGGTGGCTGGTTTACAATCCACACGCGAATGCCTCACCAACTTTTTCGACAAGAGGCGATCGACGCCCAGCGCGAGAAGTTTCTCGGCGAGGCCATCATCGCCCGTCCCGTGCCCGCCTGGGTATTCACCCTGCTCGCAGCGGGTACCGCCGCGCTCCTCATCGCCGTCGCCCTGTGGGGCCAGTACACGCGCCGCGAGCGGGTGGAAGGCTACCTCGCGCTCGATGCCGGCGCTGCGCGGGTACTGATTCCCGATGCGGGCCAGGTGACCGAGCTCCTCATCAAGGAAGGCGAGGAGGTGAAGTCGGGCGATCCCATGGCGCGCATCTCCCTCGATCGGTCGATGATCTCGGGCGGCTCGACCAACGCGGCGGTCGCCGCCGAGATGCAGACGCGGCGCGGCATCCTCGAGCGCGAGCAGGCCCAGCTGCGCGACCTCGGCGCGCAGCAGCTCGAGCAGCTGAAGCAGCGCGAAAGGGACCTGCAGGGCGAGCTCTCCCAGATGGACGCCGAGATGAAGCTGCAGCAAGTGCGCATCAAGAGCGCCCGCGACCAGCTCACGCGCTACCAGGGGCTCGCCGGCGAGAAGCAGTTCGTCTCCGAGGCCCTCGTGAAGCAGAAGGGCGACGAGGTCACGGACCAGGAGATCAAGCTGCAGTCGCTCGCCCGCCAGCGCTCGCAGGTGCAGCACGACCTGGAATCGGCCAGGCTGGAGGAGCCCACGGTGGCGCTGCGCGCGCGCACGCAGGTGGAGCAGGTGGAGCGGCAGATCAGCGAGCTGCAGGAAAGCCTCACGCAGCTGCAGTCGCGGACCGAGACCGTGATCCGCGCTCCGATCTCCGGCGTCGTCACCAATATCGCCGTGAACCGCGGGCAGTCGATCGCCGCCGACGCCCGGTTCGCGACGGTGCTTCCCAGGGGCAGCGGCCTGCACGTGGAGCTGCTGGTGCCCACGCGCGCGATCGGGTTCGTGAAGACGGGCCAGGAAGTGATCCTGCGTTACGACGCCTTCCCGTATGAGCGCTTCGGCCAATACCACGGACGCATCACCGACATCGGCCGCAACGTGTGGTCCTCGGGAGACCGCGTCGGGCCGCTCTCGGTACACGAGCCCGTGTACCGCGTCGACGTCGCGCTCGACCGGCAGAAGGTCTCGGCGCTCGGGCAGGAATTCTCGCTGCGGCCGGGCATGCTGGTGAACGCCGACCTCCTCCTCGAGAAACGCACGCTCTTCGAATGGGTGTTCGAGCCGGTGCTCAAGCTCAAGGACCGCATCTGATGGCCTTCTTCTCGGACCTGCTCGGGCGGCGCGTTCCGGTGATCCTGCAGAGCGAGGCGCCCGAGTGCGGCATCGCCTGCCTTGCGATGGTCGCCTCCTACCACGGGCACCGCACCGACCTCTCCTCGATGCGCCTGCGGCTCTCGCCATCGCTCAAGGGCATCACGCTCAAGCACATCGCGCAGATCGCCGAGGCGATGGGCATGAGCGCGCGCGGGGTGCAGGTGCCGCTGGAGTCGATGGGCAAGCTGCGGCTTCCCGCGGTGCTGCACTGGGACATGAACCACTTCGTCGTGCTCACCCGGGTGAAGGGCCGCAGGATCACGGTGCACGACCCGGCGCGCGGCAAGCGCGTCCTCACGCTGGGCGAGGCCTCCCGGCACTTCACCGGCGTGGCGATGGAGTTCACGCCCACCGGAGCCTTCGAGAGGAAGGACGAGCGCGAGAAGATCCGCTCGTGGCAGCTGCTCGGCGTGGTCTCGGGAATGAAGGGCACGATCGCGCAGATCCTGCTCCTTTCCCTCGCGCTCGAGGTGTTCGCGATCGCGATGCCGTTCTTCCTGCAGCTCACCGTCGATCGCGTGCTCGTCGGGCGCGACGTGGATCTGCTCACGGTGCTGGGGATCGCTTTCGGCACCCTGGTGGTGATCCAGTCGGTGGTCTTCGGCGTGCGCGCCTGGGTGGGCGTCTACCTCAGCACGCACATCAACCTGAAGCTCCTCACCACGCTCTTCAACCACATGCTGCGGCTGCCGCTGGCGTGGTTCGAGAAGAGGAACATCGGCGACATCGTCTCCAAGTTCCGCAGCGTGGACGCGATCCAGCGCACGCTTTCGACGACATTCCTCGAGTCGATGGTGGATGGCGTGATGGTCATCCTCACGATGGTCGTGATGACGTACTACAGCGCCACCCTCACGATGGTGGTGCTGGGCGCTTCCGTGATCTACGGGGCGCTGCGATGGATCTTCTATTACCCGCAGCGCTACGCGACCGACGAGCAGCTCGCGCACGAGGCGCGCAGCGGCACGCACTTCATCGAGACGCTGCGCGGGATGATGGCGATCAAGCTCAACCTGCGCGAATCCGAGAGGCGCTCGGCCTACCAGAACCTGATCGTCGACCAGACGAACGCGGGCGTGCGCGTGCAGAACGTGGGGATCGTGCAGCGCGCGGCCAACTCGCTCATCTTCGGGCTGGAGAACGTGATCGTGATCTGGCTTGGCGCGATGGCGGTGATGGACGGGCGTTTCACCGTCGGGATGCTGTACGCCTTCATCGGCTTCCAGACCGTGTTCCTCACCCGGGTGATCGCGCTCATCGACAAGTGGAACGACTTCCGCATGCTCGACCTGCATGCGGAGCGGATCGCCGATATCGCGCTCTCCGAGCTGGAAAGCGGCAAGCCGACGCTCCCCGTGGAATCGGCCTCGGGGACGCTCACGATCGACGCGCACGACCTGGGCTTCGCCTACGGCCCGGAAGGATTCGTCTTCCGCGGGGTGAACCTCGTGGTCGCGCCCGGCGAGACCGTCGCGATCGTGGGCCCCTCCGGCTGCGGCAAGACGACGCTCTTGAAGGTGCTACTGGGCCTGCTCCCCGCCACCGAAGGCGAAGTGCGCGTGAATGGCCGCAGTCTCGTGGACTGGAATCCCGCGCAGTACCGGTCGCGCATCGGTGCGGTGATGCAGGACGACCAGCTCTTCGTCGGCACGATCGAGGACAACATCAGCTTCTTCGACACCGAACACGATCCCCAGCGCGTGCGCGAATGCGCGCGCTCCGCCATGATCGACGAGGAGATCATGGCGATGCCGATGCAGTACAACACCATCGTCGGCAGCCTCGGCATGGCGCTTTCCGGCGGGCAGAAGCAACGCGTCCTGCTCGCGCGGGCGCTGTACCGCCGCCCCCAGGTGCTCTTCCTGGACGAGGCGTTCGATCAGCTGGATGTAGCGCTGGAGCGGAGGATTAGTTCTTCTCTACGCAGCGTCTCGCTTTCGCTAATAGTGGTAAGCCACCGCCCAGAAACGATCGAAGCAACAATTAGACGAATCGACTTTACGCCCAATAAAAAGCTCGAGTCGGTCGTAGTCAAATCGGTCTGATCATTGCACCTCAGTACGGGCACACCTCAGCGCATCCACCACCAATGATGGCAAGCTGAAGTTGGGTGAGCTCGTTGACCTCGCACTGCTGAGATTCGCACGTCACTTCGATCAGCTCTTGAACGTTCAGAACCTGGTTTTCCATTTTCGCCGCTCCTCTAAAGCAGATACATGGTTGGTGTTCTATGGCGTTGCGGGTAGACCCCCTAGTACGGGCACACCTCAGCGCATCCACCACCAATGATGGCAAGCTGAAGTTGGGTGAGCTCGCTGACCTCGCACTGCTGAGATTCGCACGTCACTTCGATCAGCTCTTGAACGTTCAGAACTTGGTTTTCCATTTCCGCCGCTCCTCTTAAAACAGATATATGGTTGGTGTTCTATGGCGTTGCGGGTAGACGCCCTAGTACGGGCACACCTCAGCGCATCCACCACCAATGATGGCAAGCTGAAGTTGGGTGAGCTCGCTGACCTCGCACTGCTGAGATTCGCACGTCACTTCGATCAGCTCTTGAACGTTCAGAACCTGGTTTTCCATTTTCGCCGCTCCTCTCAAAATCAGACACATGGTTGGTGTTCTATATACGGGTAGACGGCCTAGTACGGGCACACCTCAGCGCATCCACCACCAATGATGGCAAGCTGAAGTTGGGTGAGCTCGCTGACCTCGCACTGCTGAGATTCGCACGTCACTTCGATCAGCTCTTGAACGTTCAGAACCTGGTTTTCCATTTTCGCCGCTCCTCTTAAAACAGATATATGGTTGGTGTTCTATGGCGTTGCGGGTAGACCCCCTAGTACGGGCACACCTCAGCGCATCCACCACCAATGATGGCAAGCTGAAGTTGGGTGAGCTCGCTGACCTCGCACTGCTGAGATTCGCGCCTCGCTTCGATCAGCTCTTGAACGTTCAGAACCTGGTTTTCCATTTTCGCCGCTCCTCTTAAAACAGATATATGGTTGGTGTTCTATGGCGTTGCGGGTAGACGCCCTAGTACGGGCACACCTCAGCGCATCCACCACCAATGATGGCAAGCTGAAGTTGGGTGAGCTCGCTGACCTCGCACTGCTGAGATTCGTACCTCGCTTCGATCAGCTCTTGAACGTTCAGAACCTGGTTTTCCATTTTCGCCGCTCCTCTAAAGCAGATACATGGTTGGTGTTCTATGGCGTTGCGGGTAGACGCCCTAGTACGGGCACACCTCAGCGCAACCGCCGCCGATCATCGCGAGTTGAAGTTGATTTAGCTCGCAAAGTTCAATCGGCACAGCCGGATTTGGCGCTTCCATCGTGCCTTCGAGATCAAGAATGCCGTGGTCCATTGTTTTGTCCGCTCCTCTTAAGATGGTGATCGTGTCTTGGTTTGCGCCCCACACATCTCGGCGCAACCGCCGCAAACAACTGCCAGCTGTAGCTCGCCGAGTTCCCGAACCTCCGGCTGCCTCCCTTTGTGCCATATCCAAGTCAACCGGGTCTTGAACATTGAAAACTTGATTTTCGATCTGCGCGCCTCCTCCCGTAGGTAGGATCGGAAATCGACTTCCTAGCCGAAATTTCCCCTTAAATGCTTAACAGCGAAAAAATGCGCTCAAATGGGTAGGCCTTGATGCTTGACGCACAGCAGGGTATATAGCTGTAGTAAACAAGCAAAATGACATCTAATTGTTCGTCGCAACACCTTGTTTTAAACGGGAAACATGGCCTGAAGAAGCAAGCTTAACCATAAGAGTTCATCGTCCGGCAAGCGCGAGTGTGAACTAGTTCACAGTTTTTTTCAGCCTGAAGAGAATAGATATTTCTTATCAAAGGGATAGCGTGCCTCAGCAATCCGAACTCGACTTCTTGGCGACGAAAATTGCCTCTGGTGGCCCTAGTGACCGAAAGGTCGCTCTTTCGCGAGTAGCGCTCGAGGTTAATTCGCGACTGCAAAGCGGTGCGGCGGCCTCTGTGCCGTATATGTCTTCAGCGCTAGCCACGCTAAAGCAAATTGGTGGCACGGAGAATTCGGAGCTTCGAATTAATTGCGCGATTGATATCTCGCACTTCTACTACCTTATCGGCCAAACGTTTCATGCGATTGAACCGGCCTCGCACGCAGTTGACCTTGCAACAGCAGTAGATAACAAACCTCTTCGACGTAAGGCGCTTACCTTCCTCGGAATGATGTATGCGGATACCGGGAACATAGCTCGCGCGATTGAATGTTATGCGCAGGCGCTTGAGTTGGCGCAGGGCCTCAGAGACACAGAGGCGGAAATCTCCGTGTGGATCAACCTTGGCGCCGCCTTGCTCTATGCGGCCCAATATCGAGATGCGATTACAAGCCTCGAGCACGCAGTTCGTATCTGTGGCTCCGAGCCCCGCCTTCGAAAATTTCGGGCTATGGCCCTCTCGAACATCGCTCTTTGCTGCCTTCACCTCGAGGATTTTTCTCGAGGATTGAAAGCGGCCGAAGCTTGCTTGAAGGAAAGCGAAGAGCCACACTCGGCCAGCGAATTTGTTGCCAGGGTCCTACGCGAAAACAATTACAGTCGCCTGCTACTCGAGGTCAACAACATCGAAAAGGCAGGGGAGCGATGCGCCATCGCCAGGCGTTATGCCACTCAATCCCGCTCCGCACGGGCAGAAATTGCCGCTTCAATTGCTGAAGGCCTCTACGAAGTCCACGCCGGCCGTGTCGACGTTGGAATCTCCAGGCTTACGAACACTCTTGAGCGCGCTCGACTTCTTCGCTCAATGCTTCGCGATACGTTGGCCGCCCTCGTTAAGGCTTATGAGATTATCGGCCAGCCACAGCGTGCGCTGGTCTATCTGCGTGAAATGATCGAGGCGCTAAAGCACACTCAGCAAGATAACGTACTAAAGCATGTCCAGCTGCACCTGGACCAACTCGGCGAGGATCACGACTTCGCAATTACGACGCGCTTACGGCGACAGGAGGAGGCGCTCCGCGGGAAAGTGGCAGAGCAAGAATTGTTCAGATCGCGCATTGAAATGCTGGAAAGACTAGCTGTCACCGCTGAACTCCGGGACGACGCGACCGGCGAGCACTCCTATCGTGTCGGCAAGCTTGCAGCCCTTCTCGGGCAGGAATTCGGCTGCGATGACGACACCTGCTACATGATCGAATTAGCCGCAAGGCTGCACGATATCGGAAAGATTGGCGTACCAGATGCTATTTTGCTCAAACCCGACAAGCTCAATGATGCTGAACTTCAAATTATGAGAACGCACACGACGGTCGGCGCCGAGCTCCTATCTAAGAGCAATATTCCTCAAATGCAAATGGCGGAGGAAATCGCGCGGTTTCACCACGAGTGGTGGGATGGTTCGGGCTACCCATCGACTCTTTCGGGAACTGCAATTCCGCTCGCGGCAAGGATCACAGCATTAGCCGATGTATTCGACGCCCTGACACATAAGCGGCCGTATAAGGTCGCGTGGCCAATCGATGCAGCGCTTGATGAAATCTCAAAATTGAAAGGTCGACAATTCGATCCACAATTAACCGATCTTTTCATTGTTCTGGTGGGTCGGCTCCGTAACGACCACATCGATATTGACTCGTACCTTGGGCAAGCAGCCCATGAATCTCCGTTCCTCCAAGCGAGATCTCGCATTTGGAGCATCTTGCATGAAAGTCCCGACGGCGATGGCGGCGGCAACACCCGACTAGATCTGCAAAGGTAGCTTCGCCTCCGCCCACCGTCCTACCCGCGGTCCAGCATTGCCCGAGCGCGACTGACGTCCTGGCAGAACGGTACCGACGAGAGCTTCAGTGGCAAATTCCACGACGAGTGTCTGAGCCTCGAATGGCTCCGCAGCCGCGAAGACGCTCGCGTCATGATTGAAACCTGGCCGGCGCCATTACAACTATTCCTCTGATGCGACGTCCCTTGAGAGCCATGTAAGGTCGAGTCTCATTGTCGTGCCGACACCAAGCCTCGGCGATCTCTTTGGCATCGTCAATTTGTTTCGAACCAGTTCACGTTCAAGTATTCGTCCCGCAGCGAGCCGTTGAGGGATTCTACAAAGCAGATTGTCGGTGGGCTTGCCAGAAACGCTGAAGTTGATCCTTACCTGACAGTGATACGCCCAAGAGTCCAGGAGCTGCCCTGAGAACTCGCTGCCGTTATCCACGAACAGATACTTTTGCGCTCGGCGCTGCGCGGCCAGTCGATCCAAGACGGCAACAACGTCTTCGCCACGTAGCCGTTGGTCCGCCTCGATCGCCAACGCGACTAAAACATCCACCACAGGCAAAGCACGGAAACGCGTGCCATTGGCGAGCTGGTCGGCAACGAAGTCCAAGCTCCAGGCTTGGTTCGGCGCGCGGGGCTGAACGCGTTCGCGTCGCGTCGCGTAACGACCATCTTACGGCGTTTGGGCAATTTTGAACGCAACTGAAGCTGTTCTTCCCGATACAAACTCCCAACCTTCACGCCGGAGCAAGACGTGCACGTGCCGGTATTGACCTGCCCCCCAGCTTAGTACGGGTTTGATCTAGAGTCTGCCCCACCAGGAGGGCAGGCGATGAAGAAGAAGCGCTATACGACCGAGCAGATGATTTCGATCCTGAAGGAGTGCGAGGCGACCGGTAATATCAGCGAGGTGTGCCGCAAGCACGATCGCGGCGACGACGTTCTACAGCTGGAAGGCCAAGTACGGCGGGATGCAGGTTCCGGATGCCAAACGACTGAAGGAGCTGGAGAGCGGAGAACGCGAAGCTCAAGAAGCTGCTAGCGGAGGCGATACTCGATAACGAGGCGCTGAAGGCTGCTGGCGCGGGGAAAACGTTAAGCCCGCAGGCGCGTCGAGAGGCGGTAGAGGCGATGCGTGGCGAAGACGGCGATGGCTCGGAACGAAGGGCCTGTGAGCTGATGGGGATCTATCGCGCACGGTACTGGCCTAACGACGAGCCGGGAGCGAACCTGAAGCGGCTGCGCATACGCATCAGCGAGATCGCGCATGCCAAGCGCGCGCTTCGGCTATCGGCGCATCCATGCATTGCTACGCCGTGAAGGCTGTCAGTACAACGTTAAGCGCGTACATCGGCTCTACCAGGAGGAGCGGGCTGCAAGTGCAGCGCCGGCGCCGCCGAGCGCGGCGTGACGGTCGAACGCCGGCCGCTGCTGTCGCCGAGCGCACCGAACGAGGTGTGGTCAATGGATTTCGTGAGCGATTGTCTGGAACATGGCCGACGCCTCAGGTGCCTGACGATCGTCGATGACTTCAGTAGGAATGCGGTCGACCTCGTGGTCGACCATGGCATCTCGGGCTTGTATGTGACGCGCGTGCTCGATCGTGCTGCCAAATTCCGAGGGCTACCGCGCTGCATCCGCACCGATCAGGGCCCCGAGTTCACTGGCAAGGCGCTTGATCAGTGGGCGTACGAGCATGGTGTCGAGCTACGGCTGATCGAGGCCGGCAAACCGACGCAGAACGCTTACGTCGAGAGCTTCAATGGCAAGTTCCGCGACGAGTGCCTGAACGAGCACTGGTTCCGAACGCTCGCTGAAGCCCGCAACATCATCGCGGCCTGGAGGATCGATTACAACAGCGAGCGCCCGCACAGCGCAATTGGAGGACGAGACACCGGCGGAGTTCGCACACCGCTGGCTTGCCGGCGAGGGCCAAATCAAGTCAAATCAACCCGCAGATTCCGGACTGAATCCGTACTAACTCCGGGGGGCAGGTCAATGAATCTCCGTTCCTCCAAGCGAGATCTCGCATTTGGAGCATCTTGCATGAAAGTCCCGACGGCGATGGCGGCGGCAACACCCGACTGATCTGCAAAGGTAGCTTCGCCTCCGCCCACCGTCCTACCCGCGGTCCAGCATTGCCCGAGCGCGACTGACGTCCTGGCAGAACGGTACCGACGAGAGCTTCAGTGGCAAATTCCACGACGAGTGTCTGAGCCTCGAATGGCTCCGCAGCCGCGAAGACGCTCGCGTCATGATTGAAACCTGGCCGGCGCCATTACAACTATTCCTCTGATGCGACGTCCCTTGAGAGCCATGTAAGGTCGAGTCTCATTGTCGTGCCGACGCCAAGCCTCGGCGATCTCTTTGGCATCGTCAATTTGTTTCGAACCAGTTCACGTTCAAGTATTCGTCCCGCAGCGAGCCGTTGAGGGATTCTACAAAGCAGTTGTCGGTGGGCTTGCCAGAAACGCTGAAGTTGATCCTTGCCTGACAGTGATACGCCCAAGAGTCCAGGAGCTGCCCTGAGAACTCGCTGCCGTTATCCACGAACAGATACTTTTGCGCTCGGCGCTGCGCGGCCAGTCGATCCAAGACGGCAACAACGTATTCGCCACGTAGCCGTTGGTCCGCCTCGATCGCCAACGCGACTAAAACATCCACCACAGGCAAAGCACGGAAACGCGTGCCATTGGCGAGCTGGTCGGCAACGAAGTCCAAGCTCCAGGCTTGGTTCGGCGCGCGGGGCTGAACGCGTTCGCGTCGCGTCGCGTAACGACCATCTTACGGCGTTTGGGCAATTTTGAACGCAACTGAAGCTGTTCTTCCCGATACAAACTCCCAACCTTCACGCCGGAGCAAGACGTGCACGTGCCGGTATCCATACCGAAAGCGCGCTCGAACGATTTCGTGCATTCGTCCGCGCCGATGATGCCGCGGGCTCTTGACGCTCCGGTAGTACTGCACACTGCGCGTTTGTTTGGCCAACCGGCAGGCCGCCGCGTCTTGAGGTCGTGGTGGCTCACATGTAGTCCACCGCTTTCCTCTTCAGCGCGGGCCGCGCCAGTTTTTTGTGGCAACGTCCTTGAAGAATCGCCTTGTCGAGACTCAGCTCCGCCACGAGCCTCTTCAGTCGCGCGTTCTCATCCTGAAGCATCTTGAATTCGCGCACCTGGTCCGATTGCAGACCCCCGTATTGCTTCTTCTAGCGATAAAACGTCTGCTCAGAAGTGCCCATTTTGCGAATGCTGTCCGCCACCGACATGCCTAGCTCCGCCCACTTCAACACCGCAACGATCTGCTCCACAGAAAACGCTTGCGCTTCACGGCGAACCCCCTTCCCAAGGTCAAATTCGCCGAAACACTAACATTCCAATCGGTCCGAGATTCCTAAACCACATCATCCATAGCAGCTGACTCACTCCTCGCTTACTACCCTTCCGGGTGGGGACGTCGGCGCATGTCGGAGCGATATTTGAACTGCCAGATCTCTGTTTGGATTCCGCCCGGACGTGAGCAGGGGGTATGTTCGGTTTCAGTAATAGATACAGCCACCACTTAACCCCCTTCTAAGAGAGACTGATATATATCAACCGTTAAGCGACATACATAGGGAGCCGCGCGCAAATTGATCTCTCACAAGTGCGCCGCGTTCCTAGGACGGCGAAAGGGGCCATGACTAGTCTCAACTCTAGTGGCAATGAACGGCTTAGGACACCTACGTTTCTGGAGCTGGACCAACAAACGAAGGTGCATCTTGATCGCGGGACGTCTAACGCGACGAGGTGGTTTGATGACCATCGCGAACGAGTTCTTACCGCCCCGATTCAAGAGAAGCCTTCGGAGCAGATCGAGGTCCTCTTACGCTTTGTACAGTGGTATTTTAAAGATGGGCACTATGATCAGGCGCTTTTATTCGCACTAAAAGCAGAACATGTCGCAAGAACATCACGACTGCTTGCGCTTCTCAGGCGGTCGCTGAATCTCCTCGGACTAGTCTATAGCCGCATAGGAAATCAGATCGAAGCGACCGTCTGCTATGTCGAGGGGCTCCAGGTCGCAGAGCGGATTGGAGACCGGATGGGGAAAGCAGCTGTCCTGGCCAATCTAGCCGAACTTCGCTTCAACAGCGGCCTCATCGGCGAATCAATAGCCCTCAATCAATACGTAGTGGAGATCGCAGCAAGCGAACCGCAGTTTATCCAACTCATTGGAGACGCACATCACAATATCGCGGCTGCAGCCCTTCTTCTAGGCGATGTTGTTACTGCCACGAGGGAAATAGAGGAAGCGAGGCGCACGAGCATTACTCCTACCAATCAGTTTCTTGCACATCAGCAAGTTATCGTAGAGGCCACTCATACTCGAATTCTGATTGAGAACGGATGCCTGGATGAAGCGAGAAAGTGCGCGCGACGCGCAGAAGCGAGAGCTTTGCAGATGAATAGCCAGCCCGCCATGCTTCAGGCATTGCTAGCATGCGCTCTGTGCGACGCTGCCCAGGGAAACGTTCAATTGGCCCTCGATCGCATCACTGTGGCCCGTGACCGAATATCTTCTGATGAACCCCTGTACCGAGACCTTCTCGAGATTGACGCCATTTGCAGTGGATACGCAGGCAAGAAGATCGACGCTGCACGGCTTCACCAAAAGCGCCTTTCCCATCTAGCACAGTTCCAACGCAGCTCTGTAATTCGCCAGGTAGCCGCCCTCCAGCGCAGTGTGCGCGCGCTAGGTAATCTTCCTGAGGAGGAACTTCTGGCGTTACCAGGGGATATACGTAAAAAGCTAGCCAACAGTGGGTCCAGTTTCGAAAAGAAGCACGTGCTCCGAGAACACCTTGAGGCGCTCGCAAGCCTTGCCGACCAGCGCGAGGATGATGGAGGCGAGCATTGTTCGCGCGTCGGACGGCTAGTGGAGTTGCTTGCACTTAAGATGGGATATGGCGAG